>OZ253546.1:0-910000 GCA_965262585.1 Candidatus Poriferihabitaceae bacterium
CGTCTTTGCCGGCGAGGCGCAGGGTGAGGATGTCGTTTTTGATGCGTTTACGCCACAGATCATCCAACTCCCCGGAATCGGTTGCCCATTGCGCATCTTCACGGTCGAAGCGGTAAGTCTCATCGAGGTCGAAATTAAACGGTTCATCCAATCGATCGAGGGCGTATTCCACGCGCTGGTCCATGCGCGTCCTCAAAATTTCGAACAGCAAAAACACTGGCTGCAGCGCGCCACTGCGAATGAAATCATCGAACTGATGGCGCAGGGTTTCGAACTGGTCGATATCGGACTGCACAAAAATACTGCGGCCGGGGTCGAGACGTTTCAGATAAATATCCAGCACCGCACCGGAAAACTCATCGTCCAGAGGCTGCTTGCGGTAGTGGGAGTTGTCAATCAGGTAATTGATCAACTTGATGGTGCTCGACTGCCGGGCAGTCGAAACCGGCATCTCGCCATCCTCCAGCCCGGCGATGACGGCATGGCCGACCTGCGGCGATAGTACCAGCACAAGAACCGGCACAAGAACCAGCGCAAGCGTCGATAAGGCGCAACGCATAAACCAACGGCGAATGGACTGGGGCATGAAAATAAAAAATTCCGATAATTTCGATAAATAAGAATGAATTGATGATCACTCAGTCGAGGCGATTATATACCAAAACCGGCATATACCAAACCGGCGGCAAGCCTTAAAGAGCCTCAATCACTTTGGACAGCGACTCCGGGGAATCGTTGTGTATCAGTTTGTTTTTCTCAACAATCAAAACTTGATCAAAGCGCGCCAGCAGTGCCGCATCGTTCAGCGCCCAGGTGAGATTTCGGCCCTTGCGCAGTTCGATGACGCGGTCGAGGATGCGGACGAAACTTTTGCTATCCAGTCCCGACAGGGCGTTGTTGATGATGAGAATATCCGGGTTTTTGAGCAGCGTTCTCGCCAGCACCAGTTTTTGGCGGACGCTGGATGAGAGTTTTGAGCCGCCCGCACCGGTCGGGCAGTTGAGGCCCGCCATGACGATGGCTTGGTTGATGTGGGCGGATTTGAGGGTGTTGCGGATGGTTTCGGTGACGCGTGGTTGCAAGTGTCCCTTGGCGTAGGCGACCCTGCCGAATAGCAAGTTTTCTTGCACCGACATACCGTGGTTGTAACGCTCGCGGTCGAAAAAGCGGATTTGCTCGTTTTGTGCGCCGAGTTCATCCATCAAGGCTTTTCGCGCCGCGATTACTTTTTCCTGCAGCGGCGGAGTAACCAGTTCCAAGCGGTGTCTTGCCGGGCATAGTTTAAAACTCACCGACAGCAACTTGGCGCGTTGTTCGGCGCTCAGCGCCGCGGCGCCACCGGTACCGGCACTCGCCGTGGCAACCAGTTGCTGGTAGTCCGGCAGGTCGGCGGCTTTGATGAAACTAAACTGGTCGAACAATTCGCTGTCGTCGGGGACATCGGAAAATAATTCCACCATCAGCCCCGCCAGTTCCAAGCCGATGTCGACGAGTTCCTGCTGGAGGCCGCTGCTTTGCAAAACTTTTTCAACCAGCGGGTCACCGGCGAGAAAATCCGCCGCCGACTGTTCCCCCACCGGGGTGCCGAATAGCAAGTTTTCTTCTACGGTCAGGTTGTGAATGTATTTATCCGCGTCCAGCGGTTCAATAATGGTGCCGGATTCGATCTGGTTGATTTGGTCGATCAACTCCTTGCGCAAGGTCACGATCTGGTCGGCCAACTGCTTCGGAATATCGATGTCCTCCGAGGTGCGCAGGGCAAGGGTAAGGAGTTCGTCATCCAACTCCACGCGCTCGATAATGGAATGAACGATTTCCATAAATTCCGCTTCGTTGCTTGCGCCGGCCAGCGCGATGTCCAGCCAGTCGGCTTCGATGTCTTGAGTGGAGTTGCCGGAGGCGAGGGCTTCCTTGATGGCCTGACGGCGCGCGCCCTGGGGTTCGCCCTGGGGTTCATCTGAGTCTTGTGCCACCGGTTGATGCTTGAGGCCGTAATAAAGATTGTCGCGGATGGAAGCGTTGAACAACCGCGAAGTGGCGGAGCAATAACCGATGCGCTGTCCGGTGGTGGATTCGGGCAGGGTAAGCAAATCGTCTTCGCCGATGTGAATGGAGCCGGAAGTGGGGGGCAGCAGCCGCGCCAGTAGTTGCGTGAGTTCGTCGCTGGAAGTGCCGTCCTTGCTGAGAATGGCGTTGTGCTGCGCGCCATCGATGTCGAAATCAAACTCATCCACTTGAGTGGCGGCGTCCTCCACATAACTCACCCGGCTAGCCCGAATTTGGCCGGTGAGGGGCGGCGCCGGTTGTTCGTTGGCTTCCAACTGGGCGCGGTCGATTAGGTTGTCGGGCGCAAATTGTTCGATAATCTGCGCATACTTAACCTTAACATCTTCGGTAATCTGGTAGAACTTCAGCAGTTCCTTCCACGGCGGCGAGATGTCTTTATACGCCGCCAACACCGCCACCAGTGCGCCCAGGGATAACTGGTTTTGCAACACCAGATAGCCGCCGATGGAATAGAAAAAGAACGGCGTAAGTTGCGCGAGAAAGTTGTTGAGGAACTTGATGAAAAACTTGCGGCGGTAGATTTCATTGCGAATCAAAAAAACCGTGCCCAGTCGCCGGCTGATGTCGGCGCGTTCGAAGTGGCCGGTGTCGTTGGCGTGAATGTCGGCGATGCCAGCGACCGATTCGCCGATGCGGTCGGCCAGTTTGCGCACGTTCTGCACGCGCTCCTTGCTTAACTGATTGACTTTATGCTGGAGCCGGGGAATGAGGTAGATCTGCGGCGGATAGAGCGCGATGGCGGCGAGGCCAAGCCAGAAATCTTGCACGAAGATGAACGACAGATAGGTGAGTAGCAGCCCGCCCTGCATGGCCGGCAGGGCGATGGAATCGCCGATGAATCCACCCAGCGGTTCGGTTTCGGCGGTCACCATGGGGATAATTTCGCCGGCGCTCAAGTTTTTGAAATGGGGCAGGGGGAAGCGCAGGATGCGGCTGTATAACGTGTACCGGAAACGCCGCAACATGCGTTCGCCGAGCACGCCCCGGTAGACGTTGATGACGTATTTCATAGCGCCGTTGATGATGACCATGGCGAGAAACACGAGGCTGAGTAGCAGCAGGTATTCGATCTGGGTCAGGTCGTAGTCGAATACCGTGAAGAAGCCGCCGCCGCCGCCGATGGCTTTGTTGATGATGAGTTTGGGTATCTCAAGGGAATAATAAACCAGCGGCATGGAGGCCACGGTCATGAGGAAGATCCACACCTGGTCCTTTTTGGTGTGGAACAGGATGTACTTGTAGATGGATTTTTCCATGAACGTTATTCGAAAAGTCGGTCGCCGGCGGGCGGCGTGGAAATTACCGAAGCGGTATCCGGCGTCGCCGAATACCCTGAGGCGTTATTCACCTTCCAGTCGGTCGATGCGAGTCTGTAAGTCGGCGGCGTGGCGGCTGGTGTCCGCGAGTTTGGTGCTGAGCATCTGCATGACGTGCAGCGCGACTTGAGGATTTCCCGTGACCAATTCCAAGAAGCGGTCGTTGGAAATTTTAAGCGCGGTGACCGCGCCTCGTGCTCTGACGCTAGCGGTGCGACCGGCGCCGCTCAGCACCGCCATTTCGCCAATCAGGGTGTTGGCTTTTGATACCGCCAGCAACACCGCCTGCCCGTCATGGTCGTTGCCGATGATTTCCACCTCGCCGGCGAGGATCACATAAACGCAATCCGAGGTTTCGCCGTGGTGGAACAGATAATCCTGGTCGGCGTAGTCGAATACTTCGCAGATGAACGCCAGCAATTTGAGTTGCTTGCTGTCGAGGCTCGACAGCAACGGCACCTGCTTGAGTTGGAGCGCCTCTTTCAAGACTCCCAAGGCATATCCTCCGAATAAAGAGGCGTAATCATACCCGACTGTGGCTATTGTTGGAAACCGCCCATTGGGTCGTGTGGCTTGGGTGGCTTGGGCGACTTTACCGGGCTATTTTACACGGTTACCGGTATAATCCCCCAATTTCCCGTGCCCGATGAACACCATCCCCAGCGTGCTTGAACCCCTTGAACTTGCGGCGTTACTGCCCCACGAAGACCTGCTCATCGTCGATCTGAGCGGCTACATCGCCTATTTGCGTGGACATATACCCGGTGCCGTTCATCTCGATTATGCCAACCTGGTTCTCGGCCAACCCCCGGCCCCCGGGCAGATGCCGCCGCCGGAGCAGTTGCGGCGGGCATTGCAATCCATCGGCCTCAGCCGGGAAAAACACCTAGTCGCCTACGACGACCAGGGCAATGGCCGTGCCAGCCGCTTGCTGTGGACGCTGGAAGCGGTGGGTCACGCCAAGTGTTCGGTATTGAACGGCGGCTTGGGGGCGTGGCACAGCGAAGGCCATGCCATTGCGCGGGGGCCAAATTCAGGCAACCCGGCCAAAGCGGACAACCCGCCCAAAACGGACGATTTGTCCATTGAATGGAATCCCGCGGTGATTGCCGACAAGGAATATGTGCTTGCGGCGTTGGGTAACGCGCAAATCACGCTCCTCGATGCGCGCACGCCGGAGGAATACCAAGGATTGAAATCCCCCTCCCAGCGAAATGGCCACATCCCCGGCGCGGTCAATCTCAACTGGCTGGACACCCTGGACCCGGACAACCATTATCGCTTAAAGCCGAAAGCGGAATTGAACGCAATGCTGGCGCGGTTGGGGATTGAACGGGACCGGGAAATCATCACCTACTGCCAAACCCATCATCGCTCCGCCCACAGTTTTGTCATGCTGCGGCATCTCGGCTTTGATAACCTCCGAGGTTATCCGGGCTCATGGTCGGAATGGGGCAACGATCCCAGTCTGCCCATCGAATGAAGGTGCTTCACGCCGCCGTGTTCATGGCCATGTTTGAGCAACCCACCAAGTCATGATTGTCATTCTCGACCCGCAACTGAGTGGCGATTCTCCGCAGACCGCCGCCATCCTCGAATACCTGCATGCCGCCCCCGGCATCACCCCGAAAATTCACCAAGTCACCGGTGCCCGGCAAGTGCTCACGGAAATTTATCTGGTGGGCGACACCTCGACCCTGGAGCGCGCCGAAATCGAAGCCCTGCCGGGGGTTAATCGGGTGGTCAAGGTGTCCCGTTCTTATGCGGTGTTGGGCCGCCACGCCGGGGATTCGCGTTCTTATGGATTTAACTACAACGGCGTCACTTTCAATCAGGACAACCTTAATATATTCGCCGGATTGTGCGCGGTGGACACCCCTGAGCATGTCGAACGGATGATGAAAGCGGTGTCCGAAATCGGCTTTCAATGCACCCGCATGGGAGCCTACAAACCGCGCACCAATCCGTATTCATTCCAAGGACACGGCGCGAAGTGCCTGCCCTGGGTTTTGGAACTGGCGGGGAAATACGGCATCAAGGTGGTGGCAATGGAAATCACCCACGACAGCCACATCGCGGAAATCAACCACGCCCTGGAAACCGCCGGACACCCCACCGGCATAATGCTGCAAATAGGCACCCGCAACACCCAGAACTTTGAACTCCTGAAAGCCTGTGGCCGACAAAACGACCATCCGGTGTTACTCAAACGCGGTTTCGGCATCACCCTGGAGGAATCCCTGAACGCCGCCGAATACCTCGCCTCGGAAGGCAATCGCAAGGTGATTTTTTGCCTGCGCGGTATGAAAACCAACATGGGCGACCCGCACCGAAACTTCGTGGATTTTAGTCATGTACCGGTCATCAAACGCATGACTCACATGCCGGTATGCATCGACCCGTCTCACTCGGTAGGCAGCCGGGAATGCGCGCCCGATGGCTTGCTGGATTTGTTTCACGCCACCGCTCAAGGCGTCATCGCCGGTGCCAACATGGTGCTCATCGACTTTCATCCCGACCCGTCAAAGGCGCTGGTGGACGGCCCGCAAGCGTTGACCATGGATGAATTGGCGCACTATGTAGGGGACATCAACATCGCCCGGCAGGCTTATCTGGCGCGCAAAAAACTCGCCGAATCCGCGACCGAGTAGACAATTAGACCTTGGCCCTGAGTTTCGGCAGCAGCACTATCTGCCCCGGCACCAGCGGGGTGTCTCGCAACACCGGGTTCAAGCGGTATAGCAACCACACCGGAAACCCCAGTTGTTCGGACAGCGACCACGGCGAATCGCCCCGGCGCACGGTGTGGTTTTCGATGCCCACCAGGTCGTAGTGCTCCTTCAAAGATTCGCTCAACACTTGGTGATAATCGGTTCGGCGTTGCTCGAAGCGCTCGGTCATTCCGGCGTTATCCACCGGCAGTTTTAGTTGCTGGCCGATGGCGATGGGGCGTCCGTAGGATAAGCGGTTCATCTTGCGCAATGCGGCGGTGCCGCCGATGCCCAGCCAGTCGGCGAAATGGCCGAGGGTTTCATCGGCTTCCACGCGCACCGCGTATACCGGCGAGTCGGAAGCACCGCTCACGCGGATGCCGAGATCCGGGAGCGTGTCCAGCAGATTGCGCAGGATGTCGGCGGCGTCGCCTTCATTGGCAGTTTGTTCCTCCGAGGCTTGTGCGGTGTAACTCAGCGTGGACGACGAGTCGGATTCCGCCGCCGATGTTGCCGATGCCGCCGCCGCCACCGAGTCCGGCGTGGACGCTTTGATTTCATCCACACGCGCAAGGCGTTGCGCGGTTTCGCTGGTCTCTGGCACCACCAGTCCGGGGATTTTTAGTTTCTGCCCGGGATGAATGATGGCTTTGAGGTCCAGTTTATTGAGATCGCGCAACGCCGGGCAGTGCACCGAGAATTTTTGTGCCACCCGGCAGGCACTGTCGCCTTTGCGCACGATATACAAGTTGTCGGCGGTGAGGCCATCCGGGGTGCCGGTCGGTGCCGCCCCCGGAATGGATAATTTTTGTCCGGGATGGATGATCGCCCGGCGTCCCAGTCGGTTGTGGCTGATGAGGGTTCGGCAGCCGACCGCGAAACGCTTGGCGATGCCGCAGGCGGTATCGCCACGGCGCACGCGATAGGTGGCGGTGTGGGTGGCGACCGTCAGTGCGCGGGGAATGACCAGATTCTGCCCGGCGATGATGAGCGCGGTTTTGCCGAGTTGATTGGCGCGGATGAGTTCGCTGCAATTGACCTTGACCGCCCGGGCGATGCCACAGGCGGTATCGCCACGGCGCACCGTATACCGGTCGCCACCGGCGGCAACCGTTTCCGGCTGCAGGGATGCCAGTTTTACGAGTTCAGCCTGCCAGCGATGGTCTTTATGCGGCAGGTGCAGGCGGTAGCCGGCCGGAATCAGCCGCCAATCGCGCCACACGAAGCCGGTCAGCGCATGGTTCAGCGGGCGCAGTTCCTTCTCGCTGAGGCCGAATACCGCTTCGATGCGGGATAGCGAGGTGGGATGTTCCAGCACCACGGTCTGGTATGCGGCTCCGGGTTCGGCGACTATCTCGCCGAAATAGCGTTCGGCATTGATGGCGACATGGCGGGCGGCGAGGAAACTGGCGTAAAAGTTTTTCACCGCGATTTGGAAACTCGGCGATTTATAGCGTTCCAGCACCGCCATAAAATCCGGTTCGATCTGGCGGATGGCGCGCTTCATGCCACTCACGCCGTAGTTGTAGGAAGTGATGACAAAAGGATTGATCTGCGGGCGGGTGATGGCCGGATTGGCATCTCTTGCCGCTTCGCTCAGGGTCTGGTTGGCGTGGGTTAAGTACTTTGCCGCCGCCCGGGTGGCCGCTTCCGGGTCGAGGCGTTCGTCCAGCGTGGCGCTCAATTCCAGCCCAAGAACCCGCGCGGTTTTGGGCATAATCTGCCACATTCCCGCGGCGCCGGCTTTGGAATAAGCGGCCGGGTTATAGGATGATTCGACGAAGGGCAAATAGCGAATTTCCTCCGGCAAGCCGCTTTCCCGCAACACCTCATCAATCATGGTGCGATAGCCGTGGTAGCGTTTCAGCCCCTCCACAAAACTGTCTCGCACCCCGCTCTGGCAGCGAATGCTGTTGGAGGCGGCGCGAATTGCCGAGGGCTTTTGGGCGACGAACAACGCCGCCAGATGGCGCTCGCCAGCGTTGGTGATTGGTTGCCCGGACTCGATTTTAGCGGCGATGGCGCGCAGGGATTGCTTGATTTCTTCGCGTTTACGCCGAACCGAGGCTTTCGCCGCCCGGTTGCAGCCGTGGCCGGTGTTGAACACCGCATAAACGCGCTCGGGCCGCTTCGGGTCGTGAAAAATCGCAGTCTCTTTGCTCCAACTGCGAAACACCTCCACCCAAAAACGAACCCGTGGCTGAAGCGCTTCGGGGCAGGGGAAGTTATCGCTACACTCCAGCACATGGGCGGGCAGGAGATGATCGGCGTGAGCAGTTTCCACGGCAGATGCGCCAAACAGGAGCACGAAGGCCGTTATAATCCGATTTTTGTGCTGGTACATATTCATGGGCACATATTCATGGTGAAGTTTTACAGTCTGGGACAGGAGTCATAATGATTGGTGAATATGAATTGTACATAGTGAGTCAATTCCCTAGCGCGTGTTTAATGCGTATGTTTAATGCCGATGTTTAATAGCGATGTTTATATACCGATGTTTATATAGTGTACCGAAACTCTGTCAAATAATGCCGACCTATGAATGATACCAAAACCCAGCACCCCGGTGAGGGCCGAAAGCCGTCCGGCGATGAATTGCTCTGCCGCGAGGTGCGCGCCCTGCTAGATTGCAAAGACGGCATTGACGAGAGCAAAGCCAAGCGTCTACGCAAGCAGTGGGAAGCGCGCCAAAGCGAGGGCCAGACCGAGGGCCAAAGCGAGGGCAAGACCGAAAACCAGACCAATCATACCCCAGACGCCTTGTTTGTCGAATTGCGTGAGCGCGTGCATAAGCAGGTTGAATTGCGTGCCAAACAATTCGCCGAGGTGGAGGAAAAACTGGTGCAACTGCGCGCCTGTCTGGAAAACGGCGATGTCAAGCGTTCCCAGAAACTCGATCAGGCCGTGGTTGCGGGCCTCAACCGCATTGCCGGGCTGTCAAGCAGCCGCCACCAGACCATCATCACCGGGCTGGAGGAGTTGCGTCCGAAACTGCGCGAATTGGATTCGTGGCGACGCTGGAGTACGACTCAGGCGCGGGAGAAAATAATTAAAGAAATTAAGCAGATTCACGAATCTGGCGCGACCCTTGTGCAAATCGCCCAGCGCATTCAACAGGCGCGCAAGGAATGGAAGCAGTGGGCGGGGGAGGGCGGGGAGCACAAACTTTATGCGGCTTTCGACCGCGCATGCACCGAAGCCTATCGACCGTGTCATGCGCATTTCGAACAGCGAAAGCAGCAGTCCCGGGAAAACATCCACAACCGCGAACAAATTTGTGCGTTGCTGGAGCAAGAGTTTGAACAAGTGGAATGGCGGGATCCGCCGTGGAAAAAACTCCGGCAGTTGGTGCAGGCGCAAACCAGCCGCTGGCGCGCGAGCGGCGAGGCGTCGTATAAATTGCGTAAACCATTACAACAGCGTTTCAACTCCATCGTGGGAAAATTTAACGAACCTATGGAGCGGGAACGAGAGCGTAACCGTAAACTTCGGGAAAGTTTAATCACCAGTGTCGAACAACTCGCCGAGCGGGTAGACGCAGTTGCGGCGCATCGAGAATTGCAGGCGCTGAAAAAACGCTGGATACCGACGATGACTTCCTCTCGTGGCATGGAGCAGGCGTTGTGGAATCGTTTCACTCGTGCCTGCGACAATGTGCGGGAAAAACAAGAACGCGAGCGCAAGGAATTTAACCACGCCTTGCAACAAAACCTGGTGGCGGGAGAAGCGTTATGCGCGGAAATCGAAGCGAGTTGCCGGGGGGAATCGCAGGATTGTGCGGCCATTCAGGGGAATCTGGGGAAGTGGAAAGAACGCTGGGAGGCGTCGGGTGAGAAGCCGAAAGCGTCCGCCGAAAAAATCGCCACGCGCTACCGTAATGCCATAGCCGAGGCGCGAAAGGCACTCGCCAAAGCCGCCGCCGATGAGAAAATGCGGACGCTGGAGTTGCTCCGGGAAAAATCGCTGGTGTGCGCCGGTATTGAGGCACTGGCATTGGCCGACTCAAAAAACGCCGCCCGTGAAGCGCAACACAAAGACTGGAAGCAACGCTGGGAATCGCTGACGCCGTTGCCCGATGAACTGGAATCTGCCATCGCCGAACGCTACCAACTGGCGAGCGAGGCGTTGGTGAATACCAATACCTTGAAACAACTGAGCGATTCCCTGCCGGGCAATCTCGAAGCCGTGCATGAACGATTGCTACAACTGGAAATTCTCGCCGAACTGGATTCCCCGGCGGAATTTGCCCGACTCCGCATGGCCATGCAGGTCGAACGCTTGTCGGCGGCGTTGGGCAAGGCCGGCGTCGGTGAGCGTCAATCCGCCGAGGCGTTGATACGGGATATTTTGTTGAGCGGTGCGGTGGACGAGGCGCGGCGAGTTGCGGCTTTTGAACGGCTTGATTGCTGCCTGCGGGTGGTCATCCCCCAATCTCAATAAAACAAACTAAGCATCACAATCATCACCACCAGAAACATCACCGTCATAATGCTACCGGCTTTCAGGAAATCGGACACATGGTAGCCGCCCGGTCCCATGATCAGGGCGTTCACTTGATGGGTGGGAATCAGGAAGGAATTGGAAGTGGCGAGGGCCACGGTCAGGGCGAAGACCGCCGGGTTGGCGCCGGCGCCGATGGCGATGTTGATGGCGAGTGGCACCAGCAGAACCGTCGCCCCGACGTTGGACATCAACAAGGTGAAGACCGTGGCCATGATGGCGATGACCGATTGCAACACCCACACCGGTACATCGCCCAGTAAGAGCAGAATTTGCTGGGCGATCCAAGCCGCGGTGCCGCTGTTTTCGACGGCCATACCGAGGGGGATTAAACTGGCAAGCAAGAACACGCTTTGCCAGCCGATGGCGCGGTAGGCTTCTTCGATCTTGATGACGCCGGACAGGATCATGCCCGCCGCGCCGGTCATCAGGGCGATGGACAGGCGCATGTCGGTGAACAACGCAAGGCCCAGGGTCAGGAAGAAAAATCCGCCCGCATACTTGAGTTTTTCCGGGCGGGTGTCTTCCCGGGGGAAGTCGGTTACCACCGCGAAGTCGTGGCGGGCTTCGGCGATGGGCGTCAACTGCCCCCAGCGAATGTGTACCACCAGCGTGTCGCCGGACTGCATCACCAGGTCGGCGAGGTCTTGGTCGATGACATCGTCGGTGCGAAACACGGCCAGCACCGTGGCACCGTATTGCTTGCGGATTTGCGCGTCCTTGATGCTCTTACCAATTATCGACGAGTCGGGCATGATGACGACTTCGGCGATGCCGGCGCTGGCGGTGCTCAGCACGTCGGCGAACACATCCATTTCATTCTTGATCAGCAGCGCGTATTCCCTGGCGAAATCCTGCACCGCCTGATACTTTCCCATGATCGCCATTTCGCTGCCCACGGCGAATTCCGAATCCCCGCGTGGAGCCACGATCAATTTCTCGCCGGTGCGGATGGCGATGATCCAACCGGCCCGTCCGGCGGCGTCCACATCCGACAAGGTTTTGCCGATCAACGGGCTGTCGACGGTTACCCGGCATTCATACACTTCCCCGGCGATGCCATATACTTCCTTGAAGTATTTGAGCGTGCTACCGGATTCCCCCGGCTTGTGCTTGATGACGGGCAGCACGAAGCGGCCGAGGAACACGAAATAACAAACGCCGATAAACAACAGCGCAATCCCCACCGGCGTGACCGCAAACAGGCCGAAGGTCTCCATCTTCGGCGCCCCGGCGGGCAGCACATTGTTGGAATTTTCGATGAGGTCGTTGAGCAAAATTAGCGGGCTTGAACCGATCATGGTCACGGTGCCGCCGAGAATGGCGCAAAAGCCCATGGGCATCAGCAGCCGGGAGATGGCGAGGTTGCCCTGCCGGGCAATGCGGTTGACCACCGGCAGGAACAACGCCGCGGCGCCGATGTTCTGCATGAAACTGGAGATTACGCCCACCACGGCGGAGATGAGCACGATGATGCGCCCTTCGGTGTTGCCGCCGATTTTGAGGATTTTGCCCGCCACTTGCCCGAGGACGCCGGTGCGGTCGAGTCCGGCGCCGATGATCATCACCGCCATGATGGAGATCACCGCATTGGAGGAATAGCCGCTGAAAAGTTGAGTCGGGTCTACGAGTCCGCCGTATCCGGGTATCAGGCTGGTGAGGCCGATGAGCACCATGATGGAGATAGCGGCCACATCCACCCGCACCACATCGAAGGCAAACAGGCAGATGGTAACCACCAATATACCCAATACCCCGATCATTTCAGCGGTAAGGTACAGGGTCTCTGTCACGGGGTGCTCCGAATCACGCCGGGTTAATGGAGGCGGCAAACGACCGCCCGCATATGGTGTAACATCCCGGGTTCACTGCGGGGCTGATTGCGCTGTTGCCGATGTTTCGCCAAAATTGCAACGCCCGCACGACAGGATCTCCGGAACTTTACTGATGCAGATTTTACCACCAACCGGGGCGGCTGTGGGATTGTATTATCCATTTACTCGATGCCCGGCGGAAAAAAAATATGGACACAAATCTGTGTTTCCGAGATACGCCCGAGACACCGGACACCGGTTCCGGTTTATACGCCAATGACCGATAAAAACCGTTTCCAATGCAGCCGTCCCTAATTTCCCTCTTCAAACAGTTCCCCGGCATCCGTTTCTGGCCGGTGTGGGGCATGGTGGCGGTGCTGCGGATGCTGTCATGGTTGCCGCTGCCGGCATTGTATGTACTCGGCGCGGCGGCGGGGGAACTGGCTTGCCAACTGCACCGCCCACGGCGCAAAATCACCTTGCGCAACCTCAGCGCCTGTTTTCCGCACCGCACCGACGCCGAAATCCGCGCTCTGGCACGGGGGCATTTTCGTAGCATCGTCATTGCGGTGCTGGCCGCCGGTGTGGCGTGGTGGGGCGGCAAAGCCCGGCTTACGCGCCTGACCAGATTGCGAAACCGCGAAATTCTCGACCAAACACTAAGTCGTGGCGAAAATATCATTGTCCTCGCCCCGCATTTTACCGGCCTCGAATACGGCGGCATTTATCTGTCCACCCTCGCGCCCATGGTCAGTATGTATCGGCATCACAAGAATCCGCTGATGGACGCGATTATTCGGCAACACCGCGCGCGCTTCGGAGTCGCTCAATACTCCCGCCACACGCTCGCCAAATCGATGATTCGGCTACTCCAGAAAGGCCGCTGGTTTTATTATCTGCCGGACCAAGACCCGGGCCGAAATCAAGGCGTATTCGCGCCGTTTTATTCCATCCCCACGGCGACCTACGCCGCCCTGGGCCGCATCGCCCGCCTCGGCAACGCCACGGTCATCCCCTGCGTCACCCGCATACTGCCGTGGGGACGCGGGTTTGAAGTTATCTTCGAGCAACCGCTGGCCGACTATCCGTGCGGTGATGAAATCCGTGATGCCACGCAAATGAATCACGCCATCGAAACTTTAATTGAACACGCACCGGAGCAATACTTCTGGTCCCATCGCCGCTTCAAAACCCGTCCCGAGGGAGACCCGCCGTTTTATCAATAACTCCGCCCGCCATTCACCGAGTGTTATTTCGTGGTCGGTTGCGCTCTTAAATTGATATAAGCAACCGCAATAACGGTAATCGCCGCGCCACACAACTGCCACAACGACAACCGTTCGTGAAGAAACAGAAATGCACCGGCAAGACCAAACAACGGAACCAAATTCAAAAAACTACCGGCGTAATTCGCGCTTATCGTTTTGAGTGCGGAGATATACAAAGAAAAAGCCAGCGCATACTGCACAATTCCCGACACAATCGCCAACCCCCAAACGCCAACACCAAAATCGAGGGGCGAGGTGGTTATCGCATGAGTTTCAGGATACAGCATCCATTCAACGGGAAGCAGCAACAGGGCAAAACCAAGCGCCACGGTTTGTTGCCATGCAACGATATAAACCGGATCGATTTTCGCGGCAAATCGGCCGGACAATACGACATACAAGGCGGCGACCATGGTTCCCGCAAAAATGAGAGCGTCCCCGGAAAAACTGCGACTCGCATCGCCGTTGCCGATTGAAACCACGCCCAGAGCGACGAACAAACCACCTACCGCCATAACCGACCACATAACAAATCGAAGGGTCGGTTTTTCTCGAAACAGCAACGCCGAAATGGCGATGATCATGATCGCCTCGGTAGCCTGAATCAGAGTCGCATTGCTCGCTCCCGTAGTTGCCAGACCAATTAGACCAAGAAGATAAGCCAGCCCCGGCTCCAGCAAACCGAGTGACGCAAATTTGGCAACATCCTTGCGCGCATGCCGTGGAGTCTTCACTCGTCGAATCAAAATAAAAAACCAAAGCAACACCACGCTGGCAATCAGTTGTATAACCAACAAAAAAACCGGCGGAAATGAATCCAACACACTCTTCGCATCACCGTTGCCGAACCCCAACACAACGCCGCCAAGGTTGCTAAAACCACCCCCGACGAAAAAGTTTCGCGAAATGACTTATTCATATAAAAGTGGCATCAATTATCAATTTGTGGAAAGATGTGTCGACACACAGTAAGCCAGTATATTATCACTAAATATCACAATTTAACAGCGTATGAACACCCAACCAAACTCGTCCGCCAGTAACCGCCACACCGGCGATTTGCCGGCACCGTGGACTTACCGCAGCGAGGAGTTTCTGGAACTAGAAACGACACACCTGTTCAAGCAACACTGGCTGCTGGTCGGCCACCTCAGCGACCTCCCCGAAGCGCGGGATTACCTGACCTTCGAGGCCCTCGGCGAACAAGCGTTGGTGGTGCGCGGAGACGATAACCGGGTGCGCGCCTTTCACAACATTTGTCGGCATCGCGGCGCGAAACTCGTGGAAGGCACGCGCGGGCGGTGTCGGCGCGCGTTGACTTGCCCGTTTCATGGTTGGACTTACCGCTTGGATGGCAGTTTGGTGGGGGTTCCGGCTGAGGATACTTTTGCAAACTTGGATAAGGCGAAAAACGGTTTGGTGTCGTTGCCGATGGAAATCTGGATGGGGTTTATTTTTGTGCGTTTCGGCGATGCCTCCACCGTTCAACCGCCACCGGCGCAAGCCATGAAACCGGTCGAGCATCTGCTGACTCATTATCAACTGCACAAAATGAAGCCCATCGAAAACACTAGATTTGAAGTGTTGCGCCCGTGCAACTGGAAGGTAATTCACGACATCGACAACGAAGGCTACCATGTCCCCGGCGGCCATCCGGCGTTGCAACAGTTATACGGCAAAAATTACCGAGACGATTTCATCGGCGATGTTTCGGTGACCCGTGGCTACTTGAACGAGGAACCGGCCACGCTGTGGAGCGTGCGGCACTACCAAAAACTGCTGCCGGCCTTTTCGCATTTGCCGCATTCGCAACAGCGGCTGTGGCTTTACATCGGCCTGTTTCCCAGCATGGTGCTGGCGCTGTACCCGGAGTGCGTGGAGTTCTACATGACGATCCCCGTTGACGCCAGATCAACCCGTCTCATGGGCGGCACCTACGCGCTACCCGGCGCTGAATTCGAAAGCCGAGAAGCACGCGCCGCACGGTATCTCGGCGCGCGCATCAACCGCGTAGCCAGCCGCGAAGACGACGAATTTGTGCGGCTGCTGCAGTGCGCAATGCAGTCAAGTGCCTTTCCCCAACCGCAACTATCCTCCCTCGAACACGGCGTCCGAGGATTCCACCAACAAATCCAACGCACCCTGCCAGTGGCGACCCTAGCCGACCAACCCCACCCCGGAACGCTGGCGCAAATCAATGCCGAAATGCGCCTCAAGCAAAAGGAATGACAACAAGGAATATCAAAAGTGCGTCATTCCCGAACGATAGAAAAATAGGGAGCGCCAGCGACCATATTTTTCATCGTATCGGGAATCCAGAAAATCAATAATGAGTCGGATCTCGCGGGAATGACGGCGTAGGGAGCGGCTAACGCCGGACATGTTTCACTGGATTCCAGTTTCGCGGGAATGAAGACGAGTGGGGAATTATTTCAACCCGTCATTCTTTAGTTCATCAACCGCCGCCATTTGCATGTCCCGTGCATGGCGTTTTTGTTGGCGCATCAGCAGCCAGCCGGCCAAGATTACGCCGACGGCGACGGTTACGATGATGATGGTGGCGAGGGCGTTGATGTCGGGGCGCAGGCCGAGTCGAACTCGCGAGTAGATGAGCATCGGCAGGGTGGTGGAGCCCGGCCCGGAAACGAAACTGGCGATTACCAGATCATCCAGCGACAGCGTGAAGGCCAGCAGCCAGCCGGCCAGCATGCCCGGCGCCAGCATCGGCAGGGTGATGTCCACCAGCACCCGTAGCGGTTTGCCGCCGAGGTCTTGGGCGGCTTCTTCGAGTTCTTGACCCATGCCGGTCAGCCGCGATTGGATGATCACCGCCACGTAAGCCAGGGAAAAGGTGATGTGGGCGATGGTGATGGTGGTGATGCCACGGTTCGAGGGCCAGCCGATGAATTCGTTGAGGGTGATGAACAACAGCAGCAGCGACAGCCCGGTGATGACTTCGGGCATCACCAGCGGCGCGGAAATCATGCCGCTGAACAAGGTGCGTCCGCGGAAGCGGCCAAAGCGCGCCATAGCCAGCCCGGCCAGCGTGCCGAGCAGGGTTGCGAAGGTGGCGTTGACCACGGCGATTTTCAGGCTCAAGGTCAGGGCGTTCCACACTTCTTCACTGGCGAACAGCGTTTTATACCAGCGCACCGAGAAACCGCCCCACACCGGCACCAGTTTGGAGTAGTTGAATGAGTAGACGACCAGCAGCACCATCGGCACATACAAAAACACCATGCCGAAACACAGCATCGAGAAAAGAAAAGTGGAGCGTTTGCGGTTCATCGCCGTTGCCGTTATTTACCCGGCGCCGCTTCCCGCGCCTGCAAATGTTGATACAGCATCATCGGCACCACCAGCACCAGCAACAGGGCGATGGCCACCGCCGCCGCCACCGGCCAGTCGTGGTTGGAGTTGAATTCGCTATACAGCACCTTGCCAATCATCAGCACGTTGCCGCCGCCGAGCAGGTCGGGGATGACGAATTCGCCGGTCGCCGGAATGAACACCAGCAGCGCGCCGGCGATGATGCCGGGGATCGTCAACGGCATGGTAACGGTGAAGAAGGTGGTTGCCGGATGCGCGCCGAGGTCGGCGGCGGCCTCGTGCAGAGTCATGTCGAGTTTTTCCATGTTGGCGTACAACGGCAGGATCATGAACGGCAGGTAGGTATAGACGATGCCCACATAAACGGCAAATTCCGAATACAGCAGGCGCACCGGTTGCTCGGTGACGCCAAGCCACATCAGCAGGCTGTTGATGGTTCCTTGATCCGAGAGAATGCCGATCCATGCGTATACCCTGAGCAGGAACGAGGTCCAGAACGGCAGGATGATCAGCAGTAGCAATATAGGCCGTGCGGTGGGCGATGCGCGCACGATGCCGTAGGCGAGGGGGTAGCCGAGCAGCAGGCACAGCACCGTGGAGATGGTGGAGATTTTCAGGGAGTTGAGGTAGGTGTCGAGATAGAGTTCGTCTTCCCACAGGTAGGCGAAGTTGGAGAAAATCAGCCGCACCCGCAACGCACCGTCCTCGACCCATTCCACCATCGGCGAAAACGGCGGGCTGGCAATGAGCGATTCGGCGAGGCTGATTTTCAGGACGATAAAAAACGGTACCAGAAAAAATATCAGCAGCCACAGGTAGGGAATGGCGATGGTTAGCCCGCGCCAGTGGGTTTGCAGGAAATGCTCCAAACGTACGCGCCAGCCCGGTGCCGCATCGGTGGGTTGCGGCACGGATGTTGTGGTGTCGGAATACGCCGTGGCCATTTCGAAGTGCTGATTAGTCCCGCAGAATCAGGCTATTTTCGATCTGCCAACTGAGGTGCACCTTGTCTTCCCATTCAATTTTGCGCCGGTCGACCCGCTGCAGATTGGGCGCGGTCACTTGAACGACCTTGTCGCCGTCCACCCGCACCCGGTAGATGGACAAGTTACCCATGTAGGCAAGATCCAGCACCTCGCCCTGCAGGCAAGCCAGAGAAGGGTCTTCATCGGGAGGGGATTTGCTCATGCGGATTTTTTCGGGACGGATGCCCAGGGTTACTTTCTGGCCTTCCTTGAGATCCGCTTCCCTGGGCACCTTGAGGGGCGTGGAGACCGTGGCGCAAGCGAGCACCAAGTTCTCGTCGGAACTCACCACGGTGCCGTCGAAACTGTTGATGGTGCCGATAAAGTTAGCGATTTTTCGAGTTCTTGGGCGTTCGTACACTTCATTTGGTTCGCCCACTTGAATGATGCGCCCGGCGTCCATCACCGCGATGCGCGTGGACAAGGTCATGGCTTCTTCCTGGTCGTGAGTGACCACGATGAAAGTGATGCCAAGTTGATCCTGAATGTTCATCAGTTCAAACTGGGTCTGTTCGCGCAGACGCTTGTCGAGGGCGGCGAGGGGCTCGTCGAGGAGTAGCACTTTGGGCTGCTTAACCAACGCCCGCGCCAGCGCAACCCGTTGGCGCTGGCCACCGGAAAGTTGATGGGGTTTGCGCTTGCTGAATTTCGGCAGTTCCACCATGTTCAGCATCTCCCCGACCCGGCGGTTGATCTCTTCCTTGTTCACGCCGTCTCGCTTCAATCCGTAAGCGACGTTGTCGGCCACGTTCATATGCGGGAAAAGCGCATAAGACTGGAACATCATATTGACCGGCCTTTGATAAGGCGGCACGTCGGTCATGTCGATGTTGTCGATGGTAATGCTGCCGGCGGTGGGCAATTCAAACCCGGCCAGCATACGCAACAAGGTGGTTTTGCCGCAACCCGACCCGCCCAGTAGCGAGAATAATTCGCCACGGTAGATGTCGAGGTCGACGTTTTCCACGGCGATGAACGGGCCGAAACGTTTGGTGACCCCTTGAATTTTAATGAACGGTTCAGCCTCGGCATCGAGCCACGGACGGTCGGTGCCGGCGGTGTTGGGCGGGTTGGTAGATGCGTTGGCAGCCGTGTTGGTAACACTCGCCGCGGATGCGGTTTCTGGCATTGACCCTCTCCGGTCAGAATGAAAAATCCGGTACAAAAACCGGTCGCCGGATGCCCCCCAGCATCCGGCGACCGAATCCGACTTCAGTTGCCGGATTTAAACCGCGTCCAAGCCCGGGTGCGCGTGCGTTCCATTTTCGGAGGGACTACCGCCAGCGTGTACATCTGCGCGACCAGTTCAGTGGGCGGATAACTCGCCCTGCTGCCGCTAACCGTTTTATCCACCAGATCAAAAGCGGTTTGGTTACCGGTGGCATACCAAGTGTAATTGCTGTCGTTGGCGGCGACTTCCGGGCGCATCATATAGTTGAGAAATTTATGCGCGTTGTCACTATTCTTTGCGTCAGCGGGAATGACCCAGCCATCCACCCACACATTGGCCGCACCGGGCCCCGGAGGTGCAAAGAAATCCAACACCACGCCGGTATTCGCTTCCACCGCACCGGACATCGCCAGCAGGCCGTCCGGCCCCCAGGTAACCGCCACGCAGAATTCCTTTTCCGGCATTTTTTGATAAGCGTAGTTGTCAAAGGTCTTGATGTAGGGGCGAATCTTCAACAGCAATTCTTCGGCTTTTTTATAGTCGGCGGCGTTTTGGGAACTGGGATTGAGGCCGAGGTAAGCCAGCGCCATTGGAATCACATCGGTGGGCGAATCGAGAAAAGCGACTCCGCACTGCGCGATTTTTTCCATGTGTTCGGGTTGGAACACCATATCCATCGAACCGATGGGCGCGTCCGGGTGAACGCTGCGCACCAATTCTTCGTTGTAGGTTACGCCGTGAGTGCCCCACATATACGGCACGATATAATCGTTGCCCGGATCCCAGTTGCCCGCCAGTTGCGCCATGATGTCCCCGCGCATGTGCTTGAGGTTGGGCAGTTTGGATTTATCCAGTTTTTGTAAAATATCAACTGGAATCAAGCGTCCGATGGAACTACCCGAATGGCTGACCACATCGTAGCCGGTATTGCCGGCCAGAAGTTTGGAGTCGATGGACTCGACCGAATCGTAAGCGTCATACACCACCTTGATACCGAATTCCTGTTCGAAATTGGCGATGGTGTCTTCGGCGATATACTCTCCCCAGTTGGTTACATTCAACACGCCACCGTCAATCCGGGACGCATCTACCGCGGCGGCAATGGCGGTGGTCGAGGAGTCGACCACGCTGCCTGCTATGGTGGTCGACACTTGCGCCTGCACCGGAATGCTCATTGCGGGAATGAACAACGCACAAACAAGGGTTATGCGAAAGTTGCTGGATGGTTTCATTGTCAATTCCTCGTGGTGGTAAAAGATGAATGATACTTGAATAAAGGAGTCAGTGTGAATTAATTATCAATTTGTGGGATGATGTGGCGACACACATTAAGCCAGTATATCATTATTAACTATCACAATTTGGGGGCGAGGAACCAATAAAAATACCAACGGGCTGATACGGAAATATTTCCCCAAAAGTATAATTTTTCGATCATCAGAACCTTCAGAAATTGGACATCGTGCCCGGGGCGGGCAATAATCCGGGTTTCGATTACAACACAGCATTGGTTATGGTAGCGAACGGCCCACGAGTTCAGTTGATGGATGTCACCTTGCGGGATGGTGAACAGACCCAGGGGGTGTCCTTTTCTCAAGCGGAGAAGGTCAGCATTGCCACGGCATTGCTGCACACCCTCAAGGTCGACCGCATCGAGGTGGCTTCGGCGGGGGTTTCCGTTGGCGAACAGGAAGCACTCAGTCGAATTACCCATTGGGCGGCGGTGGAAAACTGCCTCGAGCGGGTGGAAGTACTTGGGTTTGTGGATCATCGCCGTAGCGTTGACTGGATCCGAAAGGCCGGTGGCCGGGTGCTTAACTTGCTCACTAAGGGCAGCGAAAAACACTGCCGGGAGCAGTTGGGGCGTACTCAGAAGCAGCATCTCGAAGAAATTCGCCAAACCGTGGATTACGCCGCCGAACAAGGTTTGCGGGTCAATGTTTATCTGGAGGACTGGTCTAACGGCTATGTCGACAGCCGCGAATATGTCTATGACATGGTGGAAAGCCTGCAAGCCATGCCCATCGAGCATTACATGCTGCCGGACACCCTCGGAGTGATGTCGCCAGATGAAGTGCATGGAAGTTTTTCGGACATGATTCAACGCTTCCCGAACTGCCGCTTCGATTTTCATCCGCATAACGACTAT
This sequence comes from Candidatus Poriferihabitaceae bacterium, assembly GCA_965262585.1. Classification (GTDB taxonomy): domain Bacteria; phylum Pseudomonadota; class Gammaproteobacteria; order Arenicellales; family Poriferihabitantaceae; genus JAHRAW01. The sequence continues at coordinate 21,355 of OZ253546.1, forward strand.
GGCCTCGGCACCGCCAACTGCATGGCGGCGGTCAAAGCCGGAGTGTCCACCATTCATTGCACCGTCAACTGCCTCGGCGAACGCGCAGGCAACGCTTCGCTGGCGGAAGTTTGCTTGGTGCTTCGCGACAAAATGGACGCGCAACTGTCCATCGATGAAAGCGGGATTTACACCTTGAGCCGAATGGTGGAAAATTTTTCCGGCAAAATGGTGGCCGATAACGCGCCCGTGGTTGGCGCGGATGTGTTCACTCAGACCGCCGGCATCCACGCCGACGGCGACCACAAGGGCGGGTTGTATCAATCGATATTAAGCCCGCAACGTTTCAATCGCTCGCGATCTTATGCGCTGGGAAAAATGAGCGGCAAGGCATCGCTGGGAAAAAACCTCGAAACACTGGGTATAAGTCTTTCCGAAGAAGATCGCGCTAAGGTGTTGAAACGCATCGTCAAACTGGGCGATTCCAAAGCCATCATCACCCCGGAAGACCTGCCATTTATCATCGCCGATGTTTTGGAGAGCAAAGGCGAACGCCATCTCGAACTGCTCAACTGCTCCATCACCAGCGGCCTCGACCTTGAATCCATCGTCAGCATTCGCGTGCGGTTATACGATACAATTCACAAATCCACGGGCGCCGGCAATGGTGGATTCGATGCCTTCGTTAAGGCCATTCGAAAAGTCCTTGCATTGGAAAAGGTTGCGCCGGAAAAATTTGACTTCCCGCAACTGCTCGACTATCAGGTGCGGATTCCCAAAGGGGGCAGCGCCAGCGCGCTGGTGGAATGCCTCATTACTTGGCAAGATCAAGGGCGTAAAGTCAGAACCCGAGGGGTCAACGCCAATCAAGTGTTTGCCGGTATCGAAGCGACCTTACGCATGCTTAATATGAAACTCAATCGCAACAATGTTGATTCCATTGAACGTCGGGCTTGAAAGCCGGTGACGGTGACAAAATGAAACGACACGGAAAATGGGCGGCGGGGCTTGTGTTGTTGCTGCTGATCTCGCAACCAGTTGCCGCCGAAGCACCGCATCCATTATTGACGGCGGTTTGTAGCAACGATTACGCGGCTACCGCCGCGCTTTCTCCGCAGAACTTGAATCTGGAAAACATAACCTGGGGTGGGCGGGATCTGCGCGCGCTGGACTTGGCGATTGCCAACGGCCATTGGGAGATTGCCGCTTTGCTGATGAATTCCGGTGCCACGATTTCCAGCAACACGCTGAGTGGCGCCTGCAGTTTGAAACACGCAAAAACCATGTGCGTTCGAAACCCCAAATGGCGACACCATCAAGTCTGCCGAAAGGCGGAAGATCCGGCACGCTGGACGAAATACTGCCGCTCCCCGGAGCGGTATTGTAGGAAAATTCTGGAGCGGTAATACTGGCAATAGCCGCCGGGGTTTGAGTCAGGCTACCTCGACTCCGCAATACTCTTCTGCATCACCCGTTGGGACAACAGCAAGGCACTGAGAACGGCGATGGCGCCGAGCCATTGCAGCGGAGTTAAACGCTCGCCGAGCACCCATGCGCCGAGCGACACCGAGACGATGGGCTCGAGGTTCATCACCAGACTAATTTGCGCCGCCCGGCCCCGTGCCAGCGCGCTGAACTGGGCGAGTATCCCAATCAGGTATAACACCGTTGCGGCACTCAGGCACAACCAGCCGACATTGCTGCGGGGCAGGGCGAGGGAGTCGCTCCAATAGACCATCGGCGCCGTGATCGCCAGCCCCACCACCGTCACCCAAAACGCCACAGTGCGCGGCGGCACATTGCGGCTAACTCTGGCGCCGAAGAAAAAGGTGCAGACGAACAACAGCGCCGCGCCGAATGCCAATAGCAGACCAACGGAACTGAGACGCCCCAGTGACGGCAGCAGCATGACCGCAAGCCCGCCGAACGCAGTCAGAAACACCGCCCACAATGCCACCGTGGAACGCAACTCGCGCACCACTAATGACAGAATTAATACGCCCACCGGGTAAGTGTAAAGAATCAGCGCAGCGACGCCGACCTCGATGTAATGCACCGACCCAAGATAGCAAGTAACCCCAAACGTCCACGCCGCGCCCACCGCAAGCACCCCAGCAAACCGCCGCCCCGACTCCGGCGGCCGCAAATACCCCCGCGCCAACACCAACAACCCCACCGTAGCGAAACCAAAACGAAACAACAGCATAGTCAACGCATTGCCACCGTCCTGATAATACAAATTAGCAAGGGTAGTAAGCCCACCAAAACAGACCGCAGTCAATAACGCGAAGATAACGCCAGAGCGAATGGGGGTTGGGGGCATGGTGTGGTGTGGGTTGGTGGGGGATGTGACTATAAATCAAAGATGGGGGTTGCGGGTTGCGCTAGGCGCAAGGAGTATCAAAGTCCGTCATTCCCGAAGGATAAATAAGGAGTCGGCTATCGCAGGCAATGACGGGCCTGGGGAGTCGGCATTCGCCGGCATGTTTTACTGGATTCCCGTGTCCCCCAACTCGTCATCCCCGCTGTCGCGTGAATAACGACTTGGCGGCACGAGAATGACGAGTCTGGGAGTCCTCATCGACAAACAAGGAATATCAAAAGTGCGTCATTCCCGAAGGATAAATAAGGAGTCGGCTATCGCAAGGTCGTCATTCTCGAACGATAGAAAAATAGGGAGCGGCAGCGACTATATTTTTCATCGTATCGGGAATCCAGAAGGGTAATAATGAGTCGGCTGTCGCAGGGCATGTTGTACTGGATTCCCGCTGTTGCGGGAATAAAGGCGTAGGGAGTCGGCTATCGCCGGCATGTTTTACTGGATTCCCGTGTCCCCCAACTCGTCATTCCCGCTGTCGCGTGAATGACGAGTTGGGGGCACGAGAATGACGGCGGTGCGTCGTCATTCCCGAACGATAGAAAAATAGGGAGCGCCAGCGACCATATTTTTCATCGTATCGGGAATCCAGAAGGCTAATAATGAGTCGGATCTCGCAGGACATGTTGTACTGGATTCCCGCTTTCGCGAGAATAACGGCGTAGGGAGTCGGCTATCGCCGGCATGTTTTACTGGATTCCCGTGTCCCCCAACTCGTCATTCCCGCTGTCGCGTGAATAACGACTTGGCGGCACGAGAATGACGGCGGTGTGGCGTCATTCCCGAACGATAGAAAAATAGGGAGCGGTAGCGACCATATTTTTCATCGTATCGGGAATCCAGAAAGCCAATAATGAGTCGGCTATCGCCGGACATGTTGTACTGGATTCCCGCTTTCGCGAGAATGACGGCGTAGGGAGTCGGCATTCGCCGGCATGTTTTACTGGATTCCCGTGTCCCCCAAGTCGTCATCCCCGCTGTCGCGTGAATAACGACTTGGCGGCACGAGAATGACGAGTCTGGGAGTCCTTATCCGCAAACGAGGAATATCAAAAGTGCGTCATTCCCGAACGATAGAAAAATAGGGAGCGCCAGCGACCATATTTTTCATCGTATCGGGAATCCAGAAGGCTAATAAGGAGTCGGCATTCGCCGGCATGTTTTACTGGATTCCCGTGTCCCCCAAGTCGTCATCCCCGCTGTCGCGTGAATAACGACTTGGCGGCACGAGAATGACGGCGGTGCGTATCGGGAATCCAGTTAAACAATCCAGCGCCAGCCGCTCCTTATTAAGGACAGGCACGGGGGCGCTGTCCCTACAAGGCTAACTCACCGGTTAGTTTTATCGTGTTATCTACCTCACCATCCGCTTTGATCTCATGACCCGCTTCCAAGTTCAAGGTGGCGGTGGTGTTTAGGGTCCAGCGGGTGCCTAGGTGGTGGGTTGTGCCGTTGGTGGTGGTTTTTAGGCGGGTGTAGGGGGTTATTAAGCCACGGCCGGATGGGGTCGGCATGCCGTAACTTAGTTCGGTTGCCATGAAGGTGGTGTCTTGGTTTTCGGTGGGGGATAGGTTGGATATATCACCGTTCCATAGGTCTCCACCAGATTCTGCGCCCCAGCCGGTGGATAAACTGAACGACAACCCGCCGGATTTGGATGCAATGCCGTTGCCGAAGCCTATTAATCCAGACACACCCCATTCATCAACTTCTTCCGAATGTGCCGCCAACCAATGCGCTCGACCTTCCAAACGGACTCCTTGCTGGTTGGTATATTTCAATGCGCCGCCGAACTCGACTCCGAAGCCAGTGTTTTCGCCGTCTCCGCCGTCATATCTCATTCCCACTTCAACAGATGAGGTTAGTTTATTGCCGGTTTCATTTTGATGTTCCTTACTCCCTTCGATAGCCATTCGTAATCGCGATACGCTCACATCAACACCGCCTACCCCTTCGACTTCAAAATCGCCCAAAGAGGCTTCGCTTTTGAGGCGGATTTTTATGGATTCGGCAGACGGGGTTATGGTGTTGTTGATGCCAAAGGCGAACATTTTTAGATCGGCATCTTCGGTGCTAGTCACAACCGCAGAATCATCCGGGTCATATTCAACTTCACCGCTTCCATACCCCACAGTCGCCCATAAATCAAAGTTACCAGACTGCCAATTCACATACGGATTAATAGTAGTCAAGTCAGTTTCGTGAGTGCCTTTGTCGCCATCGGCATCGGTGAAATCAAATGAACCCGCAGTTTGTGAAACCGATAATCCCAACAATAAACCGGAACTGATTTTGGTATCGACACCTAAAGTAATCCCACTCAAATCGCCATCCCATTTCACTTTGCCGGAACTTCCGCCGGAGAGATTGGTGTAATTTCCGCCACCCCAAACCGTGGTGTTGCCCACTGTATCGCCGCCACCATCAACCGCGTTAAGCGGCATCACAAACGATGAATTACCCATCATTTTTTTCCAATCCAACGAATCGTTTTGTACATCCCGACCGCCGTTAACTAAAATTCCGTGCAGAGAATTACCGCCGCCGAATTGGAAACCACCGGTTCTGGCTGAAGCGGCATTGCCAACTCTATCGCTGATTGCCGTAACTAGGTTGCCCACTATGGCAGTGGCGGTCTCCGGCAAGATGGCTTCATTTACGGTTACTTGAGCGGCTACTTGCTCGGCTCGTTCATCGGGAGTCGGTTCGGGAGTCGGGTCGCCCGGGGTGGTCGTTGCGGTTCGAGTAACGGTGATGATGTAGGGCTGTGTGGTGGTGCCATTTTCGGCGGTTACGGTAATGGTGATGATGTTCTCGCCTGTGGTGAGACCTGAAACGGTGGTGTTGCTTACGGTTAGTGCTTCGCCATCTGTATCGGTGCCGGTAATTGCGATGGTGGCGGCAGTATTGGTGGATGCCGTGATTGTGATGCTTTCGACATCAGTGGCAACGTTGGCCGTGTATGCGGTAGTAGCAGTAGCAAAAGTTTCATTCAAACTACCGGGCAACAGAGACAAACCACTAAGACTAGTATCGGCGACGACAGCGGCGCAGTCGGCATCCGAGGCTTGTCCGCCATCGCTGGTAATCGTCCAGTTATTCGGCGCACCAGTCAAAGCAGTTCTGGCGGCGGTAGCGCAATAGGTAGAATTGCCGCCGTGGAAGGTACGGCCGGTTTGTAGCGCGGTTTCATCGTCATCTATCGTAGTCCAACCCCGCAACAGCGAATCGTAGTTGTTCGTGGAAAGCGTGGCGTTGTTAAACATGAGGCTCAGATTGGTAGCACTACTCACATTCCAATCACCAATATCCTGATTGAAGGCAGCGGCACCAGAAAACATTCCAGCCATATTGGTAACATTACTCACATTCCAACTACTAATATCCTGATTAAAGGCACTGGCACTAATAAACATAGCACCCATAGTGGTAACATTACCCACATTCCAATCACCAATATCCTGATTAAAGGCACTGGCACCATTAAACATTTCACCCATACCACCGGTAACGCTACTCACATCCCAATCACCAATATCCTGATTGAAGGCAGCGGCACCAGAAAACATGCTAGTCATATTAGTAACATTACTCACATCCCAACCACTAATATCCTGATTAAAGATACTGGCACCGAAAAACATCCCGTCTAGTCTGGTAAGACCACTTAAATCAGGTATATCGGTTGCCATCCCAACCAGATTGACCGAACCGGTAAAAGCATCCTGCATCGAAGTCCATTGTTGGTTTCCCCATTGATTGATGGCGATGATTTTGTCTCTATGGGTTCTATCGGCTGAATTATTACCAAAACCATAGAACCGTGGAAAAGAGCCACTGATGCGCACCGTATACGCGCCCGGCGTGGTGTAGGTATGGGTGGCGTCGCCGTTTTGGCCGGTGTCCGACATGCTATCGCCCCAATCAACGGTATAGTTATAACCGCCGCTGGTGGTGGGAATAGTGATGCCCAGATCCGCCGCCGCAACTCGCCAAGTGGTAACAAAATCCGTTAAGGATGGTGCGGCTTGTGTAACCGTGATGGTGTAGGTTGCTGTGGTGGTGTTATCTTGCGAAGTTACGGCAACGGTGATGATGTTTGCGCCTTCGGTGAATCCCGTAACGGTGGTGCCGCTTACGGTTAATGCCGCGCCACTGGGATTAGTGCCGGTGATTGCGACGGTGGCATTGTTATCGGCGGTTGCCGTGATTGTAGTGGCGGCGACGGTACTGCGAACCGATGTAGTATAGGTGGTAGTAGCGGCATCAAAGGTTTCATTGAAACCCCCGGACGACAGCGATAGCGCGCTCAAAGTAGCAACGGCTGAGCAACCGGTGGCTTGTCCGCCATCGGCGGTAATGGTCCAGTTAAGGCCAGTGTCGGCAGTCAAAATATTTCTGGCGGCGGTACCGGTGCAATAGGTGGAACTACCGCCATGGAAAGTAACGCCGGATTGTAGCGCCGTTTCGCCGGCGGCGGTATCGATAGTAGACCAACCCCGCAACAACGCATCGTAGTTAGCCGTGGAAAGTGTAACGTTGTTAAACATGTTAGTCATATTGGTAACCGAACTCACATCCCAATCACCAATATCCTGATCAAAGGCAGTGGCAACATTAAACATACTGGTCATATCGGTAACACTGCTCACATTCCAACTACCAATAGCCTGATTAAAGGCACTGGCACCGCCAAACATAAACCTTGTAGTGATAACATTACTCACATTCCAATTACCAATATCCTGATTAAAGGCACTGGCAGCAACAAACATACTGCCCATATTGGTAACTCTACCCACATTCCAACTACCAATATCTTGATTGAAGGCACTGGCACTATTAAACATACCATTCATATCGGTAACCTTACTCACATCCCAACCACCAATATCCTGATTGAAGGCACTGGCACTATTAAACATACCATTCATTCTGGTAACATTACTCACATCCCAACCACTAATATCCTGATTAAAGATACTGGCACCGCTAAACATCGAGTCTAGTCTGGTAAGACCACTTAAATCAGGTACATCGGTTGCCATCCCAACCAGATTGACCGAACCCTGAAAAGCAGACTGCATCGAAGTCCATCTTTGGTTTCCCCATTGATTGATGGCGATGATTTTGGTTCTATGGGTTCTATCGGCTGAATTATTACCAAAACCCCAGAGCCGTGGAAAAGAGCCACTGATGCGCACCGTATACGCGCCCGGCGTGGCGTAGGTATGGGTGGCGTCGCCGTTTTGGGCGGTGTCCGACATGCTATCGCCCCAATCAACGGAATAGTTATAACCACCGCCGGTGGTGGGAATAGTGATGCCCAGATCCGCCGCCGCAACTCGCCAAGTGGTTACAAAATCCGTTATGTTTGCGGTCTGCCCCTGAGCGGTGTGAACCATCAACATTGCCAGCAGCCCGAACAACCAGCCGAGGGCAATGTGTGTGCAGTTATTTAGATGGGGGGGGGGGGGGGGGGGGGGGGGGGTAAGACTATTCATTGGCGTTGCCCGATGGTGTGATGTTTTCACGGTTGAAAAACGCGCAATACAATAAATGCGCAGCAAGGCGTATTGTAGCAAGGATTTAATATATTACAATACTAATTTTCTATGTGGGTAGGTAAAGACTAAAATCTTCTGAATCTTCTCATAAGTTTTCTCATAAATGAAGTAATTCTTCTCATAAATGAAGTAAATCTTCTCATAAATGAACGAATCTTCTCATAAATGTTGTAAATCTTCTCATAAATGAACAAATCTTCTCACAGCCGCCATTCCCGCGACTCTTGCCGTCATTCTCGCAAAAGCGGGAATCCAGTGAGACATGCCGACGAGATCCGACTCATTATTGGCTTTCTGGATTCCCGATACGATGAAAAATATGGTCGCTGGCGCTCCCTATTTTTCTATCGTTCGGGAATGACGCACTTTTGATTTTCCTCGTTTGTCGATGAGGACTCCCAGACTCGTCATTCTCGTGCCCCCAAGTCGTTATTCCCGCGACAGCGGGGATGACGACTTGGGGGACACGGGAATCCAGTAAAACATGCCGGCGAATGCCGACTCCCCAGGCCCGTCATTCTCGCGAAAGCGGGAATCCAGTAAAACATGCCGGCGATAGCCGACTCCCTACGCCGTTATTCCCGCGAAAGCGGGAATCCAGTGAGACATGTGCGGCGAATGCCGACTCATTATTGGCCTTCTGGATTCCCGATACGATGAAAAATATAGTCGCTGACGCTCCCTATTTTTCTATCGTTCGAGAATGACGCACTTTTGATATTCCTCGTTTGCCGCTGAGGACTCCCAGACTCGTCATTCTCGTGCCGCCAAGTCGTTATTCCTGCGACAGCAGGAATGACGAGTTGGGGGACACGGGAATCCAGTACAACATGCCGGCGATAGCCGACTCCTTATAAGGAGCGGCTGGCGCCGGATTGTTTTCTCTGGATTCCCGATACGATGAAAAATATGGTCGCTGGCGCTCCCTATTTTTCTATCGTTCGAGAATGACGACCTTGCGAGATCCGACTCATTATTGGCCTTCTGGATTCCCGATACGATGAAAAATATAGTCGCTGGCGCTCCCTATTTTTCTATCGTTCGGGAATGACGAACTTTTGACAGCCGACTCCTTATTTATCGTTCGGGAATGAAGACGGGTGTTTCAATCGCTACCCAACCAAAATACGCAGCACCGAAAACACCGCCATTACTCCGCCGAGTCCGTTGATGACTTTCATCGCCAGCAGGGTTTTGTGGCGCGTTTTTGGGGAGGAAACATAATCTTCGATGATTACTTGCAAGCCGAGTTGGGTGTGGAAGAACAGGAATATCAGGTAGACCACCAATGCTATGGCAACTCCGGGCTGGGCGATCCATTGCGTGGCGGCTCGGTGGCTGTCGTCGATGTGGCCGAGGATGGCGAATACAAACCACAGCGTGAGCGGAATTAGTACCAGCGCGGAGATGCGCTGCAACCACCAGTGGCGGCTGCCTTTTTCCGAAGTGCTTTCTTTTGTTGAGTTCATGGGAGGTAAGTTTTATACCAGCCATGCCAGCAGGGTTAATCCCAGCGCGGCAACTACTACGATTTTTCCGCTCAGCAAGGCGGTGGGTAGATCAAAGCCATAACCGATGTCCCAGAGCAGATGGCGGATGCCGTTGCACAGATGGTAGAAGGTGCACAGCGTCCACACCAACAACAGCAGTTTCCCCGGCAGGGAGGCGAAAAAACCGTGGGCGATGCGGTAGGTGTCGGGCCCGCCGGCTGCAGCCCACAACCACCACACGAGCAACAGCGCGCCGATGGCCATGAGGACACCGGCACCACGGTGCAGGATGGATAGCACCGAGGTCCATTGCGGTCGGTAGATTTGCAAATGCGGGGATAGCGGGCGTTGGGACAATTCCAGATACCGTGGGTTACATTACTGGGGCTGATGATACAAGTAAACCGCCGATAATAGCGATTTTTAATGACAAACTCCGCTTGCTACGATGCTTTGATGGGATACTATTAGGCGGTCAGTAATGAGAAACCATCCCCAACCACTATGATAAATCCCGCAAAAACCGCGCATGCCGACTTGGCTGGCTTGACGAATTCCACGGTGGTTGCCCGCCTCAATTCGCTTGCCCTGATTGAGGTGACCGGCGAAGACGCGCAATCGTTTCTGCAAGGTCAGTTGAGCAATGATGTCGACGCCATAGACGCCATCGAACACGGTTCACGCCGGGTATTGCCCTGTCAGTTGAACGCTTACTGTAATCCCAAGGGCCGTGTGCTGGCGCTGATCCGGCTGGTGCGTCACGCCACCGGATTCTGGATGCTGGTGCCCGCCGGACTCGCGGACGGCTTGATTAAGCGCCTGAAAATGTATGTCCTGCGCGCCCGGGTCGACATCGCAATGAAGCCGCAAGCGGTTTTGTTGGGCTTGATAGGTGGCGAGGCTGGTGAGGCTGATGATGACGACAGCATTGAGCGTGTATCCATCGACGGCGTTGTCCACCGGCAAATTCTAGTCGGGGAAAAGCAGGCGATGGATGATTTCGTGCAAACGAGTGGGCATGAAGCGCGCGATGATGATGATCTATGGCGTCTCACCGACATCCTCTCCGGGATTCCTCAGGTATACCCGCAGACCATTGAGGCTTTTATTCCGCAGATGATCAACTTGGAATTGGTGGGTGGCCTTAGTTTCACCAAAGGCTGCTTTCCCGGCCAAGAAATCGTTGCGCGCCTACGCTATCGTGGCAAAGTAAAGCAACGGATGCTAGCCGCCACCGTGAGCGCGAGCGCAGATATTGCCCCCGGCGACCCCATCTACCTGCACCAACGCGCCGACCAAAAAGCCGGTGTGGTGGTGGATGCGGTGCAAACCGACACCGGCGAATACACCCTCAGCGCCATCGCCCCGGCGACCATGCCAGAAGCCGAAACCTTACGAGTCGGTTCCGCCACAGGCGCCGAGTTACACCGCATTCCCCTGCCATACCCCGCCCCTACGGAACAATCTCGCAGTCCATGAGTGGGAATGACGACGAGGGGGAATGGCGGGAATCCAGTAAAAACATGTCCGGCGGAGTTGCTCATTAATGCCGAGGTTTTTCGCCGAGCAATTCTGCCAGAAGGTACAGCATGTCGAGGGCTTGGCGGGGGGTTAGTTCGTCTATGGCTACTTCTTTTAGTTTGGCGATTACGGCTTGTTCTTGAGAGGGGCTTTCTGAAAACAAACTGGTTTGGGAATCGCGTGCCGGGTTGGGCGGATTGACATCACCTACATATTGGGCTTCTAGGCCGTACAATTTCTCCCTGGACACGGCGATTACTTCCTCCGGCACGCCGGCCAGTCGTGCCACTTGCAAGCCGAAACTCTGGTTGGCGGGGCCCGACTTTACGCTGTACATGAAGACGATGTCGTCGCCATGCTCGACGGCGTCTAGGTGCACGTTCACCACTCCCGGCAACTGTTCGGCAAGCGCGGTCAGTTCAAAATAGTGGGTCGAGAACAACACGCAGGCGCGTACTCGTTGGGAAAGATCCGTGGCGCAGGCCCAGGCGAGGGCGAGGCCGTCGAAGGTGCTGGTGCCACGGCCAATTTCATCCACCAACACCAAACTCTGGTCGGTGGCGTTGCGCAGAATATGCGCCATTTCGGTCATTTCTACCATGAAAGTGGAGCGTCCGCCGGCGAGGTCGTCGGCGGCGCCGATGCGCGTGAATATGCGGTCGATGGGGCCGATGGTGGCGGTGCGGGCGGGCACATAGCAGCCGGTGTGGGCGAGCAGGGTGATGACCGCCACCTGACGCATGTAGGTGCTTTTTCCGCCCATGTTGGGGCCGGTGATGAGTTGCATGCGGGTGGTGTCGTCGAGTTGAATGGAATTAGGCACGAAAGCGAGGTCCGGTACCTGCTCCACTACCGGATGGCGGCCTTCCTGAATTTCCAGCGTCATTTCGTCGCTAAGCAGTGGCCGCACCAGCCGCAAGTCCACCGCCCGCGCCGCGAAGTTGACCAGAAGATCCAGTTGCGCGAGGCTGTCGGCGCAGTCCTGCAAGGTCGGCACGCACGGCCCCAGCGCTTCCAGCAATTCGTTATACAACCATTTCTCCCGTGCCAGTGCCTTGCCTTTGGCGCTCAAGGTTTTTTCCTCGAATTCCTTTAACTCTTCGGTCACAAATCGCTCGGCATTTTTGATGGTTTGGCGGCGGATGTAGTCCTCGGGAACGTTCTCCGATCTCGATCTCGGTAGTTCGATGTAATAGCCGTGCACGCGGTTGTATTTGATGCGCAGACCGGCAACCCCGGCACGCCGCTTTTCGCGTGCTTCCAGTTCCAGCAGAAAGGCACCGGAATCCCGTTGCAGATGGCGAAATTCGCCGAGTTCCCGGTCGTAGTCATCGCGCAGTACGCCACCATCTCGAATCAAAGCGGGCGGCGCATCGATGATCGCCCGGTTGAGCAAATCAAGGGTTTCCGGTTGCGGCGTCATGTGGCCATGCAGGGATGCCAGCAATGCCCCCGAAGCCCCTTCCAATCTGGCGTGAATTTCTGGCAGCACGGCAAGCGCGGCGCGCAGGCGGGTCAAGTCCCTGGGGCGCGCCGTGTGCAGGGCGACTCGCGCCAGAATCCGTTCCATGTCGCCGATGTATTTCAGCGAGGCGGCGAGGTCGGCGTAGCGATGATTATCCAAAAGCCAATCGATGGCTTCGTGGCGCGCCCTGAGCACATCGTGTTCGCGGCTCGGGCTGTTGAACCAGCGTCGCAACATTCGCGCGCCCATGGGTGAGGCGCAGCGGTCGAACAGTTTGACCAGCGTGTTCTCTCGGCGGCCGTCTCGGCTTCGTTCTATTTCCAAGTTGAGGCGGCTTACCGAATCGATGAGGATGGTGGAATCGCCGTGCCGGTAATTGATGCCTCGGATGTGCGGAATTTTGCTTCCGTAGAGGTCGTGGATATATTGAATCAGCGCACCGGCGGCGCGGGTCGCAAGCGGAAAGGCATCGCTGCCAAACCCAGCAAGATCGCGGGTCGCAAAGGTCTCGCACAACATCCGTTCGGCGCGGTCGGTCGCGTAGTACCAATCCGGTATCGGTGTTTGTGATTGAACCGCCGCCGGGTCGAGCAAATGGGTTTGATCCTCGGCCACCAGAGTTTCGGCGGCGGCGGTGCGTTCCAGTTCCGCCTGCAGTGGCTCGCGCCCCTCCAGTTCAAAACCGTTGAAACGGCCGCTGGATATTTCCAGAGTGGCGACGCCGATGCGCCCGTCGAGTTCAAACAAAGATGCGGTGATGTTTTCGGTGCGGTCGGACAACAAGTTTTCTTCGGTCAATGTCCCCGGCGTGACCACCCGCGTAACCTTCCGCTCCACCGGACCCTTGGAGGTCGCCGGGTCGCCGATTTGTTCGCAGATAGCCACCGCCACCGATTGCCGCACCAGTTTGGCAAGGTATTGGTCAACGCTGTGATACGGCACTCCGGCCATGGGAATGGGCTGGCCGGCGGATTTGCTTCGGGCGGTCAGGGTGATGTCGAGCAACTTCGCCGCGCGTTCGGCGTCCCCGTAGAACAGTTCGTAGAAATCCCCCATGCGATAGAACAACAGGGTGTCCGGGTAGTCGGCTTTGATGGCCAGATATTGGCGCATCATGGGGGTATGTTCGCCGCCGCGCACGGCACGGCGATTAGCGGATTTGCTCACGCTTCGGGATCGGTGTTCGGGTCGACCGGCTTAGTGCTAACGACACGCATTAGTTCGCTAAAAATCATTTGATTGGCGGCGATGACCTGGCCGCTTTGAAGAAAATCCTGCCCCCCTTGAAAATCCGCCACCAGCCCACCGGCCTCGCGCACCAGCAGACTCCCGGCGGCGATGTCCCATGCTCCCAGGCCGGGCTCCCAGTAACCATCCAGCCGGCCACACGCCACATAAGCGAGGTCGAGGGCTGCGGAACCGCAACGCCGCATACCGATGGCCTGTGGCAGCAGCGTCTGGAAAGTGTGCATCCATTGCTCGTAATCGGCGTGGTGTTTATGCGGAAAACCGGTGGCCAGCAGGGAATGCACCAGCGTGTTCTTGTGGGTGACGCGAATGCGGCGGTTGTTGATCTGCGCGCCTTGTCCGCGAGAGGCGGTGTACATTTCATCGCGCAGGGGGTCGAAAATAACCCCGTGTTGCACCTGGCCATTTTGTCGGGCGGCGATGGAGACCGCAAAATGGGGGTGGCCGTGGAGATAGTTGGCGGTGCCATCCAGCGGATCGATGATCCATTCCATTTCCTGCTGCTCGGAATCGTCGCAGAGTTGGCCGCCACTCTCTTCGGCAACGATGCTGTGGTTCGGATACAGGTAATGAATGGTGTCGATGATGTCTTCTTCCACCATTCGATCCACCTCGCTGACAAAATCGTTTGGCCCTTTTTGCTCCACCACAATCTGGTCGAGACGATCCATATAGCGAAGGATGATATTGCCAGCGCGGCGGGCAGCCTTGACGGCGAGGGTAAGAATAGGGTTCATCTTAATGGGGTTCGTTGGTGTGGGTTATTTGATACGCACGATTTTGTGCATGCCGGTCTCCGTGAGAGTACCCGGCGGTGCGTTCCATTGCCGGGGTGCTTGCGGCACAATGGGGTAATGAAAGAAGCGGATTATATCCGAGTAGTGCTGGTGCAACCCACCCATCCCGGCAATATCGGTGCCACCGCCCGCGCCATGGCCAACATGGGGATTCGGCGGCTGGTGCTGGTGCAGCCACGGGATTTTCCAAGCGCCGAGGCAACCGCCCGCGCCGCCGGTGCCGACCATATCCTCGCCGACGCCGTGGTGGTTGACGACCTCGACCAAGCGATTTCCGACTGCGAGTTGGTAATCGGCGCCAGCGCGCGGTCAAGATCCATCGAATGGCCCGAATTGACGCCGCCCGAGGCCATGGAAAAAGCCGCCCTGACCTCGCGCCACGCCCAAGTCGCCTTGCTGTTTGGCCGTGAAAGCCGCGGCCTGACCAACCGCGAATTAGATCGTTGCCATTACCTCGTGCGCATCCCGGTCAACCCAGATTTCCCCTCGCTCAACCTCGCTTCGGCGGTGATGGTGTTGTTATACGAATTACGTACCGCGCTTACCAAAGAAGTCATGCCCGCAAAAGAAAAAAGCGCACTCAAAGCCAGCGAAAAACTGGCAACCGCCGAAGAAATGCAACACTTCTACCAACACCTCCAACAACTCTTCACACTACTACAATTCAACCAACACCGCCCCACCGCCAAACTCCACCGCAAACTAACCCGCCTCTTCAACCGCGCCCAACCCCACGCTAGGGAAATTCGAATACTGCGGGGGATACTTACGGCTGTTGAGGAAAAAATCGTCAAAAAATAATCAGAAAAACAACTTGCACCGCCGGGCGGGCAGGGCGGTTAGGTGGTAGCCCAATCATCCGCCAGCATTTCCGCTTGCTGCATATTTTGATACTCTTCGGCAACGCCTTCCGCCAACATCCGGTAAAAGGTTTCGTTGCTTTCGACCAGATTCTGCGAAGAAAGCGCAGTCACCTGACGAAGGGCTTGTTCCTTCACCCCGGCGGGCAGGTCGGGATTGAGGTTAGTGATTTCGGCTTTCAAGCGGTCGTGTAAAACAACTTCCGAAAGACTCGTTCTTTCAAGTGCCTGTTCTTCCGGCGACAGGTATGCATAACCCTGCTTTTGTAGCAGTTCTATGGCAAAGTTTTCGACATCGGATTCATCGATGGTAGTACGCATATCCAAGTGTTTTATGTACTGCGTATTTTTGTTAATAAAGCATCTAATACAGGTCTGATTTTCTCCTCAAGTACATGTGTTTTTTTTATTGTTCTTGCACATTCTAGTTTTATATCAGCGAGAATTGTGCGAACTACCTTATGTTTGGAATCAGATTCTTCAAGAGATTTATTCAGAAACGATTTGACAAACTCGATTCTATTTTTCTCTACTTTGTTCGTCTCTGGGAGAGGAGGAATCTGTGTTTTCTTTAATACTTTATCAACAATATTATAAAAAAATTCTGGTTGGTAAAAATCTTCAAGGGTAATTGCGTCACTGTCTAGGTCTTTATAGGTGAACCACCAATCAGGATTTTGCAGAGACGCTCTTTTTTGTTTGGCAATATTATCACAATCTGAAAGTACGAAATATTTTCTGCTTGCCAAGGCAAGCATAGAAAAAACACATTCAATATTTTTAATTCCACCCGTATAACATATTCCATACTTATTCCAATCTGCGTCTTTCATACACAGGGTAAGCATTTTCTTGTCTGTGTATCCTTCCAATAAAATATTGGTCATTTTCAAGTTTTCGTATATTGAATATCCAATGGCTTGATAAACGAGTTCAGCGGGGGATGCACCGTCTTCTTTTGCAATTTCAAATTTTGTATTCTCATTTTCTTTAGATATGATCAGGTTGTTTTCTATATTTTCTGTATCAATCATCGATATAGAGTGAGTGGCATAAACAACTATATTTTCTTTACCTAACTCTATCAGTTTGTCTCTTAAGTCTTTAGCACTACTTGGGTGTAATCCCGTTTCTGGCTCGTCAACCAGAATTAATGAGTTATCGCTATCTGCTGGACCTTCTTCTGTGCTCAGTAGTAATAAGAAAGAAACTAATCTACGAAATCCATCGCTTCTTTGTTCGAAATCATATGTGTTTCTTGAGTCTTCTATTCCGATTGCAATAGTATCTCTTTCCGACCGTAACTCGATTTTCACATTTCCATGATCTTTCCAACTCTTTTTGATAAAAGTATTTGTTTGTCTGTTTATATCAGTAAGTAAATTCTTGCGGCCATTTGGGCCTTTCTCGTACGCTTCAGAAATTTTGTCACTTATCTGATCTTCAGCAATGCCAGATATTAAAAAGATGTTCTTTAATGGGATGCATAAATTTGGATTTTGTGAAAATTGTGTCCTATCCATAGATGTAGGTAAATTATGTGTTTCTGCATTATACTTCCAATAAATAACTGGAAATGTGTAATCCTCTGGTGCACATATTTCTACTATTGTATTTCTCAGAAATTGATCAACTTCCTTCATTGATACTTTCGTAAAATAGGTGGGGAGCACTTCTCTTTCTTGGTTGCTGAATTTAGTGTTCAGAAAATTTCCATTAACATAAGAACCAGGAGGAATTTTGATTTCTAGCCCTGCTTCGCTGATATTTGGATTAGATAGATACCAGTTACCGTTAGTCACTAATTTACTTACGAAATGAGTCCAGTATTTACGCCCCTTTGGAGTCAGTACATGGAGTATATTTTTTGAACGCATCTCAAAGAACTGCTTAATTGTGTATTTCTCAGTCAGTTTAGTTTTTAAATCAACAACAAATTTTTCATAAAACTTCTCTGCTGCCAAATCAATTTCATATTCTTCTAATTCAAACTTAAATTGAACGAAAGCCGTGCCCTCGTACATTTCCTTTTTATCCTTAATATCAAAGTGCGCATCTTCGGAAAGTAAATTCAATGCTTTTAATATATTTGATTTTCCACTCTCGTTTTTACCGACTAGAACTCTATGTCCATTTCCATTAAACGGAATGAACATATCGTCTATTGAACGAAAACCTTTTATTGTAACTGTTTTTAATTGCATCGTTTTTTCCTGTTTCGCTAGTGTGCTATTCTGATGGTTCTGTTTGTTAGTTTTGGCAATAAGGTGTCGCGTAGGTTTTCGAGGGTACGGATTTGAATTTGGTTGTTCCTTATTTTTCCAAAATGTGGTTCCACCATTATATTAAACAACAAAACTTTTTTCAATGGAGGGAGGACAATGCCCAAACTACGAAAAATAGATTTAGGTGTTTCTTGAAAAACAGAGCCATTACCAGCACTTTCTATAGCCTCCAGAAGGAGTCCGATATGTATTTGAGGAACACCAAACCCAGCACGATGTGCTTGTATTCTGCCGCATCAACGTTTTTTCTCAATTTGTTCGCCGCTTCCCACAGTTGGTTTTTGATAGGTTCCTGTGGTGTGTTTTTCTTTGGTTTCATTGGGATTTATGTGGTAATTATTTCGTGGTTTTGAGAGTCCGGGCCGTCAACCCCGAAAGCGATTGTCGTTGTGTTCCTTTGGCATCAAAATTATCCGCCGCCAGCCAAGTTTGGAATGCTTGCTCTAACATCGGCCATTCTTTATCGATTATGCTATACCATGCGCTGTCGCGGTTGCGGCCTTTGACTACTAGCATTTGGCGGAATATGCCTTCGTAACTAAATCCGAGGCGTGTGGCGGCGGTTCGTGAGCGTTGGTTGAGGGCGTTGCATTTCCATTCGTAGCGGCGGTATCCCAGTTCGAAGATGTTGCGCATCATTAAGTACATCGCTTCGGTGGCCAGGGGGGTGCGTTGCATCGGTGGTGCGTAGTTGATATGGCCGACTTCGATGGAACCTGAGTCGGGGTTGATGCGGAGGTAACTGGCGACTCCGGTTGCTTTGCCGGTGGTTTGGTCGATGATGGCGAAAAACATCGGGTCGTCTATCAGGCAAGCGGTGGCTATCCATTGCTGATACGATTCCAGCGTGTCAAACGGGCCGTAGGGCAGGTAAGTCCAGATGCGGTTTTCCCGGTCGAGGCGGTTGGCTTGAAACAGATCTCCGCTGTGCTTTTCCGGGCTCAGGGGTTCGACGATGCAGTAGTGGCCGTGCATGGCCCGACGCTCCGGTGGCGGTGGCGGCGACCAGTTTGAGACGATTTCGCCGACGGGCATGCCGGTGTCTTTGGCGGCGGTGGCATCTGCGTTGGCATTTTTAGTATCGTTGCTATTTTGCATGATTGCCAGTATTTTATGCGCTACCGCCATTCAATAGTAGTGCGCCCGTAGCGTTACCCTTAAATCCGTCCAAAAGGATGAAACGACCACGATGAATATCCACGAATATCAAGCCAAATCACTGCTGGCCGAGTTCGGTGTCGCCGTGCCTAAGGGCCGGGCTGCGTTCACGGTGGACGAGGCGACTGCGGCGGCAGAGCAGTTGGGCGGCCCGGTGTGGGTGGTCAAGGCGCAGATTCACGCTGGCGGGCGTGGCAAGGGCGGCGGGGTCAAGGTGGTGGACTCGCTGGAAAAAGTAACCAAAGCCGCCAGCGACATTCTCGGCATGCAACTGGTCACCCATCAGACCGGGGCACAGGGCAAAGAGGTGAAACGAATTTACATCGAGGAAGGCTGCGACATCGCCCGCGAGTTGTATCTGGGAATGTTGATTGACCGCGTCAACAGCCGCGTTACGGTAATCGCCTCCACCGAAGGCGGAATGGAAATCGAGCAGGTTGCCGCCGAGACTCCGGAAAAAATTATCAAGGTGGCGATTGACCCGGCCATCGGCCTCAAGCCTTTCCACGCCCGCAAATTGGCTTTTGGGCTTGGCCTGAAGGGCGCGCAGGTGCGCTCGGCGGTGGTGTTTTTACGCGCTATGTATCAGGCGTTCACCCAACTGGATGCCAGTCTGGTGGAAATCAATCCGCTGGTGGTGACCGGGGGCGGCGAGTTGCTGGCCCTCGATGCCAAGATGAATTTTGACGGCAACGGATTGTTCCGCCAACCCGAAGTGATGAAATTGCGCGACCGGGATG
Organism: Candidatus Poriferihabitaceae bacterium; assembly: GCA_965262585.1. Taxonomy (GTDB): domain Bacteria; phylum Pseudomonadota; class Gammaproteobacteria; order Arenicellales; family Poriferihabitantaceae; genus JAHRAW01. Next base: position 40,842 of record OZ253546.1, read on the forward strand.
AGGAAGATCCAACCGAAGTGGAAGCCGACGAGCAGGGATTGAATTACATCAAACTGGACGGCTCCATCGGCTGCATGGTGAATGGCGCCGGGCTGGCTATGGCGACTATGGACATCATTAAGTTATACGGCGGTTCACCGGCGAATTTTCTTGATGTGGGCGGCGGCGCCACCGCCGAGCAAGTGACCGCGTCTTTCAATATCATTTTATCCGACCCCAATGTGAAAGGAATTCTCGTCAATATATTTGGCGGCATCATGCGTTGCGATGTCATCGCCGAAGGCATAGTCGCAGCGGCACGGGAAGTGCGGCTTGAGGTGCCGCTGGTGGTGCGCCTGGAAGGCACCAACGTGGAGCAGGGCAAAGCCATTCTCGCCGATTCCGGGCTGCCGGTGTTGTCGGCGGAAAACCTTGCGGACGCCGCGCAAAAAGCGATACACGCCGTCAAAGCCGCCGCCGCCAACTCATCATCCGAGGCCGATTAATGTCCGTTCTGGTAGACAAAAACACGCGGGTAATTTGTCAAGGATTTACCGGCTCCACCGCCACCTTTCATAGCGAACAGGCGATTGCTTACGGCACCAATCTAGTCGGCGGCGTAACGCCCGGCAAGGGCGGGATGGTCCATCTGGGGTTGCCGGTGTTCGACACCGTGGCGGATGCAATCCGACAAACCGGCGCCACCGCCTCGGTGATTTATGTGCCACCGGCGTTCGCCGCCGACGCCATCCTCGAAGCCATCGACGCCGAACTCGAATTGGTGGTGTGCATCACCGAAGGCGTGCCGGTGATGGACATGGTGACGGTCAAGCGCGTGCTGGAAAACGCACCGACCCGCCTGATTGGCCCCAACTGCCCCGGCGTAATCACCCCGGATGAATGCAAAATCGGCATCATGCCCGGCCACATCCACCAAAAAGGCACCGCCGGTATCGTCTCCCGTTCCGGCACCCTGACCTACGAAGCAGTCGCGCAAACCACCGCCGCCGGAATCGGGCAAAGCACCTGCATCGGCATCGGCGGCGACCCGGTCAACGGCACCAACTTCATCGACTGTCTGGAAATGTTTGTGGCCGACGACGAGACCGAATCCATCATCCTAATCGGCGAAATCGGCGGCACCGCCGAAGAAGAAGCCGCCGATTTCATCCGCCAAAGCAAAACCAAAAAACCCATCTGCGGCTTCATAGCCGGCCTCACCGCCCCCCCAGGCCGCCGAATGGGCCACGCCGGCGCCATAATCGCCGGCGGAAAAGGCGGCGCTGGGGATAAAATAGAAGCCTTTAAACAAGCGGGAATTGCGGTGGCAGATTCACCGGCTTCGTTGGGGAGTACTTTGAAAGGGGTGATTGGGTAGCCTTGTTGCAAGCAACGGTAATTCAGGAGGAAATATGCAGAAAACTTTAAAGCCAAGCACTGTGTTTTGTCACGACAATCTACCCATCATGCGGGGGATCAATAGCAATTCCATTGACCTGGTTTATCTTGACCCGCCGTTTAACAAGGGCAAAAACTTTCACGCCCCTATTGGCACTTCCGCGGAAGGCGCGGAATTTAGTGATATTTGGTCGCCCGATGATGTAAAAGATGAATGGCACAATCAGATTAACGATAGTCATCCGAGTTTATACAAGTATCTGGATGCCGTTGGCGTTGTCGGCAGTCGTTCAGCGAAGTATTACCTTGTGTACATGGCCATTCGGATGCTTGAGATACGCCGGATATTAAAACCAACGGGCAGCGTGTATTTGCACTGCGACCCCACGGCCAGTCATTATTTAAAGGTTTTGATGGATACGATATTCGGAAATCGGCAGTTTCGGAATGAAATTGTCTGGAGTTATCCGGCAAGTCCGTCAGCGGTAAAGAAAGATTTCGCCCGCAAACACGACATTATATTGCGGTATTCAATGTCCGATGAGTGGGTTTTTAATGCGAACGATGTTCGCATCCCTTATTCGGAATCTTCCATGCAAAGAATTAAGTATGCCGCAAACAAATCAACGGTTATGACGGGCACGGAAATCAAGTTGCATAGTGACGGAAAAATACCGACTACGGTGTGGGATGATATTCAGCAAGCCTATCGATACCGCACCGAGGCAACCGGCTACCCTACGCAAAAACCGCTTGCACTATTGGAACGCATAATCATGGCATCCAGCAACGAGGGCGATATGGTGCTCGATCCTTTTTGCGGTTGCGCAACGGCGTGCATTGCGGCTGAACGGCTTGGGCGCAAATGGATTGGAATCGATGTTTCGATAAAAGCCAGAGATTTGGTTAAAATGCGACTAGCAAACGAAGTCCCCGCCGACCTGATTCGAAGAGACCCAATATTTCGAAATGACTTGCCGACTCGCACCGATGTAGCGTATAAAGACAAGCCAACCAAACAGGATAAGCAGTTGCTTTATGGGATGCAGGATGGCAAATGCAAAGGGTGCAACGTCCAGTTTGATATTCGCCATTTTCATGTTGACCACATTGTTCCCACATCACAAGGCGGCAGCAGCGAACAAGACAACATTCAACTTCTTTGCGGAAGTTGCAACAGCATCAAAGGCGACCGACCAATGGAATACCTGAAAGCCCGGCTGAAGCAACTTTATTCTTGATTAGGGTTTAGGTTTCGTGAGTCATGCGGATAATGCGCACAAACGAATAATGCACACAAATAATTCAACAACGCCCCCCACCAAACGCAACCACCCCGGTCGTGGTCGTAAGAAATCTCGTGCTGTGCCTAAGGGGCGGCAGGTTGATCCTTGTGCGCGGGCGCGGGTGTTGGTGTTGTTGGGGGATGAGGTGGTGCGGCGGGATATGTTGATTGAATATCTGCATCGGATTCAAGACCAGTATCGTTGTTTGTCGAGTGCCCACCTTGCGGCGTTGGCTGACATCATGAAACTTTCCATGACCGAGGTGTATGAGGTGGCGTCGTTTTATGCGCACTTCGACATCGTCAAGGAAGGCGAGGCCGAGCCACCGGCGCACACCATTCGAGTTTGCGATAGCATCGCTTGCCAACTGGCCGGCGCCGAGCGGTTGATTGCGGAATTGAAAACCGCCAACCCTGAAGGTGTGCGAATTCTGCGCGCGCCGTGCATGGGGCGGTGCGATGCTGCGCCGGTTGCCGAGGTTGGTCACTTTCATGCGGTTCATGCGACGCCACAAAGTTTGCTGGAATCTGTCGCCAACGGCCAAACCCACGCGCAGATGCCGGACTTTATCGCGTTTGAAAAGTACCAAAAAGCCGGTGGTTATGAGTTGCTGGCCGACTGCATCGCCGGAAAACACGACGCCGAAGAAATTATTTCCGCGCTGGATGATTCGGCCCTGCGCGGGTTGGGGGGCGCGGGTTTCCCCGCCGGTCGCAAGTGGCGCATCGTGCGCGACTATCCCGGCCCACGTCTGATGGCGGTCAACGCCGACGAAGGCGAACCGGGCACTTTCAAAGATCGCCATTACCTCGAATCCGATCCGCATCGCTTCATCGAAGGCATGCTCATTGCCGCCTGGGTGGTGGGCACGGAAAAATGCTATCTGTATGTGCGCGACGAATATCCGGCCATCATCCAAATTTTACAATCGGAATTGGTCAAAGTGCGCGATGCGGGCTTGGCGAAACACACCGAATTGATTATCCGCCGTGGTGCCGGTGCCTACATTTGCGGCGAAGAATCGGCGATGATCGAATCCATCGAAGGCAAACGAGGGCTGCCACGAAACCGCCCGCCTTATGTCGCCGAAGTCGGCTTGTTCGGCAGGCCAACCCTCGAGCACAATGTCGAAACCCTCTATTGGGTGCGCGACATTGTCGACAAAGGTGCGTCATGGTTTGCCGACGCCGGACGACATGGGCGCAAAGGATGGCGCAGTTATTCGGTTTCCGGGCGGGTCAAAAACCCCGGCGTCAAATTGGCACCGGCTGGCATCAGCGTCAACGAATTGATTGAAGAATTTTGCGGCGGCATGCGAGACGACCACACCTTCAAGGGCTATCTCCCCGGCGGTGCTTCCGGCGGAATCTTACCGGCGTCGTTGGCCGACATCCCGCTCGATTTCGACACCTTGCAAGAATACGGTTGCTTCATCGGCTCCGCCGCCATCGTTATTTTCAGCCAACACGACAACATGAAAGACGTGGCGCTGAATCTGATGCGCTTCTTTGAAGACGAAAGTTGCGGACAATGCACGCCGTGCCGAGTTGGCACCGAAAAAGCGGTCGCCCTGATGACCAAACCAAAATGGGACACCAACCTGCTAGCGGAGTTAAGCGTGGTCATGGCCGACGCCTCCATCTGCGGCCTCGGCCAAGCGGCGGGAAATCCGATTAACTGCGTGCTGAAATATTTTCCGGAGGATTTGTGATGAAGGACTTAATCGTTCGGTTTTGTGTTTTGGTTGTATTTTTTTGTGGGATTAATTCTGCTATAGCTCAAATGTGTGAGTCATACATTGCACAAACTGTTAAGCCAATGACTTATGATGCGGTGGAGAAGATTGTTTCCGAAGTCCCCGAAGAAAAAGGAGAATTTGAAACAACAGCCGCTTTTAATGAAAGAGTAGCGGCCTTTGGTCTTTCGCTACCTAATAGTTTTCTGGTTGGCTATGATTTAATCGGAGCTGACCCGCTGAAATACGATGCAGATAGTCAGCACATGAAGATTTCGAGTTATGGGCTTACTGGTTACGCGGACTACTATCGTGATAAAGGGTATGGGGTGATGTGGGGTGCAAACAAAGATATTAATGACAAATGGAAAAGTGTATTTAGAGATTATCCATTAGACATAGTCGTGTCAGAAGCACAGAAGGTAACCGGTCGATACAAGGGATCAAATGCACTGGGGGCATCTGTGACCGTGAAAGAGATCACTAAGACAACTAATATTATCTTTGAGCGAGATTTAAATACCAATGAAGACATGTTCGCTACTCAACAAGATAAGAATTACAATTTTAGAATTCCGATGTCGGTTGAAGAAGCAAAGGCACTCAAAAAACAAGCTAATGCAGCAGCATTAATAGTTCCTATGGCACCTTATTTTTACAAAGATTGGGGGGTTGCTTATCCGACATTCAGTTCGCCGACTAAAGTAATTGACAAATTTTTGGTGGTAGTTGCGAATATTCAATGTGTTTTTCTACTTGATCGCACCAACAAGGTTGCGAGTGTGTTTGAAGTTAATTAATTCGATATAATTTAAATTCATAATGAAAGAACAATCTAAAGTGCAAAAACTACCCACTCAGATTATCGGCAACATCGGACTTTTTCATGTGTGCTATGAATTGTCTCGAAGAGGGTTTAACGTTGTACCGACTTCGCGTAATACTCGGGCGGTGGATATCATTGTCGGCGCGGCGGATTTCTCTAAACACGTGACCGTGCAGGTTAAAGCCACCACGATTAATATGGGCATTCATGTTGGGTCAAAAAAGAAATTTCCTACCAAGGCGGATGCGTTACGGGCAACCAGTCTGGCGGATTTCTGGGTGTATGTGCGCGTTGAGCCAAAAGAAGGGTGTGCGGTGAAGCGGGTTACGGTTTGGCGGGGTAACGATGGGCTTTTGTTGCGGGAGATGCCGTCTAATTGGTGGTTCAATCCATGGGATTTTCCGGCAAGTGTCGATGCCAAAGTAAAAAAGAAATGGGAAAAATTAACCGGCGACGGTGGGTGGGATTTGATTGGTAAATCCTTGTCAACAAGTAAATCAATGGTGGTAAAAAAATGATTCATTTCACCCTCGATGGCAAATCTGTCGAAGCCCGTGATGGCGAGACTATTTGGCAAGTGGCGAAGCGGGAAGGGGTTGAGATTCCGCATTTGTGTTATGCCGATGAAGTTGACTATCGACCGGATGGGAATTGCCGGGTGTGCATGGTGGAAATCGAGGGCGAGCGGGTGTTGGCGGCTTCTTGTTTGCGTAAGCCCGCCGAGGGTATGGCGGTAATCAGCACCGGCGAGCGCGCCAAGAAGTCGCGCAATATGGTGATGGAGTTGTTGCTGGCCGACCAGCCGCCCCGGGCGGTCGCCCATGATCGCGATTCGAAGTTGTGGCGTTGGGCGGACAAGATGTCGGCCAACGGCGGCGCCTTGGACGCCGGCCGTTTTGCGGCACGTCCGGCCACCGAGACGCCAATCGCGGACACCAGCCATCCCGCCATGTACGTCGCCCTCGATTCCTGCATTCAGTGCAACCTGTGCGTACGCGCCTGCCGGGAAGTTCAGGTCAACGATGTAATCGGTATGGCGTTGCGCGGCCACCACGCGAAAATTGTTTTTGACATGGACGATGAAATGGGTGCTAGCACCTGTGTCGCATGCGGCGAATGCGTGCAGGCGTGTCCCACCGGCGCGCTCATGGAAGCGAATTTGGTGGATGAAAAGGGAGTCGGGCGGTTTGCTTCGCTGGAGGATTCCACGGAACAAACCCACAGCGTCTGTCCCTATTGCGGGGTTGGCTGCCAGATCACCTATCAAGTCGCGGACAATGAAATCGTTGCGGTTCAGGGGCGGGAAGGGCCGGCCAATCGCAACCGCTTGTGCGTTAAGGGCCGCTTCGGATATGACTATGTCAAACACCCTCACCGATTGCTCAAACCGCTAATCCGCCGGCAAGATGCTCCCAAACGCGGCGACATGGATCTCGATCCGGCCAATCCTCTGAAGCATTTCCGCGAAGTTGAGTGGGAGGAAGCGTTGGAATTCGCCGCCGGTAATTTGCAGAAAATCCGCGACACTCATGGCGGGAACGCGCTGGCCGGATTTGGTTCGGCCAAATGTTCAAACGAAGAAGCCTATTTGTTTCAGAAACTGGTGCGCACCGGATTCGGCACCAACAATGTCGATCACTGCACCCGCCTCTGCCACGCCTCATCGGTGGCGGCGTTGCTGGAGGGCGTGGGTTCGGGGGCGGTCTCGGCGCCGTTCAACGCGGTGGAAGATTCCGATGTGATCGTAGTCATCGGCGCCAACCCGGTGGGCAATCACCCGGTGGCGGCGACCTTTTTCAAGCAAGCCGCCAAGTCGGCGACCTTGATTGTTATGGACCCCAGAGGCACCGGGCTCAAGCGGCACGCCGACCACATGTTGCAGTTCAAGCCGGGAACCGACGTGGCCATGCTGAACGCGCTACTCCATGTCATTGTCGAGGAAGAACTTTACGACCGCGAATATGTACGAACCCATACCGAAGGTTTCGATGCGCTCAAAAAACACTTGGTGAAATTCACCCCGGAACGCATGCAACCGGTGTGCGGCATAGACGCCGATACCCTGCGCACCGTAGCCCGGACTTTCGCCAATGCCAAAGCCGCGATCATTTTTTGGGGTATGGGCATCTCCCAGCACACCCACGGCACCGACAACGCGCGCTGCCTGATTGCGCTGTCGCTGATTACCGGGCAGGTTGGCCGCCCCGGCACCGGGTTGCATCCGTTGCGCGGGCAGAATAATGTGCAAGGGGCGTCTGACGCTGGACTCATACCGATGATGCTGCCGGACTACAACGTGGTGGACGATGCCGAGCGGCGCGCCCGCTTTGAAAACGCATGGGGAACCGAGTTGGATTCCGAGCGCGGGCTTACGGTGGTGGAAATTATGCATGCCATTCACGATGATAAAATTCGTGGCATGTACATCATGGGCGAGAACCCGGCGATGTCGGACCCGGATGTTCAACACGCCCGCGATGCGTTGGCGAAACTGGAACATCTGGTGGTGCAGGATATTTTCCTGACCGAAACCGCGTTTTACGCCGATGTCGTGCTGCCAGCCTCGGCGTGGCCGGAAAAAGGCGGCACGGTTACCAACACCAATCGCCAGGTGCAACTCGGGCGCGCCGCCCTGAAACTCCCCGGCGAAGCGCGGCAGGATTGGTGGATTACTCAAGAGATCGCCCGGCGGCTTGGCCTCGAGTGGAATTACGCCGGGCCCTCGGAAGTTTATGCCGAGATGGCTTCGGTGATGCCGTCGTTGGATCACATTACATGGGAACGCTTGCTCGCCGAAAGTTCGGTCACTTATCCCTGCGCCGGTGCCGGGCAAGCCGGTGCTGAGATCGTGTTCACAGACGGATTTCCCACCGCCAACAAACGCGGCAAACTGGTGACAGCGGACATCATCGCGCCGGACGAGTTGCCGGATGACGACTATCCGCTGGTGTTGAGCACTGGCCGGCAGTTGGAACACTGGCACACCGGTGCCATGACTCGGCGCGCCGGTGTGCTCGATGAAATCGAACCCGAAGCGGTTGCCACGCTGTCCCCCGAGGCGCTGATTGAACTCAACATCACCCCCGGCGAGCGCATCCGCGTAACCACCCGGCGCGGAGTCATTGAATTGAAATCCCGTGCCGACCATGCGGTTCCCCTCGGCATGATTTTCATTCCGTTTTGTTATGCCGAAGCCGCCGCCAACATACTCACCAACGCCGCCCTGGATCCAATCGGCAAAATTCCCGAGTTCAAGTTTTGCGCCGCCAAAGTTGAACGGGTGGCCTGATTTCCCCACACGAAAAACATTCCGGAAAATATTCCGACAAACATGAAAGCGATCCTGCTTAAAGACTTCGGCGGCGCGGAAAAGATGGTGTTCGGCGCGACCGAACGCCCGTCCCCCGGCACCGGGCAGGTTCTCATCAAGGTGGCGGCGACTACGGTGAACCGCCCCGACATCATGCAGCGGGAAGGAAACTACGCGCCCCCCAAAGGCGAGTCGGAAATCCTCGGCTTGGAAGCCGCCGGCACGGTGGAGGAAGTCGGCGCCGGAGTAACCCGCTGGAAGATCGGCGACCGCGTCATGGCGCTGCTCGGTGGTGGTGGATACGCCGAATACGCGCTCGCCCACGCCGACCACGCCATGGCCATTCCAACTGGCATGGACTACCACCAAGCGTCGTGCGTGTGCGAAACCTACCTGACCGCGTACCTGAATATCTTCATGATCGCCGGGTTGGAAAACCGCCAGTCGGTGCTGTTGCACGGCGGCGGCGGCGGCGTCAACACCGCCGCCATCCAGTTGTGCCGATGCTTGACGCCTCAATGCACCGTCATCGTCACCGCCTCCGGCGGCAAGGTGGAACGGGTCGGACAACTCGGCGCCGATGAAGTGATCAACTACCAACTCGAATCATTCGCACTCAGGGTCAAGGAAATCACCGCCAAACGCGGCGCGGATGTGATCCTCGACCACATCGGCGGCCCGTATTTGGAACCCAACCTGCAATGCCTCGCGGTGGGCGGTACGCTGATGCTGATTGGCGTGTTGGGCGGGAGCACCGCCGAGTTTAATCTGGCACGGGTCATGGTCAAACGCCAAAGAATCATCGGCTCGGTGTTGCGCTCCCGGCCCCTCGCCGAAAAAGCCGCGATCATCGCCCGTTTCGCCGAAACCGTGCTGCCGCTCATGGCAGACGGCACCATCACGCCGCTGATTTCCGAAGTGTATCCCCTCGCTCAAGCCGCGGATGCCCACCGTGCCATGGAAGCATCCCGCCATTTCGGCAAAATCGTGCTGGCGGTGTAACTGGCGCGGGGAACAATGTATATGCAACACCAATCACCGCCGCCGCAACGCAAGAAAGCAGAATGGCTGGCTTTTATTTTTTTAACCGTGTTGCTCGTGCCGATGTGCGCCATCGCCGGCATTGGCGGATACGGTTTGTTGATATGGATTATGCAGTGAGCGTTACAATACTTGTTTTTTTGCCACGACCATGCACATCAGCAGTTTCCTGATTTTATGCAAACCTGAAAACCGGCGGATGGTAGCGGATGCCGCCGCCGCATTGCCGGGCGTGGAAGTTTGTCACAGCGGTGCCAACGGAAAAATTGTTGCCATCGCCGAAGGTGGAACCGAAACCCACATCACCCACGCCCTGCAAACTTTACAAGACCTGCGCGGCGTGGTCACCGTCAATTTGGTATACCACGGCGTGGAAGAAAGCACCGGAGATGCAGGCGATGGCGATTGATCAAAAGCGCCGAGATTTTCTCAAAGCCCAAGCCACAGCGGCAGCCCTGTGCGCCGCCGGTGTGTCGCCGGTTTCTTCGCATGCCGCCAATTTTGATGCTGACCCGCTGCGCACGCGCGTAAAGTGGGACAAAGCACCGTGTCGTTTTTGTGGCACCGGATGTTCGGTGATGGTCGGCGTGCAGGACGGGCAAGTCACCGCCACCCACGGCGATGTCAAATCTCCGGTCAACCGGGGATTGAACTGCGTCAAAGGCTATTTTTTGTCGAGAATTATGTATGGGGAAGACCGCCTGCAAACGCCCATGCTGCGAATGAAAAATGGCGTATACCACAAAGAAGGCGAGTTTGAACCGGTGTCGTGGGATCGCGCTTTCGATGAAATGGCGAAGCAGTTCAAAAAAACCCTGCGCGAAAAAGGCGCGGATGGGATTGGGATGTTCGGTTCCGGGCAATGGACGATTTGGGAGGGCTACGCCGCCGTCAAACTGATGAAGGCCGGTTTTCGCTCCAACCACATTGACCCCAACGCCCGCCACTGCATGGCGTCCGCCGCCGCCGCTTTCATTCGCACTTTCGGCATTGACGAACCGATGGGCTGCTATGACGACATTGAAGCGGCGGATGCGTTTGTGTTGTGGGGTTCGAATATGGCGGAGATGCACCCGATTTTGTGGACGCGCGTGGCCGACCGCCGGTTGTCGGCAAACCATGTTCGCGTGGCGGTGCTTTCGGTTTTCGAAAATCGCTGTTTTGATCTGGCCGACCTGCCGGTTATTTTTCATCCGCAAAGCGACCTCGCCATCCTCAATGGCATCGCCAATCTGATTATTCAACGCGGTGCGGTTGATCACGACTTTATCCGCAAGCACGCGATTTTTCGCCGTGCCAACACCGACATCGGCTACGGGTTGCGCGCATCCGATCCCCGACAAAAAAATGCCACCGGCGCCAAAGATCCAGGGGCTTCCTCGCCGATGACCTTTGCGCAATACGCCGCCTTTGTCGCCGATTATCCCCCCGCCCGAGTGCGCGAATTGTCCGGCGTGGAGGAACACACGCTGGAAAAACTCGCCGACTTATACGCCGACCCGAATATCAACGTGATGTCGTTTTGGACCATGGGATTCAACCAGCATGTGCGCGGCGTGTGGTGTAATCATCTGGTCTACAACCTGCATTTATTGACCGGCAAAATCTCCAAGCCCGGCAATTCACCTTTTTCGCTGACCGGCCAACCTTCGGCCTGCGGCACGGCGCGAGAAGTTGGCACTTTTTCGCACCGCCTCCCCGCCGACATGGTGGTCACCAATCCCAAACACCGCGCCCGCGCCGAAAAAATCTGGCAACTGCCGGCGGGGGTGATACCGTCGCGCCCCGGCTATCATGCGGTTGAGCAAAGCCGCGCCTTGCGCGATGGCAAACTGAACGCCTACTGGGTGATGGTCAACAACAACCTGCAAGCGTCGGCCAACATTCTCGAAGAAGGCTATCCCGGCTATCGCAATCCCGCCAACTTCATCGTCGTCTCCGATGCATATCCCACCGTTACCGCGCGCGCCGCCGACTTGATTTTGCCGACCGCAATGTGGGTGGAAAAAGAGGGCGCGTATGGCAACGCCGAACGCCGCACTCAGTTCTGGCGGCAGTTGGTCAAAGCCCCGGGCGAGTCGCGTTCGGATTTGTGGCAACTCATGGAATTTTCCAAACGATTCACCACCGATGAAACTTGGCCGGCAGACCTGCTCGATGCCAATCCGTCTTATCGTGGCAAGACCTTGTTTGAGGTACTGTTTGCCAATGGCGTGGCAGATCGCTATCCGGCATCGGAAGTGCCCGCCGAGTACGCCAACGACGAAGCCACCGCATTCGGTTTTTATCCGCAAAAAGGATTGTTTGAGGAATACGCCACCTTCGGGCGCGGTAAGGGGCATGATTTAGCGGCCTTCGATGCCTACCATGAAAACCGAGGATTACGCTGGCCGGTGGTCAACGGGCGGGAAACCCGCTGGCGTTATCGTGCCGGCGAAGATCCTTATGTGCCGGACGGCGAGAAGGAAGTGTATTTTTACGGCCACGCCGATGGTCGTGCGCGAATATTTGCCGCACCGTTTGAAGCGGCGGCGGAATCGCCCGATGAGGATTATCCGTTCTGGCTTTGTACCGGCAGAGTGTTGGAACACTGGCATTCCGGATCGATGACCGCACGCACGCCGGAGTTATACCGCGCCATGCCGCACGCATTGATTTATATGCACCCGGACGATGCGCGGCAACTGGAACTACGGCGTGGCAGCGAGGCGGTGGTGGAATCGCGGCGCGGGGCGGTGCGCGCTCGAGTGGAAACCCGTGGCCGCAATCGACCGCCACCGGGGTTGATTTTTGTTCCGTGGTTTGATGCCAGTCGATTGATTAATAAAGTAACGCTGGATGCGACCGACCCTATTTCCAAGCAGACCGATTTCAAGAAATGCGCGGTGCGGGTATCGCGGGCATGAAAAAGCACCGACGCATTGTCGGCCGGCTACTTACGATTGCTTCGCTTCTTGTGATTGGTTCACCGCTTGCGGTGGCGGACTTGGACGGTATGCGCGGCGGTGTGTTGGTGGATGAAATCGCCCCCGCTCCGCATCTCGCCGGCGTCGAGAAAAATGAAGGCCGGCGGACGCGCAATTATCCGCAGCAACCGCCGCTCATACCGCATTCCATTGACGGCTACGAAATCAGTTTGCGCGCCAATAAATGCCTGTCCTGTCATTCGCGCCGCCGAACCGTCGAGACCGGCGCGCCGATGCCAAGCATCGCGCATTTCATGGACCGCGATTTACAAGTGCTGAGCGACCTGTCTCCGCGCCGCTATTTTTGCACGCAGTGTCATATCACGCAGACCGACGCCACTCCCCCGATTGGCAATACCTTCATTGACGCCGCCGACTTGCCGGTGGGTGAATAGCCGCCGATGATTTTGCGGTCACTGAAAAAACTGCCGGGCAGGTTGTGGCGTCGGGTGTCGCGCCCGAGCGCGTATTTCAGTTTGGGTTTTTTGAGCGCCGGCGGATTTATCATGGGAGTATTTTTCTGGGGCGGGTTTAACACCGCATTGGAACTCACCAACACCGAAGAGTTTTGCATTTCCTGCCACGAAATGCGCGATAATGTGTATGTGGAATTGCAGCGCACCATTCACTACAGCAACCGTTCGGGCGTGCGCGCGACCTGCCCGGATTGTCATGTGCCGTATAACTGGACCGATAAAATTTCCCGCAAGGTGCAGGCATCCAAAGAAGTGTGGGGTTGGTTGTTCGGGGTAATTGATACCCGTGAGAAGTTTCAAGCGCACCGCCGGGTGATGGCGGAACGGGAGTGGAAGCGGCTGAAAGCGAATGATTCTTTGGAATGCCGTAATTGCCATCTGTTTGAGTCCATGGACTTATCGGCACAGTCGGCGCGGTCTGCGAAGTTTCACGAACAAAACATGAGAAAAAAGAATTTAACCTGCATAGATTGCCACAAAGGAATCGCGCATGACTTGCCCGACATGACTGGCGTGCCCGGCTGGCAGTAACAGAACCCATATCATTTTATGAACACGCTGGTATTTGATATTGAAACCGTGCCGGACACCGTTACCGGTAGCCGGTTGTATGGTCTGGATGGTTTGCCCGAAGCGGACATCGCCCGGGCGATGTTCACCCGGCGGGCGCAAAAAACCGGTGGTTCGGATTTTCTGCCGCTGCATTTGCATCGAATCGTGGCGATCTCGGTGTTGCATCGTCGGGGCGATGATTCGCTCAAGGTGCTGTCCCTCGGAGACGAAAATTCGAGCGAGGAGAAATTGATTAGCGATTTTTACAGCGGCATCGACCACTACACCCCGACTCTGGTCAGTTGGAATGGCGGCGGCTTCGACCTACCGGTGTTGCACTACCGCTCGTTGCTCAACGGAGTAACCGCGCGGCGTTACTGGGAAAGTGGCGATGACGACCGCGAGTTTAAATTCAACAACTACTTGAATCGCTTTCACTGGCGACATATCGATTTGATGGATGTGCTCGCCGGATTCACCCCACGGGCCGCCGCACCCCTCGACGAAATCGCCGTGATGCTCGGTTTCCCCGGGAAATTTTTTAGTAGTGAAGGAATGAACTCGGGGATAAGCGGCGCGGATGTGTGGGATGTTTTCCTCGCCGGTGGGATTCGCAAAATTCGCAATTACTGCGAGACCGATGTAATCAATACTTTTTTGGTATACCTGCAGTGGGAAATGGTGCGGGGCACGCTGAGCCCGAAGTTGTTTGAACGGGAATGCGCTCTCCTCAAGGAATTACTCGCAAAATCCGAGCAAGAACATTTTCACCAGTTTCTCGAAGCATGGACGCAAACTGACTCGGCGGTTTCCCCCTGACCCTTTCCCAACCTTTCCCGGCAACTCCACCGCTTCAAAGTCGGGTGAATGAACTCACCGAAGACGGCGCCGGCGTGGTGGAAATTGAGGGCAGGGCGTATGCTATTGACGGCGTTTTGCCGGGGGAATTGATCGAGTTCGAGTTGCGCGGGAAGCGGCGCAGCCGCGTTGGCAACTTGCGCCGGGGCATACTCCAGCGGGTTATCGAGCCATCCCCGGAACGGGTGGAACCGCGTTGCCGGTATTTCGGCGTGTGCGGCGGTTGCGCCCGGCAACACACCGCCCCCGCCGTGCAACTGGCTTTCAAGGAAAAAATTTTGTTCGACCATCTGGCGAAAACCGCCGGAGTTGAGCCCCAACAAAAACTCAAACCGGTCCAAGCATCGCTGTGGAATTACCGCCGCAAGGCGCGCCCGGGAATTCGCTATGTACCCAAAAAGGGCGGCATTCTGGTGGGGTTTCGGGAGCGCAATCACCGTTACATCACCTCATTGATGCACTGCCACACGCTGGATGCGCGATTATCCGCGTTGTTGCCGGAATTGCATGAATTGCTGGCGCAAATCGATTGCCCGAATGCCATTCCACAGATCGAGATGGCCGCGGCGGACAATGCGGTGGCATTGGTGCTACGAAATTTGCAGGCGCTGACTGATGCCGACATTGCGCTGTTGACGCGCTTCGCCGAGGCGCGGGAGTTGCAACTTTTCTTGCAATCTGGCGGGCCGGACACGGTTAAACCGCTGTGGCCCAAAGCCCCCGAGCCGTTGTATTACCGCCTCGACCACTACGACTTGAATCTGCGCTTTTTGCCGACTGATTTCATTCAGGTCAACGGCGAAGTTAACGCTTTAATGATCCGACTGGCGATGGATTTATTGAAACCCGACGGCGGCGACTCGGTGGTGGATTTGTTTTGTGGTATCGGCAATTTCACCCTGCCCATCGCCCGCAGCGGAGCACGGGTACTCGGTATTGAAGGCGACCCCGGATTGACTCGCCGGGGCGCCGAAAATGCCGCGCTCAATGGCCTTGCCAACGCCGAATTCCGATGCATGGATCTATACCAACAAACTATCAATCCACAGCCGCCGGGCCAATGGCTTGACAAAGCGCGGTTTGACAAAACAAAGTTCAACAAAGCACTGCTGGACCCGCCGAGATCCGGGGCCGCGGAAGTAGTGAAACAACTAATTCCCGCCATCGCCCCGCAAGTCATCGTCTATGTGTCCTGCAACCCCGCCACCCTGGCCCGGGACGCCAACATGCTACTCCACGAGCATGGCTACCAACTGACCCACGCCGGCGTGGTCGATATGTTCCCGCATACCGCCCGGGTGGAATCCATAGCGCGCTTCGAAAGATAAAACCACCGGGGTTTCCCGGTTATTCCAATGCGCCCAACTAGCGGTTGCCGATGTCATCGGGAATATCTGAGGGCGTTTGCGCCGCCGGTGGGATTCGGTTTGGATGGGGTGACGCCGGTGTTCCTACAGGCATCGATTCGGGTTTTTCGGCGAGTGGTTTATTCAGGCGTCGCTGGCCGACCCGTTGCTCCGGTTCGTGGGCGGCAAAATCCCGCCGGGTCGGTTTGGGCGGTGCGTCTGCGGCGGCTTTGGGCTGGCTATCTTGCTGTTTTCGCGGCGCCGGTTTGGCACCCTGACGTTCCCTTCGCTCCTGAACCGGTTTTTTCGGTTGACCGGTACGGGATTGTGCCGAAGTTGTCTGCGACGTTTTCTGGGCCGTTGTCTGGGCCGGTTTGGGCTGACCACTACGGTTGCCGGTGCCCCGTTTGGCCGGTTGCCGCTTGGTGGGTGTATCCCCTGCGGCACTTTTGCCGCCGCCTCTTGGGCGTCTGAATTGCGTACCCCGGCGGTTGGTACCCTGCCGGGTGCCTCGCCCGGGAGCGGGTTTGGCGGCTTTTTCCTCATTCTCGACGGGCGGTGTTTTTTCTTTGGCGGGCTTGTCCACGGTAATCGCTTTCCACAAACGGCCAAACAATCCGCTTTCATCGGAAGGGGCGGGTGCTTTCGCGCTCCGTGGCGGGGCAGTTTTCTGCTCAATCTGCTCCGGCTGGACATGAGGCGTTTCTGTCGGCGCGGTTTTCAAACTGGCGGTGAGGTCTTCCGGGGAAGCGGGGAGTTCCACCGATTGGTGATAACTGGGAACGCCGGCCAGTTCCTCCAGATCATCGCCGCGCAGGTTTTTAATCTGAAATTGCGGGCTGGAAAGATGTTCTGACGGAATGATAATAATTCGTGACGCCAGTTGTAATTCCAGTTGATTGACTTCGTGGCGTTTCTCGTTGAGCAAGTAGGTTGCCATGTCCAGCGGCAGGATCACCTGAATCGCTTCGGTATTTTCCTGCAATGCTTTTTCCTCGATGATTCTGAGCAGACTCAGGGACGAGGAAACTACGCTGCGGATGGTACCGGCACCCTCGCATCGCGGGCAGTCCCGGTAATTGGCGTCGCTTAAAGAGGAGCGCAGGCGTTGGCGCGACATTTCCAGCAGGCCGAAGCGCGATATTTTCCCCAGTTGCACCCGCGCGCGGTCCGGGTTAAGCGCATCCTTGAGCCGCGACTCCACGGCGCGCTGGTTGCGGCTGACGGTCATGTCGATGAGGTCGATGACGATCAACCCGCCGAGGTCGCGGATGCGCAACTGCCGGGCGACCTCATCGGCTGCCTCGAGATTGGTCTGTAGCGCGGTCTCTTCGATGTCGGTGCCTTTGGTGGCACGCGCCGAGTTGACGTCGATGGAAATCAACGCTTCGGTGTGGTCGATGACCACGGAGCCGCCGGAGGGCAGGCTGACCTCGCGCCGGAACGCCGATTCAATCTGGTGTTCGATCTGGAAGCGGGAGAACAGCGGCACGTTGTCGCTGTAGTGTTTCAGTATGTTGAGACTTTGCGGCATCACCTGTTGCATAAACTGCTTTGCACGTTGGTAAATCTCCTCGTCGTCAACGATGATTTCGGCGACGTCCGTTCCGAGGTGGTCGCGAATGGAGCGCACGATCAGGTTACTTTCCTGATGAATGAGGCGCGGGGCTTTCAATTCTGCGGCGGCGGTTTCGATGGTGTCCCATAACTTGAGCAGGAAATCGAGATCCCATTGAAGTTCTTCGGGAGTGCGACCGATACCGGCGGTGCGGGCGATTAAGGCGTGCTGGTCGCCGACCTTTAGGTTCTCCAGAACCTGACGCAAATCCATTCGCTCATCACCGGATACCCGGCGCGAAATTCCGCCTCCTTTGGGATTATTCGGCATGAACACCAGAAAGCGGCCGGCGAGGCTGATAAAGGTGGTTAATGCCGCACCCTTGCCGCCGCGTTCATCCTTGCTCACCTGCACCACCATTTCCTGCCCTTCGCGGATTTCCTGGGCGATTTTGACGCTGCTGAGCGGGGTTTTCGAATCGTATTTGGCGAAGTAGCCCCGGTAGATATCCTTGAGCGGCAAAAAGCCCTGGCGGTCGGCGCCATACTCTACGAAGGCGGCCTCCAGCCCGGGTTCCACCTTGGTAACCACGGCTTTGTAGATGTTGCCCTTTTTCTCTGCGCGAACCGCAGATTCAAGGTCGAGGTCGATGAGACGTTGTCCATCAACGATGGCGACGCGGAGTTCTTCCGGGTGCGTCGCGTTAAATAACATTCTTTTCATTATCGTTTCTCCGGCACCGGAAAACCGAGGTTACCCCGATTCACGGTGCTGTTCAGGTTGCCAGCCGGGACGGCATGGGCAACGGATCAGGTCAACGGAGGCGTGAAATGAGAGAGTATCGGCTGGCCGAATCGGGCAAATGGCCGAAGCAGTGCGGTTTCAGCACTGAGTCAGCAATCCAGCCCGGGGCCTGGGCGATTAGCAACGCCGGCCACGACCACGGAAAAACCATTCATTGCCGGACGGCAGGAGCGGCGACCGATTCCCGTAATCCGGGCACCGGCGATTTTCCGTCTTCGGGGAGCCACCACGAATGGTGAACACAAACGGCGGGTTTTGGGATAGCCGGCGATGATACTGCCTGCGATCCGATGCCAGATGGCGCCCGCTTGATGGGCGTGACTAGCGGGGTGGGGCGGCGATTGCTGCCCCAAGCGGTTTTTAAGAATTATATTCTTGTTTGTCAATGAGTTAGGCGTGTTATATCAACTAATTTAATAAAACCAGATCGATTTCGCCCCATCCGTTGAATGAAATACCGCGTTGCCGTGATTCCCCTGTGTCAGCGACCGCCGCTTCGGGCCGCCGCATAAACCTTATCTCTCAATATCTGGGCGCCTCCGCCCAATTTAGCGACCAAAATTTGGCCACCGACTAACTTTTTACTCGCGTTTATTCGGATGGAGGGGGTGAATTTCCAAAGCGATTAGCGATGTTGATGCACTTCCCGTGCCGACAACTGAAACGTGGGGCCAATTTTCTCCCCGGTTCCCGATGTCCGTAATCCACCGAATAAGCGAATGAAATATAACAGCCCCGGAAGCAAAATGCAACATTTGTTTGCAGCGGTCAATTCAACCCCCAGGGCACGATTCACCCCAAATCCAGTCAAATCCCCGCGAATCCGGGATGTTTCCCGTTGCCGGGGGCGGCTACAATCAGCGATATGAAAGCCGTTGAAAAAAGCACCGGGGAAACCACCAAAAAACCTACCGGGAAAATTACAGGCAAAACTGCCGATTACCAACTGGTGAGTGAATTCAAGCCCGCTGGTGACCAGCCGGCGGCTATCGGGATGTTGCTGGAGGGGCTGGAAAATGGCGAGGCGTTTCAGACGCTGCTGGGCGTCACCGGCTCCGGGAAGACCTTTACCATGGCCAACGTCATCGCCGCCACCGGTCGCGCCGCTTTGATACTGGCCCACAACAAAACCCTGGCGGCGCAACTGTATTCGGAGATGCGCGACTTCTTTCCCGGCAACGCGGTGGAGTATTTTGTCTCTTATTATGACTATTACCAGCCCGAGGCCTACGTCCCCAGTTCCGACACCTATATCGAAAAAGACGCTTCGGTGAACGACCACATCGACCAGATGCGTCTGTCGGCCACCAAGGCGTTGCTGGAACGCCAGGATGTAATCATCGTCGCCACCGTGTCGGCCATCTACGGGCTCGGCGACCCGAGATCCTACCACGGCATGATCCTGCACTTGAAGCAGGGCGACCACATGGACCAGCGCGCCATTTTGCGGCGGCTTGCGGACATGCAATACACCCGCAATGATCTGGAATTGCGCCGCGCCACTTTCCGCGTGCGCGGGGATGTCATTGATGTGTATCCCGCCGAATCCGAGCGTCTGGCGGTGCGCATCGGGCTGTTCGGCGACGAAGTGGAAAGTCTGGCGCGCTTCGATCCGCTCACCGGTGCAGTGGAAGCGCAGGTAAAACGGATCACGGTGTATCCAAAAAGTCATTATGTGACCGCCCCGGACACTATCGCCGGCATCCTCGGCACCATTCGCCTGGAACTGCAGGAACGGCTGCGGCAACTGCGGGGGGAAGAGAAATTGGTGGAAGCCCAGCGCCTCGAACAGCGCACTTTATATGATCTGGAAATGATGCGTGAACTGGGTTATTGCAACGGCATTGAAAACTACTCGCGCTATCTCTCCGGGCGTGAGGCCGGGCAGCCGCCGCCGACTCTGATGGATTATCTGCCGAAAAACGCCTTGTTGTTCGTCGACGAAAGCCACGCCACCATTCCTCAAGTCGGGGCGATGTACCTCGGCGACCGTTCGCGCAAGGAAAATCTGGTGGAGTATGGGTTTCGCCTGCCGTCGGCGTTGGACAACCGCCCGCTGCGCTTCGATGAATTTGAAAACCTACTTCCGCAAACTATTTTTGCCTCGGCGACGCCGGGGAATTATGAACAACAGCACGCCCCCGAAGTAATTGATCAGGTGGTGCGGCCCACCGGTTTGCTGGAGCCCGAAATCGAGATACGGCCGGTGGAATCTCAGGTGGATGATCTGCTGTCGGAAATCAACCTGCAGGTGCGGAATAAAGAGCGGGTGCTGGTGACCACGCTGACCAAGCGCATGGCGGAAGATTTGACCGAATACCTGCACGAACACGGGGTGCGGGTTCGCTATCTGCATTCCGATATTGACACGGTGGAGCGGGTTGAGATTATCCGTGACCTGCGCGCGGGAATTTTCGATGTACTGGTGGGCATTAATTTGCTGCGCGAAGGGCTGGATCTTCCCGAGGTCTCGTTGGTGGCGATCCTCGATGCCGACAAGGAAGGTTTTCTGCGTTCCACGCGGTCGCTGATTCAAACCATTGGCCGTGCCGCCCGCAACATCAACGGCCGGGTGATTCTATACGCCGACCGGATCACCAACTCCATCGCGCAGGCGATTGAGGAAACCGACCGGCGGCGCGACAAACAACGCACCTACAACCGCCGCCATGGTATTCAGCCGCGCAGCATCATCAAGCCGGTCAAGGACATCATCGAAGGAGTGACCGCCAACGACATGGCTTGGAGCGATTTGCCTGAAGCCGAAACGGTGGCCGAAGAAGGCGAACAATACATCCGCGCCTCCCCCAAAGAACTCGGCAAACTGCTTCGGCAGTTGGAAAAAGAGATGTACGGACACGCAAAAAATCTCGAATTTGAAGCCGCCGCCGCCGCCCGAGATCGCATCAAGCGAATCCGTGACGGCAGTTTCTTATCCGAATAATGAGCGACGTGCGCGGCGAATACGCCCGGCGGCTATACCAGTTCCACGCCTAAATTTTTTAGCATATCGATCAAGCGAATCAACGGCAGACCAATCAACGCGTTGGGGTCATCCCCCTTGAGGTTTTTCAGCAGCGCAATGCCCGGACCTTCGGCTTTGAGGCTGCCGCAACATTGATAGGGTTGCTCGGCTTTGAGGTAACGCTCGATGAGGTCGTCATCCAGTTCGCGAAACTCCACCGCAAAGGGCTCCACAGCGGACTGAAAATCACCACCGGCGGCATCGTACAACACCACGCCGGAATACAGCGTGATGACGGAGCCGGACATCCGTTGCAACTGCCGCACTGCGGCCTCGTGCCCGCCCGGCTTGCCGATAATTTCTCCCTCATGCTCCGCCACCTGGTCGGAACCGATGATCAATCCGTCGGGGTAATGCTCCGCCACCGCCGTGGCTTTGGCCAGCGACAACCGCGCCACCAGCACCGGCGCAGATTCTCCCAAAAGCGCGGATTCGTCGATGTCCGGACTATGGCAGACAAAGGAAAGATTAACGCGCTCTAAAATCTGCCGCCGCCAGGGGGAAGACGAGGCAAGGATGATTGGCCGGGGCAGGGCGCCGGACGCCGAAGAGGGCATCGGGTTTATGTCCTTCGTTTTCGCCGCCCGGTTTTTTTCTTCGGCAGCAACGGGGCGGTGTATTGCCGGTAAAGGTCGAATAAAAAGGCGATACGCGCCGCTTCGTTGCTGAACGGGGTTGACCGATAGGCGCGATCTACGGCTTTGTCTAATGCCTGATGGGCTTTTTGCAACACCGACGGCATGGTCAGCGGATCGTATAGGTCGGCGAGGGTGGAATCGGGAAATTGCGCGCGGGCGTCAAGGACCGCCTGAGCTTTGGATTCAATGTCGGCGGTTCGTTTTGCGGTGGGATTTTTGGGCCAGGGGAAGTTGTTGTAGGTGATTTTTGCTACATAGCGGTACCGACTTTCCAAACGTCCGCTCACAACCCGCATCCAAGCCATGTGCATGAGTGAGGTAATTACGCCAAAATGATACAAACTTGCATTCGGTACCGTATTCAATTGGTTGCCTGCAATATGGTCGGGCGGTAAATAACCAATTGGAATATAGGTTCGTCTTTCGGAAGAAACTGCGGGCATTGCCAGATATGCGCTTTCGGATTGTCTGATTTCTCCAAATAGCGCAGGCGTTTCGGCCAGTTTTTGTGTCGGGATTTTCTTGCTGGCCAAGCGCATTTCTTTTACCGCTTCCACGCGCCTTAGAACGTGCGGCATTGTTCGCAATTTATTCGGCGGACAATCTTTCAACCATAAACAAAAGCGCGGAATACCGTTGATAAATTCGTCACCCATTGAATATGGTTTTATCCATTCGGCGGCTTCAGGTTGTAACGCTACTAATTCATTTTTTTGGCTTTCATTTAGCAGCAAATTACCGCCATCTGCGGGCTTGCTTCCATTGACCATTTTCGGGCAATCCGATATGGCGTTTCGTGCCGCGGGTATGATGATATTGTCGGCATCTACGAGATAGGAATTGATGTGGGATGGGTGAAGTTCTTGTGGTTCGCCCTGAATATGCTGGTATTCAAACAACTGTTTTTTATCGGCCTCATTCAAGCCAAAACCGATAATCACGCAATGCACGGCGGCCTTGCCTCTGGCCTCACTGCTCCATTGAAAAGTTCGGTGCGCAAAATGAATATGGATGCCGTCCTTAATCAAATCAGGCCACAGCATATAAACCTGTTCGCCTTGTGTAATGGAATTGGTGGAGACAAACGCGCATACAGTATCAGTGTTTTCTTTAAGATAACGCATTGATGTTTTATACCACGCAGTTACATAATCCAACCCGGCGCTATATCTGGATTCACCGTAAACACGTTTCATATCTTGCTTTTGTTGGTCGGTCCGAAAATTCTTCCCAACAAACGGCGGATTCCCCATAATGTAATTCAACTGTTTCGGCGCAACCATATCCTTCCAGTCTATTTCCATCGCATTTCCATGCACGATAGTAGCGCTGGACATCAGCGGAATGCGCGCAAAATACATTCCAAATTCTTGCGATACCAGCGTATTCATCTGGTGGTCAATCAGCCACATCGCCACTTGCGCGATTTGCGCGGGAAACTCTTCGATTTCTATGCCGTAAAATTGGTCCACATCCAGTTGGATCATGGTCTGAATTTTTAGCATCTGCCGACCTTGTTTATAAGTGGCGCGTAGCACTTCCAGTTCCAGCAGGCGCAATTCGCGGTAGGCGATGACGAGAAAGTTTCCGCAGCCGCAAGCCGGGTCAAGAAATTTCAGGGTGCGTAGTTTTTTGTGAAACTCAAACAGTTTGTTGCGGTTCTTTTTTACCTTCTCAAACTCGGCGCGCAGGTTGTCCATAAACAGCGGGTTGATTAACTTCAGAATGTTCTTTTCCGAAGTGTAATGCGCGCCCAGATTACGGCGTGCTTCTTTGTCCATAATCGACTGAAATAACGAACCGAAAATCGCCGGTGAAATGCGACTCCAATCCAGCGAACAACATTGCAACAGCGATTCGCGCATGGCGCCGTCATATGCTGCCGGGTTGAGGCGTTCTTCAAACAGTTTGCCATCGACAAATGGAAACGCGCCCAGTTGTTCGTCGATATTTTTTAGCCGTTTCGATTCCGGCGTGTCCAAAACATGAAACAACGAAGCCAGATGCATGGCCAAATCGCTGCCGTCCTCGCCGGTGCGGTCTTCGATGTAGTCTTGAAATTGTCGGCGCTCAAAAATGCCGGTGTCTTCGGCGAACATGCAAAACAACAGGCGCACCAAATACACTTCCAAATCGTGGCCGGCGTAGCCGATGTCGCGCAACTTGTCGTGGAGTTTGCCCATCAACTCGGCGGCCTGAATGTTGACCGGGTCTTGTTCTTTTATTTTGTGGGTTTGATAACCGGCGATGAAGGCGAAGTGGTTGACGTTTTTGTGCAAATCGGCCAGGGCAAATTCATGCTGGATGCCTTGTTCCAAATCGTATAACCGAAAGCGCGCAAAATCGGATACCAGAATAAAGCCCGGCAATTCGCGTTCCTTTAACCCGGGAAAATAATCCAGTGCCTGATCGTAGGCATGGTCGAGGTTTTTGCCACGAGATTTATGTTCAACCAGCAACACGCCTTTCCACAACAAATCAATTTGGCCACCGCCGCCGCCAATTTTCTTTACGCGCTTTTCAAACGAAGCAAAGCGACGGCGGGATATGCCGAAGATATGAAAAAAATCGTTCCAAAAACTTTGAGATTCCGCATCCTCGGAAGATTCCTCGCGCCATTCATCGGAGAACGCAAGGGCGCGGGTGCGAATTTCGTTCCAACTGAGAGGCATTAGTTAAAAATAAACGAAAAATTGACGGAAAAAATTGGCGGGCCTGGAGGGACTCGAACCCCCGACCACCTGGTTCGAAGCCAGGTACTCTATCCGGCTGAGCTACAGACCCACGGGCGTGTGTTTTACCGCAAAAAAAGCGTTTAGTCGATAGCGGAGTCGGGATTGTCGAGTTTGCCGCGCAACAGGTCGTTGACCTGCGCCGGATTGGCCTTGCCGCCGGTTTGCTTCATCACCTGACCGACAAAAAAGCCGAATACCTTTTGCCGGCCTTCCCGGTATTGTTCGACCTGCGCCGGATGCGCGGCGATGATGGCGTCGATAACCGCTTCAATTTCCGTGCGGTCGGTGATCTGCGTCAGCCCGCGGGAGCGGATGATTTCGTCCACATCGCCGCCCTCGCTCCACAATACCTCGAACACTTCCTTGGCGATTTTTCCAGATATGGTGCGGTCGGCGATGCGGTCCAGTAGCACCGCCAGTTGCGTGCTGTCCACCGGCGATTCAGCGATGGACAAGCCCTGTTTGTTGAGGACGCCGCTCAGGTCGCCGAGAATCCAGTTGGCCACGGTTTTGGCATCGGCATCGGTGCGCGCCGCCACTGCCTCGAAGTAGTCGGCGATGGCGCGCTCGCCGGTTAACTGAACTGCATCGCTTTCCGATAAGCCGAAGTCGGCTTGCAATCTCGCCTTGCGCACATCGGGCAATTCGGGCAATGCGCCGCGCACTTCTTCAATGAACGCCTCATCCAGCACCATTTCCGGCAAGTCGGGGTCGGGGAAATAGCGGTAATCGTGGGCTTCTTCTTTGGAACGCATTGGGCGCGTCTCGTTGCGCGTTTCATCGTATAGGCGCGTCTCTTGAGTGATTTTCCCGCCGTCTTCCAGCACATTGATATGCCGTTCGATTTCGTATTCGATGGCCTTTTCTACGAAGCGGAAGGAGTTGATGTTTTTGAGTTCGGTGCGGGTTCCCAGTTCACGCTGCCCGGTGGGTTTTACCGATACATTGGCGTCGCAGCGGAACGAACCTTCCTGCATGTTGCCATCGGAAATATCCAGATAGCGAACCAGTTGGTGCAGTTTTCGCAGATACGCGAGTGCTTCGGCGGCATTGCAAATGTCCGGGTCGGAGACGATTTCCAGCAGCGGCGTGCCAGCGCGGTTGAGGTCGATGCCGGTCAAGCCGTGAAAGTCTTCGTGTAAGGACTTGCCGGCGTCCTCTTCGAGGTGAGCGCGGGTGAGGCCAATCACTTTATGACCATGCTCGGTGGTAATTTCCACGCCGCCTTTGCCGATTATGGGAAACTCGAATTGGCTGATCTGGTAGCCCTTGGGCAGGTCGGGATAGAAATAATGTTTGCGGGCGAATACCGAGCGGCGGTTGATTTGCGCATCGATGGCGAGGCCAAAGCGCACCGCCAGCCGCGCCGCTTCGAGGTTCATCACCGGCAGCGTTCCGGGCAGGGCGATGCTGACATCGCAAGCCTGAGTGTTGGGCTCGGCACCGTAGGCGGTGGGGGCGGCGGAGAAAATCTTGCTGCTGGTTTTCAGTTGAACATGTACTTCGAGGCCGATTACCGGTTGCCATTTGTTATGCGCTTCGCTCATTGCCACGGCTCCGGTGTTTTCAGGTGCCAGTCGCTCTCTAGTTGGTAGCGGTGGGCGACGTTGAGCAAAGTGCTTTCGTCGAGATAGCGTCCGATTAGTTGCAACCCTACCGGCAGGCCGGCGGCGTCAAACCCGGCCGGGATGGAGAGGGCCGGAAGCCCGGCCAGATTGGCGGCGTTGGTGAAAATGTCGTTGAGATACATCGCCACCGGATCCGCGCTTTTGGCACCCAGCGCGAAGGCCGTTTCCGGGGTGGTGGGGCCGGCGATGAGGTCGCATTTTTCGAAGGCTGTGGTGAAATCATCGGCAATCATGCGACGCAGTTTCTGTGCCTTGGTGTAGTAGGCGTCGTAGTAGCCCGATGACAGGACATAGGTGCCAATCATGATGCGCCGCTTGACCTCGGCGCCGAAGCCCTCGGCCCGGGTATTTTCGTACAATTCACTCAGATTGGCGTATTCGGCGGCGCGATGGCCGTAGCGAATGCCGTCAAAGCGCGCCAGATTGGACGAAGCCTCGGCGGGCGCCAGCACATAGTAGCAGGGGATGCCCAATGCGCTGTTGGGCAGACTCACTTCCACGGTTTTCGCGCCCAACGCCCGCAACTGGGCGAGTGCTTCATCCACCGCCCGGGCGACCTCGTTATCCACGTCCGAATTAAAAAATTCCCCGGGCAGGCCGATGGTCTTGCCGGCGATGGAGCCGTCGAGCAACGCCGGGTAGTCCGGCACTTCTTCTTGCAGGGAAGTGGAATCTCTGGGGTCAAAACCGCTCATCGCCTGCAGCACGATGGCGGCGTCCTCGGCGCTGTGCGACAACACGCCGCCCTGATCGAGGGAGGAAGCGAAGGCGATCATGCCGTAGCGTGAAACCCGGCCATAACTGGGCTTTATGCCGGTCAATCCACACAGGGCTGCGGGTTGGCGGATGGAGCCGCCGGTGTCGGTGCCGGTGGCGGCCACCGCCAGCCGTGCCGCCACCGCCGCCGCCGAGCCACCGGAACTGCCGCCCGGAACCATAGCCGGGTTCCAGGGATTACGCACCGCACCGTAGTAACTGGTCTCGTTGGAGGAACCCATGGCGAACTCGTCCATATTGCTTTTTCCCAGCATTACCACGCCCCGGCGGTCGAGGTTGCCGACTACCGTGGCGTCGTAGGGGGCGATGAAATTGGCGAGGATTTTGGAGCCGCAACTGGTCAACACGCCGCGCGTGCAGAACAAATCCTTGTGTACCATCGGAATGCCGGTGAGGGGCGTGTGGTCTCCGTTCGCCAGTCGCTGGTCTGCCAGTTGTGCCTGTTGCAGGGCGCGTTCGGCGGTGACGGTGATGAAGGCGTTGAGGTCGGCGGCCCGCTCCATGCGCTCGAGGAAATGGCGGGTCAGTTCAACGCAGGAATATTCCCCCCGGCGCAGCGATTGCGCATGGGCGGCGATGCTTTTTTGGTGGGGTGCTTCGCTCATCCCGCCGCCGCCGCCGCCGGGACTAACAGCGGCGCCGAGGCCTTACTCGACAACCCGTGGCACCAAATATAGCCCTTGCTCGGTGGCCGGGGCGATGCGCTGGTATTCCTCGCGCCGGATATGCGCGTCCGGCAGGTCGCGGCGAAGTCGCAGGGCGGTCTCCCGTGGATGGGACATGGGCGTGATATGGTCGGTGTCTACGCGGTTCATTTGCTCCACCAGATCTAGGATTCGGGATAACTGGACGGCATGGGCTTCAGCCTCAGCCGGGTCGCTGCCGAGGCCCGCCAGACGGGCGATGTGGGCGATTTGTTCGCTATTGATGGACATTCGGCGGTTGTTTTTTGCCGGTTGGGCGGGTTGGGCCGGGTTGAGCCTGGGCAGGTGGCGGCTGCCGGTAATCTTGAAACCGAAGATTGCAGGACGATTTGCATGACTTACCACTGGGCATAATTTACCACAGGAATGCGTAGTTGAATAGTCGCGGCACTATTGATACGATACCGGCGATTTTTATTTCGCGCTCAGCGCCGTTCAATCACCCCCCGCCACTCGGAAATTATTCATGCTAAAACGCATCGCCGGCTTTTTTTCCAATGACCTCGCCATTGACCTTGGTACCGCCAACACGCTCATCTACGTCAGGCATAAAGGCATCGTTCTCAACGAGCCCTCCGTGGTTGCCATTAAAAGCTCGTCTTCCGG
This sequence comes from Candidatus Poriferihabitaceae bacterium, assembly GCA_965262585.1. Taxonomy (GTDB): domain Bacteria; phylum Pseudomonadota; class Gammaproteobacteria; order Arenicellales; family Poriferihabitantaceae; genus JAHRAW01. The sequence continues at coordinate 69,090 of OZ253546.1, forward strand.
GCGGGGCGGCAAGCGCGTGCTGGCGGTGGGACAAGAAGCCAAGCGCATGCTGGGGCGTACGCCGGGTTCCATCGAGGCCATCCGCCCGATGAAAGACGGCGTCATCGCCGATTTCAATATCACCGAGGACATGCTCAAGTATTTCATCCGCAAGGTTCAGGAAAATCGGCTGTTTTCCAGCCCGCGCATCATCATTTGCGTGCCTTGCGGCTCCACTCAAGTGGAGCGTCGCGCCATCGGTGATTCCGCCACCAGTGCCGGGGCGCGGGAAGTACACCTCATCGAAGAGCCAATGGCAGTGGCTATCGGCGCCAACCTGCCGGTGGCCGAACCTACCGGCTCCATGGTGGTGGACATCGGCGGCGGCACCACCGAAGTGGGAATTTTGTCCCTCGGCGGCATGGTTTATTCGAGTTCGCTACGCATCGCCGGAAACGCCTTTGACGAAGCCATCACCAACTATGTGCGGCGACGCCATGGCGTGTTGATTGGCGAAGCCACCGCCGAGCGCATCAAGCAGACCATCGCCACCGCCTGGTCGGAATCCGAGCATATGGAAACCGAGGTCAAGGGCCGCGACATCGCCGAGGGGATGTCGCGCAGTCTGGTGATTACCAGCGAGGAGATCTACGAAGCCATCAACGATGCCCTGGAGCAAATCGTGCATGCGGTGCGCCGGGCGTTGGAGAACACCCCGCCGGAATTGAGCGCCGACATCGGCGACAAGGGCATGGTCGTGGCCGGCGGCGGGGCACTGCTGCGCGATATCGACCGCCGCCTGATGCAGGATACCGGCCTGCCGGTGGTGGTGATTGACGACCCGATGTCTTGCGTCGCCAAGGGCTGCGGTCGCGCCCTTGAGGAAATGGATGTGCTCGGCGATATATTTACCCACGGTTACTAATGCCGCCCATGGCGACTGAATGGCCACTCAATGTCCACTCAATGACTTGCCACACGGTCGCCGTATTTCCGGGTTTTTATTCGCCCCGGCGGACTTTTGCGCCCATGCCTGCGCTAATGCCTGCGCTACTGCCCGCGCCGCCGCTAGTGTGAAGTATGGCCTTTAATCATGGCTTTTAATCAGGTTACCTGGCCATACCGCTTCCTGTTCCTGCTGGTGTTTTCGGCGGCGCTGATGATCGTCGATCACCGCAGTCGGCTATTTGTGCCGGTGCGCACGGTGTTTTCGGTGGTCAGTCTGCCTTTTCAGGGGTTGATCGGCCTGCCAGTGGCAACCCGCGCATGGTTCGGCACTTACTGGCCCGATGACAGCCTGCAACTGAAATATATCGCCCTGAAAGCGGAAAAATTAGCCCTCGAAGTGCGATTGCAACGCTACCAAGCCCTGCGCACGGAAAACGAACATCTGTCGGAATTGCTGGGCACCTCCCGCAAGGTCGAGGGACGGGAATTGCTCGCGGAAATCATTGAAATCGGCCTCGGCCCGTTCAATCAACGGCTGGCACTCAACCGTGGCAAAGAATCTGGGGTTTATCTGGGCCAGCCGGTGGTCACCGCGGACGGCGTGCTCGGCCAGATCTCCGGCCTCGGCTACGGGCATAGCGTAGTAACCCTCATCACCAATCCCGCGCACGCCCTGCCGGTACAGGTGCAGCGCAGCGGCCTGCGCACCATCGTTCGTGGGCTGGGGGGCACAGATCGGGTCGAAGCGCCGTTCTTGTCCGCTCAAGCGGATATTCGCGTGGATGATGTTCTGATAACTTCCGGCATCGGCGGCGGATTTCCGCCCGGCTACAAGGTGGCTCAGGTGCGGGAAATCGTGGTGGATGCCAACCAATCCTTCATGACGGTGGACGCCATTCCCTTCGCCGACATTGCCTATACCCGGGAAGTGCTGCTGCTGTGGGTTGATCGTTCAGTTCCTGCAACCCCGGACATAGACGGCGATGAATAAGCCCGTCACCACCGCTGTGGGCCGCTGGCAGGTGATTCCGGCAACCCTGCTGTTGGCGTTTTTGCTCAACCTTATTCCCGCCCCCGACTGGGCGCAGTTCGTACGCCCGGACTGGGTAACGCTGGTGCTGTTTTATTGGTGTCTGGCAACCCCCAAGCGGGTCGGCATCGGTTGCGGGTGGCTTATGGGGCTGGGGCTGGATTTGCTGCAGTACACCTTATTCGGCCAGCAAGCCCTCGGCAAGGCGTTGATCGCGCTGGTGGCGGTGGCCGCTTATCGGCGGCTGCGGTTATACCATCTGTGGCAGCAGTGCGGGGTGGTGCTGGCGGTTTCCGCCATCGACATCGCCGTGGTGGTGTGGATTCACCATCTCGCCCACGACGTCGAGTTTCGCCTTGAATACTGGCAGGCCGCCCTGACCACCGCGCTGCTGTGGCCGCCGGTGTATCTGATGTTGCGCAAACTGCGCCAGCATAGCGGGATCGTGCGGCGATGATTCCCGCCAGCGACTATCAACGCGACAGCCGCATTGCGCGCCGCCGTATGATCCTTGCGCTGGGCATGGTGGTGGTGCTGGTGCTGATTCTGCTGCTGCGGCTGGCATGGATGCAGATCGTCCAGCATCAGCGTTTTTCCACGCTGGCGCTGGAAAATCACATCCAATTCGCCCCCCTGCCACCGGTGCGGGGGCTGATTTACGACCGCAACGGCACAATTCTTGCGCAAAACATGCATTCCTATAACCTGGAAATACTGCCCGAACGGGTCAAGGATATGGATTATCTGCTGGCGCAACTCGGGCGGCTGGTGGCGTTGAGCGATGAGGATTTGGAGCGCTTTCGGAGCGTGCTAAAACGCCGCCCGGCGTTTGAATGGCAAACCCTGCGAACCAATCTTGACGAGGAGCAAGCGGCGCGGGTGGCACTCCATCAGCACCGCTATCCCGGTGTCGAACTGCAGGCGCGATTGCAGCGTCACTATCCCGAAGGCGAACTGACCGCCCATGTGGTGGGCTACGTGGGCCGCATCAACGCCAATGACCTCACCCGAATTTATAAGCAGTCGTACCGCGGGCTGGACTATATTGGCCGCAGCGGTATCGAAGAGCAGTATGAATCCATTCTGCGTGGCCGGCCCGGAATGGAACGCCTGGAAATCAACGCCCACGGCAAGGTGGTGCGAAGCATCAGCCGCGCCGCCCCGGACAGCGGAAGATCGGTGCATCTCAGCCTCGACATCGAACTCCAGCGCAAGAGCATCGAGGCGTTGCGGGGATACGAAGGCGCTATCGTCGCCCTGGATCCGAAAAGCGGCGAGGTGCTGGCCTTCGCCGGCGCCCCCACATTCGACCCCAATCCATTCGTCAACGGCATCGGCCGCAAAGCCTATGCGGTCCTGAACACCTCGCCGGAACGGCCGTTGTTGAACCGCGCGCTATACGGCCGCTATGCGCCGGGTTCCACCATCAAGGGATTCATGATGCTGGTGGGGATGGAAAACGGCATCGACCCCGAGCGGCGCATTTTCTGCCCCGGTTGGTATAGTCTGCCAAACCACAAGCACCGCTACCGCGACTGGAAACGCCACGGCCATGGCATCGTCGACGGCCACGACAGCATCGTGCAATCTTGCGATGTATACTTTTACCGACTGGCACGGCAACTGGATATCGACCGCATGCACGAGGGTATGACGCGCTTCGGCTTCGGCAAGAAAACTGGCATCGATCTGCAAGACGAACCCAGTGCCCTGATGCCGTCTCGCAGTTGGAAACGCCGCGCCAGAGGAGAAGCGTGGTATCCCGGCGAGACCGTGATTACCGGAATTGGTCAGGGCTATATGCTGGTCACCCCGCTGCAGTTGGCTTTCGCCGCCGCCACGCTGGCTAATCGCGGCCAGCAGATAACGCCGCGATTTTTACGGGAAGTGGAAAATCCCCAGACCGGGGCGCGGCGTCCCGAGGCCGTCAAAATCGCCGGGCGAGTCGACCTGAAGCGCGAGGACGCTTATGACTATGTCATCCGCAGCATGCACGATGTGGTACACGGCCCCAAAGGCACGGCGCGGGGAATCGGCCGTGGCATTCGCTATGAAATGGCAGGCAAAACCGGAACCGCGCAAGTCAAAAGCATTCCCCAGAACCAACGCTACAACAAAGACACGGTGGAGAAACGATTCGCGGATCATTCCCTGTTTCTCGCCTTTGCGCCGCTGGACGACCCCAAAATCGCCATCGCCGTGGTGATGGAGCATACCGGCGGCGGTCCCGCGGCACCCATCGCCCGGAAGTTGATCGACTACTACCTGTTAGAACGGCTCAACCTGTTCAAGGACGCCGAGGCCGTGGCGGAACAATGATACGCCGCAACCGCCCCCCGGCGGTGGACATGCCGCTGTTCACCGCAATCGTTATGTTATGCGCCATCGGTCTGGTGGCGTTATACAGTGCTGGCGGGGAAAACGTCGATTATCTCGGACGGCAGGGCATCCGTATCGGCTTAGCGATGTTGCTGATGCTGGTAGTCGCGCACATTCCTCCGGCGAAACTGGTGCGCTGGTCTCCGGCGTTATACGGCATAGGGCTGCTGCTGCTGGTGGTCGTGCTCGGTGCCGGCATCATCGGCAAGGGCGCTCAACGCTGGCTTGATCTGGCGGTGTTTCGCGTGCAGCCGGCGGAGCCGATGAAAATCATCGTGCCGATGATGGTGGCGTGGATATTGAGCCGTTCGCCGCTGCCGCCGACCCCGCCGGCCATCTTCCTTTCGGTGCTGGTGGTGCTGGCGCCGGTGGTGCTGGTAATCGCCCAGCCGGATCTCGGCACCGCGATTTTGATTTTCGCCGCCGGGATGTTGGTGATTTTCTTCGCCGGAGTCAGTTGGAAACTGGTGGCGGCGGTGCTGGTGACCGCAGGCGCAGCGATTCCGGTGCTGTGGATTCTGGTGCTGCACGACTATCAGCGAAGCCGCATTCTCACCCTGTTTGACCCCTGGGCCGACCCCCTCGGCGCCGGTTATCACACCATCCAATCCATCATCGCCGTAGGTTCGGGAGGCGTGTGGGGCAAGGGCTGGCTGGCGGGCACCCAATCCCATCTGGAATTCATCCCGGAACGCAGCACCGATTTCATTTTCGCGGTTTATGCCGAGGAATTCGGCTTCCTCGGCGCATTGGTGCTGCTCGGTTTATATCTATTTATCGGCTTGCGCGGGCTGCTGATTTCATTTTACGCCCACGATACCTACTCACGCTTGCTGGGGAGTTGCCTGTCGGTCACTTTCTTCCTGTATGTGTTTGTCAATGTCGGCATGGCGGTGGGCATTCTGCCGGTGGTTGGCGTACCATTGCCGTTGCTCAGTCACGGCGGCTCCGCCATGGTTACCCTGATGGTGGGGCTGGGTATTCTGATGAGCATTCAACGGCAGAAAAGAATCATAGCGCAAAGATGAATAAATATTCTTACAAAACAATACTATGCCAAAGTATCATAATCTTTTTTATGACCTTTGGTTTCGCCCATGCGGTGGATTTTCGGGATTATCCGAAACTGGTTTCGCTGGTGGATGTGATGGTGCGCGAAGACGGCTATCCGCGGGAGCAGTTGGAAGCCACCCTCGGCGACGCCATCATCGACCCCGGGGTTATCCGCTCCATGGATCGCCAATACGAAGCACTGCCCTGGCATCAATACCGCCAACGCTTCATCACCGACGAGCGCATCCGCACTGGCGTTTCCTGGTGGCGACAACACGCCGCCTCGCTACAACAGGCGGCCCAGCAATTCGGCGTTCCGCCGTCCATTATCGTTGCCCTGATTGGCGTGGAAACCCACTTTGGCACCCGAAAGGGCAACAAGCGAGTGCTGGATTCTCTGGTTACCCTGACCGCCGCATATCCGCGCCGCAGCACTTATTTTGGCCGCGAGTTGCGCGCTTTCCTGAATACCGCCCGCGCCGAGGACATCGCGCCGGGGTCTGTGAAGGGTTCCTTTGCCGGGGCCATGGGCATTCCCCAGTTTATGCCCACCAGTTATCAAGCCTATGCCGTGGATCTCAATCTCAACGGACGGCGCGACCTAGTCAACGAAACCGAGGACGCCATTGGCTCCGTGGCCAATTATCTCAAGCAGCGCGGCTGGCGGGAAGGGCAAGCGGTTTTTTCCCCGCTGCCAAACGGCATCTCACCGGCGGCCGCCGAATTGGTTGGCAAACGGAGCAAACCCCAACTGACCGCCGAGCAACTGGCCGCCGTCGGGGTGGAATTTGACGCCGCCAACGCTGGCGATAAAATGGCGTTACTGCGCCTTCGGGAAAAACGCAACTACCGCTACTTCGTAGGATTCAACAATTTCCATGTCATCACCCGTTACAACCCAAGCATCAACTACGCCATGGCGGTAGCCGAACTATCCATGCGCATCAGCCAGCAACACAAGCAATGAGCGTCACCGCCCACGCCACCGCCAACCGCCACGCACCCACGCGGTCGCTTGGATTGCCGGCGGTGTTGCTCATGGCGTTGCTGGTCACGCTGCTGGCTACAGGATGTTCCGGCACCCCCCTGACCCGGCCTTCGGGCGGATACTACGGCGGCGACGGGCCGCCGAAAAACCTGCCGGTGGACCCGGATTCGGTCGCTGATGCGGTGCCACGCCACGAGCCGTTGAGCGCCACCGGAAACCGGCCGTATACCGCCCTCGGCAAGCGTTACCGGCCACTGGCCTCGGGCCGGGGCTATGTGAAACGAGGCATGGCCTCATGGTATGGCAGTAAATTCCAGGGCCGACGCACCTCCAGCGGCGAGCCTTATGACATGTTTGCCATGACCGCCGCGCATCCAGTGTTGCCGCTGCCGTCTTATGTGCGCGTCACCAATCTCGACAACGGCCGCTCGGTGGTGGTCAAGGTCAACGACCGTGGGCCGTTTCTACATGGCCGCATCATTGACCTTTCCTATATGGCCGCCCACAAACTGGACATCGCCCGCCACGGCACCGGCCGCGTCGAGGTGCGGGTTATCGAGCCCGGTGACGATGCGGGCGACCGCAACCAGCCGCAGTCCGGCGGCGAGATACTGATTCAGGTGGGTGCGTATGCGGTACGCGATAATGCGCGCACCATGAGCCAGTTGCTGAAACGCGCCGGTTACTCGGTGGTGCCGCTGGTTCACAACCTGCGAAGCGATGGGAAACGCTGGCTTTACCGGGTTCAGGTGGGGCCTTTCACAAACCGCAGGCAGGCGCAGATCGCCCGGCAAAAACTGGAATCCCTGCTGGGGCGTCCGGTGGCGGTGATTTCTCTATAAGGTTAGTTGTTAGAAAACATCACTAACTATTTGATATAAATCATTTTACACAAACATTCAATACACATTATGAAATACATCTTGTCAGTCGTACTCCTGCTGTACTGCATCCCATCCCAAGCACAATCACTGCCGGAACCGCTGCTGGAAGCCCTTCCGCAGCCCCTCAAATCCCCATTGCCGGCACCGAAAATTGCGGTCAGTTCCTGGGTGCTGGCGGATTTTGAGAGCGGCTGGATCATCGACAGCGTCAACGCTGAAGCGCGCATCGAGCCCGCCAGTTTGACCAAACTTATGACCGGCTATCTGGTGTTCGACGCCCTTTCCAAAGGGCAAATCGGCCTTCGAGACCCGGTTTATATCAGCAAAAAAGCATGGAAAACCGGCGGTTCGCGGATGTTCGCCGAGGTGGATACCCGGGTTGCCGTGGAGGATTTGCTACGCGGCTTGGTTATTCAATCTGGAAACGATGCGGCCGTGGCGTTGGCCGAGCATTTGGGGGGTTCCGAGACCGGTTTCGCGGCGAAAATGAACCAAACCGCCGCCGAATTGGGCATGCACAACACCCAATTCGTCAACAGCAACGGCCTGCCGCACCCGCAGCATTACAGTTCCGCTTTGGACATGACCATCCTCACCCGCGCACTGATCCGGCAGTTTCCCGATTACTACCGGTTTTATTCGGAAAAAGAATACACCTACAACGGCATTACCCAGCAAAATCGCAACCTCCTGCTGTGGCGAGACCCCAGCGTGGATGGCATCAAAACCGGCTACACCGCGAAAGCCGGTTACTGCCTGATTGGCACCGCCCGGCGCGATGGCATGCGCCTGATTGCCACGGTGATTGGCTCGAAAAGCGCCCAAGCCCGCGCCGATCAGGTGCTGTCGCTGCTGCAATACGGCTACGCCGCTTATGAAAGCAGAGTGGTGTACCGCCCCGGCGATACGGTCAAGTCGCTGCCGCTGTGGATGGGGCGCGAAGCCAATGCCCGAACCGATGTGGCGCGCGACCTCACCGTTTTGTATCCCAAAGGGAGCAAGGCCAAACTATCCGGGAAGGCGACTCTGCCGGATAGTTTGGACGCACCGTTGTCAGCCGGTCAGGAGGTCGGCTCTTTCGCGGTCTTGTATGACGGCGAGACCGTTCGCACCGCGCCCCTGCGAGTGGCCGAAGCGTACCCGGAAGGAACCTGGACTTCCCAACTCACGGATTGGTTCAAACGCCTGATTTTCCGTGCCGGGCTGTGATTTTCGGCGTCCATGTCGGCGACTAGCAATATGACGGCGTGGATAAAGCCATAAAACCGGATATAACCATCCACCACTTGGGTTTGTGTCATTACCTGCCCACTTGGCGGCGCATGCAGGAATTTACCCGCCTCCGGGATGCCGCCGACCAAGATCAGATCTGGCTACTTCAGCATCATCCGGTATTCACCCAGGGCACCGGTTGCGAGGCGTTGCCACGGCCCCTGCCGGAAGGATGGAGCGATGAAATCCCGCTGCTTCACACCGACCGTGGCGGCCAAATCACCTATCACGGGCCCGGCCAGTTGATCGCCTACCTGCTCTTCGATCTCAAACGCCGGGGCGTGGGGCCGAAATTTCTGGTGCAACAGATCGAGCAAACGGTGATTGATCTGCTGGCCGATTATGCGGTAACCGGCGCGCGCAACCCCGGCGCCCCCGGCGTATACGTGAATAGCGCCAAGATCGCCGCCCTCGGCCTGCGCATAAAACGCAACTGCTGTTTTCATGGGCTAAGCCTGAATGTGGCTATGGATCTCCGCCCCTATGAAGCCATCGACCCCTGCGGATACCGGCAACTGGCGGTCACGCAACTGCGCGACCATGCCGCACCGGTGGATATCGGCGAGGTCGAAACGCAACTCGCCCGGCGACTGCTGGCCGGGTTCGGTCAGGGCTGAAGGATTTGTTGACGCGCTTGTTTAAGGCGTTGCGGGGTGCCGACATCCAACCACAAACCACGATGCACCACGCCGCCCGCCCGCCCACCGGCGATAGCCTTGGCAAGCACCGGCAACAACGGAAACCGCCCGGCGCTAAATCCATCGAAAGCACGGCGGCGGAAACAGCCGATACCGGCATAAGTCCAGTCCGGGGAATCGCCAGAGGTATCAGAATCATCAGCCTTAACGGCGGCGGGTAGCAACCGCCCATCTGCCAACCCAAAATCACCATGCTTGCGGTAGGGTGGGGTCGGCGCCAACACCAAACTCAAGTCCAACGGAGTAGCCACCTCCAGTTTTGCGTAGTTAAAATCGCATAAGATGTCGGCGTTTAGAACGATAAAAGGATCGCTTCGCAACAACCCCAGCGCATTGACGATGCCGCCGCCGGTCTCCAGCGCATCGGCAGGTTCCTGAGAATAGCGAATTTCAAGGCCAAAACGCCGCTCGGCAACCGCCAAATAATCGCGGATGTGCCCGCCAAGCCACGCCAGATTAATCACCACACTACCAAACCCCAACTCCGCCAACCGCTCCAAATGATGCTCCAACAGCGTTTTACCGCCCACCCGCAACAGTGCCTTAGGCGTAGCATCAGTAACCGGCCGCAACCGCCGCCCCCGCCCGGCGGCAAGAATCAAAACATCCGGTAAGGTTTGGTTTTGTGCAGACATTTTTTGCGACCACCACGGCCCTGAGTGCATCCAACGGAGCACAGATTATACTTCCACCAAAGCGCAGCCACGCCGGGAATATTCGATTGGGTTCTTGGTTTTATGGGAATGAATATGAATAGGGAAATTATTTCAATCCGTCATTCCCGCGCAACTGGAATCCAGTTAAACAATCCCGGCGTAGCCGGACATTATTAAGGACGTGTCATGGGTTGCGCGTGGACGCGCAATGCGGGGGGGTGTGCCGGTTCTTAGTGATGAGCGGCTTGCGCCCCAGTGCCTAACGCAACCCGCAACAGATTCCTACCGAATGACGGCGAGGAAGGAAAATAGTATAATCGGCGGCTTGGCGAACACTTTTCCGACTTTGGCTTCGGCCCCGATAAAAAACTATCCAAACCCATCCAAACCCAGAATATGCCCTTTGCTACTTCCCATCGCCTGCTTTTGCGGATATTGACTTTTTGTTGCACTGCGGTTTTGTGCGCTACTGTCGTCGCCCAAAGCCCGGTTACCAGCGAGTCTGTCGAGTTTGCTGGCGCGGCAATTTGCGCGCCTAATCGGATTGAAATTCCGGCGAAACTGAAAAATGCGCCCGCAGACGGGCCTATTGAGATTGAAGCGGACGACATCGAAACCGAGGGTGAATCTATCGTGATTTTGCGCGGTAGTGCCGAGGTGGTGCGGGGCAGTCGCGGGTTGTATGCCGAGCGCATCGTGTTTCATCGCGATACTTATCGCGCCAACGCCGAGGGTGATGTGGTTTTCTACACCGCCAACGGCGATGAAATCCGCGCCGCGAAACTGGACTTGGAAGTGGACACCTACATCGGCGAAGGGTCGGATGTTCGCATCCAACTGGCGGATAATGATTCGGTTCACGACAACACTTACGCCCGGGCGCGGGCAACGGCGCAGACCGTGAACTTCGAGGGCGACGACTTTCAGCGGCTCAATCATGTCACCATGACCACCTGCGCCGAGGGCAACGAGGATGTGCAGTTGAGTGCCGAGGAAATCACCCTCGATCACGCCGCCGGTGTCGGCACCGCCAAAGCCATGACGGTGAAATTCAAGAACACCCCGATTTTTTATTTTCCCACCGCCACTTTCCCCATCAACGATCAGCGCAAAAGTGGCTTCCTGTTCCCGGCGGCGGGCTACGCCAATGACGCCGGGATAATGGTCGCGGCGCCGTATTATTTCAACCTCGCGCCTCAATACGATGCCACGGTCACCCCGCGCATATGGAGCAAACGCGGCGTGCAGTTGTTTGGCGAGTTTCGACACCTCGGCGAAAACAGTCGGGGCGATTTGCGCGGCGAAGTCCTGCCTTCGGACAACCAATACAACGGCGAAGATCGCTATGCGTTTGCCTACGATTACCGCCACGACTTTGACGAACGCTGGCGCGCCATACTGGATTGGCAGACCATTTCCGACAGCGATTACCCGAGCGACTTTGCCAATGATGCGGATGTCGTGGCGTCGAGTTATATCCCCAAAAAGGCCGAACTGGATTACTTCGGCAAGGCGTTGCGCTTCAACGCACGGGCGGCGGCTTACGATTCCGCCGACGACACCATCAGCCGCTCCGACCGGCCCTATGACACCCTGCCGCAGTTGGCGTTGGAATTGAAACCTCGAAAACTGGGTTTGTTGCAAGGCCAACTGGACACCCAATACAGCAACTTCCGGCACGATGAAAGCAGCAAAATTCACGGCACCCGCTTGCGGGTTAGACCATCGGTCAGCCTACCGCTGGTAAAAAACTACGGGTATATCGTGCCCAAAGTATCGGTGCAGGCGATCCAGTATTCGCTAAATGGCACGGAACGCGATAGAACGAGGTATCCCGACGATTCTCCGTCTGTGGAGATTCCCGTCTACAGCATCGACGGCCGCCTGTTTTTTGAGCGTCCTTTTGATGGCCCAAGTGAACCCGGTGACGCATCCTGGGTGCAAACTTTGGAACCGCGATTGTTCTACTTGAACATTCCCGAAAAACGCCAACAGATCGAGTTTCCCAATTTTGACAGCAGTGCCGGCAGCGATAGCAGTTTCGAACATTTCTTCCGTGAAAACCGTTTCTTCGGCGGCGATTGGGTGGGGGACACCGAACAACTCGCCGTGGGCGTCACCAGCCGCATCCTCGATAACACCGGCGGGCAACGCCTGAAACTAAGCCTCGGTCAGGTTTTCTACTTGAAAGACCGCAAACTTGTCTCCAGTAACACGCAAGATAGTGACGCACAAGTCAGCGACGCACAAGCCAACACCGAAACCACATCGGGCTGGTTTGGCGAAGTGTCCGCAGCCATTTCCGAACGCTGGCAGGTTACCGGTTTCGCGCGCCGCAAGGACGACCGTGGCAGCCTCGACGCGGTGCGACTTTCCGCCGATTACCATCGAGATGCGCGCCGCAACGCTAGCCTTGCCTACACCTTCCAAGACCATTTCTCGGAGCAAATCAATCTGGCGTTCCAAGCCCCCCTCGGGCCACGCTGGCAGTTGCATGGGAGCCGCGCCTATTCCTTCAAAGAGGATGATGTTCGCTCCGCAAGCATCGGCTTCAGTTATGACGGATGCTGCTGGGCGGTGCGGGTGGCGGCGCAACGCTATCTCGATGGCGACGGCGCGCAGAACAACCGCTTCGTTTTTACCTTCGAACTGGACGACCTCGGCAGGATAAATTCGCAACTGTGAGGATGAGGATTACTTAATGCGTTTATTTGGTTTTTTGTTTGGGTTTTATTTGCTTGGATCTGGAATGACCGCGGCCTTCGCCACGGCCATTGATAAGACGCTGGTGGTGGTCAACGAAGAAGCCATTACGCTGAGCGAGTATAAAGCCCGGTATCGGCAGGAAGCGTTGCAAAACCCCGAGAAACTCGCGCCCTTCGACGACCGCATCGACCCGAGCATTCTGGATCGCCTGATTGACGACCGCATTCAGGCACAGACGGCGGTGCGCCGGGGCATTCGGGTTTCGCGCAGCGATGTGGAGCGCGCCGTGTCCTTCATCGCCGGCCAAAACGACATCACCACCCCGCAACTCCTTAATCAACTCTCCGCCGACGGCATTACCCCGGCACAGTTTCTCGCTGGCGTGGAAGAGCAGCAGTTAATCAGGCGGCTGATGGAGCAGGTGGTGGGCAGGCGGGTAACGGTTAGCGATCAGGAAGTCACCAACTATTTGGCCAGCCATCGGGATCTCATCGCTTCGGATGAGGCGTATGAAATATCCCATCTGTTCATTGCGCTGGCGGGAAAATCCGAAGCCGAAACGCAATCTGAACTGGAAAACCTCGCGCACATCCGCGCCACCATAGAAGAAGGAAGATCTTTCGCAGCATCGGTCTCGGAGTTTTCAGACGGCCCCAAGCGGGACGAGAACGGCTATCTCGGCTGGCGCAAGATTAACCAGTTACCGGAATTATTTGTGGATGCGTTGCGCGAGACCGAAGTGGACGGCGTCACCCAGATTTTGCGCAGTGGCAACGGCTTGCACCTGCTGAAAGTGCGCGACCGCCGGGCGTCGGGGCAGATGGTTGAACAGCAACTGGTCCGGCACATTCTCATCCGCCCGAATGCGGGATTGGACTCGGACGCCGCCCGCAAACTGGTCGATGAACTGCGCGCGCGAATCATCGCCGGTGAAGATTTTGCCACCATCGCCAGAGCCCATTCGGCGGATCAGGCAAGCGGCCTTAACGGCGGACTCCTCGGCTGGGTCAATCCCGGCGACTTCCCGGCGGAATTCGAACTCACCATGTCGCGCCTGGAATTAAACGAACTAAGCCCGCCATTGCGCGCCGGGCCGGGTTATCATCTGGTAGAAGTCCGCGACCGTCGCCGTGCCGACCTCAGCCTGGAGACAGCCGCCAAACGCGCCCGGCAAGTGCTTTTTCAGCGTAAAGCCGAGGCGTTCTACGACAACTGGTATGGCACCATCCGAGCCGCCGCGCACATCGAATACATCTGGGAGAATCCCGGTTAGCCCCGGGAAAATAACCAATGATAGACAAACTAAGCGAAGCCATCGCCGCCTTGTTGCCGGGCAAATTGTCCGAAGAATTGCGCGACAACATCAAAGCCACAATCCGCGCCAACCTGGATAAAATGAACCTGCTCACCCGCGAACAGTTCGAAATCCAAGAAAAAGTCCTACACCGAACCCGCACCCGAGTGGAGGCACTGGAAAAACAAGTAGATGAACTGGAAAAACGCCTCAACCTTTCGCAACCAACAAAAGATAGCAAGCCATAATATCCGGCGACAGCCGACTCCTCGGGCTCGTCATTCCTGCGACAGCCGACTCATTATTGGCTTTCTGGATTCCCGATACGATGAAAAATATAGTCGCTGGCGCTCCCTATTTTTCTATCGTTCGGGAATGACGCACTTTTGATATTCCTCGTTTGTCGATGAGGACTCCCAGACTCGTCATTCTCGTGCCGCCAAGTCGTTATTCCCGCGCCAGCGGGGATGACGAGTTGGGGGACACGGGAATCCAGTTAAACATGCCGGCGACAGCCGACTCCCTACGCCGTCATTCTCGTGATTAGTAATATTTTTTAAACCTTGACAGCATAAAACTAGGGTATACTCAACCACTGGCGGAGGGATTCTGCGCCGTTTATCAACCACAGGAGACTACGGAATGTCACTTGCCATCGTTCATAGCCGTGCCGAGTCCGGTGCGGATGCGCCCGAAGTTATTGTTGAGGTTCATCTGGCCCGGGGGTTGCCGCGATTTTCCATCGTCGGCCTGCCGGAAACCGCGGTTAAAGAAAGCCGCGACCGGGTGCGCGGTGCCATCCTCAACTCAAACTTTGAATTTCCGCGCCAGCGCATCATCGTCAACCTCGCGCCGGCGGATTTGCCCAAGGAGGGAGGGCGCTTTGATCTGCCCATCGCCATCGGCCTGCTGGCCGCCAGCCGTCAAGTGCGCGCCGATGACATCCCGAAACATGTGTTTCTCGGCGAACTTGCCCTGAGCGGGGAATTGCGCGACATCCGTGGCGCGCTGATCGCGGCATTGTCCCTGCGAAACCATAACAAGAAACTGGTGCTGCCCAACAACAGCGCGAAGCAAGCGGCGCTGGTCAACGGCGTGGAAGTGCTGGGTGCCGATTCGCTGCTGCAAATCTGCGCCGCCTTGAACCGCCACGAGCCGCTTTTGGTGCGCGCCCCCGAACCCCGATTGGCGGCCGTCCCGGCGGCGGATATGTCTGAAGTGATCGGGCAGCCTTTCGCCAAACGGGCAATGGAAATCTGCGCCGCCGGTGCTCACAGCATGCTCTTGTCAGGACCGCCGGGAACCGGCAAAACCATGCTCGCCAACCGCCTGCCGGGCATTTTGCCGACCATGACCGAGGACGAGGCTCTGGAATCCGCGGCCATGGAATCCCTCAGCCAAAACGGCTTCAACCCGGCCAACTGGATGCGGCGGCCATTCCGTTCCCCCCACCACAGCGCCTCCGGTGCCGCCCTCATCGGCGGTGGCGGCATTCCGCGCCCGGGGGAAATTTCCATGGCCCACAACGGCGTGTTGTTTCTTGACGAATTGCCGGAATTCGACCGCCGGGTGCTGGAAGCATTACGGGAACCGTTGGAATCCGGAGTCATTCATATCTCCCGGGTCGCCCGACAAACCCGCTATCTGGCCAATTTTTTGCTGGTGGCGACCTCCAATCCATGCCCCTGCGGCTACCTCGGCGATGAATCCGGGCGTTGCCGCTGCACCCCGGATCAAGTGCTACGCTATCGCGGACGACTATCGGGCCCGTTGCTGGACCGTATTGATATTCAAGTGGAAGTGCCCAGAGTCACCTATCGCACCCTCAGCCGAGGCGGGCATAGTGATGCGCAACCCGAAGAAGGAAGCGAAGTCATCCGCCAGCGAGTGATGGCAGCCCGAGAACGGCAACTGCAACGGCAAGGCAAAACCAACCACCTGTTGGAAGGCCGGGAACTGGAGCAATTGTGCGCCCTGGATTCCACCGCCGGTAGTATGCTGGAGGCCGCCATGAACCGGCTGGAGTTATCGGCGCGCGCCTATCACCGCATCCTGCGAATGGCACGAACCATCGCCGACCTCGGCGAACAAGACCGCATCACCCCCGAACACCTATCCATGGCCATCAAACTACGAGGGTTTGACCGGGCGGTTAAGTAGTTGCCCAGTTCGGCTTGGTGT
Source organism: Candidatus Poriferihabitaceae bacterium (assembly GCA_965262585.1). Taxonomy (GTDB): domain Bacteria; phylum Pseudomonadota; class Gammaproteobacteria; order Arenicellales; family Poriferihabitantaceae; genus JAHRAW01. Next base: position 85,158 of record OZ253546.1, read on the forward strand.
CACACCCGGCGAAAAACGCCGACCGTGAACAGGATGGCGATGCCCAGCGGGAACCACAGGGGCGGACCAAATATTCCAAGCCACGCAAGGTGAATGATCATGCTGCCAAGGATGGCGATGAATAAGCGGTCGCCACGGGTCGTACGCAGGCCGAGGATGCCGATGCGGGGGTTGCCGCCGGGGCTCAATTTTTCCCACACCGCCATGGCCACCAGCACCACGGCGATGAACCCAAAAAAAACGGCGGTCGGCCAAGTCCACGCCATCCACGACAAGTCGATCATGTTCAGACTCGTCCCAGGGCAAAGCCCTTGGCGATGTGATTGCGCACGAACCAAATGACGATGGCACCGGGGATGATGGTCAGGGCGCCGGCCGCCGCCAGCAGTCCCAATTCGTATCCCGATGTGCTTGCGGTTCGGGTCATGGTGGCGGCGATGGGTTTGGCGGCCACCGAAGTGAGGGTCTTGGCAAGCAGCAGTTCCACCCAGGAAAACATAAAGCAGAAGAAGGCGGCAACGCCGATACCCGCTGGGATGGCGGGGATGAAAATTCGGCTGAAGAAAGCCGGAAATGAATACCCGTCAATGAACGCAGTTTCGTCGAGTTCTTTCGGCACGCTGGACATGAATCCTTCCAGTATCCACACCGCCAACGGCACGTTGAATAAGCAATGCGCCAGTGCCACGGCGATGGGCGTGTCGAACAGGCCGATGGATGAATACAACTGGAAAAAGGGCAGGGCGAACACCGCCGGCGGTGCCATGCGGTTGGTCAACAACCAGAAAAACAGGTGCTTATCGCCGAGGAATCGATAACGCGAAAAGGCGTACGCCGCCGGCAATGCGAAGGCAACCGAAATCACGGTGTTGAACAGCACGTAGGTTAGGGAATTGATATACCCGCCGTACCATGTCGGGTCGGTGAAAATGGTGCGGTAGTTGTCGAGGGTAAATTCCCTGGGCCACAAACTGAACGAGCCGAGAATTTCATTGGTGGTCTTGAACGACATGTTGATCAGCCAGTAGATCGGCAGCAACAGAAACAAGATGTATAAGGTCGGCACAAGCCATTTAATTTTGTGCATCAGTTGCCCTCTTTGTGCATGGTCAGGGTGTAGAAAATCCAGCACAGCAGCAAAATCATAATGAAATAGATCAGCGACATGGCTGCGGCGGGGCCGAGGTCAAACTGGCCGAGGGCGATCTTCACCAGATCGATGGATAGAAACGTGGTGGCGTTGCCGGGGCCGCCACCGGTTAGTACGAAGGGTTCGGTGTAAATCATAAAACTGTCCATAAATCTCAGCAGGATGGCGATGGTCAGCACCCGCTTTAGTTTCGGCAGTTGAATGTGGCGAAATATCTGCCAACCGCCGGCGCCGTCAATTTTAGCCGCCTGATAGTAGGCGTCGGGAATCGCGCACAGCCCGGCGTAACACAACAGCACCACCAGCGATGTCCAGTGCCACAAGTCCATGAGGATCACGGTGAACCATGCGGCCAGCGGCTGGCGGGTGAAATTGTAGTCGATTCCGAGGGCGTTGATGGCGCGTCCGAGCAGGCCGATATCGGGCAGGGCGAAGATATTCCACATCGCCCCGACCACGTTCCAGGGGATGAGTAGCGGCAAGGCCATAAGCACCAGGCAGATCGAGACACCGATGCCCTTGCGCGGCATGCTCAGGGCGATGGCGATACCCAGGGGAATTTCGATGGCGAGGACGATGCCGCTGAAAATCAACTGGCGGCGGAGCGCGGCGTGAAACCGCTCGGACTGGAGAATTTCCAGATACCAGCGGGTTCCTTCCCAGAAAAACACGTTGTTGCCGAAGGTTTCCTGAAACGAATAGTTGACCACCGTCATCAACGGAATAATGGCGTTGAAGGCGACCAGCACGACCACCGGCAGCACCATCCACCAGGCCTTGTGGTTGGCGGTGCGCGTGATCATGATGTTGCCGTCGGCGGGTGCAGCCAGCCGTCCAGATACACATGCGTATGGGCGCGGTCAAAACTTGCGCGGGCATCGCCTTTAGGAACCGCGTCGTCTTCGGGGAGGAAAATCTTGAATGGGATGTCGTGCAATTTTGCTTCGACAATTTGATAGCGACCGACGTCGTTGACCTTGTCGATGGTCACCGGAAAACCATCAGCGGAAAAGCGAATATGTTCCGGGCGCACGCCGATTTCCAGCATCGCACCGCGCCCGATGTTGGCAAGGTCGGCGTCAACCGCAACCGCGAGTTCGCCAATGTGCGGGATGGTGTTGCGGATTTCGGCGGGGAAGCGGTTCATGCCGGGTGAGCCGATAAAATGCCCGACGAAGGTGTGTTCCGGGCGCTCAAACAACGCCTCCGGCGAGCCGCTCTGCACCACCTTACCTTCGTGCAACACGACAATCTGGTCGGCCAGTGTCAAAGCCTCGGTCTGATCGTGGGTAACATAAATCATGGTAAACCCGAACCGCTGGTGCAGTTGCTTCAACTTGGAGCGCAACTGCCACTTGAGATGCGGGTCAATGACCGTGAGCGGTTCGTCGAACATAATCACGTTGACATCCGAGCGCACCAAGCCGCGGCCGAGGGAGATTTTTTGCCTGGCATCGGCGCTCAGTCCGTGGGCGCGCCGCCGCAGAACGTCGCCGAGTTCGAGCATTTCAGTTACTTCATTCACCCGCGCCTTGACCACGCTTTCATCCATCCCTCGGTTGCGCAGCGGAAACGCCAGATTGTCGAAAACCGTCATGGTGTCGTAGATGACCGGAAACTGAAAAACCTGAGCGATGTTGCGTTCGACCGGGCTTAGTGTCGAGACATCTTTGCCGTCAAACCATACCCGGCCCTCGGTGGGATGCAGCAGGCCGGAGATGATATTCAGCAACGTCGACTTGCCGCATCCAGACGGCCCGAGCAGGGCGTAGGAACCGCCGTCTCGCCATACCAAATTGATTCCCTTGAGCGCCCAGTCTTGCTCATCGTGGGAAAGCGAGTGGTATTTGTGGGCGAGGTTTTCGAGAATTATTTCTGCCATCGGTGACCGCCATCAATGCCCCGCCACCCGGTTGCCCTCGGGGGCAAACAGGAAACAGTGTCGCGGATTGAGGTAGAACCGCGCATCGGTTCCGGGCTCCAGTTTATGCACACCGTGCAGTTGCGAGACCCATTGATAACGGTTCACGGTGAAATGCAGCAGACTCTCCGAACCGTTGATTTCGCTGATGTCGATGCGCCCGTTGAACGCCACACTGTCCGCGCCGGTGGTGCGCAACGATACCTGATGTGGGCGAAAACCCAGCAGGTATGGTCCGTCCGCCAGATGCCGATGGGCATCATCCACCGGCCAGTGAATGTCTTCATCAACTCGGAAATGCCGCGCTTTCTTTTCTACGGCGGCGCAGTTCAGCGGCGGATCGGAGAAGGTCAGGGCTGAAATCCGATTGGCCGGGTTTTTGAAAACTTCGTGAGTCGCGCCGTACTGCCGGATGGTTCCCTCGTGCACGGTTGCGGTATAGCCACCGAGCAGAAGCGCCTCGGTGGGTTCGGTGGTGGCATAAACCACGGTCGTGCCGCCGTGGGCCAGCAGCCCGGGCAACTCTTCGCGCAGTTCTTCACGAAGTTTGTAGTCCAGATTGGCGAGCGGTTCATCCAGCAGCACCAGTTTTGCCTGTTTGACCAGAGCCCGCGCCAGGGCGATGCGCTGCTGTTGGCCGCCCGACAATTCATGGGGGTGGCGTTTGAGAAACGGCGTCAGTCGCAGTAGTTCACACATGTCGTGCACCCGCCGCCGGATTTGCGCGGAGGGCAGGCCGGCAATTTTCAACGGCGAGGCGATATTTTCGTACACCCGCCAGTTGGGATAGTTGATGAACTGCTGATACACCATGGCGACATTGCGCCGCTGCACCGACCGCGTGGTAACGTCCTCGCCGTCAAAGCAAATTCTCCCGGCGGTGGGTTTGTCGAGCCCCGCAAGCAAGCGTAACAAGGTGGTCTTGCCGGCCAGGGTTTTACCCAGCAGCACGTTGAATGCCCCGGAGTTGAATTGCAGCGAGGTGGGATGAATCCAGGTTTCGTTGTCGCCCTGTTTCGCTACGTTCTTGAGTTCAATATCCATCTTATTTGTTCATTTCACTGTGTCGTCCACTGTGTCGTCCGGTGCTCGGCCAGCCATCGGTCGAGGGCCGCCGTCTGATCCGGATTAAACCACAAACCCAGTTTGGAACGCCGCCAGAGTATGTCCTCCGCGCAGGTCGCCCATTCGCGCCGCACCAGATAATCGACTTCCACTTCGTACAAGTCATCACCGAAGCATACGCCCAGGTCGGCGATATCGTTGACGCCGTCAAGCACCGCGAACGCATCGCCGCCGTAGGCGGAGGCATACCGCGAGCGCAACGCCTCCGGCAGGAACGGACAGGTTTCCGCCAGCGCCTGAACGGTGTGATGGTAATCATACTTTTCGTCGTCGCCGCGCCGGGTTGTCCCGGGCAGGGGCGAGTCCGCCGTCCACGGAGGCTTGAGGGCGGGAAAGTACGGCGCCAGTCGTTCCAGAGCGACTTCGGCAAGGCGCCGGAAGGTGGATAGTTTGCCGCCGTAAATCGTTACCAGCGGCGGCGCGTCCGCAGCCGCATCGAGGGTGATGACGTAATCACGCGAGACCGTGCGAAGGCTACCCGCGCCGTCGTCGTATAACGGGCGCACGCCCGCGTATGACCAGATGATGTCAGCGGGCGTCAGGGTGACGGTGAAATAGCGGTTGACGAGATTGCACAGGTATTCGATTTCGGCGGGCGTGGCGCGCACCGTGGCTGGGTCGCCGTGGTATTCGATTTCGGTGGTGCCGATGATCACCATGTCGCGTTGAAATGGCAGGACGAAAACCACTCGCCGGTCGTCATTTTGCAGGATATAGGCGTGTTCACCGGCGAACCATTTTTTGACCACGATGTGGCTGCCTTGCACCAGTTTGACAGCGGCCAGTTTGACGGCGGCTTGGGCCGGTGTGCCGACACCCGCGCCGGGCAACTGCGCGACCCACGGGCCGGTGGCGTTTACCAATGCTTTGGCGTAGACCGTGGGCACCACTGTGCCGTGTTCGTTATCGTGTTCGCGACACAACGCGATTTCCCATCGGCCGTTTGAACGGGCCACGGACTCGCAGCGTGTGCGCGGCGCGATGGTGGCGCCGAGGCGGTGCGCATCGCGGGCCACGGTGACCACCAGCCGGGAATCGTCGGTGCGGCAATCGGTATATTCAAAGCCGGTGATGAATCCGGGTTTCAGCATCGCGCCGACCGGGTCGCAGTCGAGTCGGGCCCGCTTGCTACGCGGCAAGCCGTTGCCGCCGGCGATCCAGTCGTATAATAGCAATCCGGCGTGAATCAGCCAGCGTGGCCGCAATCCTGGGTGGTGGGGGAAAATGAAGCGAGTCGGCGTGACCAGGTGTGGCGCAGTTTGGAGGAGAATTTTTCGCTCGCGCAACGATTCCCGAACCAGTTTGAATTGGTACTGCTCGAGGTACCGCAGCCCGCCGTGAATCAATTTGGAACTGGCACCGGAAGTGGCACCGCCGAGATCCGCTTGCTCGCACAAAAATACCTTGAGACCGCGCCCGGCGGCATCCCGGGCGATGCCGCAGCCATTGATGCCGCCGCCGATAACGGCCAGGTCGTAAATCTCTCCGGGGTCGGCGTCAATCACCGGCGGGTTCGGCGATTTTCACGGTTACTTCCTGTTCCCGGCAGTGTTTTAGAAATCCGTCCGGGGGCGGGCTGTCGGTGACAAAGTAATCCACCTCGCCGATGTTGCATACCCGGTGCGGGGCGCTGCGCTCGAACTTGACGCGGTCGGCTACCAGGATGACCGTGCGCGCATTGCGAATGATCGACTGGGTCACCCGCACTTCGTGAAAATCAAAATCAAGCAGGGTTCCGTCCAGATCCAGGGCCGACACGCCGATGACGGCAAAGTCGACCTTGAACTGGGCGATGAAATCCGCGGTGGATTCGCCGATGATGCCGCCGTCTTCGCGGCGCACTGCTCCGCCGGCAACGATCACGCGGATGTTTTGGTTCGGCAGCAGGGTTGTGACGACGTTGATATTGTTGGTGACCACCAGCAAGCCGTAGCGTCCGGCAAGGTGGGTGGCCACTTGTTCGGTGGTGGTGCCGATATTGATCAGGAGGGAGCAATCATCGGGAATGAGTTGCGCTGCGCTGTGGCCAATTTGCCGTTTTTCCCGGGCGCACAGTGTGCGGCGCGCCGCATAACCGAGATTGGCTACGCCATCGAACACCGTGGCGCCACCGTGAATCCGCTGCAGGTGATGCTGATTGCACAAGCGGTTGAGGTCGCGCCGGATGGTCTGCGGCGTAACGGTAAAGTGCCGCGCCAGAGACTCCACTTGTACGCTGCCGCGCTCCCTGGCGTAGGCCAGTATTCGCCGTTGCCGAACGCTCATCCCGGCCTCGGACGCCGGGGAGCGGTTTAGATCATCAATCATCCCTCGGTTATGGACGCACGCGCCATTTTGTGCGGCGCGGCAATGCGCCGGTCGCCTAGTTGGCAGCCCAGCGCTTGACGAGTTCGTCGTAGTCCACGGTTTCCCCACGGGGCTTTTCATTGGCGAGTTTTGCTTTGGGGGAGCCGGGCTGTGAAAGCCACTCGTTCGGATCTTTGGGGTCGTTCAACCTCGGGCCGCAACCGCCATAAGTACCGGCGCGCTCATCGGCGGACTGCATCCGCGCCATGGTAGCGTCCATTTCTTCGGCCAGTCGGTCCATCGCCTGTTGCGGCGTGAATACGCCGGAGTTGACGTCGCCAATCTGCTGCCACCAGATTTGCGCGAGTTTCGGATAATCCGGGACGTTGGTGCCGGTGGGCGTCCAGCGAACCCGGTCCGGGGAACGGTAGAACTCCACCAGCCCGCCCAGTTTGGGTGCGCGTTCGGTGAAGGATTGGTGGCGAATATCGCTGTCGCGAATGGGCGTCAGGCCGACGTGGGTTTTTTTCAGGGAGACCGTTTTTGATACGGCGAACTGCGCGTACAGCCACGCGGCTTTGCGGCGGTCAACCGGGGTGGATTCGAACAGGGTCCAGGAACCGGCGTCTTGATAACCGAGCTTTTGTCCCTCTTCCCAATACGGCCCGTGAGGGGAGGGGGCCATGCGCCAGAGCGGATTGCCGGCATCGTCGACGGTGTTGTTGCCTTCGCTTTTGGGGGCGACCATGGCGGAAGTGAACGCGGTGTACCAGAAGATCTGTTGCGCCACGTTGCCTTGCGAGAGGGCCGGCAGCGACTGGTAGAAGTCATAGTTGGCGGCCCCCGGCGGAGCGTATTTGCGCAGCCATTCATCCCATTTGCGAATGGCATAAACCGCAGCCGGGCCATTGGCGGCACCGCCCCGGCTCACCGAAGAACCCACCGGATTGCAACCGTCCACGCGAATACCCCACTCGTCCACCGGCTTGCCGTTGGGCAGCCCTTTGCTACCGGCACCGGCCATGGACAGCCACGCATCGGTCATTCGCCAGCCGAGGTCCGGGGCGCGTTTGCCGTAGTCCATATGGCCGTACACCCGTACGCCGTCAATTTCCTTGACGTGCACCGAGAAAAATTCGGCGATATCTTCGTAGGCCGACCAGTTGACCGGCACGCCCAATTCGTAGCCATAGCGTTCTTGGAATTGGGATTTCAGATCTTCGCGCTGGAACCAATCGTAACGAAACCAGTACAAGTTGGCGAACTGCTGGTCGGGCAATTGGTACAGTTTGCCGTCCGGGCCGGTGGTGAACGATCGGCCCATGAAGTCATCAATGTCGAGAGTCGGGTTGGTAACATCCTTGCCTTCCCCGGCCATCCAGTCGCTCAGTGGAACGGCCAGTTGCAGGCGTGAATGCGTACCGATGAGGTCGGAATCGTTGATATACGCATCGTACAAATTGCGTTTGGTCTGCATCTGCGTCTGCACCGCTTGCACCACTTCGCCTTCGCCAAGGAGTTGATGGTTAACTTTGATACCGGTGATTTCCTTAAAGGCTTTGGTCAGCGTCCGGGACTCGTATTCGTGGGTCGGAATGGTTTCGGAAAGCACGTTGATTTCCATCCCTTTGAACGGAGCGGCGGCGTTGATGAACCATTGCATTTCCGCCTCTTGTTGTGCGGCGGTGAGCGTGGAGGGCTGGAATTCATCGTTAATCCAGCGTTTGGCGGCGGCCATGTCAGCCTGAACAACGGAGGATGCGATGAGCGCCAGCCCCGCCGTGATGGTGGTGAGTGTTAGTTTCATGCTTGGGTCTCCGGTGAGTTCGGCTGAGTGAAAGGGGAAACCTATCACGTTAGCGTTTTCATTTTCAAGGTAAAATGACGAAATAATAGGAAAATAGTGAAAAATGTGAAAATATAATGAAAACATGACGCGGGAAAACCGCTTCGTTGAATGTACTGAATACGGATTGTGTATAGTGGCTGACGCACTTCTTGTCGTAATCTATGGATCATATTTATGCGCCAGATTGATGAATAATTCCCCCTTGTTATTGGCCATTGACCAAGGCACCACCAGTTCCCGGGCACTGGTATTTGACCGAGACGGCCGGTCGTTGGCCGTTGCTCGTCACGAATTCAGCCAACATTATCCGCACCCCGGCTGGGTCGAACACGATCCCGAAGAAATCTGGCAGACCACGCTAGCGGCCTGCCGGGAAGTGCTTACACAGACCGCGGCTGCCGGTTCGATTGTCGCAATCGGAATTGCCAATCAGCGGGAAACCACGGTGATTTGGGAACGGCGCAACGGGCGACCGATTCATAACGCCATCGTGTGGCAGGACCGGCGCACGGCGGCGCACTGCGAACGGCTTGCCCGGGCCGGGTTGGCCGAGGCGGTTGGCAACAAGACCGGGATGTTGCTGGACGCTTATTTTTCGGCTCCAAAGATCGCCTGGATTCTCGATCACGTGGACGGCGCACGCCGCAAAGCCGAGGCCGGGGAACTGGCGTTCGGCACTATCGACAGTTTCTTGATCTGGCGTCTCACCGGAGGCGACAGGCACTTAACCGATGCCACCAACGCAAGCCGCACGCTGTTGTTCGATATTCATACCCAGCAATGGGATCGGGAATTGCTAGAGGCGTTCGACGTGCCTGCGAGCGTGTTGCCGGAAGTGCTGGATTGCACGGCTGAGTATGGCTTGAGCAGCAAAGACCTACTGGGTCGCAGCATTCCCATTTGCGGCGTGGCCGGCGACCAGCAGGCGGCACTGGTCGGCCAAGCCTGCTTCGAGCCGGGCATGGTCAAGAGTACCTACGGCACCGGCTGTTTTATGATGATGAACAGTGGCGCGCAGCCGGTTACCTCCGCCAACCGGCTGCTGAGCACAGTCGGCTACCGGCTGGACGGGAAAACCGTGTACGCATTGGAAGGGTCTATTTTCAACGCCGGTACCGCCGTGCAGTGGCTGCGGGATAGCCTCGGGCTGTTTGACAGCAGCAACCAGATCGCCGCGTTGATCGAATCCACCGAGAGCAATCAGGGGGTATATATGGTACCGGCGTTCACCGGCCTCGGCGCGCCCCACTGGGATCCCCACGCACGCGCCGCGATCTTGGGAATTACCCGGGACACCTCAAAAGCGCAACTGGTGCGCGCCGCGCTCGAGGCGGTCTGTTACCAGACCCTGGACCTGCTGGGTGCCATGGAAAAGGATGCCGGCGAAAAAATCTCCCTGCTGCGGGTGGATGGCGGCATGGTGGTCAACGATTGGCTGATGCAGTTTCTTGCCGATGTCATCGGCGTTACCATCGAGCGTCCGGCGGTAACCGAAACCACCGCACTGGGGGCGGCCTTTCTGGCCGGGCTGCAAAATGGGCTGTTCGATTCCCCGGATCAACTCAGTGAATTGTGGCATCGGGAGCGGGATTTTCATCCGCGCATGGAAAGCAAAACCAGGGACACGCTGGTGGTCGGTTGGAACGATGCGTTGCGGCGGGTAAAGAGTTCGGGGGTTGAGCGTGGTTGAATATATTTAGTGATTTCAGGTGGTTATTATAGGTTATTTCATAAATAACTTTAAGTCGATTTGATTTTCAAAATATACCCGATTCCAGTCCGGCGGCCATTAGTGTGCCTAGTTCTTGGCAGCGGGTTGGGAATTCGTCTTGGTATTCGCCTTTTAGTACCAGCGTCGGTTGCACCGATTTCCATTTCAATCCGGTTAAAATGCGTTCGACGCTGGTTTTTGCACCCTGGCCGTCCAGGCCGCCTTTGACATATACGGCTACCGGTAGCCCTTGGGTTTTTTCCAGGCACGGGTAGTAGATTCGTTCCAGGAAGTCTTTGATCAGGCCGCTCATGTAGCCGAAATTTTCGGTGGTGCCGAGGATTATGCCGTCGGCCCACAGTACTTCTTCGGGGCCGGCTTCGAGCGGGTCGAAGACGCGGATTTCGACGCCTTGAATGTCTTTATGGCGCGCGCCTTCGCAGACCGCTTGACGGAGTTTGCGGGTATTTTCAGACGGGCAGTTGGCGACGATCAGCAGGTTTGGCATGGCAGTATCGCTTGGGGCATTCCGTTGCCGGGCGAGGTTGGAGAGGCTTATAAACGCCGGATTCCGTTATCGTCCATGGCGATGAATAGCAGATCCCCTCGCCGTTGCAGTTGCCCGCTGACTCGCACCGGTTCGGCGGCATAGCCAGCCAGCGATTGCGATGCACCGGAACCGTCGGAGTGGGCGATGAGGTAACCGAACTTTTGATGGCGGGCGTCTTTAGCCACCAGCAGCGGTGGAATGCCCCCCAAAAGGCAAACTTCCGCGCATGCTTTGTGGATTTTCCCGGCGCCGGGCCGCATTACGCCGAGGAAGCACTTGCTATCGGCGATTTCGCCGCTCAGGGATATTTCCCCCAGGGACTGGATGGCCAGCAAGGGAAGTATCTCACTGGCCGCGGCATCGGTGGTTTTTTGGATGGCGGTTTTTTGGATAGCATTGTCCGCGGCGATCTCCAACATCACCCAGTTGCCCCGGCGGATTTCGGAACCCTCGACGGCTACCCACTGGCCGTCGAAAGCCGCCGAGAATTGGTGGGCGGAATGTTTGCCTTGATACACCAGCAGCACCGATTCCACCTCGCCGGGCTTGTCCGGGTGGAAACGATGCAGAGCAGGGTAGGGGGCGAGTGTCAGGACGCCTTCCATGGTGATGGTTGCGGCGGTGTTCCAGATTGCCGGGCCGGTGGGCCTTTGCTGGGACGCCACCCAGTATCCGGCCATGCCGCAGGCGGCGATGAGTAATACCACCAGCGGCAGGTAAAACTTTTTCAACGCCGATGGCATGGGCAAGTAGCCGACAAAGAACGGCGGCGTTTTGTCATCGGCTTTTTTGTCGGTGTCGTGGCTAGCCATTAACGGATTCCTTCGTTTCGCTTATATCGAGAATAGGCCGGGGGCTTCCGGCGGGCAGGGGGGCGGGATCCACCAGCACCCGGCCGTCCTCCACCGCCAGACGATAGGTTTGGACTTTTTCCGTGAACGGCGGCGGCGAACAGCCGTCTTCGGGTTTGTATTGATAGCCGTGCCACGGGCAGGTGATTAGTCCGTCCACCACCCGGCCTTCCCCCAACGGCCCGTTCTGGTGTTGGCACACATTGGAAACCGCCGCCAGTTTGGTTTCGTCATAGCGAAACACGGCGATGCGTTCGTCATCGTTGATTGCCACGGTGATGGCGCGGTTGTTGGGGATGTCTTTCCAGTGGCCGGCGACCACCCATTCGGTTTGCGCCTGCAGCGCGCCGCTGAGTTGTACATAAGTTCCGGAGCGTGCCAGCGCGGAAAAGAGGTGCAGCCCGCCCACCAGCAACACGCTTGCCACTACCATCCACGGCAGCAGTCCGGTGTTGTCCTGCTGCAATGCGCCGAAGGTGACATGCACGATCATCAGCCCGTAGGCGGCATAAACCAGCATGTGAATCGCCTTCCATAGGGGCCCGCCGAGGTTGGCGTTCCAGTAGTCGTGGCTGGTGGCGGCCATCAGGAATAGGATGATGAGGGCGAGGGCGCCGAAGACTTGAAAGGGGAAATCGCCGATGGTGCGGTAGTCGCCCCCGGATATGAAGATGGAAACGATGGGATTGACCACGCCGAAACCGTGATACCAATACACCACCACCGCGGCGTGTAGCAATGCGATAACAAACAGCGACACGCCGAGATGGCGGCGGTTGTATAACAGGGGCAGGAAGCGGCGGTCGATGCGCGCCAGCGGGCCGATGCACAAAATCACGGTCAACATCAAAAACGCGCAAGTGGAAAACGCGCGCATCAGCAGGATCTGTATGGAAATCGCATCGGTGCCCCGGTAGAGGAGGTTGCTGATTCCCAAAAACAAGGCGATATAAACCCCAATGCTTGCCCACACGCACAGGTCATAAATCTGCTTGCGCCGATTCCAGTTCACCGGTACATAGCCGTGGCTCATGGCAGAATTCCTTTGCCGGAGACTTCGCCGGGCAGTTCGGTAAGATGGTCGTTGGCCGGATACAACTCGGTGCGCGGGTTGCTGAAAGCGATAATCAGCACCAGCAACAACGGTGCCAGTAGCAGCCAGATGCGGCGGTGAATTGTGCGGTGTTGGCGGATCATCGGTGGAGGTTATTAGCGAGTTATCGGCGGGTTATCAGTGACTTATCAGTGACTTTTAACGGACATTAGAGTCTGCGTCTGACGCATTATTGCGGCGATGGTTAGCGCGCCACTTGCGGGCCAGCAACGGCCACAGGGCGATGGCTGCCGGCGTCCACAGCAAGCGCATGGCGATAGACGCGCCACGGGCTTCGGGCGCAATCACCGCATAGCCACGCACAAAGAACGCCACGCCGAACGCGCAGCCGATGAGCAGATAGTATGCGGCGATAGTCAGAACGAGCATAACGAGGTGTTTCCCTGAATTACTTGGGATTGTACTCTATTTGACAAATGGCGGGAATGGATAGGATTATAATGAAGCGGCCAATCGCCCGAATTAGTCAACCTGAATCAAACTGAATCAATATGAACACAAAGCAAACCCCATTGACGGTTGCGGAATTTAACCGCATTGCCGACGAGCGCATGCCGTTCGCCGTGCTCATGGGCTTGCAACTCGAATCCCTATGCCCGGAGCGGGCGGTGATGCGGGCGGTGCACCGGGATGCATTTTTGCGACCCGGCGGCACGGTGGCAGGGCCCATCATGATGGGGCTGGCGGACGCGGCTTTTTATGCCGTGATCTTGGGCAACATCGGCGCGGTGGAACTGGCGGTAACCACCAACTTATCAATTAATTTTTTACGCAAGCCGCCGCCCGGAGACATCATCGCCACCGCCAGCCTGCTCAAACTCGGCAAGCGTCTGGCGGTGTGCGAAGCCAGCCTGCACAGCGAAGTACTGGGTCCCGAGCAACCGGTAGCCCACGCCACCGGCACCTATTCGATTCCCAGGGCGGAGGGCTCCTGAACGCTGCAGGATTCTCCAATGGACGCATACATCGGGCGCGCTTTGTGGCATACTTCACCGGCCATGTTCGCGACACGATGCCGCCCACTACCATTTCATACTCCCAACCCGCCGTTATCCGATGCGAGTCGGTGTGCGCCAGCCATACGGGGTTGACTGACACTTGAAGAAAAAATCTGGCTCGAAATGGGTGGTGCTGGCGGCATTGATCGGCAACGGCCTGATTGCTTGCACCAAATTTGTCGCCGCCGGAATTACCGGCAGTTCGGCGATGCTCAGCGAATCCATCCACTCGGTGGTGGATACCGGCAATCAAGGCTTGCTGCTGTGGGGCATGAAGCGGGCCGCCAAACCCGCGGACGAGCAGCATCCCTTCGGCTACGGCATGGAATTGTATTTCTGGGCCTTCGTGGTGGCCATTCTGGTGTTCGCCATCGGTGCCGGGGTGTCGTTGTATGAGGGCATCAGCAAGTTAATGTCGCCGACTGAAATACACCGCCCAATCGTGAACTACATCGTGCTGAGCGTCGCCATGGTCTTCGAAGGGGCGGCGTGGGCGGTGGCGTTTCGGGAATTTCGCAAGCGCAAGGGTGCCACGCTGGGCTATTTCAAGGCCATGCAACTGAGCAAAGATCCCACCGTGTTCACCGTGCTGTTCGAAGATAGCGCCGCCATGCTAGGCTTGATTGCGGCACTGATCGGGCTGTTGCTAACCGAATACTACGATGACCCGTCCTATGACGCGCTAGCCTCCATCGCCATCGGCATCATCCTCACATGCACCGCCGCGCTGTTGGCCTACGAGAGCAAGGGCCTACTCATCGGCGAAGCCGCCAGCCTCGAAGTACGCACCGGTATCCGCCACATCCTCTCCGAGGAAGCCACCATCATCAGCATCAACGAAATTCTCACCATGCACCTCGGCCCCGAGGACGTGCTACTCACCATCAGTTTGGATTTCATCGATTCCATGTCATCCAGGGATGTGGAGGACACCATCAGCAGCCTAGAAGCCCGCATCAAAGAAAAATACCCAGAAATCGCCCGAATATTCATCGAAGCCCAGAGCAACAGCGGCCATTTACGAAACATCAGAAGATCACGACAAGAGGTAACCGACGACGCCGAGGAATGAACCCCGTCTGCTTTTCCCACCCGCCGTCATTCCTGCCTATAAACCCTCACCCAAGCCCACTCAATACTTGCTCGATGCTGTCTTTGGCGTCGCCGAATAGCATGCGGGTGTTGTCTTTGAAGAACAGTGGGTTTTCTACACCGGCGTAGCCGCTTGCCATGCTGCGTTTGAGCACGATTACGTCCCGCGCCTTCCACACTTCCAGCACCGGCATACCGGCGATGGGGCTGTCCGGGGTGTCGAGGGCGGAAGGGTTGACGATGTCGTTGGCGCCAATCACCATGACGATGTCGGTATCCCCAAGGTCGGCGTTGATTTCGTCCATTTCCAGCACGATGTCATAAGGTACTCTGGCTTCGGCGAGTAGCACGTTCATGTGCCCCGGCATGCGCCCGGCTACGGGATGGATGCCGAAGCGTACCTTGACGCCTTTCTCGCGCAGGAGTCGGGTCAATTCCGATACCGGGTGCTGGGCTTGGGCGACCGCCAGCCCAAAGCCGGGCACAATCACCAGCGATCGGGCGTTGCCCAGCAGTTCGGCGGTGTCGGCGGCGTTGATAGTCGCGGCTTCGCCGGTCGTTTGATGCGCCAAAGCAGCGCCGGAAGAACCACCCGAAGCAGTGCCGAAACCGCCCATGATCACGCTGACGAAACGCCGATTCATGGCGCGGCACATGATGTAACTGAGAATCGCGCCGCTCGAGCCGACCAACGCACCGGTGATAATCAGCAGGTCGTTGGAAAGCATGAAGCCGGTTGCCGCCGCCGCCCAGCCCGAATAACTGTTGAGCATGGAGATCACCACCGGCATGTCGGCGCCACCGATGGCCATGACCATATGTATGCCGAATAGCAATGCCAGCCCGCACATGATCAGCAGTGGCATCATTCCATCGGACACCGAGTCTGCATCGACGAACATTTTGCCGAAATAAATGCACCCTAGCAGGATGCCGAGGTTGAGCCAGTGGCGGGCGGGTAACATCAGCGACGCGCTGCTGATGATGCCTTGCAGTTTGCCGAAGGCGATTACCGAACCGGTGAAGGTGACCGCGCCAATCAATACGCCGATGTAGATTTCGATTTCATGGATGGTTTTTTCTACCCCAAAAAACTCCACGCGGCTGTCGAGGAAGGTGGTGAATCCCACCAACACCGCCGCCAGCCCGACAAAACTGTGCAGTATTGCCACCAGTTGCGGCATGGCGGTCATGCGCACGCGCACGGCAAGCACGGTTCCCGCCGCACCGCCGATAAGCATGGGTATAGCGATCAATCCGTAGCCACTCACCGAACCACTCAGCAGCGTGGCGATGAGCGCGATGGCCATGCCGGTGATGCCACACAGGTTGCCGCGGACGGCGCTATCCTGACGGCTCAGCCCGCCGAGGCTGAGGATGAACAGGATGGCGGCAAGAAGGTAGGCGGCGTTGACTAACCCGGCGGGCATCGGTGAGTCCTATTTTTGGAACATTTTCAACATTCGCTGGGTGACCAAAAAGCCACCGGCGATGTTGATGGAGGCGAGCAGCAGCGCCAATAGCGCCAGCCAGCGAAATGAAGGTGCGCCGGTTTGCAACAGCGCGCCGATGACGATGATGCTGCTGATGGCGTTGGTGACGCTCATCAGCGGCGTGTGTAATGCCGGGGTGACCTTCCAGACTACCTGCCAGCCGACAAAGCATGCCAGCACGAATACGATGAAGTGATTCATAAAAGACGGCGGCGCCACCGCACCCATTGCCAGAATGGCGGCGGTACCAACGGCGGCTGCAGCCAGCGTGATCCAGCCTCGGTTAGCCCGGTCGGCGGTTGCTTTGGTTGTGGCGGGCGTGGGCTTGGCGGCGGGTGTTTCGGGCTTGGGTTTGGGGGTCGGCTTCGGGGTCGGTGTCGGCGGCGGCCAGGTGATTTCACCGTTGTGGACGACCGTGGTTCCTCGAATCACCGGGTCTTCCATATTCACCACCAGATTGCCGTCTCCGGCGGGGGTTAGTTCGCTGATCATGTGGCGCAGATTGGCCGCATACAATTCGCTCGACTGGGCGGCCATACGCCCCGGCAGGTCGGTATAGCCGATGATGCTGACGCCGTGCCGCCGGACAACCTTGCCGGGCTCGGTGAGTTCGCAATTCCCCCCTTGTTCGGCGGCCAGATCCACAATCACGCTGCCGGTTTTCATCGATGCCACCATCTCCTCGGTGATCAGTTGGGGCGCAGGCTTGCCGGGGATTAGCGCGGTGGTGATGATGATGTCCACTTCCAGGGCTTGGGCGGCGAACAGTGCCATTTCCGCCCGGATAAACTGCTCGCTCATGACCTTGGCATAGCCGCCTTGTCCGCTGCCGTCTTCCGCCAAGTCGAGTTCGAGGAATTTGGCGTTCAAACTCTCGATCTGCTCTTTGACTTCGAGGCGGGTGTCGAAGGCGCGCACCACCGCCCCGAGGCTGACCGCGGTGCCGATGGCGGACAGCCCGGCAACCCCAGCGCCGATTACCATTACCGTAGCCGGTCGCACCTTGCCCGCGGCGGTAATCTGGCCCCCGAAAAATCGCCCGAAATGCTGCCCGGCCTCAATCACGGCACGGTAACCGGCGATGTTGGACATGGACGACAGCGCGTCCATTTTCTGCGCACGGGAGATGCGCGGCACCGTATCCATGGCCAGCACCGTGGCACCCCGGGCGGCGATTTTCTCGAGCAGTTTTTGGTTTTGCGCTGGCCAGAAAAAACTAATTAGGATTTTGCCGGCGGTCAACAGGTCGGCTTCGTGCACCTTCAGTAGGGGGTTTTCCTCAGGCGGGGCGACTTTGCACACCGCTTGCGCCTGCGCCCACAGGTCGCCGGGTTCATCGATGATGAGCGCGCCGGCGGCTTGATATTCCGGGTCGGTGAATCCGGCGGCCAAACCGGCGTTGCGTTCCAGCAGCACCTGATGCCCCAGTTTGCCGAGCCGCACCACCTCTGCGGGGGTGCATGCCACCCGGCGCTCATTTTCGTGAACTTCTTTGGGGATTCCGATTTTCATGGGGTTTGGTGGTATGATTTGTACAAGTGGGGTGCGGGGACGGGAGGCCGTGCCGCATTTCATTTTTTTCCTGTACTTTCGCGTGTTTGCTGTCAATACTCCGTTCGGTCCTGAAGTATTGACAATTATCATGGACAATTACCAATGGCCGATACTTTACCATTCCATCCCTCGTGAATACACCTGAAAACCAACACCGACGAACGCCCAAAGACTCTGCGCCAAGCGGTTTCCGTCCCGCCGACGAGTCGGGAATCGCGGTTCCGTCGAGAATCTTGCTGCTGGAATTCCTTACCGAATGCAAAGGCCCGGTCGCCTTGCAAGAAATCCGCGAGCGTTTTGATCTCCACTCCAAAGCCGCTGGCGGTGCCGTAGCCGCACGCCTAGAGCGCATGCGCGTTCAAGGCATCGTGTTGCACGACCGCAAAGGGCGGTTCGCATTGCCGGAGAAAATGGACCTCGTGTCCGGCCGGGTTGTCGGCCACGCCAACGGTTTCGGTTTCGTCATCCCCGACCACGGCTCCGGGGATCTGTTCCTGCATCACCGACAAATGCGCAAGGTTTTGCACGGCGACCGCGTGCTGGCGCGACTCAAACGCATTGACGAGCGAGGCCGCAAGGAAGGGGTGGTGGTCGAGGTTGTGGTGGACTTGGAACGCGAAATAGTGGGCCACTTTCATGTGGAAAGTCAGGTCGGTTTTGTGGAACCGGACGATTCGAGATATGCCCGGGACATCACCATCCCCGGCGACCGCCGCAACGGTGCCGAAGACGGCGATATCGTGGTGGCGCGGATTATTAAACATCCGGTGGAGCATCACCACGCCGTGGGTGAGATCGTCGAGGTCATGGGAAAACAACTGCAAGCGGGTATGGAAACGGACATCGCCATTCGCAAACACGGCATCCCCGCGCAATGGCCGGCGGACTTGGATGCCGAATTGCGGGCAATGAAGGACGAATTGCATGTCGTGAAACCGGAACAAGGTCGCCGCGACATTCGCGATTTACCGCTGGTGACCATTGACGGCGAAGACGCTCGAGATTTTGATGATGCGGTGTACTGCGCGCCTCAAGGTGACGGCTGGCGGTTGGTGGTGGCGATTGCCGATGTGAGTCATTATGTGCGCGCCGACACGGTGCTGGATCGGGAAGCATTGAAACGCGGTAATTCGGTTTATTTCCCCAACCGGGTGGTGCCCATGCTGCCCGAGGAACTTTCCAACGGCATCTGTTCCCTCAACCCGGCGGAAGATCGGTATTGCATGGTCTGCGATATGCAACTCAACGCCGCCGGTGAGATTTCCGGTTACGAATTTTATCCCGGCATCATGCGTTCCAAAGCGCGCCTGACTTATGCCATCGTCAATCAGATTGTGTCCGAGCAAGACCAAGCCGCGCGCCAGCAATGGGAAGAAGTCGCACCCCATCTGGATAATCTTTACGCACTCACGCGGCGGCTATTGGATGAGCGGCGCAAACGCGGGACCATCGATTTTGAATTTCCGGAAGCGGATATTCGCTTCGATGAAAATCAAAAAATCAGCAGCATCACAGTGCGCGCGCGCAATCAAGCGCATCGCCTTATTGAAGAGTGCATGCTGGCGGCTAACGTGTGCGCGGCGCGTTATTTGCAAAAAAACTTCGGCAGCCGCACGATTTACCGCAACCACATGGGGCCGACCGGCGACTCTTTAATTGAACTGCGCCGTTTTCTCAGCGGCATGGGCTTGAAACTCGGCGGCGACGATAAACCCGAGGCGGCGGATTATGCGCGGCTGATGGAAAGCGCATCGACTCAGGCGGATATTGCCCCGCTGGTTCAGACGCTACTCCTGCGAAGTTTGAGTCAAGCGGTTTACGGCACCGAGCAAGCCGGGCATTTTGCTCTGGGGTTTCCCGTCTACACGCACTTCACATCGCCCATTCGCCGGTATAGCGATCTGGTTGTGCATCGGCGGATACGCATGCTCATTTCCAATCAAAAAAAGGCGTCACCTGAAACCGATCAAGCCGTCGAAACCGGCCTGCAAAAAATCGCCGAACAATGTTCATTCACCGAGCGGCGTGCCGACGATGCGAGCCGCGATGTGACCGCATGGTTGAAAGCCGAGTTCATGCAGGACAAGATTGGCGGGCGCTTCGGCGGGGTGATTTCCGGGGTTAAAGAATTTGGCGTGTTTGTGCAACTGGATGATCTTTTCATCGACGGCTTGGTGCATGTCACCGGCCTCGGCGACGATTATTATCATTTTGATCCGCTACGCTTTCAACTAGTCGGCGAACGCAGTGGCCGGCGGTTTCGCCTCGGCGACCGCTTGCGCATCGTAGTCGTCCGCGCCAGTTTAGCGGATGCGAAGATTGATTTTGAACTGGACGACGGTGACACAAAATCAACGGGCAAATTAAAAGACAAGCCAAAGGGTCAACAAAAGGGCAAAGCAAAAAAATCTGGCGGTGCGTCTTCCCATAAAAAACCCGCCAACCGAAACCCCGCCAATCGAAAGGCGGGCGGTTCAAAACATCGTGGCAAAAAAACCCCAAGGCGCGGCAAAAAACCCTCCCGGTGAGGAAATCCTGTGCGGGTTTCACGGCGTGCAATCATCGCTGGCGGGAGCACCGGCGGATATGGTGGAAGTGTTGCTGGATGAACGCCGCCATGACCCTCGGATAAAGCGATTGCGGGAGCAACTGGCGCAAGCCGGAATCAACTTTCGCTTGGCGCCGAAGGAAGAACTGGAACGATTGGCGCAGGGCGTTCGACACCAAGGCGTAGTCGCTCGGATTCAACCCGGCACTTCACCGCACACTTCTCCACATACTTCACCACACGGGCAACCGCAACTGTACCACCTGCTCGATGAACTCGACCACCGGGCATTGCTGCTGGTTCTCGACCAAGTACAAGATCCCCATAATCTCGGCGCATGCTTGCGCACCGCCGATGGCGCCGGGGTGGATGCGGTGATTCTGCCGAAGGACGGTGCTTGTCCGGTCAATGCCACGGTGACTCGAGTGGCGGCCGGTGCCCGGTTGCCGGTGTTTTATGTTCCCAATCTGGCCCGCACTCTGGAGCGTCTGAAAGAGCGCGGCATTTGGATTACCGGCGGCGACGATGCCGCACAACGCACCGTATACGAAACGGATTTCAACATCGACACCGCCATTGTCATGGGTGCGGAAGGGCGGGGATTGAGACGCCTGACTCGCGAATGTTGCGACCAACTGGCGCGGATTCCAATGTCGGGAAGCGTCTCCAGTTTAAATGTTTCGGTGGCTACCGCTTTGTTCTTGTTTGAAGCAATCCGGCAACGGGGTTGAAGCACTCAGGCCGCACCCCGTGCGGATGTGAATTTCGGACAAATCGCCGCGCCTATTCGAATAGTTTGGCGTATTCGCCATACCCTTCCTGTTGCAACTGGTTTTCGGCGACGAAACGCAGGGATGCCGAATTGATGCAGTAGCGTAAACCGGCGGGGGCAGGGCCGTCGTTGAACAAGTGGCCGAGGTGGGAGTCGCCATACTTGCTACGCACTTCAGTGCGTGGGAACACCAGTTTGTAATCGGTTTTCTGCACGATGAATTGTTCATCGATGGGTTTGCTGAAACTCGGCCAGCCAGTGCCGGACTTGTATTTGTCGGTGGATGAAAACAACGGTTCGCCGGAGACGATGTCCACATAAATGCCGCCGCGCTTGTTATCCCAGTATTCGTTTTGGTAGGGCGGCTCGGTGCTGTCATGCTGAGTCACCGCATACTGCATGCTGGTCAACTTTTCTTTGACTTGGGAATCTTCGGGCTTGCCGTATTTGGCGTCGGTTAGGCCGGCTTTTGTCTCGACTTCTTCATACTGATCGTATAACGACTCTCCCCAGGTTCTTTGCAGGAACTGATCCCGTCCCGAACCGTAGCGATAAAATTTGTAATGATTCGGATTGGTTTTGTAGTAATCCTGATGATAGTCCTCGGCTTTGTAAAAAGTCTGTGCCGGAGTAATTTCAATGGTCAACGGCCCATCGAAAAGGCCCGATGCTTCCAGTTCATCGCGGGTGGATATGGCAAGCATTTTTTCCTGTTCGTTGTGGTAGTAAATCGCCGGTCGATACATGCTACCGCGATCAACAAACTGCCCGCTTGAATCGGTGGGGTCGATCTCCCGCCAGAAATAATGCAACAAACCTCGGTAGGAAATTTTGTCCGGGTCGTAATACACCTGCACCGCTTCGGTATGCCCGGAACCACCGGAACCGACCTGTCCATATGTCGGGTTTGTGGTGCGGCCGCCGGTGTATCCCGAAACCACTTCGCTGATGCCATCGACCTTCTCGAGGGTGGACTCCACGCACCAAAAGCAACCCCCGGCGAGGGTGGCGACCGCATGGGAAGCGGAAAGGGAGTCGGTTTGGCTGGTATCTTCGGCTTTGGGGTCGGCAGCGGAGTTGTCAACGGCGTTAGCCTGAACATTTTCCACCACCGGCCGATCAACCCAGTTCCACAACAATCCGGCAGCAACAACAACCGCGATACCAACAATAACAATGCGTTTCATTTTTAAGTCTCGTAGGGATGGATAAACCGAATAGAGTCCAAAATCCGGCAAGAGTTCAATGTTTCAGCGAAAACCACCCCTAGTATACCCGCTTGCGCGCCGTCATTCCTGCGAAACTGGAATTCAGTGGAATAATCCCGGCGTAAGCCGGGTCCTTATTGAGGAGCCGTTTTGGGCAGGGCGGGGGGCTGTCCTTGCTAGGGCGCATACGGAGGCTTGATTGGGTCGCTGGAGTTGAGTAAGGTAGCGTTGGTTTTGCGGGGTTGTTTATAATCCATTTTTTATACTTTTTTATTAATTCCATACCATGACTAAACCTTTTGTGGCGGTGCTGATGGGGTCGGAGTCCGATCTCGAAATGATGCGGGCGACTTATGCGGTGCTGGATAATCTCGGCGTGGCGTGGGAGAGCCGGATCACTTCGGCGCATCGCACTCCGGCGGCAACCCATAGTTATGTCAAAGAGGCCGAGCAGCGCGGTTGCGCGGTGTTTATTGCCGCCGCCGGGTTGGCGGCGCATCTGGCCGGGGCGGTGGCCGGGCTGACTACCAAGCCGGTGATTGGCGTGCCGCTGGATGGCGGCCCGTTGAATGGTCAAGATGCGTTGCTGTCCACGGTGCAAATGCCGGGCGGGATTCCGGTGGCTTGCGTTGCCATCGGCAAGGCCGGGGCGAAAAATGCAGGTTATCTGGCGGCGCAAATACTGGCACTCGCCGATGAAGATTTGGCGGCACGGGTGCGCGCCGACCGCGACCAAACCGCCGCCGCGGTGCTGGCCGCGGATGCGGCATTGCAGGTGTCCCTTGATTCGGCACTCGACTCGGCACACGATGCGGATTGACCACAACCCGATAGGCGCTTGAACGAGGAGTCACTTGCCCGCGCCGCCGAGGTAATCCGCGCCGGTGGCGTGGTGGCGTATCCCACCGAAGCGTGTTTCGGTCTTGGTTGCGATCCGCGCAATGTCGCGGCGTTGCGCCGAATCTTGCGAATCAAACGCCGCCCGCGCAGCAAAGGACTGATATTGATTGCCGACCGCTGCAAACAACTGCAGCCCTATGTGGACTTTGCGCAAATAACCAATCGCGAACCAATTCTCGGCTCATGGCCGGGGCGAAACACCTGGCTATTGCCCGCCGCTTATGGCGTTTCCCGTTGGCTACGCGGTTGCCACACAACCCTTGCGGTTCGGGTTACCGCCCATCGCGGCGCGGCGCGGTTGTGCCGGTTGGCGCGCACCGCCATCGTCTCCACCAGCGCAAACCGTAGCGGCAAGCGAATGCTCAGATGCGCAAGCGCGGTGTTGCGAGAATTTGGCGACGAAGTTGATTTCATCGTCGATGGCCGTATCGGCAACGCCATCTCGCCCTCCATCATTCGCCACTTTGAGCGCGGTGAAGTGGTGCGGGGTTGAGACCATAACCATAATGTCTTCCCCCGATACCCCCGATGCAAATGCAGTAACTTGCTATTTCCAAGAGTTGCAGAACGACCTTTGCCGGCAGTTGGGGGAACTGGAACCCGATGCGGATTTCACCGAAGATGTATGGACTCACGCGCATGGCGGCGGCGGCATTACGCGAGTCATCGAACAAGGTGCGTTGTTTGAAAAAGGCGGGGTCAATTTTTCCCACATCACCGGCGCGGCATTACCAACTTCAGCGACCGGTGCCACCACCACCGCCAACCGCGCGCATATCGCCGGCAAACCATTCATCGCTACGGGGGTTTCGCTGGTGATGCATCCGCGCAATCCCTTTGTGCCTTGTTGCCACATGAATGTGCGATTTTTTCTAGCCGACTCTGATGGCGACCATGAAAACAAAAATCCGCACTGGTGGTTTGGCGGCGGCTATGATTTAACGCCCTACTACGGCTTTGAGGAAGACTGCGCGCATTGGCATCAAACCGCAAAACACGCCTGCGACAAATTTGATCCTCACTACTATCCGCGTTACAAGGCGTGGTGCGATGAATATTTTTATCTCAAACATCGAGACGAAGCGCGGGGCATCGGCGGATTGTTTTTTGATGACCATCGCGAAGGCGGCTTCGCACAAGCGTTCGAATTTGTGCGCGAAATCGGCGACAGTTTCATCCGCGCTTATCGCCCGATTGTCGAACGGCGGCGGGACATGCCCTACGCCGAAGCACAGCAGATGTTTCAAGGTTATCGCCGTGGACGCTATGTGGAATTCAATTTGGTATACGACCGAGGCACTTTATTCGGCCTCGAATCCGGCGGTCGAACGGAATCCATTTTAATGTCGCTGCCGCCGCTGGTGCGTTGGAAATACCACTGGCGCGCACCGCCCGGCAGCGAGGAACGAAAACTAACCGACTATTACTTGAAGCCGAGGGATTGGCTAACCTGACCACCCCGGCAAAGCAGATGTTAACGCTATACCGAATTTTTTTATACATCGCATTACCGCTGGTGCTGTTGCGCTTGTTGTGGCGTGGGTTGCGAGAGCGTCGATACCTTAAAAACATTCCTCGGCGACTGGGCTTTGTCGGCAAGCACCATGCGCCCGGCGGGGTATGGATTCACGCGGTATCGGTGGGCGAGGTGAACGCCGCCACGCAGTTGGTGGAACACCTGCTAAAAAAGCATCCCGACAAACCGATTACCATCACCACCATGACGCCGACCGGCGCCGACCGGGTACTGAAAATTTTCGGCAACCGGGTCCAGCATTGTTATCTGCCCTACGATTACCCCGGCGCGATGCGACGCTTTCTCGGTGCCATGCGTCCGCGCATTGGGCTGGTGATGGAAACCGAAATCTGGCCCAACTTGATTGACCGCTGCCACCGAAACAAGGTGCCGATGATTTATATCAACGTGCGTTTATCCAAGCGTTCCCATCGCGGATACCGAAGATTTCGCAAACTTATCCGCCCGGCATTGCGAAAAATCGACCACTTTGCGGCGCAGGGCAAAGCCGACTCCCGGCGATTGATTGATCTGGGTGCGCCACCGGCGGCGGTGCGTGTAACCGGTAACTTAAAGTTTGACGCCGCGCTTCCGCCCGGTGTCGGCGAAGCGGCACGCACGTTGCGCGGGAATCTGGGTAGCGGGCGTCCGGTGTGGGTGGCGGGCAGTACCCACGAAGGCGAAGAAGAGCAAATCCTCGAAGTGTTCGCGCATCTCCGCAAAGATTTCAAGTCGCTGCTACTGGTGATCGCGCCGCGCCATCCACCGCGATTCAATGCGGTCTATCGTCTTTGCGAAAGTCAGGGTTACAACACCGTGTTGCGTTCCCACGAGACGAAAAGTCTAAGCCCAAACTGCGAGGTTTATGTTGCCGACACCATGGGCGAATTGCCGCTGCTAATCGCCGCCGCCGACCTTGTTTTCATCGGCGGAAGTCTGGTGCCGGTGGGCGGCCACAATGTACTGGAAGCATCCGCCGCCGGAGTTCCGGTGGTGTTCGGGCGATATATGTTTAACTTCGCCGAAATCGCCACCTTGTTGCAGAAACATACCGCCGGTATTCAAGTGATGAACGCCGATGAACTGGCGAATGCGGTACGGCGATTGCTAAATGATCCACTACTTCGAGAACAATACGCCACCCGTGGCCGAGAACTGGTAGAAAAAAACCGAGGCGCACTGGAAAAAATCTGCGCATTGGTGGATCAAAAACTTGCGGAAACCGTGGAAGAATCTGCGAAAAATTAGGTCAAAGATGGTGTGAATCTTGTGGCAAGAAACTCTTTTGACGCAAGCCGCGACGAACGAGGAGTACCAAAACTCGTCATTCCCGAACGATAGAAAAATAGGGAGTATCAAAACTCGTCATTCCCGAACGATAGAAAAATAGGGAGCGCCAGCGACCATATTTTTCATCGTATCGGGAATCCAGAAGGCTAATAATGAGTCGGATCTCGCCAGCATGTCTCACTGGATTCCCGCTTTCACGAGAATGACGGCGTAATGAGTCGGCATTCGCCGGCATATTTCACTGGATTCCCGTGTCCCCCAACTCGTCATTCCCGCTGTCGCGGAAATAACGACTTGGCGGCACGAGAATGACGGGCCTGGGGAGTCGGCTGTCGCCGGCATGTTTTTCTGGATTCCCGCGTCCCCCAACCCGTCATTCCCGCTGTCGCGTGAATAACGACTTGGCGGCACGAGAATGACGAGTCTGGGAGTCCTCATCTGCAAACGAGGAATATCAAAAGTGCGTCATTCCCGAACGATAGAAAAATAGGGAGCGCCAGCGACCATATTTTTCATCGTATCGGGAATCCAGAAGGCTAATAATGAGTCGGCATTCGCCGGCATATTTCACTGGATTCCCGTGTCCCCCAACTCGTCATCCCCGTTGTCGCGTGAATAACGATTTGGGGGCACGAGAATGACGGGCCTGGGGAGTCGGCTATCGCCGGCATGTTGTACTGGATTCCAGTTTCGCGGGAATGACGAATAAAATAATTCCTCGTCATTCCCCGCCACTAATTCTCCAAACTCTTAGTAACGATTTCCGTTACATCCGGTGACAGATTCGGCAGTTCGGCGATTTCTTGTAGGGTCGTGTGCATCTGGGTTTTTAATTCGGGGATATATTTTTTCCAGTTGATGAACGCCGAAACTAGCCGTGTGCTGAGTTGCGGGTTGA
Source organism: Candidatus Poriferihabitaceae bacterium (assembly GCA_965262585.1). GTDB lineage: Bacteria > Pseudomonadota > Gammaproteobacteria > Arenicellales > Poriferihabitantaceae > JAHRAW01. Next base: position 111,984 of record OZ253546.1, read on the forward strand.
GCGGGTCCAGTCGTGTAACCCAGCGTTGGATGAAGCGGTAACCGGCGCCGTCACGGGCGTGGAAACAAAGCGGATTGCGGTGGCTGAAGCCGCCCAGCAGCGCGTAAACATCGTTGGGGTTGGTAGCGTCAAACGCTTTGTGTTCGCTCAGCGCTTCCACTCGTGCGAGGGTGTCTGCGGCGGGCGTGATGGCTTGAAGATTCAGCAACTTGTTCACCACCAGCGGTTCATTCTGGCGGCGTTGGTAGAATTCATAGAACAGTGCCTGCCGCTGTGGCGCAGTGGATTCGCTCAGTGCCCGCAGTGCGATCGTCGCATCCGTCATACATAGGGGATTTCTCAGCAGTTCCGCCGCCAGTTGGTGAGTTTCGGGGTCGTCCAGCGAAATCAGGTAGGTGAGGCAGATGTCCCGCAAACTGCGAATGCCGATGAGTTCGGCATTGACGACTCCGTCGTTGCGGGCGTTGAGGCGGTGATAACATTCCAGCAGTTCGCGTCGATAGATTCCGGCCAGATGGCGTTTTAATTCGAGGCTTGCTTGAAATACCGCCGCCGGATCGATGGCCGCCAACTGCTCGCTGACATAGACGTAATCCGGCAGCGTCAGAATGGCCGCTTGAAGCGCGGGGTCGGCGTCATTATCGCCGCCGGATTCATTCAGCACCGATTGAAAGGCGCGCACCACAGAGTCGGCGGTGTGGGTTTTCTTTCCTTCCTGAATGTTTTTGATGTCCGTGAGGAGTTGCCCGAGGAATAGTTTTTGTCCGGCATCCCAGCGGTTGAACGGGTCATCGTCATGGGCGAGGAGCAGCGCGAGTTCATCTTCGGATAATTCGTGACGCAGTTCCACCGGAGCGCTGAATCCGCGCAGCAACGAAGCCACCGGCGGGGCGGCAACGCCTTGAAAAGTGAAAGTTTGCTGTTGTTCGGAAAGCACCAGTAGGTCATCTTCATCGCCGCTTGAATTATCAGCAATAACCGATAGGCGATTGCCTTGCCGGTCGAACAAAACTGCTTTCACGGGAATCACAAAGGGTTCCTTGTGCGGTTGTTGCGGAGTCGGCGGGCAGTGTTGACTGAGGGTAATCTGAAAAACTTCGCGCTCGGAATCGTAGGCGGTTTCCACTTTCACCACCGGCGTACCGGCTTGACTATACCAATGCTTAAATCTAGTGAGGTCTATGCCGCCGGCGTGTTCCATTGCCGCCACAAAATCATCGGTGGTAACCGCTTGCCCGTCGTGGCGGTCGAAATACAAGTCGGTTCCCCGCCGAAACGCTTCGGCGCCGAGCAGCGTGTGCAGCATGCGTATCACTTCGGCGCCTTTGTGGTATACCGTGGCGGTATAGAAGTTGTTGATCTCGATATACGAATCCGGGCGCACCGGATGCGCCAGCGGACCCGCGTCTTCGCGGAATTGGAAACTGCGTAATGTGGCGGCGTCCTCGATGCGCTTGATCGCCGAGGAACCCATGGCGGCGCTGAATTGCTGCTCGCGAAAAACCGTGAACCCTTCTTTCAAACTAAGTTGAAACCAGTCGCGACAGGTCACGCGGTTGCCGGACCAGTTGTGAAAGTATTCGTGGCCGATGACGCTTTCCACATTCTCGAAATCTCCGTCGGTGGCACTGGCCGGGTCGGCGAGTATGTATTGAGTGTTGAAAATGTTGAGGCTTTTGTTTTCCATCGCCCCCATGTTGAAATCGCCCACCGCCACCACGTTGAATAAATCCAAGTCATACTCGCGGCCATAAAATTCTTCATCCCACGCCATGGCGCGCTTGAGAGAGTCCATGGCGTAAGCGCATTTGTCGATGTCTCGTTGGTGTGCGAAAAATCGCAGGTCGACGACTCGCCCGCTGCCGGTGGTGAAGGAATCCTTGAGGCATGCCATATCGCCGGCGACGATGGCGAACAAGTAGGTCGGCTTGGGAAACGGGTCGTGCCATGTGGTGTAGTGGCGGCCATCCGCGCCTTCGTCCACCGGGCCCTCGTCCACCAAATTGCCGTTGCACAACAGCAGCGGAAAAGTTTTTCGGTCGGCGCGCAGGGTAACGGTATAACAGCCGAGGTTGTCGGGTCGGTCGATGGCCGGGGTGATGCGCCGAAAGCCTTCAGCCTCGCATTGGGTGCACAGCAGTTCGCCGGATTTGTATAGCCCACTCAATGCGGTATTTTGATCGGGGCGGATGGTGTTTTCGATGACGAGGTCAAATTCTTCGGGTACATCGAACAGGGATAAGCGATGTTCATCTATGCGGTATTGCTGCGCCGTGAGAGGGGTGCCGTCGATGGTGATTTTGCTGAGTTCGAGGAAATCCATATCCAGCAGCATAGGTTGCTGTGGATTGTCTTGCCGGCGGCGTACCCGATGGCGGGCGTTGATTCGAGTTTCGCTGAAATCAAGATCAATCACCAAGTTGGTGTCGACGATTTGATACGCCGGTGGCTGGTAATCCGCGAGGCGAATGACCGGCGGGATTTTAGTTTTCATATTAAATTCCTTTTGTTGTTAGACATCATTTTTCCAGATACTGCAGTTTGTCCTTGTCCTCAACCCAATCGTCGGCATCCTCCGGCGCAGGTTTCATTTCCGCAATCACCGGCCATATTTCGCTCAACTCGGCGTTCAGTTTAAGGAAGTGCCGCTGATTTTCCGGCAGGTCGTCTTCCGAAACAATCGCATCCACCGGACATTCCGGCACGCACAAACTGCAGTCGATACACTCCTCCGGGTCGATGACCAAATAGTTCGGCCCCTCGTGAAAACAATCCACCGGACAAACTTCGACGCAGTCAGTGTATTTGCAGCGAATGCAAGATTCGAGAACCACATAAGTCATGCCGCAACACTCCGCTTAAAAAACCGAATCGTATTGTATGAATTTCGATGCGCTGGGGATAGTGTTGTATGGGGTTTATCGCTGGGAATTTTCCCCGCCGTCATTCCTGCGCAACTGGAATCCAGCAAAACAAACCCCCATTGCGTTTCACACCGGCAGCGCGGTGGTGTATTTCATTTGCTCCATGGCGAACATGGAGGTTACATCCGACAGCGCGATGCGTCCGATGATGGTTTTGTATACGAGGTCGAAGGCGGCGATGTCGGGTACCACTACTCGCAGCAGGTAATCCACCTCGCCACTCATGCGGTAGATTTCCATAATTTCCGGGATGGCTTTCATCTCTCGCGCGAATTTTTCGCTCCACTCGATGTTGTGCTGATTGGTGCGCACGGCGATGAATACGGTAACACCGGCGTCGACTTTGGCCGGGTCCAGTAGCACCACGCGCGCGCGGATGATGCCGTTGTCTTCCATGCGCTGAATGCGTTTCCAGCACGGAGTCGGCGACAAATGCACTTTTTTGGCGATTTCCTTGATGGTCATGGCGGCGTTCTGCTGCAGGTGATACAGAATTTTGCGATCCACCGAATCTATGGTGAGTTTTTCTTCATATTTCATAATATAGGTAGTATTTTCTTTGTGAAGGCCGAATATAACAGATAAATAGTATTATTTTCTACAAGGTATTGCATAAAAAGCGAATTGTTTCTACAGTATGTGCTCACTTACCGGCAATCATTGGTAACCACCGGCAATCATTATGCATCAATACGGCGAACATCACGGCGAACTGCTCCAGCAGCGTGCCGAACAGTTTCAGGGGCAGGTGCGGCGTTTTCAGGACGGCGCTCTGGACCCGGATTTATTCCAGCAGTTGCGATTGCGCAACGGTCTTTATCAAGAACGCTACGCCCACATGCTACGGGTGGCGATTCCCTACGGCGTTCTCAACAGCGCGCAGTTGACCCGGCTGGCGTACATCGCGCGCCGCTTCGACCGCAACTTCGGCCACTTCACCACCCGACAAAACATTCAATTCAACTGGCCGGAACTGACCGATGTGCCGGAGATACTCCGCCAACTGGCGCAAGTCGGCATGCACGCCATCCAAACCAGCGGCAGTTGCATCCGCAATATCACCTGCGATCATCTCGCCGGAGTCGCCGCCGACGAAATCGCCGACCCGCGGCCGTGGTGCGAACTGATTCGCCGCTGGTCTACCCTGCACCCCGAATTTAACTGGCTGCCGCGCAAATTCAAAATCGCGGTAAGCGGCGCGCAAAACGACCGCGCGGCGATTCAGTTGCACGACATTGGATTGCGTTTGTTCTTAGACGCCGCCGGGCAACCCCGTTTTTGCGTGTATGTCGGCGGCGGCATGGGGCGCACGCCGGTGGTCGGCAAGATCATTCGCGAATCACTGGCGGGAGGAGACCTGCCCGGTTATCTGCAAGCCATCCTGCGGGTTTATAACCAATACGGCCGCCGCGATAATAAATATCGTTCGCGCATAAAAATTTTGGTGAACGACCTCGGCATCGACACTTTCCGAGAACGGGTCGAGAAAGAATGGCACAACCAACAATCGTCGCCATCGCCTGCGACACCACCCCTTGGCGAAGCAGAAATCACCCATGCAAAATCGCTTTTTGTCAAACCCGGCAATGGCAATGCCAATGCCAATAATAATACCGCGAAGATCATTCCGGTTGCGGATGCGCGATTTTTGCGTTGGCGTGAACACAACACCGTTGCGCACCAAGACGATGATTATCGAATCGTTTATGTATCCCTCAAGGCGCCGGACCAGCCACCGGGTGATCTCAACGCCGAGCAAATGGAGCAACTGGCGGTGCTGGCGCGGGAACACAGCGCCGATGAAATTCGCGTCAGCCACGAACAAAATCTGGTATTGCCGTGGGTCAAAAAAGCCGACTTGTTTGTGGTGTGGCATGAACTAAATCGCCTACACCTCGCCACCCCCAACATCGGTACAGTGAACGACATGATCTGCTGCCCGGGGCTGGACTATTGCTCCCTCGCCAACACCGGCACCATCCCCATCGCCCGGCAGATCAACCAACGGCTATCCGAACTGGAGCGGCTGTATGACATCGGCGAGATAAAATTGAAAATGTCCGGCTGCATGAACGCCTGCGGCCACCATCACGCCGGCCACATCGGCATTCTTGGTGTCGATAAAAAAGGCCAGGAATGGTATCAAATCACCCTCGGCGGCTCGTCCGAAAACGACACCCGCCTCGGCGCACGGCTCGGCCCGGCGGTGCCTCGGGACAAGGTCGCCGAGAGCATCGAAATTCTGGTAGAAACCTACCTCGAATTGCGCCAAGACGGCGAGAAATTTATCGATACGGTCGCCCGCACCGGGGTTACGCCGTTCAAGGAAAAAGTCTATGCGGATCATCAAAAACCGCGCCATCATCCACGACCAATGGCGGCTTGAAGAGGGCGGGAGTTCGGGCGACCACGGCTGGGATCATGTCATCCTGCCGTTGGAACGATGGCTGGCGGTGCGGTCGTCCATTGACCTTGAAGGCGGCACTATCGGCGTCCGGTTAAACCCCGAAGACCAAGTCGAATCCATTGCCGCCGACCTAGACGGCCTTGCGTTGATCGCCCTCAATTTCGGCAATTTCCACGAAGGACGAGGCTATTCCCAAGCCGTACAACTCCGCCAACAACACCAATTCACCGGCGAAATCCGCGCCCTCGGCGCACACCGAGACAACCTACCAATAATGGAACGCTGCGGTATTAACGCCTTCGAAATGGCCACCGGCGAAGACTTAGAACAATCGTTGTTGGCGTTTGAAGAAATTACGGTTGCGCTGGCGGGGGGGAATGACGAGTTTTGATATTCCTCGCTCGTAAGTCGATCCCCATTCGCAAATGAGGAGTTATCTACTCGTCATTCCCGCGACCGCGGGAATCCAGAGAAAATATGCCGGCGCCAGCCGCTCCTTGTACCGCCGTCATTCTCGTGCCGCCAAGTCGTTATTCCCGCGACAGCGGGGATGACGAGTTGGGGGACACGGGAATCCAGTAAAACATGCCGGCGAATGCCGACTCCCTACGCCGTCATTCTCGCGAAAGCGGGAATCCAGTACAACATGTGCGGCGAGATCCGACTCATTATTAGCCTTCTGGATTCCCGATACGATGAAAAATATGGTCGCTGGCGCTCCCTATTTTTCTATCGTTCGGGAATGACGCACTTTTGATTTTCCTCGTTTGTCGCTGAGGACTCCCAGATCGTCATTCTCGTGCCGCCAAGTCGTTATTCCCGCGACAGCGGGGATGACGAGTTGGGGGACACGGGAATCCAGTACAACATGCCGGCGATAGCCGACTCCCCAGGCCCGTCATTCCTGCGACAGCCGACTCCTTATTGGCTTTCTGGATTCCCGATACGATGAAAAATATGGTCGCTGGTGCTCCCTATTTTTCTATCGTTCGGGAATGACGAGTTTTGATATTCCTCGCTCGTAAGCCGGACCTTATAATGAGCGGCTTGTCCCTACTTGGTCGGTTGGCATTTGCCGCTGTTATGGTATATCCGCATTGCCGATCTTCGTGGGACAGGGCAATATGTATCTGATCTTTTTTAGGGTGGCGGTAAATGGCTGAAAAACTAAATCCGGTAGTAATCGTTGGCGGCGGGCTGGCGGGGTTGTCGTTGGCGTTGCGGTTGGCGGATCGGGGGATTGGTGTCACTATTTTGTCTAAGTCGGTGCTTGATGAGGGTTCGACTCGTTATGCGCAGGGTGGGATTGCGGCGGTGTTGGGGGCGGATGATTCGTTTCGGTCGCACATTGACGATACTCTCGATGCCGGCGGTGGGTTGTGTAATCCGCAGACCGTTGAGTTTGTGGTTAAGAACGCGCCCGGTGCGGTGCAGTGGTTGATTGATCGTGGCGTTAATTTTAGTTTGCGGGATGATATCGAAGACAACGAGTTTCATCTCACGCGGGAAGGCGGGCATAGTCATCGCCGGGTGGTTCACGCCGCCGATGCTACCGGTGCGGAAGTGGAGGGGACGCTCGAACAAATGGTGCGCAAGCATCCGTTGATTACCCTGATGGAGAATCACATCGCCATCGATCTCATCACCTCAAAAAAACAGGCCGGTCACGCCGAAGCCGACACCAACACCTGCCTCGGCCTATACGCATTTGACTTGCGCCACAAACATACCATCGCGCTGCCGTGCCAAAATATGGTGTTGGCTACCGGCGGCGCCAGTAAGATTTATTTGTATAGTAGCAATCCCGACACCTCCACCGGCGATGGCATTGCCATGGCTTGGCGCGCCGGTTGCCGGGTGGCGAATATGGAATTTGTGCAGTTTCATCCGACTTGTTTGTATCACCCTCACGCCAAATCGTTGCTGATTTCCGAAGCGGTGCGCGGCGAAGGGGGGAAACTGGTGCACGCCGATGGCCGGCGGTTCATGCCCGAATACGACCGCCGCGCCGAACTTGCGCCGCGAGACATAGTCGCCCGCGCTATCGACTTGGAAATGAAGATCGAAGGTTGCGACAACGTATACCTCGACATCAGTCACAAACCGGCGAGTTTCATCCGCAAGCATTTCCCCACCATTTCGGCGCGTTGTCGGGAACTGGGTTTGGACATGACTACCGAACCGCTGCCGGTGGTGCCGGCGGCGCACTATACTTGCGGCGGCGTGATCACCGACCTCGACGGGCGCACCGACATTCACAACTTATACGCCATCGGCGAGACCAGCCACACCGGCTTGCATGGCGCTAACCGGCTGGCGAGTAATTCGCTGCTGGAATGCTTGGTGTTGGCCGAGTCCTGCGCCGCCCGCATCGCCGCCGAAACGAAGGTTGGCGCGTTTCCGACTCTACCGAAGTGGGATGAAAGCAAAGTTACCGATCCCGATGAACGCATCGTGGTCGCCCATAACTGGGACGAGTTGCGCCGCTGCATGTGGGATTATGTCGGCATCGTGCGCACCGACAAGCGGCTTACCCGCGCCGCCCGACGCATCGCGTTATTACAAGAAGAGATTCGCGAGTTTTACAGCAACTTCCGTATCAGCAACGATCTGATTGAACTGCGTAATCTCGTGCAAGTCGCGGAACTGACCGTGCGCAGTGCCATGTTGCGCACCGAAAGTCGCGGCCTGCACATGACGCGAGATTATCCGCAAGCCGATCAAACCAAGCCCGCGGTGGAGACGATTTTAACGCCTTGAACGCAGCGATTACCCGCCCTGTTTATCAGATTGTTTTCTTGCCCGTTCACTAACCCGCAACACGCGCAGACGATGCAACTGCTCGTGGGATTGTGCGTTGCATTTGATCAGCAGACGAAACCTTCGGCGATTTTGTTTCATCAGTAGCAACACACACCAGCCGAGATTCACTTGCTCCAGCAACGCCACTTTGTCGTAACTTCCGTTGTTCCGGTATAGCAGCCATTCATTGGTGGTATTCGCTTCCAGCCGGGTGGCGGCAGTCGCCGAACGTTGTTGGTGCAAGTGAAAAACCAGGGAAAGCCCGACCACCGCCCCAAACAGCCAAGCCCAATCCGTGGCGAACACCAGCAGCGGCAATGGCAGGCAATGCATCGCAATAATCGCCGTCGCCATCCACCGAGGTGGGGCGATGTTAAGCGCGATGGGTAGATAAAATATAGTTGACAATGGTCGCCATTCCCTGGTCGGTGGGTGTGGCGGCGTGGCATAGCCAGTCCGCCAGTTGTGGGTCGGTGCATTCAAGCAGTTGATCGAAGAGTTGCCGCTCGGATGCATTCAGATTGTCGTAGTGATGTTCCACAAACCCCGACAAAATTAAATCCAATTCCTTAGTTCCTCGGCGGCAACGCCACGCCAGTCGTTTTTTGGTGCGTTGGTCGTGCTCCAAAGTCAGCGCCGCCGATTCTATTTCTTTTTCGCGATGGCCTTTTTAATCTCCGCGATTGCTTTGGCCGGGTTTAGATTTTTCGGGCAGGTTTTGGTGCAGTTCATGATGGTGTGGCAGCGATACAACTTAAAAGCATCATCCAGTTGCTCGAGCCGTTCATCGCTGGCTTGATCGCGACTATCGGCAATCCAGCGATACGCATTCAACAACGCCGCCGGGCCGAGGTAGCGGTCGCTGTTGGCGAGGTAACCGTCACCGTTCCACCAGTAACTTGGGCAACTGGTAGAACAACAAGCGCACATCACGCATTCATAAAATCCATCCAGTTTTTGTCGCTCTTCTTCGGACTGCAGGCGTTCCCGTTGTGGCGCATCGTCGGCCTGCAACCACGGCTTGACCGCCGCGTATTGAGCGTAAAAATTATTCATATCGACGACCAAATCTTTAACCACTTGCATGTGCGGCAACGGATAAATTTTAATGTCGTCTTTGATTTCCACGGCCGGTTTCAGGCACGCCAAAGTATTGGTGCCATCAATATTCATCGCACAGGAACCGCAGATACCTTCGCGGCAGGAACGGCGAAAGGCGAGGGTGCTGTCGATGGCGTTTTTGATGTGGAGAACGACGTCCAACACCATGGGGCCGCAAGCATCGACATCCACTTCATAAGAATCGATGCGCGGCAGGTTGGCGGCGTTTCCATTTTCGGTCCCGGCGCCATCCCCATCCGGGTTCCATCGATACACGCGCACCGTCCGCATCTGTCCGGCGGTTTGGTCGCGGTAACTTTTACCCTCGACGATTCGGGAGTTGGCGGGTAGGACGAATTCGGCCATGGTTATTGGTCAGATGGTTATTGTGAAGTCATCACGGGCAATCAATACACGCGCTTCTTAGGCTTAATATACTCGACCTCATCGGTCAAAGTATAATCATGCACCGGTCGGTAGTCGATGCGCGGTTCATCGTCGAGTTCGGTCTGCCACACCAGCGTATGTTTCATCCAGTTGCGGTCGTCTCGGTCGGGATAATCCTCGTGGGCGTGGGCGCCACGGCTTTCCAGACGATTGGCCGCGGCATGCATGGACACACGCGCCTGACGCAACAGGTTGTCGAGTTCCAGCGTCTCGACCAAGTCGGTGTTCCAGATCATGGAGCGGTCGGTTACTTTGATGCACGCAAATTGGGCGCAGATTTCGGCCATTTTGAGTTTGCCTTCTTCCATGACATCAGCAGTGCGAAACACCGCGCAATAGTTCTGCATGGCTTTTTGCATTTGCAGGCGCACTTCGGCGGTGGGGATGTCGCCGTCGGCATAACGAATGCGGTCGAATCTAGCGATGATTTCCTCACCGGCATTTTTCGGCAACGATGGTTTTGCGCCGTTTGGCGTGATGATTTCGCGCGCTCGCCGCGCTGCGGCACGGCCAAAGACGACTATATCCAGCAGCGAATTCGAACCGAGGCGGTTGGCGCCGTGCACCGATACACACGCCGCTTCGCCGATGGCCATCAAGCCCGGCACGATGCATTCCGGGTCGCCGTCCGTCAGCGTGACCACCTCGCCGTGGATGTTGGTTTGGATGCCGCCCATGTTGTAGTGCACGGTGGGCAGCACCGGAATCGGTTCGCGCGTAACATCCACATCGGCAAAAATCCGCGCTGATTCGGAGATACCCGGCAAGCGTTCGGCAAGCACTTCGGGGCCGAGATGTTCGAGGTGCAAGTGGATATGATCCTTATGTTCGCCGACCCCAAGCCCGTCTCGAATTTCCATAGTCATGGAGCGGCTGACCACATCACGGGAGGCAAGGTCTTTGGCGTTGGGGGCGTAACGTTCCATGAAGCGTTCGCCTTTGGAATTAGTCAGGTAGCCGCCTTCGCCGCGCGCCCCCTCGGTAATCAGGCAGCCGGCGCCGTAGATGCCGGTCGGGTGGAATTGGGTGAATTCCATATCCTGCAACGGCAGCCCGGTGCGCAACACCATACCGCCGCCGTCTCCAGTGCAACTATGCGCCGAGGTGCAGGAAAAATAACAGCGCCCATAGCCACCGGTGGCAAGCACCACGATTTTGGCGGCGAAGCGATGCAGGCGTCCGCCGTCGAGATCCCATGCCATAACCCCTTTGCATTCACCGTTCTCCATGATTAGATCAACGGCAAAGTACTCGATGAAAAATTCGGCGTTGTGCTTGAGGGATTGCTGATACAGGGTGTGCAGGATGGCGTGGCCGGTGCGGTCGGCGGCGGCGCAGGTGCGCTGGGCTTGGCCCTCGCCGAAGTGGGTGGTCATGCCGCCGAACGCCCGTTGGTAGATTTTGCCTTCCGGGGTGCGCGAAAAAGGCACGCCATAATGCTCGAGTTCGATGACCGCATCCGGTGCTTCCTTGCACATATATTCGATAGCGTCCTGATCGCCGAGCCAGTCGGAACCCTTGACCGTGTCGTACATGTGCCAACGCCAATCGTCTTCGCCCATGTTGCCGAGCGAGGCGCTCATTCCACCTTGAGCGGCGACCGTATGGCTACGAGTCGGGAATAGTTTAGTGATGCAAGCGGTGCTCAGCCCTTCGTTGGCCATCCCAAAAGTAGCCCGCAAGCCGGAGCCACCGGCACCAACCACAACCACATCGTATTGATGATCGACAATGGAATAGGCTTCAGTCACGGGCATCTCCGCCGTTTGTTATGTGCCATTTGTAAGGACAATCCGAGCACCCAATTAAACTATTGAACCAATAATACAAGAAAACCAAGATATTTTCCCACTAGTCGTCATTCCCGCGAAACTGGAATCCAGTCAAACAATCTCGGCGTAAGCCGCTCCTTATTAATGCGGCGGGGAAGGGCGGCGGCCAATGACTGTTTGACTTCTCACAATCTTCTAATAAGCCCTCAATTCTTCTCATAAATCTTCTCATAACCTTCTAAATCTTCTCACAAATGTTCTAAATCTTCTCATAAATGTTCTGAATCTTCTCATAAATGTTCTGAATCTTCTCATAGCCTTCTAAATCTTCTCATAACCTTCTCATAACCTTCTAACAACCAAATCAGCCAAGAAAACAACGAATTTCTTCATAACGAACGCCTGACCCCACTTCAGACAGCCACAGATACCCGCCCCTACAAAGTCGGATAATCTTGCCGGTGTGAACCGCAATGGCCACCGTATAAAAACTTGTTTCACAGCACCACCTCGGATAGCATAACCGGTTTTTACAGCGGCAGGTTGAAATGCTTAAAGGCAGCATCGTTGCGTTGATTACGCCTATGGATGAAGAGGGCGGGGTTGATTGGGAGAGTCTCCGCAAGTTGGTGGATTTTCATGTGGAAAACGGCACCGATGGGATTGTTTCGGTGGGCACTTCCGGCGAGTCGGCGACTCTCGACATTGACGAGCAAATCGAGGTTATTCGTCGCACCGTGGCTATGGCTGACGGGCGCATTCCGGTGATTGCCGGCAGCGGCGCCAATTCCACTTCGGAGGCACTCGAACTCACTTCCCGTGCCGCCGAACTTGGGGTGGATGCCTGTCTGTTGGTGGTTCCGTATTACAACAAACCCACCCAGCACGGCCTATACCGGCACTTTCGCGCCATTGCCGAAGGGGTGGATGTGCGGCAGATTCTCTACAATGTACCGGGGCGCACCGCTCTCGATATGGCCAACGACACGGTCGCGCAGTTGTCCGAAATTCCCAATATAGTCGGCATCAAGGACGCCACCGCCGACATTGCCCGGGTTGGCGATTTCCTCAATCGCTGTGGCGAGGACTTCGCGGTTTATTCCGGCGATGATGCCACCACGCTGGAATTTCTGAAAGCCGGTGGCCACGGCTGTATTTCGGTGACCGCCAACGTCGCCCCCGGGCTAATGCACGAGATGTGCCATGCGGCGTTGGACGACGATGTGGCGCGCGCCGAGGACATCAATCGCTCCCTCGACGACCTGCATGCCGCTTTATTTGTAGAATCAAACCCGATTCCGGTGAAATGGGCGGTGTCCCGGCTGGGGTTGGTGCAGCCGGGCATCCGCTTGCCGCTGACCTGGTTGTCGGAGGAATATCACGACCGGGTTGAGGCGGCGATGCGCCGGGCGGGGACAATTTAGGCGGCGGTTTCTCGGCATGGCCCGTATATGTTAGTCATCCCCGGCGGCGCGGCGCTGTCCGGGCATCAAACCGCCGGAGTGCTGGGTCGGTTGCAATCTGCCCTCGCCGATTGTTGCGATGAGTGTTGCGATGTGGACGCTCGTTTTATTCATTTTGTCGTGCTTAACGCCGAACTCGATCCGCCCCGCCTGAAAATCCTCGAGCAGTTATTGAGCGATGGCCGCTCCAGTAATCTAGCCGACAATTCCCCAAACAAAAACCGCACAAAAATTTTCACGCGAGTGGTAACGCCGCGCATCGGCACGATTTCGCCGTGGTCTACCAAAGCCACCGACCTACTGCATCACTGCGGCCTCGAAGAAGTGTTGCGGGTCGAGCGCGGCGTCGAGTGGCGGATTTGCTTTCGGAAAAAGCCCACGGCGGCGGCGACAGATTTGCTGCCGCCATTCATCCACGATCCGATGACCGAATCGGTGTTACCCGGGCGCGATGCCGCGCAAGCGTTGTTTGATCGCACCGCGCCGATGCCGGTTGCGGTAGTCGATGTTCTCGGCGGTGGCATTGCCGCGCTTGAAAAAGCCGATGCGGAATTGGGGTTGGCGTTGAGCGAGGATGAACGGCGATACCTTGCGGCGCACTTCATCGAGGTTGCGCGCAACCCCACCGATGTCGAGTTGATGATGTTTTCGCAAGTTAATTCCGAGCATTGCCGCCACAAAATTTTCAACGCCGACTGGACGCTGAACGGACAATCTTCGGCGCACTCGCTGTTTGATATGATCCGCGAAACCCATCGCCGACACGGCGCCGGAACATTGGTGGCATATGATGACAACGCAGCGGTGCTCGCCGGTTTCGAAGCCGCGCGTTTGTCGGTGGATGCGCGCAGCCAAGTATTTCGCTATCAACGCGAACCGGTGCACTTTACCATCAAGGTCGAAACCCACAATCACCCAACCGCGATCTCGCCGTTTGCCGGTGCCGCCACCGGCGCCGGTGGCGAGATTCGCGACGAGGGCGCGACCGGTCGAGGCGGTAAACCGATAGCGGGCATCGTTGGTTTTTCGGTTTCGCATTTGCGATTGCCGGGTTGGCGGCGGCGCTGGGAAGGCGAACAAAACCAACCGCCGCGCCTAGCCTCGCCGTTGCAAATCATGCTCGACGGCCCGCTCGGTGCAGCGGCATTCAACAATGAATTTGGCCGCCCCAACATCGCCGGTTATTTTCGCACCTTCGAACAAGTCGAACCCGGCGGCGCGCTTCGCTACGGGTATCACAAACCAATCATGCTGGCCGGTGGCGTCGGCAGCATCCGCCCGCAGCATGTACACAAGGCACAAATTCCTTGCGGCGCACCGATCTTCTCGCTGGGCGGTCCGGCGATGCTGATTGGACTCGGTGGCGGCGCCGCTTCGAGCGTCGCCTCCGGCAGCAGTTCAGAATCCCTCGATTATGCTTCGGTGCAACGCGGCAACCCGGAAATGCAACGCCGTTGTCAGGAAGTCATCGATAGTTGCTGCGCGCTCGGCGAACACAATCCAATCATCTCGATTCACGATGTCGGCGCCGGTGGATTGTGTAACGCGCTGCCGGAATTGGTGCACGACTCGGCACGCGGCGGGGAATTCGAATTACGGCAAGTGTTGAACGATGAACCGGGTATGACGCCGATGCAGATTTGGTGCAACGAATCTCAAGAACGCTATGTGCTTGCAATCGATCCAGCGTATCTGCGCGAGTTTGAAGAAATTTGTGGGCGTGAACGTTGCCTGTATGCCGAAGTCGGGCGGGCCGACACCGAGCAAAACTTAATCCTGCGCGATAGCCATTTCGCAGATCGAGGCGCGCCGGACGCAACGCCCATCGACCTGCCGATGAAAGTATTATTTGGGATGCCGCCGAAGATGCAACGCGATGCTGTGAGCGTCGTTGCTACGCATTCAGACTTACATTTTGACGGCGTGTCGCTGACGGATGCCGCGCAACTTGTATTGAGTTTCCCCTCGGTTGCCGACAAAACATTTCTCATAACCATCGGCGACCGCAGCGTCGGCGGGTTGGTCGCCAGAGATCAAATGGTCGGCCCGTGGCAAGTACCGGTCGCGGATCTCGGCGTGATTGCAAGCGGGTATCGCGCCGTTACCGGCGCCGCAATCGCGCTCGGCGAACGCACGCCGCTGGCGGTGATTGACGCGGTTGCGAGTGGCCGCATGGCGGTCGGCGAAGCGATTACCAACATCGCCGCCGCACAAATCGGCGACCTCGGCAACATCAAATTATCCGCCAACTGGATGGCCGCCGCCGGTGAACCCGGCCACGATGCCGACTTATTCCAAACGGTGCGCGCGGTGGCGTCTGAACTGTGCCCGAAACTCGGTATATCAATTCCGGTGGGCAAGGATTCGATGTCGATGAAATCGCTGTGGCGCGACCCCGACAATCGCGAATGCAAATCGGTTTCGCCGCTTTCATTGATCGTAACCGCGTTCGCAACGGTTGAAAATGTCGGCGCAACTTTGACGCCGCAACTCGATATACGCGCCGGACAAAATGATTTATGGTTGCTCGATCTCGGCGCCGGTCGCAATCGCCTCGGCGGTTCGGTATTGGCGCAGGGCATGTCACAGGTGGGCGGCGCGGTGGCGGATGTGGACGACGCCGATTTGTTGCGGCGGTTTTTTGACTTTGTGCAAACGCTTATCCGCGAACGCCACCTACTCGCCTATCACGACCGCTCGGACGGCGGCGCGCTTGCGACCTTGTGTGAGATGGCGTTTGCTTCACGCTGCGGGTTGGTGGTGGATGTTGGCGACATGGGCGGCGACCCGTTGGCGGTATTATGCAACGAAGAACTGGGCGCGGTGATTCAGACCGAACGCGCGCGGCGGAATGTAATCGAAGAACAAATCCATCGCTTCGATTTAGACGCGGTCGCGCATCGCATCGGGCACGCCGAAGACGGCAATGAAATTATGATTACATCCGGCGGCGAGGAACTGTTGCGAATGGCGCGCGCCGAGTTGCATCGAATTTGGTCGGAAACCAGTTGGCGAATGCAAACGTTGCGGGATAATCCCGAATGCGCGGCACAAGAATACGCACGCATCGATGACCTCGCCGACCCCGGATTGTTTTCGAAACTAACCTTCGACCACAAACACGATATCAGCGCGCCGTGGGTATCGCGCCACCGTCCAAAAATCGCAATCCTGCGCGAACAAGGCGTCAACGGCCAACTCGAAATGGCGGCGGCGTTCGAGTGCGCCGGGTTTGAGGCGGTAGATGTAACCATGAGCGATTTATCGGCGCAACATTCGCTCGCCGCGTATAAAGGGTTTGCGGCGTGCGGCGGATTTTCGTTCGGCGATGTACTCGGCGCCGGCGGTGGTTGGGCCAAGTCGATTCTGCATAACGCCCGATTGCGCGATGGGTTCACCGATTTTTTCCAACGCGAAGACACTTTTGCGCTCGGCGTGTGCAACGGCTGTCAAATGATGGCGGAGATCGCCGAGTTAATACCCGGCGCGACTCACTGGCCACGATTTATCCGCAACCAATCGGAACAGTATGAAGCCCGCGTTGCGATGGTGGAAATCTGCTCGGATAAATCGATACTGTTGCGTGGAATGCAAGGCTCGATGTTCCCAGTTTCGACCGCCCACGGCGAGGGAAGGGCAGAGTTTGCCGCCACAACCGGCCTCGCGCAACTGCAACGCAAAGGACAAATCAGCCTACGCTTCGTAGACAACCACGGCCACCCCACCGAAACCTACCCCGCAAACCCCAACGGCTCCCCCACCGGCGCAACCGGCTTCACCAACGAAGACGGCCGATTCACGATTATGATGCCGCACCCGGAACGAGTGTTGCGTAGTATTTGTAATTCATGGCGACCAAGAGGGGAGCAAGATTGGGGGGAATATGGGCCCTGGGTTCAGATTTTTAGGAATGCGCGAGTATGGGTGGGGTAAGGAGCGGCTTACGCCGACCCCCCAGGCCCGTCATTCTCGTGAAAGCGGGAATCCAGTACAACATGTCCTGCGACAGCCGACTCCTTATCTAGCCTTCTGGATTCCCGATACGATGAAAAATATGCTCGCTGGCGCTCGCTATTTTTCTATCGTTCGGGAATGACGACGTACCGCCGTCATTCTCGTGCCGCCAAGTCGTTATTTCCGCGACAGCGGGAATGACGAGTTGGGGGACACGGGAATCCAGTAAAACATGCCGGCGACAGCCGACTCCCTACGCCGTCATTCCCGCGAAAGCGGGAATCCAGTCGAACAAACCCCAGCGTAGCCGGACATTATGGGGAGTGGTCTGCGCGCTTCGGACAGGTCGCGACTTGTCCAGACGGTGTATAATCTGTAACCTGACAATAGAATGTGGTCACGAAAAAGGCGACCCGGAGGTCGCCTTTCGAATGTTGTAGAATACCTACTTGTTAATCCAAGCAATATCTGCCTATTCCAAGGACAGATTTACACAAAACTACGCAAAAATCAATCTATTTTGCCATTTTTGAGGAAAAATCATGCATAAAAACTACCGAATTGGCCTTGATGTAGGCACGAACTCACTGGGCTGGAGCATCCTGCGACTGGACAAAATGGGTACTCCAAAGGCGATCGAAGCCGCCGGTGTACGGATTTTCACCGATGGGCGAGACGAGAAAACCAAAGCCACGCTGAAAGCCAGTCGCCGGGAAGCCCGTTCGGCACGCCGCCGCCGTGACCGCTTCAAACAACGCCAAAAGTTTCTTCTGGATGAACTGACAAAGGCCGGGTTGTTTCCCGAAGATGAGGCGGCGCGTAAAGCATTACAAAAATTAAATCCCCTGGAGTTGCGCGCCAACGCTCTGCCCGACAAAAAACTTCCTGCTACAAAACTTCCGCTTCATCATGTCGGTCGTGCCTTGTTTCATCTAAACCAGCGTCGCGGATTCCAAAGTAACCGCAAAGATCGAAGCGAAGAATCCACCAGCGGTAAAGTTTCAAATTCCGTGCGCATGCTTTTGCAGGAAATGAATCTGATCGTCCCGCCGATGGATAAAGCCCCAAAAGATGACAGTCGATATCCGTCTAAAGAAGAAAAAAAAGCGGCAAAAGAAAAAGCCGCTCAAGAACGCAGGCAAGAAGCAGAAAACCGGATGGATGCATTTAACCAGTTGCGCGAAAATTTCGATGTTTCGTTTGGGAAATTTCTCTGGGAACGCCAACAGCGAGGAAAACCTACACGCGCGCGCCCCGGAGCCGGCGAAGATGGAAAACTATACGATGTGTATCCCAACCGTGAAATGCTTAAGGATGAATTTAATAAAATTTGGCAATCTCAGGCACAATTTCATCCCACAATAATGACAGATGAAGTAAAAAACAAAATCGACACCGCCATTTTCACCCAACGTCCGCTGAGGCCGCCAGTCGTTGGGAAATGTACCTACATAGAGGGCGAGGATCGCATGTTTCGCGCAATGCCCAGTTTTCAACGGTACCGAATGTTTCAAGAAGTTAACAATTTGGAAATTATTACCGATGTTGGCGGAAAGAAAGTGATTGATTTTTCCGATGCGCGTGATGCAATTATTGATTTGTTAGAAAAGGCGAACACAAAGAATGGGCATGTTGGGTTTGGGAAAATGAAAAATATTTTAAAAAGGTGGGATGTTGACGAAGGTAATTTCGTATTTAATCTTGAAACGCCCAAGCGCAAGGGATTAGATGGCAATACGACCTCTCTCCTCATGCGCAACGAAAACTGTGTTGGGGAAGAATGGGATTGCTGGTCGCTGGAAAAGCAGGATGCCTTTGTCGGTGTTATATTGGAGAAAGTACCCGATGAAAAAGTACCAGAAAAAAGGCGTGAACAAACTGATGAGGAAGTCAAAGATCGTTTGGTAGAAAAGTACAATTTATCCGAATATGCCGCCGAAAACTGCCTGAATGCAAATTTTGATGACGGCACGGCTTCCTTGTCGCTAAAGGCCGCTAAATTACTGTTGGAAAAAATGGATCAGGAGTCAATGATTCAACCCGATGCGGTGCAATCTGTAGCGGCAG
This sequence comes from Candidatus Poriferihabitaceae bacterium, assembly GCA_965262585.1. Classification (GTDB taxonomy): domain Bacteria; phylum Pseudomonadota; class Gammaproteobacteria; order Arenicellales; family Poriferihabitantaceae; genus JAHRAW01. The sequence continues at coordinate 130,921 of OZ253546.1, forward strand.
AAAATTCGGATTTCAACAACCCATTTACCCGTGCGCGCGAGGGAGAGTTGCAAGACAGCCTGCCCTATTACGGTGAAGCATTTCAAGATGGGCGGCATATTATTCCCGGTACTCGGGAGTCACAAGACAAGGACGATGATTTAAAGTATTACGGTGGTGTGACCAACCCAACGGTACACATCGCACTCAATCAAATTCGCCAAGTGGTGAATGAATTGATTTCATGCTATGGAAAACCCAATTCAATTGCAATTGAATTGGGGCGGAATTTACCAGAAGGGGAACACTATCGGGCAGGTTTCGACAACGCACAGGCAGTTAACCAGAAGCGCAATATCAGATGGGACGACATATTACGTGAAAAGGGTCAACGACTTACCCATGACAACCGTTTGCGCATACAGTTATGGGAAGAACAAGACAAGCGTTGTCCATATTCCAGTTCCGATAAATATATCGGGTGTAGCGAATTATTCAGCGATGCCTTTGAAATCGACCACTTAATCCCGTTTAGCATCTCGCTGGATGATAGCCCCGCCAATAAAGTGATTTGCACTAGAGAATCCAACCGTTATAAAGGCAATCGAACACCGTATGCAGCTTTTGGACAAAGTCGAGATGGGTATGATTGGAATGTAATTTTTGAACGCGCTAAAGACATTACGTACGAACTGCCGTGGTTCAACAGAAAAGCCAAATCAAAACCCAGATGGGAGACTGACAAAAGATCCAAGTTGTGGCGTTTCCAAGCAGATGCGTTAGAAATCTGGAAGCGGGACCATGCCGATTTTACCGCCCGCCACCTAAATGACACCCGCTATATTGGCCGTTTGACAAAAGAATACATGGAACTGATCTGTCCTTTCAACAAAATCGATGTACTGACCGGTCGACTAACCTCATTGCTCCGAGGGCATTGGGGATTAAACAGCGTCCTGCGCGACGACACAAAATCACAAAGCGGTCAATTTCCCCAAAAGAAAAACCGCGAAGACCACCGCCACCATGCTGTGGATGCCATCGTAATCGGGATGACTTCACGTTCCATGCTGCAAAAAGTCTCATCCGCCGCCAACCGCGCGGAACAACTGCACTTAGAAACCATATTTGAAAAAAACAATAACGGAAAAAGTTCGATAGACCCATGGGACGGCTTCCGTGGTAAGGTGCGGGAAGCGATTCAGAACATCATTGTTTCACACAAACCGAGGTCGAAAAAGACAAAGTATAAACAAACAAAAGATGGCAAATATATTCCCGTATCAACCGACGGTAAGTTACACAATGATACTGCCTATGGAATTATTTCAAGCCCGGATGCTAATGGGATGTCTGAAGTAGTCGTGCGTAAACCAATTAGTTGGTTTGAGAATGAAAAACGTCTAGAATCAATTCGCGATGTGTCCTTGCGGAAGAAATTTATAAAAGTTTTTGAATCAGGCGGGAAAGAAGGAGTTATTTCCCTCGCCAATTCTATGCGTATAAGAAGTTTGCGCCGCACCGAAAATCTCAAGGTAATTCCAATCAAAGATGAAGCAGGAAACGAATATAAAGCTTACAAAGGAGACAGCAATTGGGGGATGGAAATTTACGAATACCCGCAGGGACACAAAAAAGCAGGGAGATGGGATGGCGTGGTAATTTCCCGATTTGACGCCAATCAGCATAACTTCAAGCCCGGACAAACTCACAAACCTCATCCCGCCGCACGGCTGGTCATGCGACTGCAAATTAATGATTGCATCGAGATTGAAGAGAACAATAAAAAACGAATCATGCGTTTACAAAGAGTTTCTAGAAATTTGGCATTTGCAGAACACCATGAAGCGAATGTTGATGCTCGTGATCGAGATATAGAAGATTCTTTTAAGTATTATTTGAAAATGGCAAATCCATTAAAATTGGCGAACGCCCGCAAGGTCCACATCAGTCCCACCGGCAAGTTGAGCCATGAAGTCCGCCGTAAACCTCGCCACAAATCCTAACTCTCCGTGACCGGGCAAATCGTTGAAATTACGCAACCGGGACGTTGGTTGAGTAAGTCAAGAGGCTTTTTGGAAGTGTCGGAAAAAGGCGGGAAGGTCGGTCGGGTTCCGCTGGATGACATCGCAGCGGTGATTATTTCAACCTCCGGTTGCTCGGCATCCACTGTGCTCATTGATCAACTGTGCCAACGAAACATCCCGTTGGTAATTTGCGGCGCGAACTATTTGCCAAGCAGTTTCACCTTGCCGTTACAAGGTCATGGCAGGCAGTTTCGCGTAATGCGGGCACAAATCGCCTTGTCCGAGCCGCGTCGCAAACGCATGTGGCAAAAAATTGTCCGCGTAAAAATTAAAAACCAAGCCGAAGTATTGGAACGAATCGGGCGAAGCCCCAAGCCATTGTTTCGCCTCGCCGGCAAAGTGCGCTCCGGCGACCCGGATAACTGCGAAGCACAAGCGGCACGGTTGTATTGGCAAGATCTTTTTGGCGCCGACTTTCGCCGCGACCGCGCTGCACCGGGCCTCAACGCGATGTTGAATTACACCTATACGATCGTTCGCGCTTGTGTCGCACGTGGCGTCAGCGGCTCCGGCTTGCATCCAAGTTTCAGCCTGCATCATAAAAACCCGCAAAATCCATTCAACTTGGTAGATGACCTAATGGAACCTTTTCGCCCGATAACTGATTGCTTCATACACCGGTGTGGCGAAACGATGAAAGGTGAACTCAGCCCTGAAACCAAGAGCAAATTGGCGGCGATTACCGTATTGACGGTGCCGCTGGCGGATGAGACCCCGCCGCTGTCGTTGGCAGCAACGAAAATGTGCCGCTCTTTCGCCGCTTATTGTTTGGGCGAGAAGGACGATATGGTATTGCCCACTCTACCATCGCCGTTGGAAATGTCGGAGTTGTGACTCGTCGTTTCCACCTGAGTCCTTACCGCATAATGTGGCTTTTTGTAATGTTCGATCTGCCGGTAGGGACCCGAAAAGAGCGCAAGGAGGCAACCGGCTTCCGCAATGATTTGCTGGATCTTGGCTTTGAAATGTCTCAGTTTTCGGTGTATCTGAAATACTGCGCGTCTGGAGAAAAAGCCGAATCTGTGGGGGGTACAATTCAGAGAAAACTGCCCCCCGGCGGAAAAGTGGACATTCTTACAATCACCGACAAACAATTCGCCAATATGAAGCGATTTTACGCCAAAGGACGATTTAAAAATGAAAGTGAGCCCAAGCAGTTACGCTTATTTTAGTGGTATTTTCTTCGTTAGTTTTGAAGAAAACACCACTAAAAACAATGAATTACACAGCCCCTGATTATACAGGGGGGAATAGGCAGTGCAAGAACAACTCTATCAGCACGGGAATGGTAAAGCCGAACGATTATACAGGGGGGAATAGGCAGTGCAAGAACAACATCAAGGTCAAAATCACCACCGACCGAGTGTGATTATACAGGGGGGAATAGGCAGTGCAAGAACAACCTGTATTGTGCGGCGGTCAGCAGGGGGGTGGATTATACAGGGGGGAATAGGCAGTGCAAGAACAACTAGCCTCGGCGTTTACAGCCGCAGCGATAGCGATTATACAGGGGGGAATAGGCAGTGCAAGAACAACTAGCGATGTCTTTCCGTAGATAATCAGATGGATTATACAGGGGGGAATAGGCAGTGCAAGAACAACTCATGCCGGTCAATGCACAAACCATCAACCGATTATACAGGGGGGAATAGGCAGTGCAAGAACAACTAATTTTGATTGCGCAATCACATCATCAGTTGATTATACAGGGGGGAATAGGCAGTGCAAGAACAACATGAATGAGACGTTGTTGCGCAAGAAAATCGATTATACAGGGGGGAATAGGCAGTGCAAGAACAACATGTTTGGGGGGCATATGACGCTACTAATCGATTATACAGGGGGGAATAGGCAGTGCAAGAACAACGTGATAGTGGCTATTTCCCGCGGTGCTTGAAGATTATACAGGGGGGAATAGGCAGTGCAAGAACAACTCTCCGGCGCTGATGCCGACCTCAAAGAAGGATTATACAGGGGGGAATAGGCAGTGCAAGAACAACATTAATTCGTTTTGATGGCGTTTCCTGTATGATTATACAGGGGGGAATAGGCAGTGCAAGAACAACCCACGCACCGGCACAGCACATCATCGCCGGGATTATACAGGGGGGAATAGGCAGTGCAAGAACAACTCTAAAACGGACACTCAAAAAGCGGATTTGGATTATACAGGGGGGAATAGGCAGTGCAAGAACAACCCCCGCCCGGCGTTTGTTCGACTCGCCTATGATTATACAGGGGGGAATAGGCAGTGCAAGAACAACTTCAGTGTCCGCCGGATTGCGGTGCGCTGGGATTATACAGGGGGGAATAGGCAGTGCAAGAACAACTGTGGGCCCGCCACATCGAGTGTGGGCATTCGATTATACAGGGGGGAATAGGCAGTGCAAGAACAACCCACGCACCGGCACAGCACATCATCGCCGGGATTATACAGGGGGGAATAGGCAGTGCAAGAACAACTCTAAAACGGACACTCAAAAAGCGGATTTGGATTATACAGGGGGGAATAGGCAGTGCAAGAACAACCCGTAGCCGCCTCAATACTCAGGGAGGTATTGATTATACAGGGGGGAATAGGCAGTGCAAGAACAACTCGCCGCCGCTTATCGGGCAATCACTTTAAGATTATACAGGGGGGAATAGGCAGTGCAAGAACAACTTGATGGGCGGGGCGGTGGTGGTGTAGAGTGATTATACAGGGGGGAATAGGCAGTGCAAGAACAACCATCGTTCTCGGCTCGCCACTTCATCGTGCCGATTATACAGGGGGGAATAGGCAGTGCAAGAACAACTATGGCAACACGAAAATCAATTACTCAAATGATTATACAGGGGGGAATAGGCAGTGCAAGAACAACTCGGTGGCGCGTCGGATCCAATCCTTGGTGGATTATACAGGGGGGAATAGGCAGTGCAAGAACAACTGGCGGCGGCGGCACGCACAAATCGTATTTGATTATACAGGGGGGAATAGGCAGTGCAAGAACAACTGCATGCCCATCTTGGCCATGTCCACCAACGGATTATACAGGGGGGAATAGGCAGTGCAAGAACAACGCCTCGGCCATATAGGAGTCGCTGCCTTCGGATTATACAGGGGGGAATAGGCAGTGCAAGAACAACGCCTCGGCCATATAGGAGTCGCTGCCTTCGGATTATACAGGGGGGAATAGGCAGTGCAAGAACAACTCAACGCAATCAATCAGCAAGTCTACAAGGGATTATACAGGGGGGAATAGGCAGTGCAAGAACAACACACACCAAAGGCGAGGCCGCTGACTTTGAGGATTATACAGGGGGGAATAGGCAGTGCAAGAACAACTCGATGCGCTCGCGGGTTACTGCCTCGCCGGATTATACAGGGGGGAATAGGCAGTGCAAGAACAACCTCGTAATGCGACAGCATGTAGACACCGACGATTATACAGGGGGGAATAGGCAGTGCAAGAACAACTTAAGCCACGGATGCGCCCGTATGAATTCGGATTATACAGGGGGGAATAGGCAGTGCAAGAACAACTCATTAATTAATCCACTCAACGAGGCAACAGATTATACAGGGGGGAATAGGCAGTGCAAGAACAACTGAATGAGCCGATGGGGCTAATGGTGTCCGGATTATACAGGGGGGAATAGGCAGTGCAAGAACAACCCGTTTCCTCGGCAGTAGTATCCGGGAAGCGATTATACAGGGGGGAATAGGCAGTGCAAGAACAACAACGAACATCTTTTGGACGCGCGACACTCCGATTATACAGGGGGGAATAGGCAGTGCAAGGACAACACAATAACAAGCCCATAGGAGATCGGATCGCGACACCGCCGCTGGAGCAAAAACACCCCGCCTTTATTCCGGCTTTTGATCGTCCTGACGATGCGCGATGTAAAGCAGGACGAGCAATGCGGCCGCCGCAATCAAAGTAGCCCCAAGTGCCGGTTATTTGTTTTTGTTGTTTTTGTTTTGGTGTAGCACAGCAAAGAACACGATAAGCAGTGGTACCGTCCCAACTAACAATGCGGCGATGGCAGGATCCATAATCATTACCTCTGTTTGTATGCGGCTGTTAATATTAACACAATTAAGGAGCGGCTTACGCCGACATGTTTTACTGGATTCCCGATACGATGAAAAATATGGTCGCTGGCGCTCCCTATTTTTCTATCGTTCGGGAATGACGCACTTTTGATATTCCTCGTTTGCGGATGAGGACTCCCAGATCGTCATTCTCGTGCCGCCAAGTCGTTATTCCCGCGACAGCGGGAATGACGAGTTGGGGGACACGGGAATCCAGTGAGACATGCCGGCGATAGCCGACTCATTATTAGTTTTCTGGATTCCCGATACGATGAAAAATATGGTCGCTGCCGCTCCTTATTTTTCTATCGTTCGGGAATGACGCACTTTTGATATTCCTCGTTTGCGGATGAGGACTCCCAGACTCGTCATTCTCGTGCCGCCAAGTCGTTATTTCCGCGACAGCGGGGATGACGAGTTGGGGGACACGGGAATCCAGTGAAATATGCCGGCGATAGCCGACTCCTTAATTATTTATGCAACGCCATTTCTATTTTTTCGCGGTCTCGGTTTGGGTCGGGGGTTGCTGTTATGGCTTCGATTTTTTTTATGTAGTCGGGGGGTAAACCGGCTTCTTTGGCGCCGGTTAGGACGTGTTGTTTATACCAAGTGAAGGGGTGGATGGTGGTGTTGATTGCGGTGGGGGCGGCGCAATAGGTGAATGCGGTTTCAGTTTCGCCGGTTTCATTTAGTACGCGGACTACTTTTTTTTCGTAGCCGTATCCCAAACCTTCGGCTTTATCTAATGCGTCTACTTCGCCAGCGTCAATGGTGAATAATCTGCCGATTACGGCGTGATTTTTGTCTCCGGTATAATACGCATCGCATTTACCCGAGCCGTCTTTGTCGCTGCGTTTATGAAAACGTAAATCGTGGGCTGGCAAGGTGTAGATTCCGATTACTTTTGCGCTCGGCACTCGCTTGCACAACCGCCGCGCAAACATGTTGGAGCCATATGCAAAATATTTTTCCTGCATTTCTATTCCGCTATCTACAAATGAGATCATAATAATGTGTGAGCAATTACAACATACATGAAGTACGCCAGATTACATATTCACATAATTAGGACCGCCGCCACCTTCGGGCGTTACCCAGGTTATGTTTCCGGTTGGGTCTTTGATGTCGCAGGTTTTGCAGTGTACGCAATTTTGGGCGTTGATGCGAAATTCGGGGTTGCCGGAGTCGCTGCCGGGGAGAAATTCGTATACGCCGGCCGGGCAGTAGTATGCTTCGGGGCCGGCGTAGGTGGTGAAGTTTACTTTTATGGCGTCCGCGGGTTTGGTTAATTGCAAGTGAACCGGTTGGTCTTCTTCGTGGTTGGTGTTGGATAGGTATACCGATGAGGTTTTGTCGAAACTAATTTTGCCGTCTGGTTTTGGATAGGCGATTGGTTTGCATTCCGATGCCGGTTTGAGGGTGGCGTGGTCGGCTGTCGGGTCGGTTAAGTTGAAAGCGAGTTTGCCGTTGAATAGGTTTTGATCGAGGTAGTTGTAAGCACCGCCCATCCACACGCCGAATTTATGCAATGCCGCGCCGAAGTTTCTTGATTTATGTAGTTCGTGGTGTAGCCATGAATCGTTGAAACGTTGTTGGTAGGAATCGAGTGAAGCGCCTCCGGTCAATGTTTCGGTCAACGTTTCAAATACCGTTTCGGCGGCGATCATGCCGGATTTCATTGCAGTGTGTGATCCTTTAATCTTGGAAAAATTGAGGGTGCCGGCGTCGCAGCCAATCAACAATCCGTTGGGTAATACCATTTTCGGTAGCGCATTGAGGCCACCTTTGGTGATGGCACGGGCGCCGTAGGCGATGCGTTCGCCGCCGTCGAGATGTTTGCGAAATACCGGATGATGTTTGAGGCGTTGCAGTTCGTCGAAGGGGCTGAGGTAGGGATTGTCGTAGGAAAGGTCGGTGATTAATCCGAGCGAGACCAGATTGTCGCCGAGGTGATAGAGGAACGAGCCGCCGGATGCGCCGTTTTGCGAAAGCGGCCAACCGGCGCCGTGCACCACCAGCCCGGGTTGATGTTTGCCCGGGTCGATTTGCCATAGTTCTTTGATGCCGATGCCGTAATGTTGGGTTGCGCGGTCGGCATCGAGGTTGAATTTTTCAATCAACTGTTTGCCGAGATGCCCGCGACATCCTTCGGCGAAAATGGTTGCGCGCGCGTGTAGTTCCATTCCCGGTTCAAAGGATGTTTTGCGTTCGCCAGCGACATCACGCCCCATTTCGCTGGTGGCGACTCCTTTGATGCCGCCGCCTTCGTGATATAACACTTCGCATGCTGGAAAGCCCGGAAAAATTTCCACGCCGAGTGCTTCGGCCTGCTGCCCCAACCAACGGCACACTTCGCCGAGGCTGACGATGTAATTGCCATCGTTACGCATGGGTTTCGGCACCATCGCGTGGGGTATCGAGATTGCTTTTTCGGCGTTGCGGAATAGATATAGTTGATCGGTTGTGACCGGGGTGTTGAGGGGTGCGTTTTGGTCTTTCCAATCGGGAAATAATTCGTCCATCGCACGGGGTTCGAACACCGCCCCAGACAAGATATGCGCGCCCACCTCCGAGCCTTTTTCCAATACCACCACGGATAATTCCTGCGCCCGCGCTTTGGCGAGTTGCATCAAGCGGCAAGCGGCGGATAAACCAGCCGGACCGGCGCCGACTATGACGACGTCGACTTCCATGGATTCTCGTTCGGGCGGGGTGCTGCTGGGCATGATTATTTTTCCGGTGGTAGGGCGGGGTTGCGCATTTTGTGGATTATTGTAATGTAATTTGCATGTTTTTCCATGCTGAATGGAGGGGAATTGTTTTACAGTAAAAACATGTCCGGCGTAAGCCGCTCCATATGGGGTAGAATGCCCTACCAATTTTGATAATTTGTGTTATGTCATCCGCATCTACAAAATCTCCGGCGAAACCAAACGAAGTCAGCCGGGCATTGTATGACCAAGTTATGACGCCTAACTATGCGCCGATGTCGATTTTGCCGGTGCGTGGCGAGGGTTCGCGTATTTGGGATGCGGATGGCAATGAGTATCTGGATTTTGCCGCCGGGATTGCGGTTAGTGTGCTTGGGCATGCCCATCCGCAACTTCGTGAGGCACTCGCTGCGCAGGCGGATAAACTCTGGCATGTCAGCAACTTGCTTGCCAACGGGCCGGCCATCGAATTGGCGCGGCGGTTGTGCGGCATCACTTTTGCCGAGCGGGTGTTTTTTGCCAACTCCGGGGCTGAAGTCAACGAAGCCGCGCTCAAACTGGCGCGCCGTTATGCTCTCGATGTGCATGGTTCGGGTAAGAACGACATCATCGCCTTCGATAATGCTTTTCACGGGCGGACTTTTTTTACCGTATGCGTCGGCGGGCAATCCAAATACAGCGACGGCTTTGGCCCCAAACCCGGTGGCATTATTCATACGCCATTCAACGATGTCGCGGCGCTGGAAAAAGTAGTCGGCGAGTCCACCTGCGCGATAATCCTTGAGCCCATTCAGGGGGAGGGCGGGGTTACGCCAGCCACTTCGGAGTTTGTCGCCGCCGCCCGCGAATTGTGCGACCGCCACAACGCGCTCTTGATATTGGATGAAATACAAACCGGTGTCGGGCGTTCCGGCTTTTTGTATATGTACGAAAAATTGGGCGTTACCCCGGACATTTTGACCACCGCCAAAGGTCTCGCCGGTGGCTTTCCCATCGGCGCGATGCTGACCACCGAAGCCATCGCCAAAAGTTTCGCGGTGGGCGTCCACGGCAGCACTTTCGGCGGCAATCCTATGGCATGCGCGGTCGCCAATCGGGTGCTGAAAATCGTCAACACCGAGCCAATGCTGGCGGCGGTGCGCGCAAAAGGTCGGTTGTTGAAACAGGGATTGAAGTCAATCAACCAGCGCTTTCAACTATTTAGCGAAATCCGTGGTGAAGGATTGTTGCTTGGTTGTGAATTGAATGACTTGTGGCACGACCGCGCTAGGGCGATTCTCACCGCTTGCACCGGGCATGGGTTGCTGGTGCTAAACGCCGGTCCGAATGTGCTGCGCTTTGCCCCGGCGTTAACCATCGACGAAGCAGAAATCGCCCGTGGGTTGGAATTGTTGGAAGCGGCTATTGTTGAGGTTGCGGAGGAGTGTAAGGGCTGAATGACGAGTTTTGATACTCCTCGTTTGCCGATGAGGACTCCCAGACTCGTCATTCTCGTGCCGCCAAGTCGTTATTCCCGCGACAGCGGGGATGACGAGTTGGGGGACACGGGAATCCAGTACAACATGCCGGCGATAGCCGACTCCCTACGCCGTCATTCTCGCGAAAGCGGGAATCCAGTGAGACATGCCGGCGATAGCCGACTCCTTATTAGCCTTCTGGATTCCCGATACGATGAAAAATATGGTCGCTGACGCTCCCTATTTTTCTATCGTTCGGGAATGACGACGCACCGCCGTCATTCTCGTGCCCCCAAGTCGTTATTCCCGCGCCAGCGGGGATGACGAGTTGGGGGACACGGGAATCCAGTAAAACATGCCGGCGATAGCCGACTCCTTATTTGGCCTTCTGGATTCCCGATACGATGAAAAATATGGTCGCTGGCGCTCCCTATTTTTCTATCGTTCGGGAATGACGAGTTTTGATACTTCCGCCAGCCAAGTGTCAATCAAAATTCTTGCGATGGAATCTCGGCGGGGTAGGGCGATGTCGTTGTTGGGGTCGTCGTATTCGCCGAATTTTTGGATTTCGGCGGCGCTGAACCAACGGGCGTCCTCCAGTTCATGGGCGGCGATGGTGATTTTTTGGTCGCGGGTGTGGGCGTGGAAACCCATCATCATGCAGGACGGGAATGGCCACGGCTGGGATGCCAGATAGGTGGTTTGGCAAACCGCGATGCCGGTCTCTTCCATGACTTCCCGTGCCACCGCTTCTTCCAAACTTTCGCCGGGGTCCACATAACCGGCGAGGGTGGAATAAACCCGCTTGGGCAGGTTTCGGCTTCGTCCTAATAGGCATCGGGGGATTCCATCGTCGGGCGCGAGTTGTTCTACCAGCATGATTACCGCCGGGTCGATTCGGGGAAATAATTCCCGCGCACATTGTGCGTCAACGCAACGGCGCATGTGTCCGCCTCGGTGGCTGTGGGTGGGGTTGCCGCAACGGCCGCAGTATTGATTTTGTCGATGCCAATAGGCGAGGCCACGGGCATAGGCCATGGTCGCCGCTTGTTCGCCGCCGAGTACCGTGCCGACTGTGCGTAAATCGAGGAATTTGGCTTCGGTGGCGGTGGCGGCAATCAGCCGCATGGCGTGGTGTTCTTCCAAGTGGGTGATGTCGGCGGCAAATATCGGCGCGTGGCGGTCGTGGCCGAGGTAAATTAGTTCGGTTGAATCCAAGACCATGACTTCGGCCCAGTGTTTATTGACATCGCATGCTTCGATAAAACAGGCTTCTGGCTGACTCAATGCCTGATCTTGTCGATGCTGCCTGAATAAGTTGCGGTCACGCCACAGCGGTAGAATCCGGGTGTGGTCGGAATTGAGTTGCCGGAGAATCCACGCCGGGTCTTCGCGCAACACGCTGCTGCGGTCGAGGGGCATGCCGCAATAGGTCGGTGGCGGGAAAACCATGGGCAGGGCTGATTCAGAAGCCCATTATGGACTAATCTGGGTGCCGACTCCGGCGTCGGTGAACAATTCAAGCAGCAATGCATGTTCGACCCGGCCATCAATAATGAGCGCGGAATTGACGCCGTTTTTGACCGCCTCCAGAGCGCAGTCTACTTTGGGCAACATGCCGTCGCCGATAACCCCTTCCCGCAGCAGTTTGTCGATGGCCGATGCGTTAAGGTCGGCGGCCAGTTGGCCGTTTTGATCCATTACCCCGGCGGTGTTGGTTAGTAGAATCAGTTTTTCGGCATCGAGAACCACCGCCATTTTACCCGCCACCAAGTCGGCGTTGATGTTGTAGGTTTGCCCGTCCTCGCCTACCCCAATGGGCGCGATTACCGGAATAAAGGCGCGGCTTTGTAGCAGTTGCACGACCTTTGGATCGATGGATTCGACCTCGCCGACATGGCCGTAGTCGATGATTTCCGGGCGTTCGAGTAGCGGGTCGCCTTTGTCGACATGCAGTTTGCGGGCGCGAATCAGGTTGCCATCTTTGCCGCTCAGGCCGACCGCGTGGCCGCCGAGGGAATTGATTAAGCGCACGATGTCTTTATTGACCAGCCCGCCCAGCACCATTTCCACGACATCCATAGTTTCGCTGTCGGTGACGCGCATGCCGTCGATGAAAGTGGATTCCTTGCCGATTTTCGCCAGCAGTTGGTTGATCTGCGGGCCGCCACCGTGCACCACCACCGGATTCATCCCCACCAATTTCATGAGGATGACATCGTGGGCGAAACTGTTTTTCAGCGCCTCGTCTCCCATGGCACTGCCGCCGTATTTGATGACGATGGTTTTGCCCTGATAACGCCGGATGTAGGGAAGGGCTTCGCTTAATATGCGGGCGGTTTCGCTGGCGGATTGGCCGGCGAGGGCGGGGGATTGGGCGGATTTGGGGTTCATCGAGGGTTGGCCGGGGCGCGGGGCAGGGGTGCTATTCTAACGCAAAGCGCGGGGCGTAACCCGCGAAAGCCCGGTGGGGGGCGTGGGTAGTTTCGCGTCTAGGGCGTATTGCGGCGATATACCGCCGGGCGGCAATTATGCTATTATTGCCGACCTTGCGAATATCCTGATTAACCTCCAACCAATTCTTGACTTGCCCGACTGCCACCGGCATCGGGGCGGGTATGAATGAGGCCTCATTAATGTCAAATTCCTTTTTGTTTACTTCCGAATCGGTCTCCGAAGGCCATCCTGATAAGATTGCCGACCGAGTTTCGGATGCGGTGCTCGATGCGCTGTTGAGTCAAGATCCGCTGTCACGGGTTGCCTGCGAAACTATGGTCACCACTGGCATGGTAGTGCTCGGCGGCGAGATTACCTCAAGCGCATCGGTGGATTTTCCCGAAGTGGTGCGCGATGCCATTGCCGACATCGGCTACAACTCTTCGGAAATGGGTTTTGATGCGCGAAGTTGCGCGATCCTCGTATCCCTCGACAAGCAGTCATCGGACATCGCCCAGGGGGTCAACGAAGGGGAAGGGTTGGACCTCGATCAGGGCGCCGGTGATCAGGGCTTGATGTTCGGCTATGCGTGCAACGAAACCGACGTGCTCATGCCGTTTCCCATTACCTACGCGCATCGGCTGGTTGCCAAGCAAGCCGAAGTGCGCAAATCCGGCAAACTTTCGTGGTTGCGCCCGGATGCCAAATCGCAGGTGACGGTGCGCTATGTTGATGGCAAACCGCAGACCGTGGACACCGTGGTGTTATCCACTCAGCACGATGAAGGCGTCGAACACGGCGAGTTGTCCGAGGCGGTTATCGAAGAAATAATCAAGCCGGTGTTGCCCGTTGAAATGATCACCGCCGACACGCGATTTTTGGTGAACCCCACCGGGCGTTTTGTCATCGGCGGCCCGGTCGGCGACTGCGGCCTTACCGGACGCAAGATCATCGTCGACACTTACGGCGGCTCGGCGCACCACGGCGGCGGTGCTTTCTCCGGCAAGGACCCGTCCAAGGTTGACCGCTCGGCGGCTTACGCCACCCGGCATGTCGCCAAGAACGTGGTGGCGGCGGGATTGGCGGACAAATGCGAGGTGCAAGTCGCTTATGCCATCGGGGTTGCGCAGCCGGTCTCGGTGATGGTGGAAACTTTCGGCACCGGAAAAATCGCCGATGCGCAAATTGAAAAACTGATTGCCAAGCACTTCGATCTGCGCCCCAAGGCCATCGTTCAAAGCCTCGACCTACTCAGACCGATTTACCGCAAGACCGCCGCTTACGGACATTTCGGGCGAAACGATAGCGACTTTACTTGGGAAAACACCGACAAGGCCGGGCAGTTGCGCGCCGACGCTGGCCTCTGATTCTTACTTATTTATACCCTACCGGACTGTAAAAATGCCTACACAAACCGCACAACAACTCAACCCCGATTATCAAGTGGCGGACATCAGTCTGGCCGGTTGGGGGCGCAAGGAAATGAACATTGCCGAAACCGAAATGCCCGGACTGGTGTCGGTTCGGCAGAAATATGCCGATGAACAGCCGTTGAAAGGTGCGCGTATTGCAGGCTCCCTGCACATGACCATCCAGACGGCGGTGTTGATTGAGTCGCTGACCGCACTCGGCGCGCAAGTGCGTTGGGCTTCGTGCAATATATTCTCGACTCAGGATCACGCCGCCGCTGCCATCGCCGATAGCGGCGTGCCGGTGTTCGCCTACAAGGGCGAGTCGCTCGAAGAATATTGGGAATTTAGCCACCGCATCATGCATTGGGGAGACGGGCACGGCGAAGACTGCGCGCCTAACATGATTCTCGATGACGGCGGCGATGCCACGCTGTTGCTGATACTCGGCACCAAGGCGGAAAAGGATCTCTCGGTGCTCGACAACCCCGGTAGCGAAGAGGAAGTCGCGTTGTACGCCGCCATCAAAAACCGCCTGAAAAGCGATGGCGGATGGTATAGCCGCCGCCTCGCCAACATCCGTGGCGTTACCGAAGAAACCACCACCGGCGTTCAACGTTTATATCAAATGGCGGCGCAAGATGGTTTGCCATTCCCGGCAATCAATGTAAATAACTCGGTCACCAAATCCAAATTCGACAATCTGTATGGCTGCCGCGAGTCGCTGGTTGACGGCATCAAGCGCGCCACCGATGTAATGATCGCCGGCAAGATCGCGTTGGTGCTCGGCTACGGCGATGTCGGCAAAGGCTGCGCGCAATCGCTGCGCGGATTGGGCGCGACCGTGTGGGTTGCCGAGGTCGATCCGATCTGCGCGTTGCAGGCGGCGATGGAAGGTTATCGGGTGGTGCGAATGGATGAAGTGTGCGGGGAAGTGGATATTTTTGTCACCGCCAGCGGCAACTTCAACGTCATCACCCACGACCACATGTTGCGCATGAAAGATCAGTCCATCGTCTGCAACATCGGGCATTTCGACAACGAAATCGACATTGCCGAGATGAAAAAATACCAATGGGAAAACATCAAACCGCAAGTCGACCAAATCATCCTGCCGAGCGGCAACCGCATCACGCTACTCGCCGAAGGCCGCTTGGTCAACCTCGGCTGCGCCACCGGCCATCCGAGTTTTGTGATGTCCAACAGTTTCACCAATCAGGTATTGGCACAAATTGAACTATGGCGAGACTTTGCCAAATACGACAACGAGGTTTATGTACTCCCCAAACACCTGGACGAAGAAGTCGCCCGCCTCCACCTAGAAAAAGTCGGCGCCAAACTAACCAAAATGACCCAACAACAAGCCGACTACATCGGTGTACCAGTAGACGGCCCGTATAAACCGGAGCATTATCGGTATTGATTCTGAAAAAATAGGCGTGAAATTGTAGTCAAAAGCGAGTTCTCGTCTATTTTTTGTGTATACTATTTTTCTAATCAAACGCCGATATGTAATGCCATGGACCGTTTAACTAAAATCGAAACTGATATTAAGCACATGGTCACCAAGGAAGATATCCAAAAAGTAAAAGTGTGGATACTGGGTGGATTACTGGGTGGATTGCTCGGTGGAATGGGCATTGCTATTATATTGACCATTACCGTCCCAAAATCATTTTTCCTTCCTTAAAAGCCTCGTCAAAATCTGCAAACGAGGAGTATCAAAACTCGTCATTCCCGAACGATAGAAAAATAGGGAGCGCCAGCGACCATATTTTTCATCGTATCGGGAATCCAGAAGGCTAATAATGAGTCGGCTATCGCCGAACATGTTGTACTGGATTTCCGCTTTCGCGAGAATAACGGCGTAGGGAGTCGGCTATCGCCGGCATGTTTCACTGGATTCCCGTGTCCCCAACTCATCATTCCCGCTGTCGCGTGAATGACGAGTTGGGGCACGAGAATGACGAGATTGTGGTTTTTTTCGTAGGTACCCATTGCGACTTGTCCTCATCCGCAAACGAGGAATATCAAAAGTGCGTCATTCCCGAACGATAGAAAAATAAGGAGCGCCAGCGACTATATTTTTCATCGTATCGGGAATCCAGAAGGCTAATAATGAGTCGGCTCTCGCCGGCATGTTGTACTGGATTCCCGTGTCCCCAACTCATCATTCCCGCTGTCGCGTGAATGACGAGTTGGGGCACGAGAATGACGGCGGCCCGTCGTCATTCCCGAACGATAGAAAAATAGGGAGCGCCAGCGACCATATTTTTCATCGTATCGGGAATCCAGAAAGCCAATAATGAGTCGGCTGTCGCCGAACATGTCTTACTGGATTCCCGCTTTCGCGAGAATGACGGCGTAAGGAGTCGGCTATCGCCGGCATGTTGTACTGGATTCCCGTGTCCCCAACTCGTCATCCCCGCTGTCGCGTGAATAACGAGTTGGGGCACGAGAATGACGGCGGCCCGTCGTCATTCCCGAACGATAGAAAAATAGGGAGCGCCAGCGACCATATTTTTCATCGTATCGGGAATCCAGAAAGATAAATAATGAGTCGGCTATCGCCGGCATGTTTTACTGGATTCCCGTGTCCCCAACTCGTCATTCCCGCTGTCGCGTGAATAACGAGTTGGGGCACGAGAATGACGGCGGCCCGTCGTCATTCCCGAACGATAGAAAAATAGGGAGCGCCAGCGACCATATTTTTCATCGTATCGGGAATCCAGAAGGCTAATAAGGAGTCGGCTATCGCCGGCATGTTTCACTGGATTCCCGTGTCCCCAACTCATCATTCCCGCTGTCGCGTGAATGACGAGTTGGGGCACGAGAATGACGGCGGCCCGTCGTCATTCCCGAACGATAGAAAAATAGGGAGCGCCAGCGACTATATTTTTCATCGTATCGGGAATCCAGAAACTAAATAATGAGCGACTTAAGTTGGAGTATTAGCGGTATTGACCCGTCTATTCCTGGTCAAAAAAATCTTCGTCTATGATTTTTGTTTCATAGGTTTGTTGCGTCTGCACGCCGATGTTGTGTTGGTACATTAGATCAACCAACTTGCTTCCATCAATAAGAATTATTGAGTGGTGCGCCTGACTGGCTTTTTCCTGCGCATTCCTATGAAAATTGGAAGTAGTGACGAAGATGCCTTTGTTCGTGTCTCCACTCATTGCGCCGATGAAATTGCGAATCTCTTTTTCACTGACATCGGTTTCGGAATAACGCTTTGCCTGAGTATAGATTTTTTCAAGACCGAGTTGGTCTGAATTAATCACTCCGTCAATCCCGCCATCTCCAGATTTCGGTGTTTCAAGAAAATCCCCGTAACCCATTTTCTTGAAGAGTTCCAGTATCACTCTTTCAAAATAATAGGGGTTGATTTCTTTTAGTTTGTCCAAGAGTTCATCCTTGGTTTGTTCTTCAATGGCAGACAGGCCTTTATCAATTAACTCCTGTGGAGACGCGCCTTTTAAGTCCGCATCGTTGTCAGTATTCTCTGTAACATTATCCACTTTTCTTGCGCGTGTCTTTGTTTTGCGATTGGCGACGTGCGCTAAATAATCAGGATCTTTGATGATGTCCTTGCTTGTTATCTTTCCTTTCAAAAGGGCGGATTTCCCCTTTTCCGTTATTTGCACCCTCCCCCGCTCAGGGTAATGTACAAACTTTGCAAGTTTTAAATGAGAGGTTGCCCAATGTATACGGTGCAATAACGCATTGGGCCCGGTTTTAGTGACTTGATTGAGCAAGTCTTCGGGAAGGGCGGAATAATACTTATCCCGCACTTGAATCCTTAAATCTTTTTTGTTCAATGACTGGTCATTGCTGAGAATTTCAAGAATGGGTTGACAGGTATCGAGAGTTTTAGGTAATTTCATAATAGTGCTTTCCAATGGGTTATTAAAAATTCAACGAAATATCCCGATGTGCCGATTGGCAACTGGCTATGTCTTTGGCTTGGTCGGTGGTTAAGCGTTTTTGCAGGCGCAGGCCGATGGTGTTTTTAATTGCGTTGTTGTATTGATTGAGGGTTGGTAAAAGTGATTCTGTGGCGGTGGTGCGCCAGGTGATTTGTTGGTTGAACAGGGCGACTGCTTGTTGCAATAATTGTCTTGCCTTGGCCGGGTTGTTGTCCTTGAGCGCGCGCCGGGATTCTGATAACAGCGACTTGATCGGGTCGGCGCCGGGGATGTTTGTTAATTCGTTTTCCAGCGGTTTGATGTGCGTGGTTGCCGCGCTTGCGGGGTTGGAGGCGAGGGCATTTTCAAGGGCGGTCAGCGGTTCGCCGAGCGCGGCCAGTGAATCGCTTTGTCCCAGCAAATCGCGCATCTCGTTGAGCGATTGATACGCATCATCCACATTGCGCCGGTATGCGAGGCGCGCTTGTTGGTCGGTGGCGGCGAGTTTTACATACTCTGCTTTGGCGGCGGTCCAGTTGGCGGGAATACTGTTTTGCAACGCGGTTTTGCGCTGTTGTAATTGCGCGATTTCGGCGCTCAGGTCTAGTTGTCGCGGAATATTGGTTTGCTTGCGTTGCAACCGGTCGAGGAGGGTTTCTGCTCGCTCGATTTTGCGATCAATTTTACGGCCATCGATCTGAATGCGCCGCACCCGCCGTTGCAGCGGGGCGTATTCATCGCTATACGCGGTTAGTTTCTGCTCGGCAGTCACCATCCGTTCCACCAACGCAAAAGTATCGCGCGCTTTATCTAAACCGTCGGCCAGCGAGTTGCGATGGTTGTTCGGCAATACCGACAAATCCAATGAACTCACGCGTTCGATGCCGTCTATGATTTGTTCGCGGTCGTTGTCGTATTCGCGGACTAGGCGGCGTTCGATGCAGTATTGCAATCTCGGATTGATTGGCGGCGGCGCGGTTTCCGAGGTCAGGTAGGTGCGGTAGGGCAGGTAGTTGACCAAACTTGGGAAGTAGCCGGCGATTGCCAAGCCGGCCAGTTGCAAGGCGATGAAGGCGACCGCGCCTTTGTAGATGTGCGTGGTTTTGACTTCGGGTGGCGCCACGCCGCGCAGGTAGAACAATGCGAAACCAAATGGCGGCGTCAAAAACGAGGTTTGGATATTCAAACCAATCATCACGCCGAGCCATACCGCGGTGATGTTGGCGGACGGATCGGATAGCAATATCGGCGCGACTATCGGCACCACGACCACCGCAATTTCGATGAAGTCGAGGAAAAATCCGAGTAGAAAAATTACCACCATGACCACTACGAACTGCGTCCAAAAACCGCCGGGCAGGCCGGTCAAAAATTCCTTGACCAGATGTTCGCCGCCGAAACCGCGAAAGGCCGAGGTCAGCATCGCGGCGCCGATGAGGATGATGAACACCATCGAGGTTGTTTTCGCGGTGTCGATCATGACGCCGCGCAAGGTGTCGTCGATGCGCCATGCGCGCCACGCGCTCCACAATACCGCCACCAACAACGCGGTCACCGCGAACATCGCGAGGGTGATGCCGAGGAGGTCGTGGTTGGTTTTGATGTTTTTAATGTTCAAGTCGAATAGTTTCAACAACACTAAAATCACCACCGTCGAGGCGACCGCGAGCAACGCCGGCCAGTAGGCGCCGCGCTTGCCTTCCATCAAGCGGTATCCGCCCATGATCATCGCGCCGACCGCACCGATTGCACCGGCTTGATTGACCGTGGCGACGCCGCTTACGATTGAGCCGAGTACCGTGAAGATCAATGCCAGTGGCGGCACCAATGCGACTAACACGCGCACCGCAAATTTGCGGTCGTATTGGCCATGGTAGGGAACCGGCGGTGCGCTGGCGGGTTGCAGCAGTGCGCGTATCAAGATGTAGAGCATGTAGATTCCCACCAGCATCACGCCGGGAACGAGCGCGCCCATGAACATATCGCCGGCACTCGCTGAGGTGATGTCGAATTCAGACGGCATGGAGAACTCGCCGGTTGCTTCGCGGTATTCACTCTTGCGCACGGTGCTGGCTTGGTCGACCGCGCTGGAAAGTTGGTCGGCGAGAATAATCAGGACGATGGACGGCGGAATGATTTGACCGAGCGTGCCGGAAGCGCAGATCGTCCCGCTGGCGAGTGGCTTCGAGTAATTGTGTTTCAACATCGCCGGTAGTGAAATTAATCCCATGGCGATGACCGTGGCGCCGACTATGCCGGTGGTGGCGGCTAACAACGCGCCGACGAATACCACCGAAATGCCAAGCCCGCCGGGAACCGGGCCGAATAACTGCGCCATGGTGATTAGCGAATCCTCGGCGATCTTCGATCTTTGCAGCATGATGCCCATAAACACAAACAGCGGAATGGCAATCAGCGTGTCGCGCTCGACGTCCCAATACAAACTGCGAAAATTGGTCACGCCGGCGCTCAGCCACTGGGTCGGCCCGTCCTGCGCGAAGTAGGCGCTGGTGTCGCCGGCAAACAGATAGCCGCATAACGCCGCCAGCGCGATTGCCAGAATCGAGGATCCGGGCAACGCGAATGCGACCGGATAACCGGCCGTCAGCGCGGTCATCATCAGCAGTAGCAAAATGGCGAGAAAGACTAGTTCCATGAAGTGCTCGGATCAGGTGCGCGTTTTGGGTGGGGTGTTTGTGTTCGACTTTGCTTGCTTTGGCGGTGCGGAATCATTGCGCAATGTCGCGGCGTTTTCTAGGAACGCGCCGATAAACTGAAACGCCATGGAAAGCGCAAAGACCAGCAAGAATCCGGCCATCAGATATTTCACATACATGCCGTAGCCGCTCTGCGAAATCTCAAAACCGAGCAACGGGCTGTTGATACTCGAGCTCTTGCCGGACATCCCTTGCAGCAGGATCGTCCAGCACAACGGAAGCCCGAGCAGCAGCGCGCCGACTGTGTTCGTCCATGCTTTACCTCGGGCGCTGAAATTGGCGTATAGCACATCGACGCGCACATGCCCTTCGGCGGAAAACGTGTGGGCGCTGGCGAATAAAAATAAAGCGGCATACCAAAACCTGACTAAGTCGCCCATGAACGCTTGCTCGTAGGAAAAAACAAAACGCGACACTACCACTTGAAATTCCGCAATCACCACCAAAATCGTCAGCCAGATGAAGCCGAGGGAACGCGAGAACCAAGCGATCACGAGCGAGACCAGCAACAATGGGTAATGCACATAGAGGCCGCGAAAAACCGGCCGACCGAGTTGAATCGCCAAATTTTTTCCGACCAGCACTTCGAGAAATCCTTCGACCCGCACAAATGAAATCAACATATCGGTAAGCCCAATCAGCAACACCGCCCAATACGATGCGCGAATCAGATAAGCGGCCATGTGTGCGTATAAACCGGCGTCGTCGCGCAGCGATCTCGCCGGGGTTGCAATCGTCAGCCACACCACCGTGGCCAATAGCGCGGCGTAGATGAGTAATTGAATCCATCCTTGTGGCGCCGGCGAGGCGCTGAATAGCGCGGAAAATTCGGGCCAGTTGCGCCAATACACCAGATAGTTGTTGAGCAAAAATAACAACACCAGCGCGCACATCAACGCCGCCGACAGGCGCAATGCGCAGGCCGTGAGCGTGCGGTGATTCATCGAAACGGCGCGCGCATGTCAGTCGATAAAAGCCCAGTCGATAAAAGCCCAGTCGGCAAAAGCCCATTTGGCAAAAATTGGACCGAAGTGTTGTGCCGACTTGCGCAAAAGAAACGGAGTCCGAAGACTCCGTTTTCAGTTTTCCTCGGTTCTAAGGTGATCAACCTCAGGGTTACAAGCCAAGCACGCGGTTTCGCTGGCTGACATATTCCTGATCGGAAATTTTCGCCCAGGCACCGACATTGGCGCGTGATTTGACGAAACTTGCGTGGATGCGTTGCGCCAGATCGCTGTGTTCGACCACTTCGTCGAACACCTCGTTCGCCGCTCTGCCGAATGCGTCGTAAATATCATCGTTGAAACGTCTTAGTTGCACGCCTTGTTCCGAGATCAATCGGGCCAGCGATTCGCCGTTTTTAGCGTTGTATTCCGACATCATTACATCGTTCTCCATGGCGGCGGCGGCTTCGATGATCAACTGGTCGGATTTGGATAAACCCTCCCAGAAATCTTTGTTGAGGCCACACGCCAACATTGCCGCCGGTTCGTGCATGCCGGGGTAGTAATAATATTTGGCGGCTTCGTAGAATTTCATCACCGCATCATTCCACGGCCCGACCCATTCGGTTGCGTCGATCGCACCGGACACCAGATTTTCGTAAATCTGACTGCCGGGCAGGGAAACCGGCGAAGCACCGAGTTTGGCGAGTACATCGCCGCCGAGTCCGGGGATGCGCATTTTCAAGCCTTTGAAGTCATCGGCGGAGTTCATTTCTTTGCGAAACCAGCCACCCATCTGCACGCCGGTATTGCCGCACATCACGCCTTTGAGACCGGCTGCTCCGGCCAGTTCATCCCACAATTCTTGGCCGCCGCCGAAACGTATCCAAGCGTTGATTTCGGTGTAGGTTAAGCCGAACGGCACGGCGGTGAAATAGGCCCAACCCGGATGCTTGCCTTTCCAGTAATACTCGGCGGCGTGATACATCTGCGCGTTGCCGGAAGCGACTTCGTCGAACGAATCGAACGGCTTGACGCGCTCGCCACCGGCAAAATATTGGATCACAATGCGGCCATCGCTCATGTTATTGACGCGATTGGCAAAGCGTTGCGCGCCGGTGCCAAGTCCGGGGAAATCTCGCGGCCAGGTGCTAACCATCGCCACGTCGATACGCGCCTGAGTCGCCGCCGGGGCTTGTTGCGCCGCCGTCATTTCGGCGATTTTGCTGTTGGCTTCGTCCAGTTGCTGTTGCAACGCCGTCTTATCCTCTTCCTGCGAGCAAGCGGCCAGACCGACCGCAGTTGCGGTAACCGCCGCACCGGCAGCGGCGCCTTTCAGTAGTTCTCTGCGTTTCATCATAATTCTCCCGAATGGTGAATGGGTTGAAAGCGGTTAGACCGCATGGTGTCGAGCATTTACCGGTGAGTATTGCCGATTTGCCCTGCTGAGTAAAGCCCGCGTATTAGAAGGTTAATAGAAGATTTTAGACCTTATAGAACATTTGAGAGAATATTAGACCTTAATTTGAATTCAACTCAATAAGTGCAACTTCACCGCCAAATAGGGTATAATCCGCGCACTTCTATAAACTCCTTTCTTCACCGCCGTTGCGGGAAGATACAACCCGTGGGGAGATCCATAAAACATCATGCGACATTATGAAATCGTGCTGTTGATCCACCCGGATCAAAGCGAGCAGGTGCCGACTATGCTGGCGCGTTACAAGGATGTGGTGACCGCCGAAAAGGGGCTTGTTCATCGCGTCGAAGACTGGGGCAGGCGGCGTCTGGCCTATATGATCAACGAAGTCCACAAGGCGCATTATGTGATGCTGAATGTGGAATGCGAGTTGGAGGTTTTGCGGGAACTCGAGAAAAACTTCAAGTTCAATGACTCGATTATCCGCAGTTTGGTAATCCGCCGCGACCAGGCTGTCACCGAACAATCCGCCCTCGCCAAAGCGAAGGCCGAGGAAATGCGCGAAGAAGCGCGGATTGAATCCGAAAAACGTGCCGCCCGGGAAAAGGCTGAAGCGACCCGTGAAGCCCGTGAAGCCCGCGAAGCCGCCGAACCAGCCAAACCCGCCGAACCCGCGAGTGAAACCAAGCAACCGGCGGACGATGCCAAACAACCGGCGGATGATGCCGAACAAAGCGTTGATGAAGGCAAGTCTGAAAATCAACAACTTGATAAAGAACCTGATCAACAACCCGATCAAGAACCCGAACCACAACCCGAACCCGAACCCGAACCTCAACCGGAGACCGTGTGATGGCCAGAGTACAACGACGTCCGCGGTTTTGTAAATTCACCGCCGAGGGGATTCAGTCCATCGACTATAAGGATATGGATATTCTCAAAGCCAACATCAGCGATACCGGCAAGATTCTGCCGCGCCGCAGCACCGGCACCAAGGCGCATTTTCAGCGCCAACTGGCCGCCGCGGTCAAGCGCGCCCGCTATCTTGCGCTGATTCCCTACACCGACCAGCACGACAACTAGGCGCGAAGGCATGATGGAAATCATTTTACTGGAAAAAATCCAGAACCTCGGCAACCTCGGCGATACCGTCAAGGTTGCCAACGGCTACGCCCGCAATTACCTGATTCCGCAGGAAAAAGCCGTGCGCGCCACCGCCGAAGCCAAAGCCAGTGTCGATGAGCGTCGGCAGCAACTGGCCGGAGAGGAAAGCAAGCGAGTGGAGGTCGCCCGCGCCCGCGCTGACCTCGGAATCCGCGAAATCACCGTCACCCGCCTTGCCGGCGAAGCAGGCAAGTTATACGGGTCGGTCTCACCGACCGACATCGCCGAAGCGCTGACCGAAGCGGGCTGCCGTATCGAGAAGTCCGAAGTGTTTCAGGGCGACGGACCCATCAAGCAAACCGGCGAATTCACGGCGGACATAATCCTGCATCCTGAAGTACGCTTTGAAGTGAAAGTCACTGTGCTGGGAGAAGACCAAAGCGATAGCCAAGACGATAACCAAAACGACGACCCACCACCCGCACCCGACCAACCCGAAACCCCCGATTCCCCCTACGCTTCCGATTCCCCAGATATGGACGAGATGCCCCAAAGCAGGGAATAACGACGTACCGCCGTCATTCTCGTGCCGCCAAGTCGTTATTTCCGCGACAGCGGGAATGACGACTTGGGGGACACGGGGATCCAGTGAAATATGCCGGCGACAGCCGACTCCCTACGCCGTTATTCTCGCGCAACTGGAATCCAGTACAACATGTGCGGCGAGATCCGACTCATTATTAGCCTTCTGGATTCCCGATACGAAGAAAAATATAGTCACTGGCGCTCCTTATTTTTCTATCGTTCGGGAATGACGACGTACCGCCGTCATTCTCGTGCCGCCAACTCGTTATTCCTGCGACAGCAGGAATGACGAGTTGGGGGACACGGGAATCCAGTAAAACATGCCGGCGACAGCCGACTCCCTACGCCGTTATTCTCGCGAAAGCGGGAATCCAGTACAACATGTGCGGCGAGATCCGACTCATTATTAGCCTTCTGGATTCCCGATACGATGAAAAATATAGTCGCTGGCGCTCCTTATTTTTCTATCGTTCGGGAATGACGACGTACCGCCGTCATTCTCGTGCCGCCAAGTCGTTATTCCTGCGACAGCAGGAATGACGAGTTGGGGGACACGGGAATCCAGTGAAATATGCCGGCGACAGCCGACTCCCTACGCCGTTATTCTCGCGACAGCGGGAATCCAGTGAAACATGCCGGCGATAGCCGACTCATTATTGGCTTTCTGGATTCCCGATACGATGAAAAATATAGTCGCTGGCGCTCCTTATTTTTCTATCGTTCGGGAATGACGCACTTTTGATATTCCTCGTTTGCGGATGAGGACTCCCAGACTCGTCATTCTCGTGCCGCCAAGTCGTTATTCACGCGACAGCGGGGATGACGAGTTGGGGGACGCGGGAATCCAGTGAAACATGCCGGCGACAACCGACTCATTTAGTAACTTCGCATAAGTGATATTATGTAAAGTTACTTATTATTCCGGCCAAACCAGCCAAATCCCCGGCCAGATCGGTTTTCAGGCGTCTTCCGCCCCTTTCAACTGTTCCAGAATGTTCTCTACGCCTTCGTGTCGTACATCGATGCCGTGTTTGAGGAACACTAGATGGCCGGCGATGTTTTTTGCGTGGCCGCCGAATCGTTCTAGGGCGCGGATGCCTAGTACGATGTCTACAAAATGCTCGGCGTTGCGGGAATCTTCCTGCACGAAGACGCTCAAACGGCGCAGAATGGATTGCAACTGCTCGTCCAGTTCTAGTTCTCTGCTCAGCACTTTCAGCGCCCCGCGTAGGTCCAGATCGTCAAAAGCCGCCATAACCGCGCTGAGCATGCCCTCCACAAACTCCGCCAGCGCGTAAATATCCGGCAAGATGCGCTCCACTGGTGCCGTTTTGGCATCATCTTCGCCAGCGTAGAAATGAATGGTAAGCCCGGCGATTTTGCGTGCCTCATCGCCAGCCCGTTCCAATTCGGCGATAATTTTGCTGACTGCGATAATCTCCCGCAAATCCCGCGCCATGGGCTGCCGGAGTGCCACAATCCGCACGATTTCATCATCCGCTTCAATGTCCAGATCATTGATTTTCTTATCGTTTTTGATAACCTGCCGGGCTTGTTCTACATTCCGACTTTCCAGAGTGGCCACGGCCTCTCGTAACTGCGTGACCGCTAGTTGGCCCATTTGCATGGCCAGGGAACACAGGTGTTCCATTTCGCTGTCAAAACGCTTGAAAATGTGGCCTTCGCTGCTGTTGGTGCTCATAACCATACCTCACTCATTATCGAGATAAAAATAATAACTATTTGTTTTTTCATCCAAACCGTCCGGTGATATATCCTTCTGTCAAGGCGTGAACCGGGTTGGTGAAAATATCTTCGGTGCGCCCTACTTCGACCAGATGGCCGAGGTGAAAGTATGCAGTGCGTTGGGATACCCGCGCCGCCTGTTGCATGGAATGGGTTACGATACCAATGGTATATCGTTGTTTTAACTCATCGATGAGTTCTTCGATGCGGGCGGTGGCGATGGGATCCAGTGCCGAACAAGGCTCATCCATCAAAATCACCTCGGGCTGAATGGCGATAGCCCGGGCGATGCACAACCGTTGCTGCTGGCCGCCGGACAGCCCGGTGCCGGGTTGATTGAGGCGATCCTTGACCTCTTCCCACAGGCCCGCCCGCCGCAAACTCTTGAACACGATTTCATCGAGTTCGGCGCGATCGCGGCTGATGCCGTGAAGTTTCGGCCCGTAGGCGACGTTTTCATACACCGACTTGGGAAACGGATTGGGGGTCTGAAACACCATCCCCACCCGTGCGCGCAGATAAACCACGTCCATATTCCGGGCGTGGATGTCGTGGCCGTGCAGGGTAATTTCGCCGCGCACCCGGCAGTGGTCGATGGTGTCATTCATGCGGTTGAAGCAGCGCAACAGCGTGGATTTGCCGCACCCGGACGGGCCAATCATGGCAAGCACCTCGTTTTTCGCCAGATCCAAGGAAACATCAAAAACCGCCTGCTTCCCTGCGTAGGACACCTCCACATGGCGGCAAGCCATCACCGCATCGTCCACCAAAGCGTTGCCAATGGTGGGCCCAAAGGGCTGGTTTGTGGATGATGCCGGTTGTGCGCCGGACGTGCGCCGTGTGTCAGGCAACATTTTCATTCACCAGCGTATCTCCATTTTGTTTCGGATTAGCGCGACCAAGCCATTAATGAGCGCCAGCACCGCCAGCAGCATCACAATCGCGGCGGCAGTGCGTTCTACAAAGGCGCGCTCCGGGCTGTCTGCCCACAAGTATATCTGCACCGGCAGGGCTGTGGCCGGGTCGGTGAATCCGCCGGGCAAGTCAACGATGAAAGCCACCATGCCGATAGCCAGCAGCGGCGCGGTTTCACCCAACGCCTGCGCGAGGCCAATGATGGCACCGGTCAGCATGCCCGGCAAGGCCAGCGGCAGGACATGGTGGACCACGGTCTGCACTTCCGATGCCCCCACCGCCAACGCCGCCTGACGGATGCGCGGCGGCACCGCGACCAGTGCCGCACGGCTGGAAATAATGATGGTGGGCAAGGTCATCAACGCCAGCACCATGCCCCCCACCAGCGGCACCGACCTCGACAATCCGAAGAAATTGATCAACACCGCAAGCCCCAGTAGCCCGAAGAGGATGGATGGCACGGCGGCGAGGTTGTTGATGTTGACTTCGACCAAGTCAATGAATTTGTTTTTGGGCGCAAATTCATGCAGATACACCGCCGCGGCGATGCCCACCGGCAGTGCCAACAGCATGGTCACCAGCAGCGTGAACACCGACCCCAGGGCGGCGCCGAGAATGCCAGATTGCTCGGCGTTGCGCGAATCGCCGGAGTTGAAGAAGGTCCAGTTGAAGCGGTTTTTGATGCGTCCACGGGCATTCAGTTCGTCCACCCAGGCGATGGATTGGTCGGACACTCGGCGGTTGGATTCGGGCACGGTGCGGTCGATGCGCCCTTTTACCAGCAAATCTATCTCGTCATCCGCCGTCAGCCAAAAGCGGCGCGTCTCGCCAATCCATTCGGGATGCTCCAGCACCGCATCCCGCAGTTGATATTCGGCGCCCGAACTAATCAGTTGATATAACCTCTTTTTCTCCTTGCGCCGGGTCACTTCGGGAAAATCCCCGCGCAGGGCTTGCTTAATCATTTTGTCGTAGGGTGCGTCAAAAATCGCCTGTCGGTGCAGTGGCGTATCGAAGTGCTCCGCATCCAGCGTGATGTCGAGGGCAATACTGGTCTGGGAAAACGCGCCGGAAGCCCGCCAGATGTTCGTTCCCAATAGCCACAGCAGGAAACCCATGCCTATGGCGATGGCCGCCGCGCCCATAAAGCGAAAGCGCCATTCCCGGCGACAGCGGGCACGGATGTTCTTGCGCAGCCGCCGGTGCGTCTCGCTTTCCGTCATTGGCATTAACTCATTCATACTGCTCTCGATATTTGCGCGCCACGCGCAGGGCGACGACATTCAACAACAAAGTAACCGCGAATAGCACCAGCCCCAGCGCAAACGCGGCCAGCGTCTTGGGGCTGTCAAAGACCTGATCGCCCACCAGCAGCGTTACGATCTGCACCGTCACCGTGGTCACCGACTGCAGGGGATTGGCGGTAAGATTGGCCGCCAGCCCCGCCGCCATAACCACGATCATGGTCTCGCCGACCGCACGGGAGACCGCCAGCAACACGCTGCCGACTACTCCCGGCAAAGCCGCCGGCAACACCACCCGGCGGATGGTCTCCGAGCGGGTCGCGCCCAGCCCCAGGGAGCCGTCTCGCAAGGAACGAGGCACGGCGCTGATGACATCGTCGGATAGCGATGACACAAACGGCAGGATCATGATACCCATCACCAGCCCCGCCGCCAGCGCGCTTTCCGCGCTCGCCGCAAGCCCCAGAAATTCGCCGGCATCGCGGATTAACGGGCCCACCGTCAGGGCCGCGAAAAATCCATAAACCACCGTGGGAATGCCTGCCAGAATTTCCAGCACTGGCTTGAACACGGCGCGCATCCGGCGGCTTGCGTATTCCGACAGATAAATCGCCGATAGCAATCCGCACGGAACCGCCACCAGCATGGCGATGACGGTGATTAGCAAGGTGCCGGCAAACAACGGCACGGCACCGAACGCGCCGCTGGAACCCACTTGATCTTCGCGGATGGCAGTCTGCGGCGACCATTCAAGGCCGAATAAAAATTCCCACAACGGCACAACGTTGAAAAAGCGAATGGACTCGAACAGCACCGATAAAACGATGCCTATGGTGGTGACGATGGCGAGGCACGCGCACAGCATCAAAAACCCCTTGAACGCGCTTTCGATGCGATGGCGCGCCCGGCGGCGTAGGAAATGCATGGCTACGAGCAGCGCGGCGGGCAAGCCGATGAAAAACAGGCACAGGACAGTGAGGGCGTTCATGGCGCGGTATTATGCTTGAAAAAATGAGCGACTTACGCCGCTAAACGAATGCCGGGCAACGGCGCAAAACCCGCCGTTTACAACCCCTTACAACAAGTCCAAACGACTCCGGTTTAGCGTGGCGTCACGAAACAGCGCGCGCTCCGCCTCTGGCATGGGAATCAACCCACGGTCGCTGAGATAGCCCTCTTCCCCCCAGGTGTCCTCGTCCGTCAACTCGGCCATGAACTCGGCCATGCCGGATATGATGTCGATGTGCGCGGATTTGGCGTATAGGTATAGGGGCCGCGAAATGGGGTATGAGCGGTCGGCGATGTTCTCGAATTCCGGCGCGATATTCTCCACCCGCGAGCCTTGCACCACATCGCCGTTCTGGTCGAGGAAACTGAATCCGAAAATACCCAGGGCGTTGGGGTTGTTGCGCAATTTCTGCACGATTAAATTGTCGTTCTCACCGGTCTCGATGAACACGCCATCCTCACGGATATGATGACACACCGCCTGATAATCATCTGGAGCGGCTTTTTCCATCGCCTTGATCCAGGCAATCGTCTTGCACCCCCCTTCCATGCCCATCTCCACGAACGCATCTCTGGTTCCCGAAGTCGGCGGCGGGCCAAGCACTTCGATTTTGACCGCCGGCAACGCCGGATTGATGTCCGACCAGTCCGCATAAGGATTGGCCACCAACTCCTCATCGCCATTTGGGTGCGGCACATTCTTTGCCAGTGCCAGGAAAATTTCCTTGCGCGTCAGCGACACCTGCGGCGCGCGATTGCTGTTGGCAAGCACGATGCCGTCATAGCCGATTTTGATCTCGATGATGTCGGTGACGCCATTTTCGAGACACCGTTTGAATTCGGATTTTTTTATGCGCCGCGAAGAGTTGGTGAAATCGGGATGGGCTTCGCCGACACCGGCGCAGAACAGTTTCAGACCACCCCCGGAGCCGGTGGATTCGATGATTGGTGTTCTGAAATTGGTCGACTTGCCGAATTTTTCCGCGGCCACCGTGACGAAAGGATAGACGGTGGATGAACCGACTATGTGGATGTTTTCCCGTGCATGAGTCGGCGCGGCGAAACCCGCCAGCACAAGCCCAACCAACGCAAGCGGCAGCACGAGTGGTAATATGTATAAAACGCGGGGGAATAAAACGCGGGGTTTGGCCATGCGCGCAGTGTAACAAAAAAAACTCGTCAGGCGCGTGGTTGGCGGGCGATGGCAATGCCGGAAACGGCGATCATCACCATGCCGACAACCGACTGCAGGTCGGGAATTTCGGTGAACAGCAAAAATCCCCACAGCAGGCTGAACACCAAATAGGTGTAATCGAAGGTGGCGATAATCGCCGACGGGCCGCGCTGATAAGCGAAAGCACCGCAGATGTTGCCGACCACCACGGTAGCGGCGAGGGTAAGCACCGCCAGCCACTGCGTAATGCCAAGCGGTGCCCAGTTGCCGAATAAAAACGGATTCACCGCCGCCAGTTCAAGCGGCCGCCAGATCAGCAAGCCCAGACTGACGATGCTGCCGGTAATCACAAATGAAACGTTTTGCATCAACGCGAGGATTTTGGGATCTTCGTTTCGGCATTTGGTTCGGGTCAGAATCATTGCGTAGGCAAACAGGATTGCCGAGAGCAGCGGAAAAAGCGCATACAAGTTGAAGTCCTCGGCGGTGGGGCGAACGATTACCAGAACGCCGCTGAACCCAAAACCCACCGCCAGCCAAGATTTCATTCCGACCTTGTCGCCGGTGAACAACGCCGAAAAGAGCGTGATGAACAGCGGAATCGTGTATAGCACCGAAGCCGCCACGGAGAACGCAACATGCGGCAGTGCGGCGTAGTAGATCGCCCACATCACCACCATCAAAAAACTCCTGAACACCGTCCAGCCCACGGCGCGCGGAATAAAAGAAACGCCCGACGCCGGAAGTTTAAGCAACAAAATCAGCGGCGGTATCGCCAACAACGAACGCAGCACATATAACTGCCAAAGCGAAAAATCGGCACTCACGAACTTAACCACAGCATCGCCAAACGACAATACCAACACCGTCACAACAATCGCATAAACCGCCAACCGAACATTATCCGCACGCCCCGGATAAGCCCCCCCACCCTCGCCAGTAATTTTCCCGTTCAATTTTTGCCTTCCCACAGAGCCCCAATTCGCCGCCGAAGTGTAACGGAAAGACCAACCATCGCCTATACTTGTAACGGACTGCGCATTAAAAGATAACGATGCATAAAACCAATCAAAAACCCAACCCCGGCGAATCGCTTGCGTTGCATTTTCGCAAATATGGTGACTCTGGTGACCCTGCCGTGTTGATATTGCACGGACTATTCGGCTCCAACGCCAACTGGCGCACTATCGCCGGGCATCTTTCGGCGTTTTGCGAGGTCTTTTGTCTCGATTTGCGCAATCATGGCCGCTCGCCGTGGCACGATCAAATGGACTATTCCGTTATGGCCGCCGATGTGGCGCGTTTTATCGCCGACCATGGATTGCATCGCCCTACCCTGCTCGGCCACAGCATGGGCGGAAAGGCCGCCATGATGCTGGCACAGAACCACGATGTTGAACTGGCGAAACTGATTGTGGTTGATATCGCACCGCTGGCTTATCGCCCGGCCCGCCACTTGGAATTGATGGACGCCATGGCCGCCCTCGACCTAGTCGCGCTCAATCTGGCTTCCGCCGACCGCCGACAAATTGATGCGGCATTGGCGAAACAAATCACCGACTCTGCCACCCGGCAGTTCCTCGCTCAGAACCTGATAAAAGCCTCCACAAAAGACGGCGGCGGATACCGCTGGCGGTTGAACCTCGCCGCCATCCGGCGAAATTTGGGAGTTCTTGCCGGATATGACAACCGCCGGGTAGCAGCCATCGAAACCTTGTTCATCGCCGGTGCCGATTCCGATTATCTCCCACCCACCGGCCACCACGAAGTCTATGCCCGTTTCCCCAACGCCCGCATAGAAATCATCAAAAACGCCGGCCACTGGCTCCACGCCCAACACCCCGAACGGCTGGCATCCTTGTGTGAGGTGTTTCTTCGGTCGTAGGGCGTAATTCGTTCCTTAATGCGCTCATTTATTTCTCCCCCCGGCGAAGGGATTCGGTATCATTGGCCCTTTGTATTTACCCGTTCCCTTCCGTGAGGCAGTCGATGAAATTTGAAACCAAGTGCGTGCGTGCCGGCCAGAGTCCTGATCCGACCACCGGGGCGATTATCCCGCCCATTTACCAAACCGCCACTTATGTGCTACCGGAAGTGGGCCGGGATCTGGGGTTTGACTACACCCGTTCATCCAACCCCACCCGGCAGGTGTTGGAGACCAACCTCGCCGCCCTTGACAACGGCAAATACGGGGTCTGTTACTCCAGCGGCATGTCGGCGGTGGATGCGGTGATGAAACTGCTTAAATCCGGCGACCATGTGGTTTGCTCGGACGATGTGTATGGCGGGGTTTCCCGACATTTCAACCAAGTACTAACAACTTACGGCATAGAGTTCACCTATGTTGATAGCACTGATCCACAAAATGTCGCCAACGCCATTCGCCCGCAAACCAAACTAATCTGGCTGGAAACGCCCTCCAATCCGCTCATCAAAATCACCGACCTCAGCGCCGTCTCCAAAATCGGCAAGGAAGCGGGTATCCCGGTGGGCGTGGATTCAACCTTCGCTACGCCGGTGTTTTTGCGCCCGCTGGAACTTGGCGCCGACATCGTCATGCACTCCACCACCAAATATCTGAGCGGCCATAACCAAATCATCGGCGGTGCGGTGGTGGTCAACGACAAAGGAATTTACGACCGGCTTAAGTTCATTCAGAAAACCATCGGCGCGGTCAACAGCCCCTTCGATGCATGGCTGACCCTGCTCGGCATTAAAACCCTGCATCTGCGAATGTACCGCCACGACCAAACCGGGTTGCGCATCGCCAAATTCCTCGAGGATCACCCCAAAGTGTCCAGAGTCAGTTATCCGGGCTTGAAATCCCACCCCCAATACGAAATCGCCAAGCGGGAAATGAGCGGCTACGGCGGCATGCTGTCCTTCGAACTCAAAGGCGGCATCCCATCAGGCAAAGCATTGATGAACCAAGTGCAACTATGCGGGCTGGCGGAAAGCCTAGGGTCAGTAGAATCCATGATCACCCACCCGGCAACCATGACCCACGCCGAAGTCCCCGCCGATGAACGCAACGCCCGTGGCCTGACCGATGGTCTGGTGCGCTTGTCGGTAGGCGTGGAAGATCCTGATGATATTGAGCAGGATCTTGTGCAGGCGTTGGATAAGGCTTGAGGGCGGCTGTCGCCCACCCGTCGTCATTCCCGAACGATAAATAAGGAGTCGGCTATCGCAAGGTCGTCATTCTCGAACGATAGAAAAATAGGGAGCACCAGCCGCCGTCATTCTCGAACGATAGAAAAATAGGGAGCGCCAGCGACCATATTTTTCATCGTATCGGGAATCCAGAAGGCTAATAATGAGTCGGCTATCGCCGGACATGTTGTACTGGATTCCCGTGTCCCCAACTCGTCATCCCCGCTGTCGCGGAAATAACGACTTGGGGCACGAGAATGACGGCGGCCCGTCGTCATTCCCGAACGATAGAAAAATAAGGAGCGTCAGCGACCATATTTTTCATCGTATCGGGAATCCAGTGATAGGCGCATACAAATCCCCGCATTTGGTTTGTGCGCTGGTATACTGGCGACTGTTTTCCCGGTGAGGTTGTGATGGATTGCTGTGTCGTGTTTCCTGTGTTGCGCCTCGAGCGGATGCTTGCTAGCGTTTTGACTTCCTGCCCCGATCATGACTGACGCTGCGCCCGTTCAATCGGCGGGGCAAGGCGTGCGGGCGGCGTGTCGGCATTGTTTGGGGCGGCATCCGGCTACTGGCGGCGTGCTCAGCGAGGCGGAGGCGGGCATTATTCATCAGCACCGCACGCGCCAGAGTTTCAGGGCGCGGAAAACGATTTGTATCGAGGGGCAGACGCCGCCATTTTTTATTGGCAACATCATTTCCGGGGTGATCAAACTGGCTTTCTCAGGAGTGCCCGGCGAGGTCAGTGCGTTGCTTTTCCCCGGCGATTTCCTCGGCCCGTTCGGCACTCCCGAAGCCGTTTCCTGCACCGCCAGCGCGTTGTCGGATTGCGAGTTGTGCTGCTTTGAAGGCACCGGATTGCACCGCGTTTTTGCGCATCATCCGAACTTACAGGAAAACTTCCTGCAACATTTTGCCGATGCCGTGGAGCGCGCCCGTGCAGATGCGGCGAAACTGCGCCGCCCTCAAGCCGTAGCCCGAGTCGCGGCGCTGTTGCGGATTTTTGCCGATCATACTGACGACCAACAGCAAGGCGAAGTGCAGATGCCCCTGCTCCGCACCGAGATTGCTCTGCTCCTCGGCCTCACCACCGAGACCGTCAGCCGCTGCCTGAGCCAAATGCGCCACGACGGCATCATCCGCCCCCTATCCCGCCGCAGCGTGGTTATCAAAAATCCGTTGCGACTTCAGGCGTTGGCGGAAAGTTAAATAAGGAGCGGCTTGCGCCGGAATTGTTTTACTGGATTCCAGTTTCGCGGGAATGACGAGGTGAGGAGCGGCTACGCCGGGATTGTTTTACTGGATTCCCGATACGATGAAAAATATGGTCGCTGGCGCTCCCTATTTTTCTATCGTTCGGGAATGACGACGTACCGCCGTCATTCTCGTGCCCCAAGTCGTTATTTCCGCGACAGCGGGAATAACGACTTGGGGACACGGGAATCCAGTAAAACATGCCGGCGACAGCCGACTCCCCAGGCCCGTCATTCCTGCGAGATCCGACTCATTATTGGCTTTCTGGATTCCCGATACGATGAAAAATATAGTCGCTGGCGCTCCTTATTTTTCTATCGTTCGGGAATGACGACGTACCGCCGTCATTCTCGTGCCGCCAAGTCGTTATTTCCGCGACAGCGGGAATGACGACTTGGGGGACACGGGAATCCAGTAAAACATGCCGGCGACAGCCGACTCCCTACGCCGTCATTCTCGCGAAAGCGGGAATCCAGTACAACATGCCCGGCGATAGCCGCTCCTTATTTAGCCTTCTGGATTCCCGATACGATGAAAAATATGGTCGCTGGCGCTCCCTATTTTTCTATCGTTCGGGAATGACGACCTTGCGATAGCCGACTCCTTATTCCCTCAAAATTGATTTATATCACGAAAAAATGGTTGGTGGCTTGCCTAGAATGGGTTAATTCTATTTGTGGAGTAAGTGAACCATGCAAACCTTTCGTGTTTCCCTTGCTTTGTTGGCATGGGCGATTGTTTTTAGTGCTGGGGCGGATGAAAAAAGTGCCGCCCTCGTCGAGGTGACCGGCGAGGAAATCGCCGTATTGACTACGGCACCGGATGTTCCGCCGCCTATTACGCGCAAGCATGCCACCAAGGTCGTCGTCAATTTGGAAACCCGTGAAATGGTCGGGCGGTTGGCCGATGGCGTGGAGTATTTGTTTTGGACTTTTGGTGGCGTGGTGCCGGGGAAATTCATCCGCGTGCGTGAAGGCGATTTGGTGGAATTTCATCTGCACAATCATCCCAGCAGCCGCATGCCTCACAACATTGACTTGCACGCAGTTACCGGCCCCGGCGGCGGCGCAACTTCTTCTTTCACCGCCCCCGGACGCACCTCGGTGTTTTCTTTCAAAGCCATCAATCCGGGCTTGTATGTATACCACTGCGCCACGGCACCGGTGGGCATGCACATCGCCAACGGCATGTACGGGCTTATTCTTGTGGAACCGGAAGAAGGGTTGCCGGAAGTGGATCGCGAATACTATGTCCTGCAGAGCGAGTTTTACACCAAGGGACCGCACGGCGAGGCTGGCTATCAACCTTTCAGCATGGCCAAGGCGCTGCGGGAGGACGCCGACTATGTGGTGTTCAACGGCTCGGTAGGCAACTTGCTGGGAGACGCCGCCCTGCCGGCACGACCGGGGGAACGCCTGCGCTTGTTTGTGGGCAACGCGGGACCAAATCTGGTGTCGTCTTTTCACATCATCGGCGAAGTGTTTGACAAGGTGTATGTGGAAGGCGGGGAACTCATCAACCGCAATGTGCAGTCCACGCTCATCCCCGCCGGCGGCTCGACCATCGTCGAACTGGAGATGCAGGTGCCGGGGGTGAACATCATCGTTGACCATTCCATCTTTCGCGCTTTCAACAAAGGCGCGCTGGGGATGATTCGGGTGGCTGAGGATTTCTCTCTCTACCCGGAGACCCTTGCCGCCGAAGTGTATTCCGGAAAAACCTATGAGGATGTGTATCAACCCGAAGGCGGCGCGGTGGTTGACCTTAACGAAGAGGTGCGCCCGCTGGTGGTGCAAACTCGCGAGGAGCGTATCGCCGCCGGAATGCGGATTTACAACCAGAACTGCGCCGCTTGTCATCAAGCCAACGGCCAAGGCGTGACCGGCGTCTTTCCACCGCTTGCCGATTCCGACTGGCTGAAAGCCGACAAAGAACGCAGCATTAGCGCGGTGCTGACCGGCTTAGCCGGGGAGATCACGGTCAACGGCAAACGCTACAACGGCGTGATGCCCGCCATACGCATGAGCGATCATGATGTGGCGCATGTGCTGAGTTATGTTTATAACTCATGGGACAACGGCGATACCATGGTGTCAGACGCGGAAGTCCGGGAGGTTCGTGATCAGTTGTAAGTGCACTCGAGTGGTGGTTGCTGTGGCGGTTGCTGTGGTGGCCGCCGCAGTGGTGATTGCGGTGGTGGTCGCCGCGGTGATATTTTCCGGTGCGGCGCAGGGGGATGGAGATATGCGGCTTGTTCCGAGCGGCGAGTATCGTCCGTTATACGGCGACAGCGCGGATATTGACCAGCGCAGTGGAAAAATCACGCTGGAGGATTTTTATCTGGATGCCGGGGCGGTGTCCAACGCCGCCTTTCTCGAATTCGTGCGCGCTCATCCTCAATGGCGCAAGTCCCGAATCAAGAAAATTTTCGCCGATGAAAACTACCTCGCCCACTGGCATGACGACATGACTCCGGGCCCCGCAACGGCGCCGGTGGTGAATGTGTCGTGGTTTGCGGCGCGGGCTTTTTGCCACACCCGTGGCGCGGCATTACCCACCACCGCACAATGGGAATTTGCCGCCGCCGCCAGCGAGACCGAAGTCGACGCCAGCGGCGATGCGGAATTTCTCGCCCGCATTTTGACTTGGTATTCGTTGCCTAATAACTTCTCTCAAGAGCATGGGAACGACCGCGAGCGTTTCAAGAATTTATACGGCATCTATGATCTGCACGGCTCGGTGTGGGAATGGGTACTGGATTTTAACACCGCCCTCACCAGCGGTGAATCCCGCGCCGATTCAAGCCGCGACCGCCAGTTATATTGCGCCGCCGGAGTGGTGGGCGCGGCTACTTATGTAGACTATCCGTCCTTCCTGCGCCACGGCTACCGCAGCAGCCTCGACGGGCGTTATACCCACGGTGAACTCGGATTCCGATGCGCGGCTACAACGATCTGACGCGAGGTTAATGGGGGGTTTAATAATGAAGTATATTGTCATTGGCACCGCAACTCTGCTGTGCATCGCCGCTGTGCTATTCGTTACAACGCGACATGGGCATGAGAACTCGGAACACTCCGAACACTCCGAACATCAACATCAGGTTCTACCGCCGGCGGAAATCGGTGATGGTTCGATCTATCAACTGGAATCCATGTGGCTCAACCAAAAAGGCCAAACCCAAACCCTTGCCGACCTCGCCGGAAAACCGACCGTGGCGGCGATGATTTACACCTCCTGCGAATTCGCCTGCCCGCTCATCGTGCGGGACATGTTCGCCATCTATAATTCCCTCGACGCCGATGAACGCACCTCGGCAAACTTCGTGCTGTTTTCCTTTGACCCAGAACGCGACACGCCCCAAGCCATGCGCCACTACGCCGCAGAACAAAACCTGCCCGCTGCAGACTGGACCCTACTCGCCGCCGACGATTACGCCACCCTGGAACTCGCCGTAGCCCTCGGCGTTCGCTACAAACCCTTAACCGGCGGCGATTTCGCCCACTCCAACGTAGTATTCGTCCTAGACTGCGGCGGCACCCCGTCCCACCGCCAAGAAGGCCTAGGCATCGCCCCCGAAGACGCGGCAACGGCGGTGCGGGATGCATTACAACAATGCTCGGAAGCGTCCTGAAAGTTTGCTTGCTGATAATCTGCCTGTCCCTACGAGTCGTCATTCCCGAACGATAGAAAAATAGAGAGCGCCAGCGACCATATTTTTCATCGTCCCCCAGATCGTCATTCCCGAACGGTAGAAAAATAAGGAGCGCGAGCGACTATATTTTTCTTCGTGTCGGGAATCCAGAAAAAACATGTCGGCGCCAGCCGCTCCTTATTAAGGACAGGCACGGGGGCACTGTCCCTACGAGATATGGTTTTCGTAGGGACAGCGCCCCCGTGCCTGTCCTCATCGACAAACGAGGAATATCAAAAGCGCGTCATTCCCGAACGATAGAAAAATAGGGAGCGCCAGCGACCATATTTTTCATCGTATCGGGAATCCAGTCAAACAATCCCGGCGCAAGCCGGACATTATTAAGGACGCGGCTTGCGTGTTATGATGGGCGGCTGTGGTTGATTTTTGTCGTTAATTAAAGCGTATGTAAAATGCATAAGATTGCCCCAAAACTGCAAGTGTCTATAGTGGTGTTATTCGCCGCATTAATCGGGGTATCGTATGGCTTCGGTATATATCTATTCCCGGCGATAGCGCCGGTTATGATGGAAGAATTTGGATTTACCTATGCGCAGATGGGAATTACCACTGGGCTAGTACAAGCAGGATTCCTGCTGTTTGCATTAATCAGCGGATTATTGACTGCAACGTTCGGTGCATTCACAATCATTTTATGGTCGTTATTTTTATGCACCGTATCGCTTGCTGGGTTAGTAGTGGCACCTAATTTCATTGTTGCGAGTTCTTGTTTAATCATCCTCGGCGGATGCGCCGCATCCATCTGGGTGCCGATGGTGGAAGTGTCGCAGAATTTTATTTATCCACAATATCAAGGTCGAGCAATGGGTTTTATGTCATCCGGCACAAGTTACGGTGTTTTGGTAAATGTCGCACTCATTGCTTTATTTTTATCCGCATCAAATTGGCGAGCGGTGCTAACCGCAACTTTCATCATCGCTTGCGGGTTTTTAATTTGCACGGTTGCATTTTTTCGCTATCTGCAAAAACAACAATTCGCCCAAAAGACAAAAGTTGCGGAAATTGATGCAGGCATACCGCTACTTGAAAAATTATATTCCATCGCGAATAAAAAAACTGCGGTCGTGTTGTTGCTAATGTTTTTTGCTGGTATCGCATGCATGCCGTTCCAATCTTTTCTCACATCGTTTTTGGTGGACGAACATGCTCTCAGCGTGCAAGACAGCGTTCATGCTTGGCGAATAATTGGACTCACCGGTATGGTAAGCGGTTTTGTGATGGGCTGGGTGGCCGATATGATAACTACTCGGCGAGCGCTATTTTGCGTCTGCGTATCACTTGCAATATCTTCATGGCTTTTAATTGGTGCTGAATTAAACAATATTAAAATTTACAGCGCAGCGATGTTGTTTGGCTTATCTTTTTATGCAATCTACGGGATCATCCCGGCGTATATCAGCCATATATACAAAGGCGGGCGAGCGGCATTAGTGTTTTCAATCGGCAGTGTTGTGCTAGGTATCGGCGGTATGCTTGGCAATGTCGCCGGCGGGTTCATAAAAGAATTAACAGGTACGTTTTTCTACATGTACGCCATATGTTTAACCGCCGCAGTTTTGGCGGCGCTGCTTACCTTCTTTATGCAAGATGACGGTAATAACAGAGCCGTCGTCCGAGAGGCCGGAATATGAAACAACGGCAATTGGTGGATGGATAAAGGGGGCAGAATTGGTTTGCGCTGGGGAGTATCTTCGACTTGAAGATTGTAGCGTGTTGAATCATAGCAATATAAAGTACTTTGAAGATTACAGGACAAGATATTTTTTTGACAAGTTCATTTACGGTCAGGGCATGGAGAACGTGTTTTGCATAGTGATATTTTGAAACAATAGTTATAAAAGGCGAGGTCGAGTTGGACGAAAGTTACTTCGGCCCTCGCCGAGTGCGTGGCAAACGCGGGCGCGGCGCCGCCGGCAAAGTGCCGGTGTTTGGCATGCTCGGCCGCGGGAAGCAAGCCACGCCGGTTGAGCCTTAAAGCATTCGCCGCAACACCGAATCGCGGTCGATAAATTGGTGCTTGCAAGCCGCCGCCGCATGCCCGGCGGCGAGCACGGCGATGCCATAGGCCAACCAGTAGTGTGCAGATACCGCGGCTTCGCGAACGCGCTCGCCAACCGCCAATAGCGCGGGCATTTCCATGCCGCCCGGCAACGGAATCGCGGCGCCGGATGAGGTGGAGATCAAATAACCGCTCACGGGTATCAACCACATCAGCCAGAAAAACAACCCATGCATAACGGCGGCCGTGCGCCGCTCCCAGCGCACCCCCACCGGCGGCAACGAGACGCGCCAACGGCGACGGGCAAGTTGGCCGATAGCAACCAGCGGCACCAGCAAACCCAGCACCCGATGCCAGAACAACGAATCGTTGTACCAACTATGGTAGTAACTGAGACCGGTCATCCACCAACCGAGCAACACCAAGCCGAGGATGAGCACCGCCTGCAGCCAGTGCAGGGCGCGGGTTGTGCGGTCGTAACGGTCGTGGCGGGAGATCATCTGCATCACGCCCGGCACGGTGGCATGGTTACTCGCGAATGCCTTCGATATAAAGACTGAGTTCGATGTTCTCGGACAGAGGACCGAGGTCGTAGTCTATCTTGAAATCGCTACGGGCGATGACGGTGTTGCCCTCAAAGCCGACTCGGTAGCCGCCCCATGGATCCGGCCCCTCGCCAATCTTGCGCATGGTGATAACAATCGGGCGAGTAACCCCATGCAGTTCGAGGTCGCCGCGCAGTACACCGCCATCGGCGTCGCCGCTATACCCGGTGCCGGTGAATTTGGCGCTGGGGTAGGTGTCGGTATCGAGAAAATCGTCGCTACGCAAATGTTTATCGCGCTCGGCATGATTGCTGTCGACGCTGGTAGCATCCAAATCCACAATAATATTGCGCGGCCCGTCCCCGTTGGCGGCGTCATACTCGAAGTTGCCGCTGAACCGGTTGAAGCGACCAATGAGCCAACTGAAACCGAGATGCTGAGTGCGAAACTGCACAAACGAATGCGCAAGATCAATACGATATTCGGCGGCAACCGCCACCGAAGTAGAACCAACTGCACCAATCAGCATGGCGGCGGTCAGCGTAGCAAAGATGCGCGAACGCACTGGAATTGATGAATGTGGCATAAGAAACTCCGTGGGTTGTGGGTTGTGGGTTGTCATTTTGTCATAGTTTTGCTGTGTATTAGTCATATTTAGTTTTCTGGATTCCCGATACGATGAAAAATATAGTCGCTGGCGCTCCCTATTTTTCTATCGTTCGGGA
This sequence comes from Candidatus Poriferihabitaceae bacterium, assembly GCA_965262585.1. GTDB lineage: Bacteria > Pseudomonadota > Gammaproteobacteria > Arenicellales > Poriferihabitantaceae > JAHRAW01. The sequence continues at coordinate 173,237 of OZ253546.1, forward strand.
ATGACGAACTTTGATACTCCTTGCCTACCCCACCCGATTACCAATCAATTCCTCCACCACCGACGGATCCGCCAGAGTGCTGATATCACCGAGGTCGTCCAGTTGGTTGGCGGCGACTTTGCGTAGGATGCGGCGCATGATTTTGCCGGAGCGGGTTTTGGGGAGGCCGGGGGCCCATTGAATTTCGTCTGGTTTGGCGATGGCGCCGATTTCTTTTTTTACCAAGGCCAGCAATTCCGCGCGTAGTGCATCGGTGGGTTCGGTGTCGACCATCAGGGTCACATAGGCGTAGATCCCCTGCCCTTTGATTTTGTGGGGATAACCGACCACCGCGGCTTCGGCGACTTTTTCGTGTAGCACCAGCGCGCTTTCCACTTCGGCGGTGCCCATGCGGTGGCCGGATACATTGATTACATCGTCGATGCGTCCGGTAATCCAATAATAGCCGTCGGCGTCTCGGCGCGCGCCGTCTCCGGTGGTGTAGCAGTTGGGATGGGCGGTAAAATAAGTGTCGATGAAACGCTGGTGGTCGCCATATAGAGTGCGCATCTGCCCGGGCCAGGATTGTTTCAACACCAGATCCCCCGACCCCGCGCCTTCCAATTCGTTGCCGTCGGCGTCCATCAACGCGGGTTGAATGCCGAAGAACGGCAAGGTCGCCGAACCCGGTTTGAGGTCGGTGGCACCCGGCAGCGGGGTAATCAATATCCCGCCGGTTTCGGTCTGCCACCAAGTATCCACCACCGGGCAACGCCGCTCGCCGACCACGCGGTAATACCACTCCCACGCCTCCGGGTTGATGGGCTCGCCCACGGTGCCGAGGATGCGCAAACTTTCGCGGCTATGCCGGGTTACCGGCTCATCGCCCTGCCCCATCAACGCCCGCAACGCAGTGGGCGCGGTGTAGAAAATGTTGACCTTGTGCTTATCCACCACCTGCCAGAAGCGTCCGGCATCGGGCCAAGTCGGCACGCCTTCGAACATCAAAGTCGTGGCGCCGTTGGCCAGCGGCCCGTAAACGATGTAGGAATGCCCGGTTACCCAGCCCACATCGGCGGTGCACCAGTAGATCTCGCCGTCTTGGTAATCGAACACATATTTGTGGGTCATGGCGGTGAACAACTGATAGCCGCCGGTGGTGTGCAGCACGCCTTTGGGTTTGCCTGTTGAACCGGATGTATAGAGAATAAACAGCGGGTCTTCGGCGTCCATTTCCTCGGGCGGGCAGTCCGCCGAGGCTTCCGCCATTGCCTCGTGATACCACACATCGCGCTCGGTGTTTTTGCTGACGGCATTGCCGGTGCGTTGCACGACGATGGTGGTGTGCACTTCGGGGCATTCCGCCAGGGCTTGCTCGACGTTTTCCTTGAGCGGTACCCTGCCGCCGCCACGCAGTCCTTCATCGGCGGTAATCACCACCCGGCAATCCGAATCCAAAATCCGCTCGCGCAGGGCATCCGGGGAAAAGCCGCCGAATACCACCGAATGAATCGCCCCGATGCGGGCGCAGGCGAGCATGGCCACCGCAGATTCGGGAATCATCGGCATATAAATGGAAACGCGCTCGCCCTTCTTCACGCCACGGGATTTAAGGACGTTAGCAAACTTGCTTACTAACTCGAACAATTCATTGTAGGTAATTGATTTATCAACATTTACATCATCCCCTTCCCACAAAATCGCGACCTGATTCCCGCGTTCGGCCAAGTGCCGGTCCACGCAGTTGTAGCAAGCGTTGAGTTTGCCGCCCTCAAACCACTTGATTTTCGCCTCATGGAAATCCACATCCATAACCCGATCCCAGGGCTTAAACCAACTCACAAACGCATCCGCCTGCTCAGCCCAAAACCCCTCCGGATCATCCACCGACCGCTGATACATCGCACGATACTGCTCGCTATTCAAATGCGCCCGCGCCGCAACCTCGGCGGCAACGGGGTAGATTTTTTGTTCTGACATGGTGTTTTTTTCCAGTGGGGTTTGGGGAATTACTGTACGCGGTGAAGTGGCGATTCGCAAGCCAGTTGAAAGCGGACGGGGAAAACCGATATGGTATGCTTCCTGATGAATATTCTTGAAACCCGATTCACGCCACTTCGTCACGATACTTCGTCACGCCACTTTTCACCGGAACCGCCCATGCCACAACCCACCAAAACCCGCTTCGACACGCTGGCGTTGCATGCCGGCCAGCGGCCTGATCCGGTGACCGGCGCGCGGGCTACGCCGATTTATCAAACCGCCAGTTATGTGTTTCAAGATAGCGATCACGCCGCATCGCTGTTTAACATGGAGCGACCGGGGCATGCTTATTCGCGGCTTTCCAATCCTACCAATGCGGTGCTCGAAGAACGGGTCGCGGCCCTCGAAGACGGCATCGGCGGCATCGCCACCGCCAGCGGACAGGCGGCGTTGCACCTCGCCATCGCCACGCTCATGGACGGCGGTTCGCACATCGTTTCCTCGAGCGCGATCTACGGCGGCTCCCACAACATCCTGCAGTATACCCTGCCCCGCTTCGGCATCCACACCACCTTCGTCTCGCCCCGCGACATCGACGGCATGCGGCGCGCCATTCGTCCCGAAACCCGCCTGATTTTCGGCGAGGTCATCGGCAATCCGGGGGGCGATGTGATGAATGTACCGCTGGTGGCCGAACTCGCCCATGCGCACGGCATCCCGCTGCTCATCGATTCCACCTTCACCACGCCCTATCTATTCCAACCGTTTCACCACGGCGCCGACCTCATCATGCATTCGGCAACCAAATTCTTAAGCGGCCACGGCACGGTCATCGGCGGCGTGCTGGCCGAGCACGGCCGTTTTAATTGGCAGCAAAGCGGCCGCTTCCCCACCCTCGCCGAACCCTACGGCGGCTTTCACGACATGCGTTTCGGCGAAGAATCTTCACAAGGCGCGTTTTTACTGCGCGCCCGGCGCGAGGGCCTGCGCGATTTCGGCGCATGCATGAGCCCGACCACCGCTTTTTATATTCTACAAGGCTTGGAAACCCTGTCGGTGCGCATGGATAGGCATGTGCAAAACACCCGCAAGGTGGTAGAGTTTTTGTGCGCCTCGGATGCGGTTAATGACATCAGTTACCCGGAACTCGAAGAACATCCCGACTATGCGCTGGCGCAAAAGTTGCTACCCAAAGGCGCCGGCGCGGTGTTCTGCTTCACCCTGCGCGGCGGACGCGAAGCCGGTCGCGCCTTTACCGAAGGCTTGGAAATATTTTCCCACCTCGCCAACGTCGGCGACGCCAAATCGCTAGTCATCCACCCGGCGAGCACCACGCATTACCGAATGAGCGACGAAGATTTGCTCGCCGCCGGAATCAATCAAGGCACGATTCGGTTGTCAGTCGGGCTTGAGGACATCGATGATCTCCTTGAAGATTTATCGCGAGGGATTCATCTTTCTAAAAAAATTGCAAAATAAAGTTATGCGACTTACTCTCGACACCGACACCATCGACTACTACGCCTACGCCGCCAATCACGCCGCCGAAGCAGACCGCGATACCGTCGTATTTGTGCACGGTGCGGCGATGGATCATAGCGTGTGGGCGCATCAGAGCCGCTACTTCGCCTATCACGGCTACAATGTCGCGGCGGTGGATTTACCCGGGCATAACTTGAGCGGTGGCGAACTGCTCGGTGAAATCGCCGATATGGGGCAGTGGTTGCAGCGCATCATCGCCGCCTGCACCGGGCGGGCTTTTCATATCGTTGGCCACAGCATGGGCGCGTTGATTGCGTTGGAAGCGGCGGCTGGTCTTGTTGGTGAATCGGGGGCCGGCGAATCCACTTTGTTACGCTCCCTGACTTTGGTTGGTTTCAGTTATCCCATGATGGTTGCGCCGCAGTTGCTGGAAGCCGCCGAGCACGACCCATCGACGGCGTATGAAATGATGACCCAATGGAGCCACGCATCCAAAATCGGTGGCGAGCCGGTGCCGGGGTTTTGGTCGCCGGGTATGCAAATGAGCATGATGGAAAATAGCGCAACCGGGGCGGTGCTGGCGGATTTGCGCGCTTGTAATAACTATGCCGGTGGTGAATTTGCGTTTGCCGCTCTTGCCGACAAAAACTGCCCGACCTTGTTCATCAGCGGGCAACTGGATCGCATGGCACCCGCCAAACTCGCCAAAGCATTTGCCGACAAAAACGATAACGCCGAGGTCGTCTTGCTGCCCCACTGCGGCCACAACTTGATGTCGGAATCGCCAGACGGCGTGTTGGACGAACTCAAACGTTTCATCGGACTGAACAAAGCGGCTGAATAGCCACCGAACTTTCAATTCAATGAAACCAGTTGACCAAATCATCATTCCGCGCTGGCTGATTCCGGTGGACGATGCGCAATCGGTGCTGGAAGATCACGCCGTGGCCATCACCGGCGACCGCATCGTGGCGCTGGATTCAACCGCCGCCATCCGCGCAGATTATCGCGCCACCACCGAAGTCACGCTCAGCGACCACGCGCTGTTGCCGGGCTTGGTCAACGCGCATACCCACGCCGCCATGTCGCTGTTGCGCGGCTACGCCGACGACCTGCCGCTGATGGAATGGCTGACGAACCACATCTGGCCGGCGGAAGCCAAGTGGGTGGACGCCCGGTTTGTGGAGGTTGGAACCGACCTCGCGCTGGCGGAGATGATCCGCAGCGGCACCACTTGCTTCAACGATATGTATTTTTTCCCCGAAGTGGCGGCGGCGCGGGCGCAAAACGCCGGTATGCGCGCCTGCATCGGCATGATCGTCATCGACTTCCCCTCGGCGTGGGCGCGGAACGCCGATGAATACATCAAAAAAGGCTTGGAATTGCGAGATGAAACGCGCCATTCGCCGCTCATCAGCACCGCGTTTGCGCCCCACGCACCGTATACCGTTTGCGATGCCGTCCTCGAAAAAATCCGCGTGCTGGCGGATGAACTGGATTGCCGAATCCACATGCACATCCACGAGACCCGCCGGGAAATCGAAGAATCCAACGGCCATTATGGTATGCGTCCGTTGGAGCGGCTGGCGCAGTTGGAATTGGTCGGCCCGCGACTGACTGCGGTACACATGATCCACCTGCTTGACGGGGAAATCGAAACCATCGCCGAACGCGATGTAACCGTGGTGCATTGCCCGCAATCCAACCTCAAACTCGGCAACGGCTTATGCCCGGTGGCGAAACTCATGAGCAACGGCGTCCCGGTAGCCATCGGCACCGACAGCGCCGCCAGCAACAACGACCTCGACATGCTAAGCGAATTACAAACCGCCTCGCTGCTCGCCAAAGGCGTCGCCGAAAACCCATCAGCACTACCCGCCCACGCCGCCCTACAAGCCGCCACCCTAACCGGCGCCCGCGCCCTCGGCCTAGAACACCTCATCGGCTCCCTACACCCCGGCAAAAAAGCCGACCTCATCGCCGTCAACCTATCCGACTGCGCCACCCAACCGATATACCACCCCCTAAACCAAATCGCCTACAGCGCCACCCGCCAACAAATAACCGACCTCTGGGTAGGCGGAAACCGCCTCATGGAAAACCACCAATTAACCACTCTGGACGAAACCGAAATCGTACAAAAAGCAATGGAGTTTGGGCGGCGGATTCATGCTGGCTGACAGCCGACTCGTTATTTAGTTCTCTGGATTCCCGATACGATGAAAAATAAGGTCGCTGGCGCTCCCTATTTTTCTATCGTTCGAGAATGACGACGCGCCGCCGTCATTCTCGTGCCGCCAAGTCGTTATTTCCGCGACAGCGGGAATGACGAGTTGGGGGACACGGGAATCCAGTGAGACATGCCGGCGATAGCCGACTCCCCAGGCCCGTCATTCTCGCGAAAGCGGGAATCCAGTAAAACATGCCGGCGAATGCCGACTCCCTACGCCGTCATTCTCGCGAAAGCGGGAATCCAGTGAAACATGTCCGGCGAGATCCGACTCATTATTAGCCTTCTGGATTCCCGATACGATGAAAAATATAGTCGCTGGCGCTCCTTATTTTTCTATCGTTCGAGAATGACGACCTTGCGAGATCCGACTCCTTATTAGCCTTCTGGATTCCCGATACGATGAAAAATATGGTCGCTGGCGCTCCCTATTTTTCTATCGTTCGAGAATGACGGCGGCTGGCGCTCCCTATTTTTCTATCGTTCGGGAATGACGACCTTGCGATAGCCGACTCATTATTTATCATTCGGGAATGACGGACTTTAATACCCCTTTATTCCTAAATTTCTAACGCCGGTTATCATGTGGTGAAAACTGGTTGATGTGTTGTTGTTTATGTCCATATGTTGAGGCATTATTCTTGCCGCTGCGGTTTTGTCAAATCCGGTGACGATTCTTTTTAATTGTTCACTTGGTTTGACTATGTCGTCCGGGACTCGGTATTTTCTCTTGTGTTTATATTGAGCGGCACGAAATCGCGGAAACGCCAGTTGCACGGCATCGAGATCACCAAAATACCACGCCTCTAATTCCCGGCAGACGATTCGAATCAAGGGAGTATGTGAATTGGACACCGAACACAATTCTTGCAATTCGCTTTTGAGTGACACACAATCATGGTTATCCTGATCATGCAGAATAATAAAAAAAGCATTAGGATCACGCCAAGCCCTGAGTTTGAGCGGAATTGATTTTTGTAAATCACCTTTTCCTTGATGCGTAATATATTGTACTGTTACATCTGGCGGAAGAATTTTAGGCATCAACACTTCAAGAAGATGCTTGGCGGACTCCTCTTCCAGCATAAAAACAAGGTGCCTTGGCGTGGTGTCAGTCATGCGTCAAGGTTGTCAAATTCGAGTAAGTCCTGTCGCCACAGCCAGCCCAATTTGTCCCCGGCATCAATCAACGCATTGATTTGCTCATTCTCTGAAAGCGGATAAATTGTCGTTACACCTTCTTTCTTTTTCAACCAAAAAGCGTTGCCAATCTCCACATAATTCAGCACATCAGGCGAATGCGTGGAAACAAACACCTGTCCGCCACGAGTTGCATAATCGCGCAGTTCTTCAACCAGCACGCCGAGCAATTTCGGATACAGTTGGTTTTCCGGCTCTTCAATACACAAAAACGGATGTGGTTTTGGATCGTGTAACAACACCAGATAAGCAAATATTTTGATGGTGCCGTCCGACACATAGCGGGCAATGAATGGATCCTTAAAAGTGCCGTCTTGAAAACGCAACAACACATGACCGTCTGCAGTAATATCGGTAGTTACTTTGGACATGCCGGGAATTCTTTCCTGGAATTTCTTCAGAATTTTATCGAAGGTTGGGCGATCATTCTCATACAAATTTTGGACAACCAACGGCAGGTTATCACCGCTTTCCGACAAATGTTCAGCAACTCCGACTTCTACCCGTTGGCGGGCGGCCATAATATGGAAATCGGAAACATGCCAATTCTCAATCAAACTGCGGAAAGCATTTGCCGCCTTAAATCGCTGAAACTGTCCAAGCCCTTTAATCGCGAGTATGTCGTGCGAATCCAATGACTGATAATCTTTTATCAAGTCTTCATCTGTACTAAGACGATCCTCATTCCTAATGGCAAATCCTTCGCCTTCCTTGAAATCGAGAAAGTGAAAAGGCGATCCATGGCTACTACGTTTGTAGCGCAAAATCTCGCGGCGTATAACAGGTGATCCGTTTTTATCTACAGCGATTTCCAAGTGGTAGGTGACCAGTCGTTTCACTTCCGCGATTAACATTCGAAATTGAATTTCGATAACAATCGACTCATTCACATGGCCGCGAGTAACAACCTCTTTGTAGCCTCCCATCTTTTGCAGGGCAACACTGACATTGTTTTGCAATGCGTCCTTCAAAAAACCAAAAACTTGAAAAAGGGTTGATTTACCGCTGCCGTTTTCGCCCATAAAAACCGCAAACGATGGAATATCGCATAACTCAACATCGTGCAAAGCACGAAAATTTTGCAGGTGGATGCGTTCAATTTTCATTAAATCCCCCCCACCGCATTTAAATCACGATAATCCCGTGCCGTTTTTTTGCTAGTTGTTTGTGACATTGGGGGATTTTACGACAAATTGAAGGTAAACTCTTGGGTTGGCGGGGGAAACAGTGGAATGCGGTGGTATTTTAATGAGCAATCAACAAGACAATCAATCCGAAACCAACGAAACCGACCACAACCACAACGTCGACCCGGCGGAAATTCATAAGTTTGGGCAAATGGCTTCGCGGTGGTGGGATCCGGAAGGGCAGTTTAAGCCGTTGCATGAGATCAATCCGTTGCGGCTTGATTTTATTGATCGGCATTCGGCGTTGGCGGGGAAGAGGGTGTTGGATGTGGGGTGTGGTGGCGGTATATTGGCGGAGGCGATGGCGTTGCGGGGGGCTGAGGTGACTGGCATCGATATGGGCGAGGCGCCGTTGGAGGTGGCGCGGTTGCATGCGTTGGAAAGTGGTGTCAGCGTGGCGTATCGGCAAATCACCGCCGAAGCCCTTGCCGCCGAACAATCCACCGAACAATCCACCGAACAATCCGCCGAACAATCCACCAAACAATCCGCAAAACAATCCGCGAAAAAAACCGACACGCCAACGCAATGGGACATCGTTTGCTGCCTTGAATTGCTCGAACATGTCCCCGATCCGGCAAGCGTGGTGTCGGCTTGTGCGGACTTGGTGAAGCCCGGCGGGGCGGTGTATTTTTCCACCATCAACCGCAATCCGAAATCATTTCTGATGGCGATAGTTGGCGCGGAGTATGTGCTTAACTTGCTGCCCAAAGGCACGCATCAATACGAGAAATTAATCCGCCCACGGGAACTCTGTAATTGGTGCCAAAGTGCCAACTTGAACATCACCGAAATCACCGGCATGCACTACAACCCCCTCAATCAAACCTATTCCCTGGGCCCCGGCGTGGATGTAAATTATCTCGTGTTCGGCACTAAAACCTGATTCGTGACTGCCGACATTGACACCGTTTTGTTCGATTTGGACGGCACCCTGCTGGATACCGCCCGCGACTTTGCGAATGCCCTCAACGTCGTTTTAACCCGCAACGACTGCCAGCCGCTGCCGCCGGAAGTGGTGCGGCCCCATGTATCCAAAGGGGGCATGGCGCTGATTTGTCTGGGGTTCGATGTGGTTGCCAACAGCGAACCGGCGGAGCAACTTTATCGGCAATTGCTCGAGGTGTATCGACAAGATTTGTGCACCCACACTCGCCTATTCCCCGGAATGGAATCGCTGCTGAAGTATATCGATGGCAGCGACCGCCGCTTCGGAGTGGTCACCAATAAACCGGCTTTTTTGAGCGAACCTTTGCTGCGCGACTTGAACCTGATGCCGCGCATGGCGTGCGTGGTGAGTGGCGATACGCTGGACAAAAAAAAGCCCTGGCCCGACCAGTTGCTGCATGCCTGCCGGATAATCGGCGGCAGCGTGACGCAAGCGGTTTATGTCGGCGACGATGCGCGGGATATCGAATCCGGCCGCCGGGCGGGCATGCGCACCGTGGCCGCCGCCTACGGTTATATCCTGCCGGAGGACGACCCACACAAATGGGGTGCGGATGCCGTGGTCGAGCATCCCGATGAAATTCAGCAGTGGCTGGAGCGGGAATGCCCAAGTCCGTGATGAAACGCGCATGACACGCGCATAAACTGCGCATGATCCATTCATTGCCCGACCCGCAATCCGCTTCGCAATGGTGCGCAGCGCAACGCACTCGCCACCGCACCATCGGCTATGTTGCCACCATGGGCGCGTTGCATCGCGGCCATCTTTCGTTGCTGGAGCGGGCGGTGCGGGAAAACCCGGCAACCTGCGCGAGTATCTTTGTCAATCCCCTGCAATTCAACAATCCAGACGACCTAAAAAATTATCCGCAAGACCGGGAACGAGACCTCGCCCTCTTGGAAGAAGCCGGTTGCGACATGGTCTATAGCGGAACGCTTGCCGAATTTTTCCCGGAAGTTGCCGACCTGAACGCCATCCGCCCCGGCAATCCGTGCCACGCCGCGCATGGCTTGGAAGGCGTGTTTCGTCCCGGCCACTTGCCCGGCGTGTGCGCCATCGTCGAGCGGTTGTTCGCCACAGTCGGCCCCTGCAACGCCTACTTCGGTGAAAAAGATTTTCAGCAGACGCTGGTCATCCAAGACCTCGCCAAACAACTACCCGGCATCCGCGTCATCGTCTGCCCGACTGTGCGCGAATCGTCGGGCCTCGCCATGTCATCCCGCAATCGGCAGATGGATGAAGAACAACAAGCCGTCTCGACAAAAATTTATCAGGCTTTATTAGCCGCCAAAGCGTCATGGCAATCTGGCATTCGCCGCGCCGAGCCACTGGAACATGCCATGCACCGCTGCTTAAACCATGCGCGCCTTCGCGTTGAATACGCCGCGATTCGCGACCCCGAAAACTGGAGCGCAAACTCACCCCACGGCGACTTAAAGCAAGCGCGAGCGTTGGTTGCCGCTTGGGTGGATGATGTGCGGCTGATTGATACTCTCAGTATGGATGACCATTAACCACCACCAACCGCCGCCATCAAGGCAACGACTTCCCCCGGCGGATGGTGGATTTTCCATAGCGTTTTTTGATTTCATCGGTGAGTTCATCCAGCACTTTTTGTTTCGCGCGGCGATCCGATTGGAACAAATCGGCCTGAACGGTTTCGGGTTGCTCGAAGTTGCTCACGCCAACCCCAATCAGGCGCACCGAAAATTTTCCGCCCGCCAATTCCTTGCGCAACAACGCCGAGGCGAGATGCCAAATATCGTCGGTGACATTGCTCGCTTGTGCGAGACTGCGGGCGCGGGTGATGGTGGAAAAATCCTCAAAGCGGATTTTGAGGGTGACCGTTCTGCCGCTGAGATCCGCCTGCCGTAGGCGGTAACAAACCCCTTCGGTCAGATCGAGGGCGGTGGCTTGAAGAACATCGAGGGCGGCGATGTCCACGGCAAAAGTGGTCTCATGAGAAACGGATTTGACTTCGCTATCGGGAGTCACCTTTCGCTCATCCAAGCCATGTGCCAACTGCCACAAACGCTCGCCATGCTGTCCGAATTCACCCTTGAGCCAGTCCGCCGAAGACTGCCGCAACTGCAACACGCTGTGGATACCGGCGCGGTTGAGCCGGGCTTTAGCGGCTTTGCCCACGCCCCATATACGCTCCACCGGCAAGCCATCGAGAAACGCCTGCGCCTGCTGTGGATGGATGACCGTAAAGCCGTCCGGCTTGCCGGCATCGCTCGCCAGTTTCGCCAAAAACTTATTGGAAGCCACGCCCACCGAAGCCACCAAACCAAGTTCGGCGCGAATGTCCGCCTTGATAGCGTGGCCGATTTGCTCGGCATCGCCATGCAGCCGTTCGCTACCCGCCGGGTCGAGGAACGCCTCATCCAACGACAACGGCTCGACCAGTGGCGTATAGCGATTGAAAATTGCGCGGATTTGCACCGCCACCTCAGCATACAAAGCACCCCGTGGCGGAATAATCAACAACTGCGGGCATAACCTCACCGCCCTGCTACTCGGCATAGCACTATAAACCCCAAACTTCCGCGCCACATAATTAGCCGCCGCCACCACCCCCCGCCCATCCGCCCGCCCCCCAACCACCACCGGCCTACCCCGCAACTCCGGCCTCTCCCGCTCCTCCACCGAAGCATAAAACGCATCCATATCAATGTGTAAAATCAACGAGAATAAAGGGGTCAGTGTGAATTAAATTGATTATACGGCGAGGAAGGGATGAAGTGCGTCATTCCCGAACGATAGAAAAATAAGGAGCGGTAGCGACTATATTTTTCATCGTATCGGGAATCCAGAGAAAACAATCCGGCGCCAGCCGCTCCTTACATGTTGTACTGGATTCCCGCTTTCGCGGGAATAACGGCATGGGGAGTCGGCTATCGCAAGGCCGTCATTCTCGAACGATAGAAAAATAGGGAGCGCCAGCGACCATATTTTTCATCGTATCGGGAATCCAGAAGGCTAATAATGAGTCGGCTATCGCCGCACATGTTGTACTGGATTCCCGCTTTCGCGAGAATAACGGCGTAGGGAGTCGGCTGTCGCAAGGCCGTCATTCTCGAACGATAGAAAAATAAGGAGCGCCAGCGACTATATTTTTCATCGTATCGGGAATCCAGAAGGCTAATAATGAGTCGGATCTCGCCGCACATGTCTCACTGGATTCCCGCTTTCGCGAGAATAACGGCGTAGGGAGTCGGCATTCGCCGGCATGTTTTACTGGATTCCCGTGTCCCCCAAGTCGTCATTCCCGCTGTCGCGTGAATAACGACTTGGCGGCACGAGAATGACGAGTCTGGGAGTCCTCATCGACAAACGAGGAATATCAAAAGTGCGTCATTCCCGAACGATAGAAAAATAAGGAGCGCCAGCGACCATATTTTTCATCGTATCGGGAATCCAGTTAAACAAACCCGGCGCAGCCGCACATTATTAAGGACGGGCACGGGGGCGCGGGAATAACGACTTGGCGGCACGAGAATGACGGCGTAGGGAGCGGCTATCGCCGGACATGTTGAGAATAAAGGGGTCAGTGTGAATTAAATTGATTATACGGCCGGGAAGGATAGGGGTTTATCTAATTCACACTGACCCCTTTATTCCATCCGCAAACAAGGAAAATCAAAAGTGCGTCATTCCCGAACGATAGAAAAATAGGGAGCGCCAGCGACTATATTTTTCATCGTATCGGGAATCCAGTAAAACAATCCGGCGACAGCCGCTCCTCGCCGTTATTCCCGAATAAGGAGCGGCTGTGCCGACATGTTTCACTGGATTCCCGTGTCCCCAAGTCGTCATCCCCGCTGTCGCGTGAATGACGACTTGGGGCACGAGAATGACGGCGTCGCGCCAGCGACCTTATTTTTCATCGTATCGGGAATCCAGTTAAACAATCCGGCGACAGCCGCTCCTCGCCGTTATTCCCGAATAAGGAGCGGCTGTGCCGACATGTTTCACTGGATTCCCGTGTCCCCAACTCGTCATCCCCGCTGTCGCGTGAATGACGACTTGGGGCACGAGAATGACGGCGTCGCGCCAGCGACCATATTTTTCATCGTATCGGGAATCCAGTTAAACAAACCCGGCGCAGCCGCACATTATTAAGGACGGGCACGGGGGCGCGGGAATAACGACTTGGGGGCGCGAGAATGACGGGTTATGAGAAGATTTGGTTCATTTATGAGAAGATTTGGTTCATTTATGAGAAGAAACCATTCATTTATGAGAAGAAACCGTTCATTTATGAGAAGATTCAGAACATTCATGAGAAGAATCAGTTCATTCATAAAAGGAAATTCCAGTATCCCCCACCCCCCATATAGCAAATTTAACATTGCGATATATTGAATTGTTTGTATAATACGCCGTTGCCTCATCCGTCAAAACATCACACCACCGGACAATGCCAATGATGAACTCTATCCCTTCCCCTCGCTTTGGGGCTTCGCTGTTGCTGGTTATCAGTCTCCTTTTTGGGCTGTCCTCGCAAGTTGCTGCACAGGCAACAGCAGACACACCCGTCATAACTGCTACTAGCATAAACGCTACTAGCGGGGCATCTCTAGCCCATATACAGTTCGGTAATACTTTTGGTAACGCTGTATCTCTAAATGACATTTTTACCGGAACCGCTAGAGCAGGCAGTGGTATTACCATAGCCAGTTTGACATTTTCTCCTAATCGTGCGACTGACCCAACAGCAAGACTTGATTGCAATGGAGCAATCTTCTTTTCTACAGGAGCAAGTGGTTTTGGTGATACAAATATCTCAATAGATGCCATCATTAACAACCCCGGAACCAGCAGTTTTTCAGCCGGTGATACACTCAATTTGGGGATTACCATAAATACTAGTCAACAGCCTAAGGGTACTACACCAACTTTTTGTGAACCCGTTGACCCAACCCTTTTTATAACCACTTGGCGGACTACCGGGAGTAACGAATCCATTACCATTCCCACCACTGGTACTGGTTATAACTACACCGTTGATTGGGGCGATAGCACGGCGGACACCGACCACACCGGCCCCGCCAGCCATACCTTCGCCACGCCGGCCTCGTATACGGTGCGCATCAGTGGTGATTTTCCGCGGATTCATTTTAATAATAATGCACCCGATAGAAACAAAATCAGAGCCGTCAATCAATGGGGCGATCAAGTATGGACTTCCATGGAAAGTGCTTTTCGGGGCGCGGGCAGTCTCGCTGGGCAAGCAACCGATGAACCTGATTTAAGTATGGTTACCAATATGGCGAATATGTTTCGTGGTGCCGGTGTTTTTAATCAGGATATTGGTGATTGGGATGTGAGTAATGTTACCAATATGACGAATATGTTTAACACTGCCGCTGCTTTTAATCAGGATATTGGTAGTTGGAATGTGAGTAACGTTACCAATATGACGAATATGTTTAACACTGCCTCTTCTTTTGATCAGGATATTGGTAGTTGGAATGTGAGTAACGTTACCGATATGAGCAGTATATTTGAGGATAACAGTGCCTTTAATCAGGATATTGGTAGTTGGAATGTGAGTAACGTTACCAATATGAGTCTAATGTTTCGCAATAACAGTGTCTTTAATCAGGACATTAGTAGTTGGAATGTGAGTAATGTTACCAATATGCGTGGAATGTTTGCTGATGCCACTGCCTTTGATCAGGATATTGGTGAGTGGGATGTGAGTGGAATTACCACTATGAATCAAATGTTTAGTAGTGCCAGTTCCTTTGATCAGGATATTGGTGAGTGGGATGTGAGTAATGTTACCAATATGAATAGTATGTTTAGTACTGCCAGTTCCTTTGATCAGGATGTTGGTGATTGGAATGTGAGTAAGGTTGGCAATTTTGGTAGTATGTTCGCATCCGCTACGCTTTCCACGGCTAACTACGATTCGTTATTGCAGGGTTGGTCTACCATCGACACCGCCGCCGGCGAAACGGCATTACAATCCGGCGTTGCTTTCCATGGCGGTAGTTCCGAATATTGCGCCGGTACCGCCGCCAGAAATATTTTGATTGGTGCGCCGAATAACTGGACCATTGACGCCGATAACACCGGTGGCGGAAGAGCCACCGATTGCTCAGCCGTTGCTACTTTGAGCGCGCTATCGCTGTCGACCGGGGGTTTGAATGAAACTTTTGCGCCGGCCACTCTCACCTATACTACATCGGTTCGAAGTATCGTCGCCGACACCACAATCACGGCAACCGCCGATAACAATGCCACCGTCGCAATCACCGGCACTAATGCAAGTGGCGCGGCATTAGCCGTAAGCGGCACCACCGTTACGGGATTCACCGAAGGCGCAAACATCATCACCGTTGCCGCAATCTCGCAAGATAACACCGTCACAGCACCCTACACCATCACCGTTACACAAGCCGCACCGCCCGACCCAGGCGATTTTGTTACCACATGGCGAGTTGGGGCATCGGAGTTTATCAACTTTTCTACCTTTTTCGGGGAAACCTATAACTTCAATGTTGATTGGGGTGATGGCACGGCTATGTCCACCAACCAAAGCGCCCTTGTCTCCCATACCTACACCGAGGCAGGCGATTATGAAGTGCGTGTCAGCGGCACTTTTCCGCGGATGTATATTAATAATAATACCGCCGTGAGAAACAAAATCATCTCCATCGATCAATGGGGTACTCAACAATGGACTTCCATGGGCAATGCTTTTTTCGGCGCACAAAATCTCGCCGTGCGGGCAACCGATGTTCCTGATTTAAGTAATGTTACCGATGTGACGAGTATGTTTGAAGATGCCGTTGCGTTGAACCCAGCCACTGCCGGTGCGTTGAACCAAGCCTTTGCTGATTGGGATGTCAGTAATGTTACCAATATGTCTCGCATGTTTTATAATGCCAATGCGTTTGACCAAGACATTGGTGATTGGAATGTCGGTAGTGTTACCAATATGTCGGAGATGTTTAGTTTGTGTAACTTTAATCAGGATATTGGTGATTGGGATGTCAGTAAGGTTAGCAATATGTCGGAGATGTTTAGTAATAACTTTGGCTTTAATCAGGCTATTGGTGATTGGGATGTCAGTAGTGTTGCCAATATGTCGAATATGTTTCTTGGCACTCCCTTTGATCAAGATATTGGTGATTGGAATGTGAGTAACGTTACCAATATGTCGAATATGTTTGGAAGTGCCAATTCCTTTAATCAGGATATTGGTGATTGGGATGTGAGTAAGGTTAGCAATATGTCGAGTGCGTTTCATACTGCCCAGACGTTTAATCAGGACCTTAGTGATTGGGATGTCAGTAGTGTTACCAATATGAGTGGAATGTTTAGAAATGCCGATGCCTTTGATCAGGACCTTAGTGATTGGGATGTGGGTAGTGTTACCAATCTGACGAATATGTTTACCAGCATTACGCTTTCCACTGCCAACTACGATTCGCTGTTGCAGGGTTGGTCTACCATCGACACCGCCGGCGGCGAAACGGCATTACAATCCGGCGTTACTTTCGATGTCGGCAGTTCCGAATATTGCGCCGGTACCCCCGGCAGAAATATTTTGACTGACGACACCGGCAATAACTGGACCGTTAACGATGGCGGACGAACCACCGGTTGCTCAGCCGATGCTACTTTGAGTGCGCTATCGCTGTCGTCCGGGGGTTTGAATGAAACCTTTGCGGCGGCCACGCGCGCCTATACTACCTCGGTTCGCAGTACCGTCGCCGCCACCACAATCACGGCAACCAATGACAATGCCGTCGTCGACATCACCGGCACTGATACCAGTGGCGCGGCATTAGCCGTAAGCGGCACCACCGTTACGGGATTCACCGAAGGCGCAAACATCATCACTATTGCCCTAACTTCGCGAGATAACACCGCCACAGCAACCTACACCATCACCATTACACAAGTCGCACCGCCTAGCCCAGACGATTTTATTACCACATGGCAAGTTGGGCCATCGGATCTGGATATCACTATTCCCACCACCGGCGATGGTTATAACTATTCCGTTGATTGGGGCGATGGCACGACTATATCCACCGCCCAAACTGGCGATGCCACCCATACCTACGCCAGAGCAGACGAAGGTTATGAAGTGCGTATCAGCGGCACTTTCCCGCGGATTTATTTTAATAATACTTCAGTCGATAGAACCAAAATCATCGCCATCGATCAATGGGGTAATCAAGCATGGACTTCCATGTCAAGTGCTTTTAACGGTGCATCAAATCTCGCCGGGCAGGCAAGCGATGTTCCCAATTTAAGTAGTGTTACCAATATGTCGAATATGTTTGCTAATGCTTCTGTCTTTAATCAGAATATTGGCGATTGGGATGTGAGTAACGTTACCAATATGTCGGGTATGTTTAACACTGCTTCTGTCTTTAATCAGAATATTGGCGATTGGAATGTGAGTAACGTTACCAATATGTCGAATATGTTTGCCAATGCCAGTGTCTTTAATCAGGATGTTGGTGATTGGAATGTGAGTAGTGTTACCAATATGGCGGGTATGTTTGCTGGCACTGCCTTTAATCAGGATATTGGTGATTGGAATGTGGGTAAGGTTACCAATATGGTTAGTATGTTTGCTAGTGCCATTGCTTTTAATCAGGATATTGGTGATTGGGATGTGAGTAGTGTTACCGATATGAGTGGTTTGTTTAATATTGCCAATACCTTTAATCAGGATATTGGTGATTGGGATGTGAGTAATGTTACCAATATGAACTCTATGTTTAGGGGTCGCACTTCTAGTGCTTCCATTGCCTTTGACCAAGACCTTGGTGATTGGGATGTGGGTAAGGTTACCGATCTGGACCGCATGTTTTTCGGTGCTAGGCTTTCCCCGGCCAACTACGATTCGCTGTTGCAGGGTTGGTCTACCATAGAGTTCGGAGAATCGGCGCTACAAGCGGGCCGTACTTTCGATGTCGGCAATTCCCAATATTGCGCCGGTACCGCCGCCAGAAATACTTTGACTGCCAACCCCGGCAGTAACTGGACCGTTAACGATAGCGGAAGAGTCGCCGGTTGCTCAAACGATGCCAGTTTAAGCGCCCTGTCGCTGTCGCCCGGTACTTTGAATCCCGTTTTTGCTGCCGCTACTACGGCATATACTGCATCTATTGCCAATACCGCAAGTAGCATCACAATCACGGCACCCACCACCAATGAAAATGCCACTGTCAACATCGCCGGCACTAGTGAAAATGGCACCGCATTAACCGTAAATGGCGGAGTGGTTTCAGGCTTAAGCACCGGCGTAAACATCATCACCCTTGACATAGTCTCACAAGATAACACCGCCACAGCAGGAACCTACACTTTCACCGTTACTCGAGCCTCGGTTGCATCCACAACGGATTTTGTTACCACTTGGCGAGTTGATGCGGCGGATTTGGGCATCACTATTCCGACCTTTAGCGGGGTGACCTACGACTACGCTGTTGATTGGGGCGATAACATGTCGGACAGCGGCCAAACCGGCGACGCCACCCATACCTACACCGATGCAGGGGATTACACGGTGCGCATCAGCGGCATTTTTCCACGGATTTATATTAATACTGCAGGCGATAGACTGAAAATCATCGCCATCAATCAATGGGGTGATCAACAATGGACTACGATGGCTCGGGCTTTTGCCGGCACCAGAAATCTTGTCGGGCTGGCAAGCGATGTTCCTGATTTAAGTAATGTTACCGATATGCTTAGAATGTTTGCCGGTGCCTCTTCCTTTAATCAGGCTATTGGTGATTGGGATGTGAGTAATGTTACCAATATGGGTGCTATGTTTACTGGTACCGGGTTTAATCAGGACATTGGTGATTGGGATGTGAGTTCGGTTACCAGTATGAACAGCATGTTTGCTCGTGCCCTTGCCTTTAATCAGGATATTGGTAGATGGGATGTGAGTTCGGTTACCAATATGAACGCCATGTTTGATCGTGCCCCTGCCTTTAATCAGGATATTGGTAGATGGGATGTGAGTTCGGTTACCGATATGGGTTTGATGTTTCAAAGTGCTAATGCCTTTAACCAAGACATTGGTGATTGGGATGTGATTTCGGTTACCAATATGAACTCAACGTTTCGCAATACCGCTGCATTTGATCAGGACCTGGGTGATTGGGATATGAGTTCGGCTACCGGTCTCTTCAACATGTTTGTGGGCATTACGCTTTCCGTGGAAAACTACGATTCGCTGTTGCGGGGTTGGGCTACGATAGATAGCGATGAAAGCCCGCTACTACCCGACCGTACCTTCGTTGCCGGCAATTCCATGTACTGCGGCGGTACCGCCGGCAGAAATATTTTGTCGGCAACCGACGGCAATAACTGGGATGTTAGAGATGGCGGACAAACCACCGGTTGCTCAAACGATGGCAGTTTGAGTGCCCTGTCGCTGTCGCCCGGTAGTTTGAACCCGGCTTTTGATGCCGCTACTACTTCATATACTGTAGACACTACCACCGACAGCATCACCATCGTGGCAACCACCGATAGTGGCGCCGATGTCGACATCACCGGCACTAATTCCAATGGAGTTGCACTAACCGAAACCGACCGAGTGGTTTCAGGCATAACCATCGGCATAAATACCATGACCATGGTCATAACCTCACAAGATAATACCGCCGTAACAACCTACGCTTTCACTATTACTCGAGGTGCTGAACCATCCACCGATGATTTTGTTACCACATGGCGAGTTGATGCGGCGGATCTGGGCATCACTATTCCCACCTTTACCGGGGCGACCTACGACTACGCTGTTGATTGGGGCGATAGCATGTTGGACACCGGCCAAAACGGCGACGTTAGCCATACCTACACCGATGCAGGGGATTACACGGTGCGCATCAGCGGCATTTTTCCACGGATTTATTTTAATAATGCAGATGGAGATAATAAAAGTAAAATCATCGCTATCAATCAATGGGGCGATCAAGAATGGACTTCGATGAATCGGGCTTTCACCGGCGCCTCAAATCTTGTCGGGCTGGCAAGCGATGTTCCTGATTTAAGTAATGTTATCGATATGAATGGGATGTTTGCCGATGCCTCTGCCTTTAATCAGGACATTGGTGGTTGGGATGTAAGTAATGTTATCGATATGGATTTGTTATTTTCTGAAGCCCTGAGTTTTAATCAGGATATTAGTGGGTGGGATGTGAGTAACGTTACCGGTATGCTTGGGATGTTTTCCGAGACTCCATTTAATCAGAATATTGGTGGTTGGGATGTGAGTAATGTTACCGATATGAGCAGTATGTTTATTGATAACCTGATCTTTAATCAGGATATTAGGCGTTGGGATGTGAGTAATGTTACCGATATGAGCAGTATGTTTAATGATGCTGCTGCCTTTAATCAGGATGTTGGTGATTGGGATGTGAGTAGTGTTACCAATATGACCGACATGTTTAGAAACGCTACGCTTTCTACGAACAACTACGATTTGCTGTTGCAGGGTTGGTCTGCTTTGACGCTACAAAGCGGTATTACCTTCAGTGGCGGCAATTCCACCTATTGCGCCACCGCCGCCAGAACTGCTTTGACTAGTGCGCCGAATAACTGGACCATTACTGATGGCGACGTAAGCAACACTTGCAACATCGCCAGTTTGACTGGCTTGTCGTTGTCGCCCGGAACATTGACGCCAATTTTTGACAGCAGCATCACCAGTTACACCGCCGAAGTTACCACCGACAGCATCACAATCATCGCAACCCCCGGCAATGGCAGCGTCGCAATCACCGGCACCGATGCAGATAGCATGGCACTAACCGTAAATGGCGAAGTGGTTTCAGGCTTAACCATAGACGAGAACATCATCACCGTTACCGTAACCGCACTAATCGGCGGCGCTACTCAGTCCTACGAAATCACCGTTACTCGAGCCGGACTGACTCTCGCTGCAATAGCCGATCAACAAGCCGTAAATGAAGTCATCTTGCCGGAGACCGCCATTGCCATAGTGGGCGGCATAGTTACGGCAATCAGCGATAGAGTTTCCAATGCCGCTTCGACCAGCCAAGTCGGCGGTTTCCAATTCGGCGGCGGCAATTCCTTGCACAGCATTTTGGTCAACGGCGGGCGGGATGTACAAAACGATTCCTTGGATTGGAAAAAAATGATGGGTAATTCCTCATTCACAATGCCGCTTAATGCCCTTGACGGCGGCGGCACAGTCGGCAATACCACGGTTTGGGGTAACGGAAGTTACACCAACCTCTCCGGCGGCAGTTCCGACCAGGTGGAATGGGATGGCGATGTAAGCGGAATTACTTTAGGTGTAGACACCAAAGTCAGCCCCGGTTTATTGCTCGGATTATCGGTTTCACAATTTGACGGTTCCTTTGATTTCACCAACAACAACACCACCAGCGGCGAAAACCAAAAAGGCACTCACGAAACCGACCTGACCAGCATTAATCCGTATCTAAATTGGCAGTCCGGTAACTTTGATTTATGGGCGACTGTGGGGTATGGAAGCGGTGAAGTTGAATATGACCCGGACGAGGTTGGTGTTGCGACTAACACCGAAGATGCCGATCTAAAAATGCTCGCCTTCGGACTTAACCACACCATAATCCCCGCCGCCGCCGACGCCATGAAAATCCGCCTCAAAAGCGAAGTATCCACCGGGCAATTTGAAGTCCACGGCGTAGGCGGAACCGATGTAAGCGTATCCCGCCTACGACTGGCCATCGAAGGCAGCAAAGAACACCAAGACGAAACCGGCAATAGATTAGCCTCATCCATTGAATTGGGAGTGAGGCATGACGGCGGAGACGGCGAAAACACCGGCGCCGGATTAGAACTAGGCGGCACCCTGAAGTACACCAACCACAAAGGCCTCCGCTTGGAAGGCCGAGGCCACTGGCTGGCGGCACACTCCGAAAATGTAGACGAATGGGGCGTGTCTGGTTTAATAGGAATCGGCGACGGCATCGCCTCCAAATCCGGTGGATTGTCGTTCAGTTTATCCACCGGCTGGGGTGCACAATCTGGTGGAAACCTATGGAACGGTGATATATCCAACCTATCCCCCACCGAAACCCAAGACACCACCTTCATGGCAACCGAACTAAGTTACGGCATGCCCACCCCCTCCGGCCGTGGCTTAATAACCCCCTACACCCGCCTAAAAACCACCACCAACGGCACAACCCACCACCACCTAGGCGCCCGCTGGACCCTAAACACAACCGCTACTTTGAACTTGGAAGCCGGACATGAGATCAAAGCGGATGGTGGGGTAGATAACACGATAAAACTAACTGGCGAGTTGGCTTTATAAGGACGGCTAACGCCGCACCGCCGTCATTCTCGTGCCGCCAACTCGTTATTCCCGCGACAGCGGGAATGACGAGTTGGGGGACACGGGAATCCAGTACAACATGTAAGGAGCGGCTGGCGCCGGATTGTTTAACTGGATTCCCGATACGATGAAAAATATAGTCGCTGGCGCTCCTTATTTTTCTATCGTTCGGGAATGACGCACTTTTGATATTCCTCGTTTGCGGATAAGGACTCCCAGACTCGTCATTCTCGTGCCGCCAAGTCGTTATTCCTGCGACAGCAGGAATGACGACTTGGGGGACACGGGAATCCAGTAAAACATGCCGGCGAATGCCGACTCCTTATGCCGTTATTCCCGCGCAACTGGAATCCAGTACAACATGTAAGGAGCGGCTGGCGCCGGATTGTTTAACTGGATTCCCGATACGATGAAAAATATGGTCGCTGGCGCTCCCTATTTTTCTATCGTTCGAGAATGACGGCCTTGCGATAGCCGACTCCCTACGCCGTTATTCCCGCGACAGCGGGAATCCAGTACAACATGTCCCGCGAGATCCGACTCATTATTACCCTTCTGGATTCCCGATACGATGAAAAATATAGTCGCTACCGCTCCTTATTTTTCTATCGTTCGAGAATGACGACCTTGCGATAGCCGACTCCCCAGGGCCGTCATTCTCGTGCCGCCAAGTCGTTATTCCTGCGACAGCAGGAATAACGAGTTGGGGGACACGGGAATCCAGTAAAACATGCCGGCGATAGCCGACTCCCTACGCCGTTATTCCCGCGAAAGCGGGAATCCAGTACAACATGTGCGGCGAGATCCGACTCCTTATTACCCTTCTGGATTCCCGATACGATGAAAAATATAGTCGCTGCCGCTCCTTATTTTTCTATCGTTCGAGAATGACGACAGGCCGCCGTCATTCTCGTGCCCCAACTCGTTATTTCCGCGACAGCGGGAATAACGAGTTGGGGACACGGGAATCCAGTAAAACATGCCGGCGAATGCCGACTCCTTACGCCGTTATTCCCGCGACAGCGGGAATCCAGTACAACATGTCCTGCGACAGCCGACTCATTATTAGCCTTCTGGATTCCCGATACGATGAAAAATATAGTCGCTACCGCTCCTTATTTTTCTATCGTTCGAGAATGACGACCTTGCGATAGCCGACTCCCCAGGGCCGTCATTCTCGTGCCCCCAAGTCGTTATTCACGCGACAGCGGGAATAACGACTTGGGGGACACGGGAATCCAGTTAAACATGCCGGCGAATGCCGACTCCCTACGCCGTTATTCCCGCGAAAGCGGGAATCCAGTACAACATGTAAGGAGCGGCTGGCGCCGGATTGTTTAACTGGATTCCCGATACGATGAAAAATATAGTCGCTGGCGCTCCTTATTTTTCTATCGTTCGGGAATGACGACGTACCGCCGTCATTCTCGTGCCGCCAAGTCGTTATTCACGCGACAGCGGGAATAACGACTTGGGGGACACGGGAATCCAGTAAAACATGCCGGCGAATGCCGACTCCCTACGCCGTTATTCCCGCGGCAGCGGGAATCCAGTACAACATGCCCTGCGACAGCCGACTCCTTATTACCCTTCTGGATTCCCGATACGATGAAAAATATGGTCGCTGGCGCTCCCTATTTTTCTATCGTTCGAGAATGACGAACTTGCGACAGCCGACTCCTTATTTGGGTTGAGTACCGAGGGGGAAAGCCATACACTTTGCTTTTTTCTGGTTACTTTTAGGTTACAAGGTCAGTTGCTCGGTATTTCCAAAACTAGTTTACCTTCGGGCCTTGAATGTGTGGGCTTGGAATGCGTGCGTGGGCGGCGGTCGCTTTTTCGGGGGGTGCGTTTTCGGGTGGGTGCCGGGGAGATGCTGCAAATTCGTGGCGAGAATGGTGCGGGAAAAACTTCGTTGATTCGGTTGTTGTGCGGCTTGAGCCTGCCTGAATCTGGGGAAGTGCGGTGGGGCGGCGTGCCTATCTTGAAAAATCGTCCGGATTATTACCGCGCTCTCGCCTACCTCGGCCACCGCACCGCGCTCAACGGGGATCTAACGCCGCCGGAAAACCTCATCGCCACGCACGCCTTGAGTGGCCGCGCCGCTACCTTTTCGGTACACGAAGCGTTGCAGAAACTAGGGCTGGATGATTGCATTCACCTGCCCTGCGGGGTGCTTTCCGCCGGTCAGAGTCGGCGCGTGGCTCTCGCCGGAATGTTGTTGCGTCCCGGCGGCATCTGGATTCTCGATGAACCGGCCGGCGCGTTGGATGAATCCGCGTTGTGTTTGCTGGAACAAATGCTCGGCGATCAGATTGCGGCGGGCGGTATGGTGATTTTCACTAGCCATCGGGAACTATCGCCGCGTGGAGTGCGCGCCCAAGAAATCAACCTAGCGCAATTTCAATGAACGCGCCAACCACCCCATTGTCGAGCACCTTTGTCGCGCTGTTGCGCCGCGACCTTGCGGTTGCCTGTCGGCGGCGTGGCGAGTTGCTGCATCCGTTGCTGTTTTTTGTGATTACCGTGTCGCTGTTTCCGTTGGCGTTAAATCCCGACCCGGTTTTTCTCGGAAAAATCGCCCCGGCGGTGTTGTGGGTGGCGGCGTTGCTGGCGACTCTGCTTGCCCTGCCCGGCGTGTTCACGAGCGATTATGAAGACGGCTCATTGGAACAACTGCTCATCAGCCCGCATCCGCCCACGCTGCTGGTGTCCGCCAAGATGCTGGTGCATTGGCTGGTCACCGGCGTGCCGCTGATTATTATCTCGCCACTGCTGGCTGAAATGTTATACCTGCCCCGCCACGCATTGCCGGATTTGTTGTGGAGCCTGCTGCTGGGCACTCCGGCGCTGAGTCTGGTGGGTGCCATCGGTGCCGCCCTGACTCTGGCGGCACGGCGAAGCGGGGTATTGCTGGCGTTGCTGGTTCTGCCTTTGTATGTGCCGGTGCTGTTGTTCGGTGCGGGTGCGGTGCGCGCGGCGACCATCGGCGTTGACCCCACCGCACCATTGCTATTGCTGGGAGCGATGTCGCTACTGGCCCTCGCCTTGACACCCCTCACCGTGGTGGCGGCATTGCGTGCCGGGTTGAACTGATTGGCAACCGAAACACCTTCCGAATAAAGTAAAATACAATCTCCAAGCGGTTCTCAAATCTGTTATGTCTTCGCCGATAAATCCCCCCTCGGAACAACCTGAACCGCCCCATTCGAGGCAGGCCAACTGGCGTATAAAATTCCTGCAACTCGCTTCGCCGCCGCATTTTTACCGGTTTGCCGCGCAATGGTCGAAATGGCTTGGCTGGTTAGCGTTGTTGTTGTTTGCCGCCGGTGCTTACGGCGGGCTGGTGTTGGCACCGGCGGATTATCAGATGGGCGACAGTTACCGAATTCTTTATGTCCACGCACCGGCGGCGTGGATGTCGATGTTTGTGTACGCATTCATGGCGACAGCCGCCGCCACCGGATTAATCTGGCACATGAAACTTGGCGACGCCGTTGCCCGCGCTTGCGCTCCGCTGGGGGCGGCTTTCACTTTATGCGCGCTGGTGACCGGATCATTGTGGGGCAAACCCACTTGGGGCACTTACTGGGTGTGGGATGCGCGGCTGACTTCCGAGTTGGTGTTGTTGTTTTTATTTCTCGGCTACATCGCATTATCCAACGCCCTGGACGACCGGCGTTCGGCTTCCCGGGCGGCGGCGGTGCTGGCGTTGGTGGGCGTGGTGAACTTGCCCATCATTCATTTTTCGGTGGAATGGTGGAACACTTTACATCAAGGCGCGAGCGTCACCAAATTCGGGCGACCCAGCATGGATACTCGAATGCTGATTCCGCTGCTGATCATGTTCGCCGCTTTCAAAGTGTATTTCTTTTCCGTGATGCTGAGCCGGACGCGCTGTGAATTACTCGAACTGGAACGGCGTACCAAGTGGGTGGAGGCGTTGGTTCGTGGCTGAGTTTTTACACATGGGCGGGTATGGGTTTTATGTATGGTGCAGTTACGGCATCGTAGTCGCGGTGTTGTGCGGCAATTATGTTTGGGCGTGGATGTTAAGGAAAAAATTGTTTCGGGAGTTGGCTGTAGAATTAGCCGCCACCAAGTCGGCGCACAAATCACCACAACACCACCCACAACCATGAGACCACAACGCCGACAAAGGCTGATGCTAATCGCCCTGCTGCTGACCGTGGTCGGCGGTGCCGTGGCGTTGGCACTGACCGCGCTTGAAAAAAACATCAACCTGTTTTTCAGCCCCACGCAGGTGCACGCCGGTGAAGCACCGAGCGGCGACACTTTCCGCCTCGGCGGCATGGTGGTGACCAACAGCGTCCGCCGCAACGACACCGACCTCTCGGTGAACTTCGCGCTGACCGATACCGCGAGCACCGTAAAGGTCGTCTACACCGGCATCCTGCCGGATTTGTTTCGTGAGGGGCAAGGAATAGTCGCGCTTGGGGTTATGCGCGGCGATGTGTTTGTGGCGCAGCAAGTGCTTGCCAAGCATGACGAAACCTACATGCCGCCGGAAGTGAGCGACGCGCTCAAGGCCGCCAATCAAAACCGCTACGACACGCAATGATTCTTGAACATGACTCATAACATGATTCCCGAATATGATTCCTGAATTGGGACAGTTTGCGCTGATTCTGGCGCTGGTGGTGGCGCTCCTGCAATCGGTCTTTCCATTATATGGCTCGCTCGCCAATGTGCCTGCGTGGGTTGCGCTGGCGCGTCCCGCGGCGCGTTGCCAACTGCTACTGGTGGCGGTGGCGTTCGCTTGCTTGACTTATTCTTTCATCATCAGCGATTTTTCCGTCGCTTATGCAGCCAATCATTCCAACAGTCACTTGCCCTTGTTATACCGTATTTCCGGCGTGTGGGGCGGCCACGAAGGGTCGCTCTTGTTATGGAGTTTGATTTTGGCGTTGTGGAGCGGCGCGGTGGCGGCGTTCACCCGACAAATCCCGGACTTCATCATCGCACGAGTGCTGTCGGTCATGGCGATGATTAGCATCGGCTTTTTGCTGTTCATGCTGCTGACTTCCAACCCCTTTGCGCGATTGTTTCCGGTGCCGCTGGAGGGGCGCGATCTCAACCCGCTACTGCAGGACATCGGCCTCGCCATTCATCCGCCCATGCTGTATGTCGGCTATGTCGGCTTCTCGGTGGCTTTCGCTTTCGCCATCGCTGCGTTGATTGGCGGTAGATTGGACGGCGCATGGGCGCGCTGGTCGCGGCCCTGGACCAATGTCGCTTGGGTGTTTTTGACCATCGGCATTGCCCTCGGTTCGTGGTGGGCGTATTACGAACTCGGCTGGGGCGGCTGGTGGTTCTGGGATCCGGTGGAAAACGCTTCGTTCATGCCGTGGCTGGTGGGCACTGCCTTAATCCATTCGCTGGCGGCAACGGAAAAACGCGGCGTCTTCAAGGCGTGGACGGTTTTGCTGGCGGTATTCGCCTTTTCGCTGTCGCTGCTCGGCACCTTTCTGGTGCGCTCCGGGGTGCTGACTTCGGTGCATGCGTTTGCCACGGATCCGGCACGCGGCTTGTTTATTCTGATATTCCTCGGCGTGGTCATCGGCGGCTCGCTGGCATTGTATGCATGGCGCGCGCCGAAGGTGGTCAGTCGCGTGGGGTTTTCCCTGGTCTCCCGTGAGACGGCCATCCTCATCAACAACGTGTTTCTCGGTACGCTGTGTTTCGCGGTATTAACCGGCACTTTGTATCCGCTAATCCTCGATGCGCTGGGCGGCGCTAAAATCTCCGTGGGCGAGCCTTATTTCAATTTCTTATTCGCGGTAATCGGGGCGCCATTGGTGCTGTTTATCGGAGTCGGCGCGATGTTGCGCTGGAAAAAAGACCGCGCCGCACGGATCGCTTTACCGCTGGTGGCACCGGCGTTGTTCAGCGTGGTAGTCGGGCTGCTGTTTCCCCTGCAAATGTCCCATTACTCGTTGAACGCCGCGCTTGGCATCGCCCTCGGCTGCTGGATCATCGTGACCGCATTACTGACGCTGCATCAGCGAAGCGGCTCGCAAATCAATCTGAAAAAAAATCTGCGCGGGTTGATGAACACGCCGCGCGCGGTATACGGCATGACTATCGCTCATGCCGGTGTCGGCGTGTTCATCATCGGCGTCACTTGCACCAACGCTTACAGCATCGAAAAAGATGTGCGCATGGCTGCCGGCGAGACCTTTTCCGTGGCCGGTTATGAGTTTCAATTCAACGGCGTGACCGATCACCGGGGAACCAACTATGATGCGGTGCGGGGGGAATTTCTGGTCACCCGAAAGCGGCAACCGGTGGCCATACTGCATCCGGAAAAGCGCACTTATTTGGTGCAACAAAACCCCATGACCGAAGCCGCCATTGACCCCGGATTTACTCGTGATTTGTATGTCGCGCTCGGTGAGCCGCTGGATGGCAATGCGGCATGGGCGGTGCGAATTTACTACAAGCCCTTTATCCGTTGGATCTGGTGCGGGGCGTTGGTGATGGCATTGGGCGGGCTGCTGGCGGCAACCGACAAACGCTACCGGCGACCACGGGTGAAAGATGCCACCGCAAGCGCGAGCGCAAACACGGACGCGGTAATGCCGGCGACATGAACCGCTTTGTCGTTCCGCTGCTGGTGTTCATCGTCTTGATTGGCTTCCTCGGAGTCGGGCTGCGATTGAACCCGCGAGAATTGCCCTCGCCTTTCATCAATCAACCGGCACCGGCTTTTTCGGTGTCAGGGTTACCGGGACTGTCGCCACCACAAGAAGAATTTAGCAACGCGCAGATGAAGGGTAGCGTGTGGTTGCTCAATGTGTGGGCGTCTTGGTGCGTGGCGTGCCGCACCGAGCATCCGTTGTTCAACCGCTTGGCCGCCGCCGACATCGTGCCTATCGTCGGCCTCAACTACAAAGACAACGCCGATGACGCCGCCGCATGGTTGCAACGGCTTGGCAATCCCTACGCCCACATCCCCTACGACCCGGAGGGCGAAGTCGGCATTGAATACGGCGTTTATGGCGTGCCTGAAACCTATCTCATCGACAAGACCGGCGTGATTCGCTTCAAGCAAGTCGGCGCGGTTACCGAGGATATATTGCAACACGAGTTGCTACCGCTCATCGAAAAATTGCGCGAGGCGCGGGCACCTTGATTCGCTTTGTCTCAATCGTTTTGATATTCATCCTTGGGGTTCCCGGTTTCGCACCCGCTCAAGTCGATGCAACGCGATTTGAAAATGCCCGACAGGAATCTTTATACGGCGATTTGATTGGCGAGTTGCGGTGTTTGGTATGCGCCAATCAGAGTTTGTCCGATTCCAATTCCGATTTGGCGAAGGACTTGCGCGGCAAGGTTCGCGAGCGGGTGCTTGGCGGGCAAAGCCGCAATGAAATCGTAGACTATATGGTGGCCAGATACGGCGAGTATGTGTTGTATCGCCCGCGATTTTCTCCGGCAAACTTTTTTCTGTGGGTGGCACCGTTTGTGGCGGCGTTGGCCGGGCTTGGATTCGTACTCTTCCTTGCTTCGGGAAAATCCCGGCGGCGCCCGGCGCCCTATTCCGCCGAGCAGTTGCAAAAAGCGCGTTCACTACTCGAAGACGAGGAGTCTTGATGTTTTTGTTTAGCCTGAGCGCCTTGACCCTCGTTGCAGTGGTCACCGTAATGCTGCTGCCGGCCCTGCTCAGCCGCCGGTCAGTGAGCCGAGACGACAGCGCGCAACAAAATATCCGCATCGCCCAGCGACGACTCGGGGAACTCGACCCGGCGGCCAACCCCGATGACGACTCAACCGTGGCACAAACACAGGCCGACATCGAAGCGGCACTGTTGGATGATTTGCAGGAAGACCCATATCAGCATCCTAGTTCGCCGAAAAAACCGGGCATGGCGTGGACGGTGTCGATTGCGGCGATGATTCCCCTTCTCAGCATCGGTTTATACCTCCTGCTAGGCACACCGGCGGCGTTGACAACCGACTCCCTAATTTCATCTTCGCAAAACTCGACTACGGAAAATTCAGCCACGCAAAAAGCCCCGCCGGTGGAAGTGCTGGTGGCGCAACTCGAAGAAAAACTGGCGGCCAATCCGGGCGATATCGAGGGCTGGGCGTTGGCCGGAAAAACCTATATGAGCCTCGGGCGTTTCAACGAAGCCGAGCGCGCCTACCGGACGCTAAATCAACTGGTCGGCGATGATCCCCATGCACTAACCGCCTGGGCGGACGCTGCGCTCATGGCCAATGACGGCGTTTTTTCCCCGCAGATTCGGGCGCGTGTTGAGCGCGCTCTGGAGTTGCGCCCCGAATACGACAACGCCCTGTGGATAGCCGCTTTGGAAGCCGAATCCCGTGGTGGGTATGACCGCGCCTTGAAATATCTGGAACGACTGCTGCCGCTCGTCGACGGCCGGGGCGTGACCGATGTGAATGAATTCATCACGCGAATACGGGGGTTAATGCAATCCACGGCGAGCGGATCGCCCGCTGAATCCGAGACCAATTCAACCGCCGGGACCGGGGCGTTAAAAGTGCGAGTCAGCATCGCCCCGGAACTGGCCGGGCAGGTTCGTGCCGACCAGCGGATTTACATCTTCGCAAAAGCCGTCAACGGGCCGCCGATGCCGTTGGCGGTAAGCCGTCACCGCGCATCGGAATTGCCCGTGTCCGTCATTCTGGACGATTCCATGGCGATGATAGCGGGAATGAAAATCTCGGCTTTTGAACAGGTGTCGGTTACCGCACGGCTGTCCCGCTCCGAAAACTCCGGCGGCCCGGGAGCCCAGCCGGGGGACTTCGAAAGCACCGCGATGATCGCCCACACGGGTGATCAAACGCTGTTGGAACTCGTTATTAACCGAGTGGTTGGCGCCGAGCAGTAACGCGGTTTAACTGGTACTTTCCTGGGTACTTTTCCGGGTACTTTTTCGTTCGGCGAAGGGGCTGGTTTCGGCGGCAAAATCCACTACTTTGGCGTCGCCGGGTTTCCTGCGAATGCTCTGGCCCTGGAATAAGCCGCCGCTGTCGATGGCGAGGCTGGCGGCGGTCAACTGGCCTTCGATCTCCCCGCCGGACAGCAATTCAATGGACTCGCATTCGGCGTTGCCAAAAAACTTGCCGGCGACGATGAGTTTCTGCGCCTTCAGTTCGCACTTTACGACCCCGGATTTACCGATGGAGACGCTGTTGGTGGAGTTGATGTCGCCGTTGAATTCGCCGTCAATGTGAAGCGAGCATTTTATCTCAGCCTTTCCGGTGAAAGCAGATCCAGTTGCGATAGTTGTAATGTTGGATGCGTGATCTGTTTGTTGATCAGGTTTATTAAAGATTGCCATTTGACGCTCCTTACTTGTGTGAAAATTTCATGGGAACCAAATTCCCAATTCAGAAAATTTATTGGGTCCACGGCGGTTCCCATATAACGAATTTCGTAGTGCAGATGCGGGCCGGCGCTCTGTCCCGAATTTCCGGAAATGCCCAGCACGTCTCCCTTGTGAATGACATCCCCCGGCTTGACGTCCATCTTTTGCAGATGCGCGTAATACGATTCGAAACCGAAATTATGCAAGACAATCACCCGGTTGCCGCTCAACTTGGAATAATTGGCGACTCGCACAATGCCATCGGCGGCGACACGGACGCTCTGATTTTTGGCGCGAATGTCGACTCCCTTGTGAAACGACTTGACCTTGGTCACCGGGTGAATCCGGTTGCCGAATTTGCTGGTGATGACGCGGGTTTCGGTGGGAAATCCGTTGGGAATGCTGTTGTGCAAAATGGTTTCCTGTTGCACATTCAACGCGGCATTGTCCACCCGTGCGGCAAGGGTGTAATGCCCTTCGCTCCACGGGCCACTGGGATTAACCATCTCTTCGATGTGCACGAGTCGGTTGCCGATTTCCGAATATTCTTCTTCCTTGCCGAGGTAAAACTGCCCGATGGCGCGGATGCGTTGCACCAGTTCGGCGTCGTTATCGCTACCTTCCACCTGAGCGAGGCGTTCAATTTCGCTGAGTTCCCGATGAATTTCCAGAGCCTGTCGGCTGTGGAGCGCCAGTTCCTTGTCGAGCCTGGAGTTGTCGAGGTCGAGCCGGGCGTTGCGGTCGTGCAACGCATCGGTATTCTGGTATTGCAAATAACTGTAACTGATGGAGCCCGAAGTGGTGCAAACCACCAGCGCCAACGCCGCCAGTAGGTATCGTTTGACAGTCTTTTTAACGATAAAGTGGCGGGACCCGGAAGCATCCGAAATGGTTACCGCAAAGTGATTTTTCATATTGGTTGATTTAGTGGCTGGGTAAGAAATCAGAAACGCTTACGTTCGGGGCCGAAAGCGCAAGCATACCGCACTTTTAGGCTGGGGAATGATATTTTTTGTGGGGTTTGGAGGGGGTGGGTTGCGGCTGCGCTAGGCGCGGGGCGGGTTGGACAGGCGCGGGGGCCTGTCTCTACGGGTGAAATAATTCCTTAATGCTCGGCGAATTCAATGGTGATGCGCCGGTTTTGCTTGCCTTTGCTTTTGATGCTGCGTACTCGCACGGCGCCGATTTCGCCGCTTGAGGCTACATGGGTGCCGCCGCAGGGCTGCAAATCTGCGCCTTTGAATTCCACCAGCCGCATCCGGCCGCCGCCCATCGGCGGCTTGACCGACATAGTTCTGACCAGTTCCGGCTGCTGCGCCATTTCTTCGTCGCTGA
The DNA here is from genome assembly GCA_965262585.1 of Candidatus Poriferihabitaceae bacterium. Taxonomy (GTDB): domain Bacteria; phylum Pseudomonadota; class Gammaproteobacteria; order Arenicellales; family Poriferihabitantaceae; genus JAHRAW01. The sequence goes on from OZ253546.1 coordinate 206,289, forward strand.
TCCAGCGTAAGGACATCGGGTGGTCTTCTTCAATCAACCGATTCAACTCCGCTTCCACTTGCGCTTTGTCCGGCGGATCGGGTAGGTAAAAGTCCAGCCGGCCACTGCCGTCGCTGATGGAACCGCCGGTCACTGGTGCCGGGATGACGGCGCATAGCATGTGCATGCAACTGTGCATACGCATCAGGCGGTGGCGTCTCGCCCAATCAATTTCGAGGCTGACTTGCTCCCCCGCTTCGGGTGGCGTCCCGTCGCCGGCGATGATATGTAGGTGCGCGCCGGATTCTCGGTCCTTGCGGGTGTCAATGATGGCGATTTCTTCGCCGTCGGCGCGAATTAGTTTTCCGCAGTCGCCGGGTTGTCCGCCGCCCTCCGGGTAGAAAACGGTCTGTTCAACGCACACGCTGTTGGCGGCGGCATCCACGGAGCACACCGTGGTGTGGCATTTTTTCAGGTAGCCGTCTTCGCGAAATAGTTCGATGGTCGTGTCGGTCATTCTGTCGTCTCGGTTGTGGTCAGGTCATGAATCAGGTTATGAAATGGTCATGGACTCGGCAATTTTGCGCCGCACTTGTTGCGCTACCTGCATGGCGCGCAAGCCGTCCTCGCCGGCCACCAGCGGCCTGCGGTTGTGGCGTACGCATTCGACAAAGTGTGCGAGTTCGGCATTTAACGGCAACTGCGGCTCGACTTCAACCCGCTGTTCAATCAATCGCGGGAAGCGTTCGCCGTCGGTGGCCGCTTCGGGGAACACCGAATCCAGTTGTTGGTCGGTGAAATTGAGGCCCAGATAACGGTCTTTGGAAAACACGCGAATACGCCGGAAGCGATTGCGCGACACCCGGCTTGCGGTAACGTTGGCCACCGCGCCGTTGTCGAATTCGAGGCGCGCATTGGCGATGTCGACGTGTTCGGTGACCACTCGTGCGCCGGTTGCGCGGACATCTTTGAGTTCGGCGCGCACCAGCGACAAGACGATGTCGATGTCGTGGATCATAAGGTCGGCGACCACATCCACATCGGTGCCTCGTGCGACGAAGGCGCCGAGGCGGTGCACTTCGATGAAGCGCGGATCATCCGCCAATTCCGCCAGTTTCATTACCCCGGCGTTGAATCGTTCGAGGTGGCCTATCTGCAGGATCACGCGGTTGTCGGCGGCCAGTTTAACGATGGTGCGGCTTTCCTCGACGGTGGGCGCCACGGGTTTCTCCAGCAGGACATGGATGCCGTTTCGCAGCAACTGCTCGGCCACCGGCAAATGCGCGGTGGTGGGAACCGCGATGCTGGCGGCGTCCACCCGTCCCACCAACTGCTCGACTCTGTCAAGCGCGCTGCAGCCGTATTGGCGGGCGACGGCGCGGACATTTTTGGCGTCGGTGTCCACCACCGCCACGAGTTCCGTGCCGGGCAGGTTGTGATAGATTTTGGCGTGGATTTTGCCGAGATAGCCGACACCGACTACGGCGACTTTAAGGGGGTGTGTCAAGTTGGGTTTCCTGATGGCCGGTGGCGGGTTGCCTATTTGCCCGATAATAATGGTGCGTTCAACCATACCGCAAACCGTACGGCACCGCTCATTTTTCGAGCATTTGCGCACCGCTCATCGGGCAGGCGTGGATGGCCCGCCGCAGTGCTTGGATGGCCTGCTCACGGGGATAACCTTTGCGCCAGGCGAGGATCACTTCGCGGGTCGGGGTTTTGTCGGAGAACCGCTTGATGACCAGCAAGCGTCGGGAATATTCTTCGGCACCGGCGGCGGTACACGGCAACACCGTTACCCCTACCCCGCCGGCGACCATGTGGCGAATGGTCTCGATGGAGCCGCCTTCCAGAGTTTTTTGCAGGTCGGCTTGAGGGCTGGCTTGATGACCGGAACTCAGACAGGCCGGGCATTCCTTCAGCACCTGATCGCGGAAACAATGCCCCTGCCCCAGCAATAAAACGGTCTCGCCGGCGAGGTCGTCGGTATGCACGGCGGCTTTTTTCGCCCACGGATGGGACACCGATAACACCACCACAAACGGCTCCCGGTATAGCGGCGCGGTTTTCACGCCCGATTCCCGGAACGGGTTGGAGATGATGATGGCGTCGAGGCTGCCCTGTTTGAGGCGCACCCGCAGGTCGGCGGTGAAACCTTCTTCGACGATGATGGGCATATCCGGCACCTGCTCGCGCAGGATTGGGATGAGATGGGGCAGCAGGTAGGGGCCGATGGTGTAAATCGCCCCGATTCGCAGCGGTGTCGCCAAAGGATCGCCACCGCCCCGGGCAATGCTTTTGACCTTCTCCGCCGCCTCCAGAACCTGCTGGGCCTGAGCGACTATTTGCTTGCCGACTGGGGTCAATACGACCTGATTGGGGGTGCGTTCGAACACCGCCACGCCCAGTTCATTTTCCAATTTTTTGACCGCCACGCTCAGCGTCGGCTGGCTGACAAAACAAGATTTGGCGGCGCGCCCGAAATGCTGCTCCCGGGCCACCGCAACGATGCATCTGAGTTCGCTGAGGGTCATGGTGAACTCGGCGGCGGCGGGATGGTTAGTGCTGGGTGCTCAAATCACTGGCCAGGGACTTCGCCACCGTCGGCGTCACAGCGGTGGAATGACGGTATTCGGGATGCTCCGCACCGATTTGGATTTCCGCCCCGGCCTTTGCCGAGCGAACCATGTCCGGGGACAGTTCAAAGCGCAAAAAATGCACCGCCGAGGTCTTGTCTTCGGTCTCTCGTTGTAAATCTTCATTGGTGATGGGCGCGACTTTGGGGTGTTCGCCGACCTGAACCCAGAGGGTTCGTTCAATGCCAATGAGCGCGCCGAGGGCGATGCGACGTTCGGCTTCATCCGCAAATTCAATCATGAAAGTCGCCTTCCAGTTGGCGCCGTCTGGAATCAGCGGGTTATACGCCGCCAGTTCTTCGGCGATAGCCTCAGCCTCAAAAATCTTCTCAATACGCAAGATTTCTTGAACCTGATATTTCATGGTAATGCGATCTTCGAAATACAAAGTGGCATTGGGGCCAAGGGCAACCCGGCGGGTTTTTTTATGCGCCATAACTTCGGCGCGATAGCCCGTCCGCTGTTCGGCGTAGGTTTCGAGGTTCAGTAGGTCGGATTTGGTTAGTTTATTCATGGTTAAAATGAGGTTTTGAAGGGTTATTGGATTTCGCAACTATTAGGAAATATACTAAATTTTCCTTTACATATTGGTTATTTTGATATACTCATCATGTTTCATCCATTCACAAACTATTTGGAAACCAACATGATTGCTTCAGGACCGGGTTCCAGCCCAATATTTTAATTGTGCAACGCTGGTTTGACCAGCCAGCGACTCTAGTGCCTCGTGCGTTGCTTTCGACAGATCCACAGCGTTGTCCAAGGCTTTTTTCAGTTGCTCCAGAAATTTGATTTTCCGTTCCGATGAAAATCCGCGCACATACTCTGTACGCAGTTCTTTGTAAAAAGCGAATAGATAGTTTTCCGCCGTTATACATTCAACTACCTTCCCCATAGTTTTACTGTCAAGAAAACCGTAATCCACAAGAATATCACGCAGACTCAGCCCCTCGGTAGAGTCGTATACAGCATACGGGGTAAATCTTTCATCGTTTTCAATTTTCTGTTTCAGATCATCGAAATTAAATGTTTCTTGTGCTTTACACAGATACTTATTCATACGCTCGATATACACGCTGAGAGCACTGCATAAATGTTTCTTGCGTTGCAATTCGAGCCACATGTCCGTGAGAATTTTAAGAACGAATATAATGCCCGCAACAACCGCGGAAGCTGTAAGCCAATTCATTAGTTATCTCCTGGTTATCCCGCCTAAATCTCGTACGCGCACCGCAACAGCGAAATCGGATGCTCGGTGCGGCTGCCGTCGGCCTTGCCGTGCTCGATGAAGCGTCCGGCCATGGGGCAATCACTGCCGTAATGGTCGGCCTCGATCTGTTTGACCTTGCTCACCACCGGGCGGCCTATTTTCATGGCGCTCTCGTAAAATTGGCTTTTTACGCCGTAGGTGCCGTTATGGCCGGAGCAGCGTTCGATGGTCACCACCTCGGTGTCCGGCACAAGTTGCAGGCATTGCCGGGTCTGTGGACCGATTTTTTGCACCCGCTGATGACAGGCGGCGTGATACGCCACTTTGCCCAGGGATTTTGGGAAATCGGTATTCAGCAGCCCGGCGTGGTGGCGTTCCATGAGATATTCAAAGGGGTCGAATAGCGCCGCCGCCACTCGCCGCACGGTCGCGTCTTCGGCAAACAAAAGCGGCCATTCTTGACGCAACATGAGTACGCAGGAAGGCACCGGGGCGATGATGTCCCAGCCTTGATCCACCATTTTGGCCAGTTGCGGAAGATTGGCCCGTTTGGCTTTCTCCACCGCCGGCAAGTCGCCCAGTTCCAGTTTCGGCATACCGCAGCAACGCTCTTTGGCGATCAGAGTCGTCTCGATGTGGTTATGTCGTAGCACCGCAATCAGGTCTTCCACCAGATTCGGCTCGTTGTAATTGCCGAAACAGGTGGTGAAAATCGCCACCTTGCCGCTAGTGCGCCCGGCGGCTTGAACGGCCGGAGGGGATTCGGTTGCGCGGTGGCGGTCGGATTTATACCTTTTGCGCAGGGTGTCGCTGTGATATTCAGGCACCGCGGCTTGCGGATGCACGCCGAGGGCGTGGTGAAGGAGTTTGCGCAGGGGCTTTGATTTGTTGGCGGCATTAACCCCATTGACGACTATGGGAATGCCCGCCAGTTTGCCGACGGCGTCGGTGGCGGAGAGGATTTTTTCGCCGGCGGTGACGGTGTTTTTGCCGGTGTTGCTACCTGTGCCATGAGCAAACTTTACCGCCTTGGCACGCAACATCAAGTGGGGGAAATCAATGTTCCACTCGTGAGGGGGCGTGTACGGGCATTTGCTCTGGTAGCATAAATCGCACAGGTAGCAGTGATCCACCACCTTCCAGTAATCGTCCTGTGAAACGCCGTCTATTTCCAGGGTTTTCGACGCATCTACCAGATCAAACAGGGTCGGAAAGGCGTTGCATAAACTGACGCAACGCCGGCAGCCGTGGCAATGGTCGAAAACCCGTTGCAGTTCGTCGAACAGCGATGGCCGGTCGTAGAACTGCGGATTTTTCCAGTCAATGGGATGACGGGTGGGTGCCTCAAGGCCGCCCTCGGTGGGCGATGCGGAAGCCATTACGGGGATGCTGTTTGAGATGCCGTCACCAGGGAGAATCCCCAGTGACAGCACGATGCAAATCAGTCACCATCGCGGCTAAATTACAACTCGTCCAACGCCCTCTGGAAACGATTGGCGTGGGAACGCTCGGCTTTGCCCAGGGTCTCGAACCAATCGGCGATTTCGTCAAAACCTTCCTCCCGGGCGGTCTTGGCCATGCCCGGATACATGTCGGTGTATTCGTGGGTTTCGCCGGCGATGGCCGCCTTGAGGTTGTCCGGTGTGCCGCCGATGGGTAGCCCGGTGGCCGGATCCCCTATTTCTTCGAGGTACTCGAGATGGCCGTGGGCGTGGCCAGTTTCGCCTTCCGCAGTGGAGCGAAATACCGCGGCAACGTCGTTATAACCCTCGATATCCGCCTTGGCGGCAAAATATAAATACCGGCGGTTGGCTTGGGATTCTCCGGCAAAGGCATCTTTGAGATTCTGCCCGGTTTTTGAATCGATTAAATTCATGATCGTGTCTCCTGCTGAGTGAGTGTCGTACTGAATGGGTATGCCCATCGGGACATAGGCGCAGTGTGCGGCGATTTAACTGATTATTCTAATTGATTGTTACTAACAAACCAATAGTCAAATACTATTTTCTGCGCCTACCGCGCTTTTTCTTCGGCAGCAATGGGGCAGTGTATTGCCGGTAAAGGTCGAATAAAAAGGCGACACGCGCCGCTTCGTTGGTGAACGGGGTTGAGCGATAGGCGCGATCTACGGCTTTGTCTAATGCCTGATGGGCTTTTTGCAACACCGACGGCATGGTCAGCGGGTCGTATAGGTCGGCGAGGGTGGAATCGGGAAATTGCGCGCGGGCGTCAAGAACCGCCTGAGCTTTGGATTCAATGTCGGCGGTTCGTTTTGCGGTGGGGTTTTTGGGCCAGGGGAAGTTGTTGTAGGTGATTTTTGCCGCATAACTATAACGACTTTCCAAACGTCCGCTCACAACCCGCATCCATGCCATGTGCATGAGTGAGGTAATTACGCCAAAATGATAGGGAGTTGCATTCGGTACCGTGTGTAATTTATCGCCGGCGATATGGTCGGATGGTAAAAAACCAATTGGAATATAAGTCCTTCTTTCAGAAGAGACTCTGGGTACTGCCAGATATGCGCTTTCGGGTTGTCTGTCTGCCATAAAAACGGTTGGTTTTTGGGCGAATTTCTGAGTGTTCTTATCTACGCTTTTGCTTCGCATTTCTTTTACCGCTTCCACGCGCCTTAGAACATGCGGCATTGTTCGTAATTTATTCGGCGGACAATCTTTCAACCATAAACAAAAACGCGGAATACCATTGATAAATTCGTCACCCATTGAATATGGTTTTATCCATTCGGCGGCTTCGGGTTGTAACGCTACTAATTCATTTTTTTCGCTTTCAGTCAGCGACAAATTACCGCCATCTGCGGGCTTGCTTCCATTGACCATTTTCGGGCAATCCGATATGGCATTTCTTGCCGCAGGTATGATGATATTATCGGCATCTACGAGATAGGAATTGATGTGGGATGGGTGAAGTTCTTGTGGTTCGCCCTGGATATGCTGGTATTCAAACAACTGTTTTTTATCGGCCTCATTCAAGCCAAAACCGATAATCACGCAATGCACGGCGGCCTTGCCTCTGGCCTCACTGCTCCATTGAAAAGTTCGGTGCGCAAAATGAATATGGATGCCGTCCTTAATCAAATCAGGCCACAGCATATAAACCTGTTCGCCTTGTGTAATGGAATTGGTGGAGACAAACGCGCATACAGTATCAGTGTTTTCTTTAAGATAACGCATTGATGTTTTATACCACGCAGTTACATAATCCAACCCGGCGCTATATCTGGATTCACCGTAAACACGTTTCATATCTTGCTTTTGTTGGTCGGTCCGAAAATTCTTCCCAACAAACGGCGGATTTCCCATAATATAATTCAACTGTTTCGGCGCAACCATATCCTTCCAGTCTATTTCCAGGGCATTTCCATGCGTGATAGTAGCGCTGGACATCAGCGGAATGCGCGCAAAATACATTCCGAATTCTTGCGATACCAGCGTATTCATCTGGTGGTCAATCAGCCACATCGCCACTTGCGCGATTTGTGCGGGAAACTCTTCGATTTCTATGCCGTAAAATTGGTCCACATCCAGTTGGATCATGGTCTGAATTTTTAGCATCTGCCGACCTTGTTTATAGGTGGCGCGCAGCACTTCCAATTCCAGCAAGCGCAATTCGCGGTAGGCGATGACGAGAAAGTTTCCGCAGCCGCAAGCCGGGTCAAGAAATTTCAGGGTGCGTAGTTTTTTGTGAAACTCAAACAGTTTGTTGCGGTTCTTTTTTACCTTTTCAAACTCGGCGCGCAGGCCGTCCATAAATAGCGGGTTGATTAACTTCAGAATGTTCTTTTCCGAAGTGTAATGCGCGCCCAGATTGCGGCGTGCTTCTTTGTCCATAATCGACTGAAATAACGAACCGAAAATCGCCGGTGAAATGCGACTCCAATCCAACGAACAACATTGCAACAACGATTCGCGCATGGCGCCGTCATATGCTGCCGGGTTGAGGCGTTCTTCAAATAGTTTTCCATCGACGAATGGAAACGCGCCCAGTTGCTCGTCGATATTTTTTAGCCGTTTCGATTCCGGCGTGTCCAAAATAAAAAATAATGTACCGAGATGCATTGCCAAATCGGTGCCATCTTCGCCGGTTCGCTCTTCGATGTAGTCTTGAAATTGTCGGCGTTGAAAAATGCCGGTGTCTTCGGCGAACATGCAAAACAACAGGCGCACCAAATACACTTCCAAATCGTGGCCGGCGTAGCCGATGTCGCGCAACTTGTCGTGGAGTTTGCCCATCAACTCGGCGGCTTGAATGTTGACCGGGTCTTGTTCTTTTATTTTGTGGGTTTGATAACCGGCGATGAAGGCGAAGTGGTTGACGTTTTTGTGTAAATCCCCCAGGGCAAATTCATGCTGGATGCCTTGTTCCAAATCGTATAACCGAAAGCGCGCAAAATCGGATACCAGAATAAAGCCCGGCAATTCGCGTTCCTTTAACCCGGGAAAATAATCCAATGCTTGATCATAAGCATGGTCGAGGTTTTTGCCGCGAGATTTATGCTCAACCAGCAACACGCCTTTCCACAACAAATCAATTTGGCCACCGCCGCCGCCAATTTTCTTTACGCGCTTTTCAAACGAAGCAAAGCGACGGCGGGATATGCCGAAGATATGAAAAAAATCGTTCCAAAAACTTTGAGATTCGGCATCCTCGGAAGATTCCTCGCGCCATTCATCGGAGAACGCAAGGGCGCGGGTGCGAATTTCGTTCCAACTGAGAGGCATGGCGGATCAGGCGGTGGCTTGTGAAATCTAAAGCAACTTGAGAATCGTCTCGGCGTCGCTGACCTTGAAATCCGCGCCTTCTTCGACATTGAGGTGGGTGACCACGCCGTCTTCCACGACCAGGGCGTAGCGTTGAGAACGAACCCCCATGTGGCGGGCGGTCAGGTCCAGTTCCAGCCCCACCGCTGCGGTGAAGGCGGTGCTGCCGTCAGCCAGCATCAGGATGTTGTTCGATGCGTTTTTTTCTTCGCCCCACGCCGCCATGACGAACGCATCGTTCACCGACAGGCAGGCGATGGTATCCACGCCTTTGGCCTTGATGGCATCGTGGTGCACCACATAACCGGGCAGGTGCGCCTGAGAACAGGTCGGCGTGTATGCCCCGGGCAAGGCGAAAAGCACTACTTTTTTGCCGGCAAAAATCTCATCGGTGGTCAATTCTGCCGGCCCCTCGGGTGTCATGTGGGCGATGGTCACATTGGGAATGCGCTCGCCAATCTGAATAGTCATGTTTAAATTTCCTGATAGATAAAAGTCGCCTATTCTACGCCAGCGGGCGCGCAAAGCGGCACCCGATTGCTGATAGAGTTGCCTGCTACAATTCCGCGATGAACTACGATACCAGATTCCCCGCCATCCCCGACCTCAAGCGTCGTGCCCGGCAGCGGATGCCCGGCTTTGCTTTCGATTATGTGGACGGCGCCATTGACGAGGAACACGGCAAGGCGCGCAATCGTGCCGCCTGGCACGAGGTGATCCTGACGCCCCGCTATCTGCAGGACGTGTCCAACACCGGCCTCGCCACGGTGCTTTTTGGCCATGAATATTCGCTGCCCGTCGGGGTGGCGCCGGTGGGGCTTGGCAACATGATGTGGCCGGGGGCGGAGATGGCGCTGGCGAAAGCCGCCCAGCGAGCAAACATTCCCTATGTTCTCAGCACATTCAGCACCACCGACCTCGAAGAAATCGCCCGGGCGGCGCCGGATGTGTGCTGGTTTCAATTATATGTGCCGAAAAAAATCGCGGTCATGGAGGATTTGCTGAAGCGTGCGAAACAGGCCGGTTACCGGGTACTGGTGGTGACGCTGGACATTCCGGTCGGGGCGAAACGCAACCGCGAACTTCGAAACGACCTCAAACTGCCTTTCAGCCTGACCGCGAATATCCTCCGGCAGTGCCTGATTCACCCCGCATGGACTCTACAAACCTTGCGCCACGGGCGGCCGGATTTCGTCAACGTGGCGCGCTATCGGGAAGGCCCAAACGAAGGGCTGTCGCGCTTCATCACCAACTTTAATATGCACGGCGTAACCCGCAAGCGCATCGAAAGAATCCGCGCCCTGTGGGACGGCCCGCTGGTGCTCAAGGGCGTGCAGCATGAGGCGGACATGCGCGCCGCCGTAGACCTCGGTGTTGACGGCCTCATCGTCTCCAACCACGGCGGACGGCAACTCGACGCCGCCCCCGCATCAGCCCATAGCCTGCGCGCGCTGCCCGCGGAAATCCGCGAGCGCATGGCGATCATGGTGGACGGCGGAATCCGCACCGGTATGGACGTGGCGCGGGCCGGGGTGCTGGGGGCGAAGATGACCTTTTCCGGGCGGGCGTTCTTCTGGGGAGTGGGCGCGTTGGGAAACCCCGGCGCGGCTCAGGTGGTGGAAATATTTCGAGACGAGATCGAGCGAACCTTGAAGCAACTGGGCTGTGAATCTTTTGCTCGGATAGACCGGAGTTGGCTTGGATGATCGCCGGCAAAAATCACAGTAAGGCTATTTCGCCGGTTTCGCCGGTGCGAATCCGCAATGCGTCTTCGAGATTCAACACGAAGATTTTGCCGCTGCTGATCTCGCCGGTGTTGGCGTATTCGACGATGGTGGCTTTGGTGCGTTCGACCAGGTCGTCAGTTACCGCAACCATCAGCAGTTGCATGGGTTTGAGTTTGGTGACATAAGTGGTGCCCCGATAAATCTCGGTGCGGTCTTTGCGTTCCCGACCAAAACCCTGAACTTCGCAGGTGGTCAGGCCAAGCACATCGTCCTTGGAAAGAGCCTGCATGACGGCGTCAAACTTGTGCGGTTTGACCGTGGCTATGATTAGTTTCATATCAACCTCCTGCCGGTTGCGCTATAAGATGTAACTGCGTTCGCCGTGGGCGCTGTAATCCAGCCCTTCCAGTTCATCGCGTTCTTCGACCCGCAGGCCGACCAATTTTCTGAGCACGGCGGCAATCAAGTACGAGCCCACCGCGGTCCACCCGACCACCACCAGCGTGCCTGCGACCTGAATCAAGAATTGTTCCCCGATACCGCGCGCCAGACCCGGGCCGCCAAAAGCGGCGGCACCGAGCACCGCGGTCAACAAGGTGCCTAGAATGCCGCCGACTCCGTGCACCGCAAATACATCGAGGGCATCGTCAACGCCCAGTTTGAACTTGATCCACTCGACCGCGAGATAACAGATCACGCCACCGGCCAAACCGATGATCAGCGCACCGAAAGGCCCTACGAAGCCCGAGGCCGGGGTGATTGAAGCGAGGCCGGCGATGAGGCCGGTTACCAAGCCGATGAGGCTGGGCTTGCCGAAACGCACTTTCTCGATGACCACCCACACCAACGCCGCGGTGGCGGCTGAGATATGAGTAACGAAAATCGCCATGGCCGCGCCGCCGTTGGAGCCGAGGGCGCTGCCGCCGTTGAAACCATACCAGCCGACCCACAGCATAGCCGCGCCAATCATGGTCAGGCCGGGGTTGTGAGGCGGCTGAAGGTCGCCGGGAAAGCCACGGCGCGGGCCGAGCATTACCGCCAGGATTAAAGCCGCAACCGAGGCGGTGGCGTGTACCACCAAACCACCGGCGAAATCCAGCACTCCGAGGGTGGCGAGGAAGCCGCCGCCCCAGATCCAGTGCGCCACCGGCGCATACACAAGCAGCATCCACAAGCCGCTGAATAGCACCGCATGCACGAACTTGATGCGTTCTACATATGCGCCGATGATCAACGCCGGCGTGATGATCGCGAAGGTCATCTGGAAAGCACAGAACAATATTTCCGGAATGCTGCCCGACAGGGTGTCGGCGTCGACCCCGGCCAGAAACGCCTTGCCGAGCCCGCCCCACCAGGCGTTGGCACTGCCGCCGTCACCGAAGGCGATGCTATATCCGGCCAGCAGCCACAACACCGACGACACGCAGGCCACGGTAAAGCACAACATCATCACCGACAGCACATTGCCGGAACGCACCAGCCCGCCATAAAACAGCGCCAACCCCGGTAGCGTCATCATCAAAACCAGCGCAGTGGCAGTCAGTACCCACGCGGTGTCTCCGGTATTCAACACATCCTGAGCGCGGGCCATGGTCGGCAACAGCCACAGGACCAGCCCCGCTACGCCGTGTCTTGACAGGCGTCTTAGCAGGTTTCTTGGCAGGTGTATTAAAAGCAGCAAATGAATCTGCATTGAAAAACTCATGGCAACGGCCCCGGTGCAAAAGCGACTCGAGTGTACAACATGTATGCGTCCTATCCAACCTCGTAGGGACAGACCCCCATCCTGTCCAAAGTGGCGTAGCCGCTCATTAAATGGACAGATACCTGCCACCAACAAAAACACCAGACACTCCCCCCGCCCCTAGCGCAACCCGCATTGCGCGTCCACGCGCAACGGCGTAGTCGCTTCTTTCTTTGTCCGGGCGGATTCGATTCGGGTTAAAATGGTGGCCCCAGTGGAGCGGTAATAGACCGTGCAAAGCGGTGACTGAGCAATGAAGATTTCGACTTTTTCCGGTATTGACGGCATAGATGCGCGGCAGTGGAACGCGCTGGTGCGCGATGGTTATCCGTTTTTGCGGCATGAATTTTTGGCCGCTATGGAGCGGCACGAGTGCGTTGGTCGGCGGGCCGGGTGGATTCCCCGACATCTTGGATGCTTTGAGGGCGATACGCTGGTGGGTGCCATGCCGTTGTATGAGAAGCATAATTCGTGGGGCGAGTTCGTGTTCGATCACGCCTGGGCCGAGGCGTATCGAAGCGCCGGTATCGAGTATTACCCAAAACTGGTCAACGCGATTCCATTCACCCCGGCGTCCGGTCAGCGGGTGCCGACTCGGGAGGCCGGGCGCGAGGAAATTGTTAGCGCGCTATTGGGTGGTGCGCGGGAATTGATGGAGCGGCATGGGTTCAGTGGCGTTCACAGCCTGTTCGTCGAAGCCGGGGAATTTGGATTGCTGAATACCGGCGATGCGGTGTCTCGGGCCGACTGCCAGTTTCACTGGCACAACCGCGACTATCGCGATTTCGAAGAATTTCTCGGCACCCTCAAAGCGAAAAAACGCAAAAACATCCGTCAGGAGAAGGCGCGAGTGGCGCAATCCGGGGTGGTCATCCAGCGCCTCGACGGGCATACCGCCGGTACAGCGGACTGGCGCGATTTTGCCTCGATGTACCGCGAGATATACGACCGCAAATACGGCTACCCGGCCTTCAGCGAAGGGTTTTTTGCCGAGGTGGCGGCGCTCATGCCGGATCAGGTTCAACTGGTGATGGCGCGCCGTGGGAGCGCGACCGGCGAAGCAGTAGCCGCAGCGTTGATGTATCTCGACGACCACACTTTATACGGCCGCCACTGGGGATGCCGTGGCTACCTCGACTGCTTGCATTTCGAGGTTTGCTATTATCAGGGAATCGAGATTTGCATCGAGCGCGGCTTGCAACGCTTCGACCCCGGCGCTCAGGGCGAACACAAAATCGCGCGCGGCTTTACGCCGGTGCGCACGAGTTCGCTGCACTGGATGGCGCACAGCCCGTTCACCCGGGCGATTCGGCAGTTCGCCGGCCACGAGCGCTCCGGTGTCAAAGCATATATCAACGCAGTGCAGCAACATTCGCCCTATCATCAAAGCAATGCGGCATGACCTCGGTATTCACGGCGCGGAAATAATGGCGGTAAATAACTAAAATGTTTGGTTCATGGAAACTCAAACTCGGACGCCGGATCGCCGAATATCTGAGCACGCCGATTCCCAACTACCAGCCGTTTTGCACCTACGATGTACCGGTGCTGGAATCTTGCCTGCAGCCCGCCGACATATTATTGGTGGAAGGCGACACCCGCATCAGCACCGCAATCAAATACCTGACCCAGTCAACTTGGTCCCACGCGGCGTTTTACGCGGGCCCCGCCACGCAAAAATTCACCGAAAGCGGCGAACCGTGTCCGCTCATTGAAGCGGAAATCGCCGACGGCGTCATCGCCTCGCCGCTTTCCCGATACCGCGATTTCAACACGCGCATCTGTCGACCGGTCAATCTTAGCGACCACGATCGCGACATCGTGGTGTCGCGCATGGTCGACAGCATCGGCCTCGGCTACGACTTGCAACATATTTTCGACCTGGCACGATACCTGTTCCCGACCCCGCCGGTGCCGGTGCGTATCCGGCGGCGCATGCTGGCTTTCGGCAGCGGCGACCCATCGCGCGCTATCTGCTCGACCCTGATTGCCGAAATTTTCCAATCCATCCAGTATCCGATTTTGCCGAGGGTGGAGAAAAAAACCATCCTCTCCGACTACCATTACAGCATCCGGGAAATCCTGCACATCCGCCACCACAGCCTGTTCACCCCCCGCGACTTCGATGTCTCCCCCTACTTCAGAATCGTCAAACCCACCATCGAAGTCGGCTTCGACTACCGCACCTTGGATTTCGGCGATGCCGATGAGGACACCGATCATGAAACTTGATTTGCCCAAGTTTCAACGCTGGGCATGCGGCAATCTGGTCGAGAATCGCAACCGTGGAGTTTTCGCCGAATGGCTGGTGGGCTTGGCACTCGGAGTTGTGCAGAATGAACCTCGGAAGGAATGGAATTCATACGATATCCGCTACGGCATGCGCGACATCGAAGTTAAAGCATCCGGGTTGGGGCAAACATGGAAGCAGCAACAACCATCAGTTTCTAAATTCTCCATCGGCAAACAAAAATGGACGTGGGATGCGGACAGCAACGATTGGGATGAATGCAAGCCACCGCGCCGCACCGCCGATGTTTATGTATTCTGTTTGCACGATGCATACCCTGCAACCAACGACAATGTCGCCGACTTGGCTTACTGGCAATTTTGGGTGATAGCCACCGCCGTGCTCGACGCAGAACTCGGCGACCAACAAACCGTCGGGCGTACAACACTCGACCGCCTGACCGCGCCGGTGAAGTGGGGCGACCTTAAAAATGCGGTGGATGATGTCGGCTAATCCACAACACCCGCCGCAGGTTTTGATTTTGTCGGCGCCTTCCGGTGCCGGCAAGACTAGTCTGGCGCGTGAGTTGGTTAAGCGTCGGGCGGATGTGGCGTTGGCGGTGTCTCATACCACTCGCCCACGGCGGCCCCGGGAAAAGGACGAGGTGGATTATTACTTTGTAGACCGAATTGGGTTCGAGGCGATGATTGCGGCGGGGCGTTTCATCGAGCATGCGACCGTGTTTGGAAACTATTACGGCACCTCGGTGGAAGCCATCGATGCGCTGATTTCCCGGGGCAAGCACGCTATTTTGGAAATCGACTGGCAGGGCGCGCGCACCGTGCGGCGGAAATTTCCCAAAGCGCGTTCGGTGTTTATCATGCCGCCGTCGCTTGCGGCGTTGGAAGAGCGCTTGCGGTCGAGGCGTCAGGATGATGCCGAGGTGATCAAAGCGCGTATGCGCGCGGCCCGGGATGAAATGAGCCATCAGGACGAGTACGACCATATTATCGTCAACGACTGCTTCGATCAGGCATTTGCCCGGCTTGAGGCGATTTTGCCGGCGGCGGCGCGCAAATAACCGCACATCGCCCGCCATTTAGCGATATAATCCCCTCTGGTTTTTACTTGTTTTTAGGAATTTTTCATGGCCCGTGTAACCGTAACCGATTGCCTCGAACACGTCGACAACCGCTTTCAGTTGGTGCTGGTCGCCACTAAGCGGGCGCGGCAACTGATTCTGGGTGCCAAGCCGCTGGTGGAAGTGGACAACGACAAACCGACCGTGGTGGCCCTGCGTGAGATCGCCGAGGGGTTGATCGGGCCGTCCATTTTGGATGAAGAAATCACGATTCCCGGATTGAACTTCGACGATGACGGTGAGAATGATGATGACGCTGGCGAATGGATAACCGCGAACGCTGAAGACAATGAGGGGGAAAAGGACGGGGAAAAGGACGGGGAAAACGCTGGAGAAAATGAGGGGGAAAACAGTGGTGAGCCGACTACCACTGAGCCGCCGCTGGAAGCGGAACACGGCTAACCCTTCTGAATCGGCTCTCGAGCCGGGCCCTGAACCGGCCATTACCCCGGCGCGCAGGCCGAAAGCGTTGGGTAGCATCCCCCGCACCGGCACCCCGCGCATCGGCCCCCCCCGCACTGGCAAGTTACTCGAATACCTCGGCGGCTATCTCAGCCCGGAAGCCGTAGTTAACATCCAAGACGCCTGCCTGTTCGGCGCCGACGCCCACGCCGGGCAAACCAGGGAAAGCGGCGAAGCCTACATCCACCATCCCCTAGCGGTGGCGCGCACCCTCGGCGAGATGCACATGGACAGCCGCACCATCATCGCCGCCGTGTTGCACGATGTGGTGGAGGACACCGACATCACTCTGGCACAACTGGCCGAACGCTTCGGAGACGATGTCGCCGAGTTGGTGGACGGCGTGAGCAAGGTCAGTTTGCTGGAGCAAGAATCGGCGGGCGGCGACAAGCAACACGCCGAGGCCGCCTCGTTCCGAAAAATGTTCATGGCCACGGCCAAGGATATCCGCGTCATCATCATCAAATTGTGCGACCGCCTGCACAACATGCGTACTCTGGAATCCCTCCGTGAGGAGAAAAAACGCCGGGTCGCCCGCCAAACCCTGGAGATTTATGCGCCCATCGCCAATCGTCTGGGCATGCGCAATCTGGCGCAGAAACTCGAAGACTTGAGTTTGCGCAACCTGTATCCGAAACGCTACAACGCCATCGCCAAAAAAATCAACAGCAAAAAACGCGGACGTAAATCCGTGGTCAAGGAAACGTGCGCCCAAATTCAGCAGGCATTGGAAAGAGCCGGTATCGCCGCCACGGTGTCGAGTCGAGAGAAGGAGATTTATAGCGTCTACCGCAAGATGCGACAGAAAAAACTGCTACTACGGGAGATTCAAGACATCAACGCCATCCGCGTGGTCACCGAAACCCGGCCGCAGTGTTATCACGCTCTGGGGATCATTCATCAGTTATACAAACCGCGCCCGGAAAGTTTCAAGGATTATATCGCCATTCCCAAAGTGAACGGCTACCAGTCTCTGCATACCGTCGTGATTGGCCCGTTTGGGCAGTCCGTGGAAGCGCAGATTCGCAGCCGGGCGATGCACGGGGTGGCGGAAAATGGGGTCGCTTCCCACTGGTTGTATAAAACTGAAACCACCGGCGAACACGCGCCCCAGCAACTGGCGCAGAAGTGGCTCAGCAGTTTCCTCGAGTCGCAGCCAAAGTCTCAAGATTCCGGGGAGTTTCTTGAACATCTCAAGGCCGACCTGTTCCCCGACGAAGTGTATGTTTTCACCCCCAAGGGCGACATCAAACGCTTGCCCCGGGGTGCCACGGCATTGGATTTTTCCTACGCCGTGCACACCGACGTCGGCAACCGCAGTATCGGCGTGCGCATCAATCAGCAAATGGCGCCCCTGCATCAGACGCTCAATAACGGCGACCACATCGAGATCGTTACCTCGCGCAGCGCGCGGCCATTGCCGGCGTGGCTGGATTACGCGGTGACTTCCAAGGCGCGTTCTTCAATTCGGCACTTCCTCAACCAGCAAAAGGACAAAGAATCCCACAAACTCGGCGGCAAATTACTCAAGCAGGCGTTGGTCAAACAAGGCTATCGGCGAATGCGCATTCCCACCGCCCACAAGGTCGCCCTGCTGCAACATCTGCATATGGAAAACTGGGCGCATCTGCTGCGCGACATCGGCTTCGGCAAGCGTCCGCCGACGCTGGTGGCGAAGCAGTTAATTGCCGAAACCCAAAGCCGCCTTCGCAACGGACGAGACGAGGACGGCGATGAGCGGCCGGCGGCCATGACCATCGAGGGAACCGAGCGGCTGCTGGTAACCTACGCCAACTGCTGCCGCCCCATTCCCGGCGACCAAATCATCGGCACCATGACCATCGGACGCGGGCTGGTGGTGCACCGCTCCAACTGCCCCAACTGCCGAACAATCATGCGCCACCCGGATAACTACTTTCATCTCGCATGGTCGGATTCCATCCAAGGCAAATTCCAGGTGATGATCAAAATGGAAACCCGCAATCAGCCCGGCGTGCTGGCTGCGGTCAGCAACATCATCGCTCGGCGTGAATCCAACATCAACAACCTCCAAGTCGCCTCCCAGCATGACAACGCCTCGGTCATGTCTTTCATCATCGAAGTAACCGGGCGTCGGCATCTGGCGAGCATCATGCGTCGACTGCACCGGGAAAAATCGGTGATTCACCTGTCGCGTGCCTGAGTGCCATCCGCCATGCCCATCTGCCGCGTATTATTTGTCTGCCTCGGCAACATCTGCCGCTCACCCACGGCGGAAGGGGTTTTCCGCAAGGTCGTCGAATCTCGCGGGCTCGATGCAGGCTTTGAAATCGACTCCGCAGGCACCGGCGACTGGCACATTGGCGCACCCCCCGACCGCCGCGCCCGGGATGCCGCCGCCCGCCGAGGCATTGACCTCAGCGATTTGCGTGCCCGGCAGGCCGCCGCTACCGATATGGCGGTGTTTGATTACATCATCGCCATGGATCGCGACAATTACGCCGACCTGCAGCGCACCGCCGGAACGCAACATCAGCACAAGGTGCACCTGTTCCTCGACTTGAGCCCGAACACCGAACTGGACGAAGTGCCGGACCCCTACTACGGCGGCGAGCAAGGATTCGACCAAGCGTTGGATTTGATTGAACTGGCTTGTAATGACTTGCTCGATCACATCGTCAAGCAGTGATGAATACAGCCCCGCACATTCGCATCGACCTTGCCACGCAAACCCTGACGCTACTCGTTGATCCGCCGGTGCGATATTCCATCTCCAGTGCCGGCAACGGCGTCGGCGAAATTGCCGACAGCGAATGCACCCCCAGAGGTCGGCATATCATCCGCGCCAAAATCGGCGCCGATGCACCGCTCAACAGCGTGTTCGTGGGGCGGCGACCAAGCGGCGAGATATTCACGCCCAACCTGCGCGCCACGGCACCGCAACGGGATTGGATCCTGACGCGAATTTTGTGGCTCAGCGGCTGCCAACCCGGCTTCAACCGCCTCGGCAATGTGGACAGCATGCGCCGCTACATCTACATTCACGGTTCCCCGGACGATGTGGAAATGGGGAAACCGGGCTCCCACGGCTGCATCCGCATGCGCAACCGCGATGTGGTGGAATTATTCGACCGCGTAGAAGTCGGAACGCCGGTGGTTATTTATGACTGAATCGGCATGACTCACTCAACATGACTAAGGGCCCGTTGGAATTACCCCTCGGCCCGCTGATGGTTGACCTCGCCGGTGACACTCCGGCGGCGCACGAGATCGATTTTTTGCGCCATCCGGCGGTCGGCGCGGTTATCCTGTTCGCCCGCAATTACCGCAGCAAAGCACAAGTGCGTGAGTTGGTTGCCGAGATTAAGGCAATCAGATCTCCTGCCCTGCTGGTGGCGGTGGATCAGGAAGGCGGGCGCGTGCAGCGTTTCGCCGAAGGTTTCCACGCCCTCCCCCCAGCCGCGCGCATCGGCGACCTATACCACCGCGACCCGGTGCGCGGCATCGCCCTGGCCGAAGCCGCCGGGCAATTGATGGCCGCCGAAGTATTGGAGACCGGCGTGGATTTCAGTTTTGCCCCAGTGCTCGACTGCCGAAATTCCCATAGCCGCGTAATCGGCGACCGCGCCTTTCACCGCGACCCCGCCGCCATCTGCGCCTTGGCCGGCGCGTATATCACCGGCATGAACCGCGCCGGCATGGCCGCCACCGGCAAACACTTCCCCGGCCACGGCTTTGTAACCGCCGATTCCCACGCCGAAACGCCAGTAGACCCGCGCACCTTCGCCGAACTGGAAAAACACGACCTGTTGCCGTTCACCCAACTGGCCGAACGCCTGAGTGGCATCATGACCGCCCATGTATTGTTCGAAAACATCCACGAACAACTGCCCACCTATTCACTGTTCTGGTTGAAGGCAATCCTGCGCAACAAACTAAACTTCGACGGCGTAATTTTCAGCGACGACCTAAGCATGAAAGGCGCCAACCTCGAAACCCACATCACCACAAGATGCACCGCCGCCCTCACCGCCGGCTGCGACATGGCACTAATCTGCAACGATCCCGACGGTGCACGCCGAGTGGCGGATGAACTTGGACAAAACTATCCTTGCAGTCAGGCGCGGTTGTTGGCGATGAGAGGGGAAGCGAAGACGCCACCCAACTCGGCCACGATTAAAAAATTGGCGGAAGAATTGGCGACGATTTGAAGGGCGTGGCATTTAGTTCTCGTTGTAACCATATTTTTCTCTGGTTAACAGTACTTCCTTCCAAAAATTCTCACGATTGATGATGAATTCTTCGGTGGTGGGAGAATAAAATTCCAGCAAGCAGAATCTGAAATTGTGGTGATAATTATTCGGTTTGGTTTTTAACAATTCTTTAAGTCCTTTGTTACCACCATGTCCAGAATCAATATATTGCGTCCAACGCGACCATACTCCCCCGTCGCTATACGCTGAACCAACGTATCTTTTGTTGGTTTTAGTGTCGGTGATTAAATATACGCCATAAACACTTTGCAAAGCCGCTTTCCAACCGGGGCGGTCGTTTTCAACAATTCTTGCCAGTTCATCGAAGGAAAGATTGATATTTTGATAGCCCGGAAAAGTTTGCCCGGAATATTGCTCGGCTAATATTTCCCGAACCACTAATTCATCATAGTGATTCTCAAAGTTAACTCGCGCTGTACGTTCACGATAGGTTGTATAAAGTTTCAATCGGCCAATATATTCTTTGCCAACACCAGTTAATTCAACTTCATTTACATAGCCTTCCCAAGCGTTTCCTTGCCGATCCTTTCTTTCCACCCATTCTTTTCCTTTAACCTCAAAAATTCCACCAAAAAGCCAAGTGTCGGTTTCATGGTAAAACTGCATCATCGAAAAAATAAACTGGCGATTAAACAAGTCGTTGTTGCGGGTATTTACCTGCCAGTTATTCCACCCGGATTTTTCATCCACCCATACATCCAGTGGGTGGTCGCTTTTGTTCCAGCGGCCAAAATGAAGTTTATATTTGTTTGGGGCATCTATTTGCCAGATGTTTTTTAATAAAACGGGTTTGTTCACGGTATTTACTCCTGTGGTTGTGGTGAATTACGGAAATGTTTGTTACGCCCTAACGCGCCATCTTTTTAGAGTCACGGATAAAACCCCTTCCGCATCTTCATAAATCAATAACAACGAAGGAATCACCAGTAGCACCAGCAGTGTGCCGAAGGCTAGGCCGAAGGCTAGGGTGGTGGCCATGGGGATTAGGAATTGTGCTTGTAGGGAGGTTTCGAATAGTAGGGGTGAGAGGCCGGCGATGGTGGTTAGGGAGGTTAGCAATACTGCGCGTAGGCGTTTGCAGGCGGCTTCGATTACTGCGTCTCGGGCTGCCATTCCGCGTTCGCGTAGTTGTTTGTAGCACACCACCAGGATGATCGAGTCGTTGACTACGATGCCGGACAGGGCGAAGAATCCGAATAGCGAAAGCACGCTAAGATCTTGGCCCATGAGGATGTGTCCCCAGAGTGCCCCGACTGCGCCGAACGGAATCACAAACATCACGATTAGCGGCCATCCATATGAGCCGAACACCCACGACAGCACCAAATAAATCAAGGTCATCGCCAGCACCACGCCGAGTTGCATGTCGCCGAGGGTTTCCGCCTGGTCGGCTTGACGTCCTCCGAATGAAAATCCGACTCCGTATTCGGCGGCCAACTGCGGCAAAACTTCGGCTTCGAGATCGGCGCGAATGCGGTTGGCGTTGTTGATGGCCGGATCGACGTTGGCGATCACGGTCACCGCGAGTTTGCCGTTGGAATGCCGAATCGACTCAAAGCCGCGCTCTGAACTGATGGTGGCGAGATTGTCGATGGACGCGCTGCGGCCGTTGGGCAAGACGATGGACAACGCCGCCAGTCCGGCCACCGTGTTGCGCTCTTCAACGGGCAGCATCAAACGAACTTCGATGTCGTCATACCCGTCTGATAATTCCTGCACTTCGTAGCCGTCATAGGCGGCGCGCAACTGGCGCGAGACGCTGTCGACGCTGAGGCCGAGGGCTTCGGCGGTGGGCGTGAGTTGCAGCACCAACTGCTCGCGGCCGTAGGGGGAATCGTCGCCGATGCCGCTGACTCCGGGGATGCCGCGGAGCGCGTCTTGTAGTTTTTGTGCGACTTGCTTCACTTGAGTGATGTTTTGGCCGGAAATTCTGATATCGATGTCATCGCCGGGCGGACCGCCGCGAGGCTCGACGATGGAAAGGTTTTCGATGCCGGGACGGGAGGGCAGTTTGGCGCGCCACGCCGCTATAATTTCGCGGTTGCGAATGCTCCGCCGGTCCGGGTCAAGCAACTCGGCGCGCACGCCGCCGAAGTGATCGCCGGTGCGGTTGCCGCCGCCCTCGCCTTCCACCGAACCGTGGCGGCTGATGATTAGTTGCACCAGATCTTCGCCGGTTTCCTTTTTCAATTCGCGTTCCACTTCATGGAGCGCCTGTTCCATTTCCCCAAGATAGGCGCGCACCGTGTCCGCCGGTGTGCCGGACACAAAGCCGACATTGGCATACAAGCGATCGGCTTCGGTGGAAGGAAAAAAGTCAAAACTCATGCGCCCGCTTGTCACCCAGCCGAGCGTGGCGATCAACAGCGCAACCGCTATCGCCAGCGTAGTCCAGCGGTTGGCGACCGCCATGGTGACTACCGGGCGAAAGCGATGCTCGCGAAAAGTTTCGAAGGCGTGGTCGAGAAATCGCCGGATTTTACCGGGGCGGTAAACCCCCATGCGCCGGAATGAATGGGTCAGGTGTCCGGGTAAAATCAGGAAGCACTCGACCAACGAGGCGAGGATGACGCATATGACCACCACCGGAATGGCCTGCATGATGGCGCCGATGATGCCGCCCACCAGCAGCAGTGGCATGAACGCGGAGATGGTAGTCAGGGAGGAAGAAAACACCGGCCCGAGCATTTGTCGCGCGGCTTTTTCCGAGGCCATTCGCGGTCGCGTGCCTTGCTCGTAGCGAGTCATGGCTTCTTCGCCGACTACGATGGCGTCGTCGACGATGATGCCGAGTGCCATGATTAAACCAAACAGACTGATCATGTTGATGGAGCCGCCCACCAGATAGAACACCGCCAACGCTGCCATGAAAGACACCGGAATGCCCACCGCAGTCCACCACGCCACCCGGCCGCTCATGAACAGGAACAGAATCATCACCACCAACACCAGCCCGCCGAGGCCGTTCTCCACCAGCAGGTTGATGCGCTCCCACAACAGTTCCCATTGTTCATTGAAAGGCACCAGCACGATGCCCTCGGGCAAGGTCGGGCGCACCTCTTCGAGCCATTGGCGAAAGATGTTGGCGGCTTCCAGACTGTCGCCGTTTTCGGTGCGGTGCAGCGACAACTCCACCGCCGGTTTGCCGAGATAGCGGATGGAGATTTGTTCGTCCCGGGGTTTGCGTTCGATGTTGGCGATCGAGCCCAGAGACAGCAGCCGCCCCGCCCCTTCGGCCACCACCGGAACCGACTCAAACGCCAGTTCGGTGGTGCGTCGCTCGCGAAAGCGCAACTGGCGGGAAGTCTCGGCGCGTCCGACTATTCCCACTGGCACATCCCGAGACCAAGCCGCCACGCGCCGACCAATGTCGTCCAGCGACAACCCTAAGCGGCGCAATTCCCGGGACGGCACTTCGATGGCGATTTGTTCTTCCGGCAGCCCGGTTATAAAAATCTTGGCAATACCCCGCTCCAACAATTCCGCCTCAAAGCCGTTGACCAGCGCGCGCAACTCGTCGATGTCGTCGGGCCCGGCCACCAGCAAGCGGGTGATGCCCTCATAATTGACGACCTTGCTTACTTCCGAGGTTTCCGAGTCCTCCGGCAGATCCCGCACCAGATCCACCCGCTCTTTAACCTGATTCACCGCCAGCCCCATGTCGGTGCCTTCTTCGAATTCCAGCGTGATGACGGAAACTCCTTCGGCGGAAGTCGAGGTCATCTCCTTGACGAAATCAACATCGCGCAATTCTTTTTCGAGGGAGGTGGTGATGAGTTCTTCGACATCGCCGGCACTGGCGCCGCTCCATACCGTCTGCACCGTGACATACTCGATGTTGAAGGTGGGAAAGAACTGAGTGTTGAGTTGCTTGATGCCCCAAAAGCCGGCCATCAACATCATCGCCATCAACAGATTGGCGGCCACCGGATGATTACAAAATATCGCAATCAGGTTGCGGCCACCGGTTTGCATTACCATTCCACCTTGACCGTCAATCCGTTCACCGCCTGCGGTAGGCGCGAGTTCAGAATCTGATCGCCGGGTTCAAAGCCGTCCCCGGCGACGATCAATCGCTGTCGCCCCTGCTCGTCAATCAACTGACCGAGGCGGCGCACGGTGCGCGACTGCAACACATTGTGCAACACCTGATACACCCGGTCGCTGCCGTATAACGCATCCGCGGATAACACAATCACATTTTCCATGGGTGGAAGTTTCAGGCGCACTTCCAGCGTGCCACCCGGCACCGGCAGTTGCTCGGTGCGCGCGCGGAAAAACGCATCAATGCCGCCCTGCCCTTCATCCACGCTGGCCGACAACCGGTGCAAGAAAAGCCGAATCCG
This sequence comes from Candidatus Poriferihabitaceae bacterium, assembly GCA_965262585.1. Classification (GTDB taxonomy): domain Bacteria; phylum Pseudomonadota; class Gammaproteobacteria; order Arenicellales; family Poriferihabitantaceae; genus JAHRAW01. The sequence continues at coordinate 230,798 of OZ253546.1, forward strand.
GCGGCCACCGTCAAAGGCTTCGGCGCGGATTTGTCGGTCGCTGTCGAGGGCGCTCCGCAGCACCGGAAGGTACGCACTCGGCACCTGCGCCCGCAGTTCCAACTGGGATTCGTCGTATAACTGCAGCAGCGGCGTGTCGTTGGTGGCGCGGTCGCCCTTCGACACCATCACTTCGGTAACGCGGCCATCAAACGGTGCTTTGACCCGGGTTCGTCGCCGGTCGCGTTCGGCGCGCTTCAACACCGCCGCGGCTTTATCGTAGCGCGCTTTCAGTTGCAGTTGCCGTGAAGCAAATTCATCGATGGACTGGCGGCGCTGGGTGACGGCCAGCAGTTGACGTTGCTCATCCTGCCGCGCTTGATCCACGGCCGCCTCGGAACCGGCGCTGGCGTGAGCCAGGCGGCTGGCGCGATCCACCGCGGTGCGCGTCAGGGAAAGCAATAACTCTTCCGACTGCAGAGAAGTACGGTCTGCCGCCAGTTTAATTTTATCGCTTTCTATGAGCGCTTCGATCTCCGACAACTCCGCCTGTCGTTGTAAAATTTCCAGCGCGGCGTCGGTATCGTCCATGATGATCATCTCCTGCCCACGGTGCACGGCGTTGCCTTCGAGAACCTTGACCTCGAGGATGTCCGCCGTTACCCCGGCACTCAGCACGCTCATGTCGGCGGTTTCCACCTGGCCGAAAACTCGCAAGGTGGGCGATGCGCTGGTTTTCGCCACCACATGCACCGAAACCAGCGGCGCACGATCTTTGGGATTCAACGGTTCGGGAACGTCCGCGGTAAATTGAAGCACCACAGCCACGACTATGCCGACCGCAAGCATGGCGAGCGGTAGTACAATTTTGGGAAAGCGCATGGTGGGTTTGCGCATGGTTGCGTTATATTTGCTTTATATTTGCGGTGACATCGCCCGCATTATACGATGTATCCCGATGTAATCCGCACCGCCGCCATCATGTCCCTGGACGATTATCTGCACAGATTTACCGACCACCGCCGGATAACACTGGTGGGGCCGACGCTGGCGGAGCCGCCGCCACCACTCGAACAACCGGTGATCTGGGTGGACGGCGGCGCGCATCATCGACCGCCGGTCACCGCCCGGGAAAGTTTGGGTTTTTCCGTGGGAGACGGAGATTCATTTCGCGGAAAACTAGACCAGTATCTCGACACCGACAAGGACTATTCCGACCTCGCCTATGTACTGGGATGCCTGCGCTCGCGCTTTGCCGAAGTGGTTTTGCTGGGCTTTCTCGGGCAACGTCGGGATCACGAATTATTTAATCTGGGGGAAGTCCACCACTTTTTAGCGGCGGTGAACACGCCAACTCAAGTGCGCTTTGACAACAGTGTGATCGCGTATTCCGCCGGGCAATGGGCATTCGATGTCGACGGAGTATTCAGCCTTGCGGTGTTGGAGTCGGCCACGGTGCAGTTGGTAGGCGCGTGTGAATTTCCGATACCCGCGCCAACCCAAATCGCGCCGCTCAAATCCTTCGGCCTCAGCAACCGGGGGTTCGGCACGGTCACCCTGACCACCGGCGGCCCCGTTCTGATTATCAAACCGGCCTATAATCAAGCACCGGAATAGCACGCGGCCACACACCCATCACCGCCTACGACAATGAGCAACCTGTTCGACTTCAAAGCGCAATCCAACCACTTCGCGGTGATGGGCAGCCCGGTCGAGCACAGTCAATCACCGCAGATTCACCGATTGTTCGCCCGCCAGTTCGACATCCAACTGGAATATCAGCGCATTCAGGTGGACGCCGGTGGCTTCGCGCAAGCGGTCAGCCACTTCGCCGCCCACGGCGGGGCCGGGTTGAATATAACGGTTCCGTTCAAGGTCGAGGCGTGGAAACTATGCGGTCGCCCAAGCAATCGGCTGAGCAAGCGATCGCAGCGTGCGCAGGCGGTCAACACTTTGTGTTTTAATTCCGGGGCGAATTTTGGGGCGGATTCTGAGCACAACCTATTCGGCGATAATACTGACGGCATTGGCATGGTGCGAGACATTGAAAACAACCTGGGGCTGGAGATTGCCGGCAAGCGCGTGCTGGTGCTGGGTGCCGGTGGTGCGGTGCGGGGGGTGCTGGGGCCGCTGGCCGAGTGCCGACCGGCGAGCGTGACCATCGCCAACCGCACCGCCGACAAAGCCCGAACCCTTGCGGAAAAATTCGGCGCAGATAGCGACAGCGACATGACCATCAGCGGCGGCGGCTATGAGCAGTTGGACGCCCCGGCCTACGACCTCATCATCAACGGCACCTCGGCGAGCCTCGCCGGTGAACTGCCGGACATTGCGCCGGGCTGCATGAATGCGCGCAGTCTGGTATATGACATGATGTATGCTCGCCGACCCACCGTGTTCATGGATTGGGCATCGGCCAACGGCGCCGGCAAGGTCAGCGACGGACTCGGTATGCTGGTGGAGCAAGCGGCGGAGTCCTTTCATTTATGGCACGACCGGCGCCCCGACACCGCACCGATAATCCGCGCCCTGCGAGACGCCCCGGAGTAGATATGCCAACCACCTTTGACAATGCACTGGTAATCGCGATTTCATCGCGCGCCCTGTTTGATCTTGAAGAAAGCCATTTGGTGTATGTGGATCATGGCTTGGAAGCCTACGCTCGTTACCAGATCGAACGCGAAAACGAACCCCTTGCAATGGGAGTCGCGTTTTCCATGGTCAAGAAATTCCTGACCCTCAACGACGACGACAATGAACAAAAAGTAGAGATCGTACTCATCTCCCGAAACAGCGCCGACACCGGGCTGCGCATTTTTAATTCCATCCAGCACTACGACCTCAACATCAGCCGCGCGGCGTTCACCGGCGGTCAATCCCCGTATCAATATGTGCAACCCTTCGGCGCCGATTTGTTTTTATCCGCCGACCCGCTCGACGTAAGCCGAGCGTTGGAATCCGGCGCCGCCGCCGCCACCATTTTGCCGTCAAAAGTGGATACCGCTTCCGCGAAACAATTAAAAATCGCCTTTGACGGAGACGCGGTGCTGTTTTCCGACGAAGCCGAGCAGGTTTATCAGCAACACGGCCTGCAAGCCTTCACCGACAATGAAAAAGAATCGGCGAACCAACCCCTGCCCGGCGGCCCTTTCAAAAAAGTGCTTGCCGCCCTGCACACCATCCAACAAAATTACGCATCGGCGGATTCCCCCATCCGCACCGCACTAATCACCGCACGCGCCGCCCCCACCCACGAACGAGTAATCAAAACCCTGCGCGCATGGAACATCCGCATCGACGAAAGTTACTTCCTCGGCGGCATGGACAAAGGAGAATTCCTAAGCGCCTTCGGCGCCGACATTTTCTTCGACGACCAAAGCGGCCACTGCGAATCCGCAAGACGCCACGTCCCTACGGGGCATGTTCCGCATGGAATTGCGAATGCCTAGGTAGGAACTTGCGCGCAATAGCGTTTCGTGTGAATAGGCAGACCAAGTATCATAACAACGGGAATGACGAGAATGAAAGAACTGTTGTTTTTTCCGTTGCAACTCATCGGCTTTGTGATTGGGCTGGCGGTGCTTCGCATGATGTTGGGATATTTCAACATCGCCGGCCTGGGGCCGCTCCTCGGCTACAGCCTACCAACAATCGCGTTCATCGCCTTCGCCCTCGGCGGCAAACCCAAAGACATAGCCCGATCCTTCGCCATCATCGCTTTTTGGTTTTATTCGGTCTTATTCGCCTGCATGAGTATCGCGATACTGGCGTAGTCATCACGCCATCCTCTGGCGTTGTAGTGAAAAATAATGGTGGCCAGGGACAGAATCGAACTGCCGACACGAGGATTTTCAGTCCACTGCTCTACCGACTGAGCTACCTGGCCAGATTGGTTAGATCAAATCTGGTGGGCCAAAAACGACTGCTTCATTCAGAGGCGCAGTGTATCACACATGAAAAATTCCTCGGACGATTTTTTGAGTGTACTCGATGAGAGGGCAATTATTTCAACCCGTCATTCCCGCGCAACTGGAATCCAGTAAAAACAAGCCCGGCGTAAGCCGCCCCTTATAAGGACGGGTCGCGATGGGTTCCTACGGAGTGGGCGCGGCGATTGCTTTGTGTAGGCGGGGCCAGTCGAAGTGGGGGCCGGGGTCGGTTTTGCGGGTTGGGGCGATGTGGTTGTGGCCGACTATGTGGGTTGGGCGGATTGCCGGGTAGGCGTTCATCAACAGTCTCACGAGGGCTGACAGGGCTTGGTATTGTGCCAACTCAAAAGGGTCTTGGTCGCAGCCTTCCAGTTCGATGCCGAGGGAGAAATCATTGACCTGTTCCCTGCCGCGAAAGTTGGATTCCCCGGCGTGCCAGGCGCGTTGGTGGGTTGGGACAAACTGAAGCAATTCGCCGTCGCGCTTGAGTAGGAAATGGGCGGAGACTTTCACGCCTTGCAGGTGTGCGAAGTATGGATGCGCTTCGAAGTCCAAGCGGTTGGTGAAAAACTGCTCGATGAAATCGCCGCCGTATTGCCGGGGCGGCAGGCTGATGGCGTGGAGGATTACCGTGTCGATTGCGGCTTCAGCCGGTCGTTGGTCGCAGTTCGGCGATGCCACGAATCGGGCCGCGGCAACCCGACCGGATGTGCGGTCTAGTTGAAAAGAATTCGCGGCGTTCATCCCAGTTGCAAACCGATACGGTGTTTGGTCATGGTGGACGGCGTCAAGGCATGCCGCTGGGTCAGCATCTCGCCGAGTTCAACCACTGCGGCGATATCGCCGCGCATCAATTCCAGTTCCACTTCATACAATTCAACCGCCCGGCTTTGCCCGCGAATAATGCCCCGGTCGGTGACCAGTTCGATGGCGGTGCCTTGAAATTCCAAGTTGCGGATGCTGCGCCGCATGTCCACGGTCACGCGGGGGAACAAGGGCGCGTTTTCGCGGATCATGTCGGGGATCATTTCGGCGACCTTATCCCTGAGCGCGCCGGGCGGCAGTTGTCCGGCGTTATCGAGCCAGTTGCTGATGTCGGCTTCCAGTTCCTGACGGCGCGACAATCCGTTTTCAATGGTGCCGCCGAATTTTAACGCCGCCCGCCAACGCTCGCCTTCCTTGCGCGCCCGCAATGAACAGAAGTTATCCGCAAGGGCACGGGATTCGGTGTCGTAATAAACACCGAGGTAGTGAACCGCATCGCGACCGCCGACCCCGGTATCCAGTTCGCGCACCAACTTCGATTGCAGTACTTCGTCGAGTACCGTTTCATCGTTGGCGGTGAGTTTAATCTCCTGTTCGTACATCGCAAAAAATTATGTCATCACAAGGATTCAACCAGCAGTTTGACGATGGCGCGTTCGGTGACTTCTTCCACGGTGAAGCGGTAGCCCATTTCCACCATGCTTTCGCCGCGCTCGGGAATGTGTCCGAGTTGCGCCATGACCAAGCCGCCGATGGTGTGGGAGACGCGGCTGTTGAGATTGATTTCCAACACCTCGTTGACCTCGGATACCGATGACCGGGAATCCATCAGGTATTTCCCTTCCCCCAGTTGCTCGATGACCCGCTTGCGGCGCGGCAGGTATTCATCAAAGTCATAACCGACATCGATATCGCCCACCACTTCTTCGACGATGTCTTCCATGGTGATGATGCCAATCGCCGAGCCAAATTCATCCACCACCACCGCCATGTGATCGTCCCGCTGGCGCAGCGTCGGCAATAACTGGTCGATGGTTTGGAATTGCAGCACATAGTGCGCCGGGGCAATCAATGCTTCGAGTTTCTTATCCGGCAGGGATGGATCCAGCAAATCCCAGGTGGTCAGCGTGACGATGCCGGTTATGTTGCTGATGTTTCCCTTGTAGACCGGCAGGCGGTTGTAGCCCTTGCGCCGCACCGTTGCAATCACGCGCAGGATGTTGTTGGTGCGGTTAATGGCGGTGACTTCAGCGATGGGAATCATCGCTTCACCCACGGTGGTCTCACCGAAACGAATGACGCGGCGGATGCGGCCACGGTCGAAAGCGTCCACCGATGAGGCGCGCTCCGCCATGTCTACCACCGAGCGGATTTGTTCGCGGGTCATGAACGGGTTCTGCTCCACCCTGCCGCCGCCAAACAGGCGCGCGCACAGCCGGGCAATCCGTGAAAAAATAAAAATTATCGGATAAAAGAGCAATGAAAATAGCCGCAGGGGGTAGATTGCCAGCGGGGCGATTTCGTCAGATTTTTGCTGATACACGCTCTTGGGAACGATCTCCCCAAGAATCAGCAGTATCGGGGTGAGCGCGAGAAATGCGTAAAAATCGCCATTGTTGCCAAACCACTCGATGAACAAAATCGTCCCCAGCGTGGTCAGCGCTACCGTGGCGATATTGGCGCCCACCAGCGTGGTGCCGAGCAATACATCCGGCTCTTTATACAACTCCAGCACTTTTTTGGCGCCCTTGTCGCCCTGATTTGCGCGGGCGGTGAGTTTGATCTTGTCCGAATTAACCAGCGCAATTTCCGAACCGGAGAAAAAACCCTTGAGCAACAACAGCAGGATGCTCAGTAATAAGAGGCCGAGTAGAGTCATGATAAACCTCCGGTGTCGGTTTTGCTTTTGGACTTCGCCACCGGGGTTTCAGCGATTTCATCGGGTATTGCTTCGAGTTCCCGTTGTTCATCTTCCCGTTGTTCATCCGGCGGGCTTTCATCCGCCTCGGAAAGGTCGCCGCCCATGACCTCTTCGGCGCGTTCGAGATCTTCGTTGTCAACCCCCCGTGCCACCCGCACTCTGGCGATTCGATGGACGTCCATTTCCAAGACTTGAATCAAAATGTCGTCCATGCGCACCTTATCCCCTTCCCGTGGCAGGCGGTCCAGCAGGCGGAAGGCAACCCCGCCGATGGTGGTCATGCGCGGGTCTTCGATGCCAAAGTTGGCGAGGTTGTTAAAATCGTTTAACTTCATATCGCCGGGCACTTCGTAAATGTTGTTGTCCTTCTCGGCGTAAAAATCGGCGGTGGCGCGCATGCCGCCGCTGACGTCGCCAAAAATAAAATTGATTACGCCACGCATGGTGATGAATCCTTCGACACCGCCAAACTCGTTGAGACAGGCGGCGGCGCGCACTTGATGGTCTTGAAAAAAGTCGAACATCTCGTCGACCTTTTTGGTAAGCGGCACCACCACCGGCGAGTGCATGATGTCTTCCGGGGAAAGGGCTTCTTGGTCTTCGCCGTCCAGCACCAAACGCAGCACGTCCTCGGCGTGTACGAAACCCACCAGATTATCCCGATGGGTTTTGAAAACCGGAATGCGGGAATGGCGATAGGAAATAAATTTTTCCACCATCTCCGGCACGCTCATCTCCACATTGAGAAACGCCATGCGGGTGCGCGGCGTCATCATCTCGACGATTTCGGTGTCCGAGGCTTCCAGCAAATTGTAAATCAGTGCTCTTTCCGTGGCATCCAACGCGCCCTCTTCGGCGACCTGCTCCACCAGCGTAAGAAATTCATCCACCTGCAGAATATTGTCGGCGGCTTTGGCTTCGCCCACCAGCCAGGTGGTAATGCGTTCTGCGATTCCGCGAAGCGCCCAACGCAAGGGCGTAATCAACCGCACCCAAAAACGCATGGGCGCGGCGACGATGCGGGTGCTGAAGCGAACCGGGTTATGCACCGCCAGCGTCTTGGGGGTCACTTCCCCCAGCAGCAGCAACAGCGGCACCATCACCAGCAGGTTAATCCAGGCGGCTTCGATGCCACCATACAAAGTCACCAGAATGGAAGCCATGTTGGCGGTGGCGGCGACGTTAACCAACTCGTTGCCGCTTAGAATGGAGATGATTAACTTGCGCGGCTGATCCAGCAATTCATGGATGGATTCGGCGTGCGGATTTTTTTCCCGGCGCAACTGCTGGAGATCCAGCCGCGACAGCGAGAACAGGGCGGTTTCAGAACTCGAGAAAAATGCCGAGCAGACCAGCAACAGCACCTGCAAGGCGAGGCGCAGCAGCATATCCGGCGTCGACAGCAACGCCGTGTCGAAGGCAAACGTTGACACGATTGCCGACACGGCGGACTGCCAGTGCGAACTGGTAAATGACAGAATCGGTTCCATTGAAATAGATAGACAGGGGGTGCGCGTTCATCCAGCCACAAATCGCATCGGATAAGAATTGGCGTTACTATCGCCCAATACGGGATTGATTTCAATATATACTACGGGTTTTATAGGCATCGACTCGGCATCGCGCAAAGTGCCGAAACAAACGCATATTCGGAAAAATGACCAAAAACGTTACCGCTATCACCAAAAACCGCCCTCCACTGGACGAAGAATCTCCCGAACCGCTCGCGGCGGCTGGCGCACACGCTGAGGGACGACTTGATGCGCAACTTGGCGAACAAACTGATACCCAACCGCACTTCGACCCGGACGACCCGCAACTCTATCTCAACCGGGAACTAACCTGGCTGGGGTTTAACCGCCGCGTGTTGCACGAGGCCGTTGATCCGCGAAATCCGCTGCTGGAACGCCTTAAATTTTTCGCCATCTTCGCTTCCAATATTGACGAATTTTTTATGAAGCGCATCGGCGGCCTCAAACTGCAAGCCGCCGCCGGTGTCTCGGAATTATCCATTGACGGCCGCACCCCCCGCCAGCAACTGGACCAAGCCCGCGACCTGGTCATGGAAATCGAAAGCGAACGCGACCGCGAATTGCCGCGCCTGCTAGAGCAACTCGGCGAACACGGCATTCGGATCGTCCGGCACCGGGAACTTGATCGGCCCGCCCAGGACGAAATCCGCCAACACTATATCGACAACATCTTCCCGCTGGTCACCCCTCAGGTCATCGACCCGGCGCATCCTTTTCCGTTTATCTCCAACTTGTCCCTCAACATCCTGGTAACCCTTCAATCCGCCACTGAGGATGAAGCGATGCTGGCACGGGTCAAGGTGCCGGTGGGCACGGGTATCCCGCGCTTTATTCAGGTGGGCGAGAGTTATCACTTTGTGCCGCTCGAAGATGTAATGGCTAATCATCTGGACTTGCTATTCCCCGGCGCGGAAATCATCGACCAGGATTTTTATTTCGTGGCCCGCAACGCCGCCGCCGAACGGCAGGAATCCGGCGTCAATGACCTGATGGAAATGATTGAACTTGAACTGCGCGACCGCCGCATTGCCCCCATCGTCCGCATGGTGGTGAACCGTGAAATGGAAGACGACCGCAAGGGAATGCTGGCGGCGGAACTGGGGCTGGATGTGGAGCGAGATGTGTTTGTGCGAGACGGCCTGATGATGCAACGGCAACTCATGCAACTGGCGTCCCTGCCGATTGCCGAACTCCATTACCCGACTCATATTCCGGTCAACCACCACCGCCTGCAGGATCAACAGCGCAGTATTTTTTACATCGTGCGCGAAGCCGAATCGCTGCTGCTGCAACATCCCTACGAATCCTTCGCCACCTCAGTGGTGCGGTTTCTCGAAGAAGCGGCGCGCGACCCCAAAGTGCGGGCTATCAAGATGACCTTATACCGCACCGACCGGGAGACCCGCATCGTCGACCTGCTCAGCGAAGCGGCGCGCAACGGCAAGCAGGTGGCGGTGGTGGTGGAGTTGAAAGCAAAGTTTGATGAAGCCGCCAACATCGGATGGTCGGAACGCATGGAGCAAGCCGGTATCCATGTGACTTACGGCGTTATCGGGCTGAAAACCCACTGCAAAGTGTTGATGGTGGTGCGGCAGGATTACAGCGGCCTGCGGCGTTACGCCCACATCGGCACCGGCAACTATCACGGCGGCACCGCACGATTGTATACCGACCTCGGTTTGCTGACCTGCGACGAAGACATCGGCCACGATGTGACCGAGTTGTTTAATTACCTGACCACCGGCTACGCACCACGGCGCAATTACCGCAAAATTATCCCGGCGCCCAAGCACCTAAAAAAAAATCTGCTCGCCAACATCGAACGGGAAATTGAAATTCACAGCGCCGGTGATAATACAACCGGGCACGGGTTGATTCAGATCAAAACCAATGCGCTGGAAGACAGCGACCTGGTCAAAGCACTCTACCGGGCGTCCCGGGCCGGGGTCAAGGTTGAACTCATCATCCGCGACACCTGCCGCTTGCGCCCCGGCGTTGCGGGTATTTCCGACAACATCACGGTAATCAGCATAGTCGGCAGATTCCTCGAACACAGCCGCATTTTCTATTTCAAAAACGGCGGCAAGGAAGAGTATTTAATCGGTTCCGCCGACCTGATGAAACGAAACCTGGAAAGCCGCGTTGAAGTGGTCACCCAAATCACCCCGGAGTCACTCAAAAAAGAACTGCGACTGGTGTTGAACACCCTGTTAGACGACAACGAAAACGCCTGGGAAATGCAACCCGACGGCACTTATATTAAACGCCGCCCGGACTCGGAAAAAACCAGAGCAAGCCAGTTGCAACAAATAGAATTCGCTCAAGCGCGGCTGCAAACCAAGAAGCACAAAAAACTGCTAAGAACCGGACGGCAACGAAAGCGGAATTAATCCAAGCCTAGCGCAACCTACACCCATGCCGCTATTTGCTCACACGGTATGCTTTGCGCTTCCAGCATTACCGGAATATTGCCATTCACCGGATACAGGGTGCTGCCGTTTTTTGTAATCAGGGCTTGTTCCAAAGGCTTGTCCAGTTTGACGCCGCCGACGGTATGCAATTTGCCTTGTTCAATCAGCCCGTTGACTTGTTCCAGCCGGGCTTGATTTAGCATCGAAACGGGTTGCTTGGTGATTGGGCAAACCAGAATTTCCAGCAGTTTTCGGTCAATGGCCATGGTTGGATTGTAGCACTAGCGAAACGGTTGAGTCAGCAGTTTGTCGAGTCGGGCTTCAGCCGGGTCTCGGTACTCGGACTGGCCGATTTTCATTTCGGCGTGGCCGTCCTTGGGTTGTGCGGTGTAACTTGAAAACAGTCGATCCCAGAGCGACAGATTAAATCCATAGTTGGTGTTGTATTCGCGCGCGTGAATCGCGTGATGAACGCGGTGCATGTCCGGGGTCACGATTATCAGGCGCAACATTTTGTCGAGCATGGTCGGCAATTTGATATTGCTGTGATTGAACATAGCGGTGGCATTGAGAATAATTTCAAAGGCGATAACCGCCAGCAGCGGAGCGCCGATAAGGATGATGACCACGGCTTTGATTAGTATGGAAATAAAAATTTCGATGGGATGAAATCGAAGCGCGGTGGTAACATCGAATTCGGTGTCGGTGTGATGCATGCGGTGGATGGGCCAGAGCCGTGGGATGGCGTGAAAAATCCGATGCTGCCAGTAAATCGCCAGATCGAGCAGCACCAGCGACAAAATAATGCTTGGCCACAACGAAATTTTAAGCCACAGAAACAAACCAAAATGATTGAACACCGCAAATAACGCCGCGCCCACTGCGGTCACCGGCGCCAACATCAACATCAACGTATTCAGCGCAACGATGCCGAGATTGGAAGGCCAGCGAAGTTTCCGGTTTTGGGTTTTCCGGCGCGGCGAAAAGCATTCCCATAGCATCATAATGAATAACAAACTGAAAAAAACCGACAGCCGTAGTTGGGTTTCGACGCTCATTATGGATACCAGACAGGTAAAGTTAAAACCACGCCTTGTCGCGGTTTTCAGCGACAAAATCGGCCATCATATCGGTATAAAGCTTCATCGCCAGTCGAGTAAATTCGCCGCCGCCCCGAGGAAATTTAAGCACCGCGCCATCCGCTAATCGCAGACTCGCCACCGGCATCACTTCGCGGGTCGCGCTGGTCACGAAACATTCCGTGGCGGCGGTCAATTCTTCGCTGTGAATCCGCCGCTCCATATTTTTATGGCCGATTTTTTCAAGCAACCCCACCAGAGTTTTGCGCGTCAATCCCAGCAGGTTTCCCGTTGCCGGCGTTGCAATTTCGCCGTTTAGCACAAACCAGACGTTGCTGTTGGAACATTCGGTTACCAGACCGTCGGCGTCGAGCATTACGCATTCATCCGCGCCCAGCGCGCGCGCTTCGGTGAGGCCAAGAATGTTGTTAAGGTAGTTGCCGCCTTTGATGTTGGGATTGAGGGTGTTCATCGCGTTACGCCGCAGGTCGGGAATAGCCAGCGACATGCCGGTGGCGTAGAAATCCGAATTCCATTTCGGAACTTCCTTGACGATGATGATCAGCCGCGAACGCAGTTTCGGATCCGCATACAAGTCCACTTGCCCTTCCCCGCGAGTAATCTGGTAACGCACGTAAACATCATCCCCGCGCCGCGCACCGGCGGCGGCGATGGTGTCGACGATAGCGTCAATAATTTCCTGCTTTCCCTGACTGATGTTCATCATGCTCAGCCGCGCCGAATTCATCAGCCGTTGATAATGCTCGTCGAACAAAAATGGAATCCCGGAATAAGTACGAATTACTTCATAAATCGAATCGCCGTACAGAAACCCTCGGTCGAGCACAGGCACTCGAATCTCGTCGAGTGCCCCGACCTTGCCGTCTATGTATCCGCTTGGTTTTATCATTAGTTTGTTTTTTTAATGGCGAAATTATTCGTTCTTAAATATATTGCGCAAGCCTTTTTTGAGTTTTTCCTTCAACGCTTCCCGGAGATCAATTTCCGCCGCTTCGGTTTCCCCGGCATCATCGGACGGAGCGATTGATTTAAGCAGCCATTGATTTAATTTCTTTTCCGCATCTGCTTGTAACAAACTGGCAAGCACACGACCGTAAGTCGGTATACCATTCTCTGCAAGGGGAATGACAACCCTTTTCTGATTGATTAATAATTTTCCATCTGGCTCTTCGAGAGATGCCACCGTTAGGTCGCTCAGTACCAGATTGCGGTTCGATAATGCAAATTGAAAGCCGATGTCCAAGGAATTAACCAAAGAGTTAATCAGGCCGGGTAGCGTCTCGCCCGGAAAGCGGTTTCGCTTCAGCAATCCCTTCAAGTCTCCGATGCGGGCGTTTATATCGCCGCTTACCGCCCGCGAAACGCCGGACATCACTTCGCTGCCATGTGCCGAACCGGAAAGAAAAAAATCGTCCTGCTGCACATCCAGTTGCGGGAGTTGCAGACTTCCATCCAACCAATTAAAGCGCAACGAAGGAATGTCCAGATTGGTGGCGAGGCCACGCCGGCGGGCTACACCCCGCAGTTCGTCTATGGCCATGCGTCCGCTTCGCAATGCGTAAGAGATTTTTTCTATGGAAAAATCGGTGCTGAGGTGCTGAGTGGCAATTCCAATCTTGGTGTTGTTCAGGAAAATGGATTCAAGATTTTCCGCCAACTGCGCCGTGGTCACCAGCGTAATGGTGGCGCATTCCGGCATCACGCTGCCCTCGGCCTTCGCCGATAAACTAACCGTTATCGGTTTGCCCGGAGTCAACTTTCCGGTATCCAATTTCAACGCGCTCAAGGTAAGCGATTGATCGGCGGCGCGGTCGTCCCAAATCACCAACCCGTCCTGAATGGAAATCCCCTGCACCGCGAGACCGGCCAGCAATGCGGCATCCGGCGGCGCGCGATTTTCGCCACTATAACCATCGCCATCACCACCGCCGGCTTTGGCGGCCAGATCGTCCCAGTTGGCAACCCCATCGGCTCTACGGGAAAGGCGAATTCGCGGTTCGTTCAAGCGCACCGTATCGACTTCCACGCGGCTTTTCAGCAGCGGCAACACCTTAATTCGGATGACGGCTTCATTCACCGCCAGCATCGGAGTCGCATCGAAACCGGCGGCGTTGGACAACTCTACCGGTCCGGTTTTCACCCCCAGCCACGGGAAAAAGGTAAGTTCGAGATCGCCGTGCCAGGTCAATTCCCGGCCAGTGTGTTCTGCAATTAATTTGGTAATTTTCGGTTTGTAGGCGTTGGCGTCCACCAGCACCGCAACCACAACCGCCGCGCCGACCAGCAATACCAACAATGCCAACAGCAGCCCTGCCCCTCGCATACAAATTCGCAGTGCTTTCATATCGGTGTCGCCGCCGGTGAATCGGTTGCGGCTTGTCGCGGTACTTGTCGCGGTACTTGTCGCGGCGTGCCTTGCGGCGTTTCAGCCGTGTGGCAACATTCATCGGTTTCGGTTTCGGCTTCGACAACCCGCAACGCCTGTTGAATCACCGCCACGCCGGCCCCTTCTTTATGTCCATACTCGGAAAGATGTCGCCGCCAACCGCGCGCACCCGGCTGCCCGTGAAACAAGCCAAACAGGGGCCGAATCAAGTGCCGCAGGTGCGTGCCTCGGGCCAGTTGCTGTTCGACATAGAGCAAATAATCTTCCACCACATCGGCCCGTGTGGGGGCGGCAAGCCCGCGATTTGCCTGATTGAAAATCACTTCATCCACCCCCCGCAACATCCACGGATGGCGGCTTGCCTCGCGCCCGATCATCACGCCGTCCACATGCTGCAAATGCGCTTGCGCTTCTTGCAAGGTTTTGATTCCGCCATTGATGGTAAAGGAAATGCCGGGAAAATCTCGTTTCAAGCGGTAGACGCGGTCGTAGCACAACGCCGGAATGAGGCGGTTTTCTTTGGGGCTGAGTCCTTTCAGCCAGGCTTTTCGCGCATGAATAATGAAATGTTCGCAACCGCCCCGTGCCACGCGGGCGATAAAATCTGCCAGATATTCGTACTGATCGTGATTATCGATGCCGGTTCTGGTTTTTACCGTCACCGGAATGCTCGCCATCCTACTTGTACCCGCATCCAAAGCCTCGCGCATCGCCGCAACGCACCGCGAAACTAGTTCGGGCTCGGCCATCAGGCATGCACCAAACCGGCCGTCCCTGACGCGCTCGCTGGGACAGCCGACGTTGAGATTCACCTCATCGTAACCGGCCTCCCCGGCAAGGCGCGCGCAAATCGCCAACTGCGCCGGGTCGGCACCCGCCAACTGCAACGCCAGCGGCCGTTCGCGGCCATCGAAGTCGAGGAAACGCGCACGGTCGCCATGCACAATCGCCCCGCTCACTTTCATTTCGGTGTACAGTTTCATGCGCCCGGATAGCAAGCGCAGAAACCCCCGGCAGTGACGGTCGGTCACATTCATCATCGGGGCGATTGAAATTGATATAGGCGAAGTTGGCATAGGTCACTTTTTCAACACGGTTGGGTTCATTAGGATGGCGAGCGGCATTTTAGCATTTGTGAACCATCAGGCTACTAAAACGGTTGATTTTTCGAGTTACTCAGGACACTCTAGCCGCCCCCTTCCAAACGGCCCCTGACCTTGAAAAAACTGCGGGAAACCTTGACGCGCTTGTGCGAACACGGACTCGAGCATCACCTCGGCAACCTCAACCGGGGAATCGAAAAAGAGAGTTTGCGCGTCAATGCCGACGGCATTCTGGCACAAACTCCGCATCCCCATGCGCTGGGATCGGCCTTGACCCACCCTTCCATCACCACCGACTATTCCGAAGCCCTGCTCGAATTTATAACGCCCATTCACACCGATGTAGACGGCCTGCTGCAGGATCTTTTCAACATCCATCATTTTACCTACCAAAATCTCGACCGCGAAAAATTGTGGGTCAACAGCATGCCGTGCATCGTGCGCGGGGAAGAACACATTCCCATTGCCCGTTACGGAACCTCCAACGTCGCCAAAATGAAGGAAGCCTACCGGCGCGGCTTGAGCCTTCGGTATGGCGGGTTCATGCAGACCGTCGCCGGCATTCATTTCAATTTCTCCCTGCCGGATGAATTCTGGGGCGGGTTTCTCGACACCGATGACCCGGCCCTGCTCAATGAGCAAAAATCGTCTTATTACTTTGCGCTAATCCGCAATTTCCATCGCCATTCATGGCTTGCCTGCTACCTCTTTGGCGCATCACCGGCGGTATGCAAATCGTTTTTGCATGGCCGGGAACATATCCTGAATGATTTCGACGCTTCAAGTTTTTACGCACCGTGGGCGACTTCCCTGCGCTTGAGCGATCTCGGATACAACAGCAGCGCGCAAGCCGACATCGATGTTGACTACAACGGCGTGGATGAGTTTGTGGATTCCCTGTGCCGGGCGATACAATCTCCCCGGGCGGAATATAAAAAATTCGGCGTCAAAGTGGACGGCGTATACCAGCAACTTAACGCCAACTGGCTGCAGATCGAAAATGAATTTTACTCGGTGATTCGTCCCAAGCGCGTGGCGGATTCCGGTGAAAGCCCATCCCGCGCGCTGCGACAACGAGGCGTTCAGTATGTCGAAGTGCGCAGCGTTGACCTGAACCCGTTTGTCCCGGTCGGCATCGACGCCGAATGCGTTCGATTTTTTGATTTACTGCTGTTGTATTGCCTGTTTTCCCACAGCCCCGATATTGACCGAGAGGAATGGGCGTGCGCGGCGGAAAACCGCCAACGGGTAGTGATGAATGGCCGCCGGGCCGATCTGCAATTATCCGATGGCTGCGGTTCATCGGCGCGTCAAATTCCCTTCACCGAATGCGCACGGGAACTGTTGAATAACCTGAAACCGCTAGCCGAACTGCTCGATCAAGTTGCCGGGGGCGAAGATTATCTTTCTTCCCTGCAGTCCCAACTGGCCAAAGTGGAAGACCCGGAATTGACGCCTTCGGCGCGAATCATTCGGGAAATGTCGGCGCAAAAACTCAGTTTTTATGAATTTGCCATGGGCTTGGCCGAACAGCATGAAAAACTCTTCAAACAAACCCAGATGAACGCGCAACAATGCGAAAAAATGCGCGCCGAAGCGACCCGTTCCCACCTACGCCAAAAAGAAATCGAAGACAGCGACACCCTCAATTTCGACGATTTCCTCGCCGACTACACCCAACGCCAAAACCGCGCCTAGCGCAATAAATGACAAACAACACCTTGTCAAAGCGGCAATTTTTCGGGAAAATACCGCACACTTTCAACCCCGACCCAGACCATCGCCATGACTGCTTCCGCCCGGCAACTTGAAAAAGCCAAACACGCCGCCGGCTTTATCGCCGCCCTCGACCAAAGCGGTGGAAGCACGCCCAAGGCTTTGAGCATGTATGGCGTGGAGCCGGACGAGTATTCCGGCGAGGATGAGATGTATGCCAAAGTGCATCAAATGCGAACCCGCATCATCACCAATCGCGCATTCAACGGCGAGCATATCCTCGGTGCTATTTTGTTTGAAAACACCATGGACAGCGAAGTGCAAGGCAAGCCGACTGCGCATTATTTGTGGGAGGAGAAAAACATCCTTCCCTTCCTTAAAGTGGATAAGGGGCTGGCGGACGAGGCCAACGGTGTGCAGGTGATGAAGCCCATGCCGCAACTCGAAAACCTGCTGGAAAAAGCCGTCGCCAATGGCATCTTCGGCACCAAAATGCGCTCGCTGATCAAACACGCCGACCGTGGCGGGATCGCGGCAGTGGTCAAGCAGCAATTCGAGACCGCACAGACCATTCTCAACTACGGCCTGACCCCCATCATCGAGCCCGAAGTAGACATTAACTCCCCGCAAAAAGCCGAAGCGGAAGCCATGCTCAAAGACGAAATCAGCGCGCACCTGGATCGTTTGAACGAAGAACAACTGGTGATGCTGAAACTGACGCTGCCGCAAGAGGCGAACTTTTACGAAGACTATGTTGCTCACCCCAACTGCCTCAAAGTCGCCGCCTTGTCGGGGGGATACAGCCGCGAACGTGCTTGCCGAATGCTTGCGGAAAATCGCGGCATGATCGCAAGTTTTTCCCGGGCGTTGAGCGAAGGCTTGTCGGTGAATCAGGACGACGAGGAATTCACCACCACGCTGGGCGATTCCATCGCCGCCATCGTCGCCGCTTCAGCCACTTGAACAACGGCAGTTATTAACCCGCCACCGATAGCGAATAAAATTCATGCCCGTCACGGCCCCGGTAGCTCAGTCGGATAGAGCAGCCGCCTCCTAAGCGGCAGGTCGGAGGTTCGAATCCTCTCTGGGGCGCCAACTTTTAAATCGCACCGCCAAAGGCTCTTCCCTATTGGACACTTCTCTATCGGCCCGTCTCTATTGGTTAGAACAATACGAACTATCTGTGATAACCATTTCCGCCCCGGCGAGGTTTCGAATATCCTCCCGCTCGCGGCTTTTTTGACAGCGCAAACCCTATAAACAAACACAGGCAAGGTTATCATCATGCAATTCACCCACGAACGCGAATTTACCTATTCCCGCACTTACCGAGGCCCGGTGCGCTGCGTCATCCTCGACTGGGCTGGCACCACCATGGACTTCGGTTGCATGGCGCCGGCCGTGGTTTTTTGTCAGGTATTTGAAAAAGCCGGTGTCCCCATCAGCATCGAAGAAGCGCGTGTCCCCATGGGCGCGCATAAAAAAATCCACATCGGTTTGATTTGTGAAATCCCGAGCGTACGCCGACGCTGGGTCGAAGCCCACGGCAGCGAACCGACCGAACAGGATGTCGTCCGCATGTTTGACGATTTCGTGCCCATGCAGGAAGCTTGCCTGTCGGAGTATTCGCAACTGATACCGGGCACCCTCGAAGTGATTGGCGAATGCCAAAAGCGCAAATATAAAATCGGCTCTACTTCCGGCTACTTGCCGGGCATGCTGGCGATTAATCAGGCGGACGCCGCCAAACAAGGCTATGTTCCCGATGCCACTTTCGGCGCCGGCGATGTTTTGCGTGGCCGTCCTTTTCCGCATATGGTGTTGCGCAATATGCTAGAACTCGACATCTCGCCGGTGCAATCGGTGGTGAAAGTGGACGACACCCTGACCGGCATCGAAGAAGGTTTGAACGCCGGTTCATGGGCGATTGGTCTGGCCATATCCGGAAACGAAGTCGGGGTTCAACTGGAGCAGTGGAACGCCTTCCCCGAAGAGGTCAAGCAAAAGCACCGCGACCGCATCTATCCCGCCATGTACCAGCGTGGCGCGCACTATGTCATCGACAGCATCGCCGACTTGATGCCTTGCATTGACGACATCGAAGCGCGCATGAAACGCGGCGACAAACCATGACGGAAAGCGACTGACGGGAAGCGGCGCCCCGCCCTACCCTCTACGAATATGGATCATGGCTTCTGGCATCAGCGATGGGCGGCGGGGCGACTGGGGTTTCACCAGCAAAAGGTCAATTCCCGGATGCGGAAATTTTGGAACACAGCGGCACCGGAAAAAAATGGGAAAATTCTGGTGCCGCTGTGCGGTAAGTCGCTGGATATGCTATGGCTGGCCGGGGAAGGATACCGGGTACTCGGCGTGGAAATCAGCGAAATCGCCTGCCGTGATTTCTTCGTCGAAAACCAACTGTCCTACGTCCGCAAAGACGGCGCACCGTTCACCCGCTACAGCAGCGGAAATATTGAAATATGGTGCGGCGATTTCTTTGACCTGACACCCGACGACCTGGACGGCGCCCTAGTCGCATACGACCGGGCAGCACTGATTGCATTGCCCGAAACAATGCGCACCAACTACGCCACCCACTTAGCCGCACTTTTACAACCATCGGGTGCACGAATTTTTCTAATCAGCATGGACTACGACGAAAACAAAATGAAAGGGCCGCCCTTCTCGGTGCCGGAAACGGAAGTGCGCGACCTGTTCGAAAAAGAATTTTCCGTAGACCTCATCAGCCAATCCTCCGGCCCAGACATAGTCGGCAACCTCGCCACCCGGGGCCTGGACACTTTAAACGAAAAAGTGTACCGCATAAGAAGGCTTTCAGGCTGTCCGGTATAAATGTTATCCCGATGTGGTGCTGGTTATTGAATAAATGGCGTGTGCGGTGGCGGGGCTTTTATCGGGGTATCTCATGGCTTATCCAGACTAATCCGCCGGCTGATCCATTCGGGGCGGTTGGTAATTTTTGCTTTTTGCAACACTGATTGAATCGGTTCGGGCATTGGTGTGGTGCGGTTTTCTTTGGTGTGGTAATGCAGGGTCATGAATTCGCCGGTGGCGCGTAGGGTATCTTCGACCATCATCCGATGTGCAAACCAGATGCGTTTGGCGTCGGCGCCGAGGATGATGGTTTCGATGTCCAGTTGCGCCGGGGCGCGTACATCCATCAGGTAGCGGATGTGTGTTTCCACGGTGTACATCGCGCAACCGGTGTCCTTGAAATAATCGACGCCGATGCCGAAATGGTCTTGCATGTACCAACTGGCATTGCTGAATGCCACCAGATAATACGCTTCGTTTAAATGGCCGTAGGCGTCGAGCCAGGTATCTTGCAAGGGTTCCGAATGTAATTTGAGTGTGGTCATGGCGGCGTGGTTATGGCGACTATGGAATACGATTTTACGGGAAGCGAGAAGTATATGAAATTTTTCCGGCGGCGTTGCTTTATTTGGAATAATCATTTTGCTACCGGGGTAGTCAAACCAATCCAGATACGGCAAACTTGCGACTGTATTCCCAGCAAGCCCTATTCCCCGCAAGCCACACATCTATCGCTGAAATGGCCAAGGCGCACACCGAAACCGTCATCGACGTCCATCATTGGTCGGATAAATTATTCACCATTAAGACCACCCGCGACCCTTCGCTGCGATTTCGCAACGGCGAGTTTGCCATGATCGGCATGGAAGTGGACGGCAAGCCGTTGATGCGCGCCTACAGCATGGCCAGTTCCCATTACGAAGATCATCTCGAGTTTTATAGCATCAAGGTTCAACACGGCGAGTTGACTTCGCGACTGCAACATATTCAGGTGGGCGACAAACTGCTGGTCAGCAAAAAACCCACCGGGACATTGCTGTGGGATCATTTGCGCCCCGGAAAACGCCTGTACCTTTTTAGCACCGGCACCGGCCTTGCGCCCTTTTTGTCCGTGATCAAGGACCCGGAGGTATACGCGAATTTTGAAACGGTGATACTGGTGCACGGCTGCCGCTACATCAACGAACTGACCTACCAGAAACTCATCACCGGTGAACTGCAAAACAACGAGTATTTCGGCGACACCGTGCGCGAGAAATTAATTTATTATCCGGCGGTAACGCGCGAGCCGTATCACAACTATGGACGCATCACCGAACTCATCAAAAGCGGCAAACTGATTCGCGACATCGGATTGCCGCCGTTCAACCCGGAACACGACCGCTTCATGCTGTGCGGTAGCCCAAGCATGCTCAAAAGCCTGTCCGCAATCCTCGATGAAAAAGGCTTTCAGGAAACCAAAAAGAGCGACTTCCGCGAGTATGTGGTGGAACGCGCCTTTGTGGAAAAATAAGATTCGGCGAAATAAAATTCACGGAACATTCCGAACGCCCGCACTCTCGCGCAGTGCCAGGGCCCAAAGACTACGCCACCAAACGCCATGCTAGAGGCCTGGATTCCCATCACCATCGCCGCGGCTTTTTTCCAGAACATCCGCTCGGCGTTGCAAAAACACCTCCAAGCCCGCTTGTCGGTATCCGGTGCCGCTTACGCCCGCTTTGTTTATGCGCTGCCGGTGGTGGCGTTGTATTTATGGGGACTGCACACCGCCGGGGCGATGGCGCTGCCGGTTCCCAACCTGCGGTTTTTTATCTACTGCCTCCTCGGCGGCATCTGCCAGATTTTGTTCACCGCGTTTTTGCTGTGGATGTTTTCCTTTCGCAGTTTCGCCGTTGGCACGGCCTTCTCCAAACTGGAAGTGATTATGGTGGCGTTACTCGGCGCCGTGTTGCTCGGTGATTCCCTCAACATGTTCGCGGTGTTAGCCATCGCCATCAGTGCCCTCGGCGCGGTCGCGCTGGGTGCCGCACACTTGCGCTTGAAGCCGTTGCCGCGAGTGCTGGCCGGGGCACTGGTGCAAAAACCAACCTTGATTGGCCTCGCCAGTGCCGCGTGGCTGGGCGGATCGGTGGTGTTTTTTCGCGGCGCATCCCTATCCCTCGGGCACGACCAATTCATCATGGCCGCCGCCTACACTCTATTCGTCAGTGTGCTTCTGCAAAGCATCTTAATGGGTATTTTCATTGCCCGCCGGGAACCCGGCGAACTGACGCGTATCTGGCAAAACTGGCGTTGGGCTGGCGTGGTGGGCGTCGCCGGTGCCCTGGCTTCGATCTGCTGGTTCACCGCCTTCACCATCCACAACGCCGCCTATGTGCGCGCCCTGGGACAGATAGAATTGATCTTCACTTTCGTCGCTACCACGCTGATATTCAAGGAAAAAATCAACACCGTCGAGTTCGCCGGCATCGCACTGGTCAGCAGCGGCATCGTGCTCCTGCTACTGGCCGGTTGAGTCTGCCTACGCGGAATGACGACGAAATATCCCTTTCCTTCTGGGAGAGGGGTCCGGTCGCGACTTGTCCCTACGAATGAAAAAATAACTCGCCGTAGCGGCCTGAAAAACTTTATAATCCGCCACCTTTATTGACATCCATTTCTACTACCGATGAGACTGAACCGGGTGGGGTTTGTGGGCTGGCGGGGCATGGTGGGATCGGTGCTGTTGCAGCGCATGATGGCG
This sequence comes from Candidatus Poriferihabitaceae bacterium, assembly GCA_965262585.1. Taxonomy (GTDB): domain Bacteria; phylum Pseudomonadota; class Gammaproteobacteria; order Arenicellales; family Poriferihabitantaceae; genus JAHRAW01. The sequence goes on from OZ253546.1 coordinate 253,221, forward strand.
GAGGACGATTTTTCTTTAATCGATCAGCCGTGGTTTTTTACGACCTCTCAGGCGGGGCGGCCGGGGCCGGCTATTGGCCGTGAAGTGCCTGCGTTGGTGGATGCGCATGACCTCGATGCGCTGGCGAAGATGGATGTCGTGGTTACTTGTCAGGGCGGCGATTACACCCGCGCCGTCCATGCCGGGTTGCGCGGTAGGGGTTGGGATGGGTATTGGATTGATGCGGCCTCGGCCCTGCGCATGACTCCTGAGGCGACTATTATTCTCGACCCGGTCAACCTGCCGGTGATTGAACGGGGGCTGGCGGCGGGGCGGAAGGATTTTATCGGCGGAAACTGCACCGTCAGTTTGATGATGATGGCCTTGAGCGGCTTATTCAACGCCGATTTGATTGAATGGATGACGGTCATGACCTATCAGGCCGCTTCCGGTGGCGGCGCCCGGCAGATGCGCGAGTTGCTGGAGCAAATGGGCTGCGTGAATCGTGCCGCCGGAGATTTGCTCGCCGACCCGGCCAGTTCAATTCTGGACATCGATGAAAGCGTAATCGAAACATTGCGCTCGGAACGACTGCCGACTAAAGAAACTGGCGTGCCGCTGGCGGGTAGTCTGCTGCCCTGGGTGGATGAAGATCTAAATTCGGGCATCAGCCGTGAGGAATGGAAAGGATCGGCGGAAGCCAACAAAATTCTTGACCGGGAAGACCGTCCCATTCCAGTCGAAAGTATCTGTGTGCGAGTCGGTGTGTTGCGCTGTCACAGTCAAGCGTTCACCATTAAGTTAAAAGAAAATCTGCCCATAGAGGAAATCGAAAAAATTCTTGCTGGCGGCAATGCGTGGGTATCGCTGGTCGCCAACGACCGCCAGCAGTCGCTGTCCCGCTTGACACCGGCGGCGGTGAGCGGAACCCTGGACATCACCATCGGGCGGCTGCGCAAACTGCCGGGCAACGGCGATTCTGGCGGCGTTGAAAATGGCATGATGCTGTCCGCTTTCACGGTCGGCGATCAACTGCTGTGGGGCGCCGCTGAACCGTTGCGCCGGATGTTGCGGATACTGGAACGGCAATAGGCGCGGCAATAAAATGCCGCTTATTCATAATGTACCAACCAACCAAGTTACCGATATAATTCCCCAATGAAAATACTACTCGCCGACAACTTTCCAGAATTCCACCGGCACGCATTGAGCGAGGCCGGACATCAGGTTACCTTTGATCCGAATCTCGAAGGCGAGGCCCTCGGACAGGCACTTGCCGACCATGAAATTCTGGTGGTGCGCAGCACCAAAGTAACCGCCGACACCATTGACGCGGGGGCGGCATTGCAACTGGTGATTCGCGCCGGCGCCGGCACCAACACCATCGACAAAGCCCATGCCGCAACCCGCGGAGTGCGCGTGTGTAATGTGCCGGGAGCCAATTCGGTTGCCGTGGCGGAACTGGTAATCGGCTTGATCATCGCCATCGACCGCAACATCGCCAGCAACATTATTGACCTGCGCAACAAGCGGTGGGACAAGCGTATGTATGGCAAAGCCCGTGGGCTGCATGGCATGACTATGGGCATCCTTGGGCTGGGTGCCATCGGCCTTGCGGTGGCGCAGCGGGCTAAGGCTTTCGATATGCGACTTTGTACGGTGATGCGCCCGAACTGGTGCGACCGGGCGCTCCGTGGCATTGAAACTTGGGGCATCATCGAACTCGAGACGCTGGATGAACTGCTCGCCGATTGCGATGTTATCAGCCTGCACCTGCCGTTGACCGAGCAAACCGAGCGGCTGGTGGACGACCAGTTTCTCGCCCGGATGAAGGACGGCGCGATACTCATCAACACCGCCCGTGGCGAGTTGCTGGACGAGGCGGCGATGATTCGGGCAATGGACAGCAAGGGAATTCGCGCCGGTCTCGATGTGTATCAGAACGAGCCGGTGAGCGGCGAAGCGGTGTTTGAGTCGGCCCTCGCCAATCATCCCAACGTGCGCGGCACTCACCACATCGGCGCATCCACCGAGCAGGCGCAAAGCGCGGTGGCGGACGGCGTTGTGCGAGTTATCGACTCGCTTGAAAAAGGTCCGTTGTTACATTGCGTCAATGCGTGAACGGCGCATTTTTTTACAACCCATCACAATCCCCGCAACCTAATTCTCGGAACACAACCTCGGAGCATATTCCATGACCAACCGAAAACATAATTTCAGCGGCGGGCCCTGCACCCTGCCCGTCGAGGTTCTTGAACAAGCCCAACAGGAATTCGTTGACTATCAGGGCGCGGGTATGTCCTTGATTGAGATGAGTCACCGTGGCGAACATTTTAAAGCAGTGGCCGGAGATGCGAGCAAGTTGGCGATGGAAATATTTCAAGCACCGGACGATTTCAGCGTGCTGTTTATTCAGGGCGGGGCCATGCTGCAATTTTCCATGATTCCGATGAACTTGTTGCATGAAGGCGGGAAAGGCGCCTACATCCATTCTGGCGCATGGGCCAAGGGCGCGATTGCCGATGGCGCATGCCACGGCGAAATTTACACCGCCTGGGACGGCGCCGACTGCGACTATACCCGCATGCCGAAAAACAGCGAAATAGCGTTGCAAGATAACACTCGCTACCTGCACATCACCACCAACGAAACCATCGGCGGCGTACGCTTCGCCGAATGGCCGGAAGTGGAAGTGCCGCTCATCGGCGATGTGTCTTCGGAGTATATGGCGCGCCCGATTCCCTGGGAGAAATTCGACTTGGTATACGGCGGCGCGCAAAAAAACCTCGGGCCTTCGGGCATGGCAGTGGTGTTCGTGCGCAAGTCCATCCTCGAGCGCACCAATCGAAACATTGGCAGATATTTGCGTTACGACATTCACGAAGCCAGCGGATCGATGTTTAACACTCCGCCGGTTTTTCCTATCTATATGTTTAGCAAAGTGTTGAAGTGGATGAAAAAAGAAGGCGGCCTCGCGGCCATGGAACGCAACGCGATAAAAAAATCTACGCTGTTATACGCCACCATCGATGACAGCGACGACTACTATCGCTGCCCGGTGGAGCGCGCCAGCCGCTCCCACATGAACGTGGTGTTCCGCTTGCCGAACGAGGAACTGGAACGAAAATTCCTCGCTGAGGCTGGCGCAGATGATCTGATGAATCTCGACGGCCACCGTAGCGTCGGCGGCTGCCGTGCCAGTATCTACAACGCAATGCCCATGGCGGGCGTCGAGGCACTGACCGAATTCATGACTCGGTTCATGAAAAACAACGCCGCCGACCAACGCACGAATAAATCATAATCCCATGCCGCGCATCCGGGCTTTTGAAGGCTATTTGGTGGACCCGGCCCGCGCCGAACAAGTGGTGTCACCGGCCTACGATGCGGTGTCGCCTTCCATGCGCCGACAATTCGCCGAAGATAATCCGCAAAACTATTTGAACACCATGCGCCTGCGGGAAGATTTTCCCGAAGATGCGCAGCCTACGGTGGAAGACCTACTGGCGTCGAACAAGGCGCGCCTCGATGAACTGCTGTCCAACGGTGCCTTCAACCGCTTCGAGCAGCCCTGCATGTTCGTCTACCAACTGTCGGTGGATGGCCACACGCAAACCGGTGTGGTGTGCGAAGTATCCGTTGACGAATATCAACAAGGGCGACTGCGCAAACACGAAAACACCCGCAGCGATAAAGAAGATTTGCTGGCGTTGTATCAGAAAGTGGTGGGCGTTTCGTCGAGCCCGATATGCATCGCCTACCCCCACGACCGCGACATCGAGCAAGTGCTCGCCGAAGCAACCGGGAAGACACCGACGCTGGATTTTGTCTCCGCCGACGGAGTCGCCCAGCGAGTATGGTGCATCGAAAACATCGCGCAGCAGCAAAAATTGCAGGCTTTGTTTGACCGCATCGAAATCACCTACCTCACCGACGGCCACCACCGCGCCGCCTCCGGCTGGCGTTATGCGCAGATGCGGCGGCAAAGCGGGAGCAACCGAGGGGACGAGTCATACAATCAACTTCTGGTGGTGCTGTTCTCCGCCGAACAACTCGCCCTGCTGCCGTTTCATCGCGCCGTCAAGGACTTGAACGGATGGTCCGAAGCGACGCTGGTGAAAGCCCTTGAAAAAGACTTTTCGGTGTCGGCGATGCCAGCCAGTGCATCTTTCGAACCGACTCGTCATGGCGAATTTGGAATGCTCCTCAACGACCGATGGTATCAACTGCGCATCCGTGAAGAATTGGTGGACGCCGCCGACCCGGTCAATTCTCTGGACGTCTCCATCCTGCAAAACCATGTCCTCGAACCACTGCTCGGAATCACCGACATACGCAGCGATCCACGACTGGATTATGTCTCTGGAATCATGGGCAACGACGGGCTGCGGCAAAAATGCGCCGAGGGCTGGGCGGTCTGTTTCGCCTGCTTCGCCACTTCCATCGCACAACTCATGGCGGTAGCCGACGCCGGCGCGCTGATGCCGCCAAAATCTACCTACTTCAACCCCAAAGCCAACTCCGGGGTATTCATCCGCCGCAAATAGGTCGGGGGGTTTAGGTAATTCCCTTAACCCGCCGGTTTAATACGCCCGCCGGTCACGCGCTCGTTGCCGCCGAGGTCTCGGCGGGTGGCGATGGCGGCGAAGCGGTTTTGTTCGAACAATGCGCGTACCGCCGCGCCCTGCTCCCAGCCGTGTTCCACAAGCAACTCCCCGCCGCCGTTCAAACTGCCGGCGGCATTGGCGATAATTCGCTCGAGGTCGGCCAATCCGTTGGCCGCCGATACCAATGCCGAGTCGGGCTCGAAACGAACATCCCCGCGCCGCAGATGGGGGTCGCCGGGGGCGATATAGGGCGGGTTGGCGACGATGAGATCGAAGCGCCGCGCCGCGACTGCACAAAACCAATCGCCGAGACAAAACTCGATGGGTTGCAAGTCGAGTTTTTGCGCGTTGCGTTCGGCTACTTCGAGGGCGGCGGGAGAAATATCGGTGGCGACCAGGGTGCAATGGGGTAGTTCGCTCGCCAACGCCAGCGCGATGGCGCCGCTACCCGTGCCGAGTTCTAAAATGGTGGCGATCTTGCGGTGGGATGCGCGGGCAAGCGCTTCCTCAACCAGCAATTCGGTTTCCGGTCTGGGAATGAGTACATCCGGCGTAACCGCCAGCATCAGTGACCAGAATTCTTTTTCGCCGAGAAGGTAGGCGAGCGGTTCGCCACCGGCGCGTCTTTCCAGCAAAGATTGAAACTCCCCGACCGCGTGATCGGCCACCGGACGCTCTGCGTGGGCGATGAGCGTTGCGGTGGATTGGCCGGTGACTGCTGACAGCAATGTTTCGCTTTCGTTGCGATTATTGCTGCGGTCACCCTCATTGCCCTCATCACCGAGACGCTCGCGTCCCCAACTCAACAATTCCCCGACCGTCATTGGCGCCGCATCATGAATCTTGCAATGCCTGTGGCTCCGCCAGTAACGCGGCGTGCTGCTCGGCGATGAGCGGTTCAATGACCGGATCCAGGTTGCCGGTGAGGATGTCCTCGAGTTTGTATAAGGTTAGGTTGATGCGGTGGTCGGTAACCCGTCCCTGCGGGAAGTTGTAGGTTCGGATGCGCTCCGAACGGTCGCCGCTGCCCACCAACGATTTGCGCGTGCTGGCTTCTTGCTGGCGCTGTTTTTGCGCCTCGGTTTCGAGCAAGCGCGATTTTAGAATCACCAGCGCGCGGGCGCGGTTTTTATGTTGAGAACGCTGCTCCTGACATTCCACCACCACACCGCTCGGCAAATGGGTCAGGCGGATGGCGGAATCGGTTTTGTTGACGTGCTGGCCGCCGGCACCCGAAGCGCGAAAAGTATCCACCCGAACATCCGCCGGGTTGATTTCAATCTCGTCCATCTCATCGGCTTCGGGCATCACCGCCACGGTGCAGGCCGAGGTGTGAATGCGTCCCTGAGATTCGGTTTCCGGCACGCGCTGCACGCGGTGGGCACCGGATTCAAATTTCAATCGTGAATAAGCCCGCGCCCCTTCGACGCGGCTGATGATTTCCCGGTAACCGCCGTGCTCGCCTTCGCTGCGGCTCAGCACTTCAACTTTCCATCTGCAGCGTTCGGCGTAGGCGTGATACATCTTGAACAAGTCGCCGGCGAATAGCGCCGCTTCATCGCCGCCGGTACCGGCGCGGATTTCCAGAAAAATGTTGCGTCCGTCGTTGCGGTCTGCGGGCAACAATAAAGTCTGCAGGGCCGACTCGCATTCGTTCAGCGTCCGTTCCAACGCCGGCATTTCCTCTTTGGCCATTTCCCGAATGGTGTCGTCCCGGTCGGCCAGCATCTGGCGAATTTCCGCCACTTGCCGTTCCAGTTGCCGCCGGCGGGAGACGGCGACAACGATGGGTTCGATTTCCGCCAGTTCAATGGATGATTTGCGAAACTGCTCCCGGTCCGAGACCACCGCCGGGTCCGACAGCAGCACTTGGAGTTCGGTGTGCCGCTCGACGATTTGTCGTAGTTTGTCTTCGGTTGCCGGATTCATTATAAAAACCAAGAGGCGCGCCGACACCGCTACCCTGTCCGCCGGGAACAGCGTGCCGGTGTGCGGTTATAAGCCGAATAGTTTGCGGGCTGCAGCGATAAGCCCAGGATTGCCATCCATCTGAGCACTGCGAAGGGCGCGACTCGGGTGGTGGGCGAATTTATGCGCGAGATTTCGCGCCAGTTGCCGGGCTACCGCTTGAGGGTCTTCGCCGTTGCGAATTCTTCGCGCCGCCCGCTCCGCTTCTTCCCCGCTCATGGCATCCAGTTCCCGACGCAGGGCGCGAATGGCGGGAACCGATTCCAGCGAGCGCATCCAGCGCATGAAGCGAACCACTTGCAGGTCGATGATGATTTCCGCCTCCTCGGCGGCTTGCACCCGCAAACCCCGGTTGTGATCCACCACCGATTGGAGATCGTCCACGGTATACAAATACACATCGCGCAACCGGCTCACTTCCGCTTCCACATCGCGCGGAACCGCGAGGTCGAGGATGAACATCGGCTTGTGTCGACGCCGATTCTTGCGCTCGGCCAACGCCCGCTCCACCGCGCCTTTGCCGAGAATGGGCAAGGTGCTGGCGGTGGAGGAAACGACGATGTCGGCTTCGGCAAGGCGTTCGGGAATTTGCCCCAGAGTGATGGCTTCGCAGCCCACCGCCTGTGCCAATGTCTGCGCCCGCTGGATGGAGCGGTTGGCGATGATCATCGGCCCGATTCCGCTTTCCTTGAGATGGCGCGCCACCAGTTCGATGGTCTCGCCGGCGCCGATGAGCAATACGGTCTGCTCGGCGAGGCGCGTGAACACCCGCCGGGCGAGGCATACCCCGGCGTAGGCAACCGACACCGAGTTGGCGCCGATGGCGGTGTCGGTGCGCACCTGCTTGGCCACCGAAAAGGTGTGCTGAAAAAGCCGGTTCAGCACCTTGCCGGTGGCACCGGCATCCGCCGCGGTGTGAAACGCATCTTTCATCTGTCCGAGTATTTGTGGCTCACCGAGCACCAGGGAATCGAGGCCCGAAGCCACCCGAAACGCATGCTTGACCGCCTGCTCGTTGGGGAAATGATACACACTGCCGGCCAGGTCGGAGCGGCTGAAACCGGTATGGCGGCTGAACCAGTCGAGGATGATCTGCTCGCCGCCGGGGTGCTGGTTTGGGGTATCCTGCCCGCAGTAAATTTCGGTGCGGTTGCAGGTGGACAAAATCGCCGCTTCGCTTGCCGCCCCGCCGCTGGAAGTCAATTCCCGCAACGCCGGCCGCAACGCATCCGGACCAAAAGCCACCTGCTCCCGCAACTCGATGGGAGCAGTTTCGTGGTTGAGACCGAGGGCGAGGAGTTTCATTAGCGGTTGGATGCGCGGCAATCTGCGGATTGTGAACACTATTATAAAGGAAGCCCGGGCAATTTCACCGCTCGATAACCGCCTCGAAGGAGCAACTTGCGCCGCTTCGGACAGGCACGGGGGCTTTGTCCCTACGAGGTCGGACAGGCAACGGGGGTGGGCGCATACAAGGGCCATAATGCACGCTGGTTTTCTGCTACACTGCCGATTTGAAGTGTCCTTATACTGACCTGATTATCAATATTCTCCGGGGAATCCAACATGAAAATTGAAACTAAAGCGATCCATTCCGGTTATCAACCGGAGCCTACCACCCATTCCGTGGCGGTGCCGATCTACCAGACCACGGCTTATGCGTTCGACAACACCCAGCACGGCGCCGATTTGTTTGACTTGAAAGTGCTCGGCAACATTTACACGCGCATTATGAATCCCACCAACGATGTGCTCGAGCAACGGGTGGCGGATATGGAAGGCGGTGTGGCGGGGTTGGCGGTGGCTTCGGGGCAGGCGGCAACCACTTATTCTATTTTGACCATCGCTGAAGCCGGAGACAATTTTATCGCCATGTCGACGCTGTACGGCGGTACTTACAATCTTTTCGCGCATACCTTCCCGCAACTCGGCATCAATGTGCGTTTTGCCGACCCGGAAAATCTCGACGGGATGGCGGCCTTGATTGATTCCAAAACCAAAGCGGTGTATTGCGAATCCATCGGCAACCCGGCGGGCAACGTGCTCGACTTGGAAAAAATCGCCGACATCGCCCACGCCCACGGAATTCCCGTGATCGTCGACAACACCGTAGCAACCCCGTATCTGTGCCGCCCGTTTGAATGGAACTGCGACATCGTGGTGCATTCGGTAACCAAGTATATAAGCGGCCACGGCACCGTCATCGGCGGTGCGCTGGTGGATGCCAACCGCTTCGACTGGGTGGCCAACAAAGAGCGTTTCAAACGCCTCAACGAACCCGATGTTTCCTACCACGGCGTGGTGTTTACGGAAACCGGATTGCCGCCCTTCATCCTGCGCGCACGAGTGGTACCGTTGCGCAACATCGGCGCTGCCATGGCGCCGCAAAATGCGTTTCTGGCGTTGCAAGGTCTGGAAACTCTGCCCCTGCGTATGGATCGGATTTGCGAAAACACGCTGACCGTCGCCAAACACCTCAAAGACCAGCCCAATGTGACCTGGGTGCGTTATGCGGGACTCGACGACAGCCCGCACAAAGCACTGCTCGATAAATATATGGGCGGGCGCGCTTCCGGCATCCTGAGTTTCGGTATCAAGGGCGGCGTCGAAGCCGGCACCAAATTCATAGACGCGCTGCAACTCATCACCCGACTGGTGAACATCGGCGACGCCAAATCTTTGGCTTGTCATCCCGCCACCACCACCCATCGGCAACTCTCCGAAGAAGAACTTGCCACCTCCGGGGTTACCAGAGACCTTGTGCGCCTGTCCATCGGCATCGAAAATATCGACGACATCATCGAAGACATCGATCAGGCGTTGAGCGCTTCGGCCTGATCCGGTGCGGGGAATTCGGCGAGAAACCGGCGGCGCGGGTTTGACCGGATTCCCGTTCGCATTGGAATGACGGAGACCCGCCACAGGTATCGCCGCCATTTCCGCCTCATGCTCATCGGTTCCAGAGTTGCCAGCGTGATGCGGAGATGGAAAACCTGGAAAATAGTAACCGCCGGGCTTTTATGCGCCGCTTGGTTATCCGGTTGCGCCACGCCGCCGGAGCAACCGCCTGACCGCGCACAAAACCTGCACGAGACCGCAGACAGCACACCACCCGCAAGCATCGTCGGCGAAGCGGCAGAACTCAGCGGCGAATTATTGTACGAATTGTTGCTCGCCAACATCGCCGGCCAGCGTGGCCATCTCGAGGTCGCCATGGAATCCCTGTCGCGTGCCGCCCACTTGTCCCGGGATCATCGCATCGCCGCTCAGGCCATGGCGCTGGCGGCGCAACTTGAGGATTATCGCCGGATCATTGATTTATCCGACCTCATGGCCGACATCCGTCCGGGCGAAACCCGCCACCACATGATGCTCGCCAAAGCCCGCTTGGCAACCGGCCTGGACGAACAGGCGTTGAAGTTGCTCATTGACCTCGCTCGCCGGCAGCCGGTGGGCGGGGAAGCGGTGTTGCAATCCATCGCCCTATTGCTCGCCGAACGACCGCCGGAGACGCAATTACTGGCGCGCTTTCGCCTCGGCATCGAGGCATGGCCGCAAAGCCCGGAACTGAAACTGACCGCGGCCCTGCTGGCCACCGAACTGGAGCAGAACGAAGATTTTCGGGAATTGCTCGACGAGACGCTGAAACTGCGACCCGACTGGGAAGTGGCGGCCATGCTAAAAATGTCCGACCTGTCCGATTTCGATGCGCAACAGATGCCGACCTACGCCGATGACTTTTTGCGGAAATTTCCCGACGCCAAACAATTTCGCATTCGCTACGGCGAACTGTTGCACTACCTCGATCAACCGCAAAAAGCCCTGACTCAGTTGGAAATCGTACTGCGGCAGGACCCGCAATCCACCGCCGCACTACTCGCCGGCGGCGTGATTTATCTGGCACAGGAGAACCTGCCGGAAGCCCTTGCTCGGCTGTCCCTGGTGCTGGCGTTGGAGCCGCGAAACGACCGCGCGCGGCTGTATATCGCCGACATCCAAATCGAACAGCAAGCGTTCGATTCGGCAACGGCGGTGCTGCACGAAATTAGCACGCCGGAGTATTACCTCGATGTCGAAACCCGACTCGCCGTTGTGATTGCCAAACGGCAAGGCGTTGAATCTGGGATTCGTCATCTCGCGGAAATTAACACCCGCAACGAGGCCGAAGCGGTTCGCGTGATCCTCAGCCAAGATTTACTATACCGAGATTTTGACTTGCTCGACCGCGCCAAGGCGGTGCTCGACGCCGGTCTGGAGAAAATACCCGGACACCCCGACTTGCTATACAACCGAGGCTTGCTGGCGGCGCAACTCAATCTGCTGGAGTTGCACGAACGCGATATGCGCGCGCTCATCGGTCAGCAACCGGACAACGCCCACGCCTACAACGCCCTGGGATACACCCTCGCCGATCAAACCGAGCGGCTGGATGAAGCCTTCGAACTAATCACCCGGGCGCTGGATATGAAGCCAAACGACCCGTACATTCTCGACAGCATGGGCTGGGTCAATTTCCGCATCGGCAATAACGACAAGGCCATCGAGTTTCTGAGACGCGCCTTGAACGCGAAAAAAAATGCCGAGATTGCCGCCCACTTGGGCGAAGCGTTGTGGGCGGCGGGCAAGCGTCGGGAAGCCCGGGAAATTTGGGAACGGGGAAAACAATGGTCGCCGGATAACCCCATTTTACTGGACACCCTGAAACGCTTCTCGGACCAGGATTCATCCGCCGCACCGGCTGAAGGGCGAAGGTTGGCGGGCATTCAAGCGATCATTCAGATGCCCCATTCGACATCAATGCCGCGCACCCTGCTTTCCCCGTAATATCGCCGCCGGCAACCGAAACCTAGTCGTGATTCATCCGCTTGGACGTTTTTTCCCGTTCTTGGCCATGCTCCTGCTGCTGGCCGGATGCGTGTCGCCCGAAGCGATCAAACCGACCACGCCCGACCAGGCCCGGGGCTTGTGGCAGCAACACCGGGAAAAAATGTCCGGCATTTCTTCATGGCACTTGAGGGGGAAAATCGCGGTGCGCACCGCATCCAAAAACGGCGCCAAAGGCGGCAGTGCCACGCTGGTTTGGACGTACCAGCACGACCAGCAGCAAATCGAACTATACGGCCCCTTCGGCAGCGGGCGGGTGCTGATTAGCGCGCAACCCGGCCGGGCTGTGCTCAAGGACACCAAGGGCAAAACTCTGGAGGGCACCACCGCCGCCGAGGTGTTGCATCAGCAACTGGGCTGGCAAGTGCCGTTCGAACAACTGCGGTATTGGGTGCGCGGCCTTCCCGGCCCGGACGCAACAGACCTCACATTAGATTACGCCGGACGCTTGAAAACCCTGCGACAGGGCATCTGGCGAGTGGAATACGAAGACTACGACGCCGTCAACCAACTTCAACTGCCGCGCAAACTCACCATCACAACCGCTCCCGGAAGCATGGAAATTTACGCCCGCAACGGAGAATACATCGGCGACCAACTGAGCGTGAAAGTGCTTCTGAAACGCTGGAGGGACATTGAATTTGCCCCCTGATTCTTCCTCCGCAACCACGCTGGAACTCCCCGCACCGGCCAAAATCAATCGCTTTCTCCGCGTAACCGGCCAACGTGCCGACGGCTACCACCAACTGGAAACGCTGTTTCAATTCCTCGAATTTTCCGACACCTTGCGCTTTCAAGTATCGGAGCAACCGCACATCCGCCGCCGAGACCAACACGATTTTGAACTGCCCGAAGACGACCTGACCGTTCGCGCCGCCCGATTATTGCAATCCACGATTCCAAAAGCCGCCGGACGCGGAGTCACCATAACCCTACACAAGGCGATACCCCCCGGAAGCGGACTTGGCGGCGGCAGTTCCAATGCCGCGACTACCCTGCTGGCGCTCAACCATCTATGGCAACTCGGCATGTCGCGCAGCCGCCTCGCCGACCTCGCATTGCAACTGGGCGCCGACGTGCCGGTGTTCGTGCACGGACGGGCGGCACGGGCGACCGGCATCGGCGAAGTGCTGGAACCCTGCGACCCCGCCGAGCAATGGCTTTGTGTGTGCCTGCCGCCGGTCAACGTTTCCACCGCCAAAGTTTTTTCCCACCCGCAACTGCAGCGCAACAACCCCGCCCGGCCACCCGATGAATGCGCCGACACCGGCAATGATCTAGAGCCGGTCACCACGCTACTCTACCCGCAAGTAGCCGCCGCGCTGGCGCATTTGCGACTCCACGGCGAAGCCCGACTAAGCGGCAGCGGCGCGGCCGTATACGCCAGTTTTGATTCCCGCAAACAAGCCGAGCATGCAGCGGCGCAACTCCCCAACACCCTCCCCGGCTTCGTCACCCGCTCCCGCAACCACCACCCGCTGATGGATTTCCCCGCCGGTATGTAACGAGCATAGCCCGGCGCAAGCCGCTTGCCTATAGCGAATTGGTGAACCTATACAGGAATGACGACGTCGCGCCGTCATTCCCGAACGATAGAAAAATAAGGAGCGCCGGCGACTATATTTTTCATCGTATCGGGAATCCAGAAGGCTGATAAGGAGTCGGATCTCGCCGCACATGTCTCACTGGATTCCCGCTTTCACGAAAATGACGGCATAGGGAGTCGGCTATCGCCGCACCGCCGTCATTCCCGAACGATAGAAAAATAGGGAGCGCCAGCGACCATATTTTTCATCGTATCGGGAATCCAGAAAGCCAAATAAGGAGTCGGCTGTCGCCGCACATGTCTCACTGGATTCCCGCTTTCACGAGAATGACGGCGTAGGGAGTCGGCTATCGCCGGCATGTTGTACTGGATTCCCGTGTCCCTAACTCATCATTCCCGCTGTCGCGTGAATGACGAGATTGTGGTTTTTTTCGTAGGGACCCATTGCGACTTGTCCTCATCCGCAAACGAGGAATATCAAAAGTGCGTCATTCCCGAACGATAGAAAAATAAGGCGCGCCAGCGACTATATTTTTCATCGTATCGGGAATCCAGAAGGCCAAATAAGGAGTCGGCTGTCGCCGCACATGTTTTACTGGATTCCCTGAATTCACAAACGAAGCGCAACACTCTGCTACGGTATTACCATGGGAAATCACTACAAACAGATCACCCTTGAAGAGCGCTGTGAAATGGCCTACTTACTCACCAAGGGACACTCACTCCGACAAATCGCGGCAGCTCTGGATCGCGCGCCATCTACGGTGTCGCGAGAACTGAATCGCAATGGCTCTGCAACCAAGGGCTACGAGAAAGACTATGCCGACCTGAAAGCCCGGGCGCGGCGATGGCAAGGCTCTATGCTGGACCGCGATGAGGTGCTGCGCGAGGAAGTTTTGGATTTGCTCAAACACGACTGGTCGCCCCAACAGGTGTCCGCCGGACTTGCCCGAAAGCACCAGCGGCCAGTCATTTCCTACGAAACCATCTACCGCTTCGTCTATGCCCAAATTGCTCGTAAAAAAGAATATCCATGGCGCCATTATCTGCCCCAAGCCCGATCAAAACGAAGCCGCCGCCGGCACAAATTGAACGGCAAAGCACCCGCTATATCCCAACGCCGGCCACTCTCTGAGCGGCCAGACACCGCCACCGACCGACAAACCCCCGGTCATTGGGAAGCCGACCTGATGCTGTTTAGCGCCTACGGTCAAGCCTTGCTGGTTGTCCAAGAACGGCACTCCCGCCTGCTGCTCGCGGCGCGCCCTGCCGGCAAATCCGCGGCGCCCATCGCCGAACTTATCGGCGACCTGCTGGCACCGCTGCCACCCACATGGCGGCAAACCATTACCTTCGATAACGGCACTGAATTCGCCCGCCATTACCACCTCCATGCCCTCGGTATTGAGACCTTTTTCTGCGACATCAGAGCGCCCTGGCAAAAGGGCGGTGTTGAAAATTCCATCGGTCGCTTGCGCCGGAACTTGCCCCGAAAAACCGACCTGAAAACCCTCTCAGATGAGCACTTTACACGCATCATACAAGCGCATAATAATACCCCCCGAAAGTGCCTCGGCTATCAAACTCCCGCCGAGGTTTTTAGAAACCATGTGTTGCGCTTCAAATGTGAATGTGCATTCCCGCTTTCGCGAGAATGACGGCCCTACGCTTAAAACCATATTTCGCCTTTGAGCAAGATGGTGTGTTCATCCGCATCATCGCCCTCGCGGCGTTCGCCCAGCAGGGTTACCTCATAGCGAGTGCCCGACTTGCACTTCATTCCGACTCGGTAACTGTCTTGGGAGCCGAGGGTCATCTCTCCATACGGTGTCAATACCGCTTCCAAACCCCGCAACGATACGCCGTAGCCAATCTTTGCGTCCAAATACGCCCGGTAATCGGACCTGGCATCACCGTCAGCCGCATCGGATACGCCATGATCCCATAACGCTTGTAGGTCGCTGCCGCTTTCCCCATAGCCGGGGCTTAGGCCGAACGAAAATCCTTGCCCGTCCGTCCCCGGCAGCAATTTAACTTGACCGCTAATTCCCCATTTCTCATATTCGCCTTCACTGCCCAACAAAGTGCGCACGCGACCTTCCACGGTTACCCGTTTCGCCGGATTGCTGTAATGCAAACCAACCCCCACCTCCATTCCGCCGCCGGTCTGGCCATCGCCGCCGTCATAGCGAACGCCAACCTCGAACGATGGCGAAAACACTCCGCCGCCCGCCAATTCGTGCCTTTGTTTGGCTTCCATCGACAACCGAACCCGGGTGACATCCACTTCCAGTTCCGTGAAGTTGGCGTTGCCATCGACCTCCAACTCAGCGCGCACTACCTCGCTTTTTAACAACCCGGCGAGAGGTCAGGCGGTGGACAACACATCCGCCAGCACAGTGAGCAAACGTAGCGCCGTTCGCATCCCTGCACCGCCGACGTCCCGCTGTGGCGCACATTCCACCAGATTAGCACCCAGTAGGCGATGATTGGTAGCCAGCGAGATGATAATTTCCGTTACTTCATCCACTCCCGGCCCGCCGGGGGACGGCGATGGTACTGCAGGCATTTCCACTGGATTAATGCCGTCCATATCAAGCGTCAAATAAACATTTTCATCCGTGATATGCCTCAGCATGTCATCAACACCCATTTTTTTCATCATCCGAGAAGTAATCAGCGTGCCGTAGTGGGAAGCGGCAGCAGCGTCGGCGGGCAACGCCGTACCCGAGCCCCGCAAACCGATTTGTGTGATACCGTTAATACAAGGCATTTCCGCCGCACGTCGCATGACGCTTGAACGCCCCCACTTTTCATTGTGCCAGCGATCTTTCCAGTCGAGGTGGGCGTCTATTTGCACCACATGCACGCCACCGTCCAGCGCATCCAAGCCTTGCAAAGGCGGGATGGCAACCGAGTCATCGCCACCCACTATCAGCGGCCGCCCGCCGACGCTAACAATCTCCGCCACGCGCTGGGCCAAGTTATTCCGGTCCACCGTAGCATCGCCCAACAACGGAAACAGACCCAGGTCAATTGGCTGGTCGGCAAAAAGCTGGCGTTGCAAATCCACATCCCAACGACCGGGTTTAACCTCGGCACTGGCAAGCCGCAACGCTTCTGGCGCATCGGCACACAGGGTTGAAGCCTTTCCTGTCGGCGTCATGAACGGCACTGCAAGCAACGCCGCACGCGCGGTCTCCGGATTTTTGACAACGGGCAAGTTGAAGAAACCGCCCGCCGGCACCTGTTGTTTCATATTTGGCATGTCATGGGTGAAGGGAAGCCCGAGCAAAATCAAGCAGATTAACTTCCGCCGGTCCGGCGATGGATTCCGGCTTGCCCGCGTAACGAAGACACTCGTTTGCCTTGGCGATTAAGTCACTATCGGTCATCGGCTTGTCGGGCATACCATAACACTGACCACAAAAGCCGCTGACTTTGCGTCCGTCGGCGAGTACTAAGGTAACGCGTGCACTCTCAGGGAAGCGCTGCCGGTTTTCTTCCGAAGACAACTCCTCGTCGGTTTTGACGACAACCTCGTCCATCAGTGAACACAGGTGGGAATCATTAATGGCCTCAACGGACAAATCACCCAGCCGCACCCGGCCGTGCAAAACAGCGCAGGCGACGGCATAAGGCAAGCAAAACTGGCCCTGCTGGGGCGATGCGGGACGTGCGTAAGGCAGGCTGATAGCGACCAACTCCGGCACTTCAATCTCGATGTGACAAATGGCACCTTCATCGATGGCATGCTGCCGCATCAACAAGGAAGTTTGTTCGATTGCCGCCCCGGCGGCGGAACACACGGGCGACGTTTTAATGAATAGTCCCGGGTCAGTCAGTCGCCAGCGCGATCCAAGACTGTCCATCTGCGATAGTTCCACCGCACCGCCATTGAGCATGGAAAAAAATCCGGCCGCATGTTCAAAAGCGTTGCCTGCTGCAGTCAGGCCTGCCTCAGCGGCACGGGAAAAATCCACGGCGCGGGCGGCCGTATCGCCGGCCATAAAAGCTTTACCATCGAACCCGAACAAGCACTTTCCTCCACCGGCTGCGGCGGCAGCAAAACTGATGGCACTCGCGCTTTGTTCCGCATTCAACCCGCGCAATCTGCATGCGGCAGCCGTCGCACCGGCCAGACCCAGGGTGGCTGTACTCCACCACCCGCGAAAATAATGGCGATGCGTACACATATCCGCCAGTGTATAAGCGATTTCTGAACCCGCCACAAATGCCTGCAACAGCGCCTCTTCATCCGCTCCGTTTTCTTCGGCAACCGCCAACGCCGCCGCAAAAACCACTGCCGATCCGTGCATAATTCCAGTGTAACTGGTGTCGTCAAAATCCCATACGTGCGCCGCCGTGCCATTAATCAGCGCCGCCTCGTGGGCCCCACCATTATCACCAAAACCAGCGATAGTGCATGGGCCTCCCCGCGCAAAGGCCCGCCCCAAAGCGACGACACGAGGATGCATACCACCGGCTGCCATAACGGCAGTGGTGTCAAATATCGCCCGTCGTGCCGCCCGCCGCACCGCCTCGGGAATCTCCGATAACGTCGTCGCCCAACCGGCAAAAACGTGCGCCGGAGAGCGTCCAGCCTCGGTCATAAAATCTGACTCAAAAATTCACGGGTGCGCGGGTCTTTCGCACTGGTAAAAAATGTGGCAGGCGGCCCCTGCTCTACAATCAGGCCGTGGTCGGTGAAATAAATTCTGTCGGCAACCTCGCGTGCAAATCCCATTTCATGGGTGACCAGGCAACAAGTCATACCTTCGGCGGCTAACTCCTTGATGGTCACCAATACTTCTTTAACCGTCTCCGGGTCCAACGCCGCGGTGACTTCGTCAAACAACATAATATCCGGCTCCATCGCCAGCGAACGCGCGATTGCCACGCGCTGTTGCTGTCCGCCCGACAGTTCGCCCGGATAACTGTCTTCTTTGCCCTCCAGCCGCACTTTTTGAATCAACGCGCGCGCCTGTCCCTCGACTTGCGCCTTGTCTTTTTTGAGCACCAGCATCGGCGCCATCATTACATTTTCCAGCGCCGTTTTGTGCGGGAAAAGATTATATTGTTGAAACACCATGCCCACTTTTCTACGCAAGGCCAGTTTGTCCAGATTCGGCGAATGGACCTCGATGCCTTCCACCGTAATTGAACCTGACTGAATATCGCTGAGCGCATTGATGCAACGAATGAGAGTCGATTTACCAGAACCGGATGGGCCGATGATGCACACCACCTCGCCCTTGTACACGTCCAGTGATACGCCTTTGAGTACCTCCAGGTTTCCAAAAGATTTGTGCACGTCCTGCAACGATAAAATTGGCATATCAACAGTCCAGTTTTCGCTCATTGCTTACCCCTCATTCGTTGACGGCGTATTTTTTCTCCAAGCGCCTCGTCCATTCGGCGATCGGATAACTGTAGATGAAAAACCACGTCATCAGCCACAAATACATCGGGATTAAAAATTCGCTGCGACCTTCGGCGGCCAGCGCTCCCTGAGTCAACATCATGCCATCATTGACGCCCAGAATGGAGATGAGCGGCGTGGACATGGTAAGAATGGCGTACCAATTCATCCACGGGGGAATCATGCGCCTGATGCATTGCGGCAGAATGATCTCCCACATCGTCTGGCGGCGTGAAAAGGCCAACGACTCGGCCGATTCCCACTGGCCCGTGGGAATCGACACGATCGCACCGCGCACGATCTCGGAAACATTGGCCATGATCGGTAGGGACAAGGCAAAAGCCGCTTTGCTCCAACCCGGAATATCGTATTCTTCGCCGAACAACGTGGCGCGGAAAGGTAGCAGCAACATGAAATAAAACAATAGCACCAGCCACGGCGAGTTACGAAATAACTGGGTGATACTCCAACAGACGCGACGCAACGCTGCCAGCCGGGAAACTTGCCCGATGCCCAACCACAGCCCCAAAAAAGTTCCCATCGCCATGGACAGAAAACTGACGGCAATATTGAGTATAAATCCGCCGAACTCGCCGGGCGGGCCAAAAAACATCAGCGGCGTCCACTTGATTAACGTTTGCAAAGTGGTCTGTTCGGGGTTGCCCTGGAACTGTGCCCACGCTTCGTCCGCCGCGACCCATACAACCAGCATCACAACAACAACCAGCCCCCCAACGCAAAGCCGCGAACCCACCGGCTGGCACTGCGGGACGGGGGCAGGCGTGGCGAGAACCGGCAGAACGGTGCGAGTATTCATGCGCCTGTCCCGAAGCCGGGGATGCGGGTGGTTTTTTCCCATCGGTGCATGAACCACACCAGTGCCCCAACAATCAGAAGATACACTGCCCACACCACGTTCATCATTTCAAATACATTGTATTCGTCCGACCAAATTTGATTGGCTACGTACAATGTTTCCGGCACCGCAATGGCATACGCGACTGTGGTGGTTTTGACCAGGTTGATAAGATTGTTGTTGAGGGCTGGCAGACACACGCGGTAGGCAAGTGGCAACGTAACATAGCGGTAGATCTGCGCCCGTGTATAGCCCAGCGCCTCCGCTCCTTCAATGGTAGACTTGTGCACCGACTCCACGCCGGCGCGAAAAATTTCAATGTTGAAGGCACCGGCAAAAAACGACAACGATACCACCGCCCAGCCGTAGCTGGACAGCAATCCGCCACGTTCGCCGACCGCAACCGACAAAAAAGAATCGACGGCGAAATAAAAAAAGTACAGTTGAATAAGCGGCGGCGTATTACGAAAGAACTGTACGTAGCCTCGCGTCACTCGACGCACCACGGACAACGGTGAAGCCTGCAACCACGCACCGACAACGCCGATAACAATTGACAGCACTACGCACACCACGGACAGGTGGATAGTGGTCCAAATGCCGCTGACAAAACGCCCGCGATCCCACGAATCGTAGAAAACGGTTAGTTTGATGCCGTGCGCTTGGTACAGCCACTCAAACCATTGCCAGAACGCTTCCATCGCAATCGTTACTCCCTGCGCGGGCGTTTATCTTGTCTCAACAAACAACGCACACAAGCGGCGATCAACGCCGCCCATGTGCGAATAGGTCGCCCGCCCTCCGGTTATTCACCGGGATCGTGTTTGGTGTCGCAGATTTTATCTCCCGCCAAACAGTTCTTGCGCATATCTTCGGGCCATTGCGTTTTGGGAATTCCCCATTTTTTCTCCAGAGCGATGATGGTGCCATCCTTGTGCCAGTCAATAATCGCCTCGGAGAGCATCTGCCCGATGGGTTTGTGCAAGTCTTCCCGCCGAACCGCGGCACCCCAGGGCACGTCATCCACCACCGGCGTGGAGATGGAGTAATCTCTCCATTTGTCGGGGTTGTTGACCTTGCGTGGAACAAAAGCGGAATCATCGTACAGCCAACCGCCACAGCGCCCGTCTAGCAAAGCCGCCTCGACTTCCGGAACGCCTTTGAAAGCTACCATCTCGGCACCCCGCTTGATACCGTGCTCCTTGTTATACCAAGCACCCTGAATACCGCAGATTTTCTTGCCTTTGATAGAGTCCCAGCCGTCGATGCCGGAATCCTTGTAAGCAAAAATGGCAACGCCCGAAGAGTAATAATTCGGCTGCACAATTCCCACCACCTTACGGCGGTCGGGCTTGTCCGACATGGTGGCAATCATCAAGTCAATTTTACCCTGCTGCAAAAACTGCATACGGTTTGATGAAACGGTGACCACCAGTTCTACATCGATGGTCTTACCGGCTTTGTCGCCGATGCGCTTGGCTAAATCGCGCACCATGTCAATTTCCATGCCCACCACGCCGCCGGAAGCGTCCCGCATGCCCCATGGAGCGTAGTCGGCTTTGACGCCGACAACAATTTTGCCTTTGGCAATGATGTCATCGAGGGTACCGGCCATGGCTGCCGGTGATAATGTGGCCGCCAGACAACCGGCGGCAATCAGAGTTGTCAGTTTTTTATACATGATGTTTATCCTCGCTATGTTGGTCATGATTTTGTGAATGGTTGGGTGAGTGATTGAGTGAAAGCGACCGGTCGGTCCAGTACTCACCGGTTTGGAAACTGTTTTTTTCCACCGCATCAATATGGTGGCGCACCGCCGCCGGGCTACGGCAGACTACCATCGCTATCAACGCTTCCAAAAAAACAAGAGCAGGAACGTAGGATGGAAAAAACTGCGTGCTGTCGGTCGGCAAACAGATAACGTGGCGCGAAAACTCAGCCAGCGGCGAACCGCTGTCATCGGTAATGGATACGAGATCTGCTCCCGAGTCCTTAATTATGCGGGCGATATGCACGGAGTCGCGCGCATAAGGCGCATACCCGAGCAACAGCACTGTGTCATCGGTGGAGAGTTTGGTTAACACGCCGATAGCGTTGGTGCCAACCGTATGCCAGTTGTCAAAGGCAATGTCGGCCATATATTTCATGTGCGCCATAAGATGTGCGGAACCAAGACCGCCCGCCAGAAACACCCGCCGCGCACCGGCCAGACGGTCGGCAACGGCATCCAAAATATCCGGGGCAATTTCATTCAACATCACTTGAATGTTGTCGATGGATTCGATGCCGTAACGAATCACAAAGGACCCAGATTTGCCCGAAATGTTTTTATCCCGCAAAGCGGTCGCCTTTCGAGCAAAGGTAAGCTTGCGCGCACGCACGCCACTACGGCAAGCCTCTCGAAGCGCCTCATAATCGGCATAGCCGATGACTCGCGCCAGCCGTGAAAAATGTGAAGGTGCAATGTCGTGCCATTGCGCCACGCGACGCAACGAATAATTTGCCACATCATCGGATTTATCACGTATCACCTCCGCCGCACGCCGTTGTTGCGGGCTCAGGCGGGAATGCAACTCGGCCAGCCTCGCATGCAAAAAGCCATGAACATCGGCATCGGTTCCCCGCCCATGCACGGGCGGCTCATCTCCTGTTGGTCGGGTTTGGTGTAAATGCGCCATTTTTTATACTAATTCACCTCAAATGTTGCAAAGTGGCTAAAATCTACCATATACTCTTAAGTTATTCAACATCCAAGGCCCGTATGCAAAAAGCACGTATTATCGTCATTGGCGGCGGCATTATCGGCTGCTCCACTTTGTATCATCTGGCCCGAGCGGGATGCACAGACGTCATACTCATTGAACGGGGCGAACTAACCTCCGGTGCGACCTGGCATGCCGCCGGCAATGTGCACAACCAAAATCCCATCCCCAACCTATCGGCCTTGCAAGCCTATTCCATGAAGCTTTATGACGGCTTATCAGCGGAAGTCGGGCAAGAAGTCGGCAGTCATATCGTGGGCGGGTTCTTTTTGGCACAAAGCCGTGCGCGCATGGATGAATTCAAGTTTCTGGCTGGCAAGTTCAAGGCGCTGGGGCTACCGTATGAACTGGCCTCTCCCGCGGACATTAAAGCTAAATTTCCACTGATTAACACCGATGGCATTGTCGGCGGTGCCTGGGACCCGGACGAAGGTTACGTTGATCCTTATTCCGTCACTATGGGGTTGGCGGCCGCCGCACGGCAAAAGGGGGCAAAAATTGTCCGCAACACTCGCGTAACCGCAATTCGCCGACTACCCTCCGGATATTGGCAACTGAGCAGCGATCAGGACACTGAGTATGAATGCGAAATTGTGGTCAACGCCGCCGGCTATTGGGGCAACGAAGTGGCGGGGATGGTCGGTGCCAAATTACCAATTATCAACATGGAACATCACTATCTGGTGACCGACGTCATACCCGAAATCGCCGCGTATGAGAGCGAACTGCCGCTCATCCGCGACGTGGATGCGCAGTGGTATCTGCGACAGGAGGGCAATGGGTTGCTGCTCGGAGCGTGGGAGAAAGACTGCCGCACCGCATGGGACGGCAAACCCGCGCCCTGGGATTTTGCCCAGGAATTGTTCCAGCCAGACCTGGAGCGGATGGAAGAACGGCTGACGGCAATTTATCACCGAGTACCGGCACTCAATACGGCGGGAATTAAACGCATTATCAATGGAGCGATCTCCTTTACTCCGGACGGACGCGGGCTTATCGGTCCCATGCCCGGGGTTCCCAATTTTTTTGTCGCCTGCGGTTTTTTGAGCGGCATCGCACAGGGTGGCGGCGTGGGGCTTGCCTTGTCGGAATGGATTCTGGAAGGCGAGACAGAAATGGACCTGTCGTTCATGGATGTGGCACGCTTTGGCGGCTGGAGCAATCGTGACTTTGCCGATGCGCGGGTACGGGACATATTCCCGCGGCGCTATGAGATTTTATATCCGCAGCTGGAACGCGATAGCGGGCGCTCGGTGCAAACCACACCAATATACGACCGCCTGCTGGAGAGCGGCGCCGTAATGGGACAAGTGCATGGCTGGGAACGTCCACTGTGGTTTGCTCCCGGAGGCGTTGCCGCCCGGGATGTACCCTCTTTTTCGAAACCCAACTGGTGGGAGCATGTCGGCCACGAAGCGCGTGCGGCACACACGACGACGGCGTTGTTCGAGATGTCTTCCTATTCCAAGTGGCGCGTTGAAGGGCCTGATGCGACGGCCTTTCTGAATCGTATTAACATCAGCCGCCTGCCACCGGTGGGCAGGATGGCGCTGGGATTGATGCTCAACAAACGCGGCGGTATTGTGGGCGATCTCATTGTCGCCTGCTTGGATGACAATGTCTTTTATCTTGTCGGTGCGACCTTGGCTGAAGATATTTACCAACGCTGGATGGAGCAACACAAAGGTAGGTTGAACGTGTCCATTCGCACAGTGACAGCAGACACCGCCGCGTTGGGGCTGGTCGGCCCGTCCTCACGCCGTCTGCTCTCCGATATCAGCGATGCGGATTGTTCCAATGATGCCTTCCCGTTTATGAATTGGCGTAACATTGAAGTTGGGGGTGTGCGCTGTATGGCGATGCGCTTGTCGTACGCTGGTGAATTAGGCTGGGAATTACACTGTCCAATGCCCTCCCAGCCGGATTTATTTGCGGCACTGATGGCCGCAGGCGAACGCCATGGCTTGCGACTGGCGGGCAGCCGGGCACTGTCGCACTTGCGCCTGGAAAAAGGCTATCGCAGTTGGGGAGCCGATATTAATGTCGAAATCACTCCCATGGCGGCCGGGCTTGAGCGTTTTTGCCACCCCGAACTCCCCGAAAAGGCGCATACGCTCGGCCGCGAAATAGTGTTGCAGGAGCGCCAAACACCACCCAAAAAGTCACTGGCCACTTTGCTTTTTGAATCCCCCAACACCGCTGGCTGCTGGGGTTCGGAGCCGGTCTTGCACGGCGACACTTGCGTCGGCTATGTTACTTCCGGCGGCTATGGCTGGCGCACGAACACCCACATCGCCGTTGGCTGGCTACCCACCGACTTGTGTGTGGTGGGAACCGAATTGAATCTGGAAATTTTGGGCAATCGCTGCCGGGCTACGGTAGCATCCGACCCGGTCTACGACCCGGAAAACACCGCCTTGCGGTCCTGAATCAGCGCGCTTGTAAAACTAATTTCAATCCAACCGCAAGCAACACCCACCCTCAAAAACAGCACCGCACCGGGCTGCTCCGATGATGTTTTCCGCAATTTCCCCGCCCGGCCGATGCGGTGCGGTGCGTTCCGCAGCCCGGGCGAGGCGCAATTCTTGCTATAATCGGCGGATTATCCGCGATAATCCATTGACACGACCGGGTCGTGCAATCACAATACCGCGACTTTGCAACATCTTGTGTAGAAGCCGTTTTGAAACCAATCCGAATTAGCCGAGGGCGACTTGTGGAGCCTTTGGAAATTCTGTGAGTAGGATAAAGCGGTGCAACAAATTTCTGATATAATCTATTGATATTTATACGGTTTTGGGGTGTAGCCAAGTGGCCTAAGGCACCGGATTTTGATTCCGGCACTCGGAGGTTCGAATCCTCCCACCCCAGCCATTGCCCTGACCATTGCCCTGACCATTGCCATGAATTGCCATGAGGAGAAGCGGCGTGTCCCCGGATAATTTGACGGTTTTTAGCGGTAATGCCAACCCGGAGTTGGCGAATGAGGTTGTGCAGTGCCTCGGTATCCCCCTGGGACGGGCACTGGTGGGCAGGTTTAGCGATGGCGAGGTCAACGTCGAAGTGATGGAAAATGTGCGCGGGCAGGATGTCTTCGTGATTCAGCCCACCTGCGCGCCGAGCAACGACAACCTTATGGAACTGCTGGTGATGCTGGATGCCATCAAGCGGTCGTCGGCGGGCCGCATCACCGCGGTGGTGCCGTATTTCGGCTACGCCCGGCAGGATCGCCGTCCGCGCACCGCACGGGTGGCGATTTCGGCGAAACTGGTGGCTTCCATGATTAGCATCGCCGGTGCCGACCGGGTGTTGACCATCGACCTGCATGCCGACCAGATTCAGGGGTTTTTTGACATCCCTACTGACAATATCTACGCCTCGCCGGTGCTGATGAGTGAATTGTGGCGAAAACAGTTGCCCAACCCCCTCATCGTCTCTCCCGATGTAGGCGGCGTGGTGCGCGCCCGCGCCATGGCCAAGCAACTGGAAACCGAACTTGCTATCATCGACAAACGCCGCCCGCGCACCAACGAAACCAAAGTGATGCACATCATCGGCGAGGTCGAGGGACGCTCGTGCATCCTGATTGACGATATGGTGGACACCGCCAACACGCTGTGCGAAGCCGCCGCTGCATTAAAAAAGCAGGGGGCTGTCAAAGTGCTTGCCTGCTGTACTCACCCGGTGCTGTCCGGCGAGGCGGTCAAACGAATCACCGCATCAGAACTCGACGAGTTGCTGGTCACCAATTCCATTCCATTGAGCCCGGCGGCGCGCAAATGCGCGATGATCAAGCAGTCGAGCGTGGCTGAATTGCTTGCCGAATCCATGCGCCGCATCACCACCGGAGATTCCGTCAGCAGCCTTTTTGTTGATTAAAGTAAAAAACCATGAGGACCGAAAAATGAACGAACAATTCGAATTGATTGCCCGAACCCGCGCCCGCTCCGGCACTTCGCTGGTGCGCAAGTTGCGCCGCGAAGGCGATGTGCCTGCGGTACTGTATGGCGGCGGCAAGGAAAATATCAGCATCGCCATCAATCACGATGTGCTGTTTCACAGCCTCGAGAAAGAGGAATTCCATTCCGCCATCATCGTCATCAACACCGACGGCAACAAGGAACAGGCGATCCTGCGCGATGTTGTGCGCCATCCCTACAAGATCTCCATCCTGCACGCGGATTTCCAGCGCATTGACGACACGAAGGTGCTGACCATGTCTCTGCCCATTCAC
Source organism: Candidatus Poriferihabitaceae bacterium (assembly GCA_965262585.1). Lineage (GTDB taxonomy): Bacteria > Pseudomonadota > Gammaproteobacteria > Arenicellales > Poriferihabitantaceae > JAHRAW01. Next base: position 279,479 of record OZ253546.1, read on the forward strand.
TTCATCGGCGAAGAACTATGCCCCGGCGTGCGAAACTCCGGCGGCATCATCTCCCACATGATGACCGAGGTGGAGATTTCCTGCTTACCCAAAGACCTGCCGGAGTCGCTGGAACTCGATGTATCGACCCTCGACCTCAATGAATCGCTGCACCTTTCCGACATTAAACTGCCCGAAGGCGTCAACATCACCACCCTGATGCACGACACAAACAACGAGCACGACCACGCCGCAGTCGCGGTGTTGCCGCCCAAGGTGGTCGCCAGCGAAGAAGAGGAAGCGGAAGACGCCGCAGCCGAGGCCGGCGAAGCGGAGGCGGAAGACACCGCCGAGGATGCGGACGGCGGTGCATCCGCCAAGAGCGACTGAACCGGCTGCGGTTTGTAAGGAACGATGGCGGAATCGGGCATTGCCCTGATTGTCGGGCTTGGCAACCCCGGCAACCGCTACGCCGCCAACCGGCATAACGCTGGCTTCCACTTCTTGGAACGCCTGCAGTTTTTGCGCGGCTTCCAACTCGCCAACGAAAAACGCTTCAAGGCCGAGGTCGGTGGAGTCGTCATAAACAGCAGCACGGTGCGCGTCATGGCTCCCGATACCCTGATGAATCTGAGCGGTCGGGCGGTGGCGCCTATGGCGGCCTTTTATCGCATCGCCCCGGAGCAGATTCTGGTGGTTCACGATGAACTCGATCTTGCGCCGGGTTGCGCGCGCCTCAAGATGTCCGGCGGGCACGGTGGCCACAACGGCCTGCGCGACATTATCGCCGCTCTCGGCAGCCGGGATTTCCTGCGCTTGCGCATCGGCATCGGCCACCCCGGCCCGAACCGGGATGTCTCCGCTTATGTACTCAGCCGCCCCAACACCCACGATAAAATGCTAATTGAACAAGCGATAGAACGCGCCCTCGAAGTCCTCGACGAGGTAGTCGCCGGAAACATCGACGCCGCCATGTCCAGATTGCACGGCAAATCACCCGATGATGCGCATCCCGGTGGTAACCGTGGGCTTTAAGTGCGGCATCGTCGGCTTGCCTAACGTCGGTAAATCGACGCTATTCAACGCGCTCACCCGCTCCCGGACCGCTGAGGCCGCCAACTACGCTTTTTGCACCATCGACCCCAACGTCGGCATGGTGGAAGTGCCGGACCCGCGACTCGCGCAACTGGCGGCGTTGGTCAAACCGCGCAAAGTCATCCCCGCCGCCATCGAGTTCGTTGACATCGCCGGGCTGGTGGCCGGAGCATCCAAAGGCGAAGGCTTGGGCAACCGCTTCCTAGCCCACATCCGCGAAGTGGACGCCATCGTCCATGTGGTGCGCGCCTTTGAAGATAGCGCCGTCACCCATGTTCCCGGTGCCATCGACCCCGCCGCCGACATTGAAACCATCCATACCGAATTGCTGCTGGCGGATATGGAGACCGCGGAAAAAGCGGTGTTGCGCATGACCGGCCAATGCAAGGCCGGCGACAAGCAAGCCCGCTTGTTGCGGGATTTATTCACCGCCGTAAAAGCGCACCTAGACGGCGGCGAACCAGTGCGCACCATGACGCTGGACGAAAACCAGCAACTACACTTAAAGCCGCTCTGTTTCCTCACCGCCAAGCCGGTGGTGTACATCGCCAACGTCAACGAACAGGGCAACGAGAAGGTCGATGAACAAGTCGACAAAAAAAATCGGCAAGGCAATCCCCGCTTGGCCGCCGTCGAAAAAATCGCCGCCGGGGAAAACGCTCCAGTGGTTGCCATCTGCGCCGCCATCGAACAGGAATTATCGGAACTCAGCGCGCACGAAGGGCTGCTGTTTCTCGAGGACATGGGATGGCGGGAAGCGGGACTCGACCGCCTAATCCGTGCCGGTTATTCGCTGCTCGGACTGCACACTTATTTCACCGCCGGTGTCACTGAAGTACGCGCCTGGACGGTGCCGATCGGCACTCGCGCCCCGGCCGCCGCCGGGGTTATTCACAGCGACTTCGAAAAAGGATTTATCCGCGCCGAAACCATCGCTTTTGAGGACTACATTCACGGCAATGGCGAACAAGGTGCGAAGGAAGCGGGACGCCTGCGACTCGAGGGCAAGGACTATGTCGTCAGCGATGGAGACGTTATGCACTTTCGTTTTAATTTATAGGTTGCAACGGAAAGTTTGCCATGCCGGATCGCCCTCAAGTCGCCGCCGCCATCCCGCTGACTTGCCAACAAATCGAACAGACGCTGGAAGAATGCCTCGACCCGGTACTGTCGAGCCGCCGCACCGCCGAGGAACCGGCCCGTGGGCTTACCCCCCTGCCCCGCCAGCAACAAGAGTTTGTGCTGCACTGGACTGAAATCATCCAAAAGTCCAACTCGGAAATGGCCTATCAATTCGCCAGCCATGCGCCGCGCGCGCTGGCGTTGATGGATATCGAAGGCGCGCGCTTGTGGTTGCTGCGGGCTATGGATATTTACGACCAGAAAGGACTGTATCCCGGCAGTGCCGCGTTCGAAGGCATCGAAGAATTCGCACGGGAATACCGAATCAGTCATCGGTCGGTATCCATCGACGAAGTGCGCCCGGTGTTGGAGCGGTTCATCCGTGGGCTATCAGGCAGAGACCTCAAACTCGAAGTCGGCGAGCGCAGTTATACCGACACCCAAATCTTGTACTTGCCGGCGCGCATCAACCGCTTCGATGCGCGCGAAAAAAACTATCAACTGTATAAAGCCACCGCGGTTTATCTGTGGGCGCAATCGTGGTTCGGTACTTTCCGCCGCCCAACCCCCGACTCGCCGCACCTCGTTCAACAAATTGCCGCTATAGCAAAACAACACGCCGACCAACACGGGCGCGCGCTTAAACTATTTAACCTACTCGAAACCGTGCGACTGAGTGCCTGCATCCAGCGGGAATTTCCCGGCTTGTCCCGGGAAATGCTGGCACTTGATGCGACCCCGCCGATACACGATGCCACCTGGAAAAATTTCACCGACCGATTGGAAACTCCCGATGCCACGGTGGCGGACACGCTGGAGGCCACCGCCACCCTGTATCCGTTGCAAATGCCGTGGCCGGATGCGTTGCTGTATCAGGGCGATCTGGATCTTGAAGCCGCCCGGCTAACCGCCGATGCGCGTATCGAAACGGAGAAATCCAAATTACAACAAGCCCTCAGTGAATTGCTCGCCGCCAATGGCGAACAGGAACCCGGCGACAGTTCTTTTGAGATTGCTGAAAATGACGGCGAAACCGGTCCCGGCCGGGAAATTAAACTGGATGGCGAAGCACTGACGATGCCGCCGGAAATTGCCGGAGCATTGGCTTCGTTGGCGCAAGATTTGGGGCAACTGCCGGAAGAATGGCTGACACCGGCCGGGGATGGCGCTTATGACCCCACGGGCGAGGCACCCGGACAAACCGCCGAGGATGCAAGGAAAGGCGACGCTCAACAAGAAGGCACTTTCCTTTATGACGAATGGGATTTTCGCCGGCAAAATTATCGCAAGAACTGGTGCGTGTTGCGGGAACTGGCGGCGCATCCGGTATACGATGATTTCATCGAACAGACGCTGGCGAAGTACCTGCATCTGATTGCGGAAATCCGGCGGCACTTTGAAGCCTTGCGGGATGAAGACAAACTGCTCAAAGCGCAAAGCGGCGGCGATGACATCGATCTCGATGCGTTGGTGACCGCCTGCGCCGACGCCCGCACCGGGGTCGAGATGAGCGAACGACTTTTCACCCGCAAGAACAAGGTCGAACGCGACCTGGCGGTGATTTTCATGGTCGATGTCAGCGGCTCCACCAAAGGCTGGATCAACGATGCCGAACGGGAAAGCCTGGTGTTGTTGTGCGAAGCCCTCGAAGCGCTCGGCGATCAATACGCCATCTACGGATTTTCCGGCATGACCCGCAACCGTTGCGAAATCTACCGAATAAAAACCTTCGACCAGCCCTATGACCGCGAAGTGCGCGCGCGCATCAGCGGGCTGCGCCCCCGAGACTATACGCGCATGGGCGTAACCATTCGCCACTTGAGTAAAATCCTCAATCAGGTTGAATCTCGCACGCGGATTCTGATTACGCTGTCAGACGGCAAGCCCGATGACTACGACGGCTACCGTGGTGAATACGGCATCGAAGACACCCGCCGCGCACTACTCGAAGCCCGCCACACCGGCATCCACCCGTTCTGCATAACCATCGACACCGAAGCATGCGACTACCTCCCGCATCTATACGGACACGCCAGTTATGTAGTCGTCGACGAAGTGCGCAAACTACCCCTCAAAGTCGCCGACATCTACCGCAAACTAACCACCTGAAGCGCAGCCATGGCCACCCCCCGCAAACTCGCGTTGACCGCCGCTGAATTGGTGCGCCTCAGGGGATACCGCCTGGGCCGGTTGCGGGAACAGATGAAAGCGGCGCAAGTGGCGTTGTGTGTAATCAACAATCCGGTAAACCTTCGCTACGCCGCAGACTTCCGCTGCTACCAGTTATTTCAGGCACACATACCCACCTCTTATTTGTTTGTTCCGGTGGAGGGGGCGTTGCTCATGCACGGCGCCGCCCATCACAACTTGCCGACCACCGTCGAGCACCGACCGGCCGACTTTGTGACCACCTTCGACGGCGGACCCGACCTCGCCGACAACAGCCGACTCCTGGCCGCCGGGGTCATAGACTGCCTCAAGGAAAATCATCTCCACGAGCCCAACCCGCGAATCGCCGTGGAGCGTTTTCCGCCGCCGGTGCTGCAAGCGATTTCGCAAACCGGGGCGCGGGTGAGCGATGCGGAGAGTTTGCTGGAACAAGCGCGCGCGGTTAAATCATCTTTGGAAATAAAGTGCATGCGCCACGCCATCGCCGTGGCCGAACTCGCCATCGCGCAAATGCTGGAGCACCTCGAAACGGGCGTCACCGAAAACCAATTATGGGCGGTGCTGCATCAAGTCAACATCGCCCACGGCGGCGACTGGATAGACGGGCGCATGCTGTGCTCCGGTCGGCGTACCAATCCCTGGCTGCAAGAGGCCACGGATAAAGTCATCGAAGCCGGCGAACTGGTGGGGTTCGACACCGACTTGATCGGACCCGGGGGTTATTGCGCGGATATTTCCCGCACCGTACTATGCCGCCCCGCAACCGCCACCGACCGACAAAAATATGCATTCCGACACGCCTTCGACGAGGTGCATCACAATCTCGAACTACTCCGCCCAGGCATCACCTTCGCGGAACTCAGCGCGCGAGCGTTTTCGCGCAAACCAGAATTTATCGCGCACCGCTACCCGTGCGTCATGCACGGAGTCGGAATGTGCGATGAATACCCAAAAATCTACTACCAAGAAGACTGGCCACGCCACGGCTACGACGGCGTTATCCGAGAAAACATGGTGCTATGCGTGGAAAGTTTCAGCGGCTCAGACCACGGCGGCGAAGGCGTAAAACTGGAACAAGTAGCGCGCATCACCGAAAACGGATATGAACTGCTATCGCACTACCCGTTTGATGAATGCCTGCTGTAATCGGCTCGCTTGCAACTCCACCGCTTCGGACAGGCATGGGGGGCTGTCCCTACGAGGGCGAGGGGGAACGGGAAAGTTGAATTTAACCCGAAGTGTAGTTGCGCCTTAACATCAATGGAACATCAATGGGTGTGGTCTTTGCGGGACACATATACTCCGTCGTGCTGCTTTAGGAATAAGCGCGGGGCGTCGGGGTGGTTGACTGGTTTTCCGCTGTCATCGCGCATTAGGTTTTGTTCTGATACATAGGCGATATAACTTTCGTCGATGTGTTCGGCTTCGGCCAATAGGTGGTAAAATGGCTGTTGGCGTTGCGGACGGATTTTTTCGGGGATGGACTGCAGCCATTCTTCGGTGCCGCTGAATTCGGAGTCGACATCGAAGACGATGCCCCGAAACGGATACACCCGATGGCGGACTATTTGGCCAATCTGATACTTGGCATTGAAAATCGCCGCGTTTTTCATCATGCTTATTCGAATTGACGATATTTCCATACTATACACCTTTTGCGGTTTATTTTCCAGCGCCATCGGCGGTGCCCGGCGGTGTGGTAGGTTGTGATAATCGGCGATTCTCCCTTATACTTGCCCTGCTCGGCGCAACCCCTCCATCGTGAATGAACCCAGACCCTAATCCAAGCCATAATCCGACACCACAAGCGGACACTTTCCCCAAACTGCTGCTCAACAATGCCGCCCAACTGGCGGACAAAGCGGCCATGCGGGAGAAGAAATTCGGCATCTGGCAAATGTGGAATTGGGGGCAGATACAAGCGGAAATATTCGCCTTCGCCGCCGGGCTGGATGCGCTCGGCTTCGTGGCCGGCGACAAACTGGCGATCATTGGCCGCAACCGGCCACGGATGTATTGGGGCATGACTGCGGCGCAGTGTCTGCGTGGTATTCCGGTGCCGGTGTATCAAGATTCGGTGGTCGAGGAAATGAAATATGTGCTCGATCATGCGGAGATCAAGTATGTGCTGGCGGAAGATCAGGAGCAGGTGGATAAGGCGTTGGTCATTATTGGCAACGGAGGTGGCAACGGAGGTGGCAACGAGACCGGCAACCCGCCGCACATCGAACAGATTATCTATGCCGACGGGCGCGGGCTGAAGGGCTACGACAAAACCCGACTCCACGACTTTGAGGAAGTGCAACGGCGGGGGCGGGAATTGCTGGCTGACAACCCAACTTTGCTGGATGCGCCCATTGCCGAGGCGAGTGGCGCCGACACCGCCATCATCTTGTACACCTCCGGCACCACCGGCCGTCCCAAAGGCGTGGTTCTCAGCAACGACAACATCATCCTCACCTCACGCAACAGCAGCGCGTGCGACCACCTTACCGCCGATGAGGAAACCTTGTCCTACCTGCCCATGGCGTGGGTCGGCGACAATATCTTTTCCTACGGACAGGCATCGGTTGCCGGATTTTGCATTAACTGCCCGGAAAGCGAGGCCACCATAGCCCAGGATTTGCGGGAAATCGGGCCGACCTATTATTTTGCCCCCCCGCGCATTTTCGAAAACCTGCTGACCAGCGTCATGATTCGTATGGAAGACGCGGGACCTTTCAAGCAGCGCATGTTTCATTACTTCATGTCGGTGGCGCACAAGGTCGGCGGGCGCATTCTGAACGGCCAATCGGTGGCACCGGCCGATCGCTTTAAATACTGGCTCGGCAATCTGCTCATTTATGCCCCCCTCAAAAACACCATGGGCTTCAGCCGCATCCGCCTCGCCTACACCGCCGGCGAAGCCATCGGCCCGGAAATTTTTGACTTCTATCGCTCCCTCGGCATCAACATCAAGCAGTTATACGGACAGACCGAAGCCTCGGTGTTCGTGACCATGCAGCCGGACGGCGAAGTGTATGCCGACACCGTGGGAGTGCCGGCGCCGGAGGTGGAAGTTAAAATCACCGAAGACGGCGAAGTAATCTATCGCGGCCCCGGAGTGTTCCAGCATTATTTCAAGAACGAGGAAGCCACCGCAAAAACCAAAGACCGCGAAAACTGGGTGAAGACCGGGGACGCCGGTTACTTCGACGACCACGGACACCTGAAAATCATCGACCGCGCCGGGGATGTAGGCAAACTCAACGATGGCTCATTGTTCTCGCCCAAATATCTGGAGAATAAACTCAAGTTTTTTCCGCAGATTCAGGAGGCGGTAACCTTCGGAGACGGGCGGGATTATGTGGTCGCATTCATCAACATCGACCTCGATGCGGTGAGCAACTGGGCGGAACGCAACAACCTTCCGTTTGCCAGTTATCAGGAACTGGCCGCTCATCCGGCGGTATACAAAATGATCCAAAGCAACATCGAAAAGGTCAATCAGGATTTGGCCACCGACCGCCAACTGAGTGCTTCGCAGATCCGGCGGTTTTTGATTTTACACAAGGAACTGGACCCCGACGACGGCGAAATGACGCGCACCCGCAAAGTGCGCCGGGGACCCATATTTGAAAAATATGAAGCGTTGATTCATGCATTGTATTCCGACAAAACCCACTGCCACATCAACACCGAAGTAACCTTCGAGGATGGCCGCCGTGGTTCCATCGAAGCAGATCTTGGAATCTGCGAGCCCGAAACCTATCCGCCCCTGGCCCGGGCGGGATAACCGCAACGGAGTATATTAACATGACGGATGTGCTGCTTTCGGTGGACAACGTTTCGCTGTCATTCGGCGGGGTTGCCGCGCTCACCGACATCAGTTGCGACATTCGTGAGGGCGAGATCCGTGCTATCATCGGCCCCAACGGCGCGGGCAAGTCGTCCATGCTTAATGTCATCAACGGTTTTTATCACCCCCAGAAAGGGGAAGTGTGGTTTCAGGGCAAGAAGCGAGGCCCGTTGAAACCGTTTCAGATCGCGCGTCAGGGCATCGCCCGGACTTTCCAGAACATCGCATTGTTCAAGGGCATGTCAACGCTGGACAACATCATGACCGGCCGCATCACGCACATGCACGCCAACCTGTTCTGGCAGGCGGTGTGGGTGGGCAAGGCTGAACGGGAAGAGATCGAACACCGCGAAAAGGTCGAACACATCATTGACTTCCTCGAAATTCAATCGATCCGCAAGACCCCGGTGGGACGCCTGCCCTACGGATTGCAAAAGCGCGTTGAACTGGGGCGCGCGCTGGCGGCGGAATCCAAACTGCTGCTACTGGACGAGCCGATGGCGGGGATGAACCTTGAGGAGAAGGAAGATATGTGCCGCTTTGTCCTCGATGTGAACGATGAATTCGGCGCCACCATCGCCCTCATCGAACACGACATGGGCGTGGTCATGGACTTGGCCGACCGGGTGATGGTGCTGGATTACGGCCGCAAAATCGGCGACGGTGTGCCCAACGAAATCCGCAACGATCAGGCGGTGATCGACGCCTACCTCGGAGTCATCCATGAATAACCGCGCACATTTTCCGACAGTCGGGCGACGTGCCTCATGAACCCGCAATTCCTCAATACCATCGAAGTCATTGCCAACGGCTTGATGACCGGGGTGATGTATTCCCTGGTCGCTTTGGGATTTGTTTTGATTTTCAAGGCTTCGGGCATATTCAACTACGCACAAGGCGTCATGGCGTTATTCGCAGCCCTTACGCTGGTGGGATTTCAGACCGGCCAAGTGCCTTTCGCGCACCTCATCAACGCCATTTTCGGCACCGAATACCACTACTGGTCGAGCGGCATGAATAATTTCCTCGCCATCGTTCTGGCGATACTGATGATGATTTTATTCGCCTGGCTGGTGGAGAAACTGGTGCTGCGGCGGTTGGTCAATCAACAACCCATCATCCTGTTCATGGCCACCATCGGCCTTGCGTTTTTCATGGAAGGGCTCGGCGATTTGATGTGGGGCGCCGACATCAAGGTGCTGGACATCGGCTTGCCTTCCGGCGGCTCGCTGTGGTGGGAAAGCGTAACCCGCACCTGGGTGGTGGAAGGCGCTGATTATTATGGTATGTATATCGACGTTCTCGATGTGTGGGCTTCCGGCATTGCCGTGATGCTGGTGATAGTGCTGACGCTGTTTTCCCAATATACCCGCACCGGGAGAGCGTTGCGGGCGGTGGCCGACGACCATCAAGCGGCCTTGAGCGTAGGCATTTCACTGCGCATCATCTGGGTTATCGTGTGGTCCATCGCCGGGGTGGTGGCGCTGGTCGCCGGCATTATGTGGGGCGCCAAATCCGGGGTGCAGTTTTCGCTTTCGCTGATCGCGCTCAAGGCATTACCGGTGTTGATTCTCGGCGGCTTCACCTCGATACCCGGTGCTATCATCGGCGGGTTGATCATCGGTGTCGGCGAAAAACTGTTTGAATTTTCCATCGGCCCGCTGATTGGCGGCGCCACCGAAAACTGGTTTGCCTATGTATTGGCACTGGCCTTTTTAATGTTTCGCCCACAAGGTTTGTTCGGCGAAAAAATCATCGAGCGAGTTTGACTATGTTTTACCGAGAATCAGGAAACTTTAGAACCACCTACGCAAAAGACCAGCAGACCTTTCCGCTGAAAGTGGACCGCTGGACGGTGCTGGTGGTGGTGGCACTGGCGTTTTTCGTGGTGCCGTTGGTGATCAACGATTACTGGGAAAAATCCGTGCTGGTGCCGTTTCTGGTGTGGTCGATGGCAGCCATCGGCCTGAATATCCTGACCGGCTATTGCGGACAAGTAAGCCTCGGCACCGGCGGGTTTATGGCGGTGGGCGCCTACGCCTGCTATAAGTTAATGACCGCCTTCCCCGAATTGAACATGCTACTGGTGGTGATTATGTCCGGCGGCATCACCGCCGCAGTGGGCATAATCTTCGGCCTGCCGAGCCTTAAGATTAAAGGTTTCTACCTCGCGGTGGCGACGCTGGCGGCGCAGTTTTTTCTGGTCTGGTTATTCAATAAAGTCCCGTGGTTTTACAACTACTCGGCCTCGGGCCAAATAACCGCGCCACAACGCACGATGTTCGGCGTTGCGGTTACCGGCGCCTCCGCCCCGCCGTGGGCGACCTACCTGTTCTGTCTGGTGGTGGTGTCGATCTTCGCGCTAATCGCCCGCAACCTCACTCGCGGGCGCATTGGCCGCTCGTGGATGGCCATCCGCGATATGGACATCGCCGCGGAAATTATCGGCGTGTCGCCGCTGGCAGCCAAACTTTCGGCATTCGCCATCAGTTCATTTTATATCGGCGTCTCCGGGGCGATGTTCTTCTCGGTCTATCTGGGCGCCGCCGAAGGCACCGAAGTATTTGGCATTGATAAGTCGTTTTTAGTGCTGTTTATGATTATCATTGGCGGACTCGGCTCGGTCTTCGGGGCATTCATCGGTGCGGCCTTTCTGACCCTGCTACCGGTATTGATGAAAAATTTAATGGTGGGCGGCCTCGGCTGGCCCACGGATCTGGCCGGGCATGCCATCTTTGTGGCGATTGGTGCGCTGATCATCTTTTTTCTTATCGTCGAACCCAACGGGCTTGCCCAGTTGTGGCGAATTGCGAAAGAGAAATTGAGACTTTGGCCGTTTCCACATTAAAATCAAACCTAACGTTCAATCAGATATACAATCGCTATCAGCCTTACAACCCCTTGAGGAATTAAAAAATGAAATCTACTGCTTCCAAACTAATCATCGCCGCTGTCGTAGTCGCGGTGGGCGTGGGAATTTATCTCACGCAAAAACCCGGCGGCGAAGAAGTCGCCGGCGATGCCGAACTGGTGTTTCCGTCCCTCAGTTACCGCACCGGCCCCTACGCACCGAACGGCATTCCGTTTGCCGATGGTTACGCCGACTACTTCGCTTTGTTAAACGAGCGTGACGGCGGTATCGGCGGCGTGCCTATCAGGGTCATCGAGTGCGAGACCGGTTACAACACCGAAAAAGGTGTCGAATGCTACGAATCCACCAAGGGCGAAGGCGCGCTGGTCTATCAACCCCTGTCCACGGGCATCACCTACCAACTAATCCCCAAGGTCACGGCGGACGACATACCGATGCACTCCATGGGATACGGCCGCACTTCCGCCGCCAACGGCAAAGTGTTCAGCCACATCTTCAACTATCCCGGCACTTACTGGGATGCGGCTTCCATCATCATCAAGCACATCAACGAACAGGAAGGCGGCAACCTGAGCGACAAGAAAATCGCGCTGATATATCACAACTCCGCCTACGGCAAAGAGCCGATCCGCACCCTTGAAAAACTGGCGGAAAAACACGGCTATGCGTTGTCCCTGCTGCCGGTTGACCATCCCGGTCAGGAGCAGAAATCGCAATGGCTGCAGATTCGCCGGGAGCGCCCCGACTATGTACTGATGTGGGGCTGGGGCGTGATGAATCAGGTCGCCATCAAGGAAGCGACCAACATTCGCTATCCGATGGACCGCTTTATCGGCGTGTGGTGGTCGGCCTCTGAAAACGATGTGCTGCCCGCCGGAGAAGGCGCGAACGGCTACAAAGCCGTCGCCTTCCACGGCGTGGGGAACGATTTCCCCATTTACGACGACCTCAAAAAATATGTCGTAGACACGGGCAATGCCGCCGGTGACGGTTCTAATCTTGGCACGGTGCTGTACAACCGTGGCATGTATGCGGCCATCCTCGCCGCCGAAGCGGCGGCCACCGCCCAGAAGATCCACAACACCAAAAACATCACTTCGGGGCAGATGCGAGACGGCATGGAAGCACTCAAAATCGATCAAGCCCGCATGGCCGCTCTGGGCGTGCCTGACTTCGGCCCCGAAATCAATGTGACCTGCGCCAATCACGGTGGCCCCGGGTTGGGCGCAATTCAGCAGTGGGATGCCAAACTCAAATCCTGGTCGCTGATCACCGATTTCACCGGCGCCGACCGTTCTATCGTCGATCCGTTGATCGCCGAAGACTCCAAAGCATACGCCGAGGAAAACTCCATCACTCCGCGGGATTGCTAACCTTTCAAACGCCCACTAGCGGGAGAGCAGCCCAACCCGAGCCGCTCTCCCGCATTCCGCTGTCATGACCACCAACGACAACATCGTCCTCAGCGTAAAAAACATCGAGGTGATTTACGATCACGTCATCCTCGTGCTTAAAGGCGTTTCGCTGGACGTGCCCGAAGGTGGAATCGTTGCGCTGGTGGGGGCCAACGGCGCCGGCAAGACCACCACTATCAAGTCGATCTCCAACCTCCTCGGCACCGAACGGGGCGAGGTGACCAAAGGCTCCATCGAATTTCGCGGCGAACGGGTTGAGCGGCTGACCCCCACGGAACTGGTGCGCCGGGGCGTGGTGCAAGTAATGGAAGGGCGTCATTGCTTTGAACACCTGACCGTGGAAGAAAACCTGCTGACCGGCGCCTACACCCGCAAACAAAATCGCGCCGTCATCGCCCGGGATCTCGAACTCGTATACGGTTATTTCCCGCGCCTCAAGGAACGCCGCAAGAGTCAGGCGGGCTACACTTCCGGCGGCGAACAACAGATGATTGCGGTGGGACGCGCGCTGATGGCCAAGCCGAAGGTCATCCTGCTGGACGAGCCTTCCATGGGGCTGGCGCCGCAACTGGTACAAGAAATTTTTGACATCGTCAAAGCACTCAACCACCACGAAGGCGTCACCTTTCTGTTGGCCGAACAAAACACCACCATGGCACTGCGCTACGCCACCTACGGATATATCCTTGAAAACGGCCGGGTGGTGATGGACGGAGACGCCAAAACCCTTGCCGAAAATGAAGATGTCAAAGAATTTTATCTGGGCGTGAGCGGCGAGCATCGGCGAAGTTTCAGGGACGTCAAACAATACCGGCGGCGCAAACGCTGGCTTGCCTGAAATTTAACCCGGCACCTGCCCGGCATCCAACCCGGCATCCATGACGCCGGGAATAATCACCATGCACGAACCCTACGACCAGATGGAAACCCGCGACCCGGCGGTGCGACAGAGCGAACTCATTAGCCGAGTCGCCGAGTTGGTGGGACATGCCATAAAAAACTCCCCCGCCTACGGGGGAATACTGGCCGGCATCAACGCCGAAGACCTCACCTCCACCGAAGCCATCGCCGCCCTGCCCGTAACGCGCAAATCCGACCTCGCGCAACGACAAAAAGCGCAGCCGCCATTCGGCCAACTCGCGGCGTATCCCGAAGGACAACTGAAATACCTATTCGCCTCCCCCGGCCCGATCTACGAACCGGCGACCTTCCGCGAAAATTACTGGCGTTTCGCACGCGCTTTGTACGCCGCCGGTTTTCGTTATGGCGACTTGGTGCAAAATTGTTTTTCCTATCACCTGACGCCGGCCGGAATGATGTGCGATTCCGGTTGCCACGCGCTTGGTTGTTCGGTCATCCCCGCCGGAGTCGGCAACACCGAGTTGCAAGTTGCGACCATGCAAGACCTGCGACCCAACGCCTACATCGGTACGCCATCTTTTCTCAAAATCATCCTCGACAAAGCCGAGCAGATGAATGCCGACGTTTCCAGTGTGCGCAAGGCGTTAGTGTCCGGTGAAGCGTTGCCGCCTTCGACCCGTCGACACCTCACAGAACGCGGCATCGCCACGCTGCAAGCCTACGCCACCGCCGACCTCGGTTTAATCGCCTATGAATCCATCGCCGACCACGGCTTGATTATCGATGAAGAGGTATACCTCGAAATCGTACGCCCCGGCAGCGGCGAGCCGGTCGCGGATTTTGAGGTCGGCGAAGTCGTGGTGACCGCATTCAATCCCGACTATCCGCTGATCCGTTTTGCCACCGGCGACCTGTCGGCGATTATGCCCGGCCTCAGCGAATGCGGCCGCACCAACCGCCGCATCCGAGGCTGGATGGGACGCGCCGACCAGACCGCCAAAGTGCGGGGAATGTTCATTCACCCGTCACAAATCCACCAACTGATCAAACGCCACCCACAAATCACCCGCGCGCGACTGGTGATCGACTGGATAGACGAAAGCGACCACCTAACCCTAAAATGCGAAACCCACAACCCCGACCCATCGCTACCAACAACCATCGCCAACAGCATCCGCGACTTATGCAAAGTACGCGGCGAAGTCAAACTAGTAAAACCCGGCAGCCTCCCCAATGACGGCATCATTATCGATGACATCCGCAAGTATGAATAGCCGAGTGCGATGTGTGCTTCCGCATCTGCCCGCACCGCCACACCGCAACAAAATCCAGTGAACTCGTTCTCCGGTGGCAGTCAGCGAGACGGCCTCCTCACTGGTTTGAAGGTGCTGGACTTGTCGCAGTTCATTCCGGGGCCTTATGCCACTCGCCTGCTGTCCGATCAGGGCGCGGAGGTGATCAAGGTGGAACCACCCCGTGGTGATCCAATGCGGTCGTTGCTGTATGCCGGAAAGAACGCGCTGTCGCCTGTTTATCAGGCACTCAATCGAGGCAAACGAATCGTGTGTCTGGACTTGAAATCAGATGGCGACAAAAGAAAATTTACCGACCTTGCGCAAAGTGCCGATGTTGTGCTGGAGTCTTTTCGCCCCGGCGTGATGACGCGGTTGGGACTGGACTGGCCGGCTCTCATGATCGACAATCCGGCGTTGATCTATTGTTCGTTATCCGGCTACGGCCAACGCGGCTGTTACCGTGAAAAAGTCGGTCACGACATCAATTATTGCGCCGCCGCTGGTTTATACAGCCCGGAGCAGTGGCAAGGAAAGCCCGCGTTCGCCTTCCCCCCAACTGCTGACCACGCCGGCGCAATGCTCGCGGCCAACACCATCCTGTCCGCGCTCTATGCGCGCACCCGTGATGGCCGCGGGCGCTATCTCGACGTCAGTATCTACGAATCCGTTCTCGCCTTTCGCTACTTGAGTAATATCAGCGCCGCCGATATGGACATTGGGCATGTTGATTTTCTCGGTGGCAATGCGGCCTGTTACAACATCTACACAACCGCCGACCACCGCTTCATCACCTTGGGCGCGGTGGAGTCAAAATTCTGGCGGGCATTTTGCGATGCCATGGACGAGCGCAACTGGCGCGACCGACAACATGATTCGTTCCCGCAACGAGCATTAATCGCGGAAGTTCAACAGCGCTTCGGTGAGCAACCGCTGATGCACTGGGATGCGCTGTTAGGCGGAGTCGAGTGCTGCTATGAACCAGTGCCGAAGGACCACCGGGTACTGCAGCATCCACAAACCGTGGACCGTCAACTGACGGTGGAAAACGACATCCGTTATCCCGCATGGATAGACGGCCACCCGGCGGCGGCTCCGAAACCCCTTGAACTCATCGATTCAATCGCGCCCGGCTGGCTAAATTCGTGACCGTGCCGGGGGTTGATTGGTCGTATCAGTCTTCACTCTCCGCCGCTTCGCTACCTTTGGCGTTGTCGCCGCCCGTATAAAATTTTGGCCATTCCAGTTTGACTATTGGGCTGTCGCTGGATAGGGAATAGCATTGGTCGATGATGCGGGGGCGTTGGCGGGTTGATTTTTTTTCGGCGCGGGTTTCGAGGGCGAGGTGCATGGTTTGATAGGCGGTGGTGGATAGCGGGCCGAGCAATTCAAACAAGTGGGTGCAACTTTCGCGGCGACCGATGCGCTCTCTGGCTTGCCGTAGCCAGCCACTGCCGATTTTCAGGCCCTCGAGTTTTTTCATCACAGCGCGTGCGCCGCTGCACATTTTGAATGGCGCGTAATCCATGTTGGCGTGCACTTCGATGATATTCATATCGAGGTCGAGGGTCAGCCGCAGTTGCATCAGGTGCACCGGTTCGCCGGCGGCGACTTCGCCACGGTCGCGGTTTTGATACGAATAGGTTTTGGTGTCCGATAATTCACCTTCGATATCCCATAAACCGTCTTCGCGCCGGAAACCCCGGCAGTTGATTTGTCGATGGTGTAATTTTTCGCGTGTCGCGGGTTCAGGCAATGCCATGATTTTCGCTCCGGTTGGATAACGCCACGGCGGCTTTGGAATAATTGCCGCGACCAAGTTGTGCGCAGATATAATTTCCCGCGCGCATTAGTTTATCGATATCGACGCCGCTGTAAATACCCATTCCGTCGAGCATATACACCACGTCCTCGGTTGCAACATTGCCGGACGCACCGGCGGCGTACGGGCAGCCGCCGAGGCCCGCGATTGCGCTGTCGACGACGCGCACGCCGAGTTGCAATACCGCATAAAGGTTAGCCAACGCCTGTCCGTAGGTGTCGTGAAAATGCGCCGCCAGTTGTTGCACGGGAATATCAGCGGCGACTCGCTCGATCATTGCCGTGGCTTTGCCCGGCGTGCCGACTCCGATGGTGTCGCCGAGCGAAATTTCATAGCAGCCGAGGTCGTACAATAACCGCGCCACTCGCGCAACTTCGCTCGACCACACTTCGCCCTGATACGGGCAGCCAAGCACGCACGAAACATACCCGCGAACTTTGACACCGGCGGACAATGCGCGTTCGACCACTGCGGTAAAGCGTTCGATACTTTCGTCGATCCCGCAGTTGATGTTTTTGTAACTGAAGGCTTCCGATGCGGCGGCGAACACGGCAATCTCCACGGCGCCGGATTCGAGCGCATCGTCGAGCCCGCGCAGGTTAGGCACGAGCACCGGATAACTCACTCCGTCGACCCGCTTGAGCGACTTCATCACTTCGCCGCTGCACGCCATCTGCGGCACTCGTTTGGGCGACACAAAACTGCCGACTTCGATTGACTTCAATCCGGCTTCGCCGAGCAGTTGGATGAATTCGACTCGCGTTTCAACCGGCAGCGCGCGCGATTCGTTCTGCAGCCCGTCTCGCGGTCCGACCTCGACGATGGTGACCTTCGACGGCAGCATCAGTTTTCCGACTCTTCCAGCGTAAGCAGTTGATCGCCTTCGCGCACTTGATCGCCAGCGTGAAAAAACAACCGAGTTATTATGCCATCGTACGGCGCGCTGATGGTGTGCTCCATTTTCATCGCTTCGAGCGTCAACAACGCCATGCCGCGTGTAACCCGCTGGTTTTCGCGAACCTCGACCGCGATTACAGTGCCCGGCATCGGCGCGACCAGTCGCTCGTTTCCGGCTACTTGCGCGCCATCCGCGCACCGGGTGTCGACCGGCGATAAAGTGATTCGCTGCCCGCTGATGTTTATATGGATGGTGTCGTCGACCTTGTCCACCGTGACCGTGCGCACTTGCGCGCCCCATTCAAATTGAAAATGCGCGGCATCCAACGGCGTCAATCGCACCGGTAGCCATTCGCCTTCGAATAAACCGAGTTGCCGTCCCTGTTCAACCCGCACGATGTATTCGATTTCGCCCTCCCCGGCGGCGAACCGGCAACTCCCCTCGAATGGCAAGTTAAGTAGCCACGGCACTGGCGCTGCCCACGGTGAGCAAGGGTCGCCGCTGTTTTTTACTTGCATCGTTGATGGCGGTGGCGATTGACCGGCGGCGTCCGTAATCATTCCGAGTTCAAATAAAGTTGCGATTGCCAAACACGCTTCCGATGGGTTGCCGTGGTCGGCAAACAAAGCATCGCGATTACGCGCAATCAATTCGGTATCGAGCACCGCGTTGGTGAAATCATCCAGTTCGGTCAAGGCGTGTAGAAAATCGAGGTTGGTGGCCACCCCGGCGATTTCGAATTCGGCGAGCGCATCGCGCAACCGCCGCCGTGCCGACTCCCGGTCTTCGCCGCGCACGATTAATTTTGCGATCATCGGATCATACCAAGGAAGAATTTGGTCGCCCTGTCGGACGCCGGAATCGATGCGCAATTCGGCGCATTCCGGCGGCGGTCGATAGACCGCGAGCGTGCCGGTGGCGGGCAGAAAATCGTTGTGCGGATTTTCCGCGTAAATCCTCGCTTCGATCGCATGACCGTCGATACGCACATCCTGCTGACCGCATGGCAACGGCGCGCCCGCGGCCACTAATAATTGCCACTCGACCAGATCCTGCCCGGTGATCATCTCGGTAACCGGATGTTCAACCTGCAACCGCGTGTTCATTTCCATGAAATAAAACTGCTCGTCCGCCGCCAGCAGAAACTCCACCGTGCCGGCGCCGACATAGCCGATCGACTGCGCCGCGCTGATTGCCGTGGCCGCCATCTCTTGACGAAGGCGTTCGCCGAGGCCCGGTGCCGGTGCTTCCTCGATTACTTTTTGATGGCGACGCTGAATCGAACAATCGCGCTCGAACAGGTGAATGGTATGGCCGTGCTGGTCGGCAAAAATTTGAACTTCAACATGCCGGGCGGTGGGCAGATATTTTTCTATGAGTACTCGCTCGTCACCGAAAGACGCGGCAGACTCGCGTTTGGCAGACGCCAACGCCGTAGCAAACTCATCGCTCCGCTCAACCACGCGCATACCCTTGCCGCCACCGCCACAAACCGCTTTAATCAGAAGTGGATAACCGCTTTCATCCGCCGCCGCCTGCAATGTTTGCAGCGATTGATCTTCACCATGATAGCCTGCCACCACCGGCACCCCGGCTGCGCGCATGATTTCTTTGGCGCGGCTTTTGCTACCCATTGCGCGGATTGCGTCCGCCGGTGGTCCGATGAACACGATGTCGTGGTGTGCGCATGCCTCGGCGAACTCCGAACTTTCAGAAAGAAATCCGTAGCCCGGATGAATCGCTTCGGCACCGGCTTTGCGCGCCGCATCGATGATTCGAGATGCGCACAAGTAACTTTCCTCGGCGGCCGCCGCGCCAATCAGAAACCCTTCGTCGCACTGCGCGACATGCCCGGCGTAGCGATCCGCTTCGGAATAAACGGCCACCGTTGCAATCCCCATTCGCTTGGCGGTGCGCGCGATTCGACAGGCTATTTCGCCACGGTTGGCGATGAGGATTTTGTTGAACATAGATTGAATGGGTTGCCGACTGCGGCCAACCAACTACATCCGAAATACGCCGAATTGGGTCGGCTCGATGGGCGCATTAAGCGCGGCGGATATTCCCAATGCCAGTACCTTGCGGGTATCGATTGGGTCGATGATGCCGTCGTCCCACAACCGCGCGCTGGCGTAATACGGATTGCCTTGACGTTCGTATTGTTCGCGGATCGTTTGATTGAATTTTTGTTTTTCCGCTTCGTCCCATAGTTCCCCGGATGCCGCCAGGGAATCCGACTTGACGCGGGTTAATACGCTCGCCGCTTGCTCGCCTCCCATTACCGAAACCCGCGCGTTTGGCCACATCCATAAAAATCGTCCACCGTAAGCGCGACCACACATGGCGTAATTGCCCGCGCCAAAACTGCCGCCGACCACCACCGTGAACTTTGGAACTTTCGCGCACGCCACCGCGTTCACCATTTTAGCGCCGTCTTTGGCAATACCGCCGGCCTCGGCTTTTTTTCCGACCATAAAGCCGGTGATGTTTTGCAAAAATATCAACGGCACGCCACGCTGTGCGCATAACTCGATAAAGTGCGCGCCCTTGAGCGCCGACTCCGAAAACAGGATGCCGTTGTTGGCGACGATGCCGACCGGATACCCGTGCAGGTGCGCGAATCCGCATACCAGAGTCGCGCCGTATAATTGCTTGAATTGATCGAATTCGCTGCCATCCGTCAGGCGGGCGATCAGTTGGCAAATGTCGAACGGCTTGCGCGAATCCTGCGGCACTATGCCGCGAAGTTGTTCGGCGGGATAAAGCGGTTCGACCGGCGGCTTCAATTTCAATTCGACTTTTTTATTGCGGTTGAGGTTGGCGACGATGCGGCGCGCCAATCCCAAGGCGTCGGCGTCGTTTTCGGCGTAGTGGTCGACGACGCCCGAAGTGCGCGCGTGCAAATCAGCACCACCCAACTCCTCGGCGCTGACCTGTTCGCCGGTGGCGGCGGCCACCAACGGCGGGCCACCGAGAAAAATCGTGCCTTGTTTCTTGACGATGATGCTCTCGTCCGACATCGCCGGCACATACGCACCGCCGGCGGTGCACGAACCCATCACCACCGCAATCTGCGCGATGCCGGCGGCGGACAAATTGGCTTGATTATAAAAAATCCGCCCAAAGTGATCGCGGTCAGGAAACACCTCATCTTGGCACGGCAAATAGGCGCCGCCGGAGTCGACCAAATAGATACACGGTAGGTGGTTTTGCGCGGCGATTTCTTGAGCGCGCAAATGTTTTTTGACCGTCAACGGATAGTATGCGCCGCCCTTGACGGTGGCATCATTGGCGATGATCACGCATTCCTGCCCGGCGACCACTCCAATGCCGCAAATCAACCCGGCGGCAGGCACCTCGCTTTCATACACTTGATACGCCGCCAACTGCGACAACTCCAAAAACGGCGTCGCCGGATCAAGCAAACGACGAACCCGCTCCCGAGGAAGAAGTTTGCCACGAGCAAGATGTTTCTCCCGCGCCCGTTCACCCCCACCCAGCGCAATACCCGCAACCCGCTCACGCAACTCGTCACACAGCCGCTCCATCCATTGACGATTGGCAATGAAAGATTCGTCTTTCGGATTAACGTTGTTTTCTATGACGGACATATTTGGTTTTTAATTCGACGGAACAACAAGGTTAAATTGACAGAGCGATAACGCAGTAATCCAACAGTTTTGCGGCATGCCTAAGCACTACTCTCGGATGTCGTGCCGAACGGGGAAAGGAATTTCCCCCCACCCCTTCGCATTTTCGTTTTCGGGATAATCCATCATGATACTTACAAAGACGGGAACCAGAATTTCAAGAATTTCGATGCCGTTTTCAACTTGGCTATTATTAATCGGATCTAAATTGAAATCACCATGCCGGGTAGCACCGCCATGCATAAGTTGATTGCGCAGTACATACAGGCGGTCAAAAACTATTTCCAATATGTAGGATATTTTGTGTGGTTCGATTTGTTTATCGGTTGCCACCAATTTCAGTGCTATCTGCTGGCGTTCCTCTTCAAACCTTTTGCACTCTTGCGATTTTTTCCATTGTTTCAGATCAAACTTTTTATTTTTGAGATTCTTAATATACATCCAAAATCCTGCAAAAACATAGCGATTGTCGGTTAGGTACTGAATTGCTTTGTTGAATTTAGAAATCTTAAAAGAATCGCCTATTTGTTCAGGGTCAAGGCGCGATAAACTTGATAGGTATTTGCCAAAAGTGTCCCTCTCATAAGGTCGTTTACTGTCGACGCACCGGTCATTAGCATAGGCAGAATTAAACGCTATCCACAGCAAGATAAATTTAACATCCGGGCTCTTTTCTAATTCCGCCCTACCAAATCCGCTTATGGCTCGACGAATACGACGTTTCACTGGGTCATACTCATCACGGCCACCAAGTAGATTCTCAAATTGATCTTTCAGATCAGCGTATGTAGGGACTTTTTTCTTCATATAACTTTTTCTATGGTAGGTCTTTATGGACATAATCGAATTACGCTATCGCTAATTCGCTCAACTGGCTGTCGCTTCGCCAACCTACTCTACACTGTTCTTAATCAAATCACCTCAACCGCCATCGCAACCGCCTCGCCGCCGCCGATACAAAGCGATGCCAATCCTCGTTTGCCGTTGTTACGTTTCAACGCCGACAATAAGGTTGCCACAAGCCGTGCGCCGGAGGCGCCGACTGGGTGACCGAGGGCGCAGGCGCCGCCGTGGATGTTTACTTTTTCGTGGGGCAGGTTGAATTCTTTCATCGCCGCCATCGTGACCACCGCGAAGGCTTCGTTGATTTCATACAGATCCACATCATCGGTATTCCAGCCGATGCGTTCCAGCAGGCCGCCGATTGCGCCGATCGGTGCGGTGGTGAACCACGCCGGGTCCTGGGCGTGGGAACTATGGCCGACTATGCGCGCCAGCGGCGTGCAACCACGGCGTTCGGCTTCGGACAACGGCATCAGCACCAGTGCGGCGCCGCCATCGGAGATCGAACTCGAGTTGGCCGGGGTTACCGTGCCGTCCTTGCGGAAGGCGGGTTTCAGGTGCGGGACTTTGGCCGGGTCGGCAAGGCCGGGTTGTTCGTCTTCGACCACGGTGTGTTCAACGCCGCGCCGGTCTTTGAAAACCACCGGTGCGATTTCTTCCGCGAACCAGCCTTCGGCGATGGCGCGGTTGGCGCGGGCTAGAGATTCGAGCGCGAAAGCGTCCTGATGTTCGCGGCTGAAGTGATATTTACCGGCGCAGTCTTCGGCGAAATCTCCCATCAGGCGGCCGTCATAATGAATGTCTTCCAAGCCGTCGAGAAACATATGATCGCTGAGTCGTGCGTGGCCGAGGCGCAGGCCGCCCCGTGCACCGGTGAGTAAATACGGCGCGTTGCTCATGCTCTCCATGCCGCCGGCCACCATCACCGTAGCGGAACCGGCGCGGATCGCATCGTGTGCATACATCGCCGCTTTCAATCCCGACCCGCACATCTTGTTGATTGTGGTGGTGCCTGCGGATACCGGCACCCCGCCACCCATCGCCGCTTGACGCGCCGGGGCATTGCCGAGTCCGGCGGGCAGCACGCAGCCCATCACTACTTCATCGACATCCTCGCCTTTGAGCGCGCACCGTTTAAGCGCATCGGCGATGGCCACCGCGCCGAGTTGCGTGGCACTGCGCGGCTGCAATGCACCGAGGAAGCCGCCAATCGGTGTGCGGGCGGCGGCGACGATGACCACCGGGTCTTTGGGTTGGTTGTTCGACATGGAAAGTGCCTCGTGAATAAATAATGTCTATAGTGATGGCCGCCGGAGTTTTGCGTGGCTTGTGCATGCAAAGCGTTATGCGGTTTCGTTAAAAATTTCCCGGCCAATCAGCATTCGGCGAATTTCCGAAGTGCCGGCGCCGATTTCGTACAACTTGGCGTCGCGCAACAGGCGACCGGCGGGAAAATCGTTGGTGTAGCCGTTGCCGCCAAGAATCTGAATGGTGTCCAGTGCCATGGCGGTCGCTTTCTCGGCGCTGTATAAAATTGCACCGGCGGCATCTTTGCGCACGGCGCGTTGATTGTCGCCGCCCGTGTCGCCAATAGTATCGCAGACTCGCCCCACCGCATAGACATAGGCGCAGCAGGCGTTCAGGGTTGTATACAGGTCTGCCACCTTGCCCTGAATCAACTGAAATTCACCGATGGCGCGGCCAAATTGTTCGCGTTCGTGCAGGTAGGGAATCACCGTATCCATGCATGCGCGCATGATGCCGAGCGGGCCACCAGCGAGCACCGCGCGTTCATAATCGAGGCCGCTCATGAGTACTTCGACGCCGTGGTTGACCTCGCCGAGGATGTTTTCTTCGGGCACTTCGACATCCTTGAAAATCAACTCCGAAGTATTGGAGCCGCGCATACCGAGTTTGTCCAGTTTGCGCCCGCGCCCGACTCCGCTTTCCACGACAAACGCAGTGATGCCGCGGGACCCCGCATCGGGATCGGTTTTAGCATAAACCACCATAACATCCGCATCCGGCCCGTTGGTAATCCACATCTTGCTGCCGTTCAGCAGATAACCGCCATCGGACTTTTGCGCGCGCAGGCGCATGCTGACCACGTCGGAACCGGAGCCGGATTCGGACATCGCCAATGCGCCGATGTGTTCGCCGCTGACCAACGCCGGCAGGTATTTTCGTTTCTGCGCTTCGTTTCCGTTTCGACAAATCTGGTTGACGCACAGATTGGAGTGGGCGCCGTAACTGAGGCCCACCGATGCCGAAGCGCGGCTGATTTCTTCCATGGCGATGATGTGCGCCAGATAACCCATGTCGGCGCCGCCATAGTCCATAGGTACGGTAATTCCCAGCACCCCCAACTGCCCCAGTTTCGGCCACAACTGATTGGGAAACTCGTTGCTCCGATCAATTTCGGCGGCAAGCGGCGCAATCTCAGAGTCCGCAAACGTTTTCACCGTATCCCGAAGCAACTCGACGGTCTCGTCAAAAGCAAAATTCATGGTACACGCCCGTTTGAACCCGGAAACAAAAAAGGAGTGAAACGACAAACGCAACCTTACCTTCCGTTCAAGTAAACGTCAACATTCCCTGTTTATCATTATCCCCCCAACAAATCTTTTTTTGCTTGATTCAAGTGCGCGGTCATCGCTCGCACTGCGCCCGCCATGTCTCGGCGCAAGATCAGGCGCAGGAGTTCGGTGTGTTGTTGGTTGTAGATGGTTATTTTTTGCGCAGAAAGAATGTTGTTTTTTCGTTCGCTCCATTGACTGTGGGCGCGGATGTCATTGATGCGTTGGTACATCCAGACGAGCAGCGGATTTTGCGAGCAATGTGCCAGCGTCAGGTGAAAGGCTTCGTCGGCGGTGGAAAACGCATTCGGGTCGGTGTTGCTCGACACCACATGTTCCAGCGCTTTTTTAAGTTTTATCAGATCGCGATGATTGGCGTTGGTCACCACCAACTTGACCACATGCGGTTCGATGGCCAAGCGGGTTTCAATCAAATCCAGCGGGCTGGTCCCTTCGGCGATGTCTTCTTGATCGAACTGGTTGTTGTAAGTAACGAAGGTTCCGCTACCAAACTTTCGCCGCACCAGTTTGGCTTGCTCCAACCGCATCAAGGCGGCGCGAACGGTTCCGCGGGCGGCGGAAAACTGGGTTGCCAGATAACGCTCTGACGGCAGGCGTTCGTTAAAATGATAATCGCCGTTGACGATGGCTGCGCGCAGGCGGCTAAAAACGCCCGAAGAACCGCGTGGGGTCGGCGGCGGCTGGTGGTTGGCGGGAGGCTCCATATACTTTGCAGTGGCGGGCAGTTGGTTCATGTGTGGTCCAATAAGGTATTATATTCCCATAGGATGAACTATTGCAAACCAGCGACTAATGGTGCTTTAATAGATAATTCTAGGATGGTTTCGCCAGAACTGCCGAATTACACGGGCAATACCAATATCGCACCAAAGCCCACGGCGAGCCCTTCTTAACCCCCTTTATCGGAGGACTGCAAGATGGCCAAACAAAAGAGTGCTAATAAACGTACTGCGCGCAAAACTGCACCAAACACCACTACAAAACGCAGCACTTCCCGTGCGCAAACCTCGACCGACCTTGAACGCCATGTCAACGCACCCGGACGTGCGGCGTTAGTCAAACAAGTCAGGGAAAAAATCGATCAACTCGGCGTCACTTATATCTATTTTCAATTCGTCTCGATCACCGGCCGCATCGTCGGCAAGGGCATTCCGGCGGATCACTGGGAACGCGTATCCGAAAAAGGTTTTCAGTTGGTCTACGGCTCCACCGCCAACCTGTTCATCGACCGCCACGGCGATTACATCGGCTACGGCCCGGAAGCGTCCGAATTGGTGGGCATCGCCGACCCGGAGACATTCGTGCAACTGCCGTGGGACAAACGAATCGCGCGCGTGTTCTGCACCTGCTTTCGCAATCGTGAAGAACGGGTCAATCCCGGCGGCCACCTGACCTCGGATTGTCGCGGCAATCTGCGTCTGGTCCACGATGCGTTCAGCAAAAAACACAAAATGCATCTGCGCATGGGCACCGAGCCGGAAATGATGTGGTTAAAACTCGACGAGAATCGCGAACTCAAAGGCGGCGTGACCAAACCCAACTGTTATCACATCGACCAATTCGAAGAATTGCGTCCGGCGTTTATGCAAGTGATCGAATACGCGCAGGCCATGGGCTTCGACATGATCCAAGGCGATCACGAAGACGCACCCGGCCAACTCGAGTTGAACTGGATGTTCGACTCGGTTATGCGAAATTCCGACCGACTGACTACCTATCGTCAAATCTGCGCGCAAGTTGCCAGAGAAAAGGGCTTGCACGCATGCTTTATGTCAAAGCCATTTATGAATGTATCGGCTTCCGGATGCCACCATAACATGTCATTGTGGTCGGGCGGCAAGGACACGGTCAACAACCTCAGCCACAAAAACCTGCCCGGCATGGAAGACGTGTTTTCTTATCTGCAAGGCGGCAACAACCACTTCATGCCGGACCCGAAGATCAATAAAGTAAAACCGGGGCCGGTCGGGCTGAACTCGATCGGTGGCGTGATCGAACACCTCAAAGCACTGACTTCCATCGGCTCATCAACGGTCAATTCCTACCGCAGATTGTGGGATACCGGTTTTTGGGCGCCGGTGTTCGCCGATTGGGGTTTTCAGAATCGCACTTGCGCGTTGCGCGTGTCGGCGCCGGGAAGATTCGAATACCGCTCGGTGGATTCGATGGTCAACCCGTATCTGATGGGCGCCGGTTTGCTGATGGCTTTTGACGATGGCATATCCCGCAACCTCGACCCGGGCGAACCGGA
Source organism: Candidatus Poriferihabitaceae bacterium (assembly GCA_965262585.1). Lineage (GTDB taxonomy): Bacteria > Pseudomonadota > Gammaproteobacteria > Arenicellales > Poriferihabitantaceae > JAHRAW01. Next base: position 306,183 of record OZ253546.1, read on the forward strand.
AGAACGCAACATTTATGACGCCATGGAAGCCGGTAAACAAGTGACCAAACTGCCGATGAACCTCGGCGAAGCACTGGCGGAATTAGAAAAAGACGATGTGATTCGCGCCGCCATGCCGGGCGATATGTACCGCGTGTACCATCATTACAAAAACGACGAGTGGGAAAAATTCAATCACACCGTCACCAACTGGGACCTCGATCAATACCTCGATTGCCTGCCCTGACGCTGCAACCGCTCCCACGCTAACCTATCAAGAGGAAAACATTATGTGCGGTATCGCCGGGCTTATTCATCGCGGCACAACTTCGGACATCGGAACCGAGATGACCGCGATGTTGCAATCGCTCAAACATCGTGGCCCCGATTCGACCGGGTTCGCATTATATGGCAACCCCGAAGACAATCAGCACATAATGCGCTTCAAGGTCGCCGAGCAGGAAGACATGAACAAGGGCTTCGAGATTCACGACCGCGTGGTCGAGCGTCGGGAGATCGTTGACCGACGTCTCGAAAAACTCGGCGCGAAGATAATCGCCAAAGATCAGGCGACCGAATATGCGCATCGCTATACCTTCACCTATGACGGCGACCTGCGACACTTGGCGGAAGCCATCGAAGATGTGGACAACACGGAAATTCTATCCATCGGCCACGCGCTCGAGTTGATCAAAGACCTCGGCGACGCCGCCACGGTTGCCGCACAATACGAATTGCCGGGCTTCGTCGGCACCCACGCCATCGGCCACACCCGCATGGCGACCGAGTCGGATGTCGATATCCGTTCGGCGCATCCGTATTGGGCGTATCCGTTCAACGATGTGTCGGTGGTGCACAACGGCCAACTGACCAATTACTGGACTTTTCGCCGCGAAATGGAACGCCATAACCATCGCTTCGTGTCGAACTGCGATTCGGAACTAATCGCGGTTTATATCGCCAACCGCATCGACCGTGGCGACGATCTGGAGGCGGCGATGCTACGTTCGGTGGATGAATTGGACGGCGTGTTCACCTATCTGGTGGCAACTTCAGACCAACTCGGCATGGCCAAGGATGTGATGGCGGCCAAACCGATGGTGTTATACGAAAGCGATGAATTCATCGGCCTCGCCTCCGAGGAAGTGGCAATCCGCAGCATCTTCCCGAATGAAATTGAAACATGGGATCCATATGAAGGCGAGGTAAAAGTATGGCGCGCATAGAAACCAAATCCGAAGTTGATTCCAAAGGCGGGCATAAATCCCACGACATGGGGTTGCACGCCGAGCAGTTAAGCGGTCGCGCACAGCAGGTTTTTTTCAACGCCGCCGAGGAAGAAAACTTCACCTATCCGTGGTCGTTCACGGTGGATTTTGACGAGAAGGCCGAATTTGATGCGGTGGATATGGAGACCAACGCAATCAACCTCAAAATCCGCGAATTGATGCAACACGGAGTCGGCACGATCACGGTCAAAAATCCGCGCGCGCGCCACGGCGTCGGCGTGGGGATTCTCAATCGCCTCAACCTCAACTTTCAAGGTAGCCTCGGCTACTTCGGTTGCGGCTTGTCAGACGGCCCGAACATTCGCATCAGTGGCCGAGTCGGTTGGTCGTGCGCCGAAAACATGATGGCCGGTGTAATCGTGATTGACAAAAACGCCGGCTCAACTTTCGGCGCGGCGATACGCGGCGGCGATCTGGTATGCCGTGGCAACGTCGGCTCGCGCACCGGCATCGACCAAAAAGGCGGCACCATCCTGGTCGGCGGAAAAACCGGCGCGTTTTCCGGTTTCATGATGCAACGAGGCCGCATGATAATCTGCGGCGACGCCGGCAAAAACCTCGGCGACTCGATGTACGACGGTTGCATCTACGTCGGCGGCGAAGTCGCAAGCCTCGGCGTCGATTGCGTCCCGGCGGAGATGAGTGAAACCGAAGTGAAATGGCTCACCGAAAAATTGTCGATGTATGACTTTGCTCCGGCGTGTGGCGTGGAAAATATGAAAAAATTCACTTCAGGGAAACAGTTGTGGAATTATGATAATTTGGAACCGAGTGAGAAGAAGTTGGTTTTGTAAGTTAACTACTTGTAGATGCCCTTTCCCCTTTCCTTTATCAAACCATTGAGGTGAGTTACTCATGCCTATTATTAATGATACTAAAAGCAAAATCAGACTTCCCAAAATAGACCAATCACAAAAACAAAAAATCTATGATTTTCTGCAGGGCGCGGTGTATTGCTGGTGTAAAAATCGAAAAGATGAAGATTTTTATTGTCGCGATTTAGTCGGTGGCGATAACAAAGATTGGAACGGCACTCCGCTTCTAGCAATTTATGAGTATCGCTGTAGTCTAAAGAGCGATGACCCAGAAGACTCGGCAGGCAAAGATGCCGGCTGGTTTCTTAAGCAAGTACTACGAAACGACAGCAGAAAATTTCAATCCGCTGACGGCGGTCACGCCAAATGCTACAAATGGATTGATAGTTAAATCAATCGGGGACGGACTTGCTCCCGTCCTTACTAATATTCTTACTCAGGCCACCCAACATGACTACCACCCGAAACCACAACCACTACGCCGTCATCCCGCGCAAGCGGGAATCCAGTCATCATGGATGGCACGATTTAGTTTCGTGTATTCGCTTTCTGGATTCCCGATACGATGAAAAATATGGTCGCTGACGCTCCCTATTTTTCTATCGTTCGGGAATGACGGCGGTAGTTTTACCGACTTCCTTTTTTCACCAACGGAATAACCATGACCACCACCCGTGACCCCAACCGCCTCGGCGACAGTTTCGTCTTCCCGCCGCATGTCATCGACGACATCCACATCAAGTCGGAACTTGGACGCTACCGTATGCGTGGGTTTTCCCTGTTTAAGAAAATTCCGAGTTGGGACGACCTGACTTTTCTACCGGGCACATTGACGCGCTTCGTCATCGAAGGCTACCGCGAGAAATGCCTGACCGAAACCGTCATCGGGCCGAAAGCCAAGCGTCCGTTGGTGTTGGATATTCCGGTTTATGTGACCGGCATGAGTTTCGGCGCGCTCTCGTACGAAGCCAAGACCGCATTGGCGCGTGGCGCGACCATGGCCGGCACCGCCACCTGCTCGGGCGAAGGCGGCATGCTCCCCGATGAGCGGCGTTATTCGGAGAAATGGTTATACCAGTGCATCCAGTCCAGATACGGCTTCAACCCGAATCATTTGCGCTTGGCGGATGCCGTCGAGTTTTTCATCGGGCAAGGTTGCAAGGTCGGCCTCGGCGGGCATTTGATGGGGCAGAAGGTCACCGATCAGGTGGCCGAGATGCGCTCCCTGCCGGCTGGCATCGACCAACGTTCACCGGCGCGCCACCCGGACTGGCTCGGCCCCGACGACCTCGCGTTGAAAATCGATGAAATCCGCGAAGCGACCAATGGCGAAGTGCCTATTCAGTTGAAACTCGGCGCCGCGCGCGTTTATGACGATGTGCGCATGGCCGCCAAGACCGGGCCGGATTCGATCTACATGGACGGCATGGAAGGCGGCACCGGCGCCGGCCCGCATCTGGCCACCGAAGAAACCGGCGTGCCCGGCATCGCCGCCATCCGACAGGCGCGTCAGGCACTCGACGATGTCGGCAAGAGCGGCGAGATTTCGCTGGTATACGCCGGCGGCATCCGCAACGGCGGCGATGTCGCCAAGGCGCTCGCACTCGGCGCAGATGCGGTCGCCATCGGGCATTCGGTGATGATGGCTTTGAACTGCAACAAGAACATCCCGGAATCTGATTTCCCCAACGAAATCGGGGTCGAAGCCGGGCATTGTTATCACTGCCACACCGGCCGCTGTCCGGTCGGCATCGCCACCCAAGACCCGCAACTGCGCGCGCGCCTGAATCCAGACGAAGCCGCCGTGCGAGTGTATAACTTCCTGCATACGCTGACCATCGAATGCCAGATGTTGGCGCGCGCTTGCGGAAAAACCAATGTGCATTCCCTCGAACCCGAAGACCTTGCGGCACTCACTATGGAAGCCTCGGCGATGGCGCAAGTGCCACTCGCGGGCACCCAGCATACCGTCGGCCAACCGCAGATGAAGCGATTTTAGGAGACCAACATGAACAAGACCGCCGAGACGAGCAACACCAATATCGATAAATTCATCGACTCCGATGGCCTCGACAGCAGCCGCGAACAGGAAATCGGCCAACACATCGGCTATCGCTACGATGTCAATCTAGTGCCGGACCTGGCGCGCTGTCCGCCTTTTCTGAAAAAATATATGGCGATGATGGGGTGGACAGACCTCAACTGGCTCGAGGATGTACACATGGGCTACGAAGAAGGCCAACCGGCGGTATTCGACCGCAACATCAACGCCTGGGTGCGCGTGCCGGCGGACTTAAAACTCCCCGACAACCAACAAGACCGCGACATGATCGCACGAGAATTATTAATCAAGTTTCAGATGTCCGAATCCCATCCGATGGTGGAATTGATGAATGCGTATCGGAAGTTTTGATTCCGTGGCGATTAGAGGTAAGGTATAATTCCGCGCACTATGAAAGCACACTATTCCACGATTGGAGCCAGGGTTTACGCGGGAGATATTGTTGAAACATTAAACTCATTCCCGGACGAATGTGTCGATCTAATTTTTGCCGATCCCCCTTATAACTTATCCAACGGCGGGTTCACCTGTCACGCTGGAAAACGAGTTAGTGTAAACAAAGGGAAATGGGATAAAAGTAACGGCTTTGATGCGGATTTTGATTTTCACTGGAACTGGATTGAAGCGTGTCGGCGTGTCCTGAAACCAAACGGATCGTTGTGGATTTCCGGGACATATCACTCGGTTTATATTTGCGGATATGCGCTACAGAAACAGGGCTGGCATTTTGTAAATGATATTTGTTGGTTTAAACCAAACGCGGCGCCGAATCTTGCCTGCCGAATGTTTACCGCAAGCCATGAAACGTTATTGTGGGTACGAAAAAGCAAAAAATCTAAGCATTACTTTGATTATCCGACTGTCCGAGATCGCCATTGGGAGAATGACTTTATTAAAAAACCAAACAAACAAATGCGAAGCGTTTGGGCAATAGGTACGCCTAAACCACAAGAGAAAACTCACGGCAAGCACCCCGCCCAAAAACCAGAAGCATTACTGGAAAGAATCATATTGGCATGCAGCAAGAAAAACGATATTGTTCTCGATCCGTTTTGCGGTAGTGCAACTACCGGAGTAGTCGCTCTTCGCCATGACCGTCGGTTTGTCGGCATTGATTCGGAAATTGATTATCTGAATACGATGGCAATACCTAGAATTAAAGCCAGTAAGCACGATCATCCTTGGCCCAAAGCGGCTAAATCCAGAAAATTTACCGTACAACAACAAAAGGCAGGATATGCACTGTTGCCGTAATTTGAAAAATCATGGATAAAAAAGAAGCAATCACCCGACTTTTAGAGATAAAAGGCAGAAACTTACATGAATTAGCGGAAGAATATGAAGTGACTGTGGCCACCCCACGTGGAACTCAAAATAAGGGATGGGCCGGTCATGTATGCGAGCGCCACCTTGGTTTAGCACTTAACTCATCGCGAAGTCCCAATATGGGATCGTGGGAACTGAAAAGCACATCGCTAAAATATTTGGAAAGCGGAAAACTTTCCGTCAAAGAAACGATGGCTATAACTATGATTGACCCTGTAGAGGTACGCCAAACGGAATTTGAACAAAGTCATATGCTAGCGAAACTCAATAAGGCCGTGGTCGTTGTACGAACAGTTGGAGAAAATTTCCGAGACCCAAGTTTTGTTCATTCTGTCATTGAAATCGAACTTGATGATGACCTATATGCAGCGGTAAAGGCGGACTACGATTTAGTGCGAAATATCCTGATCAAAGATCCGGAAAATGGATTCAGTAATCTAACCGGAAAAATGGGGTATTACATACAACCACGAACAAAAGGAGTCGGGCATGGAAGCATATCCAGAGCATTTTACGCTCGACCGAGATTTTTGAGGCTATTCTTGTCTTTAGACTCGAGTGTGTGATTAAACGCCTTCACTAGTACGTTGATACCACCGATGACCCACTATTCCGCCTGGAGCGTATTCAAAAACGGCCTCACCGGGCAGCGGGGCTGGCAGCGGATGTGGCGGGAGCCGGAGCCGAAGGGTGGTTATGATGTGGTCATTATCGGTGCCGGGTTGCACGGGTTGGCGACGGCTTATTATCTGGCGAAGAATCACGGCGTGCGGAACATCGCGGTGCTGGAAAAAGGGTGGCTGGGCGGCGGCAATGCCGGGCGCAATACCACCATCATCCGCTCAAACTACATGATGCCGGGCAACCGGCAGTTCTACGAGCATTCGCTGAAGTTGTGGGAGCAGTTAAGTCACGACCTGAACTACAACGTAATGTTCAGCCAGCGCGCGCACCTCTCGTTGTTGCACAGCCCGGCGGCGCGGGATGCGGCGGCGCGCCGGTATAACACCATGCGCTTGAGCGAATCTGACGGCGAATTGTGGGGACTGGATAAGTTGAAACGCAAAGTGCCGCACTTGAACTACGACACCGCCAGATTTCCCATCATCGGCGCGGCGGTGCAACGGCGCGCCGGTACCGCCCGCCACGATGCGGTGGCATGGGGCTACGCGCGCGCCGCCGACCAACTGGGGGTGGACATCATTCAGAATTGTGAAGTCACCGCAGTAACGCGAGACGGCGGACGGGTGATCTCGGTTGAAACCACTCGCGGCGTCATCAACGCCAAAAAAATCGGCTTTGCGGTGGCCGGCAACACTTCGCGCTTGTGGGCAATGGCCGGGCTCGGGCGACTGCCCATCGAAACCCACTTGTTGCAGGCATTCGTATCCGAGCCGTTGAAACCGCTGCTCGATCAAGTCGTGGTGTTCGGCGTCGGCGGCGCGCATTTTTACATCTCGCAATCTGACAAGGGCGGGATGGTATTCGGCGGCGACCTCGACTGGTATAAATCCTACGCCCAGCGGGGCAACCTACCGGCGGTTCAGGATGTCGCCGAATGCGCCACATCAATTCTGCCGTGCCTTGCCCGCGTGCGGCTGCTGCGCCATTGGGCCGGGGTGATGGATATGACCATGGACGGCGCGGCATTCATCTGCAAAACGCCTCTGGAAAATCTTTATCTCAACGGCGGCTGGAACTACGGCGGCTTCAAGGCAAGCCCGGCCTCGGGCTGGTATTTTGCCGACCTCATCGCCAACGATCGCCCGGCAAAAGTCATCGCCGGATTCGACTTGAAGCGCTTCGAGCGTGGTGTGATTATCGACGAACGGGGCGCCGGCCCCGACCCGAAACTGCACGGCTGATCCGCGACCCACACGACTAATGATCCGCATCCCCTGCCCATTCTGTGGCGAACGCGACCACAGCGAATTCGCCTACGGCGGCGATGGCGCTATTGAATACCCGCCCCTCGACGCCCCGGCGGAAGCCTGGCACGAGGCGGTATTTTTGCGGGAAAACATTCGCGGGGTGCAACTGGAAACCTGGCATCACATCAGCGGCTGTCGCATGTGGCTGGTGGTGGAACGCGACACCATGACCCACGAAATCCACGCCGTGCGTCCGGCACACGATGGCATTCGGTTGGCGTTGAAAAACCACCCGGTCAGCGAGCCATGACTTCCCGGCGGCTACCCGATGGCGGGCGCATCGACCGCGCCACCACCCTGCCCTTCACCTGGAATGGCCGCAAGTTGAACGGCCATCCCGGCGACACTCTGGCTTCCGCATTGCTTGCCAACGGCGTGCAACTGGTGGGCCGCAGTTTCAAGTATCACCGCCCACGCGGCATTCAGTCCGCCGGAGTCGAAGAATCCGGCGCCCTGATCACCGTCGGAGTCGGCGCGCGCCGCGATCCGAACGTCAAAGCCACGGTACAAGAACTGCATGCGGGATTGGTGGCGTGCGGTCAAAACGCCGTGCCGAACTTGCGTTTTGATGTGGGCGCGATCAACAACCTGTTTGGCAGATTCTTGTCCGCCGGTTTTTACTACAAGACCTTCATGGGCCCGCGCCTAGACCCGCGCAGGAAATGGGGCGGCACGGCGTGGTGGATGCAATGCGAAAAAATTATCCGCCGCGCCGCCGGGCTGGGGCACGCATCCCGACAGCCGGATCCGGATTCATACGAACACGGTCATGACTTTTGCGATGTGCTGGTGGTGGGCGCCGGCCCCGCCGGTTTGTCGGCGGCGACGGCGGCGGCAAGTGCCGGGCTGGATGTGCTGCTGGTGGATCAAGAACCGGAATTTGGCGGCGATCTTCTCAGTCAGCCGCCTACCCAATCCCGCGCCAAACTCGCGCAACTGCTGGCTGATGCGCATTCGGCGGGGGTTCGCAGCATGACCAGAACCACCGCGTTTGGTCTGTACGATTGCGGCGTCTCCGGGCTTCTTGAGCGCGTTACTGATCATTTGCCCGAGCATTTGACCGAGCCCGATCCGTGCTTGCCCCGCCAGCGATTTTGGACGGTGCGCGCACGCTATACCATCATCGCCACCGGCGCCCTGGAGCGACACTTCGCCTTCGGCAACAACGACCGCCCCGGGGTGATGACGGTGGCCGCCGCACGAACTTATTTGAACCGCTATGGCGTGTTACCCGGCGAACGCATCGTGATGGCCACCAACAACGATTCCACCTATCCGGTAGCGGCGGAACTGGCGGACGCCGGTGCCGGGGTTACTTTGCTCGATGCGCGGGCTGCAGTCGGAGACGAACTGCAACGCATGGCGGACGACCACGGCGTGGCGTTGCATAAAGCCCACGCGCCGCTGAAAGTCATCGGTGGCAAGGGTGTTAAGGCGTTGGAACTGGCGGTGGACGATGGCCATGGCTGGAAGCCTCGAGGCAATGAACGGTGCGATCTGGTACTGGTGTCGGGCGGCTGGTCGCCAACCATTCATCTTTGTTCCCACCGCGGCTCGAAGCCGGTATGGAATGCGCAACTGGCCTGCTTTGTGGCGGCAAAGACCGATGAACCGATACTAGTCGCGGGTTCGGCGGCGGGCATCTGGAACGGCGATGACTGCGCGGCCTCCGGCACAGCCACCGGGATGGCGGCGGCACAAGCCCTCGGCCATGCCGCAGATAAAGATGTCGCCGGCAAAGATACCACCGCCATTGAATCCGGCGGCTGGCAAACTCCGCTTCGACCATTGTACGAAATTCGAGTGCCCGGCAAAAAATTGAAATCCTTCGTCGACTTTCAGAACGATGTTACCGCCGACGACGTGCGCCTGGCACACCGCGAAGGGTTTGCCTCGGTGGAACATCTCAAACGCTACACCACCCTCGGCATGTCCACGGACGGCGGCAAGGTGGGTAATGTCATCGGCCTCGCGCTCATGGCCGAAGCCCTGGGCCGTACAATCCCGCAAGTCGGAAGCACCGTATTCAGGCCGCCCTACACGCCGGTTTCGCTGGGCGCATTGCGGGGCCGCAGCGTCGACCAACATTTCCGCCCGCTACGCCGCACCCCGATGCACCAATGGAACCTCGACCACGGCGCGGTCATGACCATGGCCGGGCTGTGGCATCGCCCGTGGTATTTCCCCCGAACCACCACTCAAACCCTCGCCGAGGCTTATGTGCGCGAAGCCGCCGCCGTGCGAGAGACGGTCGGGCTTTGCGATGTTACCTCCCTCGGCAAGATCGCCATCCAGGGACCGGACGCCACCCAATTCCTCGACCGCATCTACACCAACCCGTTCGCCAAACTGGCGGTCGGCAAAGCGCGCTACGGCATTATGTTGCGCGATGACGGCGTGGTCATGGACGACGGCACCACCTGGCGTCTGTCGGCAACCGAATACTTCATGACCACCACCACCGCGCATGCCGCCAAAGTGATGGCGTGGCTTGAGGAATTGCTGCAAACCCGCTGGCCTACGCTCAGGGTGCAAGTGACTTCGGTGTCCGACCAATGGGCCGGATGCGCGGTGGCGGGGCCCAAATCCCGCGCCGTTCTGGACGCTTGCGTGGCGCATTCCGGGAGCGTGTCCGATGATGCGCTGCCGTTCATGGGCGTGGTCGAGATTCCCCTCAAAGGCGACATCCCGTGTCGCATCGCGCGCATCAGTTTTTCCGGTGAAATGGCATTCGAGGTCTATGTGCCATCCGATTACGCCACCGCAATGATGGACTTGTTATGGGCTGAAGCGGAAGCGTCGGGCGGCTGCCTGTATGGTCTCGAAGCACTGGGTGCCCTGCGCATCGAAAAAGGCCATGTTACCGGCGCGGAACTGGACGGGCGGGTAACCATTGACGACGCCGGGCTGGGCAAAATGGCCTCCCCCAACAAATCGTTCATCGGCAGCGCGTTGCGCAAGCGACCCGAACTGTTGCGAGACGACCGCCCGCAACTGGTCGGCATCAAACCGAAGAATCAGGGCGATCGATTTAACGCCGGGGCGATCCTCTGCCAACCAGAAAATATACCCGGCCTCGGCGACGGCTGGATTAGCGCAGTCACCCATTCCCCGGCGCTCGGACATTGGATCGGCATCGGGTTTATCGCAGGCGGGGCTGAAGTCTGGCAAGGCAAAGCGGTAGTCGCCGCCGACCCGGTGCGCGCCGGAAATACCGAAGTTGAAATCGTCTCACCCCATCAATTCGACCCGAGCGGGGAGCGGATGCGTGGCTGATCGAATCTCCGCACTGCATGGACACTACGCCCACGGCACAACCGGCCCGGCGGATGCGGCCGGGATTGTGTTGCGCGAAATCACCGACCTTGTCCTCCATCAAATCGCCGCATGGCCCGACACCCTGACGCAAGTTGGGAAACAAGCCGCGCAGGCGGCGAACGTACCGTCGGCACCCGGACCCGGCGCAGCCGCCGTATCCGCAACCGGCGCACTGCTTCGCATCGAACCATTAAAGTGGTGGATGATCGGCGGGAAAGCCCCGCAACTTAATCCCGAACAAGGAACGACCCTGGATCTTTCCCACTCACGCACGCATTTGCGAATTAGCGGCGCACAAGCCGCCAAACTGCTCAACCGCCATCTCCCCCTCGACCTGCGCCCGGCATCGTTTCCAGTCGGCACCGTAGCATCAAGCGCGCTACACCATGTCGGCGTAACCCTGTGGCATTCACAGCACGGCCACGAGTTATTCATTCCACGCGGATTTTCTTTGTCAATTTGGCAAGTATTACTCGAAAGCGCAGCGCAGTTTGGCGTTGAAATCCCTTGAAAGTCACCGCTCACCCGGAAAGCGCCTCCTTCTCGTCCACCGCATAAAGGGAGCAGGTAGGGACAGGGCGAGACCTGTCCAAAGCGGCGGAGTTGCTCCTTAATTTATACTCGTATTGCCTACGCTTAAAACCGTATTTCGCCTTTGAGCAAGATGGTGTGTTCATCCGCGCCGTCGCCCTCGCGGCGTTCGCCCAGCAGGGTTACCTCATAGCGAGTGCCCGACTTGCACTTCATTCCGACTCGGTAACTGTCTTGGGAACCGAGGGTCATCTCTCCATACGGTGTCAATACCGCTTCCAAACCCCGCAACGATACGCCGTAGCCAATCTTTGCGTCCAAATACGCCCGGTAATCGGCCGTGGCATCACCGCCAGCCGCATCGGATACGCCATGATCCCATAACGCTTGTAGGTCGCTGCCGCTTTCCCCATAGCCGGGGCTTAGGCCGAACGAAAATCCTTGCCCGTCCGCCCCCGGCAGCAATTTAACTTGACCGCTAATTCCCCATTTCTCATATTCGCCGTCATTGTCCAACAAAGTGCGCACGCGACCTTCCACGGTTACCCGTTTCGCCGGATTGCTGTAATGCAAACCAACCCCCACCTCCATTCCGCCGCCGGTCTGGCCATCGCCGCCGTCATAGCGAACGCCAACCTCCAACGATGGCGAAAACACTCCGCCGCCCGCCAATTCGTGCTTTCGTTTGGCTTCCATCGACAACCGAACCCGGGTGACATCCACTTCCAGTTCCGTGAAGTTGGCGTTGCCATCGACCACCAACTCAGCGCGCACTACCTCGCTTTTTACGCGAACTTCGGTCGTTCCCCTTTGCCACACCCGGCCGCTGCCGCCAATGCTGAGCGTGCGCAGGCTGAAGTCGCTCGAACGCGCCGCCGGCCCGGCCTCGGTAATCTCTAAATCGCCTTCGCCATAGCCAACGGTCGCCCATACATCGACCACTCCACCGCTCCAGCCAAAATACGGATGCACTCCGGTCAAGTCGATTTTATATTCGCCTTCGTCAAGTCTACCGGCGTTGTATTCGTAGTCTAGATCTCCCCGCAACCACGATACCGCCACGCCCGCCAACATATCTGCATGCACACGCGCATCAAAACCGATGTGAACACCGGACAACTCGCCATCCCAATCCAAGCCACCACTATCACCGGACAAATCTCGATACGCGCCGTCTCCCCATAAAACCGACGAAGACTCGGCCGCCGCACCGGCATTCAGCGGCAACACAAAGTCAGAGTCGCCCAACAGGTCTTTCAGGGCGTGCGTACCGTTCGCCATCGGCTCACCGTGGGCCATCAAGACGCCGGATAAACTGCGCTGCCCGCCAATGGTAACGCCCGCCGCCTGCCCTGACTGATTAGCCAGATTGGCTTGTTCGATGCGCCGCTTAATCGGACTGACCGTGCGATCCGCCAAAGCGCGCGTGACTTCCGGCAGGATCATCTCGTTCCGGGCGGCGGACAGATCATCGGCGGTGGCGATGGCGATGACCGTGATGATAAAGGTCACCGAATCCGTGCTGTTGCCATCCGTGGCGGTGTAGGTCGATTCGATTCTGCCCACTGTGGTCGGCGTGCCTGATAGGACGCGGCCAGTGTCGTCAAAGTTCAAACCGTCCGGCAGCGGTGTCAGCGTATAAGTCACGGTGCCGGTGCCGCCGGTTGCCTCGGGCATGGTCAGGGGCGTAATTTCCGTGTCCACAGTATAGGTCTGATTGCCCGGCGCATTCAGTGCCACTCCCGCCACTATGCTGGGATCGCTTACCGTCACATCCGCAGATATGATGACGACAAAGGCGGCGATGGCCATGCTGCCGTTTTCATCCATGGCGGTGTAGGTGAGTTCGGTTTCGCCCTCTGCGTTCGGCGTGCCGGACAGAACACGGGGGTCTGCGATAAAAGTCAGACCGGTCGGCAGTGGTGCCAATGTATAGGTCACCGTGCCGGTGCCGCCGGAGGCCATAGGCAAGGCCAAATTCGTAATCGCCATGTCCGTTGTGTAGGTTTGATTGCCCGGAGCGCTCAACGCCAACCCATTCGCCACGGTGATAGTAAAGGTAGCCATAGCGGTACTGCTGTTGGTATCCATTGCGGTGTAGGTTGCTGTAACCGTTTCCATTGTGGTCGGTGTGCCGGACAGAACACGGGTGGTTGCGATAAAAGTCAGACCGTTCGGCAGTGGTGCCAATGTATAGGTCACTGTGCCGGTGCCGCCGGTGGCCATAGGCAAGGCTAAATTCGTAATCGCCGTGTTCATTGTGTAGGTTTGATTGCCCGGGGCGTTCAACGCCAACCCATTCGCCACAGTGATAGTAAAGGTATCCATAGCGGTACTGCCGTTGGTATCCATTGCGGTGTAGATTACTGTAACCGTTTCCATTGTGGTCGGTGTGCCGGACAGAACACGGGTGCCTGCGGTAAAAGTCAGACCGTTCGGCAGTGGTGCCAATGTATAGGTCACCGTGCCGGTGCCGCCAGAGGCCATAGGCAAGGCCAAGTCCGTAATCGCCGTGTTCATTGTGTAGGTTTGATTGCCCGGGGCGTTCAACGCCAACCTATTCGCCACGGTGATAGTAAAGGTAGCCATAGCGGTACTGCCGTTGGTATCCATTGCGGTGTAGGTTGCTGTAATCGTCTGCATGGTGGTCGGTGTGCCGGACAGAACACGGGTGGTTGCGTTAAAGTTTAGACCGTCCGGCAGCGGTGTCAGCGTATAGGTCACCGTGCCGGTGCCGCCGGAGGCCATAGGCAAGGCCAAATTTGTAATCGCCGTGTTCATTGTGTAGGTTTGATTGCCCGGAGCGTTCAACGCCAACCTATTCGCCACGGTGATAGTAAAGGTATCCATAGCGGTACTGCCGTTGGTATCCATTGCGGTGTAGGTTGCTGTAACCGTTTCCATTGTGGTCGGTGTGCCGGACAGAACACGGGTGGTTGCGATAAAAGTCAGACCGTTCGGCAGTGGTGCCAATGTATAGGTCACTGTGCCGGTGCCGCCGGAGGCCATAGGCAAGGCCAAATTCGTAATCGCCATGTCCGTTGTGTAGGTTTGATTGCCCGGAGCGTTCAACGCCAACCCATTCGCCACGGTGATAGTAAAGGTATCCATAGCGGTACTGCCGTTGGTATCCATTGCGGTGTAGATTGCTGTAACCGTTTCCATTGTGGTCGGTGTGCCGGACAGAACACGGGTGCCTACGGTAAAAGTCAGACCGTTCGGCAGTGGTGCCAATGTATAGGTCACCGTGCCGGTGCCGCCAGAGGCTATAGGCAAAGCCAAATTCGTAATCGCCGTGTTCATTGTGTAGGTTTGATTGCCCGGAGCGTTCAACGCCAAGCCATTCGCCACGGTGATAGTAAAGGTCGCCGATTGGCTGGCACCATTGCTATCCGTTGCGGTGTAAGTTGCTGTAACCGTCTGCATTGCGTTCGGCGTGCCGGACAGAACACGGCTATCCGCATCAAAAGTCAAACCGTTCGGCAACGACGCCAGCATATAAGTCAGCGGAGAAGTGCCGCCGGTTGCCGGGGCCAAGGGCAAGGCCGTAATCGCGGTGTTCATCGTGTAGGTTTGATTGTTCGGGGCGTTCAGCACCAACCCATTCGCCACGGTTATGATAAAGGTTGCCGTGGCGATACTGTTGTTGTTATCCGTTGCCGTATAGGTTGCGGTAATCGTCTGCATGGTGGTCGGTGTGCCAGACAGAACACGGGTGCCTGCGTTAAAGTTTAGACCGGTCGGTAGCGGCATCAGTGTATAAGTCAGCGGAGTAGTGCCGCCGGTGGCCATATCCAAGGTCAAGTCCGTAATCGCCGTGTCCATTGTGTAGGTTTGATTGCTTGGGGCATTCAACGCCAACCCATTCGCCACGGTGATGGTAAAGGTTGCCGTGGCGATGCTGTTGTTGTTATCCATTGCGGTGTAGGTTGCGGTAATC
The DNA here is from genome assembly GCA_965262585.1 of Candidatus Poriferihabitaceae bacterium. Taxonomy (GTDB): domain Bacteria; phylum Pseudomonadota; class Gammaproteobacteria; order Arenicellales; family Poriferihabitantaceae; genus JAHRAW01. The sequence goes on from OZ253546.1 coordinate 321,374, forward strand.
GTCTGCATGGTGGTCGGTGTGCCAGACAGAACCCGAGTGCTTGCGTTAAAGTTTAGACCGGTCGGCAGCGGCATTAGCGTATAGGTCAATGGAGTAGTGCCGCCGGTTGCCTCAGGCAAGGTCAAGTCCGTAATCGTGGCATCCATGGTATAGGTTTGATCGCCCGGCGCCGTGACCGCCACTCCCGCCGCCACGGTGACGGTAAAGGTTGCCGTGGCGATGCTGTTGTTGTTATCCGTTGCGGTATAGGTTGCGGTAATCGTCTGCATGGTGGTCGGTGTGCCGGACAGAACACGGGTGTCTGCGTTAAAGTTTAGACCGGTCGGTAGCGGCATCAGTGTATAAGTCAGCGGTGTGGTGCCGCCGGTTGCCGGGTCTAATGTCAAGTCCGTAATTGCCGTGTCCATTGTGTAGGTTTGATTGCTTGGGGCGTTCAGCACCAACCCATTCGCCACGGTTATGGTAAAGGTTGCCGTGGCGATGCTGTTGTTGTTATCCGTTGCGGTATAGGTTGCGGTAATCGTCTGCATGGTGGTCGGTGTGCCAGACAGAACCCGAGTGCTTGCGTTAAAGTTTAGACCGGTCGGTAGCGGCATCAGCGTATAAGTCAGCGGCGTGGTGCCGCCGGTGGCCATATCCAAGGTCAAGTCCGTAATCGCCGTGTCCATCGTGTAGGTTTGATTGCTTGGGGCGTTCAGTGCCAGTCCATTCGCCACGGTTATGGTAAAGGTTGCCGTGGCGATGCTGTTGTTGTTATCCGTTGCGGTATAGGTTGCGGTAATCGTCTGCATGGTGGTCGGTGTGCCGGACAAGACACGGGTGCTTGCGTTAAAGTTTAGACCGGTCGGTAGCGGCATCAGCGTATAAGTCAACGGAGTAGTGCCGCCGGTTGCCTCAGGCAAAATCAAGTCCGTAATCGCGGTGTTCATTGTGTAGGTTTGATCGTCCGGCGCAGTTACCGCCACTCTCGCCGCCACGGTGATGGTAAAGGTTGCCGTGGCGATGCTGTTGTTGTTATCCGTTGCCGTATAGGTTGCGGTAATCGTCTGCATGGTGGTCGGTGTGCCAGACAAGACACGGGTGGTTGCGTTAAAGTTTAGACCGGTCGGTAGCGGCGACAGCGTATAGGTCAACGGAGTGGTGCCGCCGGTTGCCTCAGGCAAAATCAAGTCCGTAATTGCGGTGTTCATTGTGTAGGTTTGATCGACCGGTGCAGTTACCGCTACTCTCGCCGCCACGGTGATGGTAAAGGTGTCCGTAGCGATACTGTTGTTGTTATCCGTTGCGGTATAGGTTGCGGTAATCGTCTGCATGGTGGTCGGTGTGCCGGACAGAACCCGAGTGCTTGCGTTAAAGTTTAGACCGGTCGGTAGCGGCGACAGCGTATAGGTCAGGGGAGTAGTGCCGCCGGTGGCCGGGTCTAATGTCAAGTCCGTAATCGCCGTGTTCATTGTGTAGGTTTGATTGCTTGGGGCGTTCAGTGCCAGTCCATTCGCCACGGTTATGGTAAAGGTTGCCGATTGACTCGCGCTATTGTTATCTGTGACGGTGTAGGTTGGCATAACCTCTTGCATTGCAGTCGGCGTGCCGGACAGAACCCGAGTGCTTGCGTTAAAGTTTAGACCGGTCGGTAGCGGTATCAGCGTATAAGTCAGCGGAGTAGTGCCGCCGGTTGCCTCAGGCAAGGTCAAGTCCGTAATTGCCGTGTCCATTGTGTAGGTTTGATTGCTTGGGGTATTCAACGCCAGTCCATTCGCCACGGTTATGGTAAAGGTCGCCGATTGGCTGGCACCATTGTCATCCGTGACGGTGTAGATTGGCATAACCTCTTCCATTGCAGTCGGCGTGCCGGACAAGGTACGGGTGCTTGCGTTAAAGTTTAGACCGGTCGGTAGCGGCATCAGCGTATAAGTCAACGGAGTGGTGCCGCCGGTTGCCTCAGGCAAGGGCAAGTCCGTAATCGCAGTGTCCATTGTGTAGGTTTGATTGCTTGGGGCGTTCAGTGCCAACCCATTCGCCACGGTTATGGTAAAGGTTGCCGATTGACTCGCGCCATTGTTATCTGTGACGGTGTAGATTGGCATAACCTCTTCCATTGCAGTCGGCGTGCCGGACAAGGTACGGGTGCCTGCGTTAAAGTTTAGACCGGTCGGTAGCGGCATCAGCGTATAGGTCAATGGCGTGGTGCCGCCGGTTGCCTCAGGCAAACTCAAGTCCGTAATTGCGGTGTCCATTGTGTAGGTCTGATTGCTTGGGGCGTTCAGTGCCAACCCATTCGCCACGGTTATGGTAAAGGTTGCCGATTGACTCGCGCCATTGTTATCTGTGACGGTGTAGATTGGCATAACCTCTTCCATTGCAGTCGGCGTGCCAGACAAGGTACGGGTGCTTGCGGTAAAAGTTAGACCGTCCGGCAGCGGCATCAGCGTATAAGTCAGCGGCGTAGTGCCGCCGGTTGCCTCAGGCAAACTCAAGTCCGTAATTGCGGTGTCCATTGTGTAGGTTTGATTGCTTGGGGCATTCAACGCCAGTCCATTCGCCACGGTTATGGTAAAGGTTGCCGATTGACTCGCGCCATTGTTATCTGTGACGGTGTAGGTTGGCATAACCTCTTGCGTTGTAGTCGGCGTGCCAGACAAGGTACGGGTGCTTGCGGTAAAAGTTAGACCGTCCGGCAGCGGCATCAGCGTATAAGTCAGCGGCGTAGTGCCGCCGGTTGCCTCAGGCAAACTCAAGTCCGTAATCGCCGTGTCCATTGTGTAGGTTTGATTGCTTGGGGCGTTCAGTGCCAACCCATTCGCCACGGTTATGGTAAAGGTTGCCGATTGACTCGCGCTATTGTTATCTGTGACGGTGTAGATTGGCATAACCTCTTCCATTGCAGTCGGCGTGCCAGACAAGGTACGGGTGCTTGCGGTAAAAGTTAGACCGTCCGGCAGCGGTGTCAGCGTATAAGTCAGCGGCGTGGTGCCGCCGGTTGCCTCAGGCAAACTCAAGTCCGTAATTGCGGTGTCCATTGTGTAGGTTTGATTGCTTGGGGCGTTCAGTGCCAACCCATTCGCCACGGTTATGGTAAAGGTTGCCGATTGACTCGCGCTATTGTTATCTGTGACGGTGTAGATTGGCATAACCTCTTCCATTGCAGTCGGCGTGCCGGACAAGGTACGGGTGCTTGCGGTAAAAGTTAGACCGGTCGGTAGCGGCATCAGTGTATAGGTCAATGGAGTAGTGCCGCCGGTTGCCTCAGGCAAACTCAAGTCCGTAATTGCCGTGTCCATTGTGTAGGTCTGATTGCTTGGGGCGTTCAGTGCCAACCCATCCGCCACGGTTATGGTAAAGGTTGCCGATTGACTGGCACCATTGTTATCTGTGGCGGTGTAGATTGCTTCAACCGTTTCCATTGCAATCGGCGTACCGGATAGAACACGGCTGTCCACATCAAAATCCAAACCGTCCGGCAGTGGCATCAGCATATAAGTCAGGTCACCGGTGCCGCCGGTGGCCGGGTCTAAGGTCAAGTCCGTAATCGCCGTATCGATGGTGTAGGTTTGATCACCCGGCACAGTGACCTCCACCCCCGCCGCCACAGTGACGGTAAAGGTATCCATAGCGATACTACCGTTGTCATCCGTGGCGGTGTAGGTCAAGGTAACCGGTTGCGCTGTTGCGGTGGTCGGCGTGCCGGAGAGGGTGCGGTTATTGGCGTCAAAGTTTAGACCGGGCACGGCGGTTGCCAACGCCGTGCTACTCGGCCCGGTCAGGGTATAGGTCGCGGTGCCGGTGCCGCCGGTGGCCTCTGGCAGGGTCAAGTCCGTAATCGCCGTGTCGGTGGTGTAGGTCTGATTATCCGGCGCCGTGATCTCCACGGCGTCTTCCACGGTGATGGCGACCGTATCCGATGCCGACACCGTAAATTCGGTGGTAATCTTCAGTTCGAACTCCAACTCCAACATCGTACCCGCCGCCACCCCACCCGGCGCAGTGAAAGTCGCACGGGCGGTATCCGCATTTTCCAAATCCACCGTCGGCGTGCCACCGGTCTGCCGCCAAGAATATATCAGCGGCGTGGCTGATATTGGGTCAATGTGACCGATGCTCTCTTCGCCATTCAGGGTAACGGTCGCGCCCTCTGCCACGGTTTGCGGATCGCCGGCCTCGGCCATCGGTTGGGAGACCACCAGGATAATTACCGCTGCCGTTACCGATTCGTTACCGGCTGCGTCCGTGACTTCCAGCACCACATCAAGTCTGTGGGAGGCGCCCGTATCCGGCAATTCCTGCGTCACAAGCGTCACCACAGCGCTCGTTCGGACGCCAGTCAAGATGTTCGAGTCGTCGAACACCACCCATCGATAGGTCAGCCCTTGACCTAAGGGGTCCACACTGCTGCTACTATCTAGAGTGACGGTTTCGCCTTCCAGAAAGACAGCCGTGAGGGGAGTGGGAAGAGTGGGTGGTCGGTTCCCCGGTATGATAGCGTGGGGAGTCGACACTTCAATCACGGCAACCGGGTCGTCATTCGATAAAACGAGTATCGCGAAACCGGAAAGTAGCGTCTTCGGCCGCGATTCCCCGCCCAGTTCATCCCGCACCACCAGCGAAACGATCAGATCAGTCGCAGTCCCAACTGGCACATTCGGCGCGACAAAGGTCGGGCGAACCGGATCCGTCAGGTCGAGGGTGACATCCACATCTACCCGCACACGCGAACCTCTTTCCTCAGCACCAAGATAGCTCCAGATATAGGTCAAATTACCGTCATCACCATCCGGGTCTGAACTGCCGCTACCGTCCAGAGTGACGGTGTCGCCTGACATAACCGTTGCCGGCCAGATGAAGGTGGCGATCGGCAAATGATTCATCGGCGTGATCGTGCCCGTGGCGATGGGGTCGGTCAAAATGATTCCGGCTGGCAAAGCAGCAACGGTGGACAGCGTCACCGTGAAATCTTCGTCTCTCTCGACATGCCTATCCGTGAGGCTCGTCACGATAATCTCCGTTTCCGTACTTCCCGCCGGAATGGTCAAGGCGCGGTTCGTCACCGCCGTATAGTCTCTGCCCGCCGTCGCCGTGCCGTCGCTCGTAGACCAAGTCAGCCCTATATCGACCGCAGATGCTTTCGTCAACCGTATCGCGAAAATAAAGTCATCCCCTTCTGTTCCCGTCGCATCATCAATGGTCATGGTCGCCGTGTCGTTCTCTTCGATGGTGCCCGTGGCTATGGGGTCGGTAAAAGTGACTCCGCTCGGCAAAGCAGTGGTAACCGACAGCGTCACCGTGAAATTCTCGTCTTCCTCGACCAGCGTATCTTCGCGGCTCGTCACGATAATCGCCGCTGACCTATCGCCCGCCGGAATGGTCAGGGCAACATCGGTCGCCGGCCTGTAGTCGGCGTTCGCCGTCGCCGTGTCGTCGCTCGTAGACCAAGTCAGTCCTATATCTACCGCCGCTGCTTGCGTCAACTGTATCGCGAAAACTAAGTCACCCCCTTCCGTTATTGCTGCATCATCAATCGTCATGGTCGCCGTGTCGTCATTCTCGATGACGCCCGTGGCTGTGGTGTTGTTGACGGTCACGATTGGTCCCGAACCCATTATGGGCAACACTTCCACCGTGAAGGACTCGTCTTCCTCGACCCGCGCATCATCGATGCTCATCACCGTTATCGCCGCTGCCGTCTCGCCCGCGGGAATCGTCAAGATACGGTTCGTCACTGCTGTGTAGTCATCGTCCGCCGGCGTTGCCGTCGCTTCAAGCGTCGACCAATTGAGCATCACATCGGCGGCGACCGCCCGCTCCAGCGATACCGCAAAAGAAAGCGCGTCACCTTCCACCGCCCTCGCATCGGCGATGCTCACCACCGCCTCATCGTTGTCTTCGATGGTGCCTATTGCCGTGTCATCTCCCAAAAACACCCTGGCCGGCAAAGTGCCGGCCGCCGACAGCATCACCGTGAAATCCTCGTCGCCCTCAACCAGCGTATCCTCCGTGCTCATGACCGTTACCGTCGCTCCCGTAGCACCCGAGGGAATCGTCAAGACAGAGTTCACCGCCGTATAGTCATCGCCCGCCGTCGCCGAGCGGTCTGCGGTCGCCACATTGAACGCCAAATCCCCAAGTGCCTGCTGACTCAGTGATACCGCGAAAGAAAGGGTGCCACCTTCCATCACCGCCGCATCGGCGATTGCCACTCTCATCCCATCGTTATCCTCGATGGTGCCCGTGGCAGTGGCAGTGGAGTCAATACTCAGCGCGCCGTCGAAGTCATCCGGCAGGGTCAGCGTCACCACAAAAGATTCGTCCCTCTCAAACAAATTATCTTCGATGCTTGGCACCGTGATTGCCGCTGTCGTCATGCCGGCGGGGATCATGATCGAACCACTTGCTCCTTGGTAATCTTCGCCCTCCCGCACCTCTGCGTTGGAAGGCTCGATGCTCCAATCCACCTGCACAGCCTCAGCCACCTGCTGGCTCATGGTGATTGGGAAGACCAGATCCGTCCCCTCTTGCGCCGAGACATCGAAAATATGTATGACCGCCGAATCATCATTCAGGATGCGGCCAGTGGCTTGGATCATGTTCATCGCACCGCCCGCGAATGAAACTGCGGCGGGCAAATCATCGATGGTGGAGAAGGTGAGCGTAAAAGTTTCGTCTCGTTCGACTACGTTGTCCTCACGGCCGGGCACGGTGATAAAATAGCCCGTCGCACCAAACGGGAACCGGTCCTCACCTATGGTAGAACGGTAGTCCATTCCCGCTACCACGGTCGTGGCGTTTGCCATCGCCGTGCCATCTGCGGTAGACCATCCGAGTCGCGCCTCATACCCATTAGCGACCAGATAGGGGTGAAAGTTTACAAAGAATATTACATCATCACCCTCATCCGCCTCCACCTCATCGATACTCACGAGTACACTAATAGGCTCATTATCCAGAATGGCTGCGCGGGTGAGGCGGGTGAAATTGACTCCGGCCGGTAGCGGGTCGGTAGCGACTTCGGATAATTCCAGCGTAAAGAACGCGATGCGTTTGAGTATATCGTCATCGATTGTGTTCACCGTAAACGAGGCTTGTGTTTGAAACGGAGGGAATACCAAAACACCGGAGTCGCCCCTGTAGTCCACCCCGTCAACCGCCGTGAAGTTGGCTGCCCCTGTCCTTCTTGCAAATTCCCGCAACGCGGGAGTCGCTGTCGATCCTTCCAGCGTCCTCCAGTTGAAACTCAACTCCGCGGGGAACGCCCGATCGAGGGTCGCTATAAAAGTGAATTGCTCGCCTTCACGCACAATACTGCTGCTGCTATCGATAGATAAATGTGCCGTCGGCGAATCATCCAGCACGGCGATGGTCACCTCGTCGGTAGAATTGCTGTTGCCCAAGTCGGTCACCGTTAGCCTGAAGGTCAACATCTCCAAGTTCGCTGCGGACCGACTCGGCGCGATAAAGGTCGGGGTGGCGGAGCGTTCATCAGTCAGCGACACAGACGTCCCGCCGATTTGCTCCCAGCGATAACTCAAAACATCTCCAATATCGGCATCTCTACTGCCGCGGCCATCGAGCATGACGGACACGCCTTCGACGACAGTTTGATCGGCATCGGCATTGGCAACCGGCGTCGTCAGGTTAGGTATGGAGATGGCCACAGAAGTATTGGTATTGCCAACGCTGTTTACTGCCCAGACTTGATAACTATATTCGACGTTGGGGGACGAAATATCTGTGTCGGTGTAGGTAAATACCCGTGTACCCAAAATGGCAATGATGGATTGCTGTATAAAATTTGTAGTTGAATCCCTGCGAAACACCCAGTAACTACCGGTAGTGGTGAAATACAAATCCCCAGCGACTAAGGGTCGCTGCCAGTTCAGGGTCACCGCTCTGCTCCCCGCATTGTAAGAAGCACGGAGATCTCGCACCATGCTCGGTGCCACAGAAGGGCCGGCACTTATCTGAAACACATCAGACGGCGGGCCGATTGCATCGCCGTTGTATAGCCTAGCTTGGAAGTAATTGGGGCCGTTGCCGTCTAATGGAATAGTAAAAAATCCTTGCGCACCGGGAGGGTTTGCTATGGAGAAAGCGCGAAATTCGCCATCGCCGACCCGATGTTCGTAGTGCAAGGAAGTACCGAGCGGGATGGAGATGCCCAGCGTATCGTGAGATACCTTAACGCGCCCATCGTCGAGTACGGCCGCATCGAAGTAGGGCACTTTCGGCAGCACAATCGGTTGTGTTTGCGTCTCGGCTTCAGATGACCACCCAGCGAGCAGGCCAAGGGGCAGCAACAACACAAGGAAACTTCGGTGAAAGAACAGCCTGCACATTATCCGCCCCAATTCAAATTGTGTGTGGGGGGGCTATGTGCGCGGCATGAGAAGCAACCTTTTCAATCGAATCAATGTTAGATTCAAGAGCAATTAATCGGGCAATACCCGGCACATGCTTTTCATGAAAAGCCAATAAAATCTGTGTGGCTAAATGCTTCATATAATGCACCCCAAAACAGGATTAGGGTACTTATAACACATTCACCGCCCAAAAAAGTTCAACTTCCCCCCAATTCCCTACGGGTTGCTGGTTATTGGCCGCCGTAATGCTCACATTTCCCGCCGCATCCCGCCCCCTCGTCATTCCCGCGCAAGAATGCAATAAGTCGTAGCGCATACACTGCGGGTAATTCTGTGTAATAATGCCCGCCGCCGGCATCCGGCGTAAAACAACCCCGCACAACACCCCTTTCTTTTATTTTTTGGAGACCATCACCAATGCAAACAAAACTTACCAAGATTGCCCTGACGGGTGCTTTTTTCGGCATCACCCTGGCAGCGGGATCCGTATCCGCCGAGGAAGTGACCGTGGCCTCCTGGGGCGGTTCCTATCAGGAAGCACAGAGCAAGGCACTGTTCCAGCCGGTGTCGGCGGCGACCGGCATCACCATCAACGAAGAAACCTGGAAAGGAGTCGGACAACTGCGCACCAAAGTGAAAGCCGGTGCAGTGCCGTGGGACATTATCAGCACCGGTGCCGGTGGCGGTGCGCGGGCATGCGTGGAAGAACTACTCATCCCGCTGGACTACAACATCATTGATGTTTCCGCCTTCGTGCCCGGCTCCTATCTGCCGTGCTGTGTCGGTTCCGACATCTTCGCCACCGTTGCCGCCTGGAACACCGAAACCTACGGCGAAAACGGGCCGCAAAACTGGGCGGATTTCTGGGATGTGGAAAAATTTCCCGGCACCCGCTCGATCCGCGGAAAAATGGACGGCATGCTGGAGCCTGCACTGATGGCGGACGGCGTGCCACCGGCTGAGGTATACGCGGTACTCGACAGCGAAGCAGGCATCAAGCGCGCGCTCGACAAAATCCGTGAACTGAAACCGTTTGTGGCGGTATGGTGGGCTTCCGGCGCGCAACATGCGCAACTGATGAAAGATGGCGAAGTGGACATGGCCACCGGCTGGAACGGTCGCTTTGACAACGCCAAAAAAGATGGCGCCAAAGTCTCTTATACTTTCAATCAAGCGTTGCAAGATCACGACTGCTTCGGCATTCCCAACGGCGCACCCAACCCTGATGTGGCGATGAAGGTCATCGCCGAGATGAGCAAGGCGGAAATTCAGGTAAATCTTCCCAAATACATCACTTACGGCCCGACCAATTCCGACGCCTACAAACTCGGCAAGATTGACGATGCGTTGGCGCGCAGCCTGCCGTCGCATCCCGACAACGCCGAGAAAATGCTTCCGGTCAGTCAGGAATGGTATGCCAAGTGGGAGAAAGTCGCTTCGGAGATGTATCAAGACATGATCACGGAATAATCCGCAAACCTTAACAAGCGGCGCCTCGTTACGGAGTGCCGCAAACACGAAGGCGGCGCACTAAACAGCGCCGCCTTCTTTTTAGCAAAACGATCTCCCTTCTTGTAATTCCAACCACGCCCAAAACCAAACCCAGAACCAAACCCAATGGAACCCATCAAGGCGCTGCCCATTCGCATCCGTGCGGCCACCAAAACCTACGGCAATGTTCACGCGCTGGACCATGTCGACCTCGATGTGGAAAGCGGAGAATTTCTGACCTTGCTGGGCCCTTCGGGATCGGGTAAAACCACCCTGCTGATGGTGCTGGCGGGGTTTACGCGCCCGGATTTCGGCAGTTTGCGTTTCGGCGACGAAGAGGTCATCCGCACGCCACCCCACAAGCGCGAGGTCGGTATGGTGTTTCAGAACTACGCGCTGTTTCCGCATATGAACGTGGCGGGCAACATCGGCTTCCCCCTGAAACTGCGCGGCGCATCAAAAGAAGACATCCGCATCCGCGTCGACAATGCGCTGGCCACCGTACAACTTCAAGGCTACGGTGAACGGCGCATCACCCAACTGTCCGGTGGACAAAAACAGCGCGTGGCGTTGGCCCGGGCCATCGTTTTCGAGCCGCGCATTTTGCTCATGGATGAACCCTTGTCGGCCCTCGATAAAAAACTGCGCGAGCAGATGCAGATCGAACTGCGTAGGCTGCATGAAAAACTCGGCATGACCACGGTATATGTCACCCACGACCAGCGCGAGGCGTTGACCATGTCCGACCGCGTGGCCGTAATCAACCACGGAAAACTAGTTCAACTGGATACACCACGCCGCATCTACGACCACCCCGCCACGCCGTTCGTGGCCAACTTCATCGGCGAATCCACCCTGCTTGCGGTGGAATATATCGCCGGCAAACCCTGCTACGGCGGCAAGCCCTTGCAACTGCCCGAACAACCTGCGGCGCCGATGGATCGAAACGGCGACCAGCACGGGGATTTGCTGATGCTGCGGCCCGAGCGGTTGGTTTTATTGCCCGACGGCGAATCGGCGGATTACAACTGCTTCCACGGGACGGTGGACGACGTGGTGTATCAGGGAGAAAGTTTTGTCGTATACGCAACCCTGAAGGACGGCGCCGAAGTGGCGATGCGAAGCGCCAGCCAGCAGCAGTCCCTTGCCGCGGCCCCGCAACCCGGAAGCGAAATCACGCTGGGGTTGCATACCGATGAAACCACGCTGATTCCGCGCCGGGAAAACGACACTTCGGACACCAAATCATGACTGCGGGCGTCAATTTTGACGGATTACGCCGCGATGAGCGGCGCGAAAAACTGGCTTTGTTCGGCCTCTCCATGCCCGCCGCTGTGCTGGTGCTGGTGGTTATTCTGGTGCCGGTGGGCTGGCTGTTCTGGCTGTCGCTGTTCAACGATGCCGGGGTGCTGTCCGCCGACAACTACACGCGAATGATTGAAAGCAAATCCTACACCCGCATCTTCATCACCACCTTCAAGGTCAGTTTCCTGACCACCGCTTTGTGCGTATTGTTCGGCTATCCGCTCGCGTATTTTCTCTCCCAACTGCCGAAGCGCTGGGCGGCGTTGGGTCTGATGGCGGTGCTGCTGCCATTTTGGACTTCGCTGCTGGTGCGCACCTATGCGTGGCTGGTGGTGCTACAGCGAAAAGGGCTGATCAATCAATGGGGCATGGAACTGGGTTTGTGGGATACCCCGCTACGCCTCGCCCACAACCTCAACGGCACGCTAATCGGCATGGCGCACATCATGCTGCCGTTTCTGGTGCTGCCATTATATGGCTCAATGAAATCCATCGATTTCGATTACATCAAAGCCGCATCGAACCTCGGCGCCGGCCCGATGAAGGCATTTCAGTATGTGTTTCTGCCGCTATCCTTGCCGGGGCTATTCGCCGGAATGATCATCGTTTTTGTGTTGTGCCTCGGGTTTTTCGTAACCCCGGCGGTGCTCGGCGGCGGCAAGGTCATCATGGTATCCATGAAGATCGAAACGCTGGTGGATATGTTCTTCAACTTCGGCACCGCAAGCGCGCTGGGAGTAGTGCTGCTGGTGCTCACTCTGGCGGTTTTGTTTGTCGCCCATAAACTGCTGCGACTGGATCGCGTACTCGGCGGCGGGCACGAGTAATGAACCACTCATGAACAACGCCGCCGCCAACCAACGCTGGCTGTCTCGCCCGGCATCCGACACCCAAATCACCCACGGTCGCCGGCTGTGGCTATACCTGCTCGCCGGTTTCATCATTCTGTTTTTGATCATCCCTACGCTCATCGTCATCCCCATGTCGTTCTCCGGTTCCCAATATCTGGAGTTCCCGCCGCGCACTTGGTCCAGCAGATGGTATGCAAATTATTTCGGCTCCAACGAATGGATGACCGCCACCTGGGTTTCCGTCAAAGCCGCGCTGCTCACCGTTGCCGTAGTCACGCCCATGGCAACCATGGCGGCCTACGGCCTGTATGTATCCAACCTGAAAGCGGCGCGCTATATTTTTGTGCTGCTGATCACGCCGATGATGGTGCCGGTAATTCTAATCGCCATCGGTGTATTCTTTGCCTATACCCATCTGAAATTGAACAACACCATGCTCGGGTTGGTGCTCGCGCATTCCGCGCTGGCGCTGCCGATGGCGTTGATCGTCATCAGCGCCGGGTTGAGAAGTTACGACATGAATCAGGAACTGGTTGCGCGCAGCCTCGGCGCGTCTCGCCTGCGGGCTTTTATGGTCATCACTCTGCCGCAAATACGCTTTTCTGTCATCACCGGGGCGCTGCTCGCCTTCATCGTTTCATTCGACGAAGTAATAGTCGCCCTGTTCATCTCCGGCCGGGACATGTCCACCATCACCCGCAGCATGTTCCTCGCCCTGCGCGATCAAATAGACCCGACCATTGCCGCCATCTCCACGGTTATGATTATCATCTCCTCCATGGCGCTGGTTATCACTCAGGTATTCGGAAAATCGGCGGAGGAAAAAGCCGCCGACTTGGAAAATCAAAACTGATACACTGGCATCGTTATTTCTTTCCAACTCTTTCCATTTCTTTAAGTTATGTCCACCCTCACCACCGCCGAACTGCGTGACCTCGACCGCAGACACCATCTCCATCCGTTTACCAACCACCATCGCATGCACGTCGACGGCGCGCGCATCATCACCAGCGCGACCGGCGTGTATGTATTCGATTCAGATGGCAAATGCTACCTCGATGCAATGTCGGGGTTGTGGTGCGTCAACATCGGCTATGGACGCAACGAACTCGCCCATGTAGCCGAGCGGCAGATGGAACAACTGCCTTATTACAACAGTTTCTTTCGCACCGCCCAACTGCCGGCGGTGGAACTCGCCGAAGCCCTCGCCGAAGTTACGCCGCGTCAATACCAGCGCGTGTTTTTCGGCTGCAGCGGCTCCGACGCCAACGACACCATCGTGCGCCTGGCGCGCTATTACTGGAAACTTCGCGGACAGGAACAACGCCGCATCATCATCAGCCGCCACAACGCCTATCATGGCAGCACCATGGCCGGCGCCAGCCTCGGCGGGATGGCGGCCATGCACGCTCAAGGCGGCTTGCCCATCCCCGACATCGAACACATCGAACAACCCTATTATTTTGGCCGTGGGGAAGCAGACCGAGGACTGTCCGAAGCCGAGTTTGGGCGCAAGGCGGCGCGTGCGTTGCAAGATAAAATCGAGGCGCTGGGCGCCGACCGGGTCGCAGCATTTATCGGTGAACCCATTCAAGGTGCCGGCGGCGTAATCATTCCGCCGGACACCTACTGGCCGGAAATTCGGCGCATCTGCGAGAAATACGACATCCTGCTGGTCGTCGACGAGGTCATCTGCGGGTTTGGTCGCACCGGCAACTGGTTTGCTTCCGAAACTTTCGGCATCGAGGGCGATTTGATGACGCTTGCCAAGGGCTTGTCATCCGGTTATCAACCGATTAGCGCGGTGATGGTGGCCGACAAGGTGGCGCAGGTGCTCGACCAATACGACGATGAGTTCAACCACGGCTATACTTATTCCGGGCATCCGGTGGCCTGCGCAGTGGCCCTCAAAAACATCGCCATCCTGCGCGACGAGCGCATCATCGAAAACGCCCGCGACCACACCATGGACTACCTGCAAGCGCAACTGCAAACCCTCGCCGCGCATCCGTTGGTGGGAGAAGTGCGGGTCAAAGGATTCATCGGCGCCATTGAATTGGTGGCGGATCCATCCACCGGCCGGCGGTTTGACGCCGCGCTCGGGGCCGGGGCGCTGTGCCGCGATGCCTGCTTCGACAACGGCCTGATAATGCGCGCCGTGGGGGATACGCTGGTGCTGTCTCCGCCCTTGATCATCAGCCGCAGTGAGATCGATGAATTCGTCGATATAGCGAAGCAAAGTCTCGACCAAATCTTGCCCCGACTCAGCCGCTGAGTGCCTTAATGCCCCGGAAATTTTGAGAAATACCACAAAGCATTCGCTTTTTCTGCCGAAGTGATTGCCTTGAGAAAAAAAGTAGATAGGCTACGCGCTTTTCCCATGGAGCGCAAAAATGAACACAACTTATTCAGGAACAGGAACCACCTCGGCGGAGAATTTCGGGGCAACACTTACCGCATACAACCCCCGCCTCAGCGACCGCAAAAATAGCGGGCGGCCAACCGGGAATTACGCGACAGAATGTATTCCAAAATATTTGGGATATTGGCTTTGTCTGCTGTCGTTATTGTCGTTGCTAGTGCCGCTACTTTCGGCCCCCGCTTTCGCCATCACCGAAGCGCAGTTCATCGAAAAAGTGCTGGCACAGGATCAGTTGCTGGAAGAAGCGCAGATTGGTTTGGACATCAAGCAGATTGAACTGGACGCCAGCCGGGATAATTATCAAAACTGGAAGTCGGTGCTGTATTTTGATGCCGACTACCGCTATCAGGATCTGCATCGCGAAACCACTTCCACTTACACTTATACCAAGAACAGGGAGCAGTATCCGAAAGAAATCGGCGTCAGTCTGGAAAAACGTTTCTTGTCCAATCCCGGCAGTTTGGATCTGGGCATCAGCCGTTCAAGGGACAAGGACACGCTGATACGATACAAAAAACTGGTTCACCAGCCGACAAAGGATTACAATACGAAAAAAGATGCAACCGAGGGGTATATCCGCTACACCTATCCGTTGCTCAAACACGACAGCAACGCCGCATCCCTGAAAACTCATCACCGCGACATCATCGACTTGAAACGACAAAAACTGCTGTTTTATGAAACCAATGAAGATTTTCTCGATGACCGACTGAGCGATTACTTGCTATGGGTTTTATACCAGCGGCGGGATTTCATCGACCGGGAGTTTCTGGATAAATTTCAGCGACTGGATGCCAAAGACGAAGCCGAAATAGCGCTTCTGAAAACCACCGTGTATCAAATCGAAGCCGACAATTCGGACACCCGCACCAGGTTGCGGGCTATCCGGGAAAAACTGTCCTCCTTGCTGAAAGACCGGACGATTTTAACCGAAACCGCGCAATTTGATTTACACAAACGCGCCGACCTGATTGCGAACAACCTGCCCGGTTATCTGGAAACTCGCAACCGCACGCTGGAAAGAATCAACCTGAACATTGCGTTGAGTCAGCTTGAAATTGAGTATTATAAAAATCAAAACTTGCCGACCCTCGACCTGGATCTGGAAGCGCGACAAACCTTGTCCCAGGGCAATACCTCATCCTCGGTCTACGATGACGATAAAACAAACTACATGATCGGGCTGGAGTTCCGCTATCCGCTGGGCGGCAACATCTCCACCCGTGCCAACCTGAAAAAATCTCGCCTCGGCGTGCGCAAACTAGAAATTAGTTATCAGGAAAAACTTCAAGACATCCTGGCGGATATTCGGCTACTGGACACCCTGCTCACTTGGGACGAAGGGCGGATGCTCGAGGCCATCGAAGCGGCGGCGCAAAGCACGGCCATCGAATACCAAAACTATCAATCCGGCCAAACCTCGTTCCGGGATTTGTTGCAGGCTTACAAAGACGAGCGAATCGCCCGGCTGGACCACAGCGAATATCTCATCGACTACCAGACCAACCGCATCGAATACGACAACCTACTGGATCGAATCATCCAAAGCCCGTGCCCGACGCCGCTGTCCGACTGTGCGTATTGACCTCATTCGGCGTCCGGCGACGCCGATCAATATAGGCAAAAATGCGCGGGAATGGCGGTGGCTACCGGTTTATAATGTCATCCCATTTCGCCAACTCACGGGCGTTTTTAATGAACAAACCGGCTATCAACCCTCAAGTCGAAAACGAGATCGAGAACGAGATCGAAAACGGCACCATCAAAACCACCGATGGTGTGGTGCGTATTTTTTATGACGACTACTGGGTTCGTTATTATCAGCCCCCGGCGGAAACCCTGTTCGCCAAAAAGCAGTTGATTGACGCGCTCACCCGCCGCACTTTTCATCACACCGAAGCCGGCATCAACACGCCGGGGGAAAAACTCGAAGAGGCGCGGGCGGCGTGGGAGCGTGAAACCGACCCGCAGCGCAAACGGGTCAATGCGGCGATGCTGGCCGGTGCGTTGTTCAACCGCGCCACCGACATTTTCACCGCCATCGTCGATCTCGAAGAAAACGGCATCGACATCAACCGCGACAATGAACTGATGCGCCAATGCGCGAATTGTTTTTCCGAAGCCCTCGAACTAAGCGGCGATGTAAAACACTACAGCGGCGAACAAGGCGTGGATGAATTGTGGGGCGAACCGGTCAAGGTGTTCACCATGACGCTGGAAGATTATTACCACAGCCGCTACCGCAAAATCGCCCAGGCCATGCGCGAAATCGACCGGGTCGGCGAGGTGTTGCACCGCGTCTTGTGCAGCCAACCGTGGTTCGTCGGCACTGGCGTGCTGGTGGATGACTTCATCAACATCGCCAAAGAGGAATGCCAGATATTTCGCAGCGACCCCGATTATTACCGGGTGTGGCCGAGGTTTGTAGCCAACGGCGAAAAACTGCGCCAATACCTAGCCGCCATTCCCGCCGACGCTGACTCGGAACTGGAGCGCCACATCAAACGCGGCACGCGCCTTTTGCGGAACGGTAAAAACCTGATTACCTGGATCGCCAACGTGCGCGTGCCAATGCCGGCAAGCACCCAACGCTTTCTGGAAAAATGCGAAAAATACCAAGCCACCACCGCGAAAATTAACGCCGTTTAATGAACGGCGTACGCCGCTTTGGACAGGCAAGCCTGTCCCTACGAAGTCGAAAGGACAAAACATCAATATCCCTATACAATCCGTATTCAATATCATCCACAGGTGGATACCCCTGCCTTGATCCGCCGCTGTGGTCTATAATGGCGGTAACTTCTTCCGGCGCGAATCTACTCCCAAACCCGTCATACCGCAGAAATAACATGCCCGACTCGACGACATTGCGGCGCACTCCGCTCCACGCCCTTCACCTGGAACACGGTGCCAAAATCGTGCCTTTTGCCGGATATGAGATGCCGGTGAATTATTCTGATGGCATCCTCGCCGAACACCTGCACACCCGCCGCTCCGCCGGGCTGTTTGATGTTTCGCATATGGGACAAATCAGTATTCGCACCGGCGGTAGCGACACCAACACTGCGGCGGCGCTGGAATCGCTGATTCCGGCGGACATTTTATCCCTGCCGCCCGGTCGCCAGAAATACGGCTTGCTGACCAATCCTGAGGGCGGCATCCTCGACGACTTAATGGTACAGAACCTCGGCGAAACTTTTGCGCTGGTAGTCAACGCCGCTTGCAAACATCAAGATTTCGACCACCTGCAACAGCACCTCGGCGACACCCAACAACTGGATTTTGCCGAACATCTGGCGTTGCTGGCATTGCAGGGGCCGGCCTCGGCGGCGGTACTCGCAGACCTCGATCAAGACCTCACCGATATGAAGTTCATGGATGTACGCGAACTGACCATCGGCGGGATTGCCTGCACGGTTTCGCGGTCGGGCTATACCGGCGAAGACGGCTTTGAATTGTCCATGCCCGCGGACCGCGCCGAACAACTGGCGCGTTTGCTGCTTTCCAATCCGGCGGTGAAACCCATCGGCCTCGGGGCACGGGATTCGCTGCGCCTGGAAGCGGGCTTGTGCTTATACGGACACGACATCACCACCACCACCACCCCGGTGGAAGCGGGCTTGAACTGGGCTATTTCACCGGCGCGGCGCATCGCTGGTGAACGCGCTGGCGGCTTTCCCGGCGCCGATCTCATTCTCCCGCAGATGCCGAAAAACATTTCCCGCCGACGGGTCGGGCTGGTTCCCGAAGGACGTGCGCCGGTGCGCGAAGGCGCGGCGTTGCAGGATGCCGACGGCCATCCGGTCGGATTCGTCAGCAGTGGCGGATTCAGCCCAAGCCTCGGCCATCCAATCAGCATGGGCTATGTCAGCCTGCCCCACGCCGCCCCCGGAAGCACAGTACAGGCACTGGTGCGAAACAAGTCGCTGCCGCTGACGGTCACGCCATTGCCATTCGTATCATCTAATTTTTATCGTTGATAAACAATATTTTACACAAACTTTCTAGAATCATAGTGAGGTAGAGAACATGACAATCCAATACACCGAAGACCATGAATGGGTGCGCGCTGATGCTGACCTGTATGTGGTCGGCATCACCGACTACGCCCAGCAGCAACTGGGGGAAATCGTTTATGTAGAATTGCCCGAGGCGGACACCGCCGTAACCCAGGGGCAGGAGGCCGCCGTAGTGGAATCGGTCAAAGCCGCAAGCGACGTCAAGTCGCCGCTTTCCGGCACCGTGTGCGAAATCAACGGCCAACTCGCCGATGCCCCGGAACTGGTCAACAGTGCCCCGGAAGGCGACGGCTGGTTTTACAAAATGCGCGCCGACGACCCGGCACAACTGAAAGGTCTGATGGACGCCGACGCCTACCAGACTTATGTACAGTCATTAGACTAACCACCGACCACCGCCGCCATACCCCATAACCAGCACCCATTCAGGATTTGCCATGCCCCGCGCCGACGACTTTACCGTTCGACATATCGGTTCCAACCCCGACCAGTTGGCTGCGATGCTGGAGACGCTTGGGGTTGATTCCCTCGATGATCTGATCGACCAGACCGTTCCGGCATCAATCCGCAGCAACCACCGCTTCCGACTTCCCGAAGCCCTCGATGAGAACCGTCTCAACAAACTAAGCCGCCAGGTGGCCGCCGACAATACCGCCGCCATTTCCATGATCGGACTCGGCTATTACGGCACCGTGACGCCGCCGGTAATCCGCCGCAATGTCATGGAAAACCCGGACTGGTATACCGCCTACACGCCCTACCAACCGGAAGTCAGCCAAGCGCGGCTCGAGGTGCTGCTGTCCTTTCAGCAGATGATTACCGACTTGACCGGCATGGAAATGGCCAACGCCTCGCTGCTCGACGAAGCCACCGCCGCCGCCGAGGCGATGATGCTGGCGCGTCGGGTCAGCAAGAACCCGTCCAAACGTTTCCTGCTGGGCCGGGATTGCCTGCCCCAGACGGTTGCCGTGGTGCGCACCCGGGCGCAGCCCATGGGCATCGAAGCGGTGGTGGTGGACATCGATAGCGCCGATTTCGATAAGGAATTCGCCGCCGACACCGGCGGATGTTTCGGTGCGCTGGTGCAATATCCCGGCGCTTCGGGAGAGATTTACGACTACCGCAAGTTCATCGAAAAGATGCATGCGCATGATGCGCTGGTGGTCATGGCGGCGGATCCGCTGGCACTGACCCTGCTAACGCCGCCGGGCGAACTGGGCGCCGACATCGCCGTGGGCACGACTCAACGTTTCGGCGTACCCATGGGCTTTGGCGGCCCGCACGCCGCCTATCTCGCCACCCGCGAAAAATACAAGCGCAGCATCCCCGGCCGGCTTATCGGCGTCTCCATCGATGCCAACGGCAAACCCGCCTACCGCATGGCCTTGCAAACCCGCGAGCAGCATATCCGCCGCGACAAAGCCACCAGCAACATCTGCACCGCCCAGGTTCTGCTGGCGGTGATGGCGACCTTTTACGCCCAGTATCACGGCCCGGAAGGCTTGGTGCGCATCGCCCGGCACATCAACCGCCTAACCCGCGCGCTGGCGGACGGCCTCGACCACCTCGGCTATTCCATTCGCCACCAAGAATTTTTCGATACGCTGGTGGTGCAAGTTCCCGGGGGCGCGCACCGCTTGCGTGACAAGGCCGAGCAAGCGAGATACAACCTACGACTCATCGACGCCGACCATCTCGGTATCAGCCTGGACGAGACCATCACCTCGGAAAAGGTCGAAGGATTGTTGCAAGTATTCGCGGCCACCACCGCCCACGAAGTCAGCGGCGTGATTTTCAATAAAGACCTGAAAAACTCCATCCCCGCCAACCTCGAACGCACCAGTTGCTTCCTCGAACACCCGCACTTCCACCGCTATCGCTCGGAAACCGAGTTCATGCGCTACCTGCGCAAAACCGCCAGCAAAGACATCACCCTGTCGAGGTCGATGATCCCGCTCGGCTCATGCACCATGAAGTTGAACGCCGCCAGCGAAATGGAGCCCATCTCCAACCCGCTATTCGCCCATATTCACCCCTTCGCCCCCGCCAAGCACGCGCGCGGCTATCACCGCATCATCAACAAACTCGACACCATGCTATGCGAATTGACCGGTTTCGCCGGCTTCAGTTTCCAGCCGAACGCCGGTTCCCAGGGGGAATACGCCGGTTTGCTGTGCATCCGCGCCTACCACAAATCCCGCGGCCAGGGCGATCGCGACGTGTGCCTGATTCCTTCCTCCGCCCACGGCACCAACCCGGCGAGCGCCATCATGGCGGGGATGAAGGTGGTGGTGGTGCCGTGCGACCCCAACGGCAACATCGACATCGAAGCCCTCGAAGCCAAAGCCAAAGAGCACGGCGAACGCCTTGCCGGGGGCATGTTCACCTACCCCTCCACCCACGGTGTGTTCGAAGAAGGCATCCGGCAGATCTGCGAAATCGTGCACCACCACGGCGGGCAGGT
The DNA here is from genome assembly GCA_965262585.1 of Candidatus Poriferihabitaceae bacterium. Classification (GTDB taxonomy): domain Bacteria; phylum Pseudomonadota; class Gammaproteobacteria; order Arenicellales; family Poriferihabitantaceae; genus JAHRAW01. The sequence goes on from OZ253546.1 coordinate 342,277, forward strand.
GTATATGGATGGCGCCAACATGAACGCCATGGTGGGCATCTGCCGCCCGGCTGAGATCGGCGCCGATGTTATGCACCTCAACCTGCATAAAACCTTCGCCATCCCCCACGGCGGCGGCGGCCCCGGCATGGGCCCGATTGGCGTGGCCAAGCATCTGGTGCCGTTTCTGCCCGATCATCCGGTGGTCAGTTGCAACCGAGGCGGCTCTGATCCCATCGGTACGGTATCGGCGGCGCCCTGGGGTTCGCCATTGGTGCTACCAATCTCATGGGCCTACATGCGCCTACTCGGCGACTACGGCCTCAAACGCTCCACCAAAGTGGCGATCCTCAATGCCAACTACATCGCGCACCGTCTCGACCCGCATTATCCGGTGGTATACAAAGGCGGCAACGGGCGAGTTGCCCATGAATGCGTGGTCAGCCTCGCGCCCGTCAAAGAGGCCTGCGGGGTCACCGTCGAGGACGTGGCGAAAAGATTAATCGACTACGGGTATCACGCGCCGACCATGTCCTGGCCGGTTCCCGAATCGCTCATGATCGAACCCACCGAGAGCGAATCCAAGGAAGAAATCGATCGATTCTGCGATGCGCTGATCTCCATCCGTGCCGAAATCCGCGAAATAGAAAAAGGCAAATTCACCTTAGAAAACAGCCTGCTAACCAACGCACCGCATAGTTATCATTTATTGGTGAGGGATGAATGGCCCATGCCCTACTCCCGCCAGCGGGCGTTTTTCCCGACCCCCGAAGTGGAGGTCAACAAATACTGGCCGCCGGTCGGGCGGGTGGATAATGTTTACGGCGACAAGAATCTGGTGTGCAGTTGCCCGCCGATGGCGGATTATGAATGAGCACGCTTAAGACCGACCCGCCAGTGCGTCAAGCGGTGCGCCGAGTAGTGCGTGGCGAAAAACTGCGTGGCGCCGACAAAACCGCCCGCATTCCGGTCAAGATCGTCCCCCAGCCGAGGGAACAACGCTTACGCAAGCCGAAGTGGATTCGCGCCGGATTTACCGGCACCAAAGCCGTAACCGACCTCAAAAAAATCCTGCGCGACCGGGGATTGCATACCATCTGCGAGGAAGCCGCCTGCCCCAACCTCGGCGAATGTTTCGGCAATGGCACCGCGACTTTCCTGATCATGGGGGATATCTGCACGCGACGTTGCCCATTCTGCGATGTCGCCCACGGACGGCCAAACCCGCTGGATGAAAACGAGCCACGGCGACTGGCGGAGACCGTGGCTTTAATGAAACTCAACTATGTCGTCATCACCTCGGTGGATCGAGACGACCTGCGAGACGGCGGTGCCGCCCACTTCGTCGCCTGCATTCAAGCGTTGCGACAAAGTTGCCCGGCCACCAAACTCGAAATCCTAACGCCGGATTTTCGCGGGCGCATAGATGTCGCGCTGGAGATTCTTGAACGGGCGCCGGCGGATATTTTCAATCACAATCTGGAAACCGTGCCGCGCTTGTACAAAATCGCACGCCCCGGGTCGGACTACGCCGCCTCGTTGCAATTATTGCAGCGTAGCAAGCAAAAATGTCCGCAAGTCCCCACCAAATCCGGCCTGATGCTTGGCCTCGGTGAGCGCAAAGAAGAAATCGTCCAGGTCATGCACGACCTCCGCGCCCACGATGTCAACCTGCTGACCCTCGGCCAATACCTGCAACCAAGCCGCCACCACCTCGCCGTGGAACGCTACTGGAGCCCGGAAGAATTCACCGAACTGGGCGCCATCGCACAATCCCTCGGCTTCGACAATGTAGCCTCGGCGCCGCTGGTACGCTCGTCCTATCACGCCGAATTACAAGCGCAAACGGATGCCTGATTGTGATGCCATTCCCCCATGCCATGGCCAAAACAGCACAAACGCCGAAGCGCCGACAGGTGAACAGATGAACCAACTCAACGCCAATCTGGTAACCAATGAGCGTCTGACGGCCACGGACGAGCGCATCGAGGTAGGCTTCGCCAAATTAAACGAGAGTATCGAACAGTTCAATAGCGATATGATCGAGAGTATCGATATAAACTTCGCCAAAATGAACGTTCACTTCGATAAAATGAACGAGAGCATGGATATGGGCTTCGCCAAAATGAACCAGAGTATCGACAAACTCAAGGTTGATTTAATTAAATGGATGGCCGGGATGTCGATTGCGGCGGTACTCGCCATGGGCGGCATAATTGTTTCGTTGATGAAGTTCCTGTAGGGGCTCAATAGGCTACGCCAAGCCACCAAATTGTGATACCATTACCCCATGGCCGGAACAGCACTAGCATTTGACACCCACAGGTTCGTCAAGAACCTCACCAATAAGGGTTTCACCGAAGAGCAAGCCGAAGTGCTGGCAGACGAACAGGTGAACCTGCTCAACGCCAATCTGGTAACCAATGAGCGGCTGGCGACCACGGACGAGCGCATCGAAGAAGTCCGGGCCGATCTGATCAAGCACATCGAAGAAGTCCGGGCCGATCTGATCAAGCACATGGATATGGGCTTCTCCACAATGAACGAGCGCTTCGCTAAAGTGGACGAGCGCATCGAGCAGGTCAATGCCGATCTGAGCAAGCGCATCGAGCAGGTCAATGCCGATCTAAGCAAGCGCATCGAAGAAGTCCGGGCTGATTTAATTAAATGGATGGCCGGGATGCTGATTGCGGTGGTAATCGCCATGAGTGGCATGATTGTTTCGCTGATAAATTTCCTGTAGGGGCTCAATAAATGGTGCGCTCGCCCAAATCACGCTGATTTGCAAGCCAACAAGGGCGTTTGACCCGAAAATGCCCGCCCCGCAATCACCCCGCAACTAGGGGTTTTATATTTTCTACTTGACTTATTGGTAGATTTCCGTATAGGGTTGTGCCTAACTTTCAATAAGTTTCGACAAAATCTTATCATTTAACAACATAGTGGAAGGCATAAACCCATGAAAAGAATATCAAAAATCGCTTGTTTTGCTGGCGTCAAAGTAGCAATGCTAATCGCTGTTTTCGCGGTTTCTCCACAGGCGATGACGGCGGATTGGGTTGTCATCCAAACAGCCACTATCACCGCATCCACCCCGGAACTCAACCAAGGTAATACCGCTAATGTCACGGATAGCACCCAGGCAATCAACGGCATCGCCCTTGCGACTGACGAGGATAGCCTGGATACCGGTTCATCACAAACCGCCACCCTAACGGCGGACACTACATTCGAGTTGACCCAAGGGCCGTCGGTAACGGGTTCCAAGCAAGCGGTCAACTTAATTGAGGCCGAGAATATTGGCGGCGACACGTCTGGTGACACCACGGCGGTGCTACAAGTCGTGGTTAACGAAACAACGGCATTGACGCTGCTTCAAACTACCGATGCCACTGGCGGCGACGCCAACCTGCAAGCGATAAATGCGGCCACGGCGGCGGAAAGTATCTATAATTTGGATCAAGATACCAGCGAGACGGGGACTTTAACCATGAGGCAAACGCCCGTAACCGGCTTCAATACACAGGCGGTGAACTATGCCAAAGGCAACGTCATTGGCGTCGATGACACGCGCCTGTTGTTGCAAGATTTTTCGGTGAGCGGGGCGACTACTCTCACACAAACGGCGACGACTGCGGATGGTGATGCGAACGTGCAAGGGGTAAATGTCGCGGACGCCGATGGAAGCACAGGGCGCGTTGATCAGGTTATTCAACGAGTTGCTTTTGTCAACACGCTGGCAGTGACCAGCACCAATGGCGATGGCGCCACTGACAACGTGCAAGCAATCAACCATGTGCGCTCCGACGGCAACATTAACAACGCGACGCAAAGCGTTACCGTAGCCGGCTCAACGTTGACGTTAACCAGTAGCAATGCGACTGGCTCCACTGGCAATGTGCAAGCACTCAATTTGGTAGACTCCGGCGGCAATATTGCCGACACAGAGCAAACCGTTCGCGCAAGCAATGTCGGGACGACTCTGACTTTCACCATGGATGGCACGGGCGATTCCAATACCCAAGCCGGAAATATGGCGGTTATCGACGCCTCAACCGCGGACATAACCGGTATTACACAACTATTCGCGGGCACCAGCGGCACTTCAAATATTTTTACGCAAAATACCCTCGCCGACAATTTGATTCAAGCCGCTAACTTGATTGATTTGGGGGAAGGCGGAATGTCAGACCCAATCAACGCAATCATCGATACCGACCAAACTTTCACAGTCGTTAACGCGACTGTCGGGCTGACGCAAACGGGCGACGGGAATAAGAACCTGCAAGCACTCAATGCCGCTGTTGATTCGGCCGGAGGTACGCTTCCTGTTAACTTGGTTCAGTCGCTTACCGTTACCGGTGTGGGTTCCGGATTCACAATGACGCAAAACAACATGACCGGATCAGGGCAATTCGGCAACTTCGCCGGGGCGAGGTATACCAACTGAACAATGTCCCGCGCCCGCGGGAATACGCAAGCCATCCATCCCATTGTGAATAAGGAGTGATGAAAATGCCGAAAAAACCTACTTTGCTGATTGCGTTTGCCGGCGCGTGCCTTTTTGGTTCAACTGCGCTCGCACAAGATGGAGTGCCTGTGACTGTGACTCCCCTGCACTCCCCGCTTACCGAGCCATATCATCCGTCCTGGAGCTTGATTCCCCAAGTCAAGCGGCCGACGTTTGACTACGGCGAAGTGCGGAATTCCAAGTTGCTCGCCGAAGCGAGCGAGAGTTTGAATTATTTGCCGATTGATAATTTTCTGATTGGCCGCACCCGCAGCTATCAAGTAATCACACCCGATGGACAGGTGTTTTTTGTGGATAACATACAGGCGCCCAAATGCGGCGTTCAAATTGTCGCGCAACAAATCAACACGCAACAACCGGGGGGCGGATACCAGTTGCAACCCATTCCCGGCAGCCAAGTCACGATTGGCGAAATTGACTTCTCCACCTGCTATTGATTTGCCCGTAACCCTACCCCGATTACCCCTTGAATGCCCTCACCAGACAATTCGTTGTCGCCAGCACGGTTGCGATTTTATCCGGCTGCGGCACTGTGTCGCGCTATACGCTCGACACCGAATTTGATTCCACACCGATCAAAACCAGCACCAAACTGACCGATGCGTTGCAATGCCTCGGCGGCCAGTTGCAGAGCAACCTGAATCACCCCGGCGCATTTGTCTTTATGGTGCGTAGCATCACTGACGGCACGGTCAAGCAAAGCGACTATTCCGACGGGCCGCTTGCCGACGCCGGCCGCCTGCAACTAATCAGCATCCTGAGCGCGCATACCAAGCCCAGTTACGGCGTGGTGCTCGATGAATTTCCGTTTATGCTGAGGTCGGTGGTCAATGAACAAATCGGTTTGAACCGCTTCGGTGTGCCGTCTCAGGAAAATATGAGTGCTTTTGTCTCGCAACTGACCCAGTACACCAACCTAAACCGCCAGGCCAACGGCATGCCGTTGGTCACCGAGGTGATGCCGCTGACCATTGAGGGTGCGTTCACGCGCTACGACAGTTCGCGTACCCGCTCCAAAGGATACGGCCAAAACGCCGGATATCGCGGCGATGCCAATGATGAACAAAGCGCCTCGGTGGATTTCGGCAATTCCGGCTCGGAGCGCTCGATTACGTTGGTGGTCAATGTAATAGACCCAAAAAACAATGTGGTGGTCGGCACCGAAGGCTTTGACTTGAAGTTTTACAGCAACAGCAAAACCGCGCGCTTTCGGGTGGCAATAGACCAATATTATTACGGCTTCTCGAACACCGATGTGAAAGTCGAGACGGTGCACGCCGCGCAGCAGACCTTGTTGGAGGCCAGCGCGATTTGGATTTTGGACAACGCCTACGGCCGCATGGTGGACCTCTCTCCGTGCTTCGACAGCGAGGCAAGATTGGCGTTGGGAACGGATTCCCGCTATCAACAAACAGTAGCGAAAGCCAACGGAGACACAACGCCGGCGGTGCTCATACCCGAAACCCCGCAAGGGGGGGGGGGGGGGGGGGGGGGGCCTCCAACCTCCCGGTCTCCTCTGATTTAAGCGAGGCCGTGCTGCCGGCGGCCACCGAAACACCGGCAATTACCCCAGCCGAGGCCGTTGCGCTGCAAACGGAGAACACCATCAGAAGCGGATTGAAAGTTCCCCCGGACTTGGACAGCGTGGGTTCGGCAGTGGGGGCGGCAACCGAGACCGTTGCGCTGCAAACGGAGAACACCATCAGAAGCGGGTTGAAAGTTCCCCCGGACTTGGACAGCGTGGGTTCGGCAGTGGGGGCGGCAACCGAGGCAACTGCGACACAAACATACCCCCTACCGACGCTGACCGATAACGTCCTACCGGACAGCAGTGCGGCAACTGTGGCAACCGAAGCAACCGAAGCAACTGTGGCAACCGAAGCAACTGTGGCAAAAATACAACCCCCGGCCACGCCGACCGATAACGCTAAACCGAGCAGCAGTGCCGACTGGTATGTCAGCGCGGGCATCTTTTGCGTCAAGACCAATGCCAACAAATTGTCCATGCGGCTGAAAAACAACGGATTTGAGGGAGTCTACCTCCGGCAAAAGGCCATTGACCAGTGCCTTGCCACAGTGGTTTGGTTGGGGCCTTTCGCCGGAAAAATCGCGGCGAAAAAAGTCAATACGAAACTGGTGGCGCTCACCGGCCAACCGGGGTATGTTACCAATAGTGAATCACGCTAAACCTATCATGACGACAAAAGCCGTGTGCATGGCGTTCACTTTGGCATTGTCGGCGGCACCCGCCGCATTCGCCGCCGATTGGACGGTGCGGCAAGATGCGGCAATCACCGCCGATCAAATCGAGTTGACACAGAGCGATTCTGAAAATGCCGAGCAAGCGATTAATGGCATCCGGCTAGAGGCCGCGGCGGACGATTTGTTCGACGTGAATCAACACGCCTCGCTCGATACCCCTGACCTGCCTCTGACGCAAAGCGGCGAGTTAGCCGGGAGTTTGCAAGCGGTCAATTTTGTTTCGGCACGGTCGATTCAGGACTTACGGCAGTCGGTGACACAAAATACCGGCACAACCATTTTGCGGCAAAATATCACTTCCGGGTCGGGCAATATCCAAGCCATCAACATCGCCCGTGCGGCAAACAACCTGCACACGGCGAATCAGGAATACACCGCTCAATCGTTGCAACTGCAAACCGCCCAAAGCACGCCCGCGGGCAACCTGCAAGCGGTCAATTATCTCCAAGCGAACAGTTATTCGGGTCAGTTGCGCCAATCGGTGACGCTGGATACGCTGGAATATCGAAACCTCGGCAACGGCAATCTGTATATCAATAGCATCCGCGGCGACAGTTCGGGTGCGACTGAAGTGGAACAACGGGTCGAGATCAACAGGTTGCTGATTACCGATCCGGTTCCCGGCGCAAGGATAATTATCAACTACCGCGAAATCTCCCCTCCGTAGTGAGGGGTATCTGGAATTCGTGTTTTACATCCGATTTCTACGATAACTTCTTGATAAATCGTTGCTGAATCTCATATTTCCCCCGCTATCGTGCCGAAACGACCGGTGACGCCGAAATCAGCCACATCGCATTAGCGACACGTGGTTGATTTTTACCCGGCTTTCTGCGTTATAATTTGCTATTATTGCCGAACCGACAGCGGCGGGAGATCGTCAATGGCCAAATCAATGGTCAAATCAATGACCAGACCCGCCGCTTTCGATGTGCAAATAAATGTGCAAATAAATGATAAATGAACCCGTTAACTCCAGGAGATCGACATGAAAAGCATCACAACCGCAGCAATCGCCACCACGCTGTTTCTGACAACCATGACCGTACAGGCCGGCACCCTTCAAGATGTCCAGGCCCGTGGGGAACTCAACTGCGTTATCAATACCGGGCTGATCGGTTTCGCCGCGCCTGACGCCAACGGCAAATGGAACGGCTTTGATGTCGACTACTGCCGGGCTGTGGCCGCCGCGGTATTGGGCGACCCCAACAAAGTGAAGTTTGTCAACGCCACCGGCAAGACCCGCTTCACGCTGTTGAACTCCGGTGAAGGCGACGTGCTGTTTCGCAACACCACCGAAACCATGAGCCGCGATGCGGATCTGAAACTTAGCTTTCTGCCGGTCACCTATTACGACGGCGCAGGTTTCATCGTACGCAAATCCCTCGGCATATCCTCCGCCAAAGAACTGGGCGGCGCGTCTGTCTGCATCCAAACCGGTACCACCACGGAATTGAATCTGGCCGATTTTTCTCGCGCCAACAACATTTCCTATGAGCCGGTGCCCATTGAAACCAACGAGGAAGCCCGCACCAACTATCTGGCCAATCGTTGCGACACCTACATCACCGACGCTTCCGGCCTAGCCGCAACACGCGCCACTTTCGACAACCCGAAAGACCACATCATTCTGCCGGAAATCATCTCCAAAGAACCGCTGGGCGGTGCCGTTCGACACGGCGATGACCAATGGTTCGATGTAGTGAAGTGGATTGTCAATGCGCTGATTATCGCCGAAGAGTTGGGCGTTACTCAGGCCAACGTAGACGGCTTGGGCTCATCAGCCAGTGACAACCCTAGCATCAACCGTATGCTCGGCACCGAAGCCGACATGGGCGCGATGATCGGGCTGGACAAGCAATGGGCGATGCGAGCCATCAAGGCCGCCGGCAACTACGGCGAGATTTTCAACCGCAACATCGGTCCGGATACGCTCATCGGGCTGGAGCGGGGCCTTAACGCTCTGTGGACCCAAGGCGGCATTCTGTACGCCGCGCCGATTCGGTAATTCGGCAGTCCACCGGCAGTCCATCGACATGCCAATGATGACAGGCGGCGGGGTGAAATCCGCCGCCTGTTTTTTACCGGGTTGCCTTTGGGAATGCCGAATCGAGCACCAAACTAAACACATGCTCTTCACCGCAACCCCTTCGACAAACATGATCGTTTTTACTTCACAACAAAAACACCGCGCGGCCTCCTAACTTGGAAACCGCCGACTCCACACCACGCAACGCCACACAGCGTAATGTCATTTCACGCCTGTGGAATGACAAGGAAACTCGCTCGCTGATTATTCAGATACTCACGCTGGTGGGTATTTTGCTGTTTTTCGGCTACATGACTCGCAACGCGGTTATCAACCTGAGCGCGCTTGGCAAGGATTTCAGTTTTGACTTCCTCTGGCAGCCGGCTAGTTACGACATCAACCAGTCGTTCATCGAATACAACTCGCAATCGCCACACATTCGCGCCACCGTCATCGGCATTATGAACACCCTGGCGATCGCCGTTGCCGGGGTCATTCTGGCGACCCTGCTCGGTTTCCTGCTGGGCGTCATGCGCCTGTCAAAGAACTGGCTGACAGCCAAAATTTCCTATGTGTACATCGAATATGTGCGCAATGTCCCGGTGTTGGTACACATTCTCATGGTGCACGGAATCCTCGTGCGCGTGTTGCCGAACCCGGGAGATGCGATCAACATCGGCGACGGCGTGTTTTTGTCGAATCGCGGCGCATCCATGCCGAAACCGGTTTTTGAGCCGTTGTTCTGGGTGGTGTTGGCGGTGTTTATCGCCGGCCTCGGCTTTGCCTGGTGGTTTCGCGGATACGCCAAACGCCGACAGGATGAGACCGGGCGCGCGTTGCCGGTTTTCTGGATTATCTTCGGCGCCATTATCGGCGCACCGCTACTGATGTACTTCATTCTCGGCAGCCCCATCGTTTGGCAAGTGCCAGTGTTACGCGGCTTCAACTTTCAGGGCGGGTATGTATTGCGCCCGGAATTTATCGCCTTGTGGCTGGCGCTGTCGTTGTATACCGCGTCCTTCATCGGCGAAATCGTGCGCGCCGGCATCCTCGCGGTGGACTACGGGCAAACCGAAGCCTCGGCGGCGCTGGGCTTGAGCCGTGGGCGCACCTTGAATCTGGTGGTGATTCCGCAGGCGTTGCGCGTGATTGTGCCGCCGCTGACCAGCCAGTATCTGAACCTGACCAAAAATTCCTCCCTCGCAATCGCCATCGGCTACATGGATATCGTCGCCACCATCGGCGGCATTTCCCTCAACCAGACCGGGCGCGAAATGGAATGCATGATTATCGTATTGCTATTGTACCTGTCCATTTCGCTTTCCATCTCAGCGTTTATGAACTGGTATAACCAGCGCATCAAATTGGTCGAGCGCTAAGCGAGCACTAATCGCACAAACATAATGTCAGCAACCCAATCCTACAAACCCGGTGAACATCCCGAACTGCCGCCGCCGATTAAAATCCGCGGCATCGCCGGCTGGGCGCGCAACAACTTTTTTTCATCGCCGTTCAACATCATCCTGAGCGCCGTTTCCTTGTGGCTTTTATGGCTGATCCTGCCCCCCGCGATCGAATGGTTTTTCATTGACGCCGCCTACACCGGCGCCGACCGCAGCGAATGCCGAGCCAAAGCCGACGGCGCGTGCTGGGCTTTCGTGAACGAAAGACTGCGGTTATTCACTTATGGATTTTACCCGGCGGAAGAACGCTGGCGCGTCAACATTTCCTTTGTGTTGCTGTGCTTCGCGGTGGTTCCGGTGCTGTTCGACAAAGTCCCCTACCGCACCTACGGCCTTTACTACGCAATAGCGTTCCCGTTCATCGCCGGCTGGTTGCTAATCGGCGGCTACGGGCTGACACCGGTGCCCACCGACAAATTCGGCGGCTTCATGCTAACCCTGGTCATCGGCGTAACCGGCATCGCATTCTCACTGCCCATTGGAATTGTGCTCGCGCTGGGACGCATGTCCAAGTTGCCAATCATTCATGTCTCGGCGGTTTGTTTCATTGAATTTATCCGTGGCGTACCGCTCATCACGCTGTTGTTTGTCGCCTCCACCATGCTCAATTATTTCCTGCCGCCGGGGTCGACCTTCGACTTGCTGTTGCGGGTGCTCATCATGGTAACTTTGTTCGCATCGGGCTACATGGCCGAAGTGATTCGCGGCGGATTGCAAGCCATCTCCGGCGGCCAGTTTGAAGCCGGCGATGCCCTCGGCTTGAAATACTGGCAGGCGATGCGTCTGGTGGTATTGCCTCAGGCGCTCAAAATTTCCATACCGGGCATCGTCAACACCTTCATCGGCCTGTATAAAGACACCACGCTGGTCATCATCATCGGCCTGCTCGACCCCCTCGGCATTGGCCGGGCCTCGGTCGCCGATACCAAATGGGCCGGGCTTTCCACCGAACTATATGTTTTTGTCGCGGTGTTTTTCTTTATTTCATGCTTTAGCATGTCCCGCTATTCGCTCTATCTCGAGAACAAACTTGAGACCGGACACAAAAGATAACCGGAGATTCCGTCATGCCTGAACAAGCCAACGCCCAACAACCCGACACCGAAATTGCCATCAATATCGTCGCCATGCACAAATGGTACGGCGACTTTCATGTATTGAAGGACATCAACCTTCAGGTAAGCCGTGGCGAGCGAATCGTTATCTGCGGCCCTTCGGGCTCGGGAAAATCCACCATGATTCGATGCATCAACCGCCTCGAAGAACATCAACAAGGCGACATTATCGTTGACGGCGTGGAACTCACCAACGACCTCAAAAACATCGAAGCCATCCGCCGGGAAGTGGGCATGGTTTTTCAGCACTTCAATCTCTTTCCCCACTTGACGGTCTTGGAGAACTGCACGCTGGCGCCAATCTGGGTGCGTAAAACCCCCAAAGCCGAGGCACTGGAAATCGCTATGAAGTATCTCGAGCGGGTCAAAATTCCGGAACAGGCAAGCAAGTATCCCGGACAGTTGTCCGGCGGCCAGCAGCAGCGCGTGGCCATCGCCCGCAGTTTGTGCATGAACCCGCGTATCATGCTGTTCGACGAACCGACCTCGGCCCTCGACCCGGAAATGATCAAGGAAGTGCTCGATGTCATGGTCGAACTGGCACAGGAAGGCATGACCATGCTGTGCGTAACCCACGAAATGGGCTTCGCCAAAACCGTCGCCAACCGCGTGATATTTATGGATGTCGGAGAGATTATCGAAGAAAACACGCCGGACCTGTTCTTCGACAACCCCCAGCACGAACGCACCAAACTGTTTCTTAGCCAGATACTCAGCCACTAACCAGAACGCTGAAAAATCCGCCGCTTCAAATTCGCCACTTCCTCGGCGGTCATGGCGAGGGATGACTTTGTTGGCCAATCAATCCAGCGTGGCGGAACCGTAATATTTCCACATCAAAAGCGCCACGCTACTGCGGTGCGGCGACCATTTTTCCGCCAACGCTTTAGTGGTTCCGGCGTCGGGACGCGCATCGAGGGATTCGTAACGCTGCACCGCCACTTGTAACGCAAGGTCGCCGGACGGAAAAATATCAGCATGACCGAGGGCGAACATGAGGTAGATTTCCGCCGACCAACGGCCAATGCCCCGCACCGTGAGCAATTCGGCAATGGCAGATTCGGCGTCGAGATGGTGTAAGTTTTCGAGGTCAAGGGTTTTTTGCCGCACCCGTTGCGCGAGTTCCAGGGTGTATTGCACTTTTTGCCGGGAGAGCCCGCATTGGCGAAGCGGATCGGCGCCACGATTGAGGATTTTGCGATGGGTGACCGGTGCGCGGCACAGCCTTTCGATGCGCCGCCAGATCGCCGCCGCCACGCCGGTGGAAAGTTGCTGGGAGACGATGATGCGCAGCAGCGTAGCAAATCCGGGTTCCCGCGCCCTCGGTTCGGGGCAGCCGAGGGCATCGAGCAGACGCTTCAGACCGGGGTCCAGCAACGCCGCCTGCCGCAATTCGGCCTTGAGGTCGGCCTTAGCAGCGCGTGGCGATTGATGTTTAATTGTCATTTGGAATACTATATTAACTCATTTTCCCCAATGGGCGGCAACATGAGCAGCAACATGAGCGGCAACCCCGCCACCGGGCGAAGTTTATGCGTATATTGATTATCGAAGACGACCAAGCAACCGCCGCGTATATCCAAAAAGGATTGCTCGAGGCCGGCCACACCGTTGACATCGCCACTAACGGAGACGACGGGCTGGCACTGGCCGCCGGCGAAGAGTATCAGGCATTGATCGTCGACCGGATGTTGCCGAATCGAGACGGCCTGTCGCTGATATCCGCCCTGCGCGAAACCGGCGACAAAACCCCGGCGCTTATTTTGAGCGCGCTGGGGGAAGTCAACGACCGCGTCGAAGGCCTCAAAGCAGGCGGCGATGATTACCTGACCAAGCCATTCGCCTTTTCGGAATTGTTGGCGCGCCTCGAAGCACTGATACGGCGCGCTGGTGCCGAGGTGCAGGAGACGGTCCTCACCGTGGGCGAGTTAAAAATGGATCTCCTCGGACGGGAAGTGAAAAGGGGCGACACCGTCATCGGCCTGCAACCCAGAGAGTTTCGCCTGCTCGAATACTTGATGCGCCACAGCAATCAGGTGGTGACCCGAACCATGCTGCTGGAAAACGTGTGGGACTACAATTTCGATCCGCAGACCAACGTCATTGATGTTCACATCAGCCGCCTCAGAAGCAAGATCGACAAAAATTTTGACACGCCTTTGCTGAGCACCGTGCGCGGCGCAGGATATATTTTGCGTGAAACCAAAGCATAGATTCTTTCACAGTTACACCTCTCGGTTGGCGCTCTTATACGCGATTATTTTCAGCGCCTCGACGTTGTTTCTGTTTTACTTTTTTTACCTGTTCACCGCGTCCTACATGACCCGTCAGGTGGACGACACCATCCAGACCGAAATCCGCGGGCTTGCGGAACGCTACGATGACGAAGGGCTGGAGGGCCTGACCACGCTTATCGCCGACCGGATCAGCCGCCAGCAGACCCAAGCCACCGGTAATTCCATCTACCTCCTGACTACATATACCTTCCTGCCGCTGGCGGGCAACCTCGACCGATGGCCGAAAAACGCCACGGTGGACGACGACTGGATCGAGTTTTCGCTGGTCATTAATCAGGAGACCAACGAAGCCCACTTGGCACGGGCGCGAATTTTTCGCCTGCCGGGGCGCTACGGGTTGCTGGTGGGACGCGACATCCATCAGTTGACGGAAGCCAAACGCCGCATCGTTCAGGCACTGACCTGGGGGCTTGCGATCATGGTGTTATTGGCATCCGCCGGTGGGCTACTACTCGGACGCCGCACAGCGCGCAAGATCGAGCGCATCAATCAGACCACGCGCAGCATCATGTCCGGCGATCTGTCGCGCCGCGTGCCGCTCACCAATCACAACGACGACTTCGACCAAGTTGCGGAAAACCTCAACCAGATGCTCGACCGGATACAAGGTTTGATGGAAGACATTCGCCGGGTTTCCGACAGCATCGCCCACGACCTGCGCACGCCCCTCGCACGGCTACGGCAGCACCTTGAGGAAGCGCGGCAGCAGGAAAATCCGAACTCCCGGTCGGCGAGGTATCTCGAAGGCTCCATCAAGGAAGCAGACTCGCTATTGTCCACCTTCAATGCGTTGCTGCGGATTGCCCGGGTCGAAGCGGGGCAGATCAAAGTCGGCTTCAGCGAAATTGATTTTCACACCCTCATCGAAGACATCGTCGAGTTTTACGAACCGCTGGTGGATGAAAAACAACAGCGCCTTGAAACCACCTTGGAGTTTGGCATCGCCTCATTGGGCGACCGCGACTTGATGTTTCAAGCGGTTGCCAACCTCATCGAGAACGCGATTAAGTATACGCCGGAGCGCGGCAACATCCATATTTCGCTGATTCAACTGAACACCGAAGCGCTAATCACCATCGCCGATAACGGTCCGGGCATTCCCGAATCCGAGAAGGAAAACGTCTTCCGGCGTTTTTATCGCCTCGACCAAAGCCGCAGTTCAAGCGGCAACGGACTGGGATTGAGTATGGTATCGGCAGTCGTCTCCATGCACAACGGTAGCATCGAATTACAAAACAACCATCCGGGATTAAAAATCGTCATCACCTTGCCGCTGACCGCGCAACCCCAAACCAGCGCGCCGATGCCCGTCGCCGTCAATCCGTAACCTATGTCTGACTAATCCTGCAAGGCACCGGAGGAAGGGTTTTCCGTGGGTAAGGGCGTGCCGAAAGATTTTTCGCCGGGGCTGACTTGCGGGGACAACCCGAGCACTTCCAGGACTTTGTTCACGCCGACCCCGGAGAATTGGTTGACGGCGAGGACCACAGCCCCGGACAACCCGGTCAACACCACGATGATCAACAAGGTGCGAAAAAACCAGCCGCCGCGTTTGTTCGAGCGTAGTGGACGATGCGCCGGGTGCTTACCCGGCACGTCGGCGTAGGGAATTTTCTGAACCTGATCGGTTACAAGGGAGAGGCCAGCGGCGATCTCTTCGTGGTCCAGTTTCAATAGTTTAGCGTAGGCGCGCAGGTATCCGACGGCAAAGGGTGAGCCGGGCAGCCGGTCATATGCGTCCTCCTCCAATGCCCGGATGATGTCGACGCTGAGATTGAGGGATTGGGCGGCCTCTTGGACGCTCAGCCCCCACTGTTCTCGAGCCGCCGACAACCGCCGTCCGGCGCCTACCGAAGACATCGAAGACTCCGCGGGCGTCGCAGACGGCGCAGACGGCGCAGACTCCGGTATTGCTTCGGTGAATTCGTCGGGTTCGTTCATATCATGTTCAGGCGTTATGTGGCGCGCCCGCCTCGAGATTTTTGCCCATCAGGCGCCATCCACGGCCTTCATGCTCAGACGCACCCGCCCCTGCTTATCCACTTCGAGCACCTTGACCTTGACCTGGTCGCCTTCGCTCAGCACATCGCTAACCTGATTGACCCGCTCATTGGAAATCTGGGAAATATGCACCAACCCATCGCGCCCCGGTAGAATGTTGACGAACGCACCGAAATCCATCAGCCGCACGACCTTGCCCTGATAGATCGAATCGACTTCCACATCGGCGGTGATTTGCTCGATCCGGCGAATCGCTTCCTGCGCCGCGGCGTTGTCGGTGGAGGCGATTTTGATGGTGCCGTCATCATCGATGTCGATGCTGGTGCCAGTTTCTTCGGACAGCGCGCGTATCACCGATCCGCCCTTGCCGATAACATCGCGGATTTTCTCAGGGTTGATCTTGATAGTCAGAATGCGCGGCGCGTAATCGGACATTTGCCCACGCGGTTCAGCGAGCACACGATCCATTTCCCCAAGGATATGGAGGCGGCCCTGGCGCGCCTGGGCCAGTGCCTTCTGCATGATTTCCCCGGTAATGCCGTCAATCTTGATGTCCATCTGCAAGGCGGTAATGCCCTCTTTGGTGCCGGCCACCTTGAAGTCCATGTCACCGAGATGATCCTCGTCTCCAAGAATATCGGTCAGCACGGCAAATTTCTCGCCCTCTTTAATCAGCCCCATGGCTACCCCGGCCACCGGTGCCGAAGTGCGAACCCCGGCATCCATCAGCGCAAGGCTGGTGCCGCACACCGTGGCCATGGAACTCGAGCCGTTGGACTCGGTGATCTCCGATACCACCCGGATGGTGTAGGGGAATTCCTCCTGACTTGGAAGAACCGCCGTGATAGCGCGTCTCGCCAGCCGCCCATGGCCGATTTCACGGCGCTTGGTCGAACCAACCCGGCCAGTCTCACCGACGCAGTAGGGTGGAAAATTATAGTGCAACATGAAACTGTCGCGGTAGTCGCCCTGCAGCGCATCGATTACCTGAGAATCTCGGTCGGTGCCGAGGGTCACTGCCACCAACGCCTGAGTCTCGCCCCGGGTGAAGTTGGCGGAGCCGTGGGTGCGTGGCAACCAGCCGGTCTCGATATTAATGGGCCGCACGGTTTCGGTATCGCGTCCGTCAATGCGCGGTTCGCCGGCAAGAATCCGGCCGCGCACAGCGTCTTTTTCGAGGCTTTTGATTTCAGCGTTGACCGCTTCCTCCACATCCGCCCCGGCGTCTTTCGGACACAGCGCATCAACGACGCTACGGCGAATTTCAATTAGTGCGTTCTGTCGCTCGGCCTTGTCGGAAATCCGGTATCCCTCGGTAACCCGCTGCCCTGCTTCGGCGATGACTCGCTCGGCAAGGGCTTGATCGCGTTCCGGGGCTTGCCACTGCCGGCGCTCCTTGCCGACTTCCCGTCCCAGTTCCTGAATCGTGCGAATCGCCACTTGACTTTGCTCGTGGCCAAACATCACCGCCCCGAGCATTTGCTCCTCGCTGAGTACTTTGGCTTCGGATTCCACCATCAGTACCGCGCTTTCGGTTCCGGCCACCACCAAGTTCAAGGACGACTTTTCGAGTTGGGGGGAGTCGGGATTGAGCACATATTCGCCGTCGATAAATCCGACTCGGGCAGCACCCACCGGGCCGTTGAAAGGAAGGCCGGAAATCTCCAGCGCCGCCGAAGTACCAATCAGCGCGGGAATGTCCGGGTTAATCTGCGGGTCGATGGACAGCACCGTGGCGATGACCTGCACTTCGTTCCTATAACCCTTCGGAAAGAGCGGTCGAATCGGGCGGTCAATGAGGCGGCAGGTGAGTATCGCATTCTCCGATGGCCGCCCTTCGCGCTTGAAAAAACCGCCGGGTATTTTACCGGCGGCATAGGTTCGTTCTTCAACTTCGACGGTTAGCGGGAAAAAGTCCAGATGGCTTTTTTCCCTGCGTCCCACCACCGTGACCATAACCACGGTGTCGCCCATGGCGGCGATTACTGCGCCGTCTGCTTGACGGGCAATGGCGCCGGTTTCCAGGCGCATTTCATGTTGACCATATTGGAAGGTCTTGACTACTTTCACGTTTATCTCCTCAGCGCGACTGCGCGGTTATTTGCGCAAGCCAAGCTTGCCGATAAGCGCACGGTAGCGCTCGATGTTGGATTTTTTCAGGTAACTCAATAATTTTCGCCGGTGATTAACCAGCCGCAACAAACCCTGACGGGAATGATGATCGTGGACATGGCTCTGGAAATGGCCGGTGAGGTCCTGGATTCGGGCGGTCATGAGCGCCACTTGCACTTCCGGGGAGCCCGTGTCGCCTTGTTGGCGTTGATGTTCTTTGACAATTGCAGACTTGCCTGCGGTGGTTAAAGCCATAGTATTACTCAATTATTTCTCAATTAAAAAAAAACAGTCAGATGTAGTGTGCTTTCCCAGCATTTCGGGAGGGCGTATTCTAGCCGCCACACCCAAAATCTACAAGTGGTATATGTGCCCTTCCCTATTGTACTGCGGATAATGTTGAAGTATGGATTGTATAGCGGTATTGAGGTTTTGTCCCACACCCCAGCCATCTCCCAGAAGGAGAGGGAGCAAATAGGGCCAAGCCCCCGTGCCTGTCCAAAGCGGCGTAGCCATCATTACGGGGGTGAGGCGGAGCGGGATTGCCGACGGTCAATGAATTGTCAACCTCGTAGGGCATTAAATCTTCTCATAATCTTCTCAAAAATGTTCTAATAAGTCTATAAATCTCCTCACAATTAAAAGCAGTCGGGGCTTAGATCATTTGGCGGTTTTGCAGATAGGCGCGGACGTTGTCTATCGCCGGGGTGCCGCCCTCAATCCAAACCAGATTCCGTTGTCGGCGCATCCAGGTGAGTTGGCGTTTGGCGAGTTGGCGGGTTGCGGCGATGGCTTGTTCGGTCATCTGCTCGTGAGTGAACTCGCCCCGCAAAAATCCGAGTACCTGCCGGTAGCCTACGGTGCGCAGGGATGGCCGGTGGTGCGGGTCGGGGATGGCGGCGGCGAGGGCTTTGACTTCTTCCACCAGCCCCTGCTTCAGCATTTCCCGGAAGCGTGCGGCGATGCGCTCGTGCAATACGCGCCGGTCGGCGGTGAAGAGGCCGAGTTTGATGACCGGAAAGGGCATGGGGCGAGGGTTGGATTGCGCCATCACTTCGCCGGGCGGCTTTCCACTCAACTGGTGAATTTCCAGCGCGCGCTGAATGCGCTGGGTGTCGGCGGGCGAAATTGTCGCCCCCAGACCGGGATCAATCTGTTGCAGTTGGGCGTGCATCGCAGGCAGCCCTTTGCTGCGGATTTCATCGGCGATTCGGCGGCGCGTTTCGGGGTCAGCGGCGGGCAACTCGGACAAGCCGTTTTCCAGCGCGGAAAAATAAAACATCGTCCCGCCGACCAGAATTGGCAGTTTGCCAGAGGCGTGAATTTGTTCGATCAACGCCAGCGCATCCTCCCGAAACCGTGCCGCGTCATAAATTTCGTCCGGGTTGCGGATGTCAATAAGGTGGTGGGGATATTGGCGAAGAAACTCGCGCGATGGCTTGGCGGTGCCAATATCCATACCGCGATAAACCTGCGCGGCGTCAACGCTCACCAATTCAGCCGGATATTCGTCGCGCAACGCCGCCGCCAGCGCGGTTTTTCCACTGGCGGTCGCGCCCATTAGAAAAATCACCGGGCGGTGGTTTTTTTCACGGCCCGTTTGGGAAGCCTGCGTTGCGGTGTTTTTCATCGTATATACTATTCACTATACACCATGCGGTATTTAATGCCGCCACAGTAACCACGCACAGTAACCACAAAGGCGACCCGACAAAATTATGAAAGAACTTGAACAAACCATCCTTGAAGCATGGGAACTTCGCAACGAAATCAAACCCCACAACGCAACCGCGCCGGTGCGCGAGGCGGTCAACGACGCTTTGGAACTTCTGGATTCCGGGGAGATGCGAGTCGCCGAACCCCCCGCCAAAGAGTCCGGCGAATGGAAGGTCAATCAATGGCTCAAGATGGCGGTGCTACTTTCGTTTCGCATTGAAGAAAACCGCATCATTCGCGGTGGATTTTCCAGTTACTACGACAAGATCGACCTCAAATTCGCCGACTACACCAGCGAGGATTTCGCCCGAGGTGAGTTTCGCGTGGTGCCGCCCGCCCATGTTCGCCGAGGCGCGTATATCGCCCCGGATGTCATATTGATGCCAAGTTATGTCAACATCGGCGCGCATGTCGGCCCCGGCACTATGGTCGACACCTGGGCGACGGTGGGCTCCTGCGCACAGATTGGCGGCAATGTGCACCTGTCCGGGGGAGTCGGTATCGGCGGCGTCCTCGAACCCCTGCAAGCAAGCCCCACCATTATCGAAGACGACTGCTTCATCGGTGCTCGCAGCGAGATAGTGGAAGGCGTGCGAGTGGGTAAAGGCGCGGTAATTTCCATGGGAGTATTCATCGGCCAAAGCACCCGCATCCTCAACCGCGAAACCGGCGAAGTCAGTTACGGAAAAATCCCACCCGGCGCAGTGGTAGTGTCCGGTTCCATGCCATCCAAAGATCGCTCCCACAGCCTATACTGCGCCGTCATCGTCAAGACCGTAGACGCCAAAACCCGCAGCAAGGTGGGTCTTAATGAACTGCTGCGTGGGACGCATGAGAACGACGGACATTCGGCTTCGCAATGAGCGGCTTACGCCGGACATGTTTTTACTGGATTCCAGTTACGCGGGAATGACGGGTTATATTTTTCTTTGTAGGGACAGGTCGCGACTTGTCCTTTTTAATGCGCGGGAATGGCGGCGGGTGTTGGGTTAATATTGAGATTCATTGCTCCAATATACTGAGCGCATCTTCGATTTTTCGTACTGCGATAAGTTCGATGCCGTCGAGTGGTTCGCGGGGGAGATTTGCGCGGGGGATTAGGGCGCGTTCGAAGCCGAGTTTTTGCGCTTCACGGATTCGCTCAAGCCCTCGCTGTACCGGTCGCAATTCCCCGGAAAGTCCGACCTCGCCGAACACCACCAGATCGCCGCCCACCGGGCGATTTTTGACGCTGGAGAGGATGGCGATCAACAACGCCAGATCAGCGCCGGTCTCGGATACTCGCACCCCGCCGGCGACGTTGGCGAATACATCGTAACCGTTGAGGGAAATTCCGGCGTGGCGGTGGGCTATCGCCAGTAGCATGGCCAGACGATTGTGTTCGAGGCCGACGCACAGGCGGCGCGGATTGGCTAGCGCGCTTTCGTCTACCAACGCTTGCACTTCCACCAGCAGCGGGCGCGAGCCTTCTTGAGTGGCGAGCACCACGCTGCCGGGGCGGGACGCGCTCTGCTTGCTGACAAACATCGCGGATGGATTGGCGACGTCCTTGAGGCCCTGCTCGGTCATGGCAAACACGCCGATTTCGTTGACCGCACCGAAGCGGTTTTTGAATGCGCGGATCAGGCGAAATGCGCTAGTGCTATCGCCTTCGAAGTACAACACGCTGTCTACCATGTGCTCGAGAATTCGCGGCCCGGCCAGCGCCCCTTCTTTGGTAACATGGCCCACCAGCACCACGGTGCAGCCGCTTTGCTTGGCGTAGCGCACCAGCCGTGCGGCGCATTCGCGCACTTGGGACACGCCGCCCGGCGCCTGCGACAACGCGTCGCTATACAAAGTTTGGATGGAATCCGCCACCAGCACCGCCGGCGATTCCCGCTGGGCGGCCTCCAGCAACGCCTCGAGGCGGTTCTCCGCCATTACCTTGAGATCGCCACTGCGCAATTCCAGTCGTTGCGCCCGCAGCGCCAACTGCTCGGTGGATTCTTCGCCGCTGACATACAACACCGGCAGAGTGGCGCTGATGGTGGACAGGTATTGCAGCAACAAGGTGGACTTGCCGATGCCGGGGTCGCCGCCGATGAGCACCGTGGAACCGCGCACCAGCCCGCCGCCGAGCACCCGGTCGAATTCAACGCTACCGCTGGACAGCCGATGGATTGAGGAAACATCAATTTCATCCAACTGCCGGGGCTCGGCGGCGGGCGCGAATCCGCCGAAGCGGTTCGCCACGGCAGTGCCGCCCGGGACGATTTGCTCGGTCAGGGTATTCCACGCCCCGCAATCGCCGCATTGCCCGGCCCACTTCGGGCTGTGGGCGCCGCATTCGGTGCAGGAATAACGAGTTTTAGGTTTGGCTATGATTCGCTCCACGATTATTTCCTATCATTCACGATTACATCATTCACAATGACTCGTGCAACCCGGTCGCTGACCTTGCACAACAATTCATAAGAAATGGTTCCCGCCCAGCGCGCCACTTCGTCGACGCTGAGCCCCTCGCCCCACAGCACCACCGTTTCCCCGACCGCAGTATGCGGGCGGCGGGATAGATCCACGGTGATCATATCCATCGCCACTCGACCAATCACCGGCACACGCAGGTCGCCGATCAACACTTCCGCCGCCGGGCTCAGCACCCGAGGATAGCCGTCGCCGTAACCAAACCCCACCACACCGATGCGCATCGGCGCCGGGGTAACAAAGGCGCCGCCATAACCCACCGGCCGCCCCGCCGCCACTTCTTTGACGGACAGCAGCCGTGCTTCCAAGCGCATCACCGGCCGCAACCCCAGTTCCGTGCCACAACATCCGAGCAGCGGCGAGCCGCCGTATAGCATGATGCCGGGCCTGACCCAGTGAAAATGGGTGCGCGGCCACTTCATCACCCCGGCGGAATTAGCCAAACTGCGCTCCGGCGGATACGCATCGGTGCATTGTTTGAAGCACCGCAACTGCTGTTCCGAAGCCGGGTCTTGCGGGTCGTCGGCGTTCGCCAGATGCGACATCAGGCGGATGTTTTCGAGTCGTTTATTGCGCCCCAGTCGGGCCATGGCATCGGCCACCTCGTCCGGGGCGATGCCGAGCCGGTTCATGCCGGTATCGATCTTGAGCCACAAACTAAGCGGTTCGCCACGATACTGCTCGGCCCATTGTATATGCTGCAAAGTATGCACCACCGGCTGCAGTTGATGGCGTTGGCATATATCCAACGATGTCGGACGCTGCAGTTCGGACAACACCACCACCGGCAACGACGGATTGGCGGCGCGGCAGGCAATGCCTTCTTCCAGAGTCGCCACCGCCAGCGCGTCCACATGCGCGGCGATCTCGCTGCTGACCAGCCCCATGCCGTGGCCGTAGGCATTGGATTTGAGGACCGCCATCACCCGGCAGCCCGGCGCGAGTTTGCGCACCACGGCGAGGTTGTGGCGCAACGCTTCGGCGTCAATCAGCGCCCTGGCGCGCCAGTGTTCGTCATTCATGATGCCGGCAGGATTTTATAGCCAGAACCGGCGCACTACCCCGGATACTCGTACGAGTCGTGGGCGAGGTCCTCAAAACGGGTGAATTGACCGAGGAAGGCGAGTTTGGCGGTGCCGATGGGGCCGTTGCGCTGCTTGCCGATGATCACTTCCGCCACGCCCTTTTGCTCGGTGTTTTCGTTATAAACCTCGTCTCGGTAGATAAAGAAAATGACATCGGCGTCTTGTTCGATGGCGCCGGATTCGCGCAAGTCGGACATTACCGGGCGTTTGTTGGGGCGCTGCTCGACGCTGCGATTTAACTGCGACAACGCCATCACCGGGACGTCCAATTCCTTGGCCAGCATCTTCAGCGAACGGGTAATGCCGGCAATTTCGGTGGCGCGGTTTTCATTGTCTTCGGATGATTCCATCAATTGCAGGTAATCGACAATGATCAACCCCAGTTTTTTTTCGTTTTTACGCCACAACCGCCGCGCCCGTGCGCGCAGTTCCAGCGGCGAGATGCCGGTGGAATCATCCACGAAGATCGGGGCGTTGGTGAGCATCCCGGAAGCCGAAGTCAGGCGCGGCCAGTCGTCATCGCCGAGTCTGCCGGTGCGTAGTTTGTTGGAATCGATGCGCCCCATGGAAGCCAGCATGCGTATCGCCAGTTGTTCGCCGGGCATCTCCATACTGAACACCGCCACCGGTAATTTTTTTTCCATGGCGGCGTATTCGGCGATATTGAGGGCGAAGGAAGTCTTGCCCATGGACGGCCGCCCGGCGACCACTACCAGATCGCCACGCTGCAACCCGGAAGTCATTTCATCGATGTCGGTGAATCCGGTGGGTATGCCGGTCACGGATTCCTTGGACTCGAATAATTCTTCGATGCGGTCTATGGAACGGGTCAGCAGTTTCTGCAATTCGGTGAACCCCTCACGACCACCGTCGCTGCCCTCGGAAATTTCCAGCACCCGCTTTTGCGCGTAATCCAACACCTCTCGCGGGGTCTTGCCACGGCGGTTATACGCGCTACCGGATATATCGTTGGCCACCGCTATCAACTCGCGCAAAATAGCGCGCTCGTGTACGATTCGAGCGTAGGCGAGGATGTTGGCGGTGCCCGGAGTGTTGTTGGCGAGCGTGCTGATATAAGCAAGGCCCCCGACCTTCTCGAGGTTACCCTGCTTCTCCAGCCATTCCGAAGCGGTGACGATATCCGCCGGGTCGTTGGCACCCTGCAGACCTTGAATGGCTTCGAAAATCAGACGATGGTTGTGGTGGTAGAAGTCATCGGCCTTAACCTCGTCGATAACTTCATCCCATTTCCGGTTATCCAGCAGCAACCCACCAAGGAGCGATTGCTCCGCCTCCAACGCCTGTGGGGGGAGTTTAGCGGGAGCGGCGATTTCGGCGAGAGCGGTCAATTTGGCGTCAGGTCACGGGTGCCGTGCAAGCATACCAAGTAGCGGCTTACGCTGCCATATTTATTCTGAATTCCAGTTGCGCGGGGTTGCGCTAGGCGCGGGGGGTTGCGCGCGTCGTTAGGGGTGGTTTTGTGGGGGACGGGGGGCAAGTGCCGGTTTTTAGTGATGAGCGGGTTGCGCCGCAAAGGAGTGGCTACGCCGCACATTTTTTTACTGGATTCCCGCGAAAGCGGGAATCCCGTCGAACAAACCCGGCGTAGCCGGACCTCGTAGAGACAGGTCGCCGTGCTTATTCTTGGGTGAAAATTTATCTTGCGGGTTTTGTGTTTCGGAATAGGCGTTGTTCGACTGCCATGACGGCTGCTTCGACTCGGGAGTGGACTTTGAGTTTGCGTAGGATCGCTTTTACGTGCAGTTTTACTGTGCCGTCGGAGATGTTTAGGTTGCGGGCGATTACTTTATTGCTTTGGCCTTCGGAGAGGTGGCGTAGAATTTCCATCTCTCGGGGGGTTAGTTCGTTGAACGGGGTTGGTGCTTGCGGTTGTCCGGCGGGGTCGCCGTGTTTTACTAACTCTGCTAGAACCGGGGTTAGGTCGGGGGCGATTACGGTTTTTCCGGCGGCGATGTCGCGCATTGCTGCTACTAACTGGTCGGGTTCCATGTCCTTGAGCAGATAGCCTTTTGCGCCTTTACGCAGGGCTTCGGCGAGGTCGTTCTGATCGCTGCTGGTGGTCAACATCACCACCGGCGCGCGGATTTTTTGGGCTATGAATTGTTCGAGGATTTCCAAGCCGTTGAGGTCGGGCATGCGCAAGTCCAACAGCACCACATCCGGGTCGAACTCCACCGCCTGCCGCACGCCGGAACGGCCGTCTCCGGTGGCGATAATTTCGATGTTCCTGCGCTTCAGAAGGCCCACTAGGCCCTCGCGAAACAAGGAGTGATCGTCAATCAGGAGTACGCGCATCGGCTGAGTGGATTGCGTGCGGATGCCGAAAGGATAGCAGAATTCGCGTGCCTTCACCGGGCTCGCTGTCGATGTGAAACTCGGCGCCGATAGACTTTGCCCGCTGTGCCATTACCGACAGGCCGATGTGTTCTCCGCTGTCGCCGGTATCCGGCAGTGCCGTTGTGCCTACGCCGTCGTCTTCCACCAGCGCGGTGTATTTTTCATCATCGCGCGCTTCATCTCGGCGTAGCAACACGCGGGCGTTTTTGGCTTGGCTATGTCGGCGAATGTTGCTGAGTGCTTCTTGAATGATGCGAACAATTTCCAACTGCCACTTTTCCGGGATGTCCACCTCGCCCCATTGTTCTTGAAAAAATAATGAAATTTCCGTGTCTGAACGAAAGCGCGCAACCGCCGCCTTGATTGCCGGATGCAAGCCGCCGGGATCCATGGGAGCGCGAAAATAACCAATCAAACTGCGTAGTTCGGCGTTGGCCTCTTCCACCATGTTTTCGACGTTTTCCAGTTGCTGCCATGCCGCGTGTTCCTCTTGTTGATGCAATAAATCATCGAGAATGCGCACTTGAAAACGCAGCCCGGCGATGGTCTGCGCCAGCGAATCGTGCAGTTCATTGGCGATATGGGTGCGTTCCCGCATCCTTGAGAGGCGCGCCGATTCCTCGTGCAGGTGGATGCCCTCGAGGGCCATGCCGATATTGCGGCCCAGGGTATACAAAAGTTGGCTAAATTCATCGGGCAGCGGAAAGCGATCGGCGGCAAACCAGATATGACATTCACCGGCGTTTTTGGGACTCAATCCCAGCGGGATTTTCACGCATTCATGACCGGCGGGATGACCGGCGAGACCGGAAACATCACCACCCCAGGTTGCCACCCGCATCGGTGTTTGACCATCGCCGGTCAGGCGGTAAAACTCAATGCGCTGCGCCTCCAGCACTTCGGCCATTGGGCCAAGGGTTCGCTCCAGCAGTTCGTTGGCGGTGGCGTTGTGGCTGAAATCCCCGGAGAGGTCGTGCAGCAGACGCACTATGTGGGTCTGGGTTTTGAGGCGGACGCTTTGTTCAAGCAGTTCCCGATTCTTTGATTCGGCAAGGGACTGGAGCCATTCGGCCAAGCGGTTGATGTCGTCGGTCAGGGCATACAAACCGCTGCGGCCTTCCAATCTGGCGGAAAAATCCCCCTGACGAATGCGCGAAGCCCAAACGGCGATGTTGTGAATGGGTTCAACCAACGCCCGGCGATTGAATATAACCAGCACCGCCATCAGCCCAACCAGCACTCCGGTGGACAGGAGTTGAAGGATCCATGCGAGTTTCCCGCCGACTTCCTGCTGCCAGATGAACCAGCCGAGCACCAGATTGCACAGCAGCAATCCGCTCATGCACAACAGTACGGCGTTGACGCGCATGAACGAAGGATGGTTGCGGGTTGGCTTGCGGGATTTCATCATTGCTGCGTCGGTGTAAAACACGCGAACGGTGTCGGGACTAGAAATTCATCATATCTGATTGGCGTTGCCATCGGTTATAATCCGGTGCCTTTTTCAGTGGTGTTAGCGAATCGTCCGGCAGTAAAAATATGCGTAAAATTCTAAAACTTGGCATCCCCAAAGGCAGTCTGGAAAACGCCACCAGGGAGTTATTTGCTCAGGCGGGCTGGAACATCGCCACCCGTTCGCGCAATTATTTTCCCTCCATCGACGACCCGGAACTCAGTTGCGCGTTGGTGCGCGCTCAGGAAATGGGCGTTTATATCGCCAACGGCACCATCGACGCCGGATTGACCGGACAGGACTGGATCGAGGAAACCGGCGCCGAAGTAGAGGTGGTCAGCGACTTGGTATACTCCAAATCTTCGGATAGTTCGTGCCGCTGGGTGCTGGTCGTCGACCGCAATTCGGACATCCGCTCCATCGAGGACTTGAAAGGCAAGCGCATCGCCACCGAACTCGTGGGCTTCACCAAACGCTTTCTGGAAGCGCGTGGCATTGACGCAACGGTGAATTTTTCATGGGGCGCCACCGAGGCAAAGGTCGTCGAGGGGCTGGCGGATGCGGCGGTGGAAATCACCGAAACCGGCAGCACTATTCGCGCCCACGGCTTGCGAATCGTATGCGATTTACTGCATACCCACACGGTTTTTGTCGCCAATCCCGATGCGCTGAAAGACCCGTGGAAAAAATCTAAGATCGACAAAATTGCGCTACTGCTCGAAAGCGCGCTGGCGGCCCGCGACAAGGTGCTGTTGAAAATGAACGTGCCCGCCGAACGGCTGGACGAGGTGGTGAAAAATCTACCCAGTTTGCACGCCCCTACCATCAACCGACTTCACGGCGACGACTGGCTTGCGCTGGAAACGGTGATTAGTAAGGGCGAGGTGCGAAACATCGTGCCGGTGCTCAAAGCCGCCGGTGCCGAGGGGATTCTTGAGTTCGAGTTGCGGAAGGTGGTTACTTAACTCGGTTACCTGAATCGGGCAACCAACGAGGAACTTAACGCCTCAAAGGCACATCGCCCCACCCCGGATGTCGATAAACCGGAGCAGGGAAACAAGGGCGGAGCAAAGGCGAAACAGCCCGACAATCAAGGAGAGTTTTTCAGGTACTCCTGGTCGGAAAGTTCCACTGGGCCCAGCGCCCAAGAACCACGGGTTTTGGCGTGCTGGATGGCGTCTTCGATTTCGTCGACGCTCGAATCCCTGGGGATTTCCAACACTTGACCGGGGAAGATCAAATCCGCATCCTCAATCTGGTCCAAGTTGGCTTTGTACAGCAACGGCCATTTTTCGGGCAAGTTGAAGACTTCCCAAGTCCCCGATATTCCCCACAGATGATTGCCGGCGACTACCGTCCATCTGGTTATGGTCTCAGGGACCGATATCGTGGTAGCCGCGGGTGCGGGTGCAGCGGGTTCTGCGGGTTCTGTGGGTTTGCTTTTCGCGCTGACACAACCGGTCACCACGGCGGCGGCCAACACAATCGCAGCCAGTTTCAGGTTTGGGTTCACTGAATTAGATAAATTTGACATGCCGGAATCTCTCCAGTTTTATTGTAACGATTTTGACGACAAAAGGCCGTTTTGTAAACGCCCACTACTCGAGTAGGCGGATTTTACCGGTGCATCCGCCCTGATTGCAAGGGTTATATGGCAAAATTTCCACACTAATAGCGGCTGATTTGGCTTATTACGAGGATTTTCACTCGATTCCGCCGATGCACAGGTACTTCATTTCCAGATATTCATCGATGCCGTGGCGGGAACCCTCGCGGCCAATGCCCGACTGTTTAACGCCGCCGAATGGCACTTCGGCGGTGGATAGGATGCCGGTGTTGATGCCCACCATGCCGTAGTCGAGGGCCTCGGCGACCCGCCAAACCCGCGCCACATCGCGGCTGTAAAAATAGGATGCCAGACCAAACTCGGTGTCGTTGGCCATGGCGATGACGGACGCCTCGTCTTCAAACCGGAACAACGGCGCCAGCGGGCCGAAAGTTTCCTCCCGCGCGACCTTCATCCCGGCGTTGACATTGGTGAGCACGGTGGGTTGAAAATAACTGCCCTGCAACTCGTGGCGACCGCCCCCCAGGACCAGTTCGGCGCCCTTGTCGAGCGCATCGGCGATGTGCTCTTCCACTTTTTCCACCGCCGCCATGTCAATCAGCGGGCCTTGGGAAACGCCGTCTTCCCGCCCGTCCCCGATCCGCATCTTTGCCACCGCCTCGACCATTTTCGCGGCGAATTCATCGTATATGCGTTCTTGCACATAAATGCGGTTGCTGCACACGCAGGTTTGCCCGCCGTTGCGGTATTTGGACACAATCGCCCCTTCCACGGCGGCATCCAGATCGGCATCGTCAAAGACGATGAACGGCGCGTTACCGCCCAGTTCCATGGCTACTTTAATGACGGAATCGGCGCATTGCTTCATCAGCAGCCGTCCGGTCTCGGTGGAGCCGGTGAAACTCAGATGGCGCACCAACGGGTTGCTCGTCATCTCCCTGCCAATTTCCCCGGAGCGACCGGTGAGCACATTGAATACGCCGTCCGGCACACCGGCCTGTTGCGCCAGTTCACACAATGCAAACGCTGAAAGCGGGGTTTGCGTGGCCGGTTTGACCACCACCGTGCAGCCCGCCGCCAGCGCCGGAGCGGCTTTGCGGGTAATCATCGCCGAGGGGAAATTCCACGGCGTGATGGCAACGCAAACACCAATCGGCTGCTTGATCACCAGCAGCCGCTTGTCGCTCTGGTGCGGGGGAATGGTTTCGCCGTATACCCGCCGCCCCTCTTCGGAAAACCATTCCAGAAAGGAGGCCGAATAAGCGATTTCGCCACGCGACTCGGCCAGCGGCTTGCCCTGCTCAAGGGTCATCATCAAAGCCAGATCTTCCTGATTTTCCAGCATCAACTCATACCAACGCCGCAGAATGGCGGCGCGCTCTTTGGCTAATAATCCGCGCCAGCCAGCCAACGCCCGGTGCGCGTGGCCGATGGCTTCCCGGGTCTCTTCGCCGCCCATCTCCGGGACACCGGCGATGACCGAGCCATCGGCGGGATTGATAACCTCGATGGTGCCGCCGGCGGTGGCGTCCAGCCATTGGCCGTTGATATGGCATTGTTGGCGGTATAACGCTTGATTATGCAGTTTCATAGGTTGTTCCGACTCCGGTGCAGGTGGATTGTGCCGGGTTGGCGGCGGTTATTCAAACGGGTGCTTGACGATGATGGTGTCGTTCCTTTCGGCGCCCGTTGAAATGATGTCGATGGGCAAGCCGCTCAACTCCGACACGCGGTCGAGGTAGGCTCTGGCGTTTACCGGCAGTTCCTCATAACGGCGAATGCCGCCGGTGGGTTGCTGCCAGCCGTCGAGGGTCTGATATTGCGGTTCGCATTCGGCCATGGCTTCGGCGCCGTAGGGAGGCAGTTCGATTTCCTCACTATGGTGGCGGTAAGCGGTGCATATCTTCACTTGCTCTAGGCCGTCCATGACATCCAGTTTAGTGACGCACAACGCGCTCAACCCGCATACCTGACGGCTACGCCGCAACGCAACCGCATCGAACCAGCCACAGCGTCGTGGGCGGCCAGTGGTGGCACCAAATTCATTGCCGCGCTCGGCGAGTTGGGCGCCGGATTCATCAAATAACTCGGTGGGAAATGGCCCGGCGCCGACTCGGGTGGCGTAGGCTTTGGTGATTCCCAGTACATAATCCAGATCCAGCGGGCCGATGCCGCTGCCGGTGGCCGCCGCCGCGGCGGTGGTGTTGGATGAGGTGACATAGGGATAGGTGCCGTGGTCGATGTCGAGCAGCATTCCCTGTGCGCCTTCAAACAGCACCGACTTGCCCCGGGCGCGCAGTTGCCAAAGCCGTGCGGCGACGTCGCCAAGCAGGCCGGTTATGCGCTCGGCTTGAGCAAGAATTTGCTCCAGGGTTTGGCGATAACTCACCGGCTCGGCGTGGAAGAAATTTTGCAGGGTGTGATTGTGGTAATCCATGACTTGCTTGAGATGCACGGCAAAAGATTTCGGCTGCAACAAATCCCCAAGCCTCAGCCCACGGCGCGCCGCCTTGTCTTCATACGCCGGGCCGATGCCGCGTCCGGTGGTGCCGATGGCATCGCCGCCCCGGGCTTTTTCCCGGGCGACGTCCAGGGCGACGTGATAGGGCAGCAGCAGCGGGCAGGCGTAACTTACCAGCAGGCGTTCATCCAGCGGCACGCCGACGGCATTCAGTTCGTCGAGTTCTTTAAGCAACTGCTCGATGCTGACCACCACGCCGTTGCCAATCAAGCATTCCACGCCGGTACGCATGGCCCCGGACGGCACCAGATGCAACACCGTCTTGTGGCCGTTGACCACCAGCGTATGACCGGCGTTGTGGCCGCCCTGAAAACGAACCACTGCGTCGGCGCGTTTGGTTAGCAAGTCAACGATTTTTCCCTTGCCCTCGTCCCCCCACTGGGTTCCCAGGACTACGACGTTCACTGCCGGGGCGTTTACTGCCGGGGCGTTCACTGCGGAAACTTTGTTTGTCATGCCGAAAATTAGATGCTGCGAGGAGAACTAGCGCGCTAAGTACAGCAACACCAGACCAACTGCCATGCTGGCGGCGCCGATTATGCGCAGGGTTGAATCGTTCAGTTTAACCATGGCCACCATGATTCTCTTGAATCTGACCGGGTTGGCAAACGGAATAATGCCCTCCATCACCAAACAAAGGGCAAAGGCGGTCAGGATATCATGCCAGTCCATGCAATTTGACGGGGTCGAGCCGGACGGGGCCAAGCGGGGCCGACGGGGCCGAACAGGACTAGGTTGCTAGTTGGTTTCTGTGGGTTTCGACTGCTTAAAGTAGCGAAAGAAATCCGCGCTTGGGTCGAGGATTATCAGGCTATCCTTGCTGTCAAAGGTCGCCCGGTAGGCGTTCAAACTGCGGTATAGATTGTAAAACTCGCGGTTTTTGCCGAAGGATCGGGCGTAGATGTCGGTGGCCACGGCGTCGCCTTCGCCGCGCAGGCGTTGGCCGTCTCGCTCGGCATTAGCCAGCATAATCTGGCGCATGCGATCCGCATTGGCGCGAATTTTTTCCGCTTGTTCTTCGCCCTGGGCGCGCAGTTCTTTGGCCACGCGCTCGCGCTCGGCGTTCATTCGGTCGTATACCCGCTCGCTGATGGCCGGGTCGAGATCAACTCGTTTCAGGCGCACGTCGATGATTTCGATGCCGAGGCTGGCGGCGTCCGTGTCCATCGCCCGGCGCACTACATCCATAATCTGCAACCGGTCTCCGGAAATCACATCTTGCACCGTACGCTTGCCAAATTCCTGGCGCAGGCTGTCGTTGACGCGCTGGGAAAGCCGCGAACGCGCGTTGGCTTTGCGCCCCTGCAGGCGGGTGTAATACTGATGCACATCGCGGATTCGCCATTTGACGAAGGAATCCACCACCAGATTTTTCTTCTCACCGGTCAGGTACAATTCAGGGTCGGCGTCCATGGTCTGCACACGGGCGTCGAAATACCGCACGTTGTTGACGAAGGGAACCTTGAAATGCAGCCCCGGCTTGAGGCTGGAATCAATGATTTCGCCGAACTTGAACACGATGGCCCGTTCCCGCTCATCGATGACGAACACCGATGCAGAAAACAGGGCCGCGCCGATGGCGGCGATAATCAGGAACAACATGGTTTTGCCTTTCATATTCGATTTCCTTGAAGTTGCGACTCGATGTTTGCGACTAGATGTTTGCGACTAGGGGGTTGCGACTCGATGGTTGCGACTAGTTACGTCCGGTGGTGCGGTCGATATTGCGGCTTGATCCTGACCCATCACCGCCCTGCCCGTCTCCGGATTGAGCGGAAATGCCCGATAGCGGACGGTTGGGGAGGGAGGATGAATTGCGGTCGCGCAACAACTGATCCAGCGGCAAATACATTACGCTGTCGCCGCCCTGCTGGTCGATCATCATCTTGCTGGAATTGCTCAGCACCTCCTCCATGGCCTCAATATACAGCCGGTCGCGGGTCACTTCCGGGGCCTTGAGGTACTCGTTCAACACCTGATCGAAGCGCGAGGACTGACCTACGGCTTTGGCAACGGTGGACTCTTTATAGGCTTCCGCTTCCTGAGTAATGCGCGCCGCGAAACCCCGCGCCTTGGGGATGATGTCGTTGGCGTAGGCCTGAGCGAGATTTTTGATGCGTTCTTCATCTTCGCGCGCACGCACCACGTCGTCGAAGGCGTTTTTCACCTGACTCGGTGGCTGGGCGTTCTGCATTTCCACGGTGCGAATGTTGATGCCGGTCTGGTAGCGGTCGAGAATCCGTTGCACCAGGACCTTGGTTTCCGCCGCCAGCCGCTCGCGGCCTTCGGTGATGGCAAAATCCATGGTGTTGCGCCCGACTATTTCGCGCACCGCGCTCTCGGTGGCCTGACGCACCACCGTCTCGGCCATGTTGCTGATGGTAAATTCGCTGACGTTGAACAGCAGGTTGGTGGGGTTTTTGATGTCGTATTGCACCGCAAATTGGATGTCGATGATGTTTTCATCCTGAGTCAGCATCAACGCTTCCCTCGGCACCGTGGTCAGGGTGCTGGAGCCTTTACGATAGCCCACCTCGACGGTGTTGACGTGCTGGGCGTTGATGATTTCCACGCTCTCAATGGGCATGGGGATATGCCAGTGCAACCCGGCGTCCTTGGTTTCTTGATATTTGCCAAAGCGCAACTCAATCGCCTGCTCGCCTTGGTCCACCGTATAGACGCCGCTGAACAGCCAAAGCCCAAAACCCACCAGCAACACGATGCCGGCCAAACCGCCGCCGGGGAGGTTGATTCGGCCACCGCTATTGCCACTGCCACCGCCATTGCTACTACCGCGTCCGCCGCCGAATAATGACTCGAGGCGGGTTTTCACCTCACGAAAAATTTCTTCGAGGTCTGGCGGCCCGTCGCGAGTGCCCCGCTGTTGGCTTGTGCGTTGGCCGGTGCGTTGCCCGGTTTGTTGCCCCCAGGGGGCTTGCTCGTCTGGACCGTCCGGCCCGGATTGATTCGAAGACATTCGATTTTTTCCCGCTGTTTTTTTCGCCAGGGTAATGGAATTTGCGCCAAAGACGCATTCGAGCGGCTGATTATAACACAACACCGCCGGCAAAAGTCATCATTGTCGAGCCGCCGTAAAATGCCGCATGGCTGCCCCTGAGTCGAGGGCCGCACGCACTTGTTCGGCGCCCTGCCCGAGATCCTCGGCACGGGCACTGTGAAACAGGCAGATGGCGCCGCCGTAAATCAGGCTATCGCGCATCGCGCCGCCCTCCCCGGCCAACGCCGCCACACCCAGTTCAACACAGTGCGCGGCGGTTTCTCGGATATTCAGCGGCGAAACAATCCCCGCCTCATCGGAACCGGGATACACCGGCGTCTCCCGCAGCAGTTGCGGCGGCACGGGAATCATCCGGGCGGCTTGCTCGATACCGACCTGTTCGGGGGTAACCCGCACTTGCTGGTCGTCGCCGTCTCCGTAATAGTGGAAAAATTTCGCCGCCTGACTGAGGGACGGAATACAACCGCCTTCGACGCCGCGCACAATCAGCGCGCCGTGATAACCCGCTTCCCGCGCCAGCAGGCTGTATACCGGCGGGTAGGCTTTGTGTACATAACCGGTGCAAAGATGGGTTTTGCCCGTTGCCCGCAGCGGCCCAAGCAGCACTTCCAGAGTGGTGAGGCAGGCACGTTTGACCATTTGCGCGCGCAGTTCCACGAGGCGGTGCAACTTGGGAATGTATTGGGATTGATCCAGATACGCCCAACCGATGTGCCGGTCGGCAATGCGCCGGGACGCTTCTTCGGGGGTTAGATCCACCGGAATTTTGGCCGCCGCATAAACCGCGTGATGGGTAACGCCGTATTTGGGGCCCACCGCACGCAGTCCGTGGGAATACGCATTCAGTCCGCAAGCGGCAAGCACCGGCCCAAGGAATGGCGTGGCCGGTACACCTCGGGCGTAGCCGTTGAACGGATCGGCGATGTCAATGAGCACATCGCAATCCACCGTCTGGCTGTGCACCGCTTCCAGCAACGCATCCAGCGCACCGAGATTTTCCTCGTCGGTCTCCCGCTTCATGCGCATGGCGATGAGGTAGATACCGGCCTGCACCGGGTCCACCTGCCCTTCGATGATTATGCGCATGGCGTCCCGCGAGTCGGCACGGCTGATGGACTTGCTCATCTCCGGCCCGGTGGCGACTTGTTGCAGGTAGCCACGCATGCGCGCCGGCGGAGTCGGTTGGTGGTGCTTCAAATATAGACTGCCCTACAGGCTATAGTACATATCGAATTCACAAGGATGAGTTTCCGACCGCAGGCGGTTCACTTCCTTCATCTTGAGTCGGATGTAGGCGTCAATCATGTCGTCACACATAACCCCGCCGGCGATGAGGAATTCGCGGTCGCCGTCGAGGGCATCCAGAGCCACATCCAGCCCGTGTGCCACGGTCGGTATCGCTTTTTCTTCTTCCGAAGATAAATCGTATAGGTCTTTGTCAGCCGGTTTGCCGGGGTCTATTTTGTTCAATATGCCGTCGATCCCGGCCATCAGCATGGCGGAAAACGCCAGATAGGGATTGGCGGTACAGTCGGGGAAGCGGATTTCGATGCGCCGCCCTTGGGGATTGGCCTCGTAAGGAATACGGCAGGAAGCGGAGCGGTTGCGCATGGAGTAAGCCAGCAGAGTCGGCGCTTCGAATCCCGGCACCAGGCGTTTGTAACTGTTGGTGCTGGCATTGGTGAAGGCGTTAAGGGCCCGCGCATGCTTGAAAATCCCGCCGATGTAGTACAACGCCATTTGGCTCAGGCCGCCATACTGGTCACCGTCAAAAAGATTCTTCTCATCCTTGAAAACCGACTGATGCACATGCATGCCGGTGCCGTTGTCGCCGACCAACGGCTTGGGCATGAAAGTCGCGGTCAGGCCGTGGTTGTGGGCGACGTTATGCACCACATATTTGAGAATCTGCACTTCGTCGGCTTTTTTCACCAGCGTATTGAAGCGCGTGCCGATCTCGCTTTGGCCGGCGGTGCCTACTTCGTGGTGATGAACTTCCGACTGTACCCCCATGTCAGCCAACACCAGACACATCAATGATCTCACATCGGCGTGGCTATCCACCGGCGGCACCGGGAAATAGCCGCCCTTGACGCCCGGGCGATGGCCGATATTGCCGTCTTCGTAATCTTTGCCGCTGTTCCAGGACGCTTCCATGGAGTCAATTTCATAGAAGGCGTTGCCCATTTCATTGTTCCAATGCACCGAATCGAACAAGAAGAATTCATTTTCCGGGCCGAAATAGGCGCGGTCGCCAATGCCGGTGGATGCCAAATAGGCTTCGGCGCGCTTGGAAATGGAACGGGGATCACGCGCATAGCCCTGCATGTTGGCGGGATCTATGATGCCGCAACGCAGGTTTACGGTAACTTCCTGATAAAAAGGATCCAGCACCGCCGATTCGGGGTCCGGCATCAAAATCATGTCGGAGTCATCGATATCCTTCCAGCCGCTGATGGATGAACCATCAAACATTTTACCCACCTTAAAGGTGTTTTCATCCACCACCGAAGTGGGGAACGAGATATGGTGTTCCTTGCCCATGGTGTCGGTAAAGCGAAAATCTACGAACTTGGCTTCACTGTCTTTAATGAGTTTCAAGGCATCTGCTACGGACATTGTGACCTCTTTTACGGATTGTTATTGAATGGGTGAGTTGGCACACGAATCCCGGAAAACCCCAACTGGCGCGCCAATTCTATAATATTTGTTTGGAATATTTGCACCTAGAAATCATGGCTTCATCGGGCGCCACCAAGGTCATTATCATACCGCAATTACTAGAATACAGGAACATTTTTCTGTTTTTTTCGCGGGTTTCGTTGCGAATTTCGCCCACCCACCACGAAAAAAGAGCCCGGCACGGGCTCTTATCGTCAATCGGTAATCACACCTATTTCCTCCAACCTCACTTATTACGACCGAGGGTGATTTAGGCTGTGGATCTCCGTTTTTGCTTCACTGGAAACCCGTGGATAAAATGTATACCAATTTCCGCGCCATCACCCGGCTGATTCTTGTTTGTTACTTAATCGTAATAATCCGATGCGGCATTTTGTAGGCATCCAATATAAATGTATTTGTTTATAAAACATAAATAATTAGTTGTTTATAATGGTAATTTATGAGAAATATTAACATAAATGATAGAAATCGCATCCTTAAATCTGCAAACGCCGTAGCCCGTTCCTTAAAGCGTAGTGTCCGACCGGATTCCCCATCCGCAGTTATTCCTGTAAGACTCAGTTGAGAATACCAACGGGCTGATACGGTAATATTTCCCCAAAACTTATGATTTTGCGACCATCCGAATCTCGCAACTGGCACAGGTGGTCAACCAGATCAACAACCTGCTGCGTAAATGCCGTGGCATGAAAGCACCGAATCAGGCACTATTCGGCATAAATCCCCCTATTGCACCTCAAGGTTGAATCCAAGGGCGCATACAGCCGGATACCTCAACTTATGCGGTTAGGTTATAATCCCGGCGATAACCGCCCTGCGAATACGCCCGCCCCCGGTCGGCGAGGGCATACAGGAGAGAACCATGCCCAGCACTAAAACCAGTAGCAAAACCAGCACTAAAACCAATAACATGCCCAAAACCAGCAACGAAACAAATCCCCCATCTACAATGGAAAGCCTCCAGCCTCGTTACACCCGCAACGTGCTGTTGCAGATGTTGGCGGTGTTCCTGTTGCTGTTGGTGGTGATCATCTGGCAGTGGGATGTGGTGTATCAGATTTATCTGAAAAACCAGATCAACGCCATCGGCTGGGTTGTCAACGGCGGTATCTTGCTGCTGTTTTTCTGTGGACTTGCGGTGTTGGTGGGGCGTTTTTTCGAATACCGCGCTCAGGAATCCACCATCGCCCGGTTTCTGCTCGACCTCGAATCTGGCTTGGATCCATTGTTGGAAGCGGGCCCGCGTTGCATGCTTGCCGAGCGTTATCGCACCCTGTGGGAACTCAATCGGCGACACGCGAGCATCAACCAGAGCGCGCTGGCGGCGACCCTGATGGCGTTGGAATCGAGCCGCAACAGTTTCCCGAAGTTTGTCCACAATGTGCTGATTCTCACCGGCGTTTTCGGCACCATCATTTCGCTGTCGCTAGCCCTGTTGGGTGCCTCGGATATGATTCACGGTACCGCCCCGGCGGGCGATCAGGCAAGCGGCCTCGGCACTATGATTTTCGGCATGTCCACCGCGCTGTCCACCACCCTGACCGCGATTCTCGCCTATCTCATCTTCGGTTATTTCTACATCAAACTCACCGACACCCAGACCTACCTCATCAGTCGCATCGAAGAAGTCACCGCCACCATCCTGCTGCCGCACTTGCACATCAACCAGAGCGTGGAAAAGGATTACTCCGACAGCGTGCGCAGTGCCGCCCAGTTGATCGAGCGGTTTGACCAATCCCAGCAGCGATACGAAGGCGCGGTTCAAGCCCTGCTCGAAGCCACCCAGTCGTTGTCCAGTCTATTGGCCGCCGATCAAGACTCCGACGCCATTGGCCGCGAGGAAATCGAAGCGATGCTGGCGCGCCTCGGCGAACAGCAACAGCGTTCCGCCGAGGACAACCGCGCGCTCTTGTCCGAAGCGGTCGGCTTGTTGCGCGAAGGCTTCCGCCTGCGCAAATAGCGGTTAGGCCAATGCCCCCCACCGCCGATAACGGCTTCATCGACCTGCGCATCGGCCATGGTGTGTCGGGGATTGGCGACGACAGCGTGTGGCCGTCTTTCACCGACATCATGATGGTCATCGTGATGATATTTCTCATGGCGTTGGTAGTCATGGTGGTGCGCAACTTCGAACTCGACCGCCAACTGGTGACCACCGAAATCTCCCGGGAAGCAGGCGTTGCGGAAAACCGAGGGTTGCTGGACACCATCGCCGTCCTCGAAACGCAAATGCAAGGTCTCCGGCAATCCCTCGACCTCAGTCAGGGTGAACGCGATGCGCTACGGACGCAACTGCTGGAAGAATTGAAGCGCATCGAACGGATGGTCGCCGACAACATCACCCTCGAAGAGCAACTCGTCACCATCATCGCCCAACGTAACCGCTTGTCCGAGGAAAAAATTCAACTGGCGGAGCAATCCGAGGAGCGCATCACCGCGCTGACCGCCAGCGAAGCCGATTTGAGCCGCCGCATGGGTGCCCTGAGCACGCAATTTGATGATCTGAAACTGCGCACGACCGGCGAAATCGAAACCCTCGGCAGTGCCAACCTGACCCTGACTCAGCAACTCGACGAAGTGGCGGCGCAACTCGAACAGGTTAAAGTATTATTGCAAACCGAACAACAACAGCGCCGCGACCTCGGCCTGCAGGTCGAAGCCCAAGACCGCGAACTCTCCGCCAAACAGGAATTACTCACGCAACTGCAATCCCTGCAAGAGAAATCCACCGAACGCTACACCGACGCCCGCGCGAAAATCGACCGCCTGAACGAGTCCATCAACCGCCGCCAACTGGAAAACTCCGCCCTGCAAAAACTCGCCGACGCTTCCGGCAACCGCTTCCGCTCGCTTCAGGAAGAATACGATTCTCTGGATGCCAAATATCGAACCCTCGCCCGCCCGGCACGCAGCCCGGCGGGCAAGTATGTGGTGGATGTGTGGATCATGAAATCTGGCGACGAGTACCGTTTCCGCTTGAAAGAACCCGCGCAGACGGCCCCCGTGGACTACAGCAAAGATGACCTGCATCAACGCCTCGCCACCCTCAAGACCAAACAGGGCCGCAACCTCTACACCAAAATCATAATCCCCCAAAACAGCCCCTTGTCTCACGACGAAGCGTGGCGCTTCACGCAGGAAATTTTGCAGGGATATGATTATTATCATCAATAACGCGCCGTGAAATACCCCGAGCCTTTCGAGGTTATCGTCATCGGTGCCGGACACGCCGGCGTCGAAGCCGCGCTTGCCGCCGCCCGAGTCGGTAGCCGCACGCTGCTGATTACCCACAACATCGAAACCATCGGGCAAATGTCATGCAACCCGGCCATCGGCGGCATCGGCAAGGGGCATATCGTCAAAGAAATCGACGCCATGGGCGGGATCATGGCGCGCGCCATCGATGAGGCCGGGATTCACTTTCGCATGCTCAATGCGCGTAAAGGTGCGGCGGTGCGAGCGACCCGCGCTCAGGCCGACCGGGCGTTGTATAAAATGGCAATCCGCCGAGCGGTGGATCATCAGCCCAACCTGACTTTGTTCCAGCAGCCGGTGGATGACTTGCTGATGAGTAATGGCCGAGTCACCGGCGTTAAAACCCAGTTGGGAATCGAGTTCAACGCCGCTACGGTGGTGCTCACCGCCGGGACTTTTCTGAACGGCCGGATTCACACCGGCCTCGACAGCAACCGCGCTGGGCGTGCCGGCGACCCGCCGTCTCTGGCGTTGGCCGAACGCCTGCGCGAGATGCCGTTCAACGTGGCGCGCCTGAAGACCGGCACGCCGCCGCGCATTGATGGCCGAACCATCGACTACACCCACCTCGAAGCCCAGCCGGGAGACCAGCCGCTACCGCGTTTTTCCTTTGATGACAGCCCCGTCTCGCGCCCGCCTCAAGTCAACTGCCACCTCACCGCCACCAACCCCGACACGCACGCCATCATCGCCGCCGAACTCCACCGCTCGCCCCTCTACGGCGGCGTCATCGAAGGAGTCGGGCCGCGCTACTGCCCTTCCATCGAAGACAAAATCGTGCGCTTCGCCGAGCGTAGTAGCCACCAGATATTCATCGAACCCGAAGGGCTGAACACCACCGAAATTTATCCCAACGGCATTTCCACCAGTTTGCCGTTCGACGCGCAACACCGCTTCGTGCGCACCATCAAAGGCTTCGAACGCGCGGTCATCACGCGCCCCGGATACGCCATCGAATACGACTTCTTCGACCCCCGAGGACTCAAAGAAACCCTCGAGACCAAGTGCATCGAAGGATTGTTTTTCGCCGGCCAGATTAACGGCACCACCGGCTACGAAGAAGCCGCCGGCCAGGGACTCATCGCCGGCCTAAACGCGGCGCGACTGGCGAGTGGCCAGCCGGGCTGGTGTCCGGCCCGCAACGAGGCCTACATCGGCGTGATGATCGACGACCTCATCACTCGTGGCACCGCCGAACCGTATCGAATGTTCACCTCGCGCGCCGAATATCGCTTGCAACTGCGCGAAGACAACGCCGACCTGCGCCTCACCGAAATCGCCCACCGTTTTGGCTTGGTGGACGAATCACGCAAACGCGCATGCGACCACAAACGCCAGTCCATCCAAGCCGAACGCCAACGCTTGCAGCAAACCCGGGTTCACGCAAAAACCCTCGCCCCCGACCTCGCCCGGCAAGTCCTCGGCCAGCCCCTGCAACGCGACACCAACCTTTTGGATTTACTACGCCGTCCCGAAGTCGTCTACGAAG
The DNA here is from genome assembly GCA_965262585.1 of Candidatus Poriferihabitaceae bacterium. Taxonomy (GTDB): domain Bacteria; phylum Pseudomonadota; class Gammaproteobacteria; order Arenicellales; family Poriferihabitantaceae; genus JAHRAW01. The sequence goes on from OZ253546.1 coordinate 383,680, forward strand.
ACCTCATCACTCTGGCACCCGGCGCACAGAAACTAAGCGACCCTCAAGCCATTCGCCAACTGGAAATCGAAACCCGATACAGCGGCTACATCGAACGCCAAACCGCCGAAATCCAACGCCGAGAAAAACATCAAAACCTGCTGCTGCCCGCGGATACCGACTATCACGTAGTACGCGGATTATCCACCGAAGCCCGCCAGAAATTGATAGAAGCCAAACCACAAACCCTAGGACAAGCATCCCGGATTCCCGGCGTGACACCGGCAGCGATTTCGTTGTTGTTGGTATACTTGAAGCGAAACGAAAAAGCGGCTTAGGTGTCTGCTTTCGTGGGGACAGGTCGCGACCTGTCCTTTATAAGGAGCGGCTGGCGCCGAGATTGTTTTCTCTGGATTCCCGATACGATGAAAAATATGGTCGCTGGCGCTCCCTATTTTTCTATCGTTCGGGAATGACGACGCACCGCCGTCATTCTCGTGCCCCCAACTCGTTATTCCCGCGACAGCGGGGATGACGAGTTGGGGGACACGGGAATCCAGTGAAACATGCCGGCGATAGCCGACTCCCCAGGCCCGTCATTCCTGCGACAGCCGACTCATTATTAGCCTTCTGGATTCCCGATACGATGAAAAATATGGTCGCTGGCGCGCCCTATTTTTCTATCGTTCGGGAATGACGCACTTTGATACTCCTCGTTCGCCGCCACCCCCGCCCGTCATCATCACTCTCTACACGGGAACGACGAGTTGGGGTATTCCTCGCTCGTTGTTATCCCTTACCACTACCTCAGCGTAACGAACTCTTCCGCTGCGGTTGGATGAATTGCTACGGTGTTGTCAAAGTCTGATTTGGTTGCGCCCATTTTTATCGCCACCGCAAATCCCTGCATCATTTCATCAGCACCGTCGCCGACCACATGGCAGCCGATCACTTTTTCTTCGGCCCCGGCGGTGATCAGTTTCATTACCGTGTCTGGTTTATGCGCGCTGACGGCGTAGCGCATGTTGACGAAGCGGCTTTCGTAGACGCGGATGTTTTCCTCGCCGTGGATTTCGACGGCGCGTTCGAAACTGAGGCCGATGGTGCCAATGGGTGGGTGGCTGAAGACCACCGTGGGGATGTTGTCGTAGTCCATGCGGGCTTCCGGGCGGTCGCCGAACAAACGCGCGGCGAGGTGTCTTCCGGCGGCGATGGCCACCGGGGTCAGCGGGGTGGCGGGGGTTACATCGCCCACCGCATAGATGCCGGCGACTTCGGTGTTCTGGAACGCATCCACCTCCACGAACCCGTTGCGGTGCGGTGTGATACCGGCGTTTTCGAGGGCCAGTCCGGCACTATTGGGATGGCGGCTTATGGCGAAAATTACGCAGTCGAATCCGGTATCCGAGTCGCCGCCCACGGCGCGGTAGCCGAGGCTGCCATCATCGGCGCGAAACAGTGCCTCGCATAGCACGCCGGTGCGAATATCGACCCCGGACTCCAGCATCTGCTCCATCACCACATCCCCCAGCGTGTGGTCAAAAGCGCGTAGCAACCGGTCCTTGCGTAGCAACACGGTAACCGCGCTGCCGAGGCCGTGCAATAGCCCCGCCAACTCCGTGGCCACATACCCCGCGCCGATTAAAAGTGGCCGAGACGGCTGCGTTTCCAGTTCAAAAAACCCGTCGCTGGTAATCGCCAACTCGGCCCCCGGCACCTCAGGCACCGTTGGCCGCCCGCCGGTGGCAATCAAAATATGTTCGGCACGGTATTCCCGTCCGTCAGCCTCCACCGTATCGCGCCCCCGAAACTGCGCCGCCGCGGCCACCAATTCGACCCCCGATGCCTTGAGATTATCCGCATAAATTCCGTTCAACCGCCCTACATACGCATCCCGCGCCCCTTTCAATGCCCCCCAGTCAAAGCCCCGTTCTTCAACCGCAAACCCGTACTCCGCCGCCAACCCCAATGCTTCGTGAATCTGCGATGCGTTCCACATAACCTTCTTCGGCACACACCCGACATTCACGCAAGTCCCCCCCAGCCGCCCCGGTTCAAACAGCAGCACCCGCGCCCCATATTCCGCCGCCCGCCGCGCCGCCGCAATGCCGCCGCTACCGCCGCCGAGAACGATAAGGTCGTGGGAGAAGGGCATGATGAGGGCGGGTTGTGGTTGTCGGGTTGAGTGGGTGGATTGTGTAAGAGTTCAGCCCGCCTACCCTTCCCCGGAAGCGGGTTCGGGGGGTTTTACGCTTTGACTTCGTAGGCGCACTAGATTCATTCCTTTTAGCAGGTTGAGTGCTTCGCCTACTTGATAGTCCCGCGTTGCGAGGCCGGGTTCGGTTTTATCGTCATCTCCGGCTTCGACGGTGCGTTCGTTTTCAAGGTGGCCGGCGAGGTCGGCTTCGCGGATTTCCGGTTCGTTCTGTGTGGCGGTGGCCGGCGCCGCCGCTTCGACGATGATGTCGGGGATGATTCCGCGTGCCTGAATGGAGCGGTTCGCCGGTGTATAGTGGCGTGCCGTGGTCAGTTTCAACGCGCCGCCGTTGTTCATGGGAATCACCGTCTGCACCGAGCCTTTGCCGAAGGTGCGGGTTCCTATGATGATCGCGCGTTGATGATCTTGCAGCGCACCGGCGACGATTTCCGCCGCCGAGGCGGAGCCGCCGTTGACCAGCACCACCATCGGCGCATCGTCAATCAGATCATTGGCGGTGGCACTGAAACTGTGGTTGGCGGCGGCGTTGCGCCCACGGGTTGATACGATCACCCCGGAGTCGAGAAACGCATCGCTGACCTCCACCGCGGCGGATAGCACGCCTCCGGGATTGTTGCGCAAATCCAGCACCAGCCCGTCGAGCGGGTGTCCGTTTTGTTCCTCTAGTTGTTTGATTTTGGTGCGCAAATTTGCGCCGGTGCCGCCTTGAAAATCGGTGATGCGAAGATAGCCAAATCCGTCTTCGAGCAATTCGCCCCTGACCTCGGCCACCTCAATGACAGCACGAACCAGCGTTACATCCAACACTTCGCCCTGTCGGGAAATGCTCAGGACTATTTCCGAGCCCGACGGGCCGCGCAAAGCATCCACCGCCTCGCGCAACCCCATGCCCTGCACGGCGACGCCGTCCAGCATGATGATACGGTCGCCGGGCTGAATTCCAGCGCGCTGGGCGGGGGTGTCGTCGATGGGGGCGATCACCCGAATGAATCCTTCTTCGATGGTGATCTCAATGCCAAGCCCGTGGAACTTGCCTTCGTTGGATAGCCGCATCTCCCCAAACGCTTCCGGGTCGAGAAAGAACGAATGGGGATCAAGGCCGGTAAGCATGCCCTGAATCGCATCCCGCAGCAGGGTCACATCATCGGCCTTTTCGACATATTCGCTTTTGATTTTCTCGAATACTTCGGTGAACGCCCGAAGTTCCTCAAGGGGCAACGGGCGTTCGCCGCCCTGCGCGGTTTCGGCCTGGGTTTCGGCCTGAGTTTCGGCCTGAGTTTCGGCGTGGGTTTCGGCATAGGCGACGCCGCTCAACAACAGGGTCGCCAGCAAAATGGATTTTAGTTTCATTGCAATACTATACTCAAATTTGTGAATACGCGCCCGCTAAATCCGACACCATTCCAAGGGGTCGCGGGGTTCGCCGTTGTAGCGGATTTCGAAGTAAAGGCCGGGGCGGCTCAGGCCACCGGTGGAGCCGGCTTCGCCGATTCCCTGACCGGCTTTGACCGAGGCGCCGAGGGCGGCGTGCAACAGCCGGTTGTGTCCGTATAAACTCATGTAGCCGTCGCCGTGGTCGAGCACCATTAACTGTCCATAGCCGCGAAACCAATCCGAGAATACCACCTGCCCCGGATAAATCGCCACCACCTGTTCGCCTTCCGATGCTTCGAACATCAGCCCTTCCCACATAAGGCCGCTTTCGGGCTTTCGCTGTCCAAACCGCGCGGCAATCCTGCCCCGAATCGGCGTACCCATGCGGCCCTTGTATTGTTTGAATCCGCTCAGCGTAACCGCTTCCGTTGTAACCGGTTCAGATGCCTCGCTCCCGGCGGCGGGCGGCTGCCTTCGGTCGATACTTTGACGCTGCAGGCGGGCAAGCAACCGCTCCAGTTCCTGCTCACGTTGTTTATACAACACCACTTGCTGACGGTTGTCCCGCATCTGCCCGCGAATGGCGGCGAGACTCTGTTCGCGCCGGGCGCGCTTGGTATCCAGTTGCACTTGATTGCGCGTCAGGAGTTCCAATAACTGATCCAGTTGCTGATGCCGCCGGTCGAGTTCGACTGCGGTTGCCAGCAGTTCACGGCGAAGTTTTTGAGCATCGAGAATGCGCCGGTTGCGGGCCGCGGACAGGTAGCGAAAAATTGACAACGACCTCGCAGTATCCGCCGGGTTTTGCTGGTTGAGGATTAACTTCAATCCGCTTTGCCGCCCGAGCATGTAATTTGCGCGAATCAGTTTGCCAAGATGATGGCTAGATTCCTTGCGCTTTTTTTCCAGTTCACGCTGTTGCTGTTGCAGTTCGGCGCGGCGGTTTTTGATCCGTTGCAGTTCGGCCATTTTGCGGCGGCGTTCGGCGACCAGTTCAGCGAGTTGTCGCTCCAGTTGTTCCAGTTCACCGGTGATGGATTTTTCTTCGACGCGTTCGGAGACCAGTTGCTGCTGCAACTTGCCGATGGAGCGTCTGAGTTGTTCGAGTTCCGCCTCCGAGCGGCTCGGCTCGGCGGATGCGGCCTGCGCGATGAGCAAGGTTGCCATCAGCACGACCAGCCATGCAGTGGTTTTGGCAGTGGTTTTGGAAATGCTTTTACACGATGCCGGCAAACCCGGCAGGCGGAAGAAATTCAACGAACCGGCCCGGTGAAATAAGATGAGATTATAATCCGCTCCGATGTCCGAGGTCACGCCGGTATGGACGCCTACCGGGCAAGGACGGGGAAATGCCGGAATATCCGATCTGAATTTTCGACACCGGGCTTCGCGGTTGGGGTAAAATCGCGCCTTTCCGCAGGCACCCCAAACTATCTAAATGATTCTTGAATTTATTTCCCTGAACTGGTATTTGTTCGTGATGCTGGCGGTGATTGTGCTGCTGCTGTCCATCAATCCCGGCGGCAGCACTCAGAAAGTCTCTCCCCTGCAGTTGCCGAAAATGCAAAACCACGAGTCCGCGGTAGTGGTGGATGTGTGCGAGGCGGAGACCTTCAAGAAGGGGCATATCGAACAGGCCATCAACCTGCCCCTTGACCAAATTAACGATAAAATCGCCAAACTCAACAAGCACAAAAACAAGCCGCTCATCGTCGCCTGCCAAAACGGCACCCGCTCCGCCAAGGCGGTGTCCATCCTGCGCCGCAACGAATTCAAGCAACTGTATATCCTCGAAGGCGGCCTCGCCGCGTGGAGGAAGGAAAACCTGCCGCTGGTAAAAGGCTGAACCCACAAACCCCAACGAGGCGCGCCATGCCCCAAGACCCAAAAACCGGGGCAACCGACAGCCCCCAGAACCGCTCCACCATCGAAGCCAAGAAGGTGTATTTAAAGGACGCTTCCTTCGAGTCGCCGTCCAGTCCGCAGGTATTCGCCAAAGGTGAAATCAAGCCGGCCCTTGATGTGCAGATGACCATGACCCACAAGCGGATTGAAGAGGAGCAGGATTTTTACGAAGTGGTACTCAACATCACCGTGACCGCCACTCACGACAAACAGTCCCTATTCCTCGCCGAAATCCAGCAAGCAGGGATATTTCAGATCACCCGAATCCCCGCCGACAACCTGGAAGTGGTGCTGGAAACCGCCTGCCCCCACATCCTGCTTCCTTTCGCACGGGAAGCGTTGGCAAGCCTGATTTCCAAGGGCGGCTTTCCGCAACTGTTGCTCAGCCCAATCAATTTCCAGGCTTTGTATCACCAGAAAAAAGCCCGAGAAGCCCGCAGCGTCGAGCCCTCCGGGGCGGCACGGCCCAACTAGCCAAACCACGGCCAACCGGGCTCGATTGCGGGTCCAACCGGCCAAAACCCGTCCGCATTCCTTCGCTCCATGACTGCGCTCCCAAAGTCGGTTTCCGTGGTCGGCGCCGGGTCGTGGGGCACGGCACTGGCGTTGGTGCTCGCTCACAACATCGGCAGCGTTCGGCTATGGGGTAGAAGCCGCACGGAAATGGAGCAAATAGCGCGGCAGCGTTGCAACCCCAAATACCTGCCCGATGCGCCTTTTCCGGCGAACCTCACCGTCGAAACCGATTTTGCGGCACTGGCGGACGACGACCTTGCGTTCGTGGTGGCAGTCCCCAGCCACGCGTTTCGTGACCGCATTGAAGCCTTGCATCGCAGCATCGTCACCGCCGGTTATTCGGCGGACACCGCCACTGTCATCTGGGGCACCAAAGGTTTCGATCCCGGCAGCGGCCAGTTGCTGAGCGAAGTGGTGGAGCAAAATTTTGGCGGCGGCACGCATGCGGTAATCTCCGGGCCAAGTTTCGCCGGTGAGACGGCGAAAGGGTTGCCCACCGCACTGACGCTGGCGTGTCCCGAACCGAGCACCGCGGAATCCCTCGCCAACTGGTTTCGCAACCCCACCACGCGGGTTTATTTCAGCAGCGACCCGGTGGGCGTGCAACTCTGCGGTGCCATCAAAAACGTCATGGCCATCGCTGCGGGAATTAGCGACGGCCTCGGTTTCGGCGCCAACGCCCGGGCGGCGTTGATCACCCGCGGCCTCGCCGAACTGACGCGGCTTGGAGTCGCCCGCGGTGGCCACGCCGACACCTTCACCGGCCTCGCCGGAGTCGGCGACCTGATCCTGACTTGCACCGACGACCAATCGCGCAACCGACGCTTCGGACTCGGCATTGGCCGAGGCAAATCCCGCGAGCAAGTCTGCCGGGAAATCGGCCAAGAAATCGAGGGCATTCATACCGCCCGGGAACTTTACTCCATGAGCCGCGAACTCAATGTGGAAATGCCGATCACCGAACAGGTATACCGGGTTGTGCATCTGGGCCACGACCCGAAAAGCGCAGTGCGAGATTTGCTGGGGCGGGATCCCAGGGCTGAGCATGCGTCCTGATTTATAGCGACAAGGAATTATTTACTTAACCTCGCGTATGTTTTTACTGGATTGACGAACTTTGATATTCCTCGTTGCCGCTGTGGACAGGCACGGGGGCGCTGTCCCTACACGGGAACGATGAGGGCGGGATTGCTCCTTAAACTGGTTTGACCACCGCCAGTATGATGATTCCGGCGAGTAGCAATACTGGCATTTCGTTCATCCAGCGATAGTAGAGCGGGCTGTGGCGGTTTCGGTCGTGGAGGAAATCGTTCAGTTTCAGGTAGCACCAGATGTGGTAGGCGATCACCAGCGTCACCAATAACAATTTTAGCGTCAGCCAGCGTCCGGAAAATCCGTAACCGATCCACAACCACGCACCGAACCACAGGGTCAGCAACGCGGCGGGGGTCATGATGCCCCAGAATAGTTTGCGCTCCATGGTTTTGAATCGCTCGATGCCAATTCGGTCGTTGGCCTGAGCATGATAAACATACAGGCGCGGCAAATAAAACAACCCGGCGAACCAGGCCACCATGAAAATGAGGTGGAAGGATTTAATCCAGAGCATTAAATCGGCTTTTTATCCTGCCGGCTCGACAACAATTCAACATAACTTCGCACGTTATCCATATGCGGGTTAACTCTCAGCGCGCGGCGAAAATATAGCAACGCCAAGTCGATGTTTTCTTCCTGCAAGTGCATCATGCCCTGCCCGGTCAGCGCGCCGAAATGGCGTGGCTCGAGGCGCAACGTTTCCACCACATCGGCAGCCGATGCCGCGAAGTCGCCCATCAGGTAATACACCGTCGCACGCTTGTTCCACGCTTCGGCGAAATCCGGCGCAAGGTCAATGGCCGCATCAAACTGCTCAACGGCGTCTTGCCAGCGTTGGGCGTTCATATCGCGCACTCCGGCATCCATCAAGGCGCGCACTTGTTCATCTTCATGCTGCAACCACGCCGTCCAGATTTCCCCGGTGACCGCCGCCGCCCTTTCCGCTTCGAGGGCACCGCTCAGCGAGGCAAACAATTCGTCCAGCACCGGCGCGTTCTGGTCGGCGCGGATGGGAGCGGCGAATAGCAGGACAATGAGAAGGATGAGTTTCATGGTTATGTCGATGGCGAAGAGGTGACCTTGAATGGTTGGCGGTAAGTAGAATTGTAAATCGGTTTGCGTCGGTTGCGGTGCAAAAAACCGCGAGTGACTAAAAATAACTAAAAAAGTGGTTGCCGGTTATTTACTCCTTGCGCGAGGTTTCGGGGTTGTGCCGCTTTATCTCAAGGCCAATTTCATACAGTTCATTGCTGTTTTGAGGGAGTATGCGCGCGGCGATTTTTCCGGCGCGTTTGAGGGGCATTTCCGCGGCCAGCAATTCCATTATTTCCACCGCCCGATCGCGGTCAGCGTGGGATTCGCTTGCGCCGCTCAGGATGAGTACGAATTCACCTTTGCGGTGGCGGGAGTCGGAGGCCAGGGTTTCCGTTACTTCCGCCACCGTGCCGCAGTAAAAGGTCTCGAATTTTTTGCTGATTTCCCGCGCCACGGTGATCGCTCTGTGGTCACCGAAAGATTGCGCGATGGCATCCAGAGATGCGCTGATGCGGTGGCTGGATTCGTACAATACCAGAGTGCGAGGATCGTTTTTCAACTCCTGCAAACGCCGCCGCCGGGCTTCGGCCTTGGCCGGCAGAAATCCTTCGAAGCAAAACCGGTTGGCCGGGCGTCCGGACGCGCATAACGCGGCAATTAAGGCGCTGGGCCCCGGCACCGGAGTCACGGCGATACCCAGTTCTCTGGCCTGCCGCACCAACGGATAGCCGGGGTCGCTGATGAGCGGAGTGCCGGCGTCGCTGATTAAGGCGATTTGCGCGCCGCCGCTAAGCCGCTGCAGCAACGAAGTCAGGTGCGCGGTTTCGTTGTGTTGATGAAACGATTTCATCGGCGTGCGGATATTCAAATGGCGCAACAGGATGGCCGCGCGGCGGGTGTCTTCGGCGAGAATTAGTTCGACCTGCGTTAGCACCTCGATGGCGCGCAGGGTAATATCCCCAAGATTGCCGATGGGGGTTGCGACTATGAATAATGTTCCGGGTGTTGTATCTGCCGAAGCGGATGTTTTGCCGTTCATGCGAGGGTCTCGTATACTTGTCGCCATGAACACCAATCTATCACGGTATGGCTCCGGCGGCGAATATGCCGCATCCCCTCGGCGGCAGAGAAAAACGCCGCCGCCGATGTTTTCACTCTGGCTCTCACTCCAGCCTTCACTCCGGCTTTTATGGTCCCGCACCACCGTCGCCGGAATGTTGTCGGTGCTGGTCGTCGGCTGCGCTCTACCGCTGGGGATCGGGGTGCAAGTTACGCCGCAAGTGCATGAAGCGCAGGTCATCGAGCAGCCGCAAGCCGCCGAGACCAAGCCCGCCGAACCCGAACAGCAGGCCATCGCCCACCCCCTCGACCGCGAACCGCAGATCGCCGTGGCGGATGATCCGTGGGCACTGATAGCGCAAGCCGAAGGGGCTACGGCGGAACAATCGACGCCGCTGCTGTTGCGCGCCATCGGCAGATTTATCCGGCAGGGCCAGTTAAGCGACGCGCAAACCTGGCTAACGCGCCTGCGATACAGGCCCATGACCGGCGCCCAGCAGCATATGCTGATGCTCCATCGGGCGCAGTTGGCACAGACCAGTGGGCAACACGAGTATGCGCTCGAAGTATTGCGCCAGATCGAACAAACCCCGGCACTGAACACCGAAGCCAATATCCGGCTACTGCTACTGCGTGCCGATTCCCAGCAAGCCCTCGGGCGTAGCGATGAAGCGGTGGCCGCCCTGTTGCAGCGGGATAAACTGCTGGAGCCGTCCGAACAGAGCGTCAATCAACAGCGCATCATCGATCTGATTGAGTCTCTGGACCCGCTTGGCCGACTGCTGCTGCGTGAGAATCCCGCCGACCACACCATCGACGGCTGGGTTGCGCTGAGCGAAGTGTTGCGGTCTCAAATACCGGGACAAATACTGGCCCAAACACCCGGAGAACAGGCCGTCTCCATCCACCAATGGCGCGCGCACTATCCCGACCATCCGGCGCAGCAACGACTGTTCAATCATCACTTGTCGGTGGATGAGTCGACCCGCTACCGGCACATCGCCCTGCTGCTGCCGCTGACCTCCAAGTTTGGCAAGGCCGCTCATGCGTTTTACGAAGGTTTTATGGCCGCCCGCAAGGACGACCCTGCGAGTCTGCAGCCGATGGTGAGTTTGTATGACATCGGTGACGACCCGTTGCTGGTGTCGCTGTACTACCAGGCTGCCATCAACGACGGCGCGGATTTTATCGTCGGGCCGCTGGGGCGTCGGGCGGTGAATGCGCTGCTTTCCGCGCATCAGCCGCAACTGCCGATGCTGATGGTCGGCACCGTTCCCGAAGACAAAAACTCGCCTGACCTATACGGCATCGGCTTGTCCCCGGAGCAAGAAGCCCGGCAAGTGGCGGTGCGCGCGTTTGCCGACGGCCACCGACAGGCGGGGATTTTCCGCAGCGAAACCAACTGGAATCGGCGAACCGCCACCGCGTTTGCGGAGCAATGGGAATTCCTCGGCGGGGCGGTGGTGGAAGATGCCCCTTTTTCTGGCGACGGTTCCGACTACCCCCGGATCATCCAAAAATTGCTCGGCCTCGACAAAAGCATCAGACGCGAGCGCATTTTGAGCGCGCGACTGGGAATCAATCTGGAATTTACACCGCGCCGCCGTGACGACATTGACTTTTTGTTTCTCGCCGCCAATGCCGATCAGGCGCGGCTGCTGGTGCCACAACTGCGCTTTTTTCAAGCCCACGACTTGGCGTTATACGCCACCTCCCATGTCTATAGCGGCAAACCCGAACCGGCGATTGACGCCGACCTCGACGGCATCATTTTCGGCGATATGCGCTGGATATTGGAGGCCGCGGTTATGCCGGAAGCGAAGCCCAAACCGGAATTGCAACCCGAGACGAAACTCGAGCCGCCAGCCGGATTGGGGTTTGGATCAGAATTCGGATCGGAATTTGGATCAGAGTTTGGATCGGAATTCGGGTCAGAGTTTGGGTTGGAATTCGACCTGTTCATCGGACCGCCCACAGAACCACAAGATCCAGAGCAAATCGAGACCGCAGACGAGCGCGAGTCGGGAGCCTATTACCACACCGCCCTCGACCGCCTGTATGCCCTCGGCTTGGAAAGTTATCAGGTAATTCCCGGACTCAAAGCCTTGCGGAGCGACCCGTGGCGGCGGTATTTCGGCAAAGCCGTGGACCTCGGCGTGGAAGCCGACGGCAATGTATTGCGCCATCTCACCTGGGCGCGGTTTGACCATGGCCTACCCATGCAGTTGCCGGCAACGCCCGACTTTGCCGTGCCGCCTTTACTCACGCCGTCTTTACCCACGCCGCCTTTACCGGGCCAGAACCAATGAACCCCGCACCGTCCCCGCCGCCCCACCTGCATCGCGGCGCCGATGCGGAAAAGGCGGCGCTGGTTTATCTCAAAGCCCGTGGTCTGCGATTGCTTGAAAAAAATTACCGCTGCTCGGCCGGTGAATTGGATCTGGTGATGCTCGACCAACAGAACTGGTGTTCGTGGAAGTCCGCTATCGGTGTTCCGATCAATTCGGCGGTGCCGCATCCAGCGTGGGCGCCGACAAGCAACGAAAACTGCGGGACTCCGGCGAGTATTTTTTGCAGAATCATCCAAACCTCTCCTTTGGCGGCTGCCGTTTCGATGTGGTTGCCATCGCCGGCACCGCGCCCGAATATCGCATTGACTGGATTAGCGACGCGTTTTCGTGAACAATAGCCCCATGCCCGAAAGTTTATCCGCAGCCGCGCGCGTGGACGCGCTATTGGCCGACAGCCTTCAATCCATCCAAGCCGCCCGCCGGGACTTAACCGGCATCATTGCCGAGGCTGCGATGGCGCTGGCGGAAACCCTCGACAACGACGGCAAAATTCTGATCTGCGGCAACGGCGGCTCGGCCAGCGACAGTTTGCACTTTTCCAGCGAATTGGTGAATAAATTCCATCTCGTTCGCCGCCCTCTGGCCGCCATCAGTTTGGCCGCCGACGTCGCAACGCTGACCTCCATCGCCAACGATGAAAGTTACGATGCGGTGTTCTCCAAACAAGTGGAAGCACTGGGACGGCGCGGCGACCTGCTGGTGGTGATTACTTCCTCCGGCAATTCGCCGAATATCCTGCGGGCGGTACGCGCCGCTCAAACTGCAAACATTCGCTGCGTTGCCTTGAACGGTCGGGACGGCGGCGCGCTGTCGCCGATTCTGAATGAACACGACATCGACATCGTGGCGCCCGGTTCATCCACCGCCCGAGTCCAAGAAATTCACGGTATAATCATCCACGCTTTTTGCGAACTGATCGACCATCAACTTTTCGGAGAAATCTAACCATGGCGACACAATCTCAATCAAAATCCGCGGCCCGATTGCTTGCCGTGGGCAGAACTTTCGCCTTGCGAATTTTGTTGCTTGCCGCGTTGCAGCCGTTGAGTGCCTGCATCCCGCTGGTGCTCACCGCCGCTTCGGTGACCGCGGTTGATATCAGCCTCGACCGGCGCACCGCGGGAAAATACTGGGACGACAACGCGCTCGAATTAAAACTGCGCAGCGACCTCAGCGGAGACGCCACGCTCGGCGGCGAAGTCAATATAAGCGTGACCGCGTTTAATGGAATCGTCCTTTTGACCGGCGAGGTGAACAACGATGCCCAGCGTCAACGGGCCACCGAGTTGGCGGAAAAATACCGAAAAACCCGCGAAGTGGCGAGCGTTGTCAACGAGTTGACCCTGGCCGGTAAAACCAACATCTCCAGCCGGCTAAACGATGCATGGATCACCGGCAAGGTCAAAGCCCGACTCATCAATGCCCCGGACTTGCCAGCCGGCGCGGTGAAAGTGGTCACCGAACACGGCAAGGTTTATCTCCTGGGGCGGGTAACCCGCGCCGAGGCCAATGCCACGGTCGCAGCCATCAACGGCGTTCGTGGCGTCACCCATATCGTAAAGGTTTTTGAATACACCGATTGATTGGCGGCGAGTGGGGTGAACCAATTGCTCCAAACGCAACGAAAAATTTATGACCCGGCCGGCGAGGCTGACCCGGCCACGCTGGATGACTGGGTCGCCGCCCTGCCCCGCCCGCTGGTGTTCACCAACGGTTGCTTCGACCTGCTCCACCGTGGCCACATCGCCTACCTCGAACAAGCCGCCGCTTTGGGTGCGACCTTATTGGTGGGCGTGAACAGCGATCAATCGGTACGCCTGCTGGGCAAAGGTTTGGATCGCCCAATCAATCCACTACCAGATCGCATGGCGTTGCTGGCGGCACTCGCATCGGTGGATGCGGTGGTCTCCTACGCCCAAGCAACGCCGCTCGAATTGATCACCCGCGTAAAGCCCGACCATCTGGTAAAAGGCGGCGATTGGCCTATCGATAAAATTGTCGGCGGCAAAGAAGTAATCGCCCAAGGCGGAAAAGTGCATTCACTGAAATTCCAATTTCAACGCTCGACCTCGGAGTTGATTAAACGAATTCGGTCGGGTTAGGCCGCCGCTTCGCGGATTGCATCCTGCGGGGTCAATAATTCATAAAGCGGCTTTTCTTCGCGAAGATCCACCGGAAAAACCGAGAGACGCAACCCGGATTCGTATTCGTATTCCAAGCACTCATCGAAGTTGTCGCTGCGCGGATACAATAGGTAAAGGCCGGGGGCGGCGTTTTGCTTCGTGTGGTATTTCTTGCCGTAGGCGTACATCTGGTACAAGTCGGATTGGGTGATGCCGTAGTGATCTTTTTCATTTTCCCGGTTCAAGCGTTTCCATTTGGCATCCATCACGCGCACTTCGTGATGTTCTCCCACACTGTACCGCGTAACGATGTCGGGTCGCAAACGAAACTCTGGCTTGCGGCGCGGGGTTTTCTCCATCAAGCAATAGCGACTTTCTTGAGTGTTCACTTGCCAGTTGGTTCCGGTGGCCGCCATGCGAATCAGGTGCGCCACGTAATCCTCGAAAATTCTTTCCATCGGAAACAACAACGCCAACGCCGGGGTGCTGCCCTTCCATGTGGCTGGTGCGGCACGCTTCAAAAACAACCGCGCCCACGGAAACAGGCGGTTGTATAACGGCATCGTACGATCAACCCGGGCACGAATCAGGTCGTTGTCAATGTTGGAAGACGCGGGGATGTCCTCAAAATAAAATCGCGCTTGCTGAATGTGTAAGCGATTGGTTTCGCTGCGAGTCACTCGCTGCAACAACAACAACGTGGATTTCAGCAGCCGGTTGATCGGGCGGTTCGCCGAAAATTCCTGACGCCGCATATAAAACCGTTCCTTATGAACCAAATTATGGCGCAGATTTTTGGCAATCAGCAGTTTGCCTTTGAGGGTATGCCGGTTTTCTTCGATCTCATCGTACGCACACGCCAGACCTCGCCGGGTGAGTTCATGCATATCCTGGAGAAACATCCTGATGAACGCCTCCAGCAGCGGGAAATTTTTCAGGGCGCGCGCATCGGCGTTGTTGAAATTGCGACACGGGCCGTCCCGCCAGCGGCGTAGCATTCGCAGAAAAATTTCCCGTTCCCCTATAGCCCCACCGCCGCCCGAATCAATCTTCGGCAAGATTTCAATGGTCGTGCCTCGGCTGGTCTGAAGCACGCCGACATAGTTGATTGCGCGAATTGTGCGAGAGTGCGTCTCCATCGCTTGACGGCCTTCGGAGTCAGGGTTGTCGCGTAAGTAACCCCGGATTTCTTTCCATTCCTTGTGGGGAATTTTTATATCGCCATCACCCAGTTTGTTGGAACCCAGCGTTTGGTATTCACGAAGAACTATCGTTTTTGGCATCGTGAGTGTCATCATATATTTTTTGGAAGTTGCGGATTTCATCAAAAGAATTTTCGTTGATGCTCCACAGTTTTTTGTCCGAATCGAATAAATCCTCGTTTTTTATTTTACCCGAAGGGCTGTTTGAGGACAGGAATTCGTTTGAGTTAAAGACCGCATCAATCCTCGCCCAGTCATCGTAAAAATACTCTTGCAACAACGGCAGTATTTCGTGCCGGATAATATCTTTGAGGACGCCGACCTCCGGGGTGTCCTGCAAACGCAGAAAATACGAATGCCCGATTTGATGGTCGCGGTCGTACAACGTTTCGATGCGTTCGTTCATGGCTTTTAACAACGAACCGATATTCACTCCTTCCACATTGATTTTGTTCAAATCAACATACTGCGGCATCATTTCCTTAAACCGAAAACGCCGCCGTAATGCGTTATCCAGCAAAGCGATGGAACGGTCTGCGGTATTCATCGTGCCGATAATGTAAAGATTATTCGGCACGCCGAAAGATTCCCCGGAATAAGGCAAGGTCACGGTGGTTGCCTCCGCTTCGTCCAGCCGCTTGGATTTTTCAACCAAAGTAATCAACTCGCCAAATATGCGGGAAATGTTGCCCCGGTTGATTTCGTCGATGATGAGGACGCGATTTTCACGCTCACTTGCAGGCGATGCTTCGTCCAAGCCATAATTTTCTTTGAGGTATTTAAAAATCATTTTGGCTGGTGTGCCGCGTTTGTTTTCCGGATTTTCGTAAAATCTTCTTAAGTTTTTAAAATACACATGGGATTTGAAAGTACGATTCACAATTTTTGTAGTAAAATACTGACGCCCTTCCTCATACCAAACTTCACGTTTGTTATTTTGAGTAACAGGTTCCATTACAACCGTTTCTTCGGAGCACTTTTCTTTTAATTTTTCAATGGCCTCATCAAATAAACGCATGGATTCCCCACCGACGCCGGCGGATTTACAGATACGCTTAAAGATGCCGTCTTTTATTTCATACGCAACCTGCCCCTCGTCCGCATCATCCAGCAATGGACGAATTCCCTCCACAAATTCTTCGTAATCGAAACTCTGGTGGAAAGTAACAAACTCTATTTGTCCCTTTTTCTTAAAGTGTTCATATCGATCCCGCAGTTCCTTGCGAGTTTTCGCCTTAAACCCCGGCTCAAGGATTTCTAAAGCCGCATTTGCAGTATGATAAGTTTTACCGGTTCCCGGCGGCCCATAAAAAATCTGATTAATGTGCGGCATATTTTTTTCCTCAAGCAATGGGGTTTCTTCAATCAAGTGAGCGTAGTCTTGGTCTTCTCCATCGAATACGAATTTAATTAACAATAAGTCATTGGGTTTATCTTTAAGTAGTTCGTGAACGGTTCTCCGTCTAATATTTAAGATATACCACTCTCTTTCTGAATAACCCTTCTCCCACTCGACTTTAATATGCTGCCCATCGCCCGAATTGCTCGTAACAGTTCCACGGGCTTTTATTCGCATTGTGGAACATGATTTTCCGTGAAAATCGAACGGCAGGTCGTGTTTGGTTGTGAAGGTCGATTTGATCGCAATTTTGTCCCCCGGCTGCATTTGGTCAACCGCATCCACATATTCCCCCTTTGACCCGTCCGCGTGACCATTTTCCCATCTATTTTGTTGGACAAAATCCTCTGTTCGATCATCACCACCCCAGTTCGCCCCAACTAACCAATACTTTCTATTTTCTAGCAAAACAGATTCACTCCTGATTTTCCCGATAAACGTCTTAAGACTTTCACTGCATTCATCCGTGTCATCTAAAGGAATATCAGGGATTCTGTCTGCACTCATCAAATACAAGGCACAATTTATTTTATAAAAATCACATTTTGGAAAAGCCGCCTTGAATTTTGGCAGTAGCGATTGGTAATTTTCCCAACCATTTTTCTCATCTTTAATTTGGGTTCTTGCTTTAGCCATATCAGGCAAATTCAGCGCTTTGTGAGACTTTAAAACCCCATTGTCTATGGGCATAAAATAGTTTGGATTTATTAAAAACAAGCATTGCGTAAGTTTGCTAACATCAACATAACGAATACTCAATACTTTGGAAAAGTCGTTTTGATTTATATCAGGATTTTCTGTAACTGCCTGTCGAAACATTTTCCATAATGACTGATGCTCGCCTTTCCCATTGTCGTGAAACAATACCATGGTGCGGAATTGTGGGCTGGGAATAATAAGATCAGAAAAATTGATGGCTGATAACAAATCGTCCGACTTGATTCCAAAAACAGAATGAACGCTTTGATATATTTCTTTGCGTTCCTTGCGGAGACCACATTGCGCAAGATAATAAATAAACGAAAAAGGATCGATATTCTCGTCTCCAAATTGCAATAATTTAGGATTATCTTTTTTCCAATCCACTTTTCTTGCGCACTCGCTTAGATATGCTTCGCCTCCATCGGCGATTTTCCGTACCAATTCTTGAAACCACGGAACCCATGCATACATCTCGTTCATTTTTCTATCCTATCAAGTGGTTATTATTTAATCTGACGCCCCAAACGACCGCGCAAAAAAATCCAGCCAGTTGCGGCCCATGATTTTTTCTACTTCGTCTTTGGAAAATCCGGTTTGTGTGAGTCCTTTGGTGAGGTTGTGGTAGTGGGTGCTGTCGCTGAACCATTTTGGTTGAGGCGGCCAGCCGGGGTTGGCGGCGTTGCCTTCGCCGTAGTCGGAGGATTTGCTCCATCTGCCGTTTCGCATCCAGGTTACCACCGCATCGGGCTGGTTTTGGCATAGGTCGGAGCCGATGCCGATGTGTTCGACGCCGGTCAATTCGGCGGTGCGTGCGACCATGGCGCAGAACTCTTCGAGGGTGCAGGCCGTGCCGTTTTTCAGGTGATGGGGATACAAACTGAAGCCGAACATGCCGCCGCTTTCGGCGAGCGCTTTTAACACCGCATCGGATTTGTTGCGCCGTGCTGCTTCGAATGAGGCGGGGTTTGCGTGGGTGATGGCAATCGGGCGGGATGAATACTCGATTGCTTCGAGGGTCGATCGTTCGGCGCTGTGGGACATGTCCACCACCATTCCCACGCGGTTCATCTCGTTGATGACTTGTTTGCCGAAGCGGGTGATGCCGGTATCTTGGTCTTCGTAGCAACCGGTGGCCAGCAAACTTTGGTTGTTGTAACTCAGTTGCATGAAGCGCACGCCCAGGTCGTGGAAAATTCCCACCAACGAATAATCATCTTCAATGGGTGAGCAGTTCTGAAAACCAAACACCACGCCGGTCTTGCCCGCCTCGACGGCCTCGGTGACTTCTCCGGCGCTGCCCACCCGCATAATCAGGTCGCCATGCTGTTCGAACAACCGGTTCCAGTATCCGATGTTGCGCAGGGTTTCGATGCAGGTTTCGTGGTAGGCGATGGTCACGTGCACGCAATCCAACCCGCCACGGCGCATTTCCTCGAAGCGTGGTCGACTCCAGTTGGAGTATTGAAGTCCGTCGATGATCAGCATCGGTTGCCGCCCGCCACCTATGCCGGATCCCGTCGCAATGCTTGACACATGCAATGCACTCCGCCGCCGCCCGGCGTGATCATGGACACATCGGGGTCGTATATCGCCAGCCCCAGAGCGCGGGCTTTTTCTTTTAGCACCTTGCTATTTTTCGGGAGAAGGATGCGGTCGTCGCCCAGTGCCACCACGTTGCAGCCGAGGTCTAGAGTGTCTTGAAACGGCACCGCCACGCATTCGATTTGTTTGGATTTTAGCCACGCCACCACTTCCGGGTCGGTGGATTCGAGGCACACGGCGGCGAGTTTGGGGGCCAGCATCACCACCATGAGGTCGATGTGTACATAGAACGGATCGATGTCGGCCAACATCACTTCCCAGCCTTCGGCTTCGAACCAGCCTTGCAGTTGCAACGCGCCTTGCCGCTGGCTTCGCCCTTCGTCCCCTTCCCAACCAATCAGCACGGCACCGGGTTCGATGACATTGAAGTCTCCGCCTTCGAAATGTCCGGCGGTTACGTAGTCGTAAATGGGAATGCCTAAGCGCGCGTAGGTTTCGATGGCGCGGAAGTTCTCGCCGCGCCGCCACCAATTCGCCATGTTGGTGATGACGGCGCCGTAGGGGGTCATCACCGACGAGTCGCGGGCAAATATTTGGTAGGGCAGCGCCGGATCCGGGGCGTGGAAATAACAGGTGACGCCGGCGGATTGATAGGCGGACACCATCTCGGCGTGCTGGGTTTTGGCGGCGGCGTGATCATAGACTCGATTGCGGCGGATGCTTTTTTTCGACACCGAACTGGTTTCCAGCCATTGATAATGATCCACCGGCCCAAGCAGCACATCGCGCAACACCCCATAATCGCAATCCGCTCCCCAGTCCTGCAACAACGGCGTGCCGCCGTCGTCATTTCGAGTGCGCAGGGAGAAGTTTTTATGCATGGGTTTTGATGGCGTTGGTTATGGCGCGGGAATCATACACCTGAAATTACCGGGGCGAGTCCGAGGCGAGTCCATTTCCTGCACCACTACAAGCGCCTTTCCACTTCCTGATCCGATGTCGACTCTTGCTCATCGAGGCGTTCCACTTCGCCGCTGCGCACCGCTTCGACGTAATCCACCGGATCAGTCGCGCAGATTTCGGCCACCGGCGTACCAATCTGTCCGGCGGCGAGGGTCGGCGACTGGTCTTCGATATCAACCCCGGCGCGCTGGCCCATTCGATACACCGCAAACAGGAAGATCAGGGCGAACGCGCCGCCGATTCCGGTGAAGTAAAAACTCGGCCCAAACTTCGCCATCAGAAACGACACCATGATGGGCCCGGTGCTCAAGCCGATTCCGGCGGCCATCACCAAACTGCCGCTGGCGGCGACGATCTCTTTGGGTTCCAGCCGGTCATTGGCGTAGGCGATGCACATCGAATACATCGGCATGGCGACGCCGCCAAGTAGCGTGATGACCACAAAGAAGAACGTGCCGCCGGCGGTAAGGATGACCGCCATCAGCGTCAAGACAACGGAAACCGCGGCCATTCCCGCCATTACGATACGGCGATCGATGCGATCCGAGAGCAGGCCGAGGGGCCATTGAAACAGCAACCCGCCGAACAAAAAACAGGCCATGAAGATGGATACCATCTCGGTGCTGAATCCCTTTTGCCGTGCGTATACCGCGCCGAGGCCGAATATGGTTCCGTGGGCGACCCCGGTCAGGATGTTACTGATTACCGCCAGCGGCGAGGCTTTGAACAGCCGCGCCAGAGTCATCCTGCCGGACATCTCGAAGGCCGGGGCCGGGCGGGCGGTCAACAGCATCGGAATCAATCCGAACGAAACCACCACCGACACCAGGATGAACAAATCGACCTTCTCCGGGTCCGCAAGGTTCAGCAAAAACTGCCCGCAACCCAGCCCCAGAGTGACAATCACCATATACACGGACAGCAGTTTGCCGCGGGTTTCGTTGCCGGCGCGGTCGTTCAACCAACTCTCGGTAACCACATACAGGCCGGCGTAACTGACCCCGGTGAGCAGGCGCATGAAAGTCCAGGTGACCGGGTTTACATATAAGCCGTGGATGAGGATGGAGATGGACGCGGTCGAGGCAAGGGCTGCAAATACCCGGATGTGGCCGACCCGTCCCACCAGCCGTGGGGCAAAAACCGAGCCGATGAAAATCCCCACGAAATAACCCGACATCATGATGCCGGTGGTGAAAGTCGGGAACCCCTCTATGGTGGCGCGCAGGCCGAGCAAGGTTCCTTGCAGGCCGTTGCCAAGCATCATAAAGCCGATACCCACCAGCAACGCCCAGGTCGCACGCACGTCGTTCCACATCAGCCCGCTCCGCAAAAAATTGAACCACTGGAAATTCGGCGGCTTATTGCTCAGGCTTATCGCCCAACTGCCCGCCCAAACACCCCCACCCACGCCCACCCGGCGAGGCCAGCGGATTTTACTCCGAAACGCAAGGGAGTAAATCGGTTTTGACCACAGCCGGGCGATATCGCGCCGTGAAGTTAAGTATATTACCGCAACGGAAAAGCCAACGATCCTTGCATCTCGGCAGCCGCCCATAAATAGCCCATGACCGACCCATGACCAGTTCACCGAATAACGATCCCACAAAAATCACCCACCGCACGGTGTGGATGCTGGCGGGGCCGATGATCCTTTCCAATATCTCCGTGCCGCTGGTGGGCAGCGTGGATACCGCCGTGGTCGGCCACCTGCCGGAGCCGCACCACATCGGCGCGGTCGCCCTCGGCGCACTGATATTCACCTTCCTCTACTGGGGCTTCGGCTTCCTGCGCATGGGCACCACCGGTTTCATCGCCCGCGCCTTTGGTGCTGGAGATACCCCGGCACTTTCGCGCACACTGCTGCGGGTGCTGTTGCTGGCGCTGCTGCTCGGACTGCTCATCATCGTGTTGGGCAAACCGCTCATAGCCATGGCGTTATATTTTCTTGAAAGTAGCCCTCGGGTCGAACAACTGGCGTCGGACTATTCGCTGATTCGCGTATGGAGCGCGCCGGCGACGCTGTGCGTTTATGTGTTCACCGGCCTGTTCATCGGCATGCACAACACCCGCCGCGCCCTCGGTCTGGTGCTGACCCTTAACCTCACCAACGTGGCACTGGATTTGCTGTTCGTCCCGGTGCTTGGACTCGGCGTCAGCGGCGTGGCGTGGGCGACGCTGATTGCCGAATACACCGCCGCCGCCACCGGCTTCTTCATGCTGCGCTCTGAGATCCGCCGCGCGCTGTCCCTGTGCCGATGGCGTGAAGTGTTGGAAACCGACGCCATGATCGAATTGATGCGCACCAACGGAAACATTTTCGTGCGCACCATGTGCTTGATGTTCGCATTCGCCTGGTTCACCGCACAAAGCGCGCGGCTCGGGGAAGTAGTGCTGGCGGCCAACTCGATTTTATTGCATCTGCAAAGCATCATGGCCTACGCCCTGGACGGCTTCGCCCACGCCACCGAAGCACTCGCCGGCAGCGCCTACGGTGCGCGCAAACCGCATGCTTTCCGGCGCGCCGTTCGCGTGTCCACGGTGTGGGCCGGCATCTCGGCCCTGCTGGTGAGCATCGCCTACTGGCTATTCGGCGAATCACTCCTCGGATTGTTCACCAACATCGAATCTGTGCTCGAAGTATCCGGGCAATACCTGATTTGGATGATGGTGCTGCCGCTACTGTCGGTGTGGAGTTTCCAACTCGACGGCATCTTCATCGGCGCCGGCCACGCCCGCGAAATGCGCAACGCCATGCTCGCCTCAACCGCCGCCTACCTCGTCCTCGTCGCCCTCCTAACCCCACCACTCGGCAACCACGGCCTGTTCCTAAGCCTATCCATCTTCATGCTACTCCGCGCCGCCACCCTGTGGCGGTATTATCCGCGGCTGTTGGTTTCCCTAAAAGCCAAATAATACTAGGTTTGCGCAAGGGCGTGCCGCAAAAGATCAATCAACTCCTGATTGCTTCGAGAAGAAATAAAAATACCCATATCATGGCAGTCCTTGACGGACATACTCTTGTCCGTGCCCATGTTCCGGGGTTGTGTATTCGACCAAATGTAAGAATGCAGGAAAAGTTTGGGATTCTTCTTTTTGATTTTTTCCTCTACTTTCTTTATTTTCTTGTGTAATCCGACTTTGGACGTGGTTATCGAGTTGAAATAAGCCAATCCTTTGGGGTCTATAAACAAAATATCTTGTCTATTTGAATCCTTCACCCAAAGAATAAAATCGGGATAGAAAGTGTAATCCTCAAAGAAAGAAATGCCCTTGCTACGGCTCATGTTTCGCATTAAATACATCTCTTTGCCCCTGAGAAAATCAGCATTGCAATTCTCTACAACGTCCTTCAGGCATTTAACAAAACCAGCCTCTCCATCGTTCAATGGAACTGGGGTAATTTGCACAAACTCCTGTTTATTAACGTGCAACAAAGGTATGTACGCATGAAAATTCGGTGCCAAAAGTGCTATTTTTACCTGATCAGAATCTACGCCCTGACTGTAATCACCATTGCTCACCCGCTCCACAAATTGCTCGATATTTCGTATCAAATCCTCTTTCTTGATATCAACCGCCAGATTGTATTCATTAATATAGTTTAAGTTTTTCTCATTCAGCGGCGCGGCCTCCATATATTTTTGCTCCCAGGTATTTCTCCTGTTTTTCCAGCGCTGGTCGGCGTATTCAGAAATCAAATCAACCGCAAGATTTTCCCATTCTCGCACTCTGCCGTAATGCGAAGGTTCCAGTTTTTCGGATGGAATATACAGGTGATACCAGTCATTATTTTCAAGCAACTCATCCACCATTTCTTGAGATATTTCCATGTTATGCCAGGAAAATCTTCGTTTCCTTTGTAAAACTTTGTGATAAACCGCTTGCTTGTTTATCCAATTCAAGTGTTTTGGAGCCAGTTTATGTTCTTCTTCGGCGACTATGGTGTCGCCATCGGTTTCGGATTCGTTTGATGCGACGACTTGTAAACGCTTACAGCGATCCAGTGTTACGGCATCTATCCCGTTGGACTGCGCCGATAAATCAAGCAGCGCAAAGCGTCTGCCGGAGTGTTTAAACTCTCCCGCAGTGTCGCGCATTTTGAGAATCTTAAGACCCTTCACACCCTTGAACTGTTTTCTGGTCGGCAATGTAAAAGAAACCCGGTCAATTTTGACGCCTTCTTTTTGCAAATATTCTTTGAATTTATCCATGTAGTTTGCTTTGAGGCCAAAGATATTGAGCGTCTCAAGCAATTTGAGTTGGTCGCCGTCTCGTGGGTTTGCGCCTTCAATCGCCGTGTGTCGCTTTAGGGACATATCGATCCCTTTGAGGCGAACACCCCGGCCAAACATCTGGATTATCTGCGGACCTTCGCCGGCACCGACATGCATGAGCCCCATGGTGCTGACACGCCACGAATTCCATCCGGCGGCGAATTTGCGCGCGCCGATGACGATATTTACCGGCGAATTGTAATTGTCGACATCGGCAAAAAGCGGTTGGGTAAATGCGTTTTTGGAAAGCAAGAACAGCGCGTTTTCAACCGCTTCAAGTTTTGCATACAACCCGGATGTATTGCCGACATTGATGACTCCAAACGGGTTTGCGTCCCCTGCACTGAGTTGCAGTTCGTCAGACCCTGTCAGGTGGGAGATATGCACTTGTCCCTTTGCGCGGAACACGGTTAGCAACAAGTGATCGTAGACTTCCCTCGGTGTCGATCCTTTAATGCAGGGAAACGATCGCTTGAATATATCCACCCCATTTTCATCCACAAGCCCGGTGGTGTCGCTTGTGAGTTTCTCGATACCTCGTACTACCTGTTGCGGGTCGCTTTGTACCCACGCCAGAAATTTGACAATTCTAACCACATCGGTTTCAGTGGATTTCTTGCCGGCGGTGTTGCCGCCGGTAACGGTCTTTCCGAGAAATACCCACAGCGGCGGGGCAACGTTAAATTCCCGCCACTGCCCGTTTTTATCTTCGTAAATTCGGCATTGTTGATAAAACATCAACAGGCAGGCAAGCAGATATAAGTTGTTCGCTTCACCATCATCGGTGTTTTGCAAATTAGATATTTTGTAGTCCTTACCGTACCCATCCTCGTAGAAAAATTTATACGAGTAATCAAACAAAATTGATTTTCCGTATTCGTCTCGCAGTTTTTTTATATCTTCCCCGGTGCCAGAGACTGCCTGATTAAAGGTTGCCGAATATTCGAAAGTGAACCCATTTTTAGCGAGTTGCTTGCGGCGCTTTCTCCATACCTTGCCACCGGTTCCCAAATGCCCCTCATCCACCATTACCAAATTGTTTTCTTCAAAAGATTCGAGCGAGACCCGCTTGATACCCTTCTTTTCATCCAGTTTATGCAGATCAATAATGTCTACGACGACTCCGCCACGGGAAAAGACTTCTCCCCCTTGATTGTCCGAGAAAATCTGCGCCGGTATTTTGCTTGCTTGCAGTTCACGCAAGTGCTGACGGGAAAGTCCCTCATCCGGGGTTACCAATACAATTTTATTCAGTTTGTGTGATTGCTTATAGGTTTCAAGGTAGTGCTTGTATTGCAAAATGTTGGCGTGCAAGAGTAATGTTTTCCCGGAACCAGTCGCGCTTTGAAAGGCTAACGTGTGGATGCCATCCGCCGTGTAGTCGGCAATATCCCGCATGTTGCCGAGGTTTTTCCATTTGTTTAATTTCTCAACCAGAATTTCCCGGTCATGAAAATACAAATCCAGATAACGTTCGGTGAATAGCAAGGCGAGATATTGAAACGGTTTCCACGACTTCCCTTGTTCATCTACCATGCCCAGGGCTTGGCTGTGCGCAATGATGTTCGCATCATACCGAGCAATATCGTTTTTTGTTGCGCCCGTTGGATACGGATCTATGTAGGCGGAAATTACCCGCGCAAAACGACTTTCGTTGTTTTCCATAAATCCTTGTGGAAGCCCGGCCAGCCGATTTAGCATAACGCGCAGGTCGGTGTAGCCGAATTGGTCGCACATAAAGCGGTGCAGAACCATGCGTTTTTCAAGAGCAGTCATTCTTTGGATTTTCTTTGTTTGCTAACAAGGTAATCAACAAAAGATACGCATGCGCCATACATAAAAATTGCTTCATCAAAACCAACATCGGTGGCGTCTTTGCCAATCAACGGATGGCGAATACCTTTTTCATCGTTTGTGTAACCGTAAAGTTTCGTGAAGGCTTCTTTCAATGCAGGATGTTTTAGCATTCCGTGGTTTTCAAGCGAATTCAATGCGGGGCCAAGAGTCCTTGAGGATTTAGGGTCTATCTCCCGCGCAGCGGATTCAACCGCATGTATGCTTTCCCGAATGGAATCGGAAAAACTATTGTTATTCAGACATTGTGCGGCGTTACCAAGATGGGTTTTTGTGCCAACCAATTCGGATTTATTGATATTTTCCAATGAACGTTTAACGTTTTCCTTCATTTCCTCGCTTGTGGTAGGAATAATGCAAACGGGTTCATTTGATCGATCTATCAAATAAAGTGAATACTGAAAACATTCTTCTATCTCATTTATCAGATTTTTAGGAGTACTCGGCAAACGTAACAGATGTTCCAGCATAGTCAGAACTTCATGGGGTTCCTTTCCAAGGATTAGCGGTCGCAACCATTCTCGTGCTTCATAAGGATATTTAAAAATGGCTTTGTCATGCGGACTATTCAACACATTAACAAAATATGAAAAGAAAAAATGATTCCAGATTTTCCCCCCTTTATTCATCCATATTTCGAGATCCGTAAACTCTCCATACTCGACAGAATCGCTTATACTTCTTTCAATGGAAAGCCAAATCCTGTTCCTAAAAATTTCAGTCAACACCCCCACCTCAAGAGATTCCGGCAAAGCAACTTTCCCGTCTCTTTGTGAAAATGTTAACTCGCGCCACTCCTTTTTTTCCATATCGTCCATTACTCCGCCCCTGCAAACATTAATTCCTTGAACACCGGTTCAGTGGTTATCGCTTCCCATTTGTCGCCTGATTTTCCGAGGGCGTTCAAAGTGTGGTCGCCGTTGACATATATTTGGTTCAAATCATTGCCGAAAATTTTGCGGTGTTTGGTAAACCATTTATCCAGTTTGGCGGCGTCCATTTTTTCCAAGTTTCGCCAAAGGATAAGACAGTTTTCGCCTTTGGCGGTTGTACCGGTGATGGCCAAGACATTCTCTATTTTCCGGCGACTGGCAAGCCGCAGGCCGAGGAGGAAGTTAAAGGTTTCGGCAATATCAACGGTTACATCACGGCGGACGCCATCGCGCACAACAGACAAGGTGTAATTAAATGGATCGAGGAAATCCTTGCCCAGTAAAGCGGCACTCTCCGCCGTTTCTTCACCAAGTGCGTAACGAAGTTGGTAATCTTCTGAAAATCTTTTTCTTTCTGCCGTATCAACCAAATTGCCGGATGATTTAACCGTTAGGCTGTCGAGTGTGTCTTCGTAGGATTCAAGTTGGACATAGCGGAATAACTGGCTAATTCCACCCCGGTCTTTTGGCTTGCCGTTTTTCCATTCTTTGGAATAGGTTACTTTTTTGATGCGAGGAAGTAAAACATCTTCAAAATGATGGCCAATTTCTACGAGAATATATTTACGATTGCCGCCATCCTCACGGTTGAGATTGATGATCGCATGACCAGTGGTGCCTGAGCCGGCGAAGTAATCAAGGTTTACGGAGCTTTCATCACTGCCAGAGGCGCGCAAACAATCTTCGACCAATCCGATCGCCTTGGCAAAGTCAAATGATTTGTCGCCAAATAATTCCTTAAGCATTTTTGCGCCATGATTAGATGAAGCATATTTTTTGTTATCCCACCATGTTCTAGGCATGGCACATTCATCCATTCTTGCTTTAAATTCTATAGATACTCCGTTATTCCCATTGTTATTATTTTTATTTCTGCGGACGCGATATTCGGAAATTTCTTTGCACAAACGTTGCCAACCACGTTGCCAATTTTTTTCAATAGTCTGGTCATTCTCCACTTTAATCGGCCAAACAGCAATTTCATTTTTTCTCATGCTTTCCAGAATTTTATATTCACGCCTTCCTTCGTCCCATTCCATCTTAGGAATACGAATAGAATTATCTTCGTTAACATATATTGGGTAAAACATTTTAGGGGCATCTTCTCTTTTATCGTTTGACCCCTGCCTAATCAATGTCAACCAAGAATATGCACCTTTCTTATCACTAAGCGGATAACGATCCATTTCTTTTTCAGTTTTCGGAAGTATACCGGGACGAGAATCTTCCGATCCGTAAAAAAGCGCGTATTCGTGAGTAGGTGAAAATTGCCCGCTTGACTTGCGTCCAACAGGATTAGAGCGCACCAGTGCAACTCCTAATTGTTTTGCAAACAGATTTTGCATGAGTTGCCGCAACAACGAAACCTCCTCATCGTCAATCGCACAACACAGCACGCCGACGTTTGATAATAAGTTCTTAGAAAGCGACAAACCGCCCTTCATCAAGGACGCCCATGAAGAATTTTTGTAATTGTTTTTATAAAGAATCGCTGATGCATTGGTATTATAAGGCGGATCAATATAAACACACTTAACCTGCCCCCGATATCGCTCCTGCATCAATTTCAACGCCTGAAAATTCTCCCCATGAATCAACAATCCATTCATTTGCTCTTCAATCGGCCCAGATTCCGATAAAGCAGCAAGCAATTTATCCGTAAACCCTTGATCAAAATATCTCGTATCTAAAACCAGATAAGGATTATCTTTTAGGAATTTTTGCTTTAGCGGTTTGCTGTAAGAGGTTGCCACAAGATCACCCTTCAATTCATCAATGGCAAAGAGTTTTACCCACTCAGCATGTTGCTTTGTATTTTTGGCGACCTCCGCGTACAGCGACTCCGGCACTTTATCGAGTGTTACGCAATACTGTGTTTCCAGCACAAATTTCTTTTTCAACCATAGTTGTTTTTGGAAGTTTTCCAGTTGCGCTAGGAAATCTATGATTTTCTCACCAACCTGTTTTATCGCTTTGATTTGCGCCAGATTGCGTATGAACACGGCCGGATCATCGGCCAATTCGAGGTTGTCGATGGAGATGACTTCGCTTTTGAGATAATGATCGAGTTCCCGGCGCAGAAACCCGCCCAGGTCTTTGTGGATGAAATAATCGAAACTGTTCTTTGCTGTATAAGCGGTGATATGTTTGCCGAGCAGGGTTCGAGTTTCATTGTTTTCAGTGGGACAGGGAACGGCGAGCAAACTTAACCAGTCACTTTTCAGTTTGGCAACGATTCGCTGTTCGCTGTGTTCGTTGATTGCTTCTTGCTGCCTGATTCCGTTTTGTGGGTATTTGGTTTTTTCGCCTTCGGTCAACGGGCGGTGGTTGAAACGGATGATTAGTTCTTTGTTCTTTTCGGCCACGAAGGATTTCGCAAGAACAAAAAGCCGTTTATTTCCGTTGGTTTCCTTTATATTGTCTTTTTCGTTGTCCGCATTCTCGATTTCAAAACGCACACGGCGGTTTTTTTTGTCGCCGATAAGGAAAATATATGCGGCGTAGTTTTCGGTGGTCTTGATGTAATACTGGTCGGAGTTTGCCCAGTGAAGTTTGACTTCTTCGCCGTTATAGGGGATGGAATACGCCTCTTTGCCGATGCCTTTATAGCGTCGCAACGACATAAAATCGCCTTCGTCATAGTAGCGGGAAAAGAAATTACACAGATGGTTATAGGTATCGGCTTCGGTTTGTTGGTCGCTTTTCGCGGCCTTTATTTGCACTTTTAATTCTTTGACTTTGGGTGCTGCTTCCGGGTCAAAACCAAGTTCACGCGCATTTTTTCTTGCTTTGTTAAGTGACTCTTGCAAGGTTGAAGTATCCGAACGGGCAATATCTCCCAGTGCTTCCGTTACCTGTGGCAGAAGGCGGTCATCAAGGAACTCGCCGACCTCGGTGCTCTTTATGGCCATAATCCGATACAAGCCAAAATCCAAGTCACCCCGGTCAAGTTGAAATAACTCGCGCAGCTTTCCTTTCAGTTTGGAGAGATTCCCCTCGATGTCCTTGTTGCGGGTTGCTGGGGAATTGGGCATACCCGGATTTTAACAAAAAACAAGGTAAAATCCCACTCCGACAACCGAAAAATACGACCATTAACGCCACCACCCCCTTGGAAATCGAAACCGCGCCGAATCCGGTGCACTCGGTTATTTGGTTGCATGGGCTTGGTGCCGATGGGCGTGACTTTGAGGAGGTGGTGCCGGCGTTGGGGATTTCGGCGTTGACGCCGATGCGGTTTGTTTTGCCGGATGCGCCGGTGCGGGCGATTACCATCAATGACGGGATGAAAATGCGTGGGTGGTATGACATTACCGGTATGGATTTTGAACACGGCCAAGACCGTCAGGGCATCGAACATTCGGCGGGCATTGTGGGCGCATTAATTGCCCGGGAGAATGATCGCGGGATACCGCCGGAAAATATTTTTCTGGCCGGTTTTTCTCAAGGCGGCGCAACGGTTTTACACGCCGGGTTGCGCTTTCCGAAGCAACTGGCCGGCATCATTGCCTTGTCTGCTTACCTGCCGTTGGCGGATTCACTGGAGGCGGAGAAATCCACCGCCAATCAATCCACGCCGATCTTCATGGCCCACGGCGTGCATGACCCGCTCATTCCCGTTGCGCTGGCGCGCCGTGGCAAACAGCAACTGAGGCAATCCGGTTATGCGGTTTTGTGGCGCAAGTATCCGCTTCAACACGGCGTTTCAGCGCAAGAAATTGCCGACCTCGCGGTTTTTTTGCACGACTCGGTAATTTCGCGGCAATAACCATTTCGATGCCCGGTCTTGCCGTGCGGCGAACGGAAATATCGGCGATAATCAGCCAATGACAAACCTTGCCACCGGACCGGCACACCGGAATTTCCCTAAATCGCGCCAGATGTCCGCCGTTGCGGGCTTCTTTGGGATGTTGCTTGGGATGGCGGCCGGCCACGCCCAGCAATCTGCGCTGGTGACCACGGATGCGGTGATTACGCAAACTTTTACGCAGACCGTGCCAATCATTGGCCGCTTGACGGCGAAGCAATTCGGGGAAGTGGCGGCGCGCATCGCCGGGACGGTGTCGACGATGCAAGTGCAGGTCGGCGACCGGGTTATTCGTGGCCGGGTGCTGGCGACCATTGACACCGCTTCGCTGGAATTGCGCACGACTATCGCCGAAGCCCGGCACACCGAAGCCGAGGCGAGATTGGCAACCGCCAAAGCCGAGTTGGCGTTGGCGAGTCAGGAAGTCGAGCGGATGAGTGGTTTGGCAGATTCCGCCGCAATCAGCAGGGCTAACTACGACGACGCCGGCCAACGGCACAACATCGCCCTCGCCAAAGTGAAGGAAGCGTCCGCCGCCATTGACAGCAGCGCAGCGGAAGCCGGTCTCGCGCGCCTTGATCTTGCTTACGCCGAGGTTAAAGCGCCGTTCGACGGCACCATCACCGCCCGCCTTACCGAAGTCGGCAGTTATCTGCAGCGTGGCGAGGCGGTGGCGCGGCTGGTCTCCGACCGGCAACTGGAAGTGGAGGCCGACGTGCCCCATGACCGTCTGGGCGGCGTTACCGAAGGCGCCGAAATGGAAATGCTGCTGGACAACGGCAGCGTACATCGCGCCACCGTGCGCGCGGTGGTTCCCGAAGAAGACCCACGAACCCGCACCCGGCGAGTGCGCCTCACCACCAATCTCGGCGATGACGCGGGCTTGCTGGCGGCGCAACAAAGCGTCACCGTGCTGATTCCGGCGGGCGTACAGCGCGACATCGTTTCGGTACACAAAGACGCCATCGTGCAACGGGGCCGCGACAAAATCGTTTTCGTGGTGGCGGACGGGATCGCCATAATGCGAACCATCCAAACCGGTGAAGCAAGCGGCAACCGCATCGAAGTCCTCGACGGACTGCAACCCGGCGACCAAGCCGTGGTGCGCGGCAATGAACGCCTGCAACCCAACCAGCCGGTCACCACCGCACCATTGCAATGAACATTATCAGCGGCGCCATTAACCGGCCCATCGCGGTGGTCGCGGCGGTGCTGCTGGCGGTGTTGTTTGGGCTGGTGGCGTTGCAAACCATTCCCATTCAACTTGCGCCGGATGTTAACCGGCCGGTTATCACCATCACCACCGAATGGTTTGGCGCGGCTCCGGTCGAGGTTGAGCGGGAGATCATCAACCGTCAGGAAGAACAACTGGCGGGCCTTGAGGGACTGCGCTCCATCACCGGTAGATCGGAACAGGGGCGTGGCCGAATTACCCTAGAATTTCGCGTCGATACCAACATGGATCGGGCGCTGCTGCTGGTTGCCAACCGCCTCGACCGGGTGCCCCGCTATCCCGATGAAGTGGACCAGCCAACCCTCGACACCGCCGGTAGCGACGACAACGCCGTCGCCTGGTTTATCGTCAATCAAATCGAAGGCCACGAGCGGCCGATTCACGAATTCGGTGATTTCGTCACCGACATTATCAAGGAGCGCATCGAGCGCGTGCCCGGGGTCGGGCGGGTCAATGTTTTTGGCGGCAGTGAGCGGGAGATTCATATCATTGTCGATCCCAATGCGCTGGCCCGCTATCAACTAACCGTTGGCCGCCTTGCCAACACCCTGCGCGAAGCCAACATTTCCCTCGGCGCCGGCGACATCGACGAAGGCAAACGCCGCTATGTGGTGCGCACCGAAGGCGAACTCAACGATCCCGCCATCATCCGTCAGGTGCTGCTGCGCGGGCAGGATGCCGGTGGTGGCGGGCGCGTCACGGTCGGCGACATCGCCGAGGTGCGCTTCGGTTACAAAGAACCCGGCGCCACCATCCGCTTTATGGGCCGCCCTTCCATCGCCTTCAACGCCGCCCGCCAGACCGGCGCCAACGTCATCGAAATCATGCGCGGCATCCGCAAAGCGGTGGATGATCTCAACCAATCCGTGGTGCCCAACGCCGGGCTCAGCCTGCGCCAGGTGTATGACGAAACCGTGTACATCAATTCGGCGATCTCGCTGGTGCAGCAAAACATTTGGGTCGGCGGCACCCTCGCGGCGCTGATTTTGCTGCTGTTTCTGCGTTCCTTTCGCGCCACCATCGTCATCTCACTGGCCATTCCGGTTTCGGTAATCGGCGCGTTTGTCGCCATGGCCGCCCTCGGCCGCTCCATCAATGTCATCTCACTGGCCGGGCTGGCGTTCGCCGTGGGCATGGTGGTGGATGCCGCCATCGTGGTGCTGGAAAACATCTACCGCCACAAAGAAGCGGGACATTCCAACGCCAAAGCCGCGTTCCGGGGCACCCAGCAAGTGTGGGGCGCGGTGTTGGTTTCGGCGTTGACCACGGTCATGGTGTTCATCCCGGTACTGGTCATGCAACTGGAAGCCGGGCAGTTATTCCGCGATATTGCGGTGGCGATTTCGGTGGCGGTGATTTTGTCGCTGTTGGTTTCCATCACCGTGATTCCGGCACTGTCCAAACGCCTGCTGAGTGAGGGCAAAAGCGGGGGCAATGACGAGCAGGCGGTGGTGCGCCGCATTACCCTGCCCTTCATCGACCACGCCGCGCACCGCTTCACCGACGCCATCGCCCGATTCACCGCCGCCGTGGTGCGCAGCAAAAAACTCGCCTTCACCATCACCGCGACGGTGACCGTGATCGCCGCCGTCAGCGCGTGGCAACTGCTGCCGAAACTCGAATACCTGCCGGAGGGCAATCGCAACCTGCTGTTCGGCGTCGTCATCCCCCCGCCCGGCTACAACCTCGACACCACCACCAAAATCGCCGAAGGCATCGAAGACGAAATCAGCCACCTGTGGGCGCAGGATGAAAACGACGTCGCGGCACCCGACGAGCCACCGAAAATCTCGCGGTTTTTCTATGTCGCCACCCGCGCCCGCACCTTCCTCGGGGCGGTGGCGGTCACCCCGGAGCGGGTTGCCGAACTCAAACCGATTTTGAGCGAGCCGGTGTTCCGCGAACCGGGCACCTTCGGGTTCATCACCCAACCGTCCATTTTTGGCCGTGGCATCGGCGGCGGACGCAAGATCGAACTGGACATCTCCGGGGCAAATCTGGAAGTGGTGTTGCAAGTCGCCAACCGCGTCTTCGGCAAAATAGTCGGCTTGTTTCCCCGCGCTCAGGGCCATGAATGGCGGCCCCTTCCCGGCCTCGAACTGGGCGCCCCGGAGATTCGCGTAACCCCCGACCGGCTGCGCCTCAGCGACAGCGGCGTAACCGCACAAGAATTGGCGCGCACCATCGACGCCTTCAACGACGGACTGCGAGTCGCTCAGTCCACGGTGGACGGCAAACTGATGGACATCGTGCTCAAGGGGCACGGCGATTCCGTTGACCGCACCCAGGGCATCGGCAACCTGCCCATCGTCACCGCCGATGGACGAGTCATTCCGGCGTCTTCGGTGGCCAACATCGAACTCACCTCCGGGCCCACCGAGATACGCCACCGCGAACGCTTCCGCACCATCACCCTGGAAGTGCGCCCCAGCCAAACCCTGCCGCTGGAATCCGCCATCGACATCATCCGCGATCAAGTAATCGCACCCCTGCAAGCCGAGGGCCTGCCGACTGAAATCAAACTGCGCATCTCCGGGACCGCCGACAAACTAGTGGAAACCAGCAACGCCATGGCCATCAATCTGGGGTTGTCTTTGGTTATTGTTTTTCTGGTGATGGCGGTGCTGTTCGAAAGTTTTGTGTATCCGCTGATCATCATGCTGTCGGTGCCGGTGGCCGCCGCCGGCGGGGTCGCCGGTCTGGCGGTGCTCAACCTCTACACTTACCAAGCCCTGGACATGCTCACCATGCTCGGATTCATCATCCTCATCGGCATCGTGGTCAACAACGCCATCCTGTTGGTGCACCAAACCCTGCACCACATTCGCCGCGAAAACCTGCCCGCCGATGAAGCCATCCGACTCGCCACACAAAACCGCATCCGCCCAATATTCATGTCCACCCTAACCTCAGTCTTCGGCATGCTGCCGCTGGTACTGTTCCCCGGCGCCGGATCAGAACTCTATCGCGGACTGGGCTCGGTAGTAGTCGGCGGGCTAAGTTTGTCAGCAATCATCACGCTACTCATCGTGCCACCAATGATGTCGCTACTGGTGGCACCACTGGAAGCAAGGCGGTTGCGCAATGCCAAAGCGGTTGCAACCAATTAATCAGTCGCGATCATTTCTTGCAATGCTTTTCCGGTGCGCGGGTGGGTTATGGCAGGGCGGGCAATCGATTTATCATCCGTTCAACATGATTTCCCTGATATTTTCTGGCATTAGACGAAAATCAAGTGGTGAGTATAATCTGGCAAAGCGACCCCATTGACAGGCCATCCATTTGATCGATCTTGATTTTCGTGTTTCCTATCCCGCTGCGCGGATGCCGGTGATGGCGAAGAATGTCGTTGCCACTTCCCAGCCGCTGGCGGTGCAGGCCGGGATTGCGGCGTTGCAAGACGGCGGCAATGCGGTGGACGCCGCGCTTGCCGCCGCCATCACGCTGACCGTGGTGGAGCCGACCAGCAACGGCATCGGTTCGGATGCGTTTTGTATGGTGTGGGACGGCGAGAAATTGCACGGATTGAATGCGTCCGGGCGCAGTCCGGCGGCGGTGGCGGCGGCGGATTTTGACGGGCGGAGCGAGATGCCGTTGCGGGGCTGGGATTCGGTGACCGTGCCGGGTTGCGTGAGCGCATGGGTGGCGTTGTCGGAGCGCTTCGGGAAACTGCCATTTGCGCGGTTGTTCGAGGCCGCCATCGGCTATGCGCGTGACGGCTTTATGGTCTCGCCGATTACCGCCGAGGCGTGGTCTGATGCGCCGGAAATTTTCAAGGATTTCCCCGATTTTGCGCCGTTTCTGCCCGGCGGACGGGCACCGCAAGCGGGCCGGCGATTCCGCTTTCCGGAACAAGCCGATACCCTGCAAGCCATCGCCACAAGCAACGGCGAAGCGTTTTACCGTGGCGAGATTGCCGACAAAATCGCCGCCGCCGCCAGTAACGCCGACTCAAAACTAACCCGCGCAGACCTCGCCGAACATCGTTGCGACTGGGTCGACACCATTTCCAACCGATATAGATCCCATCACTGCGGCGAAGTCGAACTTCACGAAATTCCCCCCAACGGCCAGGGGCTGGCGGCGCTGATTATGCTGGGCATCGTCGAACAACATAGAATCCGGCGTTATGAAATCGATTCGGCGGATTTTTTTCACCTGCAGATCGAAGCGATGAAACTGGCCTTTGCGGACGCGCACCGCTATATCGCCGATCACGACCATTTGGAATTTCCGGTGTATCGACTCCTCGACCCGGACTATCTCAAACAACGCGCCGCGCTTGTGGACATGAACCGCGCCGGTAATCCCGACTACGGTCTGCCCGATTACGGCGGCACCGTGTATCTCACCAGCGCCGACCAAAACGGTATGATGGTTTCGTTTATTCAGAGTAATTTTTGGGGATTCGGTTCGGGCATCGTGATTCCCGGCACCGGCATCAGTTTGCAAAACCGCGCCGCCGGTTTCAGCCTCAAGCCGGGGCATCCCAACCGCATCGCCGGTGGCAAGCGACCGTTTCACACCATCATCCCCGGCTTTTTGATGCGCGGCGGGCGGCCGTTGATGAGTTTCGGCGTGATGGGCGGCCCGATGCAGCCACAAGGACACGCGCAGATGGTGATTCGGATTTGCGATTACGGCCAGAACCCCCAGAGCGCGAGCGATGCGCCACGTTGGCAGGTGACAGAGGGCTGCCATATCGCGCTGGAATCCGGCGTTGACCGGGCGGTGAAGGATGAATTACTGCGGCGTGGCCATCGCATGCATACCGACCGCACCGACAAACTCTTTTCCATGGGCGGCGCGCAACTGATTTACGCCACCGCCGATGGCTATATCGCCGGCTCCGATCATCGCAAGGACGGCATGGCGGCGGGTTTTTGAGTGGCTATGTTTAAGCAGGCACTACGCACCGGGTTGTTCGCGGTGGCGGGCTTTGTGTTGGCGGGCATGGTGGTGGTCGGCAGTTTGCGTTGGATCGATCCGATTACTTCTTCGGTCATCTTTCAGCAACAATTTGTCGGCGAGCATCGCAGTTCGCAGCGGGGTTCTTTTGACTGGCGACCATTGCGGAAAATCTCGAAGCCGATGACGGTGGCGGTGATTGCGGCGGAAGACCAACGATTTTTGCGGCATTACGGATTGGATTTTGTCGAATTGTTCAAGACCCTGCGCGAGGGCAAAAACCGACCACGCGGCGCCAGCACGATTACCCAGCAGGTCGCAAAAAACATGTTTTTGTGGAGCGCGCGAAGTTATCCGCGCAAGTTTCTCGAAGCGGTGTTGGCGGTTTATATCGACCGCGTCTGGGGCAAGCGTCGGGTGCTCGAAATGTATCTCAACATCGTGCAGTTTGGTCCCGGTATTTATGGCGTGGAAAACGCCGCGCAGCATTTCTTCGGCAAATCCGCGTCTCGACTAAACCGTCATGAAGCCGCACGATTGGCGGCGGTGCTACCCAATCCAAACCACCGAGCCGCCGACAACCCGAATACGCAAGTGCTCAACCGTCAGACTTGGATCTTGCGGCAGATGCAAAACCTCGACGGAGCCGAATTGATTGATAACCTGCGTTGAACGGTATTTAGTCGCGGCGAAAATGTTTTGGGTAGAGCAAAAGGTCATGCCAATTTAAGTATCGGTTGATACGCGATTGGTATTAATAAGGAGCGGCTGCGCCGCACATGTCTTACTGGATTCCCGCCTGCGCGGGAATGACGAATTAGAATGTTTATATTGTATAATTACGGTTGTCCGCGCAATATTATTTGCGAACTTATAGGCATTTAGTGCCCGGTGATGTTGAATTTTGGGAGTATAATGTAGAGACAACTCACGCTGAGAAACTATGCGTCCGGTAAATCGTTTCACCTGACATCAATCTTTTATATCGCGCCGTTGGAGGCGAATCACTATGAAAAAAACTATTGTTGTTTCACTACTCGCCGCGGGACTTGCGGGCGGTGGCATTCTCGCCACTCCCGTTCATTCCGCGGAGCAAACTTTTGTGTCCATCGGCACCGGTGGCGTAACCGGGGTTTATTACCCGACCGGCGGAGCGATTTGCCGGCTGGTAAATAAAAACCGCAAAGAACACGGCATCCGTTGTTCGGTCGAGTCCACCGGCGGTTCGGTGTATAACATCAACACCATCCGTGGCGGCGAATTGGACTTGGGCGTGGCGCAGTCGGACTGGCAGTATCACGCCTACAACGGCACCGGCAAAGAAGCGTTCATCTCCGCCGGCCCATTCGAGGAATTGCGCGCCGTGTTTTCGGTTCATCCCGAGCCCATCAGCATCATCGCACGCACCGATTCCGGCATCAAACACATCGATGATCTGGTCGGCAAGCGCGTCAATATCGGCAACCCCGGTTCCGGCACCGAAGCGACTTGGAAGGTCGTGTGGAAAGCACTCGGCCACAGCAAAGACGATCTGAAACTGGCATCGCAAATGAAATCGGCGGAAACTCCGGGGGCATTGTGCGATAACAAAATCGATGCGTTCTTCTGGCTGGTCGGCAACCCGGCGGCCTTGAACAAAGAAGCGACCACCACTTGCGATGCAAACTTCGTC
Source organism: Candidatus Poriferihabitaceae bacterium (assembly GCA_965262585.1). Taxonomy (GTDB): domain Bacteria; phylum Pseudomonadota; class Gammaproteobacteria; order Arenicellales; family Poriferihabitantaceae; genus JAHRAW01. The sequence goes on from OZ253546.1 coordinate 421,825, forward strand.
GAAGTCAGCGGCGCGGCGGTGGATAAATTAGTCGCCGAAAATTCGTTTTACCGCTATGCCACCATCCCCGGCGGCATGTATCGCGGCAACCCGGACGACATCCAAACCTTCGGCGTGGGCGCAACCTTCGTCACTTCGACCTCGGTTTCGGAAGATGTCATTTATGAAATCGTCAAAGCCGTGTTCGATAATTTTGGCGACTTCAAAAAACTCCACCCGGCCTTCAGCGTCCTCAAAGAAAGCGAGATGATCAAAGACGCCCTGTCAGCGCCGTTGCACGCCGGTGCGGTGAAGTACTATAAGGAACGCGGTTGGATGTAATGCAGTAAATACAACTTACGCAACTTTTTCTATTGAGGGGGTAGGCCGGGGGGCCAGTCCCCCCTTTTTTTATCCACGGGCAACGCATTCCATCGGCGGGCATTCCACACCAGCGGCGCCGGGCTTTGGTAAGTGTAAAATCAAGGTCTTTTCCGAATAACAAACGGGCTTCGGGCAATGGCAAAAGTCGCCGTGGGTGGTTTTCAGCACGAAACCAACGTATTCGCGCCGTATAAAGCCGATTTTTCGGCTTTTGAGAAACGCGACGAATGGCCGCCGCTTAGTCGTGGCGCGCAAATGCAGGATAACGTTCTTGGCGTGCATCTGCCGGTGAGTGGCGCGATTCGGCGTCTCAAAACTCTGGGGCATGAAGTTGTGCCGTTGCTGTGGTGCGCGGCCACCCCTTGCGCGCATGTCAGCGAGGATGCATTTGAACGCATCGCCGCCATGATGCTGGAAACGCTTCGCAACGCCATGCCCGTTGATGGCGTGTTGCTGGATCTGCACGGCGCTATGGTATGCGAGCATTTGGCGGACGGCGATGGCGAGTTGTTGCGCCGCGTGCGTGCCGTGGTGGGAGATTCCATTCCGGTGGCGGCCTCCCTCGACCTGCACGCGAATATCAGCGACCTGATGGTGGATCAATCTAGCGTGCTCGAGGCCTACCGCACCTACCCCCATGTCGACATGGGGGACACCGGAACTCGCACCGCGAATCATCTGGACGCGCTTTTGCGCCACCAACTGCGGCGTTTTCCCGGCACCGCCATTCGCCGCCCGGATTTCCTGATTCCATTGAACTGGGGTTGCACCCTGATGGACCCGGCCCGGTCAATCTATGCGTTGCTGGCCACGCAGGTGCGGGGAGAAGTTGCCGGTTTGTCGTTGGCTTGCGGATTCCCGCATTCCGATGTAGTTGAAGCGGGTCCGGCGGTGGTCGCCTATGGCTTCGACCGCAAAGCCGTGGATGCGGCGGCGGATGATCTGCTGAAGGCGATTCAACACCGCGAGAAGGAGTTTTGCGGACGCCTTTACGGCGTGGATGACGGAATAACCGAAGCGCTTCGCCTGTCACGGGATGCGCACGGGCCGGTGATTATCGCCGACACTCAGGACAATCCGGGCGGCGGCGGCCCCGGCGATACCACGGAAATCTTGCGCGCCCTGATCGCCCACCGGGCGGAACATGCGCTGGTCGGCATCATCAGCGACCCACTGGCTGCGGAGCATGCGCACACGGCGGGCAAAAATTCGGTGATCCGCATCGCGTTGGGCGGAAAGTCCGGTTGCGCTGGCAGTCAGCCCTGTGAGGCACAATTTCGGGTTGTGGCGCTCTCCGACGGTTGTTTTCAAGCCAGCGGGCCGATGCTGGCCGGTGCCCATATGGATCTGGGACTCACCGCGCTGCTTGAAACCGGCGGCGTTCAGGTAGTAGTCGGTTCCAAACCAATCCAAACCATGGATCAGTCCATGTTTCGCCATCTGGGAATCGAACCCTCGGCGATGAAAATTATCGCCCTGAAAAGCAGCGTTCATTTTCGCAACGACTTCCAAGAGATGTCCTCGGCAATCCTGGTGGTAGTCGCTCCCGGCCCGGTAGCCGCCGACCTTGCCGAACTGCCCTTCCAAACCCCCCGCTTGCGAAAAATTGTCACACAAACCGGGTAGAACTCCCGCTCCTTAGCGGGTTGCCGTGACGCTATGGCGCGAATGTGATAAATTTCACCCCCGACACCGACCCGACAATACTAATACCTAACGATGTGCGGTGAATCGGACGCCCGCTCGGTTTCGACAATCCACCCGGGCGGCCTTGGATTTTTTACACGCATGGCAAAACTGCCCTGCCTTACTTAAGGAACCATTCAAGATGGCCAGTCAAAACGATGAGGCACAACCCGGCAAGAACCCGGACATAGATCAAGCCGCGCTCGATGAACTAGTCGCGTCCACCGATTCCGGGGCGCGTAGTCCGGTCGGGGTTATCGGTGCGTTGTTGGCGTGGACGGCTTTTGCGTGGTCGGTGTTTCAGTTGTGGATCGCTTCGCCGCTGCCGTATATGTTCGGCAATCTCCTTCCGGTGTTGAATAACACCGACACCCGCTCGATTCATCTCGCTTTCGGTTTACTGTTGGCGTTTCTCGCTTATCCGGCGCTCAAATCATCGCCACGAGATCACATTCCCATTCAAGACTGGGCATTGGCGGCACTCGGCGTTTGCGCCACCATGTATTTGTCGGTGTTCGCGCTGGACCTCGGCGAGCGTCCCGGCCTGCCGACCACCTCGGATCTGATCATCGCCAGCATCGGCCTGGTGCTGGTGCTCGAAGGAGCGCGGCGGTCGTTGGGCGCGCCGCTGATGATCATTGCCGGAATTTTCCTTTTGTATGTATTTTTCGGACACCTTGCGCCGGAAGTCATTGCCTGGAAAGGCGCGAGTTACGGCAAGGCGATGTCGCACATGTGGATCACTCAGGAAGGAGTATTCGGCGTGGCTTTGGGGGTATCCACCTCGATGGTTTTCTTATTCGTGCTATTCGGTTCACTGCTCGAACGCGCCGGTGCCGGCAACTATTTCATCTGGGTGGCCTTTTCCCTGCTCGGGCATCTGCGCGGCGGCCCGGCCAAGGCTGCGGTGGTGTCTTCGGGGCTGACCGGTCTGGTGTCCGGTTCGTCCATCGCCAACGTGGTAACCACCGGCACCTTCACCATCCCGCTGATGAAGCGGGTCGGCTTCTCCGCCGAAAAGGCCGGCGCGGTCGAGGTCGCATCATCCACCAACGGCCAACTGACTCCGCCAGTGATGGGCGCGGCGGCCTTTTTGATGATTGAGTTTGTCGGTATTTCTTATATCGAAGTCATCAAACACGCCTTCCTGCCGGCGATTATTGCCTACATCGCGCTGGTGTACATCGTCCACTTGGAGGCGTGCAAAGCCGGTCTCAAAGGACTGCCGCGACCGGTGACCAGAAGTTGGCGGCAGTCGCTGCTGGTGATGGTGGTGAATGTGCTCGGCATCATCATTCTCTCCGGTGCCTGTTATTACTTTTTCAACGGCCTCAAAGGATTCGCCGGTGACTACACTTTCTGGGCGGCCACGGCGATCATTCTCTTGGTGTATCTGGGGCTGGTGGCATACGCCACCCGATTCCCGGAACTCGGCCAAAGCGACAAGATCGACAAACTGCCAGTGCCCGGCCCGATCATCAAAGCCGGCTTGTATTACCTGCTGCCGGTGGTGGTGCTGATCTGGTGTTTGACCGTGGAACGCTTGTCGCCCGGCTTGTCGGCGTTCTACGCATCTTTGCTGATGGTCGTCATTCTGCTAACCCACAAACCAATCAAAGCATTAGTCAGAAAACAACGCGAGGTCGGCGCGCAAGTCCGCGAGGGGCTGGGTGATTTCAAGGACGGCATGATCGCCGGTGCGCGCAACATGATCGGCATCTCGGTTGCCACCGCCTGCGCCGGAATCATTCTCGGCACCGTCACCCTGACCGGCATCGGCCTGGTGATGGCGGAATTTGTGGAATTCATCTCCGCCGGCAACCTGATGCTGATGCTGCTGTTCACCGCCATCATCAGTTTGATCCTCGGCATGGGATTGCCGACCACCGCCAACTACATCGTGGTGTCGTCGCTGATGGCGCCGGTGATCGTCTCGGTCGGCGCCGCCAACGGATTGATCGTGCCGTTAATCGCGGTGCACCTGTTCGTATTTTATTTCGGCATCCTCGCCGACGACACGCCGCCGGTGGGCCTTGCCGCTTATGCGGCCGCCGCCATCTCCGGTGGCGACCCGATCAAAACCGGCATCCAGGGATTCACCTACGACATCCGCACCGCCATCCTGCCGTTCCTGTTTATATTCAACACCGAATTGCTGTTGGTCGGCATCGAAAACTGGTGGCACTTAACTTTGGTGGTGGCCTCGGCGACCACCGCCATGCTGCTGTTTGCCGCCGCCACCCAGGGATTTCTCCTGATCCGCACCAAATGGTGGGAAGTCGCGGCACTGCTGCTGATTTCCTTTACCTTATTCAGGCCGGGCTTGTGGATGGACATGATCTATTCGCCGCTTGAGAAAGTGGAATCTAGCAAAATCTACCAAGTGGCCGAATCTTTGCCGGTCAATTCGCTGCTGCGGGTGCACGTCATCGGCGAGACGCTGGAAGGCAACACGGTTGACAAGGTGGTGATGCTGCCCCTCGGTGCCGCCGGCAGCGGCGCGGAACGCCTGGCCACCGCCGCCGGTCTTGAGTTACGCGAAGAAGACGGCAAGTTTCTGGTGGACAACTTGGTATTCGGCGGCGCCGCAGAACGCCAGCAGATTGATTTCGATTGGGAAGTCGCCGACATTCAACGCAAAGCCGACCGCCCAGCCAAACAATGGTTCTTCCTGCCGGCACTCGGACTGCTGGGAATAATCATCCTCTTTCAACGCCGACGGCGAGATGCTGTTTTAACTAGTTGACAGCCGCTGTTTTGTTGATAGAATCACCCTAACCGGAGGAAAAGACCATGAATGCATCGTCCAAGCAATCGCTTTCCGTTAGCAAAGCCGAAAATGTTATTTCAATCAAAGCATCCCTCGTTGCAACGATTGCCAAAGAAAAACCGGGCTTGTATGTCTCCTATTGCCCTGCGCTGGATTTATACAGCCAAGGAAAAACCGAACGAGACGCCGAAAAAAAGATCATTGAAGCAACCGAATTATTCATTGGCTCTTGCCTTGAGCGAGGAGTCTTGAATGAAGTACTGAAAGAATGCGGTTTCCATGCAATGCAACAAAGACCTCACCACAAAAAATCTAAAAAAACGCAGGCGATGGTTGGCAAACCCTCATGGGAAATTAATATCCCCGCTGAACTTCCGGTGATGGCATACGGATAATGCCGAAATTGCCGATAGTCAACGGAAGACAGTTGGTAAAGTTTTTCGAAGATAGGGGGTTTTGCAAATCTCGTCAAAATGGAAGCCACATGATACTGGAGAAAGACGGTATAGAGCGTCCGGTAGTCATACCTAATGACAAAGAATTATCGGTTGGTGTTATTTTAAGCAACCTGAAAACCGCCGGAATCTCCCGACAAGATTTTAGTTCTACAATACGGAAGCCAAAGAAAAAACCGACTTCTGATTAGGCGTTCATATTTGCCGCCTCAACTAGGCAATCAAGATTGTCGGGATACGGGTTGATATTACTTCACGACAACATCTTTTGCATATAAATGCGACGGTAGCCGAGTTCGGTCTGGCGGCGGGTTTCGACATAGCCGGTGCGCTTGTACATTTCAATATTTTCGGTCATGCATTCATGGGTATAGAGCGTCAGGTGCGGACATCCCCGGCTCCGCGTTTCGCTCTCCGTAAGTTCCAGCAAGCGGCGTCCAATTCCTTTTCCCTGATGATCGGGATGCACCGCAATGTTGTCGAGGAGCATGCCGGGCTCCATAAGAATTAGAACCACCACCCCAACCACCTCGCCCTGCTCTTGCGCAACAAAAACGATGTGTCGGCGGATGACCTCGTCATAGTCATCGAGCATGGGGCCGGGTGGTTTGCCCATTCGCGGAATGTAGTCCCGGTAGGCCGCTTCCACGCATCGCTTCACAGCCGGCGCATCCGATGGCTGCGCCGGGCGGATGCCGGGGCGTTTCGGCGCGGTTTTCAAACCGGTGCCGGGTGCTTCGCCGCCGCTTCTTTCTGCAACTTCCACATCAATGCGTACAATCCGTCCCGTGGCAATAATTGCTCGTGGGTACCTTGCTCGACGATGCGGCCCTTGTCGAGGACGATGATCTGGTCGGCGTCGACTATGGTGGAAAGGCGGTGGGCGATGATTACGGTGGTGGCGTTTTGCGAGACGCGGTCGAGGGCTTTTTGTATGGCTTTTTCCGATCTGCTGTCCAAAGACGAGGTTGCTTCGTCGAAGATCAAAATCGGTGCGCCCTTGAGCGCGGCTCGGGCGATGGCGACTCGTTGTTTTTCACCGCCGGAAAGTTTCAGGCCGCGTTCGCCGACCAGAACGCCATACCCTTGTGGGTGCCCGGCGATGAAGCCGTCAAGGCGGGCGATTTTCGCCGCCGTGGCGATTTCTTTGCGGGTGGCGTGGGAACGGCCGTAGGCGATGTTGTAGCCGATGGTTTCGTTGAACAGCACCGTGTCCTGAGGAACCACGCCCATGGCGGCGCGTAGACTGGACAGGTTCAGGGTGCGGATGTCTTGCCCGTCGATGCAGATGCGCCCCTGGTCGGGGTCGTAAAAACGCAACAGCAGCCGTGCGATGGTTGACTTGCCGGAACCCGACGGGCCGACCACCGCCACTGTGTGCCCGCCCGGCACACAAAAATCGATGTCTTGCAAAACCGCACGGTCATCGAGATAGCGAAAGTTGACCTTCTCAAAACGGATTTCCCCTTTGCGAAGTTGCAAGGGCGCGGCGCCGGGCGCATCCATAACTTCGGGTTTTTTATCCAGCAACGCGAACATGCGATCCATGTCGATCAATGCGTGGTTGATGTCGCGGTATATGGAGCCCATGAAATTAAGTGGAATATACAACTGGATCAAAAATGCGTTGACCATGACAAAATCCCCAAGCGTCATGCTGCCGTCGACCACGCCGCGCGCCGCCAGCACCATCAGCATAGTCATGCCCACAGCGATGATCACGCCCTGCCCGATGTTGAGGTAGGACAGGGACAAATTGCTTTTCAGAGACGCGCGCACCCAGTTCATCAGGGAATCTCCGTAGCGTTTCAGTTCGACGGATTCATTGCCAAACACCTTGACCGTTTCGTAGTTGAACAAGGAATCGAGGGCGCGAGTGTTGGCCGTGGAGGCGGCGGTGTTCATCTGCACGCGAAACTTGGTGCGCCAGCCAGTCACCCAAACGGTGAAAAAAGCGTAGACCACCACCATCGAAAAGGTAACCAGCACAAAGTTCGAGGCGAAGCGGTACCCTAAAATTACTAGCACCGCAATCAACTCGAACAATACCGGGATGATGTTGAAAACGAACATCCTGAGAAAGCCGCTGACCGCGCCGGTGCCGCGCTCGATGTCTCTGGACAAGGCGCCGGTTTTGCGGTCGAGGTGGAAGCCCAGCGACAGCGTGTGCAGATGCTGAAACACTTCCATGGAGATGTGGTGAAGAATCTGCACGCTGGCCCGCGAGAAGATCACGTTGCGCACTTCGTTGAACAAAATCGTACTAAAGCGCAGCAGGCCATACCCCACCAATAACGCAAGCGGCACCGCCAGCACCGCTTGGGCGGGTGCGCCTTCGAGGGCATCGACGATGCTTTTCAAGATGATCGGCACCGAGACATTGGCGCTCCGGGCGAGCACCAAAAACCCAAGCCCGGCGGCCACGCGATAACGATAACGCCACAGATAGGGCAGCAGCCGTTTGACCGCACCCCAGTTGCCTTTTTTGTCGGTGAACACTCGGAAGCGGGAGGCCATAGTCAGCGCCGGGCGGCCGCCGCCGGAACTCCGGTTAGTGCCGGGAACCGAGGAAGTTCAGCAGATCGATGTCGGTGATGATACCGAGCAAACTGTCGCCATCATCGGGGTTGGTCACCAAAGGCACCTTGCCCTCGGTCACCAGTTTGGAAATCCGCTCGATGGAATCACCGGCGGTCACATATTCCACCGAAGTATCAATCAGGCTCTCCACCGTATCGTCCACGTTAACCTGCTGGTTGAACAACGATTTTAGGATTACGCTTTCGCGCACGATGCCCTTGATCCAACCTTTTTCATCCAGCACCGGCAACTGGCTGACATCGGCTTCGCTCAACTGCGTAATGACCGAGGATATTTTGTCGGTCTGGTGCGCCATGATGAGGTCGCTCGGTTTCTTGTCGAGGGCGCGCATCAAGTCGCTTACATTGCCGGTCTTCGATTCGAGAAACCCAACTTCGCGCATCCAGTCGTCGTCGTATACTTTGGAAGTGTAGCGATTGCCGCTGTCGGGAAAAATAATCAGCACGTTTTTACCATCGAGCCGGCTACCCTGCTGCCGCACCCATTTGAGCGCGCCGACGAAAGCGCTGCCGGAGGACACGCCGGAATAAATTCCCTCGCTGGTCAGCAACTCGCGGGTCATCAAAAACGACTCCTTGTCGCCAACCTGAATCATGTCGTCGATCTGTGCGAAGTCGTAATTGGCGGGAATAAAATCTTCGCCGATGCCTTCGATTAAATACCCTTCCGCGGGCGTTTTGTTTTCGCCGGTTTTGAATACCTCGTAGACGATCGAGCCGATCGGATCCACGGCCACGATTTCCACGCCGGGCTTGTTTTCTTTGAGATACTTTCCAATGCCGGTGATGGTGCCGCCGGTGCCGATGCCGGCGATGAACACATCGATGTCCGGCATCTGCGTTAAGATTTCCGGGCCGGTGCGCTGGTAGTGATACTCGCGGTTGGAAAGATTATTGTATTGATCGATATACAGCGAGTTTGGAATTTCCAGAGCCATGCGCCGCGACACCGAATAATAACTACGCGGATCCTCCGGTTCCACCGCAGTCGGCGTGACCACCACCCGCGCACCGAAAGAGCGCAGGTTCTTGATTTTTTCCTGAGACATTTTATCCGGCAGAATAAAAATGCACTTGTAGCCCTTGATGGCCGCCGCCATCGCCAGCCCCACGCCGGTGTTGCCACTGGTGCCTTCGATGATGGTGCCGCCGGGTTTAAGCGTTCCCCTTTTTTCGGCATCCTCAATCATCCAAAAGCCGATGCGGTCCTTGATGGAACCACCGGGGTTGGTAAATTCGAGTTTCGCGTAAAAATTCGCCGCGACCTTTTCCGCAACACGGTTAAGCCGCACAATCGGCGTATTGCCGATGGCTTCGATGACAGAGTTGTAAATCATGGAAGTAAACTCCTTGAGGAATTAAAAGCGGTTGGGAAAGTTTGCAACAGCGCACCTTCGCGCAATGAAAAAACTAATCGGTTTGTTGCGGTATGCCTGAATTTGCAATTCTTTGTCATTCGCCCAGTTATCTCGCAACCCACTTTCCGGGGTAACTCGCAATCGCTTGAGGTTTTTTTCTCGCAACCCAGATACGCAGTGTAATGGATCATTGCCCTGTCCGCCAGCGTTTATCGCAGGTAAATCGCCAATAAAATTGCCACTACCGCTTGCGACTTGTCCTCCTCTATATCGCAACCTCCCCCCACGCGCGATGCATAAATTTTTTGTTTACGCACATCGTTAGCATCACCTGTGATTTTGCTCCAATACTGACACGGTGCGCAACCGACAAAAAGCAATTTGTCACACTGTTGCATTCCAAGATACCTGAATAATCTTTCGCTCGTGCCGTTTGAACTCTAATTCTGAATTAATCGGATTTCGTATTGTTACTGCAAATGGAGACTCGTTGAAATTTTTTACAATATAGATGAAATAATAACTTTCCAAAGCGTTGCTTACCTCGTGCTCTTTTTCGGTGAGAACAATATTACCAGACAGCGTAGATAAACCCTTTACTTCCACCGCGAACTTTTTCTGATGATTGGCACGGTGCAAACTGAAATCATATCCGCATCCAGTATGCGTTACGTTCTCGGCTTCGGTGTTTTGAAAAACTGCTTCGTTTCGGTAATTTTCCATAAAGAAATTTTCGGCGGCGCGCCCGGTCAACAACCGCTTGGCAAAAGTTTCTGTTTTGCCATCGTCAGTTATCTTATCAGCATCCAACGCACAATCAGCAAAGCGTGCGATTATAGACAGCATATTTTCCATACCGCTTTCTTTGTATTCCTCATATATTTCGGCACAATTATTTCTCAGTGGACGCCCATGCCAACCCTTGCGTTTGTTTGGAAATAGCGGGTCAAATTCATCTCGGTAATTCTTAATGGACGCTGGCTTAATGCCAATTGAAAACCCCAGAACATTGAATGCTTCGTGGAATGATTTAAAACCCAGACGAGACAATCCAGCCCTATCGTATTGAGAAAAGAATAAACCGCACAGAATTGCCTGCTGTCGCTTGCTAATAATCATTTTTCAGTGGAACGATAGATGAAAAAGTTAACCATCACCTGATTGCACTTTGGATTTTTCCGGGCGCATGACCAGCCGCAACTGGCGTTTTCCAGCCGTGGTTCGTATGCCAAAACAATCAGCAACCGAATCTTCATTGTTGCTTCGTTGATGGGGGAATATGACAAATATACCAAAAATATGCTGTGACTAGTTAAATCCCCCGCAAGATTTCCGCCGCCCGGGTCAGGGTTTGGTCTCGCTTGGCGAAGCAGAAGCGGATGATTTGGGCGGGTGGGGGTGTGCGGTAGAACGATGATAGGGGAATCACCGCCACGCCATAGTCGGTGGTGAGTTGGCGGGCAAATGCCTGGTCGTCGAGATGGCTGAGGTTCGGGGGCAAGGCGCCGTAGTCCGCCAGTTGGAAATAGGTGCCACGACACGGCAGTAGTTTGAAGTGGGAGTCCGCCATCAAGGCACCGAAGCGGTCGCGTTTTTGTTGGTAGAAGGAAGACAGCCGCACGCCGTGGTCGGGTTGTTGGCGAATGTAATCCGCCAGCGCCCACTGCATCGGGGTGACCGTTGTAAAGGTGTTGAACTGGTGAACTTTGCGAAACTCGGTGGTCAGTGCCGGCGGTGCCACGCAATAGCCGATTTTCCAACCGGTGGCGTGGTAGGTTTTGCCAAAGGAAAACACCGCAAAACTTCGCGCTGCGAGATGCGGATGGGCAAGCACACCGGCGTGGGGCTGGCCGTCGAAAATGATGTGCTCATATACTTCGTCGCTCAATACATAACAATCGCGAGTGCGGATGGATTTGGAAAGTTGATCGAGATCGTCTCCGGTGAGGATGGTGCCGGTGGGGTTGTGCGGTGTGTTGATGATGATCAGGCGAGTCTTTGGATTGAGCGCGGCTTCGAAAGCAGGCCAGTCGATTCGGTAATCGGGCCGGGTCAGTGCCAGATGCACGGTCTTTCCGCCGGCCAGTGCCACCGCCGGTGCATAGGAATCGTAGGCCGGGTCAAACACGATGACCTCGTCCCGCGGGCGAACCACCGCATGGATTGCGCAAAACAGCGCTTCGGTGGCGCCGCTGGTAACGGTTATTGCGGTGTCGGGGTTGACTTCGACGCCGCCTGTGAGGCGCAGTTTTTCGGCGATGGCGCGGCGCAACTCCAACACCCCGATCATCGGCGGATACTGGTTTTTGCCGGATTTCAGGTAATAAGTGACGCGGTCAAGCAACGCCTCGGGCGGCTCAAAGTCGGGGAATCCCTGGGACAGATTGATCGCACCGTGATCATCGGCCAGTGCCGACATCACGGTGAAGATGGTAGTCCCCACGTCGGGCAGTTTGCTGTCGAGGTCGGTGTGCATGGCGGTTGGATTTTCTGTTGGGCGGATAACTCTACGGCGGCGGCGAAGTAAATACCAGCCCCACATGGCGTCCGTTGCGTCGGGGCGCATGGGTTGCGCGTGACGCGCATGCGGGGGTGTCTGTCCCTATGGGGGCGGATAGGCGGTGAACGCATACATGCGATGCACCAACTCGCCTCCGGCCTGTATAATCGTCCTATGAAAATCATTACTTGGAACGTCAACGGAATCCGCGCTGTGGAGCGCAAGGGCGAATTGCAGAATCTGGTGCGCGAGCAGCGTCCCGAGGTACTCATGCTTCAGGAAATCAAGGGCAATGTTGATCAGTTCAGCCAATTTCTTACCGACCACCCGGACTATCAGCAGCACTACCACAGCGCCGAAAAAAAGGGCTACGCCGGTACCGGAATATGGGTTGCCAAATCGGTGGTTAAAAAACTGCGCGAATTGCGCTTTGGAACCGGCATCTCCGGCGCCCCCAACGCCGACGAGGGACGGGTTTCGCAGTTGTCGTTTTTGAAACAAGGCGAACGCTGGGAATTGCTGTCGATCTATTTTCCCAACGGCGGCAAGAGCGAACAAGCGTGGCGGGAAAAACTGGTGTTCTTCCGCTGCGTCCTCGATTATATGCACGCCTTGCGCAAACAAGGCGCGGTGGTGTTGGTGGGCGGCGATATGAATGTCGCCCATACCGAAATCGACATCGCCAGACCGGAGGAAAACGACGGCAAAATCGGCTTTCATCCGAAAGAGCGAGATTGGATGGATCAAGTAATCGCTGACCGCTGGGCTGATGTCTGGCGCGCCAAAAACCCGGGCGTAACCGAGGTTTATTCCTGGTGGCACATGATCACGCGCGCCCGCGATCGCAACATCGGCTGGCGCATCGACTATTTTTTGCTGTCACACGAACACCTCGACCGGGTGGCCGACACGAGTTACCTCAGCGAACAAATGGGCTCCGACCACTGCCCGCTGCTGATCGAAATCGACTAACCGCTTCGCCCCACGCACGCAGATCGGGTCAGAAAACATGCGTCCAAGTTATATTGTAATGCCGCCGAACCAGCCACCCATGCCCACCATTGGGCAAATAACCTAGAATATTGTAGTTGTCAGATACGATCCAGTCCGGTTTTCAAGTCGGCGATGATGTCGTCGATGTGTTCGAGACCTGCGGAGACGCGCAGCAAGTTGTCGCGGATGCCGGCGCGGGCGCGTTCTTCGGGGCTGATTCTAGCGTGGGTGGTGGTGGTCGGATGGGTGATGGTGGTCTTGGCGTCGCCGAGGTTGGCGGTGATCGATAGCAGTTGGGTCGAATCGATTACCCGCCACGCTTGTTCGCGTCCACCGGCGACTTCGAAGGCAACCACGCCGCCGAATCCGCCATGTTTTGTTTTCGCCAGGCGGTGTTGCGGATGCGATTCGAGGCCGGGGTAATAAACTTTTTCTACCGCCGGATGTTGCTCAAGCCAACTCGCCAACTGCATCGCGTTGTCGCAATGTTGGCGCATCCGCAGCGACAAGGTTTCCAATCCTTTGCTGAATACCCAGGCGTTGAACGGACTCATGCACGGCCCGGTGGTGCGCAGCATGGCAAACAGATCATCATAAATTTGTTCGTTATCGGTTACTAACGCACCGCCGACACAGCGGCCCTGACCGTCGAGATATTTGGTTGCGGTGTGCACGACTATATCGGCGCCGAGTTCCAGCGGCCGCTGCATGACCGGCGTGAAAAATGCATTGTCGACCGCCAACGGCACACCGGCGGCGTGCGCGATCGCGGCGAGTGCTTCGACATCGGCGATTTCGCATAACGGATTGGACGGCGATTCGAGGAACAACAACCGAGTGTTTTCTTTAATCGCCGCGCGCCATTGTTCGAGGTCGGTGATTTTGACAAAGGTGGTGTCGACGCCGAAACGGTTGAATACTTTGGTGAACACCGACACGGTCGAACCAAAAAGTTCGTTGGACGCAACGATATGATCACCGGCCTTGAGCAAGCCGAGCAGCAGCCCGGATACCGCCGCCATGCCGGAGGCGGTGGCCAATCCAAAGCGCCCACCTTCCATGGCCGCCAAACGGTTTTCGAATCCGCGCACCGTGGGGTTGGTGAAACGCGAATAAACATTGCCCTGCTGGTCGCCGCTGAACAATGCCGCCGCCTGCGCCGCGTCGTCGAAAACAAAACTCGAAGTGGTGAAGATCGCTTCGCTGTGTTCGCGCTCGTCGCTGCGACGATGACCGCAACGAACCGCCGCGGTTTGCGGGTGATACTGCTTGGACAATTTTTGCATGGCAACGCTCCGGCACTAGTGGCTGCGCGCGGGTGGTGTGCCAACAATTCGTGACAAAAAACCCGCTCCAGCCATTCAGAAGACAGGCTAAAAAGCGGGTGCGATTTTTAGAATTGCAGACCTCTCTTTAGCCGCATTTATAAAGCGCCCGCAAGCTGAATCAAATCGGCGCCAGAAGGAATATTAGGCACCCAAACCGGCAATGTCAATATAAACAACGGAAATTACCTACAATAATCCGCCGCCGGTCAACCTTAAGGCGCAATCACGGATGATGCGCTCAATCCAGTAAGGACAGGGGCTTTTCTCTGGCGGTCGGGTGGTTATTGGCCGCCGTGCGGAAGCATGTCAAAACCGCCACGGGGTATAATTCACGCTTTCATTTACACAGGCTACGACCATGACCGCATCCAAACAACCCAGCGCGCCGGAATCGTATCGCTCCGGCCCGGATGAGCACGGGCATTTTGGCATTTTCGGTGGCCGCTTTGTCGCCGAGACGCTGATGCCGTTGGTGCTGGAGGTGGAACGCGCTTATCGGCGGTATCGAGACGACCCGGATTTCAAGCGCGAGTTTGACTACTACGCACGCGACTACATTGGCCGGCCAAGCCCGTTGTATTTCGCCGAACGCTTGAGCGCGGAACTCGGCGGCGCGCGGATTTATTTCAAGCGCGATGAGTTGAACCACACCGGCGCCCACAAAATCAACAACACCCTCGGGCAAATTTTGCTGGCGCGGCGCATGGGAAAACGCCGCATCATCGCCGAGACCGGCGCCGGCCAACACGGCGTCGCCACTGCAACGGTGTGCGCGTTGTTCAACCTGCCGTGCATCGTCTACATGGGCGAAACCGACATCAAGCGCCAGGCGCCCAATGTGTTTCGCATGAAACTACTGGGCGCCGAAGTGGTGCCGGTCACCAGCGGCACCGCCACCTTAAAGGACGCCATGAACGAAGCGCTGCGCGACTGGGTCGCTCATGTCGAGGACACCTTCTACATCATCGGCACCGCCGCCGGCCCCCACCCCTACCCGCAAATGGTGCGTGACTTTCAAACCGTCATCGGCATTGAAGCCCGCCAGCAATTGATGGAACGCGAGAACGCCTTGCCGGACTTACTGGTGGCATGCATCGGCGGCGGCTCCAACGCTATCGGCTTGTTTCATCCTTTTCTCGACGACGAGTCGGTGCGCATAGTCGGCGTCGAAGCCGCCGGACACGGACTCGACAGCGGCAAACACGCGGCATCTCTTTCCGGTGGGCAACCGGGCGTTTTACACGGCAACCGCACCTACCTGCTGCAAAACAAAGACGGCCAGATTGACGACGCGCATTCGATCTCAGCCGGCCTCGACTATCCCGGAATCGGGCCGGAACATTCGTGGCTACATGAAAGCGGCCGCGTCGAATATGTGGCGGTCACCGATTCCGATGCGCTCGAAGCGTTCCAATTATGCTGCCGCACCGAAGGCATCATTCCGGCGCTCGAACCAGCACACGCATTGGCGTATGTGGCAAAAGTTGCGCCGGACATGGACCAAGATAAAATCATTCTCATGAACTTGTGCGGACGCGGCGACAAGGATGTATTCACGGTCGCAGACGCACTCGGAATTAAATTATGAGCGCCGACAGCACGCGCATGAGTCGCCGCTTTGCAAAACTCAAAGATGAAAACCGAGCCGGTTTGGTAACCTTCATCACCGCCGGCGACCCGAATCTGGAAACCGCCACCGACATCCTCCACGGCCTGCCGGCCGCCGGCGCCGACATCATCGAAATCGGCATGCCGTTTTCCGACCCAATGGCCGACGGCCCGGCGATTCAACTCGCCAGTTTGCGCGCCCTCAAAGCCGGTATGAACTTACACAAAACCATCGACATGGTGCGCACATTTCGCCGCCAAGACGCGGACACGCCGGTCGTCCTAATGGGGTATTACAATCCCATCTACCGCTACGGCAACCAACGCTTCATCGACCAGGCGATCGATGCCGGTGTCGATGGATTGATCATCGTCGACCTGCCACCGGAAGAAGACGACGAACTATGCCACCCGTGCCTGACCGCCGGACTGCACTGGATTCGCCTGACTACGCCGACCAGCGATGCCAAACGACTCACGCGAGTACTCGAACGCGCATCGGGATTTGTCTACCATGTATCGATCGCCGGAATCACCGGCACCCGCTCCGCCAAAGATAGCGATGTAAAACAAGCCGTCACCCAAATCCGCAAACAAACCAACCTACCCATCGCCGTCGGCTTCGGCATAAAAACCACCGAGCAAGTAGCACAAACCGCAACCTTCGCGGATGCGGTGGTGGTTGGGTCGGCGGTGGTTGATCGGATTGCGGGTGGGGTTGAAAATAAATCCGGCAAGAAAGAAATCGCCGCAGATGTGCATCACTTTGTGGGGGAATTGGCGGGGGGATTGAGAAGTATGAGTTAATTAATAAACACTTTTTGGTGTTTTATATTGTAGGTTATAGACGAAGTTTATGTATTCCATAAATATATTCATTTACTAATTGAGGACTTTGAATAATGAGCATTACCTTGCCTGTAGCGAAAAGCGTACAAGGTGACTTGGTGTTGTATTCCACATCAATAGAGGTCAAGTATCTGGTACAACCCGATTTTTATTCAGTAGAAAAACTAGACCCTGAAAACAAAACTGAAACCGGATACCAACGACTTCTGAACACAGCCCGCGCCAAAAAACTGGCGAACTATATTCTAAAAGGACAAGAAAGTAAGGATGCGTTTCTGCCAACATCTATCTTGCTGGCAACAGACAAAGATATAGAACACAATGTTTCAAATAACACGATAACTATCACGAACGACATATGGCCATTCAGCGTGGTGGATGGACAACACAGGCTGGAGGGATTACGCATAGCGGCAGAACAAGACAATGGCATTCTTGATTTTCAAGTACCGATAAATATCGCAATCAAACTCGACAAAATTTCACAGATGTGTCATTTCTTGATTGTGAATACCACGCAAAAAAGCGTTGATAAAGCCGTAGAACAACGCATTTATGCACGCCTGACCGAAGCAACTGATGTTGAAAACATACCAAATCTACCAAAGTGGATTCAAACAATAGTCAGTCGTGGCGAAATTGGTAAGGCACTAAAAATTGTGGATTATTTGAATTCAGACACAACATCCCCATGGCAAGGAAAAATCCAGATGGCAAATGATGAGAACGGCAAAGGAAAAACTATAAAGCAAGGATCATTTGTCACATTGCTAAAAAAGAATATCTTGGTTGCACATAATCCATTAGATGCGTTGGGGGATTTTGATAGAGAAAAGAGAGTATTTCTGAATTATTGGAAAGCGGTTTGTTCTTTACTTGATGATGGTTCTGATACCGTTCTGTTTAAATACAACGGCGTTGATCTTTTCTGTAAATTTTCGATACCATTTTTCACCAAATTAATAGGATCAGGAAAAGATTTCACAGTTGATAAAATGACAAAAGATCTTGAAATGTGCTTTGAATCTATGGAGGGAGAGTATGCGGGCGTAGGTCATCCTGATTGGTGGCGCAAAGGAAGCACCGCAGGTGGAATGAACTCTGGCGCACTTGCCAAGGTGGCACAAGAAATGACGAAGGCATTGCACAGAAAGGATATGGGGTCAGGCATTGAAATATGAACGTTTCCCAACTAGTCCCTCTGCCATCTAACAGGTGCCCATTTCAAGAAAATCAGCGCTTGCGCATACCCTCACAGAGCGGGTGCTATGCTCTAAGCAACCTCGGTGAAACAATCATTTATATTGGGTTATCTAACTGCCTAGTGCGCCGATTTACTCAACATCTCGACAATAATGAGAAAACAGGACCAACGCCACTGGGGAGAGCAATCTGGTTTCATTGGCTGGTTTATGACAATCTCGAGAAACTTGAAAGAACATGGCTCAACATCCACGAGATTGCTGAGGGAAAATTGCCTTACCTCAACACAAATCACTCCCCCTTACCGATGTAGAAACATTATTCACATCACCTACCTACCAGCCGTGTCCGCTATTACCCAAACAACCACGGCGCTTCCACTTTTCGTTTTTTCTCGTATTCTTTTATCAACTCGGTGCGGTTGAGGGTCATGTCGATGTCGTCTAGGCCGTTTATTAGGGCGTGTTTGTGGGCGGGTTCGATTTCGAATTTGATTGGGGTGTTGTTCGGTTGTGTTAGTTGTTGTGCGGATAAATCTACTGCTAGTTTGTAGCCGGGTTGTTGTTCGACTTGTGTGAATAAATCATTTATCGTGTTTTCATCCAGCACCACTGGCAGGATGCCGTTTTTGAAACAGTTGTTGTAGAAAATATCGGCGAAACTTGGTGCGATGAGGCAGCGAAAGCCGTAGCCTAGCAACGCCCACGGGGCGTGTTCACGCGATGAGCCGCAACCGAAATTTTTTCGCGTGAGCAAAATTTGCGCGCCTTTGTAACGAGATTGATTCAACACAAACTGGCGATTACGAGGCCGTTTGTCGTGCTCCATACCCGGTTCGCCGTGGTCGAGATAGCGCCATTCGTCAAACAGGTTCGGCCCGAAGCCGGTGCGTTTAATGGACTTCAGGTATTGCTTGGGGATGATCGCGTCGGTATCGACGTTGGCCCGGTCGAGGGGCATCACCAATCCGTCGAGGGTCGTGAAAGAATCCATCACGCGCGCATATCGTCGGCTGGCAAGTCGCCCCGCACATCGGCAAAGTGGCCGGCGATGGCGGCGGCGGCGGCGATTGCCGGCGACACCAGATGGGTGCGCCCGCCCTGCCCTTGACGGCCTTCGAAATTGCGGTTGGAAGTGGAGGCGCAACGTTCGCCCGGTTGCAAGCGGTCGGCGTTCATCGCCAAGCACATCGAGCAGCCGGGATTGCGCCATTCGAATCCGGCGTCGATGAATATGCGGTGCAGCCCTTCGATTTCCGCTTGTCGTTTGACCAAGCCCGAGCCCGGCACCACCAACGCTTGCTTGATGTTGGCCGCGACTTTTTTTCCTTTGACCACCTTCGCGGCGACGCGCAAATCTTCGATGCGGCTGTTGGTGCATGAACCGATGAATATCATGTCAAGGGCGATGTCTTTGATGGGCGTGCCCGGCGTCAGGTCCATATACTGGAGCGCGAGTTCCATGCTTTCGCGTTTACCGGAATCCGCTTGCTGTTCGGGGTCGGGCACTTTGCCGTTGATGTCGGTGACCATTTCCGGCGAGGTTCCCCAGGTAACTTGAGGGGAAACCGCCGATACATCGAGTACCACTTCGCGGTCGAACTTTGCGTCATCATCGGAATGCAATTCCTGCCAACTGGCGACGGCGAGTTCCCACAATTCGCCTTTGGGAGCATAGGGGCGGCCCCGCAGGTAGTCAGTGGTAGTTCCGTCCACCGCAATCATGCCCGCTTTGGCACCGGCTTCGATGGCCATGTTGCAGAGGGTCATGCGCTCCTCCATGGACATGGATTCGATTACCGGGCCGGCAAATTCGACCGCGTAACCGGTGCCGCCAGCGGTGCCAATCTCGCCGATGAGTGCCAACGCCACGTCTTTGGCGGCCACGCCGGGCGGCATTTCGCCTTGAAACCGCACGCGCATATTCTTTGATTTTCGCTGCAGCAGGCACTGAGTGGTGAGCACGTGCTCGACCTCGGTGGTGCCGATGCCAAACGCCAACGCCCCGAACGCACCGTGGGTTGAGGTGTGGGAATCGCCGCACACGATGGTCATGCCGGGCAGCGTGACGCCGTGTTCCGGGCCGATGACATGCACGATGCCCTGGCGCGGGTCGCCCATGCCGAACTCGGTGATGCCGAAATGATTGCAGTTTTGCGCGAGCGTGGTCACCTGCAGCCGCGAGACCGGGTCGTCTATGCCATCGCCTTCGGTGGTGGTGGGTACATTGTGGTCGGGCACGGCGAGGATGGTGGATGCGCGCCACGGTTTGCGCTGGGCCAGATGCATGCCCTCAAAGGCTTGGGGCGAGGTTACTTCGTGCACCAGATGCCGGTCGATGTAGAGCAGCGAGACGCCGTCCTCGTCGCAGTGAACAACATGCTGTCGCCACAGTTTGTCGTAGAGGGTTTCTTTTTTCACCGGAAAAATCGTGTTAAAAATAGTGTTGATTGCCATCGCATCATATCACAATCAATCGGCGCGCTGCCCGGGGCAAAACGCACGCAATTACTTCGGATTTTGCGCACGGTCGCGTAGCGCGTGGTCCATAAGCACCAACGCTAACATGGCCTCGACGATGGGCACGGCGCGGATGCCTACGCACGGGTCGTGGCGGCCGGTTACCACCGCTTCGACGCTGTGGTTATCGGTGTTCACGGTTTGCCCCGGCGTGGCGATGCTCGAGGTCGGCTTGAAGGCGACCTTGACTTCAATGTTCTGTCCGCTGGAAATACCGCCCAAGATGCCGCCGGCGTGATTGCTTAAAAAACCTTGCGGGCTGATTAGATCGCGGTGTTGGCTGCCGCGTTGCACGACCGATTCAAACCCGGCGCCGATTTCGACTCCCTTGGCGGCGTTGATGCTCATCATCGCCTTGGCGATGTCCGCGTCGAGACGATCGAATACCGGTTCGCCCCAACCGACCGAAACGCCGCACGCCTCCACATACACCGCGGCGCCGACCGAGTCGCCTTGTTTGCGAATTTGATCGATGAACGCGCCGAGTTGTTCGACCGTCGATCCATCGGCGACGAAAAACGGATTGTTGGCGACATCGTTCCAATCTTTACGCTCGATATAAATGTCGCCGATTTGATACACGCAGCCGCGAATAAGAACGCCATAATGTTCGGCCAGATATTTCCGGGCGATGCCGCCGGCGGCCACGCGCATGGTGGTTTCCCGCGCCGATGATCGGCCACCGCCACGGTAATCACGCAAGCCGTATTTTTTCAGGTAGGTGTAGTCGGCATGGCCGGGGCGAAAACGATCCTTGATTTTTTCATAGTCCCGCGCGCGTTGATCTTGGTTGTGTACCAACAAGCCGATTGGCGTGCCGGTGGTCACCCCTTCGAACACTCCCGACAAAATTTCCACACGGTCGGGCTCTTTGCGTTGGGTGGTATACTTCGACTGCCCCGGCTTGCGCCGATCCATATCCGTTTGCAAATCATCCGCACTCAACGCCAACCCCGGCGGACAACCATCCACCACCCCGCCGAGAGCAACACCGTGGCTCTCGCCGAAAGTGGTGAGGGTAAACTGCTGGCCTATGGTGTTTCCGGACATTTCGCTTTGTCAATCAATTTTTGACAGGTTTGCTCAAAGAACAATCGGGATTTCTTTTGGCATGCTCGAAATGACCGGTGGCGCAGGTGCTCTTTGGTTTATGCGGGCGTACCGGCTGCTCACATTCAACACACCGAAATGTTCCCGCCGGCGGAGACTTCCGGACGGCATCACGAATGTTGAGCGCATCAGAAATTGATATTCTTTTGCCCTGGTGAATACAAAAATGCGCACCACCCGCAGTCCCCAACGACGGGTCGGCCGGTTCGCGCACCCCATACTTTGCTCCCGAATGTTTGTCCTTTGGTTTTTCCGCCGCTTTTTGACTGCCAACATATACATCCAGCAACTTCCGAATTATTTTTTGATACTGCATCCCATTCGCCACCGCAACGGCTTTGAAATACGCCACACTTTCCGAACTCAACGAGATCGTAACTTTGGTGTTGGCGCTCTTGAATTTCAGTTCTTTGGGCGACGGCAGAAAATCGGCAACGATTCGGAAATCGCCGAGCGACTCATCGGTGTATTGGATTGGCTTTCTCATATTCTCTTTCCTTTCCTCCAATAGCCCGCACCCAATATGCGGATACGGCTATGTCGGTATATGAAACGCACCGTCAGAACACCAGTGCAATCTCGATTCAGCCCAAAACAAAAATAACGGTTTTCATTCCAACTGTGAGTTCTGTCCTCTGCGATTACACGGTTTGTATCGGCGAAAGCGTATTGCGCATCATAAAATGACACGCCGTGCTTTTCCCGATTTAGACGATCTTTGGCCTCATCCCACTCAAACATTCGGTTTGAACATAGTTTGGAATACAAGTATGGCTATTTAACCATACTTGTCAACCCCGTATTTCAGAATAATCCAACAACGGCACCAACGCCCGGTGCAGAATGTCCGCCGCCCATGCTTGGCCGTTGTGGTCTTCGATTAAATCTTGGCGGATTTCGATTAGTGCCATATCAACATCGCGTGCTTGGGCATGAACCATCATCGCATAGCCGAGCGGGTTGCGGGCGTGATAGGGTTGGTTGTGGCCGATGCGTAGGTCGGCGTTTTTGGCCAGATTGGCGGCTAGGGCTTGCGCCAGGTCGTGGTGATCATCCCACAGCAGGCCGAAGTCCCAGGGCCGCTTGACCCCTTGAATCTCCTCGGCAAAACTATGCATGGCAATAATCATCGGCTTTACGAATCGCCCTTGCATGCGGTCCACCATCTCGCCGTATCTGCGGTGATAGGGGGAAAAGAATTCATCGATGCGTTGTTGCCGGCGGTCATCGGATAATCCGGCGTTGCCCGGAATCACAACGCCATCGCTTGTTTCGGGTATCAGCGTGGGGTCATCGAGATGGCGGTTGAGGTCAATCACCAAGCGCGAATAATTGGCAAGCAACAATGGCGCGTTAAGTTTATGCGCGAGCATCGTTGACACTTGCCCGGCGCCTATATCACAGGCAATATGCAAGTCCAGAAGACCTCGCCCCAATTCGAGATTGCCGAGGGATTCGGGAATACGCTTGCCGGCGTGGTCGCAACAAATAATCAGGGGCGCGTCCGCGTTTGGATTGACCACATCGAACAAACCGGGGGCGTTTTCGCTTAACAACGGTTTCATACCTTAAGCCGGTGTGCCGGCGAATATCCGGCGCGGGGTTTCACGGCGCAGAGTTTCACGGCGCGAAGTTTCAAGGAAAAATAGAATGCGAAATCATAGTACAGACTACCTGTTATTGCTATTGCTGGCGCTGATTTGGAGCGTCTCTTTTCTGCTTATAAAAATCGGCGTCGCCAGCATCGGGCCGGCCACGCTGACGGCTGCGCGCATGACCATCGCGGCGGTGGTTTTGCTGCTGTATCTGGCGCTCAAAAAAACCGGCCTGCCGCTCAATCGGCGCGCGCTGTTGCTGTATTTCGTAGTCGGCTTCATGGGCAACACCCTGCCGTTCATCTTCATCGGCTGGGGCGAGATCCACATCAGCAGTTCACTGGCGGCCATCATGATGGGCATCATGCCGATTACCACGTTTGTGCTGGCGCATTATTTTATTCCCGACGAACCGCTGACCATGCGCAAGATGTTCGGCCTTTGTTTGGGGTTTGGCGGGCTGCTGACTCTGGTGGGATGGTCGGTGCTGGCCGGCGTCAGCGGCGCCAATGTATTGGGGCAACTGTCGGTGCTGGCCGGCGCAATCAGTTATGGCATTACCACGGTATTCGTGCGCACTCAACCGGCCTTTCCGGGCATCCAGATGGCCACCGGCGCAGTCCTTGCCGGCACCGTGACCAGCATTCCGCTGGCGTTTTTGCTGGAAGACCCGTTGTCCATGACGCCCAGCGTCGAAAGCCTGCAGGCACTCCTTGTGCTTGGCATATTCCCCACCGCGCTTGCCGCGCTGATTTATTTTCGCCTGCTGCGCAATCTCGGTGCCATGACTTTTTCCCAACTCAATTATATGATTCCCGTTTTCGGCAGTTTGTGGGGCGTGCTTCTGCTGGGGGAATTGTTGCAGATGCGCATGCTGACCGCGCTTGCTTTGGTGCTGACCGGAATCTACTTCATCCAACCACAAAAATTTTTACCGGACACCGGACGGCCCGGATGATTGGCCAGACACTCATTATTTCACGGCATCATTTCCCGGCATCATTTATCAGAAAGTGCCGAAGTAAACTCCACCAGTTGCGCGAGTTTTTCGAGGCCACCGCCGCCACTCAGCACCGTCCGTGCGAGTTCGACCCCGGATGACAGCGAGTCGGTGAGGTCGGCGGCGTAGATAGTCGCACCGGCGTTGAGTGCCACCATGTCGAAGGCGGCGCCCTTGACGCCGCCCAGAGCCTCGCGAATCAATTCCAAACTGCCATTAGAATCCGCCACAACGATGTCGTCGAGGGAGGTTTTAGCGATGCCAAATTGCTCTGGTTCGATGCGGTATTCGCTGAATTTTCCATTTCGGTATTCCGCAACTTGCGTACCCGAGGCGATGGATATTTCGTCGAGCCCGTCGTCGGAACAAACCACCAACGTGTGAACGCTACCCAATTCGGCGAACACTTCCGCCAACGGTCGCACCCAGCGCAGATCAAACACCCCGACCAACTGATACTTGGCATTGGCCGGATTGGTCAGCGGGCCCAGCAAATTGAAGATGGTGCGAATGCCGATTTCCCGGCGCGGGCCGATGACATGACGGGTGGCGGCGTGGTGAGTCGGCGCGAACAAGAAACCGATGCCGCAATGATCGATACACTGGCCGACCTGCCGCGGACTGATGGCGATGTTGACCCCGGCGACCTCGAGCACATCGGCGCTACCGGAATTGCCGGTCGCGGCGCGGTTGCCGTGTTTGGCCATGACCGCCCCGGCGGCGGCGGCAACCAGCGCGCTGGCGGTGGACACATTAAACAAACGCGCGCCGTCTCCGCCGGTACCGACCGAATCGGCAATTTTGTCTGCCTTAGTCTCAACCCGCTCGGCCAATTCGCGCATGATGGTGGCCGCGCCGACAATTTCTTCAACGGTTTCACCCTTAATCATCAACGCCGCAAGAAACGCCCCAATCTGCGCCGCCGTAGATTCGCCACTCATAATCAACCGCATAACCGATTGCATTTCATCACGACTTAAATTTTCACCGGCGGCAAGACGACGGTTGGCGGTTGGTAGGTTCATGGTTTGCATTGTAATGCTTTTTCGATTTGCATGACGGTGGCAATTGTTTTGCGCAATCGATTCGAATTAATATTTTTTCTGGCAGCGTGAAACACCTCGTTGCGAAATTCTCGAAGATCATCAAATTCTTTCTTGACGTTTTCCAATTTCGGAAACTTTTTTGCTTTCTGCAACGCTTTGAACCGGTGACATAACATCGGGATGCCATTTTTACCCGCTAACCTTTTCACTGTTTGTTGTACATCGGGGTTTTCTTTTTTCACCCATTTTGTGACGACATCTTCCAATACGTAACAAACCACCAATTCGGCCAAAGGTTCGTTGACGTCAGAAAGTGCTTTGGCTAACCGCCCAGAAATATTAACATCCAAGTGCGTCGCCATATTTTTAGCACACAGATTCTGCATAAACTCATCATCTTCGAATTGCTGTTTTATTGCCGGGTCTTTGATTTCCTCGTTATTGCATTTGTATTGCAAAACCCATATCGCCATGTCCGCATCGGCGGCGGATACGAATTCGCAGTGGTCGCGAATAGCACGGAGATTGCCCAAATAATTCAGGTAGGTTTGAACGGCATTTGCGCTACTGTATAGTCCCAAAATCGCCATAACTGGTGGAGTCAACATGCCGAATGATTGCGGGCAGATAAATCGTAACATAACCGAAACTAATTCGATTTGTCGAAATGCTTTGAGCAGTTTTTCAATGACTATTTTCTCTTTTGTTTTACCCTCATCCTTGCGCGACCACGAGTGGAAGTTGAAAGGAATCTTTTTTTCTTCCGAAGTCAGGTTGTCAAGCGAAGGAAACAGCCAGTAGGGACGAAACCAAGATTTATGTTCATATCGTTGAAAGTGATGAAACATGTCTTCGATACGCACCGTTTTGCACAACTCTTTTGCCGCGTGTTCAATCGCTTTCATCTCGGGCCCAATCCCAAACAATTTCGTGCTGACCGTGGGAAACTGGTCCAGACAATCGTGCAAGTATTGGTTGCTCGAATTTTTAGTCATGTTTTTTCTTCAGTTTTGGTTGGCGCCGCCATACCGACCAGTTGTTGCCGATAAGCAAACAACCCCGGTGTGCCGCCGGTATGCACTACGACTATGTGCTTGAAATTTTCAAGACTGCCATTGCGCATCAAGTTGAACAGGCAGGAAAACGTCTTGCCGGAATAGACCGGGTCGGTTAGCAATCCTTCTCGGACTGCCAGCAAGCGTAGGTCTTCCATGACTTGCTTTGATGCGTGGCCGTAGCCCGGTGCTAGTGCCGAGTCGTCCACCCACACATCATCGGCATCCACCGCTTCGGCATGGCCTAACATTTCCGCCAGTTTTTGGCAGTGTTTGAAAACTCGCGGGTGTTGTGCTTCGGCGGTGCGGCGTACGCAAGTGCCGAGCACCGGGATGGCGACGCCGAGCAATTTCAAGCCGGTCAATAATCCGGCGTGAGTCATGCCGCTTCCCGAGCCGACCACCAGCAGGTCGATGGCAAGGTTGTTTTGTTCGATCTGCCGAACCAGTTCCGCCGCCGCCACCACATAACCCAACGCCCCGATGGGCGCATGACCCGGCCCTAGCGGAATGATGTAGGGGGTTTTTCCATCGCCGGCGAGTTCATCCGCCAGCACCGCCAACGCCGCATCCGCGCCATCTTCGTCTTCCCCCGCCGGGTAATAGTGCAGGTGCGCGCCGAATAGCCGGTCGAGCAACACGTTTCCGGAATGGTGATAATCATCGGAGTGATTGTCGACCCGCGATTCCAGTTGGATGTGGCAGTCCAGCCCCAGTTTTGCGGCGCCGGCCGCCAGCATGCGCATGTAGTTGGACTGCACCGCGCCGGTGCTGAGCACGGTATCGCAACCCCGTGCCATGGCTTCGCCCAAATAAAATTCCAGTTGCCGCGCCTTGTTGCCGCCCAGGGCGAGGCCGGTGCAGTCATCTCGTTTGACATACAAAGTGTGCGGTGCAAATTCGCCGGACAACCGTGATAATTTATCCAGCGGAGTCGGCGTGTGTGCCAGCATCGCTCGCGGAAATTCGGATAAAGCGTTTTCCAACGACTTCATATATGCCCGCGCTGTTTGTCATATTTCACTCCGGCTAACTCTTTGTACAGTTCCGTGTAGTAATTGTCACTCTCTCCCAATTCTTGTACAAATTGTTTTTTCGCGCCTGGGGTCATGTTGTTTATCTCATCGTAATTTCTACGAACGATGCTACCGAAAGCGGCACGGAAACACCGCGCGCCTCTGGCTTTTTTCAACTCTTCTTTTATTTTTGGGATGTTCATAGGATCACCTCATTTATTTCGAATGGATTTTATTTTATAACGCAAAACACTCACCGCAAAAAGCCGAGCGGATCCACCGGCTTGCCGTTTTTGCGAATTTCAAAGTGCAGCATGGTGCGGTCGGCGCCGGTGCTGCCCATCTGCGCGATCTGCTGGCCGGATTGGATGCGGTCGCCTTCCGCCACCAGGATGCTGCGGTTGTGGGCGTAGGCGCTCAGATAAGACGATGAGTGTTTGACGATGACCAGTTTACCGTAACCGCGCAAGCCCTCACCGGCGTATACCACTTCACCGGCGGCGGTGGAACGAATCGCGCTGCCGGGGGCGCCGGCGATTTTGATGCCGTTCTGTCCTTTGCCACGCGAGAATTTTCCGATGAGTTTTCCTTTGGCGGGCCAGTTCCATTGGCCCGGTGCCGTGGTGGGCAGCGCGGGTTTGGTGACTTTGGTAACTTTGGTGGCGGTTGTGGTTTTGGCGGGCGGCGTTTTTGGCGGGCTCGTTGAAGTCGTCTTCGCCGGGGCTGCAGTGGCAACCGCCGAGGAACCCGATGAACGCAAACTCAAACGCTGCCCCGGGCGAATCCTATACGGCTTGGCGAGGCCGTTCCACTTTGCGATTTTTTGATAGTCCAAACCGAACCGCCAAGCGATGCTGTATACCGAATCCCCCTGCAATACTTTTGTATCGGTGGGGATGACCCGGAAGGGCGATTTGTTGATGACCGGGATTTGTCCGGCACCGCCGGAACACGCCGCAAGGTGCAGGCAAAGCGCGCCGATAATAAGCGTCCTCATCATCTCAACGCAACAGCCAGTACGCCGCCGCCCCGAGGGCAAGCAATCCCCAGCCCGCCGGTTCCATCCATTTTTTCAACGCGAGTTCGAGTTTTTCCCCGCCCCACCATAGCAACCACGCCACCAGAAAAAACTGCGATGCGCGACCAACAATGGACGCCAGAATAAACAGCACGATAGGCAAACCGAGCAGCCCGGAAGCGATGGTGAAAATCTTGTAGGGAATCGGCGTTACCCCGGCCAGCAATACCAGCCACACGCCATAGTCGCCAAACCACTGGCGCATGGTTTCGAATTTTTCACCGGCGTGATAAAAATCGATGATCGGCTGGCCCAACTGATCGAATAAAAAGTAACCGATGAGGTAGCCGAATATCCCGCCGAGAACCGAGGCGGCGGTTGCCAACCCCGCCAACCGCCAGGCACGCCGACGGTCGGCGAGTACCATGGGCGCAAGCATCACCGCAGTGGGCACCGGAAAAAACGAGGACTCGATGAAACTCACGCCGACCAAATAGCGTTCGGCTTTGGGATGACGAGACCACCTCATCACCTTGTCGTATAGCGGGCCGAATATTTTCATCACTGGTTAGCGGGTGCGGCCGCCGAGCATGGGTACAAAACGCACCGCTTCGCACACCTGTTCGTCGAAACCGCCGCCGGTGCGGGTGATAACGCGAAGTTGCTGCAGGTGGCTGTCGCCGACTGGAATCACCAGCCGTCCACCAATGGCAAGTTGTTCGAGCAGTCTCACCGGCACTTCCCGTGGCGCAGCGGTCACTAAAATCCCGTCAAAAGGTTGATTGCTCTCCCAGCCGACAAAACCATCGGCGTTCAGGTAACTGATGTTGCGGTAACCCAACTCCGGCAGCAACGCTTTGGCTTGCTGCTGTATCGAGCCAATCCGCTCGATGGTACACACCCAACTCACCAACTGCGCAAGAACCGCACTCTGATAACCGCACCCGGTTCCCACCTCGAGAACTTTTTTAACCTCGATATCAGCATCCAGCAACATCTCAGTCATCAGCGCGACAATAAACGGTTGTGAGATAGTCTGATTCTGGCCGATAGGCAACGCGGTGTCTTCATAGGCTTTATGAGCCAACGCCTCATCGACAAACAGATGCCGCGGAGTTTTTTCCATCACCGCCAGAATGGCTTCATTGCCAATCCCCTGCTCACGCAACCGGTCAATCAACCGCCGCCGAGTCCGCAAGGACGTCATACCAATCCCGTCCCGCCGCGTCGAACTGGTCGTAGAACTGGTCATTGAAATGGCACGAGTCATTGGCTTTTTACAATAGGCGACAACCGGGTATTGTAGTTTTTTTTAGCGGCGTATGCCGTTCATCGCCTATTACACTTTGGATAATACGGGTGAAGATTGCCACAACCAATAATTGCCCGGCTTGGTCGGATTGTAGAGGCTAGATAGTGGGCAAGTGGGGTCTGAAATCTTCTCATAAATCTTCTGAATCTTCTCATAGATGTTCTGAATCTTCTCATAAATGTTCTGAATCTTCTCATAAATGTTCTGAATCTTCTCATAAACCTTCTAAATCTTCTCATAGATGTTCTAAATCTTCTATTAAGGTCGAAAATCTTCTATTAAACGGGTGAGACAGAAACAACGAGTTTCTTCGCCCACCGCACCATCGATATAGTTTTCGTAGGGACAGCGCCCCCGTGCCTGTCCACATCCGCAAACAAGGAATATCAAAAGTGCGTCATTCCCGCTTTCGCGGGAATAACGGCCTGGGGAGTCGGCTATCGCAAGGTCGTCATTCTCGAACGATAGAAAAATAGGGAGCGCCAGCGACCATATTTTTCATCGTATCGGGAATCCAGAAAGCCAATAAGGAGTCGGCTATCGCAAGGTCGTCATTCTCGAACGATAGAAAAATAAGGAGCGCCAGCGACTATATTTTTCATCGTATCGGGAATCCAGAAGGCCAATAATGAGTCGGCTGTCGCAGGAATGACGGGCCTGGGGAGTCGGCATTCGCCGGCATATTTTACTGGATTCCCGTGTCCCCCAAGTCGTCATCCCCGCTGTCGCGGAAATAACGACTTGGCGGCACGAGAATGACGAGTCTGGGAGTCCTCATCGACAAACGAGGAAAATCAAAAGTGCGTCATTCCCGAACGATAGAAAAATAAGGAGCGCCAGCGACTATATTTTTCATCGTATCGGGAATCCAGTAAAACAATCCGGCGACAGCCGCTCCTCGCCGTTATTCCCGAATAAGGAGCGGCTGTGCCGGCATGTTTAACTGGATTCCCGTGTCCCCCAAGTCGTCATTCCCGCTGTCGCGGAAATAACGACTTGGCGGCACGAGAATGACGATCTGGGAGTCCTCATCGACAAACGAGGAAAATCAAAAGTGCGTCATTCCCGAACGATAGAAAAATAAGGAGCGCCAGCGACTATATTTTTCATCGTATCGGGAATCCAGTAAAACAATCCGGCGACAGCCGCTCCTCGCCGTTATTCCCGAATAAGGAGCGGCTGTGCCGACATGTTTTACTGGATTCCCGTGTCCCCCAATTCGTTATTCCTGCTGTCGCGGAAATAACGACTTGGCGGCACGAGAATGACGAGTCTGGGAGTCCTCATCGACAAACGAGGAAAATCAAAAGTGCGTCATTCCCGAACGATAGAAAAATAGGGAGCGCCAGCGACCATATTTTTCTTCGTATCGGGAATCCAGAAGGCTAATAAGGAGTCGGCTCTCGCAGGACATGTTGTACTGGATTCCCGCTGTTGCGGGAATAAAGGCGTAGGGAGTCGGCATTCGCCGGCATGTTTCACTGGATTCCCGTGTCCCCCAAGTCGTCATCCCCGCTGTCGCGTGAATAACGACTTGGCGGCACGAGAATGACGAGTCTGGGAGTCCACATCGACAAACGAGGAATATCAAAAGTGCGTCATTCCCGAACGATAGAAAAATAGGGAGCGCCAGCGACTATATTTTTCATCGTATCGGGAATCCAGTAAAACAATCCGGCGACAGCCGCTCCTCGCCGTTATTCCCGAATAAGGAGCGGCTGTGCCGACATGTTTCACTGGATTCCCGTGTCCCCCAACTCGTCATCCCCGCTGTCGCGGGAATAACGAGTTGCGGGCACGAGAATGACGGCGGTGCGTCGTCATTCCCGAACGATAGAAAAATAGGGAGCGGCAGCGACCATATTTTTCATCGTATCGGGAATCCAGTAAAACAATCCGGCGACAGCCGCTCCTCGCCGTTATTCCCGAATAAGGAGCGGCTGTGCCGACATGTTTTACTGGATTCCCGTGTCCCCCAAGTCGTCATTCCCGCTGTCGCGTGAATAACGAGTTGGGGCACGAGAATGACGGCGGTGCGTCGTCATTCTCGAACGATAGAAAAATAGGGAGCGTCAGCGACCATATTTTTCATCGTATCGGGAATCCAGAAGGCTAATAAGGAGTCGGCTATCGCCGGACATGTTGTACTGGATTCCCGCTTTCGCGGGAATAACGGCGTAGGGAGTCGGCATTCGCCGGCATGTTTCACTGGATTCCCGTGTCCCCAACTCGTCATCCCCGCTGTCGCGTGAATGACGAGTTGGGGCACGAGAATGACGGCGGTGCGTATCGGGAATCCAGGGAAAACAATCCGGCGCCAGCCGCTCCTTATTAAGGACAGGCACGGGGGCGCTGTCCCTACGAGAGTAATGAGCGGCTTTCGCGGGAATGACGACGGGTGGCGTTAGCCGCTCCTTATCTAAAACCGTATCTCACCTTTAAGCAGAGCAGCATTTTCACTACCCTGACGGTGTTCACCAACCAGATCCAAACCATACCGATTAGTTTCCCAACCAACACCGAAGCGGTAACTATTGGTATTGCCGATAGTCATTTCGCTATACGGTGTCAGCATTCCATCCCAACCGTGCGGCGCAGACAGGCCGTAACCAATACGAGTCTTCAAACGCATTCCGTAATCGGTTTCGGCGATGGCATCTTCCGATAGGCCGTTATCCCACAACAAACCATCGCTGTCCTCACCATAACCAGGGCTCAGGCTGAGCGACAAGCCCTGTCCGTCTTGACCTGATGCCAAGATGATGGTGCCGTTTATGCCCCATTCGTTGTAGTCTTCACGGGCTATCAGGGTGTGGATATTGCCTTCCAGCGTTAGCCCTTGAACGGGATTGTGGTAACGGAGACCGGCGTTTAGTTCAATTCCGGCGCCGGTTTCGCCGTCGCCGCCGTCATGGCGCGCGCCTGCTTCTAGGGTGGATTCCATGCTGGCGGCGTTGCTTATTGCCCATGGTTGGCGGGCTTCCAGCGATACTCGAATCCGGTTGACGTCCACATCCAGCGAGCGAATATCGTTTGCGCGGTCGCCGTCGACGTTTATCCAGGTTTGCGAGATTTCGCCTTTAAGACGCAAGGCGCCGCCATTGTCGAAATCGATTAACGTGCCAGCGCCGCCACCGGCGAAGGTTTGCGTGTCCACATCGCTGTCGATGTCGGTGGAATCGGTCCCGCTGTTGTCAGTAATCTCCAAATCACCGATGCCGTAGCCGACCGTAGCCCACAAATCTAACTGCCCGACGCTCCAGCCCAGATACGGATTGATGCTGGTCATAGTCAGTTCATAGTCGCTTTTATCAACATCGCCGGCAACATCGTATTCCACATCAGCCTCGTTGCGCGTTATCGCTATGCCGCCCAGCAACTCATTACGCAGGTGCGCATCCATCCCCACCGAGAAACTCGTAACATCGCCGTCCCAATCCAGTTTGCCGTCCGCGAGAACACTATCACCGGAAACTTCTTCATACCCACCACTGCCCCAGAAAGCCGGTGAATACACGCCAACACCGCCCCCCACCGCATTCAGCGGCAAGGTAAAGCCGGAACCATTCAGCATGGATTTCATATCACCCGTGCCTTCGGTCATGGCTTTGCCGTGGGTGGTCGCCAAATCGGCAAAAGAAGACTGCCCGGCGAGGGTTACGCCGCCGCCACTACCCGATCTGGCTTGTTCGATGCGTTGTGTAATGGCATTCGAAGTCTGGCCGGTCATGGTGCGCACCAAATCGGGGATAAGCACCTCGTTGATTGCCATGATCTCTTCAGTATCCAAGACGGGCTCGACTATTGCGATGGTTAATGGGAACTCAACTATTGCATCTCCGCTTGTGTCGTCGCTCACCGCGTATGTCACGTCGAACGTATCGCCAACAAGCGTGCCCTCGGGCGGCTGGCCGGATAAGACGCGGGTGGCGTTGGCAAAGGTCAACCAGGGAAATTCGCTCAAATCCGCGCCGTTCGACCCGGTCACCGCATAGGCCAGATTGTGGTCGATTCCGGTTCCGGCGATGGCCGCTGGCAGGGTGGCCTCTGGCAGGGTCACGGAAGTCACCCGGCCGATTGCAAATTTGAATAGATCCTCCGGCACCTCTAACAACATACTCTCGCCAGTTACTGTAGCAATGAAAGTCGCGGATGGGGGGTTGGTGGGATCGCCGTAAAAGTCAAAGCCATTGACAGTGATGGTTGCCTCGCCCGCCCTTATGGGCGTGAGCATCAGATCCAAATCAGTGCCGCCGTTGGGGGTTGATTCCTCCACGCTTACCAACACGATATTCTCCGCGCTCGACTCCACCTCAAACCGGAGAACCAGTTCTCCGCCGTCTGGCGGACGCTCAAAGTGGTCGAACAAGGTGTCCATATTGGGATTCAATTCGCGGTATAACTGGTCTCGGCCACCGCCAGTGTCCAACGCGACGTTGTGTAGCGTTGTCATCATCGCGACGCCACTTGCGTGTCTGATGACGATTTCGAGGTTCAGATTCAGGACCCTCCCCAATGGGGGTACTGTTGAGGGGGTGTTGCTCGCTAAGCCGAAAACATCGGTCGCAACGACTTCCACGTCGACACCCTTGGACGCTGTGCTTGGACCTATAATGAGGGACATAAGGTTCCCCTTAACGATTGCAACGACATTGTCATTTTCCGGGGTCGCCGTGTAGGTCAATGGATCGCCGTCCGGATCCATGAAGTAGGCGGACAAATCAATATTCTCCACCACGCTGTGCGGGTTCGCCAGGATCCTGCTAGACAGATCACCTATTAGCGGCATTTGGTTGTCGCCGGCGGCGCGAACCGTCACGGAAAAGGTCAGGCTGGTGGTAGCATTGGTGCTCCTGTCGGTAGCCGTGTAGATCAAATTGGTGACACCGACCTCGGTCGGCGTGCTTGACAGCATGCCGGCACCGTCTAAGTTATAACCCAGCCCGGCCGGTAAGGCACCACCATTGGACCCGAGCAGGGTGTAGTCATATTGGCTGACGGGCAGGGCAACCGGCAGGGCAAGCCGAGTGATTGCCGTACCCACGATATAGCCCTGATTCGGCACCGTTACCGCAAAATATGGGTCGGCGGTGACCGTGACGCTGAAGGTCACAGTGGCTACGGTGGAATGGTTGTTAGCGGAGCCGGTGAGGGTCAACACGGTGACGCCGGGCGTGGTCGGCGTGCCGGTGAGGAATCCGCCGGGGATGGTGCCGTCGATTTCGCCGCGGTCGTTTATGGCAAAGGACAGCCCGGCCGGTAAGGCACTATCACCACCCGGCACGGCACCCGGCCCGGTCAGGGCGTGGTCAAAGGCGCTGACGTTATCGAACTGCGGCAGGGTCAGGGTGGGGATAGCCACGCCGACCACATATATCTGATCATCTACCAGAGCAATAACAGATGGTCTGTTGCTGCTATCGATCCGGAATGTCAGGGAGACTCCGGCGACTCCGGCATCATTTCCGACATCATTCGCATCACGCACCGAGTAAGTCAAATTAGAAGGGGTGACCTGGGTATTAGGCACGCCCGACAAAGTACGGGTAATCGTGTCAAAAACCAGCCCCGATGGAATGTCGTCCAGGCTGTAGGTCAGCGGAGCGAAGCCGCCGGTGGCTTCCGGCAGGGTCAGGACCGGAGCCACGCGCCCCTCGTTATAGTTTGCGCTGGCAAAAATCTGCGTTCCGTCGGCAAAGGCCGGTCGCGGCACAATGGTGACGGTGAAGTTTATCGCGGCGACGCTGTTCGTGGCGGTGGCGGTGTAGGTCAATTCGGTGGCGTCGGCCTCCGAGGTCACCGTGCCGGACAGGACGCGGGTAGATGCGTCAAAACTCAATCCGCCCGGCAAGTTAGCACTGGGCCCGGTCAGGGTGTAGTTCAAGGAGGCGCCAACGGCTGCCGGCAGGGTCATATCGACCTGCTGACTTACCGTATAGGTCTGATCCGCCACAGTCGCGTCGTCGACGAACATCGCTGAGGTGATGAGTGCCGTGAAAGTCTGCGTGTCGGTGGTGGCGCTACCGTCGGCGACCGTGTAGGTCAACTCGGTTTCGGCGGACACGGTCGGTGTGCCGGACAGAATGCGGGTGTTTGCGTCAAAAGCCAGCCCGGGCACTTCGGTTAAATCCGTGCCGTTCGGCCCGGTCAGGGCGTAGGTCGCCGTGCCGGTGATGCGCGTGGCCGCCGGCAGGGTCAGAGCGGGGAGTGCCGTATCAACCTCAAAAATTTGTACGCCCACCGATTCGAGGAAGGTCAGCCCGATGATGGTGACATTGAAAGTTACCGTGCCCTGGACGCCGTTGCTGGTATCGGTGGCGGTGTAGGACAACTCGGTGACACCGGCCGTGGTCGGCGTACCGGACAGGGTGCGGGTGTCTGCGGCAAAAGTCAGCCCGACCGGCAAGGCAGCACCGCTCGGTCCGGTCAGGGCGTAGGTATACGGACCTGTGCCGCCGATGGCCACCGGCAGGGTCAAATCGGTGATTGCCGCGTTGAAGGGGTAGGCTTGAGCACTCGGCGTAGGCACGGTTAATGCGTTGACTATCGTGATGTTGAAGGCGGGGACCGGGAATATTGAAGCACTGCTCCCGACGTCGCCCACCCGGTAACTCAAGATGGTGGTGCCAACCACAGTCGGCGTGCCGGACAGGACGCGGGTGGTCCTGTCAAAGGTCAGCCCCGGCGCTTGACTCAAATTGTTGTTGTTCGGCCCGGTCAACCGGTAGGTTATTCGGGGGTTGGCTCCGGTGCCGCCGGTAGCCGCCGGCAGGGTTAAGGCAATCGGCTGGTCGACGACATAGAATAGAGTTGGCAGCGACGGTAAGACTAACCCAACATATGGCGGTGGGGTACAGCCTGTTACTCCGTCGGTGGCTCCCCCGCTCTCGCAGAAGAAAATAGCGACGTCCAGGCTAGCGAATTGACTGCCTGATCCCTCCGCTTCTAAGGAACTTTTAAAACCTGCCCGGGGGGCGCTGGGCGCCGGGCTCCGGCTGGCGCCGGCCACGTTTGGTGTGCCGGACAGGGTGCGGGTGGTCGGGTTGAAGGTCAGCCCCAACGATTCGTAGTTAGGGCGGAGGGTGTAGGTCAGGCCAGTGACGCCGGAGGCCGCCGGCAGAACCAGAGGGGTAATTGCCACATTAATCCGGTAGTATAGCGTGAGTGTGTCCGTGTTGGGAGTGTTACCGATTGTAACTGGGTTCGGAAAACTCTGCGCACTTGCCTGAACCGACCAGCCGAGGAGCAAGGCGAACCCGACCAGCAGCGAAACGCCGAAACGCCGCCGCAAACCCTGAACGGGGGTGGCCAGCGGGGAGTCAGCGGAATTGAGTTTATTGATTTTGCTGTGATTGCTCATCGTAGATGTTCCTCATTTCATTGATAATGTGTCAGAAATAGCCACAAAAGGGGGCGAGATGTCCAATAAATAAAAAGTCCCGCGCATTATATTAAACCGATTACCGATAGTCAACCCACAAATCGCACATATCCCACCCCCAAAACCACGAATCCCCCTGCCCCAAGCGGCCCCAGCCCCTACGAAAACCATATCTCGTAGGGACAGTGCCCCCGTGCCTGTCCTTAATAAGGAGCGGCTGGCGCCGACTCCCTACGCCGTCATTCTCGCGAAAGCGGGAATCCAGTGAAATATGCCGGCGATAGCCGACTCCTTATAAGGAGCGGCTGGCGCCGGATTGTTTTACTGGATTCCCGATACGATGAAAAATATGGTCGCTGGCGCGACCTATTTTTCTATCGTTCGAGAATGACGACCTTGCGATAGCCGACTCCCCAGGGCCGTCATTCTCGTGCCGCCAAGTCGTTATTCACGCGACAGCGGGGATAACGACTTGGGGGACACGGGAATCCAGTACAACATGCCGGCGATAGCCGACTCCCCAGGCCCGTCATTCTCGCGAAAGCGGGAATCCAGTGAAATATGCCGGCGATAGCCGACTCCTTATAAGGAGCGGCTGGCGCCGGATTGTTTTACTGGATTCCCGATACGATGAAAAATATGGTCGCTGACGCTCCCTATTTTTCTATCGTTCGAGAATGACGACCTTGCGATAGCCGACTCCCCAGGGCCGTCATTCTCGTGCCGCCAAGTCGTTATTCACGCGACAGCGGGGATAACGACTTGGGGGACACGGGAATCCAGTTAAACATGACGGCGAATGCCGACTCCTTATGCCGTCATTCTCGCGAAAGCGGGAATCCAGTACAACATGTGCGGCGATAGCCGACTCATTATAAGGAGCGGC
Source organism: Candidatus Poriferihabitaceae bacterium (assembly GCA_965262585.1). Taxonomy (GTDB): domain Bacteria; phylum Pseudomonadota; class Gammaproteobacteria; order Arenicellales; family Poriferihabitantaceae; genus JAHRAW01. The sequence goes on from OZ253546.1 coordinate 459,476, forward strand.
TGGCGCCGGATTGTTTTACTGGATTCCCGATACGATGAAAAATATGGTCGCTGGCGCTCCCTATTTTTCTATCGTTCGGGAATGACGCACTTTTGATTTTCCTCGTTTGTCGATGAGGACTCCCAGACTCGTCATTCTCGTGCCCCCAAGTCGTTATTTCCGCGACAGCGGGGATGACGACTTGGGGGACACGGGAATCCAGTTAAACATGACGGCGAATGCCGACTCCCCAGGCCCGTCATTCTCGCGAAAGCGGGAATCCAGTACAACATGTGCGGCGATAGCCGACTCATTATAAGGAGCGGCTGGCGCCGGATTGTTTTACTGGATTCCCGATACGATGAAAAATATGGTCGCTGGCGCTCCCTATTTTTCTATCGTTCGGGAATGACGCACTTTTGATTTTCCTCGTTTGTCGATGAGGACTCCCAGACTCGTCATTCTCGTGCCGCCAAGTCGTTATTCACGCGACAGCGGGAATGACGAGTTGGGGGACACGGGAATCCAGTGAAACATGCCGGCGATAGCCGACTCCTTACGCCGTCATTCTCGCGAAAGCGGGAATCCAGTGAGACATGCCGGCGATAGCCGACTCCTTATAAGGAGCGGCTGGCGCCGGATTGTTTTACTGGATTCCCGATACGATGAAAAATATGGTCGCTGGCGCGACCTATTTTTCTATCGTTCGGGAATGACGACCTTGCGATAGCCGACTCCCCAGGGCCGTCATTCTCGTGCCGCCAAGTCGTTATTCCTGCGACAGCAGGGATAACGAGTTGGGGGACACGGGAATCCAGTTAAACATGACGGCGAATGCCGACTCCCCATGCCCGTCATTCTCGCGAAAGCGGGAATCCAGTGAGACATGTGCGGCGATAGCCGACTCATTATAAGGAGCGGCTGGCGCCGGATTGTTTTACTGGATTCCCGACTCCTTATAAGGAGCGGCTGGCGCCGACATGTTTTTCTCTGGATTCCCGATACGATGAAAAATATGGACGCTGAAGCGTCCTATTTTTCTATCGTTCGAGAATGACGCACTTTTGATTTTCCTCGTTTGCCGCTCCTTTCGCGCTTAGCGTAATCGCGTACCTTGCGGGTCAAACAATGGCTCCTGCAACAACCGTGCTTTGTGGGGCTGGCCGAGTATGGCAATTTCATATTCGCTGTTGGGTTCTATGCAGTCGGCGTTGAGGTATCCTAGGGCGACTGATTGTCCGACGCTGAAGCCGAATGCGCCGGAGGTGATCCGGCCGGCGTAGCGTCCGTTTTGGTAAATGGTCTCGCCGCCCCAGGCGTCGGCGTCTTTGGTTTCGATGGCGAAATTGCATAGTAACTGCCGGGGGGGTTGGTCTTTGACTGCCAGCCATGCTTGCTTGCCGAGGAATTCGGGTTTGTCGGTTTTCACTAACCGCTCCATGCCGCTTTCGTGGGGATACCACTCCGGCGAATACTCCCGGCTCCAACTGCCGTAGCCTTTCTCGATGCGTAGCGAACCGAGCGCGCGGGAACCCACCGCTTTGATGTGCAAGTCCGCGCCTTGTTCTAGAATCGCCCGGTATAACGCCAACTGGTTTTCTTCGGCGACATAAATTTCATATCCGAGGTCGCCGGTGAAGGAAACTCGAATCACGACCGCCTCAAAACCGCCGATGCGCGCCAGTTGGTTGCCCATAAACGGAAGTTCTTCCTGCTCCATACCGGTCAATCGTTGCAACACAATCCGCGCCTTTGGCCCGGCGATGTTGAAACCGGCCAGGGCGTCGCTCAGCGAGCGAAACGAGACGCCTTTGGCGGGCAAGTGCTGTTCAAAAATCCGCCGGTGATAGCCTTCGGCGATGCCCGAACCAATCATCAGCAGGCGTTCCGCCGACAATCTGGCGATGGTGAAGTCGCCGGCCAGCCCGCCACGGGGGCTCAGCAGCGGTGTCAGGCAGGTGCGCCCGTCCGCCTTTGGTACATGGTTGGCGACTATGCGCTCCAGCCAGTCGATGGCGTGGGTGCCGGTGATTTCATACTTGGCGAAGTTGGAAGTGTCCACCACGCCCACCGAAGCCCGCAACGCCCGGCATTCATCGCCCACGGTTTCAAACCACTTGGGGCGTTCGAAACTAAAATCATCCACCGCTTGCGCGCCGTCGGTGGCGAACCAATGCGGATGTTCCCAGCCGTAGGACAGCCCGAATACCGCGCCCATGGATTTTTGCAGGTCGTATACCGGGCGCGTTTTGACCGGCCTTCCGGCGTCTCGCTCTTCGTTTGGGAAGTGAATGCGAAAGCGTGAACTGTAAGTATCCAGCGCGCGTGCTTTGGTGAAATCCTTGCTTGCCCAGTCGCCGAATCGCGTTACATCCCACGGGAACATGTCCAGTTCGGGTTCGCCTTCGATGAGCCATTGGGCGACGGTCAAACCGAGGCCCGCACTCTGGCTAAATCCGGGGATGATGCCGCAGCAGACGAAGTAGTTTTTGAGCCCCGGCACCGGTCCCAGCAAGGCTGCTGAATCCGGCGACCAGATCATCGGGCCGTTGATGATTTGCTTAATCCCCGCGGTCTCCAACGCCGGCACACGCTCGCAAGCGCGCATAACATTATCTTCGATACGGTCGAGGTCGGGGGGCAGCAAGTCATGGCCGAAATCCATCGGCGTGCCGTCCTCGCTCCAGAAACGTCCGTCCGTCTCATAAGCACCCACCAAAAGGCCGTTGCCTTCCTGTCGCATGTAGTATTCCTGATCGCGGTCCGCCACGCCGGGCAATTCGCGATCCAGTTCGGCAATGGCGGGTATTTCTTCGGTTACAAAGTATTGATGCTCCATGGCTATGAGCGGCAAAGTGAAACCCGCCATCGCCGCCACTTCCCTTGCCCACAACCCGGCGGCGTTGACCACAAAGTCGGCATGCACCGTGCCTTTTTCGGTGACCACATCCCAGCCGCCGTCGGCGCGGGGACGGGTTTCCAGCACCGGGGCAAAGCGTTGTATCTCGGCGCCCCGCTGCCGCGCACCGCTGGCGTAAGCGTGGGTTACGCCGGACGGATCAACATGCCCGGCGAGGGGTTCGTACATCGCGCATAATACGTTTTTGAGGTCCAGAAGCGGATGCAAGTCGAGGATTTCGTTTTTGGCTATCTCGTAAAATTCAGCGTCAAACGCGCCGGCCTTGGCGGCTTGAATCCGCAACTGATGTACGCGCTCTTTGGTGCAGGCGAGGTAGATGCTGCCGGGCTGATGGATGCCGCAGGATTGTCCGGTTTCCTTTTCCAGTTCGGCGTATAACTTCATCGTGTAATACTGCAGCCGCGAGATGTTGTTGGTGTCGTGCAGGCCATGGGTTCCCGCCGCCGCATGCCAAGTGGAGCCGGAAGTTAATTCATCGCGCTCCAGCAGCAGCACATCCGTCCAGCCGAGTTTGGCGAGATGATACAGAATGCTGCAACCCACCAGACCGCCGCCGATTACTACGACTTGCGCATGACTTTTCATTGCTTGCTCCGAAAAAATAATGAGTTGGTTTTAGGCGGCGCGCAACGAACCGGCGTATTCGGCGATGCGCCCGCAAGCGTCCACCAGTTGCCGCTCATCCGCGCCCAAACTGACCCGCAGCAAATTGGCGCAGGTGTCTGAGACGCCGAATCCATCGCAGGGAAGAATGGAAACGTTGTGTAGTTCCAATAACTCGCGGGCAAAGTGCCGCGCCGACACCGGCATCTCGCTGATGTCGAACACCACGAACATTCCACCTTCGGCGCTGAACAAATTGAGCCCGCGGATGCCGTCCAGTTGCCGCAATACCACCCCCCGCCGCCGGTCGAGTTTACCGCGCACTTCCGCCGCCGTGGCGGTTCCCGACTCGAGTGCCACAACCGCCGCATCTTGAATGAACGCCGGCAATCCGTAGGACAGGCACATGGCGAGATTGTAGAGATGCCGCATCAACGCATCCGGCCCGATCACCCAGCCGAGCCGCCAGCCGGTCATGCGGTGGGATTTGGAGACGCTGGATATGGTGATGCACACCCGCTCGGCATCCGGCAGGCCGAGCGGGTTGGCGCGCTCGGAATCGGTCAGCAGTTCCTGATAAACATCATCGTTAATCAACCAGATTTTCTTCTCCACGCAGGCGCGCACGACCGGTGCGTATTGCTCGCGAGTATAAACCGCGCCCACCGGATTGTTGGGGGAGTTAAGCACGATGGCGCGGGTGCGCGGGGTGATGGCTTCGAGGATGTCATCAGGATCAATCTGAAATCCGTTTTCGAATTTCACCGGCACGCGCACCAGAGTCGCCCCCGAAGCACCGAAGGTTGCCGGATAAGTGGTGTAGTAAGGCTCCGATAAAATCACCTCATCGCCCTTCTCCAACAAACACTGAGCGACCGCAAACAAAGCGTTTTGCGCGCCGGAAAAAATCGCGCAGTTGAAATCGCCGACCTTGCGGCCAGTCAATTGCAAATGGCGTTGAGCCACCGCCCGCCGCAGATCAAGATTGCCATTGACCGCCGTATAGTGATGGCGTCCGGCGCGTAAACTGTCAACCGCCGCATCAACGATGTGAGCCGCAGTAACCTCGTCAGTCTCCTGACCAACGCTGAGCATAATAATGTCTTCCCCAGCCTCCTGCCGCGCCAGCCCGTCATAATGAACATCCCAAGAATCAACACTATCCCCGGCAATTCGGTTGGTGAGTTTGGAAAATTTCATAGGGCGATGATGTGGTGGATTGGTAGCGGGCGGAATGGTAGCACGGAGGGGGGCAAAAACATGTGCGGCGTAAGTCGCTCCTGATAAGGACGGTTATTGATTGGCATGGGGAAGGACGAATGCACCTTTGAAATCGGCGATTTCAGATAATCTTCGGCATTGGGTCATCGTGGCTTCGGCTTCTGTGGGGGTGAGTGCGCCGCCGAATTTGCATAGGGTGCGAAATTTGTGTTCGATTTCTTTGTGGGTTAGTGGGTTGTCCGGGTCGCCTTTGGGTGATGAGGCGAGGCTGTGTTGGTATACCGACCTGTCGTCCAATTCGACTTCCACTCGCGCGCTCCATTCTTGGGGATAGCGCGCTTCTACTTCCGGGTCTACCACCATGGTCACGGTATCGTGCAGGCGCAGGAGTTCATCGTCGTCGAGGGCAACTTCGGTAAATTCTTGTACTCCGGCGCGGCCGTGTCGGGCGATGAGCGCGAGCACAAAGCCCATGGAAAACTTCGACTGGTGAATGCTGCGTGGTCGCTTTACCGCGCCGAGCACATCCACCGCGGCTTGATACACATACGCGGTTATGCGGGTGATGCGCGTGTGGTCGAGGTGGTGCTGGCGGCGAATTTCCATGAGCGCGTCCGCCGCCGGATGGGTATGACGGCAGGAGGCGTGGTATTTCAGTGAAGTCTCCGGCAACGCCCAGCGATGTCCAAGTTGAGCGACTAGGGTTGCCGGGTCGCCCTCCCCCAGCATGCCCGCCGCCAGACCTCGCTCGCCTTCGAGGATGCGCTTGGCGGCGGTCAGGCCATGACGCGCGGCACACGCCGCCAGCATTCCGTCCGCCGCCGCCTTGGCGGTGTGCAGTTGCTTGGAATCCGCCGCATCGCGTAGAAACTCCCACAACCCCGCCGCCTGAGTGCCGGCGGAGCCGAGGGCGTGAAGGGTTTGCGCCTCGTTCAGTTTCAGCAGGTTGCATATCGCCAGGGCGGCGGCAAGCGTACCGGCGGTGGCGGTGGTATGAAAAACGCGGTAATGGCTTGGCCCGAGAAATTCGCCGATGCGAATTCCACATTCATAACCGACCACGGCGGCGGTAATCACATCCTTGCCGGAGCAGTGCATGGATTGCGCCATCGCAACCACCGGCGGAAATACCACCGCAGCGGGATGAAACACCGAGCCGTTGTGCAAATCATCTTGCTCGACGACATGGGATGCGGCGGCATTGACCAGCGCGGCGAACAGCGGACTGGTCATTTTCCGCGAACCAAATAGTTGACTCGGCCCGTCCTGCGGCCCCATCTCCCGCGAAAATTTTTCAAGTGCCACCACCGGCCGTGCACCGCTGCCCGCCAACGCCGAGCCGAACCAATCGAGGAACAATTCCTGAGTCCGCTCCACCACTACCGGCGGCAGATCATCGTATGCCAAAGTGGCGGCGAAGGTGGCGAGTTGCGCGGAAGCAGTCATGGCGTGGCGGGTAGAAAACCTACGGGGAGAGATGGGTTAGTGATGGCCAGCAATGTGGCGGCTGTTTGTGGAATTCATATATACTTATTTTACCTTTTCCCTGACAGCAAAATGAACCGAAAACCCCTGACGGTTGGCGAAGCACTGGTGGAATTGCTGGCGGAGTATGGCGTGGATCTGGTGTTTGGCATCCCCGGCACGCACAGCATCGAACTCTATCGTGGTTTGAGTCGGGTCGCCGAAACCGGGGAAATCCGCCACATCTCACCCCGCCACGAACAAGGCGGCGGCTTCATGGCGGACGGTTACGCGCGCATCAGCGGCAAACCCGGAGTGTGTTTTGTTATCACCGGCCCCGGCGTGACCAACATTTCCACGCCGCTTGGGGAAGCCTGTATGGACGCGGTGCCTATGCTGGTAATTTCACCGGTGAATGAGCCGGATGCGGACAACTACAATCGTGGAAGGCTGCACGAAATCACCAACCAATCCGCGGTTACCGCTCCGCTGACTGCGTTTAGCGTCACGGTTGGCGAAGCCGATGAAATACCGCAACTACTAGCGCGGGCGTTTGCGTTATTTGCGAGCGAAAAACCGCAGCCGGTTCATATCAGCATTCCGCTTTCCATCCTGCCCATGCCGGTGCGCGGAAAATGGAGCGCCGTTGCGCCGCCGTCGCCACCACTTGCGAGCAATGAGCAAATCGCGCAGGCGATTCGGATGATCGAAAACGCAGCGCGCCCGGTGGTAATCGCCGGCGGCGGCACCAGCCGTTGCGCGGTCGAGGTTGTGGCGTTGGGCGAAGCCATCCCCTGCCCGCTGCTTACCACCGTGGCCGGGCGTGGAGTCGCGCCCGCATCTCATCCCTTGTCGGTGGGCGCGCAAGTGCGGGCGCCTCGGGTTCAGGCGTTGCTGGAAGACGCCGACCTCGCGATTTTTTTGGGAACGGAATTTGCTCAGGCCGACTTGTGGAACGATGATCTGAAAATTCCGACTCGGCAAATTTGGGTAAACCTTAGCCGCGGTGCGTTGCAACGAGAGGGCGAGGTGCTTGCCATCCATGCCGAGGCCGGCGACACCGCAAGGCGCATCACCGAAAAACTGCCGCCCGCAAAAAAGACGCAGTGCGAACGAGTCCATGGGCGTTGTGCCGCGTTGCGGGAGTCCCACGCTGGCGGTTTCACTTCCAAAGAAAAAATCCACTGGGCGGTGCTTGCCGAGTTGATGAAACATCTGCCCAAAGAAACTTTGATTGTCAGCGACATGACCCAACTCGCCTATACCGCAATCGATTATCTACCGTTGGAACGCCCCAATTCCTGGTTTCATCCGACTGGCTACGGGACTTTGGGGTATGCCCTGCCGGCGGCCATCGGCGCGCTGTTGGCGGGTTCGGCTCATCTGCCTCGGCAGGCTTTGGTGCTGGTGGGAGACGCCGGTTTGCAATACACCTTTCAGGAGATGACGCTGGCGGCGGAATTGGAATTGAATTTGGTGGTGCTGCTATGGAACAACGATGAACTGCAACAAATACACGACGACATGAAAGACGCCGGAATTCCACCCCTCGGCATTCGCCAGCAAAACCCGGATTTCATCGCCCTGGCACACGCTTGCAACTGGCGCGCGCGGATTGTGAAATCCTTGCGCACGCTGGGTGTCGAAATTGAGCAAGCGTTTAATGAGACTGGGCCGGTGCTATTGCGCCTGGATCAAGATTCAATTCCACCGCCGTAATAATGATCGGCTAACGCCGGGATTGTTTAACTGGATTCCAGTTGCGCGGGAATGACGACTAGTTTTCATACCGCTCGCGCAGGTAATTTTTGCGCACTTTTCCCATGGCGTTGCGGGGGAGTTCTTTGCGGAACAAAAACTGTTTTGGTTGTTTGAAGTTTGCCAGTTTATTTTTGAGGGCGGCGCGTAGGTCTTCTTCTTTTAAGTTTACTTCGGAGTCGCACACCACCACCGCCACTACGCATTCGCCGAAATTGTCATGCGGAAGCCCGATGACGGCGGATTCTTTGACGCCTTTGATGCGGTCAATTTGGTTTTCTATTTCCCTGGGATACACGTTGTAGCCGCCTGAAATAATCAGGTCGCCGCTGCGTCCGACTATGGAAACATAGCCTCGCTCATCCACCATCGCAAGGTCGCCGGTAATGAAAAATCCGTTGTCGCGCAATTCCTCGCGGGTTTTTTCAGGCTTGCGCCAGTAACCTTGAAACACGTTTGCGCCGCGCACTTCAATAACGCCGACTTCGCCGCCGGGCACTTCCACGCCCGTGGCCGGGTCGGTGATTCGCATCTCCACCCCCGGCAGCGGAAATCCGATCATCCCGGCGCGCCGTTCGCCGTCATAGGGATTCGAGAGGTTCATTCCGGTTTCGGTCATGCCGTAGCGTTCGAGGATGGCGTGGCCGGTTCGCGTGCGCCATTGCGCGTGGGCTTCCGCCGGCAGCGGCGCGGAACCCGACACAAACAGACGCATGCCGGCGGTCGCCGCTCGGTTCAAGCGAGGATGGTCGAGCAGCCGGAAATAGAGGGTTGGCACGCCCATGAATGTCGTAGCACGGGCCATGGCGGCGATGACCGCTTCGGCGTCGAAAGCGGGTAGAAAAATCAACGATGAGCCCGCCAGTAGCGTGATATGAATGGCGACGAAAAGGCCGTGGGTGTGGAAGATTGGCAGCGCATGAATCAACACGTCGGCGGCGGAAAAACGCCAGCAGTCCGTGACCGTCTGCGCATTGCAGGCGAGGTTGCCGTGGCTCAACATCGCGCCTTTGGAGCGGCCGGTGGTGCCGGAGGTATACAAAATCGCCGCCAGATCGTCTTTGCCACGCGGCACCGCTGCGAATTTACTTGATGATTTGGTGCCTGATGATTTGGTGCCCGATAATTTAGCGATGGCTTCAGCGAGCGTGCCCGAACCATCGGCGGCCAGTGAGAATTGCACGGCGATTTCAGTCTTCGCAACCTTCGCGGCAATCGCCCTCAAGGCTTCCGTTTTGCTTGGGTCACAAACCAGCACAGACGGCATCGAGTCGCCGAGGAAATACTCCATCTCCGCCGCCGTATACGCGGGATTCAAGGGTAGCAACACACCGCCCGCCAGCAATATTCCGAGATAAAGTTGCACCGATTCCAGCGACTTCTCGACCTGCACTGCGACCCGTTCTCCGGGCTGCAGGCCAGTTGCCATAAGCACCTCGGCGATGCGCTCGGCGGCGGCGAACATCGCGCCATAGGAAACCTTGCGGCCATCCGGCAGTTCCGCGAAACTCGCCTGCTCGTGCCCCACCGAAGCGGCGCGCAAACGAGTGGCAAGATAATTCTCGCCATACACGCCCGGCGACTCCATCAGGTTTTTTTCAGCACGCGTTTCACCTCGGACGAGTAGATGATTTTGCCGTGGTTGGCGAACGCTTCGTGGTTGCGTTCGATGGCGCCGAGATCGTACAAATAGTTGACCATCACGCCCCAGGAATTTTCCATGCCACGGACGCTGCGGTCGGCGTCGACGTTAATCCATTCAAGTTGCGCTCCGTTGCCGAGATGGAAACGGGCTACCGGATCGTATGGGCCACGGGCTGACTTCGCCTCGCACAAGTAACGCGCCGTCACTTCCAATAAGACATCGGCGGCGTGTGTTGAACCGGCGGCGGCAGAATCCATAGCCGTCAGCGAAGCACGTTGCGCCTCGTTCAAGACGCTCGCCTCGCCTCGCTCACATTCCCCCAACGCCCAGCGTCGCAAGCCCAGAACCGGCGACAGCGTGACGAAGGTTTTGAGGGCTTTGAATTCGCCTTGTAACTCCTCGACTACTTGTTTGATTAAGAAACTTCCGAAGGAGACGCCGCGCAACCCGGCTTGGCAGTTGGAGATGGAATAGAACGCGGCTACGGTGGCGGCGTTCGGGTCCAGCGTGGTGCGTCCCTTGGATAGAATCGGGTTGATGGCGCAGGGTCGCTCGTTGGTCAACGCCACTTCGACGAATATCAGCGGATCATCATCGAGCGCCGGATGAAAGAACGCATAAAGCCGCCGGTCCGGTGCCGCAACTCGCAGGCGCAAGTCGTCCCAGCCGTCAATGGCATGCACCGCTTCATAAGCAATAATCTTTTCTAAAATCTCCGCCGAACTCGACCAGTCAATGCGGCGTAACTCGAGAAAGCCGCGATTGAACCAAGACGCCAGCAAGTGGCGAAAATCGGTGTCCAATTGTTTCAGGTCGCCGTCTTCTTGTGCCGCCGCCAGCAAATCGGTGCGCATGGCGACCAACGCACGGGTGCCGCCCGGAACGCGATTCAAACGCCGAATCAATTCCCGGCTGCGCGGCTCGCTGGCCAGATGAATCATGCGTTCGTGCTCGCCGTGGCTATGGCTCTGGCCGCCCGCTTCCCGCCAATCCGCAAGCGCGTCTTCCAGTGCCTTTTTGTCGACGCCAAAACGATGCGCCGCTTCGCTAAAAAACTCCCGCTTGCCCGCCTCATTCAATTTGGCGTAGCGCGCAAAAATTTCCCCGGACAACGCCAGGCCGGTAGCCTCTCCACGCCCAGACAACAACGCCGCGCACAAGTCGCCAAGGCTTTTTTCGGCCCCGGAGGAGACCAAAGAATGCCCGACTTCGGCAATGCGCGAAAACAGATCGTTAAACAGCCGGAGGGTTTTCATTGGAAGTCTGGTTCATGCTGAATAGGAATCCTCAACGTAACTATCATCGCTGAGCGCGTAATTTCCGGAATGTTCCGCCGGGGCCCGTCCACTTGTGCCGAGGTTGCCCGTGGCGGCGGTGCTATTATACTCGCACCGGGCGGCGAAATTGCCGGGGCGGTGGCGGACAGTCGAGGCGATAAAAAAACCGCCTTGCGGCGGCTTTGTTTTGCGATTTTTCAGTGGGATCCCGCGGCTGATCCGGTGGTTGGATGCCGGAGTCGATGGGGGCTGATATCAAAAACAGAGGCGAACCAGCGTTGAAAAAACCCTACCTCGATTTGCTCTTCCCAGGGATAGCCCATGGCCCGCACCAATTCATTGTGGCAGAGCGTGTCGAGTACCTGAAGAACCGGGGGTTCGGTGGTCTCAATGGCCAAGCGTTTGTCGGTCACATCCGAAATAATATCCGCGCTTGGGTTGCCCTGCGCGGCCACCAGTTGTTGTTCCAAGGCGGTAAACTGCCGTACCAAATCGGCATGTTGCGAGGCTCTGTCAGAAAATCCCCATATCAGATCCACCGCCGAAAACACACTCACCAACCCCGCCGGCAACAACTTTACCCACAGCGGCCAATCCGCGCTGAGCGTGACACCAAAGGCGACAATCGTTGCGGAACCGGCGAGTAGCGCGAAGAGCATCACAGTCTTGTGACAAACCTGAAAGAAACGCTGCCTTCGGGCGTTATAACGCACTGACCGGCGCACGCCGAACAGCAGAATATGAAAATTAGTTTCCAAATCACTCATAGTTGTCAAGCATACACTATTTTTTCGGTTTGGGTGCAGGTGGTGCGTGGGTGTCTCGTGTTGAGTTCAGAGACTTTCGCAGGGGCGGTGGTGGTGGTGGCGAGTTCGAACTTCCGGTTTTGCCGGGCGGTTTTGGAGGTGTCCGTGATTGCTTGTTTTTATCGCTCATTTATCAATTCCCTTTTCCGTTGTGTGCCGAATTGGCTGTTCCTCCATTATACCTGACTTTCTGCCGGTGGAGAACCACTCGGATGTTGTGTTTTTTTCCGCAACCGCCGACACTATGGGTGCGCAAAAAAAATTACTGCTATCATTTCCATTTCTTTATAAGGTACCAACATGAAAGCTGCGGTCTGTTATGAATACGGCAAGCCTTTGGTGATTGACGACCTCGACCTTGCTGCGCCCGGCAGTGGCGAGGTCAAGGTGAAAATCGCCGCCTGCGCGATATGCCATTCCGACATTACCTATATCGACGGCGGCTGGGGCGGGCGACCGCCGCAAGTGTTCGGGCATGAGGCCGCCGGGGTGGTCGAGGAATCCGGGGCGGGGGTGCATGATGTCGCCGTCGGAGACCGCGTGATAGTCACGCTGTTGCGCTCGTGCGGCTATTGCCGAAGTTGCGAAAGCGGTCGGTTGAGTATCTGCGAAACCAAGTTCCCCCTCGACCGCGAGGCGCGCATTCACAACGGCGACGGCACCAGAATTAAACAAGGACTGCGCACCGGCGCGTTCGCCGAATACACCGTGGTCGATCAATCACAAGTCGCGGTAATTCCCGATGATTTACCGTTCGATGTCGCCTCGCTGTTGTCGTGCGGCGTGATTACCGGCTTCGGCGCGGTGGTCAACACCGCCAAACTGCCGGCCAATGCCAGCACCGCGGTAATCGGATGCGGCGGAGTCGGGCTCAATGCGGTGCAAGGCGCGGCCTATTCCGGTGCTGCGCCGCTGGTGGCCGTCGATGTGGTCGACGGCAAACTTGAAATCGCAAAAGCGTTCGGCGCAACCCACTGCATCAACTCAACCCAAGTCGATGCGCGTGAAATCATCGACCAACTCACCGACAAAAGAGGACTCGAATATGTGTTCACCACCGTCGGCAGCCCGAAAGCCATCGAGCAGGGGCTTGGGTTGTTGGCGCCGGGCGGAACCCTGACCATAGTCGGCATGCCGCCAAGCGGCGATTTGGTATCGTTTGACGCCACCGACATGGCCGGCGCCGGTCAGCGCATCCTCGGCAGCAAGATGGGCTCAACCCGCTTGCGCACCGACATACCAAAACTCATCGCCCTATACCGCAATGGCCGCCTGAAACTCGATGAATTAATTTCCAACCGTTACCCGCTGGAGAAAATCAATCACGCGATTGATGAAGTCAAGCAGGATAAAGTGCTGCGCAATGTGATTGTTTTTGAGTGAGTAACCATCGCGGCTTGTCTCTAATTCGAAACAGCAGATAAATGATAGTGAGCCTGCCGGCCATCATGGGTTTTATCAACCTTAAAAACAGCGCGGTCTCTGGTAACCCGTCCGGCGATTTCATCCATAGAAATCTGCGCGTTGTTAAACTCAAGAATGTGTGAAATCACGCCTTCGTTAAAAAAGATAATAACCGACAGCATTCCAGAATCAATTAATTCCCGCCGGACTTTGTCAGACCAATCCCAGCCCAGCGGACAACTTCGTTTGCGATGCTTGGGTTGGAAATTCTGAAAGGTCTTGGCAAATTCCCAGTTAGCAGAATACAACTCATCAAGGCGCAAGGGCTGGCCGGCATCTCCGGCATCGGTCACAAGACTGACAAACTTGCCCCGCAATTCCGCCCGAGCATTGCAATCACTTTTTACATTCCAATAGTAAGTAGCCAGCACCAATATAATTAGCAGCGGCGCAAGAAATAGTACCGGTTTTGAGGGAATGGAATTTAGCGCTTTGTGTATAAACATACTTATCCTGAATCTCCGAAGTGAACAATCTAATGAATCGCTATTTATAAAAGAAAATAAAAAACCCTCCGCAGCCCGAAGCCACAGAGGGTTTTTTAATACAACTGCTTTAATAAATCAGAGGATGTAAAGACGAAGCATTGTAATCTCCGGGCTAACCTCCGGTGAGATCACTGGTTTCTCTTTTCACCTCAGCATCAAGCACCGCGCCGACGCCGCCACGCTGCTTGATTTTCTCAACATCCTCTTTGAACTCTCTTGTTTCGGCTTTTAACTGCCAAATGTGCCACATGATCCAGAATGCGATGCCCACAATTACGAGCAGGCCTTCTGTTCCAACGAAAGGGTAAATGGGTCCGTAAATATCAACGTCGGCCCAATTTTTAATCATACCTGTTGCCATGATTTATCTCCTGTTAATAGGTTTAAATATTTACATTGAGCCGGTAAAAAAATCAGGCTTCGCTTCGAATTGCTTCACGGACGGCTCTGGCGTCTTCTTCACGCTGCTCTTCGGTGTTTATATCCAGCCCCACCATCTCAATTTCTCTCGGTATTCTGAGCAAGTTCATACTGTTGAGAATTTTTGATGCGATCAGGCCCGGTAAAAAACCGAGTACAAAGAACATGATTATCGCGCCGCTGAATTGTCCCCAGGGAGTAATCGGTGCATAGCCTTCAAATGGTGATGAAGGATAGCCCCAGAGCATGAATCCTGCGATGACCACACCGAGGAAACCGGCGTAGCCGTGAACCGCAACCGCACCAACCGCATCGTCTATTTTGAACTTACGCTCAACCCAGAAGTGCATTTTGTAAATGATGACGACAACGAAAGCGCCAATGAGCATGGCCTGAATCGGATGATAGAGATCGTTGCCGGCTGAGGCGCCAATTACGCCGGCAAGACCACCGGAATAAGTCCAGAACGCATCGCCCTTGGAAACCATATAAGCCGCCATCAAACCACCGGACAATGACATCAGGAAGTTGAAAGTAATAGCGGATAATGAGGTTGGCTGGAGATAAATATTAGTCGCGCTGAAATATGACTTGTCAGCCACATCCAACATTGCACCGCCATATATATCGATGATCGGAATATTACAGGCTACATAGAAACCCCAAAAACCGGTATAGATCAGGAACAGACCGATAGTCACCAACCACGGATTGTGGGGAATGATGTCACGCGGCGTACCATCGGATGCAAACTTGCCGATTCTCGGGCCGAGCACAACCAACACACCAAGCGCGAATCCGCCCGCGATTGCGTGGATAACACCGGACGCATAAGCATCGTGATAACCCAGCAACTGAACCATCCAACCATTCCAAGACCAGCCCCATGCAGCATCGATGACCCATGCAAATGAACCAATCAGCACGGCCAGTATCCAGAATGCACTGGGTCGAATTCTTTCAATAACGGATCCGGATACAATCGACGCGGCAGTCCAGGAAAACAGCAAAAATGCCGCCCAGAACACACCATTGATGCGAGCCCAAAACGCGGTATCGTCAACCGTCAAAGTGTCCTGCGTTGCCAAGCCGCCCATGTGGCCGCCCATCAATTCACTCCACGGCGTTGCCCAGGGTGCGGACACCAAACCACCGTTGATACCGGGCCCGTTGACGAAGGCAAAATAAATCCACCACCCGAAAAAGTAGAAGGTAATCGTTACGAGCGGTATCAGCATCGTATTTTTCATTAACGTATGCATGTGACTTTTATACCGAGACGCGCCCACTTCATACATACAAAATCCGACATGTATCAAAAACATGAAGACTACGGTTATCCAGTAGTAAAATTCTGTAAATATAACAACCAGCGATGATAATTCGTTACTCATAACTCAAAACCCCCCTATTGATTTGGTGTTATAACTCTCACAGTTTCGCTCATAAAATTCTTACATCAGAACAATACTGCTTGCCGTTACTTATTTACATTTAATAATTGGCTTGGATATCGATTCATTATCAAAGACACATTCTACTGGTTAAATCTAGGTGAATAAATACTTTTTCTGTGATTTTGGTATAAATTTGGTTTGTGGGGTGTGTGGATGTGGGGGGGATTTTGCCTGATTGGGGGGTTTTTAGATGTGTTGCACGAAATTGAGTTGTTTGTTTGGGGTGGTTTTAATGAATTTGCACCAGTAAGACTATCATTCATATTCAGCAATAATTTCAAAAATATCTTGTCTAAATTCACCTTCATTTGGATCAATACTCTGTCTTTGCTCGGTAGAGATACTTTCGAACCATTCATCTGGAGTAGTTGGTCTGGTATTGACCAATGTAGTAATCATTTTTTCACTTAGAATGCTTCTCGTTCTATCTGGATATAAAGGCTGGATATTTTGTTGCCAAAATCTTTTTAAGGCTTCTTCTAGCAATTCTTGTCCTTCCCGGATTTCTTCTTCTAATTCAAGTTCGGTAGTGCCTAGAGTATCTGATATCACTTCAGCCGATTCTTCTAAGTCAGCAACAGCAGTATATTTATTCCTGTCTTCGTCCAATGTAGTTTGTATGACTCTCTTTAGTTTATCAATTTCGGATGAACGGCTATGGAACCAGTTGGTCGACCATATACGATGTATTTGCCAGCCTTTAGACTCCAAGATTTCTTGTCTAAGGCGATCTTTATCACGAACAGAGCGTGATGAATGGTAGGTTGCCCCATCGCATTCTATGCCGAATAGATATTCACCGGGTCTATCAGGATTGATAACGCCAATATCTATAAAGAAACCTGCTACGCCAACTTGGGGTTCACATTGATAGCCAAGGTCATTGATCCTCTTGATGACGGCTATTTCAAAATCACTGTCTGGTGCTTTGCCTGTCCTCATACCATGATTTGAGATGCGCCCTGTCTTGGCAAATTCCAGATAATCT
Source organism: Candidatus Poriferihabitaceae bacterium (assembly GCA_965262585.1). Classification (GTDB taxonomy): domain Bacteria; phylum Pseudomonadota; class Gammaproteobacteria; order Arenicellales; family Poriferihabitantaceae; genus JAHRAW01. Next base: position 475,966 of record OZ253546.1, read on the forward strand.
CTTAATGCTCTAACGCCTCTTCTGGGATTCTCTCCACGTCCAATATCTGATGGCTGCATTGAAGAAAATATCTCTATGCGTTGCTTAGCACGAGTAGCAATAACATTTAATCGTCGCCAGCCTACCTCTGAATTTATTGGGCCAAAACGTTGAGCAACAGGGCCGCCAGGATGTTCTGGGCCATAAGTGGTGGAGATAAATATGACGTCGCGTTCATCCCCTTGAACATTTTCAAGATTTTTAATAAATAACGGCTCTTCCCCATTGTGTTCAGAAATGAGTGAGTCGACAGCAGGGTCTAGTTGCCTGGCTTTTTCCAAAAGAAGATAAATTTCATCTGCCTGAACTTTATTAAAAGCAGCAACACCCAAACTCTTTTCACTGTGTTGTTGATAATGATGGACAATGTTTTCAACAATCACTTCTGCTTCATGGCGATTACGCCCTCTGTGATAGGAGGGGTTATTGATAAAGTTGAAATGGACGCCGTAATCACGTGAATCTGGTTTTGGGGAAGGAAATACAATGAGATCACCATCATAAAATTGATCATTAGAGAATTGAATGAGGGACTCATGTTCAGAACGATAGTGCCATCTTAACCGTCGATAGGGGAATTGTTTCAGACACACATCCAGTATGGATTCAGTATCATCCAAAACAGTCGCGTCGTTATCTTCGTCAACTGCAAGATTTGAATCAAAAAAACTTGTTGGGGGTAATTGTTTCGGGTCGCCCACAATAATTGATTTGCCGGCTCTTGCAATAGCGCCTAAGGCGTCTTCTGGGCGCATTTGTGAAGCTTCGTCCATTACGACTAAATCAAAATGGATGTCACCTGGGGCTAAATATTGGGCAACAGATAAAGGCGACATTAAAAAGCAAGGTTTAAGTGCTTTTATCGCTTTGCCAGATCTCTTGACCAGTTGCCTTATAGGAATATGCTTCGTTTTTTTATTCGCTTCATGAACAAGTAAACGTTTCTGTGTGTAATTTCTCACCGGACCATTTCCTACGCCAGTTGGAATCGCAATGCCAGCGAGGCTGGCCGCAATGCGCTTTGCGTTAATCGTCAAAATATCATGGTCTAATTTAGCGAATCTCTCCCTGATGCCCTCATGACGCACTTGTGTGAAATTCGTAAGTATCTCTACCGAATCGACTTTTTCTTTAAAAAGGCGTTTGTATAACCAGAATTCATACGTCTTCCCGCATTGGGAGTCATTCAAGATGCCAGCAGTGACCAGTTGCTTTATTGAGCCAAAGCCTTCGTTTTCCCGGTTGCGGCTTGTTACGCCCCATCGATTCATTAAAGATAAGGATGAAATAGTAGAAAGCGAAGCCTTCATCTTTTCCGTAAATCCTTCAATGGATTGAGTAGCACCGCCTACCCATCTAAAGATCTCAAATTCCCCACACCCTTGCAAGGTAGATTCGAGTTTAGAGAATGTACTGGAGGCTGCTGTTGATAATTCGTGTAATTGATTGAATTTGTCGCGGTTTAACTGTTGGTCATCCCCAAATAACCACGCCAAGATATTTATATGCATTCCTTTATGTGCCAGTGTAGAAGAAATCCATGCTTCAACTTTTTCAAGATTTTCTAATGAGGTATTGGCTTTTTTCCAATGGTTAGGAAGTAGTTGGTTGACAGGGGGTAGTGATTCGATTGTTTCCTCTTTTTTCTTTGTTTTTAAATAAAGTGCAGCGACTTCATGTCCTCCTTTTAGAGTGGTTGATGTATTAAACCAAGTCTGATTTAGGCTGTCGGCAGCTACTTGTATTTTCTCAACCCACGGATTTAACACATTCACAATTTCACTGACGGGTCTTTGCCAAACAGTATTGGGGAATGGATGTGATTCTTTATAATTATTAATTATTTCAAGGCTTTGTATTAATTTTTCTTTTAACTCTGCGCTTGTTTCTAAATGAGCATCCCAATCTTGGAGGATAGTTGTTGCATGTTCAATATTCACTAATTTCCGTAATTTTTGAGAAAAATTTACTAGCGACTCCAGTTTTTCCCAATCGGTATGCACCCCTTTGAACAAACTACCCAACGCCACACTAAAATCACTATTGTCGGCAAACTCTTCTCTTTCTTTGCAAAGGCCATAAAGCGAGGTAAGAGAATCTATGAATACTTCTGATTTTTCATATTCAGAATCATTGGTGAGTATTTTCTTGGCAAATTTCTTTGATTTTCTATACTCACCATTAAAGATTGCAAAAAAATTACCGACATTGATTTTTATATGCTCTATAGCGCCTTGCACTTCGTTTGATGATGCTATCCTTGAAATCACAAATTGAGGTAATGCGGTAGACCGTTTATCTAAATCATTATTGGTACTTTTCGCTTGTTCTAAATAGTTGCCAATCGAACTTTTGGCATGATTTATATTGGCATGGAGGGATAATTCTATTGGCCCATTAGTAAGTGTTTTTACGTCGTCTAGTAGATTGGCATAATCTTCGATTGTCCTAGCCACTTTATTAAGAAAGTTCAAGGCATACGTTGAGTTTTCGCTCAATGAATTCAGGTTGGTAAGAACATCCTGTAATTGTGCTGTCTCTGCATGCAAACTACTAATAGAAACGGTAGGATTGAGCGCTACACCAGATAAGAGACTGCTATTATTTTCCAGTTGTTTTGCATACTTGTCGGATTCTTCCGAGGAATAGTCGAAAGTCTTATTAATAATTTCTACTGCTGTTAAATATTCCCGAATATCTTTGATAAGCGACTGGAATAAATCTAGGGCATTGTTTTTTACAATATCGTTAATGAGTTTGTTATCAAGACCATAGGGAATCTCGTCCAGCAAAGTACTGGCAGAATTTTTGGCAAAATTTAGATGTCGAATAAATTCGAACAGTTCTGGTGCGCTAGCCTGAGCATCGTGGGCATTCAAATAATCACTTAACGCATTCAGTGAAAGTAATAAAGCGTTAATTTGAGCGGCTATCTTGCCTTCATTTTTTTCATTATATTTGATTGGTAAGTAGCCGCTCCAGGCGTTTCTTGCATCTTCAGGAATTGCGTACCATCCCCTGCCTAAATCGTTGAGCAAGTTTTTAGTAGTATTAAAACCGGAAGAATTGGCATCGGTATCTACATCGAGTGCTATTTCTTCAACTTCATCAGGCAGTTCTTGTCTTAATTTTTCAATCTTCCAAACAATGTCATATAACGGCAAGTCTTCTGGTCCAAGTTTTTCAGACATTACTTTGGAATAAGCAATCAAGTCTTCGCATGCTTGCTGGAGCTGTCTATCTGTATTCTCTAGATTCTCAGCATTTTCTATTCTGTAATTAATACGAGTGTCAATAGATTCTAGTAATTCTTTTTTGCTGGTTTTAAGACCATGCAGTTGCAGGCAAAATGGGTCTAATCCACTTTCCTCGAGTCGCTTATGCACTACCTTAAGGGCGGCCATTTTCTCCGCAACAAAAAGAACAGAAAGTCCTTGACCCAGGGCGGTCGCTATTAAGTTAGTAATCGTTTGTGATTTACCAGTTCCAGGAGGGCCTTCTATTACCAAGCCGCCATCGCATTTTAAGGCATCAATAAGAGATGAAAATTGGGAAGAATCTGCGTCACGAATGAGGCTGATAGATTTTGCCGCGGGATCGACATTTTCCCCATCTTGAGGATACTCGTCATGAATTTGCCCAGGTTCTTGGTCACCTTCCTGAGGGCCTAGCAAAATCTTTTTGACAACGTTTTTATCAACCAGTGGATCATCGTCAGGCCAGCGACTTGGATCTAAGTCATGCCACATGACTTGTTTATTGAAACGGAAAAGCCCCAGCGCCATTTCACGGACAACATGCCAGTTACTTTGATGGCGTTTCGGTATGGATTCAGAAATTCTTTTCCAATACGTTTCGGGCTTTTCCTCCTCATCGATTTGGGGCAGTGTAATATCAAAATCTTTCTTTAGCTTCTCGACCAGAGAATAGTTGGTATCCAATGCACTGTCGTCAAAAGCAAGTGAATAGCGGGCCTGGCCGGCAGTTCCTTCTCGTGTGAGACGAACAGGAACCAGCATAAGGGGAGAGCGAACAGACCTATCTTCATTTTCGCTATCAGACCACTCAAGGAATCCCATGACAATAAACAGGCTGTTAGCACCTGTTTCTTCAATCATGGTTCTATGTTCCTGGTAAAGGCGTCTTAAACGTCGATCTAATTCTTTATCAGAAAAGGGCGTTTGCAATCGCTTATCCTTGTGGCGTGCATCCAGATCGGTTCGATTTGTGGGTGTTGCAGGTAATACCCTATCAGGATATGAATCATCAAATAAATCACCTTCTGGTCGGTCATCCTCGTCTAAGTAATCAAAATCGAAGGGCTCCCCATTAAAAACCAAATCTTCAAACACCAAATCAGCCATTTCATCAATTATGGCAATGTCGCGAGCTGATTCGCGATAATTGAGTAGCCGATTACGACGCGTTGTATCCAATAATTTTTGGCGCGTTTGTTCCAATACGTTTAATAAGTATTGGTGATGGCTCTCGTGTTCGTCGTATGTTGGCATTTAAGTTTATTTTTTTGAGACTTCAGCATCACGGGGTGATATAGATTAGTATTTTATACATTTTCAATTTTTCTATCGAATCAAGTCTAATTAATCATGGTTATGGGCGTGGTTTACTCGGATAGTTCATACCAAATACTCGACAACAGGCTTCGAAATAGCATTAACAACAGATAACTAGAACATTCCGTCTTGGCATCATAGATCGACGATAATAGCTGTCCTATCTGCGCCAATCTAATAGGGCTTCGGTACCGTCAAGGCTATGTAGTATGGGATGTTCTAGATCCGTGGCTGAAACAAATAATTCAGATTGGCTTGTGAATGCCCGGCTCACCAGTGCCCAAGCTGGGTAGGTTTGGGCGGCTGCGTAGAGCCGTTTGTTATGTTTAGCACTCATTATAATAGAACCTTACCCGTTGTATGCGCCCACCAAACCAATAGAAATGGAGCCATTATTACATGAATTCTAAAAATAAAAAATATAAGGTACAATAGCATTCCATGCCATTTACCCTCATGCGGATATACGTATATTTCTTTTAAATATTCATATGAGCGTCGTGTTCCATGCGTTGTCAATACGATTAGACTCACATAACTAATTACTGCGAATATTCCGGCAAGTGTACTACCTTGACCCCACACAACCATTGCGGCAGCTGTTATTAGTGTATTACCAGCTAAAGAAAACCATACATCAGGAAATTTGCTATCGTAGAAATTCTTAAAGAATGGCTTCATTTTTTGTCTCTAAAAAACATAACGTCATCCATAATCGGAAGTTAAAAGCAGAGTGTAGCGTAGCGAAACGCCGCGGTTTGGAGTCGGCTGAAGCACCTTGTCATAAGCCATCTTTCGTTAACCCGCCAAGAAATTCCCCAAGAAACGTAAACCCTAAATTAAGGAGGTATAAAGCTATTGCTAAAGTGATACCACCAATAATTGTTTGTATTAACCAATGCATTCTATCTTTCGTCGGGCGGTAAAATTTAATATTTGGAAAATATTTATTCACACCCCGTATTATTACCCCCTTGAAATACACCCAAGTATTGGAAAAAATCAGCAACGCGAAAAGAACACTTATAACAAAAGAATTTTGAATGTTTAATTGTGGAGAAACTGCAACGGCGGCCCATAAACTGAGTACAAATCCAAGAAATACACCTCCTAGCTGTATCAATAAGTTCATCCATTCAGTTCTAACCCATGAATTTCTGTTCTTATACTTGTTTATATTTTCATGAACTGCTGAAAAAGACACATCTACCCAATCGGTGTCATCAGAAGTCACAGAAAGATAAGAATGAGTGGGATCTCTTTCATCTATTCGGAGTTCGAGATGCGCCCCCGCCAATCGGTTAGACGATACACTCTCCGCAGATTGAACAGTTACTATTATTCGCTCAACTTCTTTGGCCTGATCGAAGTATCGCAATAGCTCAGGTGTCGTAAATACTCGATACCCCTTGTTATCGAACCGAATAACATAAAACCGGAATACGCTTTCGTTATTATTGTTGTTCCTGAGTAATTTCTCTAAGGCCTGAGCCCGATTTTCAAATACAGAAGCAATCTGTATTAGAGAATCACGGTCGATTGTAAGGTTTGAAATATTTTCATCTCTTAGAAATTGAGCCATTATGGCTTAGCCTCCTATGACTTATAACGTTTAGTATAAAGTAGTTTCACCCCAGCACAGAATATACTATATCCAAAAAAACCTTTCAACCAAAGTTATTTACAAATATGATTACAAGCCCTAATATCGTCTGCACACTTAAAAATGATATTTATCATTGACTCATTGGGTATGGATAATTCAAAGAATAAAGGGGTCAGTGTGAATTAAATTGATTATGCGGCCAAGAAGGGATGGGGGTTTATTTAAATTCACACTGACCCCTTTATTCTTTATTTTGATTTCAACCTTTTGTCAGATGCCATCCGCTATCGTGAGGGCACTCATAAACACTTAAACGAATGCCCTTTTCTTCACATAATATTGTTGCCCTTCTCGCAGCTGCTTTCTCTGTGGCATAGAGGTCCTTATACTGTCCATTGCTGTCGGTACACCTATCACATTTTGAACTGGGGGTTTGCCTATCTTGTGGAGACAAATGCCACATTCCACAATGTCTGCATTTGTAAGGAACTACGTTATTACCATAAGTTCTGATAGCATAATCTGCGCCCTCTTGAGCCTCATATTCTGTATTGTACTCTGTCAGTGGTTTACCAGTCCTCGTACTAGAACATGAATTGCTTTTAACGCTCATTTGTCGTCCTCATCGAAGCCTAACGTTTTGCTCAGTGGCGCGCGCCTTTGGCGCGTCCGCTGGTGCTATTTGTTATACCTTGCTTAACTTGAAGCATTTGCTACTTTATCTGGGTTCAGTACAAGACTAAAGGGGTCAGTGTGAATTAAATTGATTATACGGCCAAGAAAGGATGGGAGTTTATTTAATTCACACTGACCCCTTTAGTCCTTTTGACCACAATTTTATTGACAATTCGTCTATTTATCTTTTCTTTCCAGGCTTTTTGCTTGTTAGTAAGTTTTCTCTTGTTCTTGGTATCCATTAAGAATTTATACTCATTCTCATTATAAATATAGCCAAGATTATATGAGTGAACTATTAGGTCTTCATTAGCATTAGCCGTGCTATCGTTAGCGATTCGTTTTAGGCCAGAAAAAAGATTCCCTGTTTTAATGCCTATAAACTGGTTTACACAGACATTGCCTACATATGTTTTATTTCCATTGAGCTGATTTGTGATATAGCAAAGCTCTTTAATATCCTTACCACAAGGGCAATTGTCCCCGTCTTCCCGTATTTCCACATCAACCAACTTCCATTCATTCTTAGCCGAGTGAAATTCATTTGATTTGGATAGCGGTAATATATGATTTTTTAAGTTTTCAAAATTATGACTCATAACGAACTCCTCCTCAAAAGGACATAACGCCTATATCATCTGTTGCCAAAAGTGGCGGTTTTTTGTGTGATAATGAGCGACAGCAGAAACACAAAAAGCGGTGCTTTTGGCAATTCGCTGGATGTTATTGTTAGATGCGATATTCATCAACATCTAAATTCTCACCTTCCTTATACATCCCTCTAAGCTGTGCAGGTGTATATTCGATTGTTTGAAATAAATGAACTAAATACTCGACCCAAGCTTCTTGATATACATAGTCATTGTGTGGCTCATCGTATAAACAAAACTCTGAATTTGTATTAAATGGATCATCTGCACCATTAGGCGGCCGCACCTTAAATAGTTTATACAAAACAACATGGAGGTTTAAAGTTAAACGTTTGTCACCTAAAGCATCATTCACTCTATTTACAACCTCAGTCGGTTTAATTCTTTTTACATTAGATCCTTCAACAGTTACCCGTTTATCCTTGATAAGAACTGATATTTTGTCGTATGCCTCCTTACCTTCGTCACTCAACTCATCCCACTTAACAAACTCAATAGCAGCATCTGCTCTATTTGTGTTGGTAATCTTTGGAATTTGAATTAATTTTATGCTGTACTCAAAAGAGTTGTAAATATCACAAGATAGTCCGTTTCTGTACTTTTCAACAAATGTCATTATATCTGCCGAGTCTTTTGATAAGGCAGACTTGCTAGCTTTTTCTTGTTGTTTTGTGCGTAGTTTAGAGAACTGTAGACTATAAACCAACGCCTCATTAATTGAGTAGTCAGAGCCAAATAATGAAATTAATTGATTTTCATAATTGAACAACAAAGACTGACATTCCCCAAATATTAGCGTATCTATCTCTCTTCGATCAATGTGACGGTGCTCTATTTTATTTCTTAGTTTGATAAAGAACTCCAAATTCGTCTTAACTGGATCGCTAAGTTCCTTATATTTCTTTATACATGTAGATAACGCCCATGTACTTCGCTCTCCATCAATAATCTTATATCTACCATTTGGCTTTTTATCGTAATATTTATCACCTATCGTGTTATTAAAGTGAGCTAGAAGAAGCCTCGTCCAGGCCATAACCATAAGCGATATAAATGCTTCACTTCTGAATGTGGTTCTTGGCTTGTTATAGATCTCAACAGCCAACAAGGCCGAATCAATAGAAGCCTCAAGTATGGATTTAGTTTTTCCCTTCCGTAATGTCACAGGTATACCTTGCACTCATTTATAGTCTAGTATCAAACACTCCCACCCCAGCACAGAATATATCAAATCCAAAGAAACCTTTCAACCAAACTTATTTACAAATATAACCACAACCCCCAACATCGTCCATCACACTCAAAAATGATATTTATCATTGACTCTTTGAGTATGGATAATTCAAATAAGAGCAGGCCATTGTTGAATAAAATGCGTAGGCAGGGGTATGCAACAGAAACTATGTATTGCGACTGGGTTAGGCGATGTAGATTGGTGTTTTATACATTTTCAATTTTTCTATCGGATCAAGTTTGATTTCTTCTACCATCATGCCAAGCGAATACATTGAGCGGATCATTAAGCAACTGGCGGGAGCGGGTTACTCTTCGCGGCGGTGGTTTTTTGGGTATTCGTTATGGATTGGGTTGATTCCGCCGGTGTGTGCGTTTTTTGGTACTTGGCGGTACGGTTGGCCGTTGGGCGTTGCTGAGCCGTTGGTGTTGTCGTTCAGTGAGGCGTTAACCATCGCGTTGTTGTATGCGGTTGTGCTCATCGCCGGGTTTTTGAGTACGGTTGCAGTCGTTAAATGGATGGCGGCAACTTATACCGAGGAAGCCGGTTTGGACGGTTGTTTCGGCGTGGTCTCGGTCGCCGGCACGCCGATTATGCTCGGTGGCGTCGCGCATCTTTATCCGAATATTTTGTTTCACATTCTGGCGTTGGCGCCGCTGTTTGCGTTGAGTACTTATCTGTTGTTTATCTCGATTCCGGTGTTGCTCAAAACCAATCAGGATCGTGGGATTTTCATGGGTTGCGCGGTGCTCGGTTATCTGGTCGCCACTTTCTTGGCGTTGCTCGGGTTGAGCGTGTTTTTGTGGGTGAATGGCATCGGCCCCGATTTGGGCGTTTGACGAAGCGCAAAGCAATCGTAAAATATCATTATGACGCAAAACTACTACACCGATTCGGCAACGATTTTTTTGCTCATCTGCTCGGTGGTGTGGGCGGTGATTGGGATGTCGGCCGGGGTGTATTTGGCGGCGGAGTTGGTGATGCCGTGGTTGAATTTCGACATCCCCGAAATTTCATTCGGGCGGTTGCGCCCGTTTCATACCAATTCGATTATCTTTGGTTTCGGCGGTTCGGCGTTGATGGCGACCGCGTATTACAGCGTTCAACGAACCTCGCATGTTCGATTGTTCGCGCCGAAAACCGCATTGGTGACGGCGATTTTTTGGCAAATCGGTTTGCTTTTCGCGCTCGTCTCATTGTTGTTCGGATATACCAGCAGCAAGGAATACGCCGAGTTTGAATGGCCCTTCGACATCGCGGTCGCGGTGTTGTGGGTGTTGTTCGGGGTGGTCTTTTTCGGCACTATCGTGCGCCGCAAAATCCGCCCGATCTATGTGTCCAACTGGTTTTTCGGAGCGTTGATTATCGTTGTGGCGATGTTGCACATCGTCAACAACCTCGCGCTTCCCTATAGTTGGATGCAGTCCTATCCGATTTACGCCGGTTCGCAGGACGCGATTGTGCAGTGGTGGTATGGGCATAACGCGGTCGGGTTTTTTCTGACCGCCGGGTTTCTTGGAATGTTTTACTACACCCTGCCGAAACAATCGGGGCGGCCTATTTGGAGTTATCGGCTTTCGGTAATCGCGTTTTGGGCGTTCGTCTACACCTACATCTGGGTCGGCCCGCATCACCTCTACTTCACCGCGATTCCCGACTGGCTGATGAACACGGCGATGGTGATGAGCGTGATATTGCTGGCGCCGTCTTGGGCGACCATGATAAACGCGGTAATGACGATGAGCGGGGCGTGGGATAAATTGCGCACCGATCCGGGGATGAAGTTCGTAATGGTGTCGATGGTTTTTTACGCGCTTGCGACTTTCGAGGGGCCGATGATGGCGATTAAAAGCGTCAATGTGATTAGTCACTACACCGATTGGACTGTCGGCCATGTGCATTCCGGCGCGCTCGGTTGGAACGCATTCATCACTTTTGGCACGATGTATTTTCTCGTGCCAAAACTCGCCGGCGTGGGGCTTGCGAGCAAGCAACTGGTCAATGTTCATTTTTGGGTCGCGCTGGTTGGAGTGTTGTTGTATATCATCTCGATGTGGGGTTCGGGTATCTCCCAAGGGCTGATGGCGTTATCGCTCGACGGATACGGGCAACTCCAATACAGTTTCGTTGAAATCATGCTGATGAATGCACCGTATCACTGGATTCGCCTGATCGGTGGAGTGCTCTTTCTGATCGGCGTGTTGATCATGGCGGGTAATTTGTTCACTACTTTTGTGCGCGGCAAACAACCGATTGCGGTTGCGATTCCGGCGGTGCACAAAGGCTACGAGATCGGGTAGTTTTGCGAGTAACTTTGCGAGTAATCTGATGCTGAAACTACACAAAACCATCGAGAGCAACTCGGCGTTGCTGATCTTCGGTATTCTGGTGGTCGCATCCATCGGCGGGCTGGTGCAAATTCTGCCCAGCCTGTTTGACCGCACCTTGAGCACGCCGAACGCCGAGGTAAAACCATTTGGCGCGTTGCAACTTTCCGGGCGCGACCTCTACATCCGCGAAGGCTGTGTCGGTTGCCATTCCCAGCAAATTCGCCCGCTCACGGCGGAGGTGATGCGCTATGGCGCGCGCTCACGAGCGAGCGATTCGGTCTACGACCGGCCATTTTTATGGGGCTCGAAGCGCACCGGCCCCGACCTTGCGCGAGTCGGCGGAAAATACAGCGACACATGGCAACGGATTCACCTCATCAATCCGCGTGCGGTGGTGCCTGCCTCGATCATGCCGTCTTATCCGTGGCTCGATAAAACGCCGTTGGATGCAAGCCAGATAGTCGCAAAAATGCGGCAACTGAAGCGCCTCGGGCATCCGTATTCCGAGGAACAAATCAACGCCGCCGTTGCGACACTCGAAGGGAAAACCGAGTTGGATGCGGTGGTCGCTTATTTGCAAGGACTGGGCCAATAATCATGTGGCAATTTATTTTACTCGGTGATTTGCTGGTGATGGGAATGATGATCCTGTTAGTCATTCTAATGTCATTCAAAAGCAGCCGATCGGAGCAAGAACAACACATGCGAATTCCGCTGGAGGACGAGTGATGTCGGGAGAATTGCCGTTGTTCTGGCATTGGTGGGTAGTCGGGCTGACTATTATCGGCTTGATTTTCCTGTTGCTGTTGTTGGTGCGCGTGTATTTCCCTGCTCGCGAGGATGGCCGCGAGTATGTCGAAGAGGATGTGACCTGGGATGAAGACTTAAGCGAAAGCAGCGCGGTGCCGCCAAAATGGTGGTTTTGGTTAATGCTCGCGAGTTTGTTCTTCTCGGTTTTATATTTGATTTTTTACCCGGGCCTCGGTAATTACAAAGGCTTGTTCGACCTCACCACCGCCAAACAATTCAGCGAAAGCAAAGAGCGCATCGACAACAAGTATCAGCCCAAATTGGCATTGCTCGAAGCACTCGACACGGCACAACTGCAACAACACCCGGCTTTGGATAAACTCGCGACAAACTTGTTCAAAAACAACTGCGCCAACTGCCATGGCCAAGACGCACGCGGACAAGCCGACTCGTTCCCCAACTTAAAAGACGCCGATTGGCAATGGGGCGGCAGCACCGCGCAGATTAGCGACAGCATTACCAACGGACGCAACGCGGCGATGCCGGGCTGGGAAATCGTGCTCGGCGGCGAACAGGAAGTGGCATCCATGGCGGCATTGGTGCGCGACTTCAACGCCAACAAAGAACAACCCGCGTATCAACAAACGCACGCTAAATACTTACAATTCTGCGCCGCCTGCCACGCCGCAACCGGCACCGGCAACCCGGCACTCGGCGCCCCCAATCTAACCGACAACATTTGGTTATACGGCGGCGACGCGGCAAACATCCAACAATCAATCGCCACCGGCCGCAACGGCGTCATGCCCGCCCACAAAACCCGCCTAACCGCACTGCAAATCAAACTACTAGCCGCTTGGCTTAGTCAAGAATAAATGCCAGCGTAGCCGGACATTTTAGGGAGCGGCTTACGCCGCACATTTTTTTACTGGATTCCAGTTGCGCGGGAATGACGACTAGGGTAATTATTTCAATCCGTCATTTCTGCGATTGCCGTATGACTACTGATGGATTGCACAATCACCGCCCCGGCAGCACACACTCATCTTGATACAAATCTTCGATGCTTTCTCTTTTCCTGATCAAGTGAAATTCGTCGCCGTCCACCATTACTTCGGCGGGGCGTGGGCGGGCGTTGTAGTTTGATGCCATTACTGCGCCGTAGGCACCTGCGGTTCTGATTGCCAGCAGGTCGGTTTCGCGGATTTTCAGGGCGCGTTCTTTGCCGAGGAAGTCGCTGCTTTCACAGACCGGGCCGACTACGTCATACTGCGTCGCCGCAATCTCCGGGCGTTGCTCGACTTCGACGATTTCCTGCCAGGCTTGATACAACGCCGGGCGAATCAAATCGTTCATACCGGCGTCCACCACGCAAAAATTTGACGCTTCGCCGTGCTTCAAGTAGTTGACTCGGGTAAGCAAAATTCCAGCGTTGCCAACGATAGCCCGTCCGGGCTCGATGGTGACCGGCAGTTGTTTTTTGCGAACTCGGAGTTGTTCGATAATCGACTCGCCGTATTCTGCAGGGCTTGGCGGCGTCTCTTTGTCGTAACGCACTCCCAACCCGCCGCCGAAATCAATGTCGTTGATCTCGATGCCGATGGCTTCCAACTGGTCGACAAACTCCAGCACTCGCCGCAATGCATCTTTGTAGGGCGCAAGTTCGGTCAACTGCGAACCGATATGGCAGGCGACTCCAGCGATGCGGATATGCGGATCGGTGTGCGCCCGTTGATACACCGCCAGAGCGCGCTCCGCGGTCAGGCCGAATTTGTTCTCGCGCAAGCCGGTGGAAATGTAGGGATGGGTTTTGGCGTCCACATCGGGATTCAGGCGCACCGAGATCGCGGCGACTCGTCCCTGCTCTGCGGCGTTGTCGCTGATTGTGCGCAACTCCCCTTCCGACTCGATGTTAAAACAAGCGATTCCGGCGTTCAGGGCTTCACGGATTTCCCAAGTTTGCTTACAAACCCCGGAAAAAATGATTTTCGCCGGGTCGCCGCCGGCCGCCAAGACACGGCGCAATTCACCGCCGGAGACGATGTCGAATCCCGAACCCAGTGCGGCAAGCAAGTTGAGGATGGCTAGGTTGCCATTGGCTTTGACCGCGTAGCAGATGCGATGGGGATGTTCGCCAAAGGCGTCGTCGAAGGCGCGCCAGTGCCGCTCCAGAGTGGCACGGGAATAGACATAACAAGGCGTGCCAAAACGCTCGGCGATGACGCACAAGGGTGTCTGCTCGGCGTGCAGGTGTCCGCCTATGTGGTGAAAATGATCCAATGCGAGTATGCAATTCGCGGGCGGTTATTCGGCGATGCCGCTCTCGGTCGTTTCGCCGCCGCCGTCGCTTTCCGGTAAATACAACGGCCCGCTCTGCCCGCAAGCAACGAGCAGCAGTAAACCGGCCAAACCTACGAGTAAAGTTTTTTTCATTGGTTGCCTCTTCGGTTACCTCTATCGGTTATCCATTAAGGACACGGGAGTCGAGCATTTTCAACGCCGCCGTGGCAGATTGGGTGACTTGTTGGGGCGCGGTTCCGCCGACATGGTTGCGGGCATTGACCGAGCCTTCCAGCGTCAATACTTCGTATACATCTTCGCCGATAGCCGAACTGAATTGCTGAAAATCCGCGAGTTTAATCTGCGCAAGTTCCAGGTCTTTTTGCAACGCAAACCCGACCGCCTTGCCGACCGCTTCGTGGGCATCCCGAAACGGCACTTTTTTGGCAACCAGATAGTCGGCAAGATCGGTGGCGGTGGAATACCCGCGCGCCGCCGCCGTCAGCATTGCCTGCCGATTGATGGTCATTTGCGGCACCATCGCCGCGAACAACTCCACGCACATGAGTACCGTATCGACGCTGTCGAACAACGGCTCTTTATCTTCCTGATTGTCGCGATTATACGCCAGCGGTTGCGCCTTCATCAGCATCAACAAGGCCGCCAGATTGCCGCTCACCCGCGCACATTTGCCGCGCACCAATTCGGCGGCGTCGGGATTTTTCTTTTGCGGCATGATGCTGGAGCCGGTGCAGAAAGCGTCGCCGAGGTCGATGAAACCAAATGCATCCGAAGACCACAACACCATCTCTTCGGCGATGCGCGACAAGTGCACCATCAACAACGCCGCGTGGGCGTTAAATTCGATGGCAAAGTCGCGGTCCGAAACCGCGTCCAGAGAGTTGCGGGAGACCGCGTCGAAGCCCAGTTCTTTGGCGGTCATTTCGCGGTCGATGGCAAACCCGCTTCCGGCCAACGCCGCGCTTCCCAGCGGCGAAATGTTGATGCGACCCCGGCATTCCAGCAGGCGTTCGTAGTCGCGTTGCAGCATTTCATTCCATGCCAACAAGTGATGGCCGAAGGTGACCGGTTGCGCGCTTTGCAAGTGGGTGTGGCCGGGCATGATGGTTGCCGCTTCGGCGAATGCCATATCCACCAACGCCCGTTGCAACGCATCCAGCCGTTTGCCCAACTCGTCGACTTGTTCGCGCAAGTATAACCTGAGGTCGGTGGCGACCTGATCGTTGCGCGATCTCGCGGTGTGCAGTTTTTTACCGGCGTCGCCAATCAGTTCGATGAGCCGCGCCTCGATATTCATATGGACATCTTCGCGGGCTTGCGACCAGGGGAAATCGCCGCGCTCGATTTGTTCGCCGATGGTGTCGAGGCCGCGTTCAATCATGCCGAATTCCTCGGCAGTCAATATGCCGATGGAAACCAGCATTCGTGCGTGGGCGACGGAGCCGCGAATGTCGTGACGGTATAACCGCCGGTCGACTTCGATGGAAGCAGAAAACGCCTCCATCAGCGAACCGGTGGTACCCGCAAAGCGGCCACCCCAGGGTTTCTTTTTAGTCATGCGAAAGATAGGTCGGTGATAAGTTCAAGTGTCTTGTGTGCTGTGGATGATATTGAAGTGCGGATTGTATAGGGGTATTGATGTTTTGTCCCCGTCCCAGTCCGCGTAAGACAGGCCGCGACTTGTCCTTTTAACGAGCGGCTACGCTGCGGTAAAGTGCGCCACGGTTTGTTCCAAATCTTGCGCCGGGTAGTTGCTGACAAGTTCAGCGTTGCCGATGCCTTTGGGCAGCACCAGCCGCACGGTTCCGGCGCGGACTTTTTTGTCTGCTTTCATCAATTCCAGCATTTTCGCCGCCGGCAAGCCAGTGAACGGGCCAACTGGCAGCCCGGCGGCACTCAGCAGGCCGTCGATGCGTGTATGTTCCGTGGCGGACAGGTGTCCCATTTGCGCCGACAGATGCGCAGCCATGGAGATGCCGGTGGCCACCGCTTCGCCGTGCAGCCAGTTGCCATAGCCGGTGCCCGTTTCGATGGCGTGGCCGAAGGTGTGGCCGAGGTTGAGCAGTGCGCGGACGCCGCTTTCCCGTTCATCCCGGGCGACTATTTTTGCTTTGTTGAGGCATGACCGTTCGATAATATACGCCAGAGTTTCGGGGTCGCGCGCCAGTGCCGCTTCGATGTTGTCTTCGAGCCAGGCGAAAAAATCAGCGTCGTTGATGACACCGTACTTAATGACTTCCGCCATACCGGCTTTGAGTTGCCGCAGGTCGAGGGTGTCCAGCGTGGCGGTGTCGGCGAGCACTCGGCGCGGCTGGTGAAAAGCACCAATCATGTTCTTGCCGAGGGGATGATTGACGCCGGTCTTGCCGCCCACCGAGGAATCGACTTGTGCCAGCAGCGTGGTGGGCACTTGAATGAACGGCACGCCCCGCTGATAGCAAGCGGCGGCGAATCCGGCAATATCGCCGACCACCCCGCCGCCGAGGGCGATGACGGTCACTTCGCGGTCGCAGGGTATGCTCAATAGTTGGTCGAAAATGCCGCCGACTCCTTCCAGACTCTTGCCGGATTCGCCGGGCGGCAGGATGATTGAAACGACCTGCTTGCCGGAGAGCGCGCCTTGCAAGGGTTCGAGATACAGCGGCGCCACCACCTGATCGCTGATGATACAGACCTGTAGCCCCCGCACCCACGGCAGAATTTCATCCGCCATCGACAGCAGGCCACGGCCAATGCGGACTTGATAGGCGCGCGCGCCGAGATCAACTTCAACGGTTTTCATAATCATCGGTTTTCATAATCAACGGTTTTCATAATCATCATGGTCATCTGGCCATAACAAAGTGAATATCTTTGCCGCCATTCCGGCGGCGGGTTCGGCGAGCGATTCGATGGTGAAATCCGCTTCGGCGGTATACAACGGGCCGCGCACTTCCAGTAACTCCGTTATTGTATTTTTCGGATCCGGCACGCTCAACAGCGGGCGGGACTGGCTCTTTTGGAGACGCTCCCAAAGCAATTCCGGCGAGGCGCGCAGATAAACCACGGTTCCGGACTTGCGCATCACTTGCCGATTGCTTTCCCGCAAAATAATCCCGCCGCCGGTGGCGACTACCGCGCCGATGTTCGAGCCAGTGTTCGCGCCGGTGGCGTCCGCGCCGATTTCCGCAAGCAAGCGGGATTCCCGTTCCCGGAAACCCTGTTCGCCCTCGATCTCGAATATGTGGCTGACCGACACCCCGGTTTTCTTTTCCAGAGCCTCGTCGGTATCGATGAAATCACAGCACAGCAAGTAGGCGAGTTTGCGACCCACGGTCGTTTTGCCCGCCCCCATGGGGCCAATTAGATAAATGTTGCCTTGCAAGCCGTCAAGTCCGGGGTTGCGTTTAGGATTTGCGCACCGCTACGACCGGGTGCGTTACCGGATGCGGATTGGGGTTATAATAACCCGTATGGCACGCCGGGGGAAACTTTATCCTACCAATCAGATTGCAACCTCGAAACGCGCCTCGAAACTCACCATAAACCCGCCCCAAACCTGAACCACCTACCGATGAAATTCCCCCTCAAACCGTTATGGAAAATCATCCGCTGGGGCTTGGTGTTGGCGGCGGCCATGGGAGTCGGGCTGGGGTTGTATATCGTCCCGCTGCTGCCGGGGCTGCCCACCATCGAGGAAATTCGGCGGATTCCCTTGAACATCCCGTTGCGCATTTACAACAGCGACCACCAGATCATCGCCGAATACGGCAATGAAAGGCGCATACCGGTTTCCCTGGATTACACCCCGCCATTGCTCATTGACGCCGTGCTGGCCACCGAAGACGACCGCTTTTATCACCACGGCGGAGTGGATTTCCCCGGCATCTTGCGCGCCGGATGGAGCAACCTGCGCAGCAAATCCAGATCTCAGGGGGCGAGCACCATCACCATGCAGGTGGCACGAAATTTTTTCCTCACACCGGAACGAACCTACACTCGCAAACTCAAGGAAATGCTATTGGCATTCAAAATGGAACGCGCCTTGACCAAGGATGAAATTCTGGAACTGTATCTGAATAAAATTTTTCTCGGCCACCGCGCTTACGGTTTCGCCGCCGCCTCTCAAGTGTACTACGGCGTGGAACTTGAAAACCTGAGCGTTCCCGAAATCGCCATGCTCGCCGGCCTGCCCAAAGCACCGTCTCGGGACAACCCCATATCGAATCCGCAACGAGCCGCCGAGCGCCGCTCCCATGTATTGAAACGCCTGCTCGACCTGGAAAAGATCGACGACTTCAGTTACAACGCCGCGCGTCAGGCACCAATCACCGCGACCCGTCATGTCGCCGAGAAGGAAGCGCAAGCGCCTTATGTCGCCGAGATGGCGCGCCAGTTTATGGTGGAGCGTTTCGGTGAACGGGTATACGAGTTGGGCTACGAAGTGATGGTAACCATCAACAGCGAGCATCAGGTTCAGGCCGATGAGGCACTGCGAAATGGCCTGCTGGCGTACGACCGGCGACATGGTTTTCGCGGGCCCCTCGCCAACCTCGACCCGGATGCACACACGCCCGAATCCATGGATCAGGCGTTGCTGAAATACCCCAAAAGTCGGGAGTTGATGCCAGCCATTGTCCTGAAAAGCGGAGAGCGCAACATCACCGCGCTCACGCAAGATCAAGAAACCATTGGCATTGAGTGGGAGCATATCAAGTGGGCCAAGCCTTATCAGACCGCCAACCGCACCGGGGCGCAACCGGCCACCGCCGCCGAGGTGGTGAAGCGCGGCGATATTATTTATGTATCGCGCACCGGCGACAGCAACTGGCGTCTCAACCAGTTGCCGCTGGTGTCCGGCGCGCTGGTCAGTCTGGATGCGAACAGCGGCGCGGTCATGGCCTTGAGCGGCGGCTTCGACTATTACTTGAGCAAGTTTAACCGCGCCACTCAAGCGTTGCGGCAGCCCGGCTCGAACATCAAGCCGTTCATTTACTCCGCCGCGCTGGACAACGGCTTCACCGCCGCGAGTTTGGTGAGTGCCGGGCCGATTGTGGTCGAGGACGATCTCGAAGGCATCTGGCGACCGCAGAATTACAGCAAGAAATTTTTTGGCCCGACTCGCTTGCGGGAAGCGTTGAGCCGCTCCATCAATCTGGTTTCGGTGCGCTTGGTGCGCGCCATCGGCATTGAAAAAACCATCGACCACCTGGCCAAATTCGGCTTCGACCCCGAACAACTGCCCCGCAGTCTCTCCCTGGCCCTCGGTAGCATTAGCGTCGCCCCGCTGGACTTGGCAGCGGCCTTTGCAGTATTCGCCAACGGTGGCACGCGCATCAAACCCTATCTCATCGAAAAAATTATAGACGGAGACGGCAACGAGGTTGTGTTTAGTGCCGATGAATGCGAATACTGCCGGGTGCGAGATGCCGATGAAGATGATCTGGTCGTCAGTGGCGTCGTTAATGGAGTCGTCAATGAAGTCATCAATGAAGTCGTCAATGGCGTCGCCAACGAAGTCGTCAATGAAGTTGTCAATAGAGAACCGGTGACGGTGGTGGCAGAGACGGAGGCGGCAGAGACGGAGGCGGAGATGGCGACCGCGCTTGAACCAAACCGCGCGATTTCTGCGCAGAACGCGTTTCTGATCAGCGACCTGATGCATCAAGTCATCCTCACCGGAACCGGGCGGCGCGCGCTTTCGCTCAATCGAAACGACCTCTCCGGAAAAACCGGCACCACCAACAACTTTCGCGATGCGTGGTTTTCCGGCTTCAACCGCGATCTGGTCACCACCGTATTCGTCGGCTTCGACGAACCATCTCACCTTGGCCGCCGCGAATCCGGTGCCACCGCCGCACTACCCATCTGGGTAGATTACATGGGCGCAGCACTCGCCGATTCACCCGAACACCCGCTGCCGCCACCGGAAAACATCACCACCCGCTTCATCAACAAAAAAACCGCCAAACCAACCCCCGAAGACGACCCCAACGGCTACTTCGAATACTACATAACCGGCACCGAACCCCCCACCGCCGACCCACCATCGAACAATAAAGACAAATCGGAAACACTGTTTTAAGGGGTTGCGCTAGGCGCGGGGGTTTTGTACCGGTTCTTAGTGATGGGCGGCTATGCCGATCATTTCTTTGAGCGAATGATGGAAGCGAAAAACTTGGTCTCTTTTTGTAGGGAATCTATGCGGTTTGGCAAGCGGCGGAAGCCGTGGCCTTCGTCGGGGTATTCGATATATTCGTAGGGTATTCCTTTTTTCTTGAGTAGTTCGGCGACTTCCCGGGATAGTGCCGGGGGCACTACTTTGTCTTCCAATCCTTGAAACAGGATCAGCGGGCTGTTGAGGCGTTCCAACTGAAAAATTGGCGAGCGCTTTATAAAGCAACTGGTGGAGTCGCGGGTCGGGTCATAAATTTTGTTCGGGTCATAGGTTTCGCCAATCAGGCGGTCGGTGTAGCAGCCTTCAAATTTGTGGGTGATTTGTGCCAGCGTGATTAGGTTGCCGATGCCGTAGTAGCAAGCACCGCCGCAGAACATTTGCGGAAACCGCGTCAACGCCCGCAGCACGGCGTAACCGCCGGCACTGCCGCCACGGATGAATACCAGTTCCGGGTCGGCGAGGTTTTTTTCCAGCACATGCTTCACGCCGTCGGCGATGTCGGTGGCGTCGATCTCGCCCCATCGCCCGAGCAAACTCTGCCGATAGGTGCGGCCGTAGCCGGTGCTGCCGCGATGATTGATGTCCAGCACGGCGTAGCCGAGGGAGGTGAAAAATTGCTTGAGGGGATGCAGTTCCGGCGTGGCGCGTCCGGTGGGGCCGCCGTGCACCACCACCAGCAGCGGCGGTTTGGCGTTTCGCGGGCCACGATAGCGGCGGTTGAAGGGCGCGTAAAAATAGGCATGCGCGCATCCTCGGTCGCGGGTTGGATAGGTGATGGGTTGCGGCTGGCTGCAGTCGTGGTCGGCGAACCCGGAGGTTGGCGCATAGACCGCGCGCGCCGCCCCGCTTGCAAATTTCAGGGAACGGATTTCCGCGTCCCGGTCTGCATGGCGGGCGATGAATAGTAGTTCTTTGTCATCGGCGTTCACACTTAAATGAGCGCACACCGCAACGCCTTCGGCCAACGGAGTGGCCTTCCCGGAATCTATCGCCACCGCCAATAAACGGTCGCCATCGTGGCAACTGCCCACGGCGGCGATTTTGTCCTCGGCAATTTGCCGCCAGCGATGCTGGCCGAATTGCCACTGCGCTTCGCCGTATTCGTGATCATGGTCGGTGATTTGCCGGATTTCATTATCTTTGTAACGGAAGAAATTCCAGAAATCGTTATCGTTGCCGTCGCTTACAAACAACAAACTGTGGTCGTCTAAAAACCCGATTTGGCATACCGCCCGGTCGGCTTGTTCCACCAGCACTCGCCGCTTGCGAATTTCCGGCGTGCCGCCGCCGGCAAACAATTCCGCGGTCACCAAGCGGCTCTGATCCCAGGGCATAAAGGGATGATCCCATTCCATCCAGGCGATTTGCCCCTCGTCAGACGCAACCACCGGGGACGCATAAAAATCACTGCCTTCTACCAATACTACGGGCGTTGAGGTTCCTTCACGGCTTGCTTCATCCGACAGATTAACAGCCACCAGATAATCTCGTTCCTCACGGCCTTGTGCGCCACTTTCCATAACTGCGATCACCATGCCGAGGCCGTTGAGTGGAAGTAAATCCGCAAAACACGTCGTTTGTTGGTCTGGCGGCAACGGGGTTACCGCAGTCGGCGGGGTCAACAAATCCGCGGTGGACAGATCTTGGCGATAGATGCGTCCATCGCTGAAGTTGTTGAAAATAAATTGATCGCCGAGCATGCAGAAGCAACGGCCACCGTATTCGTGAGCGTTGGTGCGAATGTTAAACGGCGCCGGGGTCAGGCATCGGCGGCGTTCCGAAGCGGAGTCCCGCGACTCCATCAAAACGATACGGCCGCCCTCTTCCGCCAACGCTTCCAACCAGTACAACCGGCCCCGGTGACGAAACGGATACATCGGCGCCGACGGCTGCGACAACAGTTCATCTAACATCATGGGGCCGGCCCACAATCCGCACGGCTTTTCGATTTTTTCCTGCGCCGGTGGGTTTGGAGACCGAGTCGCCATGGTCGTCAGGGCAATGTCTCGATTAGCAATTCGGATGAACCCGCCGACAATTCTTTTTCCTTGAAAAATCCGCGCCGGGCTTCGAGCGCGTATTGATATTTCCGCATCGGGGCATACAAAATTTCCTCGCCGTTCGTATAAGGATGCATCACCATCGCTTGAATCAACACGCCGTTTTCATCGAAAAACCCGATGTCGAGCGGCGCCTTGACGTTGTGCATGTGAAACCGCCCGGCACCCGGTTCCGTGTACCGAAATAAGATAGTCGTGCGGGCGATGACTTGCGGGCAGATGTACTGATAACCGCTGGCGCGTTCGAGGGAATCATCGGCGATCAACGAATCAACTTCAATGCGTTGGCGTTGATCGTTAAGCAGCGTAATCCGCGCGCTTTGCATCTGTTCAGTGCCACGATTCGACAACCGACAATCCGCCTGCGCCCACCCCGGGCCGCTCCATACCAGCACCAACACCAGCAACCCGGCGGCACATAAAATCATTGAGACGGTCGATAAACTTGGCATGCCCGTGAACATAGCCGAACAGCCGTTGAATTTCCAGCAGCGTATGCGCCCACCCACAAACAATCCCCCCACAAGTGCAATTAAGGGGTGAACGCATACATAATCTAGCCGGTGGCGTAATCGGTGGTATAAAATGGCCACCATGAGCGACACACAACATGACTTTCCCCACGCCCCCGGCGGTTGGAGCGAATCGCTGGCGCGCAGCATCGCCTCGGAAAGGGAATTGACGCTGGTGGAGGATCATTGGCTGTTGATCCGCGCCTTGCAGGAATACTACAGCCGGGCCGAACACCCCGTGTTGCGGCAGATTAAAGACGCGCTGGAGGAAAATTTTCACCGCAAGGGCGGCATGAAATACCTATATCAAATTTGCCCCGGCGGCCCGGTTGCGGAAGGCTGCGTACTAGCCGGACTGGAAGTGCCGCCGGGCGCCGTCGACAAATCATTCGGCAGCGTGGCGTGAGACCCGTCAACCATTACCCGCACCACGGAATGCAACGCGAATTGCCGGGTGCTTCGGCGAAACTGATGATCGTACGGATGAATTGATTCAAGACGGGAAAAAGTAAAGTCGCTATGCCGTGAGATGCGGTATAATCGGCTGGCCCGGTGCAGTCCCGTTTGTGGGGATGGCGCGGCTTTTTTATTACACTAACCCACAACCGCGAACCGCCGGTAATGGACGACTTCGAAAATCTATTCAAACTCGGGCAGATTATTTTTGTCGATTTGGTGCTGGCCGGGGACAACGCTATCGTCATTGGATTGGTGGCGGCGAAATTCACCGCTGAGCATCGCCGCAAGGTGATTCTCTACGGAGTCGGTGTTGCGGTGTTGCTGCGCATCGTGTTTGCGGTGCTCACTGTCCAACTGCTGGCTATCACCGGACTGATGCTTGCCGGCGGATTGTTGCTGCTGTGGATTTGCTGGAAACTGTGGGTGGATTTGCGCGAACCTTCTCCTCACACCTCTGCCCTGCGACATCCTGAACGCGAGGACGGCGTCCAAGATCCGCCCGCAAACCCGCCTCTGGCCTCATCCATTATGCAGATCGTCATCGCCGACGTATCCATGTCTCTGGATAATGTGTTGGCGGTGGCAGGCATCGCTGACGGGCATACCACCTTGCTGGTGGTGGGATTGGCGATCTCTGTCGCTTTCATGACCTTTGCCGCCGCGTTAATCGCCGACCTGCTGCAAAAAAATCGCTGGATCGGCTATGTCGGCTTGGCGATGATTTTTTATGTGGCGTTGAAGATGATCTACCACGGATCCTTGCAACTGATTTAAGCATCGCAAGCGTTTGCAGATTATAGATATGCTATCAAGGTTGCCGGTGGATTACAGGCAGCCGGATGTCCAGCGTAGCGCGCAGTTTGGCGTCGGTATCCATGCTGATATGCGCCGGAAAATGCGTGTTCAAGATTTGCCGGGTGCGCTCGATGGCGACCTCGCGAATGTCGCGGGAGCCATCCGCTTGCCATTCGGCGAAGGGTCGGCGGTCGGCGATTTTCGGATATAGAAAATCGCTATTCATACGGCGCAGGGTTTCCGCGTGTCCCAGAAAATGACCTTCACCGGCCACCACTTCGGCAATCGCCTTAACCGACAGGGTATCCGAATTGACCTCCGGCGGGTTTAAGGAACGCAAAATTCCGCCCAGCATGTCGTTGTCGATGACATAACTTTCCAAGGCGCAGCCGGTCAAACTCGCCAGCATGCCGCAAGATTGAGTAATCGCGTTGCATCCGGCATGGGCGGCCAGCGTCACCGACAAACTTTTCTCAAACCCACTCTGGGCATCGGCGATTTTGCTGTCCGTTGCCCCGGCGATGCAGGTATTCGGCAGGTCGTAGTAGTGCGCCATTTGCGTGGTGGCGGCCATCAACACGGCTTGCTCGCCACCGCCGCCGGACACCGCGCCGGTGCGCAAATCGGTGATCATCGGGCGCGCGCCGAAGGTTACTTTTGCGTCTTGACTGACGGTCCAGGCGAAGATCATTCCGGCCAAAGTTTCGGCGACGTTTTGCGCCACCGACCCGGCGATGGTAACCGGACTCGAGGCCCCCAACTGGCCGAAGGAATTGGCGTGTACCGGAAACCCCAACCGCACCGCCGCCGCCATGACCTCGCAAGCCTCCGCCGCATAGCGCAGTGGCGGCGTTACATGATTGATGTTGAAGGACAGGAACGGACGCGCCACAAAGGCCGCTTGAGAACCGGCGATGGTAAAGCACAGTCGTGCGATTTCTTCCACATGGGCGGCGGCGCCGGCGCTGGTGAACACCGGCTTGGCGGTGCCTTTGAGGCTTGCGTAGGCGGTGTTGAGGTCGAGGGATCGCTCGTCAGGCATGTCGCCTGCGACCAGCGATCTACTGAAAAAGTGGATGTTCTCCAACGCATCCACCATGCGCGCCGCATCGTACAAGTCGCGCAAGGTGGAAGCGCGGTAACGTCCGCTATCTAGATCGACCAAGTATGGCGCGGCACCGCCGGAACCTACATAAACGCGATTGCCCTGCAAGAGCATGTCGTGCTCCGGCGTTTGACCGGGCAATTTGAAATTACGAGTCAGTCCATTCAGCGCATCGTCGATGAGTTGCCGGGGAAACCGTAGCCGGCCGTCGGCGTCGACCCGGCCACCGTGGGCGGTAACGGACTCGACCACCACCGGCGGCGCTTCCGCCATGCCAATGGTCTGTAAAATCCGGCGAACCGCGCCGTCAATTTGCACCACATCCGGTTCCGACAATGGCACAAAGCGTCCGCCGCTGAACCCGGCCCGTGGCGGCGTTTCCCGAACTTGCGCGGTGCGCCGACTGCGAGCCTTGCGCCCAGGTTGGGTTTTGGAGGGAACGGGTTTTTTAGTCGCGGGCATGAAATTCAATTTTCCTTTTAACGATGTCTTTTGGGAATATTATACGCAACCTTTCGCGGGGCGGATTATTCCCGTTGCGCCGTGCCGGACGCCGCCACGGGCTATAATCCGCGTGCGCATTTACCGCTTCCCACTCTAACCCATTCCGGCTATTTCGAACTAAACGCGGTAATCCGCATTGCCATGCCCGGAAATAAAATTTATTCCACCGAAGACGCACGCCGCTTGGCACGGCGGCGGATGCCGCGCATGCTATTTGATTTTATCGATGGCGCTGCCGGGCGTGAAATATCTGCGCGGAGGAATCGGACCGCGCTTGCGGACATCCAACTGCAGCCGAGGGTGCTGGTTCAGGCACAAGAACTTTCCCTGACTAAAACCATTCTGGGGGAAGAGAAAGGACTGCCCTTCGGCATCGCGCCCATGGGGATGTGCAATCTGACACGCCCCGGCGCCGATGCCATGCTGGCGGCGGCGGCGGCGCGTTATCGCATTCCGCTGTGCGTATCCACGGCGTCTTCAACTTCAATGGAAGAATTTCACCGGCGGGCGGACGGGCAAGGATGGTTTCAACTCTATGCCGGTGCTTCGCCCGAAGCCGCGTTGCGCATGGCCGCACGCGCCGGGGAGGCGGGCTATTCGCATCTCGTGCTGACCGTCGATGTGCCGCAAATGGCGCGCCGCCCCCGTGATTTGAAAAACGGATTTCGGGTGCCGTTTCATCTGGGCCCACGCCAGTTTCTGGATTTTGCCCTGCATCCCCGTTGGTCTATTGAGACGCTGATTCGGGGCGTGCCGCGCATGATGAATTTTGCCGAACCCGATGGCTTTGCCCGCAACGCCGCACGCGGGGCGGCGGACTGGACGTTCCTCGACAGATTGCGCGAACAATGGCGCGGCAAGTTAATCGTCAAGGGCGTGCTGTCGGCGGCGGATGCGCGGCGCATCAAAGAGGCCGGGGCGGACGCCGTATATGTTTCCAATCACGGTGGCCGACAACTCGACAGCGCGCCACCGACTATCGCCATGCTACCCAGCATCCGCGCCGAGGTGGGCGCGGATTATCCGCTACTCTTTGACAGCGGCATACGCAGCGGAGAAGATGTGGTCAAGGCACTGGCGTTGGGAGCGGATTTTGTCATGCTCGGCTGTCCACTGCTATTCGCCATCGGCGCCGACGGCGCGCGTGGACTGGGCGCATTGGTCGATATTTTTGCAGATGAAATCAGCACTGTGCTGGCGCAACTCGGCTTGTACCGAGTCAGTGAGATCAGCGATGCCGTAGTCGTGCCGCAAACCAGCCGCAAAAACCGTACCGTGAAATGACCAACACCAAGCGAAAAATCCGCGAAGGCTATGTTAGCGCCCTGCCGTTTGCCTGATTAAAAATCCAGATGGTAACTCGCCAGAGTGGCGAGGTCGGCATCGGCGGCGGCGGTGTGGTTTGGGTCGTGAGAAGCGCGGGCGGACAGCGTGAAATACCCGACCGGCAAGCGTCGCTGCCAGGTTGCGGTCAGGTCTATCTGGCGGCCGCTTGGGGTTAGCGATGCGCTGGTTTCAGCGTATTGAACGACGCCGTTTTTGGTGCGCCCGGACGGCAATGTGAGGTTGGCTTTGCCTTGTTCAATGCGCAATGGCGAGGACAAACCGAAGCGGATTTCATCGTTTGCCGACAGACGCCGTGCGGTGCCGAGGGAGAATGAAGAAGTGAACAAGGGTGACAAGTCATCGAACCAGCGTTCGCCTTGCGCCAGCACCGCGCCAACTTCTGCGCCGGCATGGATGCGCCATTGGTTGATTTCCCAGTTGCCACCGGCGGCGAGGAACAAGGTTTCAGCGGAAAGATTTCCAAAAGCACCGCCGCCTTCACTTTGCAATACCTCACTGGCTTCGCGCAAATAGCCGCCGCCGAAAGCAAAGCCATAATCGGTTTGTGGCCGCCATGCGAAACGCAAACCGGCGACTTGCGGTGTGCCGTTGCGGTGGGCGGTGTCAGCGAATGCGGAAAACACCAACCGCTCGCGCTTGGCGAAAGCAAAATCGATGCCGCCGTTCGACAAGTGCAGATGCGAACTGGCATCGGCGTTGATCCTGCGCAAACCTGCGGCGGATTGTGCGCCGCCGTGCAAGGCGAAACCGCCCGCGCCGGTGAAGTAATTTTGTGGACTTGCGTATGGATTTGCGTTGCCTAAATCATCATCGCGCTGCGCGTATAAATCGTTGTGCATGGTTGCTAACGGCTGCAAGGTTGATGCGGGGGCGGTTTTCACAAAACCTTGCAGTGAATAATCAAACGGCGCATTCAATGAATCGAAGCCGGTCACAAACTGATTGGTGAACGCCACATCCAGCGCATCGCCAAATGAACTGCCGGGGCTGACAAAACTATCGGAGCGCGAGAGGCCCGCCACGCTGACCGTGCCAATCGGAGCGATAGCCGCACCTAAATTCAGCAAGCCCTGCCCGTAAATGGCGCGGTCGGCATAGCGGTCGGTTTTGGTGGCGGATGCCTTTATGCGGGTGACCAATTCGTCAGTGCCCAGCGTGGGAAAGCGTTGCGCCAAAACCGCCAGCGCGCCGCTGACGATGGGTGCGGCGAAAGAGGTGCCGTTAGAGACGCGGTAGTCGTCGTTTTCGTCGTTGTCGTTGTTGTCGATGGGATCCGCGCCAACAATACCGCTGCCCGGGGCGGCTATGCAAAAAGATGCGGCGCTCCCGCAACGGTTTGAGTAACCGGCAATCGTGCCGTTCTGATCCAGTGCTACCACGGCAAGCGAATGGCTTTGCAATTCGGGGAAATGTAGCGAAAGGCCCGCAAGAAGATGGGGCGTGGCGTGATTCGGAGCGGCCATGGTACTTGGATCCGTCAGACCGCCACTGTTGCCCGCGGCCCAAACGAAAATACTTTTATCGGCGTTTGGTCTTGATAGCGGGACTATCAATCCTTCGTCATCATAAGTATAGGTTTGCGCCAATATCAATGCCGTCCTTACAAAACGCCTCCGCACTTCTGCGCGATCATATATCCCAGCCGCGCCGTTAACCCCAAAACTCAAGTTGATGATGCGGGCATTCGCGGTCCTGCCACCTTCCAAGATAGTGCTGTAAAATGCGGCGTTCCTCCTGTCATCGCGAACCTCGTAATCCGTCAGTGGAAACGGGCGATACATACCATCACCGCTCCCCAGAGAAATCTCGGTGTAATGCAGTCGAGCATCAAACGCGACCCCGTGCATATCGAGACCACTGGTGGAACCTGAACGGTTGCCAGCCGCCACCGAAGCAACGAAGGTGCCGTGACGTTTATTCCCTAGGGCCGGGGTGTAGCCTTGCTGAGTCCGCTTGCCAGCGGTCTTTCCCGTGAGTTCATCGAGTTCATCATGAGTCTCAAGAAAGCCGGTGTCCACAACCGCGATGACCTGACCACGCCCGGTCCAGCCGTCGGCATAGGCGGCCGCGGCGTTAATACGCGCTAAGTGGGTGTCAGTCATGATCGTCGGATTCTCCCCGTTGACATCAGTGACCTCGTATGAGACTTGGTATTCGTTAGATGCCGCATAGGCAGCCACTCGCTCGGCGTAAGCGCCGGATGGACTAGGCGAAATGACTAACGGATCGGTTAGCGGATCGGTTGACGGAGCGGCTGACAAAAAGATTGGCAGATCGACTGGCGGATCGGCTGACGGATCGACTGACGCACCGCCACCGCCGCCGCCCCCACCCCCGCAAGCACTCAGCAATACGGCAAGGAAACCGGCGAGGACAAACTTGGCGAAACACGCCACGCGGGAGCACACGGGTAGGCGATTTTTCATTCTCATTCCTCTGGCAAGGGTCAACAATTCTAGCATCAGTGGTGCCGGATTTCCCCTTTCAACGGGCCAGAGTGCGATTATCCGGCGCGGGCTTCGAGGGCGGCTACTGCCGGCAGGGTTTTGCCTTCCAATAATTCAAGGAATGCGCCGCCGCCGGTGGATATGCAGGATATTTTTTCGGTCAGATTGAATTTTTCGATGGCCGCCAGCGTGTCGCCGCCGCCGGCCACTGAAAACCCTTCGGAATCAGCGATTGCGCGGCCCAGGGCTTCAGTGCCGACCGCGAAGTCGTCAAATTCAAATACCCCGACCGGGCCGTTCCAAGCGATGGTACCGGCGGATTTGAGGATTTGTGCGCAACTGCGAATCGTGTTCGGGCCGATGTCCAAAATCCGATCATCGTCGGCGAGTTGTCGCACCGGCTTAATGATTGCGCGGGCATCGGCGGAAAGCGTCTTGGCGACCGCCACATCTTCGGGCAACTCGATGGCCCCGCCGCGCTTCGCCGCCACGTCCAGCAACTCACGCGCCGCGTCTACCAAGTCCGGTTCAAACAAGGATTGGCCGATGTTGAAACCGGCGGCTTTGAGGAAGGTATTGGCAATGCCGCCGCCGGGAATAAGTTGGTCGACGCGTTGCATCAGGGCTTCGATGGCGGCGAGTTTGGTGGATACTTTAGCGCCGCCGACAATCGCCACCAACGGACGGCGCGGCGCTTCCATGACTTTCGCCAACCCGTCGAGTTCCGCGAGTAGCAATAATCCGGCGCACGCTACGCTTGCATGTCGCGCCACGCCGCAAGTCGAGGCTTGAGTGCGATGCGCCGCGCCGAACGCATCCATCACGAACACATCGCAGAGATCGGCGTATTGTTTCGCCAATTCATCGTCGTTAACTTTTTCGCCGACATTGAAGCGCACGTTTTCCAGCACCACGACTTCGCCATCTGCCAAAGTTGGCGGATGTTTCAAGTAGTCGGTGCATAATCGTACTTCGCGCTTGCCCGCCAACGCACCGGCGAGATAGCGGACTATGGGCGCAAGCGAAAATTCGGCGTCATATCGGCCTTCCTCGGGACGACCGAGGTGCGACATCAGCATGACTTTGGCGCCGCTGTCGAGTGCCAGACGGATGGTGCCGAGAGTCATTTCGATGCGCGCCGCCGAGGTAATCTCCCCTGCTTCCAACGGCACATTGAAATCCGTGCGGATTAATACCCGGCGGTTGTCGAGGGGAATATCCGTCAGGCGCAACACGGGTCAAGTTTTATGAAATTTCCGAAATAATCGTTCAAGGAGCGTTCATCAAAGCCAGCGTGGTGTCGAGCATGCGATTGGAAAAACCCCATTCATTGTCATACCAAGAACACACCTTCACCAGCGTGCCGCCGGTCACTCTGGTCATACCGGCGTCCACGGTGGACGACAGCGGCGAGTGATTGAAATCCACCGACACCAGCGGCTCGTCTGTATAGCCGAGCACCTTGCCATCCGCCGCCGACTTGAGCAGATCGTTGATCTCCTCCACCGAGGTTTCGCGGGCGGCGACAAAAGTCAGATCCACCAGCGATACATTGATGGTCGGCACGCGCACCGAAAAACCATCCAGTTTTCCCGCCAATTCCGGCAGCACCATACCCACCGCCGCCGCGGCACCGGTTTTGGTGGGAATCATGGAACTGGTGGCGGAGCGCGCGCGGCGCAAATCGCTGTGGTATACATCGGTCAACACTTGGTCGTTGGTATAAGCGTGAATGGTGTTCATCAGGCCATGCAACAACCCCACCGAATCGTTCAACACTTTGGCCAGCGGCGCGAGGCAGTTGGTGGTACACGAAGCGTTGGAGATTATCGTATCGCTTGCCTTGAGCAGGTCGTGATTGACGCCATAAACCACCGTGGCATCCACATCATTGCCCCCCGGTGCGGAAATGATGACCTTGCGCGCACCGGCGACAATATGGGCGTTGGCTTTCTCCCGACTGGCAAAAAAACCGGTGCTTTCGTGAACCACATCCACGCCCAACTCGCCCCACGGCAGTTTGGCAGGGTCTCGCTCCGCCAATACCCGGATGGGATCGCCGTTGACGATAAGATGCTCGCCTTTCACTTCGACGCTGCCCGGAAATTTGCCGTGGGCGGTGTCGTAGCGGGTCAGGTGGGCGTTGGTATGCGCGTCTCCAAGGTCGTTGATGGCGACGATGGAAATTTGTTTGGAAATATCGCTGCGCGGGGATTCATATTTGGCGCGCAGAATGTTGCGGCCGATGCGGCCATAGCCGTTGATGGCTACTTTAATGGTCATGACTTGCTCTCCAATTCATGGAACTTAAACAGACGGATTTGAACTTGCATTTGTATCATCAAATGAACCTCACGCAAGCAGGCGTTGGACGCATTCGACGACATGCCGGGTGGTGATGTTAAACTCCTCAAAAACTTCGTTGGCCGGCGCCGATTCGCCAAATGTATCGATGCCCACCACGATGCCGTGCGCGCCGACATACTGAGCCCAGATTGCGGTGACTCCGGCTTCCACCGCAACCCGCGCGGTCACCGAATGCGGCAACACCGATTCGCGGTATTCGGCATCTTGAGCGGCGAAGCGGTCCATAGATGGCATGGACACTACTCGAATTCGGCGTTCGGATAATTGTTCGGCGGCTTCCATTGCCAAAGATACTTCGGAGCCGGTGGCGATGATAATGGCTTCCGGTGTATCTCTGCATTCGCGCAACACATACCCGCCCTTTTCAATCAACGCCAGTTGTGAGTCGCTTCGCAACTGGTGGGGCAAGGTCTGGCGGGAAAATGCCAGACAAAAAGGTTGCGCGGTGGACTCAACTGCAAGCCGCCAAGCCACTGCGGTCTCCACCCCATCGCACGGCCGCCACACCGACATTCGCGGTATCAACCGCAAACTCGCCAGTTGCTCCACCGGCTGGTGGGTTGGGCCGTCTTCGCCCAGGCCGATGGAGTCGTGGGTGAATACAAAAATGCTCGGTATTTTCATCAACGCCGCCATGCGCAGCGCGTTGCGCGCGTATTCCGAGAACATCAAGAAAGTAGCACCGTAGGGTTTGAAACCACCGTGTAGCGCGATGCCGTTGACGATGGCCGCCATGGCAAATTCGCGCACGCCGAAATAGAGGTAGTTGCCCGCCGGTTGGGTGTGAATTGGCACGGATTTCGACCACAAAGTCAGGTTGGATCCGGTCAGGTCGGCGGAGCCGCCGAGCAGTTCCGGCAATAGCGGGGAGAATTTTTCCAGCGCATTTTGTGAAGCCTTGCGCGAGGCGATGTTCTCTCCGGCGGCGTTGGCGGCGGTGATGGCGGCGGCGGCATTCTGCGCCCACTGCGGCGGTAATTCTCCGTCCGTGCGGCGGCTGAACTCGGCTGCCAATTCCGGGAAAGCCTTTTGATATGCGGCAAATCGCTGGTTCCATTCTTGCTCCGCCGAGGCGCCTGCATCCAACGCATTCCAAGCGGCGTAATTATCTTCGGGGACAACAAACGGCGGATGCGGCCACTCCAGTTGCGCGCGCGCCAACGCCACTTCTTCTTCCCCCAGCGGCGAACCGTGGCTTGCGGCGGTGCCTGCTTTGTTGGGAGCGCCGAAGCCGATGGTGGTGCGGCAACAAATCAAGGTCGGGCGTTCGGCTTCATCTTTGGCGGCACAAATCGCCAGTTCCACCGCCGCCGGATCGTGGCCGTCCACTGAAGCGATGACATGCCAGCCGTAAGCGGCGAAGCGCTTCGGCGTGTCATCGTTGAACCAGCCGGTCACTTCGCCGTCAATGGAAATGCCGTTGTCGTCGTAAAAAGCAATCAACTTGCCGAGTTTGAGGGAACCGGCGAGGGAACAGGCTTCGTGGGATATGCCTTCCATGAGGCAGCCATCGCCGGCGAACACATAAGTAAAATGATTGACGATGGAATGCTCCGGCCGGTTGAATTGCGCCGCCAACGTTTTTTCCGCGATTGCCATTCCCACCGCATTGGCGATACCCTGGCCGAGCGGGCCGGTGGTGGTTTCAACGCCGGGGGTGTAACCGTATTCCGGGTGTCCCGGGGTTTTGGAATGCAACCGGCGAAACTGCCTGATATCTTCGATGGTCAATTCATAGCCACTCAAATGCAGCAATGAATAAATCAACATAGAGCCGTGGCCATTAGACAACACAAAGCGGTCACGGTCGCACCAACTGGGATTTTTCGGATTGTGTTTAAGATGGTCGGCCCACAACACCTCGGCAAAATCGGCCATACCCATAGGCGCACCGGGATGGCCGTTACCGGCACGCTGCACCGCATCCATGCTAAGCGCACGAATGGCGTTGGCCTTCTGCCGTCGGCTAACCGTTGTCATGGCGGCGGTCAATTAATCCGATATTGGGAAATTTGGTATTTGGTGATCTATTACTTAGCAATGTGCTATCTGACTGGTGCCGTAGTTTATGGATTGAAATACACGCCCCGCCGACAACCCCGGCGCAACCCAAGCGCATCCCAAAGCCCGGTATAGTAAATCAAACCGCCGCATAACGGAGTAATATCTTTATGATATTTTCCCAAAGCGGTCAACGATTCATAAAGACTACTGCCACCGGCCCTATAAAGGCGAAGATTTTGGCACTGCGCTGTTGGCGTTTATCCATTCATCCCAGAGCGTCAGTAGGTTGGGGTTGACCGCTGCTACTACCGATCTTTTGCGCAAGCGGGTGCAGTCCAGGGCTTTGCCGGAAAGCGATGTTGCTGCGCCGCCGGCTTCGGTCAAAATTAGGTATCCGGCGGCGAAATCCCATAGTTTTTGGCCGCCGTGAAGGTATAGTTGCGCGCGCCCGGCTGCCAGCCAGCACCATTCGAGCACCGAGGAGCCGAGGTTGCGTTGGGAGCGGTAGGGTGGCGAACGCACCAGTTGTTCGGCGAGGTCTCCCACCAATCGCTTGTAGTCGATGATGGCGATGCATTCACTCAGAGTGCGCGCATCGGTGGCCGGGCGCACCAATGGCTGTTGGTTGAGATAGGCGCCGCGCCCGGATTGCGCGGCAAAACATTCCCCCCGCACCGGGTCGAAAACCACGCCGAGGTGCGGGCGGCCGTCCACCACCAGCGCCAGAGAAACGCCATAAAAGAGGAATCCGGCGGTGAAATTGGTGGTGCCGTCCAGGGGGTCGAGCACCCAGTAGCCTGCGCGGCTGCGGTCGCACACTGCGGCTTGGTCGGCGTGGGTCATCTCTTCGCCGATAAACCCGTATTGCGGCCATCGGTGGCGGAGTTTGGTTAGCAAATTTTCTTGCATCCGCCGGTCGAGGTCGGTAACCCAACTGCCATCTTGTTTGGTGGTGTGGACGACGGCGGCGCGGGATTCGCGATGCTCTTGCAACGCTGTCTCCTGAATCAATGCACTCAATTCGAAGAGGTCGGGGAGGTCGGCGGCGAGATCGGCGGCGGGGTTCGGCGGCGGAATTTTATCGGTCATGGAAAATCCCGTTTGCCAGAGTTTTGAGGTCGGGAATGAGGCCGAGACGCCGGTCGAGTTGCACATAACCCAATAAATGTTGCGGCTGCCTGTCGGTGTCATCGGGCGTGGCAACCGGGTGATGGTCGATGTTCACCAACTGCGGCATCGCAAAACCGGTCAAGGCAAAAAACTCATCCGGCTTGCCGCCGTTCATTGGCTTTAAGATTATGGTATGCGTCTCGGGTTTGGCTTGTTCGTCGACACCGAAGGCGGCGGCGCGGTTAATCACAGGCACCGTGAAACCGCGCCAGCGGAAATCGCCGTCAATCCATTTATGTTGATGCTCGGACGGCCGTTGCGTTGCTCCGGCAACCACTCCAGCAACCAAAGTCGCGGGAATCACCAGCGGGCCGGGGGCGGTTTCCAATACCATCACCCGCATGGTTTTTTCGGTCGAATCTGGTTCTAAATCAACTTCTGAGTCAACTTCGTCGAGCGGAAACTTAGCCAGCCCGTCTCGCTGGAGCAATTCGCGGTGGATGAACGGGTCGGGGTCGAGAATGAGCGCCAGACTGGAATCCGCCAAAACCGCAACCCCGGCGACTCCCGGAATGGATGCCAGTTGCGCGCCGGGGGCTTGGGGGGTCATATCGATGAGGTCGTGAAATGCATCCACTTCAAACGCGGTATTCCGGTCCGCCAGACGCAGTAACACCAGCAAGGTGGCGTGCCGCCGAACCTCATCCCCGCCGACTAACTCGGCTCGAGCGATGACGGGTATTCGCCGGTCGCCGACCGGGATATATTTCCGTCCATCGCGCTCTATCATTTCTTCCCCTCGAACCCGTATCACGCTCTCGATGATGTGCGCGGGTATGGCGAAGCGGTATTCCCCGACCGTGACCGGCAATGCCCGACACGCCCCGGAGAACGCCGGTAGTTGGAATTGAAAACGAACGCCCCGGCCGCTTTCCGATTTCAGGGCTATCAACCCGCCG
This sequence comes from Candidatus Poriferihabitaceae bacterium, assembly GCA_965262585.1. Classification (GTDB taxonomy): domain Bacteria; phylum Pseudomonadota; class Gammaproteobacteria; order Arenicellales; family Poriferihabitantaceae; genus JAHRAW01. The sequence goes on from OZ253546.1 coordinate 511,951, forward strand.
AGTTCATACACCGCTCGGCATACGGCTTCCATGCTGTCGTCAGATTTCGCGGGTCTGGCTAGAATTTGCAACAGATGTTCCCCATCCACTTCATCCGCGCTATCGGTCATGCCCGCCGCCACCGCTTCGGCGGCGAGTTTTTCCGCATCCAGCCCGGCGCCGTCATCGGAATACTCGAGCAGCAGGCGACTGCCTCGTTGAAATACGGCAATGCCGATGTGTCCAACCGCATCTTTGCCGGATGCTGCGCGCTGCCCGGCGGCTTCGATGCCATGCTCTATGGAGTGGCGAATCAACTGCTCGAACGCCGCCATCATGCGCGTCATAACCCGACTTTCCACTTGGATATCGCCACCGGTGAAGGATAATTCCACTTGCTTGTCACTCGTTTCGGCGGCTTGCTCGACGATGCTACGCAGTTGCGGCAAACATTCGTTGAACGAGTTCACGGGTGTGTCCGGTGAATTGACGCTTTCGGCGGATGCATCATCGCCCAGCAAAGACGCCACCATACTATTCATAGCCTTGATGTGCTCCCGTGATACCGCCGGGACAAAACCCATGTCCGCCACCAAGCCATCGTGGGCTTCCTCGAGCAGATTGAGCAGCCCTACATCTTCGGATTTGGTCACATCGCCGCTTTGAGCGAGCAGGTTTTCTACGCTGTGGCTGAGCGCCGATATGTCGTCAAAACCAGCCTCCGCCGCCGCGCTTTTCAGGGCTTGAAATTCGCCTTGCACCGCCGCCAGCCGTTGCGCGCTCGGGCCATCGGCACGCCACGCCGCCAGATGGTCGTGGATTCGGCCAAGAATCGCTTCGCTTTCTGAAAAAAACATTTCTTCAAGGACACCCGCAGGGATACATCCGAAGCATTGCCACTAGCGTTCCGGCGACCTCGGATCGCCCGCCGCCTTCAGTTTTTCGATGCGCTCGGCAACTTGCGATGCCTGCTCGCCGGATTGTTCGGCGGCGGCGTGGAGTTGCTTTAACATCTCGCCGATGGTTTGCGCATGCGCCCCTTCGCCGGCCACTTCGCTCGCCGCCTGATTGGCAAATTCCAGCAGTTCACGGCTTGCGCTTTCGATTTCCGCCAATGCTCGAGCCGCCTCGTTAGTCGGGGCGGTGCCTGCGGTAGATTGCCCGGCGGTGGCCTGCAAGGAATCTCGCACCTCGTCGGCATCGCGCAGAATAGCCGCCACGCACTCGGTAATTTCCTCGGCACTCCGTGCGGCACGATGGTTGAGACGCCGCATTTCTTCCGCAGATTCGGTTGCTTCGTCTTGCTCGGTTAGACCCACCCGAAGCGCAGCGTTGATAGACAACACGCTGGATTGTTCGGTTACATCTCGAATCAGGTCGACCGTTTGGCTAAATTGCCGGGTGTTTTGCGCGAGATGTTTGATGCGTTCGGCGGCTTCTTCAATGCGGTTGCGGGTGTCGTTGATAACGGTCAGGGCGTTTTGCACCGCCGCAACGCCTTTTTCGGCATTGCCGGCGCAATGGCGTATGCGCTCGGCGGATTTTACCGCCGCTTCACGGATGTGGGATAGGGCATCGGCGAGGGAGGCGATTTCTTGGGCGATTTGGTTGATTTCCAACCTCTGCGCATCTTGACCGGCACGCCATTGGGCGATGGGATGTTCGGCGTCGGTGTCTGCATTACAAGCGGCACGAATTTCGGCGCGCAGTTGTGCGGCCGTGTCTTCGGCATACTGCGCGCGCTGCAGGTGCAAGTCGCTTCGGTGCCGGGTTTGGCGGTGGATGATCCAGAACAGCCCCAGCAACGCCAGCAGGGCTACCCCGCCGAAAGTCCACAGAATATCGGCGCGTTCGGTTTCAATGAAGGTCGCCAACGGCCCGCTCCAGACCGGGCGGTAGTGAAAATAAATCAGCCCGCTCAGCGCCACCAGCAACACCGCCAAACAACTGGCGACCTGCCAGCCTACGCGGGTTTGGTTGGGTAAGGGGTCGGTTTCGGCATTCATGTTAGTGCGGGCATGTTAGTGCGGGCATGTTAATACGGGTGTCATTGACCAAGACCAATGAAGTGCCCTGAATTCATCAGCGCCTTTATATCGAGCACTCCCCAGGTTTGCGCGCCATCCACCAGCGATGCGCTCACAAAAGGCTCCACCGCCGGGTCAATATCGGCGATTTGCGGGTCTGGTTGCGGCTGCGGCTCGCTGAAGGTCTTCAAACTGATGCGGCTATCCAGCAGCAGCGCGCTGTTAAATTCTTCGCCGGTCATCAACAGCAAACTCGCATCGGCGTTTGATGCCACCGGGCGGCGGCCAATAAATCGGGCGAAATCGATCACCGTATAGATTTCCCCGTCGACCAAAATTATGCCCCGAACCCATTCCCGACTCAGCGGCACTGGCAACGGCGACACCGCTTGGCACGGCACGACTCGCAAGCCTTCGGCAAGCGGTACCACCAGATTTAGGGCTTCGATGCTGAAGGCAAACCCACGCCAGACACCGGCGCCCCGCCCCAACGCACCGGCCTTTTCATGGCGACCGGCGTCTTCAAGTTGTTGTAACAATGTCATCGGGGCGGTCTTTGGGGCGGCCATTTATCGGCCACAGGATTGCCATGAGGGTTGTTTGCGGGTGCGGGCGCGCAAAATCATCAAAGGGGATTATACGACATCATGTAGCGTTGGAATTTAGTATAATAGTGAAACCATGTCGATCACCAATGGTTGCTATGCCCCAAACCCCACGGGAACATCGCCCTGATAAGATGAACAGTATTTCCCTGAAAAATCACTTGCTGGTCTCCATGCCGCAACTGACCAATCCGATTTTTCATCAAACGGTTTCGTTGATATGTCAGCACGACGCCAACGGCGCCATTGGGGTAATCATCAATCGGCTTACCGGGCATCGGCTGGGGGACATCTTCGCGCAACTTTCGCTGCCGGTTTCCAGCCTCGACCACACCGATCAGCCGGTTTTTGAGGGCGGCCCGGTCAGCCCCGAACTGGGGCTGGTAATTCACGCCGACAAACAAGAGCACGCCGAAGAAGACGCCCAAGAACCGGCCAAAGAACAAGCCAATCAAAAAAGCCCCGCCAGATGGGAATCCTCGTTGGAGATCGGCGGCGGGCTGTGGCTGACCAGTTCCCGCGACATTCTTGGGGCAATCGCCGGTGGCCGTGGCCCGGCCAATGCCATAATGATTCTCGGCTACGCTGGCTGGGGGCCGGGGCAGTTGGAATTTGAAATCCGACAAAACTCATGGTTCCACGCACCCGCCGACCATTCCATCATCTTCAACACCGAAATCGACCACAAATGGCGTCACGCCGCCAAATTGCTGGGCATTGACCACACACAACTATCCACCGAGGTCGGTCATGCATGAAGCGGCGGCGACTGCCACGGCGACCATGATGAACGCCAGAGTCATCGGTTTTGACTTTGGCATGAAACGCATCGGTGTCGCCACCGGCAACACCCGCACCGGCACCAGTCAAGGGCTATCCACGGTGCGCGCCAAAGACGGCGCCCCGGACTGGCCGGAAGTCGAGCGGCTCATCGGCGAATGGCAGCCCTCAACGCTGGTGGTGGGCTTGCCCCTCCATATGGACGGCGGCAACAGCCCCATGGCAGTGCAAGCGCGCAAATTCGGCGAATTGGTGCGGCGGCGTTTCGGCTTGGACGTGGTATACGTTGACGAGCGGCTGACCACCGCCGCCGCCGATGACCTGCTGATACAAGGAACCGCGCCGGGCAAATCGCTTCGTCACAAGCGCATCAAACATCGCGATAACCTCGCCGCGGAGTTGATTGTTCGAACCTATCTGGAGGATAATCGCGAGCGTGTATGATTCCAATCAACTGGCCGCACTAATCAAAAAAATGGCTGAAGAGATTCATTCTCAACAGTTATCCGAACCAATCCTCATTGGCATCCACACCGGCGGTGCGTGGCTCGCCGAACGCCTGCAGCCTGCCCTTGCTCTTGGTGATCCCCTCGCCGCTCCCCTCGGCACCCTCGACATTTCCTTCTACCGAGACGACTTCAGCCGGGTCGGGCTCAATCCCGAAGTCAAGGCTTCCAATTTGCCGCTGGCGGTGGACGACCGCGACATCATTCTGGTGGACGATGTGCTTCACACCGGGCGCACCATCCGCGCTGCGCTCAATGAAATTTTTTCCTACGGTCGCCCCGAGCGCGTGTGTCTGGCGGTGCTCATCGAACGCCCGGGACGGGAGTTGCCGATACAGGCGGATGTGATTGGAGAATCCCTCGACCTCGCCGCCCACCAACAAGCCAAACTCAGCAACACCGACGGCCGTCTGGCCCTCGACATCATCGACATCGGCCACGAAGCCGCCGCGCAATGACCCTCGCCACCGACTCCATTCAGTACGATGCCAACGGAAAACTGAAGCATTTTCTGACCATCAGCGGCCTGCCCCGGGAAATTCTGGTGGGCATCCTCGACACCGCCGAATCGTTCGTCAGTTTCGGCAAGCGCGAAATAAAAAAAGTCCCGCTGCTGCACGGCAAAACCATGGTCAATTTGTTCTTCGAACCCAGCACCCGCACCCGCACCACCTTCGAGATCGCCGGCAAACGCCTGTCCGCCGATGTCATCAACCTGAACGCCTCGCGAATGTCCACCATCAAGGGCGAGTCCATCCTCGATACGGTGCGCACGCTGGAAGCCATGCACACCGATTTATTCGTGGTGCGCGACAGCGCCAGCGGCACCGCCCACTTGATTGCCGCGCACCTGCCCGAACCGGTGCGCGTGATCAACGCCGGCGACGGCCGCCACGCCCATCCGACTCAGGCGATGCTGGATATGTTCACCATTCGCCGCGCCAAGGGCGGCTTTGCGGGCCTGCGGGTCGCCATCATCGGCGACCTTTTGCATTCGCGAGTGGCGAGGTCGCAAATTCACGCCCTCACCACCCTCGGCGTCGCCGAAATCCGAGTGGTGGGGCCGCGCACGTTGATTCCCACGGAAATCGAATCCATGGGGGTCACCGCCACCAGCGACATGATTAAAGGGCTGAGCGGCATCGATGTGGTGATTATGCTGCGACTGCAGCGCGAACGCATGGACGGGCAGTTGGTGCCAAGCGAGCAGGAGTACTTCAACCGCTATGGCCTGACCGAAGAGAAACTACGCCACGCCGACTCCGATGCGGTGGTGATGCATCCGGGGCCCATCAATCGTGGACTGGAAATCTCATCACAAGTGGCGGATAGTTCGAGATCGGTGATCTTAGACCAAGTAACCAACGGCATTGCCGTGCGCATGTCCATCATGGCGACCATTATGGGCGGCTCGGAGGAACGCTCGTGAACCTGCTAATCGCCGGCGGTCGCGTGGTGGACCCGGCCAATAATATCGACGACATCCGCGATGTGTATGTGCGCAACGGCAAGATTGTGGCACTCGGCAAAAAACCCAAAGATTTCGATGTCAAGCAGCAGATTGACGCCGCCGGGCTGATGGTGTTGCCGGGCCTCATTGATCTGTGCGTGCGCCTGCAACCCGGCGAAACCCACACCACCACCATGGCCTCGGAAGCGCGCGCCGCCGCAAGCGGTGGCATCACGCGAATGGTATGCCCTCCCGACACCTCGCCGGTAGTCGACACACCGGCTATGGTGCGCATGATTCGGGAACGCGCCGACACCGACGGTTTCACCCGCATACATCCCCTCGGCGCGCTGACCGCCGGGCTCGACGGCGAACGGCTGGCGGACATGGCGCTGCTCATGGACGCGGGATGCGTGGGGGTAAGCAATGGCCGCAAAGCGGTGGAGAATACGCTGGTGATGCGCCGCGCCATGCAATACGCTTCGACCTACGAACTACCGGTATTCGTCACCCCCTGCGACCCCTGGCTGCAAGGCAACGGAGTAGTCCATGAAGGCGAGGTCAGCACCCGCCTCGGGCTGCCGGCCATTCCCGAAGCGGCGGAGACGGTAGGCGTGGCACGCGACCTCGCGCTGATTGAAACCAGCGGCGCGCGCGCGCACTTCGATTTGCTCTCCGGCGGGCGGGCGGTGGAAATGATTGCCGAAGCCAACGCTCGCGGGCTGCCGGTCAGTGCCGGAGTCGCCATTCATCACTTACACCTCAACGAACAACACATCGGCGTCTTTGACACCCGTTATAAAGTATTCCCGCCGCTGCGCACCGAACTCGACCGGCTTGCGCTGGTGCGGGGCGTGAAAGACGGAACTATCGGCGTGATTTGCTCCGACCACCAACCTCAAGTCGCCGACGCCAAACTGGCGCCCTTTGTGGAAGCCGCCCCCGGCATCTCCGGGATCGATACCTTGCTGCCCCTGACTATGGAATTGGTAGAACAAGGCGCGTTGCCATGCGCCACCGCCATCGCCGCGCTAACCGCCAACCCGGCTGCCATCATCGGCATCGACGCCGGCCATCTGAGCGTCGGCGCAATCGCTGACTTGTGCCTGTTCGACCCGGCGATGGAATGGACGCTGGAAGCGGAGTCCATGGTCAGCAACGGCAAGAACTCACCGTGGCTGGGGTGCACCCTTCGCGGCAAGGTGGTCACCACTCTCATCAATGGCAAGGTGGTGTACCGCCATCAGCCCGCAGAATCCGCGCCGTCTCAGTAACTCGCCGTGTCAATAACCCGGCGCAATAACCCGCTGCGCGTTTGTGCAACACCCCGCTGGCAAAAAGTTCCACGCTTTGGCGTTACGATTATTTAATACCCTGTTCACCTTGCGGTAAGAATTGATCTGCTATTTTGTCCGGCACTGCTAATGCATCCGAGGCAATCATGCACACATTATTCGTTTCAACCCGAACCACCGCCAAAGTTGGCTTCATGGTCGCCACCGTGCTGACCGTATTCGCATTGACGCTCGCCCGGCCACTGCTGTCGGTGGCGGAGACGCCATCCCACGCCGCCGCCGACCTGCCCACGGTTAATGTCAACAATGGCTTCGCTGATCTGGTGCGGGCGGTGAAACCCGCGGTGGTTAATATCTCCACCACCGGACGGGCGTCGTCGAAAAATAATTCGCGACACGACCGGCAGGTGCCGCAGTTGGAAGAATTTTTCGAGCGCTTTTTTGGCGAGCGACCGGAAGGTTTTCAACGCGACCGGAAATCGAAACCTTATTCACAACCCCACACGCAACCCCGCGAACGCAAAACCACCGCGGTGGGCTCTGGATTTATCATCGCCCCGGAAGGTCTGGTGGTCACCAACCATCATGTCATCGAAGGCGCGGATGAAATCGAAGTGGTGTTCGACGATGGCACCCGACTCCCGGCAACCCTCAAGGGTCGCGACCGAAAAACCGACTTGGCACTCTTGCAGGTTAGCGTAGACAAGCCGTTGCCCTATGTGAAGTTCGGCGATTCCGATGCGGCGCGGGTCGGCGACTGGATCATCGCCATCGGCAACCCGTTTGGCCTCGGCGGCACCACCACCAGCGGCATCATCTCAGCACGCGGACGTGATATTCGCGCCGGCCCGCTGGACGACTTCATCCAAATCGACGCGCCCATCAACCGTGGCAATTCCGGCGGCCCGCTGTTCAACATCAAAGGGGAAGTCATCGGCGTCAACAGCGCCATTTATTCCCCCAACGGCGGCAGCGTCGGCATCGGCTTTGCCATTCCCGCTTCCATGGCGAGCAATGTAATCGCGCAGTTGCGCGACACCGGCATAGTGCGGCGCGGCTTTCTGGGGGTCAACATTCAGGCAATCAGCGAAGAGATTTCCGAAAGCCTCGGGCTTGAAAAAGCCACCGGCGCGCTGGTTACGCGCGTGGTGGCGGACAGCCCGGCGGAAAGAGCAGGCATCGAAGCCGGGGATGTCATCCTGACCTACGACGGCAAGGAAGTCCGCAAAATGCGCGACCTGCCCAAACTGGTCGCCCTGACCGAAAAAGAAACCTCGGTTGACATCGAGATTTGGCGCAACGACCAGCGCAAAACTTTGCGAGTCGTCATCGGCGGTAGCGAATCTTCGAAGCCCGCCGTCGAGATCGACGATGCATCCGAATCCGGCCGCCTCGGCTTGTCCGTGGGCGCGCTTTCCGATGATTTGCGCGCCAAGTACAACCTCGAAACAGACGCCGAAGGCGTGGTGGTGGTCGCCGTTGAAGCGGATGGCGCCGCCGCCGGGCGTGGCTTGCGGGTCGGCGATCTCATCAAGCGCATCGGCGGCGCTCCTATCCGTTCCCCGCAGGAAGTGAACGATGCGGTCAATGCCACCCGCAAGGCCGGCAAAAACTCGGTGCTGCTGCTCATCGAGCGAGACCGGCAAACCCGCTTCATAGTAGTGCCGATAGATTCCTGAAAAATTACCTCGTTGTCATACTGCACAAGGATGTGCTTTTTTTTAAGATGGAAACGAGCGGCACCGATGCAAGGGTGAATTGCTATAATGCAGACAATGAATCCGGCGCGCGCTGTTCCCGAAGTTATCTCCGCCTCCGACTCGAGTTCGGTGGAGGTTGTGTGGGACACGTTGCAAGCCGAGGTGCGGGCGCAACTTGAAAGCGAACCGTTGCTGGCTACTTTTATGAGGCCTACGGTGCTGCGGCATTCCACATTTGGTCGGGCATTGGCGGCATTACTGGCGCAAAAACTGGCGTGCCCGACTCTCACCGAAAAGGAACTGCGAAAAATTATCAACCACGCCCACGACCACGACCCGGCGTTGTTGCATCACGCCATCGACGACTTGCTGGCATTCCGTGACCGCGACCCGGCTTGCGACTGCCACTCCCTGCCGTTTCTTTATTACAAGGGTTATCAGGGGTTGCAGTTGCACCGAGTCGGGCACTGGTTGTGGCGAAATCAGCGCCGCGAATTGGCGCGATATATGCAAAGCCGTAGCAGCGAAGTATTCGCCATGGACATCCATCCGGCGGCGCGCATCGGCAGCGGAATTTTGATCGACCACGCCACCTCGTTGGTGATTGGCGAAACCGCGGTGGTGGGCGACAACGTATCCATGCTGCACGAAGTTACGCTGGGCGGAACCGGCAAAGACAGCGGCGACCGACATCCGAAAGTGGAATGCGGAGTGCTAATCGGCGCCGGCGCAAAAATCCTCGGCAACGTGCGCATCGGCGAAGGCGCAAAAATTGGCGCCGGCAGCGTAGTGCTAAACGATGTCCCAGCGCATAGCACCGTAGCCGGAGTACCCGCCAAACCAGTCGGCACATGCCACAGCAATCAACCGGCGTTGGAGATGGACCACACCCTGGAAATGCCGACTGATGGGAAGTCCTAGCGAAGTCCTAGCGAAGTCATAGCGAAGTCATAGCGAAGTCATAGCGAAGTCATAGCGAAGTCATAGCGAAGTCATAACAAGCGACAAAACTTGACGGAATTGTTTACGCGGCGAGGTCTTTTTCGGTTGCGAGGATGTCCCGGATATCGGATGGATTGGTGGAAACCGCAAATCGCCATTGCCCGAATGCAGCGTGCTGATTGACGGCGCTAATCCATTCCTGCATGTAGGTATGTTTTACATCGTCCTGTTCGGTTTGTTGGCCTTTGGTTTCAAGCACAAGCATTTCCCCCGATTTCATTCGGGCCAGAAAATCGGGGCGGTATTTCTTGACGATGCCGTTATACACATACAATACCTCAAAACCGAGATGGTCGTTTTTTACCCACGCTTCAACCGCATTGTTTCGAGCCAATTCAAACGACTCGGATGCTTCCCATGCGCTGTCATAAACGCAGTAATTGACATGGCTTTTTTGCGCCGCTTCGCACGGCTTGCCGGTTCGCCACGGGAGCATATCCGCGGTTGAACGGATGGGGTAGTTAGTGTCAAACACGGGTGCGGTTTTTTCGGTGTTGTGAAATTCTATCGCCTGCCAGAAATGGCGTACAATTTTTGTCATATTGAGCGTGATAACGAGTTGTCTTTTCTTTTCATCTCGATTGAAAAGTGCCGGCGATATTTGGATGCGATCTGAATCGATAAACTGCTCGGTAAGCCGCACAAGTTCCGCCATCAACTCCGCCGGCGACCCATTCCAGTTCGGCTTCATGTGTTCCCACTCGGATTGCGCGATGCGAAAAATAGCCGTCTGTTTGCGGACTTTGCGCATCAAGTTTTCAAGGTCCAAGTCCTTGATTCTAGAAATATCCGGTTGACTGTTGACGGTGGGTGCTATTTCCGCGATTTCGACGGTGTTAGCGGTGTCCAATTTCAAGCGACTCACTTGATTCCAATCCACCGAAAGTTCGGGCTTATAGGTTCGCTCTATCCTTATGATATTGGGCCATTGAATCGCAAACGCCTTTTTCTCATCGACCGGTTTAACCGTAATTTTAAGCGAGGGCGGCGGCGGGTTGCTGGTGTCGGCTTCGTGCGGCAGAAAACTAAACGGCACGCCGAATACATTGACATACTCCGCATCAAAGAATCCGGTTTTTTCATTTATCTCATAAGATGCGCGCCTGAGCCCACGCCCGACAACTTGTTCGCATAGTAATTGGCTGCTAAAAGCCCGCAGCCCCATGATGTGCGTAACCGTCCGTGCGTCCCAACCTTCCGACAACATTCCCACGGAAATTACATTCTGTATTCGCTCCCCGGACTTCCCGGCTTGCCCGACTGTGTTCACTTTTTGACGCAATAGACCGGCCTGCTCTTTTTTGCTGACCTTTCGTTTCTTGTCGTTGTCCTCATCTGGTTCTGAACTGACGGCTTGCGTCTCGGTTTCTTTTTCCTCCGCTTCTTTCAACACCTTTGAGTCGATGTGCAAAATCCCCTCGGGATCACACAGCGAATCGATCAAGATGTTTTTCTTATCGAAAGCATATTTAATTCTAGCCGCCGTTTCCGTGCGGTTGGCAACGGTAATCATCACCGGCGGGGTTTCACGCCCACCCCAAATTTCTTTTGTCTTTTCCCAGTCCGAACCCAGCAAAGCATAGGCATTAGTTACCAGATCGGGCAGCGGCTCATGCGCCTCGGATTTGCGATTCAAATCGTCTTTGACTTCATTGTCATTGTAGAGATGATAGAGACGGGATTTATAAGTTTCGGCATCCGGCACCGCATCATCACGCACCACAATGCGCGGAGTTTTAACGATTCCCGATTCAATCGCATCGTTCAATCCAAAATCGCTGACGATCCATCCGAACAACGCTTCTTCCGCGGTTTTCTTTCCACTCGGCGCGAACGGAGTAGCGGAAAAATCAAAGCAATTCAAAATGCCACGAGTTTTGTGAATGCGATCAAGCCCGCCAACCCATTTAGTGGCCTCTTCAATCTCCTCTTTTGCAACGCCCTTTACTTTCGACTCCGCCGGAACCCGCCACGCATGATGCGCTTCATCGTTGATCACAATCAAATTACGCGCACTCGCCATATCGCCAAGCACTTCGCGGGTATACGCTTCATCACTTTTAGCACCGCGTTTGTCCACGCCTTTTTTATTCTTGATTTTCTCTTCGCTTTCCCAGTTGAGAGCATGCCAATTTCGTATAACGACCTTCGCCTGTCGAAGTTTTTCCCGCAAAGAAAATGGCACAACCCCAAATTCATCGTAGTAATTGGATTTATCAGAAGGCACGAGAACAGAAAGACGCTCTCGAACGGTAAGATTAGGCGCAACGATAAAAACATTTTTCGAAAACTGTCCATTTTGAGGGTAAGTCACGCGGTTAATCACCTGCCACGCAATCAACATCGCCATCACAACCGTCTTGCCGGTGCCAGTGGCAAGTTTGGAACACAACCTCTGAAACTCCCCACCATCCCCCGGAATACTGATACCCGTTTTCTCCGCATCAGCACCCTCGAGCAACCATATCAACGTTTCAATCGCCTCAATCTGACAAAAGAAAAACGGATATTCCCGTTGCTCCGAGTCTTTCCAATGTTCGAGCAACGTTTTCGTAATACCCGTAACCCCCGGATAACCCGCCTCACACCAAACCTCAACCCGCCGACGAATTTGATTCACAAGCGGCAGTTCAACAAACTTCCCCGTGTGTTGATGCGGCTTTGCCTTCGGGTCGGCAACCATATATCCTGCTTGACGACGGCCTTTGACAGATTCATGCGATTGTTCCTCCGCAACAAAACCCCAATGAAGGGCCGGGGCGTTGTAGGGGGAGTTTAGGATTAGGGAGGTAGATGTTTTGGACATTCTACCCGCCCGTGGACCTTATTTGCTGTCTGATAGTATCTCTAACGGCTTGGTAAAAATCAATGGTTTCGTGCTCGGCTATTTCCAAAGTAACCGCCAAGCCGTATGGAATTTCATTGTCGAGAGTACCAGCATCAGCGGCGCATTGCACAAAAATGTCCAAAGAGTTTCCTGGCAAATTATTTGCGTCCAATTCAAATATTTCATGCTGTACGGTTCCTTTTCTCACCTGTTGCCAGTCAGATTCCTGTCGTTCATGTCCTTGTTTTTTAGTCAACCCATTACCCTCAAAAAATAACTTGGCTCGGCGCCAGCCAATATTGTGAGGATTGACTGGGGAAAACCACGCCAGTGTAACGGTCAACCGTAAATAGCCTCCACTGGAAGCTCCCGTCGGCAACGGAAAATTAAAGCGGTGTCTTTCTTTTTCATGTATACGCCCACATCCGACGGCCGTCGCCCGTGTTCGGGTGCATCCCAGAACCTTTTCCAAGTTGATGTTTCCGTAACCCAAATACCTGGAGATATATCGTTTAAATTTCATGCGGTTCGTTGCATTTTCAAGGTGTTCGTATGCGTTCTTATTTGTGCCCGATGATGCACTGTGTACCAACAACGTCTTGATCAGCACTGCATCAAAATCGGCATCCATAACAGCATCAGGGTCTGATCGGATATCTTCCAGCATCTCAAAAATATGCCCTGCGGCATGACTAACGATAGCTGCTGCATGACTGGTTCCTGATGCGTAAGCAGTATTGCTAAGTTGCTCCGGCATAGCGCCTGGGCTGGCCACTTGTACTCCGGGTGGTTCATTATTAATCACTGGGGAAATAATATTTGCATCGGTCGGATCTTGTGCGTACAGAATCCTACCGCCTTGGGTGAAAATATCCGGTTTAATAGAACTGCGGTAACCTGGCCCTATGCGGCTGTATGGGGCAGGTAACATCATATCTTCAATAGGGTCGGAGCCACTAACTAAACTCGGCAAATCTCCGGATGAATCACCCTGCAAAGCCCCTACTGTCAATGCATTCATAGATTCAGCAGGAGCAAGCAAGCGATGATTACGCTGATTATTATCTATCGCTTTTAGAATGATGTCCTTTTCTGTATCAACAAGTGATGATTGAAAGTCTGTGGCATCTCTCTGAATACGATCAATATAATTTCCCGCGCTTACAATGAAAAGGATTTTGTATTTGAAGGACAACCAGTCTAATAGTTTTGCCCATGGAGACATTTCATGAAGATAATGTTGCTCGGTATTCCCAAGCGAAAGATTGATCACTCGAACACCGGGGGCCGCGGACTCATCCCCTTCAAACATTTCCCTGACCGCCCTTTCTATCACATCTTCCTGAAAGTTTTCCATAGGTATCTCTTCCTGGTTTCCTTGTTGATTTGGCTTCATCACCGGACGGACATAAATGCGGCGTGCCAGGGACACTATTTCTGCTTGAGGTCGACTCAAATCGCCATGGCACATCAAACATGCCATAGCAGTGCCATGCTTTTGTTGTGATGGTGCATATGCACTCATACAATCATCAGGGTCGAAAAATTTTATGCGCTCGTCCAACATGTCGTGGCGCAACATGGGAGCACCATCCAGAAGTGCCAGTACCGGCGGTTGGTCATTGATCGGCATCAATGCTCTCCGTAGCGGGTGTTCCGATATCCCGCTGTCGCCGTCAATATGTTGCCCAATAGGTCGAAAATAGCGAACTGCTTCACTATTAAAAACAGGCGGAAAGTTATCAGAAGATTCGGCTCCTGCCCAGTCGTGTCTTACCACTTCTCCAATGCTAGCAACGGGTAGCCTTGCTTTTATAGCATGAAAAGCAATGTCATCAATACAAATGTTTTGTCCTATTGTTCCACCGGCGCTTTCTATTTTTTGCTGTATTTCTTGGATATTCTGCTCACGTTTTTCGTTGTTTATTCGGTAGTAATGCAGTTCAATTTCAAAATTGATATAAGAGCTAGTACCTTGCTTGGCCTCATAATCTGCTCTCCAAATCTCTAAAATACCCGTGTCTCGTAATCTGTCTCTTATATCCCAACGCCGCAAAGTAAGTAGACAAGCAAATATTTTTTCAAATTTCGCAAATCCATGCTCAAGTTGTTCATTCGCTTGATAGCGATTCCATAGCCTGAGCAACCTATCTGTTGCTTGCCTGTTGCTGGATAAAATATAAAAGCGTCCACCCTTGACTTTGCGACCTGTTTCTTCATCATAAAGATCATGCAAATCAATGTCATCCACGTCCATTTCAGCCAACCATTCCAACCCTGAGAATTCGCTAACAGCATTTTGCAAATCTGCGATTCGACCGGCGGTTTCCATAACAAGTACTCGCTCTATATCTCCGGGGTCATCTGATACAAATGCCTCTTGAATCTGTTCGAACTGTCTTGCTATCCTTTCTGCCTGACCGATTTGATTTGTCGGACGCGGCGGCGGGGAACCACCACCATAGCCCCTTGGCCTCTGTACCGGTTCCGGGTTGGGAAAAAACAGAAGCGGTCGTTCAGGCATTGCTGGTTGTAGTTGCGCTGGCTATTACCTTCAGTTGGTCGTTCCACTGTTTTATTTTGTTCTCAGTCACGTTCCTGGCGTTCTCTTGTTGCCTGTTGAGGACAGCACAGCGGTACACATCTCGGCAAAAATCCTCCACTGCAGAAAAAGAATCAAATGCAACTTTTTCAGTGATTGTTCTCGCAGACAAACCAAATTTGAGTGGCACTTTTGTTTGATAATTTTCAATGAATGCAATCAGTTGCTTTTTGGTAGGGCGAGGCATTTCTAGTCGAACCTGAAAACGGCGCCATACGGCCGAATCCAGTAATTCCGCATGATTACTGGCCACTGCCACAATCGTGTAGCTGGGCAGTGCATCGATTTGTAACAATAGAGAGCTGACAACTCGCTTTATTTCACCTGTTTCATGGGTATCCCCGCGTTCTTTTCCTACAACGTCAAATTCATCGAAGAACAGGACACACTTTTGTTGACGGGTATAATCAAATATTTTTTGCAATCGGGAGGCTGTTTCCCCCAAAAAACTACCGATTAATCCTTCGTAACGAACAATTAACAAAGGCACCATTAATTTATTTGCCAGTACCTCTGCTAAGGTCGTTTTCCCATTGCCGGGCGGACCTATCAACATCAGTCGATTACGGGGCGTCAATCCGTAACTCTTGAGCAAATCTGCTCGATGATGTTCCTCCACAAATTCTTCGATGACAGCCCGGTTCCGTTCGCCTAGCGTTATTTCTGATAACCGCCGTTCAGGTGTTCGGTGATGCAACAAATGTGCAATGCCATTATCCAAAATACGTTCCGGACGGAGTGGTGTTTGGCCATTCTCCCTCATAGCCGAAGCAAGGCGATCTGCAAGGACGTGGTGTTTATGTTCTCTCTCCTCAGCGATTATGCCCTCAACCACACGGCGAACAGCAGTTGGGTCGTCTTTATTAATAGACCTAACTAAATTGACAAGCAAATCTGCTCTTGCCATCATGTCACCTCGCCCGACACTTCAACAACCCTCAAACTCTCAACCCCTCTATCATCCACTATTTTAACCGCAACCCGGCTATTTTTACCAGTATTAAAAGGCAAGGAAACCGTCCCCCTATACGCTTCTATTAAATCTTCGTCTATTTCGGCTTTTAGGTTTTTGGCTAGGCGGGTCCAGCCGCTTTTTGGGTCGGTCATGGGGAAGAATACTTGGTTGGGGTAGAGGCTTCGGCCGTCGTAGTCGGTGTCTAGCATCCAGACGGCGATTTTGTCGGCGTTGCCGGATTCTAGTTCGCCGGTTTTGGTGTTGAAATAGTCGAAGCCTTTTACCTGCACGATCCATTGTCCGATGTGTTCGCCTTTTCGGATTTGTTCGACGGTTACATCCGGTTGGCCGATTAGCCAGAAACTTTCGTTGCTGGTGCGTTTCTTTTTGAGGTCTTCGGTTTGCATGTCGGCGTTCATTTGCACTTTTAGCAGTGTTACGCCGGGCCAGTTGGTTTCTTCTATATCCTTTGCTGCTTCGGGGTCAAACTGGAAGGCGGCGAATATTATAATTCCCGGTTTGGGCATTAAGGTTGCGGCTTCTTGTAGTGCGTTCTCGACTTGTCTTTGTTCCAGCGGTGCGTGTTCGGGGCCGAAGGAGACGACTGCGCGGGTTGATTTGTAGGCGGGTTTCGCCGAGTCTTTTACTTGATCTTTACCGGAATCGTCGGGCTTTGTTTCGGCGTCGGCGTGTAGCCATCGACACGGCAAAGATTCGACTCGGGAGAAAGAAATTCGTTGTCCGCTTTTTCCGCGGATGCCGGTTTTCAATAATTCATCGCGCCATTCGTGTTGGCGTAAGGTTTCGCCGGATCGGGTTATGGAGATGTCCGGCGGGTTGGGTGTGGGGTCATCAACGCCCTCGCCTTCCATTCCTTTTGCGGCGGGGGCGGGAATAGTGTCGATGGGTTGGACGGTTGGCGATGGTACGGCTTCGTAGGTGAAGGGGCCGGTTACGCGGGCGCGTTTGGTGTCTTTTAGGGGTTGGTCGTAGAGGGTGATAAATGATTGCGGTTCGTCATACCCCAAAACCGAAGGCGATACATATGGCACGTTTTTATATTCAAACCCGCTGCCGACTCCTTCGTCATGGTGTGCCAATTTGTAATAGTCAAAGGTCGAGGTCATGAGTCGTTGTTTGGCGATGGTGATTGCCACTCGTGAGGTGTCGCAGGTTATCCAGCGTCTGCCCCATTGTTCGGCGACGAATGCGGTGGTGCCGCTGCCGCAAGTTGGGTCAAAAACCAAGTCGCCGGGGTCGGTGGTCATTAAAATACAACGCTGAATAGCCTTTGTGGAAGTTTCCACAACATATCTTTTGTCGCTCGAATACATTTGCGCGGACCAGATATTGTTAAGGCGTCGCCCGGGCACTTCATTCTCATATTTTTTCCACATAAGCGAGGTTTGCCCTTGCAACCCTTCCAACCTACCCAACTCGCCCATGCGATCCATGCCTTCTTTGGAAATTGCCCAGTGTCGTTTTTCTGAACAGTCGTATGTATTGCCTTGCCATTGATACGGGTCGGAGCGACCGGTAGTGGAAACGCCTTGCGAATCTAATCCCGTTCTTCTGTAAATCCGCGCGCCTTTTGGCAAATATTTGTCAGGGTCATAACTTTCTTCTGTCGTAGGTTTGCGACAAGTGCCATCGGGCAATTCCACCATAACATACGAACTGAAAAAATTCACAATTCCGTTTCGGGTCAGCGATTCATATAACTGCCTATACTTTGTTTTTGTATTGTCTTTCGCATACCATAACAAATAATCGGCAACTTCAGGCAAATGCTTTGTCGAACTACCGCTTGTAGTCGCAAATGAAATCGTCGCCACGCAATTTTCCGCGCCGAAAATATCATCCATTACCAAACCCATTCTGTGGATATTTTCATCGCCAATCTGCACAAACACACTCCCACTTTCCGTCAACATTTCCTTCGCCAGCAACAATCGGTCGCGCATATAGGACAAATAGGAATGAATACCCAATTCCCATGTATCCCGAAATGCTTTGATCATTTCCGGCTCGGCGGTTAAGTCTTCGCCTTTGCCATCTTTGACATCGCGTTTGTTTGTGAATGGCTGAAAGTTGGAACCGTATTTAATGCCGTAAGGCGGGTCCATATACACGCACTGCACTTTGCCGGCCATGTTTTCTTTTTGCAGCAGGGAATTCATCACCAACAGCGAATCGCCGGCAATGAGGCGGTTGCTCCAGTTGTGGGAGTGTTTATAAAATTCGATTGCCTGACGCAAGGGTGCTTCGCTTTCTTGTATAAACAATGACTCTTGACGATTGCCATTACCGTTGCCGTTTCGTTTTCTGACCGCTTCGACAATGGTGCGCGGGTCGATGCGTTCGTGGACATGCAACGACACGGTCGGCACCTCAAAAGAAGTGCGTTCGGCTTTGCCCGCCCAGTGCAGTTGCGGGTCCAGATGCGGGTCGTAGGCGTAGGTTTGCTTGCCGTCCTGCTGGGGGTCGGTGCGCGGCGTTACCAATCCCGCCGGTGGATTATTGACGCGCTTTTTGTCGCCGTGCTGGTAGGATTCGATTGATTTTTTGCTTTTTTTGTTTGCCATTATCCGATCTCCGCGCCGGATTTTACCAGATTAAAATGATGAACCGGGTTGCTTAAGGAAGGCAAGTTCTTCATCGGTTGATGGGCGTCCTAGAATTTGGTTGCGGTGGGGGAATCGGGCGAAGCGTTGGATGATTTGCTGGTGTTTGTGGGCGAAGTCGAGGTAGTTGTTGAATAATTCCACTTCATCGGCGGCGGCGTTTTCCGCCAACTCTTGATACAGGGCGACCGAGCGTTGCTGCTCGGCAAGGTCTTCGCTGTGCTCAAAAGGCAGGTAGGCGAATACCCGGCGAATGGGGTCGAGGCACGCTGTGGCACCGCTTTCCAAGCCTTGTTTGGCGTAGCCCAACGCCACTGCATCGTAGGCAAAGGCACCGGGGGTGTCGCGATGCATGTTGCGGGGGAATTGGTCGGTGCAGAGGATCAACGCCAACAGGCCGTGCGGGGATTCGGCCCAAGAGGCGAGTTTGCCGGTGGCGGCGGCTTCGCTGACGGCGGCGAAACGGTTGGTGATTTCGCGGTCCGTTATCTCGTTTTTTGACCACCACAATGTGGTTTTTTCGGCGGCGACTTCAGCGGCGGTATGGCTGGTTCCGAACCAGAATTGGAGGATTTCGGTGATTGTGGGGGTGTTGATGTTCGAGTTATTCATTATTTGGGGGGTGTTTGTGGGATTGCCTATAATAACAAAAGGAGCGGCTGTCGCCGGCCCGTCGTCATTCCCGAACGATAGAAAAATAGGGAGCGCCAACGACCATATTTTTCATTGTCCCCCAGATCGTCATTCCCGAACGATAGAAAAATAAGGAGCGGTAGCGACTATATTTTTCATCGTATCGGGAATCCAGAAGGGTAATAATGAGTCGGATCTCGCCGCACATGTTGTACTGGATTCCCGCATACGCGAGAATGACGGCGTAGGGAGTCGGCTATCGCCGGCATGTTGTACTGGATTCCCGTGTCCCCCAAGTCGTCATCCCCGCTGTCGCGGGAATAACGACTTGGCGGCACGAGAATGACGGCGGTACGTCGTCATTCCCGAACGATAGAAAAATAGGGAGCGCCAGCGACCATATTTTTCATCGTATCGGGAATCCAGAAGGGTAATAAGGAGTCGGATCTCGCAGGAATGACGGGCCTGGGGAGTCGGCATTCGCCGGCATGTTGTACTGGATTCCCGTGTCCCCCAACCCGTCCTTCCCGCTGTCGCGTGAATGACGACTTGGCGGCACGAGAATGACGGCGTAGGGAGTCGGCTATCGCCGGACATGTTTTACTGGATTCCCGTTGCGCGGGAATGACGGCGCGAGAGCATTTCCCGTTTATAATACCGCCCAATCGCACCAATACCACCCCGCCAATGCCCCCGCCCCTACATCCGCCCATCCAATCCCACGGCCTACGCTGATGGCCGCTAAATTGTTCCTTGCCGTGGTGGCGTTGGTGGGGGCGATGTGGTTCCTCGGCTGGTATAATCGCGCGCGCCCGGCGCAACGCAACCGCGCATTGCGGAGCATTCTGTTATACGGGATCGGGGCGGCCCTTTTGGTGTTGGTGCTGACCGGGCGCATTCACTGGCTGTTTGCCATTGTCGGCGCCGTGATACCGTGGCTAAACCGCGCGCTGGCGGCACGGCAGGCGTGGCGGGCATTCGATGCATTCCGCAAGACCGGGGGCAAGGGCGGCGAGCAGGGCGGCGGTACGAGTGGGCATATGGCTATCGCCGAGGCTTATGAAATTCTTGGCTTGAAACCCGGTGCTACGGAGCAAGAAATCATCGAAACTCACCGTAAACTAATGCAAAAAATTCACCCCGACCGGGGCGGCTCGGATTACTTGGCGGCGCGTATCAACCACGCCAAGGAAGTGTTGTTGAAGGCGGTATAGCCACGCCTGCCGTGCCCTTTACCGCGTGAAATAATCCGTTACAATAACGCCAAAATTGAGTTACCCGATGAATACACCACATCCATTCAGCAGCAAAAATCGGCAGCCGTGGTCGCTGTGGTTTTGGGGCGGATTTTTCGCGCTCCTGCCGTTGATTGCGCTGTGGCCGGCCACCATAAGCGCGCTCAGCACCGGGCAACGCACGTCCTGGGGAATCGATGCGCAACAAATCGCGTCCGTCATTACTCCGGCCATTGCCGCCAACCGCTATCCGCCGACTATTGAGTTGCCGGATTTTCCCGTGGACGGCGATCTCGCGGTGCGCTATACCATTGATGCGGCGTTGCAGGGCGAAGCGCAGCGGCTGTTGGAAAAACACAATCCCGATTATGGCGTGCTGGTGGCTATCGATCCCGACTCCGGGCGAGTGCTGGCGATGGCGAGCAGCACCCGCGCAAAAAGCGACGGCGGCAACTTGAGCATGGTCAACAGTTATCCGGCGGCGTCCATTTCCAAGATCATCACTGCGGTTGCCGCTATCAATGAAAACAAGGCTTCGCTGGACACCGTGTTTCCGTTCAACGGCAGTTCCACTTCGTTGTATAAAAAAAGCGTGTTTGAACACCGCGACAACCGCTGGACGCGCAAATATACCCTGGGGAAATCCTTCGCGAGTTCGGTGAACACCGTGTTCGGGCGGGTCGGTGCGCTTGAGGTGGGCGGGGAAAGCATGCTGGATTACGCCCGGCGACTGGGCTTCAATGGCCGCTTCGCTTCGGATTTCAGTTTTGGCAACGGCGCAGTGGAAGTGGACCCGGCGGATCCGTGGCAAGTGGCGGAGATGGCGTCCGGCTACACCACGCGCAACACCTTGTCGCCGCTCCACGGCGCGGCACTGGCGGCGACCGCGGTGAACGGCGGGCATTTGGTGGCGCCGGTGCTGGTGCAGGCCATCATCGGCCCCAATGGCGTGCCGTTATACTGGCACGAGCAAGCGGCAAAATCCCGCGTTATGAGCGAAAGCACGGCGCAGCAACTGAAAAAAATGATGCGCGCCACGGTGGTTTCGGGCTCAGCGAGAAGCGGCTTTAGCGGATTCAGCCGGGGGGCGTTGAAGGATGCCGTGGCCGGTGGAAAAACCGGTTCGCTGACCGGCTCGGCGCCCAGGGGAAAATACGATTGGTTCGTCGGCTTCGCGGAAATGGGCGAGCGCAAAATTGCTTATGCCGCGCTTTGCATCAACAAGAAAAAGTGGTATGTGAAATCCACCCGGCTGGCGCGGGAGATGCTGGAATTTTATTTCCGCCAAACCCCGCCGAGTGCGAGCACTTCCTGAACCTACGGCGATGAAGCAATATCTCGATGCGGTTCGGGAAACGCTGGAAAAAGGTACGCGCAAACCAAATCGCACCGGCGTCGATACGATTTCGACTTTCAATATCAATTACGAGATCGACCTTGCTGAAGGTTTTCCGCTGCTGACCACTAAAAAAATTTCGTGGAAGAACATCGTGATTGAAAACCTGTGGTTTCTATCCGGCAGCACCGACATCGGCCTGCTGAAAAAACACGACTGTAAGTTTTGGGATCCGTGGGCCGACGAGGACGGCAAAGTGCCAAGCGCGTATGGAAATTTCTGGCGGCACTTTCCGCTGCCGGACAACCGCACCAACGATCAAATTGAATATGTGGTCGGGCAGTTGCGCAAAAATCCCATGAGCCGCCGCATGTTGGTGTCGGCGTGGGCGCCGGGCAACGCTCAGAGCAGCGCCCTGCCGCCGTGCCACGCCTTGTGGGTGGTCAATGTGCAGATAGACTCATCCGGCGAACCGTTGGTATGTTTGCACCTGACCCAACGCAGTTGCGACATCGCCCTCGGCATTCCCTACAACATCGCCGGCTATGCTTTCATGCTGGAACTGCTGTCCAGATTCAGCGGAATCCGCGCCGGTATTTTCGCGCACACTTTAATAGACGCACACATCTACACCGCCAAAGCAGACCACACGATGGCCGAATACGATCATATCCCCGGACTGCAACAACAACTTGAACGCACACCCCGGCCCCTGCCCGATATTGAAATTGCTGATTCCATTCAATCCCTCGACGACATCGCGCCACTGCTGTCGATGGACACCGATGAAATTATGGATCAATTCAAGTTACGCAATTACAACCCGCATCCGGCGATTAGTTTTAAGGTGGCGGTGTAGTGGCGAAGCAATCAAAATCAACCCCGTTGCGCGGTGCGATTGTTGCTATAGGTGGTATCCTGGATTCGCACGGCATCATTGGCATCGATAACGTTTTGCCATGGCACTACAGTGGCGACTTAAAACGATTCAAAAAACGCACAAAAGGTTCCGTCATCATCATGGGGCGGAAGACTTGGGAATCCATCGGCTGTAAAGAGTTGCCTGGTCGCCATAATGTTGTCATTAGCCGATCAACCGTCTGTGGAGTAGAACATTATAGTAGTGTCGAACAAGCAATAGAGGCATATCCAAAACGAAAAATATGGGTTATCGGAGGAGCCCAAATTTACCAAGCAGCAATGGCACACCTGACTTTATTAGATATTACATATGTTCCTTATGATATCACCGACGATGCTATTAAGTGCAGTGATGTTATTAAATTTCCAAAATTCGATCCCTTTTGCTGGCGTCAAGGAAAAAGAAATAAAGTACCTGACGAGGATAAATTACACTACGTGATTTACCAACGAATTGCTCCTGACTAATGACATGCACTCATTCAAAGTTATTTAACTTTGTCCATAATTCTTTAACGGCGCGTTCCGATAATTTTTCCACGTCCTCATAACCTTTGACCGATAAAAGTGGTACAGTAAAAAAACACCCTCTAATTTTGTTGTCTGGTTTGTAGACAAAGTTAGTCATTTTCTCATCAATATCTTCGTGAGTTGGACAATATTTAAATTCTTTTCCTTCGCGATGATATTGGTAATTATCGTCTATGTTATAGCACGCATAGTACAACCATCCAGGATTACCGTCCGTATCTAGGGCACCCACAACAAGGCGAGGCTCATCTTCTTTTTGATCTGTGCAAAAGACAACTGTAATCTCAATCACTCGATTATCAGGTGCTTTAACTTTGGGCTTAAAACTCAACGAAGCACACCTTACAAGCCAATGATTCGACCAATTTAGGCTTCTTGAGAAACCACCATACATTTCTATTGCATTACCAGAGGGGCCTTTAAATTTTTTTGCTTTTAGTAAGTCAGAAAAATCCTTTAATAGAAAAGATGTTTCTTGATAAATTTTAATTGCAACATCAAATAAATTCACAATATTTTCTGTCTTGCCTTTGTCGGTTGAGTTCATATCTATCTCCAATTAATTACAAATAAAAAAGTGTTAGCATCATCGCTGATAAAAAATACTTCCCGAAACGGAACAAACTTCTTTTATTCCTATTTCCGAAAACCCTTTAAATCCTCTGTGCTGGTAAAAAATTCTATCCGAAAAAGGATAAATCTTTTCAATTGCTATTTTCGAAAATCCCTCAAATCCTCTAAATCCTTTTTTTCTCAGCAAACGGTTAATGTCGTTTAGTATTTTCTTTTTATGTTTATTTGTTTGCTTTTCCATCAGAATTTCTATGCATTTACGAACATGAAACCAAGATAACCAATAAACATTATTTTTATAATCCTCTTTTTTGCGCTTGCATGTAATCGCATCATAACTAGACCCAATATCTTCTGTTGGAAATGTTCGATGCGCCGTGAGATAAATCAACGAATATTTAGAATATTTCTCGCTTTCTCTTTTTAGATCATTAAATTCTCGCACCAGTTGATCAGAAGATGTAGATTCAGAAAGCGTAAATTCAGAAAACGCAGATTCAGAATTATTGCCATCATCGCCCCCTGACTTTCCGGACAAATACTTGGCCTCAATCATCACCAGATGATCTTTGCATTTTATAAGTACATCCGGTTCTGATGTCCCCGTCCACGGCCAAAAGCAAACTTCAGGTTCATCGGAACAATCAAACTCAAGTTTTGGGGTTGTCTCACAATACGGTGTCGCTTCGCTGAGAATCGGAAAAAGCCCTTCCTGTGCATGCAAATAGCGCAATGGTCCAAACACATCTGATGTAAGCAAGTCTTCAAGACGGTCGGACAGATTGCCGCCGCTACTGCCGATTTTCCCGTGTATTTCCGCTATCGTCATAACTTCACCTCAATAAATTCTAGTGTCGGTCGCTTACACATAATTACTGAATTTCCCCGCTTGCTAAAAACCGCGCCAGTGCAACCAATGCTTCGGTGTCGCGTTTGCAATATGCCAGCAAGTCGGCGGTTAGTGTTTTTGTTTGTTTCCGGTCGGTGTCGGGGTGGATAATTTTGGAATAGGCTGTGCCTGCTGCGGTGCCGTCTTGAACTTCGCCGAGGTCGCCGTAGTCGAGGCTTGGGGCGATGGTTGGCAACACGGCTTTGAGCGACCATGAGCCGAGCATGTCGGGATGGTAGTAGTGCAACTTTGTGATTGGATGCATATCTACCAGCCGCCGGACTACTTTCTTAATCGGAGTTTTTAAATCAGCAAAGCGTGCGGCGAGACCGTTTAAGATCTGTTTTTCATAACTGCTGTATACAAAAATCGGCCCGTGCTGGTCGAGGGCTTTCAACAACGATTCGACCGCTTCACGCATCGGCGAATTGCCCGCCGTGTCTAGAAATTCATCGTGCGTCAGTTCCCCGGCTTTTATTTCTTTGTGGCACGACCATTGAAACAGAAGTGCTTGATAGGGCCGCGTGTCTTTCCAAACCGGAACGGCGAAGGCGATGGTTTCGAAGTCGAGGTAATATCTGGGGTATGAATGCGCCGCCATGACTTTTTTTGCGGCGTGGTTAAAGTCTGCCGTTCCGCTGATGGTCGCTTTCCGCACTCGTTCTTGGTCTGCTGCGCCGAGGCGTCCTTCCGGTATGTCGCGGATGTCGGTAATGCCTTCGGCTTCCAGTTGCGCCGCCATTTCTTTGATGCGCGGCAGACAAGTGACCGGATAAGCCGAACTCGGACCCGAACAATATTCGATGAACGGGCATGGATACGGAGCATTGCAATGCTTTCCGGTTGAAATATCCGGCTCATTTTCGGCAAGCATTTTTTGGAAATCATCCACCCATTCCGGCACTTCCTTTTTTACTACGCAAACTTCGTCGGTCAGGTCGGCATAGTAAAACAAACCGTGATAATCGCCGTCTCCGCCATACACAAACTGGTTGTTGATATGCGCGAGTTCGACGCGCTCAACGCGCAAGCCATTGCCTTCCAATACCCACGCTTGCACTGCGCAATCCGGGGTATATTGCGGCTTGGCACTGGTTGCGGATTTGACTTCTATCATGCGATAACCGTGCGTGGTTTTTTCCAGTATATCCACCCGAACGAGGACGCCCTGGTGCGTGAAAGTCGCTTCAAATAACGGCGTGTCGGGCGATTCATTTAACATTCGCTTGGTCTCGGCAAGCGCGTGTGAAAAACCTTTTTCCAAACCGATAAGACTGCCGTTTTTGTGCAGCGAACAGGCAATGTCATTGACTTCATGGCCGATGGAAAAACGGCGCTGAACACCATCATTCACAACCCGCAATTCCGGTTTATGCGCTTCCAGCCACAACCGTTTTTGGCATTGCAAGCCGGACATGATTTTGGATTTGGAGAGTCTCGCCTTCATCGTTATATCCTCGTAATAAATTGACTGGTCTTTGCCGGGAATATCCCCTGACAAAATAGGCCGCTATTCGGGGCGGCGGCAGAAAAAAATCGCCCGTTGTGGTGCCGGGTGACCTTCGATGGTTTTGGTTGGGTCTTTCGGGTCGAGGTAATCCGTCAGAGATTCGAATTGCATCCATTCGGTGACGCGTTGTTCGGCGGTGGTGGTCTTGCTTATATCGAGTAATTGAATATCGACGGCGCCCGATTGTCGTAACCAAGTTTCCAGCACCGACAAAGACGGGATTGAATAAACGTTGCGCATTTTTGCGTAGCGTCCGGCGGGGCTCAGCACGGCGTCGCCTTCCACCACCAGAGTCTCGACCACCAAATCGCCGCCGGGGCGGGCGAAACCCAGCAACTCTCGCAGGTGTTCGTGGGGATTGCGGCGGTGGGACAAGACGCCCATTGAAAAGACGGTGTCAAAGCCGGCGAAATCACCCGCACCAATATCGCGCGGAAACTGCTCGCTTTTTAACGGCAGCACAAATGCCGGCAAGTTTGGGCAATAACGTTTCAAGGCGTTGAACTGGGCGACGAATAACTGCCCCGGGTCGATGCCCAGCGCGATGCCCGCGCCTTCGCCGAGCATGCGCCACAGGTAATAGCCATTTCCGCAACCAACATCCAGCACCCGGCGGCCCCGCAGGTCGCCGATTTTTCCCGCCAGCCGTTGCCACTTGAGATTGCAACGCCATTCGCTGTCGATGGTTACGCCAAACAATTCGAACGGCCCCTTGCGCCACGGTCGTAACTGCAGCAGCAATTCTTTGATATGCGCCCTCGTTTGGTCATCGCAATCCCGCGAATTGCCGATTCGAACTACCGGTTTGGTGAAGTCGTGGGAAGACGCGGTTATTTCGCCGAGTTGCGCGATTATATTGCGCCATTTTTCCCGGTCGCCGTGCGGGTTGGTTTGATAAACAGACTTTGCCTTGTCCATCAACGGAGCGGCCAGCACTTTCATGCCGGTCGCGTCTAAGGCTGAACTCAGAGCAGCATCCGGGTCGGGCATATTCCACGTCATCATTTAAGCGCAATAAAAGAACAAAAATTGAACGCCCGGAACCATTGACTGATCTGCGAAAACCCCGCTTGCCGCAATCGTTCGCCGTGCGTATTTGTGCTGTCCGGTATCATAACATTTTCCAACGCGGCTCTTTTTTGCGCTATCTCCAACTCGCTGTAACCGTTGGCGGCCTTGAACTGATCGTGCAACGACTGATGCCACGATTCTTCGTCGCCATCATCAAAGGCGATTTTTTCCGAGAGTACTAAAACTCCGCCGGGCTTCATACCGGAATGAATGCGCGCGAGCAGGCCGTAGCGGTCGCCGGGAGCGATGAATTGCAAAGTGAAATTGAGGATTACCATACCAGCGTCTTTTACTTCTACATCTCTAATATCGTGGTGCAATAAATCAAACCGCTCGATGTCGATGACGCCTTGTAAGTTGTTGCGGCATTGTTCGAGCATCGGCGCAGAGTTATCAACGCCGATAAAACGAATCGACGGGTCGCGGATTCGGGAGTGAACCGAAAGCATCGCCGCACCCAGCGAGCAGCCGAGGTCGTAGACATTGGAATCGGCGCGCAGGTGTCGTTCGGCGATGACACCAAGCAGCGAAACGATGGCTTCATAACCGGGCACTGAACGCCGGATCATGTCGGGGAAGACCGCCGCCACATGGTCGTCAAAAACAAAATCAACCACGCGGGGAAGTTTGCCGGTATAAACTTTGTCTGCGCCGTCTTTGTCGATCATGTCCGCAAGTTACCGTGAATAAAATTAGACCTGTTCCAGTTCGATCAGGGTTCCCAGGGAGTCGGCGGGATGCAGAAATATCACCAACTTGCCGTGAGCGCCGAGTTTTGGTTTGCCGTCGCCGAGGATTCGCATTCCTTCACCGACCAGCCGCTGAGTTGCCTGTTCGATGTCAGCGACTTCATAGCACAAATGGTGAATTCCGCCGCCGGGGTTTCGCCGTAGAAACTTGGCGATGGGTGAGTTCTCGCCCAGCGGATGCAGCAGTTCGATTTTGCTGTTGGGCAGTTCCACAAAAACCGTGGTGACGCCGTGTTCGGGCAACGCCATCGGTGCGGACACGGTGGCGCCGAATGCATTGCGATAAAGATCGGCGGCGGCGGAAAGATCCGGCACCGCAATCGCAACATGATTTAATCTGCCAATCATCCCGCCGACCGTAAAAAATTCGCAACCAATTTTCGCGCCGCCACCGAAGCCGGCAATTCGCCCTCGCTGACTTGCCGCACAACGCTTTCCATCTGCTCGTCCACCGCGCTGTTTTGCTTCAACTCAGTCAGCAACTGCTCGCGGGTTTCATTCCACAACCATTCCTTCGCTTGCTGTCGCCGACGCTGTTGCAATGTTCCATCGGATTCGAGCAAGCGGCGGTATTCATCCAGTTTTTTCTGCACTTCCTCGATGCCGGTTTTTTCCAGCGAAGAGACGCGCACCACCGGCACCCGCCATGTCGCCAAACGCGGGGGGATTAAATTTAAGGAATGGCTGATTTCCGAAGATGCCACCGCCGCCAGTTTCGCCAACTCGCCATCGCACTTATTGACGATTACGATATCCGCGAGTTCCATAATCCCGCGCTTGATTCCCTGCAATTCATCCCCGGCAACGGGCGGCAGCATCAATAAAAAAACATCGGTCATCGCCGCCACCAACGTTTCCGACTGCCCGACTCCGACCGTCTCGACGATGATCAAATCAAACCCGGCGGCTTCGCACATCAAAACCGCTTCTTGGGTTCGCCGGGCGACACCGCCGAGGGTTTGTCCGGCTGGTGATGGGCGGATAAACGCTTGCGGATTGGCGGCAAGAGTTTCCATTCGGGTTTTGTCGCCGAGTATCGAACCGCCGCTGAACGACGAACTCGGGTCGATGGTCAACACCGCCACGCGCCGTCCACATTCGGTTGCGTGATTGCCGAACGCTTCGATGAAAGTCGACTTGCCAACGCCGGGCGCACCGGTGATGCCGATGCGGGTCGAGTTGCCGCTGTGCGGCATCGCCAGACGCAACAATTTTTCGGCGGCGACGCGGTCGTCGGTGCGGGTTGATTCGAGCAATGTAATTGCTTTCGCCAGCGTGCGGCGGTCACCCGAGCGTATCGCTTCGATGTTCATCGGTACTAAAAAGTGCTCGGTTATGCCGATGGTGCGGATGCGAATTGCAAAATCGGTTGATCGGTTTCAAGCGTCTCGCCTGCTTGCACCAACACTTTTTCAATCACGCCATCGTGTTCGGCTCGCAGCGAGTTTTCCATTTTCATCGCCTCGATAACCGCGAGTTCCTGCCCGTCTTTGACCGCCATGCCGGGCTTCGCCGCCAACGACACCAGTAATCCGGGCATCGGCGACAATAAAAATTGACACCGGTCGGCGGCGGCTTTTCGCGGCATCAACGCATGCAATTCGGCGGCGCGCGGCGACAATACTTTGGCGGTGATTAAGCAGCCGCCGTGCGCCAGGTCGTAGTCGTGTCCGCGCCGTTCGAATTGCAAACTGACGGCCTCGCCGTTGACCTTACATTCGCAAACCGCTTCGGTCGCGCGCCATTGGTCTTCGATGCTGTAGGTGGTGTCGGCGTATTCGACTCGCCAACAACCTGCTTCGCCGCGCACCGTGACCGGATAATAATTGCCGTCTATGACAACCACCCAGTGCGTGCCGATGGCGCGTCCATACCCCGGCAACTGCCCACTGGTGGTCGCCGCCCGCCGGCTGAGGCGGTGATGCAAAGACGCCACCACAGCGATAAAAATTGCCGGGTCGGGGGCGCCGGATTCGGTTCGCCCGATGCCGCGCGCGAAACCGTCGGGATATTCCTGTTCGATGAAATCGGTGCTCAACTCGCCTCGTTGAAAACGCGGATGCGCCATAATTGCGGCAACGAACGGTTGGTTGGTAGTGATGCCGCGAATGTAATATTGATCGAGCGCCGAGCGCATTCGTGCGATGGCCTCGACGCGGTCTTTGCCTGTGGTGATCAGTTTGGCGATCATCGGGTCGTAGAATCGGGAAATTTCAGAACCTTCGACGACACCGGAATCGACGCGCACGCCGTCAACCGTGTCTTCGTCCGGCGGCCGATAACGCACCAGCCGCCCGCTCGATGGCAGGAAATTTCGAAACGGATTTTCCGCATAGATTCTAACTTCCATCGCCCAGCCGTTAAGCGAAACATCGGATTGTTTGAACGGAAGTGGTTCGCCCGCCGCAACCCGAATCATCAACTCGACCAAGTCAAGACCGGTAATCATTTCGGTGACCGGATGCTCGACCTGCAATCTGGTGTTCATTTCAAGAAAATAAAAATTGCGCGCGCCGTCAACCACAAACTCGACCGTCCCAGCCGAACGATAATCCACCGCCCGCGCCAGCGCGACTGCTTGCGCGCTCATCAACCCACGGGTTTTTTTGTCGATGAACGGCGACGGTGCCTCTTCAATCACTTTTTGATGACGCCGCTGAATCGAACATTCGCGTTCGTTGAGGGTAACGATGTTGCCGTGGGAATCGGCAATCACCTGGATTTCGATATGCCTCGGCTGCTCGATAAATTTCTCAAGCAAAATGCGCCCATCGCCAAAACTCGAAAGTGCTTCGCTTGTAGCACGCGCAAAACCAGTTTCGACGGCATCGCGGTCGTGCGCAACCCGCATTCCTTTGCCGCCGCCGCCGGCACTCGCCTTAATCATCACCGGATAGCCGATTTCCTCGGCAATTTTCACCGCCTCATCCGCATCGGCCACCACCTCAGCGTGTCCGGGAATGGTATTCACCCCAGATTTTTTCGCCAACGCCTTGGAAGCAAGTTTGTCGCCCATCGCTTCAATCGCATCGGTGCCCGGGCCGATGAAAACGATACCGGCATTTTCAAGTTGACGCGCAAAAGCGGCGTTCTCCGATAAAAAACCATACCCCGGATGCACCGCCTCGGCACCAGTCTGCCGACACGCATCAATAATCTTGTCGCCGTCCAGATAACTCTCCACCGCCAACGCCCCACCGATATGCACCGCCTGATCGGCCTGTTCGACATGCAACGCATCCTTGTCCACATCCGAATAAACCGCAACCGTAGCAATACCCATCCGCCGCGCCGTTTTAATAACACGGCAAGCGATTTCGGCACGGTTGGCGATTAGGATTTTTTTGAACATTTCATCTGACAGAGTAGAGTTCGATTAAAGGATTATCGATCCCAACAGAATTTCCGGTTGGATTTAGTTTCGATGGTATTTTCAATTTCTTGTTACGATGATTTCCCTCGTAGAGGTGACGAAAAAGCAACTAATATCAACTAAATTTTTTTCACATAGTTCCAAAAAAAGTTTTGAGTCTATTTAGCGAATCTATTTGTCGTTCATCGACGTCGTTCGGATACCACTGCGACCCACTTTTCTTTGACAAATCCAGTGCATCTTGAATTTTAGATTCCATATATCGCTCTTGTTTACGTTGGAAAAATTGATCGCTCGCTTGTATATTAAGTTTCCACTCAAGGGGAATCTTATTGCCGATAGTTTCAATTTTTTCTTCGTGCGTCTTTTCGTTCCAGCGGTCATAACTTGCCCAACTACGGGGCACAATATGTTCCAGATGGCAGTTTTCTATGGTTTCCGCATAATCTTTACGGTCCTGCTTGTCATTTAGAGAAGAGCATAACCACACAAGTCCTTTCAAATATCGAAAACTATAATCGTTTGCTTCTAATTTCTTTTTAAAAACAATGTGATCATCTGCGGTATTTTCCTGATATTTCTTGAGATAATTCTCTTCTCTTTCAATTGCAACACAAACTTTAAATGTGGTGTCTCTGATGCGATTGACAGTGTTATAGACAATACCTTTAATATAAAAATATTGGATCGTATTTTTTAACAACTCAACATATTGTTCGTGTTTGTCATTTTCGAGAACCAAGCGTCCATTTTCGTGGCAACCGTACTTATTTAGAAAAACATACAACGGATACCACCAGTAAATATTCGGATAATGGTTCAAAATAGCCCAATATATTTTCTCTTCCCAAGCCGCGGGCTCGCCCTGCTCAATGGCACCATATACACGTATGCTGTGATAATTTTCCAAATCGCGTACTATCAAATTCCAGTTATTTTCCAGATCACCTAATTTAGCAAAATAGTTTTGTATATACGGGCGCAATCCAGTTTCTTTTTTGGTATCCCCCGCTTTAGCTCTTAGAGTATGCATGTGAATTCGAAAAAGTGTTTCATGATCATCCAGATTACTCCAGCGTTTTATGAAAGACTCTCTGCTCGATGGATCATTGGACATCCCATAAATTTTTGATTTAAATATATCCGCATCCGTGAGATTCATTCCTCGGTCGTTAATTATCTGAAATAAGGTCAGCGCATCATCTAACGAATCGCATAAAATAGGCAACAATACTATATTTTTCTGAAACAACGTCAGTGCACGCTTGCGTTGCTCTGTATCCTTGTCGCCCCACCACTCGTGCAACTTTTCTTTTAAAACATCATGGCACAATTTGTATGGATTGTCGTTAGATAAATCGTCAGTTTTTTGATTCATAACTTTTTTAAATTCTTTGTAATCGTTGCGGCCACCGCCAACCATAACCCTTGACTCCAAACGTGGCACGTGAATTATGTCAGTGGTAATGGGATCAATTTTATAAAACATCTTCTGTAAAACAATGTATGTGCCCACAAGGTCAAACAACAATCGTATAAGTATCAGCAAAGTAGTCAGGCGTTGTTGTCCATCGACAATCACCCATTTTTCGTGTTCATCTGGATAAACAACAATACTGCCTAAAAAATATTGCTCTTTACCATCACCATCAATCTGTTCATCAAGAAAATCAGATATATCCACCCACAGTTGCTCACACTGTTCAACTTCCCATGAATAAGGGCGTTGAAAATCCGGAATGATAAATTCGTGGTCACTGAAAATTTTATCAATGGGTAGCGGGGCTACGTGTAGTGCTTTCATGTCAAAAGTCTCTATGTAAATAGTGAGAATGTATTGAAACGTCTAGTTTTTCTAGCATTGTATCCCGTTTATCACAACGGAATATTCCCATGCTTCTTCCACGGGTTTTCCAACTTCTTGTTTCGCAGCATCGCCAGCGAGCGGCATAGTCGCTTGCGCGTGTCGCGTGGGAAAATCACGTCGTCTATGTAGCCGCGTCTTCCGGCTACGAATGGGTTGGCGAATTTTTCGCGGTATTCGTTGGTGCGGGATTCTATTGCGTTGGCGTCTTTGGCTTCTTCGCGGAAGATGATTTCGACTGCGCCTTTCGGGCCCATGACCGCGATTTCGGCGCTCGGCCAAGCGAGGTTGACATCGCCGCGCAAGTGTTTGGATGCCATCACATCGTAGGCGCCGCCGTAGGCTTTGCGCGTGATTAGCGTGACTTTGGGGACGGTGCATTCGGCGTAGGCATACAATAATTTTGCGCCGTGGGTGATGATGCCGCCGTATTCCTGGGCGGTGCCGGGCATGAAGCCGGGCACATCGACGAGCGTTACGATTGGAATGTTAAAGGCATCGCAAAACCGCACGAAGCGCGCGCCTTTGATTGAGGCGTTGATATCGATACAGCCGGCCAGCACCATCGGTTGGTTGGCGACGAAACCGACGCTGCCGCCTTGCATGCGGCCAAATCCGATTACCAAGTTTTTGGCGTAGTTGGGTTGCAGTTCGAAAAAATCACCCTCGTCCACTACTTTGTCGATAACCTCTTTGATGTCGTAAGGCAAACTTGGGTTGTCCGGCACCAACGTGTCGAGGGATTTTTCGGCGCGCGTGAGTGAATCGTCGGTGCTGCGGTGCGGTGGGCGGTCGCGGTTGTTGGACGGCAGGAAATTAAAAAATCGCCGCGTCATCAACAGCGCATCGACATCGTTGGCAAACGACAAATCGGCGACGCCTGATTTGGTGGTGTGGGTAAGCGCGCCGCCGAGGACTTCGGCGGTAACTTCTTCGTGGGTCACGGTCTTGACCACTTCGGGGCCGGTCACAAACATATAGGAACTGTCTTCGACCATGAAAATAAAATCGGTAATCGCCGGCGAATACACCGCACCGCCGGCGCACGGCCCCATCACCAGCGAAATTTGCGGCACCACTCCTGAGGCAAGCACATTGCGTTGAAACACTTCGGCGTAGCCGCCGAGCGAGGCAACTCCTTCCTGAATGCGCGCGCCGCCCGAATCGCTGATACCGATAATCGGCGCGCCCACTTTCATCGCTTGATCCATAACTTTGCAGATTTTTTCCGCATGGGCTTCCGACAACGAGCCGCCAAACACGGTAAAGTCTTGACTGTAAATGAACACCAGCCGACCATTGATTGTGCCGTAGCCGGTGACCACGCCATCGCCGGGAATGGTTTTATCGGACATACCGAAATCGGTACACCGATGTTCGACAAAAATATCCCATTCCTCAAAACTATCTTGGTCAAACAGTACTTCGATGCGCTCGCGGGCGGTCAGTTTACCTTTGGCATGCTGCGCGTCGATGCGCGCCTTGCCGCCGCCCTGCTTGGCTTGGGCGCGCTTGCGTTCGAGTTGTTCGATGATTTCATGCATTGGCGTTGTCGCCGTCGCCGGCGGATTGCTTTGTTTTGGTAAGGAGAATTTCCAGCACTTCACCGGCGGCTTCAAGGATGTTGGCGCCGGGGCCGAAAATGGCGGCTACGCCTTCACGATATAGCGCATCATAATCGCCCGGTGGGATGACGCCGCCGCAAATGACCGTGATGTGTTGGCAGTTGCCCTGCCGCAATGCCTCCATTACGCCGGGCACGAGTGTGCGGTGGCCGCCCGCTTGAGTGGAGATGCCGATTAGGTGAACGTCGTTTTCAATCGCCTGTCGCACCGCCTCTTCGGGGGTTTGGAACAGCGGCCCGATGTCCACATCGAAACCGATGTCGGCGAATGCGGTGGCGATGGTTTTGGCACCGCGATCATGGCCATCCTGACCGAGTTTGACCATTAACATACGCGGGCGGCGACCATTTTGATCGGCGAATTTCGCAATCTCTTTGGTTAATAAAGTAAATTTCGGATCGCCCGCATACATAGCGCCATAAACTCCGCCGATCGATCGTATCTGTGCGCGGTGGCGACTATAAACCTGTTCCAACGCAGCGGATATTTCGCCGACGCTGGCGCGCGCGCGCGCGGCTTTGACGGCGGCGGCGAGCAGGTTTCCATGATCGTTATGGCGGCCATCATCGCCTTGCCGGGCAAGTTCGGTGAGCGCATCGAGTGCTTGTTGGCATTGCGTCTGATCGCGGTTTTTTCGGGTTTCCGTCAAGCGTTGAATTTGCCGCGAACGAACTTCTTGATTGTCCACCACCCGAATATCCACCGCCGCTTCTTCGTCTAATTGAAATCGGTTGACGCCGACGATGACTTCCTCGCCTTGGTCGATTCGCACTTGCCTTTTGGCGGCGGCTTCTTCAATGCGCAACTTCGGCATCCCAACTTCGACCGCGCCGGTCATGCCGCCGAGTTCTTCGACTTCATCAATTAATTTGCGCGCCTCGACTAACAAACTGTCGGTCAAACTTTCCAGATAATAAGAACCGGCCAGCGGGTCGACCACGCGGGTCAAACCCGATTCGTTTTGCAACACCAACTGAGTGTTGCGGGCGATGCGCGCGGAAAATTCCGAAGGCAATGCCAGTGCCTCGTCGAAGGAATTGGTGTGCAGCGACTGAGTTCCGCCGAGCACCGCCGCCATCGCTTCGATGGTGGTGCGTATGATGTTATTCCAGGGGTCGCGGCCGGTCAAACTAACCCCGGAAGTTTGGCAGTGCGTTCGAAGCATCAGCGATTTCGGATCCGAAGGCGAGAAATGTTTTTTCATCAACTCCGCCCACAGCGTTCGCGCGGCGCGCAGTTTGGCGATTTCCATGAAGAAGTTCATGCCGATACCGAAAAAAAACGACAACCTCGGAGCAAACTGATCGACCTCAAGCCCAGCACCAATCGCGGCGCGTACATACTCCAAGCCATCAGCCAGCGTGAACGCCAATTCCTGAACGCTGGTGGCGCCGGCCTCTTGCATGTGATAGCCGGATATGGAAATCGGGTTAAATTTCGGCATCTGCGTGGCGGCATAACCGATGATGTCGGACACGATTCGCATGGACGGTTTGGGTGGGTAGATGTAGGTGTTGCGCACCATAAATTCCTTGAGGATGTCGTTTTGCAGTGTGCCCGACAGCGCGTTCGGCGCAACGCCCTGCTCCTCGGCGGCGACGATATACATCGCCATCACCGGCAACACCGCGCCGTTCATGGTCATGGAAACCGACATTTTATCCAGCGGGATTTGATCGAACAGGATTTTCATATCCTCCACCGTGTCAATCGCGACCCCGGCTTTGCCGACATCTCCTTCGACGCGGGGATGATCGGAATCGTATCCCCGATGGGTGGCAAGGTCGAACGCCACCGACAACCCGGCTTGTCCGGCCGCCAAGTTTTTGCGATAGAAGTCGTTGGATTCCTCGGCGGTGGAAAAACCCGCGTATTGCCGAATCGTCCACGGTCGACCGGCATACATGCTGGCGCGCACGCCACGAGTGTAGGGCGGCAATCCCGGCATGGTGTCGACATCGCCAATGCGCTCCAGATCTTCCCGTGTATACAACGCTTTAATCGCGATGCCTTCCGGGGTGTGCCAGTGAATATCGTCGGGCGTCCGGCCGGTTAATTCCTGTTCCGCAAGCCGCCGCCAACGCTGGCGCGGAGTTTCGTCCACGTCTGACTGGTTTTTTTCAGCCGCTGCTTCGCGCATGATTGGCCCTCGTGAATGTTGCTCACCACAATGGAACAAGTGTAACGGAAAGCGCGGGACAAAAGTAGGCGGTGGGTGTGGAATTACCTAGTCGTCATTCCCGCGAAAGCGGGAATCCAGTTAAACAATCCCGGCGTTTGCCGGCTCATTATTAATGCGGTGCCTGTCCTTTAATAGTGAGCGGCTACAAACTGCTCCATTCGCTCCAGCAATCGGGCGGGTTTGTCTTCCATTATCATCAAGTCGCGGTGGGCTGATTTGACGAATCCTTCGGCCACCGCTCGGTTCAGAAATTCTGCAAGGCTGTCGTAGTAGCCGTGTGGGTTAAAAACCGCGCACGGTTTTTGATGAAACTTCAGTTGCGACCAAGCGAGGACTTCAAACAATTCTTCCATGGTTCCGAGGCCGCCGGGCATGGCGATAAAACCGTCCGATGATTGCGCCATCAATGCTTTGCGTTCGTGCATGCTGCCGACTACTTTTAATTCGCTGAGCCCGTTGTGGGCGACTTCTTTATCCATCAGCGATTGCGGGATGATGCCGATGACTTCGCCGCCACCGCCGACCACGCAATCGGCGATGCGTCCCATAAGTCCGGTGCTTCCGCCGCCGTAGACTAGGCCGATGCCCCGCCTTAGCAATTCATTTCCGAGGTCGTCGGCGGCTTTCAGGTAATGGGCGTGCTTGCCCGGCTTTGCCCCGCAGTAAACGCAGATTTTTTTCATTGGTTGATTACGATGTTATTTTAATGTGAAATTATAAGGCTTTATTGCGGACAAAAGCCGGAAAATCTGCCCGTTTCACACGCAATATTCGCAGGCAATCGAGTATACTCAAACACCGGCCATCGAACAAAAGTGGCTATCATCCCTGGTCACCCGAAGGAGCAATCAGTGAGTTATCAACACATCAACCTGCCACAAGGCGGCGAAAAAATTTCCGTCAAAGACGGCCAACTCGTGGTTCCCGA
This sequence comes from Candidatus Poriferihabitaceae bacterium, assembly GCA_965262585.1. Lineage (GTDB taxonomy): Bacteria > Pseudomonadota > Gammaproteobacteria > Arenicellales > Poriferihabitantaceae > JAHRAW01. The sequence continues at coordinate 549,723 of OZ253546.1, forward strand.
CCAGCCCATTTTGGGTTTCGTTGAAGGCGATGGCATCGGCCCGGACATCACTTCGGCCTCGTTGCGGGTATGGGATGCGGCGGTCGCAAAAGCGTATAACGGCAAACGCAAAGTACATTGGTGCGAATTGTATATGGGCGAAAAAGCCGCCGGAATTTACGAGGGCGATTATTTCCCCGCTGAGACGCTTGCGGCGATTGCAGATTTGATAGTGTCGGTAAAAGGGCCGTTGACCACGCCGATTGGTGGCGGCTTTCGTTCGCTTAATGTTTCGTTGCGGCAGGAAATGGATTTGTATGCATGCGTGCGTCCGGTGCGTTATTTCACGGGTGTGCCGTCGCCGTTGCGAAAGCCGGAGGAAGTCGATGTGGTAATCTTCCGGGAAAACACCGAGGATGTTTATGCGGGTATCGAATACCGCAGTGGCACCGAGGAGAACAAAAAACTGGCGCGCTTTTTGCGCGAGGAGTTGGGCGCGGAATTTTTTCCGGACGCTGGGTTGGGGATCAAACCCATCAGTTCATTCGGCAGCAAGCGGCTGGTGCGCAAGGCGATTCAATACGCCATCGATAATGACAAATCGAACGTTACCCTGGTGCATAAGGGCAACATCATGAAATTCACCGAAGGCGCATTCCGCAACTGGGGCTACGAAGTCGCCACGCAGGAATTTCGCGAACACATCATCACCGAAGACGAGTTGTGGGACGAGCACGACGGCCAACTGCCAGCGGGAAAAATTTTGATTAAGGATCGCATTGCCGACATCATATTTCAGTTGCTGCTGTTGCGTCCGGCGGAATTCGATGTCATCGCCACCACCAACTTGAACGGTGATTACCTCTCCGATGCGCTTGCCGCTGAAGTCGGCGGCGTAGGCATCGCCCCCGGCGCCAACATCGCCGACCACATCGCGGTATTTGAAGCAACCCACGGCACCGCACCCAAGTACGCCAACCAGAACAAAGTCAATCCTTCCTCGCTGCTGTTCTCCGGCGTGATGATGTTGGAGTATATCAACTGGCCGGAAGCAGCAAAATTAATCAACGATGCCTTCGAAGCAGTGCTCGCCGAAAAAACCGTAACCTACGATTTCGCACGCATGATGCAAGGCGCCACCACCGTATCCACCAGCGGCTTCGCCGATGCGTTGATTGATAAGATAAACGCCTGATCGTCGCTACCATGTCGCACTAAACACCATCAACAAATTATGAGTACATCCTCAAACCTGAGCGTGAAAGTCATCATCCTTGCGTTGCTCGCGGCTGGCATCGGCGCGTTTTTCTATTTCGATTTGAGTGAATACTTTTCGCTTGCCGCATTGAAAGCCAACCGCGCTGATTTGCTCGCCTACACCAACACCCACTACGCGGTCGCCGCCGCGCTGTTTATCGCGGTGTATTTCACGCAAACCGCGTTATCGTTGCCCGGTGGCACGATCATGACGCTCGCCGGCGGCTTTTTGTTTGGCAGTGTACTCGGCACGGTTTTGGTCAACATTGGCGCCACGCTGGGCGCAACCTGCGCCTTTCTCGCCGCTCGTTATGTTCTGCGGGATTGGGTGGAAAAAAAATTCGGCGCGCGCGTTGAATCAATTCAAGCAGGCTTCGCCGAGAACGCTTTTAACTATCTACTGACGCTGCGCCTGATTCCGTTGTTTCCCTTTTTTCTGGTTAATCTTGTTTCCGGGCTGACGCGCATCAATTTGATTCCCTACATCGTGGCGACTTCCATCGGCATTATTCCCGGAACTTTTGTGTTCGCTTTTGCCGGCAAACAACTGGGGGCAATTAATTCGCCGGGGGAAATTGCATCACCGCCGGTGTTGTTGGCGTTCACATTCCTCGCGCTGCTGGCGTTGATACCCATCGCTTATCGAAAATTCAAAGCCAGAAAACTAACTTGACCAAGCAACTTAACCAAGCAACTTGAACAAATATGACGCCAACCTGATTGTCATCGGCGCCGGTAGCGCCGGTTTGGTTAGCGCCTATATCGCCGCCGCCGTCAAGGCTAAAGTAATCCTCGTTGAACACGCAGAGATGGGCGGCGACTGCCTCAATCGGGGCTGTGTTCCTTCCAAATCGCTGATCGCATCGGCGCGGCTTTTGCATCAGATAAAACGCTCCGCCGATTACGGAATCAAATCCGCCTCGGCAGAATTCGATTTCGCCGAAGTGATGGCGCGCGTCCAATCCATTATCAAAACCATCGCCCCTCACGATTCGGTGGAGCGTTACACTTCCCTCGGCGTGGAGGTCATTCAAGGATGGGGAGAAATCACTTCGCCCCACAGCGTCAAGGTGCGCGACGCCGACGGCAATGAACGAACGCTGAGCGCCCGAGGTATTATCCTTGCCACCGGCGGCGAACCCTTCGTTCCACCCATCGAAGGAATCGATGCTGTAGATGTTTTGACCTCGGACAACATCTGGGAATTAAAAGAATTGCCGTCTAAATTGCTGGTGCTCGGCGGCGGCCCTATCGGCTGTGAACTGGCGCAATGTTTCGCGCGCTTCGGTAGTCAAGTGACGGTGGTCGAGATGTTGCCGCAAATTATGATCCGCGAGGATGAGGAAATCGCCGCCGACATCGCCGCCACTTTCACATCTGAAGGAATCGACCTGCGCCTCGGCCATCGTGCCGAAAAAGTGCGCGTGGAAAACGGTAAAAAAATTCTTCGATGCGATCATGATGGTGAACCAGTCGACCTCGAGTTCGACCAAATTCTGGTGGCCGTGGGGCGCACCGCACGCACCGAAAATTACGGCCTGCGGCAACTCGATATCCCGCTCAGCAAACGGCGCACCATCGAAGTGAACGATTACCTGCAAGCGGGCTACCCGTCCGTCTATGCGTGTGGCGATGTGGCCGGCCCCTATCAGTTCACCCACGCCGCCGCCCATCAAGCGTGGTACGCATCGGTCAATGCGTTATTCAGCCCCTTCAAAAAATTCAAGGTGGATTATCGAGTGATACCGTGGGCCACCTACACCGACCCCGAAGTAGCCCGAGTCGGCTTAAACGAACTCGATGCTAGGCAACGGGGCGTGCCTTATGAAGTAACCCGATACGACCTCGCCAAACTCGACCGCGCACTCACTGACGGCCATGCCCACGGAGTCGTGAAAGTGCTGACCGTACCCGGCAAAGACAAGATTCTCGGTGCCACCATAGTCGGCGTCCACGCCGGCGACCTCATCGCCGAGTTTGTGCTGGCCATGCGCCACGGCCTCGGGCTAAACAAAATTCTCGGAACGATTCACGCCTACCCGACATGGATGGAAGCCAACAAATTCCTCGCCGGCAACTGGAAACGCGAACACGCCCCGCAATGGGCGTTGAATCTACTGGAAAAATTTCACCGTTGGCGGCGGTGAATGGTGACCGGCTGTGTTGCCCGGCTGTGTTGCAACAGCCGCCATTCCTTATTCTTGAATCTTCACCACCGTCCGCCCCCAGTGGGAGCCGTCGAAATAACTTTCGAATAAACCGGGGAGGTCGTCGAAGGCTACTTCCCGGGAGACGATGAGGTCGAGTTTGTTGGGTTTCAGGTCGCTTCCGAGTCGTTTCCAGATGCCGTGGTAGAGTTCGGTTGGCATTTCGATGGAGTTGATGCCGAGTAGCGACACGCCGCGCAGGATGAACGGCATTACCGTGGTGTTGAGTTTGTAGTCGTCCACCAGGCCGATGCTGGCGATGTTTCCCCAGGGCTTGACCGTTCGCGTCAGCCACGCCAGAGTCTCGCCACCGGCGTTGTCTACCGCACCGCCCCACATGGCATTTTCCAGCGGGCGGGTTCCCATCTCAACGCTGTGGCGGTCGATAAAATCGCTGGCGCCGAGTTCGCGGAGATAATCGTAGCGATCTTTTTTGCCGGTGAAGGCGACTACTTCATAACCGACGGCACTCAGAATGTTGACCGCCACGCTGCCCACTCCGCCGGTCGCGCCGGTGACCAGAATTGGCCCGTTGTCTTTGCTCTGGCCGTTTTGCTCCATGCGCGCAACCGCCAGCGCGGCGGTGAATCCGGCGGTGCCAAGTATCATCGCTTCGCGTAGGTCGAGCCCGTCCGGCAGCGGCACCACGCAATCCGCCTTGACGCGGGCGATTTCGGCATAGCCGCCATCGGCGGTTTCGGAAAGGCCGCAGCCGCACGCCAGCACTTCGTCTCCCTCGCGGTAGCGGTTGTCATCGGAATGCAACACCACGCCGGACAAGTCGATGCCGCCGTTCAACGGGAATCTTCGCAAAATTTTGCCACGGCCGGTGGCCGCCAGCGCGTCTTTGTAGTTGACCCCCGACCACAACACCTTGATTACTACTTCGCCTTCGCTCAAGTCGTCGAGCGTGAGTTGTTCAAAATCGGCGGCGATTTTTTTGTCGTTTTGGTGGATTCGATACGCACGAAATGGGGGCGGGTTAGTCATTAAAAGATACTCGTTATAGATAAATCAATGCACAAGCCAACGCAACATTCAGATCGAATGCAACGGGCGCGAATGCAACGGGCTTGAGCGCGGGAAATGAGCGCGCAGAAATTCCATCTGGTCGGCGAGAATTTTTCGCCCCTGCAGATAGATGTATTCGGCATGCGTGGGGGTGAACGGCACCGCCATGAGTTCCATTCCGGCTTGTTGCGGAGTGCGGTCGGCTTTGTGATTATTGCAACGCACGCACGCGGTCACCACGTTGTTCCAACTATCGGCGCCGCCTTGACTGAACGGGGTCACATGATCTCGAGACAACTGTCGGTGGGAAAAGCGGCCACCGCAGTACATGCAGATATTACCGTCTCGCTGAAACAGCGGCAGGTTGTGCAACGGCGGAACATAATTGGCGCGCATTTTCATCACCGCGTGATGGCTGCCATGAGTGGCGATGATGGAATTGATGTCGACGCAACTTTGATTCCCGCTGACTCGATTGAAGCCACCGCGCACGCGCATCGAATTAGAGCCGCAGGCGTAAGCCACTTGGCCGAGGCAGTGCAACGTGACGGCACGCTTGAAATCGACCCATTCCAGGGGCATGCCCGAGGCGTCGGTTCTCAAGATCGGTTGGGTTGGAGGAAGCATGACGGGTTTTGCGCCCGGATTCGCAACGTTAATTCCAACGCACTGTATCACAAATTCGACCTCATGTATGCATTCGCCATCTATTGATAGTGGGTTGCGGTTGCGCTAGGCGCGGGGAAACGTCCTGTTTTCAACGCCGCTACGCGCGTGGTTGGGGGTGGGTTTGTGGGGGATGGGGGTGCAGTGGCGGTTTTTGGTGATGGGCGGCTTGCGCCGCTTTCTTAATCCGGTTATTGATTAGATCGACAAATACCACAGTAACAATCGCAACACTACGTTGGCGAAAATTCCGGCGATGAGGTCATCTAGCATGATGCCCATTCCACCGTTCATGCGTCGGTCTATCAGGCTGATGGGCCAGGGCTTGATGATGTCGAATAGGCGAAACAGCACAAAGCCCAGGATTACCGCGCTCCAGGAAAACGGGATAAAACACAGCGCCACCCACAGCCCGACTATCTCGTCCCAGACGATGCCCGGATGGTCGTGTTGATGGGGGGGGAGGTCTAGCGATTCGGCGGCGCGGGCGCATAAACTGATGCCGACGATGAAAGCGGCCAGCAGTGTCCCGATATAAAAAAGCGGGCCGAGCCAGTTCAGTAGCAAAAAAAATGGGATGGCCGCGAGCGTACCAAAGGTTCCCGGTGCCACCGGCGCGAGACCGGCGCCGAAGCCGAAGGCGAGAAAATTCCCCGGGCTTTTGAATAAATCCCGCCGGTTGATTTTCCGGTGGGTCGCTTCGTTATTTGGTGATTTCGCCTCGGACATCGCGCGCTATTTTGTCGAGCACTCCGTTGACATACTTGTAGCCGTGTTCCGAGCAAAACACCTTGGCGAGTTCCACGGCCTCATCCAGCACCACATGCGTGGGAATATCCGGGGCATAAACCAGTTCGTAGGTGCCGAGCCGCAATATCGCCTGCTCAATCAAATCTACCCGGTCGGGTTCGCGGTCCAGGCGAACTTTGATAAGGTCGTCAATTTTTTCGATGCAGTCGGGTATGCAGTTGATGAGTAGCAAGAAATAATCACGGTGTTTGCCGGTCAGGTTTTCGTTGGCGATGAAATTTTCCCGAATCTCGGACGGTGCCTGCCCGGTCATGCGCCATTGATACAACGCCTGCACCGCGCACCTACGCGCCAAGTGTCTGCCGCTTTTCGCCATATCCTATTCCCCACCGGCAACTAGAGTTGTTTCATCAGGGCGACCATCTCCAGTGCCGCGAGAACCGCTGCGGCGCCTTTGTTTTTGCCTCCAACATCGGCCCCGGCATCAGCACGCTCCATCGCTTGCTCGACGGTGTCGGTGGTCAACACTCCGAAAATTACCGGAGTATCGCCGTGCAAGTTTAGTTGCGCGATGCCACGGGCGCATTCACCGGCGACATAATCGAAGTGTGGAGTCTCCCCGCGAATGACCGCACCCAGGGCGATGATCGCTGCATACTTGCCCGACGCCGCCAGTTTGCGGCACACCATGGGAATTTCAAACGAACCCGGCACCCAAAAGCAGCGCACTTGATCCGAAGCGATGTCGTGGCGGTCGAATTCGCCTTTTGCCCCGGCGATTAATCGCTCGGTAACGGGTTGATTGAAGCGGCCGGCGACGATGGCGTAGCGACCGTTGCGGCTGTCAACTGGGTTTCCTGTCGTCTCATTCATGTCTTTATTCATGCTTTCGCTGCCATTGTTCCAACTGCTGAGGGTCGGCGATATACGCGACTATCTCAAGCCCAAATCCCGACAATCCGTGGGCGCGTTTTTCACGCCCCAGGGCGAGCACTTTGCCAACTTTCAAGTCCGCCAGAATCTGCCCACCGGCTCCCAGCATGCGCAAGTTGGCGGGGGTGTTCGGGTCGCCGGATTGATCGGCGTTAGATTTATTTTCATCGGATTTATTTGCCCCGGATGAGGCCGCTTTGAGTTCGATGCGACCAGCCAATTCTTCGGCGGATTCATTGTAGGACAATAACACAACCACGCCGCTTTTCCGCGCAACGATGGTCTCCAGCACACGCTCCAGCGACCAACTCGACGGCGACACCGGATCGCGCACCACATCCAGCAAGCCGCGATGAACATGAACCCGCACCGGGGTCGGCTGCGTAGCGTCTATCTCGCCGTGCACCAGCGCCATGTGTACCCCGCCTTCGACCTTGTCCCGGTAGATGCAGGACTTGAAGCGCCCCTGCCTGAGTTGCAACCAGGCTTCGGACACTCGCTCCACGGTGGGATCGTTTTTCATTCGGTAACTGATCAATTCGGCGATGGTGCCGATGCGAATTCCGTGAGTGCGGCCAAATTCCACCAGATCCGGCAACCGCGCCATGCTTCCATCGGGGTTGAGAATTTCGCAGATCACGCTGGCCGGTTCGAAGCCGCAGATGCGCGCCAGATCAACCCCCGCTTCGGTATGGCCGGCGCGGGTCAGCACCCCGCCGGGCTGGGCCTTGATGGGAAAAATATGCCCCGGCGTCACCAGGTCTTCGGGCCCGGCGTTTTTTTGCACGGCGGCGCGCACGGTGATGGCACGGTCGCGGGCGGAAATGCCGGTGGTCACGTCCTCGGCGGCTTCGATGGACACGGTGAAGTTGGTTACGATGCGCGCGTTGTTGCGGCTCACCATCAACGGCAAATCCAACTGCCCGCATCGCTCTTCGGTCAGGGTAAGGCAAATCAGGCCGCGCCCGTGGGATGCCATAAAATTAATGTGCTCGGCGGTGACGCATTCCGCCGCCACCAGCAAATCCCCCTCGTTTTCGCGGTCTTCGTCATCCACCAGAATCACCATTTCCCCACGGCGAAAATCCCCGAGGACGTCTTCTATGGAATCAACCGTTATCTCATCATCGGCCATCTAGTTTTCCTTTTGGTTGTCTCTTTGGTCATCACGTGACTCGAGCAATCGATGCACATAACGCGCCACCGAATCCACCTCAAGGTGAACCTGCGCCCCCGGTCGCAACGCGCCCAGGGTGGTGTGTTGCAGCGTGTGCGGCACCAACATCACCGCAAATCGGGTATGCGCGCCGTGGTCCGAGACCTCGTTGGTGGTGAGGCTGACGCCGTCTATGGCGATCGCGCCTTTGACCGCGATTAGCCGCCCCAGGGTTCGGGTTGCCTCGAACTCCATGCGCGTAAAATCATCGACCTCGTTGCGCGTCACCAGCGTGCCGACGCCGTCGATATGGCCGGATACGATATGCCCGCCCAGAGGAGTTTGCAAGGTAAGCGCGGGCTCAAGGTTAAGCCGCGCGCCTTCGGCCCATTCGCCAATCAGGCAACGCGCCAGGGTTTCCGGCGAGACGGCGAAGGTGGCGTTGCCGCCGCGCAGTTCGGCAACGGTCAGGCAAGCACCGTTCACCGCCATGCTGTCGCCGACTTGAATGGAATCTGCATCGAGAGCGCCGAGGTCGACCACCAGCGTGCGCCCGTCCCCAAGTTTGCGGAGCGATTTCACCGTCCCCAGGGAACGCACGATGCCGGTGAACATGACTTGAGTTAGTTGGAAGGTTGCCGCAAAGGCGTTTGCGAAGCAACGATATCCAGGCGCAAGCGCAAATCCTCGCCAATCATTCGCAAGTCGTGAAACTTCAGGCGGTATTTGTCCGCCATGGTCTCCAGTTCGGGAATGTTGAACATGCCACGGGCGTCGTTGCCCAGCAAATCCGGCGCCATGTAGATAACCACCTGATCCACCAACCGTGCTTTCAGCATATTGCCGCTCAGTCGGGGTCCCGCCTCCAGCATCAATTCATTGATTTCGCGGTCGGCAAGTTCGGTCATCACCTGCTGCAGGTCGATGCGCCCGGCGCGTTCCCGGCACGGGATAACTTCCACGGCGTCTCCGCTCAGAAGTTCCGCATCGCGGTCGTTGCCGGCGGTGGTGACAATCAAGGCACGCCCCGGGGGGCGGAGAATTTTGGCTTGCCGGGGCGTGCTGAGATTGCTGTCGAGAATCACCCGCAGGGGCTGTCGTTCCATCTCGCCCGATCCTTGCAGGCGTGCGGTCATTTGCGGGTCGTCTCGCAACACCGTGCCGACTCCGGTCAAGATGGCGGAACTGGCGGCGCGCAGTTTGTGGGCGTCTTGGCGCGCCGCCGGGCCGGTAATCCATTGGCTTTCACCGCCGGCCATGGCGGTTTTGCCGTCCAGACTGACTGCCATTTTCAGCGTCACCCACGGCCGACCATGGAGGATTCGCTTGCAGAAACCGCGATTCAGTTTTTGTGCCGAGTGCTTGCCAACCCCCAGGTCTACTTCAATTCCGGCACCGCGCAACGCCGAGATTCCGGCGCGATTAACCAGCGGATTGGGGTCTTCCATGGCAATCACCGCGCGGCGGATTCCCGCCTTGATGAGCGCATGGACGCACGGCGGCGTCCGGCCATGATGGCTGCACGGCTCCAGGGTCAGATACAAAGTCGCCCCTCTGGCACGCTTGCCGGCCTGCCCCAGGGCGATGATTTCGGCATGCTCCTCGCCGGCCATTCGATGCCAGCCTTCGCCCACCACCGCGCCGTCATTGACCACCACGCAACCGACTCTGGGGTTGGGATGAGTGGTGTTGATGCCTTTGGCCGCCAGCGTCAGCGCCCGCTCCATGAAACGCTCGTCGTCAGCGGCAGAACGGGCACCCGTGGTGGTTTCCTTCACGGCATCGGACACCATCGCGTTTAGTTCTTTTTGCCGCCGCTGAAAATCGAAAGTTGCGCCCGGTTTGGCCGGCTCAACTGCGATTCCCTAAATTTTTCCACTTCGTAGCCAAACGCGTCGAGATCCTGAAACCTGCGATACACCGACGCGAAGCGCACATAGGCGACTTCATCGAGTTCGCTGAGTTCGCGCATCACCGCTTCGCCGATGTCCCGGGCCGGAATTTCGCGCTCGCCTTTGTGGGTGAACTGCCGCATAACGCGGTTGATTGCGCCCTCGACTATTTCGGTGTCGATGGGGCGTTTCTCCAACGCACGGGTCATGCCACGGCGCAGTTTTTCTTCGCTGAATTTTTCCCGACTGCCGTCGAACTTGATAACCAGCGGCAACTGCAACACCACGTGTTCGAAGGTGGTAAAACGCTGGTCGCAATCCTGACATTCGCGCCGGCGTCGGACGCATTCGCCACCGTCACCCAGGCGTGAATCGATCACCCGGGTGGCTTCGCTCGCACAATAAGGGCATCGCATCAGGCACAACCTCCGCTGCTTCGATTATAGCCGCTATGCAACCTTCATGGCGCGGCTTCGGCGTCCTCTGCCTTGACCGGCATCATGTCTTCGCGGGTGATACCCAACACCAGCACTGCCGGACTGGCGACAAAAATGGATGAGTAGGTGCCGATGATTACGCCCACCAGCAGGGCGATGGAAAAACCACGGATTACCTCGCCGCCGAAAATCAGCAGGGTCAGCACCACGATGAGCGTGGTCAGCGAGGTCAGCACCGTCCTCGGCAGGGTTTGGTTGATGGCTTGATTGATGATGTCGCTGGTGCTGCTCTTGCGCATTTTGCGAAAATTTTCGCGGATGCGGTCGTATACCACGATGGTATCGTTGAGCGAATAACCGATGACCGCAAGCACCGCGGCCAGCACCGGCAGCGAAAAATCAAACTGAAATAAAGAGAAGACGCCGATGGTGATGACCACGTCGTGCACCAGTGCCACCACCGAACCCACGGCGAAGCGCCATTCGAAGCGCATGGTGACATAAATAAGGATGCCGATGAGGGCATACAACATCGCCAAGCCGCCTTGATTGGCGAGTTCATCACCGACCTGAGGGCCGACGAATTCCACCCGCCGCATCTGCACCAGACACTCGCGCACGCTGCCGTCGGCGGCGCACTGCTGCAGGCCGACCGGCTCGCCGCCGTCCGCCAACACTTCACCGTAGGGGGCGCGCAACGCGGTTATCACTCGTTCGCTGAGTTGCGCGGCGCTACCGGATTCTCCGTCTCCGGCGGTGGCGGCGGCGGCGGCCGGCAGGCGCACCAACACATCTTTGGATGTGCCGAAATGCTGCACCACGGCATTGTCGAACGCCCCTTCCCGCAACGCGCTTCGCACGGATTCGATTTCAACGGGCTGCTGATATCCGACCTCGACCAGCGTGCCGCCGCTGAAATCGATGCCGAAATTCAACCCACGAAGAACCAAAGAAGCGATGCCAGCCAATAACAGGAGCGTGGAGATCACCAACGCGAGTTTGCGCCAGCCGAGAAAATCTATGCGGGTTTTTTCTTTGAAAAATTCCATGTTAGATGGACAACCTCGCGACCGTTTTGCCGCCGTAATACCAGTTAATTAACGCCCGTGTGACCATGATGGCGGTGAACATCGAAGTGATGATGCCGATGCTCAGGGTGACCGCGAAGCCTTTGATGGGGCCGGTGCCGAAATTGAACAAAACCACGGCGGCGATTAGCGTGGTGATGTTGGCGTCGACGATGGTGGACAACGCCCGGTCATAGCCGAGGTGGATGCTGGCTTGAGGCGAATTACCGTTGCGCATCTCCTCGCGGATGCGTTCGAAGATGAGAACGTTGGCGTCCACCGCCATGCCCACGGTCAGGACGATGCCAGCCACGCCGGGCAGGGTCAAGGTCGCCTGAAAGAACGACAACACCGCCACCATGAGCGCGAGGTTGAGGGTCAGGGCTACGGTGGCGGTCACGCCGAACACCCGGTAGTACACCAGCATAAAAATCAGCACCATGAGAAAGCCGGCCGCCACCGAGGTAAATCCCTGGCTAATATTGGCTTGGCCGAGGCTTGGCCCGACAGTGCGCTCTTCGACGATTTCCACCGGCGCCGCCAACGCGCCGGAGCGCAGCATCAACGCCAGGTCGCGGGCCTCGGCGACGCTGTCGAGCCCTTCGATCTGGAACCGTTTGCCCAGTTGATCGCGGATTACCGGCGCGGTCAGGACTTCTTCGATCCTGCTGCTGACCCGCAACGCTTGTCCCTGATCATCGCGCACCACGTTGCCGTCTTCGTCCTTCTTGGTCTTGGAAGTGATTTCGAGATAGACCACCGCCATGCGGTTGCCGACGTTGTCGCCGGTCACCTGCTGGTTGATGCGCGCACCGGCAGCGTCCAGCGTAATGCTGACGATGGGTGAACCGGTCTGGGTGTCGAGGCTGGCGGCGGCGTCAATGATATTATCGCCGGAGTAAATGACCCGCTTGAAGAGCAGGATGCGCCGCTCATCGCGGAATTGATACAGCCGCGAACCCGGTGGTGCCTGCCCGGAATCCACCGACTCGGCAGTGCGCTCCTCATCCACCATGCGCATCTCCAGCGTGGCGGCGCGCCCAAGGATACGCTTGGCGCGGGCGGTGTCCTGCACCCCCGGCAACTGGATTACCAGACGATTGTCGCCCTGCTGCTGCACCACCGGCTCGGCCACTCCCAGTTGATCGATGCGGTTTCGCAACGCGGTCATGTTCTGCTCCAGAGCAAATTCCTTGATCTCGTCAATCTGGTCGTCTTCCATGCGCACCGCCAGCACACCGACACGCCCATCGTCCGGCCGCACCCGCAACTCCGGCAGGCGTTGCTCCACCAAATCTTGCGCCTGCTCCAGTTGCGCGGCATCACGCAGGGTAATTTCGATATCCCCGACCGGGTTGGGGCGAACGCTACGGTAGCGAAGTTTGCGCTCCCGCAACGCGATTTTGATGTCGCTGATATAACGCTCCCGTGCGCGGTCGATGGCGTTTTCCATGTCGACTTCCAGCAGGAAGTGCACACCGCCGCGCAAGTCCAGCCCCAGATACAGCGGGTTGGCACCGGCATTAACCAGCCACGCGGGCGCGCCGGAAAGCAGCGTCAGGGCGGTGGTGTAGGCGTTGCCGAAATCCTCTTCGATCAAGTCCCGGGCCATGAGTTGATCTTCGCTGTCGTTGAAGCGGATCTTGATGCCCTCGGCATCGAGCACCATAGACTTGGCTTCCAGCGACGCCCCGGTGAGCAAATCCTCGACCCGTGCCAGGGTCGTCCCATCCACGCTCAGACCGCGCGCACCACGGATTTGCACGCCGGGATCATTGCCGAAAATATTCGGCAACGCATAAAGCCCCCCGATCACCAGCACCAGCGCGATCAGCAGATATTTCCACCAAATGGTTTGATTCAACATTGAAATTTCAAGGTTTCGAACATCCCTATTCCGGCCTACAACGGCCCACAACGGGCTGAGGCGAGGGTTGCACGGCAGGCATCGAATGAAGCACCGGATGATACTCTATTCAGGGCGGGTTTGGCAACCAATGAGTTTATAAAAATCCCTCACCCGCATGGTCGAGGAACGCATCGGCGTCTCGGATGTATTTGATTACGGTGGTGGGGTTGCGGTGGCGGGTGATTTCCATGATTTTATCCAGCCGGGCGTGATGCACCGCTGCGCTGGTAACAAAACCGGCGCGCAGCGAATGCCCGGCGACCTCGGACGGGTCCAGCCCGATAAGCCCGGCGTAATGCTTCAGCAGGCGGGGAATGTCGGAATGGTGCATGGGCGAACCGCGCAAACTGCCGCCCCGGAACATAGTTTGAAACACCGGCCCGGCGGAAATTCCCGAAATCTTCAGCCACCTTTTCAGGCGCCTAATGGGACGCAGGTTTTCCCCTTCGGGAACGGCGATTTTCTGCCCCTGTCCGTGCTGGTCGGTTTTGGATTTTCGGATATGCAAAAACATTTTCAGATGATCCTCGCCATCCATCACTTCCAAATCGTCCACGGTCAGACCGCAAATTTCAGAGCGTCGCAACGCCGCCGCAAATCCCAGCGCGATGATCGCCGCATCGCGCAATCCGATAGGGGTTTTTGCGCAACTCTTCAACATCGCTTTAATATGATGCTCGCGCAAGGCTTTCACTTGCCGACTTTGAGTCCCCCGAATCCGCGCCAACCCCTTGCACACGCCGATCACTTTCGGATGATTGGTGGGCGATTTTAGATTTTCTTCGACATGTTTTCGGTTGATGGCACTACGCCACAAAATCACCGTGCCGAACGCCGGCAATTTACCGTTGACGCCGGGGTGCGTAGCCATATCGACCAGAAATCTGGCGACATCCTCATACCGCGCCGGCAACGGACAAGCCCCCGTCGCCACACAAAATTTTTCCCAACACCGCCAACCTTTGGCATAGGCCCTGCGCGTGTTATCCGCAAGCACGGAAGAAAGGACTTCATCACAAAGCAACTCGGATATTGGTGTGGAGTGGTCGGCTTCGGATGCTTCTTGCGATAGATCGGGCATTGTTTCACCTCATTAAAAGACCCATTCTAGCCGAGGATAAAAACCACCAAACCCGGCGTAGGTATTCACTGTCGATCCGGTTTGCATTAGGTGCGTTGGTTTGATTCAAGAGCCTCATCGCCAAGTGTACGCCGGAGGATATACTCTTCCAGAAGCGGCACCGCCAGAACATATTTACCGTGTCGATTTTTGAATACCATGCCTTTATCAAACAACGCAATCAACATCTGACTGACATGACTGCTGCTAAATGCCTGACCAACCGATTCTGATTTCGCCACGATTTCTTGAACAGTAAATTCTCCCTTGTTACTTTTTAAAAGGGCGATAACGCTAAGCAAATCCCGCTGCCGATCGGTCAACCGCGCCCAGCGAGCCTCGAAAAAATCCATATCCAGTTTGCGGGAGATACGTTTGATAATCCCCTTACCTTGTTTCTCGTTGGTCGGCCGGATGTCGATTAAATAATCGTATAACTCTCTGCACCAAAATTGAATAAAATAAGGGTAGCCTTTGGTTAAATTGTAAATTGTGTCGTTAAGAGAGTTAAAGGATGCTTTTATCAACTCGGGTTCGTTATCCAATGGTTTCGCGATTGCTGCGCGGGAATCATCGGGACTGAGGTTGCCCAAAGACATCACCCGGAACATACGCTCGGCATAGGTGCGCGAGCCTACTAGTTTAGGGAACAGCGTCGGCAACCCGGCCAACACCAGCATAAAAGGCGCGCCCTGACTTTGCAGGGAACTGAATACATCGAGCAACACACCCAGGGGGTATTCGTTATTCGCGCTTCGATCTGCCAGATTTTGCGCTTCGTCCCAGGCAAAGATAATCCCTTTTTTATCCGGCAGGTTCTTTTGCATCAACTCCCATGCGACCAACAAAATCTGCTTAATCTTGTCCGAGGTCAACCCCGGTTCCTGCTCAAACAACGCCATCATGGTTTGGTAATCGAAACGGATCGTTTGGCGGTCGGCCACATCGGTGAAACCAAGCGGAGGCCGTTCGCTGGAGGCATATTCCCAATCGCCGGAAAAGGTATTCAGATCCGTCAGCAAGCGTTTCGCGAGGTGCATTTCACTAACGGAAACCGCTTCAGAAATGTCGCTACCCACCCAAATCCAGTCGTTTTCCACCGCGCTTTTGCGAAAAG
This sequence comes from Candidatus Poriferihabitaceae bacterium, assembly GCA_965262585.1. Lineage (GTDB taxonomy): Bacteria > Pseudomonadota > Gammaproteobacteria > Arenicellales > Poriferihabitantaceae > JAHRAW01. The sequence goes on from OZ253546.1 coordinate 565,224, forward strand.
CTTCCCGCATAAGAACAGTTTTACCGATGCCCCGGACACCGGTCAGCACGATGTTTTCCAATACCGGGGCTTGCTTCAGGAGTCGGGAAAACTCCTGTCGCTCAGCATCACGCCCGGCAAGATAAGGCGGGGCGTGGGCGGCGCCGGGCCTATACGGATTGTCTGCCATGATGAAATTAATATAAAATTAGTAGGATAACTAAATTTACCCTATTGGCTAATTATATCTAATTTTAGGTCTAAAGCAAGAATTTCAAGACCAGCGTCAACTTCCCGGTTGTTTTTTCGCCGCCGCCAGTTTGTTTCTTTGCAGGCGGCGGTTTCGGTGTGCCTACTTAATCGTCCCCTTGGGCATCATTTGTGCTACCGCCATGCGCTGCACTTTGATGCGTATGCCTTCGGCGATTTCTACGGTGATGAAGTTGTCATCGATGTTGGTTACTTTTCCCAGGGCGCCGCCGTTGGTTACGATTTCATCGCCTTTGGATAGTTCCGCCACCATAATCTTGTGCTGTTTGGCGCGCTTTTGTTGGGGGCGGATCAGCAGCAAGTAGAAAATGACGAAAATCAGCACCATGGGTAGCAGTCCTACCAAGCCACCGCCGCCGAAACCAAAACCGTCCTGCGCCCACGCATCGGAAATTAGAAAGTTCATTATATTAGTCGGGTAATCCGCCAAGAATTGGGAAAAGCGGATTATGCCACAACCTCGGCTCCGATGTCACTGGCTTCCCGCAAAAGCACTTACTAATCATCGGCGAATAGCGTCGCCAGGTCGGCGAAGGAAGCCGCTTCTTGGTGGGGGGTGAATTCCCAGGGGTCGAATATCACTGCCGGGTTGCGGTGTAGCCATACTGTTTGCATGCCGACCGCCCGCGCGCCGCAGATGTCGAAGGCGTTGCCGGAGATTAGGTAACTTTCTTTTGCCGTGGAGTCGGTGCGTTTGAGGAAGTGGTGGTATACCGCCGGGTTGGGCTTGAAGGTGGACACTTCGTCAACGCTGACTATGCCGTGGAAGAAGGTGCGGATACCGGCGTGGCCGAGTAGTTGTTCAAGATCATCTGGCATTCCGTTGGAAAACGCGTACATTTTCACCCCGGATTCCGACAAACTCGCGAGACCGGCGGCGACATCGTCAAACGCCGGTAGCGTCAGGTATTGCGCCATCAAGTTGTCGCGCTGTTGGGGGGCGATGTCGACCTGTCGCTGGGCGCAACAATAGTCGAGGGCTTGGCGGGTGCAGATGCGGAAGTTTTGGTATTGCGCCATCAGGCCGTAGCGAAAGGTGTATTCCAACTGCTTTTGCCGCCACTGGTCGGAAAATTCGGCGGCGGCGATGTCGTCGCCAATCAGTTTTTCAAGGGTGCCGGTGACGCCGGCGGTATCAATCAAAGTGCCATACACATCGAAGCCAAGCGTCTTCATCAATGCCCCTCGTATAGGTTTTCAATTTGCGCCTTGAAACGATCACGCAATACCGGGCGTTTGATTTTCAGGGTCGGGGTAATGGCGCCGTCGGTCACCGTCCACGGCTCGGTGGTCACCCACACCCGCCGCACCGCCGCGTATCCGGGAAAATTCGGCAACTGCCGGGCTACCTTGTCGAGCATAAATTTTTCCACCTGCGCGCTTGCCAGCACATCATCATCGTTCGGATCCAATCCTAACTGTTCGGCGCAACGCAACCAATGTTGCGAATCCAACACAATCAGCGCGCATAAAAACGCCCGCCCCTCGCCCATCACCACGGCTTGCTCGAACAAGGGGTCATCGCAAATCGCCGCTTCCATATCCGCTGGCGGTACCTTCTCACCGGTGGCGAGGACGATGATCTCTTTGATGCGCCCGGTGATGGAAATAAATCCGTCTTCGTCGATGGCGGCGAGGTCGCCGGTGGCGAACCAACCTTCGGGGTCGATACACGCACGAGTGGCTTCTTCGTTTTGCCAATACCCAAGCATCACGCTTGGGCTTCGCGCCAGCAGTTCACCAACTTCCGACAGTCGGATTTCGGTGCCGATAAACGGCAGGCCAATGCTGGACGGTTTATTTTTGGCCGGGGTATTCACCGTGAGCGTGGGGCCGGTTTCGGTGAGACCATAACCCTGCAGAATCTCGATGCCGAGGGCGATGAACACCCGCGAGATGCTCGAAGCCAGTGGCGCCCCGCCGCTAATCACACAGCGCAAATCACCGCCAAAGCGCGCGCTTATTTTTTTCGCCACCACCGCCTTCAATAGCGGCCACAGCAGTTGATCCACGCCCCACGCGGCGCGCCCCTGAGCGATTTCAAAGCGCCGCCAGCCCACCGCAACCGCCTTTTCAAACAGCCGACGACGCACCGCCGGGCCCTCTTCGAGTCGGGTTCTGATGACCCCGTAGGCGCGCTCAAAAATGCGCGGCACGGTGATCATAATGGTCGGTCGGTTGGCTGCCATGTCATCCACCAACTGCGGGATCGAGCGATTGAACGCCACCGTCGCCCCGGCCATCATCGGCAGGTAATACCCCACGGTTCGTTCGAACATGTGCGACAGCGGCAGGAACGACAGGAATTTATCGTCTGGAAACACCGGCACGCTCCGCAGACCGGCGTGGGCGTTCATCAACAGGTTGGCGTGGGACAGCATCACGCCTTTGGGTTTGCCGGTGGTGCCGGAAGTATAAACGATGGTGGCGAGGTCGTCGGGCTGCCCCGCATCTTGTTTCTCGGCGGCGGGCGGTGCATCTTGTTTCGCACCTTGTTTCGCAGATTGTTCCAGCCACCGCGACACCAACATCACCCGCTCATCATCAATTCCGGCGAGTTCATTGTCGGCGTCTTCCAGCACCAACACCCGCGTCAGTTTATCGAGCAACTGCAATTCATCCGCCATCTGCAGCCACATCCCAGCGGTCTCCACCAAAAATAACCGCGCGCCGGTATGCTCCAAAATATAGGCGACGTTGTCCGGGCGATCTTCGGCATACAATGGCGTCACCACCAAACCGGCGGCCATGCACGCTTGGTCGTATAACATCCACTCGCGGCGATTACCCATTCGAATCGCCGCTTTCTCGCCACGCGCAAGGCCATCCGAGGCCATCGCCCGATGCCAGCGTTCCACCTGTTCGGCCATCCATCCCCAGGAATATTCAACCCAGCGATCCGTCTCAGCGCAATACTGAATGTAGGCGGTTTTATTCGCCGACCGCGACACCCGCTCGCGAAATAACCCGTCAATGGTTTTGACCGCAACCGGATCGATGACATCCATTCGCGAACTGGCGGCGATGAGGTCTTGGGGATAAACCGTCGCCCGGAGTCGGGGGGCGTTCATGCCTCGGAACCGGATGCAAACGAATCCACGCTGATCACTTCGGCGGTCGCTTTTCGAGCGCGCCCCAGCAAATCAACTTCATCCGCGCTCAGCACTTCCGCCGCGCATAAATCCGCAAGCCACGCCGCATAAGATTGTCCGGCATCGGGCTCAAGACCTTCTTTATGCAAGCGTCGGCGTAGTGTTTTGCTTTCAATCATAAGGTCCAACGCGGATTCGAGTTGCGCGGAGATTTCCGCCGGGTCGGTGGCGATATAGATATCTTCGGTCAAGCGGTCGCGCACCGGCCCGGGGGTTTGCAATAAAGTCGAAACCTTTCGCGAAAGCGCATCGTCCGGTGGTTGCAAGTATCGCCCGCCGCCAAAAATGTTAACCCGCATCAGTTTCCCCAACATCGGTCGTGGATAATTGCGCAAAATGCCGTCGAGTGCCTGTTGCGCCTCGAACAACGCATAGCCGCATGCCCAATCCGCCAGTGGTGCCTCGTCTTCCGACTCGCCGAGGTCATTGAAACGCTTGAGGGCCGCAGAAGCAAGATACAAATTACTCAAAGCATCGGCAAAACGTCCCGACAACATCTCGCGGCGTTTCAGGTCGCCGCCGAGGATAAACAAAGTAACATCGGCGAGAAACGCAAACGCCGCGCTCAAGTGTTCGATGGTGCGGCTATGTTTTTGGATGAGGCCGGTGCCAACACCCCGCGCCAGCCGCCCACGACTCAGCGCGAAGGCGGTGGAACGCATTTTGTTGGCGATCACATGCGCGATGTGTTGGCGCATCGCATCGTCGAACTGCGTCAGGGCTTTCTCGTGGTCGTCCATCGCCGCCGCGTTAATCTCATCGAGCAGGTGCGGATGGCAACGCATCGCCCCTTGACCGAAAATAATCAGCCCGCGAGTCAGGATGTTCGCGCCTTCCACGGTGATGCCGATGGGAATCTGCTGATAAGTGCGGGCAAGATAATTGCCGGGGCCCATGCAGATGCCCTTGCCGCCGTGAATATCCATCGCGTCGTTGATGACGATGCGCGAAAGTTCGGTGCATTGCTGCTTGACGATGGCCGACATCACCGCCGGCTTCTCGCCCGACGCCAGCGCGCCGGTCATTAAGGTGCGCCCGGCATCCAGCAACCAAGTCAGCCCGCCGATGCGCGCCAGCACTTCCTCGATGCCTTCGAACTTGCCAATCTCGACGCCGAATTGCTCGCGAATACGCACATAAGCGCCACTGCTTCGGGCCGCCACTTTGGCACCGCCAGCCGCCGCCGCCGGCAACGAAATACCGCGTCCGGCGGCAAGCGATTCCATCAGCATTCGCCAGCCTTGACCGATGCGCGGGCGGCCACCGATGATCCATTCCATGGGGATGAACACATCCTTGCCGCTATTGGGCCCGTTTTGGAAAGCCGCATTCAGGGGCCGATGTCGGTCGCCGATGGAAAGCCCTTTGGTGTCAGTGGGAATGAGCGCGCAAGTGATGCCGAGGTCGGTTTCATCTCCCAAAAGCCCCTGCGGATCATAAGCCTTAAACGCCAGCCCAAGCAGCGTCGCCACCGGCCCGAGAGTGATATACCGCTTCTCCCAGTTGAGTCGGAAACCGAGGGTTTTCTTGCCCTTGTATATCGCCTTGCAAACCACGCCGCTGTCCGGCATACCGCTCGCATCCGAACCCGCCCACGGATTAGTCAGGCCGAAACAAGGGATTTCCTTACCACTCGCAAGGCGCGGCAGATAGTGTTTTTTCTGCGCATCGGTGCCGTAGTGATGGAGCAATTCGGCGGGGCCCAGGGAATTAGGCACCATCACCGTAACCGCCACGCTGGAACTGCGGGTGGCGAGTTTTTGTACGATGCAGGATTGCGCGTGGGCGGAAAATCCTAGTCCGCCGTATTTCTTATCGGCGTTCAGGCCGAAAAACTTTTTGCGCTTGATGAAATTCCAAACCGCCGGTGGCAAATCATTGAGTTCATCGGTCACCTGCCAGTCATCCACCATCTCGCACAACTTCTCCACCGGCCCGTCCATAAACGCCTGCTCCTCTTCGGAGAGCACCGGCTTTGCCATAGAAAATAATCGCGTCCAATCAGGCTTGCCGGAAAACAACTCGGCATCCCACCACACCGTCCCGGCGTCGATAGCCTCACGCTCAGTTTTTGACACCGGCGGCATGGATTTTTTCACCCACTCGAACAACGGCGCACTGAGATATTTTTTGCGCAGCACCGGCGCATAAAAAAGCAGCACCAACAACGGCACCAGCACCACCAGCAAAACCACCGACAACACCGCACCGGCGGCACCGCTGAAAAGGCCGAGAGTGAACACTGCGATGGCGGTAATCAGCCAGGTTTTTATCGACAACCGAAACCAGGCAAAAACCCCCACCAGCAACAACAACGCAAAAAACACTAAAATCATCGTTCCCCCTTCAACGCATATCGGTACCGGTAATTATCCCACATAATGTCTGTCTTACGCTGAGGTTTGTTCCTCTGAATTCCCGCGCAACTGGAATCCAGTAAAACATGCCGGCGACAGCCGACTCCCCAGGCCCGTCATTCCTGCGACAGCCGACTCCTTATTAGCCTTCTGGATTCCCGATACGATGAAAAATATGGTCGCTGGCGCTCCCTATTTTTCTATCGTTCGGGAATGACGCACTTTTGATATTCCTCGTTTGTCGATGAGGACTCCCAGACTCGTCATTCTCGTGCCGCCAACTCGTTATTCACGCGACAGCGGGAATAACGAGTTGGGGGACACGGGAATCCAGTACAACATGCCGGCGAGAGCCGACTCATTATTGGCCTTCTGGATTCCCGATACGATGAAAAATATGGTCGCTGGCGCTCCCTATTTTTCTATCGTTCGGGAATGACGCACTTTTGATATTCCTCGTTTGTCGATGAGGACTCCCAGACTCGTCATTCTCGTGCCCCCAAGTCGTTATTCACGCGACAGCGGGGATGACGACTTGGGGGACACGGGAATCCAGTAAAACATGCCAGCGATAGCCGACTCCCTACGCCGTTATTCCCGCGAGATCCGACTCCTTATTGGCTTTCTGGATTCCCGATACGATGAAAAATATAGTCGCTGGCGCTCCCTATTTTTCTATCGTTCGGGAATGACGCACTTTTGATATTCCTCGTTTGCCGATGAGGACTCCCAGACTCGTCATTCTCGTGCCGCCAACTCGTTATTCACGCGACAGCGGGAATAACGAGTTGGGGGACGCGGGAATCCAGTACAACATGCCGGCGAATGCCGACTCCCTACGCCGTTATTTCCGCGCAACTGGAATCCAGTACAACATGTCCGGCGATAGCCGACTCCTTATTTATCGTTCGGGAATGACGAACTGCGACAGCCGCAACCCTATTTCCGTTCCGACCAAAGCCCCTTAAATTCTTTTTGAGACTCCAGCCAGCCGCGGTCGGCGGTTTCCATTTTTAGGCGGATGCGGATTAGGCCGGTTTTGTCGATGCGTTCGTCAATTACTTCGCAGCGTTGGTATAAACTTGCTCGCAAGGCGCCAGCATGGGGTTCCAGTCTGAGTTCGTATTGGCGGCGGCGGCGGCCTAGTAGTTCGGCGAGGGCTTGTTGCAAAAGGTCGATTCCTTTGCCGCTTTGGGCTGACAGCCAGACGGTGTCGATCAGGCCGTCCTTGCCGTGTTGCGCTCTGGCGTGGTCGGTGGTCAGGTCGATTTTGTTGTTGACTTGGATGATGGGCACATCGCCGGCGCCGATTTCCTCCAGCACTTTTTCCACCGCCGCTCTGAGTTCGGCGAAACCGGGGTCGGCGTAGTCGTTCACCAGCACCAGACAGGAAGCACTCACTAACTCCTCCAGGGTGGAATGAAAAGCCGCAATCAGGGTGTGGGGCAATTCGCGGATGAAACCCACCGTGTCCGACAGCACCAGCGGGCCGAATCCGGGAATTTCGAGGCGGCGCATGGTCGGATCCAGGGTCGCAAACAACTGGTCGGCGGTGCGCACGCGCGCGCTTCCGGTGAGGCCGCCCAGGCGGTTGAACAGCGAGGATTTTCCGGCGTTGGTGTAGCCCACCAGCGATACAGTCGGCAGCGCGGCGCGGTGTCTCGCCCGGCGGCGCAAGGCGCGTTGTGATTCCACTCGTTGCAGGGCGCGGGTTAAGGAGCCGATGCGCGTTCCAATCAAACGGCGGTCGGTCTCCAGTTGGGTTTCGCCGGGCCCGCGCAGGCCGACTCCGCCTTTCTGGCGTTCAAGGTGAGACCAGCCACGCACCAGACGGGTGGAAAGGTGTTTGAGTTGTGCCAGTTCCACCTGCAACTTGCCTTCACTGGAAGTCGCCCGCTGGGCGAAAATATCGAGGATCAGGCTGTTGCGATCCAGCACCCGGCATTCGACGATTCCCTCCAGGTTGCGCTCTTGAATGGGGGATATCGGGTGATTGAATATAACCAGCGTGGCGTCGTGCTGCTTCACCAGCACGCCCAGTTCCTGAGCCTTGCCAGAGCCGATGAAAGTCGCCGCCACCGGCTTGCGCCGCCGTAGCACCATCTGATCGCAAATCTGCACACCGGCGGAGCGTGTCAGTTCCTTGAGTTCATTCAGTTCATTAAATCCACCAAGTTCACCAAGTTCACTAGATTCACCAGATTCACCAAGTTCACCAGATTCATCGGATTCACCAGATTCACTAGATTCACCAAGTTCACCAGATTCATCGGATTCGACCGAATATTGGCCGCCGCCATGCGGTGGGGCGTTCACCTGCGCCACCAATATCGCCCGCTCCGGGAGATCGTGGTGTCGCTCGAGGCGGTCGTTCTCTACGGAATTAACCAGAGATGCCGCCCCTCCACGCCGTCAAACCAAGCCCCGGAAACCCTCGCCGGGCGGGGACATCCGGGGGCATTACGCAACAGGGTCAGTAAGATGGCTGACGCTCCTGGTTTTGCGGCTCTTGGTCTTGGTCGTTGCCGTGGTCGTTACCTTGGTTGTGGTCGTGACCGTGGTTGTGGTCTTCGGCGCGGCCATCGTGCGGAATGCGAATCGTTCGTGCCGGAACGATGGTGGAAATTGCATGCTTATAGATCATCTGATTGACGCTATTGCGCAACAACACCACAAATTGGTCGAATGATTCAATTTGACCTTGTAGTTTGATCCCGTTCACCAGAAAAATCGATACCGGAACTCTTTCTTTGCGCAATATGTTCAGAAAAGGATCTTGTAACGCTGTCCCCCTTTGTTGAGCCATTTTTATCACCTTTAGTTATTAAGAGTTAGATTTGGTTATGAATTGGCGGTATATCGCCCAGTCTATGACCCGGATTTTACCATAAAGTTCATTTCGAGCAATTCGCAAGATTACCGCCCCACTTTCACCGCCACGGCAATGGCCGCCACCATATCGCCGGGGCGCACCAGCCCCGGATGATGGCGACCCAGCAGAATGCCGCTACGCGGGGCGCGATAGACCATCGGCTGCTCGCCGTTGCGCTCGATGTTGTAAATACGGGCGATCTCGCTGCCGACCTCAACCCGGTCGCCCGCATCCGCCATCACCTCCAGCAGCCCGGCATGCCCGGCGGTGACGAAGCAGTCGCTGTCGGGCACGGCAAGGTGAATGCCGGGGCGCGAAACCGGTGCCTGATTGAGAATACCGGCGTGAATGAGGAAGTTGTTGACCCCGGTGCGCGCGATTTCATTGGTGTGGGTGGTGGTGGTGCCGCCGCCGCCCAATTCGGTGGAGACAAACACCTTGCCCTGTGCCTCGGCGGCGCTGTCGTACATGCCGGTAGCGTCCAATTCCCGCAGCAACACGTTATACGGCGCCGCAAAAGCATCCCGTGCCGCCTCGCAACGCGCCTGCTGTTTGGCATCTTCGAGGGCGTGAACCGCGGCAAAGGGAATGAAATGTAGGGTTTTGCCCCCGGAGTGAATATCCAGCACATATTCCGCCCTGGGCAGCAACTCGCGCTGAAAGTAATCGGCTATTTTCTCGGTGGCGGTGCCGTCCACACGCCCCGGAAAGACGCGATTCATGTTGCCGCCGTCGATGGGCGAGGTGCGCGTGCCGGCGCAAAATGCCGGGTAATTCATCATCGGTATTATAATGATGCGCCCGCTGACCTGCGCCGGGTCGATGTGGTTGACCAGATCCAGAAGCGCAGTCGGGCCTTCGTATTCATCGCCGTGATTGCCGCCGGTCAACAGCGCGGTGGGGCCGTTGCCGTTTTTGATGACGGTCAGCGGCGTCATAATTGCGCCCCACGCCGAGCGATTGTCGGAATGGGGCAGTTTGAGATGGCCGTGGTGGACCCCGGCGGCGTCAAAATCCACCGTAGCCACAACCGGGCTGTCCTTCATGACCTTGTCCGGCTCACTGGTTCTTGACCAGCAGTTGGCGAGGGCAGTCCGCTAGAGTCTCGCAGCCATCCTCGGTGATGACCAAACTCTCGGTGATTTCGATGCCCCATTCGTCGAACCATAGTCCGGGCATGAAGTGAAAGGTCATGCCGGGTTGCAGGACGCTTTCATCGCCGCCGCGAAAACTCATGGTGCGCTCGCCCCAGTCCGGGGGATAACTCAAGCCGATTGAGTAACCGCAACGGTTGTCCTTTTCAAAACCGTGTTTGTGCAGGGTGGTGAATAATGCCGTGGCGATGTCCCGGCATTGGTTTCCCGGTTTGGCAACCGCCAGCCCGGCGGCGATGCCTTCCTGCAGAGCGGCTTCGGCACGCCGAAATTCATCGGGCGGCTCGCCGAGATAGATGGTGCGCGATGTCGGGCAATGATAACGCTTGTATACCCCGGCGATTTCCAAAAACGTGCCCGAATTGTGCGGGATGGGGCGGTCGTCCCAGGTCAAATGCGGCGCACCGGCGTCGCTACCGGTAGGCACCAGCGGCACGATGGCCGGATAATCCCCGCCGTGGCCGTCGGCACCCTCAATTCCGGTGCGGTAGATTTCCGCCACCAGTTGGTTTTTCTTCATCCCCGGCTCGATGAACTCAAAGGCGTGCCGGTGCATCCGCTCGACAATGCGCGCGGCGCGCTTCATATACTCGATCTCATGAGCAGATTTGACCGCACGCTGCCAATTCACCAACGCGGTTGCATCCACCAGATTCGCTTCGGGTAAATGCGCGACCAATTCGCGGTATGCAGCGGCGCTGAAATAATAGTTATCCATCTCCACGCCGATGGTGCAAGCCGACCAGCCGTATTCCTTAAGCAATCCGCTCAAATGCGCCATGGGGTGCAACGCCGGGTTCTGCACATACTCGTCTGGATAGCCGATGATCCGGTCGTGGGGCATGAACACGGTCTTGCGCGCACCGGCGGCGTCCATAGTGCGGCCATACCAAATGGGCGCACCATGCGATGGCAAAATCACGCATTGGTGAACATAAAACGACCAGCCGTCATAACCGCACAGCCACGCCATGTTGGACGGGTCGCTGACCAGCAGCACCTCAATCTCCCGCTCCGCCATGACCGCACGAGTCTTGGCGATGCGCGCGGCGTATTCCTGCTTGGCGAAATCAAATCCCATTTTGATGATGCTCCGGTTGCGTTGGCGCAGATAGCAGCAGTGCTTCGGCGCGTAACTGCCGACGCAGGTTGCGGCGGATTTCCTGCCAGCGAAAGCGCACCGAGTTGCGGATAATTACCACATCTTGATTTTTTAACTTATCCGCAATCGGCGACCAATACACCAACGCCGCCGGGCTTTCGGTGAACACGGAATCATCATCCGGTGCGTCCAAGTCGGCGGCGGCGATGCGTTCAAGCAGTTTGCGCGTGGCGGCGGCGAAATCCACACCGGCTTCCACCGGGGTTCCATTCTGCGCCAGCACTTCGGCGACCACTTGCCCGAGCATCTCCCGAATACGCACCGCCGGCAAAGCAGAATGCTGACGAAGCAAAACGCCGCTGTAGACCGCAAGATCGGAAAGGCAAGCCAACCAAATGTGCCACTTGGCGATGTTGATAGATTCGAGAATGGCAGAATCTTCAAACAACGCCGGAAAACTCGTCCCGGCACGGGTTTTCATATAACCATACAACGCAGTTTGCGAAACATGACTCGCCCGGCTATGAAGAAACACCCCCAACGCCGCCGGAGTATCGATGCAGTCCTCACCCGGTTTTTTGCCGGCGCCGAAGTATCTCCCCACCACCCGCCAAGAACCCAGCGAAAACAGAGCCTTAGGAACGGTTTTCAGCATTTCATTCATAATCCTGTCAGCCCCTCGGAAAAATGTGCAAAATCGGCGGCGAATTTTTCATTGCGCTATTTTACTGAAAATCTATCTTGTATCATCCGCAACCTACCTATTTGTAGCATAGATAACAGATAAAGGAGTGTTTTATGAAACAGCCACATTATCATGGTCACAGAAGCCGATTGCGAGAGAGGTTTCTGGATGCCGGGCTTGACGGTCTGGGCAAACATGAAATTATTGAACTACTGCTCACCTTGGCGATTCCACGGTCAGATGTAAAACAGCCGGCAAAAACGCTATTAAAACAATTTGGCAGTCTACGCGGCATTTTAGACGCTCCGTTGGAGGAATTGCGCACGGTGCAGGGGATTGGCCCCGTAACCCCCACTGCGCTAAAAATTATTCGGGCAGCGGCAACTTTATATTTACAAGAATCCGCGGCAAAGGGCGATTGTCTAACCAATCACGATGCTCTGGTTGCGTTCTGGCGCATGCGTATCGGCGCACTTCCCCACGAAGTTTTTCAGGTGGCCTTTCTCGATTCGAGTCATTATCTGCTAAACGATGGCGTCGAAACACTGCAAGAAGGCACGGTGGACCGCGCAATGGTGTATCCTCGGCGCGTAATCGAATCAGCCCTGAGGCGCAATGCGGCCGCCATCGTGATTGCTCACAATCATCCCAACGGCAATGCCACGCCCAGCGAGCAGGACAAACTAACTACCCGCGCCATTGTGCTGGCCGCAACGACTGTGGGCATTGATGTCCTCGACCACATTATCGTTACCGTTGACAGCGCATTCAGCTTTAGGAAAGAAAACTTACTGTGAATATTGCCCCATCCATCCTTGCGGCATACCCCGACCTCAATGACAACCAGAAAAGCGTTATAGGCCGTCTGGATGGGCCCCTGCGCGTAATTGCCGGCCCGGGCTCAGGGAAAACATACTGCATCATCCTGCGTGCGCTCAATATTTTGCTGCAAAACAAGGCGGAACCGAAACAGATTGTCCTTTGCACCTTTACCGAGAAAGCCACCTTCGAGATGCGCGACCGACTGGCGGCGGCGGCACGCAAAATCGAATATACAGAAGATTTATCCGAACTCATCATCTCCACCATTCACGGATTCTGCAATCGTTTGATAAAACAGCATCGCCACAAAACACCTCTGGGACACAATTACGAAACGCTTGACGATTTAACTCAGCAGTTATTCCTCTACGAGAACTTCGCGGAAATAGTCGGGGAAAAACAAAACGGTAAATTTCTGGGAAAATGGCAAGCCAAATGGAATACCATCGCTCAGATCAGGAAATACTTTGACAAGATTTCTGATGAACTGATTGAACCCGATCAAATCAGGCAATCGGGTGGCACGTTTTTGCCTGCACTGGCGGACGCCTATGAAACATATAGACGCATTCTCTTTGAAAAAAACCGCGTGGACTTCGCCCATCTCCAAAGGATTGCCTATGACCTCATCGAAGATCCCGATCTAATTGACGATGTAACGCAAGACATACGGTATCTACTGGTGGATGAATATCAGGACACCAACTATGTGCAGGAACAACTCCTTCTCAAGTTAACCGGGAAAACCGGCCATCCCTGCGTGGTGGGAGACGAGGACCAAAGCATTTATCGGTTTCGCGGTGCCACCGTGCGCAACATCCTGGAGTTTCACGAGCGGCTGCCTGATTGTGAAACACTGTCGCTGACAACAAACTATCGCTCCCACCGGAACATCATTGAAAGATACGACCGTTGGATGGCTTCCTCCAACTGGTCAAACCGGGGCGGATTACCTTTTCGTGACGACAAAACCATAGAACCGGACAGCACCGCCACGCACTCGGAGTATCCTTCAATTTTTTCCATCTGGGGGCGTGACCAGAGCGATGAAGCCGATCGCCTTGCCGACACCATCAACCAATTAAAGGAAAACGGCGTCATTGAGGACTACAGTCAGGTTGCGATTCTTCTTCACAGCGTCCGCGAAAACCACAGCGGCCACTATCTGGCGGCATTTGCCGAAAAGGGCATTCCGACTTTTTGCCCGCGCGCCCGGACCTATTTTGATAATGACGAAATCCGTCAAATGATGGCCTGCTTCGCCGTCCTTTTCGGCTGGCACGACGAGCAAAGGGGAGATTTATTCCACGGCTTACAAAACCTGGCGAACTATGTAGATGATGCCATCGTTGATTTGGGGAAACGTTGTTCCGAACACCCTGCTCTGAATAAGAAACTTCAGGCATGGGTAACGGAAATTAAAGACCTGCAAGAAGGCGAAACGCTGGATACCCGCCCCGCCGATTACTTTTTTCAATTGATTGCGCTGGAACCTTTCGCTACGGCAAGCAAAGATGTAAACAAATCACGCAATCTCGCCATCTTTTCGCAATTACTCAACGCTTTTGAGACGTACTATCACTACACGGTCGTCACCCACAAGAATCGCGATTATATACGTATGCCTTTGTTCAACAGTTTTTTCAACCTCCTTTACGGCAGCGGCATCAACGAGTACGAGGACACATATCAGCCGATCCCCAGGGGATATGTTCAGGTCATGACCATCCATCAGGCAAAAGGGCTGGAGTTTCCGGTTGTCGTGGTCGGCTCTCTCAGCGCGCAACTGCCCACTCAAAAACAAGTGGACAAAGAACTGGGTCCCTGTTACCGGCGGCCTCACTTTGAACCGGAGAATCGAGTCACCGACTTTGATCGTATGCGCCTGCACTACGTGGCGTTCTCCCGCGCACAAAATCTGCTGATCTTGAGTGCCTGCAAGAAACCCAAGCCCCACTTTGCGCCCATTTGGGAGGGATTGCCGCAATGGCCCTACATTGAAAAAGAATCGCTGATGGCGCAGAAGTTCGCTTCCCGTGAACGCATCCCGGTCAAGAAAACATTCAGTTTCACCGGCGACATCGGGGTTTACGAAGTCTGCCCACGACAATACCTGTTTTTCAACGAGTATGCTTTTACGCCCTCCCGCTCGGCGGCGACTTTTTTCGGACTTCTGGTACATCGGACGGTAGAGGGAATCCATCGCGTGGCCATGGATGGCGGGCTGGACACCTTAAACGAGTCAGGCGTCCAAGTCATGTTCGAGGAAACATTTCGCTTCCTGCGCACGAGCAACGTCCGCCCGATTGGCGAGAGCGCCAAAGACGCGGCATATCGGCAAGTGATGAACTACTTCCGACAGAATCGCCGGGAAATGAAAAACATCAAAGAAATCGAAGTAGACGTGTCCATGGAGAAAGACGGCTACATTCTTACCGGCACGGTGGACTTGATTCGTAGCGACAACGGCAAACTGGAATTACTCGACTTCAAGACCTCGCCGCGACCGGAAAACGACTCGCAACTCATCGCCGCCTGCGAACGCCAACTCTGCACCTACGCCCATATCCTCGAGCACCGGCATGGCCACCGCGTTGACCAACTGACGCTGTATTGGACTTCCAAAGCGAAAAAGGAAGATGCGCTGATGACGCTGCCCTATGATTCGCAAAAGGTGGCCGCCGCCGGACACCATTTTGACCAAGTCGTGGGATGCATACAGGCGCGGGAGTTCTCGGTGAAAACACCACCGAAATCCGCTATTTGCAAGGAATGCGACATGCGGTACTTGTGCCGCGCTGACGGCACCATTGCGGCAACCCACTAACCCCACCGGAGACGGACATGGCAAAGATTGACATCACCAAAACAGAACTGGTCTGGCCCGGAAAATACAACGAGGATGGGGCGCGCCGAGAAGTTGCGCAGGTCAGTTTGCCGTTTCAAGCGATTGAGACGGTGAACGAAAGCCGCGCCACACGGGAGGAAAGGAAAAAACCCGCAAATCAGGACCTGTTTGATTATGTATCCGGCAAAGAGGGAGATACTTTTGAGTCGGGTTGGAAGAACAAATTGATCTGGGGCGATAACTTGCTGGTGATGGGCTCGTTGCTGGCGCAATTCGCCGGCAAAATTAAACTGATTTATATTGACCCGCCGTTTGCAACCGGGACGGATTTCTCGTTCAACGCACCGGTGGGCGAGTCCGGCGAGGAAGTGTCCAAAGAGCAAACCATCATCGAGGAAAAAGCGTATCGGGACACCTGGGGACGAGGGATAGATTCCTATATTACGATGATGTATGAGCGACTGGTATTGATGCGGGATTTACTCGCCGAGGATGGGAGTATTTATGTGCATTGTGATTGGCGGGTGAATTCGTTTATTCGGTTGGTGCTGGACGAGGTATTTGGGAAAGGAAATTTTATTAATGAAATTATATGGAGAAGGTCATATAGCCACAACGATGGCAACAAATTTGGAGTTATAACGGACACAATATTTCGCTATGGAAAAACCGCCAACTGGATATACAACAAACAGTTCAAGTTAAGAACTGATGCGGAAACCAAAGAAGAATATCCACTGATTGAGCAAGAAACAGATCGAAGATACAAGTCAGTTTCGATGAATGCGGCGGGACCCGGGGGAGCAAAACATTTTGGAAGTGCCGGAATACTGTTTCCTCCTAGTGGTAGTCATTGGAGGTGGTCTCAAGAAAAAATAGACCAAGCTATTAAGGATCGAGTGATATTTTTCTCTACGAACGGGGTGCCTAGATATAAGCAGTACGCTGATGATATTGAAGGAAAACAAATTCAAAATCTATGGGTAGATTTCATGGCAATATCTTCTCGTTCGAGTGAATTGCTTAATTACCCAACCCAAAAACCCGAAGCCCTGCTCGAACGCATCATCAAAGCCTCATCCAACGAAGGCGATCTGGTCGCCGACTTCTTCTGCGGCTCCGGAACCACCGCCGCCGTGGCCGAAAAACTGGGGCGCCGCTGGATTACCAGCGACCTCGGTCGCTGGGGCGTGCACACCACCCGCAAGCGCATGCTCGGCATTGAAAACTGCAAACCGTTTGAGGTGCTGAACCTCGGCAAATACGAACGGCAATACTGGCAAGGCGTAACCTTCGGCGACGACAAAACCATCACCGAGCAGACTTTATATCAATATCTTGCCTTCATCCTCACACTCTACGGCGCGCAACCACTCGCAGGTATGACGCACCTGCACGGCAAGAAAGGCAAAGCACTGGTACACATCGGCGCGGTGGATGCGCCGGTCACCATCAATCAGGTCAATCAAGCGGTGGACGAAGCCCTCCACATCAAGCAAAAAGAACTGCATATATTGGGCTGGGAATGGGAAATGGGCCTGAACGATCTGGTGGTTGGCGTGGCCAAAGCCAAGGGCGTCAAACTCACGCTATTCAATATTCCCCGCGAAGTGATGGAGCAGCAGGCGGTGGACAAGGGCGATGTGCGCTTTTTTGAACTAGCCTATGTTGATGCCGACATTCAACAACCCAAAAAACGCACCGCGCAAATTTCGTTGAAAGATTTTGCCATGGCTGAGGCGGATGCCATCCCGGATGATATGCGCGATAAAATCTCCCAATGGTCGGACTATATCGACTACTGGGCGGTGGACTGGGATTTTCAGGGCGACACTTTCATGCAAGGCTGGGTCGCCTACCGAACCCGCCGGGAACGGTCTCTGCCACTCACTTCCGATGCGCATACCTACGCCAAAGCGGGAAATTACCTGGCGCTGGTCAAGGTGATTGATATCTTCGGCAACGACACTTCGAAAATGCTGACTATAAAGGTGTAATAACCATGCCCGAATCCGTAATTCGCTATGACGAAGATATACCGGAAATCCCCTACCGCCAGCCGTGGGACACCCCCACAAAACACCTTGTAAAAGACGTCGACGCTGAAAGCGGCTGGAAAGTGACCGACGGTCGCCGTCCAAGCCGCCTGTTATTGATTCCGAAGATTCGCTCTGCGGTAGACGCATGGCGTGAACAGGGCTATCCGGGCGTTGCGGACACCACCCGCCGCCTGCTGGAATACTGGTTTGAGAAAGACCACACGGTGTCCGGATTCGGCGTGCCTTTCCGCTACTATTTCTGCCAGCGTGAGGCGATTGAGACGCTTATCTGGCTGGTGGAAATTCACGGCAACAAAGACGCCAAAGCGTTGATTGAATCCTGCGGAGAAATTCATCAAAGAGACTTGGTATCCAAAAACATAAATTTCCACACCTTGCAAGACGGCACGCGGCAAGTGATCCGCTTTGTGGATGAAGTGAACCGGCAAGTCCCTCGGGACTTGCCGCCGAAAGACCTACGCCGCTATGCCTTCAAGATGGCCACCGGTTCGGGCAAGACCTGGGTGATGGCGATGGCTGTCGTCTGGGCGTTCTTCCACAAGAAAAAGACGCCGGACTCCGACTTGTCAACCAATTTTTTGGTGATTGCGCCGAATGTGATTGTCTATCAACGCTTGGAAAAGGACTTCGCTGACAACCGCATTTTCAATGAACTCCCGCTGGTGCCACCGGAATGGAAAGGCCAATTCTCCCTGAAAGTGATTCTGCGCGGCGCATCTACCGAGCCGGATGCCGGTGGCAATTTGTTTCTGACCAACATCCATCAACTCTATGAATCCCGCGAGCGGGGGTGGACACCGCGCAACGCCATAGATGCCCTGCTTGGAAAAAGGCCGCCGCCAAGCGCCGATAAAAGCAATGGCCGCACCATGCTGAAGCGAGTTCAATCGCTTGCGGATGTAGTGGTTCTGAATGATGAAGCACATCATGTCCACGATGACGATCTTGAGTGGAACAAGTCCTTGCTTTCCGTTCACAAAGCACTGCCTGACGGATTGTCTTTGTGGCTGGATTTTTCCGCGACCCCCAAGGATGTCTCCGGTTACTTTCCCTGGAGCGTGTGCGACTACCCGCTTGCCCAGGCGGTGGAAGACCGCATCGTCAAAGTGCCTCTTATTGTCAGCAAAGAAGACAACCCGGAACACCCAACCGAAGACCCCGACCATGTCACCAAAGCGGATGCGGTTGAAAAATACGAATTCTGGCTGGACGAGGCGGTTAAACGGTGGAAAGACCACCGGAAAGTCTACAAGAAACTCGGCATAAAACCGGTGTTGTTCATCATGGCCGAGAAAACCAATCAGGCGGATGCCATTGGAAAGTATCTTCGGGAAAACAGGTCATTCGGATTCAAGAAATCAGAGGTGCTCGTCATACACACGGATACTAAAGGTGAAATCACAAAGGGAGATTTGGAAGAAGCCCGCGAATCGGCGCGAGACATTGACGAGAACGAAGTTAAAGCCATCGTCAGCGTGCTGATGCTGCGCGAAGGCTGGGATGTGCGCAATGTTACG
Source organism: Candidatus Poriferihabitaceae bacterium (assembly GCA_965262585.1). Taxonomy (GTDB): domain Bacteria; phylum Pseudomonadota; class Gammaproteobacteria; order Arenicellales; family Poriferihabitantaceae; genus JAHRAW01. The sequence goes on from OZ253546.1 coordinate 584,042, forward strand.
GTGGTGCTGGGGTTGCGCCCGTTTACCGCCACACCGGAAATTCTGCCGGAACAGGTGATTGGCAGAGGACTGCGCCTGATGACAGGCATCGGCCCGGAGCGAACGCAAACCCTTGAAGTGCTGGGGACGCGCAACCTGCTGGATGTTCTGCGCACGCAACTCGAAGCCGAAGGAGTCGGCGTAAAAAGCATGAAGAAGGACCCACCACTTCCGGTTACTATTGCACCCGTGAGGGAGAAAGCAAACTACGACATCCACATACCCATCACCAAGCCTCGCCTTTCCCTCGAAGTGCGCAACCTGAACAAATTGGACATCACCAAACTGGATGCCATTTATAACCAAAAAGAACTTGACGAAGAGTACCGGGTAACACTGCAAACGGAATATCAACTGACCGGTACGACGATTCATCAAGTCTCCCGATCTATCGACAAGCCAATGGCGGAGATTCTGACCTCCATTACCAACATGGTCATTGCGCAAGCCAAACTTACCCACCGGTTTGCCCAGTTGTATCCCAAAATCAAAACCTATGTGGAAGTTTATTGCTTTGGACGCAAAGTGGATATTAATGATAATAAAATTCGCTCACACCTCGCTCCACTTGTAATGCGTGAGGGCGTGGCAAAATACCTCACCGGGAAAATTCGAAACATCATGCTGGAAACGCACGAGATTGAATTTGAAAAGGCTAACTTCCGGCTGTCCAAGACTAATCCCTTCGCCTGGCGGAGAAATCTGCCGCCCCTCGAAGCGACAAAAACAGTATTCAACTTCGTGGCGACCTACAATGATTTTGAACGCCAGTTCGCCGAGTTTTTGGACCGTGTGCCGGATGTTCTCCGGTTCGCCTCTCTCGGCACCACCGAACAAGGCGAATCCGGTACGCAGTTCCGGGTTGACTACCTGAAATCCAATGGTGCCATCGGCTTCTACTATCCTGACTGGGTGGCCGTGCAACTAACCCCCGAAGGGGAAATAAATTGGATCATTGAGACCAAAGGCAGGGTGTGGCCGGGGACAAAAGAAAAAGACGAAGCCATTCAAGGATGGTGTGAACAAATCACCGCGAAAACCGACAAAATCTGGCAATACGCGCGCGTCCAACAAACGGTGTTTGATTCGGCTGGTGCGGTTGGAACGCTGGGGGAACTACTCGGGAAAAACTGAACAGCGGCGGCGGACAAGGTGTCATAAACGGATAAATTGCTAAATTTGCCCGTTTTTGTCGTAAATGGCATTATAATTAGTAAATATTGGCTTTTTGTGTTATATTTCGGTGAGATTTGTCATATTTCCTACTACAAACTAGGTTTTTCCAATGCTCATCGAATTCAGCGTTGCCAATTTCGTGTCGCTCAAGGAGCGGCAGACTTTCAGCATGGTCGCCGCCAAAAGTACGGAATTGGATGATACGCATACCTTTACCGCTCCGATGTCATCGGGGAAAAACATTAAGTTATTGCGCTCAGCGGCGATTTATGGAGCCAATGCGGCGGGCAAAACCAACCTCGTGGACGCTATCCATATTATGTCAGACATAGTGACCAAATCCGCTTTCGATAAAAATCGCGGAGACCATCTTCCAGTGAAACCATTCAAACTGGATTCGAAAACCCGCAATGCGCCCTGTGAGTTTGAAATTCATCTCATCATTAAAGGCGTACGCTATCAATACGGTTTTTCCGCCACCCCGGAACGCATCACCGCCGAATGGCTGACTGCCTACCCTCACAACCGCGCGCAACATTGGTTCAGCCGGGAATGGTTGCCAACTGAAAAAATCTACGAATGGGAATTCGGCGCGTCTTTGTCCGGCGAAAAAGAAGTATGGAAAAATGCCACGCGCGATAATGCGCTGTTTCTATCAACTTCGGTGCAATTAAACAGCGAGAAGTTACAACCTCTATATGACTGGTTCAAGGAACATATGATTCTTTATGACAGACTGAGAGGCCCAATTTTTAATGTCTCTTTATGTAACGAAGGTAAAATGGATAAGGTGTTGGATTTTCTGAAAGCTGCAGACTTGGGCATTGACGACCTGCAGGTAAATGAAACGACTTTAAGTGCAGATGTGCTTCCTAGTGACGTCTCAGAGCAAATGAAGCAGGCTTTTCTCAAAGACTTCGGAGATGAGAAAGTCTATAAAGTAACGACTGTTCATTCAGACAGCGATGGGCAACCCGTTACTTTCAAATTGAATGAAGAATCGGGCGGCACTCGGAAATTTTTTTATTTCGCCGGTTTCTGGATCGATACTTTGGAAAATGGCAGTGTGATTGTCATTGACGAACTACACAATAACCTGCACCCGGCGTTGGTCAAATTTTTGATCCAATTATTCCACGATGACAAAACTAATCCCCATAACGCACAACTGGTATTCACCACGCATGAAACCGGCTTGCTGAACCAGAAATTAATGCGCCGCGACCAAATTTGGTTTTGTGAAAAAAACAAAAACAGCGAGACCACGGTTTATCCATTGAGCGATTTTCGCCCCCGCAAAGGACGAGAAAACTTGGAGATGGGTTATCTCTCAGGCGTTTATGGCGCCCTGCCCTATTTGCAACCATAAGGCATTAACAATGGGAACGGACAACCTGTTTCATAAACGCAAAGACAAATCTAAAAAAGACTTGGCCCGTCGTCTCGCTCGACGGGATGGTTATGCCAAGATTCTAGTTGTTTGCGAAGGCAAGAAAACCGAACCTAATTATTTCCGCGGACTCAAGAATTCCCTCAGACTTGGCACTGCGAATGTAGAGATTACCGGGGACAGCGACCCTAACCCAACATGCGTCGTTGCTTTTGCCAAGAAACGCTATCATGAAGAGAAAAAGAACGGACTTCCTTTTGAGCATGTTTACTGCGTGTTCGACAAAGACAGTCACCATGATTATCAAGTGGCACTATCGCAAATCAAAAACGCGAAACCCGAAGGCGTTTTCCATGCCATAACATCCGTGCCTTGTTTTGAATACTATCTGTTGTTGCACTACATCTACAGCGCCAGACCCTGTACCAGTACAAAAATGCTATCCACTTTGAAAAGACATTATAAAAACTACAAGAAAGGCGATGAAAAAATATTTTCCACCGTGCAAAGTCGATTAGAAACCGCAAAAACCCGCGCCGAAAAATCGTTGGTAGATGCCAATCAGAACAACACAGATAATCCATCAACCAACGCCCATATACTCGTCGAGTTCATGCAAAACATCCAGTGAATTAGCGCCACATTCGCATATAATTTCGCATAAATAAAGCATAACTATCTGAAAAATATACACCTATTATCAATAAAAAAAATCGGTGGACAGGCCATTAAAAACAACTGACATTGTGCCTACACATAGTATATTATTCGCGCAATAGGATTTGACTGGTACCCATTCATCCCATTAATAAGAGGTACAACGCATGACTGACACATCCCAACGAATCGTTCATTGGCAAAGAACCAAGCGACTGATGATCGTCACGCTGTCGATTTGGTTTATTTTTTCATTCGTGGTGCACTGGTTTGCGAGCGAACTTAATGCTTTCACCTTCATAGGTTTTCCCCTCGGCTTCTACATGGCCGCTCAGGGATCTGAAATCATTTTTGTGATTCTTATTTTTTGGTTCGCCAGGACCCAGCACAACATCGACCGGGAAACCGGTTTCGCCGAGGAGGTATAAACCATGAAAATAATAAAGGGCAGTTTTATTGAGAACCTGCCGAAAATATACGGTCTCTATACTGGCGGCTTCCTGATCTTCGTCGCCTTGATGGCGGTGCTCGAACAAATGGGTATGCAGGCCGACACCATCGGCATTTTGTTCGTGCTGTTCACGGTGGTCATCTACGCTGGAATCGGCTGGCTGTCGCGCACCATGCAAGTGGACGCTTATTATGTTGCCGGTCGACAGGTACCCGCCGTGTTCAACGGCATGGCGACCGCCGCCGACTGGATGTCCGGCGCGTCCTTCGTGGCAATGGCCGGTGGCATCTACTTCGGCGGACACGGCTACCTCGCATTCGTGGTCGGCTGGACCGGCGGCTATGTGCTGGTGGCATCGTTAATGGCGCCGTATCTGCGCAAGTTCGGTTGCTACACCGTGCCCGACTTTATCGGCACTCGCTATGGCGGCAACCTGGCGCGCTTCTTTGCGGTGGTGGTGCTGGCGGTAGCCTCGTTCACTTATGTGACCGCGCAGATTAACGCCACCGGAACCATCGCCTCGCGCGCCCTGCAAATCCCCTTTGAGGTGGGCGTGTGGTTCGGCCTGCTGGGCATTTTGTTGTGCTCCATGCTGGGCGGCATGCGCGCCGTTACCTGGACGCAAGTCGCGCAATACATCGTGCTGATCATCGCGTATTTGGTGCCGGTGTTCTGGATGTCCAACAAGCAGGGCTTCGGGCTGATGCCGCACTTCGCGTACGGCGATGCCATCACCCGAATCGGCGAATTGGAAACCCTCTTCGGACTCGGCACTCTGGAAGCGGTGCAAGGCGCCAAAGCCGGCTTGAAGGCGTTGAGCATCCCCCACGCCACAGCCGGCGAATCGACTCTGGACAGTTGGCGCTTCGTCACGCTGGTGCTGTGCATGATGGCCGGCACCGCCTCGCTTCCGCACATCCTCATGCGCTACTTCACCACGCCTACCGTGAAAGCAGCGACTCAATCGGTGGCCTGGTCGTTGCTGTTTATCTTCCTGCTGTATTTCACCGCCCCGGCGCTGGCGACCTTCACCAAATTGCAGGTGCTCGATCCCAATCTCGCCACCGGCATCATCGGCAAATCCATCGATGAGGTGAACGCGCTGGAGTGGGTGCAGAAATGGTCCAACGTCAACTTCCTGCAGATCATAGACGCCAACGGCGACGGCTTGTTGCAACTCAATGAGTTCTTCATGCGCGGCGACATCGTGGTGCTGGCGACGCCGGAAATTGCCGGGCTGCCTTATGTAATCTCCGGGTTGGTGGCGGCCGGCGGCATGGCCGCGGCGATGTCCACCGCCGATGGCCTGTTGCTGGCCATCGCCAATGCGCTGTCTCATGACTTGTATTACAAGATCATCGACCCCAAAGCAGACTCCCGCCACCGCTTGCTAGTGGCCCGCGTCTTGCTCCTGGGCATCGGCGCGGCGGGGGCGTTTGTCGCCAGCCTCAAACTCACCAGCATCCTCGGTGCGGTGGCTTGGGCGTTTGACTTCGCATGCTCCGGGCTATTCTTCCCCATCGTGCTCGGCATCTGGTGGAAACGCGCCAATCGTGCGGGGGCCATCGCCGGTATGTTCTTCGGCTTCGTCGCCGGCACTTGGTATCTGTATATGGTGCGCTTCGCGGGTATGGATCCGTGGATCGGCATCGACCACTTGCGCTTCGGCATCATCGGCATGCCGGTAAGCCTGATCGCAATGGTGTCGGTAACGCTGATGACCGCCGAGCCGGACGCGGAAACTCAAGCCATGGTGGACGAAATCCGCGTGCCTCGCGGAAAAACCGTGCTGGATTCCACGCACTAGGTGGAAAATGTCGCAACCGAAAAGCCGGGGCATTCTTGCTCCGGCTTTTTGGCAACTGGCGTGGGTTTTAATTCGCACTTAACCCGGCGCCTTTACGCCGCCCAACCTTCGCCGTGATTGAGTCGTTTCCCATCTGGATACTGGCCCTGGATTATGTCCTCGGCGCGGTGATGTGGACCCTGATCGGGCGCTTCGCCATGGGCATTTTCCTGCCCGAAAACAGTTCGTTTTTCTTCATGCGTTTCTTCGTTCGCTCCACCGACCCACTGCTAAAATTATTCGCCCCGGTCACCCCCGCATTCCTGGTGCGACCTTTGGTGCCGCTGTTCATCGCCTGGTTTTTTTACATCATCCGCTTTTACCTGTTGCCGTGGCTACTCGGCTATTCGGTCATGGGCATGCTGTCATTCCCACTAGAAAGCGAATTCGCCCACACCATTTCCAACCTAATCGGCAAACTGGTGCCCTAGCCGCCCCCTAAATACAACAGCACGGTGGCAACTCGAAATATTGTTACAATCTACGGCGGTTAAAAATTAACTCCAAAAATCGGCAACTCCAAAAATTGGCGCGGTAATCGAACGATATTCAGATGGGAAATAAACGCAAACAGCGCCGGACAAAACGACAACCGAATTCACCGGTGGCGGTTGCCGATCGGCACCCGCCGGTAATTCGCCCGGCAAACACCGGGGCAAAATCACTCCCGCCCTTTATATCGGCGCTGGCCGAAGTGTCGCCGCTTTCGCTTTTGCTATTGTGCCTGCTGGTGGTGGTCAGTTATTTTCCCGCGGTCTGGGCGGGGTTCGTGTGGGACGATGCGACGATCACCGGCTCCCGGGAAGTTCAGAATATCTCCGGGCTTTGGGACATCTGGTTTTCGCCGGGCTCCATCTACAAGGAAGCGCATTACTGGCCGGTGGTCTACACGACCTTCTGGCTGGAACACAAACTGTGGGGATATTCCCCGGCTGGCTATCACATCGTCAATGTGCTGTTTCATATGGCCAACACGCTGCTACTGTTTCATCTCCTGACGCACTTAAAAATCCCCGCCGCCTGGGTTGTCGCCGCGTTGTTTGCCATTCACCCGACTCGTGTCGAGGCGGTACTCTGGGTGATCGAACGCAAAGACATGCTGTCGGGGCTGTTCTATCTCTCCGCTGCGTGGGCCTACATCCGCTCCATAGAAAATCAAAGTTGGCGATTTTATGCGCTGGCGTTGGCGCTGTTTTTGCTGGGGCTTTTGAGTAAATCCATCGTCGTGACTCTGCCCGCGGCGCTGTTGCTGTGGCATTGGTGGAAGCGCGATGGAATTACTTCGGCGGCTTTATTAAAGACGCTTCCTTTTTTCGCGCTCGCGCTGGGTATCGCGCTGGCCGATTTATCGCTCGCCAGATTGAAAGAACCCATCGTGTCAAATTTCTCGTTCGACGATCGGCTATTCATGGCCTCGCGCGCGCTCTGGTTTTACTTTGGCAAACTCGTCTGGCCCACTAACTTGGCGGTCATCTACGACCTCCGCGCCGGTGGATGGGGTTATGTCGCCGCTTGCGCTGCGGTGGCGGCACCGTTGTGGTTATTCCGCCGCCGCATCGGCAAAGGCGCGCTCGTTGGCGTTTTGTTTTTTGCGATAACGTTGGGCCCGGTGCTCGGCTTCGTCGATTACGGCTTCATGCGTTTTTCCTTTGTCGCCGACCGATACCAATATCTTGCCGGCATCGGCGTGCTGGCGGTTCTCGTCTCAGCCGTAAGCCTGGGCGCCGAACGCTTGCCGCACATAGCCCGGCAAGGATTGTGGGTGGCCACCGCCGCCTTGCTGCTGGTGCTGGGGTCGATCACCTACCGGCAAGCGGAAATCTATGAAAACCCGGAGACCTTCTTCAGCCATATCATCGCGCTCAACCCAAAAGCACAAGGCGCGCACTACAACCTCGGCAATGAATACAAACGGCAGGGGCGATTCGAAGAAGCGTTGGCCAGTTACCGCATCACCTTGCAACAGGAACCGAATTCATACCGCACTTATAACCAGATGGGGCTCATCGAACACAGTCTCAGTCGGGTTGAGGAAGCGGAACAACATTTTTTACACACACTGGAAATTAAACCGCAATACGCAAAAGGGTTAAACAACTTGGCCATGCTACGAAGCGGCCAACAACGCCACCAAGAAGCACTCGACCTCTATCAAACCGCCATCAAGTCCGAACCCAATCTGGCCGCCGCACACTCCGGAATGGGCGCCACCCTCGTCAGCCTCGGCAAACCCCAAGAAGCCCTACGCAGTTTCGAACGCGCCCTCGCCATCGAACCCGGCTTACAACACGCACTCAATTACCAACAAAAATTGCGTGCGGAATTGAATAAAGAATAACCATAAAAAAATCGGACAGAGGGGCGCGGGGAGCAACGGCCCCGCGCCTAGCGCAAACACACACCCGCTTAACCCGCGCCGGGTTTTCGGTCAACGGCGCGGTACCCGATGTCGGATCGATACCAGCATCCGTCCCAGTGGATTTGCTTGGCTAGGTTGTAGGCGGATTGTTGTGCGGCGCGGATGTTCTTGCCGGTTGCGGTTGCGCATAATACTCGGCCACCGGTGACGACTACTTGGCCGTGTTTGAGGTCGGTGCCGGCGTGGAAGATTTTTTGCGATTCGTTGTCTTGGCCAAGTCCGTGGATTATGGCGCCGGTGTCAGGCGTGTCGGGATAACCCGCCGCCGCCATGACTACGCCGAGCGCGCAGCGGCTATCCCATTGCGCGCGTTCGCCGTCCAGTTCTCCGCGCATTGCGGCGAGGCAATGGGCTACCAAATCGGAGCGCATTCGCAACATAATCGGCTGGCTTTCCGGGTCGCCGAGGCGGCAATTAAATTCGAGCACTTTGGGAATGCCGTCATCGCCAATCATCAATCCGGCGTATAAAAATCCGCTGTAGGGCATGCCTGAGTCGGCCATACCGGCAACCGTCGGGCGCATCACCGTGTCCATAATTCGTTCGTGCATCGCCTGATCGACAATCGCTGCCGGGGAATACGCCCCCATGCCGCCGGTGTTGGGGCCGGTGTCGCCGTCTTGCGCGGCTTTGTGGTCTTGGCTCGAGGCCAGCGGCAGGATGGATTCGCCGTCCACCATGCAAATGAAACTCGCTTCTTCGCCTTCGATAAATTCTTCGACTACCACGCGGCTACCGGCGTCTCCATAGCGGTTGGCGATGAGCATGTCGGTGATGGCCGCTTCGGCTTGTCGGCGGGATTCGGCGATGACTACGCCTTTGCCGGCGGCCAATCCGTCCGCCTTGATGACCACCGGATACACGCCGGAATCGAGGTAATCCAATGCCTCGGCGACCTCGGTGAAACTGCCGGATGCGGCGGTTGGAATGGCGTGGCGTTTGAGAAAATCTTTGGCGAAGGTTTTGGATCCTTCCAACGCCGCCGCCGCCCGGCTCGGGCCGAAGCATTGCAAGCCCTGCTGCGCGAACCGGTCCACCACGCCCATCACCAGCGGCGACTCCGGGCCGATGATGGTCAGGCCGATGTCATGGTCGGCGGCAAAATGCACCATCTCGTCGCTCGCATCGGCGCGAATGTCGATGTTTTCGACACGCGCTTCGGCGGCGGTTCCGGCGTTTCCCGGCGCCACGTATACCCGCTCCACCAACTCCGATTGCGCCACCTTCCACGCCAGCGCGTGTTCGCGCCCGCCGCCGCCGACAATCAACACTTTCATCGGTGAATAATTTCGGTGAATAATTTCGGCGCGGGCATTACGAACCGTCTAAGCGGACATACTGCAGGAGATCGTCTTCGTTGCCGAAATTGCCGTCCGGCCCGGCGGAGATCAGCACAACCTGCCCGGACGCATCCTGCCGCAGAGTAATTTTCCCGCCCCACGCATCCTTGATATTTTTCTGTTCGATGACGAGTTCGAATTCCGACAGTGCTTGTTGACTGTCATCCAACACATCCCTGGAAGCCGCCAGTTTCAAGGTTGCGGCGAGAACCCCCAGCGCGGTCATGGTTTTGGCGGCCCCGGGCTCAAGGGTGGCGAAGTCGTCAATAGCGGAACCATCGCCACGCTGCCGGGATCCCGGATCCAGCAGGGTACCGCCGACTCGCTCGGCGTATTGTTCCAGAATGCGCTCGGCGAGGAGGTTGTTGATGAGCATGGAAAAAGGCAGCATCACGACCACGCCCATCCACACCGCACCCCGGCTGACGCCGCCGCGAGGAACGGAATCCACTGGACCGCCGGCTGCATCGGGCGTATTTCCAGGATCCGGGTCTGCGAGGACGCGGCTACGGGCGTGGCGAAAATATAGGTAGTTGGCGGCGAGGGCCCAGAACAACGCCCACCCCAGATAAATCATCCCCGGATTGACCCACAACACCAGCACCACTTTGCCGGCGAGATTGATGCCGGCCAACAGCCACAGTTTGCGATACAACGCCCAGAAAAAGAATACGAGAAAAGCCGGCCAGTGCCAACTCAAAGCGAAAGACGGGCGTTGGATGTCGCCGAATTTGGCGAACTGGCGGCCATAGTATGCGGTGTTGACCGCCACGAAACGCATCAACGCCGCTTCCGGGCTTGTGTCCTGGGACGCGGCTTCGGTTTCGGCGGGCGGGGCTTCATCTTGCGTGCCTTGACGATGATCTTGATGGTCGGCTTTGGGTAATTCCGCGTCAGCGGATGAATCGTCCCGCTGTGATTCCCGGTGCGCGGAATCATCCGCGGGCTCATCTTTAATCGGCGAAACTTCCGGTGCGCCGATTTCTTCCATCCGGCATTCCGCCCCCGCTTCGCGGATCGCCCGGCAGATTTTTTCGGCGGACTCGAGGTCGTATTCTTTGGCAAGCGGAGTCGCCTTGCCCTGCAGCAATTTCTCCATGGTATCCCGCCGGGAATGGAATAACGCCGTCAGTTGCTCGATGACTTCGGCACGGGATTTCTCCGGCAGCACCACGCCGCTCACAATCACGCGATATTTGAGGGGGGAATCCATCGCCGAACTAGTGCCGAAAATGCCGCATGCCGGTGAACACCATTGCCATGCCATGTTCGTTGGCGGCGGCGATCACTTCATCATCGCGCATCGATCCACCGGGCTGGATAACCGCCCGGATACCCGCTTCGGCGGCGTTGTCGAGGCCGTCGCGAAAAGGAAAAAATGCATCCGAAGCCATCACCGCGTCCTTCACATCAAGGCCCGCATGGTGCGCTTTGATGGCGGCGATGCGCGCCGAGTTGACGCGGCTCATCTGACCGGCGCCGATGCCCATGGTGGCTTGCCGGTGGGCGTACACGATGGCGTTGGATTTAACGAATTTGGCGACCTTCCAGGCGAATAACAAGTCGTCCATTTGCGTACCTTCAGGGGCGCGGTCGGTGACCACTTCCAATTTGTGGTTGAGCAGCCGGTCGGCGTGTTGAACCAGCAGGCCGCCGTTGACCGTGCGGTAATCCATTTGTTTGTCGGCTTGGACGTTGTGGCCGTTTTGGGCGTTCTGGGGGCCGCATTCCAGCAGCCGGATGTTGGGTTTGGCGGCGACCGCTTCGCAAACTGCGGCGGACAATCCCGGCGCAATGATTACTTCGGCAAACTGCTGCTCGAGGATGGCGGCGGCGGCTTCGATTTCGAGGGGCTGGTTAAACGCGATGACGCCGCCAAACGCGGATTCGGGGTCGGTGGCAAAAGCCCGCCGATATGCTTCCTGCTGGTGTTCAGCCACCGCAACACCGCATGGATTGGCGTGTTTGACGATGACGCAAGCGTGGCCGTGGGTGAATTGCCGGACGCATTCCAGCGCCGCATCGGTGTCGGCGATATTGTTGAAGGAAAGTTCCCGGCCCTGCACCTGTCGCGCACCGGAGACTCCGGTGTCGCCGGAATCTTTGTCCCGGGCGATGTAGAAGGCCGCGTCCTGATGGGGATTTTCGCCGTAGCGCATGGCTTGTTTTTTGCGGAATTGCAGGTGCAGGGTGCGGGGGAATTTTGCGCGGGCAGCGTCTTCGTCATCGCCATCGACCAGAGTTCCGAGATAATTGGCAATCGCGCCGTCGTAACCGGCGGTGTGTTCAAAGGCTTTCACCGCCAGATCAAAACGCATCGGCGCGGAAATGTGGCATTGTTTTTTTCGCAACTGTTCGAGCACCGTATGGTAGTCGTTCGGATCAACCACCACGGTAGTGTCGCGGTGATTTTTGGCAGCGGCGCGCAGCATCGCCGGGCCGCCGATGTCGATGCTTTCGATGGCCTGCTCCAGTTTGCAACCGGGCTCGGCCACGGTCTCCTCGAACGGATAAAGATTCACCGCCACCAGATCGATGGCGGCAATGCCATGCTCGGCCATAACCGCTTCGTCCACGCCTCTTCGCCCCAAAATGCCGCCGTGCACCCTGGGATGCAGGGTCTTAACCCGGCCATCCATCATTTCAGGAAATCCAGTATAATCAGACACTTCGGTTACTGGTATGTTATTTTCCATCAATTGCCGAGCAGTCCCGCCGGTGGACAAAATTTCGATTTTGAGGTCCGCAAGGCCGCGACAAAAGTCCACGATTCCCAGTTTGTCGGAAACGCTGACCAAAGCCCTGGCGATCGGATTCGTTTTCATGGCATTGTTGGATTGACCGCAGGGAAGATTGGCCATTGGCCGCTTCAACCTTTAATCCCCTTGGCCATTAAGCCCGTGCAGGTCGAGTTTTTTGCGCAGCGTGTTGCGATTGATGCCGAGCACCCGCGAAGCCTTGCTCTGATTTTTGTCGGCGTATTCCATCACTACCTCAAGCAGCGGTTTTTCCATTTCGGTGAGCACCATTTGATACACCCCGCTTGCTTCTTCTCCATTCAAATCCATGAAGTATCGCTTCATCGAATTTGCCACACAATCACAAAGTTTCCCGCTTCGCACTTTTTTCATTGTTGTGTCAGAGTCAAAGATTAACGAACCCGCCGGTTGAACCCAAAACCGGCAACGCTCGCTAGTTTACCGGATTCGTCTGCGCTGGGAAAGGGGGTATTGTGATTGCGGTTGCGCTAGGCGCGAGGGCGGTTGCGCGTGGACGCGCAATGCGGGGGGTGTGGCGGTTTTTGTGATGGGCGGCTTGCACCGCATATTTTTTTACTGGATTCCAGTTGCGCGGGAATGACGGGATTATGTTTTTCTTTGTAGGGACAGGTTCTAAATCTTCTCATAAATGTTCTCATAGGTTCTAAATCTTCTCATAAATGTTCTCATAAAGCCCTAAATCTTCTCATAGCCTTCTATTAGGTTCTAAATCTTCTATTAACCTTCTATTAACCTTCTATTAACCTTCTATTAACCTTCTAACGGCGGCGGGGGGTTCTTTTTACGGCTGGGTTGGGCCGGAGACGATGTTAACTTCGAATCCTACGGCTTTTTCGTGGGGGCGGGCGAGGTCGAATAGCACTACGCCTAGTTCGCCGGATTCTAGTAGTTGGGATTGCTTTTTCTCTAGGTATTGGGCGGGCGGGAAAGTGCGTCTTCCTACTACTCGGCCTTCTCGGTCGGTGAGGGTTACCTGCAAATCAGGCCACGGTTGGGCGAAGATTGCCTCGTTGACTAGTTTGACTTTGATTCGCAGGGCGTCGGGTTGGTGGGGATGCAGGTCGATGCGGGTGTGGGTCAGCGTCAGGCGCAAGCGGTCTTTTTCCGGCGTGAGTTTGCAGTTGAAAACTTCGCAGCCGATACTCGCGAAGGAACCGGGGGAATGGTGCCGGGCGTACTTATTCATTAACCAATCGGTCACCTGCCATCCGAGCACAACCACGAGCCCGATGGTCGCCGACCACCCTAGTTTTTTCACCGGGAAGGCGATGAACACGGCCCGGCTTGAATCACTGATGAATCCCCAGTTTTTTTTCCAGATAATGAATATCCACCTCGCCGCGCATGAAGGCTTCGTCCCGGACCAGTTCTCGATGCAGCCCCAGATTGGTTTTGATGCCGTCCACTACCATTTCCTGCAACGCCCCGCTCATGCGCGCCAGTGCCTCGCGCCGGTGCATGCCGTGGGTGATGATTTTCGCCACCATGGAATCGTAATACGGCGGCACTACATAATTGCTGTATACATGGGAGTCGATGCGCACGCCGGGGCCGCCGGCCATGTGGTATTGGGTAATCCGCCCCGGCGACGGCATAAAAGTTTCCGGGTCCTCGGCGTTGATGCGGCATTCGAAAGCGTGGCCGCGGAGTTGAATATCGTCTTGAGTAAAGCGCAGTTTCTGGCCGTCGGCGATGCGAATCTGTTCCTGTAACAGATCAACGCCGGTAATCATTTCGGTGACCGGATGCTCGACCTGAATGCGCGTATTCATTTCGATGAAGAAAAATTCGCCGTCCTCGTATAAGAACTCGAAGGTTCCGGCGCCTCGGTAATCGATGGCGCGACACGCTTCCACGCATCGCCCGCCGATGTTCCGACGTTGTTCGTCGCTGATGCCCGGTGCCGGGGCTTCTTCGATGACCTTCTGATGTCGCCGTTGCATGGAACAATCGCGGTCGCCGAGATGGATGGCGTTGCCATAGGAGTCGGCAAGTACTTGAAACTCCACATGCCGGGGTTTTTCCAGAAAGCGTTCCAGATATATGACTTCGTTGCCGAACGCCGCCGCCGCTTCTTTACGGGTCATCATGCAAGCATCAAGCAGTTGTGACGGCTCACGCACCACGCGCATACCCTTGCCGCCGCCGCCGCCGGAGGCTTTGATCATCAACGGAAAGCCGACTTCTTTGGCGATGCGCATGGTCTCGCTAGGGTCATCGGATAGCGGGCCGTCTGAGCCGGGAACGCACGGCACGCCAGCCTCTCGCATGGTGCGGATGGCGGATATTTTGTCGCCCATCACGCGGATGGTCTGCGGTTGCGGGCCGACGAAAATAAACCCGCTTTGCTCCACCTGCTCGGCGAAATCGGCGTTTTCCGATAAGAAGCCGTAACCCGGATGGATGGCGTTGGCGGCGGTCACCTCGGCGGCGGAAATCACCGACGCGCCGTTCAGGTAACTGTGCGCCGCCGGTGCCGGGCCGATGCACACCGACTCATCGGCAAGCCGCACATACTTGGCGTCGCCGTCTGCTTCCGAATACAACGCCACGGTGCGAATTCCCAACCGGCGGCAGGCGCGCAGAATGCGCAGGGCGATTTCACCGCGATTGGCGATCACCAGTTTCTTGATGTTCTCAACCATCGCGGCTTTCGATGACGAACAACGGCTCGCCGTATTCCACCGGGTCGCCGTTGTTTTTATAAATCACGGTGACCACGCCGGCGACTTCCGCCTCCAACTGGTTGAAAGTTTTCATCGCCTCAATCAGGCACAACGTATCGCCCTCACCGACCACCGAACCAATCGCAACATAAGGCTTATCCTCCGGAGACGGCGAGTTGAAAAAAGTACCCACCAGCGGTGACTTAATCACCTTTCCCGGAACCGATGCATCCGATTCCGGCGCGGGGGATGGCGTGGCCGATGTCGTGGCCGATGGCGTGGGCAATGCCGCGGGCGATGGCGGTGCATACAACGCCGCCCGACTCAGCCGGATGGTGTTTTCGCCTTCGGTGATCTCCATTTCCGACAGCGCCGAATCCTCGAGCAATTCGATCAGTTTTTTAATTTTTCGCAAATCCATTATTTTTTGGCCGCCGATTCAGCGTTCGGGGGTTGCTGTAGATACGCCGCCGCCGCACCGTAGGCGAATTCATATCCCTGCGCCCCCAGTCCGGTAATTACGCCCACGGCGAGGTCGGAAAAATACGAACGCTGCCGAAACGGTTCCCGTGCGTGGACGTTGGACAGGTGAATTTCGATGAAAGGAATCGCCACCGCCGACAAGGCATCTCGCAAGGCAACGCTGGTGTGGGTGAACGCCGCCGGATTGATAATGATGAAGTCCACCCCATCGGCGGCGGATTTCTGCACCCAGTCGATCAGTTCATCCTCGGCGTTGCTCTGCCGACATTCCAGTTCATACTGGTCCGCCGCCGCCAGCGTCTGCAATTTTTGATCGATGGCCGCCAGACTCGAATTCCCGTAATGCCGAGGCTCTCGAGTTCCCAGCAAGTTGAGGTTGGGGCCGTGTAGTACAAGTATTTTGGTCATGGGTATTTTGGTCATGGGTATCTTGGTCATGGGTGAAAACTGCGCTGTGAAAGTTTACGCCATAAGGGATTACGCCGTGAAAAACTACAAATACGAAAACGCATTTTACAGTCAATTTCGCCGAGTTTACCTGATTTTAGCCACATTTGTCCACAGAATGGCGTATCGGACGAAACAATAAATACATTCCAAGCAAGACCATCGGTACACTCAGGAGTTGCCCCATAGTCACCCAATCCAGCATCACCGGCCCGAGGTGGGCATCGGGTTCACGGAAAAATTCTACGAAGAATCGGAATAGCCCGTAGCCCAGCAGGAACAGCCCGGATACCCGTCCGCAAGCCCGTGGGCTAGATGAATATACCCATACGATGATGAATAATAATACGCCTTCCAAGGCGAATTCATATAATTGTGACGGATGCCGTGGGGTGTCCGGGGCGGTGTAAAACAGTACCGCCCAGGGAACATCCGCCGCCCTGCCCCATAATTCTTGATTGATAAAGTTGCCGAGGCGGCCAAAGCCGAGGCCGGGTATGCACAACGGCGCAAGAAAGTCGCCGATTTGCAGAACACCACGGCCGGTTTTGCGGGCGTATAGCCACGCCGCCGTCAGCACGCCGAGCAATCCGCCGTGGAAGGACATACCGCCGTCCCACAAAGCGAAAATATCCAGGGGATTGGCGAGGTAAAATAACGGGTTGTAGAACAGCACATAACCCAGCCGCCCGCCGCCGATGACACCGATGGCGATGTAGAAAACCAAGTCCGCCATTTCATCGGCTTGCCAGTTGGAGCCGGTTTTGGCAGCCCGGTATCGGCCCAGCAATCCACCGGCGGCAAAACCGGCGAGATACATCAGCCCATACCAATGAATGGACAATGGGCCGATGGATACCGCCACGGGATCGAAATCAGGATGTAAAATCAAGGGTTGTTATCTTCGTTTATATGGCCGTTTATGCGACAAGGCAGGATAATTTTCATGACAATTTCTAGGACAATGTACCACAATGACTAATCAACTAAGCACACAAACCAGCCCCTACCTGCTGCAACACGCCAACAATCCGGTGCATTGGCATGCGTGGGGGGAAGAAGCACTGGCGCTGGCGGCGGCGCAGGATAAGCCGATTTTGCTGTCCATCGGTTATTCGGCTTGCCACTGGTGCCATGTAATGGAGCGCGAAAGTTTTGAGGACGAGGCCATCGCCGCGCAAATGAATGAAGGATTTGTGTGCATCAAGGTCGACCGGGAGGAACGCCCCGACCTCGACCGAATCTACCAAAGCGCCCATCAGATGCTGACCCGGCGGCCCGGTGGATGGCCGTTGACGCTGGCCTTGACGCCCGACGGCCACGCGCCGTTCTTCGCCGGCACCTATTTTCCGCCGCAACCGCGCATGGGCATGCCGGGGTTCGGTGAAGTGTTGGAAAAAGTCGCGGCGCATTATCATCAACACCGCGACAAAATGGGTGACCACCATCACTCTTTTGAAGAAGCCATGGCGCGCCTCAACCCGCTGCCGCCGCGCATGGTCGAAGCATCGCCGCTACCGACGGCAACGCACATATTCAAAAAAGCGGTGCAAGAATTGTCTGGCCAATTCGACTGGACCTTCGGCGGCTTCGGCGATGCGCCAAAATTTCCCCACCCGATGCAACTCGAACTACTGCTCCGCCACGCCGCGCAAGATGCCAAACATCAGTCGGATGACACCGGCAAAGAAAGTCTGCGCTTTTTTAATCTGAGCCTACACAAGATGGCCGAAGGCGGGCTGTTCGACCAACTGGGCGGCGGTTTTTTCCGCTACTCCGTGGACCGGCAATGGCGCATCCCGCATTTTGAAAAAATGCTGTACGACAACGCGCAAATGCTGACCTTATACAGCGATGCGTGGCGGTATTTTGGCGAGCCGTTCCACCGCACCATCGTCGAACAAACCGCCGATTGGGTGATGCGCGAAATGCAACAGGCACACGGCGGATACGCATCGACGCTGGACGCCGATTCCGAAGGCGTGGAAGGTAAATATTATGTGTGGAGCGAAACCGACTTGAGGGCGCTGCTGAGTGCCGAAGAATATGCCGCCATGGAAGATGGTTACGGCCTCGCCGGTGAACCCAATTTTGAAGGCCAATGGCATTTCAATGTTCACTCGCCGGGGGTGGCGGACGCGGCGGACGCGCATGACCAACGCACCTTGCAATGCGCCAAAGCGAAACTCCTGTTGGCACGCGAACAACGCATCCGCCCGGCACTGGACGACAAAATTTTAACAGCGTGGAACGGTTTGATGATCAAAGGCATGGCGCGTGCCGCCATCGCACTCGGACGCGATGACCTGGCCGAATCGGCGCGCACCGCACTGGACTTTATCCGCGCAACCATGTGGCGAGACGGCCGCCTGCTGGTAACCTGCCGCAACGGTCAAGCGCGCCTGAACGGCTATCTCGACGACTACGCTTTTGTGGCGGAAGGCATCGTCGAACTGCTGCAAGCCAAATGGCGAAGCGCAGATCTGGAATTTGCCGTAGAAATATGCGACGCCATGCTGACGCACTTCGAAGATAGCGAAGCAGGCGGATTTTTCTTCACCTCCCACGACCACGAAAAACTTCTCCACCGTCCAAAGAGCGGCCCCGACGATGCCATCCCCTCCGGCAACGGCGCAGCGGTGCGCGTATTGTGCAAACTGGGACATCTACTCGGCAACACCCGATATCTCGAAAGTGCCGAAAAATCCCTGCGACTATTCGCCGAAGCCCTCGACAAAACGCCATCGGTATACGGCTCCCTGAGCATGGCACTGCAAGCCAGCGAAGCAACCCATCCAACCATCATCATCCGTGGCGATGCCAAAGAAATGAACGCATGGCAAGCACTATGCCGCCGCCATTACAACCCAGAAAGCACAGTCATCGCCATCCCCACCACCGCCACCGCCCTACCCGACGCACTCGCCCAAAGAAAAGCACAAAGAAAAACCGTAGCCTATGTATGCCGAGGCTCCCAATGCTCGGCGGCGATTGATTCGATGGACGATCTTGAAAGGCATTTGGAGGAATAAAATAGCGAGGAAAACATCCATGAAAGAAAAAAATCATCTGCCACCGATAAAAGACAATTCCGACATGCAAGGTGTCATGCCCGCGCTGCTGCGTGCGGTAAAACGCGCGCACAAAATCGCACACCTTACCGGCACAAAAATTGTCATTATGCAGGATGGGAAAGTGGTGGAAGTGCCGCCGGACCCGGAACTGTATAACGATCCAGAAATAAAAGTACGGGTTGACTGATGAGGCGATCCAAGGCGCGCGGGTATGAGCGAAGCACGGTGTGCTACATTGATGCCATGCACTGCGCAATCTATCTATACTATGCCTGTTACACACTTCTTTTATGAACACCGATGTCGCAGTTCCCGGACTTAACAGAGACTTCGCGCATAGCCGAAAATTACTCATCCCTGAATCGAATATTTTTGCTTTGTTCGAAAAAAGACTCGCCTGTTTTCAGCAATCATCAGGTCACCTTACTCGATATAATCAAGAACGGATCAAAGCCGCAACCTGCTCTTGCCACGCCTGATGAACGGAGAGATAGACATATGAGACGCCCTACAATATATAAGAATGTCCAAAAGCAACTTTGGGCTGAATCAATGGGGCATTGTATGAATCCAATTTGTCACAAGAAATTAATAAGTGGTAGCACTAATATCGGTGAGATGGCGCACATAGAGACACATAAATCTGGCGGGTCGTCTGATTTCGATAACCTGATATTGTTGTGCAAGAATTGTCATAAAACCGAAGATGATTCTAGAGATCGTGAAGATACTGAACAAAAACTTCGAGAATGGAAACAGAATCGCCAGAAGAAAATTCGGAAATGCTACGAGATGGAGTTTGATTCAATTGATAAACTTAAAGAAGTCGTTTCCCCAATTCTCAGAGAAAACCAGCAATATTTGGTGCTTATGGCCCTGACACAGACGATCCACAAGCACATACTCTATGGCTCAAAAACGAGAAAACTTTGATTGTTAACAATGAAAAGGTTTCTCTTCTCATGGCTAAAAACATGAATCTATTCCACATTACAAATAAAAAAATTATTGAAGACTTTACTCAGCATGTAAAAGCATTCAAATCAACCAGGGAAGATGACCCGAAAATTAGAATTAAGTTGTTTCCGGACGGTCTTCTTTCTATTTTTGGTATAAAGAAGGTTTGTGACGAGGTTGTTCACAATGTTTCAGCATTGCAAAACTGGGTAAATAGTCTAATTTGCAAAGATTCTTTTATCAGCCTAGCAATTATTCCGCAACCAGTTCTGACTTATTGGGAGAACGATGAAATACGTATGACATATTTGACTGATGCTCCACGGGTAAGGCAAATTTATTTTTCAAGAAGACTATATTATCCTATAAGCACTAATGTGGGAATTAAGGGCATGCAATTCTTTTTTAGATGGCTGACTGATAACAATGTGCGCCATGAAATATCAGACTACAAGGACTTAACGAAAATCACAATATTCAGCAAAGACGACAAAGAATATCAAGTGAGATTGTATTACGAGTATTGTTTGTCAGAAGCAGACTTACAATCTCATCCGATAAGAAATGGGTGGATTGCCGTAAATACTCACATCTGGAATGGCGCCCCTGTTAGCGAAGACGCATTCAACTATGCCCAGAAAGTAGGCATTATATTATTTAATCAAACTGAATTTTTCGAGTTTTGTCATAGAGAAATTATATGAATCGAATTATTGATACATGCAAAAAAGAAATAGAAGGAAGCACACTACTTTCCTTTTCCAAGAGTGATTCTATGTACATATTTGGTTCTTCTTTGTATTTGGATCGTCCCAACGACGTAGACATTCTTTTAGTTTATGCAGATAGGGGTAAAATAAGGCGTGTCCAAGATCTAAAAAATCAAATAGTCCGTGTTTTATCTCCTGTTCTTTATGGGATTGACTTTCATTTTGTCACACTGAGCCAAAGAGAGTTGAAGCAAACCAAATTTCTCACCAAAGTTAAATCTCAAAGAATTAAATGATCTATTTCAGGCACATATCAAAGAGTATCTGTAACAAACTGTTGACGCGCTTATCAAAACTTGCGACCTTCCCTTGTGAAAGAATTTTCACTTTTGCCAGCAAGACCATTTTCTCTCCACAGTCGCCAATACCAGCATTGTCCTCTAGCGGGAACTTGCATTTTTTGTGTACGCATATAAAGTAGCCATTCATTAATTATGTTTCCAGTATATAACTTAAAGAATACCCAAATGAGAACCACCATCAACATCGATGACGAATTGTTGGCTGAAGCACAGCAGTTAACCGGAATAACCCAAAAAACAGCCGTAATCCGGGAAGGACTGCGCGTGCTCATTCAGCGGGAAAGTGCTCGACGACTGGCCAAGTTAGGCGGAACAGAACCGCAGTTGAGGGAAATTGTCTGACGAAGTTGGACAGGGAATAAAAATGCAGTGGGAATCTCTAATATCGACGAAAAACCTCAAACTCGCTTGGCGACGTATCAATACTGGAAGTAATCTTGCACATAAACGTTTCTTCCGCGAGGCATATTTGACGTATGAAAGTGCTGTTGATGAACACCTGAAAGGTCTTCATAAAGAGTTGAAGGCTGGGGCGTGGAAACCCAAGCCTGCAACTAGGTTATATCTTCCCAAACCATCTGGCTTGCAGCGACCACTATCATTGCTGGGCATTGAGGATCAAATCGTGCTACAAGCTATCGCTAACCAGTACGCCATAAAACTGGGCACCAAAAGGCGGCGTGTTGAATTGAAGTCAGTATTCAGTAATAAATTGACAAAGCGGGGAGATTCTATATTTTTCATGGAGAACTGGAGAATAACCTATGGATATTTTCAAGATAAATGTTCCGGGATATTCAAAAAAGGACTTGTGTGGTCAGTACATTTCGACCTGGCGGCATATTACGATACGATATCTCATGACTTACTGTTGTCAATTGTTTCACCCAACAGCCGAGGATCAAGTACATTAATTAAGGTAAAAGAATGGTTTCGAATTTGGTCAACAAGTAATTCTAAAACTACGATAGAGCATGGCATTCCTCAAGGACCAATAGCATCAGATTTTCTTGCCGAAGCCTTCTTATTGCCCATCGATCTTAAATTGCAGAGGATGGCTCAAAAAGGAAAGTTTCAGTACATTCGCTATGTTGATGACATACGCATATTCGGTCGTAGCGAGAATGCAGTACGCAAGGCTGCAATTCATCTTGAGCACGAATGCCGACATTGCGGACTGATACCGCACAATACAAAATTTTCCATACGGAAAATCACTTCGGCGAGTGAAGCGATGGGATCGTTACCCAGTATTCCACCGATGGATGGCCGAGATACAACAGAACAACTAATGGATGCAGAAGAAGCTCTCAAGATTCTTAAAGGTTCGCTTGCGGGAAGACCACAGAAAATTAAGGATAAATCTAGGTTTCGATATGTAATGTACCGCGCCCCTAAAAACACCGAAATCTTGAACATTGTGCTTAGGCTACTTCCAAGACACCCAGAGCATATTGATGCATTTATTTCCTACTTTGGAAATTATAATAGAAGGCCACGCATCGCTAGAGAGGTTCTCAAGTATTTAAAGAATGGCGTTCCTTATTCCTATGTTCGTGGTGAACTTTGGCATGTAGTTGCACGTCTTGCCGGAAAAAATGAAATGTACCTTGGACTTCCTACGGCGCGTGAGGACTCCAGGAACAGGAAAAACTGTATGGCGCTGTCTTGGGGGGTGATGAGCTTTCTAATCCAATGTGAAAAAGCAGGCTTATCTCGTCTCGGACCCAGATTGAAAGCAGAGCATCCAATGAGTCGAGCCTTGTTAGCTCCCATCTTCCCCGACCGTGAATTCTCACCTGGAGGACAGATAACCACTCTACTGAAAGGAAACCTTATGGAACAACTGGCCGGGGCACGTGCATTGCAAAAAAGAAAACTCCCCATTAATGCTCTTGGATTGAAACAAACAGGTCTACAAGGTTCTTGCTTGCAAACACTTAAATCCCTTGGGGTCGTGAGGCGACATCATCGGATAACTTCACGAGACTGGATCGACGAAAAATTGAACTCACTATATGAATGTAAAGTTACTTCAATTTGGTGGGAACTGCTTGAATCGGATTATGAACATGCTAATCAAATTATGATAGAGGCTGAAGCACTCTACCATATGTCACCTTCTTCATGGCTCCCATTACAAGATAGTTTTTTTGATGTAGTCACTCGTAAATTTTTTGAATTTCTCGTGATGAAAAATATAGAGAAAGAACTAAAAATAATTAACAAGAATGGAGAACTAATTAAGTATGGTGTACGCATTGGTGAACAGGACAGATTTGCGGTTATTTACCCGGAAATTGCGAATTCTCTTCGTATTATTCACAAGCGAAGAAATGAAATTCCCGCTTCACATCCATATGGTGCTAAAGGTGGCGCGCCAAATAAGTGGTTGAAGAAGAAAGAGCAGAAAAAACTAGTCCGTGAAATAAAGAATCCTGTTGACGCTATTGCTGCAATTGTTAAGCAAAATCAGTAGGGTTGGGGTTAGTTTTGAACACTCACACCAAAGACACCCTCATCCGGCAACCCACCGCCGATTATCTGGAACAACAACTCGGTTGGAAATCCGTATCTCATAAGTGAATCACAGCCACGGCGGAGGGCATTACGCTGAATGCTGACGCTACCATTGGTGATTTCTATTTTTGACAATTCTAAATTTGTATTTTAGAATTGTCATATGAAATATATCCCCAGAAAACTACGGAAAGAACTTCTGAAAGCGGCTCGGAGTTTTGCTGCTGTGCTGCTCACGGGGCCGCGTCAGAGCGGCAAAACTACTTTACTCAAGCGCTGCTTTCCGGGTGCGGACTATATTCTGCTCGAGGATCCTGATGTAATCGCCCGCGTGACGGCTGATCCGAGGGGATTTCTCGATGCCGTTAAGCGTCCCGTAATTTTGGACGAGATACAGAACACGCCGCAACTGCCGTCCTACATCCGCACGCTGATTGATGATCAACCGGGCAAGAAGGGCCAGTGGCTGTTGAGCGGTTCGCAAGAGGCGCCGCTGATGCAGGGCGTGTCGGAATCTATGGCGGGGCGAACGGCGATTATGCAACTGTATCCGCTGTCGCTCGAAGAGTCCGAAAAAGTGAGCGTGCTACGCGGCGGCTTTCCTGATGTTTTGGCAAAACCGGCGGTGGCCGACATCTGGTTTCGCTCTTATGTGCAAACTTACTTGGAACGCGACGTTCGCTCGATGGCGGCCATAAAGAATCTGAGCACCTTTCGCCGTTTTATTGCATTGCTGGCGTCTCGCCATGGCGGCCTGTTGAATAAGACCGACCTAGCCGCACCCATTGGCGTCAGCGTGCCGACAATCACGGCCTGGCTGGGCATACTTGAAGCGACCGGACAACTGTTGCTGATACCGCCGTTTTATGAAAACTTCGGCAAACGTCTGGTGAAATCCCCGAAAATTTATTTCGCTGATTCCGGGCTGGCTTGCCACTTGCTGGGCATTCAGTCCAAAGCCGAGTTATCGCGCTCACCGTTTGCGGGCATTTTATTCGAAGGGTTTGTGGCATCAGAAATAGTTAAGCACCAAATCAATTCCGGCAAAAGAAAAGAGTTGTACTATTTTCGTGACCGTCAGGGCATGGAAGTCGATTTTCTGGTCCCGCTCAAGGCCGGCGAAATTGCCCTGATTGAAGTCAAATCCACAAAAACCCCGTTACCGGCCATGGCCAACGTCTTGCGGAAACTTGAACGAAACATAAAGTCATTCGAGTGCAAGCGATTGGTAGTCCACGACGGCAAACCCGGCTTGAGCACTGCCACTCTCGGGCCGGGAACGCGGGCGGTGACGCCGGGGGAATTGCTGAAAATCTTGCGTTAGCATTCACTGTCAAGCGACCTTTGCCTAATCCATAATACGCTTCGGAGTTGAATTCATCAGCCATACGGGGCTTGCGGAGTGGCGGTGTTCCAAGTATCTTGTGGCGATGAAATATCAGTGCAGGAAAACTTTATGATCAAACTTGCTATCGCCGGTGCGGCGGGGCGTATGGGTTGCGCGCTTATTCGTGCAGCCGCGTGCGTTGATGGGGTCGAAGTGACTGCGGCTCTGGAGCATGACGCGCATCCTTCGCTGGGGAAAGACGCGGGGGCTGTCGCTGGTTGTGGCGATATTGGCATTGCGTTGAGCGCCGATGCCACCGCTGGTGAGTTTGATTTGATGGTTGAATTCACCACACCGGAGGCTACGCTGGAGCATCTGAATACCTGCCGACATTTGCGCCGGGGTATGGTGATTGGCACCACCGGCATTGATGATGAAGGCAAGGCAACCATCCGCCGGGCTGCCGATGACATTCCCATTGTGCTGGCCGCCAACACCAGCGTCGGCGTCAACCTGTGTCTGGCGCTGGCGGGCATCGCCGCCAAAGTGCTGGGGCCACTGGCCGATGTCGAAATCGTGGAAGCCCACCATCGCGACAAAGTGGACGCGCCTTCGGGGACGGCGTTGTTGCTCGGTCAGGTGGTTGCCCAATCTCTCGACAAAGACCTCGCCAAAGACGGCGTGTTCACCCGGCACGGCCACACCGGCCAACGCAAACCCGGCAGCATCGGTTTTTCCACCATCCGTGGCGGCGACCTCGCCGGCGAACACACGGTACTTTTCATCGGCGACAGCGAACGAATCGAAATAACCCACCGCGCCACCGACCGCCGCATCTTCGCCGACGGCGCCGTCAAAGCCGCCCAATGGCTGGCAACCCGACCATCGGGCCTGTTCACCATGCAAGATGTGCTCGGACTTCCCGGAGACGAATAGCAGAAATAAATGTCCGGCGGAGTTGCTCATTAAAAAGAAACTACCCACAACACCTACGGTTCAAATTCCAAGATACTTCGCTTTTAAGTCGGCGGTGGACAGTAGTGCATGGGAGGTTCCTTGCCAGACGATGGTGCCTTTTTCGATGAGGTAGTGATGATCGGCAATTTTGCTTAGTTCGTCTAGATTTTTATCGATGAGCAACAGGGAAATTCCGGTTTTTTTTATTTCGTTGAGTTTTTCCCAGAGGTCTTTTTGCACCAGAGGCGCGAGTCCTTCGGTGGCTTCGTCTAGGATTAGCAGTTGCGGGTTGAGCATTAGCGCGCGGCCGGTGGCGAGCATTTGTTGTTCGCCGCCGGACAGTTGGCTACCCATGTTGCCGAGGCGTCCTTTGAGTTGCGGGAACAAATCCAGCACGCGCTCCAGCGTCCACGGGGTGCGCGAGTGGTTGTAGTTGGCGGCGGTGGCGATGAGGTTTTCCCGGACGTTCAGGTTGGGAAAAATTTGCCGACCTTCGGGCACCAAGCCGATGCCCTTTTGCGCGACCTTGAACGCGGGCAGGCCGCTTATTTTTTCATGGTTATAAAAAATTTCGCCGCGCTTGCACGGCAAGTTGCCGATGATGGAATTAACCGTGGTGGTTTTGCCCATGCCATTTCTTCCCAGCAGCGTAACGGCGCTACCGGCGGGGATTTCCAAACTAACACCAAACAGCACTTGACTGCTGCCGTAAAAAGTTTCGATATTTTTTACTACCAGCGTCACGCAGATTCCCCCAGATAGGCGCGCTGCACCTCGGCGTTGGCGCGTATTTCGGCGATGCTACCGGTGGCGATGATGCGACCGTTCACCAGCACCGAGGTGGTGTCGGCGAGGGTGAACACCGCGTCCATGTCGTGTTCGATGAGCAGGATGGTGGTTGCGTTTCTGAGTCCGTTTAGCAACTCGATCATTCGGCCGGATTCTTCTTTGCTCATGCCCGCCATCGGTTCATCCAGCAGCAACAATCTGGGTTTCAACGCCAGTGCCATGGCTAATTCCAAGCGTCGTTGCTCGCCGTGGGAGGCTATCCCGGCGACTACTTCGGCGCGGCTGTCGAGTTTGACGGAAGCCAGATAGTGCATGGCGCGGTCGCGCAGGGCCAGGTCTTCGCCCACCGGCGACCAGAATCGGAACGAATGGCCGGCCGTGGACTGCACGGCGAGCATGACATTCTCCAGCAGGGTCATCGGCGGAATAACGCTGGTAATCTGAAACGAGCGCACCAACCCCATGCGGGCGCGGCGGTGTCGGCTCAAGCGGGTGATGTCTCGACCGGCAAAGCGAATGGTGCCGCTGTCGGGACGCAACGCACCGGCCAGTTGCGCAATCAGCGTGGTTTTTCCGGCGCCGTTGGGGCCGATGATGGCGTGGATGCAATTTTCGGAGACGGCCAGATTGACATCACGCACGGCATGGATGCCGCCGAATTGCTTGTGGAGTTTTTCGGTCTGCAGAATCATCGCCGCGAGGCCATGCGCTTGAGGCCGGCGGTCATCAAGCCGTGTAGCCCGCCTTTGCCGAAAAACAACACCAGCGCGATGAGCAACAGGCCGAAGATCAACTGCCAGTACACGGTGATGTCGGACAAAAATTCTTCCAGCAGGAGGAACGCGGCGGTGCCGATGAGCGGCCCGGACAAAGTGCCGACACCGCCCACCACCAGCATGAATAGCAAATTGGCGGAGCGCGTCCAGTCGATCATTTCGGGGCTGATGAAGTTGGTGAAATTGCCGAGGAAAAAACCGGCAACGCCGCACATCGTGCCGGAGATTGTGTAACAGACCAGTTTGTAGCGATAGGTGTCGAAGCCGAGGGCTTGCATGCGTTCATCGTTGTGTCGGATGGCGAAAATCACGCGCCCGAAACGGGCTTGCGTCAGGCGATGCGTCAAAAATAAAAATAACAGCAACACCGCGAGTACCGCGTAGTACAAAGTGGCGGGGTTTTCGATGTCGAGCAGGCCGTTGAACTCGCTGCGCCGGTAAATAATCAAGCCATCGTCGGCGCCGTATTCATCCATGCTGACGAAAGTAAAATACAACATCTGCGCAAACGCCAGAGTAATCAGAATGAAATACAACCCTTTGGTGCGCAGGCAAACCGCGCCGGTGATGAGCGCGAAGGCGGCGCTGCAAACCATCGCCAGACCGAGGTGCAGGAAGCCGTTATGAAGATCGTAATGGACCGGAATACCGACGCTGTATGCACCGATGCCGATGTAGGCGGCGTGGCCGAGGCTGATCATGCCGCCGCCGACTATCAGGTTCAGACTGAGCACCGCAATGGCGAGTATCAGCACTCTAGTCAGGAGATCCAAATAGAAACTTTGCCCGCTCATGGATGCCACCATAGGCGCGGCCAGCAGCAGGATAATCAGTAGCAGACCTGTCGCCAGCAGGCAGGCGAATGTTCGGCGGCCGTTCATTTGCCGATGAAACCCACTGGCGGGAATAACCCACGGGGTTTGAATACCAGCACCACCGCCATCAACAGGTATACCAGCATGGCCGACAACGCCGGTGCCGCGGTTTCGGCGGATTGATTGGAGAGGAATATTTTGAGTAAGTCGTCGAGGTAGGAACGGCCCAGGGTGTCGATAAAACCAATCAACATTGCGCCGTAGAACGCGCCCTTGATGGAGCCTATGCCGCCGATGATGACCACCACAAATGCGATGATGATGATCTCGTTGCCCATGCCGATGCTGGCTTCGGTGATGGGCGCGATTAACAAGCCGGCGAATCCGGCCAGGGCGGCGCCGATGGCGAACACGATCAGATACAGGCGGTCGATATTCACGCCCAGCGCGGTGACCATGACGCGGTTGGATGCACCGGCGCGAATCAGCATGCCGAGGCGGGAACGGGCCACCAGAAAATACAATCCTATTGCCACCAACGAACCACAAGCGATGATCAGCAAGCGGTAGGTCGGCAGAACAAAACCCGCGACTTCGACTTGACCGTTCAACACTTCGGGCAAGGGAATGGCGGCACCGGCGGCGCCCCAGATGAGGTGGGCGAGGGTGTCGAAAACTAGAATCAGGCCATAGGTCACCAGCACTTGGTCAAGATGATCTTTGCGATACAGTTTTCGCACCACCAACCATTCCACCAGCGCGCCGATTATGAACACCCCAATCACGGCAACCACCGCAGCGGTGATGAATGAGCCGGTCAACGCCGTCACGGTGGCGCAGATGAACGCCCCGATCATGTAGAACGAGCCGTGGGACAGGTTGATGAAGTCCATGATTCCGAAGATCAGGGACAACCCAGACGCGAGCAGAAACAGCAACAAGCCGAGTTGCAGGCCATTCAGCAACTGAGAAATCAGGAGATACCAATCCATCGGCGGGTTATGTATGTACCAGCGCGAACACGCAGGCGGTCACTTGTGTACCCGAAACAGCCGACTACAATTTACACGCTCCGGCATAGGGGTCTTGATGATTTTCATATACGGTGGCGACCGTTTCGGTGGTCCAGTTTCCGTCAGCATCCGCCACCACTTCGCGCAAGTAAAAATTTTGCACCGGCAGATGATTTTTGCCGTAACTATACTTGCCACGCACCGAGGCGAAGTCGGCTTTTGTCATGGCCGCGCGCAGTGCATCCGCATCGCTCAAGTCGCCGCCGGTGGCGCGCAAGGCGCTGTCGATGAGCAAGATGCTGTCGTAAGATTGCGCGGCGTAAAACGATGGGTAAGTGCCGTGCCGGGCTTTGAAGTCGGCGACGAATTTATGGTTGGCGGCGTTGTCGAGATCCGGCGCCCAGAACATCGTGCTCTTTGAACCGAGTACGCTTTTCATGTTGGCGGCCTGAAATTTCGGCAGGGAAATGGAGTCCACCGTGAACACGCTGTAAAGCGGCAACTTATCCTTGAGCCCGGCTTGCTGATACTGCTTGAGGAAAGCGCCACCGGCACTGCCCGGATAAAAAATGAACAACCCATCGGCGCCGGAGGCTTTGGCTTTGGCAAGTTCCGCGGAAAAATCCAACTGCTTGTCCTTGCCCCATTTGGTCAGATCCTTGCCCACCACCTCGCCCTTGAAAGTGCGCTCGACGCCGGATGCCATGTTCTTACCCGCCGCGTAATTGGGCACCATGACATACAATGATTTCACTCCGAGTTGATTCAAAACTTCACCCATGGCCATGGGCGTCTGATCGTTCTGCCATGAAGTAGAAAAGAAATTTTTATGGCAGTTCTTGCCCGCGAGTTGCGAAGGACCGGCGTTGGAACTGATCAAAAACTTACCGGAATCCAGAACTGTTTTGCTGGAAGCCAACAACACATGAGACCAAATATAACCGGCGACAAAATCCACATCGTCCTTCTTCACCAGTTTGTCGGTTTTTTGCTTACCGACTTCCGGCTTGAAACCATCATCCTCAAAAATAACCTCGATGTCCTTACCCGCCATCTTGCCACCAAGATGTTCCACCGCCAAGTTCACCGCATTTTGCATATCCTCACCAATCACCCCGGCCGGAGTAGTCAACGTGGTAACAAAACCAATCTTAACGCTGTCTGCATAACCGACTGCGGGCATGGCTATGGATGCGGCTAAAATGGCGGCGGTGATAAGTGGTTTATTTGCGATCATGCCTTGCTCCTCTGTGCTGGGTGTTGGGTGTTGGGTATTGGATGTTGGGTATTGGAAGTACGAAAAATCGCTCCGGCGAACAATGCCCATTTTATCCCGGCATTCACCAACCCGCAACGGCGTGTATGCGCCGGACATGTTCTTTTAATGAGCACCTCGCGCCGCTTCGGACAGGTCGCGACCTGTCCCTACGGGGGAAAATATAATCTTGTCATTCCCGCGGAAGCGGGAATCCAGAGAAAATATGTCCGGCGACAGCCGCTCCCTACGCCGTCATTCTCGTGCCGCCAAGTCGTTATTTCCGCGACAGCGGGAATGACGAGTTGGGGGACACGGGAATCCAGTACAACATGTGCGGCGACAGCCGACTCCTTATTTGGCTTTCTGGATTCCCGATACGATGAAAAATATAGTCGCTGGCGCTCCCTATTTTTCTATCGTTCGGGAATGACGCACTTTTGATATTCCTCGTTTGCGGATGAGGACTCCCAGACTCGTCATTCTCGTGCCCCAACTGCCCCTACAACATCACACCGCAACAGACACCTGAAACATGATGAATTGATCTCGAACCGCTATCCACTGGAGAAAATAAATCACGCGATTGATGAGGTCAAGCGGGACAAAGTGCTACGGAATGTGATTGTTTTTGGCATCATGGAATGGAGCAATAAAAACACACCAACACCAATACATTTTTAATTATTTACCTTCGTTAATGAAAAATATCCTACACTCTAATTTCGTCCCAATACTCATAACTTTGTATCACTTGAAACTGACGAATTCCATGTTTTGATAACAATTTTCGATCAAGTTGTTGGCTGGCATATTTATTGTGGTAGATATCTAATTCAACATCGTCTTCGTTTGAAGTAGACAGCACTCCAATTGCACTAATAGACGTATTATCATTTTCGGTCATTGATATATTTCGCAAATTATATTCTATTATCGGAGTAGAGCTATACTTCGGATACTTTATAACTCCTGTGCCGTACATGGCGACCATGATGTCGTATGGTCTAGTGTGGTCAATCTTTATGCCGTGTCCATATTGGATATCGCATAAAATTAAAATTCCGGGATGTTTTCCTTTTGTTCCTGCCTTAATCTGTTTGGACGAATCTGTAATTTTATTTCGAACACGTTTTCCTGGGGTGTCCGAAATCACACAAAACTCTTTCACTTTACGCAATTCATCCCATTTCTTCTCTTCCTTGTTCCGGGAAAATTCTTTTACTTCGACAATAATTTTCCGATCGCCCATTTTTATTACGTAATCGGGTGTTTTTGTACCTTTTCTCTCTACTGGTTCACAGAACAAACCTTTATTGTTGCAGAATTGTTCAAACCATTTCTCGGACTGAGTCTTCGCCATTTTCTACACCTGATAATGTTATACAGAATAAGTATATAGCAGTAGGTTTTATTGTGAGTAAGTTGTAATTATTCATTTAATACGAAAAACCACCTAACACAAAGTCATACCGCCAACATTAGAATCACTTCTCCAACTCCACCTGCAACGCCGGCACCGCAACAAATAAATCTTCATTCCACGAGTAATCTGCGACTTGAAAGATTGGTGCTTCTTCGTCGCTGTTGATGGCGACTATGCATTTTGAGTCTTTCATTCCGGCGAGGTGTTGGATGGCGCCGGAGATGCCGACTGCTAGGTAGAGGTCGGGGGCGACTACTTTGCCGGTTTGCCCGACTTGGTAGTCGTTGGGCACGAACCCGGCATCGACGGCGGCGCGTGAGGCACCAACGGCGCCGCCGAGTTGGTCGGCGAGTTTCTCGAGCATGGCGAAGTTATCGCCGCTTTGCATGCCGCGGCCACCGGACACCACGACCCGCGCCGAGGTCAGTTCCGGGCGCTCGCTATGGCTCAGGGTATGCTCGATGAACTTGACTTGGTCGCTGGTGTTCGCCGGGGGGATGTTGTGAATTTCCGCAGCGCCGCCTTCAGCCTCGGCCAACGCAAACGCGGTGGTGCGCACGGTGATCATTTTCACCGGGTCCGAGGACTTCACCGTCTCCATCGCGTTACCGGCATAAATCGGCCGCACGAATGTGTCTTCGGATACCACCTCGCTGATGTCGGAGATGGATTGAAGATCGCACAGCGCCGCCGCGTAGGGAATCAGCGCCTTGCCAAAAGTCGAGGCCGGGGCGAGCACATGGGTATAATTTTCGACATGCGCCGCCACCAATGCGGCCAGATCTTCGGTGCCGGCGTGGGCATATACTTGGTCATCGGCGACCAGCACCTTTGCCACACCACCGGCGGCGGCGCAGGCATTGGCAATTTCGCCGACGCCGTGGCCGGCCACCAGCACATGAATATCACCGCCCATAGCCGCGGCGGCGGTAATCGTGTTCAGCGTTCCCGGATACAACGCCATGGGCGTTGCCGAGGGGTCGTGTTCCGCAATAACTAGAATGCTCATCAAATCACCTTCGCTTCGTTTTTGAGTTTATCCACCAGTTCGGCGGCACTTTGCACCATAACCCCAGATTCCCGTTCCGGCGGATCCACCACTTTCAATATTTCGGTGCGATGGCGCATTTCCACGCCGAGGTCGGCGGGCGTCAACACATCGATGGGCTTTTTCTTCGCCTTCATAATGTTCGGCAGCGAAGCATAGCGCGGCTCGTTCAAGCGCAAATCGGTGGTAATCACCGCCGGGCTGGTGATTTGCAGATTCTCCAAACCGGCGTCAATTTCCCGAGTAATGGCGAAGCCGTCGTCGTTCTTTTTGACCTTGGAAATATAACTGCCGAGTGGCCGCCCCATGAGCGCCGCCACCATTTGACCGGTCTGATTGTTGTCGCCGTCAATGGACTGCTTGCCGAGAATGATCAGGTCGGTGCCTTCCTTCTCCGCCGCCGCCGCGATCATTTTGGCGACCAGCAAGGGCTCGAGGCGCTCCTCGGTGTTGACATGGATGCCACGGTCGGCGCCCATGGCGAGGCCGGTGCGGATCGTCTCCTGGGACTTTTCCGGCCCCGCGGAAAACAGGATTACTTCCTCGGCATCGCCGGCTTCTTTGATGCGCAACGCTTCCTCGACGGCAATTTCACAAAACGGATTCATCGCCATTTTGACGTTGGCGGTCTCCACGCCGCTCCGGTCGGCTTTGACCCGGACGCGGATATTGGCGTCAATCACGCGCTTTACTGGAACCAGAATTTTCATCGTCCTAGGCTATCCTCCAAAATGAGTGGGCTGAAAATAACGGCGGATTTTACCGCAAACCGGGCGAAAGTATAAACCGCATAGCGAGCGGAAGTGGCGCAATCCGTTACAATACCCGCCCATGAATTCCCCCCCTGACGAGTTTATCGAGACTGCGGTTGACGCTGCGGATGCGGCGCGGCGGGTGACTGCCGGGTATTTTCGCACCGGGGTTAGTATAGTCGGCAAGGACGACCGCACGCCGGTGACCATTGCCGACCGGGAAGCCGAGCAGTGCGTCAAAGACTTGATCCTCGAGCGTCATCCCACGCACAGTTTCCTCGGCGAGGAGACCGGCGCCATCGACAACCGCACCGAGTGGCGCTGGGTAATCGATCCCATTGACGGCACCAAATCTTTCGCCACCGGCAACCCGATTTTCGGCACCCTCATCGCCCTGCTGCATCGCGACCGCCCGGTGATCGGCATCATCGACCACGGCGCGCTTGATGAACGCTGGGTCGGCATCGCCGGGCAACCAACCACGCACAACGGCACGCCCTGCTCCACCAGCACCACGGAACAACTCGCCGACGGCTCCGTCTACACCACCACCCCCGACATGTTCACCGGCGAATCGCTGGCGCAGTTCAACCGCTTGTCCGGGGCTTTCCGCTTCCGGGTATTCGGCGGCGATTGCTATTGCTATGGCTTGTTGTCTTCGGGACACACCGAAGCAGTTTGCGAGGCGCAGATGAACGCCTACGATTACATGGCGCTGGTTCCGGTGGTCGAAGGCGCCGGCGGTGTCATCACCGATTGGCGGGGCGAGCGATTGACTTCCGCCTCCGATGGCCGGGTGTTGGCGGCGGCCAATACGCCGTTGCATCGGGCCGCGCTTGCCTACCTGAATTCGAACCTTTAACCGGCCACACTCGAGCAAATAAAATGGCGCAATATGTGTTCACCATGAGCGGCGTGGGCAAGGTAGTGCCGCCCAATCAATCGATCCTCAAAGATATTTCACTCAATTTTTTTCCGGGAGCCAAGATCGGCGTGCTCGGCTACAACGGCGCGGGCAAATCCACTTTGCTGAAAATCATGGCGGGCGTGGACCGCGACATTATCGGCGAAGCGCGGCTGCAGCCCGGCCTCAGCATCGGCTATCTCCCGCAGGAGCCGGTGTTGGATGAGGACAAGGATGTGCGCGGCAATGTCGAGGATGGCCTCGGGCCGTTGCGGCAGGCGCATTCACGGCTCGAGGAAATTTACGCCGCCTACGCCGAAGCGGATGCGGATTTCGATGCGCTGGCCAACGAGCAGGCGAAACTGGAAAGCATTCTTCAAGCGGCGGACGCCCACAACCTGGAGCACAAACTGGAAATCGCCGCCGATGCGTTGCGCCTGCCGCCCTGGGAGTCGAAGATAAACACGCTTTCCGGCGGCGAGCGGCGTCGGGTGGCGTTGTGTCGGCTGCTGCTGTCGAACCCGGACATGCTGATTCTCGATGAACCCACCAACCATCTGGACGCCGAGTCCATCGCCTGGCTTGAACGGTTTCTGCACGAATTTCAAGGCACGGTTATCGCCGTCACTCACGACCGGTATTTCCTCGACAACGTGGCCGGCTGGATACTGGAACTGGATCGCGGGCACGGCATCCCTTGGCAAGGCAACTACTCGTCTTGGCTTGCGCAAAAGGAAAAGCGGCTGGAACTGGAGCAGCGTTCCGAAGCGGCGCACCTCAAAAGTATCCGCTTGGAACTGGAATGGGTGCGCGCCAATCCCAAAGGTCGCCACGCAAAAAGCAAGGCGCGCCTGAAGCGTTTTGACGAGTTGAGTTCACGGGAATATCAGGCGCGCGCCGAGACCAACGAGATTTATATTCCACCGGGACCGCACCTCGGCGACCTGGTGGTGGAAGCCGACAACGTCTGCAAAGCGTTCGGCGGCAATTTGCTGTATGAAAACTTGAGTTTCAGCCTGCCGAAGGGCGGCATCGTCGGCGTCATCGGCCCCAACGGCGCCGGCAAGACCACGCTGTTTCGGATGATGACCGGCGGGGAAGAACCCACCGGCGGCCAGTTTCGAGTCGGCGAAAGCGTGAAAATCGCTTGCGTCGATCAATCGCGGGATCTGCTGGATGCTACCAAAACGGTGTGGGAAGAAATCTCCGGCGGGCACGATTTGATGCAGGTGAACGGTTATGAAGTGCAGTCGCGGCGTTACCTCGGGCGCTTTAATTTCAAGCGCAACGACCAACAAAAACGAGTCGGCGAATTATCCGGCGGTGAGCGAAACCGAGCGCACCTCGCCAAACTCTTAAGCGCAGGCGGCAACCTATTGCTGCTGGACGAACCCACCAACGACCTCGACGTGGAAACCTTGCGGGCGTTGGAAGAAGCGATATTGAATTTCCCCGGCTGCGCCGTGGTCATCTCCCACGACCGCTGGTTCCTTGATCGCATCGCCACGCACATCCTCGCCTTCGAAGGAAATTCCCGGGCGGTATGGTTTGAAGGAAATTACACCGACTACCAACAAGACTACAAACGCCGCCACGGCAGCGCCATAAAACCCACCCGCATCAAGTACAAGCGTTTGAAATAACCGCGTTGGGAATGGCGAGTTGGGGACGCGGGAATCCAGTACAACATGCCGGCGATAGCCGACTCCCCAGGCCCGTCATTCCTGCGACAGCCGACTCCCCAGGGCCGTCATTCCGGCGATAGCCGACTCCTTATTTGGCTTTCTGGATTCCCGATACGATGAAAAATATAGTCGCTGGCGCTCCCTATTTTTCTATCGTTCGGGAATGACGCACTTTTGATATTCCTCGTTTGCGGATAGGGGCAAGTCGCGATGGGTACCTACGAAAAAAACCACAATCTCGTCATTCTCGTGCCCCAACTCGTCATTCACGCGACAGCGGGAATGACGAGTTGGGGACACGGGAATCCAGTACAACATGCCGGCGATAGCCGACTCCCTACGCCGTTATTCTCGCGAAAGCGGGAATCCAGTGAGACATGTGCGGCGAGATCCGACTCATTATTGGCTTTCTGGATTCCCGATACGATGAAAAATATGGTCGCTGGCGCTCCCTATTTTTCTATCGTTCGGGAATGACGACCTTGCGATAGCCGACTCCCCAGGCCCGTCATTCCTGCGAAAGCCGACTCCTTATTGGCTTTCTGGATTCCCGATACGATGAAAAATATAGTCGCTGGCGCTCCCTATTTTTCTATCGTTCGGGAATGACGACCTTGCGATAGCCGACTCCCCAGGGCCGTCATTCTCGTGCCCCCAAGTCGTTATTTCCGCGACAGCGGGAATGACGAGTTGGGGGACACGGGAATCCAGTGAAATATGCCGGCGATAGCCGACTCCCCAGGCCCGTCATTCTCGCGAAAGCGGGAATCCAGTACAACATGCTCGGCGATAGCCGACTCATTATTGGCTTTCTGGATTCCCGATACGATGAAAAATATAGTCGCTGGCGCTCCTTATTTTTCTATCGTTCGGGAATGACGCACTTTTGATATTCCTCGTTTGCGGATGAGGACTCCCAGACTCGTCATTCTCGTGCCGCCAAGTCGTTATTCCCGCGACAGCGGGGATGACGAGTTGGGGGACGCGGGAATCCAGTGAAATATGCCGGCGATAGCCGACTCCTTATTAGCCTTCTGGATTCCCGATACGATGAAAAATATAGTCGCTGGCGCTCCTTATTTTTCTATCGTTCGAGAATGACGGCGGCTGGCGCTCCCTATTTTTCTATCGTTCGGGAATGACGCACTTTTGATATTCCTCGTTTGCCGATGACGAGAGGCAATCTAAAACCGCACCTCACCCCTAAACAAAGCAGCATTTTCACCACCCTGACGATGTTCGCCAACCAAATCCAGGCCATAGCGGTTAGTTTCCCAACCGATGCCGAAGCGGTAACTGTTGGTGGTGCCGAGGGTCATTTCGCTGTATGGGGTTAGCATTCCATCCCAACCATGAGGGGCGGATATGCCATAGCCAATGCGGGTGTTTAGGCGCATTCCGTAATTAGTATCAGCGACGCTGTCTTCCGACAGACCGTTATCCCACAACTTGCCATCGCCAGCCTCACCGTAGCCGGGGCTCAGGCTGAGCGACAAACCTTGTCCGTCTTGACCGGATTTCAAGATAACGGTGCCGCTTATACCCCATTCGTCGTAATCTTCACGGCCTAGCAGGGTGTGGATATTACCTTCCAGCGTCACCCTCTGAGTGTGATACCGAAGCCCGGCGTTTAGTTCAAGTCCGGTGCCGGTTTCGCCATCGCCGCCGTCATGGCGCGCGCCTACTTCCAGGGTGGATTGCAATTTGGTGGCGTGGCTTATTGCCCAGGGCTGGCGGGCTTCCAGCGATACTCGAACTCGGTTGACGTCCACATCCAGCGAGCGAATATCGTTTGCGCGGTCGCCGTCCACATCTATCCATGTTTGCGAGACTTCGCCTTTAAGACGCAAGACGCCGCCATTGCCGAGGGACATTATCTGGCCACCGCCACCACCGGCAATGGTTCGCATGTCGACATCGCTGTCGATGGACTCCCCGGCATTGCCGTTGTCAGTAATCTCCAAATCCCCGGTGCCGTAGCCAACCGTGGCCCAAAAGTCTAACTGCCCGACTCTCCAGCCCAGATACGGGTTGATGCTGGTCATAGTCAATTCGTAGTCGCTTTTATCAGCGTCGTCGCCAACATCGTATTCCAAATCCGCCTCATTACGAGTTATCGCCACGCCGCCCAGCAAATTATTACGCAGATGCGCATCCACCCCCACCGAGAAACTCGAGACATCGCCGTCCCAATCCAGTTTACCGCGCTGAATATCACTCTCACCGGAAATCTCTTCATACCCACCACTGCCCCAAAAAGCCGGTGAGTACACGCCAACACCGCCCCCCACCGCATTCAACGGCAACGCAAACCCGGAACCATTCAGCAGGGATTTCATATCACTCGTGCCTTCGGTCATGGCTTTACCGTGGGTAGTCGCCAAGTCGGCAAAAGAAGACTGACCGGCGAGGGTTACGCCGCCGCCACTACCGGATCTGGTTTGCGCGATGCGTTGTGTGATGGCACCCGAAGTCTGGCCCGTCATGGTGGTCGCCAATTCGGAGATAAACACCTCGTTGATGGCTCTGATCTCGACGGTGTCCAGAGTGGACTCGGGCTCGGGCTCAACTACTGTAACGGTGAAAGAAGCAGCCGGAGTTAGTGTTCTCCCGGTTGCGGTGTCGGTCACTCCGTATACCGGAGTGGTGATGCCAGTCGTAGTCGGCGTGCCGGACAAGACGCGGGTAGTTGCGGTAAAGGTCAAGCCAGTTGGCAGCGGTATCAATGTATAAGTCAGTTGCGGGTCGGTTCCGGTGCCGCCGGTGGCTTCCGGCAGGGTCAAGGAGGTAATCGGCTGGTTGACGACATAGTTCACATCGGACAACGTAGATACGGCCAAATTAACAAAGGGCTCGGCGGCTACTGTGACGGTAATGGTCATCGTGTCGCTGATGCTGTTCGCATCGGTGGCGGTGTAGGTCAACACGGTGGCGCCGAGCGTGGTCGGCGTGCCGGACAGAATGCGGGTGCCTGCGGCAAAAGCCAATCCGGTTGGCAAATTACCACCGCTCGGCCCGGTCAGGGTGTAGGTATACGAACCTGTGCCGCCGACCGCTCCCGGCAAAGTCAAATTGACCGCCTCATTTATGACATAGGTCGGATCAGATACCGTATCGGTGAACATCGTTGTAGTGATGGTCACCGTGAAGGTCGCCGTGTCCATGATGCTGTTCGCATCAGTGGCGGTGTAGGTCAACTCGGTGGCGCCGGCCGTGGTCGGCGTGCCGGACAGAATGCGGGTGCCTGTGGCAAAAGCCAATCCGGCTGGCAAATTACCACCGCTCGGCCCGGTCAGAGCGTAGGTATACGGACCTGTGCCGCCGGTCGCTTCCGGCAAGGTCAAAGCGGTGATCGCCGCGTTGCGCGGATAGGTTTGAGCACCCGGCGCAGACACGCCCAACGCGGCTCCTACTGTGGCGGTGAAAGAAGGAGCCGGGGTTAGTGTGTTCCCAGTTGTGGTATCGGTCACCCCGTATATCGGAGTGGTGTTGCCGGCCGTGGTCGGCGTGCCGGACACGACACGAGTGTCCGGGTCAAAGGTCAAACCATCCGGCAACGGTGCCAATGTATAAGTCCGTTGGGTGGATCCGGGGGCTCCGGGGGCTCCGGGGAGAATGGGCCCAGTGCCGCCGGTGGCCTCTGGCAGGGTCAAGGGGGTAATCGCCTGACCGGCGACATAGTTCACATTGGACAGCGTCGATACGGCTAAATCAAAATAGCAGGGAATTATGCCGCTGATGTTTCCCCCGTTCGCGCAGATGAAGAGAGTCACATTCCTGTTGTTGAGGTCGGGGGATACGCGAATCGCAGTATATAGGGCTGGAAAACCCGCTGTGGTTGTCGAGCCGGTCGGCGTGCCGGACAGGACGCGGGTGGCCGGGTTAAAACTCAACCCCAACGGTTGGTATTCGTTTGCGGCGGCGGTGGTACTATCTTCTAAGGTGTAGGTCACAGGGCCGGTGCCACCGAGGAGGCCGGCGCCGGTGGCCTCCGGTAGGGTCAGGTCGGTAATCTGCTGGTTAATCGGGTAGTGCAGAATGATGAATCTCGAGGTGGGGGCAGAACCGATTCCAATCTGGTTTGGGAAGTCGAAATTTTGTGCATTGGATACCGACCAGCCGAGGAGAAGGGTGAATCCAATCAGTAGCGCAGCGCCGAAACGCCGGGCACTATTGCCCCCCCCCCCCCCCCCCCGAATTAAAGGGGACGGACGACAGGCCGTCAAGGGAACTCATGTTATTGATTGTGTTGTGATAGTTCATGGTAAATGTTCCTCGTAATAATGCGCCGTTGAAAGGTTTCCACAAATACAAAGTCTCAGCCATTATATTGAAGCGATTGCCAGATAGTCAAGCCACAAATCGCGATTAAATGCCCGTTGGAGCCTGTCATTATAAGGAGCGGCTGTCGCCGGACATGTTTCACTGGATTCCCGTGTCCCCCAACTCGTCATCCCCGCTGTCGCGGAAATAACGACTTGGGGGCACGAGAATGACGAGCCTGAGGAGTCGGCTATCGCAAGGTCGTCATTCCCGAACGATAGAAAAATAGGGAGCGCCAGCGACCATATTTTTCATCGTATCGGGAATCCAGAAGGCTAATAATGAGTCGGATCTCGCAGGACATGTTGTACTGGATTCCCGCTTTCGCGAGAATAACGGCGTAGGGAGTCGGCTATCGCCGGCATGTTGTACTGGATTCCCGTGTCCCCCAAGTCGTTATTCCCGCTGTCGCGTGAATAACGACTTGGCGGCACGAGAATGACGAGTCTGGGAGTCCTCATCGACAAACGAGGAATATCAAAAGTGCGTCATTCCCGAACGATAGAAAAATAGGGAGCGCCAGCGACCATATTTTTCATCGTATCGGGAATCCAGAAGGCTAATAAGGAGTCGGATCTCGCAGGAATGACGAGCCTAATGAGTCGGCTGTCGCCGGCATGTTTCACTGGATTCCAGTTGCGCGGGAATGACGGCGCGAGGAGCGGCTAACGCCGACATGTCTATCAAACCCGACCAAATGGAAAAAACACTCCGGCGCTATACACGCCGAGAATTTCTGGGTTGTCTTTAGTCTCGCCGCTTTCGATGGCTGCTTCGAGAATGGCCGCGAGTTCGTAATAGACCGGGCGGCAAATTTTTGCCCGTAGTTGATCTCTGACCTCGACCGAGGGAGAGGGCTGCCCGGTGGCCGGGTCGGTGGTCACTTGGATGGGATGATTCCGGTCCGCCAGCACTACATCGTCAACGTTGGTTCGGAAGATCAGGTTTTGCGTTCGGCCCGATCCTTGGCGGCGCAACTCCACCGCTTGAAAAGGTGCGTCTTCAACGATGACCGGATATTTCAGGTGCGGGGTTATCAAGCAGTGGCCGCCATCTTCTTCCCGTCTCAGCAGCGAGCCAAACAGTTTGACCATGCGCCGCCGTTCGATCAGCGAGTCTTGGTAATACCATCGCCCGTCGGCGGCGATGCGTAGGCCGATGTCCAGGGATTTGCGGGGCTGCCATTGTGCTATCGGCGGTGTTTTGAATCCCCGCAACTGCTCAAATACTTGCTCGATTTCAGGCACGGTTTCCAGCACAGTTTCAGGCACGGGCAATCCGTTAAAATCCAATTAGTGTCGGCGGGCGGATGCGCTCAGCGCGCTGCCGAGGAGTTTGGCGGTAACGTCCACCGCCGATATGACCTCGTCGTAGTTCATTCGGGTGGGGCCGATGACGCCGAGCACGCCGACTTTCTGATTGCCCACTTTGTACGGCGCGGCAATCACGCTGCAATCCCGAAACATTCGATAACCGGATTCCTCGCCGATGAATATGTTGACACCATCGGCGAACATGCTTTTCTGCAGCAGATCAAACAACACCTGCTTGGTTTTGAAAGTATCGAACAACTGTTTGAGTTTTTCCAACTCACCGAAATCCGGAATCGCAAGCAGGTTGTTCTCCCCGCTCACCAGCACGTTTTCTTCGTTGTCATCCCGGTCGTCATCGTTAAACAGTTCCCGGGCGATGCTGATTGCGGTGTGCATCTCCTGTTGCATGCTACGCCGCTCCTGTCGCATGTGCGTCAGTAATTCGGCGCGCACGCCGCGCAATGTGCGGCTGCTGTATAGGGCGTTGAAATGGTTGGCCGCTTCGACGAGTTCCGACTCGCTGTATTGGCGGTGGGTGGACAAAATGCGGTTCTGCACCTGCCCGTCCTCGGTAATCAGGATGGCCAGTACGCGCTGCCGGGAGAGGCGCAAAAACTCGATCTGGCGAATGTGCGCTTGGCTTTTGCCGGGCACCGAAACGATTCCCGCAAACGAAGTAATCCGCGAGAGCATCTCGGTGGCTTCGGTCAAAATGCTTTTGGGATCGGTGACTCCACTAATCCGTTCCTTGATTTCGCTAAACGCCCGTTGGTCCAAAGGCGCGACGCTCAGCAGGCTGTTGATAAAAAACCGATAGCCTTTTTGGGTGGGAATGCGCCCGGCGGAAGTATGCGGCGCCTCGATCAAGCCATATTCTTCGAGGTCGGCCATGACATTGCGTATGGTGGCCGGACTCAGAGACAGGCCGGGTTCCTTGGAAAGCGTGCGCGAACCCACCGGGTTGCCGTCGCTGATGTACAGGCCGATAAGCCCCTTCAATACCCGTTCGGCGCGTTCGTTTAGTTGCAACTCGTGGGTCTCGGACATATTAATCGGGCCTATAAAATTGTGATGAACATTATGCTGTTTTCGAGATTGAAACATTCCCGGCAGACCAGCCATTTTACGCTATCAAGTGAGTGGGTGCCTTGTCAAGATTGTATTTTGCCGCATTGTTCCTATACTATATCTTGATTTTGCGTGCCCGCGCAAAATCGGTTTTCGGTTATAATGTAGACTTAACTTATTGTAATTATTGTGAAAATTAGCAAAGTCGGATTGTTCGGCAAATTCAATGACCGCAGCGTTAGCGATACCGTTGTCGGGATTAGGGAATTGCTGGAGCGAAATAACCTCAAGGTTCTGCTCGGCAGCACCACCTCCGCCGACGTGCCCGGTGAGCGTATTGACGAACGCGACCAGCCCCTCGGAATCGACCTCGCCATCGTGGTGGGCGGCGACGGCACTATGTTGAGTGCGGCGCGAAATCTCGCCGCGCACAACGTCCCGGCCATCGGCGTTAACCTCGGGCGTCTCGGTTTCCTTGCCGACATCGCCATCCAAGACCTCGAATCCAGTCTCGAAGCGATTTTACGCGGCGACTACCACATCGAAAAAAGAACCCTGCTCGACACCCGCATAAGCATCGACGGCGAAGTTACCTGCCGTGGCAACTCGGTCAACGACACGGTTATTTCCAAAGGCAACACCGGACGCCTGATTGAATTTGAAATCCGCGTCAACGGCCAGTTTCTCAGCCACATCCGCAGCGACGGCCTCATCATCGCCACGCCAACCGGCTCCACGGCGTATTCGTTGTCTGCCGGCGGGCCGATTATCTACCCGACCCTGCCGGTGTTCAGTGTCTCGCCGATTTGTCCGCACACGCTGAGCAACCGCCCCATCGTGTTGGACCAGAACGCGAGCATCGAAATCTCATCCATGGTTTTTACCGAGACTCACGCCAACCTCGCCCTCGACGGCGTAATCGTTTGCAAACTTCACGGCAGCGAAATCATCACCGTGACCAAAGCCGCCGAAGCGTTGTCGATGATCCGCATCAACGGCCATAATCATTTCCAAACCTTGCGTTCCAAACTCAGTTGGAATATTGACCAAATTGCCAGACATTCCGCCGATTCAGGGACCAACAGAGGCGATGAATGATCGACTGGCTGGAAATTCGCCAACTCGCCATTGCCGAACACATCGCGCTGGAATTTGGTGATTCGTTCACCGCCGTTACCGGAGAGACCGGTTCGGGAAAGTCGCTGATTGTGGATGCGGTGGGGGTGTTGCTCGGTGGCCGTGCCGAAAATTCGCTGATCCGCAAGCCGCAAGCGGAAGCGGAAATTCAAGGTGGGTTCGTCCTTGGGGATGGCCATCCGGCGATGCAATGGCTCATCAATCACGACCTCGACAACCAAAACGAATGCATCCTGCGGCGAGTGGTGCGGCGCGACAAACCGAGCCGTGGCTGGATCAACGACCGGGCGGTCAACGCTTCCCAACTGCGCGAACTCGGCCGTGAACTGGTGGACATCCACGGCCAGAACGAACACCACGCCCTGCTCGGCAAAAAAGGACAACTGTCGCTGCTCGACAACGCCGCCGGCAACGCCGAAACACTGGCGCAACTGGGCGGCAACTATGACAAATTGACGGCGGTGCGGGCGCGCATGGAGCATCTGAAAAATCACGGCGAGCACGCTCGAGCACAAGCCGACCTGTTGCAATTTCAGATTGGCGAACTGGAGACGCTCGCTCCCCAACCGGACGAATGGCCTAAACTAGAGCAGCAACAAAAGCGCATGCACCACGCCCAAGATCTGGCGACCGGGGCGCGCGCCGTTGCCACGCGCATCAGCGAAGACGAAGGCGGCAATCTCATCGCCGCGCTTGCGGATTGCTGCCGGCAACTGCAGCGTCTGGTGGAATACGACCCACGGCTGGGCAAGGTAATCACCATGCTCGAAGAAGCCAACGTCAACCTCGGCGAATCCGCCGCCCAACTTCAAGCGTTGTCCGCCGAAGGGGTTCTCGACGCGGGGGAAATGGCCGAAATCGAGGCGCGTTTCTCGCTCTATCACGACTTATCGCGCAAACACTTAGTGTTGCCCGGCTTGCTCGCTTCACGCCTTGAACAACTGCGCGCCGAGTTGGCGGGCGTGTCCGACCCCGAAGCCGAACTGCAACGACTGGACGAACA
Source organism: Candidatus Poriferihabitaceae bacterium (assembly GCA_965262585.1). GTDB lineage: Bacteria > Pseudomonadota > Gammaproteobacteria > Arenicellales > Poriferihabitantaceae > JAHRAW01. The sequence goes on from OZ253546.1 coordinate 628,950, forward strand.
GTGGCGCGAATACAAGGTTGAATACGACCGCGTGGCGGCGGTCATCGGCATAAACCGCGCTAAGGCGGCGAAGCGTCTCTCTGCCGGAGTTACCGACTTGATGCAGGAACTGGGCATGGCCGGCGGAGCGTTGGAAATCCACCTGCACGGGAACGATGGCGAAGACCACATTTCCCGGCGCGGCAACGAGACCGCGGAATTTGTAGTCAGCGCCAATCCCGGCATGCCCCTTGAACCTCTGGGGAAGGTGGCGTCCGGCGGCGAATTGTCGAGAATTTCTCTTGCCATCAACGTGGTGTTGGCCGCCGATGCGCCGACTTCAACCTTGATATTTGACGAAGTGGATGTGGGTATCGGCGGCAAGGTGGCCGAAGTGGTTGGTGAAAAACTGCGCCGCTTGGGCGACACCCGACAGGTAATCTGCATCACCCACCTGTCGCAGGTTGCCGCCAAGGGACATCATCACTGGTCGGTTGCCAAGAAAACTGGCCGACAGACCAGCGTCAGCGTGCAGCAACTCGACCACCGCCTGCGCATTGAGGAAATCGCGCGCATGGCCGCCGGTGCCAAACTGACCCCCGAATCCCTTGCCCACGCCGAGCAACTGCTGCAATCCGCATGAACATCGTCGATTCACACATTCGCGACAAAACCCGCCACGAAATTCGCCGCGCACAACTGGCGGACATCGCTGGCATTCACGCGCTGCTGAAACCCTTCAGCGATGACGAAGTGCTTTTACCGCGTTCGGAGAGCGACCTGTATAATAGTATGCGCGAGTTTCTGGTAATCGAGAATCATGGCGAAGTCATCGCCTGCAGTGCCCTGCAGATATTCACCCGGCAACTGGGCGAAGTCAGGAGTCTGGCGGTTGCGCCCCGCTACGGCGGGCTCGGCCTCGGACGGCAACTGGTGTGCCGCATCGAGCGGGATGCTGTGGAGATGGGCCTCAGTCGTTTGATGGCGTTGACTTATGAAACCGGTTTTTTTCACAAACTGGGGTTTCGAACCGTGGAAATGAATGAACTGCCGGAAAAAGTATGGGGCGTGTGTATCAACTGCCCGAAGTTTCGCAACTGTGATGAAATAGCCGTGCTCAAAAACCTTTCCTAACCACCCGACCAATCCAATGAAATCACGCTTTCTACCCGTAATCCTCTCGCTGCTGTTGTTGCCGGGCTGCGTCGTCTACAAGATCGACATCCAGCAAGGAAATGAAGTCAGCACCGAGATGCTGTCGCAACTGAAAATCGGCATGAGTAAAGACGAAGTCGTCAAGGTGATCGGCTATCCGCTGATCAACGACCCGTTCCACGCCGACCGCTGGGATTATTACTTCTACCTAAAGAAAGGCAAAACCGGAAAAGTCAAACAGCAATCGGCAACGCTTCATTTCGATGGCGACTCGCTTATGGACATTCAAAGTTCGTTGATCGAAGCAAACGCTGGCGAGTAAAGTCGGCGAGTAATTCATTATTTATCTTTCTGGATTCCCGATACGCACCGCCGTCATTCTCGTGCCCCCAAGTCGTTATTCACGCGACAGCGGGAATGACGAGTTGGGGGACACGGGAATCCAGTAAAACATGTCCGGCGTTAGCCGACTCCCCAGGCCCGTCATTCTCGTGCCGCCAAGTCGTTATTCCCGCGACAGCGGGGATGACGAGTTGGGGGACACGGGAATCCAGTTAAACATGTTCGGCGATAGCCGCTCCTTATTTGGCTTTCTGGATTCCCGATACGATGAAAAATATAGTCGCTGGCGCTCCTTATTTTTCTATCGTTCGGGAATGACGCACTTTTGATTTTCCTCGTTTGTCGATGAGGACAGGCACGGGGGCGCTGTCCCTACGAAAACCATATCTCGTAGGGACAGTGCCCCCGTGCCTGTCCTTAATAAGGAGCGGCTGGCGCCGACATGTTTTTTCTGGATTCCCGATACGATGAAAAATATGGTCGCTGGCGCTCCCTATTTTTCTATCGTTCGAGAATGACGACCTTGCGATAGCCGCTCCCTACGCCGTCATTCTCGTGCCGCCAAGTCGTTATTCCCGCGACAGCGGGGATGACGAGTTGGGGGACACGGGAATCCAGTTAAACATGTCCGGCGTTAGCCGCTCAATCGCGAAAGTTCACATACTGCAGCGGCAATCCGAGTTTTTGTTCGTCGATAAACGCCATCACCCGCTGCAGGTCGTCTCGTTTCTTGCCGCTTACCCTGACCTGCCGCTCCTGAATCGCCACCTGCACTTTTAGTTTTTCGCTCTTGATGAGTTTGACGATTTTTTTAGCGAGGTCGGTGTCAACGCCCTGCCGTACCTTGATTTCCTGAATCGCCTTGCCGGTGGCGCCTACCTTCACTTCGCCCTTTTCCAGACAGGCGATGTTCACCGAGCGCTTCGCCAGTTTCAGTTGTAGCACGTCCACCACCTGCCCGGCTTTGAAATCATCGTCGGCGTGAATCGTCAGCAGCGGATCTTTTTCTTCGACCCGGGCGTCGCTGCCCTTGAAATCAAAGCGCGTGCTGACTTCGCGGTTGGCTTGATTGACGGCGTTTTTCACTTCCTGCCAGTCCACTTCGGATACGATGTCGAATGAAGGCATATCAACTCTCCTCAAAATTGGCGGGGTTGTGTACCATAACGCAGCGAATCATACCAAGTCCTTGACCGCATCCCGCTCCTCGGTTAACTCTCGCTCGGTGGCGTCCATTTTTTGCCGGCTGAAGTCGCTGATTGGGAGGTCGCGGACGATTTGATAACGGCCGTTGTCGCAGGTTACCGGAAAGGAATAAATCAACCCTTCTTCGATGCCGTAACTACCGTCGCTGGAGATCGCCATGCTGACCCAGTCGCCCGAAGTGCTGCCGCACGCCCAGTCGCGCATCTGATCGATGGCGGCACCGGCCGCCGAAGCCGCGCTGGATGCACCCCGCGCTTTGATAATCGCCGCGCCGCGCTGTTGCACCGCCGGAATGAAATCATCCTCAAGCCACGCCTGCTCGACCATGCCTTTGACTGCCTCGTCTTTGGCAAGGGCGTTGGATATGTCCGGGTATTGGGTGGCGGAATGGTTTCCCCAGATGGTCATCTTGCGGATCTCGTTATGGTGGATGCCGAGTTTTTCCGCGAGGAGGGCTTTGGCGCGATTGTGGTCGAGGCGCGTCATGGCGGTGAACTGCGCGCGGTCGAGGTCGGGTGCGTTGGCGGCGGCGATAAAGGCGTTGGTGTTTGCCGGATTGCCGACCACCAGCACCTTGACCGTTCGCGCCGCGTGGGCGTTGAGGGCTTTGCCTTGTGCGGAAAATATTTTTCCATTGTCGGTCAGCAATTCACTGCGTTCCATTCCGGGGCCGCGTGGTTTGGAGCCCACCAGTAGCGCGTAATCCGCACCGTCGAATGCCGCATCGGCGTCATCGGAGATGGTGATACCCGCCAACAATGGAAACGCGCAGTCCTGCAATTCCATAACCACGCCGCGCAAAGCATCCATCGCCGGTGGGATTTCCAACAACTGCAAGATAACCGGCTGCTCTTTGCCCAGCATATCGCCGGCGGCAATACGAAACAACAACGCATACGCGATATTCCCGGCAGCACCGGTCACCGCAACACGAACAGGAGATTGCATGGGGATTCCTCAGAACAAAATTGAAAGCCGTGGGTTGCTATTATAAATGAACCAGAGATTTTCTGTATGCACCCGCCACCTATCCACGGTGGTTTTTGTCGCGTGCCGTTGGTTGTGTTCTGTGCAGGCGTTGGCGTCGTCGGAACCACAAAATAATGGCTAGGTAGCCTTTGCGCGCCCAGCGGAAATCCAGGGATAGCACCAGCAATCCGAGCGGCACCATCCAAAATCCGAGAATTGGCAGGGCGCCCAGTAGCCCGCCCAGTATCAACAGAATCCCGATGATGATGCGCGTTATCGAGGGCATCGACCGGAATGGTCGTATAATGAGTTTCAGGCGGCGGTGCAATGGTGGTGTTTCCGGTGCGGTTGCTTGGGATATGATTGCGGTTGGCGAATGATGCTTTTTTATGACGATTTTCTATGATGCTTTTCTATGATGCGGGCGGACGGAATAATGCGCTACGAATTCACAAAAATGCAGTCACTGGGTAACGATTTTATCGTACTTGACGGCGTATCCGATGAATTAAAGATAACTTCGGACATCGCCCGTCGCCTCGCCGACCGGCATTTCGGCATCGGTTGCGACCAGATTTTGCTGGTTCAGCCGGACAAAGACGGCGCCGGAGAATTCCTTTTCAGGATATTCAACCAAGACGGCAGCGAAGTGGAGCAATGCGGCAATGGCGCGCGCTGCCTGCCGCGCTTTTTGTATGATCGCGGGCTGGCCACGGAAGGCGGCGCGCAAAAAACAATCCGCGTGCATACCGCCACGGCGGCCATGACGCTCACCACCAACGCCGACCAATCGGTCACCGTGGAGATGGGGATACCGGAGTTTGCCCCGGAAAAAATCCCCTTCCATGCGGAGTGCGCGGCGGACACCTACGCCCTCGACCTGAACGGCGACGAAGTGGAGATTTCCGCGCTCGCCATCGGCAATCCCCATGCGGTGCGGCGCGTCGAAGAAGTCGCCCAAGCACCCCTCGAAAGCCACGGCCCGCTCATCGAAAACCACCCGCGTTTTCCCGACAGAGTCAACGCTGGCTTCATGCAGGTCGCAGCCCGGGATCACATCCTGCTGCGCGTTTACGAGCGTGGTGCCGGCGAGACGCTGGGATGCGGCAGCGGTGCTTGCGCGGCGGTGGTCGTGGGGATTAACCTCGGCTTGCTCGAGCGGCGCGTGAAAGTGTCCCTGCCCGGCGGCGATGCCGAGGTTGCGTGGCGGGGGCCGGGCCATCCGGTTTATTTGACCGGCCCCGCCCACAATGTTTTTTGCGGCGCCATTGATTTATAAAAAATTGATTTATAAAAGCAGTTACAATTCACCGACCCCAGCCCGTTCCCAACCGTCCATGTCCCAGTCACGGAAAATCGCGGATTACCTCAAAGAGCACCCTGATTTTTTTGCCGAGCATCCAGACTTGCTGGCCGCAATGAATGCGCCGGAAGCACCCCTCGCCACGCCCGCCCATGGGCGGATTCACGACCGCCGGGAGTTGGCTTTGCGCGAGCGTCAGGAGCGGCAGCAGACGCGGATGGAGTCGATGCTGGACACCGCCCGAAGCAACCAAGACCTTGCCGACGAACTACATCAAATCGCCGTCAGTTTGCTGAGCGCGGATAAGTCCAAAGACCTCAAAGACCCCGCCGTTCCCGGGTTGCTGGTGAAATCCCGGTTTGACATCGATGAAGTAGCGATTTTTTTATCTTCAGAGCAACAGGATTTCCCCCCGCAAGTGGACTACGCGCACCTCTGCCAGCGCGTGGCGCACTTTGGCAGCGTGTGCGACGACCGGGTGTCGAGCAAACTGGGCGCGGCTTTGTTTCCACACGCCGCCGCCATCGCATCCTGCGCCTTCATCCCCCTCGCCCACCGGCAAAAGTTGCACGGCGTGATGGTGTTGGGCTGCGTCGACCGGGAACGTTTCCAGCCCGGCATGGGCGCGCTGATCCTTGACCGTCTGGGGCAACTGATTGGCGCATATCTGGCCGGCCACGGTCTGGTGTGAGTCAAGCCGCAGCCTGATTTTCGGCAATCCCGTGCAACCCGCCGACCTCGCACCCGAATTCCTCGCCGACCTTGCGCGCCAAAAGCGGCTGTCGGTCCATACCATCACCGCCTACCGGCGCGACCTCGCACGCCTGGCCGCGTTTCTCGAAAACACCGGCACCCAACACTGGTGCGAACTGTCCGCCGAACAAGCGCGGGCGTTTCCGGCAAAACTGCACCAGTCGGGGTTGTCCGGCCGCAGCATCCAGCGCATGCTGTCCGCGGCACGGGGGTTTTACCGCTATCTGGTCAAAACCGGAAACACCACCTTCAACCCCTTCGACGGCATCCGCGCGCCGAAGTCGGGGCGCAAATTGCCGACAACTTTGAGCGTGGACGAGTTGGCATCGTTGCTGGAGCGACACGACGGCAGCGCGCTATCCATCCGCGACCGCGCCATCCTTGAATTGCTTTACTCTTCCGGGCTGCGGCTTGCGGAACTGGTCGCCCTGGATTTCAACGGCATTGATTTCGAGCAATCCGAAGTGCGGGTCACCGGCAAGGGCAACAAGCAAAGGATCGTGCCGGTGGGATCCAGAGCGGCGGTTGCGCTCAAAGAATGGCTACAGCACCGAAGCACCCTCGCCGGTGACCACGAGACAGCCCTGTTCGTGAACAAAAACGGCCACCGCCTCGGCGCCCGTGGCATCCAATACCGCCTCAACCACTGGGCCAAAAAACACGGCCTCGGACGCCCCCTGCATCCGCACATGCTACGCCATTCATTCGCCAGCCATGTACTCGCTTCCAGCGGCGACCTGCGCGCCGTCCAAGAAATGCTAGGCCACGCCGACATCGCCACCACGCAGATATATACCCACCTGGATTTTCAACACCTATCCAAAGTCTACGACCAAGCCCACCCCCGCGCCCGCAAACGGCGAGGGTGAGCGGTGGGCACACCCCAAATCGCCTATCCCGACGGGGCCGGACAAGTTATTGGCCGCTGGGATTGTATTAGAAGGTTATGAGAAGATTCAGAACATTTATGAGAAGATTCAGAACATTTATGAGAAGATTCAGAAGATTTTAGGTCTTATGAGAACATTTATGAGAAGATTCAGAACATTTGTGAGAAGATTCAGAACATTTATGAGAAGATTTAGAACATTTGTGAGAAGATTTAGAACATTTATGAGAAGATCTCAGGCTCTATTAGAAGATTTATGAGAGGATTTTAGTCTTTTCTAACCCCCACACTCGCTGTATACTAGGCACCCGTGACCGCATTTGCTCTACCACAAATGAAGCACCGACCGAATACAATCGGTACTTCAACATCATCCACAGTACAGTAGGTGGTAGATGCACAGGTTGTTGCAGTTTATGAATATATCGCATATCATTTCACGACTATCAGCCTTCCAGCCCTTCCAGCACCCATGAGAATTCGCAGAAATGTTTTCATTTAAAAAGTCGCCTACAAACAGCAGCGCGCTTTCAGAATTTATGCGTAACGGGTCCGCCAGAGAGCACAAGCGCGTGTTCAAGAAGGTCATCGAAGAATCCATCAAAGAACAACAGAAGATTATCGATCAGGCCGGGCGAATTAACGCGGCGGCGGAGCATCGCTGTGATTCGGGAAACGATTGATTCGAAGTGAGCGATGCCGAGGTCCCGGGAATTACTTCTCAGGCGGATGCGTATGTCAAAACCCACCACAAAGCAATTACCGGCCAGATAACAGAAGCATTTGATCCGGAAAATGCCCCCGTTTCTCTGTTTATGGCAGGCTCCCCGGGAGCGGGTAAAACCGAGGCTTCACTAAAACTTCTGGAAAACACCGGCAACATTTTAAGGATTGATGCCGATGAGTTACGTTGCCATTTCAATGAGTGTGGCTATACCGGAACTAATTCCCACCTGTTCCAGAAACCAGTCAGTAAGTTGGTGCACAAGATACACGATGCCGCATTAAAAAAGAAAATCAGTTTTTTGCTTGACGGCACGTTTTCCAATGAGAGTATAGCCAGACAAAATATCCAAAGATCCTTAAAACGAGAGCGGAAAGTTTTTATTATTTTCGTGTATCAAGCCCCGCAGAAAGCATGGCATTTTGTGCAACAACGCGAAAAAGTTGAAGGACGACGCATACGCTCGGAAGACTTTGCGGAAAAATTCTGTGAGTCGCAGAAGGTGGCAAACAAGATGAAAGCCGAGTTCGAAAAAAAAGTCATACTATCATTACTGTGTAAAAACATTGACGGTACTAATAAATTTTACAGAAAAAGCATTGAGCGAATCGAAGATCACATCACGGAAAAATACAGCGCAGAGAAAATACGCGATGAAATTCCGGGTTGGGATGATTTGAGTTCGCTTGTACGATGAAGACCACGGCCAGCCGGGGAGAAAATTGCAAGGTAATCTGAATTCAAAGACACCGGATTTGACACCTGCCGCCGGGCGGTGCGCAGCGTCCGGTGCGGTAAGCGTTGTTCCGGCGTCCGGGGGTGATTTTTGCCTGCGGTCTCTTGCCTCGAAACACCAACACGGTTATAGTCGCGTGCTTGATTTTTCTCCACTTGAATAACTCCAAGGACTAACCAAATGCCGTTGATTTCTTTCGTTCCGATGTTGTTGGGCGCGCTCGGGCTGTGTGTCGCCTGGGTTATCTACAGAATGGTGCTGAAACGCCCGACCGGTGAAGGCAAGGTGGTCGAAATTGCCGAAAAAATTCACCACGGTGCGATGGTTTTCATGCGCACCGAATACACCTATCTGGGTGTTTTCGTGGCGGTCGTGGCGGTGTTGATTTTGCTCTCCGACCTCGGTGTCCACACCATGTTCGCCTTTCTGGTGGGCGCGCTTTGTTCGGCTTTCGCCGGCTATACCGGCATGTATGCGGCCACCCGCGCCAACATCAGGACCACCGTTGCAGCCCGCGATCAGGGTGCCGCCGAGGCACTGACCGTGGCGTTTTTGGGCGGCTCGGTCATGGGTTTGTGCGTCGCCGCCATGGGTTTGTTGGGCCTCGGATTGCTGTATTTGTTATACGGCGGCGACCCGCAGACCGCGCATGTCATTCACGGATTCGGCATGGGCGCGTCATCGGTGGCGTTGTTCTCCCGAGTCGGCGGCGGCATCTTCACCAAGAGTGCTGATGTCGGCGCTGATCTGGTGGGCAAAATCGAAGCCGGTATCCCTGAAGACGATCCGCGCAATCCGGGAGTAATTGCCGACAACGTCGGTGACAACGTCGGCGATGTCGCCGGTATGGGCTCGGACATTTTCGAATCTTATTGTGGCGCGATGATCGCCTCCATCGCCATCGCCGCAACCCTTTCCCCGGCGGTATTGGCGGTCATCGGCAGCCAAAACAGCCTGATGTTTCTGCCTCTGGCACTGGCCTCCATCGGCATCCTTTCGTCCATCGGCGGCATCGTGCTGGTGCGCATGAACTCGGCAAAATCCCCGGAACTCGCGCTTCGCATCGGCACCATCGGCGCCTCGGTGGTGTTCATCGCCGCAGCGTTGGCACTGGTTCACTACCTGCAGATCAGCCTCAACGTGTGGGGCGCGGTGGTGGTCGGCGCCGCTGGCGGCATCGGTATCGGCCTCGTCACCGAATACTATACCGGCGGAAAACCGGTGCGCGACATCGCCAAAAGCGGCGAAACCGGCCCGGCTACGGTCATGATCAGCGGCCTCGCCGTGGGCATGGAGTCGGTGGTGGTGCCACTGCTAATCATCAGCGCCATCATCCTCAGCGCCAGCGCGCTCACCGGATTGTATGGTGTCGGCATCGCCGCCGTGGGCATGCTGGCGACAGTGGGCATCACCATGGCCATCGACGCCTACGGCCCGGTTGCCGACAACGCCGGTGGCCTCGCCGAAATGGCCGGGATGGGAGAAGAAGTGCGCGAAATCACCGACTCGCTGGATGAACTCGGTAACACCACCGCCGCCATCGGCAAGGGCTTCGCCATCGGCGCCGCGGCACTGACGGCACTGGCTATCATCTCCGCGTTCATCGAGACGGTCTCGCAACTCAACCCCGACTTCACCCTGCGCGTTAACGACCCGAGAGTACTGGCCGGCCTGTTCCTCGGCGGCATCTTCCCGTTGCTGGTCTCCAGCATGACCATGAAAGCCGTGGGCGCCGCCGCCTTCGACATGATTCACGAAATCCGCCGGCAGTTCAAAGAAATCCCCGGCCTCATGGAAGGCACCGCCGAACCCGATTCCGACCGCTGCGTGGACATCGCCACCCAGGCCGCCTTGAAGCGCATGATCCCCCCCGGCGTGCTGGCAGTTGCGGCACCGGTGGTGGTCGGCTTTGCCCTCGGCGCCACCGCCCTCGGCGGCATGCTGACCGGCGCGCTACTCGGCTGCGTACTCATGGCGCTGACCATGGCCAACGCCGGCGGTGCCTGGGACAACGCCAAGAAACACATCGAAAAAGGCAACCTCGGCGGCAAAGGCTCCCCGGCCCACGCCGCCGCCGTAGTCGGCGACACCGTCGGCGACCCATTCAAGGACACTTCGGGCCCGGCCATGAACATCCTGATCAACGTAATGGCAATCGTCAGTTTGGTGATTGCGCCGTTGTTGGGGGTGTAGGGGGGTTTTGGTTGCTATGTTGTTATTGGCCGCCGACAATCTGCTTCGGCCTGTCCCTACAATGAATCTTGTCACCGTATGTGGAGAGATTTGGTATGACTATAAAGATCGTAAATCACCACTATACTGAATGTGGGTTGCCCAATGTGTGGGTTCAGTGCCGGCAGGCAATTGATGATGCCGGAAAAAAGGTAATCATTATTCCGCGTATCGGAATCCTTCATAAATTAATCGCGCATGGAATCGTAAACTCCAATGGTTCCATGACCGGCTCCGAACTGAAGTTTTTACGCACTGAAATGGGATTCACGCAAACCGAACTGGGTGAAATCGTCCATCGCGAGCATTTGACAATATCACGCTGGGAACGAGGGCAAAGCCCGATGGGCGGCGCGGTGGAGGCGTTGATCCGCATTCTTGCTACCGCCGAATTGAAATTGGATGAAGTCGATCCTGTCACAATTAGTCAAAAGTGCAAACCCGCAAAACCAAAACGCCAAGTACGCATCGAATCTAGTGGTCGCGGGCATTATCGTCTGGCAGCGTGATGTTGTTATTGGCCGCCGGTAATCCCCAGTCGTTCTACAATTTTTCCCCTGCCACAAAATCGAAAATCCGGTTTAACTCCAACTCCACAATTAAATCATCCGCGGCTTTTTGGCCGTGTTCGCGGACTACTTCAAGGAGGATTAGTTTCGTCGAGTGGCGGTTGTAGGAGCCGCCGAAATCGGCTTGCACTTTTAGCAGTTGGCGGGCTTTGTCGAGGGTCATGGTTGAAAAGTTTCTTTTAGTTTTTTCGCAACGGAGATGTTTTTTAATTTCGCGTAATCCGGCAGGCCGTTGCGGTATGGCGGGTAATCTTCGCCGCGTATTAGGGGCGTGAGGTAATTTCGGCAGCGTTGGGTGATGCCGAATCCGTCTGTGCTGATGAAGTTTTTCGGCATTTTCTTTTCGACATTCGCCACCCGTCCGAGTTTGGTTGCGCTGATTTTCCAGCGATAGGGTTTATCGCTGACGCGCACGATGGCCGGCATCACTGCGTTGTCGCCGTTGAGGCCCATTTCCACCGCTGCCTTGCCGACCGCATAGGCTTGTTCGACATCCGTTTTTGAGGCGATATGCCGCGCCGAGCGTTGCAGATAGTCGGCCACCGCCCAGTGATATTTGTAACCCAAATCTTGTTTGATCATGGCCGCGATCACCGGTGCCACGCCGCCGAGTTGGGCGTGCCCGAATGCGTCCACCAACCCCTGGTCGGACAAAAACCGCCCGCGCGCATCGCGCACCCCTTCGGACACGACCACCGAGACATAGCCATATTTGGCCACCGCGTGTTTCACTTTGGCGATGAATTTTTTGCGGTTGAAGGGAATTTCAGGAAACAACACGAGCACCGGAATTTCGATCCGGTCGTCCGATGCCAGGGCACCGGCTGCGGCGATCCATCCGGCGTGACGACCCATCACTTCGAGCACAAAAACCTTTGTCGAGGTTTTGGCCATGGAAGCGACATCAAAACTCGCTTCCCGCGTCGACACCGCGATATATTTTGCGACCGAGCCGAAGCCCGGGCAGTTGTCGGTAACGGCGAGATCGTTGTCCACCGTCTTGGGAATATGAATGGCGCGAAGCGGGTAATTCATGCGGCGCGACAACTGCGAAATTTTGAGGCAGGTGTCGGCGGAATCACCGCCGCCGTTATAAAAAAAGTAACCGATGTTGTGCGCCGAAAAAACCGCAATCAAGCGTTCATACTCGCGCCGGTTGTGTTGCAAACTCTGTAACTTGTAACGACACGATCCGAATACGCCGGACGGTGTGTGGCACAATTTGCGAATCGCTGAGGCACTTTCGCGGGAGGTATCGATGAGATCTTCGGTAAGCGCGCCGATGATGCCGTTGCGTCCGGCGTATAGTTTGCCGATGCGATGCCGGTGGCGGCGTGCGGTTTCGATGACCCCGGCGGCACTGGCGTTGAGCACCGCCGTGACCCCGCCGGACTGGGCGTAAAAAGCGTTTGGTTTTTTCGGCGTCGGGTTTTTCATTCGGTTTCGACGGGCGACTCTTTTGTTTCGCCGTTCCCTTGACGCGCGCGCTCGTGGTCGGCTTGAGTTTGCAACGCCGCGGCGACGCATTCGTCGAGGTTTTCGTATTCTTCGATGCCGGTGCCGAATTGTTCGTGAGGCGTATAAAAAAACTGGGTGCGGTAACGCGCCACACCGCATTTGAAAACTACGAAGTTGGCGCCGCGTTCGTACCAATACACGGTCGGGCAACTAACCGTGTTGGGGGAATCGTCAGCCGGTTGATCGAGGCGCACTTCGCTGTCGGCCAGATGAATCTCCACTTCCTTGTGGTAGCGTTGTACCAGCATTTCGCGGATGGCGGCGATCTCGGCGTCGCTGAATTCGAGGATGGCGGGCATTGGCGGTCGGTCGGTAAAATCAACCGGGCAATTTTACACCAACCGCTGCCGGTGCAGCCGCTATCGGCGGGCAACTCCCAGCCCTTTCGCAATGGCCGGAAGTCGTGCTTGGCAAACTAAAACCGCACCTCGCCCTTGAGCAGGATGATGTGTTCAAGCGGGTTGGTGTCGCCCTTGCGCCGTTCGCCCAGCAGGGAAAAGTCATACCGCGAACCCGATTTCCAGTTCATCCCCAAACGGTGACTATCGATCGAACCGAGCGTCATCTCGCTATACGGCGTTAGCACTCCGTCTCGGTCGCGTAAGGAAAATCCGTGGCCAATGCGAGTGTCCAGTTGAGCATGGTAGTCGTCCGTATCCGATACATCACCCGGTACTCGATGCTCCCCAAACGGTTCCACTCCGCCGCTGCTGTCGCCGTAGGCGGAACGCAAACCGAACGACCATCCTTGTCCGTCCGCACCGGGAAGAAATTGAAGGTGGCTTTCAACACCCCATTCGTCGTGGTCGCCGCCATACCCGAACAATGTGCGGATGCGGCCTTCGAGTGTTACCCGCGAGCCCGGGTTTTCGTAGCGAAGCCCGCCGTCTATTTCGGCGCCAGTGCCCGTTTCGCCATCGCCGCCGTCATGGCGCATGCCGACTGCCAGCGATGGCGCAAACAATCCGCCGCTTTGCAGATTGATCTTATGAGTGGTTTCCAATGACAACCGCATCCGGCGCGCATCCACTTGCAACGGATTGAGGTCGGCGCTGCCTTCGATTTCCAACTGGCTCCATACCGTTTCGCCTTTCAACCGCATCTGAGTCGCGCCGCTTTCCCACACCTGGCCGCTACCGCCCATGCCGATGGTTTGCAGGTTGATGTCGCTCGAGCGCGTCAGTTTGTTTTGGGTAATATTCACCGTGCCTTCGCCGTAACCGGTGGTCGCCCATAAATCCAACTGGCCGATTTTCCAACCAATATACGGATGCGTGCTGGTCAGGTCTATTTCATACCCGTTTCCGCTAACGCCGCTGGTATCGTTTTGATAATTCATACCCTGCGACCACGATACCGCGACACCCATCAGCAAGTCATTGCGTATGCGCGTATCGAACCCGACCTGAGCGCCAACCAACTCGCCGTTGCCATTGGAAATGTTGCCCTCGCCGGACAGGTTGCGGTATTCGCCGCTACCCCATAACGCCGCTTGGTTGCCCGAGTTCATCGGCAACACAAAGTTGGAGCCGGCCAACAATTCTTTGATGTCGCGCCCGCCCTCGCTCATGGCTTCGCCGTGCGTATTCAAGGCACCGGCCAAACTGCTCTGCCCGCCAATCGTAACGCTCGCCGTGCGATTGGCACTCAACGCTTGCTCAACCCGCTGTGTAATCGCGGTTCCGGTATCGTCCATTATGGTTTGGGCTGCTTCGATCAAGAAAGGGACGAGTGTGCCGCCGCCCGGATCGAAGTTTGCGGTGCGCACCGTGATGGTCACCGTGTCGGTACCGGTGCGGCCGCTCGGGTCGGTAACTATTAACTCGAACACCAATTCGAAGTATGCGGTCCCTTCCGGCCCGGTGGAATTCGGACGCCGACAATTACCAGCGTTGCCGGATGCGCACGATGCGAACCCGACCGACACATTGAAAGTCGGAGTGGCGGTATCGGCATTCTCCACGGTCACGGTCACCCCGTCAGCCTGTGTCCACGAGTAGGTCAGTGGCCGGCCTTCCGGGTCGCTACTGCCGTTCCCGTTCAGCGTTACGCGCACGCCTTCATCGACGATTTGCGCGGCACCGGCATTGGCGATTGGTGCGGCGTTGGGCGCGACTTTGGGTGCGGCGGTTACGGTGATGGTTACCGTGTCGGTGGAATCAAGCCCGCGCGTGTCGGCGACCGTCAGGCTGAACACCAACTCGGCATCCGCTGCCAACTGCTGTGGTGCGGTAAAGGTTGGGGTGGCGGTGGTGTTTCCGCTCAAGATGACATTCGCCCCGCCGGTCTGCGTCCACGCATAGGTCAGTGTTTGGTCTTCGGGGTCGCTGCTGCCATTGCCATTCAAGGTTACGGTGGCACCTTCGGGCACGCTTTGTGCATTCCCGGCATCGGCAACCGGCGCGAGGTTCGAGGCGCGCACGGCGATAATCACCGTGTCGGTATCGCTGTCGCCACGTGGGTCGGTAACCGTCAACTGGAATGCCAGCGCGAAGTGTTCCACACCATTTGAATCGGTGAAAGTTGGGCGTCGGCAATCTTCGGGCTTGCGGGGCGCGCACGATGCCAATCCGCTCGGTGCGGTGAAGGTTGGGGTAGCGGTATCGGCATTTTCCACGGTCACAACCACTCCTTCGTTCTGCGCCCATGCGTAGGTCAGCGTCTGGTTTTCCGGGTCGCTACTGGCGTTGCCGTCCAGCGTCACGCGCCCGCCTTCATTCACGGTTTGCGTGGCACCGGCATTGGCGATTGGTGGGTTGTTGGGTGCGGCGGTTACGGTGATGGTTACTGTGTCGGTGGAATCAAGCCCGCGCGTGTCGGCGACCGTCAGGCTGAATACCAACTCGGCGTCCGCCAGCAACTGTTGTGGTGCGGTGAAAGTTGGGGTGGCGGTGGCGCTTCCGCTCAAGATGACATTCGCCCCGCCGGTCTGTGCCCACGCATAGGTCAGTGTTTGGTCTTCGGGGTCGCTGCTGCCATTGCCATCCAAAGTTACGGCGGCACCTTCGGGCACGCTTTGTGCATTCCCGGCATCGGCGGTCGGCGCGAGGTTCGTGGCGCGCACGGCGATAATCACCGTGTCGGTATCGCTGTCGCCACGCGGGTCGGTAACCGTCAACTGGAACGCCAACGCAAAGTGTTCCACGCCATTTGAATCGGTGAAGGTTGGGCGTCGGCACTCGTCGGGTTTGCGGGGCGCGCACGATGCCAATCCGCTTGGTGCGGTGAAAGTCGGCGTGGCGGTATCGGCATTCTCCACACTCACAACCACCCCTTCGTTCTGCGCCCATGCGTAGGCCAGCGTCTGGCCTTCCGGATCGCTGCTGGCGTTGCCATTCAGCATCACGCGCCCGCCTTCATTCACGGTTTGCGTGGCACCGGCATTGGCGATTGGTGGGTTGTTGGGTGTGGCGGCTACGGTGATGGTTACCGTGTCGGTGGAATCAAGCCCGCGCGTGTCGGCGACCGTCAGGCTGAATACCAACTCGGTGTCCGCTGCCAACTGCTGTGGTGCGGTGAAGGTTGGGGTGGCGGTGGCGTTTCCGCTCAAGATGACATTCGCCCCGCCGATCTGCGCCCACGCATAGGTCAGTGTTTGGTCTTCGGGGTCGCTGCTGCCATTGCCATCCAAAGTTACGGTGGCACCTTCGGGCACGCTTTGTGCATTCCCGGCATCGGCGACCGGCGCGAGGTTCGAGGCGCGCACGGCGATAATCACCGTGTCGGTATCGCTGTCGCCGCGCGGGTCGGTAACCGTCAACTGGAACGCCAGCGCGAAGTGTTCCACACCATTTGAATCGGTGAAGGTTGGGCGTCGGCAATCTTCGGGCTTGCGGGGCGCGCACGATGTCAATCCGCTCGGTGCGGTGAAGGTTGGGGTAGCGGTATCGGCATTCTCCACGCTCACAACCACCCCTTCGTTCTGCGCCCATGCGTAGGTCAGCGTCTGGTTTTCCGGATCGCTGCTGGCGTTGCCATCCAGCGTCACGCGCACGCCTTCATTCACGGTTTGTGTGGCACCGGCATCGGCGGTCGGCGGGTTGTTGGGCGCGGCGGTTACGGTGATGGTTACTGTGTCTGGGCTTGCCGAGACCAGCCCGCGCGCATCAGTGACCGTCAGGCTGAACACCAATTCGGTGTCCGCCAGCAACTGCTGTGGTGCGACGAAGTTCGCACGGCGACGATCTGCTCTGCGCACATTCACCTGCGGCCCGGCGGTCTGCGTCCATGAATAGGCCAGCGCATCGCCGTCAGGGTCGCTGCTGGCGGTGCCGCTCAGCACTATGCGTCCCGACGCCGCGCTTTGATCTTCCCCGGCATCGGCGATTGGCGGGGCGTTGACGGTGGTTATGGTGATGGTTGCCGTGTCAGTATCACTATTGCCGGACGAGTCGGTCACTGCCAGGCTGAACATCAACTCGGTATCCGCTACCAAATTCTTCGGTGCGGAAAATATCGCGCGGTGGCGGTCTGCTCTGCGCAAATTCACCTGCGGTCCGGCGGTCTGCGTCCACGAATAGGTCAGCGCATCGCCTTCGGGGTCGCTGCTGGCGTTGCCATTCAGCGATATGCGTTCTCCCGAAGTTGCGGTTATATCTTCCCCGGCGTCAGCAACTGGCGCATCGTTGATGGCGGTTACGGTGATGGTTACCGTGTCGGTATCGGTGAGTCCGCCCGAGTCGGTAACCGTCAAACCGAACACCAAATCAGTGTCCGTTAGCAACTGCGGTGCGGTGAAGGTTGGCGTAGCGATGGTGTTGTCGTCCACGATTACATCCGGCCCGGCGGTCTGGGCCCATGAATAGGTCAGTGCATTGCCTTCGGGGTCGCTGCTGGCGTTGCCATTCAGCGTTACGGTCGCGCCTTCATCGACGATTTGGGTTGGACCGGCATTAGCAATCGGCGCAACGTTGGCGGCGGTTACGGCGATGGTTACCGTATCGGTATCGGTGAGTCCGCCCGAGTCGGTAACCGTCAAACCGAACACCAAATCAGTGTCCGTTAGCAACTGCGGTGCGGTGAAAGTCGGGGTGGCGGTGGTGTTGCCGTTCAAGGCGACATTCGGCCCGGTGGTCTGCGTCCATGAATAGGCCAGTGCATTGCCTTCAGGGTCACTACTGGCGTTGCCATTCAGCGTTACGGTCGCGCCTTCATCGACGGTTTGGGTTGGCCCGGCATCAGCAATCGGCGCAACGTTGGCGGCGTTTACGGTGATGGTTACCGTGTCGGTATCAGTGCTCCAGCCCGAGTTGGTAACCGTCAAACCGAACACCAAATCAGTGTCCGTTAGCAACTGCGGTGCGGTGAAAGTCGGGGTGGCGGTGGTGTTGCCGTTCAAGGCGACATTCGGCCCGGTGGTCTGGGTCCATGAATAGGCCAGTGCATTGCCTTCAGGATCACTACTGGCGTTGCCGTTCAGCGTTACGGTCGCGCTTTCATCGACGGTTTGGGTTGGCCCGGCATCGGCGGTCGGCGCCGGGGCGGGGACTACAAACACGGTCACCGTGTCAAAAGTCGATAATCTGCGGTGATCATCAATCACCCACAGACCGAAGGTCATGCGGCGGTCCTCAACGGGTAGGTTGGCGACAGGCGGCACGGTGAAAGTCGGCGTGGCACTCTCCCAACCCGTCAAGATGTCGCCGCCATCCCGCGGCCACAAATTGGTGAGGTGGAGCGTCCACCAATATTTCAATGGCCCGCCTTCGGGGTCGCTACTGCCGCTAGCGTCGAGCGATATGCGGTCTCCCGAAGTCGCGGTTATATCTTCCCCGGCATCGGCGACCGGCGGTTGGTTGGTGCGCACCGTGATGGTTACCGTATCGGTATCGGTGAGTCCGCCCGAGTCGGTAACCGTCAAGCCGAATACGAAATCAGTGTTCGCGGGTAACGGTTTCGGTGCGGTGAAAGTCGGGGTGGCGGTGGTGTTGCCGTCTACGGTTACATCCGGCCCGGCGGATTGCGTCCATGAGTAGGTCAACGTCTCGTCTTCGGGGTCGCTACTGGCGTTGCCGTTCAGCGTTACGGTCGCGCCTTCAGCGACGGTTATATCTTCCCCGGCGTCGGCAACTGGCGCAATATTGGCGGCGTTTACAGTGATGGTTACCGTGTCGGTATCAGTGCTCCAGCCCGGGTTGGTAACCGTCAAATTGAATACCAAATCAGTGTCCGCCGACAACTGCGGTGCGGTGAAAGTCGGGGTGGCGGTGGTGTTTCTGTTCAAGGCAACATTCGGCCCGGTGGTTTGCGTCCACGAATAGGTCAGCGCATTGCCGTTGGGGTCGCTGCTGGCATTGCCGTTCAGCGTTACGGTCGCGCCTTCATCGACGGTTTGGGTTGGCCCGGCATCGGCGGTCGGCGCCGGGGCGGGGACTACAAACACGGTCACCGTGTCAAAAGTCGATAATCTGCGGTGATCATCAATCACCCACAGACCGAAGGTCATGCGGCGGCCCTCAACGGGTAGGTTGGCGACAGGCGGCACGGTGAAAGTCGGCGTGGCACTCTCCCAAGCCGTCAAGATGTCGCCGCCATCCCGCGGCCACAAATTGGTGAGGTGGAGCGTCCACCAATATTTCAATTGCCCGCCTTCGGGGTCGCTACTGCCGCTAGCGTCGAGCGATATGCGGTCTCCCGAAGTCGCGGTTATATCTTCCCCGGCATCGGCGACCGGCGGTTGGTTGGTGCGCACCGTGATGGTTACCGTATCGGTATCGGTGAGTCCGCCCGAGTCGGTAACCGTCAAGCCGAATACGAAATCAGTGTTCACGGGCAACGGTTTCGGTGCGGTGAAAGTCGGCGTGGCGGTGGTGTTGCCGCCCACGGTTACATCCGGCCCGGCGGATTGCGTCCATGAATAGGACAGCGTCTCGTCTTCAGGGTCGCTGCTGGCGTTGCCATTCAGGGTTACGGTCGCGCCTTCAGCGACGGTTTGGGTTGTCCCGGCATCGGCAACTGGTGCAACGTTGGCGGCGTTTACAGTGATGGTTACCGTATCGGTATCAGTGAGTCCGCCTGAGTCGGTAACCGTCAAACTGAATACCAAATCAGTGTCCGTTAGTAAATGCGGTGCGGTGAAAGTTGGCGTGGCGATGGTGTTGTCGTCCACGGTTACATCCGGCCCGGCGGTCTGCGTCCATGAATAGGACAGCGTCTCGTCTTCAGGGTCGCTGCTGGCGTTGCCATTCAGCGTTACGGTCGCGCCTTCATCGACGGTTATATCTTCCCCGGCATCGGCAACTGGTGCAACGTTGGCGGCGTTTACAGTGATGGTTACCGTGTCGGTATCGGTGAGTCCGCCTGAGTCGGTAACCGTCAAACTGAATACCAAATCAGTGTCCGTTAGTAAATGCGGTGCGGTGAAAGTCGAGGTGGCGGTGGTGTTGTCGTCCAAAGTGACATCCGGCCCGGCGGTCTGTGTCCACGAGTGGGTCAGCGTCTCGCCTTCGGGGTCGCTACTGGCATTGCCATTCAGCGTTACGGTCGCGCCCTCATCAACGGTTTGGGTTTGCCCGGCATCGGCGACCGGCGGCGGATTTGCGCGCACCGTGATGGTTACCGTATCGGTATCAGTGAGTCCGCCTGAGTCGGTAACCGTCAAACGGAACACCAACACCGCATCAGATGTCCACCACCACGGCGGTGTGAAAGTTGGGGTGGCGGTGGTGTATCCGTTCCAGTGGACAAACAGACTGTATGCTTTTCCGGCGATAGCCGGAGAAAACATGAAATAGGAATGCGATAGCATTCCGCCTCCGTCATGGGGTTGCGCCCACTGATAGGAAAGCACATCGCCGTCGGGGTCGCTACTGGCACCGCCGTTCAGCGTTACGGTCGCACCATTATCGACGGTTTGATCTTCCCCGGCATTGGCGATTGGCGGGGCGTTGATGGCGACTACGGTGATGGTTACGGTGTCGGTATCGGTAAGGCCGACTGAGTCGGTAACCGTCAAACTGAATACCAAATCAGTGTCCGTTAGCAACTGCGGTGCGGTGAAAGTCGGCGTGGCGGTGGTGTTGTCGTCCAAAGTGACATCCGGCCCGGCGGTCTGTGTCCACGAGTGGGTCAGCGTCTCGCCTTCAGGGTCGCTGCTGGCATTGCCATTCAACGTTACGGTCGCGCCCTCATCAACGGTTTGATCTTCCCCGGCATCGGCGATTGGTGCAATGTTGGCGGCGGTTACGGTGATGGTTACTGTGTCGGTATCAGTGAGTCCGCCTGAGTCGGTAACCGTCAAACTGAATACCAAATCAGTGTCTTCCGGCAACTGCGGTGCGGTGAAAGTCGAGGTGGCGGCGGTGTTGTCGTCCAAAGTGACATCCGGCCCGGCGGTCTGTGTCCACGAGTGGGTCAGCGTCTCGCCTTCGGGGTCGCTACTGGCATTGCCATTCAGCGTTACGGTCGCGCCCTCATCGACGGTTTGATCTTCCCCGGCGTCAGCAATTGGCGCAACGTTGGCGGCGGTTACGGTGATGGTTACCGTGTCGGTATCAGTGAGTCCGCCTGAGTCGGTAACCGTCAAACTGAATACCAAATCAGTGTCTTCCGGCAACTGCGGTGCGGTGAAAGTCGAGGTGGCGGTGGTGTTGTCGTCCAAAGTGACATCCGGCCCGGCGGTCTGTGTCCACGAGTGGGTCAGCGTCTCGCCTTCGGGGTCGCTACTGGCATTGCCATTCAGCGTTACGGTCGCGCCCTCATCGACAGTTTGGGTTTGCCCGGCGTCGGCGATTGGTGCAACGTTGGCGGCGTTTACGGTGATGGTTACCGTATCGGTATCAGTGAGTCCGCCCGGGTCGGTAACCGTCAAACTGAATACCAAATCAGTGTCCGTTAGTAAATGCGGTGCGGTGAAAGTCGGCGTGGCGATGGTGTTGTCGTCCACGGTTACATCCGGCCCGGCGGTCTGTGTCCACGAGTGGGTCAGCGTCTCGCCTTCAGGGTCGCTGCTGGCATTGCCATTCAACGTTACGGTCGCGCCCTCATCGACGGTTTGATCTTCCCCGGCATCGGCAACTGGCGGTTGGTTGGCGGCGTTTACGGTGATGGTTACTGTGTCGATATCAGTGAGTCCGTCTGAGTCGGTAACCGTCAGACTGAATACCAAATCAGTGTCCGTTAGTAAATGCGGTGCGGTGAAAGTCGAGGTGGCGGTGGTGTTGTCGTCCAAAGTGACATCCGGCCCGGCGGTCTGCGTCCATGAGTGGGTCAGCGTCTCGCCTTCGGGGTCGCTACTGGCGTTTCCATTCAGGGTTACGGTCGCGCCTTCATCGACAGTTTGTGTTGGCCCGGCGTCGGCGATTGGTGCAACGTTGGCGGCGGTTACGGTGATGGTTACCGTGTCGGTATCAGTGAGTCCGCCTGAGTCGGTAACCGTCAAACTGAATACCAAATCAGTGTCCGTTAGCAACTGCGGTGCGGTGAAAGTCGGCGTGGCGATGGTGTTGTCGTCCACGGTTACATCCGGCCCGGCGGTCTGTGTCCACGAGTGGGTCAGCGTCTCGTCTTCAGGGTCGCTGCTGGCGTTGCCATTCAGCGTTACGGTCGCGCCTTCATCGACGGTTTGATCTTCCCCGGCATCGGCAACTGGCGCAACATTGGCGATTACGGTGATGGTTACCGTGTCGGTATCAGTGAGTCCGCCCGGGTCGGTAACCGTCAAACTGAACACCAACACCGCATCAGATGTCCACCACCACGGCAACACCGCATCAGATGTCCACCACCACGGCGGTGTGAAAGTTGGGGTGGCGGTGGTGTATCCGTTCCAGTGGACAAACGGATTGTCCTCGAGTTGCGTCCACTGATAGGACAGCGCATCGCCATCGGGGTCGCTACTGGCGTTGCCGTTTAGCGTTACGGTCGCGCTATTATCGACGGTTTGATCTTCCCCGGCATTGGCGATTGGCGGGTTGTTGACGGCGGCGGTTACGGTGATGGTTACCGTGTCGATATCCGTGAGTCCGCCCGGGTCGGTAACCGTCAAACGGAATACCAACACCGCATCAGATGTCCACCACCACGGCGGTGTGAAAGTTGGGGTGGCGCCGGTGTATCCGTTCCAGTGGACAAACAGATTGTCATGGAGTTGCGCCCACTGATAGGACAGCGCATCGCCATCGGGGTCGCTACTGGCGCTGCCGTTCAGCGTTACGCTGGCGTCCGGAGCGACGGTTTGATCTTCACCGGCATTGGCGATTGGCGCATCGTTGGCGACGGGGATTGCGGTGATGGTTACGGTGTCGGTATCGGTAAGGCCGACTGAGTCGGTAACCGTCAAGTCGAACACCAAATCAATGCCCGGCAGCAACTGCGGTGCGGTGAAAACCGGATTGGCGGTAGTCGAATCGTTCAAGGCTACATTCACCCCGGCGGTTTGCGTCCATGAATAGATCAGCGCATCGCCTTCGGGGTCGCTACTGGCGTTGCCGTTCAGCGTTACGGTCGCGCCACCATCTACGGTTTGATCTTCCCCGGCATCGGCGATTGGCGGGTCGTTGATAGCGATTACGGTGATGGTTACGGTGTCGGTATCGCTAAGGCCGTCCGGGTCGGTAACCGTCAAGTCGAACACCAAATCAGCGTTCGTCGGCAACTGCGGTGCGGTGAAAACCAGCCTGGCGGTGGTATGTCCGTGCCAGATTACATCCGGCCAGAAGGCTCCATTCGCCCCGGCGGTCTGCGTCCATGAATAGGTCAGCGCATCGCCGTCGATGTCGTTGCTGGCGCGCCCGTCCAGGATTACGACGGTGCCTTCATCGACGGTTTGATCTTCCCCGGCACGGGCGATTGGCGGGGCGTTGATGGCAATTACAGTGATGGTTACCGTGTCGGTATCAGTGAGTCCGCCTGCATCGGTAACCGTCAAGTCGAACACCAAATCAATGCCCGGCAGCAACAGCGGTGCGGTGAAAACCGGATTGGCGGCGGTTGAATCGTCCACGGTTACATTCGCCCCGGCGGTTTGCGTCCATGAATAGATCAGCGCATTGCCTTCAGGGTCGCTACTGGCGTTGCCGTTCAGCGTTACGGTCGCGCCACCATCTACGGTTTGATCTTCCCCGGCATCAGCGATTGGCGCATCGTTGGCAGCGCGCACCGTATAAGTCACCGTATCCAAGGCTGATGAATCAGAACCCCAATCGTTTGGAAATTTTGACTCTATACGCAGACCGAGCGTTATCTCGATATCCTCTGACAGACCAGTCGGCGCGGTGAAGTGGCCAATCTGCCACTCCCTGCTCATCGTGACGGATTGCGTCAAGTGCACCTCCAGTCCACCTGTGTCGATCAGTTCCCATGTCGTCCTCCGCAAGGGCCCGAACCGAAGGGGGACTTGGCTACCGGAAGGGTCTAGTGTCACAACCTCACCCTCATCGACGGTTCGGTCAGGTCCAGCGTCGGGAACTATCGCGAGGGTAATCGGAGTTATATGAATGGCTCGACGACTCCTTGAGGTTGCGCCGTGCTCGTCCGCGACGACTAACTCGTAATCGTAACGTCGTCCGTTCCAACTATTGAGCCCCCTCAAGTCAAAGGTCGGAGTTGCGGAAGTGATATCGCTGATAGTCGGCAGATCTGTCCACCCATACCACTCAGCGTCCAGGGATCTCCACAAGAAAGTCAGCGGCCCGCCTTCCGGGTCATAACTGGAACTGGCATCCAGACTCACGATTTCATCCTGAAAGGTCCAAAGATTGGGACCCACATTGTTCCCGGTTACGATGATGACCGGCGGTTGGTTTCCGACGGGTGTTGCATCGTCGGCGGCGATTACGGTGATGGTTACCGTATCGGTATCGTTAAGACCGAATGAGTCGGTAACCGTCAAGTCGAACACCAAATCAGTGTCCGCCTGCAACCAGGGTGCGGTGAAAGTCGAGATGGTGGCGGTAGTCGAATCGTCCAAGATTACATCCGCCCCGGCGGTCTGCGTCCACGAGTAGTCCAGCCCTTTGCTTTGGGGGTGGCTGCTGGCGCTGGCGTTCAGGGTTACGCTGGCGCCCTCATCGACAGTCTGATTGTCACCGGCATCGGCGATTGGCGGGACGTTGACGAAATCGGTTACGGTGATGGTTACCGTGTCGCTATCAGTGCGTCCGCCTGAGTCGGTAACCGTCAAATTAAACACCAAATCAAAGTCCCTCAGCGACGTCGGTATGGTGAAAACCGGATGGGCGGAAGCGTATTTGCGCACGCGTACACCCAGCCCGTGCTGATTATACCCGGTGCGCTGATGCCACCGATAAGTCAGCGCACCGCCGTCGGGGTCGCTGCTGGCGCTGGCGTTCAGCGTTACGGTGGCACCCGGATCGACGGTTATATCTTCCCCGGCATCGGCGATTGGCGGGTTGTTGATGGCATCGGTTACGGTGACGGTTACCGAGTCGGTATCAGTGCGTCCGCCTGAGTCGGTAACCCTCAAACGAAACACCAAGTCGACGTCCGTCAGCGACAGCGGTACGGTGAAAGACGGATGGGCGGAAGTGTGTTCGTGCATGTGTACACCCATCCCCCACACGGCGCTCGAATGAAACCCGCTGATCTGCCACCACGAATAAGTCAGCGCATCGCCTTCGGGGTCGCTGCTGGCGTTGCCGTTCAGCGTTACGGTCGCGCCACCATCTACGGTTTGATCTTCCCCGGCATCGGCGGTCGGCGGTTGGTTTCCGACGGGTGTTGCATCGTCGGCGCCGACTACGGTGATGGTTACCGTGTCGGTATCGGTATGGTTATGGCCGTTTGAGTCGGTAACCGTCAATTCGAACACCAAATCAGCGTCCGCCTGCAACCAGGGTGCGGTGAAAGTCGGGGTGGCGGTGGTGTTGCCGCCCACGATCACATTCGGCCCGGCGGTCTGCGTCCACGAGTAGGTCAGCGCATCGCCTTCGGGGTCGCTGCTGGCGTTGCCGTTCAGGGTTACGGCGGCACCCTCGCCGACAGTCTGATCTTCCCCGGCATCGGCGATTGGCGGTTGGTTGGCGTGCACCGTGATGGTTACCGTGTCGGTATCAGTGAGTCCGCCTGAGTCGGTAACCGTCAATTCGAACACCATATCAGTGTTCGTCGGAAACCATGGTGCGGTGAAGGTCAAGGTGGGGGTGGTGTTGCCGCCCAAGGTGACATCCTCCGGCTCGGCGGCCTGCGTCCACGAATAGGTCAGCGTTCCGCCTTCGGGGTCGCTACTGCTACTGCCGTTCAGCGTTACGTCGGTGCCCTCATTGACGGTTTGATTTCCCCCGGCATCGGCGATTGGCGGGTTGTTGACGGCGGGGGTTACGGTGACGGTTACCGAGTCGGTATCAGTGCGTCCGCCTGAGTCGGTAACCCTCAAACGAAACACCAAGTCGACGTCCGTCAGCGACGGCGATACGGTGAAAACCGGATGGGCGGAAGTGTGTTCGCGCATGCGTACACCGATACGCCACCCGGCGATCGAATGAAACCCGCTGATCTGCCACCACGAATAAGTCAGCGCATCGCCTTCGGGGTCGCTGCTGGCGTTGCCGTTCAGGGTTACGGTGGCACCCGGATCGACGGTTATATCTTCCCCGGCATCGGCGATTGGCGGGGTGTTGGCGAAGATTACCTTAATGGTTACTGTGTCGGTATCCCTATCGCCGTTTGAGGCGATAACGGTCAAATGAAACACCAAATCAGCGTCCGTCAGCTCAGCGTCCGTCGGCAACAGCGGTACGGTGAAAGTCGGGGTGGCGCTGTTCGAATAGTTCCAAGCGATACGCTCCCCGCCAATCTGCGACCACCGATAAGTCAGCGCATCGCCGTTGGGGTCGATGCTGGCGCTACCGTTCAGCGTTACGCTGGCGCCCGGAGCGACGGTTTGATCTTCACCGGCATCGGCGATTGGCGGGTCGTTGCCGGCGGGGGTTACGGTGATGGTTACCGTGTCGGTAGCAGTGAGTCCGCCTGAGTCGGTAACCCCCAAACGAAACACCAAGTCGCTGTCCGTCAGCGACAGCGGTACGGTGAAAGACGGATGGGCGGTGGTGTGTTCGCGCATGTGTACACCCATCACGGCGCTCGTATGATGCCACCACGAATAAGTCAGCGCATCGCCTTCGGGGTCGCTGCTGGCGTTGCCGTTCAGGGTTACGGTGGCACCCGGATCGACGGTTATATCTTCCCCGGCATCGGCGATTGGCGGGGTGTTGGCGGCATCGGGTACGGCATCGGTTACGGTGACGGTTACCGAGTCGGCATCAGTGCGTCCGCCTGAGTCGGTAACCCTCAAACGAAACACCAAGTCGACGTCCGTCAGCGACAGCGGTACGGTGAAAGACGAATGGGCGGAAGTGTGTTCGCGCAGGTGTACACCTATCCCCCGCCCGACGCTCGGATGAAACCCGCCGATCTGCGACCACCGATAAGTCAGCGCGTCGCCGTCGGGATCGCTGCTGGCGTTGCCGTTCAGTGTTACGGTGGCACCCGGGTCGACGGTTATATCTTGGCCGGCATCGGCGGTCGGCGAGTTGTTGAGGGCGCCGACTACGGTGATGGTTACCGTGTCGGTATGGTTATGGCCGTTTGAGTCGGTAACCGTCAAGTCGAACACCAAATCAGCGTCCGCCTGCAACCAGGGTGCGGTGAAAGTCGGGGTGGCGGTGGTGTTGCCGCCCACGATCACATTCGGCCCGGCGGTCTGCGTCCACGAGTAGGTCAGCGCATCGCCTTCGGGGTCGCTGCTGGCGTTGCCGTTCAGGGTTACGGCGGCACCCTCGCCGACAGTCTGATCTTCCCCGGCATCGGCGGTCGGCGAGTTGTTGAGGGCGGGGGTTACGGTGATGGTTACTGTGTCGGTATCGGTATGGCCGCCTGAGTCGGTAACCGTCAAATGAAACACCAACACCTCTTCACTCGTCCACCACGGCGGTGCGGTGAAAGTCGGAGTGGCGGTGGTGTTTCCGCTCAAGGATGCATGCCTTCCGGAGGGCTGCCGCCACCGATAAGTCAGCGTATCGCCTTCGGGGTCGCTACTGGCGCTGCCGTTCAGGGTTACGGCGATGTTCCGATCGACGGTTTGATCTTCCCCGGCATCGGCGGTCGGCGGGTTGTTGACGGCGTCGGCGGAGGTTACGGTGATGGTTACTCCGTCATAATCTTCGCCGCTACTGTCGTTAACCTGTAAAACGAACTCCAACCTATAACTGAAGCGGTCGGGTTGGCCCACTGTCGACACCCGCGGCGCGACAAAAGTCGCACGGTTGTGGGTCGCGTTGTTTAAGTTGACTGGCGGTCCGGAGATCTGATTCCATAAATAGGTCTCGGTGTTGGTACCGCCATGGGAGTCAAAGCTGTCGCTACCGTCCAGCGTTACCGTATCGCCCCCATATACATATTGATCCGCCCCGACACTGGCGGTCGGTTGATACGGGCTTGCGTTGGCTTCGGATGCCAGCCCGGCGAACAATAACAACCCCAGCAATAGCGCGCCGAGAGGGTGTCGTGTTGCGTCGTGCAAGTCACCGCGTAAGTCACGGGGGCGCGCGTCATCGTTTGTATTTGGAGAGAGAAGCACACCGGGAAATGTGTCCACGCGGGTGGTGGTCGCCGGATAGTGCGGGGGATGATGCGGGCCGATATTCAACATACTGCAAGCCTCCGTTTGACATGGCGTACGGCCATGCCGAATTGGTGACGGACAATAACACTAAATCAGCCCGGATTGCAACCTTAATCAACCCCGATGCACTTTATTTTCATTAAATAATGAAATTGGGGCAGAAATGGCGTATTTCCGCCGTATTTTGCCTCAAATTTGCCTCAAGTTTGCCCTAGTTTCGCCCGGGCAATCACCACACCCTCCGGCGGGCAATCCGATAAAACTCGATTCGCTTGCTATTTCGCCGCAAACCGGTTAAATTCCGCACCCCATTTGAGGCTGCCCAATATTCGCCATGAAACGTACCTTCCAACCCAGTTTAATCAAGCGAAAGCGAACCCACGGTTTTCGTGAGCGTATGCGCACCCGGGCCGGCCGTGCGGTGATCAATGCCCGACGTGCGAAACGCCGGGCGCGCCTAAGCGCCTGATCACGCCCCCGGATTGCCTGAGTCTTCCGAGCCCCCCGCGCCCGTGGCTGCGGGTTTTGGCCGTTGCCTGAGGCTGGTGGACGGCGGGCAGTTCAGCGCGGTTTTCGAGCACAAAAGGCGGGTGCACGGGGCGTGTTTCAATATCCATGTCGCCCCCAACGGGCTGAGGCACGCCCGCATCGGGCTGGCGGTGTCGCGGCGGGTGAGCAAGAAAGCGGTGGAGCGCAACCGGCTGAAACGCATCATCCGCGAATCGTTTCGCCACCACCGGCATCGCCTGGGCGCCATCGATTATGTGGTGATCGCCCGGCTTGGCGCCGCCGAACGGAGCAAGCCGAACCGTGCGTTGCGGGCCGAACTGGAGGATTTGTGGGGCCGGGCGCGCCGAAAATGCAACCCGAAATAAAATAACCGATGAAATGCCCGATGACACGCCCGATGACATGTCCGATAAAACGCCGATGAAACGCCTGATACTACTGCTAATCAAGACCTACCAACTGACGATGAGTCCGTTCCTCGGTCGTTGTTGTCGTTTCCATCCCAGTTGCTCCGCCTACGCCCTGCAAGCCGTCGAACGCCACGGCACCCTCACCGGATGCTGGCTGACCGTGCGCCGCATTGCGCGTTGCCACCCGTGGCATCCGGGCGGCGAAGACCCGGTGCCGCCGCTTTCCCGACGCCACAAACCCATTGCGAGACGCCTACATGTTTAATCCGGAAATCCAGCGCATGATATTGTTCGGCGCACTCGGCTTGGTGCTGATCATGATCTGGCAATCGTGGGGGCAATTTCAGAATCGACACGCCGCTGCGACCTCGACGACCGCAAGCCAAGACGCGGGCCAAGTCGCCAACGAGCGCGCCGGCGACGTCCCCGAAGCCCCGGCGTTGCCGACCGCCGCTCAAGAGAGCGGAGAGCAGTTGCCCGGCGAAGAAGTTTCGCAAGCGTCCTCCGCCGCCAGATTAATCAATGTCACTACCGACTTGGTGCGCGCCCAAATCGACCCCCGTGGAGGGGATCTGGTGCATGTTGAATTGCTACGCCATCCGGTGAGCGTCGACTTGCCGGATCAACCGTTTGTGCTTATGCATCGGGATGCGGGCGGTCTGCTAGTCGCTCAGAGCGGCCTCATCGGCACCGGGCGCGAGTATCCCGACCACGGCGTAACCTATTCGGCCTCCGCCTTCGACTACGACCTCGGCGACCACGAAGGATTGGAAGTGGTGCTTGATTGGCGCGCCGAGGACGGCGTCGACTATCAAAAAGTATTCCGCTTCCGGCGCGACGCCTACCGCATCGAAGTGGATTTCCGCATCGACAACCAAAGTTCCGAGCCGTGGAATGGATTCGTATACGGCCAGTTGAAGCAAACCGAAATCGTCGAGCAAAACTCCATGGGGTTTCTCGGTAGGCTACCGAGTTTCCACGGCGCCGCGATCTACACCGCCGAGGATAAATACGACAAAATTTCCTACGGCGACATGCGCGAAGAGGCGGTCAACTTGACGACCGAATCGGGTTGGGTGTCGATGATGCAACATTACTTCGTAGCCGCGTGGCTGCCGAGCGGTTCCGAGCGTTATCAGTTTTATTCCGGTGCCGGTGGCGATGACGCCAACCCGCAGTATCGCATCGGCTATAAAACCACCAGCCCGGTGCAGGTTGCGCCGGGCCAAAAAGGTGTGATCAACACGGTGTTATTCGTCGGCCCGAAGGAACAAGCCCGCCTCGCACGGCAGCAAGCGGAAGGGCTGTTGTTGACGGTGGACTACGGCTGGCTGACGCCCATCGCCAACCCGCTGTTCTGGTTGCTCAACAAAATTCACGGCGTGGTGCACAACTGGGGCTGGGCAATCATTTTGCTGACGCTGGTGGTCAAGGCGATTTTCTATCCGCTGTCGGCGGCCAGTTACAAATCGATGGCGAAAATGAAAAGACTGCAGCCGCGCCTGAAAACTTTGAAGGAGCGTTATGGAGACGACAAGCAAAAGTTCCAGCAGGAAACGATGAAGTTATACAAAACCGAAAAGGTTAATCCGGCCGGTGGCTGCTTGCCGATTCTGGTGCAGATTCCGGTGTTCATCGCCTTGTATTGGACGCTGCTCGAAAGCGTCGAACTGCGTCAGGCCAACTTCCTGTTGTGGATCCGAGATTTATCGATACCGGATCCGTATTTCGTGTTGCCGTTAATCATGGGCGCGTCGATGTTGGCGCAGTATTTTCTCAACCCGGCACCGGTCGACCCGCTGCAAAAGAAAATCATGATGGCGATGCCAATCGTGTTCACGGTGTTCTTCCTGTGGTTTCCCGCCGGGCTGGTGTTGTATTGGGTGGTCAACAACCTGCTTTCCATCAGCCAGCAATACTACATTACGCGCAAATACGAGGCTACTTGATATGCAGCCTAATAGGTCGCTCGAAGCGCACGGCCGCCGCCGCTGATCGTCTCGCTTATTTTCCGTGCCACATAACGAAAAGCCCGAGCCGCCGCCAACCCACCGCCACCACGCCGACAGCATCGTCGCCGTGGCCACGCCGCCGGGGCGAGGCGCCATCAGCATCGTGCGACTCTCCGGCCCCGCCATCCCGGCGTTGTGTAAGACCTTGACCGGCATACTGCCGGCGCCACGCTACGCTGCGTTGTGCGACTTTCTCGAAGCGGACGGCACCGTCATCGACCGTGGACTCGCGCTTTATTTTCCCGCACCCCGTAGTTACACCGGCGAACACGCTTTGGAATTGCACGGACACGGCAGCCCGGTGGTGATGAAAATGTTGCTTCGCCGCTGCCTCGAACTGGGCGCAAGGCTGGCGCGCCCCGGCGAATTTAGCGAACGCGCCTTCCTCAACGGTCGCATCGACCTCGCGCAAGCCGAAGCCGTCGCCGACCTCATCACCGGCGCCACCGAATCCGCCGCCAGATCGGCCATGCACTCATTACAAGGAGCGTTTTCATCCCGCATCCACGAACTGGTCGGCGAACTCACCGAACTTCGAATACTCGTAGAAGCCGCCATCGACTTCCCCGAAGAAGGCGTCGATTATCCCGGCGAGGCCGTGGCCGGTGAATCCATCCTCGACCGCTTACGCCGTCTACAAAAACGTTTCGCCGAACTGCGCGCCTCCGCCCACCACGGAAAACTCCTGCGAGACGGTCTCAAGATCGTGCTAACCGGGCCCCCCAACGCCGGCAAATCCAGCCTCTTGAACGCCCTGTGCCGGCAACAGCGCGCCATCGTCAGCGCCATTCCCGGCACCACCCGCGACCTCCTTGAACAAGTCATCGAAATGGACGGCATGCCCCTCGAAATCACCGACACCGCCGGCATCCGAGATGGCAAAGATGAAATCGAAATCGAAGGCGTACGCCGCGCGCTGGCCGCCCAACAGCAGGCGGATTTAATTCTGCTGGTGATAGACGACGCCGAAGTTACCGACGAAGAAGCCGCCCGGTTGTTGCAGCGCACCGCCGACGGAGTCGCGGTCTGTTTAGTGCGCAACAAAATAGACTTGAGCGGACGCGGTCCTGGCAACATCGGCGGCGACATCGGCCACGGCGTAGCCCTGTCGGCATTGACCGGGGACGGCATGGCCGCACTCGCCGATCAAATCAAACAGCACGCCGGATTCCGCCACAGCGAAGACAGCCCCTTCATTGCCCGCCAACGCCACCTCGACGCCCTGCAACGCGCCGCCCACTGCCTCGACACCGGCATCCAACAATTCACCACCCACCCCGCCGCCGAACTCCTCGCCGAAGAACTCAGCGCCTGCCAACGCACCCTGGGCGAAATCACCGGCGAAGTAACCAGCGACGACCTACTGGGCCTAATCTTCGCCTCGTTTTGCATCGGAAAATAACCGCGAAAAAGAGCGGCTTACGTTGCGCGTCCACGCGCAACCTGCCCCACAACGGCGGAGTTGCACCTTAATGTCGCGACCTGTCCTCATCTGCAAACGAGGAGTATCAAAGTTCGTCATTCCCGAACGATAGAAAAATAGGGAGCGCCAGCGACCATATTTTTCATCGTATCGGGAATCCAGAAGGCTAATGAGGAGTCGGCTGTCGCGGGAATGACGGGCTTGGGGAGTCGGCTATCGCCGGCATGTTGTACTGGATTCCCGTGTCCCCCAAGTCGTCATCCCCGCTGTCGCGGGAATAACGACTTGGCGGCACGAGAATGACGGCGGTGCGTCGTCATTCCCGAACGATAGAAAAATAGGGAGCGCCAGCGACCATATTTTTCATCGTATCGGGAATCCAGAAGGAGCGGCTATCGCCGACATATTTTCTCTGGATTCCCGCAACCAACTCCTCATCCATCCACCCCTTCATCCAGTCGAAATACTTTGTGTAGTGTGCGCACGGCGAGTTCGGTGTATTCCATGTCAATGGTTACTGATATTTTGATTTCGGAGGTGGATATCATTTGAATATTGATGCCTTTTTCGGATAAGGCTTTGAACATGGTGGTGGCGATGCCGGCGTGGGAGCGCATGCCGACGCCTACTACCGATATTTTTGCCAGATCGCTGTCCCCGGATACTTCTTCGGCGCCCAATTCATGGGCGATGGGTTCGAGGATGCGTTTGCTTTTCTCCAGGTCGTCGCTGTGGACGGTGAAGGTCAGGTCGGTGAGGCCGTCGGAGCCGACGTTCTGGACGATCATGTCGATGTTGATATGCGCGTCCGAAACCGGGCCGAGGATGCCGTAGGCAATGCCGGGCTTGTCCGGCACGCCGCGGATGGTTACCTTGGCTTCATCGCGGTTGTAGGTGATTCCCGAAATCAGCGGCTGTTCCATGCTTTTATCCTCATAAGTGATGAGCGTTCCCACGCCGGGCTCAAACGACGACAGCACGCGCAGGGGGACATTATACTTGCCGGCGAATTCCACGGCGCGAATTTGCAGCACCTTGGCGCCGGCGCCGGAGAGTTCGAGCATCTCTTCGAAGGTAATCCGGTCGAGACGCCGCGCCTCAGGGACGATTCGTGGGTCGGCGGTATAGACGCCGTCCACATCGGTGTAGATGCGGCATTCGTCGGCCTTTAATGCGGCTGCCATGGCCACCGCGGTAGTGTCGGAACCGCCGCGTCCCAGGGTGGTGATATTGTTGTCCTTGTCGACGCCCTGGAATCCGGCCACCACCACCACCGTGCCTTTTTCCAAGTCGCGGTTGGCGAGATCGGATTGAATCTCGATGATGCGCGCCTTGCCGTGGATGTCGTCGGTCAGGATGCGCAACTGGGAACCGGTGTAGGAGCGCGCTTTGACGCCGATGGCGTGCAACGCCATGGCCAGCAACGCAATGCTGACTTGCTCGCCGGTGGACACCAGCATATCGATTTCCCGTTCCGGCGGCTGGGTGCCGGTTTTGCGGGCGAGTGCCAGCAGTTTGTTGGTTTCCCCGCTCATGGCCGACACCACCACCACCATTTTGTGGCCGTGCTTTACCGATTTCTGGATGTTGCGCGCCACCGCTTTGATGCGCTCAACATCGGCCACCGAAGTGCCGCCGTATTTTTCAACAATCAGGGACATATTGGCTAAACCACAATATAGAAAAAAGATAAAGTTAGATTCATATCTGCTTGAATTACAATTACTTTGTAGATGAAATTTTCGCCACCCAATCATACACGGCCGCCAACGCCTGCTCCACCGCCCCGACTTGGTCGCCGCCGCCTTGTGCCAGTTCCGGCTTGCCGCCCCCGGAGCCGCCCACCAGCGGTGCCAGCGCCCCAATCAACTCACCGGCAGGATAGCGTACCGCAAGGTCGCCGGTTACCCCAGCAACCAACATTACCTTGTGTTCGTTGACGCCAGCCACCAGCACGATGCCACTGCCGAGCCTTTGTTTCCACTGGTCCACCGCCATACGCATAGTTTTGGCGTCGGCCTGATCTTGGCGAATGGCGGCCACCTTGACGCCGTTGATTTCCTTTACCACATCTGCGTCACCACCACCGCCGGCCAATTTCCCCTGCAACGATTGAATCTGCCGCTGCTGCTCCCGCTGCCCGGCGAGTAGCGATTTCAGCCGCTCCCCGACCTGCTCCGGGGTTGATTTCAACACCGATGCGGCATCCTCCAGCAGTGCCAGTTGTTGCGTCAGCCATTCCTCGGCGCCGGTGCCAGTGAGCGCCTCGATGCGGCGGATTCCGGAGGCGATTCCGCTTTCGCTGATGATTTTGAACAAGCCGATGTCGCCGCTTCGCTCGGCGTGGGTGCCGCCACATAGTTCAAAGGAGAATTCTCCCATGCGCACGGTTCGAACCCGCCGGTCGTATTTCTCGCCAAACAACGCCTCGGCACCGTCGGCTTTGGCTTGCTCCAAGTCCATTACATCGGTGCCTACTGCCGTGTTGGCGCGGATGTTTCGGTTCACTAATTGCTCGATGGCGGCGAGTTGCGCTTTATCCGGGGCTTCAAAATGGGAAAAATCGAAGCGCAATCGCCGGGCTTCCACCAGCGAACCTTTCTGCTGCACATGAGTGCCGAGCACCGCCTTCAAGGCGGCGTGCAGCAAGTGGGTGGCGGAATGGTTGTTGGCGCATGCTTGGCGAAGGTCAACGGCGACCTCGGCCTCTCCTTGTTCGCCCTTGCTGACTTTCCCGGAAGTCATAACGCCGATATGTCCGATTACCTTGTTGGCAAGATATTGGGTGTCTTGCACCGCAAAAACCCCGTCCGCAAAGCGAATTTCACCGCGATCCCCCACCTGCCCGCCGCTTTCCGCATAAAATGGCGTGGGATCCAGCACCACGATTCCTTGCTCTCCTTCGCTCAACTGCGCCGGTTGTTTTGGCGATTTTTCTGGCGATTGTTCCGGTGATTGTTCGGAGACAACCAACGCCAATACCAACCCTGGGCTTTTCAAGCATTGATGGCCGACAAAACGGGTGGCGGGGATGCCGTCCACGCGCAGTGGTGCGCCGCGAATAAAATGCCCGGCGGCACGGGCGCGGGCGCGTTGCGCTGCCATCACCCGTTCAAAAGCATCGTGGTCAACGGTGAGGCCGTGTTCGCGTGCCACATCGGCGGTCAGGTCGAGGGGAAAGCCAAAGGTATCGTATAACCGGAAGGCCGTGTCCCCCGGAATCACCGTGCCGCTCAGCCCGGCGATCTCGCGGTCGAGGATTTTCAAGCCCTGCTCCAGGGTTTCGTTGAATTGCTCGTTTTCCCGCTCCAGCACCAGTTCCACCTGCGCACCGGCGGCGGCCAGTTCGGGATAGGCTTCGCCCATCTCATCCACCAGCGGCCGCACCAGTTTGTGCATGAACGGATCGCGGTGGCCGAGTTGGTAGCCGTGGCGCACCGCACGGCGAATAATCCGGCGCAACACATAACCGCGCCCTTCGTTGGACGGGATGACGCCATCCACCACCAGAAATGCCGTGGAACGAATGTGATCGGCAATCACCCGCAGCGACTGATTGTCCCGTTGCTCGGCCCCCAACACCCCGGCGGCGGCGGCTATGAGGTTGCGGAAGTGGTCGATTTCATAATTGCTGTGTACGCCTTGAAGAACCGCGGCGATGCGCTCAAGGCCCATGCCGGTGTCCACCGATGGTTTTGGCAGCGTTTCGAGTTCGCCGTCTGCGCCACGGTTGTACTGCATAAACACCAGATTCCAGATTTCCACGAAGCGGTCGCCATCCTGGTCTTCGGAGCCCGGCGGGCCGCCCGCCACTTCCGGGCCGTGGTCATAAAATATTTCCGAACACGGCCCGCACGGCCCACGGCTGCCCATAGACCAAAAATTATCCTCGCCGGCGATGCGGCTGAAACGCTGTGGGGAAACGCCGATTTCGTTCAGCCAGATTTGCTCCGCTTCATCGTCTTCCGCGAAAACCGTGACCCACAAGCGTTCCGCCGGCAGGCCGAATTCGCCGTTCAGCAATTCCCATGCGTAGTTGATTGCCTCGGCTTTGAAATAGTCGCCGAAACTGAAATTGCCCAGCATCTCGAAAAAGGTGTGGTGGCGCGCGGTGTAGCCGACGTTATCAAGGTCGTTGTGCTTGCCACCGGCGCGCACGCAGCGTTGCGCCGTTACCGCCCGGCGGCTGTCGGGTTTGCGGTTGCCGAGGAATATATCCTTGAACTGCACCATCCCGGAATTGGTGAACAACAGAGTCGGGTCGTCTCCCGGCACCAGCGAACTGCCGGGCACGATGGCATGCCCACGGTCGGCAAAATAGCCGAGGAATCGCTTTCGTATTTCGCTCGTTTTCATGGCGTATTACATGGCGTTATGACATGGCGTTATCAACTGTCAGCGTTTTGCTCCGGCCCGTCCCAGGGCTCGATTTGCTCCGAGGTGAACCCGCGTTGTTGCAAAAAACGCGCTTGCTTCGCCCACTCCCGATAATTCGCCGACTCCCGGTCGCCGAATTTCTTGCGCCGCACCTCGGCGGCCAGCCCCCGCCACCGGGTTTCATACGCTGCCATCACGCGCTCCACGAGAGATTTCTCGATGCGGTGTTGCGCCAGTTTATGGCGGATTTTGAGCGGCCCACGACCACTTTCCCAATGCCCCCGTCCCTGCTGCTCGGCAAACCGAAGATCCGATTGCTCGCCCCGCTCCACCAACTCGGCGAGCAATTCATCAATCATCTTCGGCGGAGTTTCAGCCGGTTTATCCTGCAGTTTATCGCGCAGTTTATTCTGCAGTTTATCCCGCAATTCCCATGCGCTGTGTTCGCGGCGCGCCAGCAATCGGTATGCCCTGCCCCGCAACTTCAGGTACAGTTGCCGGTCTTGGGAATCGAGGATCGGCTCGGCGATATTGAACTCGGTGTTCGGCATTAGGGCCGCGGGCAACGGCCGGCCTCGGCTCTATTTGACGATGTCTATTTGACGGCGGCCTCTTCCACTTCTTCCGCTTTTTCCACTTTTTCCGCCTTTTTCGCTTTTTCAGCCACCGGTTCTTCGACTACCGCCGCCGGTGCTCCGCCAGTTTCGCCAATGCCGTTTTGTTCGCGCACTTTCGCTTCGATAGCGATGGCGATGTCGCTGTTCTCCTTGAGAAATTCCCGCACCTTGTCGCGGCCCTGACCGATTCGGTCGGAGCCGTAACTGTACCATGCGCCGGATTTCTCGACCACGCCGAGTTCGATGCCGAGGTCGATCAACTCGCCTTCCTTGGATATGCCTTCGTTATAGAGAATGTCAAATTCGGCTTTCCGAAACGGCGGCGCAATTTTGTTTTTGACGACCTTGACGCGGGTCTGGTTACCGAGAACTTCATCGCCCTTCTTGATGGCGCCGATACGCCGAATATCCAGCCGTACCGATGCATAAAACTTGAGCGCATTGCCGCCGGTGGTGGTCTCCGGGCTGCCAAACATCACGCCGATTTTCATCCGAATCTGGTTGATGAAAATGACCATGGTGTTGGAACGCTTGATGTTGGCGGTCAACTTGCGCAACGCCTGGGACATCAGGCGTGCATGCAGCCCCATGTGGGAATCGCCCATATCGCCCTCGATCTCCGCCTTGGGTGTGAGCGCGGCCACGGAATCCACCACCACCACATCCACCGCCGCCGAGCGCACCAGCATATCGGTAATTTCCAGAGCCTGCTCGCCGGTGTCGGGCTGGGAAACCAGCAAGTCTTCGATGTTGACCCCGAGCCGGGCGGCGTAACTGGGGTCCAGAGCGTGTTCGGCGTCGATGAAAGCGGCGGTGCCGCCCTGCTTTTGTGCCTGGGCGATTACCGACAGAGTAAGGGTGGTTTTACCGGATGATTCCGGCCCATATATTTCGATGACCCGGCCACGCGGCAACCCGCCGATACCGAGGGCGATGTCCAGCCCCAGGGATCCGGTGGAATAGTATCCGATGTCATGAGAAGTTTGCGCATCGCCCAGCCGCATTACCGATCCCTTGCCGAATTGCCGGTCGATTTGCCCGAGCGCCGCATCGAGCGCTTTTCGTTTGTTGTCGTCCATTTTATTAATTTCCTGTAGTCAGTGGTTGAAGTGAATGAATCGTTCCATTACGCATTGTTCCTTCACGCCCCGAAATTATCCCATATTAAAGGCCCGCGCGGCTACATTTTACCGAATTATGATGAAATTAATCGGTGCTTGTATGCATCCCTCACCCCAGCCATCTCCCAGAGGGAACCATCGCGACCTGTCCGGAACGGTCAATCACCGTGTTACAACCCCCTCGAGGTCGCAGATGATTGGTGTCAAATAATGAATGACATCCCGCGCCAGCAAACTCCTTTCGCCGGTATTTTTCACTGCCGCATCGGCGGCGCTGCTGTGTAGCCACACTCCGGCGGTGGCGGCGGTGGCGATGGGCAGGCCCTGTCCCAGCAGCGAGCCGATGATGCCTGACAGCACGTCTCCCATACCGGCGGTGGCCATGCCCGGATTTCCTTTGTCGCACAGGAACATCGCGCCGTCGGCACAGGCCACCAGCGTCCCCGCGCCCTTGAGTACGCACACGCCGCCGAACTTGGCGGCGATTTCACGCGCCGCCGTGGGGCGGTCGGCTTGAACTTCGGCGGTGGTGCATTGCAATAATCCGGCCGCTTCGCCGGGGTGGGGCGTGAGTATCCAGTCGCAACGATGCGGGGGCGGCTCGGACTGCGCCAGTTGATTGAGGCCGTCGGCGTCCACGACCAGACGCCGTTGCGTGTCAATGAAGCGGGCGAACACTTGCTCGCTCCACCGCGAACGGCCGAGGCCGGGGCCCAGCACCACCGCATCGGCCCGGGCGATGTCTTGCGGGGAAAGTTGCAGGGCTTCGGCGCTCATCAGTTCCGGGCGGTGCAGCGCGGCAAGGTCGAGATGCGCCCCGCCACCGGTCACGGTCACCAACCCGCTACCGCAACGCAGCGCGGCTTCCCCGGCAAGCAACACCGCTCCCAGCATGCCGGTGTCGCCGCCCACTATGAGGATGCGTCCGGCGTCGCCTTTGTGCATTTCGCGGGCGCGTTTTGCCAGCAACGGACGTTGGATGATGCGCGCCACCGGCTCCACCGCGCGCCGCGCTTCGGCGGGAATGCCGAGGTCTTCCAAAACGATCTCACCGGCGTGACTGCGTCCGTGGCCGGTTAGCAATCCGAGTTTGAGGCCGATGAAGGTGATGGTGGTGTCCGCCTTGACGCATGGCGCGAAGGCAAATCCGGTGTCGCTGTGCAATCCGGACGGCATGTCGAGTGCCACCACCGGGCAACGCGCCTCGTTCATGCGCCGGATTAATTCGCCGCCGACACCTTCGGGGGCGCGGGTTAGTCCTATGCCAAACAATGCGTCCACCACCAAATCGGCGGCGGCGAAAAGCGCGTGTCCGTCTTCGCTTACCACGCCGCCGTCTTCTCGATACGCTTGCGCTGCCGTGACGGCGTCGTCCGTGTCGGGGGCGGCGGCGGCAAGCACGGTCACGGGAACGCCGATGCGGTGCGCGCACCGTGCCACCACATAACCGTCGCCGCCATTGTTGCCCGCGCCGCACACCACCAGCAGATGATTGATGCGGCTGTAGCGGGTCATGATTTGTTGGAACGCAGATTCCCCGGCACGGCGCATCAGAACCATGCCGGGTATGCCGTGTTGCTCGATGACGGCGCGGTCGATTGCTCGAACCTCACGCGCTTGATAAATTTCTTCGGGGAGCATGGTTACGGCATCCGCCCGGCAGACTTGTTAACAATACCGGCGAGTAAGGTCGCTGAAATGTCGATGGCGAGTTATGAGTGGATTGCGGACGAGTTATAGAAGAGCATCGCGCAAAAACCCAAGTGTTCGCTCCCATGCCAGTGCCGCATTCGGTTCATCGTAGCGGGAACTGGTGGGGTTGGCGAAAGCATGATCGGCGTCATACCAATTAACGCTTAGGCTGTCGTCCTTGCCAACTTGCTTCATCGCGTTTGCAAACCCGCCGACCATTTGCTCGTTGATCCAATCGTCCCGAGTGGCGAAATGCCCAAGCACCGGCCCGGCAAGCAACCGCAACTTGTCGGCGTCCACTTTAACATTGCCGTAGTAAATCACCGTCGCATCCACCGGCGTCGCAAGCGAAGCGTTGAGCGACCAGCCGCCGCCGAAACACCAGCCGATGGTGGCAACCTTGCCGTTACTTCGAGGATGGGTTTTGAGCCAGTCGATCCAATTTACCAGCGTGTCGGTAGCCACTTCCGGGTTCACCTCTTGCATCATCGCCCGCGCGCTTTCCGGATCGGTGACCGGGGGCTTGGCGTATAAATCAACCGCCAACGCCACATAACCGAGGTTGGCAAATTCCACCGCCATAGATTTAATCTGGTCGTTCAGCCCCCACCATTCGTGAATCAGCAGAATCGTCGGCGCTCGGTCGGCATCGGGCAACGCCAGCGCCGCCGATACCGGATGGCCGCCGGAGCGGTTGGTGGAAACGGTTTCGGTGCGATTGGCGGCAGCCCGACTCAACTGCGGAATGGCAAGCACAGTAGATAGAGGCAAACTCGCAAGGCCCGCCAAAAACCGCCGCCGCTGCTTGGACGACACCTGAATTTCGGGAAGTTCCGGATGCTCGCCGCAATTGGTTGTGTTACACATATTCATCGCCTCGATTGTTGTCTGTGCCAATCATAAAGAAAACCGCGCCCTGGGACAAATTGCCGAATGTCGAGAATAATGCACCGCAAACAACACTCGGTGCCACCTCGGGGCTATACTGCCAATCCATCTTTGACCTGACTGATGACGGTTCGGCGATAATTTTCCATGCCCGACAGTTCACAAAATCTTGCCACGCTCGGCGAGTTGATTAAATCCTGGGGTATGCAATTGGGGTTCGCCCATACCGCGATCAGCGATGTCGATTTGAGTGCGGTCGAACAACAACTCGCGGATTGGCTGGCGCAAAATTTTCACGGCGAGATGGCGTATATGTCGCGCCACGGCAGCAAGCGCACCCGGCCCGATGAACTGGTGGCGGGAACCGTCAGGGTGATTACGGTGCGCATGGATTACCTACCGCAATCCATGGACGCCGCGTGCGATGCGTTGTCCAACCCGGCACTTGGATATATCGCCCGCTACGCACTTGGGCGCGACTATCACAAAGTAATGCGTCGCAAATTACAAAAACTGGCGGAGCGAATCAGCGCCGAAGTCGGGCCGTTCGGTTATCGCGCCTTATGCGACAGCGCGCCGGTCATGGAAAAAGCACTCGCACAAAAATCCGGCCACGGCTGGGTCGGCAAACACACCAACATCCTCAACCGCGAAAGCGGCTCGTGGTTTTTTCTCGGCGAGTTGTATACCGACCTACCACTGCCACCGGACGCACCGGTCGACGCCCATTGCGGAACCTGCACCGCATGCATCGACATCTGCCCGACCGCCGCGATAATCGCCCCCTATCAACTCGACGCGCGCCGCTGCATTTCCTACCTGACCATAGAATTGCACGGCACCATCCCCGAACCGTTTCGAAAAGCCATCGGCAACCGCATCTTCGGCTGCGACGACTGCCAGTTAGTATGCCCGTGGAACCGCTACGCCAAAATCAGCGCACAACCCGACTTCGCCATTCGCCACCGACTGGACGCAACTTCCCTAGTCGAGTTATTTCAATGGAACGAACAAGATTTCAATCGTTACACCGAAGGCTCCGCAATTCGCCGCATCGGCCACCAAAGATGGCTACGAAACACCGCCATCGCCCTCGGCAACGCACCCACAAACGAAGCGGTAGTCACGGCATTACAAAACCGACTCGATCATCCTTCAGAGATGGTGCGTGAACA
This sequence comes from Candidatus Poriferihabitaceae bacterium, assembly GCA_965262585.1. Taxonomy (GTDB): domain Bacteria; phylum Pseudomonadota; class Gammaproteobacteria; order Arenicellales; family Poriferihabitantaceae; genus JAHRAW01. The sequence goes on from OZ253546.1 coordinate 671,130, forward strand.
TGTGGAGTGGGCGTTGCGGGAGCATGCGAAAGTATAGAAATAATAAAAATGAAAGGGCAAGTGCGACTTGTTATTATAAGGAGCGGCTTACGCCGCTTTGGACAGGCACGGGGGCCTGTCCCTACGAAGTCGGAAAGGACAAAACCTATCCATGCCTCAATATCATCCATAGTGCCATAGGTAGTGGGCGCATACTTTGTGGTATGCTTGTCTTCCCCCTCACTCACAAACAGAGGCAATCATGACAACCAATGACACCAAACCCCTTAAAATTCATGTGGGAATAACCGGCGGTGTTCGAGTCGATGCAGATAATTTTTTTAATCAAGAGAATGTAAAAGAACGACTGAAAAAAATGGAAGAAATTGATATTGTCGGAAAGAAATTGGACGATAAAACCTTATTCCCAAAAACGCCGGAAAAATTATGAGTAGATGTCTTTAATAACAGTGGAGTGGGCGTTACGGGAGCATGAAAAAGTAAAAAGTGGTAAAAAATCAAATGGTTGATGCAAATTTGAGCGTCTCACAGCGGATTGTTATTTGTGGTATGCTTGTCTTCCCTCTCACCCACCAACAGAGGCAATCATGACAACCAATGACACCAAACCCCCTAAAATTCATGTGGGGAAAATGGGTGGTGTTCAAGTCGACGCCAAAGAGTTTCTTAATCGCCCCGGAGTAAAAGAACGAATAGAAGAGGTCAAAAAATTGGATATAGCAGGGAAAACACTGGTTGGTAATCGACTTATTTCGTCTGCTAAAAAATCACAAGCCGCTTGAACGATGTATGCATTAACAAATGGACTTGTGTTGGGGACGATATCTGTACTGGCGTGCGGGTATATTATCCATGATGCGCCAATCTGTCGTTGGGGCTGGTCCAGGTCCACTGGCTATGTTCTATATTTTCGCATTGTTGTAGTTGGCCTTCTTTTGACGCTCCTTCTGGCGGCATTGTTACATATGCCGTACTTGCGCGGTCGTACATTATTTGGTTTGTGGTTGCACCCTGATCATGCGCCAGTTTTGGCCTTTGTTGGTGCGATCGCTCTTCGAGGATTTGTCGAAATAATGATTTGGCTTTATAGCAAAAAATATCCGAAGTTCAGATATAAACAGGACTTAAAAAATCTTAATGACAACGGGTTGAATAAAATCATCTATGAAAAGGCACATGACGAAAAAATGATTATGATTACATTGGAAAGCAACAAAGTGTACGCAGGTTTGCCTATTGATGCTCCCGGCAAAGAAGACAACAAGTGGCTCCGTCTTGTTCCACTATGGAGTGGTTACCGAGACGATCAATCCACAATTCATGCCCAGATAGACTATTCATCAGTTTTTGATGTACCACCAACCGAGCGAGAACCGATGCTACTCTCAGTAGAAAAAATCGTCACCGTGCAACCTTTTGACGCGAAAATTTTCAAGGAATTTAATCCGAAAAACTAGTCGCTTTATTTCGCATCCGCAAGTTTTTTCCACAACAACAACTCATCAATCTCCCCATCAGCCAACTGGTTTCGGTTGTGGTTGGTAACCATCTACAATTTTTCCGTGAACCCTGCTCGTCGGTACCACTCTTTGGCTTTTTTGGGGTCTTTTTCTATGCCGTTTCCTTGTTCGTACATCATGGCGAGGGTGGTTTGGGAGCCGGCTAGGCCGTGGGTGGCGGCTTGTTCGAACCAGTGGACTGCTTTTTTGCCGTTTTTGCCGATGCAGTCGCCGTGTAAATACATGAAGCCGAGGCCGTGTTGGGCAAGGGCGAAGTTTTGATTGGCGGCGGCGCACATCCATTTCATCGCTAGTAATTCACTGCGCACCATGCCGAGTCCGTTTTGGTACATGATCGCCAAACGGTATTGCGCATCGGGCAATCCTTGCTCGGCGAGGGGCGCAAGCAACGCCATCGCCTGTTTGAAATTTTTTGCTTCGAAGGCGGCGATACCGCTTGCCATTTCAACGCCTGCTGAAATTTGTTGGTCGTCCGGCATTATGATTTCTCTTTTGGTGGGATGTATGCGGGGTCGTTAGGGTTCATAAAAATATACCGAAAGTCGCCTGCTTCGAGTTCAACATAATCGAGGGTTGCGCCGCGCAGAAACTCGGCGCTCGATGGCGCGACTATGACATTGACGCCGTTCGATAGCGTGTGGATGTCGTGTTTTTGGGGCGGATCAAATCCCAGGGCGTAGTCGAACGAGCCGTCCGTCATTCGCTTGGCGGCGAGGCGCAACGACAAACCGGCATCGGCTTGCGCCAGGGACTCGGTCACTTTTTCAGCGGCTTTTGGGGTTACGGTAATCATGCGGCAATCTCCGGTGCGTGCGCATTTGGTGCGTGTTTGGCGGTTTTGTGTGCGCGCACAAATTCGACAAAGCGCGCCACCCAGGGGTTATCTTCGGTGTTTCTAAAATGTGAATAGTTGGCGAGTGTATTTCGGTACACCAAGCCGTCAAATTTGCCGTCAATTCCATCGCCTCGTTTCACGCGGTACGCGAATCTCGAGTCGGGCGGCAATCCGATAATTTTTGAGTAATGAAATTCGTGTGCGTGGATGGTTGCTCCGTTTCCTGTTCCGTTTCCCTGCCACAACCCGGCGCCGGTTTCTTCAAGCACAACATAGCCGCGTCCGGCGGGTCGCTCGTTCATCTCAACCCGCCCGGCGATCGCACCCGCCATTGGATAGGTGGCGTCCGACCACGACAAACTCTGCGCCAGATACATCAACCCGCCGCATTCGGCATAAACCGGCTTGCCGCGTTCGACAAAGCGTTTGACCTCGGCGCGCATGGAATGATTGTTCGACAATGCTTCGGCATGCACTTCGGGAAATCCGCCGCCGACAAAAAGCGCATCGACATCGGGCAATGCGCGGTCGTTGATGGTATCGAACGGAATTAGTTGCGCACCGTGCGCGGCGAATGCGCGCAAGTCATCGGCATAATAAAAACCGAAAGCGGCATCACGGGCGATGCCGATTTTTATTGGTTCGGGTTGGGCCGCTGTTGGCTGCAAAATCGGCGGCGGTAAATTCGGCAATGCTAGCGGCGCGGCTTGTTCGGCGATCATTTTAATCGCATCGACATCGACTTGCGCGGCTACTGCGGCGGCGATATTGCGCACGATGGCGGCGGCTTCGGCGGTGTCGGCGCATGTGGCGAGGCCGAGATGGCGTTGCGCGATTTGCAATTCGCGGTTGAAATGCAACGCACCGACAACCGCGAGGTCGGTGTAGCGTTCAAGCGCGGCGCGAAGTTTTGACTCGTGGCGCGCGCCGCCGACATTGTTCAGAATTACGCCGGCGATCCGCACTTCGCGGTCGAACGCTTGATAGCCCAGCACCAGCGGCGCGACTCCACGGGTCATGCCGCTTGCGTCCAGCACTAATACAACCGGCGCGTCCAGCAATTTTGCGAGCGCGGCGTTGCTGTCGCCGCCTTCCGGGTCGAGGCCGTCGTACAAACCTTTGTTGCCTTCGATTACGGCGAGGTCGCCGGTGTGCGCGTGGCGATGGTAAGCGGTGCGGATTTCGGGTTCGCGCATGGTGTTAAAATCGAGGTTGATGCAAGGGCTATCGGCGGCGCGGCTCAACCACATTGGATCGATGTAGTCGGGGCCTTTTTTGAATGGCCGCACTTGCAGACCGCGTTGCTTGAATGCGGCGCATAAACCAAGCGCGACGGTAGTCTTGCCGGAAGACTTGCGAGTCGCGGAAATAAAAAGTCGGGGCATGGCGGTCAAGTTTGTCCGCCGTCGCCGGATAGTTTTTGCGGCGGTCGCGATTGCGGTAAAAATGGCAGTACTCGCATCACCAATAGCAACAACAACAACGCCATCGCAACGCCGCCGCTTCCGAGCAACCATTCGGGCAACGACGGTGCGTATTCGGCGATCTCGCCATCGTAAAAACTGCTGGCGACTAGTTTGCCGGGAAAGATGATTTGCGGAAACGCCTGCCCGCCGATGATGATTACATATAGTTGCGTGAAACCGCCGAGCACAATCAACGCGGATGCGGTGAGTAACATTGCGATGCGCGCGCGCAATTTCGGTGAAAATAATATCACCAGTGGCACGCCGCCGCCGAGGACTTGCGCGAGCCAGAACAACAAGGGATAGACTCCGCCTTCAAGCAAAATGAAACGCTCGACTGCGCGATGTTCGGCGGCGTATAGATTGGCCAGATGAAAGATGGCGGTTAGAAAGAGTACCGCGCAGACAAATAACGCCAGCAATTTTGCCAGTTTCGGCAACATCTCGGCGTCGAGATAGTTTTGATGCCAGCGCGACAAGGCAATCGCAACCAACATAAACGCGGCGCTGCCGATTGACAACGACAAACCGATGAACAACGGCACCAAAATCGCCGCATCATATAACGGACGCGCAACCAAAAATCCGAAGATTGCACCGCTGCCACTGGTCAGCAGCAACCGCCACAGCAGCGATACCATGCCGAGCGTGGCGCCGTAATGATTGAAACGATGTTCGAACATCGCCCACAGATAGGCAATGACGAGCGCGACAAATCCGCTATACAAAAAAATGTTCCATGCGAAAACCGACTTGAAGTTGTAGTGCGTGAGCGCGACTATTAGGCGTTCGGGACGACCCAGATCAAGCACTAAAACCAACAAGCCGCCCATCAACAAAACAATCGCCAGCAACGCCGACAACCGCGCCAACGGTTTATACGATTCAATCGCGAACACCGACGACAGCGAAGCAACATTGAGCGCACCGGACGCCGCCAAAATCAAACTAAGCGCAAACACATGCGGAATCCCCCACACCACCTGATTGTTCATACCGGTAACATAATGGCCGTTAACATCCATATAATGCGCCGCCGCAAAACCAAGTATTGAAAACATTGCGAGTACCGCAAGCACCACAAAATAATCTATGCGGGTAGTTTTTAAGGGGTGGAAATGATGGTTCATGGTAATGAGTCGGCTGTCGAGTCTAGATAACTCGTCGTTCTATGTAGGGACAGCGCCCCCGTGCCTGTCCTTTAATAAGGAGCGGCTGTCGCCGGATGTTTTCTCTGGATTCCCGCGTCCCCAACTCGTCATTCCCGCTGTCGCGGGAATAACGAGTTGGGGCACGAGAATGACGGCGGTGCGTCGTCATTCCCGAACGATAGAAAAATAGGGAGCGCCAGCGACCATATTTTTCATCGTATCGGGAATCCAGAAGGAGTCGGCTGTCGCCGGCATGTTTTTCTGGATTCGCGGGAATGACGAGTCTAGATAACTCCTCATCTGCCGTTATTCCTCGTTCGCCGGTGTGGACAGGCACGGGGGCGCTGTCCCTACGCAACGCAAGTCGCGCATCCGAGGGCGGGCGTTTCAGGTAATTACAATAACGAAACATAGCAACAAATCCTGATTACAAGTTTTGATAACGAACGCCGGTGTTTAAATCAAGGTCGGCGCGCACTTGAGTGCTTGCGCTCGATTGCATGTGGGTTGCGATTTCGCTTTTGGCGTTGTTGAGGTCGCCGAATACCATTGCGCCGTTGCCGTCTTGGTTGCATGCTTCAACGCACGCCGGAGTTTGGTCGTTGTCAATGCGATGGACGCAGAAGGTGCAGCCTTCGACCGTGCCTTTGCCGCGTGGCGACCAGGATTTTTGGTCGTGTAAATTTTCATGCACGAACGACCGCGCTTTATACGGGCAGGCGAGCACGCAATAACGGCAGCCGATGCAGGTGTGTTTATCCACCAACACGATGCCGTCTGCGCGTTTGAAAGATGCACCGGTCGGGCAGACATCGACGCACGGCGGGTTCTCGCAATGCTGGCACAACATCGGCAGCGAAGTAACATGGTCGCTGTGTTCATCGGTCAGCGTAACTTTGCGTATCCATTGCGCGTCGCTCTCTCGCCGTCCGCTCGATTGCAAACCGTGTTCTTCATTGCACGCGCTCACGCACGAATCGCAATCGGCGCACTTGGCGCTGTCAATCAACATCCCCCAGCGGGTCGTATCGGTTACCGGCGCATCATCGGACTTGGCGCGCAGCAATTCAATCACGCGCACGCCGGGTGCGAGTGCCGCCAACCCGGCAACCGCCGCACCGGCGAGTAACGATCGGCGGGCGGTGTTCGGGCGTTGGGATTTTTGTTGGTCGGTAGTATTCATTGCGCGTGGGTGAACTCGGCGTCAGGTTTGGTTGCGTGGCATTCGAAGCAATCGAGTTGAACGCCGGTGAATTGATGGCAACTTTCGCAAAATTGCCCGGGTGCGTCGATGGGAATAAATCGCCCGTGGTCGTCCCGCCGAGTATGGCATTGCACGCATCCGATCAAACTGTGTCGGTTGCCACGAATGCCGTTGTATACGGTCAAGTCGCGTTGGTGATTTAGAAATTCCATGTGATCTTTTCGCATAATTTCGGTCGGCTCGACACATTGGTCACCTTTCCCACGCGGCACTTCGGGCAAGTTGAAATCAGCGCATGCGACACCGGCAATCAGAACACCGCCGAGCAATGCAACAATTCTAAACCTCGCGCTATTGATTAACCGATCCATCCCGCCGCAACCTAATGCCCCAGTCCCATATCGATATACCCACTCGGGCAGACTTCGGCGCAGATGTGGCAGCCGATGCAGCGGTTGTAATCGGTGTCCACATAACGTCCCAGAGTCGCCTCGCCCTTCTTGACTTTGAACACCGCTTTCTGCGGGCAATAAACCACGCAGTTGTCGCATTCAAAACACATTCCGCAACTCATGCAACGACCGGCTTCTTCTCGTGCGGCGTCGCTGTCGAGACCGGCGCGGCGTTCGGAGAAATGACCGAGCACTTGCTCCGCGTTCGGCCCCTGCCCGTCTCGCAGCCGGCGCGGTTGATAACCGAAATGCCCGAGGAATAATTTATCCGAAGCGATGATTTCATGCGTGCCTCGGTCTTCGTAGTTATGCACCGCAAATTTTTCGTCCGCCGTTCCCCATTCCGCTTGGTGGTCGTATTCATTCGGCGACAAACCACTTTCGCGCAGTTTGTCGAGCAGGTTGAAATGATGCACATCGACCTTCGGGCGTTTGCCCGGTTCGCCGGCATCGCTGAGAAAGCAATCGATGCTGTCGGCGGCGATGGACGCTTGGCCGATGGCGGTGGTTAATAAATGCGGTCGGATGATGTCGCCGGCGGCGAAATGTCCGGGGCGTTGCGGCAGGCGGTATAACTTATCGGCGTCAATCAATCCCGTGCCGTTGTCTAATTCTCCGAGTCCTTGCAGGTCGCCGCTTTGTCCAATCGCGGCGACTATCAAGTCGCATTCGATTTCGAATTCGCCGCCTTCGACCGCGACCGGTCGGCCATCTGCTTCGACCGTGCATTCGGTCATGCGCAATGCAGTGGCGCGGCCATCTTCGCCAAGCACCACCGCGACCGGCATCACGCCGTATCTGATATCGACGCCTTCGTTGAGCGCGTCTTCGACTTCGTGTTCGGTGGCGGTCATGCTTTCGCGTGCGAGTAGCGAGGTCAGCGTAACCGTAGCGCCTTCGCGTAGCGCGGCATACGCCGAATCGTGCGCGACATAGCCGCCGATGATTGCTTCCGGTCGCTCGGATTTATTGATGTTTTTAATCTTGCCGAGGCGCCGCGCCACTGACACTACATCGATGGAAGTGTCGCCGCCACCGATACAAACGACTCGGCTTGCGGCGGCTTGCAAACGTCCGAGGTTAAAGGCTTCGAGGAATTCAACGCCGCTTACGCAGTTGGGTGCATCGCCGCCGGGGACCGGCAGCGCGCGCCCGGATTTGCAACCCAACGCCCATAGCACCGCGTCGAATTCTTTATCCAGTTCGTCGATGGTGACATCGCTGCCGACACGGGTGTTCATTCGCAATTCGATACCGCCGAGATCCAGGATTCTTTGGATTTCGTGGTCGAGAATTTCGCGCGGCGTGCGGTAGTTGGGGATGCCGTAGCGCATCATGCCGCCGAGTTGATCGTGGTCGTCGAAGATGACGCTGCCGTGGCCCTTGCGGCGTAGTTGGCATGCGGCGGCGAGTCCCGCCGGGCCGCCGCCGACAATCGCGACTCGCCGTTTTCCCAATGGCGCATCGCACGCCAGCGTGTATTTTTCTTCGCATGCATGGTCGCCGATGAATTGCTCCACGGCGTTGATGCCGACGAAGTCATCCACTTCGTTGCGGTTGCATCCTTGCTCGCATGGCGCCGGGCAAACCCGCCCCATGATTGAGGGAAACGGATTGGCGGCGGTGGAACGGCGGAATGCGTATTCCTGCCAGTCGGTACCCTCGGGCGGCTTTTCGATACCACGCACAATTTGCAACCAGCCACGCACATCCTCCCCCGAAGGGCAACTGGCCTGACACGGCGGCGTGCGATGAACATAAGTCGGGCATTTATGCGAACGATCTTCGTTGTAGATGTTCTCCTGCCAATTATTCCAAAGATGATCGCCGTCCTCATACGCCCGTAGAGTGAGTTTCTCGTTGGTTGGTTTATCTGCTTTTGAGTTTGTTGTCATGTTGTTTTCCAAGTTTGGTTTCGAGTCATCGGGGGTGAATTAAGGAGCGGCTACGCCGGTTTGTTTAACTGGATTCCCGCTTTCGCGGGAATGACGGCAGAGTCGAGTTCCAACGCATCCCCAACCAACTGATGAACGCTAACAATCATCTCCCGGTCGAAGTTAAAATACGGCAGCGTCTTACTAAATTGGCTTTTGCATATCGCGCAGATTGCGGCCATGTGGGTTACGCCGTGTTCGGTGATTACCTCGTGGAGGGCTTGCATTCTTGGGAGTGCGCCTTTGACTCGTAGTTCGATTAAGTCGTCTGTCAGCAAGCCACCACCACCGCCGCAACAGAAGGTCGCTTCGCCGATGGAGTCGGGGCGCATATCGACGAAATTATTGCAGCAAGCGCGGATGATTTCGCGGGGGATGATGAATTGTCCGCCGGGGATGTTGCCCATGCGCGAGGCGCGTGCGACATTACATGAATCGTGGAAGGTTACGATTTTGTCGTCATTGTTTTGTTTGTTAAAACGCAATGCGCCGCGTTGGATTAAGTCGTGGGTTACTTCGCAGATGTGTTGCGGCACCGGGTAGTTTTGGTCTAAGAAATCGAACGGGCCGATGAGCGTATTCCAATAGTTATACGCCACCCGCCATGCGTGTCCGCATTCGCCCACTACAATACGCTTGACGCCGAGTTCGAGTGCCGCTTGGCGCACTCGTCCGGCGACTTTTTGCAGATGCTCGGTGCTGCCGATGAATAAACCGAAGTTGGCGGCTTCCGAGGCGTGGGAACTGAGCGTCCAACTCACACCGGCGGCGTGAAAAACTTTGGCGTAGCCAATCAAGCCGTCCACATGCGGCTCGGCGAAAAAATCGGCGGACGGCGTTACCAGCAAAATTTCGGCGCCGTGTTGGTCGAGGGGAAATTTTACATCCGCGCCGCAGTCGTCTTTTACTTCTTCAGCCAATTCTTCGAGCGTATGTTTGAGCGCGGGTTTCGGCAAGCCCAGATTGTTGCCGGTTTTGTGCACCTTGCCGATGATTTCATTGGAATATTTTTGACCGATGCCAACGCTTGCCAGAATTTCCCGGCCCGCCATGGTGACTTCGGCGGTGTCGATACCAAACGGGCAATACACCGAGCAGCGCCGACACTGGGAGCATTGGTGATAATAGGAATACCATTCGCGCAACACCTCTTCGGTCAAATCAACCGCGCCCACCAGCCACGGAAAATGTCGCCCCACAAAAGTGAAATAACGCCGATAGACCTTGCGCATTAAATCCTGCCGTGCCACCGGCATATTTTTCGGGTCGGCGGTGCCGAGATAATAATGACACTTGTCGGTGCACGCCCCACACTTGACGCAAGAATCCATAAACACCCGCAACGAACGATACTCGCCGAGCAATTCTTTCATTTTCGCCAACGCCAAATCGTGCCAATCGTCCACCAACTCCTCCGGAAATCCCAACGCCTGCTGATGATCCGCCTTCGCCACAAACGGCTGACTATGCGCCATCGCACCAATGCGAATAGGCGGAATTTCCGGGTAGTTTTTGAGTACCGGAATTTCGAATTTGGTGGTTGTGGCGGGATTCATTGTCCTAGTTCTGGTAGCGACTCAATAATTTTTACGCTTTCGACACTCACATACACTACCTTTTTTAGCAGTTTGATAATGTAATTGGGGTCATCGCTCCATTGATTGGGGTCGTTTTTAATTTGGCTGTCTTTATCGGTTGTCTTCTTATACCGATCCATTACCCACTCAATGGCAGGGCGTCCGTTGACGACATAGTCATACGCTTCCGGCGGAATGTTTTGCAAAACCCAATGGTTGTTATAAACAATCGCGGTTTTGTCGGTTTCTTTGTCGGTTTTGGCAAATTTCATTTTAACGACTTCGCGGTTGGCTTGGTTGATTGAGCCCATTGCCATTTCTGTGAGCGGGTATTCCGGCGCATCCTCGTAGTTAACATGCAGTTCGCCGAGGGCTTTGCCCGCTTTGCTGAATGTATGAAATTCTTTGTGCATTGGAATATGCGGAAGCATCTTTTTTAAGTCGGCGGCGTATTTGGTTGTGTAGTTTGGAGAATGGAGTAGGCCATATACATAATAGAAAACATCCCATTTGGATATTTTTTTATCGTTGTAATGATCATGGAACAGGGTGAGTGTGGCATCGGGAATGTTTTCCGTGCGTCCATCTCTACTTTTGTCAAATATTTCGCCTTTCTTTGGTTTTTCGTAGGAATAAAACGGGAAGCATTGACCGGTGTCAAGAAAATGCAAGTTAGGAACAATATTCACCATCAAAGCAGAGAAATCTTTGCCTGCACCAACTCCCGAAACATAAATGGAAAGATTTTCAGTATCTTCTGTTGGAAAAAATCTATCAATAATGGCAGGTCTATCAATAAAAAAAATGTCGGCATATAAATACTGCGCGTTATAAGGACGATATAACGATTTCCTTATTAAATTTTCATCGAAAGTAGCCAAATCTTTTCTCAAAAGAAATCTTTTTATTTTGCTAGACCAACTAATTTTCAGTGGATCATTATTGATAATTTTTTCTATCTTGACATTTTTATCTCCCGCAAATGCTGTTTTATAACGTCCGACCTCGTCATTGTAGAAATCGATCATTAATTTTACATTTTTCACCAATTTTTCACTTGAAAAATTATAAACCCACGAATCACGACTGCTCGCTACCCCGCGACTGTAAAGTGAAAATACGCTCGAAACAGTAAGTTTCTTTCTTCTGTTCTCTTTATCGCCTATCGCCAGAAAAGTAGCAAATTCCGGATGGCGTTGATTGATCCAATCATGAGCATCATTGGGCTCAATTTTTTGGTAGTCTATGTTTTTTACACTTGAAAAACTTTTAATTGTCTCCAGTTTTTCTTTCTGTGTCAGATAATCTCCAATGTCGTGATAATAAATTGCACACTTCTTATTTTTCGCCATCGGATTCTTGACAAAAAGCGTAATGGCAACAGCAGTACGAGTCCCCTGCCCAAACACGTTGTCTTTTTCTTTACGGCGAATTTCGCCGGAAGTTCTCGCGTTCCCACGCAAATTAAAACAATAAATTGCAGAGAATTCATCGGAAAGAACCTTGCGCACACCGGCGGCGGCATTGCCGTCAATATACGAACCATTGCTGACAAATGCGACAACGCCTTCGTCTCCAACACGGTCACTCGCCCAACGGATTGAGCGAATATACGAATCATAAAGACTGTTTCGGTTGATTGCTGTTGAGTGTTCCGCGTAGGTGTCGGTGATGCGTTGGTCTAAAATCGGATATTCAATATTTTGATTCGCGTCGTTCTCGTTCCGCTGACCCGCCGAATACGGCGGATTGCCGACAATCACACGAATATTGCGTTTGTTCTGATTCTCCGCCCGCGCAAAGTTTTCAGGAAAAACATCTTTCATATCGCCTTTCTGCTCCCCCAACTGAAAAGTATCAGCAAGCAAAATCCCTTGAAACGGTTCGTAGTCTCCGCCTGCACGGAAATGATACGCTTCCTCGATGTTGATGGCGGCGATGTAATAGGCGAGCAATACGATTTCATTGGCATGGATTTCTTCGCGGTATTTACGCTGTAAATCATTCGCTTGAATATAATTCCCCTGTAACATTCGCACAATAAAACTGCCGGTGCCGGTGAACGGGTCGAGAATGTCCACACCTTCGTCGCTCAAATCTTTTCCAAATTCCTTTTTCATGGTGTCCTGCACGCTTTGCAATATAAAGTCGATGACTTCTACCGGCGTATATACGATGCCAAGCCGCTCGGCCATTTTTGGAAACGCGGTTTTGAAGAATTTATCGTATAGTTCAATGATTATTTTTTGTTTTCCTTCGGCGTTATCTACCCCCTCGGCACGCTCACGCACGCTTTGGTAAAATCGCTCCAAACTCTTGGTTTCGGTGCCCAAGTTTTTCTTTTCCAGCAGGTCGATCATCCCTTGCATGGTTTTAGAAATCGGATTGTGTGCGGCAAAATCATAGGTGTCAAAAAGCGCGTTGAATACCGGCTTGGTAATGAGATGTTGCGACAACATTTCAACCGCTTCCTCTTTACTGATAAACGGATTGATGTTGGTTTGTAGACCGTTAAGGAAATCGGCAAAGCGCTTTTTCGTATCGCCCTTTGCGTTTTCGAGTAATCCGTTGATGCGGGTGGTATTGGCTTCGGCGATGGCGGCGATGTCTTTCGCCCAGGTTTCCCAGTAGCGGCGGTCGCCGCATTTGACTACCATTTTCGCGAAAATCGCACCGCGCCATTCGTCGAATAAACCCGCTTGTTTCAGCACTTCATCCGCAGTCACACCGCCGACAGCATCGCTTTCTTTATCGTCAAAGCCGATACCGATTACATTGATACGGTCACCGGCGCCTTTGTTGATTTCAATTTTATTGATTTCAGCGTTAAATCGGTTGTCGTGCGCACGCAACGCCTGCAACACATCCCACACCACGCGATAGTTATCGTTTTTATCCAACGCATCTTCAGGTCTCTCACTTGCGGAGACGCCGACAGGCAGAATAATGTAACCGTACTCTTTTCCTTCGGCTTTGCGCATCACGCGACCAACCGATTGCACAACGTCTACCTGTGACTTGCGCGGATTCAAGAACATCACCGCATCCAGTGCCGGCACATCCACGCCCTCGGATAAACAACGAACATTACTGAGCACATGACACTTGTTGTCCCCTGGCTCCGATTTCAGCCATTGCAATTCGCGGTTGCGCACCAGTGCGTTCTGCGTGCCATCTACATGGCGGACTTCGCACTCCAACGCGCCTTCCTGCGGATTGCGGCGGATGTAGTCCTGCACAATGGCGGAAAAGTTCTGCCTGATTTGCTTGGATGCTTTCCTTGTTTGGGTGAACGCGACTGCACGGCGCATCGGCATGCCATCAGTGCCGTCTACATCTTCAGGATTACTAAATTCCTTGGCAAGGCCATTCCAGCAACCGATGATTTTGGTGGTGTCGTTCAGATTCAATTCGCCGTTGGTGGCAAATTCCGATTGCATCGCCGCGCTGATATGTGACTCGTTGACGGTGAGAATGATCACTTTGTAATCGCTCAATAAACCCGCGCCGACCGCATCGGAGAAATCCAGACGGTGAAATTCAACACCGTATTGCGCTACATCGTCCATTGAAAAAATTTTTATATCGGACTCGGTGGCGCGTGCGCGTGCGGATTCGGTGTAAATCCGTGGCGTAGCGGTCATATACAGACGTTTTTTCACCTGTAGGTAATCGTTGTTATGTATTTTAGTAAACGGTGATGTTTTTTCCTTGCCGCTGTCCTCAGCACCGGTGGTGCGATGCGCTTCATCGCAGACAACAAAATCGAATTGCGGTGCACCGAGTTTCTGCGCATCGGCGATCACATCAATCGAGTGATAGGTCGCGAAAACCACATTAGTGCGGCTTGTGTTGTCCATTGTGCTTTGTCGAGCCATCAACTTATCGGCGAGTTTCTTGCTATCGGTGGTGGCTGGAATCGCGAGGTCGTGGACGCTGATGTCTTCGATGTTCTTTCCGACTTTGGTGTCAGAGCAAACCGCGAAATTGCGTAGTGGTCGCTGGGATTGCTCCGACCATTCCAGCAGGGTTTGCGACAACAACGCCAGCGATGGCACCAAAAAGAGTATGTTTCCGCCGTCAGCGACCATCTCTTCGGAAATTTTGAGCGCAGTGAAAGTCTTGCCAGTTCCACAAGCCATAATGAGTTGCCCACGGTCGGCATTTTTAAACCCGTTCATAACGTCTTGTAATGCTTTTTTCTGATGTGGGCGAAGTCGCTTGTGTGGTGCCGATTTTCCTTTTGTCGGTATTAACTTCTTAATCAATTTGGAAAAATTTACTTCGACGCGATCCTTGATTTCATCTATCGGCAGAGTCTGTTGATCGGACGCGAATCGTCGGTCGGTGCTTTCCACATCGGTGGGCGAATAAAGGGGCAGAATTTTGCCCACCGCATCCCAATCAATACTGGCATTTCCCAACTCCGTAGCGAAATCAAGTCGCGTACACGGGATTTGCTGATTTTTCAGTGCATTTTCCGCGTGCTTGCTCCACTTTGGTGTGGTTGATACGATGATGCGTTCCTTGAACTCAATATCGCCCTGCCTTTGGCCTGATTTGGTGAAAAAAGAGTCAATATCGTCTTTGTCTAGATCATCGCTTGGCTGAATAAATTTACATTGAATCGCGCAATATTCCTTCTCGTGCGTAACCGCAACCAAATCAATACCAGTGTCGGTGCGATCCATATTGCGCGTCTCCGCAAACTCTCCCCACAAATAAACTTTATGGAAACGATCTTTATGCGGCGACACGGTGCGTAGCCATTCGCGCGTTAGGCGTTCAAAGGAATCGCCCTTCTCTCTGGTAGACTTCGCCAACTTGCCGAACGCCCTTAAAAAAGCTTGTGCGTTTGTGGGGTTATCGCGGTTTTTTACGACAGACATGATTTGATTGATTTCTTGGTTATTAAACTTGGTGTGGAATATCAAAAAAGGAGCGGCTGGCGCCGGTATATTTTCTCTGGATTCCCGCTTTCGCGAGAATGACGGCGGGTGGAGCGGCTGTCGCCGGCATGTTTTACTGGATTCCCGATACGATGAAAAATATGGTCGCTGGCGCTCCCTATTTTTCTATCGTTCGAGAATGACGAGTCTGATGAGTCCATGCTCAAGTTACATGCCGCCGTTCACGCGGATTGTCGGCTTGATTGCGGGTGGGGCTGAAAAACAAACCGGGGCCGTGCATGAGTTTGCTGGCGGGGAAAATCAGCATCAATACCGCCACTAAACCAAGATGAATGAGTAGCAGCGGGTCTGCCGGAAGCGGGAGAATATCGAAGGATAGCATTCCCAAAACAAATCCTTTGACCGCAACGATGTTGGTGTGCCAGACATACTTTATCAACAAACCGGTGGCGGCGATGGCCACCAGCAATGCCAGCATTAAGTGGTCGGATGGAGACGAGATGTAGCGAACGCGATCTACCAGCACCCGCCGTGCCCACAAACCGAGCAAGCCGATTAGCATGGCAAAACCGGCATAAATTCCGGCGGATTGCAGCCACTGCACCCAGCCCCAAATCGGCTCGGTGAAATAGCGCAGGTGTCGCAACAACGCCAGCATTAATCCGAAATGAAACAGCCAGCCGAATAGCCAAGTCCACTTGCTCGCCTTGAATAAACTCTCGAAAAAAACCACTTCGCGGAACAATCGCAACGCCACGCCGAAGCGGGTGGTCGGCGCCGGTGTGGTCGGTATTTTGAACGGCACCGGAATGCGTGCGTAGCGCACCATGCGATATAACACGCCGAGCGTCAGGGTGGCGGTGGCGAGGTAAAACAGCACCGCAAAGATCAGGGTTGTCGCCGACATAACCGATGTGTTGCGGTTGCCCGCTGCTTACACGCAGCCGGTTGGCTTGGGCAGACCGGCGTATTTGCAGGCTTGCTTGGCGGGGCCGTAGGGGAACAGTTCATACAGATATTTGCTGTTGCCCTTGTCTTTGCCGAGCCGCTTGCCGATGGCTTTGGTTAGCACTCGCACCGCCGGTGCAATTTGGTATTCGTCGTAATACTCGCGCAGAAAATTCACCACTTCCCAGTGATTTTCTGACATTGCACAGCCGTCTTCGATGGCCATTGCTTTGGCAAGTTCGGTGTTCCATTCGCTGAGGTCGGCGAGGTAGCCTTCTTCGTCGGTTTCGTATTGTGTGCCGTTTACTTCTAAAGTCATGAGTGCATCTCCGATAAGATATTGTTGAACTTGTTAGAACCAGGATTGTACTTTGTCGCAACTTGCGGCGAGATCGACAAAGCGGTCATATCCCACCACTTCGATTCCATCAATTATTTTCGATGGGTCAACGCCACGGGCTTTGAGGTCTGCATCCAGAGCGTAAATTTTTCGCGCATTCAGGGCTGTAATCATTCGAGATTCCACCGAGGTTCCGATGAGTGCGCCGTATACGCCGTCTTCGATGAGCAGGATATGACTGCCGGACGTGGAAAGTCGCAGGCAGGTGTCGAGGCTGTTTTTCTCGAAGGGGGATTTGTTGACGGTGTGCAGCATGATTAGAAGTTCAGCAGCACATCTTGTTGTTCGATAAGACCGGCCAGGGTGTCTTGGTCGACGATATGAACCATCGGTTTCTCCGCCCAGTCGTCGTCCTCGTCTTCATACACCAACGGCATCAAATCATCGGCGCTCAAGCCACGCTGTTCGAGGGATTCCCGTTCCACATAAATTTTAGTGACTTCGTAATCGCCAAGGGCGCGAAAAGTGGCGGTGAAATTTTTCAAACCGAGGTCGGTGCTGTCTTGTCCGGTCTTGAGTTGGAACACGCCGTCGTCTACAAAAGCGATGGACACATCCTGGTCGAAAGCCGCACCGATGAGGGCGACTTCCAGCCCTTCTTGCGCGTAGTTAGTGCCATGCGGTGCATGTCGGTTTAGGTACATGAATTTCTTTACCGTGCCTTTGGGTGGAGTGGGGTCGGTCATTTTGGTGGATTATCCAATCCGTCCCTACGGGGGTGAACGGGTGGGGAGTTAATCTTCAATCGCCGAAGGCTATCAGGCGGTCGGATTGGATTCCGGCTTCGATTAGTTGGCCTAAGCCGGAGATGCGGAAACCTTTGGCGATGTTGTTGGCGTCTTTGCCGTTTCTTTTTTGTTCGTCTGGGTCGACGATGCCGCGTCTTTGGGCGGCGGCTACGCATAACACTAAGTCGAGATTATGTTCGCCGGCGAGTTGCGACCAGCGGTCGGTGATGTGTCGGTCGTCTTGGGGCGGGGTGGCCAGTCGGGTGCCGTTGTGGACGCCGTCGTGATAGAAAAACACGCGGAATATGTCGTGGCCACCGGCAAGCGCGGCGCGGGTGAATTGATACGCCGTGTCGCTCGCCTGATGGGTGTATGGCCCCTCGTTGACTACGATGGAAAATTTCATGTGCGTGTGCTTACCGACAGCGTTACATGTGAATATAAGCGGATGAATTAAGACTCTTGCGCGAGCCTCGCCAATGATCGATGTGATACTTGGTGAACGGCAAGCCGGTCAATTCGAAGAACCTCGGCCAGCCGATGCGGTCAATCCAGTCGTTGATGCGCTCCCAATCTCGCGCATCGTTTTGATAGACTTTTAAGATGTTCTTGACGATGGCGGTTGCTTCGGGCCAGCGCGGCGGGTTGTTGGGTATGCCACCGGCTACTAGTTTCTGAAAACTCGGTTTGCTGCGCGCATTGGAGTGATTGCCGCCAACCCAGATTGCCAGTTTGGAATGTTCGGGGTCGTTGATCTGCATCGGCGGACAAGGCGGATAGCACGCGCCGCAACAAATACATTTTTTCTCATCGACTTCAAGGCTCGGCTTGCCGTTCACCAGCGCCGGACGAATGGCCGCCACCGGACACCGCGCCACCACCGACGGCCGTTCGCATACATTGGCGACCAAGTCGTGGTTGATTTTCGGCGGCTTGGTGTGCTGCACATTGATGGCGATGTCGCCCTGACCGCCGCAGTTGATCTGACAGCATGAAGTGGTGATATGCACGCGGTTGGGCATGTTGCAATTTTTGAATTCGTCAATTAACTCGTCCATCATCGCTTTGACCACGCCTGAGGCGTCGGTGCCGGGGATGTCGCAGTGCAACCAGCCCTGGGTGTGCGCGATGAATGCCACCGAGTTGCCGGTGCCGCCGACTACGAATCCGGCGTCTTCCAACGCCGTAATGAGTGGCGCCACTTTGGATTCGTCTGACACCATATATTCGATGTTGCTGCGAATGGTGAAACGCACATGGCCATCGGCGTATTGGTCGCCGATGTCGCACAATTTGCGCAATGTGTAGACGTCGAGGATCCGCTGAGTACCGGCTTTCACCGACCACACGCCGTCGCCGCTTTTCGCCTCGTGATATAAAACCCCGGGGCGCGGATGGGTGTGCCATTTCCACTGCCCGAAATTCCGCAGCATCACCGGGTGCATATACTGCATCCCGTCCGGACAGCCCGATTCAATGGGCCTGCGCATGTTGTCTAAGTTGATTGCCATGATGGTTTACCGGGTTGGATGATGTTTATTGGGAAGTTTTTTCGACCTGAAAAGTTGCGCCGTTTATGCCGACAATTTTTACCTGCCCGCCGGCGGCGACATCCGTGCCTTGTGCGCGCCAAACCGTGTCTTCGACGCGCACTTTTCCGATGCCGTTGACGATTGCGTCTTCAACGGTAACCACCATTCCAAGATAGCGTTTACCGCGCGCGCTTAATGAAGATTCTTGGTCTGTATTTCGTTGAAGATATTTGCGCGACAGAAAAATCGCGGCAAGCGAAAATATCGCAAACAGCACAAACTGAATTTCCCATGCAAGGTTTGGCACAAGATAGACCAGCACGCCGAGTACGCCGGCGGATACGCCCATCCACAACAGGAAAGTCCCCGATACTACGACCTCAAGCGCGACTAATAATGCGCCGAAGCCCCACCAAGTCCAGTGCGTGAATGGAAATAATGCCTCCATCATGGTTTTTGCTTGTCGGAGAATAAGTTTTTCGAAAGTTCACCGATACCGGCAAGCGAACCCAAAATGCCGCTCACTTCCATCGGCAGCAACACTAGTTTTTCATTGTTGCCGGTGCCAATCGCGTGTAACGCTTCGACATATTTTTGCGCGACAAAATAGTTAATCGCCCGCGCGTCTCCATTTTTGATCGCCTCCGATACCAAGGTCGTGGCGCGCGCTTCGGCCTCGGCAAGCCGTTCACGCGCTTCGGCCTCGCGAAACGCCGCTTCCTTGAGCCCTTCGGCTTCCAAAATTGCGGCTTGCTTTTCGCCTTCGGCGCGCAAGATTTCCGCTTGCCGCTTGCCTTCGGCTTCTAAAATGTCGGCGCGTTTTTGACGCTCGGCTTTCATCTGCCTGCTCATCGCTTCAACCAAATCTTTCGGCGGGTCAAGGTCGCGAATTTCAATGCGCGTAACCTTTAATCCCCACGCATCGGTTGCCGCATCAACCACGCCGAGCAACTTGGTGTTGATGTCGTCGCGATTGGAAAGAATCTCATCAAGGTTCATCGCACCGAGCACCGTGCGGATGTTGGTCAGGCAAAGATTGCGCATCGCGTGATGGAGTTCTTTGACTTGATAACTCGCTTGCGCGGCGTCCAGCACCTGATAAAACACCACGCCATCGGCGACAATCACCGCGTTGTCTTTGGAGATTACGCTTTGTTGTTCGATGTCGAGCACTTGCTCCATCATGTTGACTCTGTGGGTTACGCGGTCGACAAACGGAACGATAAAGTTAAGCCCCGGCGTTAGCGATTTCGTGAAACGTCCAAAACGTTCTACCGTATATTGGTGGCCTTGCGGCACCGTTTTGACGCCGGAAAATACCAGCACCACGGCGAGCGCAACGATGATGATGACGAAAAGGCCCGATCCGGCTACAGCGCCAATTTGTGCGCTTGCTTGCGCGCTCCACATCAACATCAGCACGGCGGCGGTTTTTGCGATTGTTTTCATAGTGAGGCCTCGGTGAATCCGGTTGTTTAAAAGTAAAGGTTATGATGCGACGGCTTGGGCTTCGGATTTGGATTCGCGTTTCGCTTCGCGCTTGCGTTCAAACCACTTGGTTGCTTCTTCGTCCCAGCCGTCCATGCGCACATAGGAACTTTCGCGGGGATGGCTGATCATGTTGGGGTCTACATCGACGCCGATTCCTTCGAGGAAATTAACCAACCCGATGCGTTCGATCATTTCGCCACAGCGTTCGTGTTCGAGGCCGTTTTCGGCCCAGAAGTCGATGACTTCTTCGGCCAATTCAACGATGCGTTCGTAGTCTTCATCGGTGTCGAGTTTCATAAACGGCACCACCACGGTGCCCATCAAATCGCCGATTTTAAGCGTGCGTTTGCCGCCGATGAGAATGGTGACGCCTTTGTCGTCTCCCGGCGATAGCGATTTTGGCATGACATTGAGGCAGTGCATGCACTTGACGCAGTTGCGGTTGTCGATTTCCAGTTTGTCGTCGTCGGTCAGCGTGAGGCATTTGGTCGGGCAGCGCGTAATTACATTGTCGATGACATGCTGGCGGCCCTTCGCGCCGATGTAGTTGGCAAATTCTTCGTGGTTGATTTTTATGTCGTCTCGCCAACTGCCGATGACCGCGAAGTCGGCGCGTTCGATGGAATTAGTGCAGTCGTTGGGGCAGCCGGATATTTTGAATTTGAATTTATACGGCAATGCCGGGCGGTGCACATCGTCGGTGAAATTGTTGACGAGTCTGCGGTGCAGGCGTTGTTCGTTGGTGCAAGATTGCTCGCATCTCGCCGCGCCTACGCAGGACATAGCGGTGCGCACGCATGGTCCGGCGCCGCCGAGGTCGAAGCCGTATTCGTTAATTTCGTCGAAGAAATGCTGGGTGTTTTCGGTGCTGGAACCGATGAACATGATGTTCCCGGTCTGGCCGTGGAAGGTTACCAAACCGGAACCCCACTTCTCCCAACTGTCGGCAAGTTGGCGCAGAATATCGGTGGTGTAGAAATTGCCCGCCGGTGGTTGCACCCGCAAGGTATGAAATTCTTTCGAATCGGGAAACTGTTTGCCGACTTCGGAAAATCTTGGAATGATGCCGCCGCCGTAACCAAACACGCTGACCGTGCCGCCTTTCCAATAGCCCTTGCGGGTCTGGTAGGAATGCTCGAGTTGGCCAAGCAAATCGTTGGCGACGCCGTTGATGCGGGTGTCGGAATGCTCGTCTCGCAGGCGTTTGATGCCGGAAACGAAACTTGGCCACGGGCCACTCTCCAATTCATCGAGCATGGGAGTTTGATGTTTTTGATCGCTCATGCGCACAATCCACTAATGTGTGTGCGGCGTATTGTAACGAGTTTGAGGGATACGCGCAGTGCCCAAAAAGAGTATTTCGGGGTGTGAAAAATATCCCAAATGGGATATACGCGCTATCCCGAAACGCCTGACCGGGCTGGCAGTTCGTGTGGCAGAATCATACTACTTGTTCAGTGTAATTCTGCGCAAGTATCTGTACGCTATGAACCTATTCGACACTCTCAAAACTTCGGCGCCGGGATGATGCAGTGGAGTTCGACCACCGATGATGCGGATTTTGTGGTGCCGGACGATGTGGTGGACTTGTCGTTTCGCATGGCTTGCGCGCAACTGCCGGCGGATCATGCATGGGCGCTTTATTGCGCCATTGAAAGCGCGTTGCCGTGGTTGCGGGATGAACCCGGCGCGGCGATTCACAGCATTTTTGACGCCGCCTCCGGCAACGGCTGGGTGCGCCCCGCCGAGACTTCCGATACCTTGATGCAACTTTCTAAACGAACGCGCTTATACTTGCGCTTGCCTCGACACCGGGTCGCCGATGCCTCGGCATTGAGCGGACAAACCCTCGATGTCGGCGGCTATCCCCTTACGGTTGGCGACGGTAAAGTCAGGCAGTTGTCGGCGTGGCATACGATCTTTGCCCGTTCCGTGGCGGTTGATTTAATGCCGGAATCGGCGAATGGCGGCGAAGCGGAATTTTCCCGGGCGGTCACCGATGGCCTTGCGGCGATGAATATCCATCCGCCGAAATTGTTGTGCGGGCTTTCGCATTCCATTCTCGGAAACGGCGCAACGGTCAATGCGCGCAGCGTGATGCTGGCGGATCTCCAACTCGATGAATCCATTCGCCTGCAGCAAAACGGATTGGGAAACCATCTGAAAATCGGCTGTGGTATCTTTCTGCCTCATAAAAGCATCGCCTCCCTGCTGGAAAGCACGGGCGGTGCTTGAATTTTCAATCATCCGTAACTTCGGAGGTTTGTGTTATGCCCGGCCAAAAATCTGATACGCAACCTGATACGCAATCTGATACGCAATCCGAGAAACAAAAACTGATTGCGGAAATCATTGCGTTGCAAAAAAAGTTCATCCGCAAACAGCAAACATCCGGCGTGAGCGTGCAGGAATACTACCTGCCGGACGCCGGAGATGCTTTGAGCGGATACCATGAAGAACACGCAAAACTCGCCGCCCGGTTAGTTGATCTGGCGCATCAAGAACAGGGAACTTCGCGGTAGGCGTCCCGCGACCAATATGACGATGCGAAGCGCGCGAATTCGAACCGCATGGAAGAATAAAAGCCGCAAAGTTTCCGTCGAGGAACACGCGGTGGCGGTGGCGGCGGTGGCGTGGCGGGTGGCGTTGAACGCCGCCAAAAATCTGCATCAACAAGAGTTCGTTTATGCGCAAGACGCGCAACGCCTCGGGGTTATACGCGAGTATTTATATTTTTTTATTCACGCCGCCGACCGCCGTCTGGCAAAAGAATTTGACGACACCAAACGCGCTAGTTTCATCACCAAACTTTCCCATGAATGCCGCCGCCACTACACCGAAAACGAACGCGACCTCATCGCCGAAGGGTTGCCCCATGAACAATTTGTCGATGAATTAAACCGATGCATGGAACGCTACGCAGGCACCCGATTTGCCGAAGACGAACCCGGCTACGAAGCCTTCCGCGCCCTCGGCCTGCGCGTTCAAGATTGCATGGAACACGACCAAACCAATAAATGGGCGCAGGATCAAGTGCTGAATATCGACGGCCCCGAAGCATTCCGGGTTTTCAGCCGGGCACTTGCGGCTTTGAATAAATCGGCTGGGTAGATTAAATGAACGGGTTGCGTTGCGCTAGGCGCGGGGTGGTTTTGTGGGTGACGGGTCGTCGTGCCTGTCCTTAATGCGGCTAACTGTTGAAGGCGCTTACGGCCTATCATTACATGACACACATTGGACGACATTATGAAAGAACAACAAGCCATTCCATTTTTCGATTTGGCATTTCGCCCTTTCTTTTCCCTTGGAGCCTTGTTTGGCGGACTGGCGCTGTTGTTGTGGGGGTTGATCTTCTCAGGCCACCTGACCATCAACCTGTATGGCGGCAGCTATTTTTGGCATGTACACGAAATGCTGTTTGGCTTTGTTGCTGCCATCATCTCCGGTTTTTTGTTGACTGCAGTGCAAACCTGGACCGGACAACGGAGTGTTCATGGCATCGCTTTGCTTATGCTGGTAGCGGTATGGCTATCGGGCCGACTCGCGATGTTGTTTCCCGGCCTCATGGGCGATTTCGCCAGCGCGGTCGTTGATCTTGGTTTTATACCACTGGTGGCGTTTTTTCTTGCGCGTCCCATCATCAAAACAAAACAGAAGCGAAATTTTTTCCTGCCGCTTTTCCTGTTCCTGTTCGCACTGCCTAACCTGTTGATGCACATGTCGGTTGCCGGGCTGGCTTCCATTCAGATACAACCATCGATGTATGCCGCGGTGATGCTGGTCACTTTGCTGATGTCATTAATGGCAGGCCGGGTCGTCCCCATGTTCACCGCAAATGGCACCCACACAGAAAAAGTGCTGCCCATGATGTGGCTGGAGATAGCGGCAAATGGCAGTGTGCTGTTATTGGCGCTGGGCTACCTCGCGCATCCATTTTTTACGCTACCGGACAAGGTCAATGCGGGGTTGTTTCTGTTGGCTGGCATGCTTCAGATGATCCGCTGCCTGCGCTGGAAGCCGTGGATTACGCTGAGTGTTCCGCTATTGTGGTCCCTGCATGGCGCATTGTTTTTCATCTGGCTCGGTTTGATTGTCATCGGCCTTGGCTATGCTGGCGCTGTGCCGCTCAGCCATGCGTGGCACCTGCTGACTGTCGGTGGTATGGGTGGCCTGATTCTGGCGATGATTTCCCGCATCATCCTGGGGCACACTGGCCGGCCACTGACGCCGCCAAGAATCATGAATCTCGCGTTTCTCATACTGATGTCAGGTGCGCTCATCCGGGCCTTCGGCCCATGGCTAATGCCGGATCACTACCTGATACTCATAGATGCGAGCATCCTGTGCTGGCTGGTCGCTTTTGCTATTTTCCTATTTATCTACACCCCGATGATCAGGGCCGGACCGGCGCGACCATAGCGGTCAGGGTTGGGGTTCGGGTTTATTTTGATTCTTGCCAGTTTTTTGCGTGGTCGGTGGTTTTATTTTTGCCGTCTTTATAGCCTGCTTGGTAGGGTTCGGTGAGGCGTTGCTCTTCTACTTGTGGGGTGCCGAGGAAGGCGCTGGCCCATCCGACTACATAATCGGCGGCGACTCCGCGTTTTTGTAGGTCGGCGATGGTTTCGTAGTATTGTTGATTCATTGGTGGCTTGGGAATAAATTTATGTCGCGCAATAGTGTCGTTCTATTGCTTCAATGATTTTCCAGGTGCATCGTGCGCCGGGCATGAACGTTACCAGATCGCCGGGGTTGATTACAACGGCTTCGTCTGCTTCGCCGGACGCTATCGGAGTAATCTCTGCGCGACCGGCGATGATGTAGGTGGTTTCGGTGTGTTGGTACGATCTTTCTTCAACGGACACCGCATCGTTGCAAACCGGCCAGTCTTCCACCCCCAGCACTTCCAGTTTCATCGGTGACGGGTCGTGTTCAATGAGAACGCTGTTCATGCGTGGGCTATTTCAACACCATCGCCGCACCGCCGCCACGGCGGTCGGATGCGGCGGTGGTTTTGCCGTTGGTGGCGCGGATTACTATGTGCATATTGCCCCAGGTTCGCTCTACGGCTTTCATTGTGTGGCCGCGAAGGGATAATTCGGCGATGCTCTGTTCCGACAATGCGTCGGGTTCAAACTGAATGGAGTCGGGTAGGTATTGATGATGAAAGCGCGGCAGGTTGACGATTTCCCCGGCGTCGCCGCCGCGATGAAATTCCAACGCCGCCAGTAATAGCATGGAAATGATGCGACTGCCGCCGGGCGTGCCGAGCACCGCAACGCGCTCGCCGAATTCGAGGAAGGACGGGCTCATGCTGGAGAGCATGCGCTTGCCGCCGGCGATGGCGTTGGCATCGGCACCGACCAATCCGTAGACGTTGGGCGCGCCGGGTTTGGCGGAAAAATCGTCCATCTCATTGTTTAACAACACGCCGGTTCCGGGCGGCACAAGCCCCGAGCCGAACGGGTAATTCACCGACAAGGTCGCCGCCACGCGGTTGCCGGCGGCGTCGATGACGGAAAAATGGGTGGTGTCGGTGCCTTCACTTGCTTGTTTATTTGATGCCGCCGCTCGCGCTTTTGCGGTGGGCGCAAGTCGCTCGCTGGGCGTGGCGTGGTCGAGGCGAATGGATTGCCGTTGTCCGGCGGCATAATGCGGGGAGAGAATCATCGCCGAAGGCACTTCGACAAAATCGGCGTCTCCCATATACTCGGCGCGGTCGCGGTAGGCACGGCGCATGGCTTCCACCGCAAGGTGAACGAAGTCGGGGTTATAAGTTGATTCAGACGCAGATTCAGGTGTCGATTCAGCGAAAGCATCCACTTCATACTCGGCCAGAATGTTAAGGGCTAACGCCATTACCAGCCCGCCGGAGGACGGCAACGCCGCCGAGGTTATTTTCATGCCTTTGTAATGCGCCACCACCGGTTCGCGCACCTCGACTTGATAGGCCGCCAGATCCTCCAGCGTCCAAATGCCACCGGCGGCGCGCACTCCGTCCACCAGTTTCAACGCCACTTTGCCGCCATAAAAACCGTCATGCCCGGCGGATGCGATGGCCTTCAGCGTGGCAGCGAGGTCGTGCTGCACAATCCGCGCATTCTCCGCCGGTGGTTCGCCATCGATGAGGAAAATAGCGGCGGCGGACGGCGACGCCGCGAGTGCGTCCCGGCGAAACTTGGCGCGCCGGTGGTAGGGTTCATCCACTAAAAAACCTTCTTCCGCGAGTCGAATCGCCGGCTCCAGCGACACCGACAGCGGCAGTTCCCCAAAATTTTCCGCAAGCCACACCAACGCCGCCGGCGCGCCGGGGATAGCGGCAGCGAGGGCGCCGTCGATGGCTAGATTTTTGATTACTTCGCCGGTGTCGTCGAGGTACATGTCGCGGGTTGCCGACAAGGGTGCTTTTTCCCGTCCGTCCAGCATTAGGTCGGTATTATTTTCGGCATCGTGCAGCAACCAAAATCCGCCGCCGCCCAACCCGGAACCGGCTGGCTCCACCACCGCCAGCGCGGCGCTCACCGCCACCGCCGCATCGAATGCATTGCCACCGCGTTTGAGCATTTCGACACCGGCTTTGGTTGCCAACGGATGGGCCGATGCCACTCCCGCCGGGCCGGGGTCGCGGATGAACCATATCAGCAGCAATCCGAGCACGACTACCAGTGCCACCGCCGCGCCCGAGAAAATCGCGTTGCGTTTGGTTATCTTCACTATCATCGCCGCATCACTTTATATTCGCCGCTTGCGTTGGCTATCGGTGCGGATTTACTCCGGCGGTGAAGCATTGATGAACGTGCCACGGTAAAACTTCAACTCGGCGATGGATTCGCGAATATCATCCAACGCCCGGTGGGTATTATTTTTCTTAAACCCGCTCAGCAGTTCGGGTCGCCAGCGCGTCACCAGTTCTTTGATGGAACTGACATCGAGGTTGCGGTAATGCAGATACGCTTCGAGTTTGGGCATATACGCGGCGAGGAATCGCCGGTCTTGGCAAATGGAATTCCCGCACAGGGGCGAATGGTTGCCGGAAACATGCCGGGCGATAAACTTCAGGGTGATGCGCTCGGCTTCGGCCTCGTCGATTTCGGACTCGCGGACGCGATTCACCAGCCCGCTTTCGGTGTGAGTGCGCGTGTTCCACTCGTCCATCGCCGCAAGCCGCGTGAGGGGTTGGCGGACGGCCATCACCGGGCCTTCTTCGATAACCTTGAGGTGGGAGTCGGTGATGATTGTGGCGATCTCAATGATGCGGTCGTGGCGCGGCGAAAGGCCGGTCATTTCGAGGTCGATCCAAACCAAGTTGTGGCGGTGTTTAGACATGCGGGGATTATAGGGGTAACTGCGCAAGCGTGGGTGCTGCATTATGCATTTATGGGCAACTAATCACATAATTGATTGGCCGCCGCCAACAGCGCGACCGCGGCGGTTTCGGTGCGCAATACTTGTGCGCCGAGGGCGATGCCCTGCACGCCGCACCGCGCCAGCCGTGCCGACTCGGCGTCGCTGAAGCCGCCTTCGGGGCCCACCAGTAGAACGATTTGTGGCGTGGATTGCAGCGCGGATTGCAGCGCGCCGTGGTCGAGTTCGGCCATCGACCGGCCATCGCGGTCGCCGAATAGCATCCGGGCGGCGGCGTGGGTTTTCAGCAGAGTGGCAAGGTCGGTCTGTTCGTCAATGAGCGGAAAATGACACTGCCGACACTGCTTGCATGCGCTGCGGATGATGCGTTGCCATCGGTCGCGCATTCGCGGCTGAAACCCGACTACGCTATGCTCACAGCGCAGCGGGATGAAGCGATTCATACCGAGTTGGGTGGCCATGTCCAGCATCACCGACTGGCTTTCGCTCTTGGGCAAAGCCGCGGCCAGCACCCGTTCCACCGCCGCCGGCTGAATGCTCTCGCGCTTCTCGATGACCAGTTCCAGAGTCAGCGGTCGCGCCACAAAAGATACCAGTTGGCAACTGGCGAGGGTGCCGTTTCCGTCTGTCAGGTGCACCGTATCGCCCTTGCCAAGCCGCCGTGCGCGGAATATGTGAACGGCCTCTTGGTCGGTGACCTGCGCCCGTCCGCCGGGTTGATTCAGGTCGGGATGATAGAACAAGGGCGGCAGCGGTTTCGGTGCGTTCATTTTTTTGTTGGCGGGTGTGTGGGTTGATGCGTGGGTCGATAAATGTCAAAACGCACCAGTTTGCCGCCGACCTCGCCCACCCGCCCCGGTGCCAGTGGCTGCGCACGGCGCGGGCGTTTGACCACTACTCGCTGTGTGGCGCGGGACATCGCCTGCTCGAACAACGGCCCGCAGTCGCCCGCCGGCCCGGCAAGCATTCGCAACAACGCCAACGGTTTTTTCGCCGCCGCCGACTTCGACTGCGGCGGATACATCGGGTCGAGGTACACCACATCCGGCGGCGATTCCAACTCGCGCAAGTATGCGATGCTGTCGCCATAAACGATGGCGAGTTGGGCTTTCAGTTGCGCGTCACGGCAAGCGTCGTGGGCGTCCGCCAATAAAGCGGCGACCACCGGATTGACCTCCACCGCAGTCACCGTCATCCCACGCCGCACCAGATGAACCGCATCCGCACCCCATCCGGCGGTGGCATCCACCACCGTCCGCGCCCGGCCACCAACCGCCTTCCATAACAAATCCGGGCCGGCATGAGTGCGCACTCGGTCGAAGTCGATACGCAACGGTGCCTTCGGCAAAGCATTACCGCGCAACACCAAGCGGTGGCAATCCGCATCCCCCTCCCATTCGACCTGAAAGTCCGCCGGATGCCCCTCATCCCCATCCACCAACGCCACCCCAAGTTGCATTGCCAACCGCCGACACAAAGCATCACACCGAGGGTTATAACGCACCGACACCGGGCTTTTTTGTGATTGAGTTTTCATTTGTGAGGCTCAGATGCATATTGCACTGTCGATTGAGGGTTGGCAATACAACACCGTCGTTCTATGTAGGGACAGCGCCCCCGTGCCTGTCCGCAGCGGCAAACAAGGAACATCAAAAGTGCGTCATTCCCGAACGATAGAAAAATAGGGCGCGCCAGCGACCTTATTTTTCATCGTATCGGGAATCCAGAAGGCCAATAAGGAGTCGGCTATCGCCGGCATGTTGTACTGGATTCCCGTGTCCCCAACTCGTCATCCCCGCTGTCGCGGGAATAACGACTTGGGGCACGAGAATGACGAGTCTGGGAGTCCACATCCGCAAACGCGGAATATCAAAAGTGCGTCATTCCCGAACGATAGAAAAATAGGGCGCGCCAGCGACCATATTTTTCATCGTATCGGGAATCCAGAAGGCTAAATAATGAGCGACTGCCCTGCCTTAATAGAAGATTTCTTCTCATATGAGAACATTTATGAGAAGAATTAGAGCTTCAATAGAAGATTTAGATCATTTAATAGAAGATTTCTTCTCATATGAGAACATTTAATAGAAGATTTTAGTCTTTATAGATATGCCATCAGGGATGACTATCTGGCATAATCTCGCACGACAACATCCCACTAACATAGAGATTAACAATGGGTTTTCTGCACGGTAAACGAGCGTTGATCGCCGGGCTCGCCAGTAATCGTTCTATCGCCTGGGGCATTGCGCGGGCGATGCATGCGCAAGGGGCGGAACTGGCGTTCACCTATCCCAATGACAAGATGAAGCCTCGGGTCGAGGCGCTGGCGGCGGAACTTGGCGCGGATATTGTGTTGCCTTGCGATGTCAGTAGCGACGAGCAAATCGAGCAACTGTTTATCGACCTCGGCAAAACCTGGGATGGATTAGATGTGCTGGTTCATTCCATTGCCTTCGCCCGGCGCGAAGAATTGGAGGGGCTGTTCCTCGGTGCGGTCACCCGCGAGGGGTTTCAAGTCGCCCACGAAATCAGTGCCTATAGTTTCGCCGCTATGGGGCGCGCCGCCCTGCCGTTGATGCGCGGGCGTGGCGGCGCCATGCTAACCCTCACCTACATCGGCTCGGTGCGCTCCATGCCGGGCTACAACGTGATGGGGTTAGCCAAGGCCAGCCTCGAGGCCGGGGTGCGTTATATGGCGCAGTCCCTCGGCGGCGAAGGCATCCGCGTTAACGGAATATCCGCTGGCCCGATCCGCACGCTGGCGGCTGCCGGTATCGCAAATTTCAGGAAGATGACGGCGTATTTTGAAAAAGTTGCGCCCCTCGGACGTGCCGTTACCATAGACGAAGTCGGCAACACCGCCGCGTTCCTGTGCTCCGATTTGGCTTCGGGTATCACCGGTGAAATCACCTATGTGGACGGCGGCTTCAACACCGTTGGCATAAGCGAACGAATGATTGATGATAGTTAATATCAACCAAGTCCCAGGCTTTCCAGTTTGTTCGCCGTGGGCACTCCGGCTTTGTCCCAGCCGCGCAGTTGGTAGTATTGCGGCACCAACACATCCAGTTCGACCACACCGCCTTTGGCGAAGCCGCTGGGAACCGGGTCTTTAAGCATGCGCGGCGGTAGGGTGTCGTCGGCGGCGGTCAGACCGGCTTTGAGGTTGAACAATCGTTCGAGGTTCCAGATTCGTTCGCCGGTTTGTTGCAATCGCTCTTCCGACCATTCGCCGTCGCAACTGGCATCAATCAGTTTGCGGTAGTCGCCGCAACTCCATGCGCCAGTGGTGAACAAACACAAGCCGGTCGAGTCGACCATCGCGGTATAGTCCTGGGAAACCCGGCAGGCATCCGCTTTGCCGGTGGTGCCGGCGTCTTTCATATCGACATCGAAGGTGTCGTGTTTCAAATGGCATGCGCCGCGATTGCTGGTGGCGTAGCCCAATCCCATGCCCTGCATGGTGCGCCCGTCGTAGCCGGCAAATTCCTGACCTTTTGCGACCATGGCCAGTTCCGGGTGCCCATATTTTTCGCACAAGCGTTTCGAACCAAGCCCCAACTCCCGTCCGAAACCTTCGTATTTTCCGGTTTTTTCCGACATCACCACCAACGCCTCGGCACTGCCGAAACTCAAGTCGATGCCGTCGGTTTTCGTTTTGTCGATGACGCCGAGTTCATATAATTCCATCGCCGCCGCCAGCGTTACTCCAAAGGAAATCGGATCCATTCCGTGTTCGTTCATCATAAAACCGGCGAAGGTCAGCGCGTCTATGTCGTCAACCCCAACCACCGGGCCGAAGGCGAACGCGGTCTCGTATTCCAACCCGCCGGATGCGCCCCAGTATTGCGGGCGGTCGACGACGCTGAAATGTTGCGGGTCGATTTTGGCGATCCGCCCGCAACCGATGGTGCAACCGAAGCAAGCGGCGTTGGTGATCAGGTTGGTGTGGCCGTTGCGATTTTTCAAGGTCGCCGCGCGTGCGTTGATTTTGCCGGTGCCGGCGAATGAAACCTTGCGGAAATTCTCGGTGGGCAGGCCGCCAAATTCTTGCATGGTGTCCATCATCGCGTGAGTGCCGTAGCGCATCAATCCGCGCCGTGCGCCACTGCGGTGCAAGGCGGCGTTGGCTTCGGCGGCGATTTTCATGAAGTGTTGGGGTTTGCCTTCTTTGACTCCGACGCTACCGAACGCCGCGATCGCTTTGAGATTCTTGCTGCCCATAACCGCGCCGACTCCGGAACGACCGGCGGCACGGTGTAAGTCGTTGACCACGCAAGCGTAGTGGACGCCGCGCTCGCCGGCGACTCCGATGGCGGCGACTTTAATACGAGATTCTTGTTGTTGTTTTCGAATCCAATGATCGGTTTCCCACACCGTTTTGCCCCAGATTTCATCCGCCGACAACAACTTGATTTGATCGTTGTGGATTGATAGATAAACCGGCTTGGCGGCGCGCCCGTGGATAATCAGCATATCGTAACCGGCGTATTTCAGTTCAGCACCGAATTTGCCGCCCGAATTCGAGCAGGCGATGGCGCCGGTCAAGGGACCTTTGGTGACCACAACATAACGCCCGCTGGTAGAAGCCATGGTTCCGGTCAACGGGCCGGTGGCAAAAATCAGCACATTTTCCGCGCCCAACGGGTCGGCTGCCGGATCCATCTCTTCCCACAAGTATTTGCTGCCAAGCCCACGCGCGCCGAGATAATCATTCGCCCATTCTTGATTTAGCGGCTCGCTGGAAATGACGCCATCGGTCAGGTTCACTCTTGCGACTTTGTTCTGCCAACTCATTCGGTGTCCTCGAAATTATGTTTAATCAAAGCGCATAATCGCCGATTTGCCTCAAAAAATCTAGACCGTAGCCGCCGTTTATTATGCGAATGTTTGGGTTGGTTGGGGGGATTTCCCATTGGCGTCACCCTCGTAGGGACAGTGCCCCTGTGCCTGTCCTTCTGGATTCCCGATACGATGAAAAATATGGTCGCTGGCGCGCCCTATTTTTCTATCGTTCGGGAATGACGAGGAGGGGGTTGCGGGAATCCAGAGAAAACATCCGGCGACAGCCGACTCATTATTAAAGGACAGGCACGGGGCGCTGTCCCTACGCGAGAATGACCAAGGATGAAACCTATTATCCGGGGTGGATCATTTTTTCCGGGCGGACGATTTCGTCGAACTGGGCGGCGGTGACTAGGCCGCCGTTTACGGCTTCTTCGCGGAGGGTGGTGCCGTTTTTGTGGGCTTGTTTGGCGATGGCGGCGGCGTTGTCGTAGCCGATGGCGGGGGCCAGGGCGGTTACTAACATCAGCGAGTTTTCTACCAGTTGTGTGATGCGTTCGCGGTTGGGTTCGATGCCGGTTACGCAATTATCGGTGAAACTGATTGCCGCGTCGCCGAGTAGGCGGATGGATTGAAGGACGTTGAAGGCGATTACCGGCTTGAACACGTTGAGTTCCAGATGGCCTTGTGCGCCGGCGACTGTGACCGTGGTGTGGTTGCCGATGACCTGCGCGCAAACCATCGCCAGTGCTTCGCATTGGGTTGGGTTGACCTTGCCCGGCATGATTGATGATCCGGGTTCGTTTTCCGGCAGGTGCAATTCGCCGATGCCCGAGCGCGGGCCGGAACCAAGCAGGCGGATGTCGTTGGCGATTTTATTGAGGCCGACGGCGATGGTATTGAGAACCCCGGAAATTTCCACCATGGAGTCGTGGGTTGCCAGGGCTTCGAACTTGTTGGCGGCGGAGATGAATGGAAGGCCGGTAAAGGCCGCCACTTCATCGGCGAATTGTTCGGCAAAGCCTTGCTTCGAGTTGACCCCGGTTCCGACTGCGGTGCCGCCCTGTGCCAGCGGATAAATTCGCACGAGCGCGCTTTCTATGCGCTCCACAGCGAGACTCGCCTGAGCGGCATACCCGGAAAACTCTTGGCCGAGGGTGAGCGGCGTTGCATCCTGCAGATGAGTGCGTCCGATCTTAACCACATCGTTCCACTGCTGAGATTTATCGGCGAGGGCTTCGTGCAGATGTCGAAGCGCCGGAATCAATGCGTGGTGCAACTGCTCGGCGGTGGCGATGTGCATGGCGGTCGGGAAAGTATCGTTGGAGGACTGGCTTAGGTTGCAGTGGTCGTTGGGATGAACCGGGGATTTGGAACCCAACTCGCCGCCCAATCGCCGGATGGCGAGGTTGGAGATGACCTCGTTGGCGTTCATGTTGGACTGAGTGCCGGAGCCGGTCTGCCACACCACCAGCGGGAATTGATCATCGAACGCGCCTTCCATGACTTCCTCCGCCGCGGTGCCGATTGCCGCGCCGATTTTTTCATCGAGCAGCCCCTGGGCGATGTTGACCCGTGCGGCGCAACGTTTGATGATGGCCAACGCGCGAATTAGCGGGCGTGGCATGCGCTCGCTGCCGATGCGGAAGTTGCCGAGGGAGCGCTGGGTTTGCGCGCCCCAGACTTTATCCGCGGGCACTTCGATGGCGCCAAAAGAATCGGTTTCGGTGCGGAAGTTGCTCATGGCAGTTGCATATATGATTGACAATGGGTTTCGGTGTCAGTATATCATTTTGTCGGCCTTGCCGGGCAATCGGCGCAAGGCTAGCCCATCGATAGGGCTGGCAACCGCTCATGGATAGGCGATAATGTCGCTCGAATACGCGGGCGCGCTGTTGCGGGCGCGCAACCTGAATTTTTATTTACTCGGGCAATTTTCATGCAGGCATTTTCCAACCTTCGGGTGATCGACCTGACCCATGTCATCGCCGGCCCGTTTTGCACCTACCAACTGGCGGTCATGGGCGCCGATGTGATCAAGGTGGAGGCACCGGAAAATCCCGATGTGTCGAGAACCTCCGGTGCGGTGCTTGCCAAGGAATCAAATGCTGAAGAGTCGGGTATGCGAAGCGATTTCACCGCACAGAATGCTAACAAGCGCACGGTGTGTATCGATTTGAAATCCGCCCGGGGCGTGGAAATCTTGCAACGCTTGATTGCCGGTGCTGATGTCTTCGTGGAGAACTACCGCAGCGGCGCCATGGCGAAGATTGGTCTCGACTACCCGGCGGTGAAATCCCTCAAGCCGGATATCATCTATTGCTCCATCACCGGCTTCGGCCAACAAGGTCCGCTCGCCGAACGCACCGCTTACGACAACGTGATTCAAGCCTATTCCGGTTTGATGGCGGCCACCGGAGACCGGCACACCGCCCCCCTCAAGGTCGGCCCGCCGGTGCTCGACTACGGCACTGGCATACAAGCCGCCTTCGCGATTGCCGCGGCGTTGTATCAGCGCACCGTTACCGGCGAAGGGCAGTATATCGATGTCGCCATGCTGGATGCAGCCATCATGCTGATGAGTTCACACGTTACGCGCTTTCACCACGCCGGTAAATTAGCGCCCGCCACCGGAAACAACAGCGCATTCAACGCCGGTTACTGTTGCTATGAAACCAAAAAAGGGTTGCTGATGTTGGGGGCGTATACCGGCGCGCAAATGAAACAGATGTGGGTTGTACTTGGCGACTCCGAGCATGGTGAAGTACTTCGAACGTTGACGCCCATGGCCATGGCGGATTATTTTGAGGAAGACCAACGACGCATCGGCGAGATTCTCAAGCAAGAAACCGCCGCGCACTGGGAGATCGAATTCAACCGCAAGCGCGTGCCGGCGGCGCGGGTGCGTGAACTCGATCAAGCACTCGCCGACCCCCAACTCGGCAGCCGCACGGTGCTCCAAACGGCCCCCGCGAATGCCGCTTGGCCATCTTCGCAAAAATTACCCGTGGCGGCTTTTCAATACGCCAAGAACGGTCCGCAACTACGCTTCCCACCGCAACCGATAGCCCGGCATACTCAGGAAGTGTTGGAGGAAATTGGTTATGACGAAGGTGAAATTAGGGAATTGCAAAACCTCGGCGTGATTAAAATCGCAGTCGCCGATGAGACCGATGAGGAATGCGCGTGAACATTCTAATCACCGGCGGCACCGGATTGATCGGGCGGGCGTTGTGCGCGGCGTTGAGTGCGCGGGGCGATTCGCTCACCGTTTTCAGTCGCCGACCCGA
Source organism: Candidatus Poriferihabitaceae bacterium (assembly GCA_965262585.1). GTDB lineage: Bacteria > Pseudomonadota > Gammaproteobacteria > Arenicellales > Poriferihabitantaceae > JAHRAW01. Next base: position 706,718 of record OZ253546.1, read on the forward strand.
TACGGTAGCGGAAAAATGCGGGGCGGCGGTGCGCGCCATCAACTCGCTGGATGAATGGCTGCCCGATGATCGATATGACGCGGTCATCAATCTCGCCGGCGAACCCATCGTCGGCGCGCGCTGGAGTGATCTGCGCAAAAAAATATTGTGGGACAGTCGCGTTACTTTGAGCACCGCGCTGGTGGAGAAAATTGCCCGGGCAAAAACCAAACCCGAGGTGTTGCTGAGCGGCTCGGCGGTGGGCATTTACGGCGATTGCGGTGACCGCGAAGTGGATGAAAGCGACGCCGTGGCAACGGACTTTGGCGCACGGCTGTGTAATGCATGGGAACAGGCTGCGAGCGAGGCTGCGGGCGCATGCACCGTCAGAACTTGCCTGCTACGCACCGGCTTGGTTTTGAGCGGCGACGGGGGCATGCTCAAACAAATGTCGCTGCCGTTCCGGCTCGGGCTGGGGGCGCGAATCGGCGATGGGCGGCAGTGGATGAGTTGGATTCACATCGCAGACCAAGTCGCCATCCTGCTGAAACTGCTGGACGAATCCGATCATCACGGGGCATTCAATTTGTGCGCGCCCAATCCGGTGACCAACGCCGCTTTTACCAAAAGTCTGGCGGCGGCGGTGAAGCGGCCGGCATGGCTTGCCGCCCCAGATTTTGCGATCAACGCCGCGCTGGGGGAATCGGCGTATCTGTTACTTGGCGGACAAAAAGTGCTGCCGACCCGGCTGGTTGCGAACGGTTATCGCTTTCGCTATCCCGAACTGGACAGTGCATTCAAAGAGTTGCTGTAAAGCGCGCGCCTATTGCTTGACTCGCTCAATCAAACGAGCCAGTTGGCCGCCGACATCCGCCGCCGCCTGCTGTTTTCTTTCTTCGATCAGCGAACCGTCTTCGGCGAATGCCTTGTGGGCATGGGATACCACGACCTGATTCGGCAACACGGTCACCCAAGATTGCCGAGCAGCATTCGCAGCGCAACCAATCCGCGCAGCCCGCCCAACACGCTCGGAGAAGCAGCCAGCAAGCCGGCGAACTTTCCCGCATAAGCCATCAGCGGGGTTTCGCCGTCTGCCTGAGAACGCGATGCCCAGTCGATGGCGTTTTTCAGCAACGCGCTCGGCGCACTATTGTATTCCGGGGATGAAATCAAAAATCCGTGATGCTCGATCAACAAGGTTTTGAATTCCACCGCCGCCGCCGGCATGCCCTGCTCCGCTTCCAAATCCTCATCAAAAAGCGGCATCCGAAAATCCGCAAGGTCGATCAAAGTCACCTCCGCACCGGCACTTTGCGCACCAACCACGGCGACCTTGACGAGCCTTTTGTTCAACGAATCTTTTCGCGCACTGCCGGCAAAGGCGAGAATTTTAGTCATGACTTGAATGATAAGATAAATTCAACCTCGAAGTGTAACTGTTAAGTTCATGTTAGCCAATAAGTACTCAGTTTCGTAGGGACAGCGCCCCCGTGCCTGTCCACAACGGCAAACGAGGAATATCAAAACTCGTCATTCCCGAACGATAGAAAAATAGGGCGCGCCAGCGACCATATTTTTCATCGTATCGGGAATCCAGAGAAAAACCCGGGCGCCGTATGGATTCCCGCTTTCGCGGAAATGACGAGTCTAGATAACTCCTCACCTGCCGTTATTCCTCGTTTCCTCGTAGGGACAGCGCCCCCGTGCCTGTCCACAGCGGTAAACGAGGAATATCAAAACTCGTCATTCCCGAACGATAGAAAAATAGGGAGCGCCAGCGACCTTATTTTTCATCGTATCGGGAATCCAGAAAAAAAACCCGGGTGCCGTATGGATTCCCGCTTTCGCGGAAATGACGAGTCTAGATAACTCCTCACCTGCCGTTATTCCTCGTTTCCTCGTAGGGACAGCGCCCCCGTGCCTGTCCACAACGGCAAACGAGGAGTGACTTACGAGCGAGGAATATCAAAACTCGTCATTCCCGAACGATAGAAAAATAGGGAGCGCCAGCGACCATATTTTTCATCGTATCGGGAATCCAGAAAAAAACCCGGGTGCCGTATGGATTCCCGCTTTCGCGGAAATGACGAGTCTAGATAACTCCTCACCTGCACACCCCCCAAGCCAGTGATATGATGGCGCGATGTTTTTACCTTCTACGAAACACATGCCCGTTTTGCCTGCTTTTTTTCACCGACGCGCTTCCCGATGGATTTGTGCCCAACCCTCGCGCTTGAATACGATGAATAATTTGCATGGATAGCCACGGCTTTTTGTTCAACTTGGTGGTGTATTTGTCCGCCGCGGTTATCGTTGTGCCGCTGTTCGCCCGGCTTGGCCTCGGCTCCGTGCTCGGTTATCTGGCCGCCGGTGCCTGCATCGGCCCCTGGGGGCTGGGCTTGATCCAAAACGTCGGCGACATCCTGCATTTCTCCGAACTCGGAGTGGTGCTACTGCTGTTTTTGATCGGCCTCGAACTGGAGCCGCGAAAACTGTGGACGCTGCGCCGCTCCATCCTCGGAGTCGGCGGCACCCAGATGCTGATTACCGCGGCCCTCATTTTCCTGATCGGCCTGCTGCTCGGCGCGCCCTGGCAAACCGCCGTGGTCGCCGGGTTGGGATTGGCGTTGTCATCCACGGCCATCGCCTTACAATCCATCAAAGAAAAAGACTTGCTGAACACGCCCGCCGGCAAGACCGGATTTTCCGTGCTGCTATTTCAAGACATCGCGGTAGTCCCCATCATCATGCTGATTCCGCTGCTCGGATCTGAAATCGTCACCAGCGGCGACCGCCAATCCACGCCGGTAATCATCGGCGCCATGCTCGGCATTTTTATCATCGGCCGGTTTTTCTTGCACCACATCTTCGGCTTCGTCGCCGCCACTCGCCTGCGCGAAGTGTTCACCGCCTTGTCGCTGCTGCTGGTCGGTGGCATCGCCGCCATCATGGAATTGCTCGGCATCTCCAAGGCGCTGGGCGCGTTTTTGGCCGGGGTGCTGCTGGCGAACTCCGAGTACCGCCACGCCCTCGAATCGGACATCGAACCCTTCAAGGGATTGCTGCTGGGGCTGTTCTTTATCTCCGTCGGCATGTCGGTGAATTTCGGCTTGCTGTTTGAAAACCCGCTGCTGCTTCCCGCCCTCACCGCCGCGCTGATGACGCTCAAAGTAGCGGTTTTGTATATCATCGCGCGCCACACAGGAATCCCGCCAAGCCAACGCGGGCAGTTTTCATTCACCCTCGCCCAGGGCGGTGAATTCGGATTCGTGCTGTTCGGTTTTGCCGTGACAACCGGCGTTATGGACGCGCAAATCGCCGACCAGTTGATCCTCGCCGTGGCGTTGTCCATGGCCGCCACGCCGCTGTTGCTGTTCGTCAATGAAAAATTCATTGAACCGAAATTCTTCCGCGCCAACGACCTGCCCATGGATGAAATCGCCGACAACCGCAACCCGGTCATCATCGTCGGCTTTGGCCGCTTCGGGCAGGTCATCGGTCGCTTGCTGATGGCCAACAAAATCACCCCCACGCTAATCGACAACAACCCGGAACAACTGGACCGGGTCCGCCGCTTCGGATACAAATCCTACTACGGAGACGCCTTGCGGCTGGATGTGCTGCGCTCCGCCGGCGCCGATCAAGCCAAATTAATCGTGCTGGCGATGGCGAGCAGGGACACCGTCGACCAAGCCATCGAGTTAATTAGCCGGGAATTTCCCAACCTCAAAATATTCGTACGCGCCTACGACCGTGGCCACGCCATGCACCTCATCGACAACCAAATTGACGGATTTTCCAGAGAAACCTTCGCCTCGGCGCTGGAACTCGCCAAAGACGCGCTGGTGGAATTGGGATTCAGCGAATGGTACGCACGACGCCTAAGCAAAAAATTCCGCAAGTTCGACATCGAAACCCTCCACCAACAAGTCGCCGTCCGCCACGACGAAAAAGCACTAATATCCATCGCCCAAACCGCACGCAACAACATCGAAGAAACTTTCGCCGCTGACAAAGAAAAAGAAGATGCGGAAGAGGGAGTGGAACGGGGGACGGAGCAAGGAACCGAGCAGTAGCGGTTTTACGGAGTCGTTTTACTGAGCAGTGAAAGCGTTGTGTGCTCCCTCTTCCGCTTCTTTTCTTTTTTGGTTTATTTTTGATAAAAAGTTTTCCCAACTCGAGCGATATGATCAATCAAGTCGCGCTCGCTAATGTTGTCGAAAATGGACAAATCAAACAAGTAGGGCAGATTTAGATCATCGATTTGGTGCGATATGGAATGAATATCGTCTAAATCCAAGTTTCCTTTCAAAGTTAAATCAATGTCAGAACCGTTGCGATAGTTTCCTTTCGCACGGGAGCCGTACAGAATGGCTTGTTCCACTTTAGAATGTGCCGCAAAGACCCCTTGCAAACGTTGGATCACCTCTTTTTTCAAACCGTACATCACTCAACCATGCGCGCCAGCATAGTTTTTTCCAACGCCAGAAATTCATCGCAATAAGCATCAATTATTTTGCGGTAGATTTTTTCAGCGGTGTTTTCGTTGTAAGTGTGAACCGTTTCATTGCGCGAATCAATCATGTCCATCCATGTTTGTCCGTTCTCAATGACACCCCGATTAAAAGCAAGTCTGATGGCATCTCTGGGCCCGTGAATCCTGTCACCTTGCGCTTCGAGGAAATCTTTCAGAATCTTCCACGCCAGTTCATATGTATATTCCAATGTTTGAATCAGCCCTTTCTTCTCCAGTTTGGTGGGGGTTTTTGCGCTTGTTATTTTAATTTCTTGCTCTAACTCCCGCAAAGCCTTTTGATAATTTGAAAAACGTTGCATCCAACGTATATCTTGTTCATCGCTCATATCAGTTTCCCGTTAGTCGGTGTATTAATTCTTGCAGTCACTTCAATTTCGAGTTTCATTTTTTCGTCCAGCAATCCGGCGATGAACATCGTTGCGGCGGGGCGGGCGGTGCCAAGATACTTTCGGAAAATCGGCCAGCACGGTTCAAAGTATTTGCGGTCGGGGAAAATGTAATGCACCCGCACCACCTGATCCATACTACTGCCAGCCTCGCGCAATGCGGCTGCGATGTTCCGAAAACACTGCTCGGCTTGTTCGACTGGATCATCGGAGATGGTCATCGCCCGATAATCATACCCGGTGGTGCCAGAAACAAAGACATAATCGCCATCCACCACCGCTCTGGAATACCCAATTTTCGATTCAAAGTCCGAGCCACTCGAAATCAGTTTGCGGTTCATGTCGTTTTTCATTTAAATTTTCTTTGACTGGTATCCGGCCCGTTCTTCCAGAATTCTTTCTGCCCCAACCATCCAATTCAAGTTCCTTCCGATAACCAGTTCTGTCATTTCCGCATGATGCGTGTTTTTCATTGCTACTGGCTTAGCTTGTAAATTGTACTTACTGGCAAGATTCTTGACCTCCGGCGCATTGTCATATGTCATTATAAAATCACCCTTCAACATTGCACACTTCTGAAAAAGTAAATCATGATCCAATTCGTAATGCGTATATAGTCTTTTACCCGCTTTCTTTCCGCCCGCAGTATACGGCGGGTCGATAAAGAAGACGGCACCGGTTTCATTTTTATATTCATCTAAAATAATAAAAGCATCGGTATGGCGAAATTCGAGTTTGGAATGAATTCGGTCGATTTCTTTGAACCTTTTCGCCAACGTCATCGGATACCATCTTGAACCTATGCCTTTGCCAGATTCTCCGTTTTTCAGAAACCCCGCGCCCGCGGCTAATATTCCTCCATGAAAAGTCCGGTTTTTAATTATGGTTTTGAAGGCCGTATCCCGATAATCATTGGCTTTTTTATTCAGTTCAGCGACTACATTTTCTTTATTCATTTCAAAGTTCAAAATCCGTTCGGCCAACCACTCAGACTCGCCGTTTACTATAACCTTCCAAACGGCGGCCATCTCATCGTCCAATTCCGCCAGCAATGCCCGAGGAACAATATTTTCAAAAACCGCCGTCAATGAAGTTATTCCACCACCGGCAAATGGTTCCACAAAAATTTCGAGAGTATCGCTTTGACTGTGCAACCATTCTCTGATGCGTGGAACAAACCAGGTTTTTCCGCCCGGGTAACGAAACGGGCTTCGCTGAGGCACAGAGGCCACATTCACAACCCCTTGGTTTTGTCGAGCACGGGGCCGAGTATCAAAAAGTGTGGTTTGTTGCATTTCTTATGTTGGAAATGGATTTTCAAGCATTTTGTTCTGCGGAGGACTTTCCAGTTTCTCATCAATTTTTTCTTGCAGTAACTTAATAAAATTTTCAACTTCCCCTGCTTTTGACTGAGTAATTGCATTCAATGAATCTTGGAATTTTGTGTAAACTACCTTTGTTCTTTGAAGTTTGTATCGTGAACTGTCCGCACAAAGAACCAAATCGTAAACAATCCACGCTATTTCCGCCTCATCTCGATTAACTTCTTTCAATTCGGGCAGTGTTTTGAAAAAACCGCTATCCAGCGCCACAGCCATCTTCTTGTTCCACGAATTTAAAATTCCACCTTTGAACATTAGTTGTGGTGCCAATCGTTTTCTTGACGATGACAGAAAATCGGGACGGGGAAAATTAGGTTGATCTGCCCAATCCATTTCTCCATTATCCCTTGGATTGGACATATAGCGAACAAAAGGAGCCCGGACATTTCCAGAAATATAAACCGCTTGAATTTCAAGGGCACCAAAGTCATACACTTTTCCGCTTTCATCATATGCGGCCAAAACAACATCTATATTCCCGGAAGATTTTCCATAATAATCCAAGAGGCGAACTTCCGTCAATGATGTCCATGATGCCCCTCGACCAAAAAAGAAATCGGCGGCATCATCTGTAATCAACCAGTCTTCCCGAAATCGAATCGGGCATGTAATAACTGGCATGCCTTTATGGTTTATGCTGCAAACCCCCAAAGGATCTTTTGCTTTGTCCTTTGTGCAACTTGGAACTTTATTGTTAAACGGGCAAAGTTTTCTTGTGCGGTAGCGCTCGGCTTTTTCACTAAAATCAGTGGGGCGGTGTCCAAATATCTCCGCCAGAGGTTGTTTTTTATTTTCCATTGTTTTTTATGCAAGATGTCAGATAAAATTAAAAACTTATCACTGGTTTTCTGTTTCACGAAGAAAGTTTATGGTATCACATCTGGGTTAATTTAACCATACCCGCCGCCGCCGGGGGTTTCAATCACAAACACATCTCCGGCGTTTAATTCAATCTGGGCGACGCCGGGTAGTTTTGTTACGCTACCGTCGGGGTGTTCGACTCGGTTGTTGCCGGTGGCGCCGGGGTGGCCGCCGGCTAGGCCGTAGGGTGGCACTTTGCGGTGTCCGGAGATGATGTTGGCGGTTATGCCGCCTTGTAAAAATCGGAGGCGGCGGATGACGCCGTTGCCGCCGTGGTGCAGGCCGCCGCCGCCCGAACCTTCTCTGATGGCAAACGATTCGAGCACCACCGGGAAGCGCCATTCGAGAACTTCCGGGTCGGTCAGGCGCGAATTGGTCATGTGGGAATGCACCGCGTCTGTGCCGGGTTGGTCGGCGGTTGCGCCGGTGCCGCCGCAGATGGTTTCGTAATATTGGTATTCTTCGTTGCCCCAGATCAAGTTGTTCATTGTGCCCTGGGATGCGGCGACCGTTTGCAATGCGCCGAACAAGGTGTCAACCAGATATTGCGAGGTCTCGACATTCCCGGCGATTACCGCCGCCGGATAACTCGGATTTATCATTGAGTCTTGAGGGATGATGATCTCGATTGGTTTCAGACAACCTTCGTTCAACGGAATGTTGTCGTCCACCAGACAGCGAAACACATACAACACCGCGGCGCGCACGACCGCCGACGGCGCGTTGAAATTCCCCGGATGCTGCGCGCTGGTGCCGCTGAAATCGATCACCGCGCGCCGCTGTTCACGGGCAACGCTGATGGTCGCCGCAATCCGGCAACCGTCGTCCATCTCGTAGGTAAACGCGCCGTCGTTCAGCACCCCGAGCACGCGCCGCACCGATTCCTCGGCGTTGTCTTGGACGTGTTTCATATAAGCGTGCACCGTGTCGACGCCGTAATGCGCGGCCATCGTCACCAATTCGCGCGCGCCTTTTTCGCAGGCCGCCAGTTGCGCCTTGAAATCGGCGATGTTCATCTGTGGATTGCGCGCCGGCCATTTTCCGGCGGTCAATAACTGGTGGATTTCGCGTTCGCGGAAGTGATCGTTTTCGACTAATTTGAAGTTGTCGATGACTACGCCCTCTTCCTCGATGCTGGTCGAATCTGCCGGCGCCGAGCCCGGAGTTTTGCCGCCGATGTCGGCGTGGTGGCCGCGCGAGGCGACATAGAATAATAGTTTTTTCTCGGCGGTGAACACCGGCTTGATGATGGTCACATCCGGCAGGTGGGTGCCGCCGTTATAAGGTGCGTTGAGGATGTACGCATCGCCGGGGCTGATGTCTGCGCCGCGTTCGCGGATCACGGTTTTGATGCTCTCGCCCATCGAGCCGAGGTGCACCGGCATATGCGGTGCGTTGGCGACCAGCGCGCCGTCCGGGTCGAAAATGGCGCACGAGAAATCGAGTCGTTCTTTGATGTTGACCGAAGTCGCGGTGTTCGCCAACACCGAGCCCATCTGCTCGGCGACCGACATGAACAGGTTGTTGAATATTTCGAGCATGACCGGATCCACTTCGGTTCCAATCGCGCGCGCGCGTGCGCGTTCACGGCGGCGTTCGAGCACCAAATTGTTGTCGGCGCTGAGGCGTACGCGCCAGTTGGGTTCGACCACGATCGCGCTGGTCGGGTCGAGAATCACCGCCGGGCCGTTGACCACCGCATCGACGGCGAGCGAATGGCGATGGTAAAACGGCGTCTGATGCCATTCGCCGTCCAGATGGCAGGGCCGCACCGCATCGGCGTTCATCGCGTTCTCGGTGTTTGCGGTATTCGCGGTGTTGACGATGGTCGATGGTTTCGCGGCTGCAATCACTTCGACTTCGATCGACTCGACCATCAATCCTTTTTCCGGGGAAATAAAACCGAAGCGCATTCGGTGCAGTCGTTCGAATTCGGCAACCACTTTTTCCAACGCATCGTGGTTAACCAACAATGCCGTGTCGGAACCGTGGTAACGAAGGTGTAGCAGTCGCCTGAAAACCAGGTTGTCGCATTCCGCACCTTGCGCTTTTAATTCATCGACACCGGCCCGCTGCAACTCGTCCAAGCGCAACCCAAGTTGATCGAGCAAGGCGCGTTCCAACACCGCTTCAACCGCCTGCTGACGCTCGACCACGGTATCCGCCAGCCCCATTCCATAGGCCGAGAGCACGCCCGCATAAGGATGTATCAGAATGCGCTTCATCGCCAGCGCGTCGGCGACCAGACAAGCGTGCTGCCCGCCGGCGCCGCCGAAACAACACAACGTGTATTCGGATACATCGTAGCCGCGCTGCACGGAAATTTTCTTGATCGCGTTGGCCATGTTCTCGACCGCGACCGCCAGGAATCCTTCGGCGACCGCTTCGGGGGCGCGCCGGTCGCCGGTTTCGGATTGGATGCGAGTCGCCAGTTCGGCGAATTTGTGCGCGACCACGGCTTCATCCAATGCTTGATTGGCGGCCACGCCGAATACCTTGGGGAATAGATCGGGCTGCAGTTTTCCGAGCATCACATTGCAGTCGGTGATCGTCAGCGGCCCGCCGTTTCGGTAACACGCCGGGCCCGGATGCGCGCCCGCGGAATCCGGGCCCACTCGATAACGCGCGCCGTCGAAGTGAAGGATCGAACCGCCGCCGGCGGCCACCGTGTGAATCAACATCATCGGCGCACGCAATCGCACTCCGGCAACTTCGGTGTCAAAAGTTTTTTCAAACTCGCCGTTGTAATGGCTGACATCGGTGGAAGTGCCGCCCATATCGAAGCCGATGACCCGCTCGAAGCCCGCCGCCGCCGATGCTTTTGCCATGCCCACCACGCCGCCGGCCGGGCCTGAAAGCACCGCGTCCTTGCCTTGAAAAAAACTGGCATCGGTCAACCCGCCGCCGGAACGCATGAACATCAGCCTGCCGTTGTGCGCTTTCAAATTCGGCATCTCAGCCGCGACCTGTTCGACATAACGCCGCAAAATCGGCGAGAGATAGGCATCGACCACGGTGGTGTCGCCGCGCGAAACCAATTTCATCAACGGGCTAACCAGATGGCTGACCGACACCTGTTCAAACCCGGCCGCACGCGCGATTTCGGCGAGTTGGTGTTCGTGTTGGTGATAACGATAGCCGTGCATCAAAACGATGGCGGCGGAGCGATAGCCGTCTTTGTAAAAGCGCGCAAACCCCTTTGCCGCCCCAGCCTCATCCAACGGCGTCAAAATTTTTCCGGCGGCGTCGATGCGCTCATCGATCTCGAGCACGTCTTCATACAACATCTCCGGCAGTTCGACATGCAACGCAAACAAATCCGGTCGCGCCTGATAACCAATGCGCAGGGCGTCTCTGAAACCGCGCGTAATCACCAACAAAGTGCGCTCGCCACGACGTTCCAACAGCGCATTGGTAGCCACGGTGGTTCCCATTTTGACCGCGGCAATATGTTCACTCGGCAACCGCGCAGTTTCACCTTCGCCGAGATCGAGTCCGGCTTCGCTTAGAATATCCTTAATGCCCTGAATCGCCGCATCCCGATACTGCCGCGGATTTTCCGACAACAGTTTATGCGTAACCACCTCCCCATTCGGCCGCCGCGCCACCACATCCGTAAACGTGCCACCACGGTCGATCCAGAATTCCCATCGGCCGCGCTTCGTGATGTCGGGCATTATATTAATGTGTTTGCTTCATCAATTCGCCGGCGGCCACCGCGCATGCACTTGCTCGTCTAAATTTGAGATTGTCTTCGTTCGGTCGCATAACTCTATCCTTAAAATACTTTTCCCACATCGCTTTATGCGCGTTCCGGCTTCGAGCATTGGCGAGAACCGAATGTGTGCTGGGAATAGCACACAGCAGAACCTTGTCAAACTTTAAATTGGCGGGCGGTGGTTTTCCACCCAGTTCTTTTACTGCGGCATCGCTTTTGCGCAGTTTCTTGAGATTCTTTGCCGTCCACTTATCTGTCTGGATATTGTATTGGCTAAACCATTTGGCGTTTTGCAACATATCCGAGAACACGATAAGTTGAGTCGAGATACGCGAGTTGTCGCGTGCGGTGGCGTGCAGAACATCTTCAATGCTACCTACGATATATGATTGGCTTTGCTCCAGGCTAACTATTTTGTAACGGTCAGCGGCTTCTTGAACCTTCCCCTTCAATTCGACATAAACTTCACACGCTCCAGTGATTTTTTCGCGCAAAGCCTGTCCAAAATGCCGAAACTTGTTTTGCTCCCAGTCAAATTCCTCTTCGGCGATTTCAGGGCAATCATCCTTGCTAACGCTTATCCCGCCTGCACGAATACCCTCGATATCCGGGATACAAAACCGCAACACTTCCACCCGCGGGGCTTTCGGTTTGGTTTGCATCTGGCTAATTGAAAACAACGAGTATTTTGGTAGCGTGCTGTTTTGCGCCACTTGAAGAAGTTCCTGCAACCACCCGCGCTGATCTGGAGTCAATTTTTCACTTAGATCAATATGGATGTAAGTTTCGCTAACAATATGGACAGGGTCAGGGCAAAGAGTGCTGGGGTCGACTTTAATTGTGCCTGCCCCGGGACTGGCGCCACTAAATATGATAGACAATATCAGCGCAAAGACAGATGCCGCGACACCTCCGCTCAACCATATTGGATGATTTCTGTTAGTCGAAGGATCAGGTGCACCAGCGGCTACCGGTTTCTGGCTTGGTAACAGATATTTCTCGTCTAAAAAAAATTTCTTGAATTTGTCATTCATATCCCGGCTCCGTCAATTTTTCGCTTAAATTCTTTCGTCCATTTCTCATTTAACTGCGCACTCTGATTATGCCAATCGGTCACCGTATTTTCAATTTCTTGGCGCGTGTCTTCCGCTTGCGAAATACTTTGTTGCTGGCTGGCAAGAAATTCGTCAACACCGTGATTGTCGATGAAATGTTCATCCGCCGCACAAAGCGAGGAGTCTTGCCTAAAATAGGCGGGCGCCGGGTTGACCGTTACATTGCGATGCTCCGTGTTGCTGGCGCGATAATCTCTGATGCCATTGCGATATGCCGAGTGCAATTTCTTCACAAATGCCGGGGCAAGGATGGCTTGAATATTTTCCAGCACATCTTTCTTTTCTTGTATTTTTCTTACCGCTTGGCTTGCGGCTTTTCTGGCGCCACTCGCTTCGTTGTTGGCATGGTCTAACGCATTTTTGATGCATGCATTGTTTTTGTTAAACATAGATAGCCATTCGCCTTTGGCTTGTCTAAGTCGTTCACCAACCCGGCGATAGCCACGGAAACGTTCATGCCACAACAAAAATTTCCAATAAAACAACCCGAACGCGAGCATATTAATGAGGAAAAGAGTTAGATTACCCAAATCGGTTAGAACTGATCCATAACCGGTTAACATAGTATTGAGAGCACTAAAAAATTCGCCGCCGGCAACTTGCGTCTCGACCGCGCGAAATTCCAGCAACAAGCCAAAACTGAGAATTAATAACCCAAAACACGCAATATATACAACGCTAGCCAGCGCACGAATTAATGCTTTATGCGGAAGACGCATAAACCGAAAAAGCCAGGCTGACGCAACAGACAGCACAAAAATAACCACTACTGCATACAAGGCATTTACAAATGCACGGTCACCAATTTGATCTTTCAATAAATAGTAACTGACGCCAAATTCAATAAGCGCGAAAAGCACACCAAATATAATCAATTGCTTCCCTGAAGTTGGCTTGTCCCACTCCGGATCATCGCCTGATGGTAGTTCTAATCTGTTGCGAAATTGTGTTTCACTTCGTCCGGCATCATCGACCGCTTTGCGGCGCCTTTCTACTTCCTCTTCCGGATATTCCTCAGCGTTTTCACGATAATCAGCACTTGCTTTCTTAGCATAGTAATCCTTGGTCAGTTTGGTTTTAATATCCGACAGGGTTCGCAACGCTTCGCCAAGTTCATCTTTTAAGCGTGTCGCGGTATTCAATACAAACGATTTTCCTAGGGTTTCGTATTGCTGTCGTGCGTCGACTTCAAACCCTTCTGGTTCAGTAGCGTGTCGCCTGGGAATGGCACCGCCAGAGTCCTGGGCATCTTGCACGCCCTTTTCACTTGGATTGCCAAGGTTGCCTTGCACTTCAGCGATTTCAGATTTTAACGCTTTCTCTATCTTTTCCCGTTCAGTGGCTGGGTCTTCGCTCGCCTTTGAGACTGGCGCGGGAGACGGCATCCGTATCCGCTTTATCACACCTGCAATCATAAGCACAATACCGGTCAGCAAAATGAGTAGCGCAAGCCACCAATATTCGCCGAGAATGCTAACGCTATCGCCTTGCCGAAATAAGCCTCCACCGACAGGAACAGACCAAGTTATGCTATCATTCTGGTAGTTGAGAAACAGCGCGACTGTTGCCGCAACCAGAAATAACCCACCCAAGGAAAGCATCGCTTTCCAGTTCAGGTATCGATACGAAGCCACAATAATGAGCGTTGCCGCAATGACGGCCAAAATTATTTGTAAAAGCATGAGTTGCCTCAATAGTTAGAACGGTTATATAAATGAATCGGCCTTGGATTGCCCCTTGCCGCAATGCGGTTAATCTACTATATTTTCGCCCCGCCTCGCAATAGTAATTGGTATAGACCAGCAAAAATATTTCTCTTTTCGCGTTTTTTCGGGCTTTTTTTTGATGAATTCAGTGCATCTATGTGCCCAAATTTTTCGGTTATACCGGCGAGGTTAGGGTCAAACAGGCAAACCCACACCGGTACCACAACAAACTAATGACGGCACTCCACACGGTTAAAGTGGCAAAGCCATACGAATGGATGTAATCTCCGAAGGATAACTGGTGCGAGGAACACATGATAGCAACACCAATTGACACTTGAAAACGATTTATGTCAAAATGGCGTCAATCCACTACCAAGCACTCTAACAATGTTTGACGAAAAAGCAGCCGCACATATGGCGGTTTATCTGTTACGGAAAAACGGTGGGCGAATGTCGCATCTTAAACTGATGAAGTTGATGTATTTCTCGGAACGGATTTCTTTGGAAAAGTATGCGAACACAATCACCGGTGACTGTTTTGTTTCCATGCCGCACGGCCCGGTTCTCTCCACAACCCTGGATCACATAAACGGGTATATTAAGTCACAACCGGGTGGCTGGGATGATCTTATTTCCGCCCGTGCCAACCATGAAGTGTCCGTAAAAGATAATGTTTTAGAAAGCGGCGGCGCGCTTGGTCATATCAGCAAATCGGATGAGGATGCGATAAATCAAGTATGGGAAAAATTTGGCGGCATGACGCGGTTCCAAATCAAAGACCACACGCACGAACATTGTTCGGAATGGGAAGACCCGCACGGATCTTCTCTTCCCATCCCCATTGAGCGCGTACTCTGCGCTGTCGGCTATACTGAAAAACAAGCGGAAAGCATAGCGAAACGCCTTCAAGAAGAGGAGGGCATCGGTGAATTCTTTGCGCAGCAATGCGCCGGTTAATTCGCGCAAACAAGACACGTTTTTAATTCCATCACCACCCTCAAGCGGCATCGAGAAAAAGCATTTACATATAGCGATTACGAATACTGTTAGTTCGGAAGATCTCATACCGAGTATATTGTTGGTTAGCATTTCGTCCATTCGCCAGGGCGAGTCCGGTTATGACAAAACCTGTATTTTGCAACCTGGCGACCACCCTTTTATCACGCATGCCAGTTATGTTGTTTATCGGCGAGCCATCATTGTGGAACTGCGAGACCTTGAAAGAAATCTCAACAATGGACTCATCGAACCCAAAGAACGAGCCGGAGCGGATGTTGTTGAGCGGATAGTCATGGGGGTTGAAAAATCCCTGTTCACAAAAAACCACATAATTGATTTTCTTCGCTATGCGACCGGATCAATCTAAAAAATAACAGGGTGATATAAGTATTTTTCAACGGCACAACTTGCCGCCCTTGCTCTATCGCCCGCTCACTCCAACGCCGCAATGATTCGGTGGTGGTAATCTTCGCCGGTGAAGTGGCATAGTTCTTGTAGGCCGGTGGGGCTGGTTACGTTTACTTCGATGAGTTTGTTGCCGATGATGTCTATGCCGGTGAGCAATAGGCCTTGTGCGAGGAGGCCGGGTTTGATTGCCGCGCATATCTCTAAATCTTGTGGGCTGAGTTCGGCGGGGCGGGCGACGCCGCCGGCGTCTAAGTTGTTGAGTTCACCGTCGGCGGCGTGGAGGCGCAGGATGGCGCCGAGGGGTTCGCCGTTCAATAGCAGGATGCGTTTGTCGCCTTCGCGTGCCGCCGGTAGGTATTCCTGCACCACAACCCAGTGCCGTCCGCCGTGGGTGGCGACATCAAGCGCGTCATCGAGCGCGGCATCGCTGTCATCGTTGGCGTTATAAAAAATGATGCCCTTGCCGCCGAAACCATCTACCGGTTTTATCACCACTCGACCAACCGCTTCGGAGAATTTTTTGATGCGTCCGCTATCGTTACTCACCAAAGTTTGCGGGGTAAATTCGGGATAATGCAGTGCCGCGAGTTTCTCGTTCCAGTTGCGGATGCCGCTTGGTCGATTCACTACGCGGGTGGTGGCGGGAAGGTGGTCGAGCAGCAGCGTGGTGTAGAAGTATCTACGGTCAAACGGCGGGTCGGTGCGAATCCACACCACATCCATTTCGCCGAACTCGCATTCAATTGGTTCGAGCGGCTTGAACGGATGATCGTGGTCGTCGCTGACTTCGAGCCAAGTCACTCGAGCGCGCGCTTGATCGTGTTGCAGCCACAGCGAACGCTGGTCGAGATAACACACGCGATGCCCACGCTGGGCGGCGGCGAGCATTAGAAAATAGGTGGTGTCTTTCCACGGCTTGACCTTTTCCAAAGGGTCCATGATAAAAGCGTGCTTCATCCTTTGGCATAACCCAGGGCTTGCAACGACTCGGTTATTTCGTCGAGGATTACCGGGTCGTCGATGGTGGCTGGCATTTTCCATTCGGCGTTGTCGGCGATTTTTTTCATGGTGCCGCGCAGGATTTTACCGGAGCGGGTCTTGGGCAAACGCTCGACCACGGCGGCCAGTTTGAACGCCGCCACCGGCCCGATTTTCTCGCGCACCAGTTGCACCGCCTCGGCGACGATTTCGGATTCATCCCGATTTACCCCGGCGTTCAACACCAGACAACCCAATGGGAGTTCGCCCTTGAGGGCGTCGTTTACTCCCATCACCGCGCATTCCGCCACGTCCGGGTGGGAGGCCAGCACTTCTTCGATGGCGCCGGTGGACAAGCGGTGGCCGGCTACGTTGATTACATCGTCGGTTCGGGACATGACAAACACATAACCATCTTCGTCGATATAACCGGCGTCGCCGCTTTCGTAATAGTTGGGATAATTATTCAGATAAGAATCGAAGTATCGTTGACGCGCATTCCACAGAGTCGGAAAAGTGCCCGGCGGCAGTGGAAGTTCGGCCACCAGCGCACCGATGCCGCCGCTTTTCACCACACGACCGGATTCGTCCAATGCCTTCAGCCGCCAGCCTGGTACCGGCTTGGTGGGGGAGCCGTCCTTGATTGGCAGCGGCTCGATGCCGAGGCAGTTGGAGCAGATTGCCCAGCCGGTTTCGGTCTGCCACCAGTGGTCGATGACCGGTACGCCGAGTTTGTCCTTGGCCCAGTTGAGGGTGTCCGGGTCGGTGCGTTCGCCGGCGAGGAACAATGATTCGAGGCAGTTGATGTCGTATTTTTTTAAGTATTCGCCGCTCGGGTCTTCTTTTTTGATGGCGCGAAAAGCGGTCGGGGCGGTGAATAACACTTTGACTTTGTGTTCGGAAATCACCCGCCAAAACACTCCGGGATCCGGCGTGCCCACCGGTTTGCCTTCGAAAACGATGGTGGTGTTGCCGTTGAACAGCGGCGCATAGACGATGTAGGAATGCCCGACCACCCAGCCGACATCGGAGGCCGCCCAATACACATCTCCCGGCTCGACGTTGTAGATATTTTTCATGGTCCACTTGAGGGAGACGATGCCGCCGCCGGTGTCTCGAACCACGCCTTTGGGCGCGCCGGTGGTGCCGGAGGTGTATAGGATATACAGCGGGTCGGTGGCCGCCACGGGTACGCATTCGGCATCAACGGCGGCTTCTTCCGCCTCCCGCCAATCGAAGTCACGGCCCGCAATCAGGGTGGCTTGCGCTTGTGGCCGCTGCAAGATGATGCATGCGCTGATTTTGTGTGTAGCCAGTTCGATGGCCTTGTCCAGCAGCGGCTTGTAGGCGATTACCCGCCCCGGCTCGATGCCGCAGGAGGCGGCGACGATTGCTTTGGGGGTGGAGTCGTCGATGCGCACCGCCAGTTCATTGGGCGCAAACCCGCCGAACACTACCGAATGAATGGCGCCGATTCGCGCACAAGCGAGCATGCCGATGAGCGCTTCGGGAACCATCGACATATAGATGATGACGCGGTCGCCCTTTTCGACGCCGTGCTTGCGCAATACACCGGCAAAGCGTGCGGTGCGCGCCTTGAGATCGTCGTAGGTCAGGACTTGTCGGCTGTCGGTGATCGGGCTGTCGTGGATGATTGCGGCTTGCGCGCCACGGCCCTGCTCGACATGCAAGTCGACGGCGTTATAACAAACATTGGTTTCGCCGCCGCTGAACCAGCGGTAAAACGGCGCATCGGAATCGTCCAACACCTTGTCCCATTTTTTATACCAGTGCACCGCTTCGGCGGCCTCCGCCCAAAAGCCTTCGGGGTCGTCGATGGAGCGTTGATAGGTCTTGTCAAATGTGTTGTTCATTGGCATTATTGATGGGCATTATTGGTTGCTTCTCGAATTTCACCTGAATGGCGCGCCCGCAATCCTGCGAGCCATGCGTCGATTCCAAGCGGGTAATACTGCAGGTCTAAATACTGCATGTCTAATACTGCAGGTCTAATACTACGGCAAATCAAACCATTTTGGGTATCGCTCATGACATACACGCACATAATCGCTGAAATTCGCGGCAAAGTGGGGCTTATCACCCTCAACCGCCCCAAAGCATTGAACGCCCTTTGCTCGGAAATGATGATCGAACTGGGACAGGCACTGGCGGAATTTGAGCGCGACGACTCGCTCGGCGCAATCGTGATTACCGGCAATGAAAAAGCCTTCGCCGCCGGTGCCGACATCACCGAGATGAAAGAAAAAACCTACATGGAAGCATACAAACAGAACTTCATCACCGAAAACTGGGAAGAAGTTACGAGTTGCCGCAAGCCGGTGATTGCCGCGGTGGCCGGCTACGCCCTCGGTGGCGGTTGCGAACTGGCGATGATGTGCGACTTCATCATCGCCGCCGACAGCGCAAAATTTGGGCAACCGGAAATCAACCTCGGCATCATTCCCGGCGCCGGTGGCACGCAACGGATGATTCGCGCAGTAGGCAAATCCAAGGCCATGGAATTGTGCCTGTCGGGGCGCATGATGGACGCCGAAGAAGCCGAACGCGCCGGGTTGGTGGCGCGGGTGGTGGGCGCGCAACAACTGATGGAAGAAAGCATGAAAACCGCCGAAACCATCGCTGCCAAATCGCTACCGGCATTGATGATGTGCAAAGAATCCATCAACCGCGCCCACGAAACCGGACTCTCCGAAGGGCTGTTATTCGAACGCCGACAATTTCACTCGCTATTCGCCAGCGAAGATCAAAAAGAAGGCATGGCGGCTTTTATGGAAAAACGCAAACCGCAGTGGAAGCATCGATAAGGTTTCTTATAACCTATTGCGATACGGAGAAAATCCCATGCATAATGTAGTAAAAATAGTCGTAATTTTCGCGCTCATTGGCTCGGCTGGATGCGTAACTTCTCGAGAAATCTATACGAGTAGCGGTGAAATTGGTCATAGCATTAATTGTAGTGGCGAGGCATTAACTTGGGGCGCATGTTTTGAGGAAGCCGGGGACTTATGCGGTAACGAAGGCTACACGGTTCTCGAACAAGTTGGTGATCAGGGGGCTTATGTTTCTGGCGGAAGTCAAGCCACCGCCTACAGCAGTTCGTCAGCAATTTATGGTGGCACCATACATACCCGTAGCCTGATAGTTAAATGCGGGTCTTCCCCGTAACGAAGACATAGCCGGGCTTTGTGTCAGCAATATTGTTGTAAAGGCAATCAAAAAAAGCGATACAACATCACCTCGCACATAAGCGGAGCAAACCGATGAACCGCAAAAAAATCTTTTGGCAAAGCGCGTTAGTCGTCATCATCGCCGGCTGCGCGATTTCCACCGTTGGCTTCGGCATTCGTTCGGTGTTTGGGTTGTTCCTCGAGCCGATGACTGTCGCGCGCGGTTGGTCGCGGGAAACTTTTGCGTTGGCGATGGCGCTGCAGAATCTCTTGTGGGGCGTTGCCCTGCCGTTCGCCGGGGCGATGGCCGACCGCGTTGGCCCGGTGCGTGTGATTGTGCTCGGGGCGTTGATCTACTGCGTCGGGGTATGGGGGATGAGCGTTTCCGAAAGCACGCTGGCGTTGCACTTGACCGGCGGCATCCTGACCGGCACCGGCATCGCCTTCGCCTCGTTTTCAATCGCGCTGGCGGCGATGGCGCGCGTGGTCGGCGCCGACAAACGATCATTGGTGCTTGGGCTTGGCACCGCAGCCGGCTCGTTTGGCCAAGTTTTATTCTCGCCAATCAGTCAAGGTTTCATCGCCGCTTACGGCTGGAACACTACGCTGCTGATTCTCGCCGCAACCACACTGGTAATGATTCCACTCGCGTTGTTGATGCCCGGCGACCCATCCGCTTCGAGCGGCGCACACAGCGAGCAAAGCCTATACGAAGCACTCGGAGAAGCGTTCACCCACCGAGGATTTGTGTTGCTCTCGAGCGGTTTTTTCGTATGCGGTTTCCATGTCGCTTTCATCACCGTGCATTTCCCCGCCTATGCGCGTGACCTCGGACTCGACCCGGCGGTCGGCGCGTATTCAATCGCGTTGATCGGGTTAATGAATATCTTCGGTTCGTTTATGTCGGGCATAGTCGGGCAGCGTTGGAGCAAAAAATTCAGCCTCAGTTTTATCTATTTCGCCAGAGCGATTTGTATTTTCCTGCTGTTGAGCGCGCCGAAAACCGAATTTAACCTCTACCTGTTCGCCGCCGCCATGGGAATTTTATGGTTATCGACCGTGCCGCTGACCACCGGAATAGTCGCGCAAGTATTCGGAGTTCGCTACATGGCAACCTTGTTCGGCATCGTCTTCTTCAGCCATCAGGTCGGCAGTTTCCTCGGCGTGTGGCTCGGCGGACGGCTGTATGACCAGACCGGTTCCTACGATACCATGTGGTGGGCCGGCATCATCGCTGGCATCGTGGCCGCCGTCATTCATCTGCCCATCAACGAAAAACCAGTGCCACGGCTGGCGGTGAAAACCACCTAGCGGATGCCTTGATTCAGCCTTTTCGAGGGCGTGAAATTGTGAGTAAAATCGGGTTAATACGACTTTACTCATGAGTAAAATCGAGTTAGTATGATTTTACTCATGATGCTAAAACAACTCAATCGCTATCTATTCGCCGCCATAAAGGCCGACTTGCGGAACAAAATGGTGTTCCTCGGCGGCCCTCGGCAGGTCGGAAAAACCACGCTCGCGCTGGCTTTGCTGAAACCCGCCGCAGTGCCGCATCGCGGTTATCTCAACTGGGATGACCCGGCGGTTCGACCTCGGTTGTTGCGCGGCGAGATCCCCGCCAAGCAGAAACTCATCGTGCTCGATGAGATTCACAAATATCCGCGATGGCGAAATCTAGTCAAGGGGTTATACGACTCCAACCGAGGGCAACTTTCTTTTTTGATTACCGGCTCGGCGCGGCTCGACTACTACCGCCGGGGCGGCGACTCGCTGCACGGGCGTTATCACTACCACCGGTTGCATCCGTTTTCGTTGCGTGAGATCAACCAATCGCCCAATCAAAACGACCTCAAAACATTGCTCAAATTCGGCGGCTTTCCGGAGCCGTTGATTTCCGGCAACACGCGGGTGTGGCGGCGGTGGCAGCGCGAGCGATTGTCGCGGGTGATTTACGAAGATGTGCGCGACTTGGAAAACATACGGGAAATCGGGTTGCTTGAATTGCTAGTCGAAGCATTGCCCGAGCGAGTCGGGTCGCCGCTTTCGATCAAGAGTTTGCGCGAAGACCTCGGCGTTGCGCACGAGACCGTCGAACGCTGGGTGAAAATTCTGGAAAATATGTATGTCTGTTTTCGTGTGCCGCCCTTTGGAGCACCGAAAATTCGCGCGGTCAAGAAGGAACAAAAATTGTATCTGTGGGATTGGTCGCAAGTGGCAACCGCCGGGGCGCGTTTTGAAAATCTGGTCGCGTGCCAGTTGCTCAAATACTGCCACCACCTCGAGGACACACAAGGATATGCGATGGATTTGCGGTTTATCCGCGACACCGACCGGCGCGAAGTCGATTTTGTGGTGTGCCGAAATAAAAAACCGCTATTTGCAGTGGAGTGCAAGTCGGGCGAGAGAAATCTTAATCCGGCGATACGGTATTTCCGCGAACGAACGAATATACCGACGTTTTATCAAGTCCATTCCGGCATCAGAGATTATCTTTCCAACGGCACTCGGATTTTACCGTTCACCACTTTTTGCAAAGAACTGAAACTTCCGTGACTAATTGAATACCAAACTCGACCGCGCAAGTTTTACCCTGCGGCAATAATCGCTTCCATCGCGTTGAGGAAATGTTTTACTTCGCCCGTGGTGTTGTAGTGGCACATCGACACGCGCACGCAAGTTTCGAGGTCGAGTGGAGTTAAAACATTGCCGGAAAAATAATCGTTCTTTCGGATATGCACGCGCACGCCGTGTTCGCTCAATCCGCTCACCACCCGCGCCGACGGCACGCCTTGCACCGCCAGCGACACCAACCCTTCGCGTTTGGCGTTGTCGCAACCGCCGATGACGAAAACTTCCGGCATCGCGGCCAAGCCTTTTTGATCGCCGGTGCCGTGTAACATCGTATCGGTTAAGTGTTTTTCATGCGCACGGATCGCGTTGGCCGCCGCCGTGATGCGCGCGCGCCGCTCGGCTTGCGGTGGCGACACCCGCGCACCCAACCATTCGAGATAATTCACAACCTCGGTGAAGGTTGCATAGGCGGCGGCGTCTCGCGTTCCCAGTTCCCAAAAATTCTCGGCGGTGCCATCCAAGTGGTCGTGCGGCATGCGGCTCAGGCGTGGCGAAACCCAGCCAAACCCGTAGTTATGCCGCGAAAAAACTTTGTAGCCGGACACCGCATACGCATCGATACCGTATCGGTCGATATCGACATCGCCGTGCGGTGCGTGTTGAATGCCGTCAACCACGATCAAACAATCCGGGGACGCTTCCCGAATGACCTCGGCGATCCCTTGCACATCCACCGAGATTCCGGTCACCGGACTGGTCTGGATGATGGTCGCCACGCGCGTGTCGGCGTTCACCAGTCGCCGGTAATCGTCAACGCCGACACCGCCGTTGTGCGTATCATGCGCAACCGCGACATATAGTTTTTTGGCGTGCGCGCTCCACCGTTTGGCGGCACTTGCGGTGGCCGGATGTTCGAGGGTGCTGCCCACTACCCGGCCGCCCGGCATCGCACCCAGCACTGCGGCGCGAATCATTCGATACAAACATTCGGTGCCGCTTTCGCCGACGAACACCACGCCGTCCCCGGCACCGAGAAACCCCAACATGTCGCGCCGACCTTGCTCAATCAAACGCCCCATCTCCGCCGACGCCGGATTGTCGCGCCCCTGATTATCGGGGATCGCCGACAACCGAGTGTTGACCTCGACCGCCGATTTCAAGGTCAACGAACCACCGGCGTTCTCAAAAAATATCCGCGCGCCCTGATAGGGGCAATGCTCCACATGGTGAAATTTGCCGCGAATCTCGTCCAATAATACGTCGTTGAAGGGGGTCATTTATGGTCTCCCGGCGGTCATAGATCGTCTGCGCATTGACCGGATGGTAGTTTATATCATTGTTCCCGGAAAATAGATTATGCGCGGTAATCAGAATTACCGCGTACTATTTCCAATGTACGGTCGGTGGAACCGTCGTCAACGACGATCAATTCGAAGTCGGTGTAAGTCTGTGAAAGGATGCTTTCGACCGCTTCGCCGATATATTTTTTGGCGTTGAAGGCGGGCAGAATTACGCTGACCGCGGGTGGATGTTCGCTGGGGGCGTGCATGATTTTCTGCTTGAATTGACTTATTTGGTGTCGGGGCGGAGGATAGCAAATATTCTGGCGTTTGCAACAATTAGGTGCGGAGCGGCTACGCCGGGCATGTTTTACTGGATTCCCGCCTGCGCGGGAATGACGGCACCAAACAAAATCTATTTATCCGACGATTGACTAATGCGTCTCGCCATGCGGAAGAACATTGGGGAGGTTTTTAGTAGGCCGACGAATTTTGATCGTTGTTCTGCGGGTACGGATTCGCGGCGGCGCATTCTGATTATTACGGCTGTTGCCAGGGAGGCGTGGACCATGCAGGTATAGATAAAGAATGCGGCGGGGCCGAAGTATTGAATTACCAGCGATGCGGCGTAGGGGCCAATCACCGCGCCCAGCGAAAAGAAAAAGGTCAGGCCCGCTGAGACCAGCACGTATTGGCCGGCGTCCGCGCGGTCATTGGCGTGGGCTGCGGCCAGCGAATACAGCGGCAGGGCGAAGGCACCGAAGGCAAAGGCGCCCGCGTAAACCATCGGCATTCCGCCATACTGCTGGTTAGACAGCACCAGGGCGGCGAGCATGGCGCCGATGGTGGCCGTCAGGACGGTTTTTCGCCGCCCCAGTTTGTCGGACATGAAACCGAGCGGGTACTGCAACACCGCTCCGCCGATAATGCCGAGGGACATAAAAATCACCACCTCGCGGGTGTCCAAGCCGATTTCAATGCCGTAAATTGGCCCGATGAGGCGAAACGCAGAATTGGTAAGGCCGATGGCAAGGGAAGTGAGGCAGGCCAGCGGGGAAATCTGCCAGATTGCGCCGATTTTCAATTTGAGGTTGTCCGGTGCTTTCGGATGGGTGCGATTGGACAGCGCCACCGGCACCAGCGACAGGCAATACATCACGCTGACCACGGAGAAAATCTGGTAGCCGCCCTCCCCCACCAGTGGAATCAAAAACTGAGTGCCGGTGACCGCCAGCAGATCGACGATTCGGTAGACGCCGAGTACCCGTCCACGGGAGGTGTTTTTTGAACTCTCGTTGATCCAACTTTCGATGACCATGAGCAGCGCGGCGAAGCAAAATCCGCTCACTACGCGAATCGCCGCCCACACCCAGGCATTCGGTATCATCGCCATAATCAGCGGCGCCACCGCACCGATGGCGGCGAGGGCGGCGAAAGCCCGCACATGGCCGAAGGAACGAATCAGTCGGGCGGCGCTGAAACTGGCGCAAAAGAAACCGACAAAATAGCAGGCACCCATCAATCCAACCCAATCGGTGTCGAATCCTTCCAACTTCCCGCGCAGGGCGATCAGTGTACCGAGCATGCCGTTGCCGCCGAGTAAAATCGAAGCGGACAGCAAAAGCGGCGCAATGGGTCTTATCATCGAATGCTTGATGGGTCGGGCGCGGGGGTTGGGTTGAGTTACACGGCGGCGGTAAATTGTGCCATTATCTTTTGTATATTGCTTTGTTTATTTAGTTTTTTGGGTGTTTGTTTTTTGGTGGGGTATTCGGTTATTCGTTTTTGCTAGGTTAAAGATATAATCTTTGTGAACTGCAATCATTTCCGGCGGCGATTTTTTAATGAATAAAACGACATCCAATCCACTGACCGAAGCGATAACCGCTTCATGGGCTTTGCTGCTCGGCTTTGGCATTCTCATGCTGGGGGATGGTTTGCAGGGAACGCTGTTGGCGGTTCGTGCTTATCGCGAAGGATTTCCCACCGTTGTTACCGGCTTGGTGATGTCTTCGTTCTACGCCGGATTTCTTGGTGGCACGTTGTGGGCGCCGGGAATCGTTCGCCGGGTTGGACACATTCGCGTATTTGCCGCATTGGCGGCGATGGCCTCCGCTGGCATTCTGTTGCATGCCGCCTGGGTGCATCCGGCGGGGTGGTTCGTGCTGCGCCTCATCAGTGGTTTTTGTTTTTCAGGGCTGTATATCGTCGCCGAAAGTTGGTTGAACGACAGCGCTTCCAACGAGACCCGTGGCCAACTGCTGTCGGTGTATATGATGATCACTTACGTTGCAGTGGGCGGCGGGCAGTTGCTTCTCAACATCGCAGATCCGTTGGGATACCCGTTGTTCGTGCTGACCTCGGTGCTGATTTCGGTGGCGGTGGTGCCGCTGCTGCTGGCGGCGATGCCGACGCCGCGCTTTGAAGATTCGAGTTCGCTCAAACTGGCCGACTTGTATGGCTTGTCGCCGCTGGGGGTGTTCGGGATGTTCGCGGTGGGGTTGGCGAGCGCGGCGATTTTTTCGCTGGGGCCGGTGTACGCCGGATTGCAGGGGCTGGACACCGCCGGAATTTCCTGGTTTATGCTCGCGCCGGTGGCCGCCACGGTGCTGTTGCAATGGCCCATCGGCAAACTATCGGACCGCTTCGACCGCCGTCTGGTGATTCTCGCGGTCACCCTCATGGCCTCGGTGGCGGCGGTGCTGTGCATTTATGCGGCGCGACTCTCTACCCTCCATGTGACCATCATGTTTGGTTTGTTCGGCGGCTTTTCACTGCCCATGTACGCGCTGTGCGTGGCACACACCAACGACCATTTGCGCCCCGAACAGATGGTGGCGGCGAGCAGCGGACTGGTGCTCGCCGGTGGCATCGGCGCCGTCATCGGGCCGCTGGGAATCGCCCTGGCGATGGACCTCTCCGCGGATTGGTTCTTCGGTGGGCTGGCAATCGCCCATGTCGGCATCGGGCTGTTTGCGCTGCTGCGTATGCTGATGCGCAAAGGCCCGCCGTTGGACATGCAGGGCCGCCATGCGCCTGCCACTTTGCTGCGCTCCCGCCGCATGGCGGAATCCATTCAAGAGCATCTTCGAGACGACTTCGACAACCCGAAATAAACCACTTCCGGCGGGAATGCCTGACGGGCGGCGCGCAGGATTATTTGTTTTTCGCGGATGAAATTCGTTTTACCAGCGTTTTGATGCCGTCTATGCGCAACGCAACTTCCTCTTCCAGCGCGCGCACTTCCTGATTGATTAATTCCTCCAGGTTTTCGGTGGTTTTTCTAGATTCCATGAGTTTTTCGAGTTCAGCCACGGCGCTGCGAAATTCCAGCGAACTTTCATAGATCACTTCGGTACGGCGTGTTCCGCTGTCTACGAGGGCGGATTTCTTGATGCGCGGAAACCGGTAGTTGACGCTGGTGGGAAGAATTGCCCCCTTCTTGCGCTCGTAGACGATGCGCAGAATGTCGGTGTTGGTGGTGGTCGAAAGCGTGAAACGCACGATGTGTTCGGGATGCTTCACGCCCATCGCCGCCAGGGCTTCGTATTGGCTCATGTCTGTTCTCCGTGGATGCGGGGGTTAGGCACTCGGCCGGGTGCTTGACTGGGCACTTGACTGACTTTCGTCGAGTTTCTCGTGACCGTGCAAGATTTTTTGTGCGTGCGCCTCGGTCTCGTTCAACTCGTCGATGGTGCGGTGGCACGCAATTTGATGGCCGTCTTTGAGTTCGCGCACGGGTGGATTCTCCACATTGCAGACACCCTCCGTGGCTTCCGGGCAGCGGTTGTAAAACGGGCAGCCAACCGCGGTAATCTCCACGCCCCGAGCGATGCCGACCGCCATTTCGCGCTTCTGCATGGTGTCTTCCAGCCAGCCGATGCGCAGTTCCGGCACCGAGCCGATCAAAAGGCGCGTGTAGGGATGGAAGGGCGGCGTCAGCACTTCGTCGGTGGGGCCCTGCTCCACCACCCGGCCGGCGTATAGCACCACGATTTCATCGGCGAAAGAAGCCACGGTGGAAAGATCATGGCTGATGAAGACGAACGAGACGCCGGTTTTGTCGCGCAGTGAGGTCAGCAGTTTGATGACGTTGGCGCCGACTATGCTATCCAGCGCCGAGGTTACTTCATCGCACAGCATGACTTCCGGAGACGCAGCGAGGGAGCGCGCCATGTTGATGCGCTGCTTCTGGCCGCCGGACAATTCCATGGGATGGCGGTTGGTGAATTCGGCGGGCAGTTCAACCATCTCCAGAATTTCCGCGACCTTTTGGCGTTTTTTCTTGCCGGTGATGCCGTGGTAAAACTCCAGCGGGCGGCCAATAATCTGGCCGATGGTTTGCTTGGGATTGAGGGCGGTGTCGGCCATCTGGAAGACAAACTGCACTTTTTGCAACTCCGATCGCTTGCGGTCGAGCAGGTGACCTTGAAGGTGGTTGCCGTCCAGTTTGATCTCCCCTTTGGATTGGGGCAACAACCCCGCCATGACTCGTGCGAGGGTGGATTTTCCGCAGCCCGATTCGCCGATGACGCCGACCACATGGCCATTTTCAACCTTGACGTTGACATCGCGCAATACCGCAACCTCCGGCTCGCCGTTGACGACTTTGCCATAACCGGCGGTCAGGTTCTTGACTTCGAGGGCGGCGATGTCGCGGTCGTGCTCGCCGCTCAGCGCCACGCCCATGCCCGCCGCCGGCTTGGGGCGAACCGCGTCCATCAAGCGGCGTGTGTAGGCGTGGGTGGGGCGGTTGATGATTTGGTCGGCCGGGCCTTGCTCCATGATTTCGCCGCCGTACAACACCACGATGTGGTCGGCGATTTGTGCCACCACCGCGAGGTCGTGGGTGACATAAATGGCGGCGGCGTTTTCTTCGTGGATGACTTTCTTGAAGGCTTTCAGCACTTCGATCTGGGTGGTCACATCGAGGGCGGTGGTGGGCTCGTCTAGCACCATTAAATCGGGGTTGCCGCACAGTGCCATGGCCGCCATCAGCCGCTGCAACTGGCCGCCGGAAACCTGATGCGGATAGCGGAAGCCGATGCGGTTGGGGTTGGGCAGTTCCAAAGCGTGATACAACGCCACCGCACGTTTGTCCGCTTCCGCTTGAGTAAGCACGCCGTGAAGCACGGCGGATTCGGTGACCTGTTCGCTGATGGTGATGGCCGGGTTGAAGGTGGCGGCGGCGCTCTGCGCCAGATAGGCAACATTATGTCCGCGAATTTCGCGCTGTCGCAACGGCGCCATGGTCAGTACATCCTCGCCGTCCAGCAGCACCTGACCGCCGGCGAACTCGAGCCCCGGTTTGGTGTAGGCAAGTGCCGACAGCGAAATGGTGGTTTTGCCGGAGCCAGATTCGCCGATGAGCGCCACCACCTGCCCCTTGTGGACATCAAAAGTAACGCCTTTGACGATGGGAATTTCTACGCCTTCGTCGCTTTGGGCGCTGATTTTCAGGTCTTTGACTTCGAGTAGTTTTTCCATGGTCTACACCATTTTCCTGGCCAGACTGCCACCGGACTTGGCCGAGATGTCGTCGACGATGAGGTTGACGGAGATGGTGAAGGTGGCGATGGAGAAGGCCGGCCAGATGGAAGCGTAGGAGCCGTAGGTAAGGCCCTGCAAGTTTTCCCGCACCATGCTGCCCCAGTCCGAGGCCGGCGGCTGCACCCCGAGGCCGAGGAAACTGAGGCTGGAAATGAACAGCACCACGAACACCAGCCGCAGCCCGAAGTCGGTGGCCAGCGGCATGGCGGCGTTGGGCAGCACTTCGGAGCGGATGATCCACCACACGTTTTCGCCGCGCGCTTTGGCCGCCTCGACGAAATCTTGCACCATGATGTCCTGGCCGAGGGCGCGGGCGATGCGGAACACGCTGGTGGCGTAGATTACCGCCGCGGTGCCGATGAGGATGGGGATGGACGAGCCGAGCGCGGCGATGACGATCAGCCCTAGCATGATGGACGGCAGCGACAGCACCGCGTCGTTGATGCGGCTGATGCCCATGTCCACCCAGCCGCCCTTGACCGCCGCGGCGATGCCGAGGGTGATGCCGATAAGATAGGCGATGAGCGTGGCCAGCACCGAGATGCCGATGGTGTTTCGCGCGCCGAACATGACTCGCGAGAGGGTGTCCCTGCCGAGGTAGTCGGTGCCGAGGTAAAAGTTATCGTAGGCGTCGAGGAAACTGTCTTCTCCTTCCATGTCCATTTCGTGATACGGCGTGATATACGGGCCGATAATGGCAATCACCAGCCAGAATGCGACAATCACAATCCCTATTTTGCCGAGCCAGGAAAGTTTCAGTTTTCTTTTCGGCGGTACATCCGGCAACTCGTCGAAGGCATCGAGTTTTTTGATGATTTCTTGTTCGTCTTTGGTAACTTCGGTCATGATGGTTGTCCGTTGGCGGCGGTTATTTCGGCTGCCTGAGTCGGGGATTGGAAAGTATCGAGGCGACATCGGCGAGGAGGATGAGAACCACGTAGGTGCCGCAGAAAATCATCGCGCAAGCCTGCACCAGCGGCAGGTCTCGAGTTTGCACGCCGTCGATCATCAGTTTGGCGAGGCCGGGATAGGCGAACATGGTTTCGACGATAACCACCCCGCTGACCAGATAGGCGAGGTTCAGTGCGATGACGTTGACGATGGGGCCGATGGCGTTGAAAAAGGCGTGGCGAAGAATAATCCGCCGCTTCGGGACACCCTTCAAAATTGCCATTTCGATATACGGCGAATTCATCACGTTCAATATCCCCGCCCGGGTCATTCGAATCATCTGCGCGGATACCACGATAACCAGCGTGATGATCGGCATCGCCAGCGCCCTGATTAACTGCCAGCCGCTTTCATCGCCGCTCAGGTAGGCAATGGCCGGCAGCAGTCGAAGTTCCACCGCCAGAATCAGAACCAGCAGGGTTGCGATAAAAAAATCGGGCACCGAAATAAGGCTCAGCGTACAAAAAGTGACGGCGCGGTCGAACCAGGTTCCGGGGTGCATGGCCGCGAATAATCCGAGTGCTATGGAAATGGGAATGGAAACCAGCGCCACAAAGCCGGTCATCATCATGGTGTTTCCGATGCGCCCGCCAATCAAACTGGCTATGCTCGCTCCGCCGGCCTTGGATATGCCGAGGTCGCCGGTCGCCATGCCTTTCAGCCAGATGAAGTAGCGGATGTACCCCGGCTGGTCGATGCCGAGTTCGGTACGCAACTTCGCCAGCGTCTCCGGCGTTGCGCTTTGCCCAAGAATGATCTGGGCGACATCGCCGGGAAGGATGCTGGTGCCGATGAAAACTATGATCGAAACCACCATCAACGTGGCGATGCCAATCAAAATCCGCTGGTTGACCATTTGCATCATCATGGCTTGTATCTTCCGGAAAGATTCATTCTTTTCATCGGTCGGTCATGGGCTGGCATGGGACACAAAAAAGCCCGCATAAAACGACTTCATGCGGGCTTTTTGCCGGCTTTTTGCAACATCAATCCGAGGCGCCGGGTTGACCGGGGAGCGTCAGGCTAACCAGACAAACTCCGGCCATTCGTTTCCGCCCAACTGTCCGAGGGGCACTTTGGGCACACCCATAATGTTGTCGGCGATGGCGTCGTTGATGTTGGTGAATGCGGGAATTACGATGCCGCTTTCTTCATGAATCAACGTTTGCATCTCGCAATACATCGCATGCCGCTTGTCCAGATTAGTCTCCGCCAGAGACGTACTCAGCAACTCGCCTATGCGGTCGTTGTGCCAGTGGGTATCATTCCACGCCGCCTGCGGTGCATACTGGATGGCTATTTGCGAATTGGCGGTTGGGCGCATGTTCCAGGTGACCACATTCAACGGCTCCTTCAACCATACCGCACCCCAGTAACCATCGGTGGGAACGCGCCTGACCTTGAGGTCAAAGCCGATCTTCGCGCAGTTGGCTTGAGTCAGCAGCACCATGTCTTCGATGCCGGATATAACCGGCGCAACATAAACTTCCGCCGTGGTGTAGCCGGATTTCTTGAAATGAAATTTGGCTTTGTCCGGATCGTATGGACGCTGCGGCAACTCGGAGCAGAAGTCCGGGCCGTGCGCGCTCATAATCGGCTGGTCATTTCCCAAAGAACCTTTGCCTTTGAGGATTTTATTGACCACGCGGTCGCGATCCTGGATGTACTGCATGCCCTTGACAAAATCATCGCTGATGCCGGGTTCGGTGTCTTTCAGACAGCAGATTTCCAGTGATAACGCCGCCGGAAGCGAGAGCAGTTTTACTCCGCTTGCCGACTCGATCTGCCGGAATGCTTTGGGCTCGATGGCGGTGACCATCTGCATGTCCCCGGAAAGCAATGCGTTGACCCGCGCCACCGGATCGGTGATGGCGGTGATTTCCAGGGCGTCGAGGTTGGCGCCGTCCCGCCAGTAGTTTTGGTTGCGCTTGTGCACCGATTTCACGCCGGGCTCAAAAGATTCCAGGGTGAACGGGCCGGTGCCATTGCCTTCGCCGGTGGTGCCGTCTTTGACGATCTTGGCTTGAAACAGCCCGCACAAAATCGGCAGGTCGGCGTTGGGGGTGTTCATTACCGCTTTGACTTCATATTCGCCGGTCTTTTTCCACTCTTTCACCGATTTCAACACCGCCTTGATGGTCGAAGTTGACTCGTCGCCGAGGTGGCGGTTCATGCTGTACACCACATCATTGGCGGTGAGTTTGGAACCGTCGTGGAAAGTCACGCCTTTGCGGATATTGAAACTCCATTCCGTTGCATCGCTGTTCGACCCGAAACTTTCCGCCAGTTCCGGCTGCGGCACCAATTCATCGGAAAGTTGCAGCAAGCCGTTGTAGATAACGCGGCCACGGGTGTAGTCGATGGTTGAGGTGAAACGGGTGGGGTCGAGTTGGTCGTCGGGGCCGTGCAGGTTGGACGACATGCGAATCGAGCCGCCCTTTTTCGGCGTTGCCGCCATGGCGGCGCCACCGCTACTGAAAAGATTGCTGGCGGTCGCGGCGGTTACGCCGGTGGCCATCATTAGTTTTAGAATTTCACGACGCGAATAACCTTTCTTAATCGCCTTTTCCAACAACGCACGGTCGGCGGGATCCAGGTCGTGATATCTGAGATTGCATTTCGTACTCGGTGTCATTGGTGACAAAGAATGCATGTCTTTTTCTTTCATCGTATTCCTCCAGTGTAATTTTATTTATAAAAACGAGATTAGTCATGGTTATACCCTATTAGTAACCTAGGGCAGTAACCCATGACTAGCAACTTTACCCAGTATAACACGACCGGGACGTTTTACCGCCAGACTACCGCCAGACTACGGCCAGACTATAGGGAATGCGGGATGATCCATAGCATCGCCCGGATTCAGGCGTATTTCCGGAAAAGGCGGCGAAGTGGTCCACGGCCGTATCGCAAAGCGTGCGTCATCCCCCAGCCAGCGGGACGAAAATCCGCGGCGGCGGGATTTCAGGTCGGTGGTGGGCGGTGCACCGTGGACGGCGCGCATGTGAAAGGCGATGCAATCGCCGGGTTTCATATCCCATGAAAGAATTTCATATGCGTCTCGCTGCGCTTCGATGTCGGGCACGGTTTCATATCCGTCTTCGTCTCGGCTGTAATCTTCGTGACTGGCGAACAGACGCGGATAATATAATATGCCGCTGGCGTGGGAACCGGCGATAAATTCCGGGCACACGCGCTTCGGCACCGGGTCGAGCGGCAACCACAAGGAACAAAGTTGATTTCCGTCGACGCCGTAATAAGGTTGGTCGTGATGCCACGGCGTTTTCTCCATAGTACCCGGCTCTTTTACCAATACATGTTCGTGATAAATACGCGCCGTATTCGAGCGCATCAACCGCGCGGCGATTTCGGCGGCAGGGGAATGCAAAACAAAGTCGCGGTATTCGTCGATGCGCTGCCAGTTGCAGTAGTCGTCGTAGAAACCTCCGGGCTTGCCCGGCTGCGTATAGGTCCGTTGATATTGACCGGAGTCGGCAAAGTTTTTCTCCACACCGGCGGCCAGTTCATCCAGCCAGCCATCGGCGAACAACCCGCGTAGGCAAACCGCGCCGTTGCGTTCATATTCATCGATAACATCGTCCGGCATCGCATTCTTATCGTCCACGCAACTTCGACCTCAGTGACCAATCTGTCCTTCGCTGAACAACACTTCCTTGAGTTCGCGGTCGAGGACGTCGTCTCTGCGGCGGATCCATTCCAATACCATGGCGGCGTGTTCTTTTTCTTCGTCTCGGTTATGCGCAAGGATGCGCTTGAGTTCCGGGTCTTTGCAGGCATCCACTCGCTGGTTATACCAGTCGACCGCCTCCAACTCTTCCATCAACGAAACGATGGCGCGGTGCATGTCGCGGGTTTCGTCCGATAACTCTTCTATGGGCTCGTGATAACCTTCGTTTGCCATTTTAATATCTCCTCGCAGTTTTGCCTAATTAATCGCCTGATTATTTTCCCCGACCAATTATGACTCGCTCTTTTCTTTTTTGAAATGGAGCGCGCCATCGACCAGGGAAATTTTGATGTGGCCGCCTTTGGCGAGGCCGCCGAATAATAAGTCTTCCGCCAGCGGGCGTTTGATTTCCTGTTGGATGACTCGTTGCATGGGGCGCGCGCCCATGGCCGCATCGTAGCCTTTGTCGGCCAGCCAGCGCACCGCCGCGTCTTCTATTTCCAATGTTACCTGACGGTCGGCCAGTTGCTGTTCGAGTTCATAGACAAACTTTCGCACGACATGCAAGATGGTGCCGGTGTCGAGGCCGTTGAAGCGGATGATGTTGTCCAGCCGGTTTCGAAATTCCGGGGAGAAGGCTTTCTTGACCGCTTCCCGGTCGTCGCTACTGTGATCCTGGCGGACGAATCCCATGCTCTCCCGCGCCGCGCGCTCGGCACCGGCGTTGGTGGTCATCACCAAAATAACATTGCGAAAATCGGACTTGCGGCCGTTGTTGTCGGTGAGGTTGCCGTAGTCCATAACCTGCAGCAGGATGTTGAACACATCGGGATGGGCTTTTTCAATTTCATCGAACAACAATACCGCATGCGGATGCTGGTTGATTGCTTCGGTCAGCAACCCGCCCTGATCGAAACCGACATAGCCCGGCGGCGCGCCGATGAGGCGGGAGACGGTGTGCCGCTCCATATATTCCGACATGTCGAAGCGGATGAATTCGATGCCCAGGGTGTTGGCGAGTTGTTTGGTGACTTCGGTTTTGCCGACTCCAGTGGGGCCTGAAAACAACAGCGAGGCGATAGGTTTGTCGGCGTCGCCAAGCCCGGAGCGTGCCATTTTGATGCTCGACGAAAGCGTGGCAATGGCCTCGTCCTGCCCGAACACCAGTAGTTTCAAGTCGCGCTCGAGGTTTTTCAGGGCGCGGGTATCCGAGGCCGAAACGTGCTTGGGCGGAATGCGCGCGACGTCGGCAATCATGCTTTCGATTTCTTTGACGCCGATGGTTTTTTTGCGCTTGGTCTTGGCTTTGCTCTCGCTCTTACCGTTGCCCTTGCCATCTTCGGCTAATCTGGTTTTCGCCCCGGCTTCGTCGATGATGTCGATGGCGACATCGGGCAATTTGCGGTCGCCGAGGTAACGCGCCGACAACTCCACGGCGGTGCGCAACGCCGGTTGTGTGTATTTGACCTCGTGGTGCGTCTCGAAACTCGACTTTAATCCGCGCAGAATTTCAACGGCCTCCTCGATGCTCGGTTCGTTAACATCGATCTTCTGAAATCTGCGGGACAGCGCGCGGTCCTTCTCAAACACACCCCGGTATTCCCGATAGGTGGTCGATCCGATGCACTTGATTTCGCCGGATGCCAGCATCGGCTTGAGCAGATTGGAAGCGTCCAGAGTACCCCCGGAGACCGCGCCAGCGCCGATGATGGTGTGAATTTCGTCGATGAATAGGATCGCACCGGGCTGCTTGTTTAATTCTTTGAGCACTGATTTCAGCCGCTGCTCGAAGTCGCCACGGTATTTGGCACCCGCCAGCAGCACGCCCATGTCCAGCGAATAAATCGTGCATCCGTGCAACACTTCGGGCACTTCGCGCCGCACAATCTTGCGCGCCAACCCCTCGGCGAGCGCGGTTTTACCAACCCCGGCATCCCCCACAAACAACGGATTATTTTTTCGCCGACGACACAGAATCTGCACGGTGCGTTGCAGTTCTGGGAGGCGTCCGATGAGCGGATCTATCTTGCCTTCTTCGGCCAGTCGGTTGAGGTTGATGGTGAAATTCTCCAGCGGCCCGGCGGCGGATTCCTGTTCGCTTTCGGCGCCTTCGAGATCGTCGTCCGGTGCCGGCAGTCGGTCGCCGCCGGGAAACTTGGCGATGCCATGGGCAATGTAATTGACCACGTCGAAGCGGTTGATTTCCTGCTGGCTCAAAAAATACACGGCGTGGGATTCCTTTTCGCTGAACACCGCAACCAGCACATTAGCACCCTTGACTTCTTTTTTACCGGAACTTTGCACATGCATAATAGCGCGCTGCAACACGCGCTGAAAGCCGAGGCCCGGTTGGGGTTCATGTTCGCTGCCTTCCACCAGCAGCGGGATTTCATTCTGCAGGTAATGTGCCAGTCGTTTTTTGAGCGCGTTAACATCGCCGCCACAGGAGACGATAGCGCCTCGGGTTTCGTGGTCGTCCAACAATGCAAATAGCAAATGCTCGACGGTGATGATCTCGTGGCGTTCCTTGCGCGCCAGCGTGACCGCATTGCCGAGGGTTACTTCCAGTTCTTCGGACAGCATCACTCGTGCTCCATGGTGCACTGCAGCGGGTGCTGGTTCTGCTTGGCAAAATCCAGGGTCAGGCGCACTTTGGTTTCGGCGATTTCTCTGGGGAAGACGCCGCATACCCCGAAACCTTTGGTGTGGATGTGAATCGTCACCTGCTCGGCGTCGCTCTGGGACATGGTGAAGAACCGCATCAACAAAAACACCACAAATTCCATCGGCGTGTAGTCGTCGTTGAGCAACAACACTTTATACAACGGTGGCTTCTTTAGTTTGGGCTTGGCGCGCTCGGCAAGCACGCCGACGCCATTACCGCCGACTCCATTGTCGCCGTCGCTATCGGGATGACGAGGTGCGCGGGGTGTCATGGTGAGTCCGGCGGCTAAGACGCGCCGCCGCCGCAACCGCCGCAGGCACCGCTGCCGCCGATGGCTTGAAACACGTTGTTAAAAACAAACGAAGCGTTGACGCCGTCATCCACATAATCGACTTCGGCGCCTTTGAGAAAGCTGAACGCCACCGGATCCACCACCAACTTGAAGCCGTTGTCATCCGTCATTACGCTGTCGGTGGTTTCGGCTTGTTCGGCAAAAGTCATGCCGTAATTCATGCCGTTGCAGCCGCCGCCGGATACATAAATACGCACCGCCGAAGCTTCGCCGCCGGTGTCCGTCACCAAGCCGCTGATGCGCTGCCGAGCGTCGGCGGTGACCACCAGATCGGCATCCGTCAATGTCTGACTATATTCATTCATATCATCTCTCCTCATCTCTCGTTAAAATCTTCGCATTACTTCGGGATACTATTTTAGCATATCAACGGCGCGCGCAAGAAAACAACCGGAAAAAATTGTCGGTGGTGGCGGCGGCGATATGCTCCAAAGTATCGTCCCTCAACTCGGCAAGGCAACGGGCGGTATGCAGCACAAAGCCGGGTTCGTTGACCTTGCCACGATACGGCACCGGTGCCAGATACGGGGCATCGGTTTCCACCAGCATACGCTCCAGGGGCACTTTTTTGGCTACCTGTTTGATGGTTTCGGCGTTTTTGAAGGTGACGATTCCGGAAAATGACAGGTAAAACCCGATGGCGAGGGCGCGTTTGGCGGTCGCCCAGTCCTCGGCGAAACAGTGCATGACGCCACCGGCTTCCCCGGCATCCAGGTTTTCCAGCATGTCCATAGTATCATCCGCCGCCGAACGGGTATGCACAATCAGCGGTTTGCCGGATCGTTTGGCCGCTTCGATGTGATTTTCAAAACGCCGCCGTTGCCAGTCGGTACCGGCTTCGATGCGATAGTAGTCCAGCCCGGTTTCGCC
The DNA here is from genome assembly GCA_965262585.1 of Candidatus Poriferihabitaceae bacterium. Taxonomy (GTDB): domain Bacteria; phylum Pseudomonadota; class Gammaproteobacteria; order Arenicellales; family Poriferihabitantaceae; genus JAHRAW01. The sequence continues at coordinate 743,908 of OZ253546.1, forward strand.
GATGGCTACCACCTCAGGATTGGCCGCCAACTCCACCAGTTCATCGGCACTGGGATCATGGCAATCGGTCTCATTGGGATGCACCCCCACCGAGGCGAATATGTGCGGGTAATCAGCCGCCATTTGCGCGATGCGCGGATAGTCTTCGAGGTTCACCGACACGCATAACATGTGCGCGACATCGTTGGCAGCGGCACGCTCCAGCACCCCGGGGAAATCGGCGCGCAACTGCTCAAAATCAATATGACAATGGGAGTCGACTAATTGCATGAGTGATTACCTGAATGATTACCTGATGAATTATATTTTTGATTCGGTGAAAGCGAATGGCGATTTTTTCGTCACTTAACTTCGCTTCACTTAATCCGCACCACGCCCTGCAGCGTCAGCATCAATTCTTCCATTGCCAACTGCTCGTTGAATTGCTCACGCGCGATTTTTCGATAGCGTCCGATTGTATCGTATAGCGCGAATAACTTTTCCGCGGACAGCCGCTTCGGGTCAAGCGAGGTTAACCCGGGCTCGGCGGATGATCCGGCGTCGCAGTTTTCTTTGATCATATCGCAACTGAATCGTTGCAGATGGTCGAGCACCCGCAAAAAGTCATGCTTGGTAAAACGCGCCGCCAACTCCAGCGCGCCGATTTTTCCTTTGGCAAGTTCGGCAATACCCTTCAGGAACTGTTCCTGTAACTGCAAAAATCCGTCCTTATACAAACTGAGCGCATCCACCGGGCCGCCGTTCGACAACCCGATCGCGCGCGCCGCATCGGCCACCGGCATATAATCTTGCAACCACGCGGTTGCGTTCTCCGGGGTCGGCGGCGGAATCCCGATTTGCAAACAACGGCTGCGAATGGTTGCCGGCAGGTAGCCGGGAACCGCGCTCACCAGAATCAGGATTGCATTGGCGGGCGGTTCTTCGAGCAATTTAAGCAGCGCGTTGGCGGCATTGGTGTTCATACGATCCGCCGGCACAATCAGCGCGATCTTGCGCCCGGCACCGTGGGCGTGGGCATAAAATCGCTCAATCAGCATGCGCACCTGATCCACCGAAATCACCCGGCTGGGGTTGGCGCGTTTGTCCCGGGCGGCGAGGTCATGATAGCGATCGCAATACTTGGCAAGCAAATCAACGCGGCCATCCCGCCATTCCAATTCGGTGGTCAATACATGGAAATCAGGATGGGTACCGGCCACGAATAAAGCGCAACTCCGGCATTGCCCGCAGGGGCGATGGTTGTCCGCCGGGCTTTCGCACAACAACAGTTGACCGAAGGCCGTTGCGAATTCGAGTTTGGCGATACCGGAAACACCAGTAATCAGCAGTCCGTGATGCAGCGTGTCCGGGGCACCGGCGGCGCGCTCCCAGACCGGCTGCAGCCACGGGTATGGGTCGATGCTTGTGGTTGCGGTCTTGCTCATGCCTGCCATTCTCGCTGGAAGGTTTCGAGCAAAGTCTGAAGTTTGGCGCGAACCTGCTCGATGGTCTGGTTAGCATCAATCAGTTTAATGCGGTGCTTAAACTTGGTGGCGCGCTGCTTATATACCTTGCGCGCCGCTCTATTAAATTCCAGCGACTGCTTTTCGAAACGATCCGCCTGCGCCCGCTCATCGGCCTGCGTATTCAGCATGATTAAATCTTTCTGCACCACGCGCATTCGGCCAACCGTCGGCGGCACATCCAACAGCAAGGTCAAATCCGGCTGCAACGCACCTTGTGTCAGCGTCTCCAAGGTTGCGATATCTTGCATCGCTATTCCCCGGCCACCGCCCTGATAGGCATAAGTGGCGTCGGTGAAACGGTCCGACAACACCCATTTGCCCGATTCGAGTGCCGGTAAAATCACTTCGTCGAGGTGTTGTGCGCGTCCGGCGAAAAACAGCAACAATTCGGCGTGCTTCGAAATCGGCGCGCCGTCGTTTTGCAGAAGAATATCCCGAAGCAACTCGCCCAACAAAGTACCACCGGGTTCACGGGTACGCACCACCTGGATTCCGCAATCCCGCAGTTGGCGTTCGATGAAATTGATGTGCGTGGTTTTGCCCGAACCATCCGCGCCTTCGACGGTTATGAACGCGCCTTTCATTTTCTTATGGGTCCTTGTGAGCGTTTTTTTTGCGGCGAATATATTCCTGTACCGCTTTGTTATGCTGCGCAAGGGTTTCCGAAAATTGATGCTTTCCGCCGCCCTTGGCGACAAAATAATAGGCGTCGGTGCTGATTGGGTGCAGGGCCGCTTTGATGGCATCATCGCCGGGCAAACTGATGGGGGTGGGCGGGAGTCCCTTGCGGGTATAGGTATTATAGTGAGTGTCGGCTTTGAGGTGGGCGCGGGTCAGGTTGCCGTCGAAACCGGCTCCCAGTCCATAGATAACCGTGGGGTCGGTTTGCAAGCGCATTCCTTTTTTCAGGCGGTTGTAAAACACACCGGCGATCTTGGGCTGTTCTTTGGCGACCCAGGATTCCTTCTCGATGATGGAAGCCATGATCAACGCCTCGTTCTGGTCGGCGAGAATCAGGCCGGAGGCGCGGTTTTCCCATGCCAGGTCCAGTTTGTTCCGCATCAACTGAAAGGCTTTGCGGTAAATTGAAAGATCGCTCTGGCCGGCGGTGTAAGTATAGGTGTCCGGAAAAAACTGCCCTTCCGGGTATAAGTTCGGGTGGCCGAGTTCCGCCATAATCTGCCGGTCGCTCATCTCTGCGGTAACTTGTTTGAGTTTCGGCGCTTTGCGCAAATGCGCCCGCATATGCCGGAAAGCCCAGCCCTCGATGATGGTCACCTTGATGCCAACCTGCCCCCGGCCGCTGACGATGCGCTGCAGAAATTCATTGAGCGAAGTCTTCGGCGGAAAGCGGTATTCCCCGGCGCGAATCTGCCGCCCACGGTCGCCTTTATATGCCAGCAGTTTCAGCACCAGCGCGTAGTCGATGACCTCCCGATCTATCAACTGCATCGCCACCCGGTTCAAGGTATCGCCGGACTTGATCACCCAGGTTTGCTCGCCAAAATCCAGCGGTCGGTGGATGGCCCACAGATACCCGCTGATGATCACGAACAAGCCCAGCAATCCCCACAGGGCAATGCCCGCGTAACGCCGTGCTTTGGCTTGGATTTTGCTCCATCCAAGCCGCCCCACTCGCTTGAGCCATGCGGATACGAAGGCGGATGCCGCCGCCGACAACCCGGCCACCGTGTATTTTTGGTTAGACGGCATTGAACACCAGCGTGCCGTTGGTTCCCCCGAAACCGAAGGAATTGGACAGCGCCCTGCTGACCTTGGCGTCCCTGGCTTGATTGGGTACAAAATCCAGATCGCACTGGGGATCTTGCGTTTCGAGGTTGATGGTGGGCGGGATGACTTGATGGTGGATGGACATCACCGTCATCACCGCCTCGACGCCGCCGGCGGCACCCAGCAGATGGCCGATCATGGATTTATTGGAACTGATTGCCAACTTGCCGGCGTGATCGCCGAAAGCCCGTTTTAGTGCTTGAGTTTCGGCGATATCGCCCAGTTGGGTGGAGGTGCCGTGGGCGTTGATATAGTCGATTTGCCCGGGGTTGAGCCCGGCATTGCGAAGGGCGTTGTTCATGCAGCGCGCCGCTCCCTCGCCGCTGGGGGACGGGCTGGTGATGTGGTGGGCGTCGCCACTCATGCCGAAACCCGACAGTTCGGCGTAGATTCGGGCGCCGCGTTTGCGTGCGTGTTGGTATTCCTCAAGCACCACCACCCCGGCGCCCTCGCCGACCACAAACCCGTTCCGGTCAACATCCCACGGGCGGCTGGCTTCGGCGGGGGCGTCGTTTCGAAAACTGAGGGCGCGCGCGGCGCTGAAACCGGCGATGGAGGTCGGTGAAATGGGTGCTTCGGCGCCGCCGGCGAGCATGGCGTCGACATCTCCGTATTCAATCAGACGTCCGGCTTCGCCGATGGCGTGGGCGCCGGTGCTGCAGGCCGTGGATATGGACAAATTCGGTCCCTTGAGGCCGTGCAGAATGGAGAGGTTGCCGGAAATCATGTTGGTGATGGTCATGGGGATGTAAAAAGGCGAAACCCGCTTCGGGCCCTTTTCCATGTACAGCCGGGTGGTGGATTCGATGGTGCCGATGCCGCCGATTCCGGAACCGACATACACCCCAATCATAGGCGCATTGGCTTCGGTCACTTCCAGCCCGGCGTCGTTCATAGCCTCGAACCCGGCGGCTATGCCCAGTTGTATAAAGCGGTCCATACGCCGCTCATCCTTTGCCGACAAGCACACGCTCGGATCGAAATCCAACGCTTCGCCGGCGATGCGACAGGGCAAGTCACTGGCGTCAAAACAGGTGATGGTGTCAATGCCACTACGCCCCGCCAGCATGGACTGCCAGGTATCCTGCAGGTTGCCCCCCACCGGCGACACCACTCCCATCCCGGTTACCACCACACGCCGCTTGCTCATTAAATTGAATCCTGTGATTGACCGCACTCGTAGTGAAAAAAAACCGCCACCTTTGACAGGTCGCGGTTTTCTAACGCTGGGTGGTGGCCGGCTTGGGCTAAATTAGACTCAGCCTCAGGCCAAAACGAACAGCGCATTAGTCAGAAGTATTGGCCTCGATGTAGTTAATCGCGTCCTTTACCTTGGCAATGGTTTCGGCTTTGTCGTCAGGAATTTCGGTATCAAACTCCTCCTCCAATGCCATCACCAACTCCACCGTATCCAGCGAGTCGGCACCCAAGTCATCAACAAAGGAAGCCTCGGGGATAACCTGATCATCGCTTACGCCGAGTTGTTCCACTACGACTTTTCTTACACGTTCTTCGATTGTGCTCATTCGAGTTTTGGCCTCCAGATAGTGATATTTTGCGACCAGTCGGTACCGCACGCCCTCAAAACTTCACAAAGGCTTTACGCGACACCGACCCGGCGGCATTTTCAGACTTACCAGACTTGAGTGATGGTAAACAATCCCCCCGCCCATGTCCAACGCCTGAATGCCTATTCTACCCTAAATTAGGGCTGCCGTTCATGACAAACAGTAGATGATATTGAAGCACGAATTGTATCGGTAGTTTTAGTGTATAGGTTCACCAATTCTTTGACAAGCCTCATTAATTTGTTTGGGGGTTTTTCCAGCCAATCCCTGGTGGGGGCGAGGGGATTGCCGATGGCAATGCGGACAGGCACAGGGGCCTGTCCCTACAAAGAAAAATATAATTCCGTCTCCCGCGTAGGCGGGAATCCAGTAAAACATGCCGGCGACAGCCGACTCCTTACGAAAACCATATCTCGTAGGGACAGTGCCCCCGTGCCTGTCCTTAATAAGGAGCGGCTGGCGCCGACATGTTTTTTCTGGATTCCCGATACGATGAAAAATATGGTCGCTGGCGCTCCCTATTTTTCTATCGTTCGAGAATGACGACCTTGCGATAGCCGACTCCCCAGGGCCGTCATTCTCGTGCCGCCAAGTCGTTATTCCCGCGACAGCGGGAATGACGAGTTGGGGGACACGGGAATCCAGTACAACATGCCGGCGATAGCCGACTCCCCAGGCCCGTCATTCCGGCGATAGCCGACTCCTTATTGGCTTTCTGGATTCCCGATACGATGAAAAATATAGTCGCTGGCGCTCCTTATTTTTCTATCGTTCGGGAATGACGCACTTTTGATATTCCTTGTTTGTCGATGAGGACTCCCAGATCGTCATTCTCGTGCCCCAACTCGTTATTTCCGCGCAACTGGAATAACGAGTTGGGGACACGGGAATCCAGTAAAACATGCCGGCGACAGCCGACTCCCCATGCCCGTCATTCTCGCGAAAGCGGGAATCCAGTACAACATGTGCGGCGATAGCCGCTCATTATTTAAAAGACTTATGAGAAGATTTCTCTCTTTATGAGAAGATTTCTTCTATATTATGAGAAGAAATCTTCTATATTATGAGAAGAAATCTTCTATCTATGAGAAGAAATCTTCTATTAATAGAAGAAATCTTCTATTAATAGAACATTTATGAGAAGATTTCAGTCCCACCCGCTACCTCCATTCAATATCATCCATAGGTGGAAAACGATTGCGTTTCCGTATAGAGTGCCCCCGTCCGTACGACACGGGCAAACCCAACATCAGAGGAATATAAAATTATGTCAGATAACAGACCCAAGGTTGCCATTGGTGGACTATGGCACGGACTCCACCCCGGCATGGGCCTCGCCGCAAAAGGTATGGTGATCGCGTTTGTGTTGTTCACCGTATTGAATGTGGATTTTGCCAACGGCATCTACTCGGCCGTTCGTGGCTGGATTGAAGCGTCGCTGAGTTGGTATTACATCTCGACCGTGTGCGTGATCTTTTTTGTTTGCGTATACCTGATGATGAGCCGCCACGGCAAGGTGCGCCTGGGCAGCGATGAATCGCGCCCGGAGTTCAGTTATTTCTCCTGGTTTGCGATGCTGTTCAGCGCCGGTGTCGGTATCGGCCTGCTGTTCTTTTCCATCGCCGAACCGCTGTTTTATTTCGACAACACCCAGCCGTGGGGCTATCCCAACAACCCGCACGCAGACCACGCCGGCGTCTTCGCGATGACCGAACAACGCGCCATCCACGCCATGCGCGTCACTTACTTCCACTGGGGCTTCCACGCCTGGTCGGTGTATGTGATTGTCGGGCTGTGCCTCGCCTACTTCGGTTTCCGCAAGGGCTTGCCGCTGACCTTACGCTCCTCGCTCTACCCGGTAATCGGCGACAAAATCTATGGCCCGGTGGGGCATGCCGTTGACCTGCTGGCGGTGTTCGGCACGGTGTTCGGGGTCGCCACCTCTCTCGGCCTCGGCGTCACGCAAATGGCCGCCGGACTCAACGTGCTGTTTGGCATTGACGCCGGAATTACCACCAAACTGGTTCTCATCGGGATAATTTCGGCGATTGCAACGCTCTCTGCGGTGTCCGGCGTTGGCCGTGGCATCCGCATCATTTCCGAATGGAACATCTGGCTCAGCGTCGTGCTACTGGCATTCTTCCTGTTCGCCGGTCCCTTCGAGTGGATTATGGGCTTCTTCGTCACCTCCATCGGCGACTACCTGTGGAACATGATACCCATGGGCTTCTGGACCGCCGGAGACGCCGAAGACGCGGCCTGGCAGAGCGGCTGGACCATATTCTACTGGGGCTGGTGGATTTCCTGGGCGCCGTTCGTTGGTATGTTCATCGCCCGCATCTCACGCGGACGCACCATCCGCGAGTTCATGTTCGGCGTGATGTTCGTGCCTACCACCATCGGCTTCCTGTGGTTGTGCATCTTCGGCGCCAACGCATTGTACCTTGAACTCAATGCGGTCGGCGGAGTCGGCACCGCCGGTGTCCTCGACGCAGTGCGCGATTGGAAACTGGAAACCGCGCTCTACGGCACCATCGAGCGGCTGGTGGATACCTCGTGGGTGGCGTGGCTCATGTCAGCCCTCGCCACCTTCCTGCTGGCTACCTGGTTCATCACCTCGTCCGACTCCGGCACGCTGGTGATCACCACCATGCTCAGTATGGGAGACGACAACCCACCACAACGCTTCCGCATCGTGTGGGGCGTGGGCGAAGGCGCAGTGGCGGCAGCGTTGTTGCTTGCCGGCGGCCTCCAGGCATTGCAGACCGCGTCCATCGCCGCGGCTTTGCCGGTCAGCGTGATCCTGCTGATGATGACCTACGGCGTAGTCAAATCGCTGTCCGAGGATTCGTCGGCATCGCCTCAGGCGACCGGTTCGCCAACGCCGGTGCCAAGCGGCACGGCGGGATAACACCACCGGCTCTGGGCTGATTCTTCAGCCAGCCGGAAAGCGGCGATCGGGTTATACCGGTCGCCGCTTTTTTTTTGGGCTGGTCATTCGTGCGTCATTCGCGCGTCATTCGTGCCTCGCCGGATTGCGATTTCACCGGCATAACGCATCGCGAATTTTTGCGTTCACGCGGGCGCGGCGTGTGGTAAAATCAGCCTATCTTTTCAACCCATCTTTTCATCTCTGTCACGGCAACCGCCCGACTTATTCATCCTGACTGATTTCCAGATTTTCCGGCACTATTTTTCCACCCATGACCGACCTCACTTTCGCCAAGGAAACCATTCCCGCTAATCTCGAACAGGAGATGCGCAAATCCTATCTCGATTACGCCATGAGCGTTATCGTCGGGCGCGCCCTGCCGGATGTTCGCGACGGCTTGAAGCCGGTGCACCGAAGGGTGCTATACGCCATGACAGTGCTTGGCAACGACCACAACAAGCCGTATAAAAAATCCGCGCGCGTGGTCGGCGATGTGATTGGTAAATACCATCCCCACGGCGATACCGCGGTATACGATGCCATCGTGCGTATGGCGCAGCATTTTTCCATGCGCTATCCGCTGGTTGATGGGCAAGGCAATTTCGGCTCGGTGGACGGCGATTCACCCGCTGCCATGCGTTATACCGAAATCCGACTGGCGCGTATCGCCCATGAATTGCTGTCCGACCTCGACAAAGAAACCGTGGAGTTCGGCCTCAACTACGATGAAACCGAAACCCAGCCGCTGGTGCTGCCAACCCGCGCCCCCAACTTGCTAATCAACGGCTCCACTGGCATCGCCGTGGGCATGGCCACCAACATACCGCCGCACAACCTCGCCGAAACCATCGACGCGACGCTGGCGTTAATTGGCAACCCGGACATCACCACCGCCGGGCTTATGGAACACCTGCCGGGCCCGGATTTTCCCACCGCCGGTATCATCAATGGCCGCAGCGGCATCCTACAAGCCTACGAAACCGGTCGTGGACGCATTTTTGTACGCGCCCGGGCGGAAATCGAAACCGCCAGCAACAACCGCCAATCCATAGTCGTCAACCAGTTGCCCTATCAGGTCAACAAAGCCCGGCTAATGGAGAAAATCGCCGAATTGGTTAAAAATAAACGGCTCGAAGGAATCTCCGCCATGCGCGATGAATCCGACAAATCCGGTATGCGCATGGTGGTCGAATTAAAGCGCGGCGAGCAGGCCGAAGTGGTGTTGAACAACCTTTATCAGCAAACCCAGATGCAGACCTCGTTTGGCATCAATATGGTAGCCCTGGGCAAGAACCAGCCACGCCTGTTTAATCTCAAAGATGCCCTCGATGAATTCGTCAAGCACCGCCGCGAAGTGGTCACCCGGCGCACGCTGTTTGAACTGCGCAAGGCGAGAGAGCGCGCCCACATCCTCGAAGGGCTGGCGGTGGCACTTGCCAACATTGACCCCATCATCGCCACCATCAAAGCGGCGCGCACACCGGCGGAAGCCAGAGAAAAACTGCTGGCAACCCGCTGGGAATCGAGCGCGGTGACGGCCATGCTGGTGCGCACTGAGGACATCGGCGATGACTTATCGCGCCCCGCCGACCTAGACGAAAAATACGGCATCGGGGAGGACGGATATCTATTGTCGCCGGTTCAAGCACAAGCCATTCTCGATCTACGCCTGCACCGCCTGACCGGGCTGGAGCAGGAAAAAATTCGCGGCGAATATAACGAACTCATGGATGAAATCGTCAACTTGGTTGGCATCTTGCGCAACCCCGACCGTCTCATGGAAGTCATCAGCGAGGAACTCGTCGAAGTCCGCCGCCAGTATGGTGATGAACGCCGCACCGAAATCCTCGACGGCGAAATCGACCTGTCCATGGAAGACCTAATTCCCGAAGAGGATATGGTGGTCACCCTGTCCCACGCCGGTTACGCCAAATCCCAGCCGGTTGCCGATTACACCGCCCAGAAGCGCGGCGGCACCGGCCGCATCGCCACCCGCACCCGCGAGGAAGATTTTGTCGGGCGTATGTTCGTGGCGCATTCCCACGACACCCTTTTGTGTTTTTCCAATCGCGGAAAAGTCTATTGGCTGCGAGTATTCCAACTGCCGCAAGCCGGACGTCAGGCGCGTGGCAAGCCGCTGGTGAACCTGTTGCCGCTGGAGGCCGGGGAGAAAGTCACGGCGATATTGCCGGTCACCGATAGTGATAAAACAAAATATGTGTTGATGGCCACCGCCGGCGGTACCATTAACAAATGCAGTTTGGCAAATTTTTCCCGACCGCGTACATCCGGGCTTATCGCCATGAAATTCCGCGAAGACGACCATCTCATCGGCGTGACTTTGACCGAAGGCGACAACGATGTGCTGTTGTTCACCGGCAACGGCAAGGCCATGCGGTTTGACGAGACGCAAGTGCGCACCACCGCCCGAGGCACCATCGGCGTGCGCGGAATCCGCCTGAGTGATGACGACAAAGTCATCGCCTTGATGGTTGCGCAGCAAACGGGGCAGCAAACAAGCGATGGCGAAGCAGACGCCGCCGAAATTTTAGTCAGCACCGAAAACGGCTACGGAAAACGCACCCCGGCGGCAGATTTTCCACGCAAAAGACGCGGCGGTAAAGGCGTCATCGCCATCAAAACCTCAGCACGCAACGGCAAAGTGGTAAGCGCGTTGCGCGTATGCAACGAAGATCAAGTCATGCTGGTCACCGACGGCGGAATGCTGGTGCGCACCCGAGTCGCCGAAGTATCCGTAGTTGGCCGCAACACCCAGGGCGTACGCCTAATCCGCCTAAAAAAAGACGAACACTTAGTTAGTGTCAGCAAGGTCGAAGATAACGGTGATGATGATGATGGTGATGATGAGAATACAACGGTGGAACCCGTAGTGCATTAATGTGGTGCATGAAACCAATGCAGGCCAACGACTATGTCCAAAGCAGAAGCGAGCGTAGAAAAATTCATTAGCCTGATTTTCAGTATTAAATGATGTCAAGCGCGCGCAAAGACCCCGAATCAGAACTGCAAGTCCATCGTGATCGTATAGACGAGATCGATGAGCAGATTCTTGCGTTGATGAATCGGCGTATCGATGTTGCGCAGGCTATTGGGGCGATAAAATTATCGGGTAAATCGCTTTTGGATGCGTCGGCGGTTTATCGTCCGGAGCGTGAAGCGCGGGTTTTGAGGCGGTTGCGAAAACTTAACCGGGGCGCGTTGGATAACGCCGCATTGGAAGCGTTGTTCCGGGAAATTATGTCCATTACCCGTGGCTCTGAGGCGGGTTTGTCGGCGGCTATTTTGGGGCCGCTCGGAACCTACAGCGAATCCGCCGCACGGCAGCATTTCGGTAGTTCAATGGACATCGTGCCTTATGCCACCATCGACGAAATTTTTCGCGCCGCGGAAACCGGGCAGAGCGATTTTGCCGTGGCGCCGGTGGAAAATTCTACCGAAGGCGGCGTCAGTGGCACCCTCGACCGGTTGGTGACCACTTCGCTGAACGCCTGCGGGGAAATCAACCTGCGGATCCATCACAACTTGCTCGGTGTCGCCGAGGGGTTGGATTCGGTGCAACGAGTGATCGCCCATTCCCAATCGCTTGCCCAGTGTAAGCGTTGGCTCGACCGCAATCTGCCGGGCGTCGAACTGATTCCGGCGAGTAGCAACGCCGACGCCGCCATTCAATCTCAGAATGATCCGAGCGCGGCGGCCATCGCTGGCGATAGTGCCGCCGAACGTTATGAATTGAACCACCTCGCCGCCAACATCGAAGACGAGCCCGGCAACACCACTCGTTTTTTGGTGTTTTCCAATCGCCCGACTCCGTCGAGCGGCGACGACAAAACCAGTTTGCTGTTGTCCTGCCGAAACCGGCCGGGCGCGCTGTTCCATTTGCTCAAGCCGCTGCTGGACCATCGCGTGGATATGACTCGCATCGAATCGCGGCCATCGAAAACCGGGCTGTGGGAGTATATTTTCTTCGTCGATATAATCGGCCATCAAGAAGACGCGGAAATCGCCGAAGCGTTGAAAGAACTCAAGGCCGAAGCGGGCTTATATAAAAACCTCGGTTCCTATCCGGTTTCCAGTTGAGCACCGCTGACATTTCTGGGGAAAGTTTCCATGTGCGGACGCTGGCGATCATCGGCGTCGGCCTCATCGGCGGCTCTGCAGCCCTGGCGCTCAAGGCACAAAAGGGCGCCGACAAAATCATCGGCGCGGGCCGCTCCCGTGCCAGTTTGGAATGCGCCCTAGGCCTCGGTGTCATCGATGAGATCGCCGAGAGTCCGGCGCATGCCGCCGCTCAAGCCGACCTCATCCTGCTGGCGACTCCGGTGAAGGCTATGGTTGGATTGTTGGAAGCCATCCTGCCGGTGCTCGACCGGAACAAGGTGCTCACCGATGTGGGCAGCGTCAAGGCCGGGGTGTGCGCGGCGGCGACGGCGGTGCTGGGGGATAAAATCGGCCGCTTCGTGCCCGGCCATCCGGTTGCCGGCAAAGAACGTTCCGGGGTTGCGGCGGCCACCGCCGATCTGTTTCACAATCACAACGTGGTGCTGACGCCGTCGCCGCACACCGACGCCGATGCCCTCGAACAGGTCGGGCGATTGTGGGCCGCCACCGGCGCACGGGTCAGCAATATGGATGCCGAATTACACGACCGGGTGCTTTCGCTCACCAGCCATCTGCCCCATGTGCTTGCCTACGCCATGGTGGATTTTTTCGCCCATTCCGGCGACCTTGCGCACGGATACGACATGGCCGCCGGTGGGTTTTACGACTTTACTCGCACCACCTCCAGCGAACCGGAAATGTGGCGCGACATCTGCCTGATGAACCGAGAACAGATCCTGCGGCACATCGACCAATTCACCGCGCGCCTGCAGCGCATCGGCGGCATGATCGAACAGTCCGATGGCGATGCCCTTGAACGCCTGTTCGCCGCCGCCAGAGAGACCCGTTCCGGGGTCGCCGAAAGACGAAAACCACGCACCTGACGATGTCCCCGGACAAGCCCGTACGATTGCTGGTAACTCCGGGGAAACCCCTGCGCGGTGAAATCCGGGTGGCCGCCGACAAGTCCATCTCCCACCGCGCGGTCATGCTAAGCGCCATCGCCAGCGGCACGAGTCGGGTGCAAAACCTGCTGGAAGGCGAAGATGTGCTCACCACCATCGGCGCGTTTCGGCAAATGGGCGTGTCCATCGAGCAGGTGGGCGCGGGGGCATATATTATTAAAGGTGTCGGTCTGCGTGGACTCCGGCAGCCCGCTTCGGCGTTGGATATGGGTAATTCGGGAACCGCGCTACGGCTTATGGCCGGATTGTTGTGTGGCCAGATTTGGCCGTCCACGCTGACCGGGGATGCATCTCTGTGCACCCGTCCCATGGGGCGGATTATCGAACCGTTGCGGCAAATGGGGGCGGAAATCGCATCGACGACCGGGGATGACCGCCCGCCGCTGACCATTTCCCCGGCGTCCCGGCTGCGGGGTATTCACTACGCCATGCCCGTCGCCAGCGCTCAGGTAAAGTCCTGCCTGCTGCTCGCCGGGTTATACGCCGAGGGCGAGACTTCGGTGGCGGAGCCGTTGCCCACCCGCGATCACACCGAACGCATGCTGGCCGGCTTTGGCCGTCCGCCGGTGGTCAGTAAAGGGCAAGTCACTTTGCATGTCAATCCGAACGGCGGTGGAGAACTGCGCGCCTGTGAAATCCGGGTGCCGGCGGATTTATCTTCGGCGGCGTTTTTTCTGGTGGGGGCATCGATTATCCCCGGAAGCGACTTGCTGCTTCGCGGTGTCGGTGTCAATCCAAGCCGCAACGGCGTGCTCGCCATCCTCGCAAAAATGGGGGCGGATATCGAACTGCGCGAATCATCCGAATCATCCGCCGGTGAACCCCTTGCCGACCTTCGGATTCGCGCCGCCGACCTGCGCGGCTGCACCATCAGCGGCGGCGAAGTCGCCTCGGCCATCGATGAAATACCCGCCATCGCAACGGCGGCGGCTTGCGCACGGGGGGTTACGGAAATCCGAGACGCGGGAGAATTGCGGGTTAAGGAAAGCGATCGAATTCACAGCGTGGTGGCGGGGCTCAACGCCCTCGGTATCGCCGTCGAGGAACACGCCGACGGGCTTACCATCACCGGCGGTTCCCTCTCCGGCGGTCGCGTGGAAAGCCACGGAGACCACCGCATCGCCATGGCTTTCGCGATTGCCGGGGGCGCCGCCGCCGGCCCGGTGGAAGTCGCGGACTGCGCGAACATCGCCACTTCATTCCCCGAATTTTGCCAAATTGCCCGACACGCCGGACTCGATATTCATGAATCCTGAAGCAATTCCCGCCGAAGTGCCGGTCATCACCCTCGACGGCCCCAGCGGTTCCGGCAAGGGAACCGTTGCGCAGGCATTGGCGTCCCAACTTGGTTGGCATTACTTGGAAAGCGGCGCGTTGTATCGGGTGCTAGGTTTGCTTGCGCACCGAGACGGCGTTGCGCCGGACGATGTGGCGCGGCTGGCGGCGTTGGCCGGCGGCCTTATGTTGTCGTTCAGGGACGGCGCGGTTTTTCTTGGCGACGAAGAAATCGGCGATCAGATTCGCACCGAGCAGGCTGGTGAGCGAGCGTCAAAGGTCGCGCCATTGCCCGAAGTGCGCGCCGCGCTCCTCAACTGGCAACGCCAATGCGCCCGCCCGCCGGGGCTGGTGGCCGATGGGCGCGACATGGGAACCGTGGTGTTTCCCGGTGCGCAATGCAAGATATTTCTCACCGCAAGCGCCGAAGCACGAGCAAAAAGACGCTTTAAGCAGTTGAGAGAAAAGGGTTTTGATGTTAATATCCAACAACTTGTACGGGAAATCGCGGAGCGCGACAGTCGGGATTTGAACCGCTCTGTTTCCCCCCTCAGGCGCGCCGATGATGCTTTTGAGTTGGATACCACCGAATTAGCCATTGAAGAAGTGATGGCGGCGATTTTTGAGCGGGTGAAAAATCTCACCAAGTAAATTGCTTTGGTGGATATTCAACCCGGAGATTGAGCGGTGTGTGGTATCGGAATATCGGAATATTAGAATATCGCGTTACTAGAATATTGGGGTGGCGGCGTTATCGACTTGCGCCGTCGCGATTTATGACAACGATCCATCAAACTGAACAGAGGCTGTCCGCGCAATTTCGCAGCGGGCTTATATAAACTATGACAGAAAGTTTTGCGGAGTTACTGGAAGAGAGTTTAGCGGGCGTGGTGATGCGCCCCGGCGAGTTAATAATGGGCGATGTAGTCGAGGCCAACGATGACTATATAATCGTCAATGCCGGGTTGAAATCGGACGCGGAAATTCCAGCGGTGGAATTCAGAAACACAGTCGGCGAGTTGACCGTCAAGGTCGGCGACCGGGTGGAAGTTACCCTAGAGGCGGTGGAGGACGGCACCGGCAATACCCGCATGTCCAGAGAGCGGGCGATGCGCGTGCGTGCATGGACGGAATTGGCCAAAGCCTATGAAGGAAACAGCATCATCAGCGGCGTCATAACCGGCAAGGTCAAGGGCGGATTCACCGTCGAGATGCAGGGCTTGCGGGCATTCCTTCCGGGTTCGCTGGTGGATGTGCGTCCGGTCAAGGACAGCACCGACATCGAAGGACGCGAACTCGATTTCAAGATCATTAAACTCGACCAGCATCGCAACAACATCGTGGTCTCCCGGCGCGCCATCGTCGAGACCGAACTCAGCGAGGAGCGCGAAAAATTGCTCGACACCCTCGAAGAAGGGTTGGTGGTCAAGGGCGTGGTGAAAAATCTCACCGACTACGGTGCCTTCATTAATCTCGGCGGCCTTGACGGGCTGCTACACATCACCGACATCGCCTGGAAGCGAGTCAAGCATCCTTCGGAAGTGCTGGATGTGGGCGACGAAATCGAAGCGCGGGTGCTCAAATTCGACCGCGAGCAATGCCGCGTTTCGCTGGGGCTGAAGCAACTCGGCGAAGACCCGTGGCGGGATCTTGCGAGACGCTATCCGGTGGACACCCGCATGTTTGGCCGGGTTACCAACCTCACCGACTACGGCGCATTCGTGGAATTGGAAGAAGGCGTGGAAGGACTGGTGCATCTATCGGAGATGGACTGGACCAACAAGAACATCCATCCCGGCAAGGTCTGCCATGTCGGCGACGAAGTGGAAGTTATGGTGCTCGACATCGACCCGGATCGGCGACGAATCTCTCTGGGGATGAAGCAGTGCAAGCCCAATCCCTGGGATGAGTTTGCATCGCTTCACCAAAAGGGCGACTTGATCAGTGGCAACATCCGTTCGATCACCGATTTCGGTGTATTCATCGGAGTCGAAGGGGGCATTGATGGCCTTGTTCACATTTCCGACTTGTCCTGGGACCGCCCCGGCGAGGAAGTGGTCACCGACTACAAGAAAGGCGACGAACTGACCGTGGTGGTGCTCGCCGTAGACGCCGAGCGTGAACGCATTTCCCTCGGCCTCAGGCAAGCCAGCGAAGACCCGTTTGTCGGTTATGTGACCGGCAATGGCAAAGGCAGCACCGTCAAGGGCGTGATCAAAGAGGTTACCGCCAAGGGCGCCACCATTGAACTCTCGCCCGGCGTGGACGGGTATTTGCGGGCTTCGGAAATTGCCAGAGAGCGGGTTGAAGACGCCCGCACGGTGCTTTCCGTTGGGGACGATATTGAAGCCAAGATTACCAGCATCGACCGCAAAGAGCGCCGCATTTCGCTGTCAATCAAAGTTCGGGAAACGGAACTTGAAGGCGAAGCGACCGAGGAATATGCCCGAGACGCCGGTCTGGAGGGCGCGAAACTGGGAGATAAACTCAAGGAACAACTCGGCAAACAACCCCCCGAGTAGTTTTCAGTCATGGCGAGTGACCCCAACAAGCACCCCCAGCCGGCGCTGACCAGGTCCGAACTGGTGGCGGACATCACTCGCCATCAGCCGCAGTTATCGGAGCAGGATGTGGAACTTGCGGTCAACAGCATCATGGAGCGCATGACCTCGGCGCTGGCTAAAGGGGAGCGCATCGAAATTCGCGGCTTCGGTAGCATGACCCTGCACTACCGGCCACCTCGGATTGGGCGCAATCCTCGCACCGGCGAGAAGGTGCAGGTGGCGGAAAAATATGTGCCCCACTTCAAGCCCGGAGTCGACCTGCGCAAGCGCGTAAACACGATTTCTCCAGCCGCCGCCGGGCATGGAGAACCGGATGGCGAGCCATGAAAAAATTGATTTATGTGGTGCTGATTGTGGCGGTGGCGCTCTTTGGCCTGACCTTCAGTTACAAAAACCACCAGTTCGTGGAACTCAACTATTACTTCGGCCTCCAATTCCAGGGCCGACTTCCATTGCTGTTGCTCATCACCTTCGCCCTGGGACTGCTGGCGGGTTATATTGCGGCGTTGTTTCACGGCTTCAACGCCCGCCGCAAATTGCGCAGACGCCCGCAAGTCTCACAAGCCACTGGCATCCCGCTCGCCCCGCGCAGAATGCCGCCGGTTGATTGCGGTTGAACGGGATCAGCGGCGCGATATTCGAGATTTTTGATGGACCCCCTCTGGCTGCTCTTGCTGTTGCCCACCGCCGCCGTCGGCGGATGGATAATGGCGAAACACGAGCGAAGCACGGCGCGCGCAAAAAAACTCCCCGAAGCCTACTTCAAGGGGCTGAGTTTTTTGTTGAACGAACAACCCGACAAAGCCCTGCGGGTATTCCTCGAAGTGGTGGAGATGGACAGCGAAACCGTGGAGATGCACCTCGCCCTCGGCAACCTGTTTCGCCGTCAGGGAGAAATTCAGCGCGCCACCCGAATACATCAGAACCTCGTTGCGCGCACCGACCTTGAACAAGGATTGCGCGCGCTGGCGTTATTCGAACTGGCGCAAGATTATTTCAAAGCCGGTTTGTTCGACCGCGCCGAAAACCTGTTTCAGGAACTGCGCCAAGTGCCGGAACACCGCGAGCAAGCCAACCGTTTTTTGCTACAAATTTACGATCAGGAAAAGGAATGGAGCAACGCGATTCACATTGCCGAAGAATTAACCCGCGCCGCCGGGCCCGACCTGTCGCCGTCGCTTGCCCAATACTGTTGCGAACTCGCCGAGCAATCTATCAGCGAAGGCAAGAACGCACGCGCCGAACATTACTTGGAAACCGCGTTCCGCTACGATTCGCGCTGCGTTCGTGCGGTCATCCAATCGGGTCGACTGGCGTCCATGCGCGGCAACCACACCAACGCCATCGCGATTTGGCGCGGGCTGGAACACTGTGCACCGGAAGCCTTTGGCGAAGTGGTTGACCACATCGCCAACAGTTACGCGGTGCTCGGTGATCGAAAAAACTACCGCCGTTTTCTCGAAAGCGCCATCGAAAAAAGTTCGGATTTGCGCATCATCACCGCATTGGTGGAACTCGCCAAGCAGGAAAAAGAAGGCGAAACCGGACAGGTGCTGTTGCTCGATCTGGTGCGCAAGTATCCGAGTCTGGAAGGGTTGCGGGAGTTGATTAAATCCCGCGCCACCGAGAATTGCTCGGCGCGGGAGAAACAAGATTTCACGGTGCTCGACGACCTGCTTTCTCAAGTGGTCGTGCAGGGGCGGGGATACCACTGCCGCACCTGCGGCTTCAACAGCAGTTCGTTGCACTGGCAATGTCCGGGTTGCAAAGGCTGGGGGACGGTGCAAAAGCAGGTGACGCTGGGGGACGACAAGCAATCTCGCCGGCCGGGCGTGGTGAGCGTGACGGACGGGCGTGACAGCACGACCCGCCGAACCGCCCCGGCAAATTTGCACGGCGAACCCGACAACAACAAGATATGAATATCACCGTAGTCGGCAGCGGATATGTGGGGCTGGTCACCGGTGCCTGCCTTGCGGAAATGGGCAATCAGGTGATCTGCGTGGATAACGACTCAACCAAGATAGATAATTTACGCAACGGACGGCTGCCGCTGTATGAGCCCGGCCTCGAGCAACTCGTCCACGAAAATGCTGAGACGCAGCGGTTGCAATTCACCACCGACATCAACCTCGGCATCGATCACGGTGAAGTGATATTCATCGCCGTGGGAACCCCGCCTCGGGAAGATGGCTCGGCGGATCTGCAGTATGTTCTGGCGGTTGCCGAATCCATCGGCGCGCGTCTGGACCGCTACCGCGTGATGGTCACCAAATCCACCGTGCCGGTGGGCACCACGGAAAAAGTGCGCGTGGTCATCGCCGAAGCCCTGAAACAACGCGGCCTCGATATTTCTTTCGGCATGGTTTCCAACCCGGAATTTCTCAAACAAGGCGCGGCGGTGGAGGACTTTATGAAACCCGACCGCATCCTCATCGGCGCACGGGACGAACGCGCCCTGGAAATCATGCGCCGGTTGTACGCGCCCTTCAACCGCAGCCGCGAGCGCGTGATTGCAATGGATATTGCCTCCGCCGAACTGACCAAGTACGCCGCCAATGCCATGCTGGCCGCCAGAATTTCTTGCATGAACGAGATGGCCAACATCGCCGAACGGCTGGGCGCCGATATCGAGGCAGTGAGGATTGGCATCGGCGCCGATCCCCGCATCGGCTATGCCTTCATTTATCCCGGCTGCGGCTACGGCGGCTCATGCTTTCCCAAGGACGTGCGGGCATTGCGCCAAACCGCCGGCGAAGCCGATTATGATGCGCGCATTCTCGGTGCGGTGGAAGCAGTCAACGATGCGCAGAAGCACAAGCCCGTGGAAAAAGCGGTGCGCCACTTTGGCGAAGATTTATCCGGGAAACGCTTTGCCCTGTGGGGGTTGGCTTTCAAGCCCGACACCGATGACATGCGCGAAGCGCCGAGTTGCACGGTGCTGGAAGGGTTGTGGAAACGAGGCGCGGTCGTTCACGCATTTGATCCGGCCGCCACCGATCAAGCCCGCAAATTGTACGGCAACCGCAAAGACCTGGTGTTATACAGCGACGATCCCTATCAAGCATTGAACGGCGCCGATGCTTTGATTGTGGTCACCGAATGGCGCGTGCTTCGTGCCGCCGACCCGGTGCGCATCAAGGCGGCCATGGCCGGGGAAGTGGTGATTGACGGGCGCAACCTCTACGACCCGGCGGCGATTCGCGATGCGGGATTGATCTATTATGGCATTGGCCGACACTGACCTGAAAAAACTCTCGGCGTGCAAAGTCCTGGTGGCCGGGGATGTCATGCTCGACCGCTATTGGTTCGGGCAAGTGGAGCGCATCTCCCCGGAAGCACCGGTGCCGGTGGTGACGGTGGACGCCAGCGACGAGCGCATCGGCGGCGCCGGCAACGTGGCTTGCAACATCGCTTCTTTGGGCGGGAAGTGCACGCTGCTGTCGGTGGTGGGAGACGATGAAGCCGGTGGGCGGGTGGCGGAAATCGCAACCCGGTCGGGCATCGCGCATGAATTGGTGGTGGATGCCGCCGCCAAAACCACTATCAAACTGCGCGTGCTATCCCGCAACCAGCAGTTATTACGAGCCGATTTTGAATCGCCCCCCGGCGCCAAAGCGTTGGATGAATCGACCGCAAAGTTTGCCGATTTGCTCGCCGACCATCAAGTGGTGGTGTTGTCGGATTATGGCAAGGGTAGCCTCGGGCGAATCGAAACCCTCATCGAACTCGCGGTGAAAAAACACATTCCGGTGCTGGTGGATCCCAAAGGCGGCAATTTCTCCCGCTACCGGGGCGCCACGATGGTAACCCCAAACCTCAAAGAGTTTGAACAGGTGGCGGGAAAGGTGGCGGATGACCAAGAAATGGAGGTGCGGGCAAACAACCTGATGGAACAGCATGACCTGGAAAAATTACTCGTAACCCTGAGCGACCGAGGCATGGTGCTGTTCTCCCGGCAGTGCGGCCCGGTGCGCCGTGAAGCGCGGGCGCGGGAAGTGTACGACGTCAGCGGTGCCGGCGATTCGGTGATTGCGGTTTTGGCTATGGCGGCGGCGGTGGGGCTCGACGATCACACCGGGCTGGGGTTCGCCAACAGCGTCGCCGGGGTGGTGGTATCCAAACTGGGAACCGCCACCGCCACCATCGAAGAATTACAAGCCGCCCTCACCCGGGACTACCCGCGATGATTGTGGTCACCGGCGGCGCCGGTTTCATCGGCTCCAATCTGGTGCGGGCGTTGAACCATCGCGGCCTCACCGACATACTCGTGGTCGACGATCCCAACGACAAGGCTGACAACAAAGCCGACAACCTCGCCGGCCTTGACATCATCGATCATATCCACAAGCACGACTTCCTCGCCGCAGTGCAACGCGACCAATGGCCGGGACGTCCGATATCCATAGTGCTGCATCAAGGCGCATGCACCGACACCATGGCATCGGATGAAGCATACATAATGGAGAACAATCTTGATTACTCCAAAGCGCTTTATCATTTTTGCGCCCGGCACCGAGCGCAGTATATTTATGCATCCTCGGCGTCGGTGTATGGCGGCGGCGATGTTTTTGTGGAGTCGCCGCAAAACGAATCGGCGTTGAATCTATACGCGAAATCCAAACTGCTGTTTGATGAATTTGTGCGCACACAGGCGAACGCAGAATTTCAGTGCGTGGGTCTTCGCTATTTCAACGTGTATGGCCCCGGCGAACAACACAAAGACAAAATGGCTTCGGTGGCGTGGCATTTTTTTCATCAATACCGGCGGGACGGCTGCGTGCGGCTGTTCGAAGGCAGCGACGGCTACGCCGATGGCGAGCAACGCCGGGACTTTGTCTCGGTGGAAGACATCGTCCGCATCAATTTATTTTTCATGGACAACCCATCCATCAGCGGTATCTACAACGCCGGTACCGGATGCAGTCGGAGTTTCAACGAGGTTGCCGTGGCGGTGTTGAACGCCTGCCGCCGGGACAAGGACAAGAGTGACGCGCAGACTTCCCTCGAGCAAGCCCACAAAGACGGCGAAATTTCCTACATCCCCATGCCCGAATCGTTGCGCGGCAAGTATCAGAGTTATACCCAGGCCAGTGTCGACAAACTCCGCGCCGCCGGTTACGCCGAAGAATTTCTCGATGTGCCGCAGGGAGTGGGCAAATACATCGACCAACTGTTGGAGCAAGCGTGAGCATCCAACATGGCAGTCAGCCCAGCGACTCCCGGCGGTGAGGGGGGTTATCGTCGCCGGGCAGTGGGCTTATGATGATGCCGGTGCGTCTACTCCCCCGTCCGCTTCTCCGCCCACTCCCCCGGCAGTTCCAAAATCGCTGCTTCCGGTGCACGGCCAGCCGATGATTTACCACCCGCTTTCGCTGCTTCTACTTGCTGGAATTCGGCATATTTTGATAGTCGCACCGGCGTCGGATCTGCCGCATTTTCAACGCTGTCTGGGCGGCGGCGAAGCGTGGGGCATCTATCTTTCCTACGCCATTCGGCCCACCGGTGGCCCGGCTCTGGCACTGACCGTGGCCGGAGAATTTGCCGGCGAACGGACGCTGTTTCTGGTCCTCGGAGATCCTATTTTATACGGCCGGACGTTGCCCGCCACCCTGCAAAAAGCCGCAACGCTGAAAAAAGGCGCGCGGGTCTTTGCCCGTTCCAATGCTGTTTCCAACTCTGACAGCGCACTAACCAGTCTCGGTTTCTATGACCACACGGCAGCCGCCCGCGCACGGATGCTGGCGTCTTCCCACCCCGCCCGCCTCGAAATTGCCGATCTCAACGACACCTATCGCGCCGAAGGCACCCTCGAAGTGGAAGCCTTCGGGGACGATGTCGCTTGCATGGATGTCCCTACCCGTGATGCCCTGCCGGTGGCAACCGAATGCCTACGGGCGGTTGAAAAAAGCCGGGGCATCAAGGTCGGCTGCCCCGAAGAAGCCGCTTGGCGCATGGGCTTTATCGACGATGAACGATTGTTGGAATTAGCCCACGAGTCGGGGGAAACTGAATACGGGCGTTATTTGCGGCGACTGCCGGGGGCATGCTCCGAGATGTCAACTGCGACAAGATAACTATGACCGACACAGCCATCATCGGCGGAACCGGCTTCCGACAACTGCCCGGATTCAAAATCGAACGCCACGAAACCATCGACACCCCCTACGGCAGCCCGTCCACGGCGCTGGTTTTTGGCCGCTTGTCGGCCAGCCCGCCGGCCAACTCGCTGGTATTCCTATCCCGCCACGGAAGCGACCACACCATTCCCCCGCACCGCATCAACTACCGCGCCAATATCCACGCGCTCAAAGAAATTGGCGTACAAAGAATCATCGCGCTGGCCGCGGTGGGCGGGATTCTTCCGGGCCTCAAACCCGGGGCCATCGTCCTACCCCACCAGATCATCGACTACACCTGGGGCCGGGCACACACCTTTTTCGAAGACGGTTCCGAAGGAATAAAACACATCGAGTTTTCCAAACCCTACAGCGAAGCGGTGCGCCAAAAAATCCTCGCGGCAGCCGAAAAAATCGGCGTGCCGGTGGTGGACGGTGCGGTGCATGCCGTCACTCAAGGTCCTAGACTCGAAACCGCCGCGGAAATTGATCGACTAGAACGGGACGGCGCCGATGTGGTCGGCATGACCGCCATGCCCGAAGCCGCGCTGGCAAGGGAACTCGACATTGAATACGCCACCATTGCTTTGGTGGTCAACCCCGCCGCCGGACGGGGGGAGGTAACCAGCATGGAAATGATTGCCAAGCATCTGCAAGTCAGTGGCCGGGAAGTTCTGAAAATCATCGGGTGTCTGTAAAACACCCGATCCGGCGTCAGTTGCCGGTTTCGGGGTCCACTTCCCAAAGGCCCAGTATGGCGCCGAACAGGGGATGGTCGAAGTAGTGAATTTGCTTGAATTGCAGGCGGCGTTTTTCGGTGATGAAGTAGTGGGGTTGTTGGGGGGCGGCGTCCGCATCCGGCGCCGGGTCAAGGTCGTAGAGGATGAGATTCTCTGTTTCCGGCTCCGGCAACGGCGGGGAGAGTTGCAAGTGCAGGTCGGCGTAGATCAGAGAGGTGGTATAAATCCGCACAAAACCGGCGGCTAGAGCGGTTTCCGGGTCGCCGAGGGGAATCAATGGCGCGTTCTGATAGAGACTGGTGGGCTGCCGCCAGCGGGTGGTGTTGAGAATGCGATAACCGGATTCGATGAGATTTAACCGCACCCGCTCCAAGTGAGTGACCTCATCGGCGGTTTCGTATTCGGATGCCTTATCGGCGAGGGCGGCCATTTGCTTCAGGTGTTCGGCGATGCGTTCCGATGAAAAATCCCACTGTTCGTCGGCGGGTTTTTTGGCGGCGGTATTTTCAGCGGGCCGGTCGAAAACGATGATTTCAATCGCGTATTCCTTTGCCGACGCTGAACCGCCCGCCAGCGCAAAACTTGCGCCCATCAGGCACACTATTAATTTATGTAGCATATCGGATTGTAACGACACGGCTGTTCAGTCTATCACACGCTCAAACCGTCGAGCAGTTGTTCGACTTCGCCGAGGCGTACCACCGGGTCGGAGAAATCCCCGCTCAGTGCCAGCGTGCCGGGGCCGGCAAGCCGGTAGCGGTGGGGTTGGCGTTGCACCAGCGAGAGGATGGTGGCCGGGTCAACCGCCGGGTGTTCGGTGAACTCGATGGCGCCGCCGGTCTCACCAATCTCCAGTTTGCGAATGCCCAGCCGCTCGCCCTGCAGCCGCATGGCGGTCAGGCGGAACAGGTTTTTGCCGGGCTCCGGTAGCAGCCCGAAGCGGTCGATGGTTTCGATTTGCAACTCTTCCAATTCGTGATGGTCGGCGGCACCGGCGATTCGTTTGTATAACATCAGCCGGGCGTGGGGGCTGGCGAGGTAGTCGGCCGGAAACAAGGCGGGGATGTGCAAGTCAACGACCGCCGCAATGGGCCGCCCGTCGCTTTCATCATCCATGGGCATGCGGTTTTCGCGGATGGCGGTCACCGCTGCGGTCAGGTATTCGCTATACAACGCAAAGCCAACTTCGTCGATGAGCCCGCTCTGGGTTTCGCCGAGCAATTCCCCGGCGCCGCGGATTTCCAAGTCGTGGGAGGCGAGCGCGAATCCGGCGCCGAGTTCTTCCATCAATTCGAATGCGTCCAGTCGTTTTTTGGCGTCGTTGCTGATCAACTCCCGGTCTGGAATTAACAGGTAAGCGAAGGCTTGATGGTGGGAGCGTCCGACCCGCCCGCGCAGTTGGTGGAGTTGCGCAAGCCCGAAGCGGTCGGCGCGGTGGATGATGATGGTGTTGGCGGACGGAATGTCGAGGCCGCTCTCGATGATGGTGGAGCACACCAGCACGTTGAAGCGTTGATGATAAAAGTCTTGCATCACGCGGTCGAGTTGCACCTCGCCCATGCGTCCGTGGCCGAAATTGATTTCCGCCTCGGGCACCAGTTCGGCAAGTTCCAGCGTGAACCTTTCCATGGTGCGCACGTCGTTATACAGAAAATACACCTGCCCGCCGCGCCGAATTTCCCGTAGGCACGCCTCGCGGATGAGGCCGCGACTCCACTCGCGGATGAAGGTCTTGATGGATAGCCGCAGTTGCGGGGCGGTGGCGATGAGCGAGATCGAGCGCAGCCCCGCCAGGGTGATGTTCAGCGTTCTTGGGATGGGGGTGGCGGTCAGGGTCAGCAAATCCACTTGACTGCGTAGTTGCTTAATCTTTTCCTTTTGCCGAACGCCAAAGCGGTGTTCTTCGTCGATAATCAACAAGCCGAGGTCATTAAAACCGACGTCGCTCTGCAGCAGCCGGTGGGTGCCGATGACGATGTCAGGATAACCTTCCTTTAATTGCCCGACTAGTTCCGAAGCCTGCTTTTTGGTCTTGAAGCGGGACAGCATTTCCACCGATATGGACAGGTCGGCAAAGCGATCAACGAAGGTCTGGTAGTGTTGCCGGGCGAGCAGCGTGGTGGGCGTAAGGATCGCCACTTGGCAGTTATTGTGTACGGCAATGAACGCGGCACGCAAGGCTACTTCGGTTTTGCCAAAGCCGACATCGCCGCACACCAGCCGGTCCATGGGTTCCGGGGATTCCAAGTCGGCGCGAACCTCGTCGATGGCGCGCTGTTGGTCGGGGGTTTCCTCGAACGGAAAGCGGCTGACAAAGCCCTGATATTCTTCATCGGGTACTTGAAAGGCGCGGCCCTTGCGGGCGTTTCGCAGGGCTTCTATTTCGAGAAGTTCGACGGCTACATCACGGGCTTTTCCCTGCGCCTTTTTTCGCGCCTTGTGCCATTGTTCGCCGCCCAGTCGGTGCAATGGCGCGTGTTCCGGGGCGCCGCCGACAAACCGGCCGATAAGGTTAAGGGAAAGCACCGGCACATAAAGTTTGTCGCCATTTTGATATTCCAGGGTGAGGAATTCGCTTTGCTGGCCGCCGATGTCGAGGAACTGCAATCCGCAGTAACGGCCAACGCCGTGATCGATGTGCACCACCGGGTCGCCCTCGTGTAGTTCGGCAAGCGAGCGAATGACGGATTCCGGGTCTTGCACTCGAGTGCCGCGCCGTTGGCGGAAAACCTTTTCACCGTATAACTGGCTTTCGGCGATGACCTCAATGCCCGCATCGGGCAGGCACAATCCGCGCTCCAGCGGATAAATACAAATGCCGAGGTCGATGTCGGAGTCGTGGATAAATTCGTTGAAACCGGCGCACGGTTTCGCGTTGAGATCGTGATTCGACAACACGCCTTCCATGGCCTCCCGTCGGCCTGCGGTCTCCACCGCCAGCAGGATACGATTTTTGGATCCGGCAAGGCGTTTAAGCAAGTGGTGATAGGGAGATTCTTCCCGTGGGTCAACGGGAAACTGCTGGCCTGCTTTACTCGCCGCCGCCCAATCGGCTTTTTTAGAATGCCCGGGAAAGTGGGTGATGCGGCGGTTTTCGCGCAGTTGTAAGCCCAGAGAATGAGGATTTAGATACAAAGTTTCCGGCGGCAACACCTTGCGTTCGATATCGTAGTTGGCGTTTTGGTAACGGTCGCGAATTTCCGCCCACTGGATTTGGGCGGTCTGCCCGAGTTGTTCCGGGAGCAGCCACATGACTTGATCGCCGAGGTAGTCAAACAAAGTGCAGGTGTGTTCGAAAAACAACGGCAGGAAAAACTCGGCACCGGCGGGGATGCGCCCGTCGCTGACCTCGTTGTAGATTTTCTGGGCGCGCGGATCGCCTTCAAAGTGACGCCGAAATCCCTGCCGGAATTGTTTAATCCCGTCTTCGGTCATGGGAAATTCCCGCGCCGGCAGAAGCGAAATTTCTTCGACCTGTCGGCTCGACCGCTGGGTGTCGGGATCGAAATAGTGAATGGCATCGATTTCGTCGTCGAACAAGTCGAGCCGGAACGGCGCATCCGCACCCATGGGGAAAATATCCACGAGACCGCCACGCAACGCAAACTCCCCCGGCGACATGACTTGATGTACCGCCGCGTAGTTGGCGTCGCTGAGTTGCCGGCGCAGCGTATCTAAATGAATGCGCTGCTGTTTTTGCAGGGAAAAACTATGTCCCAGTACATAATCCACCGGCGGCAGCCGCTGCATCAAATTGGCGCAAGTGGTGAGGATCACGGCGCGTTTCATTGCCGGCAGGCGGAACAAGATTCGAAGCCGCCGGGAGGTGATGTCCTGATGCGGCGAGAAGGTGTCGTAGGGTAGGCATTCCCAGGCGGGAAATTCGAACACCGGCGCGTCTGCATCATCGTCGAGAAAAAATCCCAAATCGCTCTTGAGAACTTGCAACTGGCGTTGATCCTCCAACACGATGACCATCACACTGGGGTGCATTCGCGTGGCTTCAGCCACCGCCAGTGCCGCCGCCGAACCGTGCAAACGGCTCCAACCGAGCCTTTGGCCGGGTTCGGGGAGTGGTGGTTTGAGCAGGAAGTCCAAGAGATTATGGGAAAATATTAAGGCACAATACCCGGCCATTGAAAGCAACGGCACGGCGGGCGCGAATTGTAACCGCCACCCGCTCCAAAACATAGACGCCGCCCTAAACCCGACACCAATTAGTTAGCATTATGAGCCCGGACAATATGAGTCACGGCAATAAAATTTGGGGCATCGTTCCGGCTTCGGGAATCGGCAAGCGTATGATGTCGGAATTGCCAAAGCAGTACCTGTCGGTGGGCGGAAGTCGGGTTATCGACCACGCGCTGGGGGTACTTTGTGAAAGTGATTCGGTGGATGGTGTCGTTATCGGCATTCGGGAAGGCGACCGGTGGTGGCGGGCGCAACCCTTTGAACACGCGAAGTTGCTGGCGGTCAGCCGTGGCGGCGAAACGCGCGCGCACACGGTGTTGAATGCCCTCGAACAAATGCTCGAAAGCAACCTCGCTGCCGCTGATGATTGGGTTATGGTGCACGATGGAGTGCGGCCGTGCCTCGGGCGCGCGGATGTTGAACGCTTGGTGGTCGCGGCTCGCTCCCACGGCTCCGGCGCGGTGCTCGCCACAAAACTGGCGGACACCTTGAAGCAGGGAAACAGCCGCGGCGACATTGAAAAAACCATCGACACCGGGGGGTTATACTGGCGCGCGCTGACGCCGCAAATGTTTCGCTGCGGGCCGCTGAACACCGCGTTGCGGCAGTCCATTGAACGGGGCATCGTGCCCACCGATGAATCCGCGGCTATGGAAATGACCGGCCTCAAGCCGGTGGCGGTGGAAGGCCATCCCGCCAACATCAAAATTACCGTACCGGCGGACTTGGAACTGGCGTCACTTTATTTGCATGCCCAGAAAATGAACCTAAAAAAATGAGAATCGGCAACGGCTACGACGTTCACCCGTTGGTGGAAAACCGCCCGCTGATTATCGGCGGCGTAACCATTGACTGGCATCTGGGGTTGGAAGGTCATTCCGATGGCGATGTCTTGTTGCATGCCGTGTGCGATGCCTGCCTCGGTGGTGCCGGACAAGGCGACCTCGGCAAGCATTTCCCATCCTCGGACGCGCAATACCGGGACGCCAATAGTCAAATCTTTGTACGCCAAGTGCGGAAAATACTCGCCGCCGAGAACTGGCAGGTTGTGAATATCGATTGCGTTGTGGTTGCGCAACGGCCAAAACTGGCGTCGTATATTCCGCAAATGCAAGAAAACATCGCCAACGGCCTTGGCATCACGCCAAACGTGGTCAACGTAAAAGCCACCACCACCGACGGCCTCGGTTTCTGCGGACTCGAGCAAGGCATTGCGGCCTATGCGGTAGTGCTTCTCGACCGCCCCGACAGATGAGTTAGTTTTCTGGCTAGGTGATTCGGGCGCACTTATTCGGGCTTTATCATCCACCCCAGCGGGCGGCCACCGAACAGGTGCATGTGCAGATGAAACACTTCCTGATTGGCGTGGCGGCCGCAGTTGACTAACAGGCGATAGCCATCTTCGGCGACGCCCTCCTGCGCTGCCAACTGCCGGGCAACCACGAACATGTGTCCGAGTACGCCCTCGTCTTCGGCGGTAATGTCGTTGACCGTGGGGATGATCCGGTTGGGGATGATCAGCAGATGAGTCGGTGCCTGAGGATTGATGTCGCGGAACGCAGTTACCCGGTCGTCCTGAAAGACGATATCCGCGGGAATTTCCCCCGTGACGATTTTGCTGAAAAGTGTGTCTTCGGTCATTATGATTATGGACGATGCTTCACTCCCAAACTATAACAAAGCACTCAACCTGTCAACCGCTATACGCATCCGCCACATATTGCGCCGTACCTGTCCGAAGCGCGGGGAGCGTCCCCCGCATTGCGTGTCACGCGCAACCTCTCCGCGCCTAGCGTCTTTCAGCGAAGTTTCTCCGCGACTGCGTGAAGCGTAGTACGCGTAATTTCGAACTTGCTCAGATGGCGCACGGTGTTTAGCACGTAGTCGCAATTTTTCCCGCGCTTGCCCGTGGCGGCGAGAACTACGGCGGCGGTTTCGGCGATGCCCAGTGGGCGGGCGAATTGGGGATGTTCGCGTTTGGAGACGAAGGTCAGCGCATTCACGCCGGCGCCGTTGCGGAGATATACTTTTTTAATCACCGGAAGGTAGGCGTTGTTCAGCATTTCCCGCTTCATCAAATACTCCGAGGCCACGGGAATGTCGCGAGGCGCAACGCACAGGGCCATGCCGTTGCAGGAGCCGCCACGGTCGAGGCCGAGCACCAATCCCGGACACCGGGCGGTGCCTCGGTAGTGAATCGACCACAGACAAAGCCGCCGATGATAGCCGTATAGGCGCGCCGGCAGTGCTTCTTCGACCTTGAAGCCCGGATTCCACATCAGCGAACCGTAGCCGAATACCCACAAATCGCCGTCGGGCATGGGCAGGGTGCCGGATTCATATGGCTCAAACCGGGTTGCGCTAAAGTCGGGCCGGAGTTTGGATAGGAAGTCGGATGCTTTCATACCGCAGCATGCGGTGTCAGTGCAGCCACGCCAGTTCGCTGATTAGCACCGACAGCATGGCAAAGTCGGGGGTCGGTTCGGCTTTCAAGGCGGCGGTCATTTTTTCGATAACCCGTATGGGATCGCGGTTTGCTTGTAGCCAGCGTTCGATCATTGTGCCGGGTGCCGCGGCGCCTTTGCTTGATAATACTTTGTGGGTGATCGTGCTATGGCTAGCGCGTAGGTCGTTGCCGAGGCTGAATCTCGCTCGCTCGTGCCAGTCGTTGCTCACCGACAGCGAATCGATGGCTTGCTGGGCCCAGTCGAGGCCGAGGGTCTCGCGCACCTGAAAATAAATTCCGGCGGTGTGTTCGAGGGGGCGTTTGCTTAGTGCAGATATGTTCACGATGTCAACCGCCCAGCCCAAAGACGGCAGCGCGGCGATGCGTTCGGCGAGGGCCGGAGGCACGCCATCCGCGGCGAGTTTTTTGCCGCGCCGGGTCATGGTCGCCGAAGCGTTGTGGCCGAGGTTTTTTTTCAGCAGAGTGCGGAGTTTGTCGCAGCCGGGTCGGAAGGTGGACACCAGTGCCTGAATATCCAGCGGCCCCGGTTGGTTACGCAGCAACCAAGCGATGCACAATCGCATGGTCTCGGCGGTCTGGTTGAGCATTTCCATTTGCACACCGGCGTCTACTTTGTTATCCAGAGATTCGATTTCGGCGTTGGTGGCGGGGATGCCGAGTATGTCCCGCGCGGCGATGTAGGCGCGGGTGATTTCGGTGGCTTTGCTGCCGGTAAGGTCTGCCAGATGCAAGTGAAAGTTCGGCCCCATGGCATCCACCAGATGATTGGTTATCTGAGTGGAAATAATCTCCCGCCCGAGGCGATGGGCGCGCACCAACCGAGGATATTTTTTCGCCAGCACCGCCGGAAAGTAACGGTCGAGTTCCACCGCCAGATACGGATCGTCAGGCACATCGGAGTCGAGCAGCGTCTGATACAAATCCATCTTGCTGTAGGACAGCAGCACCGCGAGTTCGGGTCGCGTCAGCCATTTCCCTTCTTCGCGACGCTCTTCCAGCGCGGCGTTGTCCGGCAGGAATTCAATTTCGCGGTTGAGCAATCCCTTCTCCTCCAGTGCGTCAATGGCGCGGCACTGCTGAGGCATAAGCCGGTTGCTGCGCGCCGCCTCGATGCTGAGGGCTTGGGTCTGCGTATAATTGTTTGCCAGCACCAGCAAGCCGATTTCCGTCTCCATTTTCGCCAGCAACTGGTTTCGCCGACCGGGCGCAAGGCTTTTTTTCTGAATGGCGGCGTTCAGCAAAATCTTGATGTTGACTTCGTGATCCGAAGTATCGACCCCGGCGGAGTTATCGATGGCATCGGTGTAGCACAGCCCGCCGCACTGGGCATATTCGATGCGCGCCAGTTGCGTCATGCCGAGATTGCCGCCTTCGCCAATCACCTTGCAGCGCAGTTGATTGGCGTCGACGCGCAGGCCGTCGTTGTTTTTGTCCTGAGCGGCGGCGGTGGATTCGGTCGATGCTTTTACATAGGTGCCGATGCCGCCGTTCCACAACAATTCCACTTCCGCCTTGAGGATGATGTTAATCAGATCATCCGGGGCATATTTGTCGCGCTCCGCGCCCAGGGCTTTTTTGGCTTGGGGGGAAAGCGTGATGGATTTTGAGGTGCGCTCGAAAACGCCGCCGCCGGCGGAGATTAATTTGCGCTCGTAATCGGCCCACGAGGAACGCGGCATGGCAAACAGGCGTTTTCTTTCGCGGTAACTGCGCGCGGCATCCGGTTGCGGATCGATGAAAATGTGCAGGTGATTAAAAGCCGCCAGCAGGCGGATGTGCCGGGACAGCAGCATGCCGTTGCCGAATACATCGCCGCCCATGTCGCCGATGCCGACTACGCTGAAGTCGGCGGACTGAATGTCTTTGCCGAGTTCGCGGAAATGTCGTTTCACCGATTCCCACGCGCCTCGGGCGGTGATGCCCATTTTCTTGTGGTCGTAGCCCGCCGAACCGCCGGAAGCGAAGGCGTCGCCGAGCCAGAATCCGTAGTCTGCCGACAGCGCGTTGGCGATGTCGGAAAAGGTGGCGGTGCCTTTGTCGGCGGCGACTACCAGATACGGATCGTCGCCGTCCATTCGCACGACATCTTTGGGCGGAATGATTTTGTTGCCGGACAAGTTGTCGGTCAAGTCGAGCAAGCCGCTGATGAACATCCGGTAACAGGCAATCACTTCCTGTTGGATTTGCTCACGCGATGTCGGTAGGCACTTGGCGACGAACCCGCCTTTGGAGCCGACCGGCACGATGACCGCGTTTTTGACTCGCTGCGCTTTAACCAAGCCGAGCACTTCGGTGCGAAAATCTTCGGGACGCTCGGACCACCGCAAGCCGCCTCGGGCGATGTCGCCGCCGCGCAGGTGCACGCCTTCGACGCGTGGCGAGTAAACAAAAATTTCATACTTCGGCGCCGGTTCGGGGATGCGCGGGATGGCACACGAATCGAGTTTTAGCGAGAGATAGGGTTTGCTGTCGCCAGATTGGTCGGATTGATAGTAATTGGTGCGCAAGGTGGCGTTGATTACATCGAGCAAGGCATGGATGATGCGGTCTTCGTCGAGAGTTGCGACTTGTTCTAATTGGCGATGAATCGTCGCTTGGAGGTTGCGTGTGCCGGTTGCCGCCGGGTCAAACCGCGCGTGAAAAAATCCCACGATGGAAACCACCAAGTCCGGGTTGTTGGCAAGCGCTTCGATGATGTAGCGTTCGCTGTATCGCAGGCGGATTTGTTTGAGGTAGCGGTAATACGCCCGCAACAAACCGATTTCTTTCCAGTTCAGTCCGGCTAACAGCGTCAGTTGATTGAAGCCGTCGTTTTCAATTTTTCCGTACCACGCTTGAGTGAAGGTAGACTGAAAATTTTCCGCAACGGCGACGATGTCGAATTTCTGGTTGTCTTGACGCACGATTTCAAAGTCATGCAACCAGAAGGTTGCGTCATCCCGACGCCGAAAGCGATGCGGCTGCTCGCCCAAAACCCGGATGCCCATGTTCTCCAATATCGGCAGGACGTCAGACAGGGCGATGGGTTGGTTGTTGGAATACAATTTGAAACTGGCGGTGCATTCGTTGCGGCTGTGTTCGCGCCGTTCGCCGTTGCTCAGCGTGGCGTAAATCTTGTCGGTCCCGGTTTTAGAAAAGCGGGCGATGTCGATGACCGCCTGCTCCACCGGAAACTCGTCTTGATAGCCGGTTGGAAAGGCATCTCGGTATAGTTCAAGGGTTTGATTGGCGGTTTCATAGCCGAGTTGTCGACGGATGGATTCGTGCAAGTTGTCGTTCCAGTCCCGCGCCATAACTTGAATCTCGCGTTCCAGTTGCGACCCGTCCACCTTGCGTTCCGAACGATCGCGGCAGTGAACCAGATAATGAATTCGGATCAGGATTGAATCGGAAAAGTAGGCGTTGAAGGTTACTTCCTCGGCGTCGAGATGCTCCTGTAAAAATTTTTGGATGCGCTGGCGCAACGTGCTGTTGAACAACTCGCGGGGGATATACACCAAACAGGAATAAAAATGCCCGCAGATATTGCGATGTAAATGCACCCGGGTTTTACGGCGTTCCAGATGGTTGAGAATGGTCATGCAAAGCCCGTATAAACTGCGCGTGTCCATCTGAAATAGTTTTTCCCTGGGCAGCGTCTCCAGAATGGCACGCAGCGATTTATACCCGTGTCCGCCCGGACGCAAGGTGCTCTCGCTGAGTACATAGGCGGTTTTGTTGCGAAGATGCGGGATGGCCGTAGTCGGCAGCAGCGCCGAGGCACCGGCGAGAAAGCCAAGAATGCAACTCACTCGGCGTGTCTTGTTTTTGCGCTTGTTTGTGCTTTGGGGCGCGCCGGAATTGAACGAGTGGTCGATGAGGATGCAGTCGAGATAATTGGCGCGGTGGATGGTGGAGCGCCAGCGGGATTTGGTGAACACCAACGGCGACTTTTGGCCGTGGGCCGGCGGCGGCAGAATCGCCATGGCCGAGTCGGGGTCGCGGCGATAGGCTGCGCGCAACACCCCCAACACCGAGGTTCCATCAATCACGCTTTCCGGTCCGCGCGCGGTTTCGGTTACCTCCATTTCGGCATAACCGAGAAAAGCAAAATTGTGATTTTCCATCCACCGCAGCAACTCGCCGTGCTCGGACTGTGCTGACAGGTTGACGCCGGGCGCGCGGCTTCCCACATCATCCGCCAGCGATAGCGCATGGTTGCGCATTTTTTTCCAGTCCTTCACCACGATTTCAATGTCAGCCAGGACATTTTGCAACCCCCGGCGCAAGGATTGATGTTCGTTTTCCGGGGTGAAATCAATGACGAACTGAATGTAGGATTCGACCACCGCGCCGTCTTGTAGTTTGGCTTGCTTGCCCTTGAAACGGGACATGGTTTGTGCCCGGTGTCGGCGGTCGCGCCGCACTTCAAAATTTGGGTGGACGGAACGGTACGGAGTCTTGCGCATCGCATTCAGTTTGATGGTCAGCGAATCGATGATGAAAGGTTTGTCGTCGGTAACGATGTTGATGAGGGTAGCGTCCCGGTGGTCGACGGATGGGTTGCTTTTGTCGCTCAGGTTATATACTTCGATCAAGGTTTTGCCCGGCGCGCGGACTTTTCCAAATTCCCGATGCCGCAACGCAGCGGCGCGAAATTCCAACGCCTTGTGGGCGGTAAAATCCTGCCCCGAAAGTCGATGGTAGAAGTCGCGCAAAAAGGCGATCTCGTCCTTGCCGGGGGCCGGCTTGACTTGGTTCTTGACCGTGGCGAGGAGTTTTTCGGTAACCGTATTTTTCATCGTGCCAATACTGGTAGGATTGGTTCATCCGGCGTGCGCACCGGCGGCACCCAAAATTAGTAGGTCGCGCCATTATAAGGGATAACATTGCCTCATAATGGATAACATTATCCCGAAGCGGGTGTATAGTATTTGCCGATGAACATAGCGCATGACAAAACCAGCGATCAAACCGTGCGGTTGCGTGAACCGGGCCTGAAGTCGCCGAGTTCGCCGGGCACGGAGAGTCGGCGAGTGCCCGCCCTGGGCTTGTTGGCGTTGCCGGTGTTTTGTGGCGATGAAGTGGAGATCGTCGACCCGGAAGGTTTGCAGGTTGCCCATGTAGCCGGGTTTAATCAGGAAGGCAAATCCATTACCGCCGCCCTCGGCATCGCCAGCCCATCCATGACCGACGGCGTGCGCATGGCGCAATGCCTGTTGAATGACCGCCCCGATGCGCGGCAACTCGCCAAAAAATTGCGCGAGCATGGCATTGACCTCGCCGCTTCCCCGGTCGCCGAACTGCTGAGCGGTGAAACCCGCCCCGGAAACGCGACATCGTTTATCTGTCAGGCGGACGCCCTGTGCTTGATTTGCGCCCCAGGGGAGGATATGGAGTTACAAAATCACGCCGTTAAACTTCCCCCCACCGAACTCATCGTGTCGGTGCGTCGTCTCCATTCGCATGCTTCCGCGGGCGCGATGTTGCCCAACTTACTACCTGATCCGCTGGCCGATGTGCGCGATGAGATGCGCATTGCCAACAGCACCGCCATAGCCTACCAAGTGGCGGCGGGGGAATACATTCAGGTGATGGATGTGGAGGGCCGCCAGTGTTCAGACTTCCAATGTTTTGATGTCGCCAAACTGGATCAAGGAGTGGAGCGATGTCTGGATGCCACCACCACGCGCGCGCTCATGGGTTTGGCATATCCCCAACCCGGCCTGTATTCGAAATTCTATGATGTGGATTTCGAGCCGCTCATCGAAGTGGTGCGAGACACTTGTGGCCGCCACGACAGTTTCGGCCTCGCCTGCACCGACAAGTATTATGACGACGCCGGTTATCCCGGCCACATCAACTGCTCGGACAATTTCAACTTCGCGCTCTCACCTTATCCAATCGAATCTCGCAAAGGTTGGATGGCGATGAACTTGTTCTTTAACACTTTCTTCGACGATACCCATCAATTCGCCTTTGACGAGCCGTGGTCGCGGCCCGGGGATTATGTATTGATGCGGGCGCAGAAAGATCTGGTGTGCGTCTCCTCGGCGTGCCCCTGCGACATCGATCCGGCCAACGGCTGGAACCCGACCGACATTCATATTCGTCTTTACCCGCGGGATAACTTGTTCAAACGAGCTATCGCTTTCCGAAAAACCACTGACGCAGAACCTGTTATGACCAAAGAAACCGGTTTTCACTCACGCACCTCGGCACTAACTCGAAACTTCACCGAATACGGCGGCTACTGGCTGGCCAACCGCTTCAACAACCTCGGCGACATAGCCGAATACTGGGCCTGTCGGGAAGGCGTGGTCGTAACCGACCTGTCGCCATTGCGCAAAGCCGAAGTGGTGGGCCCCGACGCCGAACTGCTGATGCAGACCTGCGTCACCCGCGACATCCGGCGCTTGAGCCCCGGGCAGGTGGTGTATACCGCGATGTGTTATGAATCCGGCGGTATGATTGACGATGGCACGGTGTTTCGGTTGGGCAAGGACAACCTACGCTGGGTCGGCGGCAGCGATGATTCCACGTTGTGGTTGCGCCAGCAGGCCGAAGCGCGCGCCTTGCAGGCATGGGTTAAGGATTCCACCGATCAGATGCACAACCTGCAAGTGCAGGGGCCGCGCAGCCTCGATGTGCTGCGTAAAATCATCTGGACACGCTCCGACCAGGCCGGCGTGGAAGAACTCGAATGGTTTCGTTTTTCCATCGCCCGCATCGGCGGCGAGACTGGCATCCCGATTGTACTTTCGCGCACCGGCTACACCGGCGAACGCGGCTACGAAGTATTCTGCCATCCCAAGCACGCCGAATCGGTCTGGGATGCGGTCTGGGAAGCGGGGCGGGAATTTGAAATCAAACCCCTCGGCCTGGAAGCGTTGGACATTCTCCGCATCGAAGCCGGGCTGGTGTTTTCCGGCAACGAATTTTCCGATCAAACCGACCCCTTCGAAGCCGGTATCGGCTTCACCGTGCCCCTCAAAACCAAGCAAGACGATTTCATAGGCCGAGACGCCCTACTCAAACGAAAAGCCAACCCGCAACGAAAACTAATCGGCCTAGAAGTCGCCGGCGAACAACCCGCCGCCACCGGAGACGGCGTATACATCGGCAAAAACCAAGTCGGCGTAATCACCAGCGGCGTAATCTCACCCATCCTACGCAAAAACATCGCACTATGCCGCATCACCATCGAACACGCCCAACCCGGAACCCAACTCGAAGTCGGCAAACTAGACGGACACCAAAAACGAATACCCTGCGAAGTGGTCGCGTTTCCACATTATGATCCGAAGAAGGAACGCGCGCGCGGGGTATTATGAGCGCTCTGACAACCATTAAACCCAATCAAAAAACAGTCCTGTTTTTTGCCAAAAAGCAATTGCCCGAATTGGTGTGTGATGCGGTAAATCTGGAAGGGATAAACTTTACTTTGCCGGAGGTGCAGACGTTGCTGGATGGGGTAACGGTGGGCGGGCATCGTTTGCAGGATGAACGGATTGTGCTCAATCAAGTTAATGCTTGGCGATTTTTGCTTGATGCCATTGAATGGGATGAGTTTGCTCTTTCTGAAGATTTTATTTGTCGACTGCATGAAGTTCTTGCTAAAAAAGAAGCACTGGTTTGGGGGACGTTCAGAGACAAGGGTGTGACCATTGCCGGCACGGATTATTACCCGCCGGATTCCGATAAACTGCCGGTTCTTTGGCGGAAGTTAGCCGGGGAACACCAACCCGCGTTGGAGCAATCGAAAATCGGTATTGAAAAAACTTATACCCATGCCATTGGTTTGTTTTTGCAGATGGCGAGGATGCAGTTTTTTTACGATGCCAACAAGCGCATTGGTCGGTTGATGATGAACGGCATTTTGCTGGCAAACGGATTACCGGTTATTAACCTGCCCGCCAAAAAGCAACTCGAGTTTAATCAACTGATGCTGGATTTTTATCCCGGCGATGACGAACAACCTATGCAAGATTTTATGCGCGCATGCATGGATTCGAAAGTTCTGGAAATAATGTCGAAATAGCCAACCGTGAAAAACCCAATGACCACCCTCGGCAGTCACAGCGAATACGGCAAATTGCGGGAGGTCATCGTCGGCAGCGCCCGGGATTTGACTTTGCCGCCGTTTGGCGAGGATCTTAGCCACCACAACGACGAACTCCGTTCGGTTTTGCAGGCAACCGGAAACCAGCCGTTGTCCGTTGCCGAGCATTTCCCGAAACGCTGGGAGGAAACCCACCGGCAGATTGAGGGCATTGTCGGGCTATATGAAGCGAACGGGATTCGCGTGCATCGCCTGCGGCCTTATAGGTCGCAGGAAAAAACTTACCTGGATTTTTTGCAGCAGGGCCATTCGCAACTGTATCCCGCCGATCCGGTTTTTATGGTTGGTCGGCACTTTATGGAGATTAATATCCGCCGGGCTTATCGGCGCAAAGAAGTTTTTCCGATCCGCGACATCGTGCTGCCGATGATCGAGCGCGACCCGCAGATGCATCATGTCGCCATGCCGTCGGCGCAGCCGTGGTCACCTTCGGGCGCGGGGCCGGGGCCGTTTCTGGAGGGCGGCGATATTTTGATTGTGGGCCGGGATTTGTTGGTCGGCATGGGCAATTTGTGCAGCAACCGGGCCGGGTTTGAGTGGCTGACGCGCTACCTTGAGCCCCACGGCTACACCACTCATCCCATGCCCATCGGCGGCGACATCCTTCATGCCCTCGGCGTTATTTGTCTGCTGCGCGAAGGGCTTGCCATGGCTTGCCTGTCGGCCCTCGCCGATGGCCTGCCGCCGCCGCTCAAAGGCTGGGAGGTGATCGAATTGACCCGTGAAGAAATGCAAGGCCATGCCACCGTCGGCGTCAGTCTGGACGAAAAACGCTACTTGATGGACCCGCGACACGGCCGGGTTATGGATGAACTCGACCGGCGTGGCATCGAGCCGCTGCCGGCGCCTTGCGATGCCATCGGCTACTGGGGCGGCGCGATACGCTGCATTACCTTGCCACTTGCCCGCGACCCGGCCTGAGTAATCGACCCGAATAACCGCCATGAATAAGCCGCCAAAAGGTTCTCACCGCAACCGCAAGTCAAACTTCCTCGACGACTCGCTGGTCTCCGACATTCTCGCCGCCGTTGACCAGGGATTTGCCGCGCAAACCGCGTTCACTCGTAAACTGATCGGCTATCCTTCCTTGCGCGGACAGGAACAAACCGCTCAGGATTTCATCCACGCCAGTCTCGGCGAACGCGGCTACGCCCTGGACCGCTGGGCCATCGACATCGGGGCAATCGAAAACCATCCGGGGTTTTCGCCGGTCAATGTTTCCTATGAAAACGCCATCAACGTGGTCGGCACCCACCGCCCGCGAAATGAAACCGGCCACTCGCTCGTTCTCAACGGCCACATTGATGTGGTTCCCACCGGCCCGGCGGATATGTGGCAGCAGTTGCCGTTCACGCCGTGGATGGACGGCGACTGGCTGTATGGCCGTGGCAGCGGTGACATGAAGGCCGGTCTAGTCGCCAACCTGTTTGCGCTGGATGCGCTGGGGCGCATCGGCTACCAGCCCGCCGCCACCACCTACATCCAATCGGTCACCGAAGAAGAGTGCACCGGCAACGGCGCGCTTTCCTGTTTGGTTCGCGGCTACCACGCCGAAGCCGCGCTCATTCCCGAACCCGAAGACGACAAACTGGTGCGCGCCAACGTCGGGGTTATCTGGTGCCGGGTGCATCTGCGCGGGCGTCCGGTGCATACGCGGGTGGCGGGGCAAGGCTTCAGCGCCATTGACGGCGCGTATCAACTCATGGCGGCGTTGCGCCAACTGGCGGAATCGTGGAACGAACGCAAGGCGGATTATCCCTATTTCGAAGAAGTGGAGCATCCCATCAACGTCGTATTCGGGCGGATTGCCGGGGGCGACTGGCCTTCCATGGTACCGGCGTGGTGCTGGTTCGACGTGCGCATGGCTATCTATCCCGGCGTCGCCCCCCGCGCCGCCGCCGATGAAATCGAAGCCTGCATAAAGCGCGCCGCGAGTCATCATCCGGCACTCGCCAAAATTCCGCCGCGCGTGGAATACACCGGATTCTTCGCCGCTGGCTATGTATTGGCCGAAGGAAGCGAAGCCGAACAAACCCTCGCCCTGGCACACCGCCACAGTTACGGCACGGAACTGGAGACCTTCGTTACGCCGGGCTATCTGGACGGCCGGGTGTTCGTTTTATACGACCATTGCCCGTGCTTGGTATACGGCCCCTACGCCGAAAATATTCACGGCATCGACGAGCGCGTTTCGCTGTCATCGGTGAAGCGCATCACCGGTGCTATTGCTTTGTTTATTGCCCGCTGGTGCGGACTGGAAGCCGTGGCCGGCAAATAAAATATCAGGTTGGCCAAGTGTGTATACTCTCCGCATTATGTCATCAATGAATAATCGTCACCCGTTGCGTCTGCAAATTTTGGCAGGAATGCGCATGCTTGCGGTGTCGGGCGTTATCGTGCTCGTCGGCTGTGGTGGTGGCGGTGGCAGTGGCAGTGCTGGTGGCAGTGGCAGTGCTGGTGGCGGTGGCAGTGCTGGTGGCGGTGGCAGTGCTGGTGGCGGTGGTTCGCCTACGCCACCGCCATCGCCATCGACTCCGCTGGAACCGCCATCGCCACCGCCATCGACTCCGCCGGAACCACCATCGCCATCGACTCCGCCGGAACCACTATCGCCATCGACTCCGCCGGAACCACCATCGCCATCGACTCCGCCGGAACCACCATCGCCATCGACTCCGCCGGAACCACCATCGCCATCGACTCCGCCGGAACCACCATCGCCATCGACTCCGCCGGAACCACCATCGCCATCGACTCCGCCGGAACCACCATCGCCATCGACTCCGCCGGAACCGCCATCGCCATCGACTCCGCCGGAACCGCCATCGCCATCGACTCTGCCGGAACCACCATCGCCATCGACTCCGTCGGAACCGCCATCGCCATCGACTCTGCCGGAACCACCATCGCCATCGACTCCGCTGGAACCACCATCGCCATCGACTCCGCCGGAACCACCATCGCCATCGACTCCGCCGGAACCACCATCGCCATCGACTCTGCCGGAACCACCATCGCCATCGACTCCGCCAGAACCACCATCGCCATCGACTCCGCCGGAACCACCATCGCCATCGACTCTGCCGGAACCACCATCGCCATCGACTCCGCTGGAACCACCATCGCCATCGACTCTGCCGGAACCGCCATCGCCATCGACTCTGCCGGAACCACCATCGCCATCGACTCCGCTGGAACCGCCATCGCCATCGACTCCGCCGGAACCACCATCGCCATCGACTCCGCCGGAACCACCATCGCCATCGACTCCGCCGGAACCACGCACGTTTTTCAAGGCGGAGCCTGACCGGGATTATTTTTTGTCGGTGCCCGACCCCACCAATCTGCCCACCAATGACAATCTGTCCAGCACCGGAACGACGACCTTCGGCGCAGACAGCACCTCGGTCACGCATGTGTATTACAAAGAGGGCCGGTATCAACCGCCTGAAAACAAGGGCGGTTTCTCGTTTTCCAATGGCGAAAGCATGAACCCGAAAGAGGCCTATATCGTGACCATCGGCGCGGATGCGACTGTGGTTACCACCAACGGCAACCCGGTTAATATTGTGCTGTATGGTGATTCCGGCGATGCGACCGCCATCAATTACGGCACTTTGGAAATGCGTGGGGGGCGTGGTCTCAGAGCGATCTCCGTTGGGCCGGGCAGTGCGCGGGTAGTCAACTACGGCACCGTCACCTTCATTGGCCCCACCAGCGAACCCACCGGCGAAAGACCCGGAAGCCGGTTGCTGGTGGTGTCCGTCAATAAAGGCATGCCGCCACATGACACGACCCACATGGCCGAAGCAATCAACTACGGAATGATGATGTCCACAGGCGAATTCAACGGTCGCATTGACGGTCTGAAAGGGGAAACCGGCGGCGGGCATCTC
The DNA here is from genome assembly GCA_965262585.1 of Candidatus Poriferihabitaceae bacterium. GTDB lineage: Bacteria > Pseudomonadota > Gammaproteobacteria > Arenicellales > Poriferihabitantaceae > JAHRAW01. The sequence goes on from OZ253546.1 coordinate 786,141, forward strand.
ACCCGCATGACCAACTACGGAACCATTGACTTGCATGGTACTAAAAGTCGCGGGCTGTCCGCGCAGACCGCCTGGGGTGGAACGCAATCGCATAACTTCGGCACGATAACCGTGAACGGAAGACTTGGATTTGGCGTGTATGCCGGGTCGTGTGCGCCGTGGGTGGTGCGTGGCGGTTGTCATCGAGATCCGGATGAAGTTATTCAGAACAGGGTGGACGGTGTTCCCGGTGATGCTTATGCGCGCAATTACGAAAGCGGTTCAATCCAAACCGGAGACAAATATCGAACCGCTACCGGCAACGAGGGACGCGCCACTGTGGGCTTGCGTGTTCGTGTGCTTAATGCCGGCAAAGGATTTGCGATTAATGAAGGAACAATCCTTACGCATACGAAACAGAGCGCCGGCATTTCATTGTGGGGTTATGGCAGTCGTACCGACTTTGAATTTTTGCCACCGAACACAAGCATGCTCGACTCGCTCTACGCGTTCAATTCCGGTAGCGTTACCACCAACGGCGATGACTCGCATGGTATCAGGGCTGTTCATCAACGTGGCGCCGCCATTGACATCATCAATTCCGGGGATGGCAGTATCATCACCGAAGGCAGCAATTCCCCTGGGATGTACGCATTCTCCTCCGGGAAAGAAGTGGTCGTGGTGGACTGCATCGCAACCTGGGACGGCAGCCCGTTCACCGGCGCAAGGGAGCAATGCGAACGCACCCATCGCGGCGGGCCGGTCACCGTCACGACCAGCGCCGAGAGCACGGTGACGGTGAACGGAAGAAACCAGCGAAACGGCGACACCGGCATTGGCATTGGCATTGGCATGGACATCAACAGTGACGGCGGCCCGATTACCATTCAGCATAACGGCAGCATCATCGCCAACCACATCGGCATTCGCGCCGACAACCGCAACCTGGTTGAAGAACGTGACTCCGCCGATGCGCAAGTGCGCACCGCCGCCGAAAATCGCCTCGCCGAAACTTATTCAAGCGACAGCACCGCTGCGCGCACCGACAATCCCATTCGCATCACCCATAACGGCGAAATCCGCGTTGACCGGGTGTCGGGCGACAGCAGTGAAAATCACCTGCGAATCGGCATAGACGCGGTCAGTGATAATGAAGACATTATTATCACCGGCAACGGCAGCATCACCGCACCGGACATCGGCATCCGCGCAACCACATCCGGCAGCGGAAAAATCACCATCAATTTCACCGGCGAAATCACCGCCGACAAAGTCTTGGAAGTGAACGGCGGAAGCGACAATGAAGTTGAGTTATCACAAAGCGCCATCCCCAACCTCGACCAGGCGGTCAGGGGATTTGTCGCCGAAACCGCATATACTTCGCCGACCTTCAACGGCCTCGGCTTCATTACCGCTCCCGATGGGCTGGGTGTTGGCGGAGTCGGCGGACGCGGATTCATGCGGCTGGATTTCCGTCCGGCGGAGCGGCAGGGCGATGCGGTGATTCAGGGCTGGCACGGTGCGCTGGGCATGCGCTTGCATGCCGGCGGTGCGCGCATTACGCCGAGCATTTACTTCGGTTCGGGCGATGCGTTGATCGAAGAAGCATCCATGAACAGTCGCCGCGACTTTCGCCAGCAGGGAGTCGGGTTGCACATCAAGCGCAAATCCGCATGGCTGGATATTACCTGGTCACGCGTCCATGAACAGACCTACACGCAGATTCACGCCCCCGGTTTTGCCTTCAACTGGCGTCCACCCGACCGCGTCAAGCGACACATCCGCGCACGCGGCGGTATGTCGCTGGGTCGTGCGCAACTGAGTGCACTCTGGTACGCCGAGCAGTCGCAAGACGATACCAACCAGCGGTTTGGGGTTGAACTCAGCTGGCCGTTTCGGTAGTCGCTGCGGTATTAATGTGCCGCGCTTCCAAAACGCGCACCGCAGGCAGTACAATTACGACATAACCAAACCACCGGAGATCATCCATGACTCGAGTAGCAATCATCGGCGCAGGGCCTTGCGGCATTTCCCAGTTGTGCGCTTTTGCCGCCGCCAAGGCCGCGGGGGCTGACATCCCCGAAATTGTTTGTTATGAAAAGCAGGACGACATGGGCGGGCTGTGGAACTACACCTGGCGCACCGGGCTGGATGAATACGGTGAACCAGTGCATGGCAGCATGTATCGCTATCTTTGGTCCAACGGCCCCAAGGAATGCCTGGAGTTTCCCGACTACACCTTCGAACATCACTTTGGCCGCCCCATCGCTTCCTATCCGCCACGGGCGGTGCTGGCCGATTACCTTCGCGGGCGCGCCGGGGAGGCCGGGGCGCGTGATTACATGCGCTTCAATACCGTGGTTCGCAATGTGGTTTATTCCGATGACACCGGGCGCTTCACGGTCACCGCCCACGAGGTTAAAAACGACAAGGTATACCACGAAGATTTCGATTATGTGGTGGTTGCCAATGGGCATTTTTCGGTGCCAAACGCGCCGCATTTCGAAGGCTTTGACACCTTCAACGGGCGCATTCTGCACGCCCATGACTTTCGCGATGCCCTGGAGTTCAAAGACAAAGACTTGCTGATTATCGGCACCAGTTATTCCGCCGAGGACATCGGCTCGCAGTGCCACAAATACGGCGCAAAATCCATTACCTGCAGTTACCGCACCGCGCCCATGGGGTTTCACTGGCCGGACAACTGGAAGGAAGTGCCGCTACTGACCGGGGTGCAAGGCAACACCGCAACTTTCAAGGACGGAACCACCACGGATGTGGACGCGATTATTTTATGCACCGGCTACCTGCATCACTTTCCATTCCTGAGCGATGGCTTGCGCCTGCAAACCACCAACCGCCTTTGGCCCCTCGATTTGTATAAAGGAATCATCTGGGAAGACAATCCCAAACTCATATACCTCGGCATGCAGGATCAGTTTTACACCTTCAATATGTTCGACGCTCAGGCATGGTATGCCCGCGACCACATTCTGGGCCGCATTCCGCTGCCGTCCCTCGACGAAATGCGCGAACACGGTCGGGCGTGGCGGGCGCGTGAGGAAAAACTGGCGGACGACGAGCAGATGATCCGCTTTCAGGGCGATTATGTTCAGGAACTAATCGACGCCACCGACTACCCGAACTTCGACGTGCAGGGTACCAACGCAATCTTCATGGAATGGGAGCATCACAAACACGAGGACATCATGTGCTTCCGCAACAACACCTATCGCTCGTTGATGACCGGCAATTTGCAGCCGCTGCATCACACGCCGTGGCTTGAGGCGATGGATGATTCCATGGAGAGTTACATCGGCGAATAACTCGGCATGAAGTTCAACGGCATTTACACCCCGGTCATCACTCCGTTCAACGATGACTTGTCCATCGACTACGATGGATTTGCCGCCTTGCTCGACCATCTCATCGCCGCCGGTGTGCACGGCATCGTGCTAGCCGGAACCACCGGCGAATACTACGCGCAAAGCCGGGAAGAGCGGGTTGCGCTGATGGCCGCCGCCTCCGAGGTCGTTGCCGGGCGCGTGCCGCTGGTGGTCGGGGTTGGCGCTTTGAGCACCGGCGATGCGGTGTACTTTGCCGCTGAGGCGGTCAAGGTTGGTGCCGATTCGATCTTATTGAATGCGCCGTATTATGCGTTGCCGACCCAGAAAGAACTGGCCGGGCATGCGCTGGCCGTTGACCACGCCGCCGGTCTGCCGATTTTGTTATACAACTATCCGGCGCGAACCGGCGTCGGCATGGATAAAGAATTCCTCGACATCATCAGCGGTCACGCCAATTTTTGCGCCATCAAGGAATCCAGCGGCGACATCAACCGCCTGCATCTGCTGGCGAATGCCTATCCCCACATCCAGATTTCCTGCGGCATGGACGATCAGGCACTCGAATTTTTCGCTTGGGGCGCAAGCAGTTGGACATGCGCTGGTTCCAACTTTTTGCCGGCGGAACACATCGCCTTATACCGGGCGGTGGTGGTGGAGAACGACATCGCCACCGGCCGCCGCATTATGAACGCCATGCTGCCCCTGATGGCGGTGCTGGAACAAGGCGGAAAATTCGTGCAGTGCATCAAATACGGCTGCCACTCGGCGGGACTGCCGTCGGGCAAGGTGCGAAAACCGCTGGACTGGTTGAACCGAGACGAACAACTGGCAATGGATGTTGCGGTGCGCGCATTGAAGGATGCGGTGGCGGAGATTATTCGCCACCCGGCTTGATTGCGACTTGCTGAACGCTTGACTCCATGACCATCTACACCGCAAGCAAAACCCCGGCGGATCTGGCCGCCTCCGGCTGGTATGAAATCCTGCCGCCCGCGGCGGTGGCTGAACAACTGGTGGGAAACCGCACCGCCGACTGGGTGATCATCGGCGCGGGTTTCGCTGGTTTGAGCGCGGCCATGCGATTGACCGAACGCTGCCCGAAAGACAAGGTGGTGGTGCTGGAAGCCCAGCGCATCGCCTGGGGATCGGCGGGACGAAACTCCGGATTCATGATCGACCTGCCCCACGAACTCAACAGCAAATCCTACGCCGGTGGGATGGACGAAGACCGCAAGCAAATCCGCATGAACCGGGCCGCCATCCTCTATGCCGGGGACATTGCCAAGCGTTTCGGCCTTGAGGAACATTTTTCCCTTGCAGGGAAACATCACGCCGCCGTGGATCAGCGTGGCATGGATCATCTGGATGATTTTTGTCGGCATCTCGAGCAACTGAATGAGCCCCACACGCGGTTGGACCGCGCGCAAATGGCCGAACTTACCGGCAGCGACTTTTACGCGGGCGGGATTCACGCCCCCGGCGCCGCGGTGATTCAACCCGCCGGTTATATTCGCGGGCTGGCGGATGGATTGCGCAAGCGGGTTGCTATTTACGAGAATTCCCCGGTGGTAAAAATTCACAGCGGCACCGTCCATACCGTGCACACACCGCAGGGCCGGGTTTCCACGCCGCGCATCATCCTCGCCGTGAACGGCCACGCCCAATCGCTGGGTTTCCACCGCAGAAAGTTGATGCACATATTCACCTTCGCAAGCATGACCCGCGCATTGACCGAAGCCGAGCAGAAAAAACTCGGCGGGCGCAATACTTGGGGCGTGATTCCCGCCGACCCGCTGGGCACCACGGTACGGCGTTACCGCGACCGCGTGGTGATCCGGCACACCTTCACCTATAACCCATCGCTGAAAACCAGCACGGCTCAAGTAACTCGCATCGGACGAAAGCACGACATATCCTTCCGCAAACGCTTTCCAATGTTAGAGGATGTGACCATGGAATACCGCTGGGGCGGCGCGTTGTGCCTGTCGCTGAACTCGGTATCCGCCTTCGGCGAAGTCGAAGAGCGCATCTACTCGGCGGTGTGCCACAACGGGCTGGGCGTGGCCAAGGGCACCTACGGCGGCATGGCGGTGGTTGATCTGGCCACCGGCCGGGACAACCGCATCGTCGCCGACATGCTCAGTTGTGATGCGCCGAAGAAACTATACCCGGAGCCGTTCATGACCCTGGGAGCCAAAGCCACACTGTGGTGGAAACAGAAAAAAGCCGCCGGGGAGTTCTAGGTTGAATTTAAGGGGCTGTTTCGGCCCCGGACAATCCGCCGCGCAAAGCGTATAATGCTTATTTTTAACCCGTTGTTGGTGCGCTTTTAACGCCGCTAACGCCGCCCGATTGTTGCCGATTATTGCCAATGAAAACCCGAAAACCAAAACCCCTGATCGGATGGCGGGAATGGGTGGCTTTGCCGGCCCTCGGCATCGCCCGCCTGCGCGCCAAAGTGGACACCGGAGCGAGAACTTCGGCGCTGGATACCATGCTGATGGAAGAGTTTGAGGAAGAAGGCGTTCGCAAGGTGCGCTTTGAATTGTTCACGACCAAAAGCGAGAAGGGGGCGGGGAAACCGTGCATCGCCACGGTCATCGAAAGCCGGTGGGTTACCAACTCCGGCGGTGGCCGGGAAAACCGCGTGGTGATTCGCACGCCGGTGGTGATTGGTTCGTTCCGCAAGGACATCGAGATTACCCTCACCAACCGCAACGCCATGAAACACCGCATGCTACTCGGGCGCACCGCCGTTATGAAAGAGTTCAACATCAACCCGGGGCGCTCCTATCTCGCCGGGGAACCGTGCCTTGAAACCGTGCCACAGCCCAATAAAATTAGCCACAAAATTTGCCAATGAAAATAGCAGTACTATCCCGAAACCACCGGCTTTATTCCACTCGGCGGCTGGTCGAAGCGGCGCAGCAGCGGGGGCATACGGTGGAAGTGCTCGACCATCTGCGTTGTTTTATGGACATCACTTCCGATAAGCCGAGCATTCACTACGGCAACACCGAATTCGCCGCCGACGATTTTGACGCAGTAATCCCGCGCATCGGCGCATCCGCCACCTTCTACGGCACCGCCATCGTGCGCCAGTTCGAGATGATGAACATTTACAGCGTCAATGAATCGGTGGCCATCACCCGTTCCCGTGACAAACTACGCTCGCTGCAGTTGCTATCCCGCAAAGGGCTGGGGCTGCCGACCACCGCCTTCGCCTGGTCGGCCAAGGACATTCAGGGCATCATCGACGAAGTGGGGGGCGCGCCGCTGGTGATTAAATTGCTCGAAGGCACTCAAGGCAAGGGCGTGGTTCTGGCCGAAACCCGCAAGGCGGCGGAAAGCGTTATTCAGGCGTTCATGCGCATCAAGGCGGCGATTTTGGTGCAGGAGTTCATCAAAGAAGCGGGCGGCAGCGATTTGCGCTGTCTGGTGGTGGGCGACCGGGTCATCGCCGCCATGCAGCGTCAGGCACCGCCCGGCGAATTTCGCTCCAACCTGCACCGTGGCGGCACCGCGAAACTCATCAAACTAACCCCCACCGAGCGCAGAACCGCGGTGCGGGCGGCCAAGGCCATGGGCTTGAATATGTGCGGCGTAGACCTGCTACGTTCGGACCGAGGGCCGCTGGTCATGGAAGTCAACTCTTCGCCGGGTATGGAAGGGATCGAGAAAGCCACCGGCAAGGATGTCGCCGACATGATTATTCAATTCATCGAAAACAACGCCAAACCGAAAAAGACGCGAACCCGAGGCAAAGGATAGCGTCCCCTTTGGGGCAGGCACAAAAAAGCCGCCCCGAAATGTTGGGGCGGCTTTGGGATTGGTGGAGGTGGCGGGAATCGAACCCGCGTCCGCAGATCCTACACACACCGGCAACTACATGCTTAGTTCGCCTTCGAGTTAACCGATGTGCAAGTAGGCAAACCAACGCGCGCACCGGCGAGTCCGATTGGTTTTAACTGCCAGGCAACGGACCGGCCTGGCTTGCGAGCCTTTATAGGATGACCTTTGGAATCTCGGCCTAAAGGCGAGCCAAGTCAAAGGGCTAACCGGTTTAAGCGGCTAGCGAGTAGTTGTCGTCGTTGGCAACTATTGTGTTGCAGATGGATTAACGAGGTCCTCTGCACCTCGGCATGCTCCGATGGCTTCGCGACCGACGTCGAAGCCAGTCACCCCCATAGCCAGCAAAAGTCTACCACAACAAATACCCCAAAGGCAAGCTACAGAATCCACACAATTTCGCCCGCCCTCGTAGGAATAGGCCCCCGTGCCTGTCCTATGCGGCGCAACCCGCCGCACTTTACCGCCCCCACTCACGGCTTAAGCAAACGACGTTTATCCCGATCCCATTCGCGCTCCTTGATGGTTTGGCGTTTGTCGTATTGTTTCTTGCCTTTGGCGAGGGCGATTTTGGCTTTGACTCTGCCGCGTAGCCAGTACAGGCTGAGGGGCACGATGGTGTAGCCGGCGCGTTCAGCGGCACCAATCAGGTGGCCGATTTCTTTTTTATGCAGCAGCAGTTTGCGGCTGCGCACCGGGTCTGGGGTGATGTGGGTTGAGGCCGATCCCAAAGGCGAGAAGTGCGCGCCGATTAGGAAAAGTTCGCCGTGGAGGATGGTCACATAGCCCTCCTGCAACTGGGCGCGGCCGGCCCGCAGGCTTTTGACTTCCCAACCTTCCAATTCAACGCCGGCCTCGAACTCCTGCTCGATAAAGTAATCAAACCGGGCTTTGCGGTTGAGGGCGATGGTGTTTGGGTTGGATTTTTTCTTTGCGGCCATGGCTTCGGCGCTGGGATTTCTCGGTCAACGAAACGAGGCTGCAGTATAATGGAGCGCGACTTTTTTTTCCGATGAAGGCGGGGCATTAATGTACACGGTTGCGCGTTCCGCGCTGGTTATGCACAGCGCCGAGGAGATGTACTCGCTGGTGAACGACATCGACGCCTATCCGCGCTTCCTGCCCTGGTGCGGCGGCGCCGAAGTGCTGGCGCGCGGCGACCGGGAAATGACCGCCCGGGTGCGCATCGAGTTTCGGGGCGTCAGCCAGTCGTTCACCACCCGCAACCACCTCGAGCCGTTTGAAAGAATCACCATGACCTTGGTGGACGGCCCGTTCAGCGTGTTGTCCGGGGGCTGGGCGTTCAAGCCGCTACGGCCCGGGGCGTGCCGGATTTCCCTCGACCTGAGATTCGATTTTTCCGGCGGGGTGGCGGGACAGGTGGCGGGCCGAGTGGTGGGACCGGTATTCAAGCACATCGCCGATTCGATGGTCGAATCCTTCGCCCGGCGCGCCGCGCAAATCTACGGCCCACCGCCGCCGGACGCCATCTGCGTGGAAGTGGTTTATGCGCTGCCCGAACGGCAGGTGGTGGAGCAGGTGCAATTCGCTTCGCCGACCACGCCGGTCACCATCGAGCAGGCCATTCGCGCTTCCTCCATTCCAAAGCAGTTTCCAGAGATTGATCTGGCTGAGATGTCGGTGGGGGTTTTTGGAACCGAGCGACCGCTGGACTGGCGGATTGCGGATCAAGACCGGGTGGAGATTTACCGCCCGCTGGTCATTGGCCCGACCGAGGCACGCCGCCGCCGGGCTGAGACAAGCGATGACGCCGAGATGCCCGACAAGCCATTGTAATAGCGCGATAAGCAACCATATGTATTAGTTGCCTTGCGGCGCGCCTTTTGGTATAAACCCGCCCTTGAAAATTGACCGGCGTAATTCATTCCACTCCAGCAGATATACGACTACCCATGACCAAACGAAAACCCATTCAACTAATTCACGGCATCCAGCCCTATAAGAGCACAAAGAAGGAAACTTACATGGGCAAGCCCCAGATCGGCCACTTCCGGGCAATACTCGCCGCATGGCGCGCCGAACTCAGCAGCGACACCTCGAAAACGGTAGTCCACATGCAGGATGAAACCGCCAACCACCCCGACCCCACCGACCGCGCCAGTCAGGAAACGGACATGACGCTGGAACTGCGGGGCCGCGACCGCGACCGCAAACTAATCAAGAAAATCGACGAATCCATCGGTCATCTGGACTCCGGCTATTTTGGCTACTGCGAAAACTGTGACGAGGCAATCGGCCTCAAGCGGCTTGAAGCACGCCCCACCGCGGTTTTGTGCATCGACTGCAAGACCCTGGACGAAATCCGCGAGAAGCAGATTTCCTAATCCGTCGCATACCGCGCCCGGTAGCGGTGGCGAAAGCGTTTGTGCCGATGATACGGAAACACATCGTGGCGCTTGTTTTCCCTGATGTCGTTTTGCACTTTTTTCCAGTAGGCGGGTTCCAATAATTCCCCGTGGTCGGCGAGAAAGCGTTCGCGAAACTTGGGGTGGTTGACCACGAAATGCTCAAACTGCTCCGGAAAAAAATCGTTCTCGTCGATGTGAAACCACGGCTCACCGGCCATTTCCTCCTCGGCATTTCTTGCCGTGGGCACTGCGCGAATGCGGATTTCATTCATAGTGCAGATTTCGTCGTAGTCGTAAAACACCACGCGGTTGTGGCGGGTAACGCCGAAGTTTTTCAGTAGCATATCTCCCGGAAAAATGTTGGCGGCGATCATTTCCTTGATGGCGTTGCCGTAACTGGCGACGCTGCGGTCGAGCATTTCTTCGTCGGCGTGGTCGAGGAAAATATTGAATGGCACCATGCGCCGCTCGATATACAAGTGGCGGATGATGACAAACCCGCCCTCGATGTAAATGCCGGAGGTGATTTCCCGTTGCAGTTCCTCGAGCAGTTCGCCGGAAAAACGCTCCACCGGAAACGCTACATGGGAAAACTCCAGGGTATCGGCCATGCGCCCCACGCGGTCGTGCATTTTCACGGTTTGATATTTCTCCTTGACCGTGGCGCGGTTGGTTTTCTTGGGCGGCGCGAAGTGATCTTTGATGACCTTGAACACGTACGGATAAGAAGGCAGCGTGAACACGCTCATCACCATACCTTTGATGCCCGGCGCGGTAATCAGTTGGTCGGTGGAATGTTCGAGGTGGTGTAGAAATTCGCGGTAGAACAGCGTCTTGCCCTGCTTTTGGAAGCCGATGCTGGTATACAAGTCGGCGCGAGTTTTGCCCGGCAGGATGGATTGCAAAAAGGTCACCAGCCCCGAGGGAACCGTGGTGTTCACCATAAAATAAGCGCGGGTGAAACTGAAAATCAACGCCAGATCGTCGGCTTCGGTGAGGATGGTGTCGATATACAACTGCCGGCGGTCGTTGAGCAGTATCGGCAGGACGAAGGGCTGGCTGTCCACCCCGATGAGCGCGCGCCCGACCACATACGCAGCCTTGTTGCGAAAGAATAACGATGACACCACGTGCAATTGCCGATGCGGTGCCGGTGTGACATCGGACTGCAGCACCGGCTCGAAGTCACCAACCACCAGATCGAGGTCGCGCTCAAGGTCTTCCCAGGGCCGGGTCATGCCGAAGCCTTGCAGGATCCCCCGGAAGGTTGCGCGGAGTCCATCTCCATCCGGGTAATAGCCGCGATACACCGGGTCGTCCATGTCCAGGTAGTCGATGGCGCTGCCCGGCTTGACAAAGATGTGGTCGTTGTTGAAATAACTGCGGTCGAACAAGCGACAGAACACCGAGTTGTAAAAACTTTCCGCCAGTTCCGGCTGCTTGTGGTCGTACAGCATCCACATATACCAGCGTTTGATGTTCTGCCACAGTTTCGTGTCGAGTTTATCGAGGTCAAAGCGCGCGTTGAGATTATCTATGGCTTCGTTAACCCGCAAGTCGTAGTAATAAATGCGCTCCTTGCGGGCCGCGGTTTCGCCTTCCCAGTCAGCCGCCTCAAAACGCGCCTGAGCCGCCCCGGTGATTTTCTGAAACAACGAGAAGTGGCGGTTGAACCCTTCCAGTATGGTGCCGGCGATTTGCTTAACGAGGTCGGCGCTCATTGGAACCTTGGGAACCTTGCCCTGGGTTTTTGGTGCGGTTTCTTTTAGTGACGGGAGTCAACAGTAGAATCGCCACCAGTTCGCTCCCGATGCGGGCACTATACTACAAAAGATGGGGGTTGCGGTTGCGCTAGGCGCGGGGGAGATGCCCCCCGCGGCCCCCCTTGCGGCGCGGGGAAACGTCCTGTTTCCAGCGCCGCCGGGCATTTAATCGCGATTTGTGGCTTGACTATCCGGCAGTCGCTTCAATATAATGGTTGGGACTTTGTATTTTGAAACCTTTCAACGGCCATTTCCGGCGCATTATTACGAGGAACATTTACCATGAACCATCACAGCAAAATCAATAACATGAGTTCCCCTGACGGCCTGTCGTCCGTCCCCTTTAATTGGGGGGGGGGGGCAATAGTGCTCGGCGTTTCGGCGGTGCGCTACTGATTGGATTCACCCTTCTCCTCGGCTGGTCGGTACAGGCGAGTGCACAGCAAGTCAGATTACCGTCTCCGAGTGGAGTCGGTGCCAACCCAACCTTTCCAGTCATCGCTGTGTACTACCCGATTAACCAGACGATTACCCCCCTGACCCTGCCAGCGGGCAGCGGCGGCACCGCCCCTTTGACCTACAGTATATTTGATCTTAACACCGAAGCCACAGGCAAATACGAGCCGTTGGGGCTGACCTTTAACCCGACCACCCGCGTTCTGTCCGGCACGCCGACCACGGCTACCTCCGGCCCGACACCCACAGGTGGTTTTCCAGCCGGCTATGGTGCGACTGACGGAACCACCGGTTTCCGATCCTTCGCCAGCATAAACATGTTTGTTGACATCTGCGCGGCCGGGAAAGGGGGAAACATCAGCGGCCTAGTTCCTTGCTTTGTTGATTTGGCTGTATCGACGTTGTCCGATGTGAACTATGTAGCCGGTCAGGCGATTACCCCCCTGACCCTGCCGGAGGCCACCGGCGGTACCGGGCCCATTAACATCAACGTCACCACCCAACGAACTTATACATTGGCACCGTTGCCAACTGGCCTGACCTTTGACGCAACTACCCGCGTCTTGTCCGGCACGCCGACCACGGCCGGCAACACCACTCCGGTATACGGAGTGACCGATACCGTAACCGGGAGAACACTAACCCCGACTGCTTCTTTCACCGTCGCAGTAGTAGCCGAGTTGGGCGTTTCTGCGCCGGGTGCTCAAACCTATCCGCGCAACGCGGCGATCCCCGCTTTGACCTTGCCGGAAGCGGTCGGCGGCACAGGTCCGTATACCTACGCTCTGACCGGGCCGAGCGGTGGTAATTTGCCAGCCGGATTGGTTTTTGCCACAGGCACCCGCATTTTGTCCGGCACGCCGACCACGGCTGGCGCCACCGAGTTGACCTACACCGCCACCGATGCGAACAGCATCATGGACACGGCGACTTTTACGGTAACCATCACCACAACGATGTTCACCGAGATGGTGGCTAATCAAACCTATACTATAGATAGGGCGGTCAATTTGACTTTGCCGGGAGCGGTTGGCGGCACAGGTTCGTATACCTACACCCTGACCGGGCCGAACGGCACGAATTTGAGCGAAGTTCCGGGACTGGCTTTTGCCGCAAACACCCGCATTTTGTCCGGCACGCCGACCACGGCCGGCGTCACCGTGTTGACCTACACCGCCACCGATGCGAACAACATCATGGACACGGCGACCTTTACCGTCACAGTAGTTGAGCCCGAGTCCACTCTGGACATCGTCGAGATCAGAGCCATCAACGAGGTGTTTATCTCCGAATTGGCGACCACCATGACGGGCCAGACTTCGGGTGCCATCACGCAACGCATCGCGCAAACCAGATCCGGTAGTGGCGGCGGCGTAACCCTCGCCGGTCAGTCTTCTTTTGCTGACTTGGCGACTACCCACGGCAAAGCCATGACCGAAGGCACTCGCGATATGAAATCCCTGCTGAACGGTTCCGGCTTTGCGTTGCCGTTGAATGCGGTGGGAGGCGGTATTGGCGTGTATTCACCGGCTTTTTGGGGCAGTGGTGGGTATGAGGAAATTTCCGGTGAGAGTGACCTCACTGACGGCAAACTGGATTGGGACGGCGATGTTACGAGTTTTTCGGTGGGGGTGGATGCGCACCTACGCAATAATTTGCTGGGCGGCATAGCGATAACGCGCAACGAGGCGGATTTGGAATATGATGTTGGCGATGACGCTGATAAAAGCGACTACGAACTAACCATGACCAGCATCAATCCGTATCTGGGTTGGAGAGTCGGGCAGTTAGATTTGTGGGGCACGGTTGGTTACGGCAGCGGGGATTTGGAGATTACTGACAAAAGCAATGCCGGGGTGTCCACCGACATCGACAGCGATGTCGACATGCGAACCTTCGCCGGCGGCGGTGGCGGCCAAATAATGGCCCTCGGCAATGGCGGCGTCTTGCGTCTTAAAGGCGAAGTCTCGCAAACATGGATAGATGTGGACGGCGACCGCGCAAACAATATTCGCTCGTTGGATGTGGACGTCAACCGGGTTCGAGTATCGCTGGAAGCCCGCCAGCCCTGGGCAATAAGCCACGCCACCAAATTGCAATCCACCCTAGAAGTAGGCGCGCGCCATGACGGCGGCGACGGCGAAACCGGCACCGGAATTGAACTGAACGCCGGTCTTCGGTATCACACTCAGAGGCTGACGCTGGAAGGCAATATCCACACCCTGCTAGGCCGTGAAGACTACGACGAATGGGGTATAAGCGGCACCATCATCCTGCAATCTGGAAAAGACGGACAGGGCTTGTCGCTAAGCCTGAGCCCCGGCTACGGCGAGGATGGCGATGGCAAGTTGTGGGATAACGGTTTGCTGGAAGACAGCGTCGCTGAGACTGATTATGGAATGCGCCTAAACACTCGCATTGGCTATGGCATATCCGCCCCGCATGGTTGGGATGGAATGCTGACGCCGTATAGTGAAATGACCATCGGCAATACCAATAGTTACCGCTTCGGCATCGGTTGGGAAACTAACCGCTATGGCCTGGATTTGGTTGGCGAACATCGTCAGGGTGGTGAGAATGCTGCTTTGGTTAAGGGTGAGGTGCGGTTTTAGATTGCCTCTCGTCATCGGCAAACGAGGAATATCAAAGTTACGTCATTCCCGAACGATAGAAAAATAGGGAGCGCCAGCGACCATATTTTTCATCGTCCCCCAGATCGTCATTCCCGAACGATAGAAAAATAAGGAGCGCCAGCGACTATATTTTTCTTCGTATCGGGAATCCAGAAGGCTAATAAGGAGTCGGCTGTCGCAGGAATAACGGCGTAGGGAGTCGGCTATCGCCGGCATGTTGTACTGGATTCCCGTGTCCCCCAATTCGTCATCCCCGCTGTCGCGGGAATAACGACTTGGCGGCACGAGAATGACGGCGGTACGTCGTCATTCTCGAACGATAGAAAAATAGGGAGCGCCAGCGACCATATTTTTCATCGTATCGGGAATCCAGAAGGCTAAATAAGGAGTCGGCTGTCGCAGGAATGACAGGCCTGGGGAGTCGGCTATCGCCGGCATGTTGTACTGGATTCCCGTGTCCCCCAATTCGTCATCCCCGCTGTCGCGGGAATAACGACTTGGCGGCACGAGAATGACGGCGGTACGTCGTCATTCCCGAACGATAGAAAAATAGGGAGCGCCAGCGACCATATTTTTCATCGTATCGGGAATCCAGAAGGCTAATAATGAGTCGGCTGTCGCAGGAATGACGAGCCTAATGAGTCGGCTATCGCCGGCATGTTGTACTGGATTCCCGTGTCCCCCAACTCGTCATTCCCGCTGTCGCGGAAATAACGACTTGGCGGCACGAGAATGACGGCGAGGAGCGGCTTTCGCGGGAATGACGGGACAAGGAGCGGCCTGTCCCCACAAGGTCGGATAGACTCCACACAGAATCTGGTAAAAATCCGTAAATTGGGATAGACTTTAATCGATCATTCTTGTGACAAGCCCGCATTGCTTTTGCGGGAGCAACCCAGCAAACCGTTCACCACCCGGAGTACGCGGATGTCCGATCAGATGCCACCGGCAGATAGCGATGCCACTGAAACTGGCGAGTGGCTGGATGCGTTGAATTCGGTGATTGATCGGGATGGTAATGAGCGCGCTCATTTTCTTATCGAGCAACTCATCGATCAGGCGCGGCGTTCCGGTGCGCATATTCCTTATCAGGCCAATACTGCGTATCTCAACACCATTCCGGTGCATCAGGAGCAGCGCAGCGATGGTGATCATGCGCTCGAGCGGCGTATCCGTGCTTTGATTCGCTGGAACGCTATGGCTATGGTGGTGCGCGCCAACCGCATTTCCAGCGAACTGGGCGGGCATATCGCCAGTTTTGCTTCGGCGGCGACTTTGTATGACATTGGCTTTAATCATTTCTGGCGCGCTTCCACCGCCGAGAAGCCGGGGGATATGTTGTTTATCCAAGGGCATTCGGCGCCCGGTATTTACGCCCGTGCTTATCTCGAGCGGCGCTTGAACAAGGAAGATTTGCGCAATTTCCGGCAGGAGGTGGACGGCAACGGCATCTCTTCTTATCCGCATCCGTGGCTGATGCCGGATTTTTGGCAGTTTCCGACTGTTTCCATGGGGCTTGGGCCGCTCATGGCGATTTATCAGGCGCGCTTTATGAAATATCTGCACCATCGCGGCTTGATTGACGCCGGCGACCGCAAGGTGTGGGCGTTTCCGGGGGATGGCGAGATGGACGAACCCGAGTCCATGGGGGCGTTGTCTCTGGCCGGCAGGGAGAACCTCGACAACTTGATTTTTGTGGTCAACTGCAACCTGCAGCGGCTGGATGGCCCGGTGCGCGGCAACGGCAAGATTATTCAGGAATTGGAAAGCGAATTTCGCGGCGCCGGTTGGAATGTGATCAAGGTCATCTGGGGTTCGTATTGGGATCCGTTGTTGATGCGAGACGACAAAGGGCTGCTGAAACAGCGCATGGAAGAAGCGGTGGATGGCGAATATCAGGCTTTCAAAGCCAAAGACGGCGCTTATGTGCGCGAGAAATTTTTCGGCACTTACCCCGAACTTGCGGAGATGGTCTCGAACATGACCGATGAGGATATCTGGCGTCTCAACCGTGGCGGCCACGACCCGCATAAACTCTATGCCGCATACGCCTCGGCGATTGCGCATCGCGGGCAGCCGACTGTGATTTTAGCGAAAACCGTCAAGGGCTACGGCATGGGCGAAGCCGGCGAAGGACAAAATACCACTCACCAGCAAAAGAAAATGGGCGAGGATGCGATGCTGGCGTTCCGCGACCGCTTTAATATCCCGCTGACCGACGAGCAAGTCGCCAAAGCGCCGTTCTACCGCCCCGATGAGGATTCAGACGAAACCAGATACTTGCTGGAGCGTCGCCGGTCGCTGGGCGGTTTTTTACCGGCACGGCAGAGTACTTGCAAGCCACCTTTCAAATTGCCGCCGTTGAAAATGTTCCAGTCGCAACTCGACGGCAGCGGCGAGCGCGAAATTTCCACCACCATGGCATTCGTGCGCATCCTTTCGGCGCTGGTGCGCGATAAAGATTTGAAGAAATATATCGTGCCTATCATCCCCGACGAATCCCGCACCTTCGGCATGGAAGGAATGTTCCGGCAGTTGGGAATTTATTCCCCCAAGGGGCAGTTATACGAACCCGAGGACGCCGACCAGTTGATGTTTTATCGCGAAAGCAAGCAGGGTCAGGTGTTGCAGGAAGGCATCAACGAAGCCGGGGCGATGTCGTCCTGGATCGCCGCGGGTACTGCGTATAGCAATCACAATATCTGCGCGATTCCATTTTTCATTCTGTACTCGATGTTTGGCTTTCAACGCATCGGCGACTTGTGCTGGGCGGCTGGCGACAGCCGTGCGCGCGGATTTATTCTCGGCGGAACTGCCGGACGCACCACGCTGGCCGGCGAAGGTCTGCAACATCAGGACGGCCACAGTTTAATCTTGGCCGGAACCGTACCCAACTGCATTTCCTACGACCCGACTTATGGGTATGAACTTGCGGTCATCATTCAAGACGGTCTGCGGCGGATGTATCAACAACAGGAAAGCGTTTATTATTACATCACCGTGATGAATGAAAACTACGTCCATCCGGCCATGCCAAAAAACGCCGAGGAAGGTATTCTGCGGGGGATGTATTTGCTTCGCTCCACCGGCAACAAGGGCAAGAAGAAAAATAACATCAAAGTACAACTACTCGGCAGCGGCACGATTTTGCGAGAGGTCGAGGCGGCGGCGGAGATGCTCGACAAGGAATACAACATCAGCGCCGACATCTGGAGCGTTACCAGTTTCAACGAACTGGCGCGGGACGGCTGGGACGCGCAACGCCACAACCGCTTGCACCCGCAGTCGCCGCCGCGCAAGAGTTATGTGGAAATGTGCCTTGCCAATTCCGAGGGACCGGTGATCGCCGCCACCGATTATGTGCATCTATACGCCGAACAGATTCGCGCCTTCGTGCCGCGCAAATATTATGTACTCGGCACCGATGGTTTCGGAAGATCAGATACCCGCGCACAACTTCGCAAATTTTTTGAAGTGGACAGATGGCATGTGGTGGTGAATACCTTGCATGCGTTGGCGGAAGCCGAACTGATAACGCCGGAACAATGCAGCGAAGCCATCAAAAAATACGGCATCGACCCGGATAAACCGAATCCCGCCCGGGCCTGAATACATGGCCGATTCTCATGAAATAAAAGTGCCGGACATCGGCGATTTCGATGAAGTGGAAATCATCGAAATTCTGGTGAGCGAAGGCCAACAAGTATCTGCCGAAGACCCGCTGATTACGCTGGAAAGCGACAAAGCGACCATGGACATACCCGCACCGGCGGACGGTGTCGTTGCCAAATTGCTGGTGAAAGTCGGACAGATGGTCGCCCAGGGTACGTCCATCGCCTTGTTTGCTGGCGGCGATGCGGCGGCGGACAAACCGGCGGACAAGCCCGCCGCAGAAAAACCAACCAAACCGGCAAAAGCAAAAGCAGCCGAGGATACACCCGCGCCCGCGAAAAAATCCCGCGCCGGGGACGCAACGAATGACGATACCCCGCCGACCCCGCCAACGCCGCCAATAAAAGACGCCGATGCCGCCCTGCCCCACGCCAGCCCCGGTATTCGCCGCTTCGCCCGGGAACTCGGCGCGCAACTTTCGCAAATCCCCGGCAGCGGCCCCAAGGGAAGAATTCTCAAAGAGGATGTCAAGGCATGGATCAAGCAGCAACTGAGTGCCCCCGCAACCCAGCGACACGCCGCCACGGGCATTCCGCCGATCCCCGAAATCGACTTTTCCCAATTCGGCGAAGTGGAAACGGCGCCGCTATCGCGCATCAAAAAACTCTCTGGCCCGCATTTGCAACGCGCGTGGCTGAACATTCCCCATGTCACCCATCACGACGAAGCCGACATCACCGAATTGGAAAGTTTCCGCCAGTCGCTGAAGGTCGAAGCGGAAAAGGAAGGCATTCGCATCACCCTGCTCGGCTTTGTGATTAAAATTCTCGCCCGTGGGCTGAAGAAATTTCCAACGGTCAACGCTTCGCTGCACGCCGACGGCGCCAGTTTGATATTAAAAAAATACTACAACATCGGCATCGCCGTGGACACGCCCAACGGGTTGATGGTGCCGGTCATCCGCGAGGTCGATCGCAAAACCATCTTCGACCTGGCGCGAGAAATGGGCGAACTCAGTTTGCGCGCCCGTGATGGCAAATTGAAATCCGCCGACCTGCAGGGCGGATGCATGAGCATCTCCAGCCTCGGTGGCATCGGCGGCAGTGCCTTCACGCCCATCGTCAACGCCCCGGAAGTTGCCATCCTCGGCATCACCCGCGCACACATGACGCCGGTATGGGACGGCAAACAATTTCAACCACGACTGATGCTGCCCCTCGATCTTTCCTACGACCACCGCGTCATCGACGGCGCCGAAGCGGCGCGCTTTATGGCCTTTCTGGTTCAGTCTTTCGGCGATGTGCGCCGACTGGCATTGTAATGTCGCAAGCCGCCGATAGCGGAGACATGGACGCGCAGTTGGCGGTGCTGGGTGCCGGACCGGGGGGCTATAGTGCCGCGTTTCGGGCTGCGGATCTTGGTTTGAAAGTGGTGTTGATTGAGCGCTATGAAAATCTTGGCGGGGTGTGTTTGAACGTCGGCTGCATTCCGTCCAAGGCGTTGTTGCATGTCGCCGGGGTAATCACCGAAGCGGCGGAATCCCAATCGGTCGGCGTGCAATTCGGCGCGCCGGTGGTTGATCTGGCGCAGACGCGGCAATGGAAAAATGGCATCGTCAAAAAACTCACCACCGGCCTTGTGGGGCTTGCGAAAAAGCGCAAGGTCGAAGTGATTCGCGGCAACGGGCAATTTACTTCTCCCAATAGCATCGAAGTTACCCATGACGGCACCACCCGAACGGTGCGCTTCGAGCAAGCGGTTATCGCCGCCGGTTCCGCACCCATTGAACTTTCCAATTTGACCGGCTTTCCCCGTGGAGATGCGCGAGTGATGGACTCGACGGACGCGCTCAAACTGGACGACATTCCAAACAAATTGCTGGTGATTGGCGGTGGCATCATCGGCTTGGAGATGGCTACGGTCTATCATGCCCTCGGCAGCAAAATCAGCGTGGTGGAAATGCTCGACGGCTTGATGGCGGGTGCCGACCCGGATTTGGTGCGGCCATTGTTCAGGCGCATCGCAAAGCAATATGAAAACATTTGGACGAGCACGCAAGTGACCGCAATGAAGGCCGCCAAAAACGGAATTTGCGTGTCATTCAAGGGCAAAGACGCGCCGAAGCAGATGACTTTTGACAAGGTGCTGATGTCCGTGGGCCGCACCCCCAACGGCGCGCGCATCAACGGCGAAGCGGCGGGCATTGAAATTACCGAACGCGGATTCATCGCCGTGGACAACCGCCAACGCACCAATATCCCCCACATCTTCGCCATCGGCGACATCACCGGCCAACCCATGCTGGCACACAAAGCGGTGCACGAAGGCAAGGTCGCCGCCGAAGTAGCCGCCGGTCTGAAAAGCGGATTCGATGCGCGGGTTATTCCATCGGTGGCTTATACCGACCCCGAAGTGGCGTGGGTCGGCGTTACCGAAGCCGAAGCCAAACAACAGGGGCTGGATTACGGCAAAGGCGTCTTCCCGTGGGCCGCCAGTGGCCGCGCCCTCAGTCAGGCCGCCGGCGAGGGCGTCACCAAATTGCTATTCGACAACGCATCCGAACGCATCATCGGCGCCGGTATCACCGGCCGCCACGCCGGCGACCTCATCAACGAAGCAGCCCTCGCCATCGAAATGAACGCCGACGCCGAAGACATCGGCCTCACCATCCACGCCCACCCCACCCTAGCCGAAACCCTCGGCTTCGCCGCCGAAACATTCAGCGGCGTGATTACCGATTTGTATGCGCCGAAAAAACGACCCGCGAAGCCGTAGTCACCCGGCTACCGGGCCGGCGGTTAGGTCACCGTAAAAAACAGCACCAATAACACCACCACCAGCACAAAGCTGAGGCCGTATTTACTCTCCACTGATAAATCCGCCCAGAATCGTTTGATATTCATTTTAGCCTCACTCGTTTTTTAGTTAATCAGAAATCACCGCGTCTTTTCGCGGTTGATTATACGCCTTGTTTGTCGTCGTTTACGGGGCGGCGTTGTTCGCCGTATCGGTTCATTTCCATGATAACCCGTCTGGAACGAAGGGCGCGGCCATTCAACTGGCGGTCGATGAGGATGCGCGTCAGGTGTTGCGCTTCGCGTAATTCGTGGTCGGATGGAAAGCGTTCTTCGCGCAGTGCGTGTAGCGTACTGCCGCTGATGCTGACGGCGTATTCGCCCGGTTGTTCGGCCAGCCGCCGCACCGGGCCCTTTTCGAGGACATAAAGATATTGCTGTTCCGCCGATATGGGCTCAAGGGTTTCGGCGTCGTGGTCGAGAACTGCGCCGAAGCCGATATGCTCCAGAAGTTTTTTTTCGAAGATGCGCAACACCCGGCGCGGCGGTTGCGCTTGGATCAGGTGTTCGATAGCCAGATGGTACTGCGCGAATAAGGTTTCATGGGAATCATGCCGGTGCAGCAGCCGAAGCAGCAGTTCATTGAGATAAAATCCGCTCGCCAGCGGCGCCCCTTTCATATCCGCGGCGGGCGCGCTCTGCTCCACCGAAGTTAGAGTCGGCAACTGGCCCTTGCCGGTCCAACTCGCCAGCAACGGCTTGAACGGCAGCAGCACACCCCGCGAACGAGTCCGTGAACGAGTAGTGACTTTTGCGGAGCCGCGCGCGCCCTTGGCTATTACCATCAGGCGGCCGTGTTCACGGGTGAAAAAATCCACCAGCAAACTGGTTTCGGAAAACGGCCGTGCGTGCAACACGTAGGCGGGTTGTTGATCGACTTTCACGGCGCGTTAGTCTTCGAGATAGCCCAGCGTTCTGAGCATGGTTGCGTTGTCGGCCCAGCCTTTTTTGACTTTCACCCACAGGTCCAGATAGACGCGCACGGAAAACGATTTTTCCATTTGTTTACGCGCCCGTTCGCCGATGGTTTTTAACTGACGCCCGCCCTGCCCGATGACGATGGCTTTCTGGCTGGACTTTTCCACCCAGATGACCATGCCGACGCTCAGCAAGCGGTCGTCTTTGTATTCAAATCGGGTAACTTCCACGGCGCTGGCGTAGGGCAATTCGTGGCCGAGCAACCGGAAGGTTTGTTCGCGCACCAACTCGGCGGCGAAGAACCGCTCGCTGCGGTCGGTGTGCTGGTCCGCCGGAAAACCCGGCGCGCCTTCCGGCAATGTCGAGACGATAACATCGAGGAACGATTTGAGGTCGGCGGGTTTGCGTGCCGAAAGCGGGATGATTTCCCGGAACGGATGAATGCGCGCCGATTGTTCGATGATTGGCAGTAGCCGCTTGCGGTCGCGCAGGCGGTCAATTTTATTGATCACCAAAATCACCGGCGTCTTGTTGTGCGCCGCCTGCCCTATCGACGCGAATAGTTTTTCGAGTTTGGTCGTCCAGCCGCGAAAATCAATCATGAAAACGATCAAGTCGGCGTCCGGCAGGCTGTTCATGGCAGTGCGGTTGATGACGCGGTTGAGGCTTCGGGGTTGGTCGTGGTGCAAGCCCGGCGTATCAACGAAAACCAGTTGCGCGTTGGGCAACGTTTTGATGCCGAGAATCCGGTGTCGGGTGGTTTGCGGACGGCGCGACATGATGGATATTTTCTCGCCGACTACGCCGTTCAGCAAGGTTGATTTTCCGGCATTGGGGGGACCCATCAGCGCGACTACGCCGAAACGATGTGGTTCGGACATAATCAGCCGGGTGCTTCCAACATCGATAACGCCTTGCGCGCCGCGTCTTGCTCGGCGGCACGGCGGCTGCCGCCGGTGGCGGTAACCGCTTCGGGCAAACCACTCACCCGGCAGGCGACCGTGAAATCCGGTTGATGTGGCTTGCCGGACTGCTCGACCACTTCATAAAGCGGCAACGGCAACGCACGTTTTTGCTGGTGTTCCTGCAACCTCGTTTTGTCATCCTTGAGGCTGAACGGCGAGACCTCCGCGAGGTGCGGTTCGAATAATTTCAATAGAATTTTTTTGACCGTCGCCAGATCGCTATCCAAATAAATTGCGCCGATAACCGCTTCAAACGCATCCGCGATAATCGAATCGTTCTCGCCGCCGCCGCTTTTGAGCGCGCTGCCACCGAGCACCAAACACCGCTGCAACGCCAACGCCCGCCCCCGCACCGCCAAATTCTCGTTACACACCAACTGCGCCCGCATCTGCGTCAATTCCCCTTCCCCTCCCCCCGGAAACCGCTCAAACAACCCCTCCGCAATCACAAACCCAAGAATACTGTCACCCAAATATTCCAACCGCTCGTTATTCTCCTCGCCACAACTACGATGCGTCAAGGCGCGGGTTAGCAGTGCCTGGTTATTGAAGTGATAACCGAGATCGGTTTGTAACGATACCAGATTTTTTTCTATGTTAGTCATTACTCAGTAATGAATTTCGCGCTTTCGAATGCACACCAAATGACTCTTGCGCTTTTCGAGAAATTCTTAAGTTTTTCCATGTTAATCACTTGTTAAGTTTACATAAAATTTATGGGAATTACAGACAATAATCCATCCAAAAGAGCAACTACACCGCGCTTATCTTACTGGATTCCCGCTTTCACGGGAATAACGAATTAGGGGCGCGAGAATGGCGAGTCTGGGAGTCCTCATCGGCAAACGAGGAATATCAAAAGTGCGTCATTCCCGAACGATAGAAAAATAGGGAGCGCCAGCGACCATATTTTTCATCGTATCGGGAATCCAGAAGGCTAATAATGAGTCGGATCTCGCCGTCATGTTGTACTGGATTCCCGCTTTCGCGAGAATAACGGCGTAGGGAGTCGGCTATCGCCGGCATATTTCACTGGATTCCCGTGTCCCCAACTCGTCATCCCCGCTGTCGCGTGAATGACGAGTTGGGGCACGAGAATGACGGCGGCGCGTCGTCATTCCCGAACGATAGAAAAATAGGGCGCGCCAGCAACCATATTTTTCATCGTATCGGGAATCCAGAAGGCTAATAAGGAGTCGGCTCTCGCCGGCATGTCTCACTGGATTCCCGCTTTCGCGGGAATAACGGCGTAGGGAGTCGGCTATCGCCGGCATATTTCACTGGATTCCCGTGTCCCCAACTCGTCATTCCCGCTGTCGCGTGAATGACGAGTTGGGGCACGAGAATGACGGCGGTACGTCGTCATTCCCGAACGATAGAAAAATAGGGAGCGCCAGCGACCATATTTTTCATCGTATCGGGAATCCAGAAGGCTAATAATGAGTCGGCTGTCGCAGGAATGTCTTACTGGATTCCCGCTTTCGCGAGAATGACGGCGTAGGGAGCGGCTGTCGCCGAGATTGTTTCTCTGGATTCCCGCTTTCGCGGGAATGAAGACGGGGGCGGTTTACTCGATGCTGTCGCCAATCCGATTCCACCGCACGCCGCCTTCAGCAAGACCTTTCCAACTAAACCAGATGAAGAACGCTTTGCCGACTACGTTTTCTTCCGGGACAAATCGCCAGTAGCGGCTGTCGTTGCTGTGGTCGCGGTTGTCGCCCATGACGAAATAGTTTCCTTTGGGGATGGTTACTTCCATGTCGCGGGCATTGAGGTTGCGGTCGATGATGATGGCGTGGGGTGAATCATCGAAGGTTTCGATATAGCGGTCGGCGGATTCACCGAGTTGTTTTATGTGGCTGAAATAAAATTCGCCGTCGGCAATGCGCGGGGCTTGCTCGCCGTTGATGAATAATTTCTTGTCGCGGTAGGCGATGATGTCTCCCGGCAGGCCAACCACTCGTTTGACGAAGTTCAACGACGGGTCTTTGGGGTAACGGAACACCATTACATCGCCGCGTTCGGGCCCGCCAACCGGGATGATTTTGTGGTTGATCACCGGTAGGCGTATGCCATAAGAAAATTTGTTGACGAGGATGAAATCGCCGATGTACAAACTGGGCAGCATGGAACCGGACGGAATGCGAAACGGTTCGATGACAAACGAGCGCAGCGCGAACACGATTAGCACCACCGGAAACAAGGCGCGGGCGTATTCCACCAACAGCGGTTTGGATGGCGGCGAAGCCACGGCTTCGTCGGCGGCTACCCGCCTGCGAGACGATGCGCGTTCAAACATCAACCAGTAGCCGAACGATATTAGTCCGGTGATCACCACAAACACAAACAAAACTAAAGAAAAGTCCATTGATTACTCCGTATCGTTACACTCGTAATAAGAAATTCACAACACTCAACTCAATCGCGGCCAACTTGCAAAACCGACAGGAATGCTTCCTGCGGAATTGCCACCGCGCCGATTTGTTTCATCCGTTTTTTACCCGCTTTTTGTTTTTCCAGCAACTTGCGTTTGCGCGTGATGTCGCCGCCGTAACACTTGGCGGTCACATTTTTTCGCAGCGCCTTGACGGTTTCTCGCGCGATAATTTTTCCGCCGATGGCGGCTTGTATGGCGACATCAAACATCTGCCGTGGGATCAATTTGTGCATCCGCCCGACCAAATCACGCCCGCGCTTTTGCGCTTGCTCGCGGTGCACCAAAATCGCCAGCGGGCCCACCGCATCGCCGTTAATCAGCACATCTATTTTAACCATCGGCGCCAGTTGGTTGTCAATTAAATCGTAGTCGAAGGATGCGTATCCACGGCTGACCGATTTCAATCGGTCGAAAAAATCCAGCACCACTTCGTTGAGCGGTATGTCGAATTCGATCATCACCTGCCGCCCGTGGTAATTAATGTTGCGCTGCACGCCGCGTTTTTCCACGCACAACGTAAGCACCACGCCGACCATGTCCTGCGGCGCTAAAATTCGTGCGCGGATGTATGGCTCTTTGATAAATTCGATGTTGGAAGGCGACGGTAGCATCGCCGGGTTGTCTAACATCAACGTTTCGCCATTTTTCAAGCGCACCTCGTAGACCACCGTCGGCGCGGTGACAATCAATTCGAGATGGTATTCGCGCTCCAGCCGCTCGCGCACGATTTCCATGTGCAGCATACCCAAAAATCCGCAGCGAAAACCAAAACCGAGCGCGCCCGACGACTCGGGCTCAAACGATAACGCGGCGTCATTCAAACCGAGTTTGCCGAGGGATGCGCGAAACCCTTCGAAGTCGGTGCTGTTGACCGGATACAAACCGGCAAACACGGTGGGCTTAATTTCGCGGAATCCGGGCAGCGGTTTGCTCGCCGGATCGCGGCTCAAGGTAACCGTATCGCCGACCCGCGCCGCTTTGATTTCCTTGAGTCCGGCGACCATGAAGCCGACCGCACCGGCGGATAATTCATCGACCACCCTCGCCTTCGGGGTGAATACGCCGATGCGCTCGACCTGATAATCGAAACCGGTGGACATCATCCGCACTTTGGTTTTATTTGCGCGCATGCAACCGTCGACCACGCGGATTAGCGAAACCACGCCGAGATAATTATCAAACCATGAATCGATCACCAACGCGCGCAATGGCTTTTCCCGATCGCCGCCCGGCGCCGGCAGCCGGGCTACGATTTGTTCGAGCACACTTTCTACGCCCTCGCCGGTTTTGGCGCTGACCGCCAGCGTACCGCTGGTGTCGATGCCAATCACATCTTCGATTTCGCGCATGACCGCTTCGGGTTGCGATGCCGCCAGATCGATTTTGTTCAACACCGGTATCACCGTCAGCCCAAGGTCAATCGCGGTATAACAGTTGGCAACGGTTTGCGCTTCAACCCCCTGGGTCGCATCGACCACCAACAACGCGCCCTCGCAGGCATTCAACGAGCGCGACACTTCGTAGGAAAAATCCACATGCCCCGGCGTGTCGATGAGATTCAACTGGTACGTGCAGCCGTCATCGGCGGTGTAGTTGAGCATTACGCTCTGTGCCTTGATGGTAATGCCGCGCTCGCGCTCGAGGTCCATGGAATCGAGTACCTGTTCCTTCATTTCACGCGCATCGAGGCCGCCGCACAGTTGAATGAAACGGTCGGCGAGGGTGGATTTGCCATGATCCACGTGAGCGATGATGGCAAAGTTTCTGATTTTAGATTGGTCGAATGCGAGCATGGTGCAACGCCGGTCAAGCACCGGCAGCGTGGGTTGGTGGTGTGGATGGTAGAAGTGTGACGATGATGGCGGCGGCGACAGTTTTCCGATAATGCCCGACAGCACCCGAAGCGCGGATTTTACCCCCAACCGGCCCCGCTTGCGCGTTTATTTCCGCACAATCAATCGGGCAGATCGGTTTTACGCCGCCGACTGGTGGCAAGGTCGTATAAAATGGCCGGATGTTCGCGCTTCCGTGCACCCAATGAAACAATCGGCCATGAAACAACCGACCTCCCCTGAAATTACTGAATCCCCCGGCTTTGACGATGCCGGCAGCGAGCCGTTGCGCCGTGATGTGCGGCTGCTTGGGGGGTTGCTCGGCGAGACCATCGCCCTACAGCACGGCAATGCGCTGTTCGAATTGGTGGAAGAGGTGCGCACCATCGCCAAGCAGGTGCGTCTGGGGGAAACCGCCGCCACCCGCCGCCTCATCGACAAACTGTCCGGCCTGTCGGCTGGGGAATTACTCAACCTCGCGCGCGCCTTCACTTTGTTCCTCAACCTCGCCAACATCGCCGAGCAGCATCATCAAATCCGCCAGCGACGGCAGTTGGCACTAGCCGATCCGACTGGCGACCACCCAACACCCGCCCATCCCGGCGGTTTCGTGGCCGCCGAGTTGCAAAAACTCCTCGACCGCAAGGTTGACCCGGAAACGCTATACCGGCACACCGCCCGGCTGTCCATCGAATTGGTGCTGACCGCCCATCCCACCGAAGTGATGCGCCGCAGCGTCTCTTCCAAATTTTTGCGCATCGCGCACCTGCTGGCGGAGCAAGACCGCCACGACCTGTCGGGGCTGGAACTCGCGCAAATCCGCCGGGCACTGCACCGCGCTATCACCGAGGTGTGGGCTACCGACGAAATCCGGCGACTGCGCCCTACTCCAGTGGACGAAGCCAAGACCAGTTTGGTGACGGTGGAGCATTCGTTGTGGGATGTGGTGCCGAAGGTCGTCAGGGAATTGGACCATGCGCTGTTGCAGCACACCGGCAAGCCGCTGCCGCTGGATGCCGTGCCGATTCGCTTCGCATCGTGGAGCGGCGGCGACCGAGACGGCAATCCCAATACCACCCCCGAAATCACCCGGCAGGTGTGCTTGCTGAATAAAATCAAGGCGGCGCAGATGTTCTTGCAGGACATCGACGAGTTGCGGCGCGACTTATCCATGCGCCGTTGCAGCCCGGCCCTGCGGCGGAAAGTGGGTTCGAACGTCGCCGAGCCCTATCGAGCCTTGCTGGAAAAAGTCATCCGCAAACTGAACACCACGCTGCGGCATTATTCGCGGCTGTTTGACGGCGATAAGAAAGCCGCGCCGGTATCGGTGCGCCGCGCTATCTATCACCGCCGGGAACAACTGCGCGAACCGTTGATGTTGTGTTATGACTCGCTGACCGAATGCGGCGATCAGATGATCGCCGAGGGGCGGCTGACGGATATTTTGCGCCGCTTGGACGCCTTCGGAATGACCTTGCTGAAACTGGACGTCCGCCAAGAAGCCTCCCGCCACACCGACGCCCTGGATGCCATCACTTACTATCTCGGCCTCGGTAGTTACGCGCAATGGGACGAAGCCCGCCGCCAGGAATTTCTGGTTGCGGAACTGAACAGCAAGCGCCCGCTGATCACTTCATCCTTTCCCGGACACGGCGATATTTCCGACCCAACCGGGCGTGGCGAAGTCGCGGAAGTGTTGGCGACCTTTCGCATGTTGGCGGCGGAAAACCCGGAATCGTTCGGCGCGTATGTTATCTCTATGGCATCGAAACCATCGGATGTGCTGGCGGTCGAACTCTTGCAGAAGGAATGTCGGGTGCAACAGCCGCTGCGGGTGGTGCCATTGTTTGAGCGGCTGGAAGCCCTGCAGGGGGCGTCCGCCTGCATGGATAAACTGTTCAGCATCGACTGGTATAAAGCGCATATCGATGGCCGCCAAGAGGTCATGATCGGCTATTCCGATTCCGCCAAAGACGCGGGCATCTTGTCGGCGGCATGGGGGTTATAT
The DNA here is from genome assembly GCA_965262585.1 of Candidatus Poriferihabitaceae bacterium. Taxonomy (GTDB): domain Bacteria; phylum Pseudomonadota; class Gammaproteobacteria; order Arenicellales; family Poriferihabitantaceae; genus JAHRAW01. The sequence goes on from OZ253546.1 coordinate 815,164, forward strand.
CAAGCCCAAGCGGAACTGGTGGAAATCTTCGCCAAACATGACATCGACCTGACCTTGTTCCATGGCCGTGGGGGAACCGTGGCGCGCGGCGGCGGGCCGGCCCGTGAGGCGATCTGCGCGCAACCGCCGGGGTCGGTCAACTGCTCCATGCGCGTTACCGAACAGGGCGAAGTCATCCAAGCCAAGTATGGTCTGCCCGGCATGGCCGAGGAAACCCTGCAGGGATACATCGGCGCGGTGCTGGAGGCTACGCTGGCCCCGCCGCCGGCGCCCACCGAAATCTGGCAACGACAGATTGCTAAGTTGTCCGAAGACGCGCTGGGGGAATTTCACGGCATGGTTCGCAAGCACGCTGATTTCGCCGCATACTTTCGACTCGCCACGCCCCAGCAGGAACTGGGTAAATTGAAAATCGGTAGCCGCCCGGCGCATCGTGGAAACAGCGCGGACATCTATTCCCTGCGCGCCATTCCGTGGATCTTTGCGTGGACGCAAACGCGGCTCATGCTGCCCGCCTGGCTGGGGGTTGGCAATGCGCTGCAAAAAGCCGGGGAGCGTGGCGACCGGGAGGTGTTGGGGGAGATGCAAGACCACTGGCCGTTCTTCAAAGCGACTCTGGATTCCATTGAAATGGTGTTTTCCAAAACCAATCCAACCGTCTCCGCCATTTACGACGACCGCTTGGTAACCGAGGAATTGCAACCCCTCGGCGACCTGTTGCGGGAGAAATACCGGCAGACCGTGGCGCTGGTGCTGGAAGTCACCGGGCATCGCCTTCCGCTGGAAGACGAACCGGTGGTGCGGCGTTCGGTGGAGGTCAGGAATACCTATGTAATCCCGCTCAATATCTTGCAGGCGGAACTGCTATCAAGAGTGCGCAACGACGCGCCGGGGGAAGTGGAGGACGCCCTGCTCATTGCCATCAACGGCATCGCCGCCGGAATGCGGAATACCGGGTAATGATACAAGCGTTTTTGCCGGCGCCACGGGTTTGAACGCGCTATTAAACATCGGCTTGATCGCCTTGCTGAGCATGGCATCAGGCGGCGCGCACGCCATAGACGAAAATCATATCGTGCGCCTCGCCACTACCACCAGCACCGACAACTCTGGCTTGCTGGAGCAACTGCTGCCGCAGTTCGAAGGCGATAGCGGTTATGCGGTGCAAGTAATTTCCGTAGGCACTGGCAAAGCCTTGAGATTGGGGGAAAGCGGGGATGTGGATGTGCTGCTGGTGCACGCCCCGCAGAGCGAGCAACGCTTTATGGACCTCGGCTACGGCGTCCACCGCAAAGAAGTTATGGCGAATGAGTTTGTGGTGGTGGGACCGAAAAACGATCCGGCTGGACTGCGTGGCGCGAAGTCGGCTATGGATGCGTTTCGCAAACTGCAACAAAACGCCGCCACATTCATTTCCCGTGGCGACGATTCAGGCACCCACAAAAAAGAACTCAGCCTATGGAAAGCCATCGGAATTAACCGTCCGGGGGCATGGCATCTTGAAGTCGGGCAGGGAATGGGTAGGAGTTTACAGATCGCCGATGAATTGCAAGGATACCTACTGATCGACCGCGCAACCTGGATCTTTCTCAAGCCAACCACCTCGCTGGAACTGCTCTACCGGGGCGATGAATTTTTGCACAATCCGTACGGCGTGATGGCGGTCAACCCGCAGCGTCATACCGTCAACTTCACGGGCGCCATGGCCTTTATCCGCTGGCTCACCTCGGCCAAAGGGCAAGCCGCCATCGGCGCATACACGGTGCGGGATACCCGATTGTTCATCCCCACCTTCAACGCCGAAGCGCGCAACAACTGATGGACTCCCTCGGCGAGGCGACCGCTCAAGCACTGGTGTTGTTGTTGCGCAGGGACACCGAACTGTGGGAAATCATCGGCATCTCTTTTCGCGTCTCACTGAGCGCCATCGCCATCGCCATCCCCCCTGCCCTGCTGGTTGCGTTTCTACTGGCGCACCTTGAATTTCCCGGTCGGCGGATTTTGATTTCCTTGTTCAACACGCTGCTGGCCCTGCCGGCGGTGGTGATCGGGCTGACCGTGTACCTGCTGCTGTCTCGGCAGGGGCCGCTCGGCGACTGGCGGCTGCTATTCACCCAGTCGGCGATGATCATCGCTCAGATTATGCTGTCGTTTCCGATTCTGGTTTCCATGAGCCACGCCGCCTTCCAGTCCGCCGACCAGCGCGCCTGGGAGACCGCCCGAACCCTCGGAATTTCTCCACTCCGCGCCTTTTTCATGGTGGTCGGGGAGGTGCGATTCGGTTTGCTGGCGGCGATTCTGGCGGGCTTCGGACGTATCATCGCCGAAGTCGGGGCATCCATGATGGTGGGCGGCAACATCCTCCACCACACCCGCAACATCCCCACCGCCATCGCCCTGGAAACCAGCAAGGGCAACTTTTCCCAGGGCATTGCGCTTGGAATTGTATTGCTACTCATGGCCTTCATTCTCAATCTGTCGTTGCAGTATTTTCAGGGACGTGGGAAGCTTTCGGCATGAACGGCTTCAGCGAAATTCGGTACAGCGGCATCCACAAATTTTTCCACCGCCGCCATTTGCTCGACGACTCGTCGCTGTCTCTCGAAGGCGGCACCGCGATTTTGTTGTGCGGCGAAAACGGCTCGGGTAAAACCACGCTCCTGAGAATACTCTCCGGCCTTGAAAAGCCAGCCAAATGCATGGTTGATTTCGGCCCCGGCGAGATTCCGTGGTCGAAATGTCGCAGACTGCTGCAGCAACAAGTTATGTATCTGCACCAGCAACCATACTTGTTTGACGGCGACGTAACCCACAATCTGGAGTTGGCGTTGCCCCGCTCCATGCCCAAATCCCAGCGCCGCCGAAAAATCTACCAAGCGTTGGAATGGGCGCAACTGGATGACCTCGCCGACAACCGTGCAAAAACCTTATCCGGCGGCGAAAAGCAGCGCGTATCGCTTGCCCGCGCGTGGCTGCGGCAATCGAGAATCCTGCTGCTCGATGAACCCATCGCCAACATGGATCGCGAAGCACGGGCGCGCACCGTATCCCTTTTGAAGCGACTCAAAAACGCGCGCACGGCACTGATGATCGCCAGCCACAACCACGAAGTTTTTAACGAACTAATCGACCGCCGCCTGCTGCTTGAACGGGGAAAATTAAGCGAAACCCGCATCCCGCCGCTCCCCGACAATGTTACGCCGCTGGCTAAAGAAAGCGTCCCCAAAAGAATCGGGAATGTCCCGCGCTGAGCCGAAACGGAGCACCGGGCTGAGCGCAGTAGTGCTGGCCGGCGGGCGAGCATCGCGCATGGGCGGCACCGACAAAGGACTGATCCGCTTTCAGGGATTGCCACTGGCGGCGCGAATTTGCGCGGCACTGGAACCTCAAGTTGCGGAAGTAATGATCAACGCCAACCGCAACTTAGACCGCTATCGACAACTGGGCGGCAAAGTCATCCAAGACCAGTTAGCAGATTACCAAGGGCCCCTCGCCGGTATGCACGCCGCATTGTGCGAAGCCGCGCATCCGTGGCTGCTAACCATTCCCTGCGACGGCCCTTTCGTCTGCGCCGACTACGCCCGCCGAATGCTCGCCGCCGCCACCCAACAAAACGCCCCCCTCGCAGTGGCACACGACGGCGAACGCATGCAACCGGTATACTCCCTAATCCACCGCACCCTCGCCCCCAGCCTCGAACAATTCCTCTCCACCAACGAACGCAAAATAGACCGCTGGCACACCCAACACCCCTTCGCCACAGTAGACTTTTCCGATGAACAATCCATGTTCACCAACATCAATACACCTGAACAACTAGCGGATTTGGAAAAACAAACAACGCCGTAGCGATTCCTTATAAGGACAGGTGCGACCTGTCCCTACGGGGGGAATAATGGCACTGCCGCACCATTCACGGATGACGATACGCGGCTCTTTTGTGCTTTATACTACCATCATAAAACTAGTCACCATTTAACACAGGGGAGATAACGATGAAAAGAAAATACTTAGTAAGTGTGGTAAAGGAAGCAAAATTTATCGGATCTGAACTACTAAAAGAAATGGAACTTGAAAATGTTATTTCCTTTGGTTTACCTGAAATTGACGACCGTTATCATATATGGAGGGTACCATTAAAGCATAACCAAAAGACTGTTGGAGAGATAGTAATAGATGCAAAAACAAGTTTAATTGATGCTCAAAAAACGACATCAAAGAAAATTCTTGAGACCCGACTCCTTGGGAGAAAAATAGAAAAAATAGAAAATAAGAAAAAAGAAAATTCCCCCAAAATTTCTAACTTGAGAAATACAATTGGTGTTGGAGACTCAGAAGACTTGCTGAGTGAAACTCCGGCAGAATCTATCGATCTTGTGTTTACATCTCCACCTTATTTTAATGCACGGCCTGAATATTCAGAATACATTGAGTATGAGGAATATCTGTTGAAGATGAAGAAAATTATTCATCAGTGTCATAGAGTGTTGAATGAGGGTCGTTTTTTCGCGATTAATGTATCGCCAGTTTTAATAAGGAGAGCAAATAGAACTGAAGCATCTCGCAGAATCGCAGTACCATTTGACTTTCATAAACTTTTTATGGAGGAGGGGTTTGATTTTATTGACGATATTATTTGGCAAAAACCAGAAGGCGCAGGATGGGCAACAGGTAGAGGTAGGCGGTTTGCCGCTGATAGAAATCCCATGCAATACAAACCAGTACCAGTTACCGAATATATTTTGATTTATAGAAAAAAAACCAGCCGACTTATTGATTGGCACATACGAAAGCATCCAAATCACAAGGCCGTAGAGAAATCTAAAATACAAGATGGCTATGAAGTTACAAACATCTGGAAAATACATCCTGCCCATTCAAAAAAGCACCCCGCGATATTTCCAGAAGAATTGGCGTCCAAAGTAATACAATATTATAGCTTTATAAATGATGTTGTATTAGATCCTTTTGGTGGTATTGGTACGACTGCTAAATCAGCCTATAAAAATAACAGACGATTTGTTAGTTATGAACTTAACTCTGATTACGTTGATGTTATAAAGAATGATTTATCAGATTGGTTTACAGATGAACACACGACAATAAACTGGATAAATACAAAACCATCAAAAGTTCAACAACTAAGATTAATAAAATGACAGAAAAAATCCAAAACTTTATTCCAGATATTGGGAAAAAACTGGTCTCTTACAAGGGACTAGAACTACTTGATCGTATTGGAGAAAATACGGTTAAAGAAGTGGTGTCTGGTGTTTTGTGTGGTTCAAACATTAGGTCTCTGACTGAAAATTTAACCAGAAAGCGTATTGCATTGTCTAATGCCGCGTTATTAATCACATATATAAATGCTCAACACTCCATCCCAGGGTTTGAGAAAAATCTTCCCCAGTTAATTGGTCATGAACTCACCAATGAAAAACTTACTAAAGAAGAAAAACAATACTTACAATGGTTTATTGGTCTAACTAATAAAGGTGTTCAAAATGTATTACGTGGAAACAAAGAAGAATTTTCTGATTATTTGAGTTATTTACAAATTTCTCTCGAGGAAAGCGCAAAAGATTCAGCGGAAGCTTTTGGAAATTTAACAGGAGAATTTTGTATTAATGAAAAAAATGCCAATATATCCTGGCCGGCATTAACACAAATATTTATGGCTATTGGAGCACAAACTCTTACTATTCGTGGTTCGGAAAAGGCTATATATGGAAAATTATTTGAGAAATTTATATTAGGATCGTTACTGACAATACTTGGGTTTTCCTATTCGAAAAAAGACAAACTTGAAAGTGATAAAATGGTGTTCTGGCTGTCTGAAAGGGGCGATAAAAGAGAAAGTGACGCAACTATTCTGATCAAACCAGGGGTAGGCGTGAGGTTCGATATTGGATTTATAGGACCCGGCAACACGGAAATATCGCTGGACAAAGTTTCTCGTTTTGAAACTGAGATGGAAATGGGTAAAAAAACGCATTTTATGTCTACTTTGATTATCGTAGATCGCATTGGTGAAGGTAGTAGAATTACTGATATAGCAAGTACAATAGGTGGAAATATCATTCAAATGAGTATGTCTTTCTGGGTTAAAGAAGTTGCACAAATACTCAAAAAAACTACTGATTTTGATCACGACATATTGAGGATGACAAACAAAAACTCATTGCATTACATACGAGATTCAATAAACTCCGTAGAGTTAAAAGATTTCATATAATAGAGTGCTGCGTTACGGGAACGTTCTAATTGAATAATAGAAGTTATGAAAACCCACCTACCGCCCGCGCATAAACCATTTGTCTATCTCCGGTAGCGACACGCTCATCCAGGTGGGGCGGCCGTGGTTGCATTGGCCGGAGCGTTCGACTTGTTCCATTTGTCGTAGCAGGGCGTTCATTTCGGTGTGTGTGAGTTTTCGGTTGGCGCGCACTGAGCCGTGGCAGGCGACGCTGGAGAGAATTTCGTGTTGGGCGTTGGTGATGCGGTCTGAACTGCCGTGTTCCAGTAAATCTGAAAGCACATCGCGCACCAGTGCCTCGATGTCGGTCTTGACCAGCAGTTCGGGCACGGCGCGCACCGCCAGTTGTTCGTCGCCGATGCGGTCGAGGTCAAATCCCAGGGAGGCGAATACTTCGGTAAATTGTTCCGCGGCTTCGGCTTCAGGGCGGCTGACGATGATGCTGATCGGCACTAGCAACGGCTGGCTGCCGGTGGATTTTTGGTCGGCTTGTTGTTTGAGGGTTTCGTAGGTAATGCGTTCGTGGGCGGCGTGCATGTCGACCATAATCAACCCGTCCTGATTCTCGGCGAGAATATAAATTCCCTTCAACTGCGCCAACGCATAGCCCATGGGCGGCGTTTCCGCACCGTCTTCATCGCGCATACCCGCTGCTACGCCACCTCCGGGAGTCGCACCATCCGCAAGTTCGGCGGCGGAACGATGGAGCGCGTCATAGTTCTCCATTTGCTCGGCTACCAGCATGCGAATGTTGCGTTGCGCCGCAACCGAACCCGCGCCTTGCTGAGCACCGGTGGCGCGTAACTGGCCAACTGCCGTGGGGGTCGGCAAGGCAATCCCGCCCTCTTCCGGGCTTAGGCCGGCGATGACCCGGTGCAGGGTTCGATAGATGTAGTCGTGGACTGCGCGGCTATCGCGAAACCGCACTTCGCTTTTGGCGGGATGCACATTGACGTCCACCAAGTTGGGGCGGATTTGGAAAAACAGTACGAAGGTCGGATGACGGCCGTGGTACAACACATCGTTATATGCGCGCCGCACCGCATGGGCGATCAGGTTGTCGCGCACCGCACGCCGGTTCACAAAGAAGTGTTGCAAGTCGCGCTGGCTGCGGGAAAAAGTCGGCAATCCCATCCAGCCTTCCAGTTTCATAATTTCAACTTCATCTTCGAAGTAGACGCACTGTTCGGCGAATGGTTTGCCGCAAATACTGGCGATGCGCTCTGAACGCTCCGCCGGGGTGCGCGCCGGTGCGGCGTGAAACACTTGCTTGCCGTCGTGCACAAAACTGATGTCCAGATGAAAGCGGCTGAGGGCGATACGCCGCACCACTTCGTCAAGGTGTTTTAGTTCGGTCTTTTCAGCGCGCAGAAACTTTCGCCGTGCCGGGGTGTTGTAAAAAAGATCGGCGGCCTCCACCGTGGTGCCGAGCGGATGCGGAACGGGTTTGGCGGCGGAAATATCCGCGCCGCCGTGGCAAGCCACCTGAAACCCGCTCGCCGTCTCCGACACTCTGGAACTCAAAGTCAGCCTCGACACCGCCGCGATGCTGGGTAATGCCTCGCCGCGAAAACCGAGGGTGCTAACGGTAAACAAGTCGTCGAATCTCGTCAGTTTGCTGGTGGCGTGGCGAGACAACGCGAGTTGCACCTGTGCTTCGGGAATGCCGATGCCGTTATCGCGCACTTTGATCTGCTTGAGGCCACCGCGCTCGGCGTGCACTTGAATTTGTGTGGCACCGGCGTCCACGCTGTTTTCCAGCAGTTCCTTCAACAACGACGCCGGGCGTTCGATAACTTCACCGGCGGCGATCTGGTTAATGAGCCGGTCGTCCAGTTGAATGATGTCGGCGCGTTCATTGGCGCGTTCATCTGCGCGTTCATTGGCGATTGACATAACGTCCTCCGTTTTTTTCAAAATAACGTTTTATGCCGTTGACAATAGCCACGGCGATTCGCGACTGATGCGCGGAACTCATCAGTAGTTTTTCCTCTTGCGGGTTGGTGATATACGCAGTTTCCACGAGGATCGAAGGGATGTCCGGCGATTTCAGCACCACGAAACCGGCTTGCTCCACCCGCTCGCTATGCACCCGCCCGATTTTTTCCAACTCTTTCAACACATCCCGACCAAAACTGATGGATTCGCTGATGGTCTTGGACATCGACAAATCCAGCAACACCCCGGCCAACTGGTTGTCCTTATCCGCCAGACTGACGCCGCCCACGAGGTCCGCTGCGTTCTCTTTATTGGCAAGCCACTTGGCGGTCTCGCTGGAGGCACCGCGCTGGGACAACGCATACACGGACGCACCTCGCGCCGATTGATTCTTGAATGCATCGGCGTGAATGGAAACAAACAGATCCGCCTGATGGCTGCGCGCTATGCGCGTACGTTTGCGCAGGGGAATGTAATAATCCGAGGCGCGAGTTAACTCGGCGCGCATGCCGGGTTGTTTGTCGATACGGGCTTTCAATTTCTTGGCGATTTGCAGAACCACATTTTTCTCATATGTGCGCCGACCCACGGCCCCCGGATCTTCTCCGCCGTGTCCGGGGTCCACCAAAATCAGCAGTTCCGATTTGGATCTGGGTTTGACCGGGAGCGGCGACGGCTGCGCTTGCTTGTCTGCTTCCACCACGGCATCGCGATGATAAAAATCCACCACCAGACGATATTGATACCCGCCGCCGGGTTTGAGCATCTGAACGAAATAGCGAACCGGCCGGTTCAGGTCGAACACCAGCCGTGTAGTATTTTTTTTCGGAGTGCCGTGGCGAATGCGGCGAATAAACTGCCCGGTGATGTCCGGCCCCGGGAGCGTGCTATTGACTCGCACGCTGGCGAGGTCAATCACCACCCGCGAGGGATTTTTCAACTCGAACACATTGAAGGGCGTCCGCCGATCCATATCGAAAACGATACGCGAGCGATCCGGCGCATGCCACAAACGAACATCCTTAATGCTTGCCGAGGAACCCCCCCCGCCCCGGCTCGATACACTGGCCTGATTGCCGCCGCAACCTTGCAAGCCGAGACCAATCAGCAGCATGAGCGGCAACAGGTATCTGCGGTTCATTGCGGTTTCGGGCATGGTAGTAGGGACGCGTCGTTGGCCGGGCGGACTTGCACTCGCCGGCCGTGCTGCGGATCGCCGTTCAGGTCGCCGTTCAGGCAGCGAATATCAACCTGAAAATCCGGAGTCGGCAGTTGCCCGACGCCCCGCTCCGGCCATTCCACCAGCAGCGTAGACGATGCATCCAACAGGTCGCGCAATCCAGTCATCTCCAGTTCGGCGGGTTGCGCCAATCGGAACAAGTCAACATGATACACATCGCCCCCCGGCAACGGGTAATGCTCAACCAGCGTATAGGTCGGGCTGGTCACCGCGCCGTCGTGGCCCAGACCGTTGAGAATTCCCCGCGCCAGCGTAGTCTTGCCGGCCCCAAGGTCGCCGACAAGGAACACCACGTTGCCAGCCAGTTGGCTCGCCCAGCAACCGCCCAGTTCCAGCATGGCCGCTTCCGAAGGAATATCAAAAGATTGCATACCGAATAAAAAGTGCCGGAAAATTAACCACACCAAGACGGCTAACCGCCCCACCAACCCCGCATTTTAGCATTTCACCCGCCGCAGTATGCATCCACCGCATAAGAACCCACCGCGACCTGTCCGATCTCGTAGGGACAAGCCCCTGTGCCTGTCCGAAGCGGCGGAGTTGCTCATTAAAAGGAGCGGCTTGCGCCGTGTTTATTCGACTGGATTCCCGCCTACGAGGGAATGACGACGAGGGGGAATTATCCAAATCCGTCATTTCCGCGAAATCTGGAATCTAGTGCAACATATCATTGGGGGACAAATTTCCTATCCGTTTTTTACCCGCCGACTATGTCCGCCCAATAATAACGCCCGATACCGTAAATGTATAACAAGGCAAAAATAACGTTAATCCATTTCAGTTGTTTTTCGGTGTGGAGCCATCCGCAATACACCCAGATCAAACAAAACGGCAACGAGATGAACATCGTGTAGGGATACCAGTCCTGCACCACGGCGATGGAGCTGAGAATCCCCAGTGCCAGCGCAATCCATTTTAATTTTTGTTCCAAGTTGGTTTCTTTCGCTTCGGTTTATTCGAGATTATTCAAGTAATGGTGATGCTCGGTGTTGCATCGGCTCAGGCGCCATTCTAGCGGTATGTTCTCATGGCCGATGGCGATGCGGTCGATTTCCAGTAGGGGGTGGCCGGGTTTAACTTGTAGGTGGCGGGCGTCATCGGTGCCGGCGGCGACTGCTTTTAATTGTTCGATGGCGCTGATGACGGCCAGGTCGAAGTGGGTTTCGTAGTAGCGGTATAGGGTGTTGGGCAAGTCCGCCGGTGCATGGTTTTCGATATCGCCGAAGCGTTTGGCGGGCAGTGTAATCCGTTCAAAAATAATCGGGTCGTGGTTGATGGTGCGCACCCGCACGATGCGAATTACTTGCTCGTTGTGGGCGAGGCGCAACTTGCGCCGCTCCGGGGCGTTGGCGTGGTCTTTGCCGAAGGACACCACGGTGCTGTCCGGCAGAGTGCGATGGCCGTTGTCGTCGGCGATGTGAAAAAAATGAAACAGCGCACGGTCCACCGTGTGGGTCGCCACGTAGGTGCCTTTGCCTTGCTGGCGCACCAGCAGGTTCTGGGCGGTGATTTCGTCGAGGGCTTTCCTGACCGTGCCCTGACTTACTCCAAACAACTCCGCCAGCCGTGGTTCGCTGGGCAACAGATCCCCCGGCTTGAACTGATTTTTGGCCATGCGCTCCAGTATCAACGCCTTGACCTGCAGGTACAATGGCTGAAAATCTGGCCTAAAATCTGGCCTAAAATCTGCGTGACTGGCTGTTTTTTTGCGGTTTTTCATAAGGTCGGGCAAAATGAGGGGGCCGCTGCGCTTTACATCGGTGTGCCATACTTGATAGATTTACCAAATTCTTATATAAGATACAAGAATTTTACCGTTGCCGTTGGTGAGGAAAGCAATAAAATCGTGAACAAAGCCGTCAAAAAGCCCCCTAGCCGTGCGTCCAGTGCCGCCAATGTCCCGGATTTTCTGGTCCACGACGACCGGGATGATGCCGGGGTGGTGGTGGTGGAAGGCGTGGAATCTGGGCAGATGCTTTGCGGCTGGTTCATGGAAACCGACCGCACCACCGAGATCAAAACCCTCGGCCCCATTCCCCTGGGCCACAAGGTCGCCCTGCGGGACATCGCCGAAGGCGACGATGTGCTGAAATACGGCGAAGTTATTGGCCGGGCATGCGCCGACATTCCCGCCGGCAGTCACCTGCACGTCCACAACACCAAAACCAAGAAGTGGTAATCCCGAAAATGGCCGAAGCCTCAACCGCAAAAATCCCCAATATTTTTGGCTTCAAGCGCGAAAACGGTCGAGTGGGGATACGCAATCATGTAGTCATCCTGCCTCTTGACGACCTTTCCAACGCCGCTTGCGAAGCGGTCGCCAACAACATTCAAGGCACGCTGGCGATTCCCCACGCCTATGGCCGGTTACAATTCGGCAAGGATCTTGAACTGCATTTTCGCACCCTGATTGGCACCGGCGCCAACCCCAATGTCGCGGCGGTGGTGGTCATCGGCATTGAACCCGAATGGACGCAAGTTATCGTCGATGGCATCAGCAAAACCGGCAAACCGGTGAGTGGTTTTTCCATCGAGCGCAACGGCGACATCAACACCATCGCCGCCGCCAGCCGTGCGGCCAAAGAATATGTGCATATCGCCTCGGAATACCGGCGCGAGGAATGCCCGTTTTCGGATGTCTGGGTGTCGCACAAATGCGGCGAATCCGACACCACTTCGGGCATCGCTTCCAATCCCACGGTGGGGAATTTCGTTGATAAAACCGACGCCATGGGCCTCACCAACTGCTTCTCGGAGACCTCGGAAATCACCGGCGCGGAACACATCTGCCGCACCCGTGGGAGCACGCAGGAAGTCGGCGACAAGTGGTATGCCACTTGGAAAGCGTACATGGACGAAGTCATCGAACCCCACAAAACTTCGGATCTATCCGACAGCCAACCCACCAAGGGCAACATCGCCGGTGGCCTGACTACCATCGAGGAAAAAGCCCTCGGCAACCTGCAAAAAATCGGCAAAAACGCAAAGTATATCGACGTGTTGCAACCCGCCGAAACCCCGGCCAAAGGTCCGGGCTTGTATTTTATGGACACCTCCTCGGCGGCCGCCGAATGCGTAACCCTGAAAGCCGCCGCCGGTTTTGTGGTGCACTGTTTCCCCACCGGACAGGGCAACATCATCGGCCACCCCACCGAACCGGTGATCAAAATCACCGCCAACCCGCGCACCGTGCGCACCATGGGCGAGCATATTGATGTGGACGTGTCGGCCATCCTGCGCCGGGAAATGACCCTCGACGAAGCCGGCGATGCGCTGCTGGACATGGTCATTAGAACCTGCAACGGCCGCCTGACCGCCGCCGAAGCACTCGGCCACCGGGAATTTGTGCTCACTAAACTATATCGCAGCGCATGAGTGGCACATGCACAACGCCGACCACCCTTTTCACCCCGATGAAACGCATCGTTTCATTATTATTTCGAAGCCAAACTCTATTATGAGTATCACCAACCCGGGAGATTGAAGATGTTAAAAAGTCACAAACTACTCGTCGCCGCTATCGCCAGTTTATTGGTATTGGTCGGTTGCACCGAAGACGAGAAAAAAGTCACACAGCAGACCACTGAACCAACGGAAAAAAACGTGGTAACCATCCGCGTGCAGTCGGTGCTGCCCACCAAGGCGGACGAAATCGTGATGGTCAAAGATTTCGCCGCCAACGTGGCTGCGCTGACCAACGGCGAAGTTCAGATTGAAGTGCTGCCCGCCGGGGCGATTGTCAGCGGTAAGGACATTCTCCCCGCCGTCGACAAAGGCCTGGTGGACGCAGGCTTCGCCTGGACTCACTACTGGTCGGGCATTCACCCCGCCGCCATGCTATTCGGCTCGCCGGTTGCCGGCGCCGGCGTGGGCATTGACAACATCGCCTTTATTTCATGGTATATGAACGGCGGTGGGCGCGAACTGTATAACGAACTGTGGGACGAAATGGGCCTCAACATCAAGGGCCTGATGCTGCAACCGGTCGGACCGGAAGCACTCGGCTGGTTCAAGGAACCCATCAACAGCATGGAGGACTTCCGCAAATACCGCTTCCGCGCGCCGCCGGGAATTCCGGGGCAAACTTATACAGACATCGGCATCGCAGCGGTGGCCATGGGCGGCGGCGACATTCTACCGGCACTCGAGAAAGGCACCATTGACGCCGCCGAGTGGTGCTGCCCCAAACCTGACAGCGTGTTCGGCTTTCATAAAGTGTTGAAGCACTATTATCTGCAGGGCCTGCATCAGGTCGTGGTGAACGCCGACATGTATATCAACGGCGACGTCTGGAACAGCCTCACCGACCATCAGAAAAAAGCGATGGAAGTAGCGGCGGATGCTTCGCTGATTCGCTCCCTCTCCTACCGCATTTATGAAAACGGCAAGGCCCTGAAAGACCTCACCGAGAACCACGGCGTCATCCTGCACGACACGCCGGAGGATTACTTCCCGGCGTATATGAATGCGGCCAAGGCCAGCCTTCAGAAAAACTCCGAAGAAAACGCGTTTTTCAAAAAGGTATGGGATTCACAACGCGCCTTCGCCGAAATCGCCGTCCCATTCTGGGCCGGCGCGCAAACTTCCAACGCCAAATTGGGCAAGGCGTTTGCGGACCAGCAGTAAGCATTAAAAAAACCGGCGGGTCGTTTGGCTCGCCGGTTTTTTTTATCTCCAAACCCGTGGCAACCAAGCCCATGAAAACCGCCTCAATTAGAAAAGCATTACAACTTCGCTGTGGCGCGGTTCTCGACAACCGAATTGTTAAATCCGCAATGTCCGAAGCATTGGCTGATGAACATAATCATCCAAGCGACGCGCATATCAATTTATTTTTGCTTTGGGGAAAAAGCGGCGCGGCGTTATTGATTGTCGGCAATACATCGATAGACCGCCGACATTTGGAACACGCCGGAAATTTTGTGTTGGACGAAAAAACCGACATGGACCAAGTACGAAAATTGGCGGCGGCGGCCAAACAAAACGGCGCGAAAGTTTTATGTCAGTTGGCGCACTCTGGCCGACAAACCCCGGAAGCGATTAACCCGCATCCAATTTCCATGTCCGATGTCCGCTTGAATCTTCCGGGCTACGGCAAACCTCGTGCCGCCGACGAAAAAGACATAAGCGCCACGATAAATAATTTCGCTCACGCCGCCGTGCTCGCCAAACAAGCGGGCTTTGACGGAGTGGAAATTCATTCGGCGCATGGGTACTTATTAAGTTCCTCGCTGTCACCAAGAATCAATACTCGCGATGACCAATGGGGCGGCTCGTTGGAAAACCGCGCCCGCCTTTTATTGTCGGTGATTCGTGCCGTGCGCGCCGCAGTCGGAGAAAAATTCATTGTTGCTGTTAAACTTAATTCATCCGACTTTCAGAAAGGCGGTTTTAGCCACGAAGACAGCATCGCCGTGGCGAAAATGCTGGAAAAAGAAAACATTGATTTCCTGGAAATTTCCGGCGGCAACTTTGAAACACCGATTGCCTATCAACATACTTCGAAGGAAACAGGACCGACGCGCGAAGCGTATTTTCTGGAATACGCACGCGACATCAAATCTTCGCTCGATATTCCGGTGATGGTTACCGGCGGTTTTCGTTCCGCCGATGTAATGAATAACGCGCTTGATAACGGGGAAGCCGATTTGATTGGAATGGGTCGCCCGTTTATTATTGATCCGATGTTTCCGAAAAAATTGCTGGCCGGAAAAATTCAATCGGCTCCGGCGGTAGAGCGAGATTTTCCGCCCGCTGATGCACTGCCGAGAGGCGCGGTACTGAATTGGTTTTGTCACCAAGTAACGGTGACCGCAAAAAACGGCGCCGCCGATTTGTCATTGTCGGTCGTAGATGGACACAATCGTTATTTGGAACACATACAATCTGCAACAACCCGGCGAATGGCTGCCGTGGAACTCGCCAACTAATACAAACCCTGGCGCGCATACTGGTTACACTGCCATCCGCATACAACCAACCCATCTACCATGCCCGAAGAAATCGACCCATCCAAACTTGAAATCGCCGACGAGTTGATCGCCGAGCGGCGCACCGCCGCCCCCGGTAATCTGCCCGACGACATGCCGCCGTGGATGGCGAAAACCATTTCCCGGATCGATGGGATGAGTTTGTGGGTCGGGCGCACGGTGTGCTGGATGCTGGTGCCGCTGTGCGTGGCCATGGTATACGAGGTCATCGCGCGCAAATACTTCCTCGCGCCTACCATGTGGGCCTACGACATCAGCCGCATGCTGTATGGCGCGCTGTTCATGTTGGGCGCCGGCTACGCGCTTTCCCGAGGCGTACACATCCGCGCCGATTTCCTCTATCGCACCTGGTCGGAACGCACTCAGGGCATCGTTGATACGACTCTATATTTGGTGTTTTATTTTCCCGGCCTGCTGGGGTTTATGTGGACTTCCATTGACTACGCTTGGATCGCCATCGACCGCGGCGAACGCGGCATGGACACCGCATGGATGCCCTATGTCGGGCCGATCAAATCAGCGCTGCCGGTGGGCGTCCTGCTGCTTTTGATTCAGGGCGTATCGGAACTCCTGAAAAGCATCTACGCGGTGCACAAGGGGCGCTGGCCGGTATGATTGACGCCATCATCAACCTGCCGCCGGAAGCGATTGGCGTGATCATGATCGCGGTGATGCTATTCGCCATCTTCGTCGGTTTCCCGATTTCCTTCACCCTCATCTTCCTCGGCATGTCCTTCGGCCTGTGGGGCTTCGGGCATCTGGTGTTTTATCTGATGACCTTCCAGTTCTCCAGCGTCATGTTAGAACAAACGCTGGCGGCGGTACCGTTATTCATCTTCATGGGTATCCTGATGGAACAGGCCGGGTTGATGGAGCGATTGTTCAACGCCGTACTACTGACTCTGTCGCGAGTCAAAGGCGCGTTATATGTCGCGGTATTGCTGGTCTCCACCGTATTCGCCGCGGCCACCGGCATCGTCGGCGCATCGGTCACCATCCTCGGCATCATGGCCGCCAAAACCATGAACCGCGCCGGCTACGACCCCAAACTGGCGGCGGGCACCATCACCGCCGGCGGCACCCTCGGCATCCTGATTCCACCGAGCATCATGTTAGTGGTCATGGGGCCGATCCTCGAAGTGCCGGTAACCGACCTGTTCGCGGCGGCGATTATCCCCGGCTTCCTGCTCGCTTTTTTGTATACCCTCTACGCCCTGGTGCGTTGCCAAATCAACCCCACCCTCGGCCCGGCACTACCCGAAAACTTGCGCCCGAAATCCATGGCCTATGTCTGGAAAGAATTTTTTCTCGGGCTGGTGCCACCGGCGGCACTGGTCGGCTTCGCCCTCGGCAGCATCCTGCTGGGATTCGCCACCCCCACCGAAGCCGCCGGCATGGGCGCGTTCGGCGCTTTCCTTTTGACCGCCGCCTACCGAAAACTCACCTGGCCGGGCTTCAAGGATGCGCTCATCAAAACCCTGGAAATCTCGGCGTTGATCCTGATTTTGGTAGCCGCCTCCAACTTCTTCGGCGCGGTCTTTTCGCTGCTCGGCACGCCCACCATGCTGACCAATTACCTACTCACTCTGGACCTACCGCCGTACATGATTTTGTTCATGATCATGGCGCTGATATTCCTCCTCGGCTGGCCGCTGGAATGGGTGCCCATCGTGCTCATCATCATCCCCATACTACTGCCGGTAGTCGAACAACTCGGCTTCAACCTGGTGTGGTTCGGCATCCTCGTAGCGGTCAACTTGCAAACCGCGTGGCTGTCACCACCGGTCGCACTGTCGGCCTATTTCCTAAAAGGCGTAGTACCCGAATGGGACTTAAAAGACATCTACGCCGGTATGATGCAATTCATGGTCATTCAAGTAATCGGCCTGCTACTAATCATCTTCTTCCCACAAATCGCGCTGTGGCTACCGGAGTATTTGTACGGGTCGTAACCGTATGAAAATTATATTTACTCTCAATAAAATCAATCGATGAGGAATACCAATGACTGAAATTCAAGCACAAGAGAAATCTATTAGAGTACTGCTCAGCGAAAAATACGCCGTCGATTCCTATCAGCGTGAATACAAATGGGAAGAAAAGCAAATTGATGATTTGGTGGACGATTTGCTCGCGGAATTTTCTGAAAACTATAAAGATGGACACGAATTAAATGATGTAAAGAACTACGGACAATATTTTTTGGGTCCAATTATCGTAGGGAAGAGCGATAACAAAAACTATATTGTCGACGGTCAGCAACGCTTAACTACGCTCACCCTTGCTCTGATTTGTCTGATTAGAATAGTTGACGATGACGATCAAAAAACTGGATTGCGAAATCTCGTGTATTCCAAACACTACGGAGCGAAATCGTTTCAGTTGGATGTGCCTGAGCGTACCGAGTGCTTGCACCAACTTTACGAAGGTACACCACCAGTTAACGTCAGTGATGCTTCGGAATCAATTCGCAATCTGGTTGTGCGGTATGAGCAATTGAACAGCAGATTGGCGGATGAGTTGTCCCCAAAACAAATCCCACTCTTTGCTGTTTGGTTCATAGAGAAAATCCACCTTGTCGAGATCAAAACATCTTCGGGCGCAGGTGCTTATAAAATTTTCGAGACCATGAACGATCGCGGACTAAGACTTACCCCTGCGGAAATGTTGAAGGGCTATTTGTTGTCGGTAATCGGTGATGACCAACTACGCGAAAGTGCCAATAAATCTTGGAAAAAGCGAGTCGATGAGTTGACCAACCATCGTAAAGGTGAGGATGCGGATGCGATCAAAGCCTGGTTACGCGCAAGATACGCACAAAGGCCAACCGATTTTGAAGAAATTGGATCGCAGTTCCACAGATGGGTGCGCGATAACGGCGACACACTTAAGTTGGAAACATCCGAAAAATTCGCGGGTTTTATTACACGCGACTTCGCCTTCTATGCGAAAATTTTTCTGCGATTGCGACGTGCCGCCGAAAAATTCGATGCCGAGCCCGGACTGGAATGCGTTTACTATCTCGCGCAACACAGTTTTACATTGCAATATCCACTGCTACTCGCACCCCTTACACCCGAGGATTCGGAGCGCGATATCGTCCGCAAATTACGCGTCGTCTCCACATACTTGGATATTCTGATTCATCGACGTATCGGCAATTGGAAGACAGTTGCTGAGAGCGCAATGCGAAGTCATATTTTCGGTCTAATTCCGGAAATCCGTGATAAGAACGTACACGAAATTTCTGATTTTCTTGCATCTAATTTGGAACAGGACGAGTTCACTACAACGCTTGATCCGCAGTTTGCCCTACACGGACAAAACCGGCCACGCATTCACCGTATCCTTGCGCGCATAACCGATTATGTGGAGACGAAGCGAGATTATGTGGAAACGAAGCCAGACCGATCCTCACACTATCCTGATTATTTTGTGTCCGGCAAAAAAGCGTTTCAGATCGAGCATATCTGGCACGCCAATTATGATGTGGTACGTAAAGAAGAAAGTATCAATTCAGATGATTTAAGTGAATCTGATTTTTGGAATATGCGCGATTATATCGGCGGACTGGTGCTCTTACCACAACAAGATAACGCATCCTACGGTGACATTTCTTATTCGAAAAAACGCAAGTACTATTATTCACAAAATACGCTGGCGGGATCACTGCATGAGAATTGCTATGAGAGAAACACAAGTTTTTTGCAGTTCAAAGAAAAATCGGGGTTTTTATTTAAACCTCATGCTGAATTCCAAAAATCTGACTTACTGGAACGTCAGGAACTTTATCAACAGATTGCCGAGGAAATTTGGCATCCGAAACGCTTACACATCGCGGCAAACGACAAATGACCATCAAAACCCTAAAACCCGCAACCAAATCCTCCGCTACCGGCGAGGATGACACTCGTGAAACCGTGCAGAAAATGTTGCGTGAAATCGAACAAGGCGGCGAGGCGTGCGTCAGGGAATATGCGCGCAAACTTGACGGTTGGGAAAAGGACATTGTCGTCAGTCGCGAGGAGATTGACGCGGCGGGGGCGGCGTTGGATGCGCAAACGCGTCGCGACATTGAATTTTCCCATGCCCGCGTGAAAACCTTTGCAGAAGCGCAACTCGCTAGCATGGGCGAATTTGAAACCGAATTGTCGCCGGGGCTGTTTGCCGGCCAGCGGCTGGTGGCGGTGAAAACCGCCGGGTGTTATGTGCCCGGCGGGCGATATGCGCACATCGCCTCGGCGATTATGAGCATCACCACCGCACGGGTCGCCGGTGTCTCGCATGTCGTCGCCTGCTCCCCGACTCATAAAGAGCGCGGCGTCCACCCGGCGATTCTATACGCCGCCGACCTCGCCGGCGCCGACACCATCCTCGCCCTCGGTGGCGTGCAGGGTATCGCCGCCATGGCGTTCGGGCATTTCACCGGCCATCCGGCGGACATCCTGGTCGGCCCCGGCAACCGCTTCGTGGCCGAGGCGAAACGCATTTTATTCGGGCGGATTGGCATCGATTTATTCGCCGGCCCCACCGAGATTCTCGTTATCGCCGACCATTCCGCCGACCCGAAACTGGTGGCGTCTGACCTCGTGGGGCAAGCCGAACACGGGCCGGATTCACCGGCCTGGCTGGTCGCCACTTCCGAGGATATCGCAAAGAAAGTCATCGAACTCGTGCCCGGATATATTCGGCGGCTGCCGGAACCGAATCGAACGGCGGCGGAAAACGCATGGCAGGATTACGGCGAAGTGGTGGTGGTCGATACCGATGAGGAAGCGGCGCGGGTCAGCGATGAATACGCGCCGGAACATTTGGAAGTGCATTGCAAAAACCTCGACTGGTGGCTACAGAATCTGCGCAACTACGGTTCGCTGTTTCTCGGCGAAGAAACCACGGTCGCCTATGGCGACAAATGCTCGGGGACCAACCACATTCTCCCGACCAAAGGCGCAGCGCGCTATACCGGCGGGCTTAGCGTTGGCAAATTCATCAAGGTGTTAACTTGGCAGCGCATGACCGCATCGGCCAACCGCGAAGTCGGCGCGGTCACCGCTCGAATCTCGCGCTCTGAAGGCATGCACGGCCACGCGCTCACCGGCGACGACCGCCTCGAAAAATATTTCCCCGGCGAAAGTTTTGATCTGGGCGTGCGCAACGAGACATGAAACACGATGAATTGTTTTCGCTCGACGGCAAACACGCAGTCGTCACCGGCGGCGGCAGTGGCATCGGGCTTGCAATCGCCGAAGCACTGGCGCGCGCCGGGGCGCGGCTGACCTTAGTCGGACGGCGCGGCGATGTGCTTGAATCTACCGCCACGCGCCTCAACGCCGAAAACGACTGCGGCGCGCAACCTCATATCTGCGACCTGACCGAGATCGACGCCCTCGACCGGCATGCGGCAGCACTCGCCACGGCCCACGGTGACCCCGATATAGTAGTCAACGCCGCCGGTTGGCGACGGCGCGAAGCAGCCGCCGACACCAGCGTGGCGGCGTGGCGCGCAACCATCGACACCAATCTATCAGCGCCATTCTTTCTCGCGCGCGCGTTCGCCCCGGCGATGTGCGCGCGCGGTTGGGGGCGAATTCTCAACATCGCCTCGCTGCAATCGAAACTCGCGTTCGCCGACGGCATCGCATACGGCGCATCCAAGGGCGGAGTCGCGCAACTGACGCGGGCAATGGCGGTCGAATGGTCGGCGCGTGGAGTCAACGCCAACGCCATCGCGCCGGGCTTCTTCCCGACCGAAATGACCGCGTCTTTGTTCGACCATGCGGACACCGCCACGGCACTCGCGGCGCGCACCGCGATTGGACGCAACGGACAACTCAGCGACCTCGCCGGCGCCGCCGTATTCCTGTGCGCCCCGGCAAGCGACTACATCACCGGCCAAATTCTCTATGTAGACGGCGGCTTCACCGCGAAGTAATTCGCAGCAAATAATTCGCAATGAGTAACCCACGATGAAAGCACTGGTTTATACCGCCAACCAAGAAATGACCTGGCGCGATGAGCCGCCGCCGGGCCGCCGTCCGGGGGATGCGCTGATTGCGGTCGATTCGGTCGGCATCTGCGGCTCCGACATGCACGCCTATCTCGGCCACGACCCGCGCCGGGTGCCACCCTTAATTCTCGGCCACGAAGCGGTCGGCACGGTGCTCGAAGGCGCGCACCCGGGGCACAAGGTAGTCCTCAATCCGTTGATTACCTGCGGCGAATGCGCTGACTGCCTCGGCGGGCGGCAAAACTTGTGCGCACAACGCGACTTGATTGGCATGTATCGACCGGGCGCATTCGCCGAACAAATCGCGCTCCCGGAAACCAACTTGATTTCGCTGCCCGCCGGTATGGACGCGCGCAAAGCCGCGCTGACCGAACCCGGCGCAACCGCATTGCACGCCGTTGGCCTCGCGGAAAAATCGCTGGCACGGCCCATCAGCGAAGCGCGCGCGCTGGTATTCGGCGGCGGCTCGGTCGGCCTGCTGACCGCGCTAATCCTCACCGACAAAGGAGTCGGCGAAATACATCTCGCCGAAACCAACGCGCGCCGGCGCGCAACCGTACAAGACCATTCTGACTGCCATGTGTTTGACCCGCTGACCGCACCGCCGCAAACCAACGCCTTCGATGTCGTGTTCGACGCAGTCGGCAATTCGCACACGCGCACCACCGGAATCGAATGCGCACGCCCCGGCGCAGTGCTCGTACACATCGGCTTGATGGACGAATCTGGCGCAATCGATGTGCGCCGCATGACCCTGCAAGAAATCACCTTCATCGGCTGCTACACCTACACGCCGCTAGACTTACGCATCACCCTCGACAAACTCCACAGCGGCGCCCTCGGAAAACTCGACTGGCTAGAACAACGCCCCCTCGCCGACGGCGCACAAGCATTCACCGAATTGTTAGCCGGAAAATGCGCAGCACCGAAGATTGTGCTTACGGTTTGAATACACCAACGACCATCACCGAATATCAGATTAGCCTTCCTCTTAAACCAACATCGCCTTCAACACTTCGTTCCATCCGAGGGCTAGGTTGTTGCGGTTGTATCCGCCGCCGCCCATGGCGATGATGCGGCCGTGGCAGAATTCGTCGGCGAGTTTTACGAGGCTTTTGGTGGCGTGGCCGTGGGCGGCGGGGGAGAAGCGCATGTGGGTGATTGGGTCGCCATCGATGCTGTCGGCGCCGGCTTGTAATAAAATAATTTCCGGTTTGAATTCGCGCAGATAGGATTCGACTTGCGGCCAAGCGCGGTGGAATGTTTGGTCGTCGCTGCCGGGGGCGAGGGGGATGTTGAGTTTGGTGCCGGCGGCTTTGCCGCTGCCGGTTTCGGTTGCGGCGCCGGTGCCGGGATACAGATAACGTCCGTCTTCGTGGAGGTCGGCGACCGCCACATCGGGGTCGTCTTCGTAGGCGTAAAAAACGCCGTCGCCGTGATGGGCGTCGATATCGATGTAGGCGACTCGGCGGATGCCATACTGGTGGCGCAGCGTCTCGATGACCACGCCGCAATCGTTGAACGCGCAGAATCCGGCGGCGCCATCTCGGCGGGCGTGATGCAACCCGGCGATTGGGATGAACACGCGCGGCGTTTCCCCGGCGATGATGCGCTCGAGGGCGTCGAGGTCGGAGCCGACCACAAATGAACCGGCTTCAAACACGCCCTTAAACGCGGGCGTGTCGCCGCTGTCGAGATAACCGTGGCCGCTGATCGACGCTTGCCTGACCCGCTCGATGTAGTCGGGGGTGTGGAAACGCAACAAACTATCTTGATCGCACGCAACCGGTGCCATGACTTCGACTCGCTTGTCGAGGCCCTGCTTTACGGTTTCCCGCCAAAACGCATGCATCCGATCCGGCCCGAACGGATGGCCGTCTCCAAACCCGTAACGAGCGAGGTCGTCACCAATATAAACGCTTGTTATCGGCATGTTTTATGCTCACTTTTTATAGCCCGCTGATGCATAGTATTCACCTTCGCGGTAATCTGGACAATCTCGGATTATAACAAGCATTCAATCGGCATTCTCCGACCCAAGAATCTTTTGCGCCTGATGTCGGTCCGCCAGTGGGCGGCCACCGGGGTTGCCGAATTCGACCAGTTGGGTGATGAGTTCACGGTTGTCCTTCGCCGGTTGGCCGGTGCTCAAGCGCAGGGTGTTTTCGAATCCCACGCGGACTTGGCCACCGCATTCCGCCGCCGTGCGCAGGCACTCGAATTCGTGTTCGCCGAAGGCGCATACCATCCAATTCACCGGCATCTCCAGTGCGTCGATCATTCGGCCCAGGACTTCGGGGGCGGCGCACGACTCGTCTTGGCGGCCCGCCACTAACAACACACAGTGTCCGGCGGCGGGTATGACGTCCTGCTCGCACAAGGAGTTGTAGTCGGCAACATCGTCGGTCGAATACAAAACATACTGCACCAAAATATTGCGCTCGTTGAGATGATAAAACAATTCTTTCGCCGGTTCGGAATCGGCGGGTGCGCGAATCAATTCTCGCGGCGCTATCGATACGCCATCGGGCGCGGCGTCGCTGAGCGCATACAATGCTTGCCGTTGTTGCGCGGCGTCATAGATGCCCGCCGATTCGCTGGTGAACTGGATGAATAAATCGTCTCCCACTTGCGCGCGTATCGCTTCGGCGGCAACTCGGTAGGTGGCGGCGTCGAGGGTATGTCGGCCATGCGCATCGCGCACATGTAAATGCAACATGCGCGCACCCGCATCCATCACCTCGGCGGCGGTATCGGCCAGTTGGCGCGCGGTGACCGGAAGTTCGGAGTGGTGGTCGCGGGTTTTATACGCACCGTTGGGGGCGCAAGCAATCAATAACGGCTGAGCGGCGGGAATCGTTTCGGCGCGCATCAACGCAATGTACCGATCGCGCTGTCGAGCGACTTGGACAACTTGTCCACCAATTCGTCCACATGCCGGGATTCATAAATGAACGCCGGGGCGAGCAGGATGTGGTGTCCCTGCCGACCATCAATCGTGCCGTTGCCGGGGTAAATCATCAAGCCATTTTCCATCGCCGCCTGCTTGATTAGGTTATGCAGCGGCAACTCGGCGGCGAAAGGTGTTTTGGTTTCCACATCTGCGACCAGTTCGATGCCGATAAACAATCCCCTGCCGCGAATATCGCCGACATGCGGATGCGCGAAGAATTGTTGACGCAGTGATGCAAACAATTCTTCGCCGCGCGCGCGCACCTTGTCGAGCAAGTGGTCGCGTTGAATGGTTTGTTGCACCGCCAACGCCGCCGCCGCGGCGAGCGCGTGGCCGATGTAAGTATGCCCGTGTTGAAACGCGCCGGAACCGTCGGCAACCGCGCGGTAAATACGTTCGTCTATCAAGGTCGCGCCGATGGGTTGGTAGCCGCCACCGAGTCCTTTGGCAACGGTGACCAAATCGGCGCGCACGCCGTCCTGCTGATGGGCGTATAACGTGCCGGTTCGACCCATGCCGCACATCACTTCGTCGAGGATGAGCAACACGCCGTAACGGTCGCAAATTTCGCGGATGCGCTTGAAGTATCCTTCCACCGGCGGCACCGCACCGGCGGTGGCACCGACCACGGTCTCGGCGACAAAAGCGATGACTTTGCGTTCGCCGATTTTTTGGATTTCGCGTTCGAGTTGATCGGCAACCCGATGCCCATATTGCAGTTCGGTTTCGTCCGGCGTGCGGTCGCGATAGGCATAACACGGCGCGATCCGACCGGCTTCCATCAGCAGCGGCTCAAATGGTGCGCGCCGGAATAAATTTCCGCCCATGGCTAACGCGCCGAGGGTGTTGCCGTGATAACTCTGGCGGCGGGAAATGAAATGCGTGCGTTGCGGCTGATCGATCTCGAGAAAATACTGGCGCGCAAGTTTAAGCGCAGATTCCATCGCCTCGGAACCGCCGCAGGTGAAATAGATGTGACTCATATTGTCCGGCGCGTGTTCGATCATCTGCCGCGCCAACGCTTCGAGAACTTCGGTGGTGAAAAACGAAGTATGTGCGTAACTGAGTTGCGCCAGTTGCGCGCGCATCGCTTCGACCACCGCCGGATGATTATGCCCAAGACAAGACACCGCCGCCCCACCCGAACCGTCGAGATAACGCTTGCCATCGCTATCAAAGAGATAAGGCCCCTCGCCGCCGACCGCATTCGGCAGGGTGGCTTTGATTTGGCGGTGCAGAATTTGAGTCACGGGCGAGTCAGGGGCGGCTAGTGGTTGCCGAGCGATATTACCGCACAATGTAGCGATAGTGGGCGGCTTGTGCGCGGCGTAAGCCCCCGAATTATCCGTTTTTGTGGTAGAGTTCACACCAACTTTTTCTACATTTATACTGGTGAGGATTAAAATGAAACTGAAAAACTATGTAATCGCATTTGGCGTCGTGATGTTGGGTTTAGCCGCAACCAGTCAGGCGGCGGAATCCGGCGACCCGATCAAAATCGCCGTCAACGAATGGACCGGACAGCATATTTCCGCTCATGTCGCCGGCCAGTTGCTGGAAAAAGCCGGATACAACATCGAGTATGTGACCGCCGGTGCGGTGCCGCAATTTGCCGCCATCGGACAAGGCAACCTGCATTTGCAACCTGAAACCTGGGACAACAACGTCGGCGCGGTCTACGACAAGGCAGTTGCCGCCGGTAAGATCGTCAAGGTCGGCCCCCTCGGCCTTTCCACATACGAAGGCTGGATGTATCCGGCATATATGAAATCCAAATGTCCGGGCCTGCCGGCGGCCAGTGCGCTGATGAAATGCGCTCAGGCATTCGGCTCCGCTGAAACCTATCCCAAAGGTCGCCTGATTACCTATCCGGCGGACTGGGGAACCAAGTCGAAAGATTTGGTGGCAAAAGAAGCCCTGCCCTTTCAGGCGATTCCCGGCGGCAGCGATGGCGCGATGATTGCCGAATTGAAAAGCGCATATGCCGCCAAGGATCCGATACTGATGATGTTCTGGGAACCGCATTGGATTTTTGCTGAGTATGATATGGAATGGGTTGACATGGCCGAGTATGGTTTCAATCAGGCGAGCGTCAGCAAAATCGTGTGGAGTGGCTTTGCCGACAAATGGCCCGGCGCGTATAAATTGGTGCAGATGATGTCGCTGGGTAACGATGCACAAAATCGAATGATGTTGGAAATCGACAACAAAAAGCGCGACCTCGACGAAGTGGTGGGCGAATGGCTGACCGCCAATAAATCCACCTGGACGCCGTGGGTGAAGGCCGCCCAATAGCGGTCGGCGTAACGAGTTGGAACAACGGCCGCAACCTGCATCAATAGAGCGACCACCATGCCGGAGTAGTCAAACACTGCTCCGGCATTTTTTCATTTCGGTTATTAGTTGCCAATGACTTCGACTCACCAACACACCGACCGGCAAGCCGCCGAGCCGGCGGTGCTTTGCTGCCGCAATGTCTGGAAAATTTACGGCGACAATCCGGCGCAGTTTTTCAGCGATACCAGTGGCATTTTCGTCGACCCCAGCGACCACGCCGAAAAAATTCGGCAATCCGGCCACATCGTCGCCGCCGCCAATGTCAATTTTGAAGTTCACGCCGGTGAGATTTTCGTCATCATGGGGTTGTCCGGCTCCGGAAAATCCACCATCGTGCGTTGCCTGTCGCGCCTCGTCGAAGCCACCGCCGGACAGATTGTATTGGACGGCGAAGATCTGCTGCAAAAGTCCGCCGCCGAGTTGATTGAAATTCGCCGCCACAAAATGGGTATGGTGTTTCAGAGTTTCGGCCTGCTGCCCCATCTCAATGTCATCGACAACATCGCCTTCCCGCTGAAATTACAAGGCATGTCAGTGACCGAACGCCGCAAGCACGCCGAGCGGGTGATTGAATTGGTCGGCCTTGAGGGGCGCGAATCCAGTTACCCACGGCAACTCTCCGGCGGGCAGCAACAACGCATCGGTATCGCCCGGTCGCTGGCGGTTGAGCCCGACTTGTGGTTTTTGGACGAACCTTTCTCGGCCCTCGACCCGCTCATCCGGCGGCAAATGCAAGATGAATTTCTCAGCATCCAAGCCAAACTTCACAAGTCCATCGTATTCATCACCCATGATTTTCTTGAAGCGTTGAGAATCGCCGACCACATGGCCATCATGCGCGATGGCGAAGTGGTGCAGGTCGGCACGCCGGTGGAATTGATTATGAATCCGGCGGACGATTATGTGTCCGAGTTCACCAAAGACGTGCCGATTACCCGCGTTCTGACCGCCGCCGCAGTCGCCGACGGCGCCGCCTCATCGGTACCGGATGCGCCATCGGTGCGCGCCGACACCACCCTCGGCAAGTTGCTGACAATGCTATCCGACACCGAATCGGTGAATGTCGAAGATGCAAGCGGCGGCTTCCTCGGTGTAGTCCGGGCGCAGGATGTGGTGCGCGCAATGGCCGAGTCGGTACATCAAACCGCAGACCGACACGCCGCCGCTGATGCCGAGGCCGATGCCGAAACTTAACCGCGACCACTGCTTGTGGCTGCTGTTGCTGGTGTTCACGCTGGCCTGCATGGGGCTTCGCTCCCGCGCCGACTGGCTGATTGCGTATCCCACCGAGTGGGTCGCGCCGATTTCCACCGTGCTCAACATCGCCATGGATTGGTTCATCGATAAAACCGGCTGGTTTTTTCGCGGGCTGTCCGCCATCCTCGATATTCCGGTGCGCGGCGCGCAAGGTTTTTTACACTGGTTGCCGTGGCCGGTGGTGATGATTTTGACCTCGGTGATTTCCTACGCCGCCGGCGGCTGGAAACTCGCCACCTTCTCCACCGCCGCGCTGCTGTATATGGTGGTAGTCGGCTACTGGCCGGAAAGCATGAACTCGCTGTCGCTGGTGGTAATCTCGGTGCCCCTCGCCATTGCGGTGGGCTTCGCTTGCGGTATCTGGGGGTTTTTCTCGCCACGGGCCGAGCGCGTAATCATGCCCGCTTTGGACATGCTGCAAACCATCCCGGCGTTCGCCTACCTGCTGCCAATCCTGCTGCTATTCGGCTTCGGCCCGGTGGTGGGCTTGATTGCCAGCGTGCTGTTCGCCTTTCCGCCGATGGTGCGCAACACCATTCTCGGCTTGCGCCGGGTGTCGCCGGAAGTGGTGGAATCCGGACTGATGAGCGGCGCATCCCCGAGCCAGTTATTCTGGCAGGTGCGCGTACCAACCGCGTCCCGACAGTTGCTGCTCGGCGTCAACCAAGCGACCATGGCGGCGGTGTCCATGGTAATCATCGCTTCCATCATCGGCGGCACCGCCGACATCGGCTGGGAAGTGCTATCCAATATCCGCAAGGCGCAGTTTGGCGAAAGCGTATTGGCGGGCATCGTCATCGCGCTGCTGGCGATGGTCATCGACCGCATCACCGTGGGACTGGCCACCCGTGAAACCAACACCGCCGCCGACCGGCAGAGCGTGTGGTTGCGGTATCGATTCTGGATCATTGGGTTGTTCGGTGCGGTGATTTTTTTCATCGCCGCCGAATTTCTACCGTTCTTTCGGCAGTGGCCGAAGGCGTGGGCGTTCTATCCCGCCGATGCCATGAATGTCGGGCTTGAGAATTTTATTCTTGAATACAAGACGGTCATCGAGAAATTCAAGAATTTCACTTTCTTCTACCTGATGCTGCCGACCCGAGTCGGTCTGGAAGACACCATCAACCCATTTTCATGGGGCTTTGAACTCACCGATACGCACCGGATTGGCTACGGGCTGGTAGCCGCCTCGTTGGTGTTGTATGCAGCATGGAGCCGACGCCTCGGCGCCGCCATCACCATCGGGTTTCTTGCGCTGTTGTTTTATTTCGGGCTAACCAAACTGCCGTGGTTTGCGTTGATCGCCATGGCCACCCTGCTCGGCTGGCAGTTGAATGGAAAACCACTCGCCATCGGCACCTGCGCGGCGTTGCTGTTTCTGGCCGTGGCCGGAGTGTGGCCCGAGGCGATGCTGTCGATTTACCTGTGCGGCATCGCCGTCGCCATTTCCTTTTTTATGGGATCGGCGGTGGGCATTCTGGCGGCGGAAGTGGAATGGATTTCGCGCATAGTCAGGCCCATCAACGACACCCTGCAAACCATGCCGCTGTTTGTCATCCTCATTCCATTCGTGATGATCTTCAAGATTGGCGAATTCAGCGCCCTGCTGGCGATCATCGCCTACGCCATCGTGCCGGCCATCCGATACACCGAACACGGCCTGCGCAATCTCCCCAAAGACGTCCTCGAGGCGGCGGTGTGCATGGGTTGTACCCGGCAACAACTGCTGTGGCAAGTCAAACTGCCGCTGGCGCTGCCGGTCATCATGCTCGGCTTAAACCAGACCATCATGTACGGCATCGCCATGCTGGTAATCGCCGCACTGGTAGGCACCAACGGCCTCGGCCAGCAAGTGTATATCGGCCTCGGAGACGGCGATTTCGGCATCGGCATCGTAGCCGGAATCGGCATGGCAATCATCGCCATGGTCGCCGACCGCTTCACCCAAAATTGGAGCAAATCCCGCCATCAAACATTCGCCGGACATTCGGCGGTGAAATAATAAGTTTCCAAGAGACTCCCGGAAACTGGGATCCGCTCAGCGCAAAAGATCGTCCACCAACGCTTGCAACTCGTCACCGGGCAGCGCACCGGCGATAAAACGCACTTCGCCTCGGCGGTTCATCAAGAGGCCGGCGGGGGTTCCCGATATGCCGATCTCAGCGCCATCCTGATAATCTTCTTCGACGCGCGCGGTCATACGGCCGCTGGTCATGCATGCATCGAAGGCGTCACCATCGACGCCAAATTCCTCGGCCAGCGGGCGCATGTTGTCGAGGGGAAATCCCGTGCCGCCGGATGCGGTTCGGTCGTAGATGGCGTGGATATACTCCCAAAACGCCTCATTGCCCCCGAGTTCGGCGACGCATTCGGATGCCTCCGCCTGTTTTTGTGCGCCGGGGTTGTGAAAAGCCAGCGGGAAATGGCGGTATACCCAGCGAAGTTTGTCGGCGTTGTCTTCCATCAGCCGAATCACCTCGGGGTGAAACCGCTTGCAGAAAGGGCATTCGAAATCAGAGTACTCGACCAGCGTGATCTCGGCGTCGGGATTGCCCAGAACATGATCGCGGCTAACATCCACCGGGCGTAAATTTTCGCTGTTGGTTTGCTGCTCTTCAACCCTTTCTCTTGCCGCCACCTGTTGTTTGCGGACGATACGCTTGATGCCTTCTTCAATGGCAAAATCCAGCGTGTTTTCGGTATTCAGCAGACGCTCGACTTCCTGTTGCACAAGTTCTTTGATAACCGCCTCATCGACCTCGTGAGCATGCAACGCACCCGGAGCAATCAAAACCTGCGCCGCCGCCAGCAGAGCAAACCAGAGAGTTTTCAACGAAATAACCCTAGCGCAAACTGGACAGATTGGCGATCAATGCGACCTTCTTGCGTTCGATTTCTTTGGTGATTTTATGCGCCAGATCCTGGTCGTGGCTTAAACAACGATCGTACACCGTAGAATGTTGATCGCTGACTTCCTGCACGACCTGCTCCATTGCCCTGGCAATAATTGCCGCAACCCGCTCCACCTCAACTTCGCTCAACGATGCGTCGATAGCGGTGGCAGCATCGCTTGCAGCCCGATTGGCCACTTTGTTCAAATTCATATTGTTCTCCCGGTATTAAAAAATATCCGTATTGCAAGTAGCCATATTTTACCAGAACCCGCACCGAATTGCCGAGGGCTTTATGCGCCGGGTATTTATAAGGAGCGGCTGCCGCCGGGCATTACGCCCCGTCATTCTCGCGCCCTGCCCTTTTTCAGATACCAGCCAGCCAGTGGGCGATGTTTTCTACTGAATTGTGGCGGGTCATGTCGATTTGTAGGGGGGTTACTGAGACTGCGCCTGCGTTTACGGCGTCAAAATCGGTGCCGGGGCCGGCGTCGGCGCCGTTGCCGATTGGGCCGATGCGGTACACTTTTTCCGGCGGCGCGTCTTTGTCGGCGGGCGGTTCTTCGATGATGGGTTGGGATTGGTGGCGCGCGCCAAGGCGGGTGGCGCGGAGTCCGCGCAGTTCGGCGAGGGGCAAATCCGGCACGTTGATATTCAATATCGTGTCCTGAGGCAATGGCCGTGCGCGTAAATTATTGAGTAGTTTCATGACTACTTCGGCGGCGGTGGGATAGTGGTGGACGCCGTCAAGGGAGACCGCAATGGCAGGCAAGCCCAGAAACCGACCTTCTATGGCGGCGGCGACGGTGCCTGAATAGATCACATCATCGCCGAGGTTTGCGCCGTCATTAATCCCGGCGACTACCATGTCCGGCTGCCAGTCCATTGTGTTGGCGAGCATTCCGGTAATGGCGAGGTGAACGCAGTCCGCCGGTGTGCCGTCAACATAATAAAACCCGCCGGGGCTTTGCCGCACCCGCAACGGCTTGCGCAAAGACAGCGAGTTGCTGGCGCCGCTGCAGTTGTGTTCGGGCGCCACTACGGTTACCTCAAACGCCGACCCCAATGCCTCGGCCAACACCGCCAGACCTTTCGCCCGGTAGCCGTCGTCGTTGCTCAGGAGAATTTTCATGGGCGTGTCATGGTGCGTGTCATGGTGTGGTTTTATACCGGGTTGGGAAGCGAAGGCTATGCATCTGCCGCCGCCATAGTTTACCGCAAGTCGGCGTTATCATTCGCGCAAGTTCGGTATAGTATTCCGTATCTCTTCCATCCTTTTTCATCGCCCGTGAACCGACCCGGACATCCGCAGTTTGTACTGATTATCAGCATCTTGGTGCTTGCCAGTTCGGCAAGCATCATGTCTACCGACATCTACGCACCAAGCCTGCCCCACCTATCGGGGTTTTTCGACACCGGCCCGAGCATGGTGCAACTTACCATCAGCCTTAACGTGTTGATGTTCGGTTTCGGGCAGATGATTCACGGACCCTTGTCCGACCGCTTCGGGCGCAAGCCGGTGTTGCTCATCGCTATCTTGCTGTTCACCGTGAGCAGTTTCGCTTGCGCCATGACCCGCAGCATCGAGGAATTGATTCTCGCGCGCATGTTGCAAGGTTTCATGGGAGCCGCGGAGGCGGTGATTTGTATGGCGGTGTTTAAGGATTTGTTTGACGAGAAACAACAAGTCCGGGCACTCGCTATTTTTGGCATGTCCATCGCCCTGGCACCGGCCATCGCCCCGATCATCGGCGGCTACATACATGTCTGGTTCGGCTGGCGTTTCAATTTTTACCTGATTGGCGTGCTCGGCGCGGTCACCACTTTTCTGATCTGGTGGCTGCTGCCCGAATCGTCTTCCCCGGACACCGGCGCGCTCAAACCGGCCCGGGTTCTCGGCAACTACCGTGGCCTGTTGCGGGATAAACAGTTCATCACATACGCCGGTATGGTCGGCATCGGCATGGGCATCATCTACACCTTCATCACCGGCGGCCCGTTCATCCTGATACAACAACTGGGAATCCCCACCGAGGAATTCGGCTATTACCAAGCCTCGATAGTGGCGGCTTATTTTATCGGCAGTTTGATTTCAATGCGGGCGGTTAATTATGTAGAGACTGGCCGACTGCTCAACATCGGGCTGGGACTGGTGCTCGCCGGCGGCATCTGCTTCCTCGCCGTGGTGACCGCCGACCGGGTCACCCCGAACACCTTCACCCTTTGCTTCTCCATCATGACGCTGGGACTGGGCCCCGTGTTTGCCGTAGCACCCTCCAAAGCCATGCTCGCCACCAACCACAGCACCGGCTCAGCAGCCGCCATGCTCGGCGGCGCGGAAATGTTGGTGGGCGGCCTAGCGGCGGGGGCAGTCAGTTTGCTCCACGACGGCAGCGCATGGCCGGTGGGCATCACCATCGCCGGGTTGATGGTGGTGACCGTGGGGTTGATGGCTGCTTCGCGGCGACGAGTATCATAGTTCGTCATTCCCGAACGATAGAAAAATAAGGAGCGCCAGCGACTATATTTTTCATCGTATCGGGAATCCAGAAGGCTAATAATGAGTCGGCTCTCGCCGGCATGTTTCACTGGATTCCCGTGTCCCCCAACTCGTCATTCCCGCTGTCGCGGAAATAACGACTTGGCGGCACGAGAATGACGAGTCTGGGAGTCCTCATCGACAAACGAGGAAAATCAAAAGTGCGTCATTCCCGAACGATAGAAAAATAGGGAGCGCCAGCGACTATATTTTTCATCGTATCGGGAATCCAGAAGGCTAATAAGGAGTCGGCTATCGCCGGACATGTTGTACTGGATTCCCGCTTTCACGAGAATGACGGCGGTGCGGCGTTAGCCGCTCCTTACGGAGTTATGCGTATCATCACACCGATCTTCAAGGTCGCTAGAAACATCCGTACGTTTTGCATAATAATTCCCTGGGCTTCGGCGTTGGGGTGGATGCCGTCGGTTTGGAACAGTGCTGGGTTATCCTCGATGCCATGCAAGAAAAATGGCAACAGCGGCGTTTTGGTGGCAGAGGCTACGCGCTGGTATACTAGTTCGAATTCGGCGGTGTATTTTTCGCCGTAGTTGGGTGGCAGTTTCATTCCCAGGAGGATGGGCTTTGCGTCTTGGGCGCGGGTTAGGCGCACCATTTTTAGCAGGTTTTGCTCCAGGGCTTCCAGTGAATTGCCGCGCAGACCATCGTTGCCGCCCAGTTCGATGATGACCCAGTCCGGTCGAATCCTGCGCAATGCCGAGGGCAAGCGTGCGACTCCGCCGGCGGTGGTGTCGCCGCTGATGCTGTCGTTGATGACATTAATTTCACCTCCCAGATCACGTGCCAGCAAATCAACCCAGCCTTCCCCGGATTGAAGTCGGTAGCCCGCGCTCAAACTATCGCCGACCACCAGAATGGTTGTTTCCGCATCGGCATGGCCCACGGGGGCAAGCGAGATTAATAGTGCGGCGCATAATGCGGCGCATAATCCGGCAAGGCGCGCAACCATTCGCCGGGGTAAGTTGTCACTATTCATAGACTTGTTTTTGGTTGGGGCGGTATGTTCCCGACAGGTATACTCTAAACTTGTCTAAATGGTTCGATATATTAATCTTAATTAACAAGGCGCTCTTTGAAGCGATAAACCCATCGAAAATATCACCGAAAATACCACGGAAAACATCATCGAAGCCGACGGCGTCAATAAAATCGTCGAGGTCGGCGGACACTCCCTGCAAATCCTCAAGGATATACGCATGAGCGTGAGTCGGGGCGAATCCGCGGCTATTGTCGGCGTCTCCGGATCCGGCAAATCCACTTTGCTGGGATTGCTGGCAGGGCTCGACTTGCCCTCCACCGGCGCCATTCGCACCGCCGCCCACACCATCACCGATATGAACGAAGACCAGCGCGCCGAAGTCCGCGCCCGGCATATCGGCTTTGTGTTTCAGTCGTTTCAACTCTTGCCCAACCTCACGGCGCTGGAAAACGTCATGCTGCCGCTGGAGATACTCAACCGCAGCGACATTGCCGAAACGGCGCGCTCTGCGCTGGCACGGGTTGGCCTTGAATCTCGGATGATTCACTATCCCAAACAACTTTCCGGCGGCGAACAACAACGCGCCGCCCTGGCCCGCGCTTTCGTCGCCGCCCCGGACATTCTATTCGCCGACGAACCCACCGGCAACCTCGACAAAAAAACCGGTGAGCGAGTCGCCGACTTGCTATTCGAAATGAACATCGAACACCACGCCACTCTGGTGCTGGTCACCCACAACCACGACCTCGCCAACCGCTGCCGGCGGATCTTCACCATGGATAGCGGCATGCTCTCGGAACGGGGCGAAACGTGAAGTTTCAGCAACAATTCCGCTTCGCTCTGCGGCAGTTGGGGCGCGAATGGAAGGCGGGGGAATTGTATGTTTTGCTGCTGGCGTTGGTGATTGCCATCGGCAGCCACACCGCCATCGGGCATTTCACCACGCGCATCAGCAGTGCCATGGCCGCCAACGCCAACGATGTTATCGGCGGCGATCTGACGCTGGTGGGCAGTCGACCCGCGGATGCGGCGATGCTGGAAAGGGCCGAGCAACTTGGCTTGCGGGTTGCGCGTGCGGTGCAGTTTTCCAGCGTCATCAGCACCAACGATGAAATTTTGCTGGTGGGGGTGAAGGCGGTGGACGACGGCTATCCGCTAAAAGGCAGTTTGAAAATCGCCACCGAATTGTATGGCCAGACGCAATCCGTCACAACCGGGCCGGCGGCTGGGGAGGCATGGGTGGAATCGCGGGTGCTGCGCGCCTTGCAACTGCAACCCGGCGATTATATTGAACTGGGGAAAACCCGACTGGCGGCCAGCCGCATACTCGCCTTCGAGCCCGACCGTGGGCGGAATTTTTATAGTTTCACGCCACGAGTACTCATCAACGCACAGGACCTTGAAAAAACCGGCATCCTGCAGCCGGCCAGCCGGGTGTGGTATCGATATATGTTTGCCGGCGCAACGCAATCGGTCGCCGAATACCGCGCTTGGGCGGAAGCGCATCGGTTGCCGGGGCAGCACATTCACGGCCTCGGCGATGAACGCCCCGGAGTCGCCGAGGCCCTCGACAAAGCGCAACAATATATGGGGCTTGCCGGGTTGGTGGCGTTGCTGCTGGCGGCGGTGGCAATCGCCGGTGGCGGGCGGCATTACAGCGAACGACACTACGACACCAGCGCGCTGCTGCGTTGCATGGGTTGCCGGCAATTGGATATTGTGGTGATTTATTTGATTCAGTTGTTGCTGCTGGCGTTGGTCGGCGGCTTGCTCGGCAACGGTGTCGGGTGGCTGGCTCAAGCCGGGTTGCTGACGGCAATATCCGCGTTGCTACCCGAGAACATTGCGCCGCCTCAGTGGTCTACTTTTTATTCCGGGCTGGTGCTGGCGTTCGTGGTGCTGATTGGCTTCACCTTGCCATCGGTGCTACGGCTGAAATCCGTGCCGCCTCAGCGAGTGTTGCGCAACGACCGCGTGCCGCTGCCGGTGTCGGCGTGGCTGGTATACGGCGGCGCCGTTGTGCTGGTGGCGGCGATGATGTGGGTTTATACCGGCAATCTGGTGCTGACCCTGGGGATGATTGGCGGCACGCTGGCGGTGCTGGCGGTCGCCACCTTGCTCATTAACGCTTTGTTCCGCCTGCTGAACGCATTGCTGCCCGGCATGCCGGTGAAAATCCGCGCCGGTATGCGCAATTTGGTGCGCAGGCGGCATCAGGCGACGGTGCAAACTATGGCCTTCGGGCTGACCATTATGGCCATGCTGGTGGTGGTGTTTATCCGCACCGAGTTGATTGACGACTGGTCGAACGCCCTTCCCGAAGACGCGCCCAATCATTTTGTGCTGAACATCCAAAAAAGTGAAAGCATCGCGTATACGCAGTATCTCAAAGCGCACGAGATCAACGGCGGCGAACTTTATCCGGTGGTGCGCGGACGCCTGACGCGATTGAACGGCGAACCCATGGTGGATCATGTCAGCAAGGAAGATGAGCACGACGAAAGCCTGCAGCGCGACCTTAACCTGACTTGGTCGGCAACCCTGCCGCCGGACAACGAGATTATCGCCGGGCGGTGGTGGAGCGAAGACGCCGATGAACCGCTGGCGTCGGTGGAGTCGGAACTGGCACAGCGACTCAACATCAACCTCGGCGACCGCCTGACTTTGTTCACCGGTGAACAGGAATGGCAAGCGCGGGTCGGCAGCATCCGCCGCGTGCAGTGGGATAACTTCAAACCAAATTTCTACCTGATATTCAACCCCGGCACCCTCGACCACCTGCCCGCCACATGGATTAACAGTTTCCATCTGGACGGCCCGGACAAGGGCAAACTGGTGGGGCTGGTGAAACGCTTTCCGTCCATCACCCTGCTGGAAGTGGACATCATCCTGAATCAGGTCAAGGACATCATCCGCCAGGTCACGCTGGCCATCGAGGCCATCCTCGGTTTCGTGCTGGCGGCGGGCGTGGTGGTGACGCTGGCCGCCATCAAGTCGAGCATGCGGGAACGAATGCGCGAAGGAGCGTTGCTGCGCACCCTCGGTGCTGAACGGGCATTGCTCCGACAAAGCCAGTGGAGCGAATTCGCCGGAATGGGATTGCTGTCTGGAATGTTCGGCGTACTCGGCGCCGAAATCATCAACGCGCTGCTATACCACCGAGTATTCGAACTAGACTACGCACCGGCATGGTGGGCGTGGCCAGTGATTCCGATACTCTCAGCGGTACTCATCGGCCTCGCCGGCGTGGCCGGCAGCAGCCGCGTATTACGACAAAGCCCGATTGCTTCTTTACGCCAGTGGGAATCGGGATGATGACGCACCGCCGTCATTCTCGTGCCCCAACTCGTTATTTCCGCGACAGCGGGAATAACGAGTTGGGGACACGGGAATCCAGTGAAACATGCCGGCGACAGCCGACTCCCTACACCGTTATTCTCGCGAAAGCGGGAATCCAGTACAACATGTCCTGCGAGATCCGACTCCTTATTAGCCTTCTGGATTCCCGATACGATGAAAAATATAGTCGCTGGCGCTCCTTATTTTTCTATCGTTCGGGAATGACGAGTTGGGGACACGGGAATCCAGTACAACATGCCGGCGACAGCCGACTCATTATCTAGGTCGAGCGGCAGGATTAAAGATATAATTCGATACTGGCACGATTAGTCGGAACATTTTCATTACGCCGCCGTTTTGTTTATTCAAGCATTTTTTCAATGGCTGGAAGGCCTTTGCGACCCGTTCCCGTCGCCGCAACCGGCTAAACCGCCGCCGCATCTGGGCGGCTTCGTGGTTCATTACGCCAAACCGTTTTGGCCGCTGCTGCTGGCAAGCGCGATCCTTTCAACCATCATCGCGGTCATCGAGGTTTCGTTATACGCCTTTGTCGGCGACCTGATTGACTGGCTGGCGGTAACGGCGCGCGAGACCTTCTGGCAGACTCACCGATGGCGGCTACTCGTCATCGCGCTGCTGGTGTTGGTGCTGCTGCCGCTGCTCAAATTTCTTTACGAGGGCATCGTTCATCAGGGAATGCTCGGCAACTTCGCAATGCGAACCCGCTGGCAGACGCATCGTTATCTGCTGCGCCAGAGCATCGAATTTTTCCAAAACGACTTCGCCGGGCGGATCGCCGCCAAGATGATGCAAACCTCGCTCGGCGTGCGCGAGGCGGTCATCAAAGTAACCGAAGTGATCCTTTATGTGGCGGTTTATTTCACCGCTACGGTGGTTTTGTTCGCCACTAGCGATTTGCGGATGACCGCACCGATGATCGTCTGGCTGGCCGGTTATCTGCTGACCTTGCGATATTTCGTACCCAAATTGCGCGCCGCCTCGATGCAGCAGGCGGAAGCGCGCTCGATGGTAACCGGGCGCGTGGTCGACAGTTATACCAACATCACCACCGTCAAGATGTTCGAACACGCCGACCACGAAGACCGCTACGCGCGCGAAGGTATGGACATTTTCCTCGCCACCGTCTATCGGCAGATGCGCCTCGCTACCTTGATGACGGTCACGCTGCACTGCATCAACGCGGTGTTGTTATTTTCGGTCGCCGCCATGTCCATATGGCTGTGGCAGGTGGGCGCGGTCACCACCGGTGCGGTGGCGTTTTCGCTGGGGCTGGTGCTGCGTTTGCAGGGCGTGTCGCAATGGATTTTGTGGGAAGTCGCCAGTTTGTTTGAAAACATCGGCGTCATCGAGGACGGCATCAACATGATTTCCCGCGAAATCGCGGTTACCGATGATCACGCGGCGACCAATCTGACGGTCGCCGGCGGCCAAGTCGAATTCCGCGACATCCATTTCAACTACGGCAGCATCACCCCCACCGGCGGCGTGATTAAAGGAATGTCGTTTACGGTGGTGG
The DNA here is from genome assembly GCA_965262585.1 of Candidatus Poriferihabitaceae bacterium. Taxonomy (GTDB): domain Bacteria; phylum Pseudomonadota; class Gammaproteobacteria; order Arenicellales; family Poriferihabitantaceae; genus JAHRAW01. The sequence goes on from OZ253546.1 coordinate 854,448, forward strand.
CCGGCGAGAAGATCGGCGTGGTTGGCCGTTCCGGTGCCGGCAAATCGACGCTAGTCAACTTGCTGCTTCGATTCTATGACCTCGAACAGGGCGCGATTTTGATTGACGGTCAGGATATTTCGCGGGTTGCTCAAAACAGTTTGCGCGCGCATATCGGCATGGTAACTCAGGACACTTCGTTGCTGCACCGTTCGGTGTTCGACAATATTTGCTACGGTAACGCCGGGGCAAGCATCGAGGAAGTCACCGCCGCCGCCAACCAAGCGCGCGCGCATGAATTCATCCTCGAACTCGAAGATTTTTCCGGACGCAAAGGTTACGAAGCGCATGTCGGCGAGCGCGGGGTTAAACTTTCCGGCGGCCAGCGGCAACGCATCGCCATCGCGCGGGTATTGTTGAAGAACGCGCCGATTCTGATTCTAGACGAGGCCACCAGCGCGCTCGATTCCGAAGTGGAAGCGGCCATTCAGGAGAGTTTATATAACCTCATGGAAGGCAAAACCGTAATCGCCATCGCCCACCGCTTGTCCACCATCGCCGCCATGGATCGGCTGATAATTATGGATTTGGGCAAGATCGTCGAGCAGGGAAACCACCACCAACTGCTGGAAAAAGGCGGCCTATACGCCGACTTGTGGGCGCGGCAGTCCGGCGGTTTCTTGGTATGCGAAGAACCATCAACCCCGCTCAAAAACCAGCGACAAGGCGAAATAATTGCCCGGTAAACCAAACTTCTCCCGCACACTTCAGATTGCGTACATTAGCAACGCCATGCAGCCCGTTTTTCCGATACAATGCGGGCAACGATAACCAGATTTACCGTTGGAGGAATCAAATGGCCAAAAAATCTAAATCTAGCCAAGATGAAGTACAAACCGCCGGCAAAGGCGGCAAGATCAAAAATTCCTATTATGAATCCGAACTGGCGCGGCTGCAGATCGAACTGGTTACGCTGCAGGAATGGATAAAAAAGGAAGGACTGAAAGTAATCGTCCTGTTCGAAGGGCGGGATGCGGCCGGGAAAGGCGGCGTGATCAAGCGTATCACGCAAGTATTGAATCCGCGTGTATGCCGAGTTTCCGCGCTGCCTGCGCCGACCGAACGGGAAAAAACCCAGTGGTATTTTCAGCGGTATACGGAACACCTGCCCGCCGCCGGGGAAATGGTGCTGTTCGACCGCAGTTGGTACAACCGTGCCGGAGTCGAACGGGTAATGGGATTTTGTACCGACGCCGAATACCAGGAATTTATGCGCTCCTGCCCGGAGTTTGAACGCATGCTGGTGCGCAGTGGCATTCAGTTGATCAAATACTGGTTTTCAGTGCGCGACGACGAACAGGAAAAACGCTTTCAAGCGCGGCGGCTGGACCCCACCAAGCAGTGGAAACTAAGCCCGATGGACATCGAATCCAGAAACCGCTGGGTGGAATATTCCAAAGCCAAAGACGACATGTTCGCCCACACCGACATCAAACAGGCGCCGTGGTATGTGGTCGATGCCGACGTCAAAAAACACGCTCGGCTGAACTGCATTCACCACCTGCTGAGCATGATTCCCTACCGGGATATCAAAGTCGACAAAGTGAAACTGGCGCCGCGCCAAACACAAGGCGCGTATGTTCGCCCGCCGATGTCGGATCAGACTTTTGTGCCGGCGGCGTATCCATGATGGTTGCTTTGCGCTTACAAATCTTCCAGCACTTGCTTCAAATCAGGAAACGCGCGTGAGTTTCTGAGTTTTATCAGCAACCGCACCCGCTCCCTTTCGCCCAATTCACAGCAATCCAGATAATCACCGAAAAACCGCCTAAGCCCATGGCGGGTCAGCGACAGATGATCTTCGGCGTAGCGCAGAATATTGAAAAAGTTGCCAACCCGGTTGCGCACCGAAACCGGCTTCGAGCGGAATTGAGTTGAACCAATATCCAGCAAAGCAAATGACCCATCTTCTTGCACCAGCACTTGCCCCAGGTGCAGGGCCTTGTAATATACGCCCCGCTGATGCAACGCACACAAGTAACCGGGCAGCCGCGCCAGAGCATGGCTTTGTTCGTTGGCATGCCCGCCACCCAGTTCACGAATCGTCTTGCCGGGCAGCAGCGGATACACCACCAGATACGCATCGAGGTGGCGGCATTTGGCACTCTTCTCCACCATCACCGAGTGAAATCCCAACGCCCGCAGCCGCTCGGTATTGCGCTCAAACCGCCGCGCATACGGATAAAGCCGGTTCGAAGTGAACAACCCTTTTTGCCGAAACAACTTGACCACCTTGTTATCCGGGGTGAGATAGACATCGGGCCTGCGGCGTCCGCCGGACAGAACCTCGGCGCCTCGGATCAGTTGTTCGAACTGGAGACGGGAAAGATTTTCCATGCCGCATGATAGTATAAAATACCCTGCAAAATACTCCACAAAATACCCCGCGAAAGCGGCGGAAGGAGCGTTGCAGTGAGATTGGCGTTTGCGCTGTTCACCTATTTTCCCTATGGCGGATTAACCCGGGATTTGATTGCCATTGCGCGCGCCTGTCGGCGGCGGGGGCATCAAGTACGCGTGTATGCAGGGGAATGCCGGGGCAACTTGGAGGACGATATGGATGTGCGGACGGTGTCGGTGGTGTCGCGCACCAACCACGGCAAAAATCGTGCGTTTGCCGCGCAGTTGAAAAACGCCTGCGCGGAATTTGCGCCGGATTTAACCGTCGGCTTCAACAAAATGCCGGGACTCGATGTCTATTACGCCGCCGATGGATGCTTCGCACAAACAAGCCGTGAACGCGGTTGGTTATCCCGCATGACGCCGCGCTACCGCCATTACCTCGCCGCTGAAAAAACAGTCTTCGCGCGCCCGTCCGAGACACAAATTCTCATGCTCGCGAAAAATCAAACGGATCTCTATCAACACTTTTACCAAACCCCGCACTCGCGCATGTCGTTGCTACCGCCGGGCATCGCACGCGACCGAGTCGCCGGTGATGACGCGGAAACCCGCCGCCGACTTTTTCGCGAGCAATGGCAATTGCATGATGAAGACAAAGTATTACTCGCGGTCGGTTCCGGGTTTCGCACCAAAGGCTTGGAGCGAACCATCGCCGCCCTTGCATCCCTGCCCGAATCCCTACGCTGCCAAACGCGCTTGCTGGTTGTCGGCGATGACAAAAGCGCGCGATATGAAAGAATCGCACGGCAACTTGGGGTTGGCAATCAGGTCAAGTTTGTCGGTGGCCGCGACGATGTACCGGAGTTTTTGCTCGGCGCGGATCTGCTGGTGCATCCGGCGCGTCGGGAGAACACCGGAACCGTATTGCTCGAGGCCATGGTCGCCGGCCTGCCGGTGATTACCACCGATGTTTGTGGTTACGCGCACTATGTCAGCGAGCACGACATGGGCGAAGTGCTTGCCGCACCGTTCTCACAGCGATTGCTCACCGAGGGAGTGCAACGGCTTCTCGGCACGGCGCAAAATCCCTGGCGTGCACGCGGTCGTGAGTTTGCCGGGAAGGCTGATATTTACGACTTGCCGTTGCATGCATGCCGTACTCTGGAAGCGATCTTTGCGCGCACGGCGACATGATCCTGCACCTTGAAAAAGAAATCGCCGATGCGTGGGCTGGAGACGACCCGTTCGTCCGTGCGCAACAGCAGCAAGGCGAAGTTTTTCGTGAAAAAGAAGGTCGGCGCACGCTGCGCTTTTCGCTGGGCGAAAAACACTATTTCTTGAAACTGCACCAGGGTGTCGGCTGGGGAGAAATTTTCAAGAACCTGCTGCAGTTGCGACTGCCGGTGATTGGCGCGAGCAACGAATGGCTGGCTATCAAAAAACTGCATCAGTTGGGCGTGCATACCATGACGATGGTCGGCTACGGTCGCCGTGGATTCAATCCGGCCAAGCGGCTTTCCTTTCTGATTACGAACGAATTAGCCAACACCGCAAGCCTCGCAGAACTGTGCGCAACTTGGCAACGCAATCCGCCCGGGTTTGCATTAAAACAAGCACTGATTAGACAGGTCGCCGAGATCGCGCGAATCATGCATGAAAACGGCGTCAACCACCGCGACTTTTATTTATGTCATTTTCTCGCCGACCTTTCCGCCGACATTTCTTGTGACAACCTGAGATTGTATGTGATTGATCTGCACCGCGCGCAAATACGCGGCAAAACCCCCTTGCGATGGATCGTCAAAGACCTTGGCGGTCTATATTTTTCGGCGCTGGACATGGGTCTGACTTCCCGCGATGTGTTGCGGTTTATGCGCATCTACCGCCGCAAGAATACCCGGCAACTGATGAATGAACGACCTTTTTGGTCGCAGGTGACGCGCCGGGCAAGGCACAATTATCGGCGTTTTTTTGGCCGTGAGGCTGCGTTACCGATGGAGTGAATCGGTTTTCTACATCCGGTTGAAAATTTTAGAAAACTGCTGTAACTGTTCCGGTTTGTCTTGCCAGTTTTTCAGAAAGCGGCGACGATCTTTTTGAAAAAGGGTGTTCATCTTATTCTTTGAAGAACATTCTTTTAGCGCGTCAAGATCAATCAGTACTATATCCTCATCGCCCACCAGAAAATTAGATGCCTTGAAATCGCCGTGATAAAGCCGCGCCAGCCGCATGCCATCAAACAATGCCTTAAAGCGCGCCAGTTCCGATTCGGTCGGCGGTTGAAATTTATACTTCTTCTCCGCCGAAGGAAATTCACTAAACGCGCAAACATAATAACCGCCCAAGCGCAACGGCCCCCATCGTTTTTCTACGCAGGCGAGCGGTTCGGGGGTCGCCATCCCGCTGATTTTCAGCAGGTGGGCGTTGCGCCAGTTTATGCAACCTCGAGTCGGGCTCAAGCAACGCCGCAACCAATGGCCGACATGCCTGAAATTGTTGCGCTTGATCACCACCGACCGGCCGTCCATCTGCACGCGCACAACCGTGGCCGAACTGCCATCCTTCAGCCGTTCCCCTTGTTCAACCCATGCATCCGGGTTTTGCAAAAAAGAAAGCAGATCCGCATTCGCAGATGCGCGTTTCCATGCGGCCATCCGATGCCAGTTGCTATGCGTGGAAAATTCGCTGGACTCGCGAAAACATTTTTTCAGATAGCGGGATTTTCGCCGCCGCCAGGCTCGCTGAACGGCTTTTTCAAGCGCGTGATCGGTGGCCGCCTCGGCATAGAATTGCGCGAGAAAATCCGTTATCGTTTCACGCCACACCGGCGTGAACTGAGCGAGAAACAACGCCAGATTATCGCGCTGCCATTTGCCATACCGGGCGCACCGCCGACTCGTTACCGAAGCGGCATCAACCACATACATCAACCCGCCCGCCAGCAAAAAATTATCCAGATGAAGGTCGGTGTGGTAGCAGCCCTTGCGATGCAACAAAGCGACCAATTCCAAAGCCTCCGCCGCAACTGACAAGCGGCGATCGGTTTGCGTACGCCACACCTCGCCGAGGGGTTGGGCGTGTTGCAAAAACTCAAACACCAACACCTGGCTTTGGCCGCCATCGCGGGCCGTGAACAGCAAGTCGGGGGTGAGCACGCCGGCGGCTTTGAGAATCTCATGGCCGGCCAATTCCCGGCGCACGGTGCGCCGCCCGAACGGCGTATCCGGCAGCAGTTTGACCAGCACCGTTCGTTCCTGCCAGTGCGCCTTCATAACCGCACGCTTGCCCGGCAACAACCGCAACATTTGTATGCACTCAATAGTTTCGCCGCCAACGCGCAATTCGCCCGGCAACGTAAATTCGCGCTCGCCCCGCCGCAACCGTTCGGGCATGGAAGATCCGTTAACTTGAGTAACCAATGGCTTTATGTGGCAGTCTATGCGCGCCATTTATTTGACGGCTTGCGAATCTTTACTTTCAATGGGCAACTTCAAGAGGTTGCCGAACTCCATTTCCCAGTGTGGCGGTGAAAACGTTCCATATCCGCTTTCCGGGTTAAAGCTTAGTTCACCAAAAACAGTGACTCCCTCAAAATCATACAAGTCAACGCGCACAAACAGGAATTCGCTGGAAAGTGCGGTGGCAATCTCAAGCATATCTTTCAGGCAGGCGGGTGGATGAAGTTCCCTTTCGCAATGGGGATACACCCGTACATGGTCGGTCTTATTCCAATTTTCGTCGTAGAACGCATCTTTACAATCCGTACTCCTGTCGACTATCGCCTGTATAAAGCGGGGTTCCCCATGGAAACAGTGAAACTTGTAATCGGCGAGTGAACTGCTTTCAGTTTCCATATACTTTTCACATATTATGCGCGGCTTTATATCTTTGTAACACCATTCTCGCCTGCGTAGGTACTGGCTTTTTCCCATCCATTTTTTCAGCCGCTTGCGGGCCTGATCTATAGTGGCGCCGGGTTTTTTCTTGATAATGACGTCGTTATTTTTGAGGATTACGTACCATCCGCTGCCATCTGTTACTTTAAGAATGCAGGGTTTGGGAAGCGCGTCAAAATCAATTTCATCGGCGTTTTCAAACACGCCATACAATTCATTCAGAACGTGCGCGCCGACTTTTTCCTCAACAAATTCCCGCACCGCGTACTTGTCCGAACACCTCGGCATCAATGGGTTTCGGTCGTATAATTTTAGCCAGTTCGATTTCTCGTTGAAGGTTTTGGGCTGTTCAAGATTTAACGCCCGCCCGGTGTATTTCTTGAATTGCGCCTTGATGGCGGTTTCATCCGGCACCAATGCCCATAATTTTTTCGGCAAATGCAGCACAATCCAATATTTCAGATCCGTAAAAGTCATCATTACGCCCTCTTCGGTTTTTTTAAATACAAAAATAACAAAAAAACTTACGCAGAAACATGCGACCGCGCCCGTTTGATCATGCGCTTGACTTGGGTATTCGAATTTATTTCATCCAGTTCAATGTTTGGATGGTGGTGGGCGAACACTCGAAATATCTCGTCGGCGAATGCTTGCCCGATGCTTTCCACCCCGGAAAAATTCAATAGTACCGTATCAAAGCGATCAATCCGCGTCAGCAATCGTTTCGCTTGAGAACGCGATACGAGTTTGTCATCGCCGTATTGCGCGAGTTGCACCGGGATGTTTGTTTTGGTAAATCCATAATCATCGCCCGATGCAAACTGGTCGAAAATTTCCCGTGTTGTGTGCGCAACAGTATGGTTTAATTTCATACTTACAAACGTGCCAGTTCCCGGTTTTTTGATTTCAAGTATCCAGTCTTCTTCTGCGCCATATTCATGCGAAAAATATACATCACCCGACATAATAGCGAACCTGTCGAACATCCGCGAGGTGAAAAATATGCCTTCGCCGGAATGATCTTCCGGGTCCGTTGTGAATTTTCCTTTCGACAACTCCAGGGGCGCGTGGCGTTCATCTAGCAATCCGAGTTCCGCCTGGATTTTCTTGAATATGCCGACCCCGTTATCCATTATCCTAACCTTCGCCACCGCGGCGTTTTCTTCAAACCACACGACAACTTCATCGCCGCCAGAATGATCAATGACGTTATTAAACATTTCAGTGAAACCATAATGCCAGATATTCAGCGCATTGTCGGGCAACTGCCCAACAAGCGGCTTGATGTCGCCGGCCCACGCCGCGCCTTCCGTCAGCGAAGCATTTATTGGATATATTTTTTGCCACTTGCGCAGAACGCGAAGCCAATACCGCTTGTTGCGAGTCACGCCCGTGGAATCAAGCACTTTATCCTTAACCAGTCGTTGCAGATGTCCATTGGCGGCCTGGCGGGAGATTTCAAAACGCCGGACGACCTGCTGCACAATATCGCCCGGGTACTCCTCAATATGTGAGACGATGAATCGGCGAATTTCCTCGCTTTTGCCGGGAGTATTAGCCATCATAATTTCGCGGGTTGGGAGTTTGTCAAGTTTTACGCGGTGTATTGTCAAGCATCGCGCTCCCTATTGTCAAGCATCGCGCTTCCTATTGTCAAGCATCACGCTCCCTATTGTCAAGTACGGTGCTCTCTATTGTCAACCTCCTGTGCCGGCCACCGCTTCCTGTTGGGACCGAAATGACGGCCAATCGCCGGGGAAATTACGCGCTTTGTGCGCCGCTGTTTCGCTTCGGTGGCGGCTGGTCGAACACCAGATTTTTGGCGTTGAGAGCGACGAAGTGCCGACTTTTGGCGCGCGCGATGAGAAGCACGCCGAGTTCTTCGGCGAGTTCAAAACCCATATGGGTAGCACCGTTGCGCGACACCAATACCGGGATGCCCATGAGCGCCGCTTTCATGACGATTTCCGAAGTGAGGCGGCCGGTGGTGTAGAAAATTTTGTCGTGGCCGTCCATTTCGCGCAGCCACATTTCGCCGGCGATGGTATCCATGGCGTTGTGCCTGCCGACATCTTCGATGAACATCAGCACCTCACCACCGCAACACAATCCGCAGCCGTGCACCGAGCCCGCAGTGCGATAGGCTTTGTTGTGCCGCGCCACTTGCGCGAGGACGTTGTAAATGTCGGACTGTTTGATTTGCCGATCCGGCAGGCGGTGCTCATAAAGTTTATCGAGCGTGCAACTAAGCACGGTTCCCTGACCACAGCCGGTGGTGACCGTGCGCTTGATCGAGTCAAGATGCGGCACGCCGCCGCCATCCACGGTAGTAACTTCCGCCAACTCGCGATCCCAATCCACCCGAATCGATTTAATCTCGCCGGGACGCTCAAACAGCGTCTGGTTGCGCAGATAACCAAGCACCAATTTTTCCGGATGCGTACCAAGCGTCATCAAAGTCACAAGTTCCTGACCATCCACCTTAATAGTCAACGGCAATTCGCCAACTATGTTGATAGTCTGCAAATCACCAAACTGATCATGAGCCCGCACCCGATGAATCGCCTCCAACCCAGAATCACTCATCTCCGGCCCCGGCTGCCGCGCATCGCCACCACGAATGCCAGCATCGACCGAACCGGAGTTGCTTGAAAGCGCGTGCAAGGGTTGTTTCATATGTGAACGGAATTTCCCGCTTTACGGTAGTGATGAAGTTTGTTTGCAAAATGATATGCGGCTATTTTACACCCTGCGATGCGATCATACCTACGGGATTCTCGCTTGCCGGATTCCCCGTAGCGTGGTTGCGGAACCCGGCAGCCCATTGTCGGGGCGACCTTCCTATCGCGCCCGTCCAAGCGTTCTACGCAAGATTGATGTGTGGGAAATCGCTCAATAATCTGTATAATGTTGGTTGCGTTCCACCTTTTGGATGTTCATTGATGCGCTACACTTGGAAACTTTCACATATCATGCCCCTTCGCTTGAACCGCAACCCCGCTTGTATTCCAAGCATCGCCGCTTTGGGAGTAGCGCGTAACCGATGACCTCGTTGCCGCCCGTAGGTCAGCCCGTGTGGTGGCGGCGGAAACTGTCGGAATTCCTCTCCTCGCGGCACACTTGGCTCTCCAGCGGTCAGGAATACGGCGCGTTGCCTTCGACTATTCGCGCCACTATCAAGCGTCAACAGGACGGCAGCGAGCGGCTGATTGGCTGGATTCAGTTGGCCATCATCACTTCCTTTGCGGTGCTGTACGCCGCCGCCCCGAAGACCGCGCCCACCGGCGCCGAATTCGAGCCGGTACCGGTGTTCCTCGGCGCGTATTTTATTTTCACCTGCTTGCGCTTGTGGATGGCGTACAAAACCAGCCTGCCCTTCTGGTTTCTGGTGATGTCGATTCTGATGGACATGGCGCTGTTGCTCGGTTTGATCTGGTCCTTTCACCTCCAGTATATGCAGCCGCCGTCGTTTTATCTCAAAGCGCCGACTCTGCTTTACATTTTTATTTTCATCGCCTTGCGCGCGCTGCGATTTGAGCCCGGATACGTGCTGCTTTCCGGCATCATCGGCGCCGGTGGCTGGCTGATGTTAGTGGCCTACGCCATCGCCGGCGAGGCCGGGGATTCGGTGGTCACCCGCAATTACGTCGAATACCTCACCTCCAACAGCGTGCTGCTGGGCGGAGAAGTGGACAAGATCATGTCCATCATGGTGGTGACCATCGTGCTCACTTTGGCCATCGCACGGGCCCGCAAACTGCTGATTCAGGCCATCGTCGAGAGCAGCACCGCCAAGAGCCTGTCGCACTTCGTCCCCGAAGAAATCGCCGACCGCATCGCCACCACCGAAGGGCCGTTGATTGACGCGCAGACCGAAACCCGGGAAGCGAGCATTTTGTTCGCCGACCTAGTTTCATTCACCAGCATGTCGGAACGCCTGACGCCCAACGCACTGATCGCCACGCTGAACGAATATTTTGCGATGATTTCCGAGCCTGTCGAGCGCAACGAAGGCGCCATCATCCTGTTCGTGGGCGATGCCGTACTGGCGACTTACAACCTTCCCTCCGGCAACCTCGACCACGCCACCAGCGCCGTGGCGACCGCCCTGGAAATCCAACAGCGCCTGGAAAATCATGAGTTCTCCACCGGGGTAAAATTAAAAGCAAGAATCGGCATCAACACCGGCACCATAGTCGGCGGATTCGCCGGCACACCGGACCGGCTGAGCTACACCGTATACGGCGATGACGTAAACATTGCGGCGCGCCTGGAACAACTAAACAAAGACCGCAACACCTCCATCCTGATCTCCGAACGCACCATGGAACTAAGCGACCACCAACGTTTTCACTACGAATCAAAAGGCAGCGAAGTGCTGCGCGGTAGGCAGACTTCGATCAATGTTTTCACACCGAGCCTGATCGAAAACCCGGAAAACGAAAAGTAGCGGAGCGCCGCGACAAACTTGTGAGCGCGGATGAGATAATATTTTTTGCTTTGTTTTCGGCACCGCTTTTCTGGAGCCCCGGACCGGTGAACATTATGCTGGCGGGGCTCGGCGCAAACCACGGCATCGTCAGAAATCTCCCCGTCCTGCTCGGGGTCACCTCCGCCGTGGTATCGGCTTCAATTGCCGGTCTGCTCGGCTTTCAGGTCATCCTTGAAAGTCCGGTCATACACCGATGGATTGGCATCGCCGGGGCGGCGTATATCATGTATTTAGCAGTCAAGTTGTACCGCCTGAAACCTGTAAAAGCGCAGAGCGACGCGGTGTCGCACGGTTTTACCGATGGCTTTCTGGCAACCTTGTTGAACCCGAAATTTTATGTGATGATGACTTCGGTGTTCGCGCAGTTTCTGTCGCCGGAAAAAAACAATTTGATGGCCGTCTGCGTTGCGTTTTGTTTGTTTCTGTTCTGCGCCAACTGCGGCTGGCTCTGCCTCGGAAAAGTCCTCGCCGGCATCGGCAACAACGACCGGCATCTGGTAATAATTAACAAAGCACTGGGCGCATCGTTGTTTGCGTTTGCGATTTATTTTTTATACAACGGCGTGACGACCTAATAAGAACGCGGCATGCCCAGCACGTGTTCGGCGATGTAGCTCAAAATCAGGTTGGTTGAAATCGGCGCCGTCTGATACAGGCGGGTTTCGCGGTATTTGCGCTCTATGTCGTATTCTTCGGCGAAACCAAAGCCGCCGTGGGTTTGCATGCAGGCTTCCGCCGCCGCCCAGGAGGCGTCCGCCGCCAGTAATTTGGCAAGGTTTGCTTCTTCGCCGGGTTGCTCGCCTCGGTCATACAGGCGCATGGCTTCGCGCATCATCAATTCGGCGGCGCGCATGTCGGCGTAAGATTTTGCGATGGGAAACTGCACGCCCTGATTTTTACCGATGGGCCGGTTGAACACGCTTCGCTGGTTTGCATAGTCGGTGGCTTTTTCGATGAACCATTTGGCGTCACCTATGCATTCGGCGGCAATCAGAATTCTTTCCGCGTTCATACCGGATAAAATATACCGAAATCCCCGGCCTTCTTCGCCGATCAAGTTTTCCGCCGGCACTGGCATATCGTCGAAGAAAATTTCGGTGGTGGAATGATTCATCATGGTACGAATCGGTCGGATCGACAAGGTTTTACCAACAACCTCGCGCATGTCCACCAACAGCACCGACAACCCCTCGGTTTTTTTGTCGACTTTGTCGCGGGGCGTTGTGCGGCACAACAACAACATAAGGTCGGAGTGCTCGGCCCGTGAAGTCCATATTTTTTGTCCGTTGACGAGGTAGTGGTCGCCATGCAACTGCGCGGTTGTGCGTAACGCGGTGGTGTCGGTGCCGCTGTCCGGTTCGGTGACGCCGAACGCTTGCAGGCGCAAACTGCCGGCGGCGATGCCCGGCAGGTATTTTTGTTTTTGCGCATCGGAGCCGTGCCGCAGCACGGTGCCCATGGTGTACATCTGCGCGTGACAGGCGGCGGCGTTGCAACCGCAGCGGTGTATTTCTTCAAGGATCGCCGCCGCCGCCGAAATGGGCAGCCCGGAACCGCCGTACGCTTCGGGAATCAGCACGCCGAGGTATCCGGCTTCGGTCAGGGCGGCGACAAAGGCTTGGGGATAGGCGCGTTCGCGGTCGCATTGGCGCCAGTATTTGGCCGGAAAATCCGCGCACAGGCGCGCCACCGACTCGCGAATGTCGCGGTGCTTCACTTCATAGTTCATTGGTTCTACTGCATCGCTTCAGCGCATGGCAAAAGGATTGGCGGTGCTGGGCTGCTGGGCTATCCACACCGACTTGACCTGCATGTACTGTTTGATCGCCTCGAGGCCGTTTTCGCGACCGATGCCGCTGCGTTTATAGCCGCCGAATGGCGAAGCGTAACTGACGACTCGGTAGGTGTTGACCCACACGGTGCCGGCGCGCAGTTTTTCCGACATGCGGAGTGCACGGCCAATGTTCTCGGTCCACACACCGGCGGCGAGGCCGAAGTCCACATCGTTGCCGATGGCGATGGCTTCTTCTTCGCTTTCAAAGGGAAGGATCGCGAGCACCGGGCCGAAGACTTCTTCCTGAGCAATGCGCATTTTGTTGTCGACCCCGGTGAAAATGGTCGGTTGAACAAACTGCCCGCCGGGTGCATCGTCAACCACGCATGGTCCGCCGCCGAGCACGCAGGTCGCGCCCTCTTTGTTGGCGATGTCAATGTAGTCGAGCACTTTCTGGTATTGCGGCGGAGTCGTAATCGGCCCGATGTGGGTGTCGGGCGACATGGGATTGCCGACTCGTGCGCCCTTCGCCACTTCGATGAGCCGTTCCACGAAACGATCATGGATGGATTTTTGCAGCAGCAGCCTTGAACCGGCGATGCAAGTTTGGCCGGTGGCGCCGAAGATGCCGGAAATCGCGCCCATTACCGCCGCTTCAAGATTGGCGTCTTCAAACACGATGTTGGGGGACTTGCCGCCCAGTTCGAGGGTTACGTGCTTGAGCGCTCCGGCGGCGGACTGGTAAATATTTCGCCCCGATAAACTGGAGCCGGTAAACGCAATCTTGGCGACGTCCTGATGAGCCACTAGAGCGGCGCCGGTGTCGGCACCGAAACCGGTGACCACGTTGACCACGCCCGGCGGAAAACCGGCTTCACAGATAAGATTCATGAACTCGAGGGTGGACGCCGAAGTGAATTCCGATGGCTTGATTACCACCGTATTGCCCGCCGCCAGCGCCGTGGAAAGTTTCCACGCCAGCAGCAACAACGGCGAATTCCAGGGAGTGATGAGGCCGACCACGCCGAGCGGTTCGTAGCGGGTGTAATTCAACATGCCGTCTTTTTCGGTGGGAATCACCGCGCCTTCCACCTTGTCGGCAAGTCCGCCGTAGTAGCGATACCATTCCGCCATGTAATGAATCTGCATTTTCACTTCGCCGAGCAGTTTGCCGTTGTCGCGCACTTCAATTTCGGCGAGATGATCCACATCCCGCTCGATGAGTTCGGCCAGTTTGTAAAGTAGTTTCCCGCGCGCGGTGGGTTTGCTTTCGCCCCAGCCGCCGTCAAAGGCCGCCTTTGCCGCCGCCACCGCCGCATCAACATCGGCGGCGTTGCCGTGGGCGATTTTTGCCCAGTTTTCTCCGTTGCCGGGGTTGGCGCTGTCAAAGGATTTTCCCGATGCCGGGGCTGTCCAATTTCCGTTGATGTAGTGCTGATAGGTTTGCATTTATTTTTTTCTCCGGTATGAATTTTATGTACGGGTTTTGTTACGATTGAAATTCCCGCCGAATGGCGGGGCCATGCTGGTCGAGCAGCGGCACTTCGGTATGCCGAGGGCTGTCAATTTGGATGGGCAGGTCGGCCAGTGAAATCGTGGCGTCGCCAAAGCGCACCTCGAGGTTGCGCAAACAGGCGTGATGGGAAAGGTCTTCCACCGAACTTAATTGCGCGCAGGCAATCCGCGCCTCGTTCAACAATGCTATCAACTCGTCTCGGCTTTTGTTTTGGAATACTGCGTTAATCGCCTCGTCCATGGCATCGCGGTTTTCCACCCGCCGGGGGTTGTCGGCAAATCTTCGGTCATCGCCCAGTTCGGGGTTGTGCAAAACCTCGCTGCAAAACGCCCGCCATTCGCGGTTGTTTTGGATGGCGATGAGCACGTGTTTGCCTTCCCTTGTTTGGTATGCGCCGTATGGGGCGATCAGGGCATGGGTCAGACCAAGCCTGCGTGGCGCGCCGCCAAGATAGCGGTGGGACAGCATGGGCATGTTCATCCAGTCGCCGACCACGTCGAACATGGAAATGGAAAGGTCGATGCCTTTGCCTTTGCCATTACCGCCCTCGCGTTGCAGCAGCGCGCGCAGGATGCCGGAAAAGGCGGTTAACCCGGTGGCCAGATCGCACAGGGAAACGCCCACTCGAGATGGCTGTTCCGGCGTTCCGGTGACGGCGCAGAGGCCGCCCTCGGCCTGTACCAAAAAATCGTAGGCCTTTTTGTCGGCGCCTTCGCCCTCAAGCCCGTAGCCGGAAATCTGGCAGTTGATCAGTTTCGGATTTTGTTTGCGAAGTTCATCGCCGCCCAACCCCCGCCGTGCCAGCGCGCCGGGCGCAAGGTTGTGTAAAAATACATCGGCGCACGATAGCATGGTTTTTAACACCGACAAGTCGCGGGGATTTTCAAGATCAATGCAGATGGATTCCTTGCCGCGGTTGAGCCATGCGAAAAACACGCTATTGCCGTCGGCGCCTTCGTCATAGCCACGGGCGAAATCCCCTTCGGGGCGTTCGACCTTAATCACCCGCGCGCCGGCATCGGCCAGCAGCAGGCCGCAATAAGGCGCCGCCACCGCTTGCTCGATTGAAATTACGACCCGCCCTGCGAGTTCCCGATATAGTCCTTTCATGGTGGCTTATTCTAGCCGACCTGCGGCGGAGTGCGGCAATCGAAACCCGACAGTTTTACCGCCGCTTGGCGGGCGGTGCGGTCAATGTGTCATAATTCTTGATTTTCAGCCCACCGGGAATCTCGATGAACCATGAACCAACAATCCGGCCACGCCGCAGTTTTATTTTTTCTCCGGGTCTCAAGCCGGAGATATTTCCCAAAGCACTGGCCAGCGGCACCGACATCGTGTGCGTTGAACTGGAAGACGGCATCGCCCCCAAAGACAAAGACATTGCGCGGGAGCGGGCGCTTGCGCTATTCGCCAAAAGTCAGGCCGATGACGGGGTCGAGCGCATCCTGCGCATCAATTCCTTGCGCAACGCTTTCGGGCTGGCCGATGTTTCCGCGGTGCTGGCCATGGACACGCCGCCGCCGGCCTTGATGCTGCCCAAGGTGATGACGCCGGACGAAGTGGTATGGCTCGATGATCTTTTGAGCGAACACGGCCATCCAACCCGCCTGCACATTATTATTGAAACCAATCAGGGGCTGGAAGCGGCGCACGACATCGCCCGTGCCAGTGCGCGGATTGATGCGTTGTTTTTTGGCGGAATTGACATGGCGGCGGAATTGCGCTGTAAAAATACCTGGGATACTTTGTTGTATGCTCGTTCAAGGGTGGTGCATGCGGCCGCCGGCGCCGGTATGGATGCCATTGATGTGCCGTGGCTGGATTTGCAGGACGCCGACGGCATGGAACGCGAAGCCCGCCTTGCGCGGGACCTGGGATTCAGCGGCAAAGGCGCGATTCACCCCAAACAGATCGCCGCCATCAATCAAGTTTTCACTCCCGGCGACCGCGAAGTTGCGCGCGCAAAAAATATTCTCAAAGCATTCGAAGAAGATGGCACCGGATTGGTGGTGATTGACGGTAAACTGATTGAAAAGCCGGTGCTGCGGGAGATGCAGCGGATGATTGCTATTGCCGAGCGGAAGGGTTGAGCGGGATGGGTTGCGCGCGGAGTAAATTCGGGCGTGGTATCAGATCGTGCCCTTGCGGTTGCGTTCGCTCAGCCATATTCCACTCACGACCAGCGTCAGTGCGATGCCGTGGTACCATCGGAATGGTTCGCTAAGAATGGAGACCGCGAGTACCGAGGCGAACACCGGGACGAGGTTGACGAAAATTCCCGCGCGACCGGCGCCGATATGTGACACTCCCTGGATAAACCAAATCTGCGCGAGGAAAGACGGAAATACGGTGATCAGCACGATGATGCCCCAACCTTTCGGCGTGGGTAGTTGCAAATTTCCCGTGACCAATTCGGCGTAGCTCAGCGGTAATGATGCGATAAAAGCGGCGGCGGCAAAAATCGCGAACACACTCAGCGGCGAAGCGTCGCGGAAGTAACGCAAGCCGAGTGCGTAAGCCGAGTAGAGCAGACAGGCGATGATCATAAAATAATCGCCTCGGTTTATGGACAGTGATGCCAGGCGTTGCAGATCGCCGGTTGAAGCAACCATGCACACGCCGATGATGGCAATGATGACGCCGAAAATCTGCAGCCGCGACACCGTGGCACGAAACACGAGATAGGCGCCAAGGAGCACAAAAACTGGAATCGATCCCTGAATGATGCCGAGGTTAAGGGCATCGGTGGTGTGGGCGGCGGCATATAACAGCGCGTTGAAAACTGTGAAGCCCAATGCGCCCATGAGAAAAAGTGCGGGCAGGCTGTGTTTTAGCATCGGCCAATCCCGTGGGATGGTGTTTCTGGCGACCACCGTCATCAGCATCACCGCGCCGAACCATCGCAATGAGACGATCAACATCGGTGACACTTCTCCGACCGCCATTTTTGCGAACACCGAATTGCATCCCCAGCAAAAAGCCGCGCCCGTGAGACACAGGTACGTCCTGAGTGTGGCGTTGGCGGGCAGAATGTTTATTTTTTCTCCTGCGCGGATTGATGCGATGTGATTTCGCGGCACGGGCGTTGAACCAACGGAGCATACACGCACGGAACAGATACACAATATACAAAATATTTTGGCGTTTGCGGTAAAAAAATCACTAAATCCGGCGTATTTCAATTCGGAGTAATTCAGGTTGGTTTCTCGGTTACCAAACCGGATAGTGTTAACATAAAAAACCCTGCTCCGATACACGGAGCAGGGTTTTGGCATTTAATGCCTGGCAGTGTCCTACTTTCACATGGGGAAACCCCACACTATCATCGGCGCAGAGCGTTTTCACTTCTGAGTTCGGGATGGGATCAGGTGGTACCCGCCCGCTATGGCCGCCAGGCAAACTGGTCAAATAACAATTCCGATTGTGGTGGAATTGTTGGGTAGTCATCGGCGATATTGCGTGTTGCCTAACCTTCGAGGTGCAAACCTCTTGGGGTTGTATGATCAAGCCTCACGGGCAATTAGTACTGGTTAGCTTCATTCATTGCTGAACTTCCACACCCAGCCTATCAACGTTGTAGTCTTCAACGACCCTTCAGGGGGCTTAACGCCCCGGGAGACCTAATCTTGAGGGGGGCTTCCCGCTTAGATGCTTTCAGCGGTTATCCCGTCCGTACATAGCTACCCGGCAATGCCACTGGCGTGACAACCGGAACACCAGAGGTACGTCCACTCCGGTCCTCTCGTACTAGGAGCAGCTCCTCTCAAGTCTCCGGCGCCCACGGCAGATAGGGACCAAACTGTCTCACGACGTTCTAAACCCAGCTCACGTACCACTTTAAATGGCGAACAGCCATACCCTTGGGACCGGCTACAGCCCCGGGATGTGATGAGCCGACATCGAGGTGCCAAACACCGCCGTCGATGTGAACTCTTGGGCGGTATCAGCCTGTTATCCCCGGAGTACCTTTTATTCGTTGAGCGATGGCCCTTCCATACAGAACCACCGGATCACTAAGACCAACTTTCGTTCCTGCTCGACGTGTCTGTCTCGCAGTCAAGCACTCTTGTGCCTTTACACTAACCGCACGATTTCCGACCGTGCTTAGAGTACCTTCGCGCTCCTCCGTTACTCTTTGGGAGGAGACCGCCCCAGTCAAACTACCCACCACACATGGTCCCGGACCCGGATAACGGGCCTCGGTTAGGGCGCCAAACAAGCAAGGGTGGTATCTCAAGGGTGGCTCCACGAAAACTGGCGTCTTCGCTTCAAAGCCTTCCACCTATCCTGCACATACTTGTTCAGAGTCCAGTGTGAAGCTGTAGTAAAGGTTCACGGGGTCTCTCCGTCTAGCCGCGGGTACGCTGCATCTTCACAGCGAGTTCAATTTCGCTGAGTCTCTGGTGGAGACAGTGTGGCCATCGTTACGCCATTCGTGCAGGTCGGAACTTACCCGACAAGGAATTTCGCTACCTTAGGACCGTTATAGTTACGGCCGCCGTTCACCGGGGCTTCGATCAAGAGCTTCGCCGTCCGAAGACAGCTAACCCCATCACTTAACCTTCCGGCACCGGGCAGGCGTCACACCCTATACTTCCTCTTGCGAGTTTGCAGAGTGCTATGTTTTTAGTAAACAGTCGCAGCCACCTCTTTGTTGCAACCTCCTTCGGCTCCGAGCGCAAAGCTCTTCACTTAATGGAGGCACACCTTCTCCCGAAGTTACGGTGTCATTTTGCCGAGTTCCTTCACCAGAGTTCTCTCAAGCGCCTTAGGATTCTCACCCCGCCCACCTGTGTCGGTTTGGGGTACGATCAAATATAACCTGAAGCTTAGAGGGTTTTCTTGGAAGCATGGCATCAATTGCTTCGCGCTAATAAAAGCGCTCGTCATCACGCCTCAGTTTAATAAGAGCCCGGATTTGCCTGAGCTCTCAACCTACGCGCTTAAACCGGGACATCCAACACCCGGCCAACCTAGCCTTCTCCGTCACCCCGTCGCAGTTATATTCGGTTCAGGAATATTAACCTGATTCCCATCGACTACGCCTTTCGGCCTCGCCTTAGGGGTCGACTCACCCTGCGCCGATTAACGTTGCGCAGGAAACCTTGGGCTTTCGGCGTGCGGGCTTTTCACCCGCATTATCGCTACTCATGTCAGCATTCTCACTTCCGATACCTCCAGCATGCCTCACAGCACACCTTCAACGGCTTACGGAACGCTCCCCTACCGTACTGAAGAGCTGACTAAAACATTCTTAAGGGTGATGCCGCTCTGCCCGGGCGGACAGAGTGACTGTGTTAACGCCTAAACTTGTAGGCAGATTTATTCGCCGACGATCATTTGGTCGTCATTCAGTTCTAAAACTCGATAAATCTAACGACTAATCACTGTCGTCATCATCGTCATCATCGTCTAAATGACCGAGATCCTCACGATTTTCCGTATCGGAATCGTAAGCATCATTATTCGGATTTTTGACATCCGAACGATCATCATTTGGAGTTCGACCCATGATAAAAATCCTCATTGGTTCATGAACATCGCCGTATAAATACGGCGGACGAAAAACACCCTATTACAAAAAACATTTTAGTCAACTCTCCAGCACCCGCGATTTCGGTACACATCTTGAGCCCCGGTAAATCTTCCGCGCAGGCTGACTCGACCAGTGAGCTATTACGCTTTCTTTAAATGATGGCTGCTTCTAAGCCAACATCCTGGCTGTCTGAGCCTTCCCACATCGTTTCCCACTGAGATGTGTTTAGGGACCTTAATCGGCGGTCTGGGCTGTTTCCCTTTCGACGACGAAACTTATCTCCCGCCGTCTGTCTCCCGTGATTACACTTTCCGGTATTCGGAGTTTGCTATGGGTTGGTACCGCGAGATGCGGCCCTAGCCATGACAGTGCTCTACCCCCGGAAGTGAAACACGAGGCACTACCTAAATAGTTTTCGGGGAGAACCAGCTATCTCCGGGCTTGTTTAGCCTTTCACTCCTAGCCACAGCTCATCCACTAATTTTTCAACATTAGTTGGTTCGGTCCTCCAGTCGGTATTACCCGACCTTCAACCTGGCCATGGCTAGATCGCCCGGTTTCGGGTCTAATCCCAGCAACTAAACGCCCTATTAAGACTCGCTTTCGCTACGGCTCCCCCATAAGGTTAACCTTGCTACTGAAATTAAGTCGCTGACCCATTATACAAAAGGTACGCAGTCGCCCATCCGAAGACAGGCTTCCACTGCTTGTACACATACGGTTTCAGGTTCTATTTCACTCCCCTAACAGGGGTTCTTTTCGCCTTTCCCTCACGGTACTGGTTCACTATCGGTCGATAAGTAGTATTTAGCCTTGGAGGATGGTCCCCCCATGTTCAGACAGAGTTTCTCGTGCTCCGCCCTACTCGATTTCACTTTGCAAGCCCTTTCGTGTACCGGGCTTTCACCTTCTATGGCCGCACTTTCCAGAGCGTTCCACTAAAACTCGCAAAGCTTAAGGGCTGTTCCCCGTTCGCTCGCCGCTACTAAGGGAATCTCAGTTGATTTCTTTTCCTCCGGGTACTTAGATGTTTCAGTTCCCCGGGTTCGCTTCGCACACACTATGTATTCATGCGTGCGATACCTGCAAGCAGGTGGGTTTCCCCATTCGGAAATCCTCGGGTCAAAGCTAGTTTGTCAGCTCGCCGGGGCTTATCGCAGACTACCACGTCCTTCATCGCCTCTTATCGCCTAGGCATCCACCGTATGCGCTTATTCGCTTGACCATACAACCCCAAAAAGTCTGCGCCGGAAAAACGGAAATCGATTCGCCGCCACGTCATGATTGAAGTCGTTAGCTTGAACTCTCGAAGAGTTATGCAACATACAATCTATGTAAACAGAATATACTTATGTAAACGTATATTCCGGTACCCGCGCAGACGAATTTGCCGATGTGAATAACATTAACAAATTCGCGCTTGCGCGCGCCTTTGACTACCCTGATTGTAAAAGAACAAAGTCCATCCCGTTCGGGATGAACCGTAAGTAATCCCCTTTAATCCATACCCGCGCCGGCCATAATCGACACTTGGCGGGGGTTGCTGATATCGAGGGTGCATGAATTTATCGGAAAAATTCACCTGCGTCAAGTTCTTTTGCAAGTTTTTGGCATGTAATTCTGCCTTTCTCACCAAAAAACACTATTTTCACGCGAAGCGGCTGCGCACATCCCCCCCCGAGGGGCGGAACTGCGGCTTCGGAGGTGAATGATTGGTGGAGCCAGGCGGGATCGAACCGCCGACCTCCTGCGTGCAAGGCAGGCGCTCTCCCAGCTGAGCTATGGCCCCCGTTATCAAAAATCATCCTTTGGGCTCCGATCCTCCCGTCATCCTAACCAAATTGGTGGGTCTGGGAAGATTTGAACTTCCGGCCTCACCCTTATCAGGGGTGCGCTCTAACCAACTGAGCTACAGACCCAATTATCATTGCGATTATCACTGCCCTGGTCATTGGAGGCCGAACCGAGATCAATAAGTCGGCGAATTCAAACGCCCACACTAATTCTGCCAGATTGCCCCAAAAACAGGGACTCCCTCAAAATGCCATCCGGGCCGTGGATTATACCCAAATTTCCCTGCATGAAAACTTTTTTGATGTTTTTAGGGGTTCCCGATGATTTTTGTCCGGTATCGCTTGATAACCCCACTCACCAGCGTAATCGCGCACATTAACCCATCCCAGATTGACCGGCAAGAGTATCCGGGGATGAATATACCCTACGAGGGGCACCATCGTGCGCTAATAAATGCGCGGATGTGGCACTTTAATGCCGAGAATACTACCGCCGACTTAGACAAGTCTGCACTTATAACGCAACTTGCCGACCGGTGCAGATCAAATAATACACTGCCACAGCACCAATGATTTCAATAACAAGTCACGCCAATGGTTTCAAACAACGCAAGCCTCGGCGATCATCGAGCATCGTCCACGCCGGGGTTTGTGTGCATAGCTGCTCATCAGCGAAAGGGCAGCGCTGCCGGAACTCACAACCTTGTGGGCGCATAGCAATGCTGGGAGGTTCTCCTTGCAACGTGATTCGTTGTTCACTGGCGTTGGAGTCAAGCGAAAGGTTTGCCGATAGCAGGCATAGCGTATAAGGATGGCGAGGGTGGGCAAAAATCTCCTGCGTGTCGCCCTCCTCCACCAGCCTACCCAGATACATAATTCCCATGCGGGCGGCAACATGACGAATCACATTTAAATTGTGCGTAATCATCATCATCGCCAAACCAAAATTTTCTCGCAGGTCGTTCAATAAATTGAGTAACTCGCCTTGTACCGAAACGTCCAGCCCAGCCGTCGGCTCATCAGCCAGAATTAATTTCGGTGACAATGCCAACGCCCGTGCCACACCGATGCGCCGCGCCTGACCACCAGACAATTGGTGCGGATAACGTCCGGCAAAATCGGTCGGTAACCCAACTATATCCAACAGCCGCGCAACCTCGGCGCGTAAATCTCGGCCCTTCATGCCGTTGATGACATACGGCTCGGCAAGCAACGCGTGCACTGTACGGCGCGGACTTAAACTGCCAACAGGGTCTTGAAACATCACGGCGATATCTTTTCGTAGCGGGCGATATTTGGAACGAGATAACCCACTGATTTCTTGTCCATCAAACTTGACCGACCCACCAGCAACGGGCAACAAACCGGCGATGGCGCGCAACAAAGTAGTTTTACCGGAGCCGCTTTCGCCGACTATTGCGTACGTTTCTCCGGGTGCAATATTAAATGAAACATCGGCAACGCTGTCTACAGTTTTTTGGCGCCATCCAAGGGTGCCACCCGAAGGAAAACTGACGCGGAGGTTTTCGACTTCCAGTAATGCTGTCATACCGATCCCACCGTTTCTTGCAGCCAGCAAGAAGCTTCGTGCCCGCTCCCGCAATTGAATGTCGGCGGGCGTTGAACGGCACATTTGGGCAATGCTGAATCGCAACGCGGCGCGAAAGCACAGCCACTCGATAAGTTGCTCAAATCGGGGACATCGCCAGGAATTGTCGGCAAACGGTGCATCGTTTGTTTGGCATGCCCGGGATCGCATTTCAACAGGCAGCGGGTATAGGGATGGCTGGGGTTGGTAAAGACATCGCGTAACTCGCCCGATTCGACCACTTCGCCGGCATACATCACCGCAACTTTCTTACACAGTTCGGCGACCGCGCCTAAGTGATGCGAAATAAATAAGATGGAGCAGCCGTAATCTTGTTGCATCTGCCGCAATATGTCGATAATCCGTACTTCCAAAGTTGCATCGAGCGCGGTTGTTGGCTCGTCGGCGATGAGCAAATCAGGACGCGACATCAAAGCCATGGCAATGGCAATGCGTTGCAACATGCCGCCGGAGAACTGGAACGGATACTGTCGCAATCGCAATTCTGGGTCTGGGATTTCCACTTTTTTTAGCATATTAATGATGCGCGTTAATTTTTCGGCACGTGAAATTTTGTCTCGGTATTGAATATTCAACATTTGTGCGCCGATGCTAATGACTGGGTTGTGTGTGCGCATTGGGTCTTGGAAAATGACGGAGATGTTCATGCCGCGTAAAGCTTGCATTTCTGTTTCATTCAGATCGTATAAATTGCGTTGCTTAAAAAATATCCCGCCGCGCGTTTGTGCACTCACCGGAAATAAGCGCAAAATAGCATTCATCAATGAAGACTTGCCGCAACCCGACTCCCCTACTACGCCAACAATTTCACCTTTGCCAATGGAAATTGAAATGTTGCGCAACGCCTCTACGTCGCCGTAGTTAAGCGAAAAATTGCGGATATCGAGTAGCGCATCTTCTGTCACGATTAGCATTCTTTGCGCATTCGCGGGTCGATAAGATCGCGTAGCACTTCACCAAAAAAAGTAAATCCTAATGTCGCCAGAATTATTGGCAAGCCGCCGGCGACTATTGGCCATGGTGTGTTGCGAATCATCGCATAGCCGTCTTTGAGGAGCGATCCCCACGATGGTGTCGGCGGTTTGACACCCATTCCCAGAAAAGATAATCCGGCTTCGAGTGCGATGACCGCGGGAATGTCCATGGCTACTAGCACCAATAGCACGCCGATAATGTTAGGTAGTATATGTACACATAAAATGCGTGGTAGCGATGCACCCAATGACTGTTCGGCGAGAATGAACTCGCTGTTTCGCAAACTCAACGTTTGTGTGCGTGCTACTCGTCCGTAGGTGGGGATGGAAGTGACCATGACTACAAACACCACAGTCTCTAAACTGGGACCGACCAGTGCAACCACTGCCAGCGCAAACATAACCGTCGGAAATGAGCGAATAGTATCTAAGAAAATCATAATTGCGCCATCCAGCCAACGCGGACCGAAACCGGAGATCATGCCAAGTGTGAGGCCCAGTAACATCGCTGCAAAGACTGCAGGCAACGCGACTTGCAACGCTACTCGCCCGCCCATAATGGTGCGCGAAAGTAAGTCGCGTCCCAATTGGTCGGTGCCGAGCCAATGTGCCGCGGATGGCCACTGCAATCGTGCGGGGATATCCAGTGCGTTTGGGTTGTAAGGGACAATTAAATCGGCGAACAACGCCGACAATACAATAACGATGACGATGGTGATGCCGACCATTCCTGCCGGATCGCGCAACATCATGCGCAAAGCATTGGCAATTGTTCCGTTTGTGTTGGCGGATTTCATGTCGTGCGAGCGCGCGGGTCAAGTGCGGCGTTGATGATGTCTGCAGCGGCAGTAGCGCAAACAAATAGTATTGTTGAAATCAACACACCCCCCATCACCACCGGATAGTTGCGAGTAGTGATGGAATCGATTACCAGTTTGCCAATTCCGGGGCGGGCAAAAATAATCTCGGTGAAGACCGCCTGTGAAAGCAAAATTCCCATACCAACACCGATTACGGTGACCACTGGTAAAATTGCGACGCGTAGCGCATATACCAGAACAATTTTCCATTCGGGTAAACCAAACGCCCGCGCCGTGCGAATATGCGGCTCAACCATGACTTCTAACATCGAAGCACGCACAAGGCGCGCCACATAACCAACCCAAGACAACCCGATGGCAAAAGACGGCAATACCAAATGCAACAGCCTGTCGTTGAAATTCTCCGGGTCCCCAGCACCGATAGCGGGGAACCACTGCCACCGCACGGCAAACAGCAACAACCCGAGTAGCGCAACAACAAAAGCCGGGGCAGCAACGCATGCTACCGATAGCACAGCGGTAATTCTGTCGATTATTGAATCGCGTCGCGCTGCAGCATAAACACCAAGAAATACGCCCAACATAGCCGACCAGATAATGGAGCAAAAAATCAACTCTAGCGTAAAGGGCAATTGCTCAAAGACAATATCCGATACTTGTCGGTTAGAAAAAACATCCACTCCCATATCACCGACCAGCAAGTTGCCGAAGAAATAGGAAATTTGCAACGGCAAAGGGTCGTCCAACCCCATACTCTCGATTAATTGGGCTTTCAATTCAACCGTTGCGCGGGGACCCAGTATGACGCTGACTGGGTCGCCCGGCACCGAACGAATCATGATGAACATCAATGTTACGGCGATAACGACAATCAGCGCCGACAGGAGCAATCGTTGTATCGCGTATTTGAGCATCCGCGAGTCAGCTCACCCGTTGTTCATGCTTTGTTCGTGTTTTAGTTACGCGCAAAATATCGAAGAAGTGGTAGTCCGTCTGGACGGAACGCTGGGCGAATCGATTGGCGATAGATGACCGGCGTAGCTTCGTGCGTGAGGAAGCGGTAGGCGCCTGACTGTTCCATCACATCCTGCGCTCGCCGATACATTTCATCGCGCCGGGCGAAATTGGTTTCCTGTGCAGCCTGTTCGTGGATTTTGTCAAACTCATCCGAACGAAAGCGCTCCCAGTTCCACACCCCAACCTGCTCTTGCGTGAACCAAGCGGTGGCATAGTAAGGGTCTGGGGTCATGGAGAAACGATTCATAATTAATTGTACGTTTTTCCACTGCTCCCCTTTGCTTTCATCACCCAACGCCCAAAAAGTCGCTGCCTCATGGACGTTGATCTCAAGGTTGATACCAATTTGTTGCAAGTTAGCTTGGATTATTTGAGCAGTGGTTGTGTAAGTGGTTTTATTGATGACGTCGATGGTCAAACTAACATCGGTTTCGCCCGAATCGGCAAACAACTTACGCGCCTTTTCGAGGTTTGCCTCTGGAGGCACAATTCCTTTCGGACGATGCCCAACCAATCCGGGTGCGATAATGCCGGTTGCAGGTTCTGCAGCACCGTAATAGGCGGCCTCCATAATAGAAGGTACATCAATTGCATATTGAATGGCTTGGCGCAGTTTTTTATTTTTCAGGAGTGCATTATCAACGTTCATCCCAATCCAAACATAAAACAGCGATGGGTATTCTTCCAGTATGGAATTGGCTGGCGGGTTGTCGCGGTAGCGGGATACTGAATCAAGGCCGATTCTGGTGTAGTCGAGTTCACCGGCTTCAAACGCGATTTCAGCAGTTTTTTCATCATCGATTGGATAGATTTCAATCGTGTCAAACGCCGCTTGCTTGCCACGCCAATTAGGGTTGCGCTTGAGCACAGTTTTTTCTTTCGGTCGCCATGCGTGACGCAGATAGGGACCGGATTCGGCAACTGGGTCAGTGCCGATACGCCCACCCTCCGATTTTTCAAACGCCTTTTTGCTGACGATGTTACCGGTAATATAAGGCAACGCAATTGACCACAGTGGGGCAAACGGTTTGCTTAACACAATAACCCCAGTGCGCTCTCCGGTTACTTCTACTTGCTTTAGTGGGCCCATGTCGGGCTTGTTGGTTGACTTTAATTTCGGGTCAACGATTCGTTCAAAAGAAAACTTGACATCTTCTGCGTTCATTGCGCCAAAGCCATTGGTGAAACCAATATCATCGCGCAATGCGAAATTAATACGCGTGTCGCTCACCTGTTCGATCATAGCAGCCGCATCTAGTTGCCAACCCCATTCACGCCCCGATTTGTATTGCACGAGTTTGTTATAAACGCATGAGTGAATTTCTTCATCAACTACGCCGATGCTGAACGCTGGGTCCAGCGTTGTCATATCACCATAGGCGCGTATACGTAACGTGCCGCTGTCCGCTTGTGCAATCGAAAACGGAAATGGAAGCGTGGCTACCGCACCCAATAACGACATATCTTTGACAAACTTTCGGCGACCGATAGGTTGCCCGCTTAACTTAAACCAGTGAAAATTTTTCACGTTCGTTACCTCTTGTATGTGAAACGTTAACAGCAATCCCTAGGGATGGTTTCGTCCCAAGTCTTTTCCAACAGTAACACAGCATCCCCCTCATAGGCGGAAACCTTTCTGAATATACAGAATTCATCCGTATCGGCACTCATACTACTGTCTGAGCGTACGCGTGTACGCCAATCGCCTCGGCAAATCGTATATTCCCAGGTCGTTTCCACTCGTGCTGACAGCGGGTCATCGGGATGAATGGAAAACATCTGGCGCACCGTAGCACCAGACTCAATACCGTTGTGCGGATTGTGCGTCTCGCCCAAGTCATCAATAAGCGTCACCCGATATACGCCATCGTCGAGCGTCTCGCGCTCAGTTTTGCAAGTAGGTGGGCGCAGTTGCGTAAACGCGGATAAATCCACCGCGGGTGCTACGGCAGGTGCTCCTTGTTCTTGCCCCAGCACATCCGTTGTATCCGCTCGTTGTGGCAAAATGAATCGGCAATTTTCCAAATGTAGTGTTACTGTAGATTTTACTGGGGAAGGCCAGACCGTTGGCCAATAAGCGGTGGAAGTCGCCAAGCGCAGTCGGTGACCGATGGCGAAATGATGACCGCAATGTCGCAGAGGAATGCGGGCCCGGTAACGCCGTCCTGGAAACAAATCAAACGGGCGCTCATGCTCGGCGTAATGCGTCAGGTTGTATGCGATAAAACTGACTCGGGCGGAAGAATCATCGGGCGCAACATCGCATAAACGAAAAACCAGCAACGCTTGCGCCCGGTCGGCGGAAAATTCGATTTCAACTTGTGGTGCGCCAAGAATGTCTAACGGCTCTGTCAACGGAGCACTGTCAAAGCAAACTGATTTTTCATCGTCCGGCCGCTGGTCATTGGAAAGTTCGTCATCGACCCGCATACCCGGACAATAGTTGCCTGCCGTATCGCCAACATCCTGTGCGCTACATACGACAACATCATCGGTCGAAGGCGTCTTCGCCAAAGACCCCGGTGCCAAATGGAAAGTCAATGGTGGCGTTGACGGCGGCCATTGTGTTTCACCAACCCAACGTCCTAGGCGCGCGCTAAACTTCGACAAAGGATTGCCATGTTCTTGAATATAAGCGCGGTACACCGGTAATTGTTCCACCCCATTTTGTTCGCCTTTTAGCCAACGGTTAAACCATCGAATTACCTCGCCATGAAAATCCCCGCTCGGACCGATTTTAGCGATATTCGGATAACGATGCTCCCACGGTCCAACCAATGCTTTGACGGGCGCGGTTAGATGCTCTGCCAAAATGGGCGGTGTATCGGAATATGAATCCGCCCAGCCACCAATAGCGAGCACCGCACACTGAATAGCATTCCAATCCTCACACACCGAACCATGCTTCCAATATGCGCTGTGTCGCTGGTGGCGCAACCAATTGGCAGAGAAAAAAGGCAAGCGGCGTATTCGATCAATCCATATTTCTCGCCAATCCTCGCGCATAGCGGGGTCGGGCGGGCGACTAGAATACGCAGTCATCTGTGCCCCCCAGTTAAAATTATCATTTAATAGGCAGCCACCTATGTAGTGTGTTTCCTGCAGATAGCGGTCATCGGTTGAACACACTGTCACAATCGCCTTCAGTGCCTGAGGGCGACGCATAGCAATTTGCAAACCGTTGAATCCACCCCAAGAAATACCAATCATACCAACAGCACCGCTACACCAAGGCTGTGCGGCAATCCATTCTATTACCGCCTCGCCAGATGCCAATTCATCGTCCAGATATTCGTCCGACAGATAGCCGTCCGAATCACCAGTACCAGCCATATCGACTCGCACCCCAGCATAACCGGCTTCAGCAAAAGTGGGATAGTTGCCTTCATCACGCGGAGCGGTTCCATCGCGCTGTCGATAGGGTAAGTATTCCAAAATCGCCGGCACTGGATGTTGCTCTGCCCCATCAGGCAACCACAACCGCGTTGCCAACCGCCGACCATCTCGTAATTCAATCCAAGTATCTTTATTGATCATAGCTTCGCTTGGTGCATAGTTTGGCATGTAGGTTATACCGCTTTCACTCTGCAAGCAAATGGTGTGACGGGCGGTGTGTACAAGGCCCGGGAACGTATTCACTGCGGCATTCTGATCCGCGATTACTAGCGATTCCGAGTATAAATACTGAAAGAATGCCTTGTTTATGTACAGATTAATTACATAATTGCAGGATTGGGCCGCAGATAAACAAAATGTATTAGGACGATATTTTCCTGTCTGATCCAATTGAATTTGCAGGCAGTCTCATGCCGACTCGTGATTATTAGGCTAGCAAACTAACTTTCCATCGGTAAGCCAAAGACAATCACCGCCAGAACCTTACATGCGTCACCTCAAGTCAGCTTTGTTTAAGAAGATCGTTTGAAGAATGAAGACCGTTTATTGCCGCCGTAATCACCTTAGAATTTCTCAGATGCTCCGAGCATACCAAATATGATGGACGGTTAAGCACTGGTGCATTTTCCACGATGTGGAGATGATTGTTTTCTATATCACGTGAAACATAAGCATGCGGCATGTAAGAATAGCAATCACTAACATGAAGATATTCCAGAGCGATTTCTCCGTAGCCGATGCTAACGTTGGATGTCGCAAATTCAGGTAACTTTTCTTGATGCTCTTCTCGATACCCATAGCTCCAATCAACAAAGATATAGTCTTTCGGATCGCAGGATTTAAAACGACGCTTTTTGCGAGAAACCATAACAAGTTCGTCTTCCATGAAAGGTTCAACGACCAGTCCGGGTAAACCTGTTGGCATGTGCGTAATCGCAAGAACCAGAACACCTTGAGAGATGTAGTCGACTAACCTCTCTGAATAATCCGCCTCTACATGGAGCGAAAATTCAGGATGATGTTCTTCCATCCAAACCAACCAACCTGGCATAAAACGACGCCACATTGTCATATGCAGCCCGAGTCCTATCGTCTGTTTTAGGCCTGAAGAACGTGCCATTTCTTGTCGCCCTTGTTGCCATGAGTCGAGCATTGAGGCTGCGTATTTGTGGAATTTTTTCCCAGCATCAGTTAACAGTACCCCGGAAGATGTTCGCTCAAAAAGCTTAACGTTTAGATCGTCTTCCAACACTTTGATACGTGCACTCACTGTAGATTGCGTGACGTTGGATTTTTCAGCGACGCGGCTAAAATTCCCCGTTTCGGAGAGCAGCAAAAAGGTATTGATTGCATCGATATTCATAAGCGTTCTAATCCAACAGAGGTATTTATAAGCAGATACTCATACATTTATGAAATCTGAGCAATCATTTCGACCTCGACAGCGACATGCAAAACACTCAGTAAATGGATTGTGCAAAGCTTTGCGGCATCATACCCTTGATCTGTCGTCAGATCTTTTCCGGCCTGTTCTTTATACTTTAGAAAAGATCCCTCTTTCGGCGTTTGACCTGCAAGGTAAACCGTTCCATTCGAGACTACGCATGGAACGTAATTTGCAGCAGAGGCTGGGGTTGGTGGTAATATTAGACCTAATTCGTCTAAACGTTTTGCGATTGTCATATGCGCACACTTTTTTGTGTAAAAAGTTGGCCACCAGCAGTTAATTTCTCGAATTTAACATTGAGGCGTTTAAGACATGCAAACATTAATGCTTGGTTACTAGTTATAACAGGTTTACCCAAACTTTTTTCTATTGCTGTAACTGCTTCTAACGCACGGTAATCAGTACATGATATTACTATTGCTTGTGCATCTTTATGGTTAGCTTTTAGTGCCATCTCATAGGCGTCCTGAGGCGTCAGAGCATTCTGTTCGATACTACTCAACTGTTGATCAAAACTTACCTCATTAATCACTTCAATGCCACTTTGTTCCAGATAATCCACCGCTTCTTGGCTCAACATCTTCACATAAGGGGATGTAAACGCGACCCTTGTAACGCCAATTTGTTGAACGGCTTCAACAAGGGCGCCGGCAGTCGTGACAGCGGGGCGGCCAGTCATATCTTCAATTTTTTGGCAAAATTCTGAGTCAAACTCAGGGCCTTCCGAAAGCGTTGCAGAAGTACAGCCATAAGCGATCACGTCAACGCACGCGTCCATTAAGTCTTTGCAGGTCTGATCCAAGGACTGCCGTACAAAGTTACGCATTTCAGTTGAATCAGGAATTGCATCCACATCGTACCCACCACTGCGCGCACTGTGTATCGTGACGCCTACGGGGCATAGCGAAATGCAATCGGGTTCTGCATTCGTATTTGACGACGGTACAATCAAACCAATGCGCTTTGATCTTGGTAAGTATCTTATTTTCTCAGTCATTTATTTTACCTTCCTCTAGACTCCGTTGCATGGTAGTAATTGCTTGCTGCAAATCCGCTATCAAATCATCCGTGTGTTCGAGCCCAATAGAAACGCGCAACATATCCTTTGGCGTAGGCGAGTCTGGATTTTCCATACCAGCCCGATGCTCGATAACAGTATCTGTGCTACCAAACGAAATCGCCTGTTTGATAATTTGCACTTTACTTGCGAGTATTTTTGCAGCGTGTTCACCGCCGCTTACGCGAAATGATAGCATACCACCAAAGCCACCAATCATTTGCCTGGCTGCAACCCTATGATCGATGTGTGTTTCCAAGCCAGGGTATAAGACTTGTTGCACCGCATCACATTGGTCCAAAAACTGAGCGATCTTGAGAGCACTAACTGATGCCGTTTTCACGCGAATTGCAAGCGTACGCATCCCTCGCAACAGGAGCCATGCCTCAAAACTGCCCAACACCCCACCATACTCGTTTCTTATGTTTTGGATATCGGCCAAGACATCCTCATGACCCTCTGCCACAACCACCGCACCTGCAATGAGATCACCGTGACCATTCATATATTTTGAGCATGAATGGAGAATAATATCGGCACCATGCTCGATCGGACGCGTAAGAATAGGGGTGGCAACAGTGTTATCGATCGCAATCAATGCACCATTCGCGTGCGCAATGCTAGAAATCGCTGCGATATCTGTAATTGTCCACGTCGGGTTACTGGGCGTTTCCAACCAGATAACTTTGGTTTTGCCATGCTTGATTGCGGCGCTGACCGAAACGGCGGTATAATTTTCAACATAAGTAACTTCTAAACCCCACCGAACACCATGCGTGTTCATCCAATCACGAAGCCCAGAATAAACATTGTTGGGCAAGATAACGTGATCACCGGGTTTGAGTCGTTGAAAAACCGATGTGATGGCAGCCATTCCAGATGCAAACAGAAGGCAACCCGCACCTCCTTCCAATTCATTAATCAACGCTTCTGGCTGCGCAAAAGTAGGGTTGTCATCCCGCGTGAACATGCGCCCTCTACGATCTAATTCGCTTGGGTCGCGCAAGAAGGACGTGGAAGGGCTTAGCGGCATTGCCATTGCATCAGTCTTTTTATCGACCCAGCCTAGCGCAGTCGCCGTTAGTGTTTCGCGATGAATTTTTTGTTTTATCATTATTCATCCTCAAATGTTTGATGGAAGTTCACTAAATCACCGTAGTCAGTTAGAGCAGCTTCCGGACTGACTAGGCCAAACTCGATGTCTCGCGCTATGTGTGCAGGATCGCGGTTTTTTGGATTGCCGTATCCAGCACCACCGGGTGTCAAAACAATCAATCGTTCTCCTTTCGGTATCACTTGCTCACCTTTAGGGTGTAGCTTTGTGCCATTGTTTAACTTTAAAACGCCAGGCTCCCCGTCTTTTCCGCCTTCGCGCCCACGAGGGGCATGATGAATACGATCTAACGCCGCAAAAAGTGAAATGGGCGCATCTTCGCTACTCGATATTTCCAGAATTTGCCCCAAGCCACCTCGATATTCGCCTGCGCCACCAGAATCTGCGCGATATTCACGCCGCCAAATAATAAGAGGGGAAACACTCTCTGTTATCTCGACCAATGATCCCATGACCCCGCTCGGAAATGCAGTAGCGGACAATCCATCCTTGCTACTGCGTCCACCGGTGCCTCCATTATGCACCAACTCAGTCGCAAATTTAGTTTTACCCTCGCCTATATCACCAGAATATCCGCCGCGCATAGGCAAATCCCAAAGGCAACATGTGCCTTCTGCGGGTACAACGCCGGGTATCACCTGATGGAGACATCCAAAAATTACATCAGGAAGTAATTGTCCAACGACGTGCCGCATTGCCACTGGTGCAGGGTATTTGGCATTCACAATACTATTTTTTGGAGCCTTTATAACTAACGGTGCCAACGCGCCTTCGTTGCTTGGAATATCCGGAGCTAAAGCACATTTTAGTGCAAAGCATGCATATGCGCTTGCATAATTTAAAGGGCAGTTGATGCCCTTAGCGGATCGTCCTGACGATCCTGCAAAGTCAACTTCGATCTCACCATCAGTGATTGCCATTGCAGCCACTAAATCAAGTGGTTCATCGTACCCATCAACACGCATCTCATAGCGATAAACACCTTTGGGAAGCACGTTTATCAAATCACGTGTACGATCACGCGATGTGTTGATGATGTAGTCTGATATTTGAGCAAGGTCTGAGATGCCAATATCAGCCATACATTCTGCTGTGCGACGGCTACCACATTCAACGCAAGTCATCAATGCATAGGTATCACCCTCTACTTCGACGGGAACCCTGCTATTCCCTTTCAAGATGGTCATGAAGGTCTCGTCTAGCTTGCCTGCATCAACGAGTTTGAAAATGGGGACAAACAACCCTTCGTCCAATACATCTGATCCATCTGGGCCAAATCCAAGTCCCCCAAGGTCTGCAAGATGGCTGGTACAAGATGTAAATCCAATCAATTGTCCTTCATGAAAGCAAGGCCGTACCAACATGAAATCGTTTAGATGGCCTGCAGCTTTCCAAGGGTCATTGGTTAAATATATGTCGTCAGGATGCATATCTTCCAAAGGATACTTTTCCAAAAAGAAATTTACCGAATTTGCCATTGTGTTAACATGCCCTGGCGTTCCGGTGATCGCCTGGGCGATCATGCGACCTTTTAAATCGAAGAGACCGGCAGATAAGTCACCAGACTCGCGTACAATAGGATTGAACGCCGTCCGCATTAAGGTCTGAGCCTGCTCTTCGACGATTGCAATGAGTCTGTTCCATAAAATCTGAAGCTCAATTACACTTAAAACGCGATCTGTCATGATGTGATCCTATCCAATATCAGGTTCATCTGGTGATCCAATCGCCCAGAGAAATTCGCAGTTATAAACGTTGTGGTTTGCGGCTCCTCTACAACAGCAGATCCTCTGAGAAAGTCACCAGACTTTAGATTGGGACGCCAATATGTCGAAACCACCTCAAAGTCAGAATTCGCGGGGACAAACACTGATCGCTCCCCTGAAGGTACGGCCTTCGACGGTTTATTTGCATCAGATATATCTATAACCGTATCAACTATCGTGGAAACAACGACGGACCATGAAAGAATTTCGATATCTCGTTCGGGGATCGTACGTCCGTAAAGCTGACTATAACAGGTGTCATAAGTTGATTTAATGTCAGCAATGTCCGCTTCTGTCAGCGCACGGTTAGGGATCGGCACCTGAATTTCATGCCCTTGCCCAACATAGCGCATGTAAGCTGTACGAATTTCTTTGAGGCTTGCATCATGTGATCCTTCCCGAACAATTGCATGCGCCTGCGATGAAATACTGTTGATCATTGCGTTGACATTCTTCAGATCAAAATCGATCAGGGTTGTATATAAGCTCTTTACCATCTCATAGGAGATTGGGGCACTTAAGAAGCCCAATGCTGATCCAACACTTGAATTCGCCGGAATAATAACGCGGTTCATACCCAACTTCTCTGCCAACCGAACAGCGTGCAATGGGCCACCACCTCCGAACGCAATCATGCTGAACCTAGAGAGATCAACACCGTGCTCTACACTATGGATACGCGCAGCATTTGCCATGTTCTCCTCAATCATTTCGGTGATGCCGAATGCGCCATCGGGCACGGTGATGTTCAATGGTTGGCTGACGTCACAGGTAATCGCATCTTGAGCGGCTTTAATATCTAATTTAATTTTTCCTTCTGCAAATGCATCAGGTTCTATACGCCCGAGAAAAAGATTTGCATCTGTAACTGTGGCCCGCACTCCGCCTTTTCCATAACAGGCCGCCCCGGGCTCAGCACCAGCGCTTTCAGGGCCAATGTTGAGGCGGCCAATTTTGTCCACATGGGCTATTGATCCACCACCAGCACCAATCTCGATCATTTCAATCGCGGGAATTCGCACGGGCATACCACTACCCTTTTGAAAGCGGGCGGATCGGGCTATCTCGAAATTTCGAGCCGTCTTGGGCTTATAGTCTTCAATCAAAGATATCTTTGCAGTTGTCCCACCCATGTCAAAAGACAAAACGTGATGCTCGCCCAAATGTTGTGCAATCTTGGCCGCCAAAACAGCACCGCCGCTTGGACCAGATTCCACAAGCCGGATTGGGTACATAATTGCATTTTCCAACGTTGTCATGCCCCCCCCAGATGTCATCAAAAAAATCGGGCAGCGGAACTTTTTGTCTGTGAATTTGGTTTGCAGGGCACGCAGATATCTCGCCATAATCGGCTGAACATACGCATTGCACGCCGCCGTCATCAGGCGTTCGTATTCTCTTACTTCAGGGCATACGTCACTTGATAGCGAGATTTCAGCCCGGCATCCGGTTACGATGAGAATGTCCCGTACACGCTGTTCGTGTTTAGGGTTTGCATAAGAATGTAAGAACCCAACAGCAACGGCACCGACGCCCTCTTCATTTAGCCTACCGCTAAGTGCCGCAACAGCAGATTCATCAAGTTCTATCAGCACCTCACCGCTAACATTCATTCGTTCTTTGATGGTAAAGCGAAGGTTGCGTGGGATAAGTTGTTTGGGTTTTTCGATCATCAGATCAAATTGATCGTAGCGATTTTCATAAGCGATTTCCAAACTATCACGGAAACCTTCAGTCGTTACTAAAGCAGTTTTTACACCTTTACGTTCAATCAGTGCATTGGTCGCTAAAGTTGTGCCATGAATAAAAATATCTACATCGCTGGGATTTATCGATGCATTATTTAAAACAATATCGACACCAGACGAGACCCCTAATTCTGGCTTCATGATATTTGTAGGAACTTTAGTCGTAAAAAGGCCCTTTGGCGTTTCCAATACAATGTCAGTAAACGTACCGCCAATATCCGCCGCCAATCGCGTTTGAAATAATGTCTTTGTCAAACTTTTGTCTCCAAAGATTTGCAATCGCCAAAATGATATGTAATGCATCCGCCACAAGGAAACAAATTATTTGCATTGCGTTATCAAAATTTTCGATAATAAAAATACCCGATTTGTCCAGAATGGGTGGCATCAAACGGGCGTTGAAATTTCTGTGATAACGCATTACACTCGATTGGTATGATTGTTTATGCACTCTTTAAGTAATGTAACAATTGTGCATGCATTTCGACATCATTTAATTAATCTGGTTGGAGGCTATCAATCGATGAACGTTGAAAAACTTGAAGCGGAACTGAAAGCGCAACGAATCTCCCGTCGTGATTTTGTGCGGGGTGCTTCGGCGCTTGGTCTGGCGGCGGCGGCACCGGCGGTATTCAACACCGCTAGCGCGGCGCCGAAGAAGGGTGGGAAATTCACCGTTGGAATGGGGCACGGGTCGACCACCGATTCGCTCGACCCCGGCACATTTGAAAATGACTTCACCAATAGTTCTTCCATGACCCGTTACAACTTCCTCACCGAAGTCGACAACCGCGGCAAACTGACTGGCGAGTTAGCCGAGAGTTGGGATGTGACTTCGGACGCCAAGATCTGGACATTTAATCTGCGCAAAGGCGTCGAGTTTCACAACGGCAAGACGCTGTCCGCCGACGATGTGGTCGCATCCATCAACCACCACCGTGGCGAGGGCTCAACTTCGGCTGCTAACGCACTTGTCAGTTCGATTACCGAGATCAAAGCAGACGGCAACAACGTAGTGGTCACGCTGAGCGGCGGCAATGCCGACTTCCCGTTTTTGCTGAGCGACTATCATATGGGCATCATGCCGTCCAAAGACGGGAAGGCTGATTGGTCGGAGGGCATCGGAACCGGCGGTTATCAGATCGTTAACTACGATCCTGGTGTTCGCCTCACTCTCAAGCGCAACCGGAACTACTGGAAGGAAGGGCGCGCACATTTTGACGAAGTGGAGATGATCACCATAAGCGATGTGTCCGCGCGCACCAACGCGCTGATCACCGGTGAAATCGATTTCATGGACCGCTGCGACATCAAGACCTTGCACTTGCTACAACGCAACAAAGACGTCAAGATCGAGGAGGTTTCGGGTAGCACCGCGCATTATTCGATACCGATGCGAACCAACCTGAAGCCGTTCG
Organism: Candidatus Poriferihabitaceae bacterium; assembly: GCA_965262585.1. GTDB lineage: Bacteria > Pseudomonadota > Gammaproteobacteria > Arenicellales > Poriferihabitantaceae > JAHRAW01. The sequence goes on from OZ253546.1 coordinate 892,207, forward strand.
ATGACAACAACGTTCGCTTGGCATTGAAATATGCCCTCGACCGCGAAGCGTTGTTGCAGACAGTGCTACGCGGTCACGGTTCGATCGGCAACGACCATCCGATCGGCGCCTCGCAACGCTACTACGCCGCCGACTTGCCGCAGAAATCCTACGATCCTGACAAAGCAAAATTTTATCTGAAGCAAGCCGGACTGTCGAAACTGTCGGTGGATCTTTCCGCAGCCGACGCCGCTTTCCTCGGCGCGGTGGATGCGGCGGTGCTGTTCAAGGAGCACGCCGCCAAAGCCAACATCAATATCAATGTGGTGCGTGAGCCCAACGATGGCTACTGGTCGAATGTGTGGAACACCGACAACCGCGGCTGGTGTATGTGCTACTGGTCTGGCCGCCCAACCGAGGATTGGATGTTCACCGACACCTACTCTGCCGGTGCCGCGTGGAACGACACCAACTGGCAGCACGCCAAGTTCAATCGCCTACTGATCGCTGCGCGTTCGGAGTTGGACGAAGCGAAACGCCGCGACATATATGTCGAGATGCAGCGCATCGTATCGGACGAAGGCGGCACGGTGGTGCCGGTGTTCAACAACTACGTCAGTGCTACCGCCAACAATGTGGCCCATGACGAGGTAGGGGCAAACTGGGACAAGGACGGTCTGCGCTTCCTGGAACGCTGGTGGTTTGTGTAGCCGTAATTGGCAACAACAAAGGGCGGGCATAAATGCCCGCCCTTTCTTTGCTAAAATCACACTACACGCCATCCACACAAACCAATGAAAAACCGCATTAACTAATACTGCCAAACCAGCCCGATTGCCCTATAATCCAATCCCACAGAATTTATTCCACCTTTTAACTTAAACAGGACAACAAAATTAAACACGAACTGCTGAAAGTGGATATCAGAAAGGGGACTATAAAACTTCCGAGGTCGTTGTCGTTTACGGTCCGTCTCGATCCGGAAAAAGTACTCTGATTAAATATGTCAATGGTCTTGAGCCGATCGACAAAAGAGAAATTATTGTTGATGGGATGATCGTTGGCGACAAGAACACTAATCTTAATCAGATTCGTGCCCAAATTGGTATGGTGTTCCATAATTTTGAGATCTTTCCACATATCACCATGATTGAGAATATAAATCTTAGTCAGTTAAAGATACTTCGACGCAACGCTACTGATGCCACGTCCAAGTTTATGCATATGCCCTGGCAAGTTTGGGATTGTTGTTGTCTTCCTTACCAGCAGGCCAAGTCGCTTCAGAAACTTCCCGATACGTTCACAGATCGTCCGAATGATCTGATCTAGCACCTCGGGTATTGATTATACTCGTCTGACTTTGGAGTGAACGGGTGCAAAAAAAAACGCACAGGCATTTGAAATCCCGTGCGTTGTGTTATGGACATTATTCAGCAACCATCAAGCAAATTATGTGGACGCTCCGAAACGGTGAAATCTATTTTTGGTTTAGGAGGTGATCCAGCCCCAGGTTCCCCTAGGGCTACCTTGTTACGACTTCACCCCAGTCATGAACCATACCGTGGTAAGCGACCTCCTTTCGGTTAGTCTACCCACTTCTGGTACAGCCCACTCCCATGGTGTGACGGGCGGTGTGTACAAGGCCCGGGAACGTATTCACCGCGGCATTCTGATCCGCGATTACTAGCGATTCCGACTTCATGGAGTCGAGTTGCAGACTCCAATCCGGACTACGACCGGTTTTCTGGGATTGGCTTACTCTCGCGAGTTCGCAGCCCTCTGTACCGACCATTGTAGCACGTGTGTAGCCCTACCCATAAAGGCCATGATGACTTGACGTCATCCCCACCTTCCTCCGGTTTGTCACCGGCAGTCTCTCTAGAGTCCCCGCCATTACGCGCTGGCAACTAAAAATAGGGGTTGCGCTCGTTACGGGACTTAACCCAACATCTCACGACACGAGCTGACGACAGCCATGCAGCACCTGTCTATCAGTTCCCGAAGGCACCGAGTTATCTCTAACAAGTTCTGATGATGTCAAGGGTAGGTAAGGTTCTTCGCGTTGCATCGAATTAAACCACATGCTCCACCGCTTGTGCGGGCCCCCGTCAATTCCTTTGAGTTTTAGCCTTGCGGCCGTACTCCCCAGGCGGTCTACTTATCGCGTTAGCTTCGCCACTAAAAAATCAAAACAGTAATTGCAAGCCGACGACGATGAAGTTTGCATCCCGAGTGCCGTGGAAGTTTGCGGTGTCGGCGAAACGGTTTTCATGGAAGACGCCGATATACGGGACGAGTCGATGGTGAATCAAATCGTAATGCAAGCGGACGCCGATTTCAATATCGTTTAGGCGGTTGCCTACGCCAGCCGATTCATCAGCGGCGAATGCGTAATTGGTCTCCAACGAAAACACTGAATAAATTTTATTGACGAAAAGTAATTCGTATTCAGCGGCGAATCTTACGCTGGCGACGCTGGTTTCGGATATGAATAAATCGGCGTCAACTTCAAACCATTGTGGAGCGAGGCCACTTATGCCTACGCCTACGAGCCAGCGGTTTTCGAATTCGTATGAAGTGTCAAATCGAACGCCGGCGGTGGTGTAGAAAAATTCTGACGCTGGGCGTTGAGCGACGAGCCGAGTTTCGGTGGTTTCGGTGATGGATTTGCGAACATCGTGTTCGCCTTCGGTTAATAGCCGCCAGCGTAATTCGTCGTCTCCGTAAAACGCTTCGCCGTCCCAAGATAATATTCGTTCGTCGGATTCGCCGTGGCGTAATTCCAATTCGTGAAACTGCAAGCCCGAAACTTTCAGCCCGAGTCCGCCTTCAATCGCAACTGCCGGTGATGAAAAAATAATCGCGAGCGTGAATAATAATTGCCGGCTAACTTTTATTTTCATTCACGAAGCCGGGGGGTTTTCAACGATAACTTTTCGAAACATTCCGCCGGCAGCGTGGTAGGCGAGATGGCAGTGGAAAGCCCAAGTCCCGGGGGCATCAACTTCGGTTTCAAAATAAACCGTGGTGGACGGGGCGATGCTCACTACATGCTTCGCCGGATTCCAAGCACCGGCGCCGACATCCAATATCGACCACATCCCGTGTAAGTGCATTGGGTGCGTCATCATCGTTTCGTTGGTAAATTTGAAGCGGACGCGTTCGCCGAATTGCAAACGCAAAACTTCGGCGTCGGCATATTTTGTGTCGTTGATTGACCACAAAAACTGTTCCATATTACCGGTCAGCCGAAGCGCAATTTCGCGGGTCGGCGGGCGTTCGGGGTACAGCGGTTTGAAGGCTTTCAAATCGGCATACGACAAAAACTTGCCAGCGTTATATGCGGCCGGCGTCAGCCCGCTGCCGGGTGCATAAAACGGGTCCGGCAGCGATTTCATCTCGTGATTCATCCCGCCGTGTCCGCTGTGATCCATCGACGGCGTTTCGGAATTTGCATCACCGTGATTCATTTCACCGTGATTCATTTCACCGTGATTCATTTCACCATGATTCATTTCACCGTGATTCATATCACCCATCGCTAACGCCATATCCCCGAAAGTTAGGCGAGGCGATTCTCGAAGCGGCGGGGCAGATTCGCTCGCCAAACCGCTGGCTTCAGGCATAAGCGTCGCCCGCACCAGCCCGGTTCGACCCATTGATTCGGCGATGATTAAATACGCCCGAGCGTCCGTTGGCCGCACAATCACATCATAAGTTTCGGCGACGGCGATGCGAAGTTCATCCACGCTAACCGGCAAAACCAAATTCCCGTCGGCTTCAATCACCGTCATCTTCAAGCCCGGCACCCGGAAATCAAACAGCGTTTGCGCCGCAGAATTTATGATGCGTAAGCGGATGCGTTCGCCGGGTTTAAATTCGCCGGTCCAATTCTGCAGCGAACTTTTACCGTTGATCAAAGCGGTGAAACCTTGCACATCTTCAACATCAGATTGCATCATTCGCATATCGCCCCAAGCCATCCGTTCGCGAACCGCAGCCCGAAATCCGTCCTTACGGGCTTGGGCGAAAAACCCTTTCACCGACGGATGCTGTTCGTTATAAAAATCCCCGGTGACTTTTAAGTTACGCATTATTTTCGCGCCGACATCCGGGTGTGCATCGGAGATTTGAATTATGTATTCACGGTCGTAGCGAAACGCAATCGGATTTTTCGGATGAATAATAATTGAGCCATAAGCCCCGTCCGGACCTTGAAATGGATTGTGAGCATGAAACCAATAAGTTCCCGATTGCAACACTGGGAATTTATAAACATACGTTTCGCCTGCTTCAATCCCGTCAAAACTAAAACCCGGCACACCATCCATATCGCTCGGCACAATCATACCATGCCAATGCACCGAACTTGGTATTCTCAAATTATTCTTCACATGAATCTCAACCCTCTCGCCTTCGTTCCAGTACAAAGTTGGTCCCGGGGATTTACCGTTGAAGCCGACACCCCGCCGCTTGAAAACTCCGGTGTCAACGATCACCGGGTCAATCGTCATATGAATCGTTTTGCTGCCAGAAATATTATTCACTACATCAGCGTTGGCGGTGTAATGAATTGTTTGATCAGCCGAAATATTATTCGGTGCGTCAGCGTCGTCAGCGTAATAAAGCGACTCGGCGTTCGCCGCAAAAGTTATCAGCAGCGAAACGCAAACGGCGGATATGAATTTGGTAATTAACATTTTCGTATACAGTATATGGGGTTTATTTTTTCACCACCTTAAATTCGCCGACCATTCCAGATTCGTAATGCCCGGGCACGGTGCATGCGAATTCGACCTCGGCGGCGTTACTAAAGTTCCAAATAATATCGCCGCTTGCCCCAGCGTCAAGCAAAACGACATTTGGCTCGGCGTGAGTCATTCCGCTTGCCGCCATTTTCACCTGGTCAACTCGGTCGGGAAGCAAAGCCCCGCTTTGCATCATCGCCAACATATGCCCTTTATGATCTGCGTGCTTGGCGGCGGTGTTGATGCTAAATTCATGCAACAACCGCCCCGAGTTATTCACCCGAAAACGAATCGTCTCGCCAGCAGCAACCGTAATCGATTCCGGCTCAAAATAAATATCTTGCAGCGTCACATCAATCGTCCGCCCAACATCCTCGGCCACTCCCGGCTTGCCGATATCCCCGTCGCCGTGTTTATGATCGCCGTCGCCAGCCGCCAATACCCCCGTCGCTACCAACGCCAAACTCAACGCCAAATGTCTGCTAAATTTCATACTAATACCCTCAAAGTAATTGCTGTAAGAGGATATATCATCGGTGCTTAGTATGTCAAATGCTGACGACAGCCATGCAGCACCTGTCTATCAGTTCCCGAAGGCATCGAGTTATCTCTAACAAGTTCTGATGATGTCAAGGGTAGGTAAGGTTCTTCGCGTTGCATCGAATTAAACCACATGCTCCACCGCTTGTGCGGGCCCGGTCAATTCCTTTGAGTTTTAGCCTTGCGACTAACCACCACCACGCCGGCGGTGGCGATGATTAAGATACCGATAACGGTGGCGGTGTCGGGAATTTCACCGAAAAATAAAAATCCGAACAACGCGGCGAACAATAGATACGCGTAATCAAAAGTGGCGATGATGGCGGGCGGTGCGGATTGATACGCTTTCGCCAAACCCAAACCGATGAGGGTGATGAGCACCGCGAGCAGCGCGATGACTTTCCATTCGAACGCGCCCATGCGAACCCAGTTGCCGAGCAAAAATGGATACGCGTCGGCGTTGATGTAGGGTTGCGCGAACGCGATGGCGGCGGTGGCGGTGACCCCCACCGACAACACCGCGAAGTTCAACATAATCGCCAACACTTGTGGTTTTTCGTCGGCGCATTTTTCGCGCGTGATGACCGCCGCCAATGCATAAAACAATCCGGCGATGATCGGGATTAATGCGTAAAACGAAAACGCCGCCGTGTTCGGTCGCAGCACCACCAACACGCCGACGAAACCCAACACGACCGCGCACCAACCGCGCGCGCCGACTGGCTCGTTAATTAACGCCGCCGAAAATAACGCGGTGAACAAAGGTCCGGTGTAAAGCGCCGCGGCGATGACCGCGAGTGGCAACTTCGGCACCGCCGCGTAAATAGCGATATACATAAACGCTAACAAAAAACTGCGCACCAAAACCCAACGCATGCTACGCGGAAAGATATTGATTGCGCTTTTGGCGGCGAGCACCACCGCCAACAAAATCGTAATCGCGAGCATTGAACGCACGACAAAAATTTGCCACAACGGAAAACTCGCGCTAACAAACTTTATCACCGCATCCGTAAATGCCATCGCACACACCGTCGCAACGATGACAAAAACACCAAGGGGAATATTGTCAGTTGGTTTGTTGTTCATTTTAATTTACTTGACTCGTTTTAACATCGCTCTCAGTTGTAAAAGTAAATAGTGTGTCTTTATAGTAAGATGTCTCGTCGTTTATTTTTTCACCCACCCCGCATGAAACGTCATGTCGCAGACAAAATAACTGATTTATGATGTTTGTGAAGCGATAAAAACTCACCCTATTGGTAAATTAATTTCAACAAACTTTCGGACAGGATCATGAAAAGACGAATTCCTTCACTAACTGCGTTGGTGGCTTTTGAATCCGCCGCCCGTCACATGAACTTTAAGCACGCCAGTGATGAGTTATGCGTTACTCCGTCGGCAATAAGTCATCAAGTTAGAGCACTTGAGGATTGGTTGGGAGTTAATGTATTCGAGCGAAGCACTCGCAAACTGGAGTTAACCGATTTTGGCAAGCGTTATGTGGCGGAAGCGGGTCCGCTACTGGACAAACTTGCAAAATTACCATCCCGAAAAACTCAAACACTAAAAGCAAAAAAAAATATCAGCGTGCAGACCACCGATTCAGTCGCTACGCGGTGGTTGATTTCGAATTTGCGTGATTTTCAAATCCACTACCCGGCTATTGAGGTTAAAATAATTACGCATGATTACCGTGATGGTTTGCGCGAAACCGAGGCGGATGTCGGAATATTGTTTGTAAAAAATAAGTCGTTGGCTAATGCCTTAAACAACGCCGCGCAATTATTTGCCGAAGAAATATTCCCCGTATGCAGCCCGAAACTGGCGAAGGGAAAGAAATTGTCCAAACTGGAACATCTGGAATCATTCGCGTTAATTCACGACGACAACGTCGGGGTTACATGGCGAGAATGGATTCTCAACACGGACTCGGAACATAAGAACGCTCTGGCCAAAAATGCGGATCGCGGACACCATTACAATCATGCGCATCTGGCATTGCAATGCGCCGAACTCGGCGACGGCATAACTTTGGCAAGCAACGTGCTCACCATGGAGGCGATAAAAAATGGGCGGCTGGTTGCTCCGCTCAAACATAAAATGATTACCGGCTGTGGTTACTATCTAGTACATTCATCGGGTGCCAAAAAGAAACACGAATGCAAGGATTTCACCGATTGGATAACTTCCAAATGCCAAATACCGAGTATTCAGTGTAATTAATGATGACGATGCCGGCGCAGGGTTACGCGCTACATTACAAGACCTCGTGCGCGTGTCGTTAACTTTTTTTAATCACAAATTCATCTTGCATAAACAATCGCGCTAAACGAATTTCGTTATACTCCAAAGAGTCTTCCGTCTCGCGGCGCACTGCTGAGATTTTTAGCGCGCCGTTTGCGGTTAAGTCGTCATCGTCATTTTTTTCGCGGCAGGCTTTGATTGCGGCGCGGACTTTTTCCACCGTCTCCGGTGGCGATTGAAAGCGCGACAAGTCCAAATCGGGATGCGAGTCGCGCAGCACGCGCAAGTGTTCAATGATGGTCTCCTGCTTGAAACCGCGTGCGGTGACTATCTCGCTTAAATTTTTGCCGGCATCAACCAACGCTTTGGTGGCGCGATGCGTATCGCCGTGTTGGGCTTTGGGTTTGCCCGGTCGCGTGTCGGGCGGCGCGTTTTGTTCGGCGATGTTGCGTGCGATGACGGCGGGGTCGTTGCTGCCGCCGGTGGCGGTGATGAAGCGCGTGAATTTTTCACGCAACTCATCGGCGGCGATTTTTTTCATCCCGCACGTTGCCTCATCGGACAGCGCGCGAAAACGCCGGTCAGCTTTGCGCACGAACGAATCCATTTCAAGCGCGTTATCGTTGTAGCCGACCATCTGCAATCCGTCCCAAGTTTTCACGCGGCTCAACGCGACATAACCTTGCCCGGGCTCAAACGTGTTGGTCAAGTTTATGCACGCCTTCTCCAACGTCATGCCTTGCGCTTTGTGCACCGTTATCGCCCACGCCAATCGCAACGGCAGTTGCCGATACGATGCAAGCGCTTCGCCGGTGGCACTTTCCACCGTCCAATCGGCGGTGGTGACCTCCACCGTGATGTTGTCAATGGTTTTCACGACCGGAAATTTATTTTTGAAGCCGGTGACTTCACCCAACGTACCGTTCATGTAACCCGCTTCGGGATTATTTTTCACGAACATCACGCGCGCGGATTTTTTCAGCGACAATGTCTCCGGCGCGAGCACCGATTTCGTCAACGACGCGACCATCGCCGGTGAACCCCAAGTGGTCGCGGCATAGTTTTTCTCGTCATCATTGAGTGCCGCCAGCATTTTTTCGTTGGCTATATCAGCCGGCGCGTTGTGCGTGTGCAGTTTAATCGCATCCGCGTCGGTTTGGCCCTCGTTAATTTTTTCGTTCACGCACTCAAGCATCTCGTAGTCCACCGTGCCCGCGCGCATTTTGTTAAGCAAGCGCGACAAGTTGTCGTCTTGGTGACGGTGTGACTCGGTCAGGTAACAAATCTTCAAGTTGGCGCGCAACCATGCCGGTGACATGAACGCAAACTTTTCGCGCGGCGATTGTTTTTCTTTAATCACCGGCGGCAGTTGAAAGAAGTCGCCGCAAAAAATAATTTGCGCACCACCGAATGATTTTTGTCGGTCACGAAATGCGCACAAGATTTGCTCCAGGCATTCCAACGTGCGCGCCGATAACATTGAAACTTCGTCAATGATGATGACGCGGGCGTCGGCGACTCGTTTTTTGACACCGCGCCGACGACGGATGGCGTCCAAATCTTCCGCGCCCAACGATTCGCGCACCCCCAAACCCGACCACGAGTGAACGGTCATCCCGCCCAAGTGCGTAGCGGCGATGCCGGTGCTGGCGGTCACCGCCACCGATACACCACGCGCACGCAAATACGCGATGTATTGATTGAGTAAAAAAGTTTTACCGGCACCGGCGGAACCGGTGAGAAAAACATTCGCGCCGGTTTTCAAAATATCCAAAGCAGTTTGTTGATTCATATCATTCTCCAAAATCCATGTAACAAGTTTAAGTTTAAGCGCATGGCTTGCGCGTTACAGCGGAGTATATCAAACTTTCGCTTGCGCGGGGGCGTCAATTCCTTTGAGTTTTAGCCTTGCGGCCGTACTCCCCAGGCGGTCTACTTATCGCGTTAGCTTCGCCACTAAGGGGTCAAGCCCCCCAACGGCTAGTAGACATCGTTTACGGCGTGGACTACCAGGGTATCTAATCCTGTTTGCTCCCCACGCTTTCGCACCTGAGCGTCAGTATTGGTCCAAGAAGTCGCCTTCGCCACTGATGTTCCTCCGCATCTCTACGCATTTCACCGCTACATGCGGAATTCCACTTCTCTCTACCATACTCTAGTTTGCCAGTATCAAACGCAGTTCCCAGGTTGAGCCCGGGGCTTTCACATCTGACTTAACAAACCGCCTGCGTGCGCTTTACGCCCAGTGATTCCGATTAACGCTTGCGCCCTCCGTATTACCGCGGCTGCTGGCACGGAGTTAGCCGGTGCTTCTTGGTTCATCTCGCCACGCCGCGTCGAGCGCGCGCGATGGCGGGATTACTAACTTCACCGACATCGGCTCGTCTTATGAACCGCCCGAATACGCGGAGATTGTTTTAAGTGATGCACCATCGCACCCGACACCCTAAACGTTGCCGGACCTATGCGTTTGTAGTGGTTTCTTAAAAAAACCTGCAATCAACCATACAAAACTAACTGCTTGGCAAAATATAATAATACCAAATGCCGTTTGGTGGGCTTGAGCGGGGTAATTTCCAGTTGGTGTTGCAGACCAAAATTCAATGATGACACCAACGCCATATTGCATAACAAAAGCACAAAGTGTGGCGAATAGATTTAGCAAACTCATCGCGCGCCCGGTCAAATCGGGTGCCACCGCGCGCGCGATTAATGCATACGCGAACAACGTACTTCCCGTCAACAACCCAAATGTTGACCACAAAAAAACTGCGCCAGCACCGAAGTTTAAGACGATAATAATTTGCACGCCGATAAAAAGAAAACTGGCGACCGCCATCGTGCGTGTAACGCTGACGCCGACGCGCGCTAACAGGTCGGCGATGCCGCCCAAAAACAGGTTGCCGGCGACCACGGCGGAGGCGAGCGCCAGTAAAATTGTAGCGGCCGGAATGTCCGCCAACCCATCCACTTCGCGCAACCACACGCCCGCCCACAAACCTTGATATGTAATCCACACGCCCTGCCCGAGCGCGGAAATCGGCGCGAATCGGATAAACGTTGGATTGCGAAGGACGGCGGCGAAGCCGCGAAGTTGTTGCCGGAAGTTTGCGTTTTTGTCGCGTGCGAAATCATCCGGATGCGTCGGCACCATTAACATTAACAAAACCGCGACCGCGACCGTAACCGCTGCCAACCATAAAAAAAGTTCGTTCCAGGAAATGTGTTGCAAAATTAATTGCACCGGCAAAGTCGAAAACAACGCGCCCATTCCGGCGCAACCGACGGCCGCGGCATTCGCCAACGCTAAGCGTTCCGGCGGCAACCACCGACTGTTAACCATGAACGCGGCGGTCCAACATCCAGCCATTCCGACGCCGATTAAAAATCTCCCGCACAACAATCCGAAACCGGTTCCGGTGGAAAACAAAACCGCACCGACCGCACCGATGGTTAGCAATGCGGCGACGGTGTTCCTGGGACCGAAACGGTCCAACCATACGCCGGTGAAAATTTGCGCGCCTGCAACCGCGAACAAAAATGTGCTGGTCAAGAGTCCAAGATACTTAACGCTAAAACCCAACTCTCCCCGAATCACCGGACCGACGATGGCGTTAATGTTGCGGAACAATTCCGACAAAAGATAAGTCGCCATAAACGGAATAAAAACAAACACCAAAATTCCGACTATGGTCGTGGGAGTTTTTATGTGCATTATTCGGGGAAAGCGAACTTCGCTGCAGTCACGGTTGACCAGATTGATCGGGGGGGTTGCATATTTATTTTTGTATGCCGTTGAAAGTGAGAATTGATTACAACCATTCAAGCAAATTGTGTGGACGCTCCGAAACATCTTCACCTCTTTTTGGTTTAGGAGGTGATCCAGCCCAGGTTCCCCTAGGGCTACCTTGTTACGACTTCACCCCAGTCATGAACCATACCGTGGTAAGGGGCCCCGTCAATTCCTTTGAGTTTTAGCCTTATAGCAGTTAAAGTGTTGTATACAGCACTTACAATTTCAAAAACGCACTAATTTCTTTAGCATCTGCCAGAAACTCTTCGCTCAAAAAATGATCGTGGCCTCGAATATGATTATGACAAATATGTATCTTGACACCAACATTACAATCTACACTTTTCGGTAAATTATCCTGCAATTTTCTGTAGTACTCAAACTGCAAGTTTGAATCGTATAGTCTATCACCACGCACAATCAACCCCATTAAATCAATGCTTTTAGAAGATAATTTATCTGCGATACTTTTAGGATGAACAGGCTCTGGTTTAGCATCCATGCGTCTTAACTGGCAAAGAGCAGACTTCTTAAAAGTCCTGACAAACTCATCGCCTAAATGCGAACACAGATTTTGGAGTTGTTCGGTAGCATAATATTCATTTTGCCCCTCGCAAAAAAACTCATCCCATTTTTGTTGGAAATAATGTGGAGTAACGAATCTTAAAAAACCAACCATTCTAGCAACCCGTAAAACTTTGTGTTCGCTAAATTCTGTATGAAGTGCACTGAATTCCGACAGAATATAGTTGTACGCAATCTCATAACCTCTAGATTCCGCGCACATAGACCCACAATTTCCAATTAACCTAGTTTGAATTCCTGATAAATCGTTACCTGTGGACTGCAATAAATCTATCTGAATATGAACATAATCTTTCGCTTGCAATCCGATATGGTTATTACCAAAATTACCGAATATTTCAACTACTTTGTTAACTTTTACCATCTCTTGAAAGATCCACTCCCTAGCGATAGCAGCCCCCATTGACACACCAATAACAGCATGAACTTTTCGTATGTCCAATTTAATTAATGCTTTTGCCGCTAAGTAGCAAGTATCTAAAATTGAGATGTGTTCTTTATAAAGTTCTAATTCATCAGCTGTGCTAGATGGCCCATTACCACCAAAATGGGAAAAACATATGACGCAAAATTTGTTAAGGTCAAACAGTTTTGAATCACCAAAATGACGGTTCCACCAACCATCTCCATAGTTTTCTTTATTGACCGAGTATGCTTTGGGATTACCGCTAACTGCTGTGTGTAAAATTATAATAGGTTTTGACGTGTCGCCAAAAACGCAATATCCTATCCTAGCGATATCAACCGTAGTGCCAGAAAGCAATTTAAAATTTCTTTCTTCAAAAAAATGTAGTTTTTCGCTCGTCACTTGTTTACTTTCCAATAATGCGGCAAAGCCAAACCCACAAAAATTAAAATACATGCACCAACGCTTAAATAGCCGAGCGTTTCATTAAAAAATATAAACCCGAACAGCAAACCGAAAACCGGCACGAGAAAAGCAAAAGGCGCGATTTGATTGGGGGAATATAATCTTATGAGGTAACCGATTAATCCGAATCCCAATACAGTGGAAACAAATGCGTTAAACATCAAGGCGGTGACACCTTTATACGAAACATTCACGATCGCTTCCATCTGACCTGTTTCAAAAATCAAAGACAGCAACAATAACGGAATTGGCGGGACGATGCTCATCCAAATCATTAAACTAAAAGCGTTATAGTTCCCGCCCTTCTTCATAACAATTTTGGTAAGCCCGCTGAAAAACGCACCGGCGATGACAAACAACACGCCGACCAACGTAGCGGACTGGCTGGATTCATAAATTAAAATAAAGATGCCGAAAACGGCAATCAGCGAACCGATAATCTGGGCTTTGTTTGGGGTGTCTCTTAACAAAATTGCGGACAATGCCAAGGTGAATATAATTTGAAACTGCATTATCAGTGATGTGATGCCGGCATTGACTCCCAACTGAATGCCGATGAACGCCAGCGTAAATGTACAAATCCCCAGCGTCGTACCAACTTGCAGAATTAATTTCCAACTTAAATTTCCTTTCTTTATAAAAAACACCAAAGGAAACATTACCAATGTATATCTTAGGCAAGTAAATAAAATCGGAGGCAAATCTTGCAATCCCATTTTGGTAATCACAAAATTACTGCCCCATATTGCCGAGGTTAATATTGCAAAAATGATGTGTATTGTTTTCATTTTGTAATTTGGGCGTCTATAACTTTTGTTTAAAGTAGTCAATCAAATGATTGTACATTAATGTTCCTGCGGCTATTGCTTGATGGGCACCATTAACAATTTCCACCAACTCTGAATGTGAAAGTCTGGGCTGCATATTTCTCATGCCAGTTAATATTTCTATAGTATGAAATTTGTCTATTATTTTATGGCTGGAAAAATAGATTTGAGTATTTTTACTAATCAAGCCTACCCTATTCATCCCAAACAACATCTTTGTGAAATGTTCTGCAACCCAACTTTCAGTGATAAAAAAGTGTCCGTATGCTACCAATCCTTTGCCAGGAGTGGTAAGTAAATAATTAAATGAATTAGATGTAATTGAAGAAAACCATGGTTTTGTTTTTCTATATTTAATTACATCTTCGCACGACCCTAACGAAGAAACCAGCATTCTCAACTACGTGGTGTGAAAATTATCTATGTTACCGTTACCACATTCATCCCACAAGTTAGATGAAATTACTTGTTTCATAGCATGCTGCAATCCAGGAACCATCATTGCAACTTCATCATCAACCACCTCATTTCTAATAACTTCCAGCAACAAGAATTCGCGCCATTGCTCATTGGTCATTTGGGATTTTACATAATCAAAAAAAGTATGGTCAAACCCAGTATTTGTGGCTACCAAACTTTCTAAGTACTGACAACAAGTTTCCACAGAATTACATACAGATTTATCATACGACAAATCTGGTTTAATTAACTCATCCACCAATATTTCGTCCAATGTAACTTTGACTTTATATATATCCAGCATGTCTCTTTGCTTCAGCAGATGTTTTGGAGAGTCTCGGTAATTAAAAAATAAACTATAGATTATTCCCAAAACATCCATAACTGCTGAATTATATTCATACTTTGTTTTGAGCGTTGCACGAATGCTGGCACAGTCTAGCCCCATCAATTCTTTGAGAATTGATGGTAAGTGAGTAACACGCTCTACCGGTGGCCAGTATTCGTTGTTACACCTCTTGCTGACACCTATGCTTTCTTTTTTCACAATAGATTACTAATGAATGGATCTTTTAAGATTGTACAGAAAAAATACAAGATTTCAACTTAAATAAAAAACGCCGATGATTACTCACCGGCGTTTCATTACAACATCCAAGCAAATTGTGAGGACGCTCCGAAAGTCGAAACCTCTATTTGATGTTAAAGGAGGTGATCCAGCCCAGGTTCCCCTACGGCTACCTTGTTACGACTTCACCCCAGTCATGAACCATACCGTGGTAATCGTCCTCCCGAAGGTTAGACTAACTACTTCTGGTACAGTGCCCACTCCCATGGTGTGACGGGCGGTGTGTACAAGGCACGGGAACATTGTGTACGGCGGCATTCTGGTCCGCGATTACCAGTGTCCGATTAACGCTTGCACCCTCCGTATTACCGCGGCTGCTGGATCAGGGTTCCCCATTGTCCAATATTCCCCACTGCTGCCTCCCGTAGGAGTCTGGGGCGTGTCACGAATGCCGGAAATTAAGCGAACACGGCAGCCACTACGCCGGCGGTGATGTATAAGCCGCCGGACGTGTTATCAAACGCAAACATTCTTTTTGGGGTATTGAGGAATGGGCGGATAGACTTTGCCAAGAGCCCGTAAATGAGTTTGCAGATGATATCCACCACAACCCATGCGGCTACGATGATGAAGGTTTGTTGTATGAGGTTGCCGTCCGGGGAGAGAAATTGCGGCAGAAACGCTATGAAAAAAATGATGTCTTTCGGGTTGCTGGCGCCGAGGAGAAACGCTTTTTTGAACAGGCCTCGGAAACTCGGCGTCACCGTCATATTTACGTGCCCTACATCGGCTTGCGGTTTTTTTGTGGCGGCGCGAATAGTTGCAATACCTAGATAGACCAGATAGACGGCGCCGAGTATTTTTAACGTAAGGAATAACCATGGTGAGGTGATAATCAATACGCCAACGCCGCTGGCGGAGATAATCAAGTATAGGGAAGAGGCTACGGTGCCGCCAAGGAACGCCGGATAGGATTTCAAAATACCATAGCGCACCGTGTTCGCCACCATGAACAGCGACAGAGGTCCGGGGATGAGAATCACGACGAAAGCCGTGATGACATATAGAACCAATGTTTCAAACGGCATTTTCTTGCCTCATGAGCAGCAGCGCATCCGTTAAAACGCTTGCTGCCAAATCGCCATCATCACTATAAACATTTTCTTCCGGCACATGGCTGATACCGCCTTCACAGCGGACGAATAGCATGGAAATTGGGGCTATTTCACAAAACGAAAGCATATTCATGTCCAGCACCGCTTTTTAAGTGAAAAAGGATCGACTCCGTTTGCTTTTAAGGATTTCTCCAACACCAACATCAATGCATCTGAGCAGTTTTTCGTAGATGTATATTTTGGACTGACAGTATTTATCATAATTATATTTAAACGAAAGCCGTTGAGTCCCCGAAGGCACCGAGTTAATTAAGTTTCGGCAGTCCCTTGCCATAACAGTAATATATATCTTGATATTTCTCTCTTAGAAGCATTACCTTACTCTTCACCGTGAGTAAGCATTTCTCGGTACCAGCTTCAACTGCTTCATAAATTAAATTTGCAAGCAATTTTATATCCGACGCACAGAATCCATACCGCGTTATTTCAGCGGTGCCGATTCTAACCCCGCTAAGCACAGCATCAGCGGTGTCCTTATCAAAAGGAGTTAGCATTTTGTTCACCATTATGTTGGACAGGGCTAATTTTTCAGCGACCTCCTGCCCAGTGCCATATTTTGCGACATCAACCAAAATTTGGTGTGTACCGGTAAAACCGCGATGTTTGCCAATAATTGTTATGCCCAGATTATCCAATTCAACCGCAAGCAATTTAGCATTTTCAGTTACAGCCCTCATGTAATCAGCCCCGAACTCCAGCATCTCTAAGCAGGACACAGCCAGTGCCAGCACCCTATTTATTTGATGCGAACCCGTGAATACGGGAAAGATATTGTGGGCAATTTTGTTTGTTAGTTCGGGATCGTTCCACATAATCATGCCGCTTTGAGGTCCCCCAAATGTCTTTCCGCCAGATCCAGTAAGGATTGCCGCGCCTGCCGACAACGGATTTGGGTAGCAATTCCCAGCGATTAATCCAGCTTGGTGCGCTCCATCAAAAAATAACCGCCCGTCCCACTGACTTACGAACTTGGCCATTTTCTCGATCGGGTGTGCAAACAAGGTGCTCGTTTCGCCAACTGCGACCACCTTAGGCTTATGCTTATAAGCAATGTCAAAAAAGGATTCTAAATCAATCGATAAATTTTCCTTGTCGTAGGGGATATAGACCACTTTTCCACCCCGAGATCGAATTGGACCATCAAGCAAGTTGCTCGAATCACCGCCATTTGATTGCGACAAAGTCATCACCGTATCGCCACTGTCAATTAATGAGGTGTAGGCGATATTGCATGCAGACAGTCCTCCTAAAATTCTATGGTCCGCAAAATTGCAATTGAACAATTTCTTCAATAACTCTATGCAAATTGCCTCAATTTTGTCAACAAACTGCATGCCGGGGAAACAACGGTTTGCTGATCCAATATGTCCACCAGATGCTCTGTAGCCAAGTTTGGAAGACAAGCATTTCTGCACTAGCGGCGATGTAGGACATTCCGCAGCAATTAAATTAATGCATTCGGCGTCTCTGTAGTTGACATGAATACGTTCGAGTGCCAGAAGATATTCAAGGATATATTCATTGTCGCTTGCATTTTGCAGGAAGTTAGAAATTTCATCTAACACTTCTACATCATGAAAATTGCCCACAGTAAAGGTCATTACTTCAATTCAAATAAGCATAAGCAACCGACATAACCAACAGCGCCGCCAGCGCGATGTTGATGCGCCGAAACCACTTGGGATGCGAAAAAAGCAACTGCACGAATTGCCCACAATAACACCACATACCCTGAAAAACGAATGCCATCATAAAATTAATCGCTACGATCCAAAGGGTTGATTCCCAATAATTTGACACCAGCGAAAATTGCGAGATAGACGACATCGCCGCTATATATGCTTTGGGATTTAGCACATTCAGCAATACGCCTTGCCAAAAATGCAGTGGCTGCACTTCGCCGTCGGCGTCAAGCGGTGCGGAAGTTGCAATTTTATATGCCAAATATAAAATGTAACCGAGCATCAAAATTTTCAACCCGGTGTAAGCCGTAGAGAACTCC
>OZ253546.1:912500-2601700 GCA_965262585.1 Candidatus Poriferihabitaceae bacterium
GTTGCAAGTCCGGTTTTGGGCGCCTGATTGGTCATTATCGCAGGGTTCGGGCAAATGTTCGGAGGTCATCTAGTAGCAGTTTCGGCTCTTCCATTGCCGCGAAATGGCCGCCACGGGGCATTTCGGTCCAGCGGGTTATGTTATAGACGCGCTCGGCGTAGGAGCGCGGTGGCCAGGACAGGAGTTCTTTGGGGAACAACGCGGCGGCGGTGGGAACTTCGACGCGCTTGCCCTGCGGGGACAATATGCGCCCACCTTCTTCGCGGCGGCCGTAGTAGATCCAGGACGCGGTGTTGAAGGTGCGCGTTACCAGATAGACCATGATGTTGGTCAGCAGCGTGTCTTTGGAATGAGCGCTTTCGATGTTGTCGCCGTCGGTGTCAGACCACGAGTTGAATTTTTCGATGAGCCATGCGGCGACGCCAACCGGGCTGTCCATCATGGCGTAACTCAAGGTTTGCGGCTTGGTCGCCTGCTGGGTTCGATAGCCGTTTTCCATGCTTTGTTCGCGCCTGAATCCGGCCGCCCACGCTTCTTCTTCCGCGCCTTGCGGGCCGCCGGGATGGCGCATGGTCATGATGTTGATATGGATTGCGCGGCAGTTGGGGGCGTGGTCAAACCCGAGCCAGGATGAAATCGCACCGCCCCAGTCGCCGCCCTGGGCGAGGTAGTTGTTATAACCGAGCACATCGGTCATCAATGCGTTGAACACGCCGGCCATTTTTCGCGGGCCCCAGGGGCGTGGCGGTCGAGCGGAGAAACCGAATCCGGGCAGGGAGGGCGCAATGACATGGAAGGAATCGTCGGCGCTACCGCCGAAGCGTTGCGGATGCGCCAGCGGTTCAATGAGGTCTAAAAACTCCACCACCGAGCCGGGCCAGCCATGGGAAATAATCAACGGCATGGGCGCCGGGCCGCTGCCTTTTTCATGGATGAAGTGCAAATCTATGCCGTCCACCGCAACGCTGTGGTGCGCGAAACGGTTGATCTCGGCTTCGTGCTTGCGCCAGTCGTATTCCTCCAACCAATACGCGCAAAACTCTTTCATGTAATCCAGATTGGCGCCATAAGCCCAGCCGCCGTCATCGGGCATCTCGTGCCAGGGATATTCCGCAACCCGAGTGTGGATGCGCTTGAGGACGGCGTCGGGGATGTCGAGATGCAAAGGTCGGACAGGGGTCATGTTGTGATTGCTTGGATGCTTTTGCTGAAAGAATGTCGCCGGTGTCAGCTGCAGATGTTTCCGGGCTCGATGATTTCGCTTCTGCGGTTTAGTCCAAGAGCGATGAATGCGCCACGGTTGCGGCGGGCTACTTCGCGCATCAGGATGGCGAAGCGACACCATGTAGGGGTTGTAGAGGTTTCCTGTTGGAAGCCGATGCCGTGAATTCGGGCCCTGGGCTGGCCGGTTTCGGGGTCGCGGTTCAGTTGGGAAATGGTGTCCAGCACCGGGTCGTAGGATGAACCGGTGTAGTCGTCGCCGAATATGTAGATAGCGAGTTTATCGGTGCGTTTGGCGTAGGTGCGAAGCGCCCGTTCCAATCCTTCCACCGGGCTGCTGTTGGAAAAACTTCCCCAGGATCTCATGTACGACAGCACCGACTTTCTTCGCCCCGGGGTATCGGGTATCCACTGACCGGCGTAACTTTTTATCGGATAAGTGCCGTTGTCATTCATGATCTGAAACCCCTTCACCCGTGGATGAATGGTGAGGACGTTTTCCAGTTCGGCGATGACGCGCGGCCATATTTCTTTCATGCTCCCGGAAGTGTCTATGATAAAGATGATGTAATTGCTGTCCACCGGAATACCGCCCACCTTAACCACTTCGTCCGTGGTCGCGTTGTTGGGGGCTTCTTTGCGCGCTACCACATCGGTTTTTATTTGCAGAATCTTTGCTCGGGCGCGCGCTTCGGCCAGTTGTTGTTTCACCCCGGTCAAGCCCGGATTCGATACCGCAATTTCCCGAATTTTGGCTTCCATGCTATGGCTTTGCTCGAGCAGGCTATCGCGTTCTTGTTCGCTGATGGTTTTTCTTTTTTTCTCGGTGGCGATGCTTCCCAGCAAGTTTTTTATCTGCTCGATATCCGGCGCGCCGCCGGCCACATCCGTTTTTGACAACAACACCAGCAATACCATCGCCGCAAACCCGCAGCAAATCACATCGAGGAAAGAGAGGCTGAATATTTCGCTGTTTTTTCGGCTGACTTTCATACCGACCCCATAATTTGTTTCACGGCCACGACCCCGCCGGACTGATCATCATGCCGGTAGTGGTTGCGGCCCACAACCAATAAGCATACGCCGCATCCGGGTCGCCTTCGATGGGTAGCAGCACCGTGTTAACTTTGGCGTTGGCGGAACTCTTGAAATATCGAATCGCCGAGTAAAACAACGCTTTGCGGCATTTACCACTGACATTATTTTTGCTGCTAATGCCGCACGCTTTGATTCTTGTCAGCGTCGACAGTGGCCCTTTGGTGGGCAGGCTGTCGGTGATGACATAAATATCGGTGGGGCGAATCGCATTGTTTTTGACCAACGCCAACGCCGCATGGAGGTTGGTGGCATCCGTGGGATGCAGTTTTTCCAGCGCATCGGACACCACTGAACGAGCATCCGCATCATCGCCGCTTCGCCATTTCCGGTCCGGCAGAAAATCCGCTTTGGCGTTGTAGTGAATAACCATATACTCGCTGCCTTCGGGGATTCGGTCGAGTATCCAATGCGCAACCGCAACCGCCCGTTGCCATTTGGGCGCGGCTTTTTTGGCGGCGATGTTGGATGCCTTGATTTTCACGATGTCCACAAGGCGTTCGTCTGCCATGGATGCGCTGTTGTCCAGCAAAATCAATATGCGCCGCCCGCTTACGCGCAAGCCGATTAAATGTTCCTCGTAGATTTTTTCTTTGCTTGATTCGGTTTTTTGCGGGGTTTCGGCTTGTTGTTTTTGCCGCGCTAGTTCTTGCTCCAAGTCGGCAATTTCTTTGATCAGTCGTGTGAGTTCATCCACCGTTGCGCCGGCTTCTTCGTCGGATTGCGCCGAACGCCGTATCTGCTCCCGCAATTTTTGTTTCAACGCTTCGAGTTGCGCCGACAACTCGCGGTTGTTCGACTCGATGGTTTTGATTTCACTTCGTATGCCGGCCAGTTCGTCGTGCATGGTGTCGAGTTCCGTATCAGGCTCTTCGGAATGATATTTCACCAGCATAAAAATCAGGATGATGGCGCCCAGGCCGCAGGCCATGATGTCCAAAAACGCGAGATTAAAACCCGCCGGCCTGCGCTGTGACGACCAGCGCATTAATTTTTCTCGATACGATTTAGCAGAAATTCTTCACAATAAGACTGAGTATCCACCACCAATTTATCCTGCAGACGCTGCAGTTCATGCAAAAGAAACATCAGAAGGATGCTGATAACCAAAGCCACCAGCGTGGAGTTGAACGCCACACCGAGGCTATTGGTCATCCCGGAAATGTCCCCGGCAAGGGCTTGATCGGCTTGAGAAAGCGCCTGCCCGATGCCGCGCACGGTGCCGATAAAACCGATGGACGGGATCGCCCAGATCAGATACCGGATCATGGAGTTGCCGGATTCGATGCGCGCCGCAAGGGCTTCGACGCCGGTGACGATGGCGTCGGAAGTGTTCTGCACATCTTCGGTGGCGATGTAGCGGCGCGCCGCGGTGCTCAGGGTTTTAATCAGCGGCGTATTGCGCGTCTCCTCATCCTCTATTTTTTCAAACTCCCGCAACGCCGCCTGCATTTCCCGCATGGTGAAACTTTGCGTCGAATCTTTTCCTTCTTCATCCATAATAAGTTTCATGCCAAACAGGTAGCGATGCTTGGCAATCGCGTAGCACTTCTCGAGGATGAGGTAGATGCCCCAGAACATCAGGATAATGCAGACCTCCTGTTCGTAGTCTTTTAAGATAATCGACAGCGTGCGAGTCGCCGACAGCCCTTGCTGCTGCGCCGCCAACAATGCTTGCTCGGCATGCGGCCAAATGATCGCAACATAAACCGCGTGCACGCTCATCGCGCTGACCGCCAGGGCGATTACGGACCTCAATATACCGGCCATACCAGACATCATCGACATCACCTCTTGGTTAAATGTCCACCGGAAAAGTCACCGGACTGTTGAGGCTGACGGAATACGGTTCGCCGTCAGCGGTGGCGTCGAACATCGGGGCTTGAAGCAGCAACAACGCAACCCCAAGCAACCCCAGCGCAACCCAAATAATACGCCGCTTCATCGTCATGATTGTCCTCCCATTGTCATTCATTCTTTGCCATACAAGTAGCGCGCCACGCGAAAACCCAAATCATCGCGTCCGCCCGACAAGCCATCCCGAAAACTCGAACGCAGGTCCGTTATGGACGCCGAACGAAAGTTTGCGCCTTTGATCGTTCGTTCATAGCCAACCCCATCATCAGCCTCGACGCCGAATGGATTGACCTCAACCAGCCCCGGTTTGGGGGGGCGTAAATCGTAGATGTCGTGCACCCATTCGCTGACGTTTCCGGCCATATCATACAATCCCGCCGCATCCGCCACAAACGAAGCCACTGGCGCAACATCGACAAAGCCGTCGTTGTAGCGGGGAATGAATTTCGACACGCGCCCTTTGGCACTTTGGTCGGCAAAGTTGCCGCTTTTTGCGGGGATGGTGGTGTCATCGCCCCACACAAATCTGGCTATCTTGCCACGCCCCGCCACCCGCGCCAGCCATTCCCATTCCGCTTCGGACAACAAGCGGTAGCCGTCGGCGGTTGCATCAAAGTCGCGCAGTTGCCCGCCGGTAAAATCGTATACCGGTTGCAACCCGTCTCGAACGCTCATCCAGTTGCAAAACTCGGCCGCTTCCCGCCACGATACATTTCGCATCGGAAGATTTTTCCCGGTGGGTTGCAGCGGTTTATACATGGCAAACTGTTCTTCGGTGATTTCGGTGATGCTGACATAAAACGACTTGGTCAGATTAATTTCCCGCTGGAATTCATTGGCGCGCCGGGCTTTGTCCTTGTTGGATGCGCCCATGGTGAAGCGGTTTGGAAATTGCGCGCCGGGGTCAAAAAATTTCAGGGTAACACCGGCGGCGGCGTTTATAACCGGCTTTGCCTCGGACAGGCGCGCCACCAATTCGGTCGCCAGTTTTTCATCCACCAAAAGCGGCGCGGCAGCGGACGGTGTTAGCGAAAGTTCCACGCTTCGATAACCCGCGCGTTGCAGGGTAATTTTTTGTCGCAACGCTTGCAAATAAAGCGTCTGCGGCGTAACGCCCGCCGCCTTGCCGTTGATGAACAGGTCTGCGGGCGGCGTGCTGCGAATGACCACCTCGCCGATTTCCTTTTCCAGTTCCAATGCAATTTCCACCGACTGATGCGCTTTCAACACCACTTCCCGGGACTGTGGAAAATAACCCGGTTTCTCGTAGCGAATAATGTGCCGCCTACCCGCCGCCAGCGACAGCGAAGGAACGACCTCGGTCGCCACGCCATTGACGCGCAAAACACCGCCGGCGGGGGACACCCGAATGCGCGCCGAGGTTTGGTTCAGCGTGAGCCGATAATCGCGCGCGACCTCGCTTCGGGCATTGGTGACGGTGATTTCTTCTTCGACATTTTGATACCCTTCCAACGCCACCCGCACGCGGTATAACCCGCCCGCCAGAGTCGTTATCCGAATCGGCGTCCGGCCTTTTTCTTCGTCGTTGATCGCCACCCGCGCACCCGCCGGTTCGGAACGGATGTCGATGATGCCGGCGACCGGCGTAAGGTCGAGGTGGTGGGTTAGGTCTTCCCCTCGTTGCACCTCAAGTTGCACGGTTTGCGGGCGGTAAAATTCGTTGTCCACCGCAATGCTCACCGCGCCCGGCAAAAACTCCCGTTCAAACTGCGCGGCGGTGTCGGCATACACGCCGTCGACATGCCATCTGGTTTGCGGAAGCGGCGGCTCGGTGGTTACCACCACTCGCACCGGTGCTTCCCGCATTTCAACCAACAAAGGAGACGCGCTCTTTTCCAAATCCACATCCAGCGTGCGGCTGATAAATCCGTGGGAGGAAAAGCGCAAAGTCGCTTGCTTGCCGAAAATATAGGCGGCGTCGAAAAGCACCACCCCAACGCCGTCGGACACGGACACCGAGGAATGGTTTGCAGCCGATTGCGGCGCGATCTGAAAAGAGACGGCGTGCACCCAATAAACCAACGGCAGAACTACCGCAAACAGCCATACTCCCGCGAGCGCACCGAGCAGAATTTTTGCCCGGAAACTTCGCTTGGCGGTTTTCAGTTTTTGGTCAAGCGCGTTCAAATTTTTTCATCGCATATCACGGTTACTTCCGCGGTCAGCGCTCCGGGCATAATGTTAAGGGTGACCAATTTGGATTGGTAGCCGGAGCGCGCGCCCTCAAAAACACGCTTTCCGGGACGCAACCGAATGGTGCGGCGCAAGGTTTTTCCGACTTGGCCTTCGCCGCGCACAATAATATGAGTGGCGTTGTCGGACACCACCACCACCTCCACTTCGGTTTGATACGCCTCCACCGTGCGCGCCAGTTCGGCGTGAATCTTCCCCAGATTCGGGCTAACCTCGACAAGGGCTGCGGTTTCCCGCAGATACGCGGCCACCGAATCCAGTACGCTTTGATCTCCGAGTCGCTGGTGCTGATCGAGTTTGGTGCGGATTTGTCCGGTGGCGTCGGTCACTCGCCGGGCGAAATCGTGGTTTTCGACGGCGCTCTTGTCGTCCGGCATGAATTGCCGGGCGCGTTGAAAATGCGCTTCCGCGGTCGCCCAATCATCGCGCGCTTTGGCTTGTTCACCGAGGGAGAGTTGGGCTTCGAAGGCTTTTTTGGTACGCGCTTTGGCAAGGCGACTTAGCAAAATTCCGGGATCCGCACTGGCCGGGGAAATCGTTTTTGCCAGCGCGATCTGCTGTTCCGCGGCGGCCAGATCATCCGCATCCAACGCGCGCTGTGCTTTGCGTATCGCATCGGCAAATCGCTGTTGGGTTAGTTGCGCTTGCACTTCTTTGAGGCGCGATTCAGCGGCCTTGCGGGACGGGTCGATGGACAAGGCTTTTTGCAATGCCACGGCTTCTTTTTCGGGACGGTTTTCGTTTTGCGCAATAGCCGCCTGTCGCAATAAATCCAGCACCTGATGCATAACCACAATGCGTTTTTGCAACCCCAACATTTCCCCATCGTCTGGATTCAAACGCAACGCATCACCCACGGCTTGTTCCGCCTCCGACACGCGATCTTGTTGAAACGCTTCCTGTGCTTCAACCTTCGCCGCCTCCAGTCGTTCGGCGTATTCCACCGCAGATTCCGCCGCCAACGCCCGCGCCTGCCGCAGGTTCTCCCGCGCCGATAAATACTCGCTTTCGGCAAAATCTGCGAGGGCGCGATCCTTCAAATCTTGCAGTTCGGCGTATTTTTCTTCGCCCCAAAGTTTCAGGTGTATTGCCGCGATGTTCGGCTCGACTTCGCTTTCATACTTCGCCAACTGCTCCATAAATTGCGCGCGGAATTGCTCGCCAACAATTTCGTCGTCCGCCCCATCGTCCGTCTCAGTGGAAACCACCTCCTTCGGCAAATTCGGCTGAATAATTTCTTTGGCAAGCGAGGTGATTGCGCCGACATTCAATTTGGTGTTCAAATAAAAAAGCACCCCTAAAAATATCAAAAACAACAACGAGCCAATCCCAGCGGTTTTTATTAGATTTTTGAGTTGATTTGATTTTGCCGTTTCTGTTTCTATGTCAATCCTGCTCTTTTTGGGCATCTGCCGGTTGCGATTGGATTTCTCGAGGCGCGCTATATGTTCTTTATCTGTTTTTGGTCCAGGCGGATACCGGCGGCCCTCAATTCTCGCAAAGATATCGGTTACTTTCTGTTCGTCAAAAAGTTCGGTGGTTTGCGATTTAATTTCCGGGATCAGTTGCTCCAGAGAAATCATTCCTTTGGGTGGTTTTTTTTTATAGAACTTCTTTGGTATAAAAACGCATAGCGAAAAAAAATTATCCGGTTCACTACCCAAACACTGTATAAGTGCTTCTATATGCCTTTCATTTTGTTCTTCCGGAGAAACGCCGCGCTTGGTAGTCCATCCCCATTTCCAATGTTTGGTTTCAATGACAAAAATCCCATACCGGGAAACCACCACATGATCTATTTGCGTCGATATTTCCTCGCCATCTTTCGTGAAGGGCAAGGTAACATCCTCTATAAGATGATATTCATCACCCGGTAAAAACTTTTTCAGCACCGAATTTACCTTGCGCTCACCTTCCACGCCGTCCTCAATTCGTTTCTTTTTCTTATTATCGTCCATCTCAGGAACCGCCGCCGACTACAGTTGCTTCACCGGCGTCGCTTCCAGTTCATATATCTTTTTCAGAAATGCAATCCACTGTTTATATTGCTCGGCGGAGTCGCCTTCCAACTTGGCGGTTTGATTTTCGTATTCGACTACCTGTGGTGCGACTTCTATGTCGATGGATTTACCGAGTTCGGCCAGTGCTTCGCGGTGCACCTTCATTTCCCCCCGGCCCTGCCACGCGCTGCCTAACACCGCCACACCGCCGAGGATTCCGCCAACCGCGGCGACGTCGCCGAGGACGGTATCTTCTCTCGATGCCGCGGCGCCGGCGACCACCAGCAAGCCACCGAGAATTCCTTTGGCGATGGCGCTTCGTTTCGCTTTGCGGGCGGCTTTTACTTCCACCAAACTTTGCTGCTGCCAGACCAGATAACTTTTGTCGAGTTTTCCGTTGAAGTCTGCGTAATGGGTCTGCATTCGGTCGATGAATAGTTGATGGCGTACGCGGATGGGTTGAATTCGCTGCAACGCCGGGTCGTCATCGGCGGGCGCCGCCGCCAAATCAATGCGTCCGTTTCCCCCTTTCAGGTATCTGGCAAAAGATTCTTCGGACAAACTGGTACCGAAACGAATCTCGGAGATGCGTTGCAATCTGGCTAATTCCTCGGCGTCCCGTTTCTTTAGTTGTTTAACGACATACGCGGCGGCTTCTTCAAACACCGGCGCGTAGGGGTCTTTCCCTGTGTTGCGGATGTTGTTGTGAAACCTTTCCTTTACGCGATGCTGGAAATCTTTGGAGAACCATTCTTTGCCGGAAATGTCCGTGGCCGAGATGTTAATTTTTACATCTTCGCCGTTGGATTCAAGAATTTTTCCGATGATATACAAGTCCCCGGTTACCGCGATGCTGGGAACCACCCGCACCGTGCCGAAGGCGTCGGTGTCTTCAAGGGACGATTTCATTTTTAACGCGAAACGATTGGACTCGGCGCGCCGCAATTCGGGATAGATGCCCTTTTTTTCCCAAGTGTCGGAGTCTTCCGGGATGTTGGGGTCAAACGCCGGTACCACCACATCAATCCCCGGCAGGTGCGCGGTGGCTAATGCGGCATCAGTTTTGCCGAAATCCGAAGAAAGCACCGGGCCAACGCTGGGCAGATTGAGCGCCCCGCCACCGGTGGCGCAACCGCTCGACAACCCGGCGCCAAGCAACAGCAGCAAAACACCGTATATCGGGCTGATTTTTCCGCGCCGTCTAGTTTGTCTTGTGGTTTGTCTTGTAGTTTGTCTTGAAAGTCTCATTGTCCTATTTGCGGGTTTGGTATCAAGTTTCAGGGATCTCCTGAACCGGGAGATTCTTATACCGCCGGTATTCATTCCATAGTTCTGCCTTGACCACCGGATCGGTCTCCTCTATGGCCGCTTGTCGAATCTGCTTGGCGATAATATCATCATTTGCCACCGAGGGAATGTCCTCCGGCAGTTTGCCGTTGGGGGGCGTGGTGGTGTCGTTGGTTGGACCGGTTTTGGGCAAGTTAGTTTGGGGTAGGTTGGTTTGGTTGGTGCTGATGGTTTCCTCGATGCTACTGTTCGGGTCTTTCCGGGAGTCTTGTGGGGACGGCAGGTCGCCCTGAATATCACCGGACGGCGCCGATTCCACCGCCACTTGCGCACCACCCAAACCCTCCGAACTTTCGCTTGCCTCGGCTCCTTGAACACCGCCGACCGTTCCGCCGCCACCGCCGACCACGCCGCTGCCTGCACCGCCGCCACCGGGTTGGCACGGATCGAATTTATTCAGGGATCTCAAAAGCGCCCTTTCGAGCAACTTGATTTTCTCTTCTCGGGTGAGCGATGCGTCGTTCAAGTCGTGCAAAAGATTTTCCGCGCAGTCTTTGGATGTCGCAATATCGGCCTTTGTATTCTGGGCAACGCTTTCCACTCCAAAGCACACCGGAGCGATGGCGAATAAAATCGCCATGCAGCGGGTGCGGGTGCGAGCCCGGGGGCAGATTAACCTTTTCACTTCCGCTCAGCCATCGGAAAGCGTAACCCGTGCAAACTTTCTTTTGCCCACCTGACAGACATGCTCGGCGCCGGCCTGAAAAACCAACTTGCGGTCGCTGATCTTTTCGCCGTCCACCCGCACCGCACCCTGATCGATCAAGCGATGCGCATCGGAAGTGGACTTCACGAGGTTGGCTTGCTTCAACAGGTTGGCGATGGGCAGCCCGCCCGACGCCGGCAACTCCACCGTGGGCATATCATCAGGCATGCCGCCCTTGCTGAACTGGTCGATGAAACTTTGTTTTGCGCGAGCGGCGGCGGCGGTTGAATGAAAGCGCGCGATGATTTCTTCGGCAAGGGCGAACTTGGCATCCCGCGGATTCATGCCTTCTTCGACGCGGTTTTTGAGGGCGGCGATTTCTCCGCCGGATTTGGAACTCAGCAATGCAAAATACCGCCACATCATCTCGTCTGAAATCGACATAATCTTACCGAACATCTCGGCGGGAGGCTCGGTGATGCCGATGTGGTTGCCGAGGGATTTGGACATTTTGCGCTCGCCGTCGAGGCCTTCCAGCAGGGGCATCGTTATCACCACCTGCTGCGGCTGACCATGCTGCTTCTGCAACTCGCGCCCCACCAGAAGATTAAATTTCTGGTCGGTGCCGCCGAGTTCCACATCGGCTTTGAGTGCCACGGAATCGTATCCCTGCACCAGCGGATAAAGAAACTCGTGGATGGCGATGGGCTCGCCGTTTTTATACCGCTTCTTGAAATCATCCCGCTCCAGCATGCGCGCCACGGTATGCCGGGCGGCCAACCCGACCAACCCGGCGCTGCCCATTTCGGTCATCCAGCGTGAGTTGAAATCGACGATGGTTTGATCCGGGTCGAGGATTTTGAAAATCTGCTTGCGGTAGGTGGCGGCGTTCTCGGTAATCTGTTCGGGGGTCATCGGCGTGCGCGTGACATTCGTGCCGGTGGGGTCGCCAATCAAACCGGTGAAGTCGCCAATCAGAAAAATTACCGCGTGTCCCTGCTCTTGGAACTGGCGCATCTTGTTGATGAGCACGGTGTGCCCGAGGTGCAAATCCGGGGCGGTCGGATCGAAGCCAACCTTGACGCGCAATTTTTGCCCCCGGGCCAACCGCTCCACCAGATCCTGCTGTAGCAGGATTTCCTCCGTGCCACGGCTCAGTTCGGTGAAATTTTCGCTGTGCGGTTCGAGGTGTTGTTCGTTCAAGGGGAATTTCTCCATCGCTATTTTACGCACCCATTGTACGCTATCCGCCACAAAGTTTTTTTGACTTGACGGGTGTATTTAATGTATAGTTTCCGCCCGGAACCTATCCGGAACGCTCTATAGTCTCAAAACCCCGGCCTATTTGGTCTTGATCATCGGTCTTTATCCATTTGATTTTCATGCCGGTTCCGCTTTCGTTCAACCATCCCAGTCAAAACTTACGCCCGATACCCCCGGCCAATGCACGACAATCTCATAACACCCTCAAAACGTCCCCTGCTACGGAGCGATCTTAAAGATCTGCCGGCAAGGCCGCCAACGCCGGTTTCCGGTCATTTGTATCTGGCTTTGGCCACCGCCGGGGCGTTGCTGATCACCTATGCGCTAATCAACGGGTTGTCCGCCGCAACCGGCGAAGCACCTGCCACGGTGTCTGCCACGATATCTGAAACGGCCGGGCATGCACCTCAAGCGCAATCGTTGCCGGCGGAATTCCTCGCGGAACTGCCTCACGAGTTGCCACAAGAGTTGCCACAGGAACTGCCTCAAGAATTGCACGAAGAACCAATTTTGCTGGCCAGCATCGCGCCGACCGATGCCTTTCTGCCCGCCCCTCTGCAGGAATTGGATGGCTACGATGGCGAGCCGCTGGAAACCGACATTGCACCGGTGCAGACACTCGCCCCGCCGGTGGCGAAGAGTTATGAATGGACCACCGCCACGGTCAAACCCCGGGACACGTTATCCCAAATATTCAAGCGTCACGGCCTGAAGGTCGGGGACGCTTACGCCGCTGCCAGCCTGAAGGACGCCGCTGTCCTTGGAAAAATCCGCCCGGGTATGGACATTCAACTTGCCGCGGACGCCGCCGGGGCGTTGGCGGCATTGCGCTATCGTCTGGATGCTTTCACTACGTTGCACATCGTCAGGGAAGGCGAGGAATTACGCGCCGAAATGATCACGCGCACCCCCGAAATCCGCTTACGCAGTGAGAAAGCGACCATCCGCACCAGTTTGCTGGATGCCGCCACCGGTGTCGGTCTGGACTTCGAAACCATCCACGACCTCGCCGGACTATTCGGCTGGCAGGTGGATTTCGCCAAGGAAATTCGCCGTGGCGATCAGTTTATGGTGATCTTCGAAGAGTTGTATCTGGACGGCAAAAAAGCCGGTAACGGCGACATCCTCGCCGCCGAATTGCGCGTCTCGAAGCGCCCCTTGCGGGCCATCCGCCACCTCGACGCCGAGGGCCGCAGCACCTATTACGCCCCCAACGGCGACAGCATCCGACGCTCGTTTCTGCGCTCGCCGCTCCGCTTCGCCCGCGTCACCTCGCACTTCTCTCACCAGCGGTTTCACCCCATATTCAAAAAATGGCGCGCCCACCGGGGCGTGGATTACGGCGCACCCCGGGGCACTCCAGTGTTATCTACCGGCGATGGCGTGGTCACGCTGGCGCAGACCGAGCACGGCTACGGCAAAACCGTCATCATTCACCACGGCACGAAATACACCACGCTATACGCCCACCTGCAACGCTTCGCCAGCGGCATAAAACCCGGACGCCGCATCCGTCAGGGAGACGTCATCGGCCAAGTCGGCAGCACCGGCTGGGCCACCGGACCGCACTTGCACTATGAATTCCGCATCGACGGCGTTCACCGAAATCCGCTCACCGTCAAACTGCCCAAATCCGACCCCATCGCCGCCGAGCAGAGGCGGGAATTCCTCGACCGGGCCGGTGAATGGGTTACGCGGCTGGATCAACTCGACGCGCTTCCCGCGACCCCCATCGACATAGCGCAAATCGACGCCGCTCAATCGTCCGCGCAACCCCCCGCGCAATAACGAAGTCGCCATCCATGCCCGGCGCCGACCGCAACCAGCGTAGATGCCGCGCAGGAGATTCAACGCTGGCCGTGGGGCTGATGTCGGGAACCAGCGCCGACGGCATTGACGGCGTGTTGTTGTCTTTGCAATCGCCCGGTCAGATTGCCATCGAAGATACCGTTCATATCCCCTTCTCCACCGCCGTGCGAAAACAAATCGACGCGCTGCTCAGCAAACCGGCCGTTGACCTCGATGAACTCGGCCAACTCCATACCCGGCTTGGCGGTTTATACGCGCAGGCGGCGCAACGGCTCAAGATTGACAAGGCGGTGGCGGTCATCGGTTGCCACGGGCAAACCATTCGCCATAGGCCCGGCGGAAAATTTCCGTTCACCTTGCAAATCGGCAACGGCGCGATCATCGCCCAACGCACCGGCATTCCGGTGGTCACCGATTTTCGCAGTGCCGACATGGCCGCCGGTGGCCAGGGTGCGCCGCTGGCGCCGGCCTTTCATCAAGCGGTTTTCGCCAGCCGAGACGAGACCCGTGCGGTGCTCAATCTCGGCGGCATCGCCAACCTCACGCACCTGCCGTTGGCTGACAACTCCACGCTTGCCAAAGCAATCACCGGCTTCGACACCGGGCCGGCCAACACGCTGCTGGACGGCTGGTGCCGGCGTCACTTCAACGAACCGTTTGACCGCTACGGCGCACGGGCTGCCACCGGCACGGTTGATGCCAAACTGCTGAAAAAACTATTGTCGGATCCCTATTTCGCCCGCCCGCCGCCGAAAAGCACCGGACGGGAATACTTCAACCGGGAATGGCTCGACCGGCGATTGGCCGATGAAAAATTCGCCGCCCTTCCGGCGCCGGATGTGCAAGCCACCCTGACCGCACTCACCGCCGAGAGCGTGGCGAAACAGGTTAACAAACTGACGCCGGCCGTGGATACGGTATACGTGTGCGGCGGCGGGGTGCGCAATCAAACCCTGATGGCCATGCTCGGCGAACGCTGCCGTGCCGAGATTAAAACCACCGAGGAACTCGGCATTGCTCCCCAGTGGGTCGAGGCATGCGCCTTTGCGTGGATGGCCTATCAAACCCTGCAGCACACCCCGGCGACCTTGCCCTCGGTCACCGGAGCGGCGAGGCCGACCGTTGCCGGGGCGATTTACTATCCAAATTGACTGCGGCAGATTGCTCGTGAGTGTGATGTAATGGCCGCTGAGAAATCACTACGAGTTCATTCACGAGTTCATCCACGAGTCTATTCATGAACAACAGAGAAATCATCCACACCAAACGCGCGCCCGACGCTATCGGCGCCTACTCTCAGGCGGTCAAGGCTGGCAACACGATCTATATTTCCGGGCAGATTCCCCTCGACCCGGACAGCATGGAAATCGTCAATCAATCTTTCATGGACGCCGCCCATCGCGCCTTCCAAAATCTAGCGGCGGTGGCCGAGGCCGCCGGTGGCGACTTAAACGACGCCGTCAAGGTGAACATTTCCATGACCGACCTCGCCAACTTCGCCGCCGTGAACGAGGTGATGGCGCACTATTTTCAGGAACCGTATCCGGCCCGTGCCGCGGTTGGCGTGGCGTCGCTGCCCAAAGGAGCACCCATTGAGATCGAAGCCATTTTAGTCCTCGGCAACTGATCCACCCGACTTGTTCTGAACACCGAACCACCACATTCCCCCCCGGAGCAGCCCCTGCAACGGCCCCTGCAACGACTTGGCGGAGTCGGTCCCCGGCTTGAGGCACGGTTGCAGCGTATCGGCATCCATCACCCGCGTGATTTGCTCTTCCACCTGCCGCATCGCTATCAGGATCGCACCCGGATCTCCCCCATCGGCCCCCTGCAATCGGGGCGGGAGGCGGTGGTGCTGGGGCAAGTGGACGAAGCCGAGGTTCAATACGGCCGCCGCCGTAGTCTGCTGGTAAAGATGCACGACAGCAGCGGTTCGCTGAGGCTGCGTTTTTTTCATTTCAGCGCCGCCCAGCAGCACGGCTTCCGACCACAAACCTGGATTTCCTGTTACGGCGAGGTTCGCCAGGGACATCAGGGTCGAGGCACGCCGGAAATGGTTCATCCTGAATACCGGCTCCACCGGGAGCGTCCGCACGATGTGACCGAAGCGACTCTGACGCCTATCTACCCGATCACCGAGGGGATGGGGGTGGTGATGATGCGTAAACTGGTGTTACAGGCGATGGCCGAGGAACTCGACAACCTCACAGAATGCCTGCCGGAGGAGATGCGCGCGCAGTTCGGTTTGATGTCTCTCAGCGAGGCGTTGCAGGCGGTGCATAACCCTCAGCCCGAAGCCGACACCGAGGCGCTGGCGACCGGCACCCACCCCGCCCAGCAACGGCTGGCGGTGGAAGAATTGCTTGCCCATCACTTGGCGTTGAGCCGCTTGCGGGAGAAACACAAAGCGCGCAATGCGCCGCCTTTCAACAGCGGCGGCGGAAGTTGGGAGCAACTCAAAGCGAACCTTGGATTTACCCTGACCGCCGCCCAGCGACGGGTAATCGATGAGATTCTCGCCGACCTCAAAACCCCGTCCCCGGCCATGCGCTTGATTCAGGGCGATGTCGGTTCCGGCAAAACCGTGGTGGCGGCGGCGGCGGCGCTGAGTGGCATCGATGCCGGTTATCAAGTGGCGTTGATGGCGCCGACCGAATTGTTGTCCGAGCAACACCGCAAGACTTTTAGCGACTGGTTTGAGCCACTCGACATCAGCGTCGAATGGCTGACCGGAAAGATGCCGGCGGCGGCGCGTGCGCGCGCGCTGGAGCGCATTCAGGCGGGGGAAGCGAAGATGGTGATTGGCACCCACGCGCTGTTTCAGCAACAGGTGGAATTTCATCGCCTCGGCTTGATGATCATCGACGAGCAGCATCGCTTCGGCGTTGACCAACGACTGGCGTTGCGCAACAAGGCCGGTAGCGGCGGCGGCGTGCCTCACCAACTCATCATGAGCGCAACGCCGATTCCGCGTTCGCTGGCGATGATCTTCTACGCCGACCTCGATGTATCCAGCATTGACGAACTGCCGCCGGGCCGCAAGCAAGTGCAAACCGTGGTGCTGCCCAGCAGCCGCCGTGGCGAAGTGGCCGAGCGCATCCGCGGCATCTGCCGCAACCATCAGCAAGCCTACTGGGTATGCCCCCTCATCGATGAATCGGATAAACTTCAGGCGCAGGCAGCAACGGAAACCCACGAAGCCCTGGGCCGGTTGTTGCCCGAAGTCACCATCGAACTCATTCACGGGCGCATGAAACCGGCCGTCAAGGAAGAAGTCATGCGGCGTTTTCATCGCGGCGACATCGACCTGCTGGTGGCCACCACGGTCATCGAAGTGGGCGTGGACGTACCCTCGGCAAGTCTCATGATCATCGACAACGCCGAACGCCTCGGGCTCGCCCAACTACACCAACTGCGCGGGCGAGTCGGGCGCGGCTCGGAGCAGGCCGCCTGCGTATTGATGTACCAACCGCCGCTCGGCAAATCCGCCCGCGAGCGTCTCGGCATCCTGCGCGACACCAACGACGGTTTCGTCATCGCCAACAAAGATTTGGAGCAACGCGGGCCCGGGGAACTGCTGGGCACCCGACAAACCGGACTGCAACAACTGAAAGTAGCCAACCTCTCCCGAGACCGCACGCTACTACCGAAAATCGAACAACTCGCCCGCTTGCTGCGGACGCAACATCCCCAAGCCGTTGATGTGATCATCAAACGCTGGCTCAGCGCCCGCGAATCCTACGCCGAAGTATGAACACGCCGGCAATGTTGCATGCGTATCTCAGATTGATGCGCTTCGACCGGCCCATTGGTGCGTTGCTGTTGCTGTGGCCAACCTTGTGGGCGCTGTGGCTGGCCGGGGACGGGCGACCGAATGCGGTTATAGTCGCGATCTTTATCGTCGGCACCTTCGTCATGCGCGCCGCCGGCTGCGTCATCAACGACTACGCCGACCGCCACATCGACCCGCACGTTGCGCGCACCCGCAACCGCCCATTGGCAACCGGCGAGTTATCGGTGCGGCAAGCGTTGGTGACCTTCGCGCTACTGCTGCTGGTGGCGTTGGTGCTGGTGTTGCAATTAAACCCCCTCACCCAACTGCTATCCCTGTTTGCGGTTTTCATCGCCGCCCTCTACCCATTCAGCAAACGCATCACCCACCTGCCGCAACTGGTGCTCGGCGTGGCCTTTTCGTGGGGCATACCCATGGCCTACGCCGCCCTGAACGGCGTGGTGCCGATGGAAGCGTGGTGGCTGTTCGCCGCCAACTTCGCATGGATTGTCGCCTACGACACCCAATACGCCATGGTCGACCGCGACGACGATTTGCGAATTGGCGTTAAATCAACCGCGATTTTATTCGGACGATACGACAACCGCATAGTCGCCCTGCTACACCTAGTCTGCCTGATGCTACTCGCACTACTCGGCTGGCAACGAGATTTCACCCTGCCCTTTTATCTCGCCCTAACCGCAGCACTGGCGTTCGCCATCTACCAACAATACCTATGCAAAAACCGCAACCGCCAACAATGCCTGCGCGCCTTCCGCAACAACAACTGGTTCGGCGCCGCAGTTTTTCTCGGACTGGTATTGGAATTGACAAACCGCTGGCACTGACAAGAACCCACCACGCCTTATTCGGCGTTATCTGTATCCTTGCTCTTCCCTTCCCGGTGCAAAATAATAGCCATCAAAATCAACAACGGGATTGCTGCGGTCAACGCGGCGACAATGGATGGATTCATAATATCGTCCTCTTGATTACTGTCGAACGTATTAGCACAAGTCCGCCGGCAACGCACAACACGCCTATCTGACTAATCGCCGTCGCGCTCGTTTTGCTCGGTAGTTCATTGAGCGCAATCTTAACACGCCCGCGCTTCGGCCACGCCACCTGGGCTGTTGCTTTTCCCTGGGCATCCCATCCACCACCAATCCCCACCCGTCTTCATTCCCGCGCAACTGGAATCCAGTCGAACAAACCCCGGCGTAAGCCGGTCATTTTGAATGGGGCCTTGCGTGGGAATGTTGAGGATTGTTTCCGCGATCAGGAATGATCGCAGTGGTTTTGTTGCGGTGGTGATGGTGCCGTAGTTCGGTTAAAAGCGAGTTTCGGCGCCTATTTTGATTTCGGTGGAATCTTCTTCGCCACTGTCGCCCTCAAAATCCTTGCCCTCCACTTCAACCCCGATTCGGGTGCTCGGCCATGGGCTCCAGGTGTAACCAAGGTTGATGGTATCGAGGGTGTCGATGCCGGTAACCGCCTCGCCGTCTGCAGATTTGTAATGTCCCAGGGAGAGACGAACATCCGACCGCTTGTTGATGTTGTAGTTCAAACTGGGCAGGATGGTGAGGGATTCCAGCGTTTCCACTTCGCCCGAAGACGATACCGCCACATCACTGCCAAAGCGTTTCAGGATGAGGCTGTCGATGCCATTTCCCAGGGTAACACGGAGGGCGGCGAACAGGTCGCCAAACCGCCAGCCGCCGGCCATTTGCACGCCCCACCCCAACTCTTCATCGTCCACGTTCACGCCGTCATGAACGCCTTCCAAATTGAGTTTTCTGCCGATGGCGGACATTTTGTATCGGCCATTTTCGGCGAAATCCCCCTGCCACGACAAGATCAGGTTCGGCGACCCCTCGGTCAGCCCTTGTAAGGATTTAATGTTGTCATTGGTGGCATTTCCTTGTCCGGCGGGCTCTTCCAGCGCAATGGAAAACCCATTGCCACCCGTCCACTCCGAGGTTTGCCGATCATCAAACAACGAGGAACGACCGGAAACACCGTCCGGGCCGAGCAGCGTATCCTGAAAATTTCTCCATTCATTGCCCACGGTAAAAGCACCGCTATTGTCGCCCAAGCGGTCGATTTTCAGCCCCTGGGACTGATAGGCGGACATTAAACGGTCCAGGTTGTCGGGGGCGTTGAAGCCGGTATCCACTTCCTGACCCTGCGCCGGGGATAAAAGCGACACCAGAGCGCAGACGCCGAAAAACCCAGAAATCAGCGCCAAATGACGGCGTTTTACCGACACGGGCACGTTCATCAATACACCCGTGACTGCGCCGTTTCCGGGGCTATTTTGGATTGTTTGGATGCCTGTCATGGTATTTTCGCGGTGTTTCCCGCCTCCCCGTTTCCAATCTGAAGCGTAATATGTCGGTGACTATACCACCGTTTTACCGTGATTGTCCACCGCCATGACACCCCCCGGGCACGGCAACCAAAACGCCCGCTCCTTAAAAGGACAGGTCGCGCTAGGCGCGGCGGGGTTGTGCGTGGACGCGCAACGCATGCCATTCATTAATATGGATCCTACGAATCTGGACAAGCACGGCGTAAGTTGCTATGCTGGGTGTGGGAGTCGGCCAGACAGTTGCTTCGTCCGTTATGGGCGGGGAGGAAAGTCCGGGCTCCATTGGGCAAGGTGCCAGGTAATTCCTGGGCGGCGTGAGCCGACGGAAAGTGCCACAGAAAATATACCGCCCCAAGTCTGTCCTCTGGGATGGGCGTGGGGTAAGGGTGAAATGGTGCGGTAAGAGCGCACCGCGTCACTGGCAACAGTGGCGGCAGGGCAAACCCCGCCTGGAGCAAGACCAAATAGGGATCCATGGGTGCGCCCACGCCGGATCCGGGTAGGTTGCTAGAGGCATTCGGTGACGAATGTCCCAGATGAATAACTGTTCTCGACAGAACCCGGCTTATCGGCCGGCTCCCACTTTTTCAACCCTGCCGTCCACCCTGCCATTCACTTTGCAAACCGCGGCCCCGCCTACGCCAGATAACATGAACGCACCAACCGGGTCGGTTGCTTTGCGACCGCCGGATGAGGTGATGAAACCGGCGCGCATGGGGAGTTTTCACCAAACCCGCCTGAGTTTCATGCGTACGCTGATGCGCAGTTTGAAACGGGAGCAGTGGCGCTTCGAGCGCATCCGCTGGGAGGTGGACGCGCACGGCTCCGGGCTGGCGTTGTATCGTGCCACCGGGCCACGGCGTGTTTATACGCTGGTGTGTTTTGCCCACGACCTACCGGCGGACAAACGCTCGGACCGGGTCATCGCCGAGCAATGGGACGCCACTTTCGCGCTGTACGACGGGGTGCCCGATGAATCTGAAATCACCCGCCTGGCGGACAACGTACCGAAGCAGGAAGCGGGGCGTTGCCGACAGAGCGAACTGGTGATGGCACGCGCCAATCGTAGCGTGCGGTTGTTTGGGCATGTGGTCGAGCGGCTTGCCAATGGCCGCCAGCCAGCGCAGGAACGGATCGACCGCAGCGGCTACCTGATGCGCACCACGGCGGTGTATGGCAACGGAAAATTCGGCCTGAGCGACCGCGAGCGCATTGCCGGACGGGCGGAATTTGCGCCGCCGTTTCGCGCCGAACTGCTGGCGGTATGGTTGATTCGCTGGTTCACCATCGACATCGCCGAGCATCTGGCACACGCCGCCAACCCGCAAAAAGCGGTGAAACTGGAGCGCAATCTGGCGCGGCGTCTTGGCGTGGGCAATGCCACCGGCCTCGGCATGGCGCCGTTTCTGCTGTGGCATCCGGCGCTGGTGCATTGCTGGATACACGCCAGGGAAACCGCGCTGGCGCGGGTGCGCGGACTGCCGCGAAGTTCGCCTCCGGCCAGCCGTCAATTCGGCGAATTGCTGGCGCGCATGAAATCGGGGCTGGACAGTTGGCGTACCGAAGACCACAGCCAGCAACGGCGCATCCATGCGCTCAAAGACGATATTGCCAACCTCACCGGGCGCGTCTCGCATGGTGCTTTGGAACGAGCGACGCCGTGGGACGACCTCATCCGCTGGTCGCAAAACGAATTGTCGGTGGAAGGGCAAGAGTTGCTGGTGACGCTGGTGCTGGAACCTCACGGCGAATTGATTGACGATCTGGAGTCGACCATGGCGGTGGACGAATCGAGTTACTGGCGCATTCGCGGAGACGCCACCACCGCCGAACTGAGGCGCGATATCGAAAGCCATTACTCGTGGGCCTTGCGGACGGATTATTCCCAGCCAACCCAGCACGCGCGTTTTTGGTATGTCTCCGAGGAAAAATTGGAACCGAGGCTCGGCGAGCGTTTGACTGAACCCGGCGCTGAAAAAGAATTGCCGCTGGCCATCGGGCGGGATGTTGCGGCGTTGTATGCCGACCTCGACAAAGCCGCCCACAGCGTGTCGGTGGCCGAATTTTTACACGCCAACCCGCATCATCGACACGCCGTTCGCCGCATTCAGACCGTCGGGCATCTGCCCTACGCCGAAATCCGCGACAATCTTATTTCCGCGCATCTGCGGCCGGTTGATTTGCTGCGCTGCAAATTATCGTTTTTCGGCGCTAACAAATTCGATCCTAAATCAGATCGCTGGGTTCGCATCACCATGTATCAGCATGCGCCGTTCCCAGACGAGTTGGCGCATCGGGAAGCCGACGACTGGATCTACTCACCCCTCGACGCCAGCGCGTGATTTGTTCGCTCAATCAGATCGAGCAGATCGCGCGCAAGGCGGTGCGTGGCGCCGGGTTGTCGTGGGGGTTGGCGGACGAATCTGGCAAGGCGGTGAGTTGGCTGCATACCTACGGCGTGAACGGCGTGGCGGTGCTGGCGGGGCTGCTGGATCGGCAGGATTATTCCAACGCCGGGACGCTGGCACCAGTCGCGCTTTCGGGGGTGTGGCGGGCAGCCGGCGGGACGCTGGACCCGCTGCTGGTGGGGGCATCGTTGAGCGACTGCTTTGACCGGCCGGGCGATTCGCGCATCGACACCGACGCCATCGCCCACCCAATTCTCGCCGCCGGTTTCATCGGCAAAGTGGCGGAAATCGAAGACCGCGTTTTTACCGTGAGTTGGCCGGATGCGCGCTTGTGCTGCCGCCGAGATGGTTTATGGATTGAAGGCGAACCGCCGGCCGTTGAGACCGAAACCGCGCGTTTTTTTCACTGCCAACAGCATGTCGCCCAACAGCGTGCCGACCAAACTGCTGCCGTTTCAGGACGGCGCTGCTCCCCTCGCATCACAGAAGCCACGGTCGAATCTACGGTTTGGCGGCGTCTCGAAGAATACGCCCATCGCACCTATGTTGAAGCGAGCGCAACTTCGCGCTTAGCCGGTGCCGGTGCGGGGTTGCATGACAATGATTGATTCTCGCCAGCCCGGGTACGCAGACTCGTTACGCAGGCTGGTTACGCGGGCTAGGCGCGTTCCATATACGCGCCGGTGTCGGTATTCACGCGGATTTTTTCGCCGGTGGTGATGAAGGTGGGTATGGTCACCTTGTGGCCGGTTTCAAGGGTTGCCGGTTTGCCGCTTCCCGAGGCGGTCTGGCCTTTTACCACGCCTTCGGTTTCGACAACCTCCAGCGTTACCGCCGCCGGTAGTTCCACGCCGATGGGGATGTCGTTGTGAAAGTTGATTTGCACTTCGGTGTTGGGCAGCAGGAACGGCGTCTGGGCTTGTAAATCTTCGCCGTCCAGGGAAAGTTGCTCGTAGGTTTCCATATCCATGAAAACATGGGACACGCCGTCGGCATACAGATACTGCATGCGGTGTTGGGTGACGCGGGCTTTCTCGATTTTGTCATCGGAACGGAATCGCTCGCCCAGTTTGACGCCGTCACTGATACACTTCATCTCAACCTGAACAAAGGCGCCCCCTTTGCCGGGTTTGACATGGTTTTTTTTGAGCACGCGCCACAACTTGCCGTTGTGTTCCACGAGGTTACCGATGCGCATATCGAAGGCCGAAATTTTCATGGCAATGAATATCCTTGGGATGACTGAAACCAGTGCCGCATTGTATTGGCTATGGGCCTGACCGGCAACCCGCCAGCCGCGTGGTACCGCGAGAACTGTCGCGACTGTCCGCGGTTGAGTCGCTTTCTCGATCAGGTCAAGCGCGCCCACGGCGATTATCGCTGCAAGCCGGTGCCGCCGTTCGGCGCGCCGCGTGCGGAATTGCTGATTGTCGGGCTTGCCCCCGGAATGCACGGCGCCAACGCCACCGGCCGCCCGTTCACCGGCGACCATGCCGGTGGGTTGCTATACCGCACGCTGCACCGCTTCGGTTTCAGTTCGGCGGCGCAATCCCGTCACTTGGATGACGGTCTGGTGTTGCACAACTGCCGCATCACCAATGCGGTGAAATGCCTGCCACCGGCCAACAAGCCGCGCAGCGACGAAGTCGCCAACTGCAACCACTACCTTGCCGCGGAACTGGCCGAGCCGCATCTCAAACTGGTGCTGGCCCTGGGCGGGCTGGCGCATCGTGCAGTTGTGCGCGCTCTGGGGCTGGTGATGAACCGCTATCCGTTCGCCCACAACGCCAGCCATGACCTCGGTAATGATCTCGATACTGGTTTCGATAATGGCCTGATATTGGTCGACAGTTATCACTGCAGCCGCTACAACACCAACACCAAACGACTCACCGAAGCGATGTTTGAGCGAGTGTTCGAGCAAATCGCCGGACGGCTTGGGGGGACGGCGTGAGCGGCGCGCGTTCTTCGACGGCGGCAGAGGCGGAGACAACCTTTGATGCGGAGCATTTTTTGAGTTCGCTACGCGCGCGTCCGGGGGTGTATGTGTTCTATCACGCGGACGGCAAGGCGTTGTATGTGGGCAAGGCCGCCAACCTCAAAAGCCGCGTGTCGAGTTATTTTCGTTCCTCAGGGCTGAGCGCGAAGACTCGCTTAATGGTATCCAAAATTCACCATGCCGAAATTCAGCAGACGCGCACTGAAAGCGAAGCCCTGCTGTTGGAAAACAACCTCATCAAGGATAAGCACCCGCGTTACAACATCTCGCTGCGGGACGACAAAAGTTTTCCCTATATCCGGCTCAGCGAACGGGCGGCCTTTCCCCGCTTCACTTTTTACCGTGGCCGACGCGTGCGCCCGGATCGCTATTACGGACCCTATCCCAACGCCGCCGCGGTGCGCGAAATGCTCGGGCAGATTCACAAAATCTTTCGCCTGCGGCAGTGCAACGACGCCTTTTTTCGCAACCGCTCGCGCCCGTGCCTGCAGTATCAAATCAAACGATGTAGCGCGCCGTGCGTCGGGCGCATCGACCAGCGCGACTATCAGGAAGACGTCCGTCAAGCCAAAGCGATGTTGGCGGGGCGGGATTTTGCTTTGATTGACGAGTTGGCGGATAAAATGGAGCGCGCCTCGGCGGATATGGATTATGAAGCCGCCGCCGTCTGGCGCGACCGCATCGCGTTGTTGCAGCGCGCACGGGGAAAGCAGTATGTGTCCGCCGGCGCCGCCGATGCCGACGTGGTGGCGGTGGCGTTGGAGTCCGGGCTGGCGTGCTTCGGGGTGGTGTCCATCCGCCGTGGGCGCAACCTCGGCGGGCGTTTTCAGGTGCGTGAAAACCCGCTGGATCTCGGTCCCGCCGAACTGCTGGATGCGTTCCTGCCGCAGAATTATTTGGGCGCTAATCCGCCCGCGGAAATCCTGCTGAGCGAAAACATCAAAAGCCGCGCTTCGCTGCAGCAAGTATTGG
This sequence comes from Candidatus Poriferihabitaceae bacterium, assembly GCA_965262585.1. Lineage (GTDB taxonomy): Bacteria > Pseudomonadota > Gammaproteobacteria > Arenicellales > Poriferihabitantaceae > JAHRAW01. Next base: position 937,475 of record OZ253546.1, read on the forward strand.
CTCTGGAAAATAAGCGCAAGGTCGAAATCAAGCACCGCTGCCGCGCCCATCGCGCCCGCTGGATCGAATCCGCACACGCCAACACCGCCGACCACTTGCGCGCCCATCTCACCCAGCGAAGCCGGGTGGACGCGCAGTTTGCCGACCTCGCCGCGTTGTTGTCCATAGAAGAAATTCCGGCGCGGGTGGAATGTTTTGACATCAGCCATACCATGGGCGAGCGCACCGTGGGCGCATGCGTGGTGTTCGACCGGCGCGGGCCGGTCAAGTCGGATTACCGGCGTTTCAACATCGCCGGTATCGAACCCGGCGACGATTATGCCGCCATGGAGCAAACCCTGATGCGCCGCTACCGGCGAGTATTGCAGGACGATGGCAAGTTGCCGGATCTGGTCATCATAGACGGCGGCAAAGGCCAGTTAAAGGTAGCCAGTCGGGTGTTTGAGGAATTGCATCCGGTCGGCTCGGTGGTACTGCTGGGGGTCTCCAAAGGCCGCGAGCGACGAGTCGGCGAAGAACGACTGCACCTTGTCGGTCGGGCACACGCCATCACCCCGGTCAAAGGCTCACCGGCGTTGCTGCTGATACAACGCATCCGAGACGAAGCACACCGCTTCGCCATCAGCGGCCACCGCCTACGCCGCAGCAAAGCCCGCAACGAATCGCCACTGCAACGCATCGAAGGCATAGGAGAAAAAAGACGCCGCAACCTACTACGCACCTTCGGCGGAATGCGCGAAATAACACACGCCGGAGTCGAAGACCTGGCCAAAACACCGGGCATCAGCCCGGCACTAGCAAAGCGAATTTACCGCCATTTCCATGACTAACACCGCGTCTAGCGCAACCCCCCATCAGACAACAGCGTGTATTACCGCCCTCTCTCAAGTACAATCCCCCCTACACTGGCATCGAAACCACAGCCCTGAAACCCGACTGCAACATGATTATCCATATTCCCAATCTGCTCACGCTGTTTCGAGTCGTTCTGATTCCGGTGTTGGTGGTGATGTATTTCTGGCCGTCCGCCTACCGCGAGGTCATCATCACCGCCATTTTCGTGCTGGCGGCCGTGACCGATTGGTTGGATGGCTTTCTGGCGCGGCGCATGAACGCCGCCTCGTCCCTCGGCGCGTTTCTCGACCCGGTGGCGGACAAACTGATCGTATCCACGGCGCTGGTGCTGCTGGTCTCGGATAGCCGGGTGTTGGACAACGTGTTGCATGCGATACCTTTCGCTATCGCCGTGGCCATCATCATTGGCCGCGAGATCGTGGTTTCGGCGTTGCGCGAATGGATGTCCGAACTCGGCGAGCGCGGCGCGGTTGCGGTGGGTAGGCTGGGCAAATCCAAGACCGCCTTTCAGATGACCGCCATCAGTGTGCTGCTGTACGGCGTGCCCGTTTTCTTGATCGGCGAAATCCTGCTGTATCTCGCCGCCCTGCTGACGCTGTGGTCGATGTACGAATACCTGCGCTCGGCGGTGCCATATCTGCGCGAACACGCCTGAATTTTAAGGCGCAATCCCGCCGTCACTATTGACACGCCCGTCCGCATGCATAGAATTGACCTCCCCCACCGGGAGGTGGGTAATCCGAATAATGCGGGAATAGCTCAGTGGTAGAGCACAACCTTGCCAAGGTTGGGGTCGCGAGTTCGAATCTCGTTTCCCGCTCCAGTTTTCATTAGTCTTTTCATCACGGCAATCAGCGCAATGCCTTCAGCCGCAGATTGCTGAAAATCCTTTTCGCGTGCGCCGGTGCGACTTGCGCTTGGTCGGCGTAGCGTCGCCATTCGGCGATGACGGCGGCCACTTGATCGACGATGGCGCCGGCTTTGCCCGGCTTGATGCCGCCGTGGTGCGCCAGCGCGATCAGGTCGGCGCGCACAAAATCATCGAATTTCCCATTGACGCTCATCTGATGGCGGCTCGTCCATTGCCCGTCTGGGTTGTAGTTATAAGCGAGGTCGAACGCCGGCGACAGACGCCATTGGCCGCGCGGCTTCATTAAAAAACCGATGTTTTTCACATGGTCGTCCTGGTTGCGTGCGATGAGGTTGAAGGCGGCGCGGCGCAGTTGTTGTTCGAGGTCGGCGGCGGGAGCACGCAACTGCTTAATGGCGAGCATCGCCTGCTCGTAGGAATGCGCGCCGGCGAGGTTGAAATCGAGGTGCATGAGCGCGCAGAGGGATTGGTAGTGCAGTTTGGCGCCGTTGTCGGCGCGGTCGAAACGCTTGGTCATAAAATGCGCGCGCCCGCCTTCTTCGTGCAGGCGGCACGGCATCATCGTAATCCCGGCATCCACGGCCATCAGCGCGTAGGCGTATTCGATGCGGCCGTATCCGAGGGATTCGGCCACCGCCTTGCCGATGCTGTCGGCGACGCCGTCGAATTTGAGCAACCAGTGGCGAAAGCCCGTGTCGGCGGGTTGCGTGCGCGTCTGTCCCGAGCGAAATTCGCCGGTGTTTTCATTCCATAGCAACACCGCTTTGGCACGCGCCCCGCCGGCGGAAGTGCCGACTCGCAGAATGTCTTCCATGGTTCCGGCGTCGTCATCGCCGCCGTGCAATCGGCCGCCGACACCGTCGTGTTTTTTGAGGATGACATTGGCCAATTCCACTAGACGCTCGATTTCAAGCGTGTGTGCCGAAGTCGGCGCATCTTTGAGCGCCGGTTGAAATTCGAGCGCGCCGATGCCGCGAGTGCCGGTATAGCAAAGCCGTTCGACCGGATTAAAACTTGCCGATGGCCGATTTTGCCGCGCCAGCCAGGCATCGATCAGCGCATTGCCGAATCGGTCCGGGAGGCTGTCGGCAAACAGCCCCGGCAGCCCGCGAAAACTGGTGCGCGACAAATCCGAAAATGTGTACGGCCGACGGCGCAGCGGCATATTCAGAGGCGCGACTTCGACGCCGCCACCGGCAAAGCCCGGCGCGTATTGGAATACACCGACTTCACGCTCCGGTTGCCACGACACGGCGCCGATTTCTTCCCCCCAGAGATGCACACCGGCGGTGGTCATCAAGTTTTTTCCGCAGGGTTATTTTTTATGCCGTGTTGTTCGCCGTCTTGATTTTCCCACGGCCATTTTTTACCGTCCCATTCGCGCACCTCTTGCTGTTCCCCGGTCCAGTGGCGTATCGCGAATGGCAGTTCGGCGGTGCTATGGCGCGCGCGCTGTCGGCGTTTGCCGCCGTGTTGCGCGAGTTGCAGCAGGGGGCTGTCGTCGGGGTCGGGAAGAAGGGCTTGTAGTTGGCCGCCCAGGTCGAGAGCCTGAATGATGCGGATAAAAGAATCCAAGGAAACTCCCTTGCCGCTTTGCGCCAATCGCTTGACGGTACTGCGCGACACCCCGGCCGCCCGTGCGAGGTCGTCCTGCGTAATGTTGCGGCTGAGCCGAATCGCTTCGAGCCGCTTACCGAGGGCGTTTTCCACGGCTTCGCTGGTGACCAGAGAGAAATCTATTTTATAGTTCATATCTAATCCTGTAATACCTAAAAATGATATATTTAGGTTATATACCAGCCATTACCTATAGTAAAGTAAAAAATCACATAAATAATGCGTAATAATTAGACCATAAAGCAGAAAAAAACCAAATAATAGTGTATTTATAATCTTTTATTCAGCACCCAACATCCTGCCCGATGCGGGCGCAGAAACTCACAACGCTCGTATAAAACGCCCCCGGATCAGGTCGGAATTATCAGGCCGGAATTATTCGGCTTCGAGCCAGCGGTTGACTTCGTTGCGCGTCGAGAATACTGGGGTGCTGTCGAATTGGAAGGTGTTGTGAGAGTATTCGTCGCAGGAGTCGGGTTGGTGGTACTGCGTCAGGTAGTAGTCTTTGTTGTCGGAGATTTGCCGCAGCGCGCTGGCCAGGGCGTCGACGTCTTTTTGATCGTTGTACAGGCCGAAACTGGCGCGCACCATGCCACGGTGCAATTCCGCCAGCGCTTCGATTTCTTCGTTGCTGAGGTCGTCCATATGTTCGCCGAGGTCGTCGGCGATCATTTCGCGTACATAAGGGTGCGCGCAGAAGCAGGCGTTGCGCACGGCGATGTTGAAGTAGTCGTTGAGAATCGCGGCGGTCAGCGAGTGGTGCATGCCGCGAATGTTGATGGAGATGGCACCGGCGCGCTGGCATTTGCCGGTATCGGTCTCGCCGTACACCACCACGTCCTTGATTTTCACCAGTTGCGAGACGGTGTTGTTGATCAGCCGAGTCTCTTCTTCGTCGATGTGCGCCATGCCGATTTTTTTCAGGGCGTACAGTACCGAGGCCAGGGCGATGGCGCCGACTATGTTGGGCGTGCCGGCTTCTTCGCGGTCGGGAAATTTGTCCGTTGACAGGTAGCGGTCGAGGTACACATCATCCACCATGCCGCCGCCCACTTCGTCGGGCTCGACCCCGGAAAATAAATCCCGGCGGGCGACCACCGCCCCCGGCGCCCCCGGCACATAAATCTTGTGCCCCGACAGGCATATGATGTCCAAGTCCCGCGCCGGGTTTTCATGGCCGCTCATCTGGATGGGCATGTGGGCTCCCATCTGCGCGGCGTCCACCATGATCAGGGCGCCGTGGCGGTGCGCGAGTTCGGCGATGTCGTGAATGGGATTTACGATGCCGGTGACATTAGAGACGCCAGTCACCGAAACATAATTCACGCGCCCGCCGTATTCCTCAAGGGCTTGTTCGATGCGCGCAACGTCGGCGCAGCCGTAGCCGCTTTCGGTGACCTTGACCGGCATATGAACCACCTTGTTGAAATTCTTTCGGTGAGGCAGGTCGTTGGAATGGTGCTCCATGATGGTGGTGATGACCACGTCTCGTTCCGGCCATTTGCGCGACAGGGTGCGGGCCACGCGGTTGATGCCGCCGGTGGCACCGCTGCCGACGAAAAAACAACCGTGGGTTTTCGGGTCGGCGTCGACGAATTCCACCACCATGTCGTGGGCCCATTCAAATTCCCTGGAGGAGAGTTTGGCGTTGAAGTGGGCGTTGCTGTGGGTGTTGGCATAATGGGGTAGGTACTTGTCCATGATGTCACGGACGATTCCAAGTTGCAGGGTGCTGGCGGTGCTGTCGAGGTAGATGCGCCGGGTTTTTTCGCCGGTGGCCAGTTGGTACTGCACGTCGAGGCCGATGGTGCTGGCGCACAGTTTCTCCAGCATTTTTTGCCGGTCCGGGGAACAAGTTTCTGTATTGGGCATGGCGTTCGGGCTCTCAAAGTGGTTTATTTCACATAACAGGCTATATGTAGCATTAACATCTATAAAAAACAAAGCATATAGAACATAACAATCGCTTAACTCGGTATAGATGGGTAATTATTTCACAAATCACCGAATAGTTAAACCCCTTATTAAGGACAAGTCGCAACAAAAAAAACACCGGACACCCTCGCATTGCGCGTCATGCACAACGCATCCGCTATCGGGCAAAATCGAATACAATGCGACACCACCTCGCAAACGGGTTTTTCCGCAACGGTACCCGTTTGGCAACCCGAATTCTAATCCCAAGCGGTCGGCTCCGGAAAAATTCATGCAGAAATACGACATCATCGTCATCGGTAGCGGCCCTGCGGGCAAAACCGCCGCCATTCAGGCGGCAAAACTGGGGCGCAAGGTCGTGGTCATTGACGGCATGTCCGAGGTCGGCGGAGTGTGCGTGCATACCGGCACCATCCCCAGCAAGACCATGCGCGAGACCGTGCTCAACCTCTCCGGCTGGCGTGAACGCGGGTTCTACGGTCGCTCCTACCGGGTCAAGCAGGACATCACCGCCGCGGACTTGATGCAGCGTCTCAACATGACCTTGAAGCGGGAGGTGGACATTCTTGAGGATCAATTAGTCCGCAACGGCGTCGAAATCATCTGCGGCCACGGCCGTTTCGTCAACGACAAGGCCGTCGAAGTGGACACCATGGGCGGCGACGTCATCACCGTAACCGCCGATAGTTTTATCATCACCGTCGGCACCCGCACCTACCGCCCCGATTATGTGCCATTCAACGGCACCACCGTCATCGACAGCGACGAGGTGACCCGAATGGACAAATTGCCACGCTCGCTGACGGTCATCGGCGCCGGCGTGGTCGGGGTCGAGTACGCCACCATATTCAAAGCCTTGGATATCAACGTTACGCTCATCGAGCCGCGCGCCACCATGCTGGATTTCATCGACAAGGAAATCCTCATGCACTTCCGCCACGACATCGTCGACGCCGGCCTGCGCCTGCAGTTCGGGCAGAAGGTCGACAAGATTGAAATCCGAAAAAGTGGCGCGTGCGTGGTGCGCTTGGAAAGTGGCCGCGCCTTCCCATCCGAGATGGTGCTGTTCGCCGCCGGCCGGGTCGGCGCCACCGACACCCTCGGTCTCGAGCAATGCGGGCTCGAGGTCGATCATCGCGGCCGCCTGTCGGTCAATGAAAATTTCCAGACCGCGGTGCCTCATATCTATGCCGCCGGCGACGTCATCGGCTTTCCGAGTCTGGCGTCGACCTCCCTCGAACAAGGCCGCATTGCGGTGTTGCATGCGCTCGGCCAACCGGTGCACAAGTCCTCGAAATTCTTCCCTTATGGCATTTACGCGGTGCCGGAAATGTCCACCGTGGGGATGTCCGAAGAGGAAGTGATCGAGCGCAAGATTCCCTATGAAGTTGGCCTCACGCCGCTGCGCGAGACCTCTCGCGGCAAGGTTATGGGGCTCGATTCGGGCATGATAAAAACCATCTTTTCCACCAAGACGCGACGCTTGCTCGGCGTCCACATCGTCGGCGAAGGCGCCACCGAACTCATTCACATCGGTCAGGCGGTGCTAACCCTCAAGGGCACGCTGGATTATTTCCTCGAAAATGCGTTCAACTATCCGACCCTGGCCGAAGCCTACAAGGTCGCCGCATTGTATGCCCACAACCGCATCGTGGCACTCGAAAGTTGAGCGAAGCCAACCGACCATTTTGGAGTTCGACATGATCAAGTTTTTGAAAGGGCTGTTGCAAAGCGGCCCGGCATCCGCAAAAGAGGAACCGGCGGTGGAATACAACGAATTCAGCATCATCCCCGGCCCGCGCAAGGTCACCGGCGGCTGGTCCACCGAAGCCCTCATCCGCAAAGACATCGACGCTGAAACCAAGCAACACGCCTTCATCCGCGCCGACTCATCCCCCACCAAAGAGGCGGCCATCGCCCTGATCATCAGCAAAGCCAAAACCCTGATTGATCAGCGCGGGGATAAGATTTTTTCGTGAGTTCGGTGGCGTGATTCAGGGAAGCAACACCGTTGAACCGGTGGTGCGGCGGTTTTCCAGATCGCGGTGGGCGGTGACTACTTCCGCCAGTGGGTAGGTTTGGTTGATGCTTATGTTGATTGCGCCGGAGAGTACCGAGGCGAATACTTCGTTGGCGCGATAGATTAACTCGTCTCGGTCGGCGGTGTAATAGAGCAGCGTTGGGCGGGTCAGGTAGAGCGCGCCTTTGGTGCTCAAAAGGCCGATATCGAAAGGCTCGACCGTGCCCGAGGACTGGCCGAACGACACCATCGTCCCGCGGGGTTTCAAACAATCCAGGGAGTCCATGAAGGTGGTCTGTCCGACCGAGTCGTATACCACCGCAACGCCTTCCCCGCCGGTAATCTCTCGAACCCGCTCAGGGAAATTTTCGCGGCTGTAGTCGATGGTGTGTTGACAGCCGTTGGCGCGCGCCAACTTGGCTTTTTCTTCGGAGCCGACGGTGCCGATGACAGTGACGCCGAGGTGTTTGGCCCACTGGCAGGCGATTAGCCCGACCCCGCCGGCGGCGGCGTGAAACAAAATGGTGTCGCCGGCTTTGACGCGGTGGGCGGAGCGCAACAGGTAATGCGCGGTCATGCCTTTTAACATGAGGGCGGCGGCGGTCTGGTCGTCGATGCCATCGGGGATTTTGACCGCCCGCGCCGCCGGAAAATTGCGCGCCTCGCAATAAGCACCGAGGGGCGCCGAGGCGTAGGCGACGCGGTCGCCAACGCTGAAATCGGCGACCGCAGAACCGACTTTTTCGACCACGCCCGCGGCCTCGAGGCCCGGTGTGAACGGCAGTTGCGGCGCTATGTAGACGCCGGTGCGGAAATACACGTCGATAAAATTGAGGCCGATGGCGGTGTGGCGAATTTGGATTTCATCCGCGCCGGGGTCGGCGAGCGCAGCGTTTTCCCACTTCATTTCTCCGGCATCGCCGGTGGCGTGAACCACGATTTGGTTGGTCATTGGGTTGTGTCCCGGATTTGGAATGGTGATTGTTTCGCCGATGCCGGCGGCGGACTTCAGCCCGCGGCGGTCTCGACGATGGCGACTTTTTCAGTTTCGATTTTTTGATTCAACAGGCACGCGCATGCGTGCACCGCGCGCAGCGCCGGGACATGGGTTTCGGTAACCTCGGCGAGTTCGATAACCGCGCCCAGCATGCCGTCAATTTCTAGCGGCTTGCCGGCTTCCACATCTTGCAGCATGGAGGTTTTATGCTTGCCGACCTTCTCGGCGCCGTCTATTCTTCGCTCGATGCCAACGCGAAAGGTCGCGCCCAGTTTTTCGGCGACTTCCTGGGCTTCGCGCATCATCGTCCCGGCCAGCGTGCGGCTCGGGGGAAACCGGCAGATGGCCTCCAGCGTGGCGTGGGTCAGGGCGCTGATGGGATTGAAAGTCAGATTGCCCCACAGTTTCAACCAGATTTCGGAGCGTATGTCGTCCAGGGTCGGCGACTTGAAGCCCGCTTTGGTGAACACTTCCGAGACTTTTTGCACCCGCTCGGAAATCGTGCCGTCGAGTTCGCCGATGGGGAACCGAATGCCTTCGATATGGCGGATTACGCCGGGTTCGGCGATGGTCGCCGCGGGATAGGCGACGCAGCCAATCAGGCAATCGGGGTTGATGGCATCGGCCAGAACGCCGCCCGGGTCGGCGGTTTCCACGGGCCGGTTGTGGTATTTCTTCGGCAATTTCTGGCTCGGTAATTTCTGGCCCGGTAATTTTTGGCCCGGAAATTTCTGAAAATACCACCAGGGGATTCCATTCTGCAGGGTGACCATGACGGTGTTTGCGCCGATGAGGTCGGGCAGTTTTTCCACGACCGAGGAAATCTGATGGGCTTTAAGCGCCAGCAGTACGATGTCCTGAATTCCCGGGTCGGAAAGGTCGTCCGTCGCCGCCAAATTGTTGGCGACGATTACTTCGCCATCCTGAATCAATTTCAAGCCGTTTCGCCGAATGGCGGCGAGGTGCGCACCACGGGCGATCAACGAAACCTCGCATCCCGAGTGCGCCAGCCGGGCACCCATAAAACCGCCGATGGCACCGGCGCCGACCACGCAAATCTTCATTCGGTAATCCCCTGAAAGTGGAAGCCGCAACCGAAGCAAGTTAGCCGAGGCAAGTTAGCCAAGTATGGCACCCGGCGAAAGCCCGCTGTGTGCGGCGTATTCGACTGCCGGGATTTTCCCGAGGTCGGCACGAACGCGCATGATGCGAATCGCGCCGTCCGCCGCCGCCACACAAAATCCGGCGGCGTCAACGCAAAGCACCTCGCCCGCCGGCCCTTTGAGGTCGACCGGTTTGCTGTCGTAAATTTTGAGTTCAGTTGCGCCGTGGTGCGTCCATGCTCCGGGTTGCGGATTGGCGGCGCGAATGAGGTTGTACACCTCGCGCACCGGTCGCTTCCAATCCAGTTGAGTTTGCGCCTTACCGAACCACGACTCATAGGAACCGTTGGCAAGGTTCTGGGGGATTTTTTCCGCACGGCCTTGTTTCACCCGATCCAGCGATTCGAGCATGGCATCAACGCCCATCGGAAAAAGTTTTTGGAAATATACATCCCCCAGGGTTTCATCGGGCCCGATATCGCAGGTTTTTTGCAGCAAAACCGCGCCTTCATCGAGGCCGTCATTGGGCCAGAAAATCGTCAGACCGGTTTGCGTTGCACCCTGGGCGATGGGCCAGTTGATTGAAGATGGACCACGGTGCATGGGCAGCAGGGACGGGTGGTATTGAAAGGTGCCGTGTTTGGGCGCATTCAGCACCGCTTCGGGAACGAACAACAATACATACGCCATCATGCACAAGTCGGCATCAAAGGATTGCATCACTTCAAGGGACTCGGCGGTTTTCCATGAGGCCGGTTGATGAATCGGCAGGCCATTCGCAAGTGCCAATTCTTTCAGCGGGTCGGGGGGGCGGCCTTCCCGGTCGGGGGCGGTGCATACCGCGACTATATTTTCTTTGCGCGCCAGCAGTTTTTCCAACACCGCGCTTCCAAATGCTTGCTGTCCGTGAATGACGATTCGCATGGTTTGATTCTCCGGCAAAAAAAATTCAGATGGCGCCCGATTCCCGAATGGCAGTTACTTCGTCTTCGGAGTAGTTCAATACTTGGCGCAGAATCTCCTCGGTGTGCTCGCCCAGAAGCGGCGAACGTTCCACGGCGACCTCGGAATCGGACATCTTGATGGGGCATCCCACGCTCAAGTATTTGCCCCGTTTCGGGTGATCGACCTCCACCACGGTTCCAGTTTTTCGCAGCGACGGCTCCTCGGCGAGTTCTTTCATGGAGAGTATCGGGCCCACCGGAATGTTCAGGGGGTTGCAGGTATCCATGACCTCAAACTTGGTTTTGGTTTTGGTCCATTCCTCGATGGTTCCAAATATCGCATTGAGTCGCGGCAGGCGCGCCGCCGGTGTGGCGTAATCCGGGGCTTCTTTCCATTCCGGTTTGCCAATCACATCGCAGATATTCCCCCATGCGGGGGCTTGAGTAATGAAATAGGTGTAGGCGTTGGGGTCGGTCTCCCAGCCTTTGCATTTCAGGATTCGTCCCGGTTGCCCGCCGCCGGAATCGTTGCCGGCGCGTGGTGTCGCTTCGCCGAACTCGATGCCGTCGCAGTATTGTGAATACTCTTTCAGCGGGCCGTGGGCGAGGCGTTGCTGGTCGCGCAGTTTGACCCGGCACAGGTTGAGCACGCCGTCTTGCATCGGCGCCAGCACGCGCTGGCCACGGCCGGAGGTTTCGCGCTGCAAAAGCGCGGCGACTATGCCGAGAGCAAGGTGAAGGCCGGTGCCGGAATCGCCGATTTGCGCGCCGGTTACCAACGGCGGGCCGTCCGGAAATCCCGTTGTCGAAGCCGCGCCGCCGGCGCATTGGGCGACATTTTCATACACCTTGCAATCCTCATAAGGTCCCGGCCCGAAGCCCTTGACCGAGGCCATGACCATTCGCGGATTGAGCGCCTGAATCCGCTCCCAGGAGAAGCCCATGCGGTCCAGCGCACCCGGCGCAAAGTTCTCGACCAGCACGTCGCATGCTTTTACCAATCGCTCCAACACCTGTTTGCCGGTTTCATTTTTGGTGTTGAGAGTCAGCGAGCGTTTGTTGTGATTTAACATCGTGAAATACAACGAGTCGGCGCCTTCGACGTCGACCAACTGATTACGCGTTGCGTCTCCGACCTCCGGCCGTTCGACCTTGATTACGTCGGCACCGAGCCAGGCCAGCAACTGGGTGCAGGTCGGCCCCGATTGGACATGCGTGAAGTCGAGGATGCGGATATTTTCAAGTGCTTTCATTGGTCTTTATAAATGGCTGTGAAAAGGGTTAGCAAAAATGTCGAACTGCCTGCGAGTTACTTATACATAGTCTGGGCTTTGGTGCCGGGGGCGTATTCATCCGGGTCCACCCATATATTGAGCACCGCGCATTTGCCGGTTTTGGCGATGGCTTCGCGGGCCCGTTGAAGTGCCGATTGAATGTCTTTCGCTTCACGCACTTCTTCGCCGTAGCCGCCAATCATTTCGCCGAATTTACCAAACTCGACATCTCCGAGGGCGTTGCCGACGTTGCCTCGTTCAGCGCCATATTTGGCGAGTTGGCCGTAGCGAATTTGGTTCATGTGGGAATTATTGCCGATGACGGCGAGGAACGGCGCGCCGAAACGCTGGGCGGTTTCCATGTCAAACGCGGTCATGCCGAAGGAGCCGTCTCCGTAGAGGCATAACACTTCCTTATCGGGATGGGCTAGTTTTGCCGCCATGGAAAATCCGGTGCCCACACCGAGCGAGCCGAGCGCGCCCGGGTCCATCCACTGGCCGGGGTTTCGCGGTCGCACCGCTTGGGCGGAAATGGTGACGATGTCGCCGCCGTCTCCGATATAAATGGTGTCTTCACCGAGAAATTCGTTGATCTCGAAGGCCAGTCGATAGGGATGAATGGGATGCTGGTCGGTGGTGAACATGGGTTTGAGTTTTTCCAGTTTGGCGGCCTCGATTTGGCGCAATTCTTTCATCCATGTGCGGCGGGCGTTGCGGGCGCCGTCATCGGTGCGTCCCGATGCGGCTTGTTCAACCGCCGCCAGAATAGCGCCGGGGTGTCCCGCCAGCCCCAAACTGATGGCGCGGTTCTTGCCGACTGTGGCGTAGTTTTGGTCGATCTGCACCAGCGTCGCCTCGTTGGCTATGCGTTTTCCATAGCCCATGCGAAAGTCGAAGGGCGTGCCGACGATGACGATGACATCGGCGTTTTTGAAGGCATCGCTGCGGGTTCGGTCGAAGTGATGGGGGTCGTCCTGGGGCAGCATTCCACGGCTGGCGCCGTTCAGGTAGGCGGGCACATCCAGCGCCCGCACAAAATCAATGGCCGCCCGGTGTCCCCGGCAAGTCCATACCTGCTGGCCGAACAATACCGCCGGGCGTTTCGACTTAACCAAAATATCCGCCAGTTGCTCGATGTCCGCAGGGTCGCCGATGGAGCGTGCCGAGGCGCGATAGGTACCGGGTTCGGGGATTACCGCGGTCTCGACCGGGATTTCGCGGTCGAGGACATCGCGGGGAATTTCAAGATAGGACGGCCCGCAGGCACCGCTAAAACATTCCCGCGCAGCCATGCTCACCATATCCGCGACTCGCTCGGTGGAATACACCCCGGAGGAAAATTTGGTGATGGGCGCCATCATGTCCACATGGGGTAGGTCTTGCAGCGAACCCATTTTGTGTTGGGACAGGGAGCTTTGCCCGCCGATATGCAGAACCGGACTCTCCGAGCGAAACGCCGTGGCAATGCCGGTCATCGCATTGGTGCATCCGGGCCCGGCGGTGGTGACCACGCAGCCGAGTTTGCCGGTTTGCCGGGCGTAGCCGTCGGCGGCGTGTGCGGCGGTTTGCTCGTGGCGTACATCGACGATTCGGATACCTTCATCCAGGCAACCGTCGTAAATATCTATGATATGGCCGCCGCACAGGGTGAAGATCGTGTCCACGCCTTCGTTTTTCAGCGCCCGGGCGACCAGATGGCCGCCGGAAATAACGCCGCCGCTTTTGTCTTTCTTGGTCAGGGTGTCGGTTGTGGTACTCATAATGGCCGGTATCAAGGATTTTGGCTGGAGCGGTTGCGGAACTTGCGAATGGCCGGATAACTGAGGAGGATGACGGCGCAGAGAATGCACAGCCCGGCGATGGGCCGCTCGATGAAGGTCAGCATATCCCCCTGAGAGGCCAGCAACGACTGCCGCAGGGAACGCTCGGCAAGGGGGCCGAGCACAATCGCCAGCACCGCCGGGGCAACCGGGTAGTTCAGTTTCCGCATCAGGTAGCCGACTATGCCGAAAAGAAACATCAGCCACACGTCGTGCATGGTTTGAGTGGGTGCGTATCCGCCGACTATGCACAGGATATAAATGATCGGCGCAAGGATGGTGAAGGGCAAGGTTAGCACCTTGACGAACACCGGGATGAAAGCGATGTTGATGAGCACCGTCACCATGTTGGCGATGTACAAAGAGCCGATCAGGCCCCAGACAAACTCGGGGTGCTCGCTGAACAGCAACGGGCCGGGGCGCAACCCCCAGATGATCATGCCGCCGAGCAGGATGGCGGTGGTCGGCGAGCCGGGAATTCCGAGGGTGATCATCGGTAGCATGGAGCCGGTGGAGGCGGCGTTGTTGGCCGCTTCCGGTGCGGCGACCCCGGACACGTTGCCCTTGCCGAAGGATTCCGGTTCCTTGGAAAAGGTCTTGGCGAGACCGTAAGACATCAGGGAAGCCGGGGTTGCCCCGGCCGCCGGAAGGGTGCCTACGAAGTAGCCGATGAACGAGCCCAGAATGGTAGTTTTCAGGTAGTGCTTGATATCCTTCAGGCTGTTCCACAACGACCGAAAGGACATCTCGACTTTGTGCGCCATCACCTTGCCTTTGGTGGTCTCCAGCGTCCACAGCATCTCGCCGATGCCGTAGATGCCGATGGCCAGGACGAGGAAGTTGACGCCGTGGTAAAACCCGGAGATGTCGCCGAAAATGAGGCGCGGCTGGCCGGAAATAATATCCAGCCCCACGCTCGCCAGCACCAAGCCGATGAGAATGGAGAAAATGGTCTTGGGAATGTCGTCGCCGCCCAGCCCGATGAAGGTGGCAAACGCCAGCACCATCAGGGCAAATTCTTCCGGCGGCCCGAACTTGAGGGCAAAGGCCGCCAGCGGCGGGGCAAAAAGCGTGAACAACACCACCGAGATGGTGCCGCCGATGAACGAGGCGATGGCGGCGGCGATGAGCGCCTTGTCGGCCTTTCCCGCTTGCGCCAACGGGCGGCCATCGAACACCGTGGCAACGGCGGTGGATGCGCCCGGAATGCCGAGGGTAATGGAACTGATTGCGCCGCCGTACATTGCGCCGTAGTAGATGGCGGCGAGGAAAATGATCGCGGCGGTCGGCGGCACCAGAAAAGTAATGGGCAGCAAAATCGCCACGCCGTTGACCGAGCCCAGCCCCGGCATGGCGCCGACCAGCAGGCCGATGGTACAGCCCAGCACGATCATCATAAAGTTAACCGGCTGCAACGCCTCAAAAATGCCGGCGCCGAGCAATGACAGGGTTGCTTCCATTGGTATAAGTTTTCCTTTGCCGGGCTAGGAATACATCAGGTCGTAGATCGGATAGAACAGCGGCTCGGTGATGGACTTCGGCAAGGGTATTTTCAAAGCCCATTCAAACAAGCAGAAAATAAACACCGGAAGCGCGATCATCAACACCGAGGTCAGCGTCCACGAATGCCGCCCCACCAGCCGCAGGTAGAACAAAAGAAACAGAAACAACGCCGCGTAGATGCCAATCAGGTGGGTGGCGATCAACAAGAACAAAATCGAACCGGCGGAAACGCCGACCACCTGAAGTTTCTCGCCGCTCAGATACGACTCGCTCGAACGGGACTCCGGGGTGATGCGGCGAAACCAGCGATACATCGTGATTAGCGAAACCGTCAGCATGCCAGCGGACAGCCAGAACGGCCACGCGCCCGCGCCGGGGCCACGGGTTTCCACCCAGCCGATGTTGAGTTCGGCGCTCTTGAACATGAGCCCGATGGAGCACAGCGCGCACAAAAACGCCATCATCAATTCTGCGGTGCGAACGGTCATCGCGGGTTCATGGTCGTTGTCGTTATTGTGCGTTGTGGTGTCCGGCGGGGTTGATTGCTTGGTCGCCCGTCAGGCCGCAGGGGGCATCCGTGCCCCACTGGCTTTGGTGCGCCGGTTATTCCCCGGTAATGGCCGTAGCACCGACCGACTCGATCAATTTTTTATGCTTGGCGATTTCGGTTGTGTGGTATTCACTGAGCGCATTTCCCGCCAACCATTCATCGCAAGCAAGCCCGTCGTCCAGGCAGAACTTCTGCCACTCCTCTGAGTTGAACAGGGTTTCAAACAGATTGATGTACCACTGCTGGGCTTCCTCGGACATTCCCGGCGGGCCGTTGATCGAACGCTGCATGTAATACTCAAGGTTATGGCCGAGTTCTTTGGCGGTGGGCACATCCGGGTAGGCCGGAAGCCGCTCCGCGGTGAATTGAACCAGCGGCTTGGATTTGCCGGCGCGGTAGAATTCATTTTGCTCCGCCGGGTTATTGACGGTGGAATCAATGTGTTTGCCTATCAGGTTTTTGGCCACGGTACCGCCGCCGGGGAACGGGATGTAGGTGACCTGATAACCAAAGTTGCTTTCCATCATCGCGGTCAAAATGGAATCCTCTTGACCGATTCCGGTGCCGCCCACCTTCCAATTTCTGCCTGCCGCTTTGACCGCTTTCACATAACTGTCGAGGTCGGTGATGTCGGATTGGTCGTTGTGAACCCAGAGCAGGAAATTATCCAGTGCCATGCGTCCGATGGGGGTGAATTTCTGGACATCAACGCCGATACCCTTTTGAATGATGGGGGTAGTGTAGAAACTGTTGAGGGTAACCAGAACGACATGGTTGTCGCCCTTCTTGTCCTGCATATACCGAAGCGCTTCGGCGCCCGAGCCGCCCGGTTTGTTGATGGGAATAAACGGCCGTGGCGACAAGTTTTTCTGCTCAATCAGACCCTGCAACAAGCGCGCGATCTGATCCGCACCGCCACCGGTGCCGGCCATGATGATAAGTTCAATGGGTTTTTTCGGCGACCATGCGGCGGTTGCCGGCACGGAAAGGCCAAGCACCATCGCCACGGCAATCGCTGCCTGCAGAACAAATTTCAATTTGCGGATGATGTTCATCGTTTTCCTCGCTATGAGATTGGTTGGGTGCGGTTGTGACGCACTGATTTTGTGGTATACCACATACCAGAGAAAAAATACTGTATTTCGGCAGGTTTGCTTTCTTAAAAGGTCCAACTCCGCCGGGATTATTTCACTGGATTCCCGTCTTCTCGGGAATGACTACCGGGTGGGATTGGTGGTATTGCGGGCGCGAATAATGGTTGCGCTTTGGGGGTGGTGGGGTATTATTGGCGGGGGTTGTGAGCGTCGGCGCAAATGAAAAAAGAGGGGCGACCTGACGATCGCCCCGCACAAACACCAACGGAGGAAAAACTTTGCGGATTGCTTTTATTAGGCCGCTTTTTGGACTTGGAAAGCCGGGGCGACTTTTTCGTCTGGCATCCGAAGTACTTCGGGATGCTTGCCGAAATTTTGCACCGCGTGCTTGATCTGGTAGCGTTCGATGCCAATGTCGCGCAACAGGGCATCGGGCATTGCGGTCAATTCGCGGATGGCGATGTTGCGGCTCCGCCAGGCTTTCAGTGCCGCCAGCCCCCTGGAAAGCAGGGTTGGGCGAAACAGCCCGTGTACGATGTTGTCGTGGCCGTTGTGGCCGGTATGGATGGATTTGCTCATGTCGGTTCCTCCTAGTTGATGACGGTAACAATTACCGCCAGAATGATGATGGCGCCAACATAGGCGCCTCCCACTTTGATCCAAAGATCGTTTGCCATTTTCGCGCCCTCCTCTAAATATCGGGTTAGAATTAATGCTGTTCATCAGCGATTGGGATAAATATAGGGCGCGGGGGGGTTGAAAACAAACGAAATATGTTCATAATATGTATGAGCATTTACTCATACATCTATAATGGCCGTCCGCTTCCCTTCCCTCTCTGCCCTGCGCGCCCTCGAGGCCGCCGCCCGGCATTTAAGCTTTACCCGTGCCGCTGAGGAGTTGTTCGTCACACAAAGCGCCATCAGCCACCAAATCAAACACGCCGAGGAGTTGTGGGAACTGAAACTGTTCGAGAAACGGGGGCGGCGCATCGTCCTCACCGAGGCCGGCCATGCGCTGGTGCCGGTCATCCGCGACTTCATCCGCCGCATCACTATGACGCTGGAGGATCTCAGCGAGAAAAACGAGACCCCCACTGCGTTGCGCGTGACCTTGTTGCAATCCTTCGCCTTCAAGTGGCTGGTGCATCGCCTCGGGCATTTCAATCAGGATTACCCGGAAATCGACGTGTGGATTTCCACCACCGATGATCTCGTCGACTTCGATTCGGAGAACGCCGATGTTGGCATCCGCTTGGGCTACGGCGGCTGGAGCAACCTGCACGAAGAACTGTTGCTCACCGAGTATGTCTTTCCGGTCTGCAGCCCGCAATTCCTGCGCGAACATCCGCTGCCGGAAAAACCCGCCGGGCTGCTCAAGTTGCCGCTGCTACGAAGGAGCGCCGTGGATATCTGCCCGAGGTGGCGGGATTGGTTTCGGGACGCTGGCGTCATAGTGAAGCGCATGCCCGCCGGCAGCAAGTTCCCGCAAACCAGCCTGGCGATCCAGGCCGCCATCGACCATCAGGGAGTCGCCCTGGCGCGCAGTGCCCATGTTCTTGATGACATCAACGCCGGGCGGCTGACGCGCCTGTATCCCGAAGTGCTGAGCCGCTCGAACGTCTCGTATTATTTTGTGTGTGTGCCGGGCCATGAAACCGAACATCAGATCGCTGCGTTTCGGGAGTGGTTGCTGCGCGAAGCGAAAAAATCCCAGCGGGAATTCGACCAGATGGTAGCCATATAATACCGCCGCAGATTCAGCCGAGGTCTGGCGAGACGGCTTCGAGGCGGGCGTGCAGGATCTGGAAAACGGTCTCGGTGGAAAGTTTTTCGAGGCATCGGCGGCGGCATCTGGGGCGGTCGCAACGCGCGCAATGCGATGCGCGAATGACTTCGTTCCGGGCCCCCACCGGGCCGGTTCTGGTTTCATCCGTGGGCCCGAACAACGCCACTACCGGGGTGTTTTGGGCGCAGGCGACGTGCATGGGAAAACTGTCGCCGGTCAGCATCAGCCGCGCCCGGCGCACCAATTCGGCGAACTGCGGTATAGACAAGTCGCCGGCGAGGTTGACCGGGCTTACGCCGTCTTTGGGCGCATTGTTTTTGGCAAGGGCTTCGGCGATGGGTCGGCGTGCGTCCGCGGAGCCGGTGAATGCGATGACATATTCGCCTGCGACTCGTGCGGCGATTTCGATATAGCGTTGCAACGGCCAGTCCTTGGACGGCCACCGGGAGAACGGGCTGAATACCAGCAAGGGTTTATGCTGCGGATTGATTTTTGCGAGCATATCGTCCACGCCCTGTCGCTGCTCGGTTGAGGTGAAAATCTCCATCGATGTATCGGCGACCGACAAGCGCGCGCAACCGAGTACGCCGTCCATCTCGGCGATAGCGTGGAGCGCGGGATTGCGAAACCGCCCCAGCCCCGGCCACCGGCCTTTCACATATTTCCCCCCGGCCCGGGCGGCATAAAGAAACACCACCGACCGCGCCAGCCCTTGAAGATCAAAAGCCAGATCAAAATGGGTGGCGCGCACCTTGCAGATTAGGTCGGCGATATGGCGGGCGGTGCGCAGCGGATGCCACCGCCATTCACGCTTGACCCGGTCGCGCTCGAACAAAATCATCTCGTCCACCCACGGATTGTGGCGGTAGATGTCAGCGGAGCCGGCGGCGGTCAGCAAGGTCAGGCGGCACTGCGGAAAATTTTCCTTGATGGTGCGGATATGCCCGGTGGAATGCAGCACGTCGCCCAGGGAGGTTTGCTTGATTACCAGTATGTTCATTGGCTCGTCTTCCGCCGACGATAAGGACTTGCGCCGCCGCCGGGGCGGGTCTTGAACCACCGAAACGTCCACATATATTGTGCCGGTGTCTCGCGGATCAACGCTTCCATGGCGCGGTTAAGGGCGGTGGCATCCGCTGCCGGGTCGTCGCCGGGGAAATTCTCCAGCGGGTCGCCGATGGTCATGGTGTAGCGACCGCTGGCCGGGTCGAGCCGGGTGGTGCTCGGCACCACCAGCGCACCGGTCAATTTGGCAAGGCGACCGACCACCGTCAAGGTCGAAGTCGGCACGCCGAAGAACGGCGCGAACACGGTGTGCGCGGTGTTTTTGGATGCGCCGAAATCCTCGTCCGGAATAAAAAAACAGGCGTGCCCGGCCCGCATCCAACGCACCAGCGGGCGCAGCCCTTGGTCGCGCATGATCACCTTGATATTGGTTTTGTCGAGGTGCGTGCGCCCTTTCCACAACTGCCAGGTCAACAGCGGATTGCGCGCCCGTTTCATCATCGACACGCTCGGATGAACCCGCGCCAGAATGCCGCCGCTCATGTCCAGAGTGGTGAGGTGGTAGGCGACCACAATCACCGGGCGGCGGCGCGCCAGTTCGCGCAGCCAGTCGTGACGCTCGAGTTGGCACAGCCGGTCGAAGCGCGCCCTTGTGCCCCACAGCACCAGCCCCATGTCCAGCAAGCCGCGGCCGTATTGGCGAAAGTGCTCCACCAGCAGTTGCCGGCGGCGTTCCTCGCTGAACTCCGGGAAACACATGCCGAGGTTGATTTCGGCGATACGGCGGCGTTTTTTGTTGTGCTTGCGCACCCGGTCGCCGAGCAACCCGCCCGCCGCCATCACCCACCTGCGCGGCAAGTATAGGGCGATTCTGAGCAGCAGCAAATGGCACCAAGTCCCCCAAAACTGCGGCTTCAGAAAGCGCAACTGAAAGCACGGGTCGGCGATTGCGTTGCGGGTCGCTGGGTTCATTGTGGTCGGCATGCGGCTGGGGTAAACATCATAACTTACTCGATAAAGCGCTTATAGGCGCGGTCTATTCCGGCCAACCATTCGAGGTCCGGGTAGTGGTCGATGTCGCGCAAGGTTGGCAACTCGCAAAAACGTACCCCGGCATCCGCGGCGCGCGCACGGACTTCGGCCAACGCCGCCGGGCTGCTCCAGCGGACGCCGCTGAACAACGTTTCCCCGGCGCCGGTCGCCGCCTCCCGCTGCAATCCAATCAGGTAGAAACCGCCATCTTGAGACGGGCCCAGGGGATTTTCGCCGCGCACCAGCGAGGCGTGGGCGGCGGCCAAAATCTCCCCCGGACAATGGGGTACATCGCAGCCCATCACCGCCGCTCCACCGGCATCGGCGAAGCCTTGTTTCAACGCCGCCATCATGCGAGATCCGAGGTCGGCGTCTATCTGAGTAGTGATTTTGTGTTGGCGCGCCAAGTGGCGAAACGCCGGATGACCGGGGTCGGGCCACACGCACAGCACCACTTCGCCCGGCCAGTGGCGGCGGGCGGTGTCCGCGGTTTGCTCCAGCATCAGGCGCGCCAAAGTGGCCGAGTCCTCGGGCGTAAGTTGCGGTTGCATTCGGGTTTTCACTTCCCCGGCAACCGGTGCCTTGGCCATCAGATACAAGGGCAAGGCGACGGGCTTGTTAGTGCACGCCTCAGCGCACATTCTGATAACGCGCCGCCAACCGCGCAGGGTTGCATCCAAGCCAATAGAGAAGACGCAGTTTCCACATCAGCAGCACCGTGCGCAGCACTCCATTTTTCTGCCAGCGTCGGGCCGAAGTCAGCACCGGGCCGCGCAACACCGCCGGCGGCCCCAGCCGCTTCAAGCGGCGCGACATCTCGACGTCCTCCATCAAGGGAATTTCGGCGAACCCGAGTTGCTTGGCAAACACTTGCCGGGTAATAAACAGCCCCTGATCGCCGGTTGCGATACGGCAGGCGCGCGCGCGTAGGTTGATCATACGCTCGATCAGGCGATACACCGCAGGCCCCCCATCCAGTCGCAGGTCGAACCAGCCCCATACACGCCCGCGCCCGATGTGCGCGGCGATTTGCTGCGCCGCACATTCCGGCAATCGCGTGTCGCAATGCAAAAACAACAACACCGAACCGCGACAATGCCCGGCACCGATATTCATCTGCAACGCCCGCCCCGGCGTGGAGCAGCGCACCAAACTGACCAGCGGATCATCTCGAATTCGCCCATCCAACTCGTCAATTACCGCCACCGAAGCCACCTCATCGCTAGCATCCACCAACACCGCCTCACGCAGCCCCGAAAGCCCCCGCAGATGGCCGAGCAGATCGTTAACCCGCCCGCCCTCGTTATACAGCGGCACAATAACCGAGATCAATTACCGGCTCCGGCAACCGATTCGGCGCAGATAGTTTTGTTTTCCATAAAGGCGCGCGTCCTGCGCCGCAAAGGAGCGGCTACGCCGTACATGTTTTTACTGGATTCCCGCTTTCGCGAGAGTGGCGGTCATTCTGATTTACCCCGGCGCGCATTGAGGCGTAGGCGCAATGCGTTGAGGCGGATGAAACCGGTTGCGTCGGATTGGTCGTAGGCGCCGGCGTCTTGTTCGAAGGTGACGATTTTTTCATCGAATAGCGAGTCGGCGGAGCGTCGGCCGAGGATTTGGACGCTGCCTTTATACAGGCGGATTTTTACTTCGCCGTTGACCGATTCCTGGGAGGCGTCGATCATCGTCTGCAACATACGCCGTTCGGGGCTGAACCAGTAGCCGTTGTAGATCAGTTTGGCGTAGCGCGGCATCAGTTCGTCCTTGAGGTGGGCGACCTCGCGGTCGAGGGTCAGCGATTCCATTGCGCGATGCGCTTTTAGCATGATGGTGCCCGCGGGAGTTTCGTAGCAGCCTCGGTTTTTCATGCCAACATAGCGGTTCTCAACGATGTCGGCGCGCCCGATGCCGTGCTTTGCGCCGACCGCATTCAGTGCCGCCATGATCTGCGCCGGAGTCATGACCTCGCCATCGACAGCCACCGGGTCGCCGCGCTCGAAGGTCAGCGTCATTTCCTGCGGGGTATCCGGCGCATCCATAGGCGATGCCGTCCAGCCCCACACTTCTTCCGCCGGCGACTGCCAGGGATCTTCCAATTCGCCGCCTTCGTAGGAAATGTGCAGCAGATTGGCGTCCATGGAATAAGGCGATCCGCCGTCTTTTTTCTTTTCTATGGCGATGCCGTGGGTGCGGGCGTAGCGCATCAAGTCTTGGCGCGATTGCAATTCCCATTCCCGCCACGGCGCGATTATTGCGATTTCCGGGTTGAGTGCGTAGGCGTTGAGTTCAAAGCGCACCTGATCGTTGCCCTTGCCGGTGGCGCCGTGGGAAATGGCGTCGGCGCCGGTTTCCGCAGCCACTCGCACCAGATGTTTGGCAATCAGCGGGCGGGCGATGGAGGTGCCGAGCAAGTATTCGCCCTCATAGACGGCGTTGGCGCGAAACATGGGGAACACAAAATCCCGCGCGAATTCTTCTTTTAAGTCCTCGATATAAATTTCCACCGCGCCGCAATCCCGCGCCTTGGCACGCGCCAACTCGGTTTCTTCGCCCTGCCCGATGTCGGCGGTGAAGGTTACCACTTCGCAGTCATAGACATCCTGTAGCCATTTCAGAATGATCGAGGTGTCGAGGCCGCCGGAATAGGCGAGGACGGTTTTTTTCACTGCTTTTTTCAAGGCTTTTTTAGAGTCGGACATTGCGGCTTGTCAATCGGTTATGCGGGGCGGGGAGTATATCATTGGAATTTGCCCGGGATTTAAGTAAAATCACCTGTTCCACAAGCGTCTGAAGCCAAAGTTTTATTGCAAGATTTTTTTATGGGCGGCGCTTTTTGTTTGATTTTTGTTCTACACCATTATCCTGAAAAAACACCGATGCCGGTTCGCCATTTTTTATCGTTGATGGACCTCTCGCCGGAAGAACTCCGGGGCATCGTGGCGCGCGCGCAAGCGATAAAGCAAGAGGCCAACGCTGGCACAACTGCCAACACAAATGCCGACCGGATGCGCAACCAAACCGCGGCGTTGGTGTTCGAGAAATCTTCCACGCGCACGCGAGTTTCCTTCGAGGTCGGCGTCACCCAACTGGGCGGCAACGCTATCTTTCTGGCGCCCGCCGATTCCCACCTCGCCCGTGGCGAACCCATCGAAGACACCGCCCGAGTGCTGTCGCGAATGGTGCGGCTGATTATCATGCGCACCGGCCCCCACGAACGGGTTGAGCGAATGGCCGAATTTGCTTCGGTGCCGGTCATCAACGCGCTGTCCGATTTCAATCATCCCTGCCAGTTGCTCGCCGACATCCAGACCTTTCACGAACATCGCGGCGACCTTGCGGGGCGGCGCGTGGCTTGGATCGGCGATGGCAACAACGTCTGCCATTCGTGGATGAACGCCGCCCGCCAACTGGATTTCCACCTCGCCATTGCCACCCCGCAAGGCTACCAGCCGGACTCCGACCTGTCGCAACAATGCGCCGACCACATCGCGCTGGGTAATGATCCGGCGGCGGCGGTGGCGGGCGCGGATGTGGTGGTCACCGACAGTTGGATCAGCATGGGTCAGGAGCAAGAAAAAATCGACCGCGAAACCGCATTCGCGGGGTTTTGTGTGGACCGGGCGATGATGGAAGGCGCGGCGGATGATGCGTTGTTCATGCATTGCCTGCCCGCCTACCGCAACCATGAAGTCAGCAGCGAGGTGATTGACGGCCCGCAAAGCGTGGTATGGGATCAAGCGGAAAACCGCCTGCACGCGCAAAAAGCGTTGATGGAATTAATGCTGAGTGGGTAACGCAGGACGACATAATGAAAAATATCCTGATTCTTTACTATAGCCGCCACGGTTCGGTGGCCGAACTCGCCCGGCACATCGCCGGCGGGGTGGAGAGCGTTGCCGAATGCGAAGCGGTAATCCGCACCGTGCCGCCGGTGTCAACGGTGTGCGAGGCGGTGGAAAATGAAATCCCCGAAAGCGGAGACGCCTACGCCACGCTGGCGGATCTGGAAGCGTGCGATGGCCTGATAGTCGGCAGCCCAACCCGCTTCGGCACGGTGGCGGCGCCCCTCAAATATTTTTTCGAGCAAACCGCTTCCCTGTGGCTGTCGGGCGCCCTAGACGGCAAACCGGCGGCGGTATTCACCTCAAGCGGCAGCATGCACGGCGGACAGGAAAGCACCTTGTTATCCATGATGCTGCCGTTGATTCACCACGGCATGATCTTGGTCGGCATTCCATTCAACGGCACCGCCCTCAGCCACACCACCACCGGCGGCACCCCATACGGCGCAACCCATGTAGCCGGTGCCGACAACCGCCTGCCCCTAAGCACCGATGAAACACGCCTCGCCGAAACTTTGGGACGCCGAGTGGCACGGTGGGCGCTAATGAGCGGCTAACGCCCATTACAACAGCGACTTAATAAACGGCACCGTGATTTTGCGTTGTTGCGCCAGAGAGGCGTGGTCGATGCGTTCGAGTAGGGAAAACAGGGATGCGGTGTCGCGTTGGTAATAGGTGGTAATAAACTGCAACACGGGGTCGCTCAATTCAAAACCTTTGTGGAAGGCGCGGGATTTAAGCGCCGCAAGTTTGTCCGCTTCGTTGAGCCCGGCGAGCGAGGAAACACCGCCGCTCACCAGCCGCGATTCGAGATCTTTGAGTTCAAGATTTAACGCGCCCATGGGTTGGTTGGCGGCGACTACCATGGCACCGGTGTGGCTCAGCAGTTTTTCATACAAACCAAACAGCGCAACCTGCCACGAATCTTCGTGCGCGGCGTTTTGGAAATCATCCACGCACAATAAAGACTGCGGTTCGATGCGCGCAAGGTCGGTGCGGTCGGTCGCGCAGCCGCTCACCGGCAGGTAGGCGTGGGGTTTGTTCAAGGCGTGCGCCAACTGGCAGCAGGCGTTCAGCAAGTGGGTTTTACCGCTGCCCGCTTCCCCCCAAAAATACAAAACCCGCCGCGGACGGTCGCCGTGGACGATTAGCCGCAACTCCGCCAGCAATTCGCGGTTGGCACCGGGCCGGTAACTATCGAAACTGCTCTCCGCATCAAGGCTTACCGGAATCAGGGCTTGCCGATTCACGATTTCGATGGCTCGCGCCGGATCCCCCACGCCCATACATACTGGCCGCCGCTGGTGACGGTGGTAATCAGCACCCCGATCACCAGCGCGCAAACCACGAACGGGATGTGCAGCCAGTCGGCTTTTCCGCTCAGCACCGCCATCACCAGCGATATTTGCAGGAAGGTGTTGATCTTGCTGATGTAGGTCGGTTTCATCGGAATCTCCTCGCCCATCATCACCAGCACCAAATACCCGGCAACGATGACGATATCGCGGAACATCACCACGATAAGCAACCAGAACGGGATGTCCTGCAACACCGCCAGCATGATATACGCACTGGCAATCAGCAGTTTGTCGGCGATTGGGTCGAGGATGGCGCCGAGGCTTGAGACGCAGTTAAAGCGTTTGGCGATAAAGCCGTCCAGTCCGTCGGTAATACCCGCCGCCAGAAACAGCAACAACGCCGCATCGTAACGGCCGTCGCTCAGCACCAGCACCAGCACCGGACAGGCGGCGATGCGCAGCAGGGTCAGGAGGTTGGGGATTTGAGATAACACAGCCAACGCCGGGTCAGCGGCCCATGACCTGATCTACCATTTGTTGCAAGCGGCGGATTTCCGGGATCACGAGTTTGCGATTCTTTTTATGCAGAATGCCTTCATTCTCCAGCACCTTCAATTCCCGGCTGACCGCTTCACGGTGGCAACTTACCCGGCTGGCAAACTGCGCATGGGTCGGCACATTGGGAATACGCGCGATGCCGTCGAGGTCGAGATGCTCTCTGGCGAGCCGCAGCAGTTCAGCGTGAATTCGATTGTTCACGCCGATGGTGGAGTATTCGAAGATTCGATCGCAAAGACGCCGGATCATGGCCGTCAGTTGTTGCAACAATTCCAGAGCCACCGCCGGATGCCGACGAAACATCTGCCGAAACACATCAGGCGGCATGATGATTATGTCGGCCTCGGTCAGCGCAATCACATTGGCGGAACGGGGCCTGCCGTCGATAACCGACACCTCGCCAAAATTTTCGCCCTGTCCAAGGTTGGCGAAACTCACCTCCCGGCCATCCGCAGAGAACAAAGTCACCCGCACCTTGCCACGCTCAATGAAGTACATATGATGATCCTGCTCCATTTCGCGGACGATCTGTTCGCCTTTGGCGTACTTATGGACAGCGCATTGCGCCAGAATTTTCTCCCGCTCCCCGGAGTCCAACAACTCGAACAGAACGGGGCCCTTGTATTGCGATTTCATTGTAATGGAATAAAGGGGTCAGTGTGAATTAATTGATTATACGGCCAAGAAGGGATGGAGGTTTACTTAATTCACACCTGCCGTCATTCCCGCGCAACTGGAATCCAGAGAAAACATGCCCGGCGACAGCCGCTCCTTGTCGTCATTCCCGCGAAAGCGGGAATGCACATTCACATTTGAAGCGCAACACATGGTTTCTAAAAACCTCGGCGGGAGTTTGATAGCCGAGGCACTTTCGGGGGGTATTATTATGCGCTTGTATGATGCGTGTAAAGTGCTCATCTGAGAGGGTTTTCAGGTCGGTTTTTCGGGGCAAGTTCCGGCGCAAGCGACCGATGGAATTTTCAACACCGCCCTTTTGCCAGGGCGCTCTGATGTCGCAGAAAAAGGTCTCAATACCGAGGGCATGGAGGTGGTAATGGCGGGCGAATTCAGTGCCGTTATCGAAGGTAATGGTTTGCCGCCATGTGGGTGGCAGCGGTGCCAGCAGGTCGCCGATAAGTTCGGCGATGGGCGCCGCGGATTTGCCGGCAGGGCGCGCCGCGAGCAGCAGGCGGGAGTGCCGTTCTTGGACAACCAGCAAGGCTTGACCGTAGGCGCTAAACAGCATCAGGTCGGCTTCCCAATGACCGGGGGTTTGTCGGTCGGTGGCGGTGTCTGGCCGCTCAGAGAGTGGCCGGCGTTGGGATATAGCGGGTGCTTTGCCGTTCAATTTGTGCCGGCGGCGGCTTCGTTTTGATCGGGCTTGGGGCAGATAATGGCGCCATGGATATTCTTTTTTACGAGCAATTTGGGCATAGACGAAGCGGTAGATGGTTTCGTAGGAAATGACTGGCCGCTGGTGCTTTCGGGCAAGTCCGGCGGACACCTGTTGGGGCGACCAGTCGTGTTTGAGCAAATCCAAAACTTCCTCGCGCAGCACCTCATCGCGGTCCAGCATAGAGCCTTGCCATCGCCGCGCCCGGGCTTTCAGGTCGGCATAGTCTTTCTCGTAGCCCTTGGTTGCAGAGCCATTGCGATTCAGTTCTCGCGACACCGTAGATGGCGCGCGATCCAGAGCTGCCGCGATTTGTCGGAGTGAGTGTCCCTTGGTGAGTAAGTAGGCCATTTCACAGCGCTCTTCAAGGGTGATCTGTTTGTAGTGATTTCCCATGGTAATACCGTAGCAGAGTGTTGCGCTTCGTTTGTGAATTCAGGGAATCCAGTCAAACATGCCGGCGACAGCCGACTCATTATTTAGTTTTCTGGATTCCCGATACGATGAAAAATATGGTCGCTGGCGCTCCCTATTTTTCTATCGTTCGGGAATGACGGCGGGTGGGGAATGGGGGTGGTTGGATGCCGTGGGCGAGGGTGGTCCAGTCGAATTTGCGGTCGCCGCCGGCGAGGAACCAGGGGTTTAGGATGTTCGCTTTGTTGTATTCAAGGGGCTCGCCGGAGAGGGCGGTGACGCTGCCGCCGGCGGCTTCGAGTACGCAATGTGCTGCTGCGGTGTCCCATTCTGAGGTCGGGGCGAGGCGCGGATAGATGTCGGCCAGCCCTTCCGCCACCAGACAGATTTTCAGCGAACTGCCCATGCGGATGATTTCCACTTGCTCGGCTTCATCGGCGAGGCGTGCGCGATAGGCTTCGACTGCCGACCCGGAATGGGAGCGGCTGGCTACCATGATGGCTTTTTTGGGATTGTATTTTTTCACCTGAATGGGCACTTTGCCGTTCGCATCGGAGCGGAAGGCTTGCGTCGGCGTTTTTTGCGGCACGACTTCGCCGGCATAGTAACTGACCCCCGTAACCGGCGCATGCACCACGCCCAGCACCGGGCGGTTTTCTTCAATCAGCGCGATGTTGACGGTGAATTGATCGCTGCGCCGGACGAATTCCTTGGTGCCGTCCAGCGGGTCGACGAGCCAGAAACGATTCCACCGCCGCCGCTCTGCGAAAGCCTCGGGGTCGGATTCTTCGGATAACAGCGGAATGTCGGGGTAAAGTTGACGCAGCCGCCGTTGGATGAGTTCATGGGCGCGGCGGTCGGCCTGAGTTAGCGGCGAACCGTCCTCTTTCATCTCGACTTCGAACTGGCCCGCGTAGACCTCCAGAATTTCCGCGCCCGCGTCAATGGCGATGTCGACCACTTGTTGTAATTCGTTATTCATGGGGTCATTCATGGACGCGGGGCCATTCTACTTGTTGCAGCGGTTCTGCTTCGTCGCCCTGGAGTTTGACGGGGTATAGTTCGGTGGCGATGGTGAACAGGCGGCTTCGGGCAATTACCGAGCACGATAAAAAATTTTTGGTTTTGAGTCATCTGCGTTGATGATGCCTGTAAAATCGTTGATCCGCAAATGCCCGACGCTGGCTTTGACATAAAATTTGAATGGCGCATTTCGGCCTCATCACCACCACGGGGACTCTGCCACTTGTCAGCAACGCCCGAAAATCCCCCGACCTCTCCCCTGAAAGGCTACCAACGCCGGGTGGCCGCCGGCGAATTGCGCGTCGACCGCTCTCAACTGGCGGCCGTCCGGCAACTCAACGCCCTGCAGCGTACGCTGGTTTCCGGCAAACAAAAACCCGGCGTGGTAGCGCGCCTGCTGGGACGCCAATGGCATCGACGCCGGGGCATTTACCTGTGGGGCGGGGTCGGCACCGGAAAGACTTTGTTGATGGATTTGTTTTACCACGCCCTTCCCGAAACGATGGGCAAACGAATTCACTACCATCGCTTCATGCAGTGGGTGCACGATGAAAAGAATGGCATTCAAGCGCGGCAAGATCCTCTGGCGATTATTGCCGCGCAACTGGCGGCGCGGCATCGGGTGCTGTGTCTGGACGAGTTTTCGGTCACCGACATCACCGATGCGATGATACTGTCGGGGTTGTTGCATCAGTTGTTCGAGCGCAACGTGGCACTCATCACCACTTCCAACACCCACCCCGACTACCTCTACCGGGACGGCCTGCAACGCCAACGCTTCCTGCCGGCCATCGAGTTGCTGAAAGAACAAACCCGCATCGTCAAGGTGGACGGCGGCAATGACTATCGAATGGATTACCTGAAGTCCGAAGCGCTCTATCATGTCCCCCACGACGAGAACGCGATGCGCGCGTTGCGACAAAGTTTTATCGGGCTTGAGGGCGGCGAGTCGCAGGATGCTTTGTTGTTGGCCGGACGCGAAGTGGAGGTCATCGCCGTGGGGCGGGGCACGGTGTGGTTCAGTTTCGATGCGCTGTGTCTGGGCAACCGCTCAAAACTCGATTACATCGAACTGTCCAAACGATTCCACACGGTGATGCTTTCCGACATACCGGTATTGGACGCCGACCACGATGACTCGGCGCGACGCTTCATTGAACTGGTGGATGAATTGTACGACCGGGGGGTCAACCTGATGGTGTCGGCGGCACGCACGCCGGAGAATTTGTATCACGGCAAACGATTGCGGGAACCATTCAAGCGCACCGCAAGCCGCCTGCGGGAGATGGGTTCCAATGAATATCTGGCGCGGCCTCATCTTTTGTAGCGCGGTTTAGAAAATACTGGCTCCTGTGGGAAAACTCACAGACCACGGAGGCACCAAAGAATAAAGTGCGTGGGCGATGTGGATCACAACCAAACTTGATCCCGTTGCATAACAGGAGCCGGCGCAGGGCGCATTGAAGTGCTTTTCAACGGTTTATTTTTTTTTAGTTCAGAAACAGGAGTATTATCATGACTACACAAAACGCAGCGTCCGTTAGTGGACGCAACTTTGGACGATTTTTTCAGTATGCCTTGACCGCTTTGATGCTGAGCGCATTTTCCGGCACGGCACTGGCCGAAAAAATCAACCTCAACACCGCCAGCGTCGAAGCGCTGCAGTATATCCCCGGCATCGGCCCGGGTAAATCGGCGGAAATCATCCGTGTGCGAGAGGAAACCGGCGGCTTCAAGACTTTGGAAGACTTGCTGGTGGTGCCCGGAATCGGCGAGAAAACCCTGCTCGACATCAAGAAATTTGGTGCGCTGGACAGCGGAGTGTCAGCCCTGACCGAGGAGATGGAAGCCAACCCGCCAAAGAGCGTATCGGCAAAGCAAAAAAGCGTTGATGAAACGAGTGCGAGCGGTTAAAAGTTTCTCACTGCTGTATTATTGCTACATTATGGGGGGCCGGCAACGGCCCCCTTTTTTTTTGGTTGTATTTTTCCCATAAGGAGCGGCGTAGCCAGACAACCGCGCGTTATGGGGCGAGTAGTTTGAGGGGGTCTTGGGGGTCGATGCCGTTCATGAATACTTTGCCTCGATCGCGGTGGGCGACTTGGTAAATCAGTCCCAGCCAGTTGTTGGCGATGGCTTTGCCGGTGTCGGTCCAGGTGTTGTCGACCCATTTCATTACTTGATCTTCGGGAAACTCAGGCGGATCAGTGGAGTTGCCGGCGGCGGCTATCGCCAGTTGTTTATACTCGTTCAATAAACGCGCCGCTTCGCCGAAAAAATAATTTTCCGGAAAAGGGGGATAGTCGCGGATGCCTTTGCTGAAACGCCCCACTTCGCGGCGGTATTCTTTGAGCAGGCTCACCGAATCGTATTCGGGATGCCCTTGGAAAAACACGAAGCGCAGGCCGTCCGGGCTTGTGCCGAGGTGCAGGTTGGCTTGTTTGCTGGCGGCAAGCACCAACAGTCCGGCTTTTTCAAATTGTTCGGTGTTGACTTCGTAGACGTGGGAATGCGGTGCGTCGAAGCGCGTGTTGATGTTGGCAATCAGGGGATGACGCCGGTCGGCAATGCGGTTGGAATACACGCCCCAGCGTTTGTGCGGTAACTTATAACGTTCGAAATTCCAGGACATCTGCGCGATGGCGTGGGTCGCAAGGCAGGAGCACATCACCGAACAAACATGGTCGCGGGCCCAGCGTACCACTTCTTCCAGCGGCGCCCAGAACGGCTCTTTGGAGATGTCGGTCTCGGCGGGGTTGGCGCCGGAGATGATCAGCGCATCCAGCCCCTCTTGCTTCAGTTGAGCGAAATCGCGGTAGTATTTTTCGATGTGCGCACGGGCTTTCTCGCCACGCGGGATTTCCGCGAAGGTGAACGGATGCACATAAAACTGCGCTATGCGATTGCACGAACCAATCAAACGCAAGAACTGACGCTCGGTGGCTTGCAACGCAGCATCGGGCATCATATTGAGAAACCCGATGTGCAGTTCGCGGATGTCCTGAGTGTGGGCGCGCTGCGGATCCAGCACTTCCTGTCCCTCTGCGCGCAGGCGCGCGAAACTGGGCAGGTCGGAATGGGCGATGAGCGGCATTGCGGTGGGCTTAGTTGCCGCCGCCGTTGATGGCGTCGCACACCAGGTCGATGAAGTCGGCCTCGTCTCGCAATTCGCAAATTCGTTTGGCGTCTATGGTGTATCCGTGACGGTCGGCGAGTTCTTGATATTTCGGCCTACGGTGTTCGAGCAGTTTGGGAAACAACCATTGCATAAATTCATCCGGGACGATTTCATCGGCGGATTTCAGATGGTTGCTGTCGATAAATTCGGGCAGGTATCGCTCGACAAATTGGTCGGCGTAATACATCGGCTTGGGGTGCTTTCGGGCGCGCTCCAGGAGCGTGTGCTCCAGGTCATCGTCGGCACGCAGGTACAACACCAGCGTTTCGCGCGACAGCAGATTCCAGCATTCCTCATCGCCCAGTTCGCAGATGCTGCCGCCGGCGTCGTTGAGGAAATTCGGATAGCCGTAGATTGTGCGCCCCTTGCGGATGAAATCTTCCACATCCCGCATGGCGTCCGCTTCGGCGGTGCGGAACAGCCGCTGGCGGCGTTTGAATTCATCCACGCTCAGCCCGCCCAGTTCGGGGTTGCCAATCTTGCCGAGAAAGTGGGAGATAATTCTCAGGTTGTTAATGGAAATGTTGTTGCGAATGTAGATGAGGTCGCGCCGCAACAGGTCGCGTAAAAACTCCTGCTCCATGGCCTTGCCCTTAATGAAATCGCGAATCGGCTCGTTCAAGTATCTCGTGCCGATGCGGTAGTCCCCGGAATAATGAAACCACTTATCCCTCGGCAGTATATGGGCGAGGGTGGTCTTGCCGACGCCGGACATACCAAGCAGCGTCACGGCCTTGTTCGGCCAACGGCGAAATTCGGCGCAGGTTTTTTTCATAACGGCGGAAGTATAAAGGGGCGATTTTACAGGAAGACCAGCAACAAAATCACACCGAGAACCACGCGGTAGATGACGAATGGCAACAGGCTGTGGTGTCGCAAAAAACCCAGAAACCAGTGGATGCAGCCGAACGCCACCACCGCGGAGACGGCGGTGGCGAAAACCAAAACGCCCCAGCGAACCGGTACCCCGCCGTGGATGAGTGCGCGGGTTTGCCAGAGGCCGGCCAGCATGATCACCGGTATCGCCATCAAAAACGAAAAGCGCGCTGCGGCTTCGCGGGTCAAGCCCAACAGCAGCCCGGCGGAGATGGTGATGCCGGAACGCGAGGTGCCCGGAATTAATGCCAACGCCTGCGCACAGCCAATCACTATGGCATCCCGCCAACGCAGCGTGTCGATGTTTCGCCGCTTCGGCCCCAGATAGTCCGCCAGCCCCAGCAGCACGCCGAACCCCAGCGTGGCCGCCGCCACCGGAAGCGGTGCGCGCAACAGCCGGGTGACGGTGTCTTCAAACACGAGCCCGGCCAGCCCGGTGATGCAGGTGGCGATGAGGATCGACCACGCCAGTTTGCTGTGGGGAGTGGGCGGGTGGCCGGTTATGGAACGCCCCCAGTCGGTCAGGATTATGCGCACATCCCGGCGAAAATAAACCAGCACCGCCAGCAAAGTACCGACGTGCACCGCCACATCGAAGCCCAGCCCCTGGTCGGGCCAGCCGGTCAGCCACGGCAGCAACACCAAATGGCCGGAACTGGAAACCGGCAGGAACTCGGTCAGCCCCTGAAGCAACGCCAGCCACAAAGCCTGAAAGTAATCGTTCATGGCACAGGATTACAACCGCCCACGGCGGTCTTGCATGGAAAACCCGTCCAATGGACGGCGATAATTTCGGCTGAAAGCGATCACCTTGAAGAGTTCACCCATTTCGTGTGGCATGGTCAGTTTTTGGATTTCCCGGGACATGGCAAGCGATTGTTGTGGATTCATCTCGGCGCAATTTTGATATTCCGCCAGTCGCTCCAGCATCCCCAGCGACAGCAGGAATGCGCCCTGGGATGCGAAACCGGCGAGCGCCATTTCCACCTCCTGCGCGGCCTCGGAGATCGCCGTGAAATCGATATGAACCGAGATGTCCTGCAGCCCGGGATGAAAAAACGGATCATCGTGGGCGGCATGGCGATAATGACACATTAATGTACCGTGGCGGCGTTGCGGATGGTAAAACTCGCGGCGCGGGAATCCATAGTCGATGAGTAGCATGACACCGGTGTTTATTTTTTCGCCCACGGAACGAACCCAGGCCTCGGCGCGCAGCCCGATTTCACTGCGGTAGCCCTCCGCCAGCCCGGCAAGGCGGGCCTGCAAAAATTCGGGCAACGGGCGGGTGGATTTCGCCCAATGGAAGCGGCCTTCGTGCACCGCAACGCCGAGGGCCAGTGCCTCGCCACTTTCGCCGATTTCAAAGCGCATCGCCGGCATCGCATCGAGCACCTCGTTGGCCAGCACTATGCCGTCAAACGGATCCGGCGGCAGTTGCTCCAGCCAATGAACGCACGCGCCCAGCGAACCGCAGCGGCCGGCGATGGTTTCACGCTGACGCGCCCGCAACGCCGCGCTGGTCTCGAGGATGAAGTATCGTTCGGGTGGCCGCCCCAGCGCATCCATGGCCATCAGCAGGTCGGCGGCCAGTTGGCCGGTGCCGGCGCCGAACTCGAGCAAGTCGCCGTGGCCGATTTCCGATAGCACCGCAACGCATTCCCCGGCCAGACAGCGCGCCAGCAAGTCGCCCATGAGCGGCGCGGTCACAAAATCCCCGGGCGCGCCGAACTTGGGCAGGCCGGTGCTGTAATAGCCGAGCCCCGGCGCGTATAACGCTTGCTCCATGAAGCGGTCGAAACCGATCCAGCCGTGTTGGCGGGCGATGTGCTGGCGAATGTTTTCGCTTACGCGGGCGGAATGACGCTGGTCTTCAGCGCTAGTTTCGGCGCCAAGTTCAGCCAGCATTACCGGAACAAAGCCGGGAGCATCCGGGCGGTGCTAAAATAGCCGCTACTCGGTACAATATATTGTGGCATTGCAGGTCGCATTCATCCAACCAACGGGTACAAACAAATTATGGCCAGTTTACAGGACAAAGTGGCGCTCATCACCGGCGGTTCCCGGCGAATCGGCGCCAGCACCGCGCGCATGCTGCACGGATGCGGGATGAAATTGGTGATTCATTACCGCCGCAGCGCCGACCACGCCGAAGCGTTGCGCGCCGAATTGTGCGACACGCGCCCCAAATCGGTGATGCTGATCCGCGGCGACCTCACGGAAATTGCCAAGGTCAAGAATCTGGTGCGCCAGTGCGCCGCCGAATTCGGGCGGCTGGATGCGCTGATTAACAACGCCTCGGTTTTCTTCCCCACGCCGATTGGCTCGGCGGGTGAAGACCAGTGGCAACTGATCATGGAAACCAATCTCAAAGCGCCATTTTTCTTGAGTCAGGCGGCGGCGCCCTACCTAAAAAAAACCCGTGGCGCCATCGTCAACATCACCGACATCTATGTCCACCGACCACTCGCAGAACACGCCATTTATTGCGCATCCAAAGCCGGACTGTGGTCGCTGACCCAATCCCTCGCCCACGAACTCAGCCCGGAGATTCGCGTCAACGCGGTAGCACCGGGAGCGATTATGTGGCCCGAAAACGACACCGACGAAATCTCCCACCAACGACTGGTATCACGCACCCCTCTACGCCGCATCGGCGACGCCGACGACATCGCCCGAGCGGTGAAATTCCTGCTAACTGACGCAAGATTCATCACCGGACAAATGATCAATGTAGACGGCGGACGCACGGTGGTGCCTTAACAACCACCAATTGGCCCACAATTGATTTGTGGTAGCAGAATGTATTTAGAGCGTAATTTTGTTTGATTACTATAGAAGATTTCATCATGACTGAAGTATTTTTCATTACAGTACTATTTGCCAGTTCTTCGTTAGGTCCCCTAGGGTGCGCTGCAATAGGTGCATTGGTTGGTAGAATTAGGAGTCGTTTTGCCGCCATGATTGGCGCGTGGATTGGCTTGATTCTGGGGGCGTTGGTGTTCAATTTTGGATTGTTATACAAAACTTTAAAGTCAAGTCCATATAATATCACCGAAGAACTTGCTGCAAAGTTTATGCTAATCGGAGGACTCGTTGCTGTTTGCCTTGCCAGTCTTATCGGATATGTTCTTTATAAAAAAATCAATGTAAAAGGGTATGCGGCAACCCCAATTCAATATGGTAGAAAATGGTTGGCATGGACAGTTTTCGGTGTTACTACACAGTTACTACCAAAGTTTTTATTTGGTGTGCCTCTTGATTTTTTTCATTCCAATTTTTTTGCAATAAATGCTCTTACCATGTGGGTTCTCGGAACTGTAGTAATGGGCGGTGCATTATTTTCTTTAGGGTGCGCTTATGGAAAGGTGATTAACTTAATAAACTCTCATCGTACGAAATGAATACCACGATAATTTCGGAGTCTGAAAAACTGGGGGTTTGGATATACAATAAGGTCGATTCCCTTGAGTATCCTGACGATACACGCTGTGAAATAAGCAAGGGTTGTTTGTTTATCGCTCTTCAACATCATCATTCTGTCGTAACTCTTCTAAAAAATAATTGTTACATTTCGGCGGCGACATTACTCCGACCGATATTTGAATCATGTGCTAGAGGAATTTGGTTTAGAGAATGTGCGTCAGAAAGTGAAATTGAAAAATTTATATGTGGCAATCTTAGGCTTTCTATTGGGAAATGTATTGGTGATATAGAAAAATCTTCCGCTCATTCAAACGGAATGTTGGCAAAAATAAAGCACTGGAACAACGAATTACTGAATGACTTTGTCCACACAGGGTGTGAGCAAATTGTAATGCTGAATTCTAAAAATACGATTTCACCGCACACCATAAACAACGAACATGTGGGAAGAATTATTGGATTTGCAGACAGCATGGCTATATTTTCAGGTATCAATCTTTGTGAATTGGCGGGAGAGGAAAATTCTTTGATGAAAGAGTTTTTGAAAAAGGCAGGTGAATATGGACAAGAATCTTAGCCAAACACTTGTGCATGAATTAGCGATCTGTAAAATAATCACAAAAACCAAATGATGCAGGCTAGTCCGACGGTGCTCAACACTGCGGTATATGGTAGTGCCATCCATACCATTTTGCCGTAGGACAGGCGGATTAGTGGTGCAAGGGATGAGGTCAGTAGGAACAGGAATGCGGCTTGGCCGTTTGGGGTGGCGACGCTTGGTAGGTTGGTGCCGGTGTTGATGGCGATTGCGAGGTTGTCGAAGTGTTGGCGGGAGATGGCGCCGGAATCGTAGGCGTCTTTGATTTCGTTGATGTAGATCGTGGCGACGAAAACATTGTCGCTGATCATCGACAGGATACCGTTGGCGATGAAGAAAACCGCCGGTTGGGATTGCTCGGACATGGCCAGCGCGCCGTCTATAATCGGGCTGAACAGGTGGGCGTCGTGAATCATGGCGACGATCACGAAAAACACCACCAGCAGCGCGGTAAAGGGCAGTGCTTCCTCGAACGCTCTGCCGATTTGATGCTCTTCGGTGATGCCGGTGAGCGCGGTCTGCAACACGATGATCGATAGCCCGATCAAGCCGACCGGCGCGAGGTGAAATGCCAGCGCAACGATTAGGAACACGCCGGCCACCGCCTGCACTTTGATGTCGTATAGTTCAGCGTTGGTGCGCGCCGCGTCCTGTTCTGCGGAATACTGTTCGAGAATGGTGCGGACATCGGCGGGCAGGGTGGTGCCGAAGTCGAACCAGTGTAGTTTTTCGAGCAGGTAGCAAGTGCACAGCCCGGCCACCAAAGTCGGCAAGGTGATTGGCGCCATCTTCAGGAAGAATTCGATAAACTCCCAATCCATCTTGGCGGCAATCAGTAGGTTTTGCGGCTCGCCCACCAGCGTGCACACGCCGCCCAGCGCGGTGCCGATTGCGCCGTGCATAACCAGACTACGCAAAAACATGCGGAACTGGGCGAGCGATTTTTTCAACTCTTTGCGGTCGGGCGTGCCGGAGTGGTCATAATCGGTGTCGGCGGATTCGATGCGGTGATAAACCCCGTAAAAACCGACCGTCACGCTGATCAACACTGCGGTTACCGTCAAGGCATCGAGGAAGGCCGACAGGAACGCCGACAAAAAACAGAACAGCAGCGAAAGAACCGGCTTTGATTTGATCTTCACAAACGCCCTGCTGAAGACAAACATCAACAGCGGTTTCATAAAATAAATGCCCGCCACCATGAACACCAGCAGCAGAATAACCTCGAGGTTCGACTGGATTTCATGGTAAACCGCAGCCGGGCCGGTCATGCCAATCAGCACCACCTGCAGCGCGATGATTCCGCCCGATTGCAATGGATAGCATTTGAGTGCCATCGCCAGCGCGAAGATGAACTCGCCGATAATCACCCAGCCGGTAATGAATGGGCCGACCGTAAACAACAACACCGGATTAAGCACCAGAAAGGCGATGATTGTTTTCTTATACCAACCTGGGCTCGGGCCGAGGAAGCGTTGATAGGCGATGTGCAGGACGGATGATTTCATGACGGTCACGATCTGGAAATTTAACCGGCGATTCTAGCAGATGCCCGGAGCCCGGCTGGTCGGCTGAGGCTAGGCGACAATGTTATGTGCCGGGCCATATGGGAAGCCGGTGATATTGCGGTGGCCGTCTTCGGTTACCACCAGCACATCATGCTCGCGATAGCCGCCGGCACCGGCCATGCCTTCGGGGATGAGAATCATCGGCTCCATGGACAACATCATACCCGGTTCAAGCACCGTCTCAATATCCTCGCGCAACTCCAGCCCCGCTTCGCGGCCGTAGTAATGGCACAGTATGCCGAAGGAATGGCCGTAGCCAAAGGTTCGGTATTGAAGCAAATCGTGCTCCTCGTAAATTTTGTTGAGTTCCCGCGCAATGTCGCAGCACCGCGCACCGGGTTTAATCAACGCCTTGCCGGCGTCGTGCACGCGGCAGTTAATCTCCCACAAGCGCAAGTGTTCATCAGTGGCGGAGCGGCAGAACAGGGTTCGCTCCAGCGCCACATAATAGCCCGCCACCATGGGAAAACAATTCAAACTGATCGGGTCGCCGCTCTCAATCCGGCGCGAAGTAACCGGATTGTGCGCGCCGTCGGTGTTGATGCCCGATTGCACCCAGGTCCAGGTGTCTCTGAGTTCGGCGTGTGGCCAGGTGGCGGCGATCTCGCGCACCATGGTTTGAGTGGAATGTAGCGCGATTTCGTGTTCCCCGACTCCCGGCGCGATGGCCTCGACGCAAGCACCGCCGCCGAGGTCGGCGATGGCGGCCATTTTGGCGACCAACTCGATTTCCGCATCCGATTTGACCATGCGCAACGCCATAACCGCCGGGGCGATGTCCTTGAAGCGGCTGTTGGGCAGCGCGGCTTTCAGTTTCTCCAGGTTCTGCATATTAATATGATCGTATTCAACGCCCACCACCCGACCGTCCGCGATAAGTTTTTGCGCCGCCCGAAAGTAGTTGTCATGCTGCCAATCGGTGTACACCAGATTTTCCCCGAACGCGCGCCGCCACGGCTGGCCGCCATCCACCCGGGAGGAAATGAGGGTGTGGGAATCGCCGTCCACCACCAGACCGTATAAACGCCCGAACGAGCAATACGTATAGTCGGCGTAGTAGTTGATGTTGTGGTAGGAAGTGAACAGCACTACGTCCACTCCTTGCGCCTCCATGGAACGGCGCAGCGTGGCCAACCGGTTTTCCATCTCGGCAGCCGGAAAGGTCGGGGGCGATTTGTCGCCGTTTTCAAACTCAAGCAAGTTGGGCAGGGTCGTGGGGTTCATAATGGCTGGGCCGTGTTGGTGGTTGGTGGCTTTGGAATGGCCGTTGATGGGGTGAATGGCCGGTTCAGGCT
The DNA here is from genome assembly GCA_965262585.1 of Candidatus Poriferihabitaceae bacterium. Classification (GTDB taxonomy): domain Bacteria; phylum Pseudomonadota; class Gammaproteobacteria; order Arenicellales; family Poriferihabitantaceae; genus JAHRAW01. The sequence goes on from OZ253546.1 coordinate 977,352, forward strand.
GTTTATATCCTGAATCATTGTCGGATACAATTCACCCCTGCGTATCGTCCTATTATACCCGCCCATCCCGACACCCGTGGCCACCAAAATCACCCCTTGCGCCCTGCTCGATTTGCGCAGCGACACTGTTACCGTACCTTGCGACAACATGCGCCGGGCCATGGCTGCCGCCGAGGTGGGCGATGATGTCTACGACGAAGACCCGACGGTCAAACGGCTGGAGCAACAACTCGCGGAACGCGCCGGTCAGGAAGCCGGGCTGTTTTTTCCCTCCGGCACCCAGAGCAATCTGGTGGCCTTGCTGAGCCACTGCCAGCGGGGCGATGAATACATCGTCGCCCAAAATGCCCACACCTACCGCTACGAAGGCGGCGGCGGTGCCGTGCTCGGCGGCATTCAACCGCAGCCGCTGGAAGCCACGGCGGACGGCACCCTCGACCTCAGCAAAGTCGCGGCGGCCATCAAAGCGGATGATATTCATTTCGCCAAAACCCGGCTGCTCGCCCTTGAAAACACCTTCGCCGGCAGGGTCATCCCGGCGGATTACCTGAAGCGCGCCGGTGCGCTGGCGCGGGAAAACGGCCTCGGCTTCCACCTCGACGGCGCGCGGGTATTCAACGCCTCGGTCGCCCTGGGGGTGGAGGTGGCGGAGATCACCGCCGACTTTGATTCGGTTTCCATTTGCCTGTCCAAAGGATTGGGAGCACCGGTCGGGTCGGTATTATGCGCCGACCGGGAGTTTATCCACAGCGCCCGAAGATGGCGCAAAGTGGCGGGCGGCGGCATGCGCCAAGCAGGAATGCTCGCCGCCGCCGGAATTTACGCCCTCGACCACAACATCGAGCGGCTACGCCAAGACCACGACCACGCGCAACGACTCGCCGACCAATTGCTACGCATCGACGAACTGGAAGTGCTGGGCGGCGGGGCGCACACCAACATGGTATTTGTCTCAATGCGAGACGGCGATACGGGGGGCGATTTTGACGCGCTACGCAACCACGCCAAAAGCCACGGCCTACTCCTCGGCGAACGCACCGCCGCCAACACCCTAAGACTAGTAACGCACATGCACCTCAGCGACACCGATATCTCCACAACAGCAAAGATTATTGCTGGATTTTTCGGGCGCGCTTAAATGCTTGTTGATTAGGTTTTTGCAAACACCGAGAGGTATCTTCAAGGTAAGTGTAATTTAAATTACGTGGCGGTTGACTCCATCAGTTATTCCACAAATCATTCATTCGAATATCGACACTTCCATGTTTTCTCGATCTGTTAATGGCGAATTATATCAGCGGGTCGTGTTCTCCCAAGAATTGCGCTTATTTCTCGAAATCTGCATTTATCTAATTTGATTTATTTCCTCCAAGTAGCAATTACCCGACCTTGCCCTCCTGATTTCATCGAGAGATATGATCATTGATAACATTTCTTTTTTATTGGTTGATGCTTTTATCAATATTTCACCTAATGGCGAACAAATCTGACTTGCGCCGCCATAGTGCATGTCCAATTCCAAGCCAATACGATTTGAGTACGCTATGTAAACTTGGTTTTCCATTGCCCTGGTAGCAATCATATGATTGGTAATATTATCGAAAGACACCATTAGCGCAGTGGGAACTGAAATCAAAGCCACACCTAAAGTTGCCAATTCACGAGGTAGTTCAGGAAACTCAATATCGAAACATATGAGAATAGCTATCTTGAAACCGCGGTATTCAAAAATCGATATTTCGGTGCCCCGCGCAAAGTTGGATTTCTCCCAATCACCATAGAGTGCTCGTTTACGATAGCGTGCGATCTCTCCTTGTGATGGCGATATACAAACCGCCGAGTTGAATATCCGATTACCTGATTTCTCGTAAAACCCCAACAGCAGAGCAACCCCGTTATGGGTGGAAATCTCCGCTAGGCGATCATGTACGACATTATTAACTTTTGAAGCGATTTCAGCGATGCCACCATCCCGATAATAACCAGTTAAAAAACACTCAGGAAAAATTAATAATTCGATACCTTGTAATCTCGCATTTTTTGCCGCTTTATCGATGACCTCAAGATTAGCCGATATGTTTCCGGGCACACCAGAATCCTGCCAGATACCAACTTTTAGATATCCCGACGCCATCTAGCGCTCCAGTAGTCGGTCCGCGCCTAACAACCCCGGCAAATTCCCAAAGCGAGCGATTAAACCAAACACCACTATTTCCACGGCAACAAAGAATATTGCAACTGAAGCCATAACAGGAGTGTAACCGTACCTGAGCGAATTAAATATTCTCACTGGCAAGGTTTCAGCGGTAAACCCCGCAATCATATATGCGATGATGTATTCATTCAAACTAAGCACAAATGCAAACGCGAAGCCCGAAATTATGTAAGGTTTCACTAAGGGAAATATCACCGTAGTAAACAGAGTTCGGCGGTCAGCCCCCATTGTGCGTGCCACCTCAAGCAACTGTCGATTCATCACTTCCAAGCCGAGAGAGATAGTCACCAATGGCAGGGTAACCAAAAAAATACCGTGCGAAATAATGACGGCAAGGATGTGTCCATACAATCCCGCCGAAATCCAGAACACCATGAACCCGAGCGCAGAAATTACCGGTGGCAACATAAACGGCGCGATACCCAAACTAAAAAGTGCGCGGGAAAATATGCTGTTTCGTGACCAGGCATAAATCGCTATCGGTAATGCCACGGATACCGCAAATAGACTAGCGAAAATTGCGATGACCAGTGAATTAATCATCGCATTTACCCAAGCGTCTTGGCTAAATAACTCCGCATACCATCGCAACGAAAAACCTTCCGGCGGAAAAAGTAAACGTTTAGGAGAATTAACGGATACACCGGCAATGATAACCAAAGGAGCAGCAAGAAATATCAACACTGCAGTCAGATAAATGTTGCGTAAAAATCTCATTAATTGCTTTCCCTTTTAGCGTCACCAAAGACTAGCGAAAGACCAACCAGTGCCAATGACACCAACATCAAAAAGATAGCCATTGCAGCGGCAAAAGGAATATTGGACTGAAAAATTGCCTGGTCAGTGATGTGAACCGATAGTGTCCAGTGTTGTGGGCGACCAAGTACCTGGGGTAACAAATAAGCACCGAGAGTAAAAACGAATACCAGAATAAATGCCCCCAGAATGGTTCCACGCATCATCGGCATCATAATGTTGATGAATATCAGAAATGGCGAAGCTCCCAGCATTCTTGCGGCTTCTGGAATTTCAGGGTCGAGTCGAGAAATTGCCGGATAAATCATTAACACCGCATAAGGAAAACCCAGATAAGTTAATCCCAGTAAAAGCGCAATTAAACCAGGTGTGTAAGATCGCGGCGCGTCTATCAAACCAATCCATGCAAAAAGATTGCCAACCCCGGCAGTTTTCGATAGTAATGTTGACCAGGCAAAACCGATTATTACTTCAGAAAGAGAAAGCACCGCGAGAATAAAGATCAGAATTATGGTCTGTTCTCGGCGGCGCATATTGGCAAGAAATAAAGTAAACGGAAAGGCTACGACAACAGCGATTAACGTAGCGGCAGCCGATAAGCCAATAGAAGTCATCAGCACCTTGCCAAAAAACGGCGACAGGAAACGAATATAATTTGCGAACTGAAACGCTGGTTCGAAAAAAGCACCTTCGACTCTGGCAAAGAAACTTACAACGAGCATGATGGCGAATGGCACCAAAAAGAAAATAAGTAGCGCTATTGTTGGATAAACAACCATCCAACGAGTTGCATTTGTATTCGTTTGGATTTTCAAGATATCATCACAGTTGCGCGATCGGTATGGAGTTTTATGCCAACCGCTTGCCCAATTTCGACATCCGGGCGGTTTTGCGGCGAACAAACAGCGAGTAATTCCAAATCACCGCAACCCAGCAAGATTTCAACACTTGCCCCAAGGTCTCGAATAAATAACACAATTGCGTCCATATCGTTGGATGTCGTTGCCGGTAAGACTGAGACATCCTCGGGCCTTATCGATAAAATAGATTTGCTTCCTTTTTTGATACTGACATCAAGTTTGTCAGTGACATTGATTTTGGTGCCTAGAATTTCAATTTCTTCATCCGATATAATTTTGCAAGGCAACAAGTTACTCATGCCTATAAAGTTCGCGACAAAAGAGTTTGCCGGATTACGGTATATTTCAATCGGCGGGCCAGATTGAAGAATCATGCCCTTATCCATGACAATGACAATATCCGCCATGGTCATCGCTTCGCGTTGATCATGCGTTACAACGATAGTCGTCACGTTGAGTTTCTTTTGGAGTAGACGTAACTCAATTTGCATGTGTTCGCGCAATTTCGCATCAAGTGCCGAAAGTGGTTCATCCAGTAATAACAACTTTGGCGCTATCGCCAGCCCCCTGGCAATGGCAACACGTTGGCATTGACCGCCTGAAAGTTGATGTATGCGTCTATCCTCCAGGTTCGGCAACTTCACCAACTCTAATAACTCTGTTACTCGGTTGCGTCGAGTTTTCAGGTCGATGCCTCGAATTTTTAATGGGTAGGCAATATTTTCGGCTACGGTTAAATGTGGAAACAACGCCAGAGACTGAAACACCATACCAAACTCACGCTTATGAGCCGGAATACCCTGTTGGTTGATACCATCGATGATAAGTTGTCCGCCTGTTTGTTCTTCCAGTCCCGCAATCAGGCGCAAAAGTGTAGTCTTGCCGCAACCCGAAGGTCCAAGCAGACACACAAACTGGCCATCAGGAATTTCGATACTGACATTATCAACAGCAACCAGCGCTCCAAAGGTCTTGGTCAGGTTTCGTGCGCTCAAACTGCTCATATAGGCACCAATATACCATTTTCGGAAATTAAAAATCGGCCTGAGAGGATTGATCCCAGGCCGTTAACTGAACGATAGTCTGATTTGCCTACCCAACTATCATTTCGGACCACCTCTGGATAAGCCAATCAGAACGGGTATCGTACATATCGTAGCGTGGTATGATCGGATCAATACTGCTTGCTACGGCACCATATTCATCATCGGTCAAATCTGTCACTTCACGTGGAACTGTCGGCGCGGTACCAACGAAGCGGGACAGCTTGGCCTGAATCGTTGGCTGGCACATATAGTCGATAAATACCTCTGCTTCTTCCACCCGTTTGGATGCTTTGGAGACACACCAGTCGCCCGAATCAAGCACACCACCCTCCATCGGGAAGGTGGAACGCACTGGTTTTCCTTGTGATGCGGCCAAGCCCGTGACATCATGGTAATACTGACCTATGGGGATTTCACCAACCTCCAGTGCCTGCTGAAACTGACCTTCGTCGCGATACCAGAGGCGCACATTGGGCTTCACTTCAGCCAATTTTTTCATTGCCTTTAGGATACCGTCTTTGGTATCAAGTATGTCCGTCCCACCAAACCAGGTCTTTGCCGTTATTTCGAGTAAAAAAGAATTATTGACCTGAGCTAACAGTCCAATCTTGTCTTTGTTTTCCGGTGCCCACAACACTTTCCATGAATTCGGCGGCTCTTTGTAGTGATCGGTATTGGTCACCAGCGTGATATACCAGGCAACAGCACCTAGACCGGCAATTGAGCCATTGCTATAGCGATGAACAAAGTGATTTTGCAGGTTGGATGAATTGGGAAGATTTTTTTCATTTAGTGGGGCCCACAATCCGGCTTTCTGCCCTTTCAGTCGGGCCGTTTGCGCCATCATCGAAATATCAGCCGGGGCCTGACCAGCCCGTGCCGCCGTTTGTAACTGAATAAGCCAGGCTTCACTGGTAGGCTCGGCGATCGACTTAATTTTTATGCCGGTTTGTTTGGTAAATTCCGGATAAATGTGAGTGTCAAAAGATTCCTGAAAATAACCACCATAGGTGCCCACCTTGAGGGGACTATCCGCCTGGCTCCACCCGATATAAGGCGTTGCCAAGGTCGCTACCCCAGCGGCGGCAGTGGTTTTCAGAAAGTTGCGTCTGTTAATAGATTTAATCTCTGCTAATTTTGCCATTACGATTATCCTCCGAGTTTAGTGAGTCAAACGAGGCGATACCAGCCGCCATAATTATCTGCTCATAAACATGATAGATTCGATTCTAATCAGCCATGCTCCTAAACGCGAACTTGACCGAGCGGGACCATCTCATTACTATCCAACGGCTGGTTTAAATTCGATTGTGTGCGATACCTGACTCAACTTCCAGCCTCGTTCTCTCAATGCGAAATCATGGCACCATAATAGGGCGCAATTGATATTGATGGAATGACAATCTCTAAACATTAACATTGATATTAGCAAATCTTACGACCCTCAAAATTCAAGACATCTAGGTTGTCATACGACCCCAAGATGGTAAGGGTGGCCGCCCAACTCGACGGTTCGGGGGTGCTACCACTGCCATGACCGTGCCCAAACTCATCCAGTCCGGATAAAGTTAGCGGATACGATGTGGCACAACCATCCCCAACGAGCGCATTTTCTCGGAATAGCGCAACGATACCAACACGCTGAACAAGACATCGCACCCAAGTGCCATGGATATCATAGCGACAGGTACTACTAATTGGGTCATGGTGTTTTTTCTGCTCGGTTATCTAAATCACCCGACCTCAGACAGTCATCGACTGAAACCGAGCGACCACTTTGTTTCCAATTAACGCTTTGCCGAACAGAGCAGTCCACGGATAACTGAAAAATATCGGCGCGGGAATAGTGGCCAACGACATCGATGTCGTGTTTAAATTGTTGAGTTGCAGACAAATCTATTTCGGCACAAATAAATTGTGGTGCGTCGTAAATCTGGGGCGCAATCCATGAGCCATCGGGTTGCGCAAATGCACTGCCACCTCGCAACAGCACATCGCCACTGGCCGCCTCATGTCCTATACCGATACGATAGGCTTCCAGTAACGCATCGGGCACATCAGTAATTGAAAGATACTGCGCGGCCGCGGCAACGAAGCAACGACCTTCAAAAGCATAATGTCGAGTCGCGATGCCGTGGCTGTCCGGCATATCCGGCCAACAAGCGATATGTATCTGCTCATCCTGAGAATGCATCGCTTGACGAATCAATGGATGCCAATGTTCCCAACATACCAGCCCGCCAATTTTACCAATTTCAGTGTCGATAACTCTTAGTCCGCTGGCATCGCCTTGGCCCCAGACAATTTTTTCTGTGTGTGTCGGTGTCAGCTTGCGGTGGACGTTTAAATTTTTACCGTCGCGACCGATCAACAAAATACTGTTATAGGCAGTGCCACTATCGGGTCGTATTTTCTCGCTAAACCCCAGCGATACAATAAGCTTCATATCTTTCGCTGCTTGCCGGATTGGCATCAACGCCTCGCTATCCACCGTCGGGCATTCCTGTAAAAATCGCCCATACCAGTATCGAGCTTGCTCATTATCCCAGCCAGCCATGCCAAACACCCAAGCCGGATATCCCGTTAGCCAGCTTTCTGGGAAGATGACAAGATTTGCCCCGTCCCTACCCGCTTCACGGATATGAGTTTCCGCTCTTGCAATCCCCTCATTCAAATCCAGAACAGCGGTTGGCCATTGGACTATGGCTGCTTTTATCGGTTTCATATTGATACCATCAGTGTGCAGTTCTACTTAAAAATTTAACCGGTGCGCCTATCAAGCACACTAGTTTAACGAATCAGGTTTTCGGTAACATTACTATTTTCAAACGTTTAGTTTGGTGTGTTTCAATCCGTACCCCAAACGTGCAACTGCCGAATTAAACATTACACTGGTATATGGAACGCAATTCACCGAGGAAAGTATCCAGCACCTGAGTCTTTCGATATCCTTTTTTTATCACAAGATCGAAGGTACAAACATAAGAAATATCATCAAGTGGGAGCCGAAACAACGTGCCTTCGTCAACCCACCTACCGGCAAAATGATCTGGCAGGAAACCAATGAACTGACCGCTTATAATCAGTATCAGCTGCGGTTCTATTTCAAATACAACCGCGGACACATCTTGAAAACCGAGGTCTTTTTGAAATTGATCCGGCCAATAGCCACGGCTGACAACCATCTCGTTGCGCAATGACCGAACACTGAGGCCGGAATTTACGGTGCCAAACAGATGATGGCCTTTTCCGCAGTACAAGCTGTGGGTTTCGCTGTACAGCGGTTCATAAACCAGACCTGATATTTTGTGCGGAAAACTGCCGATACCCAAATGTATATCACCATTCAATGTTTTTTCTTGGAGCATCTGCGGAGATTCTTGGGTGATCTGCAGAACCACATTATTTTGCGGCCGCTTCTTGAAAATTGAAATAGCGTCGGGTAATTTTGAATTCGGATCAGTGGCAATACAGTCAACCAGACCAATTTTTAGTTTGCCAACCAGTTGCCCTTTGAGCGCGCCTACTTCCGACGAAAAATCATCCAGCGACGAGAGCAGGCGTTGTGTTGCGATATATACCATTTCGCCTTTTTCGGTGAGACGGAATCCACTCCTGCCGCGTTGACAAAGTTTGACACCCAGTCGATTCTCTAATGCCGTAATATGGTTGCTAATGGTCGATTGGCTGATATTCAGCTCTGCCTGAGCAACAGAAAAACCACCATGACGCACAACCGCATCAAACACCCGCAAGATTGTAAAGTCTGTGCCCGCTAGTTGCATTATATGAGTGCCCAATCAATCATTAACCCTAAAAATCGTATCGTACAACATTATTAGGCGCACTATTATGTAATGCGAGTATTGCAAACGATGCATCAAGATACTATAGGCAAATTAGCGGATACCGACCGGAAAGGGTGTCGTAAAACTGCCGCCACTCGGGGGTATAGTGTTAAAAATGCGCGGATTCGGATAAAAATACTCATTTACGCCATCTAAACACGCTTTTTCGCCTGATTTACGGGTCAATCCGGAGATCTTCGGACCCGACGAATAAATGACAGACTGCGATACACCACCCGCTACCAATTCGGCGATACTGCGATTCTTCCAGTGGTGTAGCCATGAGAATTGGCGACCGTCGGCTGAAAGTGGTGCTGGAGTTGCGCCTCGGATGCCGGTGTCAGCGCGCCGAGTTTTTTTAGCAGCGCACCCACGGCGACTTCGGCGGCGCGGGTGGCGCCGTCGTCTATTTTGAGTGCGAAGCCGATGCCGAGGTGGGGGATGACGCCGCCGTAGACTCCTTCGGCGCCGGTTTTGATTACTATCCGACCGGCGGATTCTCGTATCACGTCGGTACAGCATCGCCCGGTGCCGGCGAGTAGGTGTGGATGGGCGCGCAGCGCGATGATGATTCGCTCCATGGCGATGCCGCGTTTGCCGGTGCCGGTAACTTTACGAGGGTCGGCGTAGCAAGCGAATGCCTGTGCAAGTTTCGTCAAAGGTAGGCAGACCGCTGGCAGCCCGCAACCGTCGCGTTCCCACGGCTGCGAAAACACATCCAGGTCGATTAACTCAGACAAAGTTTGCATCCACGCTTGCTGAACCGGGTGATGATACTCGCCGTAGCCACGGGTTTCGGCGTTCATAAACTTCGCCAGGGTTAGCATTCCCGCGTGTTTGCCTGAGCAGTTGTGATGCACCCGCGCCGGTTGTTCGCCGTGGGCGGCAAGTTCGCGGGCGGCATCTTCCATCAACGGCCAGTCGCGGCCACATTCAAGGTCATCGCCGTCAAGGTCGAGGCGGCGTAGCCACTCAATCACTGCGCGGGTATGAATTTTTTCGGCGTTGTGGGAAGCACAAGCCAACGCGATTTCCGCGTCACTCACGCCAAAGTGATCCGCAGCGCCGCTTTCCAGCAGCGGAATGGCTTGGAAAATTTTCAGCGCCGAACGCGGGTAAACCAACCGGCTCGTATCCCCGACTGCGAATACTGTTTCACCGGCGGCCGTTTCACCGGCGGTGTTGAGTGCGATCACGCTGCCACGGTGGATGGATTCCACTTGATCGCCGCGATGAACCTCCACCAACACCGGGTTGTCCCGGGCCGGTTCTAGCATGGCGAAGCGTTTTGCCACAGCGACGACCAGTGAAATATCGGGTAATTTGGCATAGCCAACCGAGTGTAAAACAAATTAGACTAGCACACTGATTTTTCGCCACGGACAGAGTTTATGCGTACCTCCCAACGCCTTCTTGGCACTCTCAAGGAAACCCCCGCCGATGCCGAGATCGTCAGCCACCAACTCATGCTGCGCGCCGGTTTGATTCGCCGTGTCGCTGCGGGGATTTATAACTGGCTGCCCACCGGGATAAATGTGCTGCGCAAGGTGGAGCGCATCATCCGTGAAGAGATGAACCGTTCCGGTGCTCAAGAGGTGTTGCTGCCGGCGGTGCAGCCCGCCGAACTATGGCAGGAATCCGGGCGGTGGGAGGAATACGGCCCGGAACTGCTGCGCTTTGGCGATCGCCACCAGCGGGATTTCTGCTTTGGCCCCACCCACGAAGAGGTGATTACTACGCTGGTAAAAAACGAGATCCGCAGTTACCGCCAGTTGCCCGCCAATTTTTATCAGATCCAGACCAAGTTTCGGGATGAGATCCGGCCACGTTTCGGCGTCATGCGCGGGCGGGAATTCATCATGAAGGATGCCTATTCCTTCGGCGTCGACCGCGCATCGCTGGGCAAGACCTATGACTTAATGTATCAAACCTACTGCGCTATTTTCGACCGCTTGGGGTTGCGATACCGAGCGGTGGTGGCCGACTCCGGCAGCATTGGCGGCGACACTTCTCACGAGTTTCATGTGCTGGCCGATTCCGGCGAAGATGCCATCGCCTTCTCCACCGCCAGCGACTACGCCACCAATCTGGAGATGGCCGAAGCCCCGGCACCGGCCCAGGGTCGCCCGCCGCCCGCCGAAGAAATGCGCTTGGTGGATACCCCAAACACCAAAACCATCCGCGCGCTGGTGGAGAACTTCGATCTGCCGATTGAAAAAACCATCAAGACGCTGGTGGTGGATGCGTCACCGGAATCCGAACATCGCCTGATTGCGCTGTTGGTGCGTGGAGACCATGAATTGAACGCGGTTAAGGCGTCAAGATTGCCCGAGGTGGCGAACCCGCTGCGGATGGCCGACGAGGCCGAAATCCGTGCCGCCATCGGTGCCGGGCCGGGTTCTTTGGGCCCGGTCAACCTGCCCATTGCGTTTATCGCCGACCGCAGCGTTGCGGCGATGGCGGATTTCGGCGCCGGTGCCAACATCGAAGACAAGCATTATTTCGGCATCAACTGGGAGCGCGACTTGTCGGCGCCGGCGGTTGCCGACCTGCGCAATATCGTCGAAGGCGATCCCAGCCCCGACGGCAAAGGCACGCTGACCATCGCCCGAGGCATCGAAGTGGGGCATATTTTTCAACTCGGCACCAAGTATAGCAAGGCACTCGGCGCAACCGTGCTGAACGAGGACGGGCGGGCGGTGGAAATGGAAATGGGCTGCTACGGCATCGGCGTAACCCGAGTGATTGCCGCCGCCATCGAACAACATCACGATGACAAGGGCATTATCTGGCCCGACTCCATCGCCCCCTACGACGTTGCCATAGTGCCAATCGGATTCAATCGCGTGGACAAAGTAAAAGAAGCAGCCCTCGACTTGCATGAGCAACTGCAGCATGCCGGTTACGATGTGCTGCTCGATGATCGCGATGAACGCCCCGGCGTTATGTTCGCCGACATGGAACTCATCGGCATACCCCACCGTCTGGTGGTGGGCGCGCGCGGCCTCGAAAAAGGCATCGTCGAATATCGCCACCGCGCCACCGGCGTCGAGCGGGAAATCCCAACCGATTCGTTGTTACAAACCCTGTCGGAACTGAAAAATACCGGCCAATAGCCGCCAGTCTCGTCAATATCCGCCAAGATCTAATGCAGACCGGCGCGAAAATAATTGCATTTACCCGGTATTTTTGTGTTTACACGGCGCAAACTAGTGGTACACTCGCGCCCATACCCGCCGGTACAGGGGGTTGTTAGCGGTACAGCTTTGCAATAAAAGCTGGCATTTTGTAAATTCTTGGAACACGAGGTATGTATGTCAGGCGAACAAGTAACTGGAACTGTAAAGTGGTTTAACGACACCAAAGGTTTTGGTTTTATCGAAAGAGAGGAAGGAGCCGATGTTTTTGTGCACTACCGTGCAATTAACGGGGAAGGTCGTAGAACGCTTCATGATGGTCAACAGGTTACATTTCAAGTTGTAGATGGCGCCAAAGGACCACAAGCGGAGAACGTAACCCCGGCCTAGGTTTTTGACAAAATCATCCCGAAGGACCGGGATGATTACCTATTGCGGTGCCATCAGGATAGCGCGAGCACCATTTTTAATTTTGCGTAAAACGCGGAGCAGGATGAGTGCGTCCTGCTGGTAGCGGTTTACGCAGATTTAGCCCCGGCTTGGCTTGCCCCGCCCTGCCCCATGCGTCGACACCCTCAGGCAGCCGAATCCGTTGCCATATCGTTGATGCTGTCCAGCATCTCCGCAACATCCGTATAGTTCACCGCAACCGCTCTCGCCTCGTTTCCGCGCACCAGCATCAGCGCAGGAAACCCCCCAACCCCCAGTTGCCGGGCATTGGCGATTTCTTGTTCTAGTTCCTGCCGCACCGCTGTTGAGTCCAACTCGGTTGCGAACTCACCCGTGTGCAGCCCCAACTCCTCGGCAAACTCGATCAAAGTGGCGGTATCGGACGGGTTTTTTGCCTGCAGATAATAGCCCCGCTGAATCGCCCCGGTCATGGCAAGGTCGTAATCCGGCCCCTGCCGACGGGCTGCGATTACGGCGCGACAGGCCGGCCAAGTGGAGCGCCGGGGCTGGCAGTGGCGCCAAAAATCGTGATTGAAACGGGTGCCGGGAATGCGCGATTCGATGGTTTTCCAGGTCGCTTGCAGATGCCGCTGCATTTCCTCCGGCATCGGTTCATCGGAATCCGGCGCAAGCCCGCCCAGCAGCCGCACCACGGGAATGGATTGTGGCAACGCCTTCACCAGCCGCCGGTAATTCGAGGCAAACCCCCAGCACCAACTGCACATCGGGTCATGGACATAGATCAGGCGGTTATCGGTGTTCAATCCCCTTTCGTTGCCGGGCGATAACGCCGCCGGAATAACAGCCCTTGCCACCCTCAGCCGAGCCGCAAAAAAGGCCGCACCTCGACCATCGCACCCGCCGCCACGCCCACCGAATCCGCGGGCAGGATGATGAAGCAGTTGGCCTCGCCCATGGAGCTTAGAATCCCCGACCCTTGCTCGCCGGTGGAGCACACCACCGCGACTCCGGCGGCATCCGTGGTTAGCACGCCGCGCTGATATTCCACCCGCCCGGGGCGTTTTTTCAACGCCGATGTGGTTTGCACCATGAGCCGCAACGGCTCGGTTGTGGTCTCTCCGGCGAGTTGTCTGAGCGCCGGTTTGACAAAAATATCGAAAGTCACCATGACCGAAACCGGGTTGCCGGGCAGGCCGAAAAATAAACTGCCGTGATCTTTTCCCAGATTGCCGCCCAGCCTGCCAAACGCCATTGGCCGCCCCGGCTTGATCGCCACTTTGTAAAAAATCACTTCGCCGATGCGCCCCAAAGTATCCCGAATATAATCGGCCTCACCCACCGAAGCCCCGGCGCTCGTTATCACCACATCGGCGCAGGCGGCCGCCTGTTCCAAGACCGCACCCACGGCGGCGGCGTCATCCGGCACGATGCCGAGATCCACCATCTCCACCCCCAATTCGGCCAACATGCCATACAAAGTGTAGCGGTTGGAATCGTACACATCGCCGGTCGCCAGCGTATTGCCCACCGCACGCAGTTCATCGCCATTGGAAAAAAATGCCACTCGCGGGCGGCGGAATACCGGCAATTCGGCAAATCCCAAGGATGCCGCCAGCCCCAGGTGGGACGGGGCAAGCCGGCGACCGGCGGCAATCACCACATCGCCGATTTCCACATCCTCCCCGGCATAACGGACGTTGGCGCCGGGTTTTTCACCTTCCTGCACGGTGATGGTGTCGCCCCGCCGCTCGACTCGCTCCTGAATTACCACGCTATCGGCGCCGACAGGCATCACCGCGCCGGTCATGATGCGCACGCATTGCCCCTCGCCCACCTCGCCGTGATAGGGTTTTCCGGCCATGGAAACCCCGATGACTTGTAACTTTTTGCCGCCAGAGTTTTTTGCTCCATCGGGCAAGTCGCCACCGCCGAGGGCGTATCCGTCCATGGCAGAATTGGTATGGTTGGGGACTTGCCCCACGCTTTTGACATCACGAGCAACAACCCGCCCCAACGCCGCCCGCACCGCAACAGTCTCGACCTCAGCCACCGGCACAACCGCCCCCCGAATCAGTTGCCGCGCCCGCTCTGCACTAACCGAAGCCGGATCGGTATCACAAAAATCTGCCTGCATGGATTTGTTCATATTGGGATTTTTAACAGTGGAAATCACGCGGAGTCACGCATACTTCGACGCCGAGTAGGTTCGACAGTACTTTCGCGTAGTCGCACAATCGATCGTGCAATGCTTTGGCATTCGCGCCTTTAATGTGCGGCGAAACGAGCAAAACATCGACATGATATTTTGATTCGCCTCTGATTACCGGCTTCATCTGCGGAATGCGCGGGCAGGATAAAACCCATGCGTCGGGCAGGTGCTTTTGTTTGAGTGCCTGATAATTTTTACCGACTCCGTTTTCAGGGTTGAGATTCAAAACAAACAAAAACACCGTGGCGTTTTTTTGCTCCGATACGGCGGCGATTTTTGGGATGATGTTTTTCGCTTCATTAGGAAGAAAATCGCCGAACGGATCGAGCAAAACCATTTCGCCTTCGTTGACGCAATCTAAAACAGAATAGCCGTCTTGCGAATTAAATTTTTCGTGGTTTAGTTTCTTTATGCCGCAATCCATCAAGGCTGTTCGAGTGCCCGGGGTTTTGTCGGAAGTAAAAACCCGCGCCTTTTTACCGGCATTTTCAGCGGCGTGGTGAACGAGAAGGCTGCTGCCGTAGTAGTGGTTTTTAGAGATTTCCGGTTGCACATCAAACAACGCGAAACCACGCAGTTTTTGCACACGCTCAAAGACAGACGGCACCGCGCAGTGAACCGGCAACCCGCCAAACGGGTCGAGAAAGGTAAAGGTATCGTTTGACTGGCCGCAATGCCAGTTTATGAATTCAGCGATGAGGCCATGCTTCAGCAAATCACCCGCGTTGCCCGCATCGTAAGGCAAAGAGGTTGGGTTCATTTTTCTCCCCGCCGTTCGCGGTCGGCATGCTCATCCGCCGCGCGCTCCCACAGCCCGGATTGGCCGCCGGATTTGTGCATCAGGCGCACGGTGCCGATCTCCATTCCGCGATCCATTGCCTTGCACATGTCGTAGATGGTCAGCAGCGCGATTTGCACGGCGGTCAGGGCTTCCATTTCCACGCCGGTGCGCTCACGGGTGGCGGCGGTTGCGGTGCAATGCACGGCGGTATTTTGGTGGTCAGGCGCAGATTCCATCGTGAATTCCACCGACAAATGAGTCAGCATAACGGGATGACACAACGGCACCAGTTCGGCGGTTCGCTTGGCGCCCATAATACCCGCCACCCGCGCCACGGCGAGCACATCGCCTTTGTGGTGCGCGCCGGATTCCAGCACCGCCAGAGTCTCGGCGTTCATAGTAATCCGCCCCTCAGCCACCGCCTTGCGTTCGCTCGCCTGCTTGCCCCCAACATCCACCATATGTACCTCACCACGTTCATTGAAGTGAGTCGGTTTACGCCCAGCGGCCATAGATTTATGTGATTTACCCGATTTCATACTGTTATTGTAATGCCGAAACGCCAACATTCATACCAACTATGCGCCCACGCTCCCCCCTCGTAGGGACAGCGCCCCCGTGCCTGTCCTTTAATAAGGAGTCGCTATCGCGGCATGTTTTTCTGGATTCCCGGTCCCCCAACTCGTCATCCCTGCTGTCGCGGGAATAACGAATTGGGGGCGCGAGAATGACGACGGGTGTTGTCCGGCGCAAACCTCCCCCCACCCCACATCTGCATTGCCATCCACCGCATGACAAGGCAATATGTATCTGAACTTGTCACCAACACGGCCATGAGCCGAAACTTTGGGGGAGCGGGATGATGCACGGCGATTCGGCGTCTCATTCAATAATATTTTCGTTGTTTTTGATATTCAGCGGCGCCGCCATTCTGGCGACTGCGGCGCTTTATCTTCGACAGGCAATGCTGGTCGCATACCTTGCGCTGGGTGCCATCCTTGGGCCCTGGGGGCTGGCACTGGTTACCGATGCCGAGTTAATTCAGGACATCGCGCACATCGGGATTATATTTTTACTGTTCCTGCTCGGCCTCAACTTGTCGCCGCAAAAACTTTTCCACTTGCTGCGCGAAACCACCCGAGTAACCTTGTTCAGCGCGCTGATTTTTGCCGTGGTGGCCGGCCTCATCGCCTGGGGCTTCGGTTTCGGTTTCGGCGACATCCTGCTGGTGGGCATCGCCGCTTCATTTTCCAGCACCATCATCGGGCTGAAACTCCTGCCCACCACCGTCCTGCACCACCGCCACGCCGGCGAGGTCATCATCAGCGTATTGTTGCTGCAAGACTTAATCGCGATTGTGGCGTTGCTCGTGCTCCACGGATTGCGCGGCGGGCCGCCGATGCTCGACATCGCGCTGCTATTCATCGCCCTGCCGGCCCTCGGTGCGATCGCCTGGCTCGGCCAGCGTTGGATTTTGTTGAAATTATTTCTCAAATTCGACCGCATTCAAGAATACATCTTCCTACTCACCATCGGCTGGTGCCTCGGCCTTGCACAACTGGCGCAAACCCTGGGATTGTCCTACGAAATCGGCGCTTTCACCGCCGGGGTTGCCCTCGCCACCAGCCCCATCGCCATGCACATCGCCGAAAGCCTGAAACCGTTGCGGGATTTTTTCTTGATCCTGTTTTTCTTTGGCCTCGGCGCCGGGTTCGATCTGATGGCCGCCTGGCCGGTGGTGATTCCGGCCACCCTTATCGGGTTCAGCCTACTCCTGATTAAGCCCGTGGTGTTTCGCTTTCTTTTGGTCAAGCAGGCGGAATCCGAAAAACTAGCATGGGAAATCGGCGTTCGCCTCGGGCAGTTGAGCGAATTTTCGTTGTTGATTGTATTCGTCGCCCGGCAAAACGGCGTCATTTCCGACCCGGCCTTTTACACCGTGCAACTGGCCACGCTCTTGAGTTTCATCGTTTCGGCTTACTGGATCGTGCTCCGCTACCCAACGCCCATCGCCCTTTCCGAACATCTGCGGCGGGATTAACCGGCGGCGGTTTTTACCAGCCTAGATCGGAACATCTAACCCGAAAACAATGACGCCAGCGATGTGCGCACCGCTTGCACGGTTTCGCCGCTGTGGCGGTCAACCACCACCACCGCCAGTCCGAGGTTGGGGCGGTTCCAGTCCGCGGGGATTTTAACCTCGACATCAGCCCGGTTGGCACCGGCACGAATGGCGATGGGACGGCTCCAGTGGCGCACTACGAAATCGTGTTTGAGCGTCCTGCCGTGGTTTTCACCGGCGCCGATTTTTCGGGTAATGCCGCTTTCGTATATCGCCAGATACGCACGGGCATCGCCCGGCCCGGTGCGGTTGTCCACATCAATTCGCGCTTCGATATGGTTCGCATCGTTGTCCACGCCACGGCGCACCACATCCACCCGGATGGTCGCTTCGGCCTTTTGCGAATTGGCTTTTTGAATGGTGCGAAGGATAGAGTCGCCGCCCCGTGCTTCAAGCCCGTCCACCAAAAATTCCGGGGTGTAGATTGAGCCTCCCCGGCGGTGATTGGCGGGAGCCTCCCGCTGCCGTTTGGTGAAAGACGGCTTGGAATATGGGTCAGTCCAGCCGAGGTAATTCCAGTAATCGACATGGAAAGCCAGCGGCACCGCATTAAAACTCTGAGTTAGGGTTTTGCCAAAGCGTCGCAACCAGTCGTCCGCCGATGGGCAACTGCTGCATCCTTCGGAGGTGTAGAGTTCCACCATCGGGGTTCTGAACTCGCCGCTGGTCAGAGAGATTTGGCCGTCATCAACCCCGTCATCAGCCACTGCCGCCGCCGACAACACCAACCCAAGCCCAAGTCCAAGCATAGAACCCGCCATCTCCCGCATAATATTCATTCGAACACCCCCGAATAACGCCCATAACCGGCGCCCTCCAGTTCCTCTTTTGGGATGAATCGCAACGCCGCCGAGTTCATGCAATAGCGCAGCCCGGTGGGTGTCGGCCCGTCCTTGAACACATGGCCGAGGTGGGCTTCGCCGTGAAAACTTCTAACTTCGGTGCGCGGCCAAATCAACTTGAAGTCGGTCTTCTCGACGACATTTCCGGATTCCAAAGGTTGGGTAAAACTCGGCCAGCCGGTGCCCGAATCAAACTTATCCACAGAGGAAAACAACGGCTCGCCGCTGACCACATCAACATAAATACCGGCGCGTTTTTCATCGTGGTATTCGTTGTTGAAAGGAGGTTCGGTGCCTTCCTGCCGGGTGACCTGATACGCCAGCGGAGTGAGCCGCTGCCGCAGTTCGTCATCGGTGGGTTTGGGGTATTTTTGCGATTCGGCTTTTGCGGTCATAGTCATTGGTCAGGTTTCCATGCGCACGGGCGGCGAGTTGGTAATATCTCTATTGGATAATAATTATAGCGATAAGTTTCCCGGCGATGGGATTTATTCGGCGGGCAATTTGCGGCGATGACCTTCGTCGAGCAACGCTTTCAATCCGGCGATGCTATCCAGCACCCAATCCGCCAGTGGCGCAAGGTCCGCCGCCGTATGAGCGCCAGTCAGCACCCCCACGGTGAGCGCCACGCCAGCGTTTCTGCCCATCTGCAAATCCTTCGGGCTATCCCCGACCATAACCACTTGATCGCTTCGCAATCCGCATGCCCGGCAAAAAGCCAGCACCATACCCGCCTCCGGCTTGAGACCATAGCCGCTATCGGCGCCGCAAACGAAATCAAACAACGCCTCGGCACCCGCCGCCTGCAACATCTTCCGGGCATTGGATTCATCATCCATAGTCGCGAGACCGAGATGAATACCCGGCCCGCGCAATTCGGCCAACAACGCCCCCAGATCATCAACCACCGGCGCATATTCGTCCGCAGACAGGGTGCATATCTCCTCGAGAGTTCGCCGGTCGGCATCATCGAGCGGCTGGCCGATGGTGTCCGCCCACAAGTCGATGATTTCGCGGTTGTGTCCCGAAGCCAGCGGCGAATCGGTCTGCCAAGTTTCCGTTTCGGCGATAAACCCACCGCACGCCAGCAAGTTGTCCGCATCGGCGCACGCGCCAAAACGCCCCTGCAAATACTCCGCCGCCCGCCGATAAGGCGCAAGCCAAGTGCGATTGAAATCCAGCAGCGTGCCGTCCTTGTCAAACAGGATACCTTTGATGTCCGTCATTAACTATCCCGCCAAATTTTCTTCGAAGGAACCCAGCAATAGCCGTCCGGATCCAACAAAAAACACTCGCGCAAGCCGTGAGGCTTGTCGGCGGTGCTCTGCAGGACTTCATAACCGCCTTTGCGGGCGCGGCGTTCGGCACGGTCGGGATCCACCTGATACAACCGCAACTCAACCCCGGCACCGCGCAACCCGGCTTCGGGCAGGTGCGCGGAGAGCGGGTGGGAAGCGTAGGTGGAATCGGCGTGTAACTGATACAGACGCTTGCGATGAGAAAGCACGGCGTAATCGTCAGACTGACGCAACACCGTAAAGCGCAACACCTCGTGAAGAAATACCACGCTACGATCAACCCGCCGAACCAGCAGGTTAATCCCAAACCCCGCCAGTCGGTGTCCCACTTCCTCAGCAGTGAGTTCGCGCCAATCCGTCATCCGCTCGATTCGTTAAAGGCAGGCAGAGCGACGAGTAACTGATTTTCGTGATAGTCCAAGTTTTTATGCATGATGGGCTTTTGGGTGGGTTATTGTGGCGCCATTAATTGGTCGTATTTTAGTCGTAGTTCGGGGCGGGTTTCGGGGTGGTTGGGGTCTTGGGGGATGCAGTTTACGGGGCAGACTTCTACGCACTGGCTGGTTTCAAAATGGCCTACGCATTCGGTGCATCGGGTCCAGTCGATCTGGTAGATTTCTTCGCCTTGAAAGATGGCGTCGTTGGGGCATTCCGGTTCGCATACATCGCAGTTGATGCATTCATCGGTGATGAATAATGCCATGGTTACTTTTGCGGAGGATGCGCCTGATTGAATTTGTTTCGGAGCGCATGGAAAACATCCTCGTGTATGAAGGCGCTGACGTCGCCGCCGTGGCGTGCGATTTCTTTGATCAGGGAAGCGGATACGAAGGTGTAGTTTTCCGCCGGGGCGAGGAACACCGTTTCTAATTTTGGTTCCAGCCGGCGATTCATGGACGCGAGTTGAAACTCATATTCAAAATCGGACACCGCCCGCAACCCGCGCAGGATCACTTCGGCACCGGCGGTGCGGGCGAAGTCGATCAGCAACCCGGAAAATCCCACCACCTCGACGTTTTTGATTCCTTCCAATGCCCGTTCGGCCAGTTGGATGCGTTCTTCCAGCGAGAACAACGGGCTTTTTTCCGCATTCGCGGCGATTGCCAGGATGATGTGGTCAAACATTCGCGCCGCGCGCATCACCAGATCGCTATGACCGTTGGTGATGGGGTCGAATGTGCCCGGATAGACCGCAATTTTTTTCATGTCTGAATCAGCGTTGACTGAACTCTGCCGCAGTGGTTTTCCCGAATGATATGCCAATTTGACGGAATTGGTAAGGGGCAATCAGCCCTCGGCGACTCGATATATACCAGCGCATCCGCGTTCAGAAATCCCCGCGCGCGCAGGTTTTCGCAGGTTGCCCCGATCACCGTATCGGCGAACGGCGGGTCGAGGAACAGGATGTCGAACCCGCCGTCTTCACTGTCGGGTTGCCGACGCCGCAGGAATCGGTCCACCGGCCCGGCAAAAATTTCCACCGCATCTTGCGCCTGCAATTTCTCGCGATTTATGCGCAACAGGTCCACGGCCCGGGGATGGGATTCCACCATCACCACTTTTGATGCGCCCCGCGATGCGGCTTCGAAACCGAAGGCACCGCTACCGGCGAATAAGTCGAGGCAGGTTTTCTGGTGCAGGTCGTGGGGCAGCCAGTTGAATAAGGTTTCGCGCACCGCATCCGGGGATGGCCGCAAGCCCGCCGCGTCCGCACAGCGCACTCGGCGGCTTTTCCATTGCCCGCCGATGATTCGGATGTGGTTGTTTTTTTTCATGGTTGCCGGGCGGGAATTATACCTTTGTCAATGATAGGATAGCGGCGACCACAAGCACTTTCCGCGCAGTTTGACAATGAAGGCTTCTCCTCCCGCAACGGCTGATGCCAGCCCTCCGCCCACGCGCCCCGAAAGCGGCGGTCTGTTTGCCCGGCTGGCGAAGACCCGCCGCAGTCTGGCGGACGGTTTGGCCGGGCTTTTTAGCGGTGGCGGCGGCGATAGCGATGCGACCAATGCGGCATTGTTCGAGGATTTGCACGACCGATTGCTGCTGGCGGACGTCGGCGTCGAGGCCAGTGAGCGGATTATCAACCGCCTGCGTCGGGATACCGGCGATGGCCCGGCCACCGATGCCGGTCGTGTGATGGCGTCGTTGCGCGCTGTGCTGGCGGAGATTCTTGAACCGTGCGAACTGCCTTTGGTGATTGACGCCACCGCCCGGCCTTTTGTCATTCTTATGGTGGGGGTGAACGGCACCGGTAAAACCACCACGCTTGCGAAACTGGCCGGGCGTCTGAGTGGTGGCGGCGATGACGGCGATGGTAGCAAGGTCATGCTGGCGGCCTGCGATACCTTTCGCGCCGCCGCCATCGAGCAACTGCAAACCTGGGGTCAGCGTTTGGCGGTGCCGGTGATCGCCCAGTCCCACGGTGCCGATGCGGCGGCGGTGGCGTATGATGCGTACAACGCCGCCCGCGCCCGCGGGATGGATGTGCTGTTGATTGATACCGCCGGTCGCCAGCATACCCATGACGATCTTATGGAGCAGTTAAAAAAGATCAAGCGTGTGCTGCACAAAATGGATCCGGCGGTTCCCCATGAAATCCTACTGACCGTAGACGCCGGCAACGGTTATAACGCGCTCTCTCAAGTCGAGCATTTTCAGCAGGCTGTGGGCCTCGACGGATTGTGCGTGAGCAAACTCGACGGCACCGCCAAAGGTGGGGTGGTGGTGGCGTTGGCGGAGCGCTTCGGACTGCCGATTCGCTACATCGGCACCGGCCAGGAGGTGGGGGATATTCGGGAATTTTCCGCCGCCGAATTCATCGCCGCACTGTTGCCCGAAACACCGCAAAGCAACCGACCGTCGCCGTGATTCGATTCAGCCGGGTTTTTAAGCGTTATCCCAATGGCTTCGAGGCGTTGAAGGACGTCTCGTTTCATCTCCCCGTAGGCTCCATGACTTTCCTTACCGGCCATTCCGGCGCCGGCAAAAGCACGCTGCTGAAATTGATCACGCGCACCGAAGTGGCGACCCGCGGGCAGGTGCTGGTGAGCGAACACAACCTGTCGAGGATGCGGCGTGGCCGGATTGCCCGACACCGGCGAACCATCGGCAGCGTCTTTCAGGAACACAAACTGTTGCACGACCGCACCGTCGAAGACAACGTCGCATTGCCGCTGGTGGTGGCCGGGATGGAGCACCTTGAGACCGCCCGGCGGGTGCGCGCGGCGTTGGATAAGGTTGGCCTGTTGTCCAAGGCAAAAAGTTATCCGATTATGCTGTCCGGCGGCGAGCAGCAGCGAGTCGGAATCGCTCGCGCCGTGGTTGGCCGCCCGCAAATTCTGCTGGCCGATGAACCGACCGGAAACCTCGACCCGGCGCTCAGCGACGAGATTATGAAATTGTTTTTTTTGTTCAATCAGGTTGATGTTACGGTGCTGATTGCAACCCACGATTACCGCCATCTAAAAACCGAGCGCGCCGCCGTGTTGACCCTCGAAGATGGCCGGCTGATGGATACGGCCACCCCGCAATGACCTATCTTTTAAGGCATCTGCAGGTGCTGTTCGACACCCTCGGCAGGATGTGGAAAGCGCCCTGGCCGACGCTCATGACCCTGGCCATGCTGGGTATCGCCATGGCCTTGCCGCTGGTGTTGCACAAGGTGGTGGACAGCCTCGCCGGCACCGCCGGTCAATGGAGCAACCGCCCGCAAGTATCGTTGTTTCTGAACATCCCCCCGGGGGACGGCGAGATGGACCGCAAGGCGGTGGAGTTTGGCCGACGCTTGCTGCAAATTCCCGCCATTGATGACATTCAATACATTCCCCCGGACGAGGCCATCACCGAGTTCAAGCGCGTTTCCGGGTTCGGCGCGGCCCTCGACAACCTGCCGGAAAATCCATTGCCGCCGCTGCTGGTGGTGTATCCCGACCCGGCCCAGGAGGTCGCGCAGATCCAAGCATTGGTTGCGCAGTTGGCGGCCCGTGAGGAAGTGGAGAGCGCGAGTTTTGATCAACTGTGGCTGCAGCGGTTGAGTGCTATTCTTGCGCTGTTCGAGCGCGGCGTGGCGGTGCTGGCGGCGCTCATGGCGGTGGGCGTGGTTCTGATTATCAGCAACACCGTGCGTTTGGGAATCGCCGCCCGCGCCGATGAAATCGAAATCATCGATCAAGTCGGCGGCACCCGCGCCTTTATCCGCAGGCCGTTCCTCTACTTCGGTGCGCTGCAGGGATTGTTCGGTGCGCTGCTCGCCTGCGCCA
Organism: Candidatus Poriferihabitaceae bacterium; assembly: GCA_965262585.1. Taxonomy (GTDB): domain Bacteria; phylum Pseudomonadota; class Gammaproteobacteria; order Arenicellales; family Poriferihabitantaceae; genus JAHRAW01. Next base: position 1,001,139 of record OZ253546.1, read on the forward strand.
TCGGTAACGCCGGTTTGTATCTCCTCGGCAAACCGGTGGCGACGCTGGCGGCCTTATACGAAAGCAGTTTCAGGATCGAATGGCTGGGCGTGTCGCTGAGCGTCGAGGTGGCACTGAGCGCCGCGTTTCTGGGATGGCTGGCGGCCAGGGTGACGGTGGACCGGCGACTCCGCCAGATTGCGCCTTAGCAGTCTTAGCGAGCCCGGAAAGTGATGCGCCCTTTGGATAAATCGTAGGGCGTGAGTTGGACGGTCACTTGGTCGCCGCGAAGAATGCGAATGTAGTGCTTGCGCATCTTCCCGGAAATATGCGCGATGATCTCGTGCCCGTTCTCCAGTTCCACGCGGAACCGGGTATTTGGCAGGGTCTCGATAATCGTGCCCTCCATTTCGATGCTCTCTTCTTTGGCCATACCATCAACAAGAAATAGGAAAGGGCGGAGTGTACCCAAGTTTCGGTGAGGTTTCAAACGGCAATTTCCCGGCGGGGTTGTCGCCGGGCGGGGAGGATAAAAAACCGATGCCGGGTTATTCGCGCCTTAAACCAGCACGGTTAAAGATATAATTCCCCATTGCCCATTCCTCGCCGCTCGCAATCCCCCTTTCATGAGCAAGCCCCCGTCCACTGAAAAAATAAAACGACTGTTCACCGACTCGACGGAAAAACTCCGGCGGGGCGATGCTTCGGGCGCGGCGCGGGGATTTGAAAAACTGGTCAAGGCCATCCCCGACAGTGCCGCGGCTTGGTATAACCTGGGGCTGAGCCGCCAGCATCTGCACCGCCACACCAAAGCCGTGGATGCGTATAGGCGGGCGGTGCGCCTCACGCCCGACAACGTCGATGCGGTGGTTAACCTTGGCCTGTCGCAAAAAGAACTTCGGCAATCTGGCGAAGCGATGCAAAGCGCCAAAGCGGCCCTCAAAATTGCGCCCGACCATCCTCGTGCGTTGAATCTTGTGGGGACGCTGTATGCCGAAAATAACGAACAGAAAGCGGCTGCGGATGCGTTTCAACGCGCGCTTGAAATCGCGCCGGACAACGAGGACGCACGGCACAACCTCGCCAATACTCTGTTGCAGCGCGGCGATTCCGAAGTTGCGCTTTCGACCGTCGAACCGTTTTTTGCCAAGCCTAATCCGGAAAAACGCCACCGCCTGTTGCGCGGGCAAATCTTGTTGGACCTGAAACGTTATGGCGAAGTTTTCACGGTGGTGGATGAACTGAAGGCGGAATTCAGCGGCGACCAAGAAGTGATGCTGTTGCAGATGTCGTTATACGAAATGGTTAAGGATTATTTCGGCGTGATTGACGTCGCCCGCGAATTGCTCAAGGGCATGCCGGACAATGCGCGGGTGTGGAATTCGCTGGGCAGTGCCTACTTTCAGTTGGATAGCATCGACAAGGCGGCGGACTGCTATGACAAGGCCATTAAGTTTGCTCCCGACCACGCCGAATACCAGAACAATCGAGGGCTGGCGTATTCTTCTCGTGGCAAGAAAACCGAAGCCGAGCGATGTTATCGAAAGGCCATTGAATTGAACGCCCATTACACCGAAGCCTACCGAAATTTGGTGGCGATGAAAAAGTTTTCATCCCTCGATGATGAAGACGCCCAAGCCATCGAGCGTTTGTGGGAGTCCGAAAATCTCGATGACTTCAACCGCACCAAAATAGCGTTCACGATTGGCAAGGTATACGACGACGTCGGCGAATACGAACGGGCGTTTGCCGCCTACGACATCGGCAACCGCCTCAAATTCACCGAATCCCGTCTCGATTTCGACCGCTACTTCTCGCACATCGACGAAGTCCCACAAATTTTCACCGCACCGCCGCGCATCGTCAGCGAAGCGGTCGCCGAACTTTGCCCCATATTCATCGTTGGCATGCCACGCAGCGGCACCACATTGGTCGAGCAGATCCTCTCCCGCCATCCGCTGGTCAGCGGTTGCGGCGAACTGCCGTGCATCGAAAAAGCCATCGCGCGCATGGAAAAACGCGCCAAGCCAATGCGCGTTTATCCGCAAGATTTTGTCGAAATCGACCGCGAAACCCTGAACGGTGAAACCCGCCACTATCTTTCATGGGTGCAACGTCTGCACGAATTATCCACGCCATGTTTCACCGACAAAATGCCCTTTAACTTCGTCCACCTGTGGCTCATCAAGGCGTTGTTCCCCGACGCCGCCATCGTCCATTGCCACCGCCATCCGCTGGACGTCATCACTTCCAATTATTTTCAGTTGTACGCATCCGATGTAAGTTTTGTCTACGACCTCGAAGTGCTGGCCGGTTACTATGTTCGTTATCACCGCCTGATGCGTCACTGGCGTCGAGTGTTCGCCGGCGAAGTGCACACCGTGCAGTACGAAACCCTGGTCGGCGATAAGGAACAACAAACCCGCAGATTGATCGAAGCGGTAAAACTGCCGTGGGATGATGCCTGCCTCGACTTCAAAAAATCCGACACCGCGGTGCGCACCGCCAGCATCTGGCAAGTCCGCCAGGGAATCTACACCACCTCACTGGAAAGATGGCGCAACTACGAACAACAACTCGCGCCCGCCGCCGCAATCCTTCGCGCCGAAGGCATCATTGACGAGGCGTTGAACGAGGTCGAATAGTGTTTTATTGAGTGACCGAATTGAACAAGACGACTCACAGTTTAGGCATTCACATTTATGTCCAGCATCTGCTGGGTAGCGGCCATTTGGTGCGGATGAAGGCGTTGGCATCTAGTCTGGCCGACGCCGGGCATCGGGTTACGCTGATCTCCGGCGGGATGCCGACCGGCGGTTATGAATCTGGGTATGAATGCTTTCAACTACCCGCGCTCAAAACCGCGCCGGGGGATTTCACGACTTTGCTGGGGGCGCACGGGCGACCGGTTTCGGAGGCGTTCAAGGCGCGCAGGGTTGAACAGTTGCTGGAGCGGGTGAAGGCGGATTTGCCCGAGGTGCTGGTGGTGGAGACGTTTCCGTTTGGGCGACGGGCGTTGCGCTTTGAACTGGTTCCGCTTATGCGTATGGTCGGTGCTATGAAGCCGCGGCCAGTGCGGTTGTGTTCGTTGCGCGACATCCTGCAAGTGCGTACCGCCGAACGCTATCGACAGACCGTGGATGAGGTGAACGACTGGTTTGACCATGTACTGGTACACGCCGACCCTGAGGTGGCGACTCTGGGGGAGACGTTTCCCCTTGCCGGCGAGTTGCACGACAAAGTTTTTCATTCCGGGTATGTTTATGCCCGAAGCACTTGTCGTGGCGGCGAAGCAAAAATCGAAGGGCGCGATCAGGTCATCGTTTCAGCCGGCGGCGGCGCGGTCGGGTTGCGGTTGTTACAAACGGCGATTGCGGCGCGGCGGTATAGCCGTTTGCGGGATCGTCCGTGGCGGTTGCTGGCCGGCGGTAATCTGGACACGGGCGAATTCGACGAGTTGCAAAAACAAGCCGGAGACGGTCTTGGCAACGACTTCATCATAGAGCGCAACCGGGCGGATTTCGCTGAGTTACTTTCGGTATGTGCGGTGTCCGTTTCTCAAGCCGGTTACAACACCGTGCTGGATACGGTCGAAGCGAATTGCCGCGCTTTGCTGGTGCCGTTTGCCGGGGATGGAGAAACCGAACAGACGCATCGCGCGGAAACATTTTCCAAACTTGGGCGATCTGTGGTGCTGGCGGAAAAAGACTTGAACCCCGAAGGACTGGCGGCGGCGGTGGATCGTACGGCGTGTCTGGATTTATCGAAATGCCGGCCTGTTAAAATGGATGGCGCTCAGCAGACGACCCACTTTATCGAACGCGCTTTGGCGACACGCTCATGAACGACTGGATTGAAACCCTTTATGGGGAGTTGGATGAATGGAATTACGACGGCGTTGGGGCGGCCTTCTGGTGGCGTGACGACGATGCGCAGACGGCGTCCGCCGAACTGGAGTGGATGCTTGATCTCGCACAAACATATGACGCGCCCCTTGGGCTTGCGGTAATTCCCCTGGGGATGGATGACACGCTGGTGTCCCGAGTGCGGTCGTTGGATGCGGTGGCCGTGTTGCAGCACGGGTTTTCCCACGAAAATCATGCGCCGCCCGGGGAAAAGAAAATGGAGTTGGGGATGCACCGGCCAAGTGCCGTGATTGATCTGGAATTGGCCACCGGATTCAAGGCCCTCGGCGATGCGTTCGGGGAGCAGTTTTTGCCGGTGCTGGTGCCGCCGTGGAACCGCATTGCCACTTCGTTGTCGGCGGCAGGGTTGGCGCACCTTGGATTTGCCGGGCTGTCCGCTTTCGGCCCCAGATTGGAGCGTCAAGCGGCGGCGGGCTTGCGGGTGGTGAATACCCATGTGGACATCATCGACTGGAAAAAAGGCAAAACGTTTGTCGGTGCGCCACGCGCCGTCGAAGCCATCGTTGCCCATCTCAAAGGTCGACGACTCGGGCACTTTGACAGCAGCGAACCCACCGGCCTTTTGACCCACCACCTGGTGCATGACGCGCATTGCCGGAAATTTCTCGCGCAACTGCTGGGGGCGTTGGATGAACATCCGGCGGCGAAGTGGTTGCGTGCCGAAGCCGTGTTTGGGTTGGCGCGGCGTTGATCGCCACTGGTCGAATCAACCATTCAAACTACATCATTTAAACCACTCAGTGCCGCACCGATGATCTGTGCGGCGTGGTCGAGGCGGTGATGTCGGTTAAAGGCGGCCAATGATGCCGCCGACATGCGCTCCAGCGTAGCCGGGTCGGCAAGCAATTTCTCCACCGCCGCCGCCATGGCGCGGCCGTCTGGGTGCTCCACCAACATTCCGGTGACTTTATGCGCGACTATGTCGCCGATGCCGCCGCTGTGGCCGGCCACCACCGGCAAGCCGCAACCGAGTGCTTCGAGCACCGCCATGCCGAACGCTTCGTTGTGCGCCGGCCACACAAACAAATCGCTGGCGCGCATCAACTGGTGGATAAAGTCGGGATCAAGGCGACCGAGAAAATGCACCCGGCGCGGCGGGTTGTGGCGGAACAAATCCGTCACCGCCGGTTTCGCCGGCCCGTCTCCGACCACCAGCAACTGCCAATCGCGGCGTTCCATGCGCGCCGTGGTATCGGCCAGAATGCGGTAGGATTCCAGTTTGCTGTCGTTGCGCATCATCGCCACGCAAAGCAGCCAGTATTGATCCGAGTCCACACGCCAGCGCGCCGCAAGGTCATGGCGCAACCGCGATTTAACTTCGTCCCCCGGCGCGGGAATGTCGGTGAATGGCTTGAGACTGACGATGCTTTCGGGGCGTGCCAACGGATGCAGACCGGCGAGGTCGTTGGAGTTGAGCGTGAAAATCAGCCGCGCCCGCCGCACCGCTTCACACGCCTGAGCGTAGCCTTCGCTCCACCGGCCATGCTGCTGTTTGCGCGCCACCGAGGCTTCGGCGACCACATAGGGAATGTCGAGGGCTTCGCTCACCGCCGGCCCGATCCAGTCCGGTGCTTTGTGGTACAAATGATAGGTGAACCAGCAATGCGGCCGGTCGGCGGGCTGTTTGCGGTATCGGGCGATCAATTCCTCGGCGGCCTGCAGCCCGCGAGTCTTGATTTCCGCTTGTCGGTGGGAGTCCCCCCGGCCCTCCCAGGCGCGCAGTTCGGCGGCCAGTTCGACTTCATAACCGGCCAGTTCCAGCGCGTGGATGAACAGTTGCGCGATGCGCCGGTCGCCGGACGGGCGGGCGTGATAGGGGGATTTTAGCGGCGCGTAGAAAGCGATTTTCACGAGAGGATGCAGTGGTTTCTGATTGCCCGGATAATGCTGGCATAATACTATCATCGCTTCCGCATTCCCCGGCCCGTTTCGTCATGTCTATCCAATCAAGCCACCCGAAAAAAATCACCATCAGCACACTGTGCCGCATGAAAGCCGCCGGCGAGAAGTTCGCCGCGCTGACCGCTTACGATTATTGCAGTGCCTACGCCGCCAGCGACGCCGGGGTGGAAGTGCTGCTGGTGGGCGATTCCCTCGGCATGGTGATTCAGGGCCACGATAGTAGCCTGCCGGTTACCATCGAAGACACCGCCTATCACGTCCGTTGCGTGCGGCGTGGCAATCGGGGTTCGCTGTTGATGGCGGATCTGCCGTTCATGAGTTACTACTCGGAATCCAAAAGTTTGGAAAACGCCGCCATCCTGATGCGCGAAGGCGCGCAAGTGGTAAAACTTGAAGGCGGCGCGTGGCTTGCCGAAACCGCCAGATTGCTGAGCGAGCGAGGAATTCCGGTATGCGCGCATATGGGCTTGACGCCGCAGTCCATCAACCACCTCGGCGGCTACCGCGTGCAGGGCCGGGACCCGGCCCAGGGACAAATCATCATCGACGAAGCGAAGGTGCTGCAGCAAGCCGGTGCCAGTTTGATTCTCATCGAATGCGTGCCGGAGGTGTTGGGTCGGAAGTTGTCAAGCGAACTCGACGTGCCGGTAATCGGCATCGGCGCCGGCGTCGACACCGACGGGCAAATTCTGGTATGGCACGACCTGCTGGGGTTGTATCCGGGACACACCGCCAAGTTCGTCAAAAACTACTTGAAGGGCAACGCCAACGGAGTGCAAGGCGCGCTGGCGGATTATGTCAAAGAAGTAAAAACCGGCCAGTTTCCGGCGGTGGAACATTGTTATTCGTAGTTATTCGTAGTTATTCGTAACCGAGTTATCTTTCGCCGATGATCATGCGGTGAAGTTGCGCGAAGTTGTGGGTCATGTCGAAACGATTGTGTACCACTGCGCGTCCCGCGTTTCCCAGTTGTTGGCGTAATTCGGGGTCGGTAATCAGGCGTTTGAGCGCATCCCCCAGGGCGTGTTGGTCGTCTGCCTCGACGAGCAGCCCGTTGACGCCGTCTTCGATGAGTTCGGGGACGCCGGACAGGCGGGTGGAGATCACCGCCAGCCCCTGACTTTGCGCTTCCACCAGCACGTTGGGGAGGCCGTCTCGGTCGCCGTCTTCGGCGATGCGGCAGTTCAGCACGAAAAATTCCGCGTCTCGGTAGTTGGCAATTACCGCCTGTTGAGGCTGCGCGCCAAGCCAACAGATTTTGCCGGCGATGCCGAGGGTAGCCGCTTGTTGTTTGCAGGTCGCCAGCAACGGGCCGGTACCGATGTGAGTCATTTCCCAATGCAAGGTTTGCGGCAACGCAGCCAATGCCTCGAGTAGCCCGCGATAACCCTTCTTGGCCACGGCACGACCGACGCTGAGAATGCGCACTGGCCGGGCCGGGTCGCTACCGTTGCGATCGGAGTGGCGGGGCGGGTCGCCGGGGAAGCGGGACAACGCCAGTCCGTGATAATTCAGGGCGACCTTGGCGGGGTCATCGGCGAGTGCCTGCAGATGCACGAGATTGCTGTGCGTGCAGGTGGTCAGCCAGCGGCAGTGCGCGAGTTTTTCTTTCTTTTCCCACTCGGGCAAAGTCCAGATGTCCTTGGCATGGGCTGAGCAACTCCACGGAAGTTGCCGCAAGATGGCGGCGTAGCGTGCCACCGAAGCCGGTGTGTGCAAGAAGTGGGCGTATAACAGGCCGGGGTCGCCGGGCAATTCCGCCGCCAGCACCAGTGCCTGACCAAAGCGGCGAATGCGGTTTGCGCTCCGGTCGCGCTTCCAATCCCGCCACCAGATTTGCCGCGCTTGCGGATAGCATGGCCGGCGGCGGGCTTTCCACCAGGCGCGGATGACGCGCATCGGTTCGCGGTACAGATATTCCGGCAGGTACACCACCGGTGCCTGAATTGCCTGATGCACCGGATGGGTTTTGCCGTCGGTGGGATGGCGCAGGGAAAAAATGGTGAACGCCACGCCGGCCTGTTCCAGAGCGTGAATTTCCTCGGCAATAAAGGTCTCCGACAGTCGCGGATATCCCTTTAGAATAATCGCGATGGGTTTCGGCATGGCGGTGGCTGATAGTGGTGGATGAACGAGAAGTGGTGGCGCGATTGTATCCGAAGCGGCGCGCAGTTTCGGGGTATAATGAAATCCGATGCAAATGATAATGATTAATAATTACCTGCCTCGATATGAATATAAAACGCCGTCTCGTGTTGTCTCGTTACCGGCGCAAAAGCTTATTTCACCACCAAACTAGGAAAATTTAGGAGCGGAGCAATCACTAATCGACCCAACAAAGAAGAACAATATTTGTCCGCTTTCATTGGCGGCAAGCAGTATCGTGTCGCGCACGGCAACGACAAATTCTGGCGCAAGGTGACCGACAATCAGTGGGAGCCGTATACTTTTACGGTGCTCGATCGCTTGCTGGGTGCTGATTCGGTATACCTCGATGTCGGCGCGTGGGTTGGTCCCACGGTGTTGTTTGCGACTCAGCGTTGCCAAAGAGTGTATGGCATCGAGCCCGACCCGGTCGCCTACGAACGCCTGCTGGTGAACCTTCGCATGAACGGCATTGACAGCGTGCAGTCCTTCCACGGCGCGCTGGGAGTCGTCAACGGCACCGTGCAAATCGCCAACGCGGAAGATTTCGGCAACAGTGAAACGCGGGTTCAGGCGGATCGGGGTGCTCAGGAAAGCGGTGGCGTTACGGTGCTGGCGATGGATATTTTCTCGCTCATCGAGTGGTGGGGAATCGAGAAAATCGACCTGCTAAAAATGGATATCGAAGGGGCTGAATTCGATCTTGTCCCTTCACTCATTGCCCTTTTGCCGAAGATCAAACCCGCTATTCACCTCTCACTGCACGCGCCGTTTTTCCCACCACCCGAACGGCAAGACAAACTGGCCACCGTCATCGAGTTAGCCAAACACTACGCCTTTTGTTACGACAAACGCTTCAACCAAATTTCGCCGAAAGAAATTCTCGATGAGCAGTTCACACACAAATGCAACCCGGTGCTACTGACGGATACGGTTTTGTAGCGGAGCGATGATCGGTTATTGATTGGGTTTTGCGGGGGGATTTAACCAACCCAGTAGTTGCCGGAATACGGTGCTAATCACGCCGGCAAGCCCCAGCGAAACGGCTACGCCAGCGTAGCCCTTCCAAGTCGCAATACCAGCAACAGCAATCAACGCCACGCCTAGAATAATAGCAGCATATATGCGCTTGCTGTCATTGGAGAAAAATTTTGCCTCACCCTCTTTGCGTATCTGTTGCTCATTTTCCGCCATGGCCAGGATTCGGTCGGCTGCACCCGGCAAAATTTCGTTGTATTTCTGAAAATCTTCGGGAGAAGGTATCGGGCCTTTGTATAGATCAGTCTGGGTGGTAGAGACTATTTGTTGAGATGTTTTCGTGACTTGGTTGGCTGCTGCTGAATTATTCCTTGCGGGTGGTTTTGAACGGTCTATTTTTCGTGACATGGTGATTTAGTCAGTGGTCGTGTGGCTATTTCGATCTTCTTCCACCGCAACCGCCTTGCGAAAATATTCGCGTATGTGCTGAGCATCGCGGATTCTGCCCATAGGGATGGAATCCGGCTGGTGCAACGGCAAATCTTCCGGCCAGGTGAAGGCATCGGCGAAGGCATCAAAAAAAGTCCGCTCACGAAAATCTTCCAGCGTATGGAACTCGCGGGCAAAGGGCGAATTGGTAATATTCTTCGGGGTTGGCACTGCTGGTTTCCTCTGGATGGGCATGGTTTCAAATAAAACTGCCGTGTGATCATGTTGATTTTAGATCATAAACTACTATGAATATGCTTACATACTCTATCAGGTGGAAAACACCCCGGCAAGCGACTGTCCGCAAGTTTTTTGTTCCATTTCCCATCATTTATAAGGATCCGCCGCGTCTCGCAGGCCGTCGCCGAAGAAATTGAAGGCGAGGATGACGATGATTACCGGTGCTACTGGCAGGATTAGCCACGGGTAGAGCGCGACTACGTTCATATTTTGGGCTTCGTTGAGCAGCACGCCCCAACTGGTGATGGGCGGGCGCAGGCCGAGGCCGAGGAAGGACAGCGCGGTTTCACCAAGGATCATGCCGGGGATGGAGAGCGTGGCCGAGGCGATGATGTGGCTGGCGAAACCGGGCAGCAGGTGGCGCGAGATGATGCGCCCGGGTTTGGCGCCCATCAGGCGCGCGGCGGAGCAATAGTCTTCCTCGCGCAGGGCAAGCAGTTTGGAGCGCACTGCGCGGGCGAGGCCGGTCCAGTCGAGCAGCGCGAGGATCAGGGTGATGCCGAAGAATATCAAGATTGGACTCCAGCGCACCGGCAGCACCGCGGACAACGCCATCCATAACGGCAGTTCGGGGAACGAGCGCAGGATTTCGATCACACGCTGAATGACGGAATCCACCCATCCGCCGTAGTACCCCGCGAGCCCGCCCAGCAGCAGTCCGAGGAATAAACTTGCGGTGATGCCCACCAGGCCGATGAGCAGCGAAATCCGCGCGCCGAACATCACCCGGGAAAACATGTCGCGGCCAAGGCGGTCGGTGCCGAACAGGAATACGGTGCCGTCGGCGGCGGGGCAGACAAAATGAAAGTCCATGTCCAGCCACCCCCAGAATTTGTATGGGTCGCCGCTGCAAAAGAAGCGCAGTTTATGTACTTTGTCCGGGTTGGCGATGTATTCGCGCTTGAGGTTGTCCATGTTCAGTTGGTAGTCGTAGCCGTATACGAACGGGCCGACCAACCGCCCTCGGTCGAATAAGTGTACGACCTGAGGCGGGGCATAGATGTGGTTAGTGTCGCGGGAATGCAGGTTGTAAGGGGAGATGAACTCCGTTATCAACGTCGATGCGTATAAAGCTATCAGGATGAAGCCGCACACCACCGCGACTTTGTGGCGCTTGAGTTTCCACCACATCAGTTGGCGTCTTGATGCGAAAAAATACTTTTCCTGTTCCGGGGTAAGTTTTTCCACCGAATGCGGGTCGAACTCCGCGGCGGATACATAGTGTTTGTCGCCGGGCTGGTGTGTGGTCGCTTCGCTCATGGTTTCATTCTCTTAGGCATGCTCAATGCATGACCTCTCCCTGCAGGCGGATGCGCGGGTCGATCCACGCCAGCAGCAGATCCGAAATCAGTATGCCCACCACGGTGAGCATGGCGAGGAATATCAGGAAGGTGCCGGCCAGATACATATCCTGGCTTTGCAGTGCGCCCAGCAACATGGGCCCGGTGGTCGGCAGCGACAGCACGATGGCGACTATTTCTGCGCCGGAAATCACGCTTGGCAGCAAACTGCCGATGTCGGCGATGAAAAAATTGAGCGCCATGCGCAGCGGGTATTTGCGCAACAGTTTGAAGGGAGGCAGCCCTTTGGCTTTGCCGGTGAGTACATATTGCTTTTCCAGTTCATCGAGGAGGTTGGCGCGCAGCCGGCGGATCATACCGGCGGTGCCGGCGGTGCCGATGACGATCACCGGAATCCATAAATGCTCGAGCACCGACAGGAGTTTGCCCCAGCCCCACGGCTGGTCGATGTATTGCGAGTCCATAAGCCCGCCGATGGAAGTGCCAAACCAGATGTTGGCGAAGTACAGCATCACCAGCGCAAGCAGGAAATTGGGCGTCGCCAGGCCGATGAAGCCGAGCAGGGTGAGGCCGTAGTCGCCCCAACTGTATTGGTGAGTCGCCGAGTAAATGCCGATGGGAAAGGCGATTGCCCAGGTGAAAATAATGGTCACCACCGACACCAGAATGGTCAGCAAAATGCGGTCGCCCACCACTTCACGCACCGGCAGGTCATGCTCAAACGAATACCCCCAGTCGCCGTGAAAAAAGCCGCCAACCCAACTGGTGTACTGCAATAAAAACGGCTGGTCAAGGCCATACTGCTGCCTCAGGAATTCAATTTTTTCCTGGTCAACCGACTCCCCCTGACTTTCCAATTCAGCGATATAAGTCTCGAGATAATCCCCCGGCGGCAACTGGATGATGACAAAGATGATGAAACTAATCACCACCAAAGTCGGGATCATTACGGCGATGCGTTTGAATACGTATTGGAACATAGTGGAAGGGTGATTGATTGTTTCGGTTGTTAAATTGATTTGTGGGCTTTATTTAAGCATGGTTTTCTTGATGATAGCAAATTCGACGACCATTTTCATGAATGTTTTTATTCTGAACGACGAAATACCGTACAGTCTTTAGTTATATTCTGTTGAAAATACGAAATCATTTCATCATGGTCATCAACAAAGTCTTGAAATTGAATATAGTGACCGTCATTGTGCATGACGCGTACGCCGGTGAAATTAAGGCCGGAGATGTCAATGTAACTAAGAGATAAATTTTTCAGTAGAGATTCATGATTATCAACAGAATCATAATCAAGAAGTTCCTTGAAGATTATCTTTTCTCCATCTGCGCCTATGGTGAACTCTTGATATGACAAATCCAACCCATGTAAATTGAAACTGATACCTTTGTTTTCTTTTTTATGTTGAATTAACCACCGCATGATGTGTTGTGCATATGAGAGAAAATCTCCCTCTTTGTGTTTGTATTCGCCGGGCATACTTTTGAGGCGTCGAATGAATGCTACCTTAATGGTTTTATTGAATGAAGGAACTTTTTTCGAAATCTCTATCAACATTGCAACCCCCACATCAACTTGCACGGGGTTGTTGCTTGCAAGGTTATCAAGTCCTTTAAATAAATCATCTTGATAAATTTTCTGACGAGTGTCGTAAGTGCGGAAATACCATAAGAGGGTTAGCACAAAAATACTAACTGCGACTGGTTCAAGATAACCTTTCAAGTTTGAACTCAAACAAAGAGCCTGCGTAACGTATGCGGAAATTTTTGGTCCGATATAAAGTCCGAGAATTGCCGCCAAAAGTAAGATAATAAATCGCATTCCTTTGGATTCAGTCCACGTCTCTATTTTGCGGAAACACTGTTTCCAGCCTACGCTATTTTCTTTCTTGCTCATTTCATTACCTGTTATTTATTCGGTACGGATTATCACGCATAGTTTATTTATGAGACAGAAGAAACCCGCAATCAGCCGGTTGGTATTTTTTGTTGCGCCAATGCTTTGCCGGTGAAGGGGTGGGTCATGCCCGGCAGGTCGGCTTTAATGTTGTTGAAATACCCTTCAATGGACCAAAACACGATGCGGTTATAGATGTGTGCGCCGCCTTGTGGTTGGAATTTTCCGGCTTTACCAAGTACTTCGCGCATAGTCGGTGTCATGTTGTGTTTTTCCAGAGTGATAAATAAGCCCATGCTGAACGCGCCGCCGGTGATTTGCGAAAGAAAAGCGCGCAGTGCATCCGCGCCGGGTTTTCCGCCCTTGACTTGCGCGACGCATAGCCCGTCCTCGCCTACTGGTGGATTCAGCAATCGCCCGCGTCCGTCAATGCCGCCATCGCCGGTTTGTTTATCATTCGGCGCGTAGCCCTCCAGCAAACTAATCGCCCAGTGTTCGAATGCATAGGGATCGGATTTTACCAGCGTGCGCGCGCTTTGCAAATCGGTGGGCAGGCCCATCACCGACACATCGCCGGCTTCTTTTAGTCGCTCCTTGCATACCCGCGTAATGGCGAAGGGCGAGATGTCAATGCCGATGAACTTTCGCCCTAATTTCCACGCCGCTTCGGCGGTAGTTCCACAACCGCAAAACGGGTCAAGGACTAAATCGTCTTTGTTGGAAGAAGCAGAAACAATTCGCTCCAGTAGGGCAAGGGGTTTTTGTGTTGGATAGCCAAGTGCTTCTGACCTGTATCTGTACGTCTGTTGAATATCACCCCATACTGTCGATGGTATTTTTCCGTTCGCGTTTAACTTGATTTTAGTCCCGGCTAGTACCGTAGATTTGTTGGCGGGATATTTGCTTCGTTGCATGGAAGATTCAGAATAAGGGATTCGTACATCATCCGCATTAAACACAAAATCTCTCGATTTCACATACCGTAAAACGATGTCGTGTTTACGTGGAAAATCCTTCGTGGCTGTCGATGGACTTGCCGGGTAACTCCAAACAATCTCATTCCGAAAATTCTTCCCCCCGAACACGCAATCCATAATCGTTTTCAAATAATGCGATGCAGTCGGGTCGCAATGCAGATAAATGCTGCCGGTGTCTTTCAATAAATCGCGCATCACCGCCAGCCGTTCGGCCATATAAGACAGATATGCGAGCATGCCGCCTTCGGGTAGCATTGCGGCCAGACCAAAAACCGCTTTATGGGCAGGATGCGCGACTGCGTTTTTGATATTTTTCACTCGTTCGGCGGCTTCGATACTCCAATACCATGTGTCATTGAAAGCAACAAATTGCGCACGCTCGTCCAGCGGTTTTCCTTTCGTATCTTTTCCGTAAAGGATGTTGTAGTTGGCGTTAGAGTTGAATGGCGGGTCAAGGTAAATCAAATCCACACAACCGGCGGGATGTGTTTTTACCCACTCTTGCATGATGTCAAGGCAGTCGCCGTGATATAGCGTATTGAACTTTAGGGGTAAGTCGGTTTTCATGGGTAATTGCTATTGATACGGGGTGGCGACGGCGTAGGTTAGTTTGAAAGTGGATTTTTAGTAGTTGTAACCGCGGCTGCAAACAAGATGATGCCAATACTAAAATGTATCATTTGACAGTGCAAAAACTGCCATGAACGTTTGCCGAGCATTTTGGTTTTGCAACGCAATTTTTTAATATCTTTACCTGTGTCGTTTCCACCTCGTTCATGTTTCAATTTAGCAATTAGTGCCGTTTTTTGAAAATCGCATAACCTAGTGTGTGCACAAACAATGCCAGCAATAACCGAGGCGAAAAAGAATAACAACGCAAACCAGTAAAGTGCTGATGAATATGCCGCTATGGAGGAATTATCGTTTTCTATTAACGGCTTTGTACCAAAAGCCGAGGCACCAGAAGCCAGAGTCAGAATAAGATAGTTCACATAGCCAAACTGTTCTATTCTGATTTTTTGCCAGCGTACACGTTTTTCATATAGTCGTTGTTCTTTTCTTTCATATCGCCACTGTTCTTTGTCTGTATCGTTCATTTTTGTATTCCTTTTTTCGGTTTAAATTCGCGTGATAACTTCTTCGCTTCGGCGATTTGCTCTTTGGTCATTCGTTTGGCCACCATGGTTTTAAGGTGTTCGGCGAGGTAATCGGTCGTAGATGCTAGATTGAGCCAAAAATAGGCTTGCACATAATCCATCGACACGCCTTCGCCCCTATAGTATTTGTCCCCAAGAGAAGACTGTGCCTCCGTAAGCCCTTGCTTTGCGGCACGATACATCCATTTCGTTGCTTCTGTATCATCACGACCACAACCAAACTTAAGACTACAACCAAGGCTATACTGTGCTTCCGCATCTCCTTGCTCGGCGGCAAGGCGATACCATTTCATCGCTTCCGCCTCATCTTTCTCTATGCCCTTGCCAACGTAATACATTCTGGCAAGATGTAACTGCGCATGCGAAAACCCCTGCTCAGCAGCATGACGATACCATTTTACTGCTTCCACATCATTTTGCGGCACATTCAGGCCCTCTCTATACCAACCCCCGAGGGTGAACTGTGCGATTGCTTCTCCTTGCTCGGCGATCTGAAGCATTCGCTTTGCTGGATAGTCTGAGTCACGCAGCAAGTCAAGATCGTGGTGAGTAAATTCATCCCCATGCTCGGCGGTGTGTTGCGACTGCATCCGTCCCGCTCGTGTGCTACTTACGCCATTTTCCTCAGGGCCGCTTTGTTTCATGCACGGATAGAAGATTAGCCACGAAGCAGGAAGGATTATTACAGCCGTGAGAAATGAAAAAAATCCTTCGGATCCTTCGGATATCCGAAGGATGAACAGCCTAATGTAGCTTTCCCCAATGCTTGCTTCGAACACGATAACTGTAAGCGGCAACACACACAATAATAGCCATGCGCTATGCTGGGCGTCGCGCAACCTTCGTGTTGTAACCGCTAATGCGGGACAAAGCCACGCCCAGAATCCCAAACTCCAACTCGAGCCCATAAATCCTGAAAAGAATATGCAAAGGTATAAAGATGGCAGGAACCACCAAAATTCCGACCTAGATGCGCGCCCCGTGAAATCAAAGAATTTGGAAAAACAAGTGCTTATAGCATTTATAGGTCCCATCATTTTGCGCGGTTCCATAGTATCGTTTGGTTGGTTCATTAGCCGTCACTCAAACCAAAAAGTATCCGGCTTATACACCCCAAAATAAGCAGTCGGCAACCATCCCCAGACTCCTTCTTGGGGGACGTTGCGTAGGCGGTTGGGATCATTACGGCGATGCGTTTGAATATGTATTGGACCATAGTGAGATTTTAGTGGGAGCAGATAACTGGATTAACTGATGGGTGAAAGGCTATTTTAGGTAACGATCTTGTAATCATCCCAAAAACCGGTCAATTCAGAATCTGCCAATTCGGCCATGCCGTCAAGTATCCTTGATCCAGAAAGAAGAAGATCTTTATCTCGTTGTCCACCGATTCCCTGGTCGCTGTTCTTATCTCCATGGAATAGATTGTTTCTCAATGTTTTTAGTAGGTATATCATTCTAGTTAGTTCAGAGGAGCCTTTTTTGATAGTAATCGACTTCCAATCGTTGTTTCCCTGATCATGAATTTTTACCAGTTTTAGTAGTGAGCCGGTCGATAAGTATTCTTCTTTGTGCAAAATTGAGTATTCTGAACCCGAGTAGGCGCAAGAAAACCGACGACTGAAACATTCCCAACTAGTTTTCACCCAATCTTTTTGCGGCTCGCGAAAACCATGCTTTTTCAAGCAATACTCAAAGCGGGAAAAGCGGGCAAAGAAATTAAAGTAAATCTCTTTTAATTCGGGGTCAATTTGTCCTCTACACATTTTTTTGAATACCGTTATGGTTTTGAATAATCGCTTTTCGGGTGGTTGCGCAGTCCGTCACTCAAACCAAAAAGTATCCGGTTTATAAACCCCAAAATAAGCAGTCGGCAACCATCCCCAGACGCCTTCTTGGGGGACGTTGCGTAGGCGGTTGTTGACTATTACGGGTTGCGGGACGCCGCATACTAGTCCGATGCTGAACACTTCTTCGCTGTGGATATCGAGCATTTTGCGCCAGATGGTTTCGCGTTGGTCGGCGGTGGTGGAGCGGCTCCATTGGTGGTATAGGTCGAGCAGTTCCGCGGCTTCGGGGAGTGCCGGTGCTTCGCCGGCTTTGCCGGAGGATTCATAGAATTGTCCCCACTTGGGCCACTGCAATTGCGTCTGGCTGGTGGGGGCGAATTCTTCCGGGCTCATGTCTGCGGTGGGCAGGCCGTTGTCGATGCCATTGAACATCGCCATCATCGCTTCGCCGGCGAATACGCGCTGGCGGAACACTTCGCGCTGGGATGGTTTGGGGTGCAGTTTGACGCCGAGTTTGAGCCAACTTTCGCCAATCAGTTCGAGAATGTCGGTTTCCTCGGTGCTCTCGCCGGCGGTGTGCAGAACGATCTCCAGGGGTTCGCCGTTTTCCATGAGCCGCAGGCCGCGGCTGTTGCGTTTCTCAAGGCCAAGTTCATCGAGCATGCGGTTGGCTTGCACAAGGTCGTATTGACTCCACGCGGCTTGGTATTCGGGCTTGAACAGCGGGCAGGACGGCAGCACGGTGTTGTTGGATTCGGCGGCCAGTCCCGAATAAATTACTTGATTGACCTCGAAGCGGTTGATGCCGATGGAGAGGGCGCGGCGGAAGCGTTTGTCGCGTACCAGTTTTTGCCACACCGGATTGTTGCTGTTGAGGTTTGGGTAGATGGCTAGTTGCGAGCCGCGGCCGGTGCTCCACAAACGCACGGAAAAATCGTTGCGGGATTCCCCTGCTTTGAGAAAGGTGTAGTTGTCGAGGCGGATGTAACGGCCTTGCAGGTCCGATTCTCCGGCGGCGGTCTTGGCGGCCACCAGACTCGAACTTGCGATGTGAATGGTTACCTCGTCAATGTAGGGCAGTTGGCGGCCCCGTGCATCCACGCGGTGATAATAGGGATTGCGCACAAACACAAATCGTTCCGCCGGCGGTGGCGTGGAATTGACCCACGGCTGCAACACCGGCAGGTTGGGGTTGTCATTTTTATAGGGATGATTCCTGCGGTGATGCAGGCCGGCCCAGTTGCGCGTTCCGGCTTTCTTGACCTCGGCTTCAATTTCCCCGGCCGGGCGGTAGGCGGCGTGAAACTGTCGCAAGTAATGCCCCGGGGCGTATAAAAACAATGGCCGAGGAGCCGCCAGAGCCGGCAGGAAGTAGGGGTTGGCTTTGGACCAAGTGTAGCGCACCGTGGTTTCGTCGATGAACTCCACCTTCGGCGCTTCGCCATCCACCAGCAGTTGCTTGGGCAGGCCGAACGGATACAAGTCTTCGTTGTTGATGATGTCCCGCCAATAATATCGAAACGCCTCGCTGGTGAACGGCGCACCGTCAGACCAGCGGTGGCCCTTGCGCAGGTAAAAAGTGAACTCGCGCTGCTCGTTGACTTCAAAGCGCTCCAGCAAATCTGCCGTGAGGTTGAGATCGCGGTCGTAGCCCACCAGCCGGGCGTAGCCGTAGACCATCATCATGCGAATGTCTTTGCTCTTGCCCATCAGCATACGCAGCGTGCCGCCGTGTCGGCCACTGGTCTTGTCGGTGCCGCCGAACTCCGCCACCGCCGGTTGCAACGGCAGCCGTTGGCCGACCCCCGGCAACTGCCCGGCGGCGACTTTTTCAGCAAGGTAAGGTGATTCGATGTACGGCTGGGCGTTGAGTGTGGATGGCAACAACAGCACCGTCATTAAGCCCGCGAAAGCGGGGATGACAAATGAATAGTTTTTAATGAAGCAACGAAGCGGATTCATTCGTTTATACCAGATGGTTGATGTTCATACCGGATTGCTGGTCGCCCGCACCAGATGTCCGGGGGCGATTTCGAACAGTTTTGCCGGTTGTCCCGGTTGTTCGGCATATGGGGCCGGCCAGTCGGGGGACATGCCACCGGCGGGGTCGGCGATTTTGTCAAAATCCAGGGGCTTGTCGAGGTCGGCCACCGGGATTGCCTCCAGCAGGGTTTGGGTGTACGGATGGGTCGGGCGTTTAAACAGTGCTTCGCGGTTTGCCAGTTCGACGAATTCGCCACGGTACATCACCGCAATGCGGTCGGCGATGTAATCGACCACCGCCAGGTTGTGGGAGATGAATAGATAACTCAAACCGAGTTCGCTTTGCAGGTCTTTCATCAGGTTCAACACTTGCGCTTGAATGGACACGTCCAACGCCGATACTGGTTCGTCGCAAATCAGCAAGTCGGGTTGCAAGGCGAGTGCCCGTGCGATGCCGATGCGCTGCCGCTGGCCGCCGGAAAAACTGTGCGGATAGCGTCGCAGGTGGCGCGGGTCCAGCCCCACCAGCCGCATCAATTCGCTGCTCATTTCCATCTGATAATCGCGCCCGCCGAGGCGGTGGATTTCCATGGGTTCGCGGATGATGTCAAAGAGCGTCATGCTGGGATTCAGCGAGCCCACCGGATCCTGAAAAATATATTGAACCTTGCAGCGGTAATCGAACAGTTGCTCGTTGTTCATGGATTCGACTCGGTATCCGCCACGGTCATCGATATATTCGATGCTGCCGCTGTCGGGGCGGATGGCGTGGGCGATGAGTTTGCCGAGGGTGGATTTACCGCTGCCGCTTTCCCCCACCAATCCCAGGCATTCGCCGCGCAGCAAATCAAAACTGACGTCGTTGACGGCGCGGATTTTGGGCGGCTCCGAACCCAGCGACCATGCCCCGGAGCGGGCACCGAAACTTTTGCTGAGGTGTTGGACGCCGAGGATGTGCTGCGGGTGGGATTGCTGCGCACGGGCTTTTTTGCCGCTGAGAAATTGGCCGATTTCGGCTTTTATCTCGCGCAGCGGAGTCAGGCGTTCGCCCGGCTGCATGTCGAAATTGGGCACCGCCTTGAGTAGCGCGCGGGTATACGGATGTCCGGGTTTGGAAAAAACTTGCTTCACCGTCCCCCGCTCCATCACTTCGCCGTGATACAGCACCACCACTTCCTCGGTTACATTGGCCACCACGCCGAGGTCGTGGGTGATCATCAACATCGCCATATTGAGTTGCGTTTGCAGGCTTTTGATGAGTTTGAGGATCTGCGCCTGAATGGTGACATCCAGCGCCGTGGTGGGTTCGTCGGCAATCAGCAGCGACGGGTGGCAGATGAGTGCCATGGCGATCATGGCGCGCTGGCGCATACCCCCGGACAGTTCGAAAGGGTAGAGATTGATGGCCCGATCCGGTTCGTTGAAGCCCACGATCTCGAGCATGTCGCGGGTGATTTTCATGCCTTCCTTGTGCGTCACTTGGCGGTGCAGGAACAGCGCCTCGGAGATCTGGTCGCCGATGGTGTGCAACGCCGACAGCGACACCATGGGCTCTTGAAATATCAAGGAAATGCTGCCGCCGCGCAGGTCTTGCATTTTGCGCCCGTTGGGATCCAGCGTGGCGGTGTCCACCGCTTCGATGCCCTTTTGCGGGTTGTGGAGGATGATTTGTCCGGCGGTGATGTCGGCATTTTCCGGCAGCAGGCCCATGATGGCGCGCGCGATTACCGATTTTCCGGAACCGGATTCGCCCACCAGCGCCACGGTGGCGCCGGGATGAATGTCGAACGACACGCCGCGCACCGCATCGAGAGTGGTGCCGTGGATGGTGAAGCGAACCCGCAGGTCGCGGATTGAAATCAGCGGACGGGTTGTTGCTTGAGTTGGCGGTTGAGTCATTTTTAAGTAAACGAATCTTAAGTAAACGAATCTTAAGTAAAAGAGTAGTCGTAGCGCAGGTCGTCATCCGCATCCACCACTGCGTGGAAAGAGACGATGATGCGATCCTGCTCGCCCTGATACGGAAACACCATGTGCTTGAGGTGAGACGGAAACACGCACAGTTTGCCGTCTTCGGGGAAACTGTCGTGGGTGTAGTTATGCAAGTAATAATTGCCGCGGTCGCCGTGTCCGCCGGCCAGATATTCGGTGTGCGGGCCGTAAAACCGGGTGATGCCGTTGAGCATGCCGTTGGCGTGGAGGTCGTCCCTGCTGCGGCTGGAGGAGCCGGCCTGCGCGTAATATACCCCCGACCACGAGCAGTTGCCGTGGGTGTGTACTTGGTGGAAGCCGAAGTTATTGGAAATCTGAAACCACAAGCCGGTTAGTTTCACATCCAACGATGCGCCCGCCTTCCAGTAGGGCGCATTGACTTCGCTGGCGATAGCAAACACATTGTCCATGATAAATTTTTCAAGGTGTTGCAACGCCGGATTGTCGGTGCCCTCGGCGAAGTTATCCGGGCTGGAATATACCGACCCGGCTGAAGTGCTTTTGGCCGGATGCTCCTTCTGATACCGCCGAAACAGTTCGACCAGTTCGGAATTGACCGTGCGGTATTCGGCCAGTCGCCGACTCAGAATACTGACCGGCCACAGTCGTTCAATGCAAGCGTTGGCATTGGAATGGTCACTATTATCACTCAAGGCATTATCTATCGGAGTGTGTAAGGATTTGCCGTGCGTGGTTATATTACGCCGAACACTGGCGGTGGCATTATTACACAGAATTACCCAAATTTGCCCTCACCTCAGCCCTCTCCCAGAGAGAGATGGAGTAAAAAGCGTTAAATACCAGCGCAACGCTCATATTCGCCACCGGCAATCCCCCTAGTCGTCATTCCTGCGAAAGCGGGAATCCAGTAAAGGGTCAAAACCCCGCCGGGCTTGTTTGGGTTATTTCAAACTGTTGCCGAGTGCTTCGAGGAAGCGGTTGTTTTCGGGTTCGGTGCCGATGGTTACTCGCAGGCAGTTTTGCAATGCCGGGGTGGTGTGGCATAGGTTTTTGATTAGGATGCCCTGTGCTTTTAGGTGGTTGTGTATTTTCTCGGCATCGCCTTCCGGTTTGAATAGGATAAAGTTTGCATCGCTCGGATAGGGGCGCACGCCGGGTTGGTTTGTCAGGCGTTCTAACACAACTTTTCGTTGGGCGAGGATTTGCTCGGCTTGTTGTTGCATGATGTGGTGATGTTCAAGGTAAAATTCCGCGCTGCATTGGGTCAGGCTGTTGATGTTGTAGGGCAGGCGTACTTTTTCCAGTTGTTCGACCCAGTGCGGGTGGGCGATTAACATTCCCAGGCGCAGCCCGGCCATTCCGCTTTTGGACAGAGTGCGCAGCACCATCAAGTCCGGGAATTGCCGAAGGCGCGGGAGGAAACTACGCCGGCAAAATGCGAAGTAGGCTTCGTCCAGCACTACGACCCCCGGTGCTTGCTCCAGCACTTCGGCGATTACGGATTCATCGAAACAGTTTCCGGTGGGGTTGTTGGGCCAGGCGATAAACACGCAGGCCGGCTGGTGTTGGCGGATGGCATCGAGCAGCGCATCGCCATCGAGGTTGAAATCTTCGCGCAATGGCACGCCAACGAATTGGCCGCCGGTGGCCGCTGTGATTAACGCATACATGGAAAAGGTTGGGGTCGGCGCGAGGATAACTCGGCTATGGTCGTGGTCGTTGCCGCCGATCAGCATGGCGAGCATCTGAATCAATTCATCGGAACCGTTGCCTAGCACCAAGCCGTGGTCGTCTGCTATTTCGAAGGTGGCGCGTATCCGGCGTTTTAGCGACTGGCATTGCGGGTCGGGATAGCGGTTGATTTCCACTTCGGCAAGGCGTTCCAGCCACGGCTTCCGCAGTTGTGCCGGTAACGAATGGGGGTTTTCCATTGCGTCCAGTTTGATAAGCCCTTCGGCGACCGGCGTGTGGTAAGCGTCGGCGGCGCGGATTTCTTTTCGCACCAGTGCGTCGATGTGTTTCGGTTCTTTGCGCATCTTTTTTTTCGCGTATCTCGGATTTATCTCATCTCCGCTTGCGGCGGGTGATCGCGGGCAGGCGATATTCCGCCGAGCGTGCGTGGGCGTCGAGTCCTTCACAGCGCGCCAGCGTGGAGGCTACGGCGGCCAGTTTTCCAACTGCGCGCGCGCTTACTTGAATTACACTGCTGCGCTTCTGAAAATCATACACACCGAGCGGCGAACTGAAGCGGGCGGCGCCGGCGGTGGGTAATACATGATTCGGCCCGGCGCAGTAATCACCGAGGGATTCGGCACTGTGGTCGCCGATAAAAATGGCACCGGCGTGGCGGATTTTGCCGAGCAGTCGCCGGGGTTTCGCTACCATCAATTCAAGATGTTCCGGCGCGATGCGATTGGATAACGCCACCGCCTGATCGAGGTCGTCTACTTTGATTAGCGCGCCGTGTTTGGCGAGGGATTTCGCGATGATTTCGCGACGCTGCATTTGCGGGAGCAGGTTGGTTATGGAGTGACGAATGGCGGCGATCATTTGCTCGCTGTTGGTGATGGCGATGGACTGGGCGCGTTCATCGTGTTCGGCCTGAGCGAATAAGTCCATGGCTACCCAATCGCTGTTCACGGTGCGGTCGCAGATGATTACCACTTCGGAAGGACCGGCGATGGTATCGATGCCGACCTGACCGAACACCAGCCGTTTGGCGGCGGCTACATAACTGTTTCCGGGGCCGACAATTTTGTCTACGGCGGGCACCGTTTCGGTGCCGTAGGCCAACGCCGCAATGGCCTGAGCGCCGCCGATGGTGAACACCCGGTCTACTCCGGCGAGTGCCGCCGCCGCCAACACCACGCGGTTGACCTCACCGCCGGGGGCGGGAACGGTCATGATGATCTCGCCGACTCCGGCCACGGTGGCGGGGATGACGGTCATCAGCACCGACGATGGATAGGCCGCTTTGCCCCCCGGAACATAGACGCCGACCCGCTCGATGGGGGTGATGCGTTGCCCCAATCGGGTGCCGTCTGGCTCTTCGAATTGCCACGAGCGTTGCACTTGAAAGCGGTGATAGCGTTTGATTCGGCGCGCTGCAGTGCGCAATGCGGCGGCGACTTTCGGGGTGGTGGATTCCAGGGATTTCAGGGCTGCGGCGAGTTGCGCGGGCGGCAATTCCAAGGCCGATGCGTTGGCGACTTTGTGGCGGTCGAGGCGGGCGGTTAACTTCACCAACGCGGCATCGCCGTTACGGCGGACGGCGGCGATGATGTTCGCGGCGGCGGCTTCCACCGCCTGATCTTGTTCGCCACCGCGCACCAGCAAGCGCGTCAGTTTGCGATCAAAATTCGCGGCGGTGCTGTCGAGTATGGCGATCAACGGAGTAGCATGGATGAATAAGGGGGTGGCCGGGTGGTGGTCATGCGGTCATGCGGTCAAAATAATTGCCGGGGACGCGGCGGATGGAGGCGCCCATCTGCGATAGTTTTTCTTCGATGCAGTGATAGCCTCGGTCGATGTGGTAGATGCGGTCGATGAGGGTTTCACCATCGGCAATCAACCCGGCCAACACCAAGCATGCCGAGGCGCGAAGATCCGTCGCCATCACCGGGGCGGCGTATAGTTTCTCAACCCCGCGCACCACCGCGGTATTGCCGTCGAGTTCGATGTTGGCGCCCATGCGCCGCAATTCGTGAATGTGCATGAAGCGATTTTCGAACACGGTTTCGACCACCGTGGCAGTGCCGTTGGCGATGCAGTTCAATAGCACAAACTGCGCTTGCATGTCGGTGGGGAAAGCCGGATAGGGAGCGGTGCGGATGTTCACCGATTTCAATCGACCGGCGGGGGCTTTGAGATACACCCAGTCGTCGCCGGTTTCGATGGTGGCACCGGCTTCGCTCAGTTTATCCAGCACTGCGTCAATCTGCCCGGGGCGGACGTTTTTGATCTTGATTTCCCCGCCGGAGATGGCCGCCGCCACCAGAAAAGTACCGGCTTCAATGCGGTCGGGGATGACGTGGTGGGATGCGCCACCGAGCCGTTCCACGCCTTCGATGGTGATCTCGTCGCTGCCGGCGCCGCTGATTTTTGCGCCCATGGCGTTCAGGCAATCGGCCAGATCGATGACTTCCGGTTCGCGCGCGGCGTTTTCGATGACGGTGACGCCTTCGGCGAGGGTCGCCGCCATCATCAGGTTTTCGGTGCCGGTCACTGAAATCAAGTCCATGAAGATGCGCGCCCCGATGAGGCGTTCGGCGCGCGCCTTGATGTAGCCGCCGTCGATACTTACTTCCGCGCCCATCGCTTGGAGCCCCTTGATGTGTAGGTCCACCGGGCGCGAGCCGATGGCGCAACCGCCGGGCAGCGAAACTTCAGCCTTGCCGAAACGCGCCACCAGCGGGCCGAGCACCAGAATGGATGCGCGCATGGTTTTGACTAATTCATAGGGCGCGACTACGCTGGTGATTTCGGAGGCGTCGGCTTCGATGGTCAGTTTTTCGTCTACCTGTAACTTGACCCCGAGTTGGGCCAGCAATTCCATGGTGGTGGTGATGTCGTGCAGGTGCGGGATGTTGCTGATGGTCAGGGTTTGTTCGGTCAGCAGTGAGCAGATCATCACCGGCAACGCGGCGTTTTTGGCGCCGGATATACGCACCTCGCCGGTGAGCGAAGTGCCGCCGGTGGCGATGAGTTTATCCATTGGAATCAGGCCGCCCTGCCGGCAAAAAATTCGCAGGCGGTTTGAATGGGCCGGGTATCCGGCAGATTTCTACCGGCGCGGGAATGGCGAGCGCGTGTGAACAAAATTGCAGGGCGTGGTTGAGTGGTTAAAGGATGGCTTTATTTTATCCCAATCGGCAAGGCAATCGCCAAGTCAATCACAAGATCAATCCCAGCGATCATCCCGCACTTGCACCAAGCCGTCCACCACCCGCACCGGGAAAGTGTCTACCGGCTCGTAGGCCGGGGGAGCGGTGACCGCGCCGGTTTTGAGGTCGAACCTTGCGCCGTGGCGGGGGCATTCGATGGCCCCGTCTACGATGCAACCGGTGGCGATTTCGCTGCCGTCGTGGGTGCATACATCCTCGATGGCGTAGAACTCTCCGTCGAGGTTAAAGAGGGCGATGGACGCGCCGTCGATTTCCACCACCGTGTGTTCGCCGGGCGGCATGTCCCGCGCAAGGATGACGTTCACCCAGTCGCTCATATAAGGCCCAGTTCCAGCCGCGCCGCTTCACTGATTAAAGTTTGCGTCCAGGGCGGATCCCACACCAGTTCCACCGCCGCGCCGGAAATGCCCGGCACCAGTTTCACCGCGCCTTCGACCATGCCGGGGAAGGTTTGCGCCACCGGGCAGCCCGGCGAGGTCAGGGTCATGTCGACTTCAGCGAAACCGTCTTTAATTTCGACTCGATAGATCAGCCCGAGGTCGTAAATGTTGACCGGTATTTCCGGGTCGTAAATGGTCTTTAATGCTTCGACTACCCGGTCGTGGAGGTCTGCACCAGAGGGGGCAGTGCCTTTTGGCATGGGCGCATCAGTTGCATCAGGCGATTCAGCGTTCTCCGGGCTGTCGTCCTCGAGGAACTGTTCCATTATTTTCTCTTTTTTCTTTTCGAGGTCGGGGGACAAGTTGACGTGTTTCATGGAAAAACTCCGATGGTTAGGTCGTTGAGGGGTTTGGGTTGGTGGCGGCGAGGCGCGTGGCGAGGGTGTTTTCCAGCGCGTGTTTGAGTTCATCGATTTGGATTTCACCGAGTACGTCGTTGACGAAAGCAAAGGTCAAAAGCGACTGGGCGCGGGCTTCGTCGATGCCACGGGAGCGCAAGTAAAACAACGCATCCCGGTCGATCTGCCCGACCGTTGCGCCGTGGGAACATTTGACGTCGTCGGCGTAGATTTCCAGTTGCGGCTTGGTGTCGATTTCGGCGTGACGCGAAAGCAACAGGTTGTTGTTGGTCTGCGCGGCGTTGGTTTTCTGCGCGCCGGGGCGCACCACGATGCGGCCATGAAACACGGCGCGCGCGCGTTGCTCGATGACACCTTTATATAACTCACGGCTGGTGCAATTTTCCGCGCCATGGATCATGGTGGTGTGATTGTCCACGTGCTGGATGCCAACCGGATGGTAAAGCCCAAACATATCGCAATGGGCTTCCTCGCCGGCCAAATCGACGCCGAGGTCGTTTCGCACCAGCGCGCCGCCGAGCGTGACGGTTCGGCAACTGAAGCGGCTGGCGCGAGACTGCTTTGCCCACACGCCGCACACATGGCATGCCGCCGCCGATTGGGTCTGCACCAAGTAGTAATCCAGTTCGGCTTCCTCGCCGAGGACGATTTCGGTGGCGCTGTTGGTGAAGGTGCTGTGGTCGCCAAGGGATAGGTGGCGTTCGATGACCCCGGCTTTGGCGCCTTTGTCGGCGATGATTAGATTCCTCGGCTGAGCGAGGCCGTGTTCGGCGCGGCTGACGAATAACATTTCCACCGGCATCGTCGGGGCGGCACCGGCGGCAAGCCGCAACACTACACCGTCTCGGCTGCTGGCGTTGTTGAGGGCGGTGAAACCGTGCCGGTCGCGGGGCGTGACCGAGCCGAATGCCTGCTCCACCAGTTCGGGCTGCTCATCCAACACCCGCGCCAGAGATTCAACCACCACCCCGGCATCCGGTGCGCCGTCATCGGAAAGTTGCGGGGCGAACAGGCCGTCCACGAACACCATGCGGTGGCTTTGCAGTCCCGGGATTTTTAGAGCCTTGAGATCGATGTCCTGCTGCGGTGCGGCTTCTGTTTCAGGAATGCCCTGAAAATTTTTTGCGAGGATGGGTTTGACCGCGGTGTAGCGCCAGTCTTCATCCCGCTGGGTGGGGAAACCGACCTGCTCGAAGCGCGCCAGCCCGGCGCGGCGCTGGGCTTGCAGCCAGTCGAGCCCGCGGCCGGGTAGCGTATCGGCAATGGCGCGATGCTGGTGGAGGTAGTGTTCGGTAGCGGAGTTCATGATGAGTTCATGACGCTGGGGCGGCGTCGGGTTGTGCGGAATGCCCGTCAATCCAGCCGTATCCTTTTTGCTCCAGTTCCAGCGCCAGTGATTTGTCGCCGGAACGGACGATGCGGCCGTTGTGCAGGACGTGCACAAAGTCCGGCACGATGTAATCCAGCAGCCGTTGGTAGTGGGTCACCACCAACATGGCGCGGTCGTCTCTGCGCAGCGTATTGACCCCTTTGGCGACTATTTTCAGGGCGTCGATGTCGAGGCCCGAATCGGTCTCGTCGAGAATGCTCATGGTCGGCTCCAGCAACACCATCTGCAAGATCTCGTTGCGCTTTTTCTCGCCGCCGGAAAACCCCTGGTTGATGGAGCGATATAAAAACTCTTCGCTCATTTCTACCAGCGCCGCCTTTTCTTTGATTAGTTTTAGAAACTCCACGGCATTCAACTCTTCATCACCGCGATGCTTGCGAATCGCGTTGATGGACGCCTTCAGAAGATACAGATTGGTCACGCCGGGAATTTCAACCGGGTATTGAAAGGCCAGAAACATTCCTTCCCGTGCGCGAATTTCCGGCTTCATTTCCAGCAAGTTATGTCCCTTATATACCACCGAACCGGCGGTAACTTCATAGTTTTCACGCCCCGCCAGCACATTAGCCAACGTGCTTTTCCCGGACCCATTCGGCCCCATAACTGCATGCACTTCCCCTGCATTGACCTCGAGGTCAACGCCGTTGAGGATAGATTTGCCTTCGATACTGGCGGAGAGATTTTTGATGGTTAGCATTGTTTTAACTCCCAAAATGTTTTTCTTCTTCAGCGACACGCGGCATCTTTCGGATATGCTCGGTCAGCATTACGCTTTGCTGAAGTCGAGTGATAATTTTCACCACCAATTCAGTTTTAGGTGGTAATGCTTTGTTGGTCATACCCAACTCCCGCGCAATGGGAAGCAGTCCTTGTTTTACTGTCATGTTTCGCAATTCCGACTTAATTGACTTTCCTTTGCACAAATCCCCTTTCAGTTCTTCAATGGTTTTTCGTGCCTTATTTTCGCTCATCGTCTTCGTTTTCATCGAACGATTGTCGATAGTGGAGACCATCGTTCGCTTCTTCGTCGACTTTCCTTCGGGCAATACCAGATCAATGCGCCGTTCAATGCGTCTGACTTGCTGTGATATGTCTTGCAATACACCTTTAAGGTCAGCGATTTCACCGGCCAATCGTTCAACATACTTCACCTTGTCGCCCCAAAAATTGTCAGCACTCATTGCAATGTCCTCCCGAATTCTTCCCAAAGACTGATGAATTTACCAACCTGATCGCGCGGAGTTTTACGATCGGTTATTGCATCCCGTATGTTGGCACGGTCTGGTATCCATGTATCCAAGTAGCGCACATCCACTCCCCGTTGCTTTGCTCTGATACAAACTTCTTTCAACTCTTCAATCCACTTCCTTGCCGCCTTTGTTGGCTGCCTCCAAGTTTTAACACGGTTAGCAAAAACAGCAATTGTGGGTAACGGGTGCGGCTTGATTCGTTCGTGAAGACCATTCAGCAACATATCAACGCCCTTTGCCGCAAAAAAATCCGGGTTAACCGGCACCAAAATTAGATCACAACAGGTCAAAACGCTGTACGAAAGCAAAGTGAACGATGGCGGACAATCAAATAACGCATAATCGTATTTTGGCAGTGTATTGGAGTTATCAATTCGACCTAGCAATTCTTTGATGAAAAACTTGCCTTTTCCCGGATCTATTTGTTCCAATTCCAACCAATAAAGTTTTTCGGTGGATGGTACAAAATGATAATTCTTGCTCAATCGATAAATAAAACTGTTATCGGGGTGAAATTTGAAATGAGCCGACCCCAAAAACTGATTAAGCACCGAAAATACAGTTCGTCCATTCGCTATGCTCTTTTTCTGCCATGTATTAAATTTTCCGTTTACATTTCCATCGCTTTCGAGCGAGATAGCCTGAGTTAAAGACATCTGCGCATCCAAGTCGAACAATAAAATGTTGGACCTGTCGCGTTGAGACAATACATCACCCAAACACCAAGTAACGGTCGTCTTACCAACTCCGCCTTTGAAATTAATTGTGGCTATGGTTTTCACTTAATTTTCCCAGATTTGATTTGCAGTATTTTCATGGCTTAAATAGAAACAAGAACCTTCTCTTTGCCTACTTCGCTCCAACCGGCAGGATCTATTGACTTAATATCCCAATCATTTTCCGGATCCAGCATACCCAGAAAAGTAGCATACAAATAAACAACTTCGGGTGCCCCGCCATCCGCCAACGGTTTATAATTTGATCCCGCTTGGACATACATATATGAATAATTGAAATCACCGCTAAATACTTTAGGATACTCTCTCATTCCCGGATATTCATCGACCATATCACTAAAAGCACCTTGCATTGCAATCATCGTTTTACACTGATTCATTAAGAAATTCCGAGCATCAACAGATTGAACATGCAACATCTCTTTTTTTCGCCCACCCCTCTTCACGAAACATACATCCCAGTTGTAGCCCAAATATTCCACGATTTTTTTCCCGCGTTCATTAGCAGCGCGTTCAATAAAATGCCAGAAAATCCAGACAACAACACCAACTGCAATTAATATTACAAACCAAGTTTCCATCGTTATATCCTCACCCAACCGCCCCTTCCAAACTAATCCCCAGTAACTTCTGCGCTTCCACCGCAAACTCCATGGGCAGTTCTTTGAACACTTCTTTGCAGAAGCCGTTGACGATCATGGAAAGTGCGTCTTCTTCGGAGAGGCCGCGTTGGCGGCAGTAGAATAGTTGGTCTTCGCCGATGCGGGAGGTGGTGGCTTCGTGTTCGACGATTGCGGTGGGGTTTTTGACTTCCATGTAGGGGAAGGTGTGGGCGCCGCAGCGGTCGCCCATAAGTAGTGAGTCGCATTGCGAGTAGTTGCGTGCGTTTTCCGCGCCGGCGATGACCTTGACCAGACCGCGGTAGGCGTTTTGGCCGTGGCCGGCGGAGATGCCTTTGGAGATGATGGTGCTGCTGGTGTTTTTACCGATGTGCACCATCTTGGTGCCGGTGTCGGCTTGCTGGTAGTTGTTGGTTAGCGCCACCGAGTAAAACTCGCCGACAGAATTATCGCCCTCGAGCAAAACGCTGGGGTATTTCCAGGTGATGGCCGAGCCGGTTTCCACTTGAGTCCATGAAATCTTGGCGCCGTCGCCGCGACAGGCGCCGCGCTTGGTGACAAAGTTGTAGATACCGCCGCGCCCCTGTTCGTCGCCGGGATACCAGTTCTGCACCGTGGAGTATTTGATTTGCGCGCCCTTCATCGCCACCAATTCCACCACTGCGGCGTGTAATTGGTTTTCATCGCGCATCGGTGCGGTGCAACCTTCGAGGTAACTGACATGGCTGTCTTCATCGGCAATGATCAGGGTGCGTTCGAATTGCCCGGTGTTCATGGCGTTGATGCGGAAATAGGTGGACAATTCCATTGGGCAGCGCACGCCTTTGGGGA
Organism: Candidatus Poriferihabitaceae bacterium; assembly: GCA_965262585.1. GTDB lineage: Bacteria > Pseudomonadota > Gammaproteobacteria > Arenicellales > Poriferihabitantaceae > JAHRAW01. The sequence goes on from OZ253546.1 coordinate 1,032,396, forward strand.
TGTATACGAATGATCCGTCGCTGAACACCGCCGAGTTGAGTGCGGCGTAGAAATTGTCGCCAGCCGGCACCACGCTGCCGTGGTAGCGGCGCACCAGTTCGGGGAAATCCTTGACCGCCTCCGAGAACGAGCAAAAAATCACGCCGGATTCGGACAGGGTTTTTTTGAAAGTAGTGGCCACCGAGACGCTGTCGAACACCGCATCGACCGCCACTTTGACGCCGGCCAGTGCTTTTTGCTCGTCGATGGGGATGCCTAATTTTTCGTAAGTCTCGAGAAGTTTTGGATCGACCTCATCGAGGCTGTCGAGCAATTCTTGTTGCTTCGGCGCGGAATAGTAACTGAGTGCCTGATAGTCGATCGGCGGATAATGCACCTGCGCCCACTTCGGTTGCGGCATGGTGAGCCAGTGGCGATACGCTTCGAGGCGCCATTCGAGCATGAATTCAGGCTCTTCCTTCTTCGCCGAAATGGTTCGGATGACGTCTTCGTCGAGGCCCGGGGGCAGCGTGTCGGCGTCAATTTCGGTGACAAATCCTTCCTTGTATTCGCGCTGAACCAGCGTCGTCAGGTCTTTTTCGGTAATGGCCATGTGATGAGTACGGTAATGGTTGGTTGGGTGTTTTGGATAGTCGGGTTTAGATGCGGATTCAGGACCTGCTCAGGCGGGGCATCGGCACATGCCGGACACCGCTTCGCGAGATTTTTTCCAGAGGGCGATGCCCGGCGGCGGGTTTCATCCCGCCGGTCTCGTCGCGTCCATGCGCCGGCGAATTACCATGCATCCTGCACATATCACCCAGCCGGATGCTGTGAAGAAAGGTATACAACTGATCGCTCAACTCGCTCCACAAATCGTGGGACAGGCAACGCTTGCCGTGGTGGCAATCCTCGCGGCCATCGCATTGGGTGATGTCCAGCGGTTCATCCACCGCGACCACGATGTCGGCCATGCTGATGAGGTCGAAGTTGCGGGTCAGCAGATACCCCCCACCCGGCCCGCGCACACTTTTAATCAGGTTGTTGCGGCGCAACATTGCAAACAACTGCTCCAAATAGGACAGCGAAATCCCCTGATTTTTCGATATGCTTTTGAGCGTGACCGGGCCCTCCGACTGGTGCAGAGCCAGATCAATCATCGCGGTAACGGCATAACGGCCTTTGGTGGTTAGTCGCATCGAGAATTGTTGGATTGTTGGGGTGAATTGCTTGGGTGAATTGCTTGGAAAGGGGGAGTATAAACTAAAACCGAGTAATTTGGTAGGTTTTTTATGATTTCCCAGATTTTCGTGCCGGCAGTGGGGGCAAGTTGGGGTTTGTCTTTATAATGAGCGGCTTGCACCGCTTCGGACCGGCACGGGGGCCTGTCCCTACGAGGTTGGACGAGATGTATATGGGGGTTCGAGTGGTTGGTGTTTTTGCGATATGATGCCGTCTGGCGAGAGGGAAAAAATTTTGTATCACTCTCTGAAAAACTACGCACCAATGGTTTTGTCGTAATGGCGGTCAAAGTCGGGCTTACCGGCGGCATCGGCAGCGGCAAAACTACCGTTGCCGACTGCTTTGGCGAACTTGGCATTCAGGTCATCGACGCCGACCGCATCGCGCGCGCCTTGACCGAGCCGGGGACTGCGCAATTTGCCGAAATCATGGAATGTTTTGGCGGCGAAATAATGGATTCGGATGGTCGCCTCGACCGCAAGCAACTCGGCCGGGTGGTATTCAATTCCCCGCAAAAACGCAAACAACTCGAATCCATTTTGCACCCGCCCATCCGCGTGGAAATGTACGCCCTCGCCCAGCAGGACGCGCAGCGTTATTGCGTTCTTGATATTCCGTTATTGGTGGAGAGCGGGCAATACCGGGATATGCGGCGGGTGGTGGTGGTGGCGTGCGCGCCCGAGTTGCGCGCGCGGCGGTTGCGTGAACAACGCGACATGACCGATGCACAGATTACGCAGGTGATGGAAACTCAGGCGAGCGAAGCAGAGCGTCTTGCCCGCGCCGATGATGTCATCGACAACAACGGCACGCCGGAAGATATTGAAACTCAGGTCGCGGCGTTGCATCAGGCATATTGGAAATCCTTTGCGGATAAGTGAGCGGCACGATTATAAAAACGCTTGCGGTGCAGTCCTTCATAGAACCCGACTCTGGTGTTCTAACTTCGCTAAAATTGGATGCACTGCTTCGAGGACATCGAGTTGGCGGATTTCCGTGGGGGTGAGCCAGCGCGTGGACTGGCCTTCCCGGCCGGTCACTTCGCCGGCGAAAGAATCCACCATAAAAACCTCCAACCATACCCGCGCATGGGGATAGTCGAACGGCAGCGTCAGCAGTGGCCGGGGGCTCAGGGTTTCGATGCCGAGTTCTTCATGCATTTCCCGCTCCAATGCTTGGCGCGGGGATTCGCCGGGTTCCACTTTGCCGCCGGGGAATTCCCATTGCCCGGCGCACGGCTTGCCCGGAGTGCGTTGCTGCATCAGAATATGCTCCCGCCGACGCAACACCCCCACGACCACGTGAAGCCTGCCATCCGGCGCGGGTTCAGGTGCGGTAGTCTGCATTGATGTCGATATAGCCGTGGGTCAGGTCGCAAGTCCACACCCGCGCCCGGCCGTCCGCCAATCCCAGATTTACTTCGATGAGGATTTCCCGGCCTTGCAAATGCCGCTCCAGCGGTGCCTCGTCGTAATCCGCAACGCGCTGACCTTGTTCGGCCACCGGCACCCCGCCGATGGTGATGGCGAGTCGTTGCGGGTTCATGCGTTGTCCCGATTTGCCCGCTGCCATGAGGATACGCCCCCAGTTGGCGTCGGCGCCGGCGATGGCGGTTTTCACCAACGGCGAGTTGGCGATGGACTTGGCGACCGCTTGGGCGGCGCGGTGGTTTTCGGCGCCGCGCACTTCCACGGTGATGAGTTTCTGCGCGCCTTCGCCATCTCGCACCACTTGTATCGCAAGATCGCTCATCACATCTTCCAGCGCGCGCTGAAAATCATCGAGCGCCGGGGTGTCGATAGAATCCGGCGCCGGATTGCCGGCCTTGCCGGTGGCAAACACGATGCACATATCCGAGGTGGATGTGTCGCCGTCAACGGTAATCGCGTTGAAGGATTTTTCATTCGCCGCCGCCAGTAAGCCGTGCAACACCGACTGCGAAATCGCCGCGTCTGTGAATAGAAAGGCGAGCAAGGTGGCCATGTCCGGCTCGATCATGCCCGAGCCTTTGGCGAAGCCGTTGATGGTCACCGGCGTGCCGGAAATCACCGCGCTTGCGGTCGCGCCTTTGGCGAAGGTGTCGGTGGTGCCGATGGCGGTGGCGGCGCGCTGCCATGCGTCTTCGGCAAGCGTTGCCGCCAATCGCGGGATAACTCCGACGAGGTTATCCACCGGCAATGGCTCGCCGATAACGCCGGTGGATGCGGCAAGCACTTCATCCGCCCGACAGCCGACCTCGGCGGCGACTGCTTCGCAAGTTTGCAGCACATGATGTCGGCCCGCTTCGCCGGTGCCGACGTTGGCATTGCCGGCATTGACAATCAACGCACGGGGCGACTGGCTCTGCAACTGGCGCCGACACCATTCCACCGGCGCACCGACCACCATCGAGCGAGTCAGCACCCCGGCGGCGGTCGTGCCTTCATCCATCACCGCTAACATCAAGTCATCCCGGCCCCGGTAACGCCCCCCGGATTCGACGGCCGCCAATCGCGCCCCGGCGATGGGTGGCAATGCGGGGAAGGTGGTGGGTGCGAGGGGGGATTTTTTATTAGATGTGTTATTAAAAAATGCACACCACTTCCCCTTTGCATCTTTGTATTCGGTATTCGGGGGTAATCTTATTTTGCAACTCGCGACAATTTCCTTCAGGGATTCGTTGGTATGTGACGCGATTGGTTTAAACATTGCACGGGAGCGCGGAGATTCTTCTGGTATCCTCGGCGTAGCACCGGAGTTGTATTGACAAAAAAATATATCGTCGCCGTGGTTTTCATTTTTTAGGTCACCAAGTCGGCAACGCAATATGATGTGATGCGAATACTTACTACCAAACCCTTCGGGGATTTTTCCCGGCCAGAAAAACACATGCTCGTTGATGTATTTAACATATTCGAGGAATGTCGTGCCATCGTTAAATACAATTTTTTTGGTTAACGGACTCTGGTCGCGCAAGATTACGCCATTCTCCAACGGCAGACACGTGTCTCGCTTCTGCATCTCGTGGCGCTCTTTCTCGGATTCGCTCATCAGCAAAGACGCGCTACGAAGGATGCCGTCGGTTTTCAACTTCGGAAAATTTTCCGGATCAATGAAATGTAATAACCACAAGTTATCGTTCAACGCCATCATAACTTCCCATGACACTGCTTATACTTCTTCCCCGAATCGCACGGACACGGATCATTACGGCCTATTTTTTTGGTTTTGCGCACGAATGGTTGGTCGCCGGATATGGCGCTGACGCGCTTGGCTGATTGGGCGGTTTTTTTGGCGTCTGTCGTGGCTGTCGGTGCATCGGCGTGGATGAAATTCATCGACTGTTGGCGGCGGCGTTCTTCCATTTCGGCGATTTCTTGTTCGCTTGGGATGTGAAAACGCGCCAGAGCCGAAATCACATCGAATTTTACATTTTCAAGTAGCACGGTGAACATCTCAAAGGCTTCGCGCTTGTATTCCTGTTTGGGATTTTTCTGCGCGTAACCGCGTAGGTGAATGCCCTGACGTAAATGATCCATATTAAACAGATGCTCTTTCCATTGTTCGTCCAGCACCTTGAGCATCACCGCCTTTTCGAAATGCCGCATGCCTTCGACCCCGACTCGCGCTTCCTTGTCGGCGGTCGCGGCGTTGATGGACTGTTCGATTTTTTGCCGCAGGGTTTCTTCGTGCAGAGAATCATCCTGATCGAGCCATTGTACGAGCGGCAATTTGATTCCGAAGTCGGTTTCCAGTTCCTGTTCCAGCGTCGCCACGTCCCATTGTTCTTCCAAAGTGTTGGGGGGAATGCAGCGATCAATGGCAACGGCCAGCACCTCGCCGCGCGCGTGGGTAATGTATTCGGAAATATCGTCGCTCTCCATCAGCATATTGCGCTGCTGGTAGATCACCTTGCGCTGCTCGTTGGCAACATCATCGTATTCGAGCAACTGCTTGCGCGCATCGAAGTTGTGTCCTTCTACTTTCATCTGCGCGTTCTCGATGGCGCGAGTTACCCACGGATGCTCGATGGCCTCGCCCTCTTCCATGCCGAGTTTCTGCATCAGCCCGGAGATTCGGTCGGAGCCGAAAATGCGCATGAGGTTATCCTCCAGCGACAGGTAGAAATGACTGGAACCGGGGTCGCCCTGACGGCCACATCGTCCGCGCAACTGGTTGTCTACCCGCCGGGATTCGTTCCTTTCGGTGCCGAGGACGTGCAGCCCACCGGCTTCGATGACCTGCTGATGACGCCGCTGCCATTCCTCCCGCGCCGGTTCGGCCTCGGCTTGGTCCTGCAGGTCGCTTAACTCCAGATCGAGGTTGCCGCCGAGCACGATGTCGGTGCCACGCCCGGCCATGTTGGTGGCGATGGTGACCGTGCCGGGGCGTCCGGCTTCGGCGATGATGTTCGCTTCCTGACCGTGGTGCTTGGCGTTCAGCACTTTATGGGGGATTTCTGCTTTGTCCAGCATAGCCGACAGGCGTTCGGAGGATTCGATGGAGGCGGTGCCCACCAGCACCGGCTGGTTGCGCGTCCGGCAGTCTTCGACTCCGGCGATGATGGCGGCCATCTTTTCCTGCTCGGTACGGTATACGAGGTCGGCGTCGTCGTCTCGGATCATGGGCCGGTTGGTCGGGATGATCACCACTTCGAGGCTGTAGATTTGCAGAAATTCCGAGGCTTCGGTGTCGGCGGTGCCGGTCATGCCGGAGAGTGTCCGGTATAACCGGAAATAATTCTGGAAGGTGATCGACGCCAGCGTCTGGTTTTCCTGTTGTATGGTTACGCCTTCTTTGGCCTCGATGGCTTGGTGAAGCCCATCCGACCATCGCCTTCCCGCCATCATCCGCCCGGTGAACTCGTCGATGATGACGATTTGGTCGTCTCGCACGATGTAGGCGACATCTTTATGGAACAGGTTGTGGGCTCTGAGTGCGGCGTATAGATGATGCACCAGGCCGATGTTGCCGATTTCATACAAACTGCCGCCCTCCGGCAGCACGCCGTCATCCACCAACAGTTTCTCCGCCATTTCATGGCCTTGTTCGGTCAGGGACACCTGTCGGGTTTTTTCGTCGAGGGTGAAATCCCCCGGCCCGTCTTCGCCCTGCTGGAGTTGCAAGCGCGGGGCGATTTTGTTGATGCGCGTGTATAAACTGGTGCTCTCTTCGGCGGGCCCGGAAATAATCAGCGGCGTGCGCGCCTCGTCGATGAGAATCGAGTCCACCTCGTCAACGATGGCGAAACCCAAACTCGGTTGAAAGCGGTCGGCGGCGGTGAACGCCATGTTGTCGCGCAGGTAATCAAAACCGAATTCGTTGTTGGTGCCATAGACGATGTCGCTTTGGTACGCCGCCCTTTTTTCTTCCGGGTCCTGGCCCGACACCACCACCCCCACGCTCAGCCCGAGAAAATTGTAAATCTTCCCCATCCATTCGGCGTCTCGCCGGGCGAGGTAGTCGTTGACGGTGACGATGTGTACCGGAATGCCGGCCACCGCGTTCAGATACGCGGGCAAGGTGGCGACTAGAGTTTTGCCCTCGCCGGTTTTCATCTCGGCGATTTTGCCGCTGTTAAGCACCACGCCGCCCACCAACTGAACATCGAAGTGGCGCAGCCCCAGGGTGCGCACCGAAGCTTCGCGCACCACTGCGAAGGCCTCGCTCAGCAGGTCGTCTTTGTTGGCGTTGTTCTTGGTGCTGTCTTTAATGCGCGCGCGAAATTCGCTGGTCTTGGCGGCCAGTGCCTGATCGTCCAGCGCCGACATCTCCGCCTCCAGCGCATTGATGCGGGCCACGGTCTTGTCGATGTTTTTGAGCAGCCGCTGGTTGCGGTCGCCGAAGACTTTTTTGAGTGTGTGCTGCAGCATTTGAGCGCCTTTTGTTTGGTCGGATTATGCCAGAGTCGGCCGCCGGACGATAAGGCGGTGCGGGCTATAATGGGGCAATGAACGAATTTCAGTCCCTTTCAAGTTTGTTGAAGTCGGCGCTGCGGTTGGCGGGCGATATCCCCGTTCCCGACCCTCAGCAGCAAAAACTGGTCGCTTGCTGGCAACGACAGGCCGGCACCGCCGCCGCCCACAGCCAACCCCTGTTTTTCACTTCCGGGCGGCTGGTGGTATTCGTCGAATCCGCTTCCTGGGGCAATGAAATCCGCCACCGTGCGCAACGCTTGATGGAAGCCCTGGCTACGGACGGCATCAAACTCAACGCCATCGAAGTGAAAGTCCTGCCGGGTTCCCGGACTCTCCCCCGCCGTCCCCGCAAACCGCCGCCTCAACCGTCGCCACAAAACGCCGAACAACTCGCGCAGTCGGCACAGACCATTGAGCATCCGCAACTGAAGGAGTCCCTGTTGCGGCTGGCGAAACGGGTGGGCGAAGGCAATCAAACAGGTGAATGAACCGGCAACGCATGCCGCTGACATTATTTTTCGTTATCAGGTCGCTATCAGGCCGGTGCTACGGTGCGCACAAAGGGGATGGGGACTTCCGCTTCGTCTTCGTAGGACACCAGTTCCCAGGCCGATTGGTCGGCGATCAGTTTTCGCAGGAGTCTGTTGTTGAGGGCGTGGCCGGATTTGTGGGCACTGAAGGCGCCGATTAACGGATGGCCGAGCAGGTAGAGGTCGCCGATGGCGTCGAGGACTTTGTGCTTAACGAATTCGTCGCTGTATCGCAGCCCGTCGTCGTTGAGGACGCGGAACCCGTCCATGACGATGGCGTTGTCAAAACTGCCGCCCCGGGCGAGACCGGCATTACGCAGGGCTTCGAGGTCTTCCATGAATCCGAAGGTGCGGGCGCGGCTCACTTCTTTGATGAACGAAGTGGTGGAGAAATCCACCGATGCGACTTGAGTTGAATTCTGCAGAATCGGGTGGTCGAAGTCGATGGCGAAGGATACCTTGAAGCCGTGGAACGGCTCGAACTTCACCCACTTGTCACCGTCCGACACCCGCAGCGGTTTTTTGATGCGGATGAACTGCTTGAGCGGTTCCTGCTCGAGGATGCCTGCGGATTGCAATAAAAAGACAAACGGGCCGGCGCTGCCGTCCATGATGGGCACTTCCGGGGCGCTGACTTCAACCCGGGCGTTGTCGATGCCGAGACCGGCGAAGGCCGACATCAGATGCTCCACGGTGGAGACTTTTACGCCATCCTGTTCGAGGGTGGTGGACAGGCGGGTATCGCTGACGTTTTCCGGCTTGGCCGGTATGTCTACCGCCGGATCAAGGTCCACCCGCTGGAAAATGATACCGCTATTCGCCGGGGCCGGGCGCAGGGTAAGGTAGACTTTTCCCCCGGTGTGAAGGCCGACACCGGTCGCCCGGATGACGTTTTTGAGGGTGCGTTGTTTTATCATTCCGCGGATTCCGCGCTATCGCCGTGTGGCGGTCGTGTTGTGAACATAGGGGGGCGATACTACACCAAACCGCGCCTGAGTTGAACCGACGAGTTCATTAACCTATTGCACTATGGATAATATTGAATTATGGAAAGGTATTGAGGTTTTGCCCCTCGCCCCAGCCCTCTCCCAGAAGGAGAGGGCGCAAACAGGGACGCGGCCAGTCCAACCCCGGCGGCACCCGGAGATTTTTGCCACCGGCTTCCACCGCTAGTCGGCCTGTCGGCGCAAAAAGGCTGGAAGATCCAGATGCTCCACATCCAGTTTGAGGGCGGCGGAGGCGGGCCCGCCTCGGGCGATGCGCCTTTCCGGCGGCGACTCGGAGTGGTTTGGCACTGTCTTGAGAACCGCGCCTCGGGACCGCAACTCCGGTTGGCCTGCGTCCCGGAGTTTCGGATCGGGCGATGTTGCGGCCTCCGCTTGGGGGTCGGCAAGGCCGGTAGCCACCATGGTCACCCGCAGATTTTCCTGCATGGCGGAATCGAAGGCGGTACCGATGACCACGTTGGCGCCGGGGGCCGCGTATTCGGCGATGGCGGTTCCCACCGCTTCGTATTCGCCGATGGCCATGTCCGGGGCGGCGGTGATGTTGACCAGCATGCCCTTGGCACCGTGCAGGTCGACATCTTCGAGCATCGGGCTGGAAATTGCCATGCGCGCCGCTTTCACCGCACGATCTTCACCACTCGCCGTGGCCGAACCCATCATCGCCATACCCATCTCTGACATCACCGTGCGTACATCGGCGAAATCAACGTTGATGAGCCCCGGCCGGGTAATCAATTCGGCGATACCCTGCACCGCGTTAAGCAACACTTCGTCGGCTTTGTGGAAGGCGTCAATCAGGGCGGCGTCTTGGCCCATCACCGCCAGCACTTTCTCGTTGGGGATGATGATCAGCGAATCGACATGATTCTGCAGTTCACAGATGCCCTGGTGGGCCAGGTCCATTCGCTTTTTACCCTCGAACGGGAATGGCCGCGTGACCACGGCGACGGTGAGCATTTTCATCTCCCGCGCCAACTCGGCGATCACCGGTGTGGCGCCGGTGCCGGTACCACCGCCCATACCGGCGGCGATGAACACCATATCGGCGCCGGCAATGGCACCGGCGATGCGGTCGCGATCTTCGACCGCCGCTTGTCGGCCAATTTCGGGATTAGCACCGGCCCCCAACCCCTTGGTGAGGTTTTCGCCGAGTTGCAACAGCGTCGGCGCGCGCGAACGATTAAGGGTTTGTGCATCGGTGTTGGCGTTGATGAAGCCAACCCCATCGAGTTCCGACTGCAGCATGTGCTCAATCGCATTGCCGCCGCCGCCGCCAACGCCGATGACCTTAATCACCGCTTGTTGGCTTGCTGCTTCTACTAATTCAAACATTTTGTGTCTCCGCGTGGGTGGTAAAAGAAAAATGATAAACACTCGTGAAAAGAAAGGGAGAACCCCCTGTTAAAAACTGCCTCTGAACCAGCCTTTGACGCGCCCGATGATGGATTTGACGCGGCTCGGGCTGGCGGTAATTTGCTCCAGCCGACGGCGGTTGGCGTGGCCGAACTGCACCAACCCGATACCCGTGGCATAAATGGGATTGCGAACGACTTCGCTCAGGCCGCCGTCGTAACGGGGCATGCCAAGCCGCACCGGCAAGTGGAAAACCTCCTCGGCCAGTTCCACGATGCCTTCGATGCGGGAACTGCCGCCGGTCAACACAATGCCCGAACTGATCAATTCCTCGAACCCGCTACGGCGCAATTCGGATTGCACCAACATCAGCAATTCCTCGACCCTGGGTTCGATGATTTCCGCAAGGTTCTGTCGCGATAGTGTCCGTGGTGGCCGCCCGCCCATGCTCGGCGCTTCGATGGTGTGTCCTTCGTCCACCAGTTGCACCAGCGTGCAGCCATATTTCTTCTTGATTTCTTCGGCGGCCTGAGTCGGGGTATGAAAAGCCACCGCGATGTCGTTGGTGACCTGGTCACCGGCGATGGGAATGACCGAAGAATGATGCAGGGCGCCGTCGGAAAATACCGCGATGTCGGTGGTGCCGCCGCCGATGTCGATCATGCACACGCCGAGTTCGCATTCGTCTTCGGTGAGCACCGATTCGCTCGAGGCGATTTGTTCGAGGATGATGTCGTCCACTTCCAGCCCGCAGCGGCGAATGCACTTGACGATATTCTGCGCCGCGCTAACCGCGCTGGTGATCATGTGAACTTTGGCTTCCAGACGCACGCCGCACATTCCCGATGGCTCGCGGATACCGTCCTGATTGTCGATGACAAAATCCTGGGGCAGCACATGCAAGATTCGCTGGTCGTTGGGAATGGCGATGGCCTTAGCGGCGTCAATAACGCGGTCAATGTCGTTCCGTGACACTTCGCCGTCTCGGATGCCGACTACGCCGTGGGAATTGAAACTGTTAATGTGCGCACCGGCGATACCGACGAACACCGAATAAATCTGGCAGTCGGCCATAAGTTCCGCTTCTTCCACGGCGCGGCGGATGGATTGCACCGTGGATTCGATGTCGGCCACCACGCCCTTGCGCAAGCCACGGGTCGGGTGATGACCGACTCCGATGACTTCGGGTTCGCCCTGGGAATTGAGTTCGGCGACGATAGCCAGCACTTTGGAAGTGCCGATGTCGAGGCCGACGATGAGATCGTTATTTGATTTTTTTGACATCGGAATTACCGGATCACGGCGAAGGTTGGGCTAGGAGACTGGAGCGCAGGGATGCGGATTTCCAGCCGACTGCAAATCCATTGGGATGCCGAAGGTCCACGGAACGCATGGCGGGAAATTCCGCCATCAGTCGGTGATGCAACACTTCGATGAATTGCGCGATGCGTGCTTCGGCGTTTTCTTGGGCGACGGTCACGGCGACCGATCCAGGGGAAAGTTGCAGATGCCATAATCCGCGTGCGTCCAAGCGCAGTTCATCGAGGCGCAACCCCTTGGCGGCGAACCATCCCGACCAACGCCGGAAGGTGTCCCACGCCAATTCGCGGTGGCCATCGGGCGCAAACAGCAGCGGCAGGCTTTGTGCCATAGACGCAAACTCCGCTTCGGAACCGGCTTCCCGCTCCACCGCATCGCCGGTGGAATGCAGCCAGTGATGCGCGCCCCACTTTGCCACCGGTCGCACCTCTACTACCTCCACCACCAGCGTGGCGGGCCACTGTCGGCGTACCGAAGCGCTGAATACCCACGGCAGTTCCTCGACCAGTGCTTCGATGCGGGGCAAACTCACGGAGAAATAATTGCCGGAAATAGATTGCGTTGCCAGTGCTTTCACGCGCCCGTCATCCACCCGGCTGAAGTGCCCTTTCACCTCGACTGCCTCGATGCGAAATTGCTCCGGGTTGTATAAGCGGTCGGCGACGAACAACGCCCCCAGCACTAATAGCACCGGCGTGATAATCCACCCCACCACAATGGAGGCGGGCGGACGTCGCATGGAACTGCCGGCAATGGTGTGCGCGCTCATGTCGGCCTTCCGATAATGCGAATTTCCGGCATCAACTCGACGCCGGTGCGCGCCAGCACCTCGCATCGCGCCCGTTCAATAAGCCGTTCGATGTCGTCTGCACTGGCGGTGCCACGATTGATAATAAAGTTGGCGTGGGTTTCGGAAACCACCGCGTCTCCCTCGCACGCGCCCTTGAGCCCGGCCTCTTCCAACAGCCGCGCCGCATGGTCGCCGGGGGGGTTTTGGAACACCGACCCGGCGTTGGCGCTTTGCACCGGCTGGGTGGCGCCGCGCTTCTCCAGCAAACTGCGGATGCGCTGTTTGCCGTGGTGGTCGGCGGCGATGTCCAACACCAGTTGCCCGCTCAGCAACCAATGGTCGGCGGGCAAATCCACCCGGCGATAGCCGGTGGATATTTCCGAGGCGCGAAACGTTTTACAGTGACCGGCGCGGTTGACGCATTCCACGCATTCCACCAGATCCCAGGTCTGGCCACCGAATGCCCCGGCGTTCATGGTCAGCGCACCGCCGAAGGAACCCGGCACACCGGCCAGAAATTCAGCACCGCCGAGGCCGTGTTCCACCGCCACACGCGCCACTTTGGCGCAGGACACGCCCGCTTCGGCGTATACCTGATTCGGCGATGAAAATTTCAACGCCGACAGTCCTTTGGAGGTTCTCAGCACCATGCCCGCCACGCCGCCGTCTCGCACCAGCAGGTTACTGCCGAGCCCAACCCAGCACAGGGGCATGTCGGCGGGCAGTTGCGTCAGCAGTTTGACCAAGTCGGTTTTGTCCGCCGGGGTGTAAAAATAATCGGCGGCCCCGCCCACTCGCCAACTGGTATGCCGAGACATCGGCTCGTCAATGAGCAGTTGCCCGCGCAGACCGGCCATGAACGCCGGGGCGTTGGATTGGGATGCGGTCATCATGACGCCCTCGCCACGCTTTCGCGGGATTTTTTTTCTGCGCTGCCGCGAGATTTTTTTCCTGCGCTACCGCACAAGCCAATTTCAGGAAGAGCGCGGGCGAAGCGGCCGATGTCACCGGCGCCCAAAGTGAGCAGTACATCGTCATCGCGCAGGATATTAGCCAGCGCGTCACCGAGGTCGGCGAGGTTTTCGATGAACACCGGGTCGCCGCCTCGTTTACGCAAATCCCGGCACAGCGAACGCCCGTCGGCGCCGGCGATGGGTGCTTCACCGGCGCCGTAAACCTGAGTGATGATGAGGGGGTCAATGCCCGACAGCGCGCCCACGAAGTCGTCGAACAAGTCTCGGGTGCGGGTGTAGCGGTGGGGTTGGAACACCACCACCAAGCGTCGCTTCGGCCAACAATCGCGGGTCGCTTTGAGGGTTGCGATAAGTTCGGTCGGGTGATGGGCGTAGTCATCGACCAACTCGACCTTGCCGTGTTCGATCTCGACCTCGCCAAACATCTGAAAGCGTCGGCCAATGCCCGCAAAGCCGGACAGCGCGCGGGTCACGGCTTCATCGCTGATGCCCAACCGCGAAGCGATGGCGATGGCGGCCAGCGCGTTCAAGACATTGTGCCGCCCCGGTAGCGCGAGTTGGTATTCACCGGCGGGCTCGCCATACCGCTCGACCTCGAAGAAACTGTCGCGCCCGACTTGGCGAACCTTGACGGCGCGAAAATCCACGCCTTTGGAAAATCCATAACTGACCGCCGGTTTACGCAATTCTTTGGCGATGTCCCGCACCGCCGGGTCTTCGAAGCACAGCACCGCAAGGCCGTAAAACGGCAGGTTGTGGAGGAAATCCAGGCAGGCTTGCTTGAGGTTTCCAAAATTGCCTGCGTAGGTTTCCATGTGGTCGGTGTCGATGTTGGTCATCACCGCCATCTGCGGCTGCAGGTGCAAAAACGAAGCGTCGCTTTCATCTGCCTCCACCACCATATACGCGCCCTGACCGAGGCGCGCATTGCTATGCACGCTGTTCACCACGCCGCCGACTATGAAGGTCGGGTCGAGACCGGCACTCACCAGCACCGCGGACACCAAACTGGTGGTGGTGGTTTTGCCGTGGGTACCGGCGATGGCGATGCCCTTGCGAAAGCGCATCAATTCCCCCAGCATCTCGGCCCGTGGGAGCACCGGAATTTTGGCGAGTCGGGCGGCTGCCAACTCCACGTTGTCGGCGGTCACTGCGCTCGATGCCACCACCGCTTCGGCACCGGCGATATTCCCGGCGTCATGGCCTTTCCAGATGCGCGCCCCGGCTTTGCCGAGACGTTCGACGCCAGCGTTGCCGGTGATGTCCGAGCCCGACACCTCAAAACCCAACTCCAGCAGCACTTCGGCGATGCCGCTCATGCCGATGCCGCCGATGCCGACAAAGTGAATGCGTTTGACGAATTCACGCATGGGCGGCCTCCATACATATCTGCGCCACCCCAAGCGCGGCTTGCGGGCGCGCCAGCCCCCGTGCCGCTTGCGCCATGGCTATCAAGCCACCACGCTGCCGTTGAAATTCGTCGAGCCAGCGAAGCCATGCGCCGAGGATGAACTCTTGCTGGGAGACGAGGCGCGCAGCGGCGTGGGAATGCAGGTAGATGGCGTTGGCGGTTTGGTGATCGCTCACGGCGTGGGGATAGGGAACCAGAATGGCGGCCACACCGGCGGCGCACACTTCGGCTATGGTCATAGCCCCGGCCCGGCAAATAACTAGATCGCACCACGCATAGGCGCGCGCCATGTTGTCAATAAAGCCGTGGACTTCGCAACCGATGCCTGCGGCAAGGTAGCGTTCACCGATGGCACCGGCACCGGCCAGCCCGCATTGATGCCAGACTTCCAGGGGCGGATTGGATGCCGCGCCACGTCCGAGCAGTTCCGGTAAATGTTCGTTGAATACGCTCGCCCCCAGACTGCCGCCCACCACCAGCAAGCGCAACGGCCCGCTTCGTCCGCTCAGCCGCTGTTCCGGGGGCGGCAGGTCGGCGATTTCCCGGCGCACCGGATTGCCGACCCAAGTGACTTCGGGAATACCCCGTGCGGTAGGGAAGCCGCTCAGCACCCGCCCGGCGAAGCGCGCCAGATGGCGGTTGGTGAGGCCGGCGACGGCGTTTTGTTCGTGTACTACCAACGGTCGTCTCAGCAATGCCGCCACCAGACCGCCGGGGCCAGAGACAAAGCCGCCCATGCCGAGGACGCTGTCGGGACGCCGCCGTAGCATGATCCACAGTGCTTGCAACATCGCCCATCCCAGCATGAACGGCATGGTCAATCCGCGCAGCAAGCCGCTTTTGCGCAAGCCCTTGATGTGAATGAATCGGAGTTCAAACCCGGCGCGAGGCACTACTTTGGCTTCGAGGCCGTCGGCGGTACCGATCCACAACACCTCGACATCGTGCGCTCGCAGGCATTCCGCAACCGCCAACGCCGGCATCACATGGCCGCCGGTTCCCCCGGCCATTATCATGACGCGCTTCATTTTTTCCTCCACGCCGTGGCGTAGCGGGCACGGGTGTGGCGGTCTACCGCAAACAACAAGCCGATGGCCGCCATGCTACTCAGCAGGCTGGAGCCGCCGTAACTCATCAGCGGCAGGGTTAAGCCCTTGGTGGGCAGCAACCCGGTGTTGACGCCGATGTGGATGGCGGCTTGCAAGGCGATTAGCAGGCCGATGCCTTGCGCGAGAAAACCGCCGAAGTGATGGCCCTGGTCGAGGGCGCGTTCGGCGATGACGAAAGCCCGCCACAGGAACAGCACGTATAAAACCAGCACCGCGAAGATGCCCACCGCGCCGAGTTCCTCGCCGATTACCGCGATGAGAAAATCGGTACCGGCGTGGGGCAGATAAAACAGTTTCTGGATGCTGTTGCCGAGTCCGACTCCAAACCATTCGCCACGGCCAATGGCAATCAACGCTTGCACCAGTTGGAGGCCGCTATCGAAAGGATCGGCCCAGGGGTCGCGATAACTTATCAGCCGCCGGACGCGATACGGCTCCATCCACACCAGCGAAGTCATCAATGCTCCGGCGATGCCGATGCTGGTGAAAAAATACCACAATCGCACACCGGCGAGAAACATCATGGCGGCAACGGTGGCGGTAATCACGGCGGTGGCGCCGAAGTCGGGTTCGAGAAACAACAAGATGCCAATCACGCCCACCACCAGCCCGACGTTGATGACCCCGACCCGGAAGCGGTGCAAGTGGTCGCGCTTGCGGGCAAAATAATCGGCGAAGTAGATAATCACGACTATTTTCATCGCCTCTGACGGCTGTATTCGCATCCCGCCGATGTCAATCCAGCGTAGGCCGCCGTTCACTTCGATGCCGATGCCGGGAATCAACACCGCCCCCAGCAGCAGCAAGCCCACCGCCAGCAGCCCACGGGCGGAGCGTTGCAGCCATTCGAGTTTCACCAACGCGGCGATAGCCAGCAATAGCACCCCCAGCCCGACGTGCACCAACTGCCGGATCAGGTGGTGAAAATTGAGTTCCAGGGTGGTGCTGTTGGTGGCGATGGAGGCCGAATAAACCATGACAATTCCGATGCACAAGAGCGCGGTCACGGTCGCCGCCAACACGCGGTCGTACGCAACGCCGGGCACCGCACGACGTGCTTGCAATACATTCGCGGCGGTCATTGTTCCACCTCCGCCACCAGTCGCTTGAAGGCGAGGCCGCGCTGTTGGTAATTTTCGAACTGGTCGAAACTCGCGCAGGCCGGTGAGAACAACACCACTTGCCCGGCCACCGGATCAACTTGTTCTAGGTCGGCTTGTTCTAAGTCAACTCGAGCGAGGTCGGCGGCGATGGAAACGGCGTGTTGCAAGTCGCGCGCCCGGGAAATTTCGCTGTGGCCGGCGATGGCTTCGGCGATGCGTCCGGCGTCTCGACCAAACAGAACCGTGTGGCGCACCCGCTCGCCCACCGGGGCGCGCAGTGGCGTGAAGTCCGCGCCCTTTCCAAGCCCCCCGGCGATGAGGATGAGGCCCTCGCCGAAGCCCCGCAGAGCGGCGGCGGTGGCGCCCACGTTGGTGGCTTTGGAATCGTTAATCCACTTCACGCCGTTGATCTCCGCCACCAGTTCGCAGCGGTGTTCAAGGCCGCCCCAGGCGAGAGCGGCGTCCACCATCGGCGGCGTGACGGATACCCCGGCGGCGTCCACCAACGCCAACGCCGCCAGCACGTTGGCGATGTTGTGCTCGCCGTGCAACACCATTTGCTCCACCGCCGCCAGCGTCGACGAGCCACGGCATAAGAATTTGCCTTTGTCCGTTTCGATGAGGCCGTAGTGGCGGCCCGCAGCAGGGCGATCAAGGCCGAAGGTGACGGCTTCGGGATGAGCGGACAGCAACGCCGCCGAAAACTGATCGTCTCGGTTCAGCACGCAGGTTGCGGCGCCGGTTAAGATTCTCGCTTTGGCTTGGATGTAGCGTTCCATCGCTTGATAGCGATCCATGTGATCTTCGCTGAGGTTTAATATCCCGGCGGCGGCGGCGCGTAGGCTGTGGGTGGTCTCCAACTGGAAACTGGACAGTTCCAACACATAAAAATCCGGGGTTGGTTGCTCCAATAATTGCAACGCCGGAATGCCGATATTGCCGCCGGTCAACACCCGACTCCCGGCGGCTTTCAGCACTTCCCCCACCAGCGTGGTGACGGTGGACTTTCCGTTGGAACCGGTAATCGCAATCACCGGCGCGGCGGCGTTTTCCGCGAATAACTCGATGTCGCCAATCAAGGTATGCGCCTCGGCCACTTCATCTATAGCGATGCCGGGGCTAATCACGATGCGGTCGAAACGGTCGAGCCCGGTGGACGGCAGGCCGCCGGTGATGATGTTGACTTGCGGATACTGCTCGCGCACCCGCGCAAGGTTCGGCGCCAGATCACGGGAATCCGCCACGGTGACTTTCTCGCCCCGCGCACACAGGTATTCCACCACCGAATACCCGGTCTTGCCGAGCCCCAGCACCAGCGTCGAAAGCGCCGAATGAGGTTGCGTGGTCATCGAAAGGGCCTGATTTGATTGCATGATTCGACGGTGATTGCGTCCACTCAGCGAATCTTCAGCGTCGCCAGTCCCACCAGCACCAGAATCAGGCTGATGATCCAGAAACGCACGATGACTCTGGGCTCGGGCCAGCCCTTGAGTTCGAAGTGATGGTGCAGGGGTGCCATGCGAAAGATGCGGCGTCCCATCAATTTGTAGGAGGCGACTTGCAAAATCACCGACACGGTTTCAATGACGAACACGCCGCCCATGATGATGAGCACGATTTCCTGACGCACCACCACCGCGACTATGCCGATGGCGGCGCCCAGAGAAAGCGCGCCGATGTCGCCCATGAACACTTGCGCCGGATAGGTGTTGAACCACAAAAAGCCGAGGCCGGCACCGACCAAAGCGGCGCAGAACACCAGCACTTCGCCGGCGCCTGCGATATACGGGATGCCGAGGTAACCGGCGTAAATTAAATTGCCGGTGGCGTAGGCGAACACGCCGAGGGCACCGGCCACCATTACCGCGGGCATGATGGCGAGGCCGTCGAGGCCGTCGGTGAGGTTGACGGCGTTGCTGGTGCCGACTATGACCAGCCAGGTAAGCGCCACGAAGCCCCATCCCAGCGGCAGCGCAACATCCTTAAATAGCGGCACCAAAAGCGCGGTCTCGGCCGGGGATTGCGCGGTGTAGTATAAAAATAAAGACGCCAGCAAGCCGACTACGCTCTGACTCAAGAATTTATTGCGGGCGCCCATGCCACGAGGGTTTTTGTCCACCAGTTTACGGTAGTCATCAATCCAGCCGATGACGCCGAAGGCCGTGGTGGTGATTAGAATCGCCCAGATAAAACGATTGGTGAGATCTCCCCACAGCAAGGTCGCCGCCACCACCGAAAGCAAAATCAAGCCGCCGCCCATGGTCGGCGTACCGACTTTATCAAAGTGGGTCGGCGGGCCGTCCACGCGCACCGTCTGGCCGATCTGATAGGCGCTCAACTTGCGAATCATGGACGGACCGAACACGAAGAAAATCGAAATGGCGGTGAGCACTCCGCAGATTCCGCGAAAGGTCAGGTAACGGAACACGTTGAAAAAACCGTATTCACGAGACAGTTCTTCGAATAGCCATGTCAGCATGACGAATCCTCCTCCGGCTTTACCATCAACCCGGCGACCACCCGCTCCATGGCCGCCGCACGGGAACCTTTAACCAGCACCGTCACCCCTTCGGCAAGCAACGGCTCAAGATGTTCGAGCAGCGATGCCATTACAGTGAAGTGTTTGGCGCGTGAACCGAAACCGCGCACATAACTTTGCGTGGCGCGATCTTCTTTGCCGCCGAGACACAATAAGTGTTGGATGCCGCACTGCTGTGCATATGCGCCGACTTCATAATGAAACGCATCGCTCTGTTCGCCGAGTTCGGCCATTGCCCCGCATACGGCGATGCGCTCGCCGTCAAAACCGGCAAGCACCTCCAACGCCGCTTTGACGCTTGCCGGATTGGCGTTGTAACTGTCGTCAATAACCAGCGCGCCGTTGAGGCCGATGCGGGGGCGTAGCCGGCCGTCGATGGCAGCGAAGGATTCCAACCCTGCCTTGATTTGTGCTATGCCGATACCGGCGGCGGTGGCGACGGCGGCGGCGGCGGTCGCGTTCAGTACATTGTGTCTGCCAAGTATTGGTAGATGCACTCGTGCGCGTTTGTCTTGTGCTTTGTTTTGTGCCTCGCCAATACGCAATTCAAATTCGCTGCCTTGCGCGCCCACGGAAATATCGGCGGCCATGACGTCGGCGGCCTCGCGGATTCCAAAACTCAACACCCGCACACCACCGGTGTCGACACACCGCCGCCAGTGCTGATAAAACGAATCATCGGCGTTCAACACGGCACAACCATCGGCGGCGAGGCCACTGAAAATTTCCGCCTTGGCATCGGCTACGCCTTGCAGATCGGTCACGCCTTGCGCGGCAAACCCGGCGAGGTGCGCTGCGCCGACGTTGTTGATGAGCGCAATATCAGGACGCGCCAATCCGCTCAGGTAGCGAATTTCGCCGCGCCGGTTCATACCCATCTCGATGACCGCGTGGGTGTGATGCTCGCGCATGCGCAGCAGCGTCAGAGGCACGCCCCACTGATTGTTGAAACTGGCGCGGGGGGAAAGGCAGTCGCCGCGTTGGTTAAAAATGGCGGCAATCAGCGAGGTGACCGTGGTCTTGCCATTGCTTCCGGTCACCGCCACCAGCGGCTGCGTAAAGCGGCTTCGCCAGTCGGCGCCGAGTTGGCCGAGGGCTGCGGTGGTGTCGCGCACCTTGATTTGCGGCATACCATCGTTCGAAACCTCGTTTGACACCAGCGCGCCAACTGCGCCGTGGTCGCCGGCCTCGCGGATAAAGTCGTGGCCGTCTCGTCTCTCTCCGGCGATGGCGACGAACAAATCGTCGCCGGCAATGCGCCGCGAATCAATGGTTACGCCACCAAAGCGACGGTCTGCTCCGCGCAGTGTGCCGTGCGTGATTGCCGCCGCCGCGGATAGGCGCATCACGAGTCGCGCTCCAACAACGAAACCACGACCTCGCGATCGTTGAATGCGCGCACCCGCCCACCGATGGTCTGGGTGACTTCATGCCCCTTGCCGGCCACCAGCACGATGTCTTCGGCGGTGGCGGCGGCGATGGCGGTTTCGATGGCGCGGCGGCGGTCGTGAATTACTTCGGCTTTGTCTTTCATACTCCCGACCATGCCGTGGATGATTTGCGCGGCGATGTGCGCGGGGTTTTCGGTGCGCGGGTTGTCGTCGGTGACAATCACGCGGTCGGCGAGACGCCCGGCAACCTTACCCATCTGCGGTCGCTTGCCACGGTCGCGGTCGCCACCGCAACCGAACACCAACCACAACCGCCCCCGGCACAACTCGCTCAAGGAAGTCAGCGCCCGCTGCAGGGCGTCCGGGGTGTGGGCGTAATCCACCACCACGGCGGGTGCGGAGTGCCGCTTGCGTAATAATTCCATGCGCCCGGGGGGCGGGCTGCATTGCCCGACCAGCGTGGCGATGCGCTCCAGGTCGTGGCCGCAGGCAATCAAGGTGGCGATGACGGCCAGCAAATTGGGAACATTGAGGGCGCCGATGAGGGGCGAACGCACGGTGGCGCTCTGCCCGCGATATTGCGCTTGAAAGGTGATGCCGTTTTCGTTTAGTTGCAGGTTGTGCGGGCGCAAGTCGCCGCCGCTGACGCCGTAGCCGAGACACATTTCCGCGGCATGCTCCCGCATCATCCGGCGACCAAACGCATCATCGACGTTGACCACCGCGCTATGAAGACCTTCGAAGCGAAATAGTCTGCGCTTGGCGCGGGCGTAGCGTTCCATGCTGCGGTGATAGTCGAGATGGTCGCGGCTTAAGTTGGTGAGCAACGCCACATCAAAAGCCACTCGGTTCACGCGCCCCTGCTCCAGCCCGTGGGACGATACTTCGACGCATACCGCATCGGCTTTTTTGGCGCGCAACGAATCTAGGATGTGGTGGGTAGCGATGGCATCGGCGGTGGTCAGCGGCGAAGGCGTCAACTCGCCGATGAAGCCGGTGCCGATGGTGCTCAGCAATGCGCAACGTTGGCCGAGCCGCTCGAGGGCTTGAGCGAGGAGATACGCGCAAGTGGTTTTGCCGTTGGTGCCGGTGATGCCGATGAGCCGCATATCCGCCGAGGGATGGCCGTAAAAACGGTCGGCGATAACGCCGATGTGTTTTTTCAAACCGGCGACTTCGAAACTCGGTACGCCGTATTCGCGGCTCTCGCCACCACCGCGAAATTTTTCGCGTGCCACCGCCGCGGCGCCGTTTTCCACCGCTTGCTGAATGTAGTCACGGCCATCGCTATCTTCGCCGGGCACGGCGATGAACAAGTCGTCGGTGCTGACCCGGCGGCTGTCGAGGCTGAGGCCGCGAATGCCGCGCTCGTTGCGAGACGCCACCGTTGCCAACCCGGCCAACAACACGCCCAGAGGTTGGGCCGGGGACCTCATGCGGCGCGTCATGCGCGTCTCGGCGGCGGCTAGTGGCTGTGGATTCATGCGCCGTCCTCTTTGACTGCGGCGGCTCTGGTTGTCGCGGCCCTGGTTGCTGTAGCCTGGGTCGCAACCGGCGACAGCGCATCGGGCTTGACGTTATACAACCGCATCAAGTCCTTCATTAAATTTGCGAACACCGGCGCCGCCACATCGCCACCGTAATAACGCTCGCCACGCGGGTCGTCCACGGTCACCACCATGACGAACTTCGGATCGGAGATCGGGGCAATGCCGGCGAACACCGACAAGTATCGTTTGTCCTGATAGGCGCCATTCAGCAACTTGTGAATGGTGCCGGTTTTTCCGCCGATTCGGTAACGCGGAATACGCGCCTTGCGGGCGGTGCCTTCGGGGCTTGCGGCGCGCTCCAGCATGCGGCGGATGGCGCGTACCGTCTGCGCGCTGAATACGCGAGTGGCATCGGCGCGATAGCCCGGTGCTTTGGGTTGCAGCGTAACCGCTAGCAACTCGCCATCGGTGGCGAATACGCTGTAGGCGCGCGCCAGTTGCAACGGCGTGACGGAGAGACCGTAGCCGTAGGAAATGGTGGCGTGTTCGATGGGACGATTGCGACGCTTGAAAAGACCGGCGACTTCGCCGGGCAGGTTGGCGGCGCGCTGTCCGAAGCCGACCGCGGTGAAAGCGTCATACAAGTCATTGTAGGGAAACGACAGGGCGATTTTGGCGACGCCGACGTTGCTGGAGCGCACCAACACATCGGCCACCGACAACGCTCCGTAGTCGTGAACATCGCGCACCGTGCGGCCACCGATTTTGTAGTAGCCGGGTGCGGTGTCCACAATCGTATCGGCATCCACCCGGCCGCTTTCCAGGGCCATGGCGATGGTGAAAGGTTTGGTGGTGGAACCCGGTTCGAGGATATCGGTAACGCTGCGGTTTCGAAGCGCGTCACGGGTCATGGTACTGCGGTCGTTGGGGTTGAACTGCGGGGAGTTGACCATTGCCAGAATCTCACCGCTGGGAATCGCCAGCACCACCACGCTGCCACCGGCGGCGCGATGTTTATGCACCGCCGCTTCGAGATAGTCACCGGCAAGAGATTGAATGCGCTGGTCGATGCTGAGAATCAAATCCCGACCCGGGCGTACCGGCTGAATGTTGTCGACGCGCTCGACGAAATTCCCGGTGCGAGATTTAAGCACACCGATGCGCCCGGGTTGGCCGCTGAGCGATGACTCGTGAGTGCGCTCCAAACCCTCTTGGCCGATGTCGTCCAAGTCGGTGAAGCCCACCAGATGCGCCCCGGCGGGGCCGCCCGGATAGTAGCGTTTATATTCCCGCTGCACCCCAACCCCCGGAATGGCGAGTTGCACCACGCGCTCCGCCAGCATCGGCGGCAAGCGTCGGCGGATATACATAAAGTCAGAATTTTTATGCTTTGCGCATGCCGTGCGCAGTTGTTTTTCGGTAATCTTAATCAACGAGAACATCGGTTTCCAATGCTCCTCTGCGGCGCAAAACAACACCGGCTCAGCCCACAACGAACCCACCGGCGTACTCGCCGCCAACACCTGCCCGTTGCGGTCGAGAATGCGTCCACGGGCCGGCATCACGGTCAATTCGCGCAAGTATCTGGCATCGCCTTGAGCGCGCAAGCGGTCGTGCTGGGTGATCTGCAAATCCACCACCTGCCAGCCGAGCCCCACAAACACCGCTAGCAGTGCGGTGAAAATAAAGCGTCGACGCCAACCCGGCGGCTTGCTGATTTTTGTGCGTGTAGACATGGTTGCGCCGCGCCTAAGGCTCGGTTTCCAGCGTGAGCGTGATGATTTTATCCGCCGCCGGGGGTTCCATTCCCAGCCGCCGCCGCGCGTCATCCTCTACATTACGCCGCCTCGCCCAGGTCGTTTTCTCCAGCACTAGCCGCCCGAGTTCGGATTGCAATTCCACTTTCTCATCCCCCACCTTGCGCCACTCGACGAAGGCGAGGCGATTCTGGTGGCGCACGGTTACCACGACCACGGCGCTCACGACCGTAGCCAGCCACAGGATGATGAGCCATTTATTGGTGCTTGAGAGGTTCATGCCTGGTTCACGCCCCCACTTGCGCTTCGAGTTTTTCGGCAACCCGCATCACCGCGCTTCTCGCACGGCGGTTTTCGGCGACTTCCCCGGCATCGGGTCGATGCAGTTTGCCAACCAGTTTGAGGGTCGGGGTTTTCATAGATTCGGTAATCGGCATGTCCGGCGGATACGGATCTCCTTTGGCTTGCTCGCGGAAAAAGCGTTTCACCAACCGGTCTTCCAGAGAATGGAAACTGATCATCACCAACCGCCCCCCCGGCGCCAAACCGGCAAGGGCTTGCGGCAGAACTTTGCGCACTTCGCCGAGTTCGTCATTGACGGCGATGCGGATGGCTTGAAAGGTGCGGGTGGCCGGATGTTTGCCCGGTTCGCGGGTCGGCGAAGCGGCGGCCACCAGGTGGGCGAGTTCGGTGGTGGTGGCTATCGGCTGCTGCGCCTGCTTGATGGCGCGGGCGATTCTTCGGGCGAAACGCTCTTCGCCAAAACGCCGCAAAACGTCCGTCAACTCGCGTTCATCGATGGCTTCGAGCCATTGGGCGGCGGCGCAACCGCTTTCCGGATCCATGCGCATATCCAAAGGGCCGGTGGCGGCGAAACTGAAACCGCGCTCCGCTTCATTGAGTTGCGGGGAGGAGACGCCGAAATCAAACAACATACCCGCCACCCGCCCGCCGAGGCCGCGATCTTCAAGAATTTCCCCGAGGCGGGAAAACGGCGCGTGGATGATTTCCACGCGGGAATCATCACCGAGGTCTGCGCGCGCGCGGGCGATGGCGGCGGGATCGCGGTCGATAGCCAGCAGCCGCCCGCCATTGCCGAGGCGCGCGAGGATGGCTTGCGCGTGGCCGCCGCGCCCGTAAGTGGCGTCAACGACCAGATCGTCGGCGTCGATTTGCAATGCGTTTACCACGGCGTCCTTGAGCACCGGGATATGGCCATGGCTGTGGGTTGGGCTAGGCATCCCGACTACAGGGAAAGTTGTTCCATTTCTGCCGAAATCTTTCCCATGTCCAGGTCTTCCCGCAACCACTGGTCGCGCCGCACGCTCCAAAGTTCTTCGCTCCACAACTCAAACTTGTTGCCCTGCCCTATGAGGTAGACCTCGCGCTCCATCGCCGCAAATTCCCGAAGCGGCCCGGGCAGCAACACCCGCCCGTTCTTGTCCATATCAAGGTCGCTGGCGTAGCCAATGAAAAAGCGTTTGAGTTTCTGATGATTGCGGTCAAAATCCGGCAACGCCACCACCTTCTGCTCGACCTTGTTCCATTCATCCAGCGGATACATCCACAAGCAGGTCTCTTTGGTGTTGTTCACGGTCACCACCAGATGCCCGCCACAACGCTCCACCAACTCCTCCCGATACCGCCCCGGAATGGCCAGCCGCCCCTTGGTGTCCAGATTCAGCGCATTTGCACCTCGTAACATAGTCCAATCCAACTAGTTTTATGGAAATATATCCACAATTACCCACATTTCGACACTATAAAGAGGTAAACAGGGAATTGTCAAGGACAATTCGAGGGTTGCGCTAGGCGCGGGGGCTGGTATTTCTGTGTGTGGGGACAGGTCATCGTGCCTGTCCTTAATAATGAGTCGGCTTGCGCCGGGCCGTCGTCATTCCCGAACGATAGAAAAATAAGGCGCGCCAGCGACTATATTTTTCATCGTATCGGGAATCCAGTAAAACAATCCGGCGACAGCCGCTCCTCGCCGTCATTCCCGAATGATAGAAAAATAATGACGGGTTGTGTTTTTTTATTCGAAAAAAAACCGGAGCCGAGGCTCCGGTTTTTCGTGAATGGCGGTGAGGATTAGAAATTAACCCGCATGCCAATCAGGTGATGAACGCCGTCATCGTCTCTGTCTTTGGCTTCGATGTCAACATCGGTGGCTTCGTAATAAATCGTTAGACCACCGCCGATGTTGTGGTAGACGCCCCAGGTCAACTGCTCCGGATCATCATAAACATTGTCACCGTCAACATTACCCTCGGAGTAGCCCAGCAACCAACTGGTTTTCTCGCTGAAGTTACCGCTACCATAAATGAAAGTGGTATCAATATCATCCCCATCGACATCAACCCCACTGGCATCCACAGAGTCATCTACTTCGTAGTTCTGCCACCCCACAGATAGCGAGTATCCGCCGCCGAAGTTGGCTTTACCACCGATACCGAAACGGTCGGTTTCGAGGTCACCGGCATCATCATCTTCGTTGTCGTACGCTACGGCAAGGGTGAAACTGTCACTGATTGCCCAACTCAGACCAAGACCAACGCCATCGCCACGGAGGTCTTCCGCAGTGTCGCCGGTTTCCGAACTGGAATCGTCATTCAAGCGAATATCCAATTCAGCATACACGGGACCGAAGGAGTTGGAATACTTGATGGTGTTGGAGGAACGGTACGGACCATTACCGATACCGGAATACAGGTAGAAGCCGAGCGTGTAGGTCGGGCTGACTATCGTACCGAAGGTGTCGAAGTAGGAACTCCACTGGTTGCCGATATCGATACGGCCGAAGGGCCCGGAAAGACCGACTGTGGCGATACGGATATCTTGGGTGCCACCACCGTCTTTATGGTGCAATTCCCGATCTGTAGCGGTGGCAAACTCATACCGCCCGTGGGCGCTCAAGCCGTTGCCAATTTCCTTATTGTATTTGATGCCGAAACGGGATGAAACGCCGCTCACATCGGTGGTCGAATCAGCGTCCGCCAAATCGTTAGTGTCGTTGATATCAATAGCATTACTGATACGGCCATAGACCGTAACTTCACCATATGCTGCTACCGGCGCCACTATTGCGGCAGACACAGCGGCTGCGATTAGTTTCTTGTTCATGAGATACCTCGTGGTTAGTACAGTTATCAAGTAATTACATTGGGTTAATGTGAACCTAAATCCACATTACTGCGCGAGCAAATATACCAGCATTGATTAGGATTGCAAGCGGTTTTGCCATTTTTTTGCCATAAATGTTAAATAATTGTAATTATTGCCGAAAAACCGCGAAAACATTGAGGTTTAGGCGGGTAAATCCGATGGTTTCGGGGGTTTTGAGGGGTGATTTGAGAGGGTTTTCTTTGGAATTTCGGGGTTGTGGGGGTGGGAGTGGGGGTTTTGGGGGTAATGAGGTGGTGGGAATCCAGTCGAATAATCCGGGTAACAAAATGTCGCCGTAAGTTTGCCGCTTCTTGATTGGATAGTACTTGATAACTGTACTAACTACGAGGTATCTCATGAACAAGAAACTAATCGCAGCCGCCGTATCCGCCGCAGTAATGGCGCCGGTAGCAGCATATGGCGAAATTACGGTCTATGGCCGTATTAACAACGCCATTGACATCAACGATCTTTCCGATGCGGCGGACGCTGATTCGACAACCGATGTGAGCAGCGTTTCATCCCGTTTCGGCATCAAATACAACAAGGAAATCGGCAACGGCTTGAGCGCCCACGGGCGTTATGAGTTTGCCACCAGAACCGACAGAGAACTGCCGGGCATCGCCGACGTCCGTATCGCCACAGTCGGTCTTTCCGGGCCCTTCGGTCGTATTGATGTCGGTAACCAATGGAGTTCCTACTTCAACACCTTTGGTACGCTGGTCAGCCCGACCTACACAATCGGCTACTACCTGTACTCGTCTATCGGCGGTGCTCCTTACCGTTCTTCCAACACCATCAAGTATTCCAACTCCTTCGGCCCGATATATGCTGAATTGGATGTTCGCGTGAATGATGATGGTAACGAAGGCGGCGATGTGGCGGAAAAAGTCCGTGGCGACGGCGTTGGTCTTGGCCTGAGTTGGGCAATCAATGACAATTTCACCATTGCTGCGGCTTGGGATGCGGAAGATGGGGCTGATGCTGCGACTTCCGGCGATCCAGACGCCCCCGACACCGACCGTTTCGGTATCGGCGCCAAAGCCAACTTCGGCGGCGGATACTGGCTATCTGTGGGGTGGCAGAACCTCGAACAAGATGACGTGGGCACTGACGATGGGGCTGATATTGACACCACTTTCATCTGGGGCGGCGGTAACTTCAGCAAGAAAACCAACTGGTTGATTGGTTACGCCGAGGCTGACGATGACAGCAGTGCTTTTGATGATCCGGAGCAGTTGACCTGGGGCGTCTACCACAACATCGGCGGCGGTCTGAAGATTTACTACGAAGCGACTGACCTTGACGTTGAAGCCAGCGACAATGACGGCGTTCGTCACCTGATTGGCATGCGGGTTGATTTCTAATCCTCACCGTCATTCACGAAAAACCGGAGCCTCGGCTCCGGTTTTTTTTCGAATAAAAAAAAACACAACCCCGTCATTCCCGCGCAACTGGAATCCAGAGAAAACATGTTGGCGACAGCCGCTCCTCGTCGTCATTCTCGTGCCCCCAAGTCGTTATTCCCGCGACAGCGGGGATGACGAGTTGGGGGACACGGGAATCCAGTAAAACATGCCGGCGATAGCCGACTCCCTACGCCGTCATTCTCGCGAAAGCGGGAATCCAGTGAGACATGCCGGCGATAGCCGACTCATTATTGGCTTTCTGGATTCCCGATACGATGAAAAATATGGTCGCTGGCGCTCCCTATTTTTCTATCGTTCGGGAATGACGGCGGCTGGCGCGGGTTTTGTGGTATTGCGTGGTCGGCAGGGGCAATCGCATCCAAATTGTGGTAAATTCGCCGCCCGAATACCTTACCCCATCCACTGTACCGACCATGAACAAATCACGCATTCTCGCCGTCCTCGTCTCCGCCTTGCTGTTGTTGTCGTGTTCGTCCGGCCCGAAGGAGCAGAAGGAAACCCGGCAAGGCAAGGATTCACGCGACCGGGATTCATTGTTTGCCACTAAGAAAAATAGCACCGGTCGGGCAGCGTTGGCGGTGCCGCCGGATTTGCTGGCGTCTTCCAATGATAATGTGCAGGCAAATCTGGGGGGTGCCGGGTCCGGTTATGAGGTGCTGCCGGAAGTCATCGGTGCCACTATTGAATCCAGCGACGGCCGGTCGTGGCTGAAAGTTGACGCCGATGCCGAAGTGGTGTGGCGCAAACTGACCGAATTTTGGGCTTTCGAGGAGATTGAATTGGTGAATTACCAGCCCGAAGCGGGATTGATGGAGACCGATTGGTTCGTCAAGAAGGCTGATGCGTCCGCCGGTGAGGGGGTCGGTTCCATCGCCGTGGAATTGTTCGAAGCGTTCACCAGTCGGCTCACCGCCCACGATAAATTTACCGTCCGCCTGGAAAGAAGCCCGAACGGCACTAACTTGTATGTTACCCATCGCAGTCGGGGGAAAATTGAGAAGGTATACAAAAATCGAAACAAAACCAGCGAGTTTGAATGGGTGGAACGGGCGCAGGATCCGGAAAAAATCGCGCAACTGTTGCAGACCCTCGTGCTATTGTTCGGTTCGGATATCGAAGGCGCGGAAGAACCTACCTGAATGGTTTGAGCCCGGCGGGGTGATGGTGATCATGCTCCGCGCTTTCCTCTGAGCGACACCGGAACCGGGGCCGGGCGATTCTCCGCTCCGACCGCCATCGCGCAAACCCGCGGGATGGCGCGCAAAAATCCCGCCGAATCACTCCCCACGAAACCGACCATGCGAACGCCCACACGAAGCCGGCTGGACAATGCGCGGGTGCTGATTTACAGCCACGACACCTTCGGCCTCGGCCACTTGCGGCGCTGCCGTGCCATCGCCCACGAATTGGTTGGCCGCTTTAAGGGAATCTCGGTGTTGATTCTGTCCGGCTCGCCGGTCATCGGTAGTTTTGAATTTCGTGCGCGGGTGGATTTTGTGCGCATCCCCGGCGTGATCAAACTCAAGGACGGCAGTTACACCTCGCTCGGCTTGCACATCGACCTCGATCAAACCATGGCCCTGCGCGAGGCAATCATCCGCCAGACCGCGAAAGTGTTTAACCCCGACCTGTTTTTGGTGGACAAGGAGCCGCTGGGACTGGAAGGCGAAGTCAACAACACCCTGCAAATGCTACGCCACAGCGGGGCGCGCACGGTTCTCGGCCTGCGCGATGTGATGGACGACCCCGGCGCACTGCGTGTCGAATGGGAGCGAAAAGATGTGCTGCCGGCGTTGCTGGATTTATATGACGAAATCTGGGTCTACGGGCTGAAAGAGTTTTACCACCCCCTGCAGGGCCTCGACCTGCCCCCCGAAATTCACCGCAAAACCGTGTTCACCGGCTATCTGAAACGCCCCTCGGTGGAAGACACTTTCGTGCAGCACATCGACAAACCTTATATCCTCATCTCCCCGGGCGGCGGCAAGGACGGCGAGGAAATGGTCGAACTGGCGTTGCAGGCGTTGCAACTTAGCCGCCATCTCGACATCGCCGTGTTGGTGGTGCTGGGCCCGTTTATGGATGAAGAAAAACGCACGCAGTTCAAACGCCACTCCGAATCCGTGCCCAACATGACCGTGCTGGACTACCACCCGCGCATCGAAAGCCTCATCGAAAACGCCGACGGGTTGATCACCATGGGCGGCTACAACACCTTCTGCGAAATACTGAGTTTCGACAAACCGGCCATCGTCCTGCCCCGCTCCGAACCCCGCACTGAACAACTAATCCGTGCCCGCCGCGCCTCGGAACTCGGCCTCATCACCATGCTCGAACCCGCCCAAGCCAGCGCCGCCAACCTGCAGCCGCTACTGGAAAACCTCACCGCCCAACCCCGCCCCGCCACGAAACTCCCCAACGGAATGCTAGACGGAATGGACAAGGTATGCGAACGCATCGTTTTTATGCTGAACACGCCGTTGGCGTGAATTCATACAGGAATGGCGGCGGATGGGTGAAATTATCTACTGATTATTGGTTTTTCCTATTGATTTTAGGCTTCCCGGTGGTTAGAGTTCCATAGATTGTGCCGTTGCAGTCGAATGAGACCACGGCCCACATTGCTATAATGCCCTGCTATAATGCTTCCATACAACCAGACACCATAAACGCAAACACCATCATGCGAGACCCCCAAAATCCCACCCAACGCCATGCCAAACGATAAACCGCTGGTTCGATTCGTCGACATCCAAAAGAGTTACGACGGCGTAACGCTGGTAGTCAAAAGCCTCAATCTGGACGTTGCCGAGGGCGAGTTTTTGACTATGCTTGGGCCTTCTGGCTCCGGGAAAACCACCTGTTTGATGATGCTGGCCGGTTTTGAGCCCGCCACCCACGGCGAGATCTACCTCAAAGATCAGGGCATCAACCGGGTTGCCCCACACAAACGTGGCATCGGCATGGTGTTCCAGAATTACGCGTTGTTTCCGCACATGACCGTGGCCGAGAACCTCGCATTTCCCCTGGAGGTTCGCAAAATGGACAAAAGCGAACGCGAGGCAAAGGTTAAGCATGCGCTGGACATGGTGCAACTCAGCGCCTTCGGCGACCGCCGTCCGGCGCAGTTATCCGGCGGGCAGCAACAGCGGGTGGCGGTGGCGAGATCGCTGGTTTTCGACCCCGATCTGGTGCTGATGGATGAGCCCCTCGGTGCCCTCGATAAGAATCTGCGTGAACAAATGCAGTATGAGATCAAACACATTCACGAAAACCTCGGCCTGACCGTGGTTTATGTGACCCACGACCAGAGCGAAGCGCTGACCATGTCGAACCGTATCGCGGTGTTCGACGACGGCATTATCCAGCAGTGCGCCCCGCCGGAAGTGCTTTATGAACAACCCGACAACGCCTTCTGCGCCAACTTCATCGGCGAGAACAACCGCCTGCTTGGCAAGGTGGAAGAAGACCTCGGCGACACCGTAAAAGTTGCGGTGGACGGCGGCCATGAAGTCGTGGCCCTCAAGGTCAAGGTCGAAGGCGTGGGTGCGCGCTCGACTCTGTCGTTGCGACCGGAACGGGTGGTAGTGTCGCCACCGAAAGGTTCGATGCCCAATATATTTTCTGCCAAAGCCGAAGAATTGATTTATCTCGGCGACCACATCCGCACTCGCTTCACGGTTTGCGGCCACGATGATTTCATCGTAAAAATTCCCAATTCAGCCGTACACGCCCACCTCCAAGAGGGGGATACGGTGGATATCGGCTGGAACGCGGAAGATTGTCGCGCGCTTGATCCGTCAGACTAAATGCTTTTGGACGGGTTGAATTATTTTGCGCTGGCAAGTATCCGTATCATTTCACCACCAAGTTAAACTGAAGGAGTATTACTCATGAAAATTGCAAAACAAACCCTGCTGGCAACGGCGACCGCATTCGCTTTGACCGCCGTTGCACAAGCGGAAACCGAACTGGTTGTCGTTTCCTGGGGCGGTGCTTATACCGCAAGCCAGCAAAATGCGTATCACGCGCCGTATATGGCGGCCAATTCCGACATCAAAATCATCAACGATGATTCCGGCAGCGGTGCGCTGGCAAAACTTCGCGCCATGCAGGAATCCGGCAAGGTTACCTGGGACTTGGTTGATGTCGTGGCCGGTGACGGTATCACCGCTTGCGATGAAGGCATCGCCATTGAAATCGATCACGACAAGATACTGGCGGCGGCCCCAGACGGCACTCCCGCTTCTCAGGACTTCGGTGATTTGATTGTGTCGCCGTGCTTCATTCCGCAGATCGTGTATTCAACCACCTTCGGCTACCGCACCGACCTCGTAAAGACCGCGCCGACCAGCATCGCCGACGTGTTCGACCTTGCGAAAATTCCGGGCAAACGCGCCCTGGAGAAAAGGCCGGTCAATAACATGGAATGGGCTTTGCTCGCCGATGGCGTGTCGTCCGACCAAGTGTATGACCTTCTCGAGACCGAAGCCGGTATCAACCGCGCTTTCAAGAAACTCGACACCATTAAAGATCAAGTTATCTGGTGGGAAAAAGGTGCGCAGACCCCGCAGTTGCTGGCCGATGGCGAAGTGGTCATAGGCTCCGCCTACAACGGCCGATTGTTCTCGGTGATCGAAGAAGAGAATCAGCCGGTTGGCATGATGTGGGACTGGCAGGTGTTCGACCTGGACGGCTGGATCGTGCCCAAAGGCGGCGAGAACGAAGCCGCAGTGCTGGAATATCTTGGCTTTGCCACGGACACACAGCGCCTCGCCGACCAAGCGAAATACATCTCCTACGGTCCGGCACGCAAATCATCCGCCCCGCTGGTTGGCAAACACGCCGAACTCGGCATCGATATGGCTCCACACATGCCCACCGCCCCGGCCAACTCAAAGAACACCTTGCTCAACAACTATGAGTTCTGGGCCGATAATCAGGATGACCTGACCGAGCGATTCAATGCATGGTTGGCGAACTAAGCGTCATACAAATGAAACGCGGCGATATTAAATTCGACATAAAATTGCTTCGTCGCGGTGGCAATCAACTCGGTGTGCTGGCAATAGCCGCCGGGTTGATTGCTTTCTTTGTTGAACCCGAAACCAGTGGGAACGAGTTAAAACTTGTTGGCATCGGCTTTTTGGCATACTTTGGCAGTATAATCAGACGACAGAAGACGCTTACAACCGACGATGTTATTGCTTAGTGAATGTGGAGGTGGATCATGTCCGACTTTGATATCGCGCTTATTTTCATCGCAGTTGCGTTTGGTTTGTTGTACGGGCTCGCTCTATGGCAGGAGCATCGGGAGCATCAGGAGCATCAGGATCGCCGGAAGCGTCACTCATAATCATCATTAAGCAAGCAACCAAAGCCTCAATCCAATGACTGACCTAATGATGCCCATAGAATTTTACATTGCTGTTTTGATCGTGTTGATCGTTGTGCCGGGGCTGATGTTTTTCGGCCCGTGGTGGAATGAACGGCACGGTTTGGACAGTCACGGTGAACCGCATGAGCGGTTGTCGCCACACGGCAAATCGGACAATGGCTGAGCGCCGAACAAAGAAATCATGTCGGACTTTGATATAGCACTTCTCCTCGTCTTGGGTGCGTTTGCTTTGATGCACGGGCTCGTTCTATGGCAGGAGCATCGGGAGCATCGGGATCGTCAGGATCGCCAGAAGCGTCACTCATAATCATCATTAAGCAAGCAACCAAAGCCTCAACCCAATGACTGAGACACTAGTAACCGCCGACGGCATCCCGCTGAAAATCAGCCTTGCCCGCGCCCAGCGGCGTGGCAAGTTAAGGGCTATCGGGCTGGTGGTGCCGTTGTTTCTTTTCATCCTCATCGCATTTTTCGTTCCCATCCTCGACATGCTGTTTCGCAGCGTCGAGAATCAACTGGTGGGCGAAGTCATGCACCGCACCGCACCGTTGTTACACACCTGGGACGAACAAAGCGGCGAATTGCCTGCGGAAGAAGTGTTTGCCGCGCTTGCGGCGGATTTTGTCGAAGCCAAAGAAACCAAATCCGGCGGCAGAGTAGGTCGTCGACTGAACTACGAAAAACCGGGCTTCGCTAGTTTGTTCCGCAAAACCACGCGCAAGGCGAACGAACTGCAAGCACCGTATCGGGAAACGCTCATCGCCGTTGACAAGAAATGGGGCGATATTAAAAACTGGAAAGTATTCAAGCGCGAGAGCGCACCCTATACCGTTGCCTACTACCTTGCCGCGTTGGATATGGGCTATGGAGAAACCGGCGACATCGTGCGCAATGATGCCGACAGCCGGATTTATGTCAAACTGTTCTGGCGCACTCTGTGGATGAGTCTGCTGATTACTTTTCTGTGCCTGATTCTTGCGTATCCGATTTCCTATCTCTTGTCGGTGCTGCCGACCGCCAAAAGCAACCTGCTCATTATTCTGGTGCTACTGCCGTTTTGGACTTCGCTGCTGGTTCGCACCACCGCCTGGATCGCGCTCCTGCAACAGGAAGGAATAATCAACGATCTGGTGGTATGGTTCGGGCTGGTGGACGACGACAGCCGCCTGTCGATGATTCACAACCGCACCGGAACCATCATCGCCATGGTGCATATTTTGTTGCCCTTCATGGTGTTGCCGTTATACAGCGTAATGAAAACCATCCCGCCGAGTTACATGCGCGCCGCCAAATCCCTCGGCGCCACGCCGTTCACGGCGTTCGTCAAAATTTACATGCCCAACACCGTGGCCGGCATCGGTGCCGGCTCGATTCTGGTGTTTATACTCGCCATCGGGTATTACATCACCCCGGCGCTGGTGGGCGGGCAAACCGGAACGCTAATCAGTAATTTCATCGCCTTCCACATGTCGAGTTCCCTCAACTGGGGGCTGGCGGCGGCCCTCGGCGCCATTCTGCTGGGCGTGGTGATGGTGCTGTATTTCTTGTATGACAAGATTGTCGGCATCGACAACATGAAACTCGGTTAGGAACGCACGGAAAAAAATTATGGCCCTGCCCGTCTACGCATCCCCGCTGGAGAGAGTCTGGCACTACACCTATCTCTCGCTCTGCGCGCTGATTTTCTTTTTCCTCATCGCGCCCGTCGTGGTGGTGATTCCGCTTTCCTTTAACGCGGTGCCGTTTTTCACCTTCACCCCGGAAATGCTGACCTTCGACCCCGCCGGCTATTCACTGAAATGGTATGAGGATTTTTTCACCAGCCTCAACTGGCAGGGCGCGGTCCGAAACAGCCTGATCATCGCCGTCTTCGCCACCCTGATTTCGACCACCCTCGGCACCGTCGCGGCGCTCGGTTTGAGCCGACCGGAAATGCCGCACAAGTCGGTCATTATGGGCATCCTCATCTCACCGATGATCGTGCCGTTGATCATCTCCGCCGCCGGAATGTACTTTTTCTACAGCAAAATCGGCCTGTCCTCCACCCACCTCGGCGTCATACTCGCCCACGCCGCGCTCGGCACGCCCTTCGTAGTCATCACCGTAACCGCAACGCTGGTGGGATTCGACCACAGCCTCATCCGCGCCGCCGCCACGCTAGGCGCATCACCGCAACTGACCTTCTTCCGCATCATCGTGCCGCTGATCCTGCCGGGCGTAATTTCCGGCGCGCTATTCGCCTTCATCACTTCCTTCGACGAAGTGGTAGTAGTGCTATTCGTCGGCAGTTACGAACAACGCACCATCCCCTGGCAAATGTTCTCCGGCATCCGCGAGCAAATCAGCCCCACCATCCTCGCCGTAGCGACATTGCTAGTAGGAGTCTCCATCATGCTACTGACCTCAGTAGAACTACTACGCCGCCGAGGCGAACGCTTACGCGGTATTACGCCTCACTGATACGCTTGCGGAAGGAGCGGCTGGCGCGGGAATCCAGTAAAACATGCCCGGCGACAGCCGACTCCTCTTGCCGTCATTCTCGCGAAAGCGGGAATCCAGTGAAACATGCCCGGCGACAGCCGCTCCTTATTTAGCCTTCTGGATTCCCGATACGATGAAAAATATGGTCGCTGGCGCTCTCTATTTTTCTATCGTTCGGGAATGACGACGCGCCGCCGTCATTCTCGTGCCCCAACTCGTTATTTCCGCGACAGCGGGAATAACGAGTTGGGGACACGGGAATCCAGTAAAACATGCCGGCGAATGCCGACTCCTTACGCCGTCATTCTCGCGAAAGCGGGAATCCAGTACAACATGTTCGGCGATAGCCGACTCATTATTGGCTTTCTGGATTCCCGATACGATGAAAAATATGGTCGCTGGCGCTCCCTATTTTTCTATCGTTCGGGAATGACGCACTTTTGATATTCCTCGTTTGCGGATGAGGACAAGTCGCGGCCTGTCCCTACGGGGGAAAACATAAGCCCGTCATTCTCGTGCCCCCAAGTCGTTATTCCTGCGACAGCAGGAATGACGAGTTGGGGGACACGGGAATCCAGTAAAACATGCCGGCGAATGCCGACTCCCCATGCCCGTCATTCTCGTGCCGCCAAGTCGTTATTTCCGCGACAGCGGGAATGACGAGTTGGGGGACACGGGAATCCAGTACAACATGCCGGCGAGAGCCGACTCCCTACGCCGTTATTCTCGCGAAAGCGGGAATCCAGTACAACATGCCGGCGAGATCCGACTCATTATTTAGCCTTCTGGATTCCCGATACGATGAAAAATATGGTCGCTGGCGCTCCCTATTTTTCTATCGTTCGGGAATGACGCACTTTTGATATTCCTCGTTTGCGGATGTGGACAAGTCGCGGCCTGTCCCTACGGGGGAAAACATAAGCCCGTCATTCTCGTGCCCCCAAGTCGTTATTCCTGCGACAGCAGGAATGACGAGTTGGGGGACACGGGAATCCAGTAAAACATGCCGGCGAATGCCGACTCCCTACGCCCGTCATTCTCGTGCCGCCAAGTCGTTATTTCCGCGACAGCGGGAATGACGACTTGGGGGACACGGGAATCCAGTAAAACATGCCGGCGAATGCCGACTCCCTATGCCGTCATTCTCGCGAAAGCGGGAATCCAGTACAACATGCCCGGCGACAGCCGACTCATTATTTAGCCTTCTGGATTCCCGATACGATGAAAAATATGGTCGCTGGCGCTCCCTATTTTTCTATCGTTCGGGAATGACGCACTTTTGATATTCCTCGTTTGCGGATGAGGACAAGTCGCGGCCTGTCCCTACGGGGGAAAACATAAGCCCGTCATTCTCGTGCCCCCAAGTCGTTATTCCTGCGACAGCAGGAATGACGAGTTGGGGGACACGGGAATCCAGTAAAACATGCCGGCGAATGCCGACTCCCTATGCCGTTATTTCCGCGACAGCGGGAATCCAGTGAAACATGCCCGGCGACAGCCGACTCATTATTTAGCCTTCTGGATTCCCGATACGATGAAAAATATGGTCGCTGGCGCTCCCTATTTTTCTATCGTTCGGGAATGACGAGTTTTGATATTCCGCGTTCGCCGCCAGCAAAGTCGACAAGGAAAAAACCGAATATGCCGCCCCTCGCTCACCCGCGTCCGCGGGAATCGGATTTTGCGGCGGCCCGCCGGTCGCGCCAGTGGTAGTAGTAGATGGCTGGGGCGAGGAACCACGGGTTGCCGTGATACCAGGGGCGGGCTGGGAAGGTTAGGTCGTCGATGGCGGTGGTGCCGCGTGAGTCATCAAGTACGCGCAATCCAATTTTCATGCCGAAATAACTTGCCAGTGAAATCCCCGAACCGCAGTAGCCGACGCTGTAATACAGGCCGTCTCGCATTCCGGTGTGGGGCATTTCATCGAAGGTGTAGCCGACGAATCCCATCCATGAATGGCTGATGCGCACCGCTTCAAGTTCGGGGAACAGGTGCACCAGTTGGCGGTGAAGAAGTCGCGCGCTGGTGCGTAGGTCGGATTCTCGAATCGATACCCGGCCGCCGAAAAGTATCCGCCGACGCTGTGGGCATGTGCGGTAATACACCACCAGTTTGCGCGTGTCCGTGATTACGCGGTTGTTGGGGATGAGGCGCGCGATGGTTTGCGCCGGCAGAGGTTCGGTGGCGATGACATATGAGCCCACCGGAATGATGCGGCGATGCTGCCACGGCGTAACGGTGCCGGTGTAGCCGCTGGTGGCGATCACCACGGTGGCGGCGGTGATGGTTCCCTTGGTGGTGGAGATTTTGAACACGCCGTTTTGTTTGCGGATTTGGTTGACTTTGCAATGGGCGACCACTTGCGCGCCTTTGGATACGGCGCAGTCCAGCAGCCCCTGGTGATAGCGGCCGGGGTCGATGGAGGCGTGATTCGGATACACCACGCCGCCGTGGTAGAACGAGGTGGCGATTTCCCGGTGCTGTTCGCCGGGTTCGACGGGATAAGCGTCGACCGCCAACTCGCCGGGCAGGTCGTTTATTGTTTTCTTTAATTCCCGCAGGGCTTTGGGGGTATGCGCGCCTCGAAACCGCCCGACCTTTTGGAAGTCGCAGTCAATGTTATTTTCCCGAACAAAGTGTTCGACCCAATTTAGCGCGTGGTTGCCTTCGCGGAGAATTGCCAGTGCTTTGTCGCCGCCAAATTTTTTAGCCAGCAGGGGGAAGTCGGGTTTCAGGCTGGTGCTGACCTGTCCGCCGTTGCGGGTGCTGCATCCCCACCCCGCATCTTCGGCGTCCAGCACCATCGTGTGGCGGCCATGCCCGGCGGTTTGAATGGCAGCGGACAAGCCGGTGTAGCCCGAACCGATGATGACCACATCGGCGGAATTGGCCGGCGCGGTGTGGTCGGTAGTGGGGCGCGGTGTGCGCTCCCACCAAAACGGGGCTTCCTTGAAGTCATCAGTGAACGGGAATGATTTCATAACCGACTTTCTTGATGCCGCGCCGCGCTCAGCCACTCGGGGTGAATCTCCACCCCCCAGCCCGGTTGGTCGGTCAGCGTAACGCAACCGTCGGTGATGGCATACGGATCATTTCGGTATAACCCTCGTTGCCACGGATAGTAGTCTTCGCCTTCGATGGAAAACTCAAGATACTTTCCGGCGTTGGGAATGGCGCGAAGAAAGTGCATGGTGAACAGGGTTATCATGGAAAGGTTGGCGCAGTGGGGCGTGCACGGCAACCCTCGCTGTTCGGCCATTTTTGCCACCTGAAGGGCGCGACTCAACCCGCCGATGTAGCAAATATCCGGCTGCACGATGTTGACTACGCCTTCGCCGATGATCCTTCGCCAAGTCGGCAGTTCGCAGTCTTGTTCGCCGCCGGTTATGTCGAGGTCCGGCAACGAGTCGGTTACTTTTTTGGTCTGTTCCAGTTCCCAGTAAGGACAGGGTTCTTCGAAATGGGATACGCCGTGTTGCTGAAGAAATTTCCCGACCTCGATGGCTTTGGTCGGCGAGTAACCGGAGTTGGCGTCCACCAGCAGGGCGACTTCATCGTCCAGGGCGGCGTGCATGCGCGTGACGATGTCTTCGGTTCTGCCCGGCCATTCGTCGCTGTCGTGGCCGCATTCCGAGGCGATGCGAAACTTGAAGGCGTCGAATCCATACGCATCCCGCAGATGGCTCAACCGCTCCACTTCCTCGCTGCCGGTGATGTCTCGTTTCATGGAGGATGCGTAGGCGCGAATGCGCCCGGGTTCACCGCCGAGCAATGCACAAACCGGTCGACCTTCCAGTTTCCCGCGTAAATCCCAAAGCGCCGTGTCCAGCCCGGCCAGTGCTCTGCGCAGATAAGAACCCGGAAATTTATGCTCGAGTTCCGGAATGCGCGCCACCAGTCCATCGATGTCGAAGGCATCTTCGCCGAGGGCGTGGGGAGCAATCTGACGATGCACCACCAGCGAAGTGAGGTCGGCGTTATAGGGCGCAACCTGCCCCCAGCCACTATCCCCGGTGTCAGTGGTGACCTTTACCATGCCGATAAATTCGTTGGAAAAGGTTTCGAGGGCGGTTATTTTCATCGCTGAATTATATTTTTACCCTCACACATTCAGTAGCAAATGTTCCCGCTCCCAGGCGCTGATGACCTTGAGGAAGGTGTTGTATTCATGCTGCTTGATGCTGCTGTAAAGGCGCACAAATTTTTCCCCTAGTATGCCGTGCAGTGGTTTGCACTGCTGCAGTTCATCGACCGCTTCGCGCAAGGTGTGGGACAGGACGGGTTCCCGGTCGCCGGCATCGCCGGGCAGCGGTTTTTTCGGCGCGATTTGTTCGCTCATGCCGAGGTAGCCGCAAGCCAGCGAGGCGGCGATGGCCAGATAGGGATTGACGTCGGCACCGCACACGCGGTTTTCCACTCGCCGTGCGCCGGGCTCCGAGGCCGGTACGCGTAAGCCGGTGGTGCGGTTGTCGTAGCCCCATTCGGTATTCACCGGCGCGCCGAATTCATTGGGTGCCAAGCGGCGATAGGAATTGACGTTGGGCGCGCACAACGCCAGGGCGGCGGGCAGGTAGTGTTGCAGGCCGCCGATGAAATGCTTGAACAATTTACTTTCACCGCCACGGGTATTGCTGAAGATGTTGTGCCCGGTTTTGGTGTCTATCACGCTTTGGTGAATGTGCAACGCGCTGCCGGGCTGGCCTTCGAGGGGCGCGGCCATGAAGGTGCCGTAAATTTTATGGCGCATGGCCACCCGCCGCAGTCCGCGCTTGAAAAGAAATACCTGATCGGCGAGTTCCATAGCGTCGCCGTGCAATAAGTTGATTTCCATTTGCGCGACTCCGGATTCGTGAATCAAAGTTTCGACGCCGAGGTCTTGGACTTCGCAGTAGTCATGCAAGTCTTGAAAAAGCGCGCTGAATTCGTTCACCGCGTCAATGCTGAACGCCTGACGACCGCTTTCCGGGCGTCCGGATCTGCCCACCGGCGGCTCCAGCGGATAGTCGGCGTCGGTATTGGGTTTGACCAGATAGAACTCCACTTCCGGCGCCACCACCGGCGTCCATCCTTTTTTGCGATACAATTCCAGCACCCTACGCAACACCTGACGCGGCGCGAATTCCACCGGCGCGCCGTCGAAGTGATAGCAATCGTGGATGATCACCGCGCTCGGCCTTGCGGCGAAAGGCACCGCCCGCACGGTGGTCGGGTCGGGTTTCAAGAACAGGTCGCCGTCGGCATCCCCCAGCACATCCCAGCGTCCCGGATAATCGCCGTTCACGGTTTGCGCGAAAATGCTTTCGGGCAGGCGCAAACCGACCTCTTCCTGATATTTCCGCGCCGGTATAATCTTGCCCCGTGCCACGCCGGTCATATCGGCC
Organism: Candidatus Poriferihabitaceae bacterium; assembly: GCA_965262585.1. Lineage (GTDB taxonomy): Bacteria > Pseudomonadota > Gammaproteobacteria > Arenicellales > Poriferihabitantaceae > JAHRAW01. The sequence continues at coordinate 1,074,143 of OZ253546.1, forward strand.
ACCACCGCTTCGATTTCCTCAATGGCGTTATCGTCGAGCCAACGGCGCAAGTCGGCGGGCAGTTTGGCGCGGGTGACAGCACCGAGTTTCGGGGGAGATGGCATGGTTGTTTTGTTGGGAGGGTAAGGGCTATGATTATTACATTGTTACGCCGCCGATGCAGTGTCCCGTTAGTTAATTCACCCGTAAGATAATCAAGTGAACCCCGACGACCGCCAACCCGCCGAATCCTATTATCAAGCCAGTCGACGCTACACCATCGAAGCGCAATCGCTGCGCGGCAATCACAAAGCCGATGTGGTGGTCATCGGCGGCGGCCTTACCGGCGTCTCCACGGCGTTGCATCTGGCCGAGAAGGGCGTTGATGTGGCACTCGTGGAATCCCGACAGGTGGGCTGGGGGGCATCGGGACGCAGCGGCGGCCAGATCATCATCGGTTATTCCGCCGACCAACGGGCACTGGAAAAACTGACCGGCCTCGAGCACGCGCGGGAACTCTGGGATCATTCCCTTGCCGCCGTGGCGTGGACTCGGGAACGCATCGAACGACATCACATCGACTGCGATTTCACCGCCGGATATCTGCACGCCGGAATCAAGCCCCGCCACGGGCGCGACTTGCAGGAATGGGTCGAACATCTCGCCAAGCACTACGACTATCACAACCTCGAATATATCGACCACACCCGGTTGCGGGAAGTGCTTGGCAGCAAAATATATTGCGGCGCGGTTGCCGATCCCGCCAGCGGCCATCTGCATCCGTTGAATTACTGCCTAGGGCTTGCCCGGGCGGCGCAACAAGCCGGGGCGCGGCTTTACGAGGACAGCCCAGTGACCGAAGTGGACACCAGCGGCGCGGCAATCACGGTGCGCAGTGCCCAGGGAAGCATCGCTTGCGAACAGGTGGTATACGGATGCAACGCTTATCTCCACCGCCTGCAGCCGCAACTGGCGCGGTTGATTATGCCGGTGGGCACTTGCATCATCGCCACCGAGCCGCTGCCGGACCACATCGCCGATGGGCTGATTGCCAATCGTGCGGCGGTGGTGGATAGCAATCTGGTGCTGGATTACTTTCGGTTGTCGGCGGATAACCGCATGCTATTCGGTGGCCGCGTCAGTTATCTGGCGATTGAGCCGCGCCGCCTGCTGCGCGCATTGCGGCGCAGAATGCTCCGAGTGTTCCCGCAACTGCACGGCGTGCGCATAGATTTTTCCTGGGGCGGTTATGTGGCCATCACCCGCAACCGCGCGCCCCATATCGGATGCTTGGATGAACGAAACTGGTTCGCTCAAGGTTTTTCCGGCCACGGCATGGCCCTAACCGGCTATGTCGGCGGGTTGCTGGCGGATGCGGTGACCGGCGACCGTCGGCGCATCGAGTGTTTCGAGAAGATACCGCACAAGGCTTTTCCCGGCGGCCCGGCCCTGCGCACGCCAACGCTGGTGGCCGCCATGACCGCCCGACGGTTGTGGGATCGACTGCCCTGAGGAGGGGATTGGCATGACAGAGCATTCTCCTGAAACGCCCGGAGCGAAAGCGGAAATCGTCGAAGTGGGCGTCGAGCAAGCCGGTCAGCGCATCGACAATTTCCTCATCAAACACATGAAAGGCGTGCCCAAAACCCGCCTGTATCGCGCCCTTCGTGGCGGCGAGGTGCGGGTCAATGGCGCGCGCAAGAAAGCCCCCTATCAATTATGTGTCGGCGACCGGCTGCGCATACCGCCGATTCGCCGTAGCAAACCTACGGATGCGCCGCGGATTCCCGATTCGTTGCTGGAGAAAATCCCAACGCTGTTCGAAGACCGGCATTTATTGGTGGTAGACAAACCCGCCGGGCTTGCGGCACACGGCGGAACCGGCATGGACTACGGACTCATCGAAGCACTGCGCAAATTGCGCGCCGACCTGCCCTATCTGGAACTCGCCCACCGCCTCGACCGCGAGACCTCAGGCTGTCTGATGCTGGCAAAATCCCGCGCCGCGCTGTTGGCATTGCAGGCGCAACTGGGGCAAGCGCGGAGCGTTGGCAAAGACTATGCCGCGCTGGTGAAAGGCCCGTGGCCGGGTGGCGAACGCGAAGTGGCAATTCCAGTGGCGAAACATCAATCCCGCGCCGCCGACAACAAAACCGCGTCCACCGGCCGGGAACAAGAAGCGCGCAGCATTTTTTCCCCTCGATGGCGGTCGGCGCAGTGTGTTCTGGTGGACATTCGTTTGGTGACCGGGCGTATGCATCAGGCGCGCCTGCACGCCGCCGGTATCGGCAACCCGGTGGCCGGCGACCGATTGTATGGCGACCGGGAATTTAACCGCCGGATGAAAAAAATCGGCCTCGGGCGGCTGTTCCTACACGCCCGGCGCCTGTGCTTTTCCCATCCCGTGAGCGGCGCGCCCGTGGAGGTCATGGCGCCGTTGCCCGCAGACCTTGAAAAGGTGCTGAAAAATCTGCGCGGCGACGCTTCATCGGCGGACAAGCCGGGGGTTCTGTGAGGCGAGGCGTGGTAAAATTAAATGACTTGCTCATTCACGCACTCATTCACAAAGACCTAAACCGTGGCACACGCCCGCAAACAAACCCTGAACCGACCCGGGTGGATGGTTCCCCATAAAATCTCCGCGCTGCTGCGCGAAGTCGGGCTGATCGTTTTACTGGCGGTAATCGTGTACCTCGCCCTCGCGTTGTTCACTTATTCCCCCAACGACCCGGGACCGACCCACACCGGCAGCGGCGAAGACACCGCCAACCTCGGCGGCAAGGTCGGCGCGTGGTTCGCCGATTTGATGTTCACCATAGTCGGGCGCATGGCATGGCTGTTCCTGCTACTGTTGTGCGTCATCGGATGGCGCGTTTACCGCCATTCCGAACAGCCGCAATACAGCCATTGGAGCCGATTGTTTCCGTTCTCAGGCTTCGTGCTTTCGCTGGTCGGGGCTTGCGGTTTGGAACAAATTTATTTCCCCTTTATCGACCCGCAAAACCCCTTCCACGCTGGTGGAATCATCGGTCAATATAGCGCCGGTGCGCTGACGACTAACTTCGGCGTGGTCGGCGCCACGGTGATTTTCATTGCCCTGTTCATCACCGGCATCACGCTGGCAGCCCAAGTATCGTGGTTCAACCTCATGGATAGCATCGGCTACCGAGCATTCGCCATCGCCGCCTGGATACGGACTCAGATTGAGAAGCATGCGGACCGCAAGGTGGGTGCCGGGGTGCGCCGGGAAAGGCGCGTGACGGTCAAGAAAATTCGCGACGAACTCAGCGAACGCAAGCCGCCGAAAATTGCCCCGCGAATTCAGGGCGTGCAGGAAAGCGAACGCGGACAGCAGGAACGCCAGCGCAAACTGTTTCCCGACCCGGTGGTCGGCGGGGTTATGCCGCAGTTGTCGCTGCTCGAGCCGCCCGCCGAAAACCTCACCGGCTATTCCCGTGACGAACTGCAGTCCATGTCGCACCTACTGGTGAAAAAACTCAAGGATTTCAACATCGATGTGGTGGTGGAGGCAGTGCAACCGGGCCCGGTCATCACGCGCTTTGAGGTCGAACCGGCACCCGGCGTCAAAGCCAGTCAGATAGTCGGGCTGGCGCGGGATCTGGCGAGATCGCTGTCGGTGGAGAGCGTTCGGGTGGTGGACAACATCGCCGGCAAAACCGTGGTCGGCATCGAAATTCCCAACCAAAGCCGGGAAATCGTGCGGCTGGTGGAGGGCTTGTCGTCGCAGGAATATGAAAGAAGCACCTCGCCCCTGACGCTGGTGTTGGGCAAAGACATCGCCGGCAATCCGGTGATTACCGACCTGATGAAAATGCCCCATGTGCTGATTGCCGGCACCACCGGCTCCGGCAAATCGGTGTGCGTTAATGCGCTGATTTTGAGTCTGGTATACAAGGCCGGCCCGGAGCAGATTCGCATGATCATGGTGGATCCCAAGTTCCTCGAACTTTCGGTGTACGACGGCATTCCCCATCTGCTGGCGCCGGTGGTCACCGACATGACCAAAGCCGCCAATGCGCTGCGCTGGTGCATCGGCGAAATGGATCGGCGGTTCCGGGTGATGGCGGCCATCGGGGTGCGAAACATTTCCGGGTACAACAAAAAAGTGACCGACGCCATCGCCGCCGGTACGCCTATGGTCGATCCGCTCAGCGAGGCACGCCAAAGCGAGAGCGATGGCGAGAACGAGAGTGAAGCGGAGCCGACAGACCTCCTTCAGGAACTGCCTTATATCGTGGTGATTGTCGATGAACTGGCAGACTTGATGATGGTGGTGGGCAAAAAGATCGAAGAAATCATCATCCGCATCGCCCAGCGTGCGCGGGCCGCCGGTATTCATCTGGTGCTCGCCACCCAGCGTCCGTCTGTGGATGTGGTCACCGGACTCATCAAAGCCAACGTGCCAACCCGCATCGCCTTTCAGGTTTCCTCGCGGGTCGATTCGCGCACCGTGATCGACCAGATGGGTGCCGAACAGTTGCTCGGGCAGGGCGATATGTTGTTTTTGCCGCCGGGTACCGGCTTCACTCAGCGGGTGCACGGCTCGTTTGTGTCCGATGAAGAAGTCGCGCAGGTGGTGACGCATCTGAAAAGCGGCGGCGGCCCGGTGTATATCGATGAAATAACCGAAGGCGGCACCAACGAGTGGTCGGACAACGGAACATTGTCCGAAGGGGAAGGCGAGACCGATGCATTGTATGACGAGGCGGTGCAGTTCGTGACTCAAAGTCGACGGGCCTCCATTTCTTCGTTGCAACGCGCGCTGCGAGTCGGCTATAACCGCGCCGCTCGAATGATCGAAACCATGGAAGAATCCGGCGTAGTCAGTGCCTCGGATAACGGTAAGCGGGAAGTGCTGGCAGCGCCGCCACCCTCTGCGGAATAGACATGCGCCGCCGGTCTTTTTTGCCGTATATGCCTATCGATGGGCCTATCGATGGGCCTATCGCTTGGCGGGCAGTGTTAACAGCGTGGCTACTGGCACTCAGCAGCCTGTCAGTTCACGCCGCCAGCCCCGGAATGGAAGCCTTTGAGCGTTTTTTCAACGAAATAAACACCTTCGAAGCGCGCTTTGGACAAGTGGTGCTGGACGATAATCTTACCCCGGTGGACGACGGTCAAGGCACGGTGTGGATCAAACGCCCGGGGCTTTTTCGCTGGAATTATGCGCCGCCGGATGCGCAGGAAATTGTCGGCGATGGTGAGCGGGTATGGCTCCACGACATCGACTTGGAACAGGTCACGGTGCGCAATCAAGCCGATGCGCTGGGGCGCACACCGGCTATTCTGCTGGCAGGCTCCGCCGATCTCGCAAGCACCTATGCGATCGAGGACATCGGCACTCAGGGGGATGTGGATTGGGTGAACCTCATTCCCGAAGATCCGGAAAGTGGTTTTACCGAAGTGCGCATCGGTTTTGAAGATCGCCGCTTGCGGCTGATGGAACTCATCGACACCCTCGACCAACGCACTCGCATCAGTTTTGTCGACCTCAAAGAAAACCTGCCGCTGGCGGACGAGATTTTCGAGTTTGTCCCGCCCGTTGGCATAGACATTATCGACCAGTCCAATCCATAAAAAGTGGAGCGTTAAACGATGCTGGACCCGCGACAGTTAAAGCAAGATCCGGCGAAAATCGCCGAGGTGTTGAAAACCCGCAACTACGAACTCGACGTTGCGCGGCTTGATGCTCTGGAGCAGGCACGGCGAAAACTTCAGGGCGAAACCGAATCCCTGCAAGCCGAGCGCAACCTTGCATCCAAGGCAATCGGGGCGGCAAAATCCGGGGGCACCGGTGGCGAAGACACCGAGGAACTGCGCACTTCCATGGCCGCATTGGGAGAGCGATTGAAAGCCGGGCAAGCGAAACTGGCCGAGGTGCGCGAGGAACTCGATCAACTATTGAGCGAAATCCCCAACCTGCCCCACCCCAGCGTGCCCGTGGGCAAAGACGAAAATGACAACACCGAAGCCCGACGCTGGGGCACGCCCCGGGCGTTCGATTTCACGCCCCTCGACCATGTGGATCTCGGCAACGGCCTCGGCATGATGGATTACGAAGCCGCCGCCGGCCTCGCCGGTTCGCGCTTCGTGGTAATGCACACCGGCCTCGCCGGGCTGCATCGCGCCCTCGCCCAGTTCATGCTCGACCTGCATACCCGCGAGCATGGCTATCAAGAAGTCATGGTGCCGGTGCTGGTGAATCCGAAAACCTTATACGGAACCGGGCAGTTGCCGAAATTCGCCGACGACCAATTCGCCACTCAGGACGATCCGCCCTACTACCTGATTCCCACCGCCGAAGTGCCGCTCACCAATCTGGTCGCCGGGCGCATCATCGAAGCCGCGGAGTTGCCCATGCGCAAGGTCGCCCACACGCTTTGTTTCCGCCGCGAGGCCGGTTCCTACGGCAAGGACACTCGCGGCATGATCCGCCAGCATCAGTTTGAAAAGGTAGAGTTGGTGCATATCGTTTCACCGGAGCAGTCCTATGAAACTCTGGAAACCTTGACCGCGCACGCCGAAGCGGTGCTACAAAAACTCGAACTACCCTACCGCGTGCTGACCTTATGCACCGGCGACATGGGATTCAGCGCCGCCAAAACCTACGACCTTGAAGTATGGATTCCAAGCCAGAGCAAATACCGCGAAATTTCATCGTGCAGCAACTGCGAAGGTTTTCAAGCAAGACGAATGAAAGCCCGCCGCCGCAACCCCGAAAGCGGCAAACCGGAACCGCTACATACCCTCAACGGCTCCGGCGTAGCGGTAGGCCGCGCACTGGTAGCGGTGATGGAGAATTACCAAACCGCCAACGGCAGCATCACGATCCCCGAAGTACTCAGACCCTACATGGCCGGCCGCACTGAAATCCAACCACCAACGGATGGATGACCCCAGTAAAAACAAAGCCGTAATGAGCGGCTGTCGCCGGACATGTTTTACTGGATTCCAGTTGCGCGGGAATGACGGCATAGGGAGTCGGCTATCGCCGGCATGTTTTACTGGATTCCCGTGTCCCCCAACTCGTCATCCCTGCTGTCGCAGGAATAACGACTTGGCGGCACGAGAATGACGGCGGTACGTCGTCATTCTCGAACGATAGAAAAATAGGGAGCGCCAGCGACCTTATTTTTCATCGTATCGGGAATCCAGAAAGCCAATAATGAGTCGGATCTCGCCGTACATGTCTCACTGGATTCCCGCTTTCGCGAGAATAACGGCGTAGGGAGTCGGCATTCGCCGGCATGTTTTACTGGATTCCCGTGTCCCCCAAGTCGTCATTCCTGCTGTCGCAGGAATAACGACTTGGCGGCACGAGAATGACGGCGGTAAGTCGTCATTCCCGAACGATAGAAAAATAGGGAGCGCCAGCGACCATATTTTTCATCGTATCGGGAATCCAGTAAAACAATCCGGCGACAGCCGCTCCTCGCCGTTATTCCCGAATAAGGAGCGGCTGTGCCGACATGTTTTACTGGATTCCCGTGTCCCCAACTCGTCATCCCCGCTGTCGCGTGAATGACGAGTTGGGGCACGAGAATGACGGCGTCGCGCCAGCGACTATATTTTTCATCGTATCGGGAATCCAGAAAAAACATGTCGGCGCCAGCCGCTCCTTCATCATCGATAGCATCATCGGCAGCGGCGCATGGGAACCAGCGCTGCTGTTAGCCACGGGTGGTGCTATACTGGTATGGCTTTCAACCTTGACGAGGTAACTACTATGACTCCGACCATTGCCGCCACTTTGATAGTTGTAGGCTCGATGTTATTGCTGCTGTGGGTTGTTTATAAGCAAGAGAAGAAGGATACGGACAGCGCAAAATAAGGAGTCGGTTATCGCCGGCATGTTGTACTGGATTCCAGTTTCGCGGGAATAACGGCGTAGGGAGTCGGCTGTCGCCGGCATGTTTTACTGGATTCCCGTGTCCCCCAACTCGTCATTCCTGCTGTCGCAGGAATAACGACTTGGCGGCACGAGAATGACGACGAGTGGGAATGTCAGGCTTGGTAGGGACATCACCCCGCGCCTGCGCCTACATAATTCCGTCATTCCCGCGTGAGAATAAAGGGGTCAGTGTGAATTAAATTGATTACACGGCCAGAAGGGATAGGGGTTTATCTAATTCACACTGACCCCTTTATTCCATCGGCAAACGAGGAAAATCAAAAGTGCGTCATTCTCGAACGATAGAAAAATAGGGAGCGCCAGCGACCATATTTTTCATCGTATCGGGAATCCAGTTAAACAAACCCGGCGCAGCCGCACATTATTAAGGACAGGCACGGGGGCACGGAAATAACGGCTTGGCGGCACGAGAATGACGGCGGTATGAGAAGATTTGGTTCATTTATGAGAAGAATTTCTTCATTTATGAGAAGAAACCATTCATTTATGAGAAGAATCAGTTCATTTATGAGAAGATTCAGAAGATTCATGAGAAGAATCAGTTCATTCATAAGGAAATTCCAGTTTTCCCTACTCCCCATATAGCAAATTTAACATTGTGATATATTGAATTTTTCGTATAATACGCTGCGTCTTTTTACCGTCAAAACATCACAACCATCGGACAATATCTAATGATGAACTCTACCCTTTTCCCTCGCTTTGGGGCTTCGCTTTTGCTGGTTATCAGCCTCCTTTTTGGGCTGTCCTCGCAAGTTGCTGCACAGACAGCAGCAGACACACCCGTCATAACTAATCCTCAAATAGTAGGTGGTGTATCTCGAGCCAATATACAGTTCGGTAATCTTTATGGTGCGGCTGTATCTTTGAATGAAATTTTTGCAGGAACCGCTAGAGCAGATACTGGTATTACCATATCTAGTGTGGCATTTACTCAACCCTTTAGTAGCCCCACATTCATGGCACTTCTTGATTGCGATGGAAAAATCTACATCACTACAGAAGCAAGTGGTGTTACTGATACAAATTTCCCAATAACTGCCATCATTAACAACCCCGGAACCAGTACTTTTTCATCAGGTGATACACTCAATTTGCGGATTACCGTAAATACTAGTCAACAGCCTAAGATTGTTACACCACCTCTTTGTGCACCCACTTCTAACAAAACGGATTTTGTAACCACATGGCGGACTACCGGGAATAACGAAAGTATTACCATTCCCATCACCGGCAGTGGTTATGATTATTCGGTTGATTGGGGCGATAGCACGGCGGTCACCAACGAAACCGGTGCCGCCACCCATGCCTACGCCACGCCGGCCTCTTATACGGTGCGCATCAGCGGTACTTTCCCACGGATTTTTATTAATAATGTAAGTGGAGATAATAAAGAGAAAATCATCGCCATCAATCAATGGGGTGATCAAGTATGGACTTCCATGGGGGGGGCTTTTAGCGGTGCATCAAATGTGGTCGGGCTGGCAACCGATGTGCCTAATTTAAGCGGTGTTAGCAGTATGACTTCAATGTTTTCCCGTACCGATGTCTTTAATCAGGATGTTGGTAATTGGGATGTGAGTAATGTTACCAGCATGACCAGTATGTTTGGTGGTTCCACTTCCTTTGACCAAGACCTTGGTGGTTGGGATGTGAGTAATGTTACCACTATGGGTCAAATGCTTAACGGCGTTACACTTTCCACGGCTAACTACGATTCGCTGTTGCTGGGTTGGTCTGCCTTGACGCTACAAGCCGGCGTTACCTTCGGTGCCGGTAATTCCACCTTTTGCAATACCGCCGCCAAGGCTATTTTGACTAGTGCGCCGAATAACTGGACCATTACCGATGGCGATGTAAGCAGCGCTTGCGTTGTCACCAGCCCAAACGATTTTGTAACCACTTGGCGGACTACCGGGAATGACGAATCCATTACCATTCCCACCATTGGCGATGGTTATAACTATTCCGTTGATTGGGGCGATAGCACGGCGATGTCCACCGGCCAAACCCGCAATGCCAGCCATACCTTCGCCACGCCGGCCTCGTATACGGTGCGCATCAGTGGTGATTTTCCGCGGATTTATTTTAATAATAATGCACCCGATAGAAACAAAATCACAGCCATCAATCAATGGGGCGATCAAGTATGGACTTCCATGGAAAGTGCTTTTCGGGGCGCGGGCGCTGTCGCTGGGCAAGCAACCGATGAACCTGATTTAAGTATGGTTACCAATATGGCGCATATGTTTAGACGTGCCGGTGTTTTCAATCAGGATATTAGTGATTGGGATGTGAGTAATGTTACCAATATGGCGAATATGTTTGACACTGCCGAAGTTTTTAATCAGGATATTGGTAGTTGGGATGTGAGTAACGTTACCAATATGACGAATATGTTTAGTAGTGCCATTACTTTTAATCAGGATATTGGTAGTTGGAATGTGAGTAACGTTACCAATATGACGAGTATGTTTAACGCTACCAGTGCCTTCAATCAGGATATTGGTAGTTGGAATGTGAGTAACGTTACCAATGTAACCGGTATGTTTGGTAATGCCCGTGCCTTTAATCAGGACATTGGTGGTTGGAATGTGAGTAATGTTACCACTATGCTCAGTATGTTTGGTGCTGCCACTGCCTTTAATCAGGATGTTGGTGATTGGGATGTGAGTAGCGTTACCACTATGAATCAAATGTTTAGTGGTGCCACTGCCTTTGATCAGGATGTTGGTGATTGGAATGTGAGTAAGGTTGGCGATTTTCGTGCTATGTTCACAGCCGCTACGCTTTCCACGGCTAACTACGATTCGTTATTGCAGGGTTGGTCTACCATCGACACCGCCGCCGGCGAAACGGCATTACAATCCGGCGTTACTTTCGCTGGCGGCTTTTCCGAATTTTGCGCCGGTACCGCCGCCAGAACTCTTTTGATGGCCTCCGGCGGCAACAACTGGACCATCGGCGATGGCGGAAGAGCCGACGATTGCTCAGCCGTTGCTACTTTGAGCGCGCTGTCGCTGTCGCCCGGTAGTTTCAATGAAACCTTTGATGCCGCTACTACCACCTATACTACATCGGTTGGCGGTGCCATCGCCGGCACTACAATCACGGCAACCGCCGATAACAATGGCACCGTCGGTATTACCGGCACTAATACCAGTGGCGCGGCATTAACCGTAAGCGGTACCACCGTTACGGGATTCACCGAAGGCGCAAACATCATCACCGTTGCCGCAATCTCGCAAGATAACACCGTCACAGCACCCTATACCATCACCGTTACACGAGCCACACCGCCCAACCCAAACGATTTTGTAACCACTTGGACGACTTCTGCGGCGGACGAAGCCGTCACCATTCCCACCTTTCCGGGGATAACTTACAACTACGCCGTTGATTGGGGCGATAACACGGCTATGTCCACCGCCCAAAGCGGCGACGCCACCCATACCTACGCCACGGCGGGCTCGTATGCGGTGCGCATCAGCGGCACTTTCCCACGGATTTATATTAATAATAGAGGCGGCGTGAGAGGACAAATCACCGCCATCAATCAATGGGGCAATCAAGTATGGACTTCCATGGGGGCGGCTTTTAGCGGCGCATCTAATATGGTCGGGCTAGCAACCGATGCACCTGATTTAAGTAATGTTACCGATATGTCTTTGATGTTTGATCTTGGCAGGGCATTTAATCAGGATATTGATGATTGGGATGTGAGTAATGTTACCGATATGTCTTTTATGTTTTCCTTTAGTGACTTTAATCAAAATATTGGCAATTGGAATGTCAGTAATGTTACCAATATGTTGAGTATGTTTAATTCCAACCCTAATTTTAATCAGAATATTGGTAATTGGAATGTAAGTAACGTTACCGATATGAATGGTATGTTTCAAGAATCCCCTGCTTTTAATCAGGATATTGGTGATTGGAATGTGAGTAAGGTTATCGATATGGATAGCATGTTTTATGATGCCAACGCCTTTAATCAGGATATTGGTGATTGGAATGTAAGTAGCGTTACCGATATGACTCTTATGCTTGGTTCCTCCAGTAGCAATACATTTAACCAAGACATTGGTGATTGGGATGTCAGCAGTGTTACCAATATGGCCAATATGTTTGTGAGTAACCCTGAATTTAACCAAGACATCAGTGGTTGGAATGTGAGTGCGGTTACTACTATGGTTGGAATGTTTCAGGATGCCAGTGCATTTAACCAAGATATCGGTGGTTGGAATGTGGGTAAGGTTATTGAGATGGAAGGAATGTTTAATAATGCCAGTGCCTTTAACCAAGATATTGGTGGTTGGGATGTGAGTTCGGCTTTTAGTATGCGCGAAATGTTTCGGGATGCCAGTGCATTTAACCAAGACATTGGCGGTTGGGATGTCAGCGCTGCTACCGAGATGAATGATATGTTTCGCGATGTTACGCTTTCCACGGCCAACTACGATTCGCTGTTGCAGGGTTGGTCTACCATCGACACCGCCGCCGGCGAATCGGCATTACAATCCGGCGCTACTTTCCATGGCGGTAGTTCCCAATATTGCGCCGGTACCGCCGGCAGAAATATTTTGATAGCCTCCGGCGGCAATAACTGGACCATTACCAGCGATGGCGGACGAACCTCAAGTTGCTCAGCCGTTGCTACTTTGAGTGCGCTGTCGCTGTCGACTGGGAGTTTGAATGAAACCTTTGCGGCGGCCACGCGCACCTATACCACATCGGTTCGAAGTATAGTCGCCGGCACCACAATCACGGCAACCAATGACAATGCCACCGTCGCCATCACCGGCACTGATACCAGTGGCGCGGCATTAGCCGTAAGCGGCACCACCGTTACGGGATTCACCGAAGGCGCAAACATCATCACTATTGCCCTAACTTCGCAAGATAACACCGCCGAAGCAACCTACACCATCACCGTTACACAAGCCGCACCGCCTAGCCCAGACGATTTTATTACCACATGGCGAGTTGGGGCATCGGATCTGGATATCACTATTCCCACCACCGGCGATGGTTATAACTATTCCGTTGATTGGGGCGATGGCACGGATATGTCCACCGCCCAAACCGGCGATGCCAGCCATACCTACGCCAGAGCAAATGATTATGAAGTGCGTATCAGCGGTACTTTTCCACGGATTTATATTAATGATGAAGGCGATAGAACCAAAATCATCGCCATCGATCAATGGGGTACTCAACAATGGACTTCCATGGCAAATGCTTTTTTCGGCGCACAAAATCTAGTCGGGCGGGCAACCGATGTTCCTGATTTAAGTAATGTTACCAATGTGTCAAGTATGTTTCAGCAGGGCTTTCGGGGTGGCAGTGTCTTTAATCAGGATATTAGTGATTGGGATGTGAGTAATGTTACCAATATGGAGGATATGCTTAATGGTACGATCTTTAATCATGATATTAGTGATTGGGATGTAAGTAACGTTACCAATATGAACGGACTGTTTAGAAGTACCACCGTCTTTAATCATGATATTAGTGATTGGGATGTAAGTAGCGTTACCAGTGTGATCGAGATGTTTACTTCTTCTGTCTTTAATCAGGATATTGGTGATTGGAATGTGAGTAATGTTACCAATATGGCGTCTATGTTTGAGGGTGCGTTCTTTAATCAGGATATTGGTGGTTGGGATGTCAGTAATGCTACCACACTGCAGGATATGTTTAGAGGTGCCACTTTCTTTGATCAAGATATTGGTGATTGGGATGTGAGTAGTGTTACCGATATGACGGATATGTTTTCCTTTGCCGGGCTTTCCACGGCCAACTACGATTTGCTGTTGCAAGGTTGGTCTACCATCGACACCGCCGGCGGCGAATCGGCATTACAATCCGGCGTTACTTTCGACGGCGGCAGTTCCGAATATTGCGCCGGTACCCCCGGCAGAAATATTTTGACTGACGACACCGGCAATAACTGGACCATTAACGATGCCGGACGAACCACCGGTTGTTCAGCCGATGCTACTTTGAGTGCGCTGTCGCTGTCGTCCGGGGGTTTGAATGAAACCTTTGCGGCGGCCACGCGCGCCTATACTACATCGGTTCGCAGTACCGTCGCCGCCACCACAATCACGGCAACCAATGACAATGCCGTCGTCGACATCACCGGCACTGATACCAGTGGTGCGGCATTAGCCGTAAGCGGCACCACCGTTACGGGATTCACCGAAGGCGCAAACATCATCACTATTGCCCTAACTTCGCGAGATAACACCGCCGAAGCAACCTACACCATCACCGTTACACAAGCCGCACCGCCCGACCCAGGCGATTTTATTACCACATGGCGAGTTGGGGCATCGGATCTGGATATCACTATTCCCACCACCGGCGAGGGTTATAACTATTCCGTTGATTGGGGCGATGGCACGGATATGTCCACCGCCCAAACTGGCGATGCCAGCCATACCTACGCCGCAGCAAATGATTATGAAGTGCGTATCAGCGGTACTTTTCCGCGGATTTATATTAATGATGAAGGCGATAGAGCCAAAATCATCGCCATCGATCAATGGGGTAATCAAGCATGGACTTCCATGGCAAATGCTTTTAACGGCGCATCAAATCTCGCCGGGCAGGCAAGCGATGTTCCCAATTTAAGTAGTGTTACCAATATGTCGAATATGTTTTCTAATGCTTCTGTCTTTAATCAGAATATTGGCGATTGGGATGTGAGTAACGTTACCAATATGACGAGTATGTTTGACACTGCTTCTGTCTTTAATCAGAATATTGGCGATTGGAATGTGAGTAATGTTACCAATATGACGAGTATGTTTGCCGGTGCCGCTGCTTTTAATCAGGATGTTGGTGATTGGAATGTGAGTAGTGTTACCAATATGGGTGAAATGTTTGGTCTTACCGCTGCTTTTAATCAGGATATTGGTGATTGGAATGTGAGTAGCGTTACCAATATGAGTGGTTTGTTTAATCTTGCCACTGCCTTTAATCAGGATATTGGTGATTGGAATGTGGGTAGAGTTACCCGTATGAACAGCATGTTTTTTAGTGCCACTGCCTTTGATCAGGACCTTGGTAATTGGAATGTCGGTAATGTTACCGATATATCGAATATGTTTACCAACATTACGCTTTCCACGGCCAACTACGATTCGCTGTTGCAAGGTTGGTCTACCATAGGGTTCGGAGAATCGGCGTTACAAGCGGGCCGTTTCTTCAGTGGCGGCAATTCCCAATATTGCGCCGGCACCGCCGCCAAAAATACTTTGATTGCCAACCCCGGCAATAACTGGAGCATTACCGATGGCGGACAAACCACCGGTTGCTCAAACGATGCCAGTTTGAGCGCCCTGTCGCTGTCGCCCGGCACTTTGAATCCCGTTTTTGCTGCCGCTACTACGGCATATACTGCATCACTTACCAATGCCGCAAGTAGCATCACAATCACGGCACCCACCACCAATGACAATGCCACTGTCAACATCGCCGGCACTAGTGCAAATGGCACCGCATTAACCGTAAATGG
Organism: Candidatus Poriferihabitaceae bacterium; assembly: GCA_965262585.1. Taxonomy (GTDB): domain Bacteria; phylum Pseudomonadota; class Gammaproteobacteria; order Arenicellales; family Poriferihabitantaceae; genus JAHRAW01. The sequence continues at coordinate 1,089,580 of OZ253546.1, forward strand.
CGGAGTGGTTTCAGGCTTAAGCACCGGCGTAAACATCATCACCCTTGACATAGTCTCACAAGATAACACCGCCACAGCAGGAACCTACACTTTCACCGTTACTCGAGCCTCGGTTGCATCCACAACGGATTTTGTTACCACTTGGCGAGTTGAGGCGGCGGATTTGGGCATCACTATTCCGACCTTTAGCGGGGTGACCTACGACTACGCTGTTGATTGGGGCGATAACATGTCGGACAGCGGCCAAACCGGCGACGCCAGCCATACCTACACCGATGCAGGGGATTATGAAGTGCGCATCAGCGGCATTTTTCCACGGATTTATTTTAATAGTGAAGGCGATAGACTGAAAATCATCGCCATCAATCAATGGGGTGATCAACAATGGACTACGATGGAAAGTGCTTTTTGGGGTGCCAGAAATCTTATCGGGCTGGCAAGCGATGTTCCAGATTTAAGTAATGTTACCGATATGATTAGAATGCTTGCCGGTGCCTTTAACTTTAATCAGGCTATTGGTGATTGGGATGTGAGTAATGTTACCAATATGGGTGCCATGTTTAATGCTACCGGGTTTAATCAGGATATTGGTGATTGGGATGTGAGTTCGGTTACCAGTATGAACAGCATGTTTGATCGTGCCCCTGCCTTTAATCAGGATATTGGTAGATGGGATGTGAGTTCGGTTACCAATATGGGTTTGATGTTTCAAAGTGCTGATGCCTTTAACCAAGACATTGGTGATTGGGATGTGAGTTCGGTTACCGATATGAACTCAACGTTTCGCAATACCACTGCATTTGATCAGGACCTGGGTGATTGGGATATGAGTTCGGCTATCGGTCTCTTCGGCATGTTTGAGAACGTTACGCTTTCCGTGGAAAACTACGATTCGCTGTTGCGGGGTTGGGCTACGATAGATAGCGATGAAAGCCCGCTACAACCCGACCGTACCTTCGTTGCCGGCAATTCCATGTACTGCGGCGGTACCGCTGGCAGAAATATTTTGTCGGCAACCGACGGCAATAACTGGGATGTTAGAGATGGCGGACAAACCACCGGTTGCTCAAACGATGGCAGTTTGAGTGCCCTGTCGCTGTCGCCCGGTAGTTTGAACCCGGCTTTTGATGCCGCTACTACTTCATATACTGTAGACACTACCACCGGCAGCATCACCATCGTGGCAACCACCGATAGTGGCGCCGATGTCGACATCACCGGCACTAATTCCAATGGAGTTGCGCTAACCGAAACCGACCGAGTGGTTTCAGGCATAACCATCGGCATAAACCCCATGACCATGGTCATAACCTCACAAGATAATACCGCCGTAACAACCTACGCTTTCACTATTACTCGAGCCGCTGAACCATCCACAAATGATTTTGTTACCACATGGCGAGTTGAGGCGGCGGATCTGGGCATCACTATTCCGACCTTTACCGGGGCGACCTACGACTACGCTGTTGATTGGGGCGATAACACGTCTATGTCCACCAACCAAACCGGCGACGCCAGCCATACCTACACCGATGCAGGGGATTACACGGTGCGCATCAGCGGCATTTTTCCACAGATTTATATTAATAATGCAGGCGATAAACTGAAAATCATCGCTATCAATCAATGGGGTGATCAACAATGGACTTCGATGGATCGGGCTTTTGCCGGCGCCAGAAATCTTATCGGGCTGGCAAGCGATGTTCCTGATTTAAGTAATGTTACCGATATGACTAGAATGTTTGCCGGTACCTCTTCCTTTAATCAGGCTATTGGTGATTGGGATGTGAGTACTATTACCAATATGAGTAATCTGTTTAATGCTAACCGGTTTAATCAGGACATTGGTGATTGGGATGTGAGTTCGGTTACCAGTATGGCCAGCATGTTTTTTCAGGCCGTCCGCTTTAATCAGGATATTGGTAGATGGGATGTGAGTTCGGTTACCAATATGCGCGTGATGTTTCAAAGTGCTGATGCCTTTAACCAAGACATTGGTAGATGGAATGTCGGTAATGTTATTACTATGGACGACATGTTTGCTAATAGTCCTGCCTTTAATCAGGATATTGGTGATTGGGATGTGAGTTCGGTTACCGCTATGAACTCAATGTTTCGCAATACCATTGCATTTGATCAGGACCTGGGTGATTGGGATATGAGTTCGGCTACCGGTCTCTTCAACATGTTTGAGAACGTTACGCTTTCCGTGGAAAACTACGATTCGCTGTTGCGGGGTTGGGCTACGATAGATAGCGATGAAAGCCCGCTACAACCCGACACTATCTTCGATGCCGGCAATTCCATATACTGCGCTACCGCCGCCAGAGATGTTTTGACTGCAACCGCCGGCAACAACTGGGATGTTAGAGATGGCGGAGCAGCCACCGCCGCCGAATGCGCCGCTATCCTCGCCGATACCAGTCTTAGTAGTTTGTCTCTGTCGCCCGGTAGTTTGAATGAAACTTTTGCTACGGCTACTCGCGCATATACGGCAACGTTGCCGTCGAAAGCACCACAATCACGGCACCCACCACCAATACTGCCGCCACCATCGCAATTACCGGCACTGATACAGATGGCACGGCACTAACCGAAAGTAATGGAGTGGTTTCGGGCTTAACCATAGGCGAGAACATCATCACCATTACCGTAACCGCCCAAGACCGCACTTCCATGACCACACCGCCTTACACCATCACGGTTACTCGAACCGCAACGAACGCCGGACTGACTGACGATGAAATAGCCGATCAACAAGCCGTAAATGAAGTCATCTTGCCGGAGACCGCCATTGCAATAGTGGGCGGCATAGTTACGGCAATCAGCGATAGAGTTTCCAATGCCGCTTCGACCAGCCAAGTCGGCGGTTTCCAATTCGGCGGCGGCAATTCTCTGCACAGCATTTTGGTCAACGGCGGGCGGGATGTACAAAACGATTCCTTGGATTGGAAAAAAATGATGGGTAATTCATCGTTTGTGATGCCGCTTAATGCTATTGACGGCGGCGGCACAGTCGGCAATACCACGGTTTGGGGTAACGGAAGTTACACCAATCTCTCCGGCGGCAATTCCGATAAAGTGGAATGGGATGGCGATGTAAGCGGAATTACGCTCGGCATCGACACCAAAGTCAGCCCCGGTTTATTGCTCGGATTGTCGGTTTCACAATTTGACGGTTCCTTTGATTTCACCAACAACAACACCACCAGCGGCGAAAACCAAAAAGGCACCCACGAAACCGACCTGACCAGCATTAATCCGTATCTAAATTGGCAGTCCGGTAACTTTGATTTATGGGCGACTGTGGGGTATGGAAGCGGTGAAGTTGAATATGACCTGGACGATTCTACTGGTGCGACTAACACCGAAGATGCCGATCTAAAAATGCTCGCCTTCGGACTTAACCACACCATAATCCCCGCCGCCGCCGACGCCATGAAAATCCGCCTCAAAAGCGAAGTATCCACCGGGCAGTTTGAAGTCGAAGGGGTAGGCGGAACCGATGTAAGCGTATCCCGCCTACGACTGGCTGTCGAAGGCAGCAAAGAACACCAAGACGAAACCGGCAATAGATTAGCCTCGTCCATTGAAATGGGAGTGAGGCATGACGGCGGAGACGGCGAAAACACCGGCGCCGGATTAGAACTAGGCGGCACCCTGAAATATACCAACCACAAAGGACTCCGCTTGGAAGGCCGAGGCCACTGGCTGGCGGCACATTCCGAAAATGTAGACGAATGGGGCGTGTCTGGTTTAATAGGAATCGGCGACGGCATAGCCTCCAAATCCGGCGGATTGTCGTTCAGTTTATCCACCGGCTGGGGCGCACAATCTGGTGGAAACCTATGGAGCGGTGATATATCCAACCTATCCCCCACCGAAAACCAAGACACCACCTTCATGGCAACCGAACTAAGTTACGGCATGCCCACCCCCTCCGGCCGTGGCCTAATAACCCCCTACACCCGCCTAAAAACCACCACCAACGGCACAACCCACCACCACTTCGGCACCCGCTGGACCCTAAACACAACCGCCACTTTGAACTTGGAAGCGGGTCATGAAATAAAAGCGGATGGTGGGGTAGATAACACGATAAAACTGACGGGTGAATTGGCTTTATAGGGACGGCTAACGCCGCACCGCCGTCATTCTCGTGCCCCCAACTCGTTATTCCCGCGACAGCGGGGATAACGAGTTGGGGGACACGGGAATCCAGTAAAACATGCCGGCGATAGCCGACTCCCTACGCCGTTATTCCCGCGCAACGGGAATCCAGTGCAACATGTAAGGAGCGGCTGGCGCCGGATTGTTTAACTGGATTCCCGATACGCACCGCCGTCATTCTCGTGCCGCCAAGTCGTTATTCACGCGACAGCGGGAATAACGACTTGGGGGACACGGGAATCCAGTACAACATGCCGGCGACAGCCGACTCCCTACGCCGTTATTCCCGCGATAGCGGGAATCCAGTACAACATGTCCGGCGACAGCCGACTCCTTATTAGCCTTCTGGATTCCCGATACGATGAAAAATATAGTCGCTGCCGCTCCTTATTTTTCTATCGTTCGGGAATGACGACGCACCGCCGTCATTCTCGTGCCCCCAAGTCGTTATTCCTGCGACAGCAGGAATGACGACTTGGGGGACACGGGAATCCAGTAAAACATGCCGGCGATAGCCGACTCCTTATGCCCGTCATTCTCGCGAAAGCGGGAATCCAGTACAACATGTAAGGAGCGGCTGGCGCCGGATTGTTTAACTGGATTCCCGATACGATGAAAAATATAGTCGCTGGCGCTCCTTATTTTTCTATCGTTCGGGAATGACGCACTTTTGATTTTCCTCGTTTGTCGATGTGGACTCCCAGACTCGTCATTCTCGTGCCGCCAAGTCGTTATTCCTGCGACAGCAGGAATGACGACTTGGGGGACACGGGAATCCAGTACAACATGCCGGCGAATGCCGACTCCCTACGCCGTTATTCCCGCGCAACGGGAATCCAGTACAACATGTAAGGAGCGGCTGGCGCCGGATTGTTTAACTGGATTCCCGATACGATGAAAAATATGGTCGCTGGCGCTCCCTATTTTTCTATCGTTCGGGAATGACGCACTTTTGATATTCCTCGTTTGCGGATGAGTATTCTCACACGGGAATGACGGAATTATGTTTTTCTTGGTAGGCGCAGGCGCGGGGTGATGTCCCTACCAAGCCTGACATTCCCACTCGTCGTCATTCTCGTGCCCCCAAGTCGTTATTCCTGCGACAGCAGGAATGACGACTTGGGGGACACGGGAATCCAGTACAACATGCCGGCGATAGCCGACTCCCTATGCCGTTATTCTCGCGAAAGCGGGAATCCAGTACAACATGTCCTGCGACAGCCGACTCCTTATTACCCTTCTGGATTCCCGATACGATGAAAAATATAGTCGCTACCGCTCCTTATTTTTCTATCGTTCGGGAATGACGACGGGTGGGCGATAGCCGACTCCTTACCCGTTATGGGTTCAAGGCGCGTACTACATGGTCGCCCAGAGAGACCGGGGAATCTACTACTTGGACGCCGGCTTGGGTTAGGGCTTGTTTTTTTTCTTTGGCGGTGCCGGAGCCGTCTTGGATGATTGCGCTGGCATGGCCCATGCGGATATTGTCTGGTGCGCTTAGGCCGGCGATGTAGGCGACTACTGGTTTGCCGTAGTCGCAGCCTTGTAGATATTCCGCGGCGCGTTCTTCTTCTGAGCCGCCGATTTCCCCGATTAGCACTACTGCTTCGGTTTCGGGGTCGTTGCGGAAGAGTTCCAAGCAGTCGGAAAATCCCAGTCCGTGCAACGGGTCGCCGCCGATGCCTACGCAGGTGGACTGCCCCAGCCCGGCTTCGGTGGTTTGGGCGATGGCTTCATAGGTCAGGGTGCTGGCGCGCGAGACGATGCCGACGTTGCCGCGCCGAAAAATCTCTCCGGGCATGATGCCGATTCGGCATTCTCCGGGGGTGATGATGCCCGGCGTATTGGGGCCGATTAGTTTGGAGTCGCCGCCGTCTAGGGCTTCGATGACGCGCAGCATGTCGAGCACCGGAATGTGTTCGGTGATGCATACGATGAGTTCGATGTGCGCTTCGATGGCTTCAATAATCGCGTCCGTGGCGTTGCTCTTGGGCACGAAAATAACCGAGGCGTTGGCGCCGGTCTGTTGCCGGGCGTCGGCCACCGAATCGAATACCGGCAGGCTGAGATGGCTGCTTCCGCCTTTGCCGGGGCGCACGCCGGCCACCATTTTGGTGCCGAAGGAGATGGCGCGCTCCACATAAAAACTGGCTTGATGGCCGGTGATGCCCTGACACAGGACGCGGGTGTTTTTGTCAACGAGGATGGACATGGCGTTATTTCCCGCCCAAAAGTCGGGTTATCCAGTTGCCGGGGCGGGGCTGGCGGGTGCTGGACTTTGCCCGGGATTTTGCCCGAGAAGGTTTCCCGCCGGTCTCGGCATCCGCTACCGCCGCTTCGGCGGCTTCGGCGAGATTGGCGGCGAGAAAGATGCCCGGAATGCTTTCTTTGAGTCGGCGGTTGGCGAGTTCCGAGTTGGTTCCCGAAAGCCGCACCGTCATCGGCAGGGTAATCGGTTGGTTGTGATTGATTAGCAAAATGGCGTCCGCCACCGTGTCGCAGCGCATGATGCCGCCGCCGAATACATTGACCAGCAGGCTTTTGACGCGGGGGTTGTCGAGCAATGCCGAAAGCGCGCTGACTACCCGGTTGACCTTGGCATCCGGCGGCAGGTCGAGAAAATTCGCGGGCTGTCCGTGGTAATGACGAATCGCATCCAGAGTCGCCATGGACAACCCGGCGCCGACTGTCAGGCAGGCGATGTCGCCGCCCAGTGGCACATAGTTGAAGTCGTCTATGACGGCGAGGCGGTGGCCGCGCTTGCTGTCGTTTTCCATTTCCATAGCCAGAATATCCGGCTGGCGAAACAGCGCGTTTTTATCGAAGGTCATCTTGGCATCCAGCGCAACCAATTCTCCCCCGCACACCGCCAGCGGGTTGATCTCGATCAAACTCGCGTCTTTTTCACAGAACAGGCGAATGACACCGGCGCAGATTTCCTCGAGTTGGTTTTGCAGCGGCGTATCCAAGCCGAGTTTTGCAACTTCCGTGTGCAGTTGCCCGGCATCCGCACCGTGAACCGGGTGCACCGCCAGTCGATGCATCGAAGTCGGTTGGTCGGCGGCGGTGCCTTCAATCTCGACGCCGCCACGCTCGAACAGCAACAAAGTGAGCCGCCGATTTCTTTCGTCCACCAGCAGCGATAACGCCAATTCCCTTTCCACCGTCAACGCCTGCTCGACATATACCTGCTCCACCGGCAGACCATCGGCGTCGGTTTGCGCGGTTACCAGAGACTGGCCGAGCATCGCCAGGGCGTGGGCGTGAACCTCATCCACCGAGCCGGCCATGCGCACGCCGCTACGGCCATCGGCGAATGCGCCCTGTCCTCGGCCACCCGCGTATACTTGTGCTTTTACCACCCATTTGCTCGCCGTTTTCCCGGTCGTTTTTCCCGCCAGTCGCTCGCCGGCCAGCCGCGCCTCATCGGCGGTGGCGGCGGCTTCCCCTTTGGGCACGCGGACGCCATATCCGGCCAGCAGTTTTTTCGCCTGAAATTCCTGAATGTGCATGGGGTAAAATATACCACAGGTCCGGGAGGCGGTTCGGGGATGGCCCCGGCGTTGACCGGCACAATCAGCCGCTTGCCCCCAATATGAAAATTACCGACTTCAAGACCTGGGTGGTCGCCAATCCGCCGCCACACTTCGGCGGGCGTTATTTCATTTTCGTCAAACTGGTGGCCGACGGTGTGGAAGGCATCGGCGAGGTTTATGCCGCCACCTTCGGCCCGCATACCATCGCTGCCATGATCGAAGATGTATGCGAGCGTTTCGTCATCGGCGCAAACCCATTCCACATCGAAAAACTGTGGCGCACCGTGTATGGCAGCGGCTACAACCTGCGCCCGGATGTATCCCTGCTGGGAGTGTTGAGCGGGCTGGAGATGGCTTGCTGGGACATCATCGGTAAGGAAGTGGACAAGCCGGTGTATGAATTGCTGGGCGGGCGGGTGCGCGAGAAACTGCGCAGTTACACTTACCTGTATCCCGACTCCGGGGATGCGGACCAAAACGATGTGTATAACAATCCCGACCGGGCGGCACAACGCGCCGCGGAATATGTTGACCTCGGTTTTACCGCGGTTAAATTCGACCCCGCCGGGCCGTATTCGGTATACGACGGCCGCCAACCGTCTATGGAAGACCTGCAGCGTTCGGAACAATTCATCCGACAAATCCGCGCCGCAGTAGGCACCCGCGCCGACCTGTTATTCGGCACCCACGGGCAGTTCACCGCCGCCGGTGCTATTCGTCTGGCGCGCCGCATCGAGCCCTGGGAGCCGTTGTGGTTTGAAGAGCCTACGCCGCCGGAAAACCCAAAGGAGATGGCGCGGGTTGCGCGTCAAACCACGATCCCCATTGCCACCGGTGAACGCCTGACCACCAAATACGAATTCGCGCGGGTGCTGGAACATCAGGCCGCTTCCATCCTGCAGCCTGCCCTCGGTCGGGTCGGCGGCATTCTCGAAGCGAAAAAAATCGCCGCCATCGCGGAGACTTATTATGCGCAGATCGCGCCGCACCTATACTGCGGGCCCGTGGAAGGCGCGGCCAACATTCAACTGGCGACTTGCACGCCGAATTTTTTAATTCTGGAAGGCATTCAAACCTGGGGCGGCTTCCACGCCGACCTCTTGAAAAAACCAATCCAATGGCAAGACGGCTATGTAATCCCACCCACGGGACCGGGGCTGGGGGTGGAATTGAATGAGCAAGTGGCGGACGCCAATCCGTATACTGGCAAGCGGTTGCATTTGGAGATGAGTGATGTGGCGATTTGATTGGCGATTTGAATGGCGGTTGAGTGGTACAACTCGGTTATTTATGGTCGATTAAAAAGTCGGCGGCAGTCCTGCCTTTGGTAAATTCGAACTTCCAAATCAAGGTATTTCAGGGGGTATTTCAGCATGAAAATCGCATTCATCGGCCTCGGCAATGTCGGCGGCAAACTGGCCGGCAGTTTATTGCGTAATGGTTTTGATTTAACGGTGCGCGACTTGGATGAAGCGGCGGCGGCGGCGTTGGTGGCGAGTGGTGCGCAATTCGGAGAGTCGCCCAAAGCGATGGCGCAAGCATCAGACATAATTATTACCTGCCTGCCATCGCCGGCCGCCAGCGCGGAGGTGATGGAGGCCGAAGACGGCGTGTTGGCGGGCTTTGCGTCCGAAAAAAACTCGGCGGGGAAAATCTGGCTGGAAATGAGCACCACCGACGAGGCCGAAGTGCGGCGTCTGGGGGAAAAGGTTGAATCTGCGGGCGGCATGCCGATGGATTCGCCGGTGTCCGGCGGCTGCCACCGTGCCACCACCGGCAACATCGCCATTTTCGCCGGCGGTGCGCGCGCGGCGTTTGAAATGGCATTACCGGCCCTGACCGCCATGGGTCGGCGAGTGCTGCACACCGGGCCACTCGGCTCCGCTTCCATCCTCAAGGTGGTCACCAACTACCTCGCCACCGCCAACCTCGTGTCCCTGTGCGAAGCGTTGGTAACCTCGAAGGCGGCGGGAATGGACCTCAATACCGCCTATGAAGCGATCCGTATTTCATCGGGCAATTCCTTCGTCCACGAAACCGAGGGTCAAGTGATTCTGAACGGCAGCCGCGACATCAATTTCACCATGGATCTGGTGTGCAAGGACATCGGCCTGTTCAGTGCCGTCGCCGAGCGCGCCGGGGTGTCGCTGGAACTGGCGCCGTTGCTGGTGGAAATATTCAAGGACGGTGCGAAAAAATACGGCAAACGCGAATGGTCACCCAACATCATCAAGCGTCTGGAAGAAGCCTGCAACATGGACATCCGCGCCCCCGGTTTTCCCGCGGAGATGGTTGACGACGAACCGGAAGTCTGCGGCTATGAGATTGAAATTGAACATCGGTTGGGTTGAGGGGGGCATTGCGGTGTCTGTTCTTTATAAGGAGCGACTACGCCGACATTTTTATTTCTGGATTCCCGCTTACGCGGGAATGACGACGAGGAGGAATCGATATGAATAAACCCACGACCCATGAGCCGGTGATTGCCGGTGAAGACTTGCTCGATGTTTCGTTGCGGCGTGTGGTTGCTACCGCTACTGCAGGGTTTCTTCCTTATGACCGTTACGGCGTGGTGCGGGACGATATGGAATATTTGCCGCTTGGTGAAGCACCGGGTGGTTGCGAGATTTTTCTGATTCGGTTTAAGCCGGGTGCTGTTTCGACTCCGCATGAGCATACCGGCGGCGAGGCGTTTTATGTGCTCGAAGGCGAACTTACGGATTGCGATGGCGTGGTATTCGGTGTCGGTGACTATGTGTGCTATCAGCCCGGCAGTTGCCACTTTTCGAGGTCGGAAAAAGGCTGCACACTGCTAACCATTCTCGGTGGCCGCAATGCGCCACTGGGCAAAACAATCAGCGCCGATGAGGTGCCATCGCGATAAACAGGGACAACAAAACCAGCCCCGCCAACCACACCAAACTCCAGCCCGGCATGGTCAGCCCCAGCAACGTCCACTGAACCTCGGCGCATTCACCGGAGCCGCGCAAAATTAGATCGAGGGCTTTTTGCAGCGGGAACGCCTCCAGCATGAAAGTCAACCCGGGCCCGCATTCCGGCACCTGTCCGGGCGGCAGGCTCTGCAACCACACATGGCGGGCGGCGACTGCCACGCCGAGTAGCGCAGTTATGCACGCCAACGCCCCATATATCCGCCGCCCCCAGCCTCGCGGGTTGTGTAAAAACCCAAGCGCGAGAATTATCCCCACGGCCATGAACGCCACTCGCTGGAGTATGCACAACGGACACGGCTCCAATCCCACCGCATATTGAAAATAAAGCGCCGTTGCGATCAAGGCGGCGCACAGCAAAAAACCGGCAAGAAAAATAATTCGATAGGTCATGGTTGGTAGGTCGCTAAGAAACAAAATCGGTTGAGATATTTTGTGAACGATTTGCTATTGTATGATTTTTGGAAGCGCGAGGGTTATATTCCATGCATATTGCACGACGCGAACGAGAACGATTAAAAACACAAGGCTTCACGGCAAATTCGGCACATTTTGAGTGGCTTTGCAACGCCAACAAAGACCGAGTTGGTATTGTTTGCGAGGGCGATTCATGGTTTGCGTATCCTCGAAAATATCTGTTTGCCGGTCGGAATTCCAACATCGTCGACCACTTAATAGATTTGGCGAAAAACAAAGCCAATATTCTAACGCTATCCTCCAGCGGAGACGAAGCGGTAACCATGATTTCGGGGCGACAAAAACATAACCTAGCGCGAATCCTGAAAAAACACCGCAACCATATCGATTTTCTTCTGTTTTCGGGCGGCGGCAACGACGTGGTGGGGAAATGGGATCTGGAACGCCTGATTGTCGAGTCCACACAACAGACTTCTGCTGATAGGTATATCAATCACGAAGCACTTGCAAGGAAATTGCAACGCATCCGGCTGGCGTATGAAGAACTTATAGAACTCCGCAATGTATATTCGCCCAACACACACATCGTTACGCACACCTACGACATGGCTGCGCCTTCCGGTAAAAAAGGAAAGTTTTTATGGGGGCTGGTTAAAACCGGGCCATGGATTCGTTATTACTTGGAAGAAAAAGGTATCCCTAAAAAATATCACCAGAAAATTGTGGAACATTTGTTAACAAAATTGAGAGAGGTGTTGCTAACTCTGGGAATGGAAAAAGAGAAATTTTATGTCGTAGATACGCAGGGCACCTTGACGGTGGGAGATGATGCAGACTGGCGTGATGAGATGCACCCAACACCGGCGGGTTTTGGAAAAATTACCGAAAAAATCTATACGGAAATGAAAGGTTTGGATGGAAGGTTGAAATAACAAAATTCGTAGCGCGCCCTACTCCGCATCCAAACAAACCGGCACTTCACAGCCCGCTTCGACGCCGGTTTTGGTGTGGCGGATACGCACCACGATGATTTCCACGCCGTTTTTCCGTACCCGCGTGAGGGTCTCGGCATAAGCCGGATCGATGTCCGCGGCGGCGCGAAAACAGACGCCTTCGGGGCGGTTGGCGGCGAACACCAACACGCCGCGATGGCCCTGACTGACGGCGTGTTCCAACAGTTCCAAGTGCTTTCGGCCACGCGAAGTCACCGCGTCTGGGAAGCAGATATGCGCGCCGTCAATGAGGGTGGTGTTTTTGATTTCCACATAGCAATCTGCGCGGGCGGTATTTTGCAAGAGCAAGTCGAAGCGGGAATTGGCCCATTCCGATGGCAAGCCGGGCGCGTGGTAGCGAGGTTCTTTGCGGATTTGTTCATAGCCGCGCAACGCCGCGATGCGCCCACCGGCGACGAAATCGGCGATGATGTGATTGACGCGGGCGGTGTTAACCCCCACCCAACCGGCACCCATGTCCACGCGCTCCAGCGTCCAGCGCAATTTGCGTTTGGGATTATCGGCGGCACTCAACTGCACCGGCGCACCGGGCGTCCAGCAATTTGTCATGGCGCCGGTATTGGGGCAATGGGCAGTAACAACTTCGCCGCCCGCCAGTTCCACATCGGCAAGGAAACGCTTATACCGGATGATGATCCGGCCGTCCGTCAAGGGTGGAAATTTCACGCAATAAACCGGTTGTCAATGGTGTGTGGTAGGGATGATACGCGTAAACCACGGGTTATGGTTGCGGTTGCGCTAGGTGCTCCTCTCGCGCCTAGCGCAACCCCTCATACACCCACTGCAATACCCCGTCCTGCACCGCATTTCCATTCTCGAAGTTAACTCGCCGCGAGTCGATAATCATTACCACTCCATAATGGCGGTTGTCGCGGGCGTGAACATATCCCGCCATGCTGCGCACTCCGTCTATTCGTCCGGTTTTGATGCGGGCGCGGCCGTGTAAATGGCTGTCGCGCAGGCGCGTGCGCATGGTGCCGTCGATGGCGGCGAGTGGTAGCGATGACACGAATTCGGGGCGGTAGGTGCTGTCCCAGCCGTGCTTCAATAACGCCCACAAGCCGTCCGCCGAAAGGCGGCTTTTGCGCGATAGGCCGGCGCCGTTTTCCATCACCAGCGCGGGCATGGCGATGCCATTGGCGGCCAACCAATCCCGCAGCGCGCGGATTCCCGATGCCACGCTGCCCGGTTCGCCATTTGCTTCTGCGCCGACCGTTAGCAGCAGTTGGCGGGACATGAGGTTGTTGCTGAATTTGTTGATGCCGGTGATGGTGTCGGCGAGGGGTTGGGAGTGGTGAGTCAGCAACAGCCGCGCGCTTTCGGGGGCTTTTCCGATGCGGTATCCGCCCTCCAGTTGTCCGCCCAGGGCGCGCCACAACGCGGTGAACAGGCGGTGGGTGTATTCGTGATTGGGCAGGATGCTGCGGGAAAATGAATAGGTTCCGCATTTGGTTTGGTAGACGCCGCTAAAACGCACGGTCAAGTTTTTGTCGGCGCGCGCGATGTGGTATCGCCAACCGCCCCGGGGATGCGCGCACTTCCCGGCACCGGCTTTGATTTCGGTGACGATCTTTAACCCGGCAAGCGGTGGTTCGACGCGCACGCGGATTTGCCCGTAGTCGGGTTCGATGACAAAACGGCTCGCGGAAAAGTTAACCAACGCCGCATCGGGGCCGACGTTATAAATCCGCTCGCCACGGCCGTCGAAGGCGTCTCGGTCATGCGCTTCCAGACTAAAACGAGAGTTGTCGATTACCAACCGACCGGCGATGGTTTTCAAGCCGCGCTGTCTGAGTGCCAGTGCTTGGCCGAGCATTTGTTCCACGGTGATAAACGGGTCGCCGCCGCCCCGCAAAATTAAATCCCCGCGCAACACGCCGTCTTCGATAACCCCGTCGGCGAGGTAGGCGGTTTGCCATTGATAGCCGGGGCCGAGCAGTTCCAGGGCTGCCAGCGTGGTTAGCAATTTGATTGTCGAAGCCGGGTTGCGGGAAACCCCGGCGTTGAATCTCAATAGCGGCGCATCGCCGTCCATCTCCCGCACCACAAAACTTACCGCCGAGGCCGGGATGCGATGTTTATCCAGCAACTGCGCGATGGCATCGGGAAGCGCATCATCGGCGCGCGCGCCCGGAAGTAGGCCGACAAGTAGGCCCACAAATAACCCGGCGAACAAGGTGGCGCGGAGTAAAACCCGCCGGTAACTTGAACCGGTCATTTGCAACTGGCGCGTGGCGTTTTGCTTTTATTCATTTGATCCTGCCCGGCGGATGTTGGTGATATAATTCGGCTATCTGATGTGGTGGACCGATGTAACAGACATTCTACGCAATGGCCAAGAAAAAAAGCATTTACAAAATTCAATTCCAATGCCGTGGGCAGTTGTATGAATTGTATGCCCGCGAAGTATCGCAAAGCAGTTGGTATGGGTTCATCGAAATAGCCGATATTATCTTCGGGGAAAAATCAAAACTGGTGGTGGATCCTTCCGAGGAACGCTTGAAAACGGAATTTAGTCAGGTCACTCGCACCTATGTGCCGTTGCATTCGGTGGTGCGCATCGATGAGGTGGACAAGGAAGGCGTCAACAAGATCATCGACAAGCCCGCCACCGACCGCAGCGACAGCAATATCAAGCCGTTCCCGATGCCGCCGTTGCAACCGAAGAACGACTAGTTCGAAAATCCCCGCTATCCGCACCGAACGCCGGTGCCGCCCAACCCGCAATAGCCGCCCGGATTCTTCGCCAGATATTGCTGGTGAACTTCTTCGGCGTAATAAAACACCGGTGCCGGCAAGATTTCCGTGGTAATCGCACCGTGACCGGCGGCGCTGAGTTTGGCTTGATAATCCGCTTTGGATTGCTCCGCCAGTTTCAACTGCTCGGCATCGCTGGCATAAATGGCGGAGCGGTATTGGGTGCCGTGGTCGTTGCCCTGACGCATGCCCTGGGTCGGGTTGTGGGATTCCCAAAACACGCGCAGTAGTTCCCGGTAAGGGGTTTGCCCGGCGTCATACACCACCAGCAACGCTTCGGTGTGACCGCTTTGGCCACTGCAAACTTCTTCGTAGGTGGGGTTGGGGGTGTGTCCCCCGGCGTAACCGACTGCGGTGGTATGAACGCCGGGCAACTGCCAGTAGATTCGCTCCGCTCCCCAGAAACAACCGAGGCCAAACACTGCGCACTCCAGCCCTTCGGCGAATGGCCCGCGAAGCGGATGGCCGGTGACGAAATGCCGGTTGGTGAGCGGCATTTCGGTTTCCCGGCCCGGCAACGCATCACCGGCACCGGGAATGGCGGAAGGTTTAGAGCGAAAAAACATTACGCTTCATCGCCACAATCGGTTGGCTTGGGTTTAATATGTAAAGGAAAACGGAAACGCCAGACCGTGTCCGTAACCGATCATGCACATAACCATCGGAATGGACAGCAGCGTGTTGGTTCTCGAGGCGATGAAAGCGATGGCCTTGGCGCGGGCTTTTTCTTCATCGGTTGCGGCTACGATGCCGAGCAGTTTTTTCTGGTTGGGCCAGATCAACCCCCAGACATTGAGCAACATGATAGTGCCGAGCCACGCGCCGACTCCGATGACGGTAACGCCGCCAGTGGCAAAAAAGTTCGCCGCAAAACCACCGACATACTCCAACGCCGCCGCGCCGGTAACCCAAGTCGCCACCGAAGCCCAGCGAAACCACCACAAGGCACGCGGAGCCACATACTTGGAAATCGCGGCGGGCCCGGGGCCATCACTATCCGCAGCGGCATCGGCAACCGCCGGTACTTGCACGAAGTTAAAGTAATACAGCAAGCCAATCCAAGTAATACCGGCAAGCACATGCAACCACACCACCAACGACCAAACGAGCGCAGGCGGAGGATTGAGAAAATACGCGATGATAAGCGCAACTACAAAGCCATAGATGATGGTTCCGGGAACAGTTTTTAGTGGATTCATTGGTTTTTCCGGTGAGTATGAGGATGGGGGTAGCATAGCAGTAGGGTGGGGGTTATTGCAAATACTGTGTGGGGGGATTGGGGGGTGCAGTGCCGGTTCTTAGTGATGGGCGGCTTGCGCCGCAATTTCCATAAATAATCCATTCCTCGGCTTGCGCGTTGCCGGGCTGTTTGTCGCTATGGGGTAAAATCCTGCTATGGCCGGTAAAATTCCTCAGGCGTTTATCGATCAGGTGTTGAGCCGGGTCGATATTGTTGATGTTATCGACCGGCGGGTGCCGTTGATTCGCAAGGGCAAAGAACATAAGGCTTGCTGCCCGTTTCACGAAGAGAAGACGCCGTCTTTTACGGTTAGTTCCACCAAGCAGTTTTATCATTGCTTCGGTTGTGGCGTTCACGGAACCGCCATTGGGTTTCTTATGGATTACGCCAACTTGGGGTTTGTCGAGGCGGTGGAGGAATTGGCGGAAGGCGCGGGGTTGAGTATGCCGCAGGCCGGGCAGGTGGGTGGCTACGCTGCTTCCGATGGAGATTCTCCGGGGCCGCTTTTGGCTATCGTTGAAGAAGCCAATGGCTGGTTCCAGCAGCAACTGCGCACCCATCCCGAAGCGAAGCAGGCCATCGCCTACCTCAAGGGGCGCGGGCTCGACGGGCGCATCGCCGCGGAATTTGGCATCGGCTACGCCCCGGAGGGCTGGGACAATCTCGCCCGCGCCCTCGGTGATGGCAAAACCCGCCAACAGCAATTACTGAAAGCGGGGCTGGTGGCACAACGCGACCAAGCGGATGACAAGCAAGCGCGTGAATCCGGCATATACGACCGCTTCCGCCAGCGGGTAATTTTTCCCATTGAAGATCATCGTGGCCGGGTGGTGGCGTTCGGCGGGCGCATCCTCGACAGCGGCGAACCGAAATACTTGAACTCCCCGGAAACCCCGCTGTTTCACAAAGGCGCGGAACTCTACGGCTTGCACCGGGCGCGGCGAGAGATTGGCCTTCAGGGTCGCAGTCTGGTGGTGGAGGGTTATATGGATGTGGTGAGCCTCGCCCAGTTTGGCGTCAACAATGCGGTCGCCACCCTCGGCACCGCCACCACGCGCACCCATGTGCAGCGGCTGTTTCGGTTGGCACCGGAAATCGTATTTTGTTTTGACGGCGACCGCGCCGGCCGTGATGCGGCGTGGAAGGCGTTGCAATCTGCGTTGCCGGAAACCCACGATGGCCGCCAACTTGGCTTCTTGTTCCTGCCCGAAGGCGAAGACCCGGACAGCGTGGTGCGCGCCGAAAAACAAGAAGGATTTAGCAAGCGGGTTGCCGAGGCGCTTACGCTGGAGGATTTTTTGTTCGATTCCCTGATTGCGCAAGTGGACATGGAGCGCATGGACGGGCGCGCGCGGCTGGTGACGCTGGCGAAACCACTGCTCGAGCAATTACCCCACGGGGCACTGCGCGAGATGATGTTCACTCGTTTGTCCTCGGTGAGCGGCTTGTCCACGGAGCAACTTGGGAAAAATCAAGAGCCACGGATGCGCCAGCGTCCTGGGCAAAGAAAATCTCCCGAACAAGGGCAAATCTCTCCCCTCGCTCTGGCCACCAGCATGCTCCTGCAAACTCCGGGGTTGGCGGCTTTGTTTCCCGACCTCAAGCCCCTGCGACAACTGGATATACGCGGCGCGGATATTCTGCTGGGGCTGCTCGAAAAAATCGCCGAAGATCCCGACATCACCACCGCTCGCCTGCTCGAATCTTTTCGCGACCATTCATCCCATAAGCACCTTGAAAAACTGGCCGCGCGCCTCAATTTTATTGACCACGGGGCGTTGGACGCTCAGTTCACCGAGATCCTCGCCCATTTGCTGGAAAATCATGCCGAGCAGCATCGCTTATCGCTCATCGAGAAACTTCGGCAGCGTCCGGCGGCGGCGGAGGAACAGGCACTGAAACAGGAAATGAAGGCGTTGCTGGAGGCCCGAAAGGACGCTTTCAAGCCCCCCGCCGGTGATTGAAAGCGGCGGCGGCGTGATATAATCCGCGATCGCGTTTTTCGCGCCGGGCACTCATTACTTGAACTGCGAACACTTATATGACCACTAAAACACAACCCTCCCCCCGCAGCAAAGCCGTCAAAGCGGTCAAACCTGTCAAAGCAGTCGAAGCCGAGGTGGTGGGGAAAGAACCCAGCAAACAGCCGCAGTCCGACCTCAAAAAATTGGTACTCAAGGGCAAGGCGCAGGGGTTTTTGACCTACGCGGAAATCAACGACCATCTGCCGGAGAACATGCACGACGCCGACCAGATCGAGGTGGTGGTCAACATGATTAACGATATGGGCATCGAGGTGGTGGACAAAGCCCCCGACATCGACAGCCTGACGCTGAAGCGGGACAACCCGGAGGACGAGGAAGTCGCCGAAGAAGTGGGCGCAGTCCTGAAAACCGCGGTGGAAAACGAGTTTGGCCGCACCACCGACCCGGTGCGTATGTATATGCGCGAGATGGGCACCGTGGAATTGCTGACCCGGGAAGATGAAATTGCCCTCGCCAAACGCATCGAAGCCGGCAATCGTCAGAGCACTCAGGCGGTGGCACTGACGCCGAGGGCGATCCGGCTGCTGTTGGATTTTGCTATCGGAATCCAGGCAAGCGAGATTAAATTGACCGACATCATCGTCGATTTCATGGAACTAAACGCGCTGGATGATGAAACAGTCGCGATCCCCGGAGGCCCCGGACAAAACGCCGCAAAAAAAGCGCAAGAGGCGCCGGGCGGTCCCGATTTGGCCGACGCCATCGCCCGTTTCAGACGCATGCGCAGAACCTGGCGGGCGTTGGAGAACGCTTGGCAAAAGTACGGTTTCGAAAGCAAACAAGCACTCAAAAACCGCAAAAAACTGGGCGATGAATTCCTGCAGATGAAATTCGTCCCGGCACGGCTTGAAGTGCTGGCGACTACCCTGCGCGACAGCATGGATGAGGTGCGCCAACACGAACGTCAGATTGCCAAATATTGTGTCACCTACGGCAAAGCGCCGCGCAAACTATTCCTTCAGTTCTTCAACGCCTATGAAACCGACTCCCATTGGTTCGACAACCTGCTCGCCGCTGGTGTCGATGACGCCGAGCGACTGGAACGCCACCGCGATACCGTTGGCGAGAGTTTCCGGCAACTGCTGGAATGCCGACACAAAACGGGCCTCGGAATTAACCAACTCAAAGAATTGAGCCGCGAAGCCCGCGAAGGCGAAGTGAAAGCCCGCCGTGCCAAGAAGGAAATGGTCGAAGCCAACCTGCGGCTGGTGATCTCCATCGCCAAAAAATACACCAACCGAGGCTTGCAGTTCCTCGACCTGATTCAGGAAGGCAATATTGGCCTGATGAAGGCCGTGGACAAGTTTGAATACCGCCGTGGGTATAAGTTTTCGACCTATGCCACATGGTGGATTCGTCAGGCAATCACGCGCTCCATCGCCGACCAGGCGAAGACCATCCGCATCCCCGTACACATGATCGAGACCATCAATAAGTTGAACCGCGTGTCGCGCCAGATTCTGCAGGAAAAAGGCCGCGAGGCGTTGCCCGATGAACTCGCCGAAAAAATGGAAATGCCCGAAGAGAAAGTGCGCAAGGTGCTGAAAATTGCCAAAGAGCCGATTTCCATGGAAATGCCCATTGGCGATGACGAAGACTCCCATCTTGGGGATTTTATCGAAGACAAAAACATCAAAGAACCCATCAGCATCGCCACCAGTTCCGGCCTCAAGAGCGCCACTCAGGAAGTCCTCAGTTCGCTCACCGACCGCGAAGCTAAGGTCTTGCAAATGCGCTTCGGCATCGGTATGAACACCGACCACACGCTGGAAGAAGTCGGCAAACAATTCGACGTCACCCGCGAACGCATCCGGCAGATAGAAGCCAAAGCCCTGCGCAAACTGCGCCACCCCAGTCGTTCCGACCACCTGCGCAGTTTTCTCGACAATACCTGAACGGCGGCAGTTGCCGACACGCATCGGGCCCGTAGCTCAGTTGGTTAGAGCAGGGGACTCATAATCCCTTGGTCGAAGGTTCAAGTCCTTCCGGGCCCACCAGTTTTTTAATGCCAAGCCACGGCGAGCAGGGAATCATTTGTCGATGCCGCCGCAAGGTATAATCGGCGCATGACCGACACCGCCCAATCCCCCCACACGGTATGGCATCACGCCACGGTCACCCGCCGCCGCCGGGAGCAACAAAACGGCCATCGCGGCGTTATTTTATGGTTCACCGGCCTCTCCGGCAGCGGTAAATCCACCCTCGCCCACGCCGTCGAAGAAGAACTGCACCGGCGCGGCTGTCGCACCTTCGTCTGCGATGGCGACAACGTGCGCCACGGCTTGTGCGGCGACCTCGGCTTCTCCGAAGAAGACCGCACCGAGAACATCCGGCGCATCGGCCAGATGGCAAAATTGTTTGTCGAAGGCGGCATGGTGGCACTCACCGCATTCATCTCGCCGTTCCGTGCCGACCGCCGGCGAGTGCGGATGATGATGGACGACGCCGAAGATTTCATCGAAGTGTTCTGTGATTGCCCGCTGGAAATTTGCGAACAACGAGATGTAAAAGGCCTCTACCGCCGCGCCCGAAAAGGCGAAATTCCCCATTACACCGGCATCTCCTCCCCCTACGAAACCCCAGAAAACGCCGACCTCGTAGTCAAAACCGGAGAAACAACCGTGGCGCAATGCGTACGGCAAGTGATGACCCTACTGGAAACCCGCGACATAATTTCGGCGAAGTAGCGCGCCAGAAGGAGCGGCTGCGGCGTTTGATAAGTAAGTAACGCTGAAATATGGGCAAAAAAAACGGCGTGGCGGAGAGCCACGCCTAAACCACCATAAGGAGGATGGAGGAAAAGCGTTGGACTATTGCGGGTGAACCCGAGTCCGTAATTCTTGCTGTTCGGCGGGCGAATTATCTGGTGAACGATTGTCGAAAGTCAATTAATCTTACGCAAAAACTAATAAATAATCGGCAAAATTGATATATCTGTGTTTTGAAGCAGGCAATAAACGCAAACCGCAAACTGTTTGGCCATTCGCCGGGGGTGTTAAAGCGGATCAGATTCGCAGTCTTTCGACGATTTGGCCTTTGAGAAGATGTTGGTCGACGATCTCGTCTATGTCTTCACGGTCGACATAACTGTACCAAACCCCTTCCGGGTAGACCACCACCACCGGACCTTCTTCGCAACGATCCAAGCATCCGCATTGATTGACCCGCACCATGCCGCGGCCATAGCGTCCGGCTGCTTTCATTCGTTGTTTCGCATAATCCCGGAAACCGGCGGCGTCATGGTCGGCGCAACAACGCCGGCCGTCTTCTCGTTGATTGACGCAAAAGAAAATATGACGCTGGTAGTGTGGTTCGCTCATCGCATGGAGTCAGTGTTGGAGTCGGTATCGGAATCAAATGTCGGAGTCGGGCATTGTAGCACCGCCACAACCCCGGGGGGACGGGAACTACAATAGCAATTCGATCCAATGCACCACCGGAATGGCGGCGCCTTCGCCCACCTGCAACTGACAGCCGATATTGGCGGTGCATATTACCTCAGGCTCGGCGGCGGCAAGCGCAGATTGCTTGGCGCGCCGCAGTTGCGCGGAAATCTTTGGTTGCAGAATCGAATAAGTGCCCGCCGAGCCGCAACACAAATGCGCATCGCGCACCTCGCACAAGGTATGGCCGGCGCGCCGCAGCAACGCCTCGACGCTACCACTGATTCGCAAGCCGTGTTGCAACGTGCAGGGCGGATGGAAGGCGACCTTTTTTTGGGTTGACGGCACATAACCGACCGGCAACTCGCGCGCCACCACTTCGCATAAATCCACCGTCATTGCGCTGATGCGCAGAGCCTTTTCGCGGTATTCGGCATCGTCTTCGAACAGTCGCGGATAGTCTTTCAGCGTAACCCCGCAACCGCTTGCGGTCATGACGATGGCCTCAACCCCTTGTTCCAGATGGGGCATCCAGCGGTCGATCAACTTCCGCGCCGCCGCTTTGCCTTCGGTTTCCCCGCAAGTGTGCAAACCCACGCCGCCGCAGCAACCGGCGTCGGCCACTTCGAACAGCGTGATGCCGAGCCGGTCGAGGACGATGGCAGCCGCCAGATTGGTGTTGGGAGCAACCACCGATTGAACGCAACCGGCAAGCACAATCATCCGCCGCCGATGGCTATGTTGGGGGCTACTTTGCGGCCAGTTCATGGGCAACGGCACCACCCGCTTCGGCACCTTGTCGGCTAATGCTCTCGGCAACACCACCCGCATCCGGCGACCAAGCCCCAGCAGTTGCGCAAACAGGCGGCGATGGGTAAATATCTGCGCGATTATTCGCCGCCAGATGCGCCCGACAACGGAGCGCGGAAATTTTTCATCGAGGATGATTTTGCTGGTTTCCAAAAGCACCCCGTAGCGCACCCCTGACGGGCAAGCCGGTTCGCAAGCGCGACACAGCAGGCAGCGGTCGAGATGGAGTCGCATGTCGCCGCTCGCTTGCCCCTCAAAAAGTTGCTTCATCTGATAGATGCGCCCGCGCGGCCCGTCGAGTTCGTCTCCCAGCAATTCATAGGTCGGACAAGTGGCGTTACAAAAACCGCAATGCACACACTTGCGCAGGATGTCTTCGGCCAGTTGGCCTTCGGCGGTGTTTTGGAATTCAGGGCTTAGTGAAGTCTGCATTTAGAATTCTCCATACAATCGCCCCGGGTTAAGAATGCCCACGGGATCAAAGGCGCGTTTCAGCCGTAGGTGGAGGGTTTGCAACACCGGGGCGAGGGGTTGAAATACTTCTTCGCTTCGGCGTTCGGTCATGTGTTCGTTATGGCGAAAACAAGTAACATGGCCGCCGCTTTCGGCAACTGCTTTGCGCATGGAATCCACATCAACCTGCCCGGCAATCCAGTGTTGCGCGCCGCCCCAATCCATCAGTTGCGCAGTCCCCGGCGGCGGCTTCACTTTGCTGCCCGGAGGCACCGACACGCGCAGCAACTGTCGTTGCGCGGTAAAAAATGGCAGTTGATGATCCCGCAACTGCTGCCAGAACTTGGGCCCGAGGGAATCCGTTTCGCCGCCGATGATCTGCGCCGCGTTTTGTATGCCCGCCGCGCTTGCCGACAGGCGGATGCGCGTTTCGCCGTCTTGCCATGCCGCCGCCGATAAAGGCAAGGGGCGCGCTGCCAGTTGGTTGCACAAGGCCGCCGAAGCGTCCGCGGTCGGATGCTCCAGCACCAGCGTTTTTTCCCGTGGCGGTTGCGGCACGATGCGCAGGGAGACCTCCAGCAAAACGCCGAGGGTGCCCATCGCCCCGGCCATCAGTCTGGCGATGTCAAAGCCGGCGACGTTCTTCATCACCTCGCCGCCGAACTTCAAGATTTTCCCGCTGCCGTTCAGAATCTTCACCCCCAACACAAAATCCCGCACCGCGCCCGCATAGGGACGGCGTGGCCCGGCAAGCCCGGCCGCCACCGCGCCGCCGATGGTGCAAGAGTCGGAAAATCTCGGTGGCTCAAAACCCAGCATCTGGTTTTTCATGGCAAGCAATTCTTCGAGGTCGAGCATGCGAGTACCGGCGCGCGCGGTGACTACCAGTTCGGCGGGGTCGTAGTTAATTACGCCCGTGTGGGCGGCGGTGTGAAGCGCCGTGCCGCCGGTTTCGCGCCCGTAGAAAGATTTGCTCGCGCCACCGACTATGCACAACGGCTGCGCGCCGTGCCCGGCTTCCAGCACTTGCGCTTGCAAGTCTTTTTCAATGCCGCCGGCCACGCCCTAGAACCGCTCCAATTCGGGGAACGGCACTTCGCCTCGGTGTACATGCATGGCGTTGTGCTCCGCGCAGCGCGCCAGAGTCGGGATGGCTTTGCCGGGGTTTAGCAAGCGGCGCGGGTCAAAGGATTCCCGCACGGCATGGAATTGCGCGCGTTCATGGTCGTTGAACTGCATGCACATTCCGCCCATTTTTTCCACGCCGACTCCGTGTTCGCCGGTGATGGTGCCGCCGACCCGGATGCACAATTCGAGAATCTGCTCGCCCAATCCCTCGGCCTTTTCCAGTTCCCCCGGTTGTCCGTTGTCGTACAAAATCAGCGGATGCAAGTTGCCGTCTCCGGCGTGGAAGACATTGGCAACCCGCAAGCCGTATTCCTTCGACAAGCGGTTGATACCGGCGAGCACCCGGCTCAGATGTTTGCGCGGGATGGTGCCGTCTATGCAATAGTAATCCGGCGAAATGCGCCCGATGGCCGGAAAGGCACTCTTGCGTCCCGACCAAAACAGTGCTCGTTCCTGTTCGTCTTTTGCCAGGCGAGTTTCCACCGCACCGTGGCGTTTCAGAAGTCGCTGCACTTCGTCGACCTGTGCCGCCACATCCGCTTCGGTGCCGTCCACTTCACACAACAAAATCGCCGCGGCATCACGGGGATAACCGGCGTTCACAAAATCCTCGGTGGCGCGAATCGCCGGGTTGTCCATCATCTCCACGCCCGCCGGAATGATACCGGCGGCGATGATGGCGGTAACGCTTTCGGCGGCCTTCTCCGCGCACTCAAAAACCCCCAGCATCACCCGGGCGGTATCGGGCCGGGGCAGCAGTTTGACCGTGGCTTCCACCACCACGCCGAGCATGCCTTCAGAGCCGACCATCAACGCCATCAGATCAAAACCGGGACAATCCAGAGCCGCGCCGCCGAGGGTAATCAGTTCGCCGTCCATGGTGGCGACCTTGAGGGCGGTGATATTGTGCACCGTCAAGCCATACTTCAAACAATGAACGCCGCCCGCATTTTCCGCGATGTTGCCGCCGATGGTGCAAGCAATCTGCGAGGACGGGTCGGGAGCGTAAAAAAGCCCCAGATGTTCCACCGACTGGGAAATAACCAGATTGCGGATGCCGGGCTGCACCCGGGCGGTGCGATTTACGGCATCAATCTCAAGCATCGCATTCATCTTCGCAAGGCCCAGCACGATGCCCTCGGCGTGAGGCAATGCACCGCCGGAAAGTCCGGTACCCGCGCCACGGCTAACCACCGGAACCCGCAGTTCATAACAAACCCGCAACACCTCCCGCACCTGCTCCACAGTCTCAGGCAACACCACCAACAACGGCGGCTGACGATAGGCACTCAGGCTGTCGCATTCATAAACACGCAACGACTCCGGCCGGTCAATCACCGAAGCGCGCGGCAAGAATTTCCGAAAACGCCGACTAAGGGAATCGCGATTCATTATGGTATGGATGGTATACGCAAACGGCAGATAAGAATGTCGCCATATTATAGCCGCCCACCCGCCGTCATTCCCGCGAAACTGGAATCCAGTCGAACAAACCCCGGCGCAAGCCGGACATTATTAAAGACGCGGCTTGCGCCGCAGAAGTTGCACTTATGAGTTGAATTCAAGCAATCAGACGCCCGCCTTCCCCGATGGCGAAATCTCGTTGCAGGTGATTTCCAGTGTTGCCACTCCTTTTTCGCGCCAATCGTGGGATAACAGCGCATTGCGTTTGGTGGGGGCGATGGATGCTTCTAGCCAGTCGAAGGGGCCTATCGTGCGGTATTCCGGTTGTGAGTTGGCTACGATGTCTTGGGATAGGAGATAGGCGATAAACTTTACCGCCAGTGCTTCTTGGATGAAATATCCCAGGGAAATGCGCACTTGTTCCAACTTGCCCGGCTTGATGAAATGTTCGATGCTTCGTTCATCGAGCCAGTCCATTATTGGTTGCGCTTCGGCGTGGGATTCGAAGGGGCCGAGATAGACTCGGATGGCGCGCATTTCCCGGCTTGCGCTGCGCACCGCTTGATGGGCGAATTGCCGGGATTTCATCCATTGGTTGGCGGCTTGCCATGCGGTTGCTTCCTTGAACGGGCCGATTCGATAGCAGGAAGAATTGCCTTTTGCGGTGGTGGCCGGCGCCGTGAAATCAGCGGTGGCTTGCGCGGCGGGCGATGAGTTTGCGCCGCCGAGTTCATGCAACAACAGCATTCCCTCCCGGTTCACTTCCGGCTGCGCGAGGGGCACTTGCTCGAGGTCTTCGTTGCGCTCGTCGAGCCATAGATACAGGGCCACATTGGCGAGCAGCAACAACCCCACGCTCCACTTCATAACGCCGCCTCCCGCGCAATCACCGCCAATCCGTGAAGCACCAGTTGCGGCACGATGTTGGGCTTGATGCCGGGCGCGGTTTCGAGCAATGGCGCGATGCGCGCGGCGTCTCCGCCGGTGGCGATGAGTTGGCAACTGGCGCCGCCCGGCAACACCGCCAGTTGTCGCGCTATGGCAAGGTTGATTCCTCCGGCCACGGCAAGCAGTGTGCCGCTGGCAACCGCTTCTTTGGTATCGGTGGCGATGGCGTTCGGCGGTGTGGTGGAATCCGCCGGGTCATCGCAAGTCGTGTCATTGACATTATTCCCGGCAATGTTCTCAGCAATATTTTGGGTTTGCACATCGAGGGCGGAGCGCATGGCGTATACGCCGGGGAAAATTACCCCGCCGTGGAAAGTACCGCCGTCGTCGAGCAAGTCCACGGTGACCGCGGTTCCGGCATCCACCACAATCACCGCTTGCCGTGGGAATAAATCCCGCGCCGCAACCAACGCCGCCCAGCGGTCGCCGCCCAGGGAAGCGGCGTCTGAATAACCGTTGACGATGCCCGCTTGTTGTTTTTGTGCGGTGATAAAAACCGGCTGCAACGACCAAGTTCCATGCGCGTATTCGACCACCGCCCGCCGGATTTCCGGGCGTGCCACACAACACGCCCACACTGCTTGCGGGCGATCCAATGAGTCGAGTTGCGCCGCCAGTGCGGTGTCATATACATCTGCGTCTTCATATCCGAGCACGCCCGAACACTCGGCGAGGCCGGCGGCGGTGGCGGTTGCCCATTTTAGTCGGCGGTTGCCGATGTCCATCAATAATTTCATGATGCGTTAGGGTGGTGTAAATTCACGATCAGCCAGCGGTCGTATGCGAGATTCTGCGGAGATTAGTCGTTGCCGGATTCCGTTCTGGTCGATAATCAGGGCGCCGTCTTGGTCGACCCCGCAGACGATTCCGGTGCCGGACATCACTGGCGATTCCACCGATACCGCCAAGCCTTGATGCACATTCAAGCCGTTCCATTCTTCGATGAATTGCGCGAACCCACCGTCACAAAACCGTTGCAAGTAACGGCAGTGGGAGATAATCAGAGCCGCCGCAAGCACATCGCGGTCCGGGTTATGGCCGAGGGATTTCAGGTCGGCACGGGCGATGTCGTCATCGGGCGAGGCGACGTTGATGCCCATGCCGACGACACAGTGGTCGCCGCGCAATTCGGTCAATACGCCGCCGAGTTTTTTGCCTTGCACCATCACATCATTGGGCCATTTCAATCCTACGGAATCAATCCCCGCGTGGCGCAGGCCGTCAACGATAGATAGCCCCGAAACCAGCGACAACCCGGCGGATGCGGCGGCGCCGAGATGCCAGCCCAGGGACAGCAGCACCGAACTGGACCGCGATGCCCGCCACATGTGACCACGGCGACCACGGCCGGCGGTTTGCCATTCGGTGATACACACCCGGCCGTGAATGCCGTCATGATTGTCGTCATGAATGCCGCGCTGCTTCATCAGCCAACTGTTGGTGGAGTCGATCTCCTCGAACCAGTCTACCCGACCGGCGGACACCACCCCAGATTGCCCCAACAGGGCGTTGATTCGCCCGAGGTTGTGATTACCGAGACTCATTATGATTTAGAATGCAGCGACATGTTTATTTCCAAGATAATCCGAAAAATGAAAGGTGGCGAACGATTCGGTGAAACCCTGCCATTTTACCGAACTGCGTCCTTTACGGGCGTATCTTCACTTATGGCATTTTTATCTGGGGTTTTGAGCACTTGACTATGAAGATCCGGCGCAACCCGACCCGCGAGGTCAAAATCGGCAGCATCACCATCGGCAACGGACACCCGCTGGCGGTGCAGAGTATGTGCGCGACTCCGACCACGGATGTGGAGGCGACCCTCGCGCAGTTGCTTTTGCTGCGCCGCGCCGGTGCCGACATCATCCGCATCGCCGCCGATAGCAAAAAGGACGCCGCCGCCTTAATTGAGTTGCGGCAGCGCACCGATGCGGTGTTGAGCGTGGATTTGCAAGAGAACTACCGCCTCGCGGAAATACTCGCGCCGCATGTGGACAAAATTCGCTACAACCCCGGCCATCTACACCACCACGAACGCGCCAAGTCGTGGCGGGACAAGGTTGAATATCTGGCGGAGAACGCCGCCCGGCACGACTGCGCGCTCCGGGTCGGCGTCAACGCGGGCTCGGTGGATGCCGATAAACTCACGGCCGGGCGGGGCGATGATTCGGTGGCGCCGATGGTGGAGAGCGCGCTGGAGCATAGCGCGTGGCTGGACCAGTTGGGGTTCACCCGCTACTGCGTGTCGCTCAAGGATTCCGACCCGCGCAAGGTGATTGAAGCCTGCCAACTATTCGCCCAAGCGCGCCCGGAAATCCCGCTGCACCTGGGCGTCACCGAGGCTGGCATGCCGCCGGAAGGCATCGAAAAAACCCGCATCGCTTTTGAGCAGTTGGTCGGCAAGGGCATCGGCGACACCATTCGCGTTTCATTGACCTTGCCGAGCGCGCAAAAACACCGGGAAATCAGCGCCGGGCGGGAGATTCTGGCGGACATCGCCGCCGGGCGAGTGCGCACCGTGGTGCGCTTCAATGACGACCGATTGAACCTCATCAGTTGTCCGAGTTGCTCGCGGGTGGAGAACGAGTCGTTCGTCGAGTTGGCGCAAAAGGTCAGGGAACTCACTCGCTATGCCGAAGCGCATGCCATCACCATCGCGGTGATGGGGTGTCGGGTGAACGGCCCCGGCGAGACCGACGACGCCGACCTCGGGCTGTGGTGCGGGCCTAACTATGTCAACCTGAAGAAGCGCGGCAAAAAAATTGGCGCGTTTAAATACGACCAGATTCTTGCGCGGCTCGATGAGGAACTGCGCTCGCTAATTACCTAAAAGATGCACTGAAATATGCCCGAAGCCGCGACAACCGAAGTCTGGCGCAACAGCGTCTGCCCCCACGATTGCCCTTCCGCCTGCGCATTGGAAGTCGAGAAACTCGCGGGCGGGGGAATTGGCCGTGTGCGCGGCAGCAAACACAACCCCTACACTGACGGCGTAATCTGCGCCAAAGTGTCGCGCTACGCCGAGCGGATTCACCACCCCGAACGGCTGATGCATCCGTTACGGCGAGTGGCGGGCAAGGGTGGTAAAACCGGCGGCGAAGCCAAATTTGCGCCCATCGGCTGGGACGACGCCCTCGATCTGGTGAGCGAAAAATTTCACGGCGCGAGTCAACAATTCGGCGCTGAAGCAGTGTGGCCCTATTATTACGGCGGCACCATGGGGCTGGTTCAACGAGACGGGGTTATGCGTCTGGTCAACGCCCTGGGCTATTCCGGTTTGCACAAAACCATCTGCGTGCAAATCGCCTACGACGGCTGGGGCGCAGGCACCGGCGCGCTGCTCGGCGCGGATGGTCGGGAGATGGCAGAAAGCGACCTCATCGTAATCTGGGGTTGCAATGCCGCCGCCACGCAAATCAATGTCATGCATCATGTCCACAAAGCGCGCAAACGCGGCGCCAAACTGGTGGTCATTGATCCATACCACAACGCCACCGCCAAAGTCGCCGATATTCACCTCGCGCCACGCCCCGGAACCGACGGCGCGCTGGCTTGCGCGGTCATGCATCTGCTATTCCAAAACGGCCACGCCGACCGCGACTATCTCGCCCAATACAGCGATGACCCGGCGCGGTTGGAGCGCCACCTGCAATCCCGGGACGCCGACTGGGCGGCCAATATCACCGGCATCGATGCCGCGCAGATCCGCGAATTTGCCGAACTATATGGCGCCACCCGAAAAAGTTACATCCGTCTGGGGATAGGTTTTTCCCGCAGCCGCAACGGTGCGGTCAACACCCACGCGGTTTCCTGCTTGCCGGTGGTGAGCGGCGCATGGCAACAGCGTGGCGGCGGCGCGCTACTCGCCACTTCCGACTCGTTCCAACTCGATGAAGGGTTGATTCAAGGCGTGGGGTCTGGCGCGCGAATGCTTGATATGTCGCTAATCGGCCCGATTCTGTGCGGCGACCCCAGCGCGCTTCAAGGCGGCCCGCCGGTCAAGGCCATGTTGATTCAAAATACCAACCCCATGCTGGTGGCGCCGGACTTGGCAAGGGTGCGGGAAGGCTTGGGGCGCGAGGATTTATTTGTGTGCGTGCACGAGCAGTTTATGACCGAAACCGCGAACATGGCGGACTTGATTCTTCCGGCAACTATGTTTGTGGAGCACGACGATTTATACCGCAGTTACGGCCATACTTTTTTGCAGGTCGGCGAAAAAATCACCGAGCCGCCGGGGGAATGCCGCTCCAACCATCAAGTCATCAGCGCACTGGCGCAGCGGCTTGGGGCCGAACACGCGGGATTTTCGATGAGCGAACTGGAACTCGTCGATAAAACTCTGGCGCGCTCCGGCCGGCCGCCCAGGGAATCGTTCACCAACCAACATTTCATCGACTGCGCGCCATCCTTCGAAGCGGCACACTTTCTAAACGGCTTCAACTGGCCGGACAAAAAATTCCGCTTCGCCCCGGATTGGTCGGCCATCGGGCCCTATGCCGGAGAAATGCCCGCCCTGCCCGATCACTGGGATGTGATTGACAATACCTCCGCCGAACATCCATTGCGTCTGGTGGCGGCACCGTCTCGCGGCTACCTCAACAGCACTTTTACCCAATCCCCCTCATCGATTAAATATCAAAAATACCCACAACTAAAAATCAACCCGGCAACCGCCAAAAAATTCGGCATCACCGAAGGCCAAAAAGTGCGAGTCGGCAACCGCCGAGGCAGCGTCACGGTCACCGCCCGCTACATTGAAAACACCCAGGCCGACACCGTAGTAGTAGAAGGCATCTGGCCAGCCGCCGCCTTCCCCGAAGGCATCGGCATCAACCTACTAATCGACTCAGCCCCAGTAGCCCCCAACGGCGGCGCCGCATTCCACGATACCGCGGTTTGGGTGAAAGCGGTTGAGTGATAGTAAAAGCCGCCCGGCTTTTTCGGCCTTTTCGGAAGGGAGTCGGCTCTCGCCGGCATGTTGTACTGGATTCCCGTGTCCCCCAACTCGTCATTCCCGCTGTCGCGGAAATAACGACTTGGCGGCACGAGAATGACGGCGGTACGTCGTCATTCCCGAACGATAGAAAAATAAGGAGCGCCAGCGACTATATTTTTCATCGTATCGGGAATCCAGAAGGCTAATAAAGAGTCGGCTGTCGCAGGAATGACGGGCCTGGGGAGTCGGCTGTCGCCGGCATGTTTTACTGGATTCCCGTGTCCCCCAATTCGTCATTCCCGCTGTCGCGTGAATAACGACTTGGCGGCACGAGAATGACGGCGGTACGTCGTCATTCCCGAACGATAGAAAAATAAGGCGCGCCAGCGACTATATTTTTCATCGTATCGGGAATCCAGAAGGTAAATTTACCCCACTCGCGCAAGGCGTGGCGGGGCGGGTTTTGCGGTTGCGCCGTTTCTTAGGGGGGCGGTTTCGTATTCGAATTTAAGGTGTTCGCTGCCAACTAGTTTGGTTAGGGCGTCTATTACTTTTCGGGAGGGGTGCACGGTCCAGTCGCGGCCCGGTTGTATGGTTCCGATTTCGCCTGATGTGCGTTGGTAGTGGAGGGTGACTTCGACTGCGCCGCCGCGTGCGGCGTGTAGGGTTGCGCGGATGTTTTTTAGGGTGGCGGCGTCCAGATGTTCTTCGGTGAGGTGGAGGTGGATGCGTCGTAGGCAGTCGTTTCTGAAGGCGTCGAGGTCGGCCACCGCGGCGGCGCGCAACTGCACTCCGCCGGAGTATTCATCGAGGCCGAATTCGCCGTATACCACCAGCACGTTGTCCTTTTGCAAAATTGGCCGGTGGTGTTTGTATTGTTCCGAATACAAAATCACTTCGACGCGCTCGCTGCCATTGTCCAGCGTGACGAAGCCCATTTTTCCACGGCGCGTGTTGACGGCGCGCATGGTGAACACCAGACCGGCGAATATTCCGTTTTTCGGCGTTTTCAAATCCATTGAACCGACTTCCTTTTGCGCGACTCCGTCCAGTTCGGCGCGGTATCGGGTATACGGGTGGCCGGTTAGATACAACCCCAGGGTGGCCTTTTCCGCCGCCAGTCTTTGCCATTCGCTCCACGCTTCGACGCCGCGTCCGGATGGCGGGGCGGCGGGTGCTTCCACCGCGCCAAACAAGTCCTTCTGGCCGGTTGTCTGGCTGGTCAAGTGTTGTTCCGCGGCTTGCAGGGCGTTGTCGATGTCCGCTATCAACGCCGCCCGGTGGGCACCGAGCGCGTCCATCGCCCCGCTCTTGACCAACGCTTCCAGCACGCCCTTGTTCACCGCCCCGGCGGGCAAGCGTCGGCATAAATCGAACAGGTCGCGGAATGTGCCGCCGCTTTCCCGTTCGCGTTCGATGGTCGTGCATACCGACTTGCCGACTCCCTTCACCGCGCCCATCCCGTACAAAATAATGCGTTCGTCGGTGGGCCTGAAACCGTGGGCGCAGGTGTTGATGTCGGGTGGCCGCACATCCAGACCGAGTTCTTTACATTCGGTCAGCAGCGACACCACCTTGTCGGTGTTGTCGAGTTCCGCCGACAAGGTCGCCGCCATGTAGGCCGCCGGGTGATGCGCTTTCAACCACGCGGTGTGATACGCCACCAGCGCGTAAGCCACCGAGTGGGATTTGTTAAATCCGTAACCGGCGAATTTCTCCATGAGTTGGAAAATGCGCTCGGCGACTGCGGGTTTGACGCCGCGCTCCACGGCGCCTTTTTGGAAAACATCGTGCTGCTGGCTCATGCCTTCCGCCTTCTTTTTACCCATGGCAACGCGCAGCAAGTCGGAGCCGCCCAGGGTGTAGCCGGCCAGCACTTGAGCGATTTGCATCACTTGTTCCTGATAGATGATTACGCCGTAAGTGGATTCGAGAATCGGCGCGAGGCCATCGTGGAGGTAGGTGATGGTTTCGCGGCCGTGCTTTCGGTTGATGAAGTCATCCACCATGCCCGACTGCAGGGGCCCGGGACGATACAACGCCACCAACGCCACCAGATCGTCGAATTTATCCGGCAACAGGCGCACGATTAACTCGCGGATGCCACGGGATTCAATCTGAAAAATCGCCGTGGTGCGGCCGCTGCGGATTAACTTGAACGCTTCCGGGTCGTCGAGGGGCAACTTAGCCATGTCGAGGTCGGGTTCGTTGTCGAGGCGTTTTTGTTGGTTGATCATCTTGACCGCGCCGTCAATGATGGTCAGGGTTCGCAGCCCAAGAAAATCGAACTTCACCAAGCCGACTGCTTCGAGGTCGTCCTTGTCTAACTGGGTGATGGCTTGGCCGAGATGGCGGTCGGTATACAGGGGCGTGTATTCGCTGAGTGCGCGCGGGGCGATGACTACTCCGCCGGCGTGGGTGCTGACATTGCGGGCGATTCCTTCCAGTTGCATGGCGTTGTCAATCAATTCCTGAATTTCGGGCTCATCCCGGTAGCGGCGGCCGAGCAGTTCTTCATCTTTCATGGCTTTTTTCAGGGTAATGCCAATCTCGAACGGAATCAGTTTGGCGACTTGATCGACGAATCCGTAGGGCAAGCCCATCACCCGCCCGACATCGCGCACCGCGGCTTTGGCGGCCATGGTGCCGAAAGTGATGATCTGCGCCACTTGATCGCGGCCATATCGATCGGCGACATATTCGATAACCCGGTCGCGGCCTTCGACGCAAAAGTCGATGTCAAAATCCGGCAATGAAACCCTTTCCGGGTTGAGAAAGCGTTCGAACAGCAAGCCGTAAAGCAGCGGGTCGAGTTCGGTGATGCCGGTCGCCCACGCCACCAGCGAACCGGCGCCAGAACCGCGTCCGGGGCCGACCGGAATATCGTGGTTTTTGGCCCAGCGAATGAAGTCGGCGACTATTAAGAAATAGCCCGGATAACCCATTTCCGAAATAACCCCAAGTTCCATGTTGAGGCGGGCGATGTAGTCTTCGCCCACCAACTCGGTGCCGTCTTCGCCCTGCAATCGTTCCACTCCGAGTCGCCCGCACAATCCTTCTTCGGCTTGGCGGCGCAGTATCTGGTCGACCGGATCATCGGCGGCGTCGGGATAATTCGGCAGGAAGTTCTTGGTGAAATCAAAAAACAGGTTGCAGCGTTTGGCGATTTCCACGGTGTTGTGGATGGCTTCGGGAAGGTCGGCGAATAACGCGACCATCTCTTCGCCGCTGCGCAGATATTGTTGCGGGGTAAAGCGGCGCGTGCGTCGTGAGTCTTGCAACACTCGACCATCGTGGATGCACACGCGAATCTCGTGGGCGTCGAATTCCTTGGCGGCGATGAACTCGACCCGGTTGGTTGCCACAAGGCCGATGCCGTTGGCTGCCGCAAGCCGCGCGGCGCGGCGGATATAATCTTGTTCCCCGGTATGGCCGATGCGGCTGACTTGCAAATACAATCGGTCGCCGAATAAGTTTAAGTATTTTTCCAGCACTGGCGCGGCGGCTTGTTGGTCGGCTTGCCCATCCCCTTGTTTACCACCTTGCCCGAACAACCCGGCCAGCGGCCCCTCGTGGTCATCGAACAATACCAGCAGGCCGTCGTGCAACGCTTCGAGATCCGCCCAGGCGATGATTACTTTGTCCCTGCGCTCCCGTAGGTAGGCGTTGGTCAGCAGTTTGCCGAGGTTGCGGTAGCCACGGTTGTCGAGGCACAGCAGGATCATGCGTTCGGCTTCGCCGCCGGAAGATAACGGATGCTCCACCCACACATCGCAGCCCACCAGCGGCTTCACTCCGGCGGCCAGACAGGCCCGGTAGAACTTGATTACGCCGTGCACATTGGACAGATCGGTCAGCGCCACCGCCGGCAGGCCGTGGTGCGCCGAGATCGATGCCAGCGGCGCGAGGCGCACGATGCCGTCCGCCAGCGAATACTCCGAGTGGACGTGAAGATGAACGAAGCCGGCGCTCATACCGCAATCAACCGCCGCACCGGTGCGTAACTGCGCCGGTGGTGAATGCTGATGCCGTGACGCTCCAGTGCCTCGAGGTGGACGCGGGTGGGATAGCCTTTGTGGCGTTCGAAACCGTATTGCGGATAAACCACGGCAAGTGCGGTCATGCGCCGGTCTCTATCCTGCTTGGCGAGGATGGAGGCGGCGGAAATTTGCGCGTGGATGCCGTCTCCGCCCACTACCGCCTCCCCCGGACACGGCAACTTCGGCAGTTGGTTGCCATCCACCAACGCCGCTGAGGGAACGATGCCGAGCGCGGCAACCGCTCGCTGCATGGCGAGTAGGGTTGCTTGGAGGATGTTTAGCGCATCGATTTCGGCAACGCTGGCGCTGGCTACCGCCCAGTGTCGGGCTTTCTTCTTTATCTCGCGCTCCAGCACGGCGCGGCGTGCCGGGGAAAGTTTTTTCGAATCATCGAGCCCGGCGATGGGCGCGCCCGGGTCGAGCACCACCGCCGCTGCCACCACCGGGCCGGCGAGGGGCCCCCGTCCCGCTTCATCAATTCCGGCAATCAACTGATGCTCGTTCATGCCCGCGCACCAGCCCCGGCGGCGGCAAGCACCGCATCCGCGGCAAGGTCGTTGGCGCCGCGCTTTAACCGCCCATGCAAGTCGGCGAAATGCTCCTCTAATTTCGCCATTCGCTGCGGATCCCCCAGCAGCGCATCGGCGTGCCGTGCGAGGTTGGCGGCGGTGGCTTGGTGTTGAATGAGTTCCGGGATCATCGGCGTGGGCAGCAGTTGGTTTGGCATTGAATAGTACTCCACCTGCCGTAGTTGCCGCATCAGCCAATAACTGAACGGAGATAGTTTGTAAGCCACGATATGCGGACGGCGCAGCAACGCCGCCTCCAGCGCCGCGGTTCCGGACGCCACCAGCGCGATGTCGCAGGCCTCCAGCGCCAGTTGCGAATGGCCGTCCAGCGTGTGCAACGGCAAGCCATCGAGGTCGCCGCAGACGCGGGCAAATTCGGCGGCGGCGGCGCGCCCGGCAAAGGGCAGCACAAACCGCGCTTCGGGATGGCGTTTGAGAATGCGCCGTGCTGCCGCGATAAACACGCCACCCAAGCGGCGGATTTCGCTTCGGCGGCTGCCGGGCAGCAGGGCGATGAGTGGGCCTTCGCCGAGTGGGACTTCACCTAAATCCAACCGGAGTCGGGCGGCGGCGCGGTCGGGCTGGGAGATTTCATCGGCCATGGGATGGCCTACGCAGGTTACCGGCACGCGGTGTTTTCGGTAGTAGTCGGCTTCAAAGGGAAACAAAGTCAGCATGTGGTCGACGGCGCGGCGGATTTTGTGGATGCGGTATCCGCGCCACGCCCACACGGTGGGGCTGACATAGTGAACGCAGGGGATGTTGCGGCGTTTCAGTTTGCGCTCCAGGGCGAGGTTGAAGTCCGGCGCATCGACGCCCACGAATACATCGGGGCGTTCGGCGGTGAAATGCGCCACCAGACGGCGGCGGATTTTCAGGATGTTCGGCAACTGGCGCAGCAGGCCGTCCAGCCCGATGACGCCGATGCCGCCCATGTCATACAACAGATGGCAGCCGGCTTCGGCCATTTGCGGCCCGCCGACTCCGACAAAACAACTATCGGGGGCGCGCGCTTTGATTGCCTGAATAAGCCCCGCCGCCAGCCGGTCGCCGGAGGCCTCGACGGCGACCACGGCAACCCGGACACCGCGCCCGTCCATAGTCGCCATGGTTGTATTTAGCGAATGATGCCGCGTTCGGAGCGGCGCAGGAAATCACACAGCACCGCCACTTCCGAACTGCCGTGGCCGATGTTTTCGATGGCGGCGATGGCGGATTGGAAATCGAGGTTGCTGCGGTATAACAGGCGGTATGCTTTTTTCAGCAGGGCGATGGTGGGTTCTTGATAGTCCCGGCGCCGCAGACCTTTGACATTGATGCCGAACGGCGCGGCGGTGTGGCCGGCGGCGATGATGTAGGGCGGCACATCCTGAAAGCACACCGCGCCGATTCCGGTGATGCAATGAGCGCCGACTTTGCAGTATTGATGCACCAGCGAAAATCCGCCCATGATGGCGTAATCGCCGACCTCAACATGGCCGGCGAGGCTGGCGCCGTTGGCGAATATGATATGCCGACCGAGGGTGCAGTCGTGGGCGATGTGGGCGTAGGCCATGATGAAGTTGTCGTCGCCGAGGGTGGTGACGCCGAGGCCGTCGGCGGTGCCACGGTTGAGCGTGCAGTATTCGCGGATGGTGTTGCGGTCGCCGATTTGCAGGCGGGTCGGCTCGCCACGATAGTCCTGATGCTGGGGCGCTTCGCCGATGGAGCAAAACTGGAAAATCCGGCAGTGCGCGCCGATGGTGGTGTGATTGCGGATGACCGTGTGCGGCCCGATCTGGGTGTGGTCGCCGATCACCACTCCTTTTTCGATGATGGAAAACGGATCAACGACCACGCCGTCGCCGAGTTCCGCTCCCGCATCGACTATCGCGCTGGGATGAATGCGGGGCATTGCGCTCAGACTCTGCGGTAGGTGAAGAGGATATCGGCGACGGCGCACAGGCTGCCATCCACCGAGGCGCGACCGGCATATTTCCACACCTTGTTTTTGCTGTGCGTTTCGCTAACATCGATGAGCAACTGGTCGCCGGGCTCCACTGGCCGCTTGAAGCGCGCCTTGTCGATACCGGCGAATAAAAAGATGGTGTTTTCATCGGGCTCTTCGTTCAGCCCACGGCTGGCGAGGATGGCCGAGGCTTGCGCGATGGCTTCGAGTATCAGCACTCCGGGGAACACCGGGCGTGCCGGGAAGTGTCCCTGAAAAAAAGGCTCGTTCACCGTGACATTTTTTATCGCCCGCAATGTGGTGTGAAGTTCGTAATCCAACACCCGGTCGATCAGCAAAAACGGATAGCGATGGGGCAAGATCTTGCGGATCTCGTGAATATCAATACGGTTGCTTTCAGTCATTATTTTATTTACGGGTTCTTTGTGTTTGGGGCGCGTTTTCCCAATGCCTTCACTTTTTCCGCCAGTTCTTCGAGGCGGTGCATCTGGGCTACGGTCTTACGCCATCGCGCGGCGGGTTGCACCGGTATCATGGATGAATAAACTCCCGCTTCGGTGAGCGAGCCGGAGACGAAACTGTCGGCGTTGATGATGACATCATCGGCGATTTCCAAGTGGCCGAGAATCGCGGCGCGCCCGCCGAGGCGGCAACGCTTGCCGATGATCGCGCTACCGGCGATGGCCACGCAACCGGCCATGGCGGTATGATCGCCGACCTGCACGTTATGCGCAATCTGAATATGGTTGTCGAGTTTAACGCCGTTACCGATTACGGTGTTGTCGATAGCCCCGCGATCGATGGTGGTGTTGGCGCCGATGTCCACCTCATCGCCGATGATCACCCCGCCGAGTTGTTCGATGCGCAGCCATTCGCCTTGATTTTGGTCGCCTTGCTTTTGGCACGAATTTTCGACATAGCCGAATCCGCCGGAACCAATCACCACTCCCGATGCAAGGTTGCAGCGTTTGCCGATGCGGGTGCGCGGGCCGATGTGAACGCCGGAGTCGAGGATGGTGTGGCGTCCGAGCACGCAGTCATCGCCCACTGAACCGTGGCTGCCGATGACCACCCCCGCCTCGATGCGGGTATTTTCGCCGATGACGCTATAGGCGCCGATGGATGCATCCGCGTGCACCGATGCCGAAGCGGCGACGATTGCGCTCGGATGAATTGGGTCGGCGGCTTTGCGCGGTGGCACAAACAAGACGCTGACCCGGGCATACGCGAGATAGGGATCGGCGACGATCACCTTAAAACCGGCAAACAGCCCGGCGTGCTCGGCGCGCAACATCACCGC
Source organism: Candidatus Poriferihabitaceae bacterium (assembly GCA_965262585.1). Classification (GTDB taxonomy): domain Bacteria; phylum Pseudomonadota; class Gammaproteobacteria; order Arenicellales; family Poriferihabitantaceae; genus JAHRAW01. The sequence continues at coordinate 1,128,634 of OZ253546.1, forward strand.
ACCGGCGGCGGTGGCTTTCAGTTTGGATTCCTGTCGGGGGTCGGCGTAGAACGCCAGCGAATCACCGGCGGCGTTTTCTAAACTGCTGAGGGTTTTTACTCGAAACGCGCCATCGCCGTCCACCCGTCCGCCGGTTACTTCCGCAACCCGCCCCAAGTCGATCACTGTCCGCGCGTCCGGCGGCGGGCCGGGCAATCAGTCGCCGGGGAATGCGCGGACGCCATGCTCGGTGTGCCTACTCTTTATACCGCTTCTTGAGCGCGGTGAGCACTCGCTCGGTGAAGTCGATGCTCGGGTTGGTGTAGACCGCTTGCTGAAACACCACATCCAGTTCCTCCTGCTTGGCTACCACGACTATGACCTCGGTGATGATTTTTTCCAGTTTATCGAGGTGTTGATTTCGCCGCCGTTCGTAGTCTTCTTTGTATTCACGCTGGGCGCGCGCCAGTTGCCGTTGCAATTCTTGCAGGTCGGCGCTCTTGTCGCGCAGTTCCTCGGCGCTCAGCAACACGGCGTTTTTTTCCAGATCGTCCTGCCCGGCTTTAAATACCTCGACCCGGCCATTCAGTTCGCGGTTGCGCTCGGCAAATTCCGCTTCTAGTTGTTCGGCGATGTCGCGGCCCTGAGGTGCTTGTTCAATCAAGCGTCGGGCGTCCACATAGCCTATGCCACCGGCCGTGGCGGTGCTCATCGCCATCATCGCCGCCATCATCACTGCCGGTATCGTGACCGGCAAAAAATTTCTAAAAAATCGCAAGTTCATCATCCTTCAATAAATGTTAAGACCGCCGGGTTACCGGAACACGGTGCCGACTGTGAGTTGAAATTTCTCGGTTGTATCCTCGCTTTCTTCATTGAGCGGCTCGGCGTAACTCATGGAAAACGGCCCGATGGGCGAGAACCAGTTAAACACCAAACCCGCCGAATAACGCATCCCGCTGAAACCGAGGTTGCCGTCGTTGACCTGGCTGAAAGTTCCACCGCCGTCGGTGCCGGTGTCGGGGGTGAACAAGTAACTATCACCAAAAGCCATACCGCCATCGATGAAAACACCGATGCGCTTGTCCTTGCCGGCTTCCCCACCAAAGGGCGGGAATAGCAATTCGGCGTTCACCAACAGGCGTTGATCGCCGCCCACCGATTCGCGGGTTACGCTGGTGCAGTCCGCTCTATTCGGTGTCGGATTCGCCATCGCCGCCATACAATTCGCTTCCCCCGAACTCAGCGGCCCGAGGGAGCGGCCGTCATACCCGCGCACGGAATTGGAACCACCGGCGTAGTAACGGCGGAAGAACGGTAGGCCGTCTTCGCTTGAATCGCCGAACCCGTCTCCATAACCGATGCCGAGTCCGGTTTTCACCGAGAGGCCGCCGGGCAACGGAATATAGTATGCGCCCTGCAGGTTGATTTTGTAGTATTCATACTCGCTGCCCGGCGCCGACAACTCTATGGACGCCGAACCGCTGGCGCCGCGTGTCGGAAAGAAAAAATCATCGCGCGTATCCTTGGAGACGCCGAAAGTAACCTGCAGGTTTTCGCCCTGAATATCGGTGGATACCAAGGTAGGGTCTATGGCCCGTTCAAATTCCCACGGCGTTCCCGTGGTTCCTTCCAGATCGATTTGCTCCAGCAGGAAACCGAGATTCAGCGAGTTGGTCTCGGCGATGGGAATTTTGTAATTGACCCCGGCGGCGGTGGTGTTGATTACATATTCCGCCGAACTCACCTCGTCGGTGTCGACCCGTCGCCTGACCAGGCTGAGCCCTCGGCTAACCCCGTCCGCGGTGTGATAGGGATCGACATAGGTTATCGCCCCGGTTCTGGTGGCGTCTGAAGTATCCACTTCGACCTTCAACTCGCGCCCGGTGCCGAGCAAATTGCGCTGGGAATAAGCGACCCCGAGAAGCGTGCCGTCGGTGTCGGAATAACCCAGCGAAAAGGAAATCGCGCCGGTATTGCGCTCGTTGACTACGACATTCATATCCACCTGATCGGTGGTGCCGGGCACCGCCGGGGTGTCGATGGTCACCTGATCAAAATAGCCCAGACGCTGCAGGCGAGATCTGGAACGGCTTACCGCGGCGGCGGAATACCATGATCCTTCAAACTGCCGGAGTTCCCGCCGAATCACTTGATCGCGGGTGTGTACATTGCCGGTAATCTCGACCTTGCGGACATACACCCGCTGCTTCGGGTCGATGGCAAAGATGGTTTTGACGGTGCCCGCTTCGCGGTCGGTTTCATAGATCGGGCGCACATCAACGAAGGCGTATCCGGCGTCGGCGTATTCGCTGAGGATGGCGTTGCGGCTGGCGTTGACCACCTTGCGAGAGAACGGCTGGCCCCGCTTTATCGTTGTCAATCTATCCAAATCGGTTACCGAGGTTACCTGCGTGGGCTCAAAAACGGTGTCGCCGAAAAGGTATTCTGCGCCTTCCGAGATGCTGATGCTGACGAAGATATTCTGCTTGTTGGGGCTGATGTCAACGCTACGGTCGACGATCTTGAAATCGTGGAATCCGCGATCGAGGTAATAACTGCGGATGGCTTCGATGTCGGCTTCGAGTTTTTGCTTGGAATACTGATTGGGCTTGGAAAATAACTTGAACCCGCGCTTGTCGCGCAGCGACATCTGCTTGAGTAAGGTTGACGCCGAAACCGCTTTGGCGCCGATGATGTTGATTTTTTTGATGGTCGCCACTCGCCCTTCGTTGATGGTCAGGGTAATCGCCACGCGGTTGCGGTCGAGTTCCTCGGCTTTGGTATCCACGGTTGCCGAATAACGACCCAGGGAAAGATAGGTGTTTTTGATTTCCTGCTCGACTCGACCGAGGCTGGCGCTGTTAAAAATCCGCCCCTGCACCAAACCGGCTTGCTCCAACGCTTGTTGCAAAGCCTCGCCATCCAACACCCGATTGCCGACTATCTTGAGTTCGGAAATGGACGGCCGCTCCACCACCTTGACCACCAGCACCGTGCCATCTTGCTCCAGCGAAACATCCTTGAAAAATCCGGTGGAGAACAGTTCTTTGATGCTCAAGCGCGCTTCTTCGTCGTTGAGTTCATCGCCGACTTTCAGGGGCAGGTAGTTATACACCGTGCCGGCCTCGAGGCGTTCCAGCCCCTCGACGCGGATGTCGGTGATGATAAATGGGGTTATCGCCAGCAACGCATGACAATAAAACCACAGCAACAATCCAAGGGCAGTTTTTTTCATTTTGTATGTTTTCATAGGTCGGTCATAATCCGGTTATTGGGGTGTCGGCACCAATTCGCGCCGCGCTAAAACAGCCGCATAATATCATTATAAAAGGCTACGCTCATTAACAACATCAACAGGGCGATGCCGATTTGCTGTCCCCACAGCAGGGTTTTCGCAGACGGCGGGCTGCCTTTGAGCGCCTCGATTGCGAAAAACAACAAATGGCCGCCGTCCAGCAGCGGGATGGGCAGCAGGTTCAAAAGGCCGAGGCTGATGCTGATGATTGCCAGAAATTTCAGGAAATCGGCGTAGCCTGATTCCACCGTGCGCCCCGCCAGACGGGCGATGGTGATGGGGCCCGAGAGGTTATCCGAGGACATTTGCGCGCTCAACATACGCCCAATGGAGCGCACCGTGACTATGGTCATGCGCCAGTTGTAATCCAGCGCCACGGGAATCGCCGCCAGCGGGCCGTAGCGCAGGCGGGCGCTCACAAGGGGTGGGCGGTATAGCCCGATGCGGCCGTATTCCCGGCCCTCAACGGTAACGGTTTCGGTGGTCAATTCCGTTGTAATCTGTTCGCTGCCACGGCGGATCAACAGTACCAATTTCTGCCCGGGACGTTCCGACACTTGCTCCGCCATATCATTCCAATCGCCCACCGGATGGCCGTCGATGGCGATAATCCGGTCGCCCTTTTGCAGGTCGGCGGCGGCGGCTGGCGAACCCTCCGCCAGTTGAAACACCTCGGCGGGCGGCGCCGGTGGCCACAATCCGATCTGGGAGGTGACAGTCTGATTACCGACTGCGTATTGATCGAGAGCGCCGAAATCCACGCGCAGACTCCGCTCGTTGTGGCTGCCTTCGCCGATTACCTCGAAGCCAACTAGATTACCCTTCATGGCTTGATGCAGCAGGTAAATCTGATGCTCGCCCCAGGTGTGGACTTCGCGCCCGTTCACGCTGACGATGCGGTCGCCAACCCGGAAACCGGCGGTTTGCGCCGGTGAATTTTCGGCGACTTGTCCGATTACCGGCTCTATATCATCGCTGCCGGCCACCAACACCAGCCAGATGGCGAAAATGGCGAACAGGAAATTGTAGGCCGGGCCAGCGAATACGATGGCGCTGCGCACGCCGAGGGATTGGCGGTTGAAAGCCATACCCGCCTCATGCTCGTCCACCTTGCCCTCCCCTTCGTCGAGCATCTTTACATAGCCGCCCAGCGGGATCAGGCCGATGCAATACTCGGTGGGGTCGTTCTTGCGCCGCCAAGTGAAAATGGGACGCCCGAAGCCGATGGAAAATTTGAGCACCTTGACGCCGAGTTTGCGCGCCACTTGAAAATGGCCGTATTCGTGCACCGTCACCAAAATGGCGATGGCGGCGATAAACCCAAACAAACTATAGATGAATGAACTCATCTGCATTCCGCGCTATCGCCAAGCCCGGCGGTCATCACTTGCCTCGCGCCGGATACCGGCAGCAATTCCCGGCACAGTTGCCGTGCGCGCCGGTCTGATGCCAGCACGCTTTCCAGATCGTAACCGTCGTCATCGACCTCTGCTTCCTTTGCCGCCAGTTCCATGGTGCGCTCTACCATCTGCGGAATCTTGTCAAACCCCAGCGCGCCGCCGAGAAACGCTTCCACCGCCACCTCGTTAGCGGCGCTCATCACCGCTGGCATAGTGCCCCCGGCGCGCGCCGCCGCACGGGCTAGGCCGATGGAGGGAAAGCGATGATGGTCGGGGGCTTCGAAGTCAAAGCGGCTGCATTCCAATAAATTCAATGGGCGCGCGCCGGAAGCGATGCGCCGTGGCCAGCCCAGCGCGTTGGCGATGGAAACCCGCATATCCGGGCTGCCCAGTTGCGCCAGAATCGAGCCGTCCAAATACTCGACCATGGAATGGATGACGCTCTGTGGATGAATAACGATTTCGATGTCGCCGACCTCCAGGGAAAACAGCACGCAGGCTTCGATTAGTTCCAGCCCCTTATTCATCATGGTAGCCGAGTCCACGGAAATTTTCGGCCCCATTTCCCAGTTCGGATGGGCGCACGCTTGAGCGGGGGTAACGCCGCTGAACGCTTCCACGGGCAGTTGGCGGAAGGGCCCGCCGGAGCCGGTCAGCCAGATTCGCCGGATACCGGCGGTGGTGGTGGTAGTCAGTCCGCCGCCGTCCGGGTTTTGCGGTAGGCATTGGAAAATGGCGTTGTGTTCGCTATCCACCGGAATAACCATCGCGCCGTGAGCGCGCGCTTCGTCCATAATCAACCGCCCGATCATCACCAGCGGTTCCTTGTTGGCAATCAGCACTTTCTTGCCGCCGCGCACCGCCGCCAGCGTGGAGCGCAGTCCGGCGGCGCCGACGATGCAACAAACCACGATGTCCGCGCCACTCCCGGCCAATTCGGATAACGCCTCGGCGCCGCCCAGCACTCGCGTGTCGGTGTCGGTCAATTCGCCGGCCAGTTGTCGCGCCGCTTCGGGTCCTGCCATGACCGCAAGTTCAGGATTAAATTCGGCGCACTGGCGCGCCATGTCGGCAAAGTTTTGGTTGGCGGAAAGCCCGGACACGCGGTATTTATCGGGATGCCGCCGGATCACATCCAAGACGCTGACGCCGACCGAGCCGGTGGAACCGAGGATGGCGACCGAATCGGTCATCCCGACAACCGCCCGGCGGTCGCCCAGATCGTGACATAAGCCGGGGTTGCCGCCAGCAAGCCGTCGATGCGGTCGAGCAGGCCGCCGTGCCCGGGTAGCAAGCGGCCACTATCCTTGACTCCGGCGTGGCGTTTCAAGCGGCTTTCATACAGGTCGCCGAACACGCCGAATAACGCCGCAACCAGAGACGCCAGCAGCCAGCCGAGGGTTTGCGCGGTGTTCAGATTTAGTAGCCAAGTGGCGGCAAGCATCGCCACCAAACCGGCACCGACCAAGCCGCCGACCAGCCCTTCCATGGTCTTGCCGGGGCTGATGGATGGCGCCAGTTTGCGCCGCCCAAAGCGTTTGCCGATGAAATACGCAAAGGTGTCCGCGCTCCATATCACCACCAGCATGGCGACGGTCATCACCGCGCCGTGTTCGAGGCGCATCAGCAAGAGCGCAGCCCAGGCGAATAAGAAAATGAAGCCGCCTTGAACCATGCTGTGTAATGCGGTTGGTTGGGTTGGGGGCTGGGCTTGAGACTGGGCTTGAGACTGAATTGGTGCTTGGTCGGTTTTCTTGGCGATCAGCGTGAAGGCTTGATAGGCCCAGAACAATAGCCCGGCTAGGCATATCACGGGGAGTTTTTGCGGGGCGTGGAAAAGCAACAGCGCGGCGATGATCAGAACTACGGCGATACCCACCGGCACCGCTATGGAAACTTGCCCAAGATGACTCCATTCCAACAACGCCGCCAGCATCACCGCCAGCGTCACCACCGCAAACAACCACACCGGCGACCACAGCGTCAATGCCACCACTACCGGTGCCAGTATCAGGCCGGTGACAATGCGCGTCATCATGCTTGTCATCATGCCTGCCCTCCAACAACCGCCCTGACCTGCTCCTCGGTTTTACCGAAGCGACGCTGGCGGCGCGCATATACGGCCAAGGCGCGGTCGAAGTGTTCTTCATCGAAATCCGGCCAGTAGACATCGGTGAAATATAGTTCGGTATACGCCAGTTGCCATAATAAAAAGTTGCTGATGCGTTGCTCGCCGCCGGTGCGAATAAACAAGTCGGGCTCCGGCAGGGCGCGGGTGCAAAGTCGTGATTCAATCAAATCCGGCGTGACCGAGTCGGCGGCGAGTTCTCCGCGCTCCACCCGCTCGGCCAGCGAGCGGCAGGCTTGCGCCATATCCCAGCGGCCACCGTAGTTGACGGCAATGGTCAGGTTGAGGGCGCGGTTATCGGCGGTCAACGCCACGGATTCTGCAATCTTGCGTTGCAACCTACTCGGAAACGGCGATAGATCCCCAATCACGCGCAGGCAGATGTGATGCTCGCGCAGCAACCGAATTTCGTTTTCGAGGGCGGTGGCGAGTAGGTCCAGAAGCAGCGTCACCTCGGTGCTGGGACGCCGCCAATTCTCGCTGCTGAAGGCGAACAGGGTTAGATACGGAATGCCGCTTTTGGCAAACACCGGCAACAAATTTTTCACCACTTCCACCCCCCGGCGATGCCCGGCGATGCGCGGCTGGCCGTGCCGCCGTGCCCAGCGTCCGTTGCCGTCCATGACCACCGCCACATGGCGTGGTGTTGCGTTGCCGGCGGGGGCGGCGGATTCGGGAGTCGGAAGTTGTTCCGCAACCGGAAATTTCAGGGGGTTGGACGACATGGGCGAGGGCAGTGAGGGCGAGGATGATAGCGAGGGCTGGGGATGCTCACTGCATCTCCAACACTTCCTTTTCCTTGTCGCTCACGATTTCTTCAATCACCGCAATGTATTTGTCGGTCAGGGTCTGCATCGCACCTTCCGCGCGTTTTTCCTGATCGAGGCTGAGTTCTTTTTCCTTAAGCAGTTCGCGCACCGTGTGAATCGCATCGCGGCGAATATTGCGCACCGCGACCTTGCTGTTCTCGCCTTCTTTTTTGACTATTTTGCTGAGATCCCGGCGGCGTTCTTCGGTCATGGGCGGCAGCGGAATGCGGATGGTCGCCCCGGCGGTCACCGGATTGAGGCCGAGGTCGGATTCCCGAATCGCTTTCTCAACTACCGCTATCAGGTTTTTTTCCCACGGCTGGATGCTGAGCGTACGGGCGTCGGCCACCGCCACCGTGGCCACCTGATTGATGGGGGTTTTTGTGCCGTAGTAATCCACCGTGAGATGGTCGAGCAAGGCGGTGGAGGCGCGCCCGGTGCGAATCCGATTCATCTCATCGCGGGTGGATTCCACGGTTTTTTTCATGCGCGTTTCCGCGTCTTGTTGGATGTCGTCAATCATTGCCGGATTGGGATTAGTCAGCCTCGCAAATCAATCGCAAACATACTAGCGGGAATCCGCCTGCGCCATCACCTCGGCGACGAAATCATCGGCGCGCTTTTCCAGCCCCTCGCCTACTTCGAAGCGCGCCATCTGTTCCACGGTGGCGGCGGCGGCGTCCACCAGTTGGGATATGCTCTGATCAGGATTCTTGACGAACGGCTGTCCCAGCAGGGTGTTTTCCTTGAGGAATTTTTTCATCCGCCCGGCCACCATCTTTTCGGCGATTTCCGCGGGCTTGCCGCTTTCTTTAGCCTGCGCCATGAAGATAGCGCGCTCCCGCTTCAATTCCTTGGCGTCCATGTCCTTTTCGCCGATGCAAAGCGGACGGCTGGCGGCGATGTGCATGGCCAGATCCCGTCCCAGTTTGGAATTGCCACCGCTCAGTCGCACCAGAACGCCGATGCGCGTGCCGTGCAGATACGCGCTCACCGTGCCGCCTTTGGCTTTGACCACGGCGAAGCGTCGGATGCTGATGTTCTCGCCGATGCGGGTGATGAGTTCGCGGCGCGCCGATTCCACGGTGCCGCCTTCGAAGGCAATCTTGGCAACCGCTTCGAGGTTTTTCGGTGAGTTGGCGAGAATCACGCCGGCGAGCGAGTCGGCGAAGGCGCGGAATGAGGCGTCTTTGGCGACAAAATCGGTCTCGCAGTTGACTTCCACCAATGCCCCGGCATGCTCGTCTCCGGCCACGGCAATCACGCCTTCGGCGGCGATGCGCCCGGCTTTTTTCTCCGCCGAAGCGATGCCCTTTTTGCGCAATTCCTCAATGGCGGCATCCAGATCGCCGCCGGTCTCGCCCAGGGCTTTCTTGCAATCCATCATGCCCACGCCAGTGCGCACGCGCAGTTCTTTGATCATGGACGGGGTGATGGTCGGGGAGGCGGTCATGACGCTTCGCCGGAGACGGCTGTCTTTTTAGCGATTTTCTTCGTCACTTTCTTTGTCACCTTCTTTTTCGCGACCTTTTTCACAACCAATTTCTTTTTGGCGGCTAACTTGCCGGTCTTGCGAATGACGGGTTTTTTATCCGCCGCCGGAGCCTTTTCGGCGACTTGTTCGGCGGTCTCGTCGGTGACTTGTTCGGCGGTCTTTTCGGCGACTTGTTCGGTCGCCGGAACTCCGGTTATTTCCAATTTTGCGGCGGCGGGTTTTTCGGTCTTGGCTTCTTCCGTTTCTCCGGCTTTAGCCGCCATGGCTGCTTTCGCCCTGGACTTCTTGACCATGGACTTACCAATCACTTCGCCGCTGTCATTCACTTCGACATATTCGTCATCTCCGTCGACCGCCACCTGCTGCACCGAGGTGCGTGCTTCGGTGATGCTGTTCACCGCCGCTTCCAGATAAAGTATGATCGCCCGCGCCGAATCGTCGTTGCCCGGAATAATGTAATCGATGTTATCCGGGGAGCAGTTGGTATCCACCACCGCCACCACCGGAATGCCGAGTTTCTTGGCTTCGGCAACGGCGATATATTCCTGCTCGACATCGATGACAAACAACGCATCCGGCAGGCCGTTCATGTCCTTAATGCCCGATAGCGTCTTGTCGAGTTTGATGCGCTCGCGTTCGAGGTTTAGGGTTTCCTTCTTATTCAAACGGGCGGCGGCACCGGATTCGAGTTGCTGTTCCAGTTCCTTGAGCCGGGTGATGGAATTTTTCACCGTCTTGTAGTTGGTGAGCATGCCGCCGAGCCAGCGATGGTCGACATACGGGCAGCCGCAGCGTATGGCGTGCTCCCTGAGCGGCTTGCCGGCCTGACGTTTGGTGCCGACGAACAATATCTTACCGCCCTGGGCGGCGACCTTGCCGAGGTAGTCCATCGCCTCGCGCATCATCGGCACGGTCTTTTCCAGGTCGATAATATGTATCTTGTTGCGATTTCCGAAAATATACGGCGCCATTTTGGGCGCCCAATAACGGGTCTGGTGTCCGAAGTGCGCGCCTGCTTTAAGCAGTTGGCGCATGGTAATTTCAGCCATGATAGTAGTTCACTGGTGCGGGTTATTCCTCCACGGTTACTGTACGCCAACCGAGACGACCGGTTTATGGAACACCAATCAGCCCCGGCACCCGGGCGGACATAATCACCGTGTGCGGTATGTATGCCGGTAGATTTAATTCCACCGACGCTAGGGCGGCGGATTTTACCTAAAAACAGTTGAAGAAAAAAGTGTAATTTGGGAGCATAGTGCGTATTTGGTGCCAATTCTGGCACTATTCGACTAATATCCGGGCGAATCCCCGCCAAATACCCCGTCCAACACCGGCAAAATCATGGCAGTAACCATCAAAACCAAGGAAGAAGTGGAAAAAATGCGGGTCGCCGGACGCCTTGCCGCCGAGGTGCTGGATATGATTGGCGCGCATGTTAAGGCCGGGGTGACCACCGACCAACTCAATCAGATTTGCCACGACTTCATCGTCAATGAGCAACAAGCGGTGCCCGCGCCCCTCAACTACCGGGGCTTTCCAAAATCCATCTGCACCTCGATTAACCATGTGGTGTGCCACGGCATACCCGCCGACCGAAAACTCAAAAGCGGCGACATCCTCAACATCGACATCACCGTCATCAAAGATGGGTTTCACGGTGACACCAGCCGCATGTTCTTCGTCGACGAACCGTCCATCCGCGCTCGGCGTGTGTGCCAGATCAGCCACGAATGTATGCACAAAGCCATCGACCTTGTGAAACCGGGAATCCGCCTCGGCGACCTCGGCCACATCATTCAACGGCACGCCGAAAACCACGGCTTCTCGGTGGTGCGCGAGTATTGCGGCCACGGCATTGGGCGGGGGTTTCACGAAGACCCGCAAGTGTTGCACTACGGCAAACCCGGCACCGGGTTTGAGATTCGCGCAGGCATGACCTTCACCATCGAGCCGATGATCAACGCCGGTAAAAAAGAAACCCGGCTGCTGGCGGATGAATGGACGGTGGTCACCAAAGACCGCAGTTTATCGGCGCAATGGGAACACACCATTTTGGTCACCGAAGACGGGCATGAAATTCTGACCCGATCATTAAGTGACTGATGAACCCTAACCGCGACCAACTTCGCCGAGCATTCCTCGCCGAAAATCGCTGGGGGGATGCGGAAGTTTTACCGCTCAAGCCGGATGCGTCGTTTCGCCATTACCTGAGATTGCGACACAACGGCACCACCGCCATGCTGATGGATGCGCCGCCGCCACGGGAAAATGTGAATGCGTTCGTGGCCGTAACCCGGCATCTGGAAAAACTCGGCGTGCGCGCACCGGCTATTTACGGGGCGGACGCCGACAACGGATTTTTGCTGCTCGAAGACCTCGGCGATCAGACCTTTGCCCGGTTGCTTGCCGAAGGGCACGATGAACGCGCGCTATACCGGCAAGCCATCGACGTGCTTGGGCGCATCAACGGACACCCGGAAGCCGCCGCCATCGAGTTGCCGATTTATAACATTGAACCCGCGCTGGCGGAGGCGAACTTGCTGCTCGATTGGTATATCCCGGCGCGATGCGAGCGGCCGGTGAGCGCGGCGGCACGGGATTCGTTTGCGCAAATTTGGGCGGAAATGTTGGACGCGCTTGCGTCTCTGGAAGCGACTCTGGTGCTGCGCGATTATCACATCGCCAACCTCATGCTGACCGGCGGCGACTGCGCGGTGCTGGATTATCAAGACGCGCTCATCGGCTCTCCCGCCTACGATCTGGTGTCCCTGCTGGAAGACGCCCGGCGCGATATTGCTCCGCCACTGGCGAATGAAATGATGGAGTTGTATCTCTCGCAAAACCCCGCCATCGACCGGCGCACTCTGCATCAACACTGCATCGTCTGGGGCGCGCAACGGCACTGCAAGGTGGCCGGTATTTTTGTGCGCCTGTGGTTGCGAGACGGCAAGGATGCATACCTGCGGCATCTGCCCAGGGTGATGCAACTGCTGCAGCGACATCTTCATGAACCGGCGTTGAAACCTTTGCGAGATTGGCTCGACAACCACCTCGGCGAACTCACGCACCGCGATTTTGCCGCCGCCCCGCAGCAACTGCTGCGCCATTGCAACCCAGCATAAAAAGCGCCTCCCCATGTCAGTCATTCCCTTAGACAACCTCGCGCTGGCTTTCCTGCCGGCGTTGCTGGTGGTCGGCGTGTTCTATTGGTGGTCGCTCAAAACCGGCTCCGTGTTTTACGCATTTTTTCGGATGCTGGTGCAACTCATGCTGGTGGGCTACGTGCTGCTTTGGGTTTTCGATGTCAAACACGCTTGGATCATACTGTCGCTGGTGACCGTCATGGTGTTGATCTCAACCTGGATCGCGCTGCGAACAATACCCGACCACCGCCGGGCGTTGTATTTCACCACCCTGCTATCCATCCTGCTGGGCGGCGGCGGAGTGCTGCTGCTGGTGACGCAATTCGTGCTCGACCTCGAACCGTGGTATCAACCGAATTTTTTCATCCCGCTGGCGGGCATGATCTTCTCCAACAGCATGAACGGCGTCAGCCTCGCCGCCGACCGGTTGCAATCGGAACTCGCCGCCGGAGACTACCTCAAAGCCCGCACCAGCGCGCTACACACCGCGCTCATCCCGCTGGTTAATTCATTGTTTGCAGTAGGATTGGTGGCACTGCCGGGGATGATGACCGGCCAAATTCTGTCCGGAGTATCGCCGCTCATCGCCGCACGCTATCAAATCATGGTGATGTGCATGATCTTCGGCGCCGCCGGCCTGTCCACCATTTTGTTTTTGTGGTTCAGCCGCCGATATTTTGAGGACCAGAAAATATAAAAAGCCCGGGCCTCACGGCCCGGGCTTCGCGGCATCCCTGCCACCCGGCAACCCAACGGCCATCCTCGCCGCTAGGCATGCGTCCCGGCAATCCCTGGGTTCAAACGGGGCACTCAACCCGCCGCCATCCTCAGCTTCCCTACAAACCCAATTTCCGGCCAGTGCCAATTTCCGACACCGCCTGTCCTCCTTGGACACGCACATAATGCGTCAATGATGCAAAGGATGGTGTGGCATATCGCACAATTACGGGGGGATCTTGTTGCCCTGAATCTAACGTTTCCACCTCAGGTTAAATTCACCCTTCCCGTTCCCAGCCCTCGTAGGGACAGGTCGCGACCTGTCCTTTTAAGGAGCGGCTACGCCGCACATGTCTTCCTGGATTCCCGCTTTCGCGGGAATGACGGGATTATATTTTTGGGAATTACATACTTGACTTGCCAATCACCGCATAACCCCATTTTCGGATTTGACAAATCTGTCAAATATGCCTACTATTCGCCGCGTACTCACTATTGCTGGAATCCCGTGTTGGGTTTCCTGTCGAATATAAGACCTTCGGGGAATAAACAGGCACACTGTTATCCTGCAATGTGAGTACAAGCCCAGCATCTTTGCTGGATACCTCAATGTACTAACAAACAGGATAAAACCATGAAAAAGCAAATTATGACCGCAGCAACCACTCTCGCACTGCTAACCGTAGCCCCCGCGTATGCGGAATTTCGGGTTGGGGTTGAGGCTGGCTCTTCGTCCGTATCTGGCGAACTTCAGTCGGGAGGCAATCATGTCCTGGGAGGCAATGAGAGCGGTGGTGCGATTGGCGTTTTTGGGCAATACCGCTTTGAGGCCAGCGATACGCTGGATTGGGGGGTTCATCTTGGTTATTCCTCTGAATCTGCCGATGTGGATGCCGCATATGGCACAGTGACCCTTGCGGGAGTAACATATACCGATGCAGTCATTGAGATTGAGGTGGAATCAACCTACGACTTAATGGGGATTATCGCGTGGAAAGGCGGAAAAGCAAATCCGTTCATAATGGCCGGATACAGCACCATCCAAATCGATGGCTCTGCTTCTGGAACAAACAGCGGGACAAGGACAACGATTAGCGATGACGATTCTGCGTCTGGCTGGAAGGTCGCTATCGGCGTTGAGTTCCCGCTTGGCGAGTCGTGGAGTGCCCACGCAGTGATTGACTATGCCGATTACGGCGATCTAGACTTTAATTCCGATTCTGACCTTGACCTTGAGTTTGAAACTGAGCAAACTGGCATCGGTATCGGCATCAGTTACAGGTTTTAACAATCGAGAAATACCGGAGGGTACTGTTATGAACACAAAGAAAGCAAAATCACCGTTAAATGGTAGCGTTGATTTGCTGTCGAAAGCCTTGCGTGATGTTATTGTTGAGGCGGTCGCCCATGACCGACTAGAAACAAGAGAGGTGTTGCGCGCTGGCATTAGAGAAGATGTTCGTATCGCCGTGAAAGAGTCTGAGAGCGTATTGCTCGAATCCCACGAAAGCGATATGAAGGAATTTTCCAAGAAGGTCGATAGTAGCGGACAAGTAACCATCGAAAACACCCAAGCCCAAATCGCAGAACTCCGCAAAGAGATAATGCAATCAAGGCCAGGGTAACTCCACACACCAAACCAAGATTATAGCCGCCCTGTTGGGCGGCTATTTTTTGTTTGTTGGTTCTTCCTTGTTGCTTTTTGTGAAATTAAAGGGGTCAGTGTGAATTAAATTGATTATACGGCCGAGAAGGGATGGGGGTTTATTTAATTCACACTGACCCCTTTATTCTTCCGGTCAAGTGGATGCAATTGTTAAGCATGATTAGAATCGAATATTTCCTAAATAAGGACGAATATTAAATGTTTTCATACTCGCTTGATTCAAAACTATGCTCATCATGGCATAAAATAATAATAATGGCTTTTCTGTCAAACTAGCAACATTTTTTGAAGTTAGGTCTGGAGTTATACGAAACATATCATCTGATGTTTGATTGAGAATAACTCCTTTGTTTAAAATACAAATAGAATCAATACGCTTATGAACTGGCAATAAGTTCTGAAGTTCAACAAGATTAGTCAACACGGAATCTAGGTTTGGAGAATCGAAAGCGAACACAAAATGTTGCATTGGCCAATCTTCCCATTTTTTACCATATAAAGTCTTCTTTTCAATCAAAATTGAATTAGGAGAAAAGAATGCTTTTTTTTCCAATTTTTTAACACTTTTCATATTATCAAAAGCTTTTTCCAATTCGCTCTTGTCTAAATAAGCTTTAACCTCGATAACTGCGTACACACATTCAACAGGTATAACTCGCACATTTTCCGATTGATAAAATATAGGCGTTTTAGCTGAATCATGAATGATAATATCTAATTGTCTAGAGACTCCACCATTTGAATCAACAATAGTACCTGAACTAATATCTAAAGTTCTAGGCAAATATTGCCTTAGAAAATCTTTAACAATCTGTTCATTTGCCGCTCCCTTTAAACCGGAATGATTTAAAGCTTTCCTAGATTTTTCGAAATCAGATAACATCTGAATAGAAACTTCATTAAAAATGTCTGATAGATTCATTTTAAAAATAAAGGGGTCAGTGTGAATAAATTGATTATACAGCCAAAAAGGATGAGGGTTTATTTAATTCACACTGACCCCTTTATTGCGTCACCGTAATCACTTAATCGGTTATGCTGATGCCTAACCTACCAACCACGGGGCAATTTTGAACACGCTATGCTCAACAAAATATCCCTCGACGACAAGTATGCGCTGGATGCGACTCGTGCTTATTTGACTGGCATTGAGGCGTTGGTGCGGCTGCCGATTTTGCAGCATCAGCGGGATCTCGAGGCCGGGTTGAATACGGCCGGTTTCGTTTCCGGGTATCGGGGTTCGCCGGTGGGGACGGTGGATCAGGCGATGTGGAAGGCGGCGGCGTGGTTGGACAAGCACCATATCCGTTTTCAGCCCGGCATCAACGAGGATTTGGCGGCGACCGCGGTTTGGGGCACTCAGCAAACCCACTTGTTGCCGGGGGCGAAATACGACGGCGTGTTCGCGCTTTGGTATGGCAAGGGGCCCGGCGTCGACCGCAGCATGGATGTGATTAAGCACGCCAACGCTTTTGGCACCACGCAATACGGCGGCGTGCTGGCGGTGGCCGGCGACGACCACGCTTGCAAGTCCTCCACGGTTCCGCATCAGAGCGAGCACATGTTCATCGGTGCCGCCGTGCCGGTGCTCAATCCGGCCAACGTTCAGGATGTGCTGGATTATGGAATCTACGGCTGGGCGTTGTCGCGCTATAGCGGGTGCTGGGTGGGGCTGAAAGCCATCACTGAAAACATGGATTCGGCGATCTCTGCGGACATCGATCCGGCCCGTGTGCAAATCCGCCTGCCCCACGATTTCGAGGAACCGCCGGGCGGCTTGAACGCGCACTGGCCCACCACGCCGCTAGAGCAAGAACAACTGCTGCACAAATACCGCATCTACGCCGCCCGCGCTTTCGCGTATGCCAACCACCTCAACCGGGTAACCCTCGACACGCCCAACCCGAGGCTTGGCATCGTAACTTCAGGGAAATCCCATCTCGATGTCATGGAAGCATTGCAAGACCTGGGCATCGACCAAAACACCGCCGGCGAAATTGGTATCCGCATCTATAAGGTCGGCATGAGTTGGCCGCTGGAACCCATCGCCACCCACCGCTTCGCCAAGGGCCTTCAAGAAATTCTGGTGGTGGAGGAAAAGCGCAGCATCCTTGAAGACCAAATCACCGGGCAACTATACAACTGGCCGGTGGCCGAGCGTCCCATGGTGGTGGGGGAATTCGACGAACACGGCAACGACTTGGTCACCAACCTCGGCGAACTAACCCCGGCGATGGTGGCGCGCGCTATCGGCAGTCGCGTTACCCGCTTTTACGAAAGCCGCAGCATCCGCGAGCGGCTGGAGTTTCTCGACGCCAAAGAGCGACGCCTTGCCGCCCCCCACGAGTCGCTGACCCGCACTCCTTATTTTTGCTCCGGCTGTCCGCACAATACCTCGACGCGGGTTCCCGACGGCAGCGTTGGCATGGCCGGAATCGGCTGTCATTACATGGCCAAGTGGATGAACCGCAACACCGAAACCTTCACCCAGATGGGCGGCGAAGGCGCGTCTTGGATCGGCATGGCGCCATTCACAAAAACCAAACATGTGTTCCAGAACATCGGTGATGGCACCTATTTTCACAGCGGCCTGCTTGCCATCCGCGCCGCCGTCTCCGCCGGTGTCAACATCACCTACAAGGTGTTACTCAACGACGCCGTCGCCATGACCGGCGGGCAACCGGTGGACGGCTCGCTGACCCTTGCGGAATTGGCGGCGCAGTTGCAGGCCGAAGGTGTTGTGCGGCTTGCGGTGGTTGCCGAAGATGTCAAAAAAGCCCAAAGCAAACTGCGCGGATTTAATCGCATCACCGTCCACCCACGGCGCGAATTCGACCAACTTCAACTGCAGTTTCGGGAAGTCAAAGGCACCAGCGTAATCATCTATGACCAGACCTGCGCCGCCGAAAAACGCCGCCGCCGCAAGCGCGGGCTGATGCCGGAAAGCCCGGCCCGGGTATTCATCAACGCCGAAGTTTGCGAAGGTTGCGGCGACTGCAGCACCACCTCCAACTGCCTGTCAGTATTGCCGAAAAAAACCGACCTCGGCGTCAAGCGACAGATCGACCAAAGTGCCTGCAACAAAGACTTCACCTGCCTCGACGGCTTCTGCCCAAGTTTTGTCACCGTCACCGGCGCCGTCTTGCGAAAGCCAAGCGACACACAAAGCGAAAGCCTGGAAGTGGTGCTCCCGGAGCCGCGACTGCCGCGCATCGAAAGGCCGTGGAACATCCTGGTCACCGGCATCGGCGGTACCGGCGTGCTCACCGTGGGTTCGCTGGTGGCCATGGCCGCCCACATCGAAGGCAAGGGCTGCGCAACCTTAAACCAAACTGGACTGGCGCAGAAATTCGGCGCGGTGGTCAGCCATGTGCGCATCGCCAAAAATCAAAACCAAATCCACGCGGTGCGCATTCCCGAAGGCGATGCCGACTTGCTGCTCGGTTGTGATTTGGTAGTCTCCGCCATGCCCGAAGCGCTGGCGCGGCTCGATGCGAAACGATCTCATTCGGTGGTGAACACCCATGAAAACCCCACCGCGGATTTCATTCACGATGCGCAGTATCGATTCCCCGGTGAATCCATGCGGCAACTGATCCGCGACGAAACCGGCACCGACAAAACCGCCTTCGTCAACGCCACCCGCATCGCCCGGGACTTGCTGGGCGACTCCATCGGCGGCAATCTATTTTTGCTGGGCTTCGCGTATCAGCGCGGCCTGATTCCGGTCAGCGCCGAAGCCATCGACCGGGCTATCGAATTAAACGATGTTGCGGTGGAATTCAATCGCCGGGCATTTTTGTGGGGACGGCGCGCGGCGGTGAATCTTGAAGTGGTAGAAAACCTCGCCGGCCATAATCCCAAGCCCGCTTCGACCACTCCGACATTAACCGGCGTGGATGAGATCATCGCCCAGCGGCATCGCCACCTGACCGCTTATCAGAACCGAAAATACGCCGACCGATACCGTGTGCTGGTGGAGCGCGTTCGGGATTTCGAAAACCAATTCACCGGCGGTGGCGATGAAACGGCCAACCTCACCGAAGCGGTGGCGCGTAATTATTTCAAACTGCTGGCGTATAAAGACGAATACGAAATCGCGCGGCTGTATTCCAACGGCGACTTCATCAACAACCTAAAAAAGCAATTCGCCGGTCCTTTCAAACTCAATTTCCACCTCGCACCACCGCTACTGGCGCGCAAAGACCCGTTGACCGGCCACCCAATCAAACGCCGCTTCCCCGGCCTCACGCTGCAATTTTTCAACTTGCTCGCACGCCTCAAATTCGTGCGTGGAACGCAACTGGATTTATTCGGCCACAGCCCGGAACGCAAACAAGAACGACAACTGATTGCGGATTATGAAAACGATCTGGCACAACTACTAAAATCGATAACCGCCGACAACTACTCAACCGCAATAGCCATCGCCGACCTACCAGAAATAGTCAAAGGCTTCGGCCACATCAAAATAGCCCACATCCAAAAATACCACGAAAGAAAAAAAGAACTACTCCGAAAATTCCACGGACCGGAAATAAAAGGGGTCAGTGTGAATTAAATTGATTATATGGCGAAGAAAGGATGGGGGTTTATTTAATTCATACTGACTCCTTTATTCTTTTTAGATTTGTTTTTCTCTTTTTCAAGTAACTTAAACAACTGATCGCGCATTTCTTTAGCTTGTAATTCTTTAGCATCCCATTCTTGTTGGTTTTTAGGTTTTCTACCGAATTCGTCTTGTGTGGCTATAAGCTTCCCTCCATCACCAACAATAATTATTCCTCTATCATGTCCAATAGACCTAAATTCTCTGGATATTAATATCTTATCCAATTTTTCCCAGTCTGTACTATTTAGCTGCTTTTCAGGAAATAACCATTCTTTTTGTGCAGCAGCAATGTATCTGGATGCTCTACTTTTAAGAATATAATTTATCCCTAATACTGACTGAGTATCTAATTTTCGCCCCCTAATAATATCATCATATTTAACTATTGTATCGTCGAAGTATCGAGCATTAGTCCTAGATTTAAGTGCTTTTAATTTTCCAGGATTTCTGGCGTATTCAGTATTTGTTAGAATAACACAGTGATTTAAATCTATTGGAAAAATTGTTCTTGTTCCCATTAGCTCAATTCCTGGGTCATTAGGAAATTCACAGTATTTTGATTTAGGGTAGCAAGCAGGGTTATATGTAGTAATGGGTGTATCGCTAACTATGAATTTAATATCCGAATCTTCGGCACTTACAACTTCCATAACTGCTTCTGCCCACATGGTGCAATTCATTTGGCGTACAGTTTGCATTTCATGGAGTAAAGTATTGTAATCTTTTGGCTTCAATGTATTTATTAGCCAATTTAGACCCCGTGGTGTTCTAAGTTTCTGAGCATCCATATATTCAAAAAAGTTTAGGACATGAGGGTGTAGTTTCCTCATCCAGTTATCAGATGCTAAGACTGGGAGTGCACGCGAACCTATAGTATCTATTTTTCCAAATAGGTGTGTTTCAATATCATCATTATCTATTCCAAAGTATTTAGTAGTATACAAGTCAATTTCGTAGAATAATTTACGTGGTCCTTTTTGTACTACCTCTCCTTTTTTTATTACTGTTCCATCAGGTATTTTTTCTGTTTTTGGATGAAAGTCTAATCTATGATATGACGATTGCCCTTTGAGCATGAAGCGCCTTTGATACCATATTGGCACATAATGGTGTTTATGTGATATTGCCATTTCATTTATATGATTTCAAATAAAGGGGTCAGTGTGAATTAAATTGATTATACGGCCACGAAGGGATGAGGGTTTATTTAATTCACACTGACCCCTTTATTCTTATAGAATCTCATGTATCCGTAAATAAATATTGCCTGTTTCTGAGGCTTTGCGACGTTTACGTAGCAATAATTGAACTAAATCAATTCTGCCCTCTAAAACAGCCATTAAATCACTACCATCCATAAGAATTATAAGGCGTCTACCAGAAGAGTGTACTTTTACTGCATCTTCTGAGAAACCGTTAACTGATAGGAATAGCCCAAGTGTATTCTCTAACTTACGGGATAACTTGCCAATCATTCCGTCTAGATCTTTTGCTGCCACAGGTTTTTGTTGCCATTTCGCCTCTAGTAGATAATCCGTCCCCTCAAAACTAAATGCACCATCTATTTGTTCGCCAGTAATTTTAAAGGATGCTTTAGGATCGAGATCAAATAGGTCAAATAGACCTTTTAATACTTTCTCAAGGTTGTATCCACGTTGTTGCGGGTTATCAGAGCTAGCTAGCAAACAAAATTCTGTTTTTAGTTTATCCAATCCACCTTGAACGGCATTAACTTGCATGAGTTTATCGTGTGCTTTTTGACGACGTTCTTCAGATTGCTTTTGTTCTTCTTCTATATCTTGATGTCCTTTCAATTGAGCACGAAGGGCTTCTACTGCTGCCTTAGCTTCTTCTGCCTTTTTATTGCCATCCTCTAGCTTTCGCAGATGTGAAAAGTCTGTAACATCACTTACCTCTGACATTATACGAATGAGATCACGCTGACACACCTCCTCATTCATCGCCAAGTGGTCTACTACTGTAGCTACTATATTTCTTTTGTATTCTTCCCAATTTAGACGTGAAAGAATCCCTGGATCAGATATGCATTGAGATAGAAAACTGCGCAATTCTGATTTGTACCAGTAAATGAGCGTTAAAGCTTCCTTTAGTGCCTGTATCGCTGCGGGTGCTATTGTTTTCTGCATGAATAAAAAGATCAGTGTGAATTAAATTGATTATACAGCCAAGAAGAGATGGGGGTTTATTTAATTCACACTGACTCCTTTATTCCTTGTTAGATCGTTCATACCGAACTATCTAAAGTTCGTTTAATCATTGATGTCATATCACCAATTGCTCTGTATATATCATCACCTATTTGACATTTAATCAAAGAATCCTCCTCTGTTTTATAACCATGTATTTTACTTTGTAGAAGTTGTGTTTTAGTTTCGAATTCTCCAATCTTAAATTTGTGGGCATTATCCTGAACTTTATCTAAAAAATCTTGAATACTATTTATTACAGTTTGAGAATCTACACCACGCATAGGTTTGTTGGCCGGTGTTACAATTTTTCTGCACTCTTCTCTTGCACGATTCGCTGAAGATGCTAATTCAATCAGTACAATTTTCAACCTATCTGATTTTATTTCTTCTTTATAAGTTTTTGCCTTATATGCCTGCCAAAAAGATAAGCTAGTTCCTATGAAGGTCAACCCAATAGCAACAATATTCCAAAAATCCATTTTATGCCATCCATGATGTGTCTACTATTTCGAGACCTGCTCTTTCAAAATATGAGTCGTAGTCATAAGTAGTTATCAAAGAATTTAGCAATCGAAAAAAATGATATTTGTCTTTTGCTACGGTTAATTTTTCAATATCGTTAGTATCACGGTTAAACACCATTTGGGGAAGAGGAAGTTGACAACGTCCTCCATCAACAGTAACGTAAATGTCCCGATAAACTAATTGGCCGTAATAAAAAAAATCAACATAGCCACTTGATGCATGTGGATCTGGAAAGCCATTAGCCCATTTTTCTTTAAAGTCATCATTATGGGAAATTCCCCAAGCGACAGAGATAGACAGATCACTTTTAAGTGAAATTAATTCATCATGCGAATCAACTTTTATATTGCTAAATTCTCCACCGCCTGTATTCCAAACTACAAATTTATTGAAGTATGAAGGCCCTGACCCGGATCCCCAGCAAGCAATTCGATTCCAATCTTCTTTTTCTGCATCAAGAATCTGATCTTGATATTCTTTTAAATTCATAAGTCCTCGTAAAATATTTTAGAGTTAACGTCTAGTATAAGGCAGTTTCGCCCTAATGCAAGAGTAGTAAAAAAGTCAGTATAAATTAAATTAATTATACAACCAAAAAGAGCTGAAGCTTTATTTAATTCACACCACCCCCTTTATCCTGCCCTCGCACTACCTCAGCCATTTCCACGCTTGCTTGCCGTTCCTCTTTTAGCAGTCCTTCGACTACGCCGTGGCGGTCGTGGGGTGGGCGGTTTTGGCTGGCTTTGTATTTGCCGGTTAGGCGGGTGATGGGTATTTCAAGGCCGACGATGGCGTCCAGTTGTTGGGTGATAAAATCATCTGGCGCGTCCGTTACTTTCCATGGTTGGGGGCGGTTGGCTTCGTGGTGGTTGGTGAGGCGTTCGACTAACTCGCGTAGCCATGCGCGGTCTTCAATTACTCGCAATGAACCGTGTGCGTGGACGACCGCGTAGTTCCAGGTCGGCACGACTTGCCCGGTGGTTTGTTTGGTCGCATACCAGGACGGGGAAATGTAGGCGTCGGGGCCGCGGAATATCGCCAGCGAGTCGGCTTCGGGGGAATACTCGCGCCATAGTGGGTTGGCGCGTGCAATGTGGCCGCGCAAGGTGCCGAAAGGGGCCGGGTCGGGGGTCGTCTCAAAGGGAATATGATGCGCGTCCAGTCCGTTTGCGGTGAGCGTCACCAGCGTTGCCAGCGGATACGCACGCATTAAGTCATGGAGAATTTCAACCCGCGTTTCCGCAAAGTATTTGGGTGTATACATAAACGTCTCTCAAGTTTTTTGTTGGACAATCTGCTCCAGCGTTTCCTGCCAAATCTGATAGTAGGCGTCGTTGTCTTTAATCGCGTTGTGTTTTTCGAATTTGGCGATGTTGTTGGCTAGTAGTGCCGCCCATTCCTTCCATGTGAACAATCCCGATTGATTAAGTTGCACCGCCAGCGCAAAGGTTCGTGCTTGCCACGGTGCGGCGAAGACTGGTTCGCCGTTGGCTTGGGGTTGTCCGGCGATGGCTTTAAGACGCGCCATCCACCGCCTCCAGATACGCTTCGAATAAATCGACATACACCGCCAACCGCCCCGTTTCTTTTTCATCCCACAGTTGTTCCGTTTCAAAACGCACGCTATAAAGATGTTGCGATTGTTTTTCCCCGCGCGCCGCGTGTGCGTCCGGAAAAACATGCGCGCCGTGATGATAGACGATTATGCCGTGGCGGCCGTGCGTGTAACGCGGTGCGCGGGTGTGGGGTTGGGGCATCACCGCCCGCACTGTGACGCGGGTGTCGATGGCGAAACGCGGGGCGGTGTCGGCGGGCAGTTGGGTGGATGCGCCGCTACGCAGAATTTTCGCGATTTGTGCGCGCTCAACTGCGGGTAACTCTCCGCCGCCGACCGACTCGCCGCTTTGCAATTCGGTTTCGCTGACTAGGCCGTGCTCAACCAGCAGCAGTTCCAGACCATGCAACCAATGTTCATAATAACTGCCGGCGAGGTAATGCGCCGGTTCCATTTGTTCGCGGGCGCAACGCGATTGATCCAGATTCCATCGGCCAAGCATGCCGCAAGCGAGCGTCATGCCAAAAACGCTCTCCTCCCATTGCTTCGCAAACAACTCGCTCTGACTGCGGTCGACCGAACCGAAGCCGCGCATACCGCCGAGGTCATGGGCGAGGCCGAGGTCGGGGTCGTGAACGGGATAGTCGGACATAATGATTGCAGGTGTCCGGCTCAAGCAACCGAGTCGGCCAAAGCAACGCCGATCATCGAATCGCGCGTGATTAGTTTCGCCAACTGCCGGGTATCCAGATGTTCGCTACCGGGCGGTCTTTGTGGCAACACCAGATAGCGAATTTCCGCGGTCGAATCCCAGACGCGCACTTCAACTTCGTCATCCAGCGACACGCCAAATTCGGCCAACACCGCACGCGGTTCGCGCACCGCCCGGGCGCGATATTCAGACGCCTTATACCAAGTCGGCGGCAAGCCAAGCACCGGCCACGGATAACACGAACACAGCGTGCACACCACCAAGTTGTGCACCGCATCGGTGTTTTCTACAACCCGCATGTGTTCGCCTTGACGACCGGCATAACCCATTTCCATAATCGCGGCGGTGGCATCGGCAAGCAAACGTTGCTTGTATTCGGCATCAGTCCAAGCACGCGCAACCACCCGCGCACCGTTCTTCGGGCCAACGCGGTTTTCATAAGTATCCACCAACTCATCCATCGCCTTAGCATCCACCAGTCCTTTTTCAATCAATAAATTTTCCAGCGACTTAACCCGCGCTTCGATTTCGCTCGGGCCGTGGTGATGATGGGGGTGTTTGTTCATGTCTTTACTCATGTCTTTACTCATGCTATTTACTTAGGGGATACGCCTGCGGTTCAAAGTTTGCTCGACGGTTGCGGCGATTTCATAAAGGTATTGATCTTCACCGTTACCGGCGGACAACATCAACCCCACCGGTGCTTGCCCCGGCGTATGACACGGCAGACTAACAGCGCAACCGTCAAAAAAATTAACCGTGGAAGTGTTGCGCAGGCATTTCATATTAACCTCGGGCATTTGTTCGACATCATCCGTCTCGGAAATAGCGGGTGGCACGCATTGCACGGTCGGATACACCAGCACATCGGCCCCGGCCTCGCGCATCTGCTGCCGACAAGCGACCACCAAAGCGGCCTTTTCTTGATAGCACTCGCGCCGCGCATCGGCATCAAACGCGCGCCCGGCACTCATCCGTTGGCGCACGAACGGATCGTATTCATCCCCCCGACTCTGCAAACGTTCTTGATGATCCTGCCACGCCTCAAACACCGCCACGGCGCGCCGCCGAAACATATCAACGCAACCTTCAAGCGCCGGCAGCGGAGCGCGATCCACGGTCACGCCATCATCCGCAAGCCACCGAAGCGCATCCTCAAAAGCCGCCGCGACTTGCGCATCGAGAGCCTCCATAACGATCGATTCGGGCACTAGCAAGCGAATGGATTTCGGTGGGCGAACTGACAATACCGGCAGCGGTTCGCCGTGTTTCAAACGCCCGGTTATGATGTGGTCGAGAATGAAACAACCATCCAAATCGTTAGCCAGCGGGCCCGGCGTATCCGAAGTCGGCGACAGCGGATAAACACCGCGCAACGACACCCTGCCGTAGGTTGGCTTGACGCCGACTATGCCGTTGAACGCCGCCGGAACACGGCACGACCCGGCGGTATCCGAACCGACACCGGCCGCCACAATCCCCTCGGCAACGCTCACCGCATTGCCCGAAGACGAGCCGCCCGGCAACCTGCCGATGTCGCGCTGCCAAATGCTTTTTGGGTTGCCGTAATGGGGGTTCAAACCCATGCCGCTAAAAGCAAATTCGCTCATGTTGGCGCGCCCGACAAACAACGCCCCGGCATCGCGCAAATGCCCGACCACCACCGCATCAGCCTTCTCGACCGGCGCCTCGTCCCGCAACACCACCGAACCGGCAAGCGTCTGCTGGCCCTGCACATTAAATAAATCTTTAAGCGCAAGCGGCACCCCGGCAAGCACCGGCAACGGCTCACCATTAGCACGCGCACGGTCGATCTGAACAGCCTGCTGCAACGCATCGTAATTGATACGAATAAACACCCCTTCCGACCGCCCCGCCGCCGCCAACGCCTCCCCCACCACCCCCTCGCAACTCCCCCCACCATCCACAAAGGAATTAACCAGTTGCCGTATTGTCGGGTGGGTATGCATTGGAGCAATGTAGCCCGGATTTGTGGGACTGTCTAGTGGGGTAGCGTTCATTGTGTATTGCTCGACTCGTCGTCATTCTCGTGAAAGTGGGAATCTAGTAAGACATGTCGGTGTAAGCCGCTCATTGTCATTCCCGTGAAAACGGGAATCCAGTAAGACATGTCGGCGTAAGCCGCTCATTAATAATGTTCGGCAACTGCCGACCGTTTTGTTATACACTACCCGCATCCTCGTCCGGGCTGTCAAACGGAATTTTGCGCCCTTTTCCAAAGATTTTTTATGTTCCAGTTACACAAAATAATCTCCTATCTTCCCACCAATTTTTAGCACTCGGAACCATCCATGCCGACCCTCGATTTCAAAGGCAAACAAATTATCTACGCGCACCACTTGACCGCCCCGTCAAAAGCGATTGAGGTGAACGCGAAAAAGTCGCTTCCGGCGAAAGGCACAAAGCCGTCCCTCGACGACAACCTGATTATCCACGGCGATAACCTGCACGCGCTCAAGGCGTTGATGCCGCGTTATGCGGGGCGGGTGAATTGTATCTATATTGACCCGCCGTATAACACCGGCAACGAAGGATGGGTTTACAACGACAATGTGAATAGCGCAATGATGAAGGAGTGGTTGAAAGATAAAGGTTCAGTAGATGGTGAGGATTTGGAACGGCATGATAAGTGGCTTTGTATGATGTGGCCGAGATTGCAGTTGTTGCGGGAGTTGTTGGCCGAAGATGGGGTGATTTTTATTTCCATTGATGATAAAGAGCAGCACCATCTGCGGATGATGATGGATGAGATTTTTGGTGAGAATAATTTTGTTGGTAATATAGGATGGGAGTCCAAAACAAAGACACAGAACACAAAAGACTCTTTCAATAAATTACAACCTAAAATAGAACATATTTTGTGCTATACAAAACTCACCAAAACGCGCTTCAATCTTATTGAAATTGGCAAGAAAAAATACCAAGAAAAAGATGAAAGAGGCAAGTTTCGTTACGCACAAGTTGAGCTGATGAGTTCGTTAGGAATTCGTTCACGCGATAGTATGATATTTCCCATATTAGGCATTAACCCACCGCCCAACAAGCAATGGAAAATCGGCAAGCAGACGATAAAAAAATTTCGCGACCGCGGCGACCTTACAAAAAAAGAAAGCACGCCTTACCTTAAAATGCGACCTGCTGACGAACGAATAGAAAAGACAGAGCCTTTTTGGGGACTTTTCTCAAAAGAAAAGGGCACAGCCGAAAGTGCAAAAAAAGAATTGTCGGCAGTTTTAGAATCGACTTCACATGGATTTGAAACAGTCAAACCTGTAAACGTTATAAAGCAACTTCTGTTCCATTCTACAAAACATGGAGACACCATCCTCGACTCCTTCGCCGGCTCCGGCACCACCGCCCACGCCGTCCTTGCCCTCAACAAAGAAGACGGCGGCAACCGAAAATTCATCCTCGTTGAATGCGAAAACTACGCCGACAAAATCACCGCCGGACGAGTACGCCGAGTAATCAAGGGCGTGCCAAAAGCCAAAGATGAAACCCTGAAAAAAGGACTCGGCGGAAGTTTCACCTACTGCACATTGGGCGATGAAATCAACATCGAAAAAATGCTCGCCGGCAAAAAACTACCGGACTACGAAACCTTAGCCCGCCATGTCGTCTATACCGCAACCGGCCAATCCCCACACAAAATCCGCAAACAACATGGCGAAGACGGGTTTTTCTACGAAACCAACGACAGGATATATTACTTGGTCTATAAACCAGAACTCGCTTTCCTGCGAAGCGCCGCCTCGGCCCTGAATGGCATCCGCGCCAAACGCATCGCCAAACAAGCCAAAACAAAAAAGAAAACCGCAATCGTATTCGCCACGCATAAATTCATAGGACAAAAAGAATTAACAGCAATGGGAATTGTGTTTTGTGGGTTGCCGTATAGTACAAATTTATGATTTTAAACACTTTATACGTACTTGGTGCAGTAGCAAGCATTAGGGATTTTTTTTATGATGGAGCAGCGAATCTTTCGCCATGGCTCATCTTGACTATCGGCGTGCTGTGTACAGCAACATTTTGGAAAAAAAATCGTTCGCCATGGATATTCTTGACTATCGGCGTGCTGTTCGTGGTGGTGATTTGGGGGTTAAATCGTTCGCCATCACCCCCTGCGAAGGATCAAGAAAGTGAAGAATCTATTGTGGTAACTCAAGAAAGTGAAGAATCTATTGTGGTAACTCAAGAAAGTGAAGAAGTGTTAGTTCCAGGAAATGAACAACTTGAAGAGTTAAATGAACACACCAATTTGACCTTAAGGAAATTGGAAATTGCTTTTTTATCCGCACAGAAAATATCTAGCACTATATCTCGCGATGAAACATTAGAACTTGTGATTACGAAGGCTTTACAAAGTGAAGAAGATAAATTTGCTTTTAAGGTTGCACTCCAAATTTCTTCTATCCGTTCTCGAGACAAGATGTTGATAAGGATAATTGACAAGTCTCTGGAAAATGGAAATATAGATACTGCAGAATCAGTATCTAATAAGATTTCTTCCATCTTAACTCGTGATGAGGTAAAAAGAAAAATAGTTGATTTTATTTTTATAGACTAATAATTCAATGCACATTAAAAATCACCAACCCAAATCCCTGGAACATTGATATGCAACTCAAAAACTACCAACAACAAACCCTCGATCAATTAGACCGATGGCTTGATGCGCTCAAAGAAGCCCGTTTGGAAGGCGAAAAGACGATCAAAGTTCTTGAGAAACAAAAAATCGATGTCCCCGAAGTAGTGCGGAATTATCCCGAAACCGCATGGAAAAGCCTGAGCAACCAAAACCTTCTCCCCCGCATTCAACAACAAGACGGGGACTCTAAAACCCCCGGCTACATTTCCCGCACCGCATCATCCGGCGCACCTATTCCGCATGTTTGCTTGAAAATTCCAACCGGCGGTGGCAAAACACTTTTGGGAGTCTCCGCTTTGGAGCGCATCAAACAAGACACCGGTTTTGTTTTGTGGATTGTGCCGACTAGGGCGATTTACCAGCAAACCCTGACTGCTTTTCGAACCCGTGAACATCCTTACCGGCAGATGCTTGAGCGAATCTCCGGTGGCAAGGTCAAACTGCTGCAAAAAGTCGACCGATTTACCCGGCAGGATATTGAAAGCCAACTGTGCGTGATGATGCTGATGTTGCCGGCGGTCAACCGGCAAAAGGGCAAGGGTTTTCTCAAGATATTCCGCGACAGCGGCGGGTATACCTCGTTCTTTCCCGAACAAGATGATGCGGGCGCAAATACAATTCTTTCGCAACAGCATCCCGACTTGGAAAAAAATCAAACCGGCGACTGGGTAAAGCAAAGCTTGATTAACACTCTGAAACTGATTCGCCCGACCGTGATTTTGGACGAAGCGCATAAGGCATATGGGAAAAAAGACGCAACCGAGTTTGTAAAGTCCGTCAACCGACTCAATCCTCGCTTTGTTGTTGAACTGTCGGCCACGCCGAAACTCGGCATCAGCAACATTCTGGTCGATATTTCGGGAACCGCGCTTCAAGACGAGGAGATGATTAAACTCCCGATAGAGATTCGCAGTTTCATTAATTCTGACTGGAAACACACGCTTGCCGAAACACAAAATAAATTGGCCGAACTGGAACGGGAAGCGAAGAAATCGCAACACCACGGGGGCGGTTATATTCGGCCAATCGCGCTGGTACGCGTGCAGAGAACCGGGAAAAACCAGCGCAAGCAGGGGTATATTCATTCCGATGATGCGCGGGAATACCTGATACAAAATCTTTCCGTGCCGGAACAACACATACGAATTCAATCATCAGAACAAAAGGAACTGGCGGGCGAAGATCTGCACAGCGAAACAAGCCCGGTGCGCTGGATTATCACAAAAGATGCGCTCAAAGAGGGTTGGGATTGCTCGTTTGCGTATCTTCTGGCGTTGCTGGATAACACCACGGCGTCAACGGCGATGACGCAAATGGTCGGGCGGGTAATGCGACAGCCATACGCGCAACTGGTTAAAAAAAGCGCGGCGTTGAACCAGTGTTATGTCTACTGTTACAACATGGATGTGGGCACGGCGGTTAAAGGAGTGAGCGCCGGGCTGGAAAACGAAGGGCTGACCGGACTTGGTAACGCTATTCGCGGATACGGCGGCGGAGAACAACCGCAACGGCAAACCGTCAAACGCAGGCAACCCTATAAAAAGTTAAACATTTGTCTCCCGCAGGTGCTACATAAAGAAGGGAATGGATGGCGTCCGATTGATTACGACCGCGATATTTTGAGCGCGGTGAACTGGGACAAAATTAGCGGCGGCCATGCGGTTAATTTGGATGATGAAGATGTCGTCCGGGAATGCAAAACCACGATTGACATTCAGGGGCAAGGCGAGGTGTTGGAAGAGAACTATGACACTGGAGAAAGTCTGACGCTGGATTATTTTGTCCGGCGGCTTACGGATATGATTCCCAATCCGTGGCAAGCGGCGCGCGTGGCGGAGAATTTCATCGGCAAGCACAGCAACCCGCAACACGGCGATTCCAAATTATTGAATAACCGAATTTATCTTTCGGAGGTATTGAGAAAGAGGGTGAAAAAAGATATTGACGGCAAAGCCGAAACGGTGTTCCGCGCTAAAGTCGGACGAAACGAAATCAGGTTTCATCTTGTGGCCGATAAGAACCTGAACCACGAACTAAGCAATTCGTTCGAGGTGGTTGTGTCCGGTGACGCACGAACATTGCAAGCCCAACACGGTCAACCGATACAGCGAAGCCTGTTTTCCCCCATTTATGAAAACAATTTCAACGGACTTGAAAAAGATTTTGCGCTGTATCTGGACGAAAGCGATGCGATCTATTGGTGGCATCGAATCGCCGCACGGCAGGCGTATTCTCTTCAAGGCTGGCGGCGACAACGGGTTTATCCCGACTTTGTGGCGTGCAGAAAAGAAAACGGCACTCTGCTGGTTTTAGAAACAAAAGGCGCGCACTTGCAAGGCAACGAAGATACGATCTACAAGAAAAAACTGCTTGATGCGCTTGAGAAAACTTACACGACCGCCATCGACAGGGGAACATTGGAAATCAATGAATTCCCCGCCGCCACTTTCAGAATGATGTTTGAGAACAGTTGGAAAGAGGATGTGAACGCCCTCATCTCCGACACACAACCATAAACACCGCTTCTTTGGTAAATTTTTATCGCGATGCAGGATTTTATTGTGTAATCGCTTTGAGTATGCCGCCGCCTTGATTTATAATCTTTGCTCTGTTCACACAAACCTAAAACCAAATGATTTCAACCATTACATTTTTGCCAGTTGCCGTTGTTCGGATTGCCTTGTTTGTCGGGTTGTTGTTTTGCCATATGACCTACGCTGCTGACGGCCCGCTTCGGGCTTGCACCGATGACGCGCGCGCGCTTAACTTTGGTTTCTACGCATTTTTCGCGCCGGTTAGTTACAACGCCGATTCGGATCCGGCGGCGGCGGGGTTTAATACGCACCTCGG
Organism: Candidatus Poriferihabitaceae bacterium; assembly: GCA_965262585.1. Taxonomy (GTDB): domain Bacteria; phylum Pseudomonadota; class Gammaproteobacteria; order Arenicellales; family Poriferihabitantaceae; genus JAHRAW01. Next base: position 1,160,408 of record OZ253546.1, read on the forward strand.
TTATGAAGCGGATTTGTTGAGCGCTTTGGAGGCGATGGAAGGCGCGGGGTTGTCGTTTTCGCGGCGACCGATTGCCGCATGGGATGACATTTGGTTGCAGTCCGCCGGCCAACAATATGACTTGGTCGGTGGCGGCATCACCATCCTCGACTCGCGCACCCGCGATGCCGCCGGTAAAAAGGCGGTCGCTTTTACCTCGGGACACATCGCCTTTCGCCAGTCGCTGCTGGTGCGCGCCGAAGACGCACCGCGTATGGCAAGCCATGACGACCTGAACAGCGAAGTGCAAGTCGGTGCGCTTGCCGGCACCACCGGCGAAGCCCGCTTGTTGCAACTAACCGGGCTGGCCGACGCCAATGGAATCCTGACCGCCGGCGTACGCATCGACACTCCGCGCGGCATATTAACCGCAGACGGCGGCGATGGTTACATGATCACCGCCGCCGCCGAATCTCCCAACCTCAGCAACCGAACGCGACTTTATCCCCCGGCACAAACCATGCCCGAAATTATTTACCTCGGCGATCAGACCGGTGAAATCGAACTGCTGGAAGCACTCGGCAACGGCCGCATCGATGCAATCGCCAGAGGCGAGATCGGCAACCGCGATGCCGCCCACGCTTCCAACAACGCTTTTGTAGTCGCCGCCCTAGACCCCGAAATCGAACTCGGCGGCTTCACCGTAGCCACCAAAAACGCCGACCTTCTCTCCTGCATAGACGACAAAATCAACCTGCTAACGGATAACCAACGCATCGGCTACGCCGAATGGCTGAAAGACCCCCAAATATTCCTACGCCGCGCGCGTGCGGAATGACGGGGTTCGATAATCCGGCAGCGAACAAGCAGGTCTGCGCCGCCGCACCGTTTCGCGTATCAACATAGATAACATTTTTGCTAGGCATTACGGTGTCACCGAGGAAGAACTGGATTACATTGTCAACTACGATATCGAATGGGATTAGGAAAATGAATACGAAAAACTATGAATCTTTTTCCGTAAGGCATGGCTATGAGGAACCCAAGCCCATCCAATACGAAAGTATGGATAGAGATTTGCGTACTGGCCTTTGGAATGCGCTTCACCGTTGTTTCCCAAATGACTTCGACCGCGCTCAATTTCCTCATGAAATTTATGAAATTATTTGGACAAATTTTCTTACAAAACCCGTCACTGAATACGATAGTGAGTTTATAATGTTTGACGGAGAACGTATAAGACTTGTAGAGGGACAGATTTTTTTGTTACCATGGAACGAGATTTACGATCTAATAGAGTTTGTCATTGTTAACACTGACCCGGATGATACAAGTAGTAGGGACGATTTCATCAATCGATGCAATCAAATATTGGGCAAAGAAAATTCCGCTTATAAAATCGTTGCCGATCTTGTAACACCAATCACCAACGAACAAGAAATCCAAGCCATAGAAAGTGCCATGGCAACGCCGTATGAAGGCGCAAACAATCATATAAACAATGCGCTTTCCCTTTTTTCGCACCGCGAAAATCCCGACTATCCAAACTCCATCAAAGAATCCATCTCCGCCGCAGAATCAATCGTTAGGATAATTACCGGTGCAGATTCTTTCGCCGCCGGGGTGAACAATCTTGAGGAATACGGAATCAAACTGCATGGCGCCCATCAGAGTGCACTAAAAAGCCTCTACGGGTTCACCAGCGATGCCGATGGCATTCGCCACGCATCAACGAACAGCGAACCATTGGACATAAACCAAAACACCGCCCGCTTTATGCTCATCACCTGCTCCGCCTTCGTCAATTACATAATTTCGGAGAAAAACGACTGACAAAGGGAAAAAACAACTCGTGCGCAACCTGATATAATCCAGTTCGTGCGGATAGCGCATACTTTAATCAACCAGATTGAGGAGAACGACCATGCCAATCGATAGAATCATGTACAAATACCACTTCAAGATGGGCAACAAAATTATCCACACTGGCATTACTTACGACATAGACCGTCGTGAGTACGAGCACCAAAATGAGCCGGGGTCGAGCAAGGGGCATATCAAGCAGGTGGGTTTACGCACTACCCGCGAAGCCGCTCTTGAATGGGAACGGCAGCAAGAGAAAGCGGGCAAGCCGGTGCGGAGAGATACCTGAATTAAGGTAAGCATCAATGTCGACTTTACGCTTCCACGGATGGAACGCCGCCGTTTTCACATTCGGTGATTCCGCGATTGCCGAGTGCCACAAAACCGCTTTCTTGTGTTCGCGCAACTACCCCGCCGGGGCGGTTTTGCGAATCTACGATTGGGCGAAAGAAATGTGCGATGCCGGGGAATGCGTAATCTCCGGTTTCCATTCCCCGCTTGAGCGTGATGTGCTGGATATTCTGCTCAAAGGCCGCCAGCCAATCATCCTCGCCGCCGCGCGCGGCCTGCCGAAACGCTATCCCGCCGAGACCAAACAAGCCATTGAAGACGGGCGACTGCTGGTGGTCAGCCCATTCCCCGATTCCACCCACCGCATCACCGCCGACACCGCCCGCAAGCGCAATGCGTTCATGCTGTCGGTCGCCGGGCGGGTCGTGGTCGGTTACGCAAAAGAAAAAGGCAGCCTTGCAGAGGCCTTGCGGGCGGTTTCTGCGGGAAAAGAAGTTATTCGCTTGGCAAATGAGCCTTTAAAATAAAATATATCCTGTGCATCTGGGTTGGGAAGCGGTAGACACCGCGATCCACGGACACTAGCCCCCCAACATCGATAATCCTTCGCAGAAAGTTGCCCAAAGTTTTCTTCTCTGCTTCCGTGAATATTTCCAGCGAAAGCAGTTGTTCTTTGGAAAAAGTAACGCCAATATCTCGAAGAGAGGCCGACCCGATCTTTTGCAAAATGGATTTGTAGTTTTTACTACCCAACGCCTGAACTACTTCTCTTTCTATGAAACGCTCGCCAATCGAATACGCGGCTTGCCTGATGCCTTTGACAACATCTCCCGTATTAACCGAATGATCTTGCGCCAAACCCCATACATGGTTACCGATTTCGTGGGCGAGCACCGGGAAGCCGCCTGAGTATCTGGCTAATGCTTCTAGTCTCCTGCTACTGATTTTGACATCCCTTTTACTAAACGCTTTCTTGAAAAAATCTTTGGTTTCGGTTTTTGTCCACGGCGTTATTTCCACAATTTTACTGAATGACCTTATGACCGATGGATTGTTTGCCTTCATCTCATCCAGTCGTTCTTGTAACCCGACAAACACCAAGCAGATGGAAATTTTCTTCCTGCTGGTTGCAATACCGTCCACCATGCTTTTAAGCCAATGGGCAAAACCGGGGTCCTGTGCCAGTCCGTTAATGTCGTCAAGTATCAACAACAATACCTTTCTGCCCGTGCCTGTGTTTTTGAGTATGTGATCCAGCGATTCGGAAAAATTTCTTGCGGTTGCGGCCAGGTCTTTCTTGGCAATATCCAACTCAATTTGAAGACCAAAAACACCAACCTTTCTGACTTTGTTTTCAAAAAGAGTCCATAGTTTTTTGCTCCAGGATTTGCTTTGATTGTCTTTCAATAAACTCAAACAGGATTGCTTGACCATTTCGTGCAATTCGTGAACCCCGCCGAGATGGACATGCGCAACAAGTGCGTTGTTGTGTTGCTCGGCCATGAAACCGATGAGCGAGGCGAGCGAACTTTTGCCAATCCCCCTTTCTCCGGCGATCCAGGCAACTTGTAAAGTCCCGGTTGCCGCTTTTCGAACAATACCGAGGAGTTCTTCTACTTGCTCTTCTCGCCCGGTAAAAAAATCGACGCTGGCCGGTTGGTTTGGCGTGAAAGGGCTATCGTCTGGATTCATCTTCTCATTGCTGGTTTTTGCGTGGGGTAATACAAGTTTAGCATAATAACATTGGGCCTTTCTTTGGTCGCCAAAACCACCCCCTCATCAAAATACGATAAAATCCCACCAACAACTCACCCACCCTGCAAAAACCACACAAATGCCCCTGAAAATCACTCCCCTATCCCCTGCTGTGGGTGCTGAGATTAGTGGTGTTGATCTTGGTGCGTCGGTTGCGCCGGGGGTTGTTGAGGAGATTTATCGGGCGTTGGTTGAGTATTTGGTGATATTTTTTCGGGGGCAAGAGTTGACGCCGCAGGCGCAGGTGCGTTTCGCCGGGGAGTTTGGCGATTTGGATCGGCCGCATCCGGTTTATCCGCAGGTCGAGCAATTCCCCGAAGTCGTCAAGTTGGAAAACGATGCGGCGCGCCCGCCCGACACCAATGAATGGCACACGGATTTAACTTTCACGCAAAACCCGCCGTTTGCGGCGTTGTTATACGCGGTCGATATGCCGGTGATTGGCGGCGACACTTTGTGGGCGAGTATGCACGCCGCTTACGATGCGCTGCCGGATTCGATCAAGCAGCAACTGCAGCCGTTGTATGCGGTGCATGACATGGGCTCGTTTCGCAACGCCGCCCTCGGGCCGCGCAATGATGTCGAAGCGTTGAACCGCACCCTCGCCACCACCGGCTCGGCGGTTCATCAAGTGGTCGGGCGGCATCCGGTAAGCGGCCGGCGCATTCTTTATGTCAACCAATCGTTCACCCGGCACATAGTCGGCATGTCCACTCACGACAGCGACCGCCTGTTGCATTATCTTTACAATCACGCCAACCGCCCGGAGTTTCAGGTTCGTTTTCATTGGCACAAAGGCACGCTGGCGATGTGGGATAATCGCGCCAGTCAGCACTACGCGGTCGCCGATTATGCACCCGCGTATCGCTGTATGCATCGAGTCACAGTGCTCAACGATCGGCGCGCACCGGCACGCACCACTGACAACGATCCGACCAAATGAAATTCGTCACTTACAACATTCAATACGGCAAAGGCCAAGACGGCCAAACCAATCTCGAACGGATCGCCGAAGAAGTCGCCGGCGCGGATGTCATCGCGTTGCAGGAAGTGGAACGGTTCTGGCCGCGCAGTGGAAATGTCGATCAAGTTCAATGGATCGCCGACCGCCTGCGCGATTATTTCTGGGTATATGGCGCCGGCGTCGATGTGCATATCGACGAGGCTTCGCCGACACACCACGCGCGTCGTCAATTCGGCAATATGCTGCTGTGCCGCCGGCCAATTTTAAGTTCGCGCCATCACCTACTCCCGAAATACGCCAGCACCGGGCCGCTCAGCATTCAGCGTTCGGCACTCGAAGCGACCGCGCAATGTGGCGGGCGTCTGCTGCGCCTGTATTCGCTACACCTTACCCATCTTTCGGCCACCACTCGGCTGCCGCAGGTCGAGGCATTGTTGGATATTCATTTCAACGCCGCTTTTGAAGGCGCGCCGATTTCAGGTGATGTCAGCGGTTTGGATTGGGCCGCCGGTGCGGCTTCGCAAACGGTGCCGCCGGAAGCGGTTATGCTCGGCGATTTCAACTTTCAACCGGACTCCGCCGAATACGATCAAATGGTCGGCCCCCTCAGCGATTACGGCGGACGCATCGCCAACCCCTGCGGATTAGTCGACGCATGGTGCACCGCCGGCCACGACCTCGCCACCGGATTCACCAGCGATGTCAACCACCAACCAGCCCGACTCGATTATTGTTTCATCAGCAACGCACTACAATCAAGCGTACGCGAATGTCGCGTAGACACCAAAGCCACCGGCTCGGATCATTTTCCATTGTGGACCGAACTCGACCTGTAATTATTGCCGCGCATTTTTGCGCCGACTGCCAATCACCACAAGCACGGCGTAGACGTTCCTTATGTTGACCGCTACGCCGGGTTTGTTCGACTGGATTCCCGCCTACGCGGGAATGACGACGAGAGGGGAAATGGTAACGAACGAGGATTGCCGGTAGCAATGCGGACAGGCACGGGGGCCTGTCCCTACAAAGAAAAATATAATTCCGTCATTCCCGCGCAACTGGAATCCAGTAAAACTAATGCGGCGCAAGCCGCTCATTACAAGGACCCGTCGCAATGAGTCCGGCTAGTGTCGGGCAGTACTCATTGGGCGAATTTTGAGCGCCGTGATTCGCATTGGGCGTGGGCGAATTGGAGAAATTCTTCCATTGCTTGCAGGCGGAATTTCTGGCGTTGGTAGACGAGGGAAAACGGCCGGCGGATGGGCGGGGCGAGCGGCACGGCGCGTAATGATTTCAAGGTTAATTCTTTTTCCATGGTGGCGATGGACAAAATGGAGATGCCGAGGCCCGCGCTGACCGCGCTTTTGATGGATTCGGGGCTGCCGAATTCCATTATGATGTTGAGGCTGATTTCGCGGCCCTGTTCGGCGATGTAGTTTTCCATGACTTCGCGGGTGCCGGAGCCTTCTTCGCGGCTGATGAAAGGATGCGCCGACAGGGCATCGATGGCCACCGAATCTTCCTGCGCCAGGGCGTGGTCAACCGCGCATGCCACCACCAGTTCATCATCCCAGATGACTTGGGTGACCAGATTTTTGTTGTTGACTGGGCCCTCGACGATGCCGATGTCAATTTCATTGTTTTCCACCATGTGGATGACGCCATTGGTGTTGGTGATGCGCAGCCGCACTTGAACGCCGGGAACACTCGATTGGTAGCCGCCGACTATGCGCGGGATGAAATACTCGCCGATGGTGGTGCTGGCGCCCACCACCAACGGCCCCGCAACTTCGCCGGTCAGGGCGCGGGCTTCGCCTTCCATTTCGGCGTAGTTGGCCATGATGCGGTCGGCATGGGATTTGACCAGCCGCCCGACTTCGGTCAGCGCGATGCGGTTGTGGGTGCGGTCGAACAGGCGGGTGTTGAAATGCTCCTCCAGTTGGCGAATCTGAAAAGTAACCGCCGGCTGGGACATGTGCAACGCCACCGCCGCTTTGGTGAAACTCAGCAACCGCGCAACCGTTGCAAAAACTTGTAATCTTCGATCCGCCATTGGTTGGTTTAGATGGGTTGGTTTAGATGGGTTGGTTTAGATGGGTTGGTTTAAATCCAATGCGCGGTGGAAGTCATCACTCCAGCCGCCAGCCGCATTAACCCTTTGACCGGCGGCGGCAGTTCGGCGGCACCGGCGGCGACCGCGGTTTCGGCGTGTTGATGTTCGTCTTTTTTCATCTGCGCCACCACTTCCCTTGATCTGGTGTCTTTTTCCGGCAGTTTGCCGAGATGGTCTTCGAGATGCGCCACCACTTGTCGCTCGGTCTCGGCCACGAATCCCAGACTCCATTGGTCGCCGGCCATTCCGGCGATGCCGCCGATGGTGAAAGCACCGATGCTCCACAACGGATTGAGCAAACTCTTGCGCGCCCCCAGTTCTTCGATACGCTGTTCACACCATGCAAGATGATCGTTTTCTTCCGCCGCCGCGTGTCGCATACGTTCACGGACATGCGCGTCTCGGGCGGTCAATGCCTGACTTCGATACAACGCCTGCGCACAAACCTCGCCGACATGATTAACGCGCATATAACGCCCCGAACGCCGACGCTCTTCATCACTCAACGCATCATCATCCCCCGCCCCACCGGGAAACGGACGCACCGCCGGGTGGGAGTTTGAGGGCATAGCGGTGTCCAGTAGGCGGGAAAAGCCAATGATGGCTTGGTCGGTGCGGCTGTAGGTTCGACAATTAGGCATGGGTTTTATGGGTGGTTCGGAATATGCACCATTGTAGCAGGACTGCGGTTTCTCATTTGGCGTGGGGCGCGGTTGCGGATACATCATAAGGGACAAGGAGCGGCTAACGCCGGATTTGTTCGACTGGATTCCAGTTGCGCGGGTATGACGGGATTATGTTTTTCGTAGGGACCCATCGCGACCTGTCCTTTTAAGGAGCAACTCCGCCGCACATTTTTTTCTAAATTCCCACTTTCACTGATATGACGGAATTATATTTTTCTTAATCATATACCACCCTGAAACCGATGCTTTCTGAGCGGTGATTCAATGGCACGGCCCGGCCGAAGATGCTGTGGGCGGTTATTTTTCCGGGGAGTAGCCAGTTGCCGCCTTGTACCCAGGCGGCGTAGTCGCCTTGTTCGGCGGTTAGCGACAAGGTCCATTCCGAAACATTGCCGGCCAGGTCTTGCACGCCGTCGGTGCTGCGGTCGCGCTTTGCTTTGCCGCAGCGTTGCGGCCCCGGCTGTGCGCCCGGCGGCAAGTCGCCGGTGGCGGCGTTGCCGGATTGATAATCATCGCCCCAGGGATAGCGGGCGGCATCCGGTCCGGCGGCCAGCAGTTGCCATTCTTCGATGCGCGGCAGACGCCCGCCGGCCCAGCGCGCGAAAGCATCCGCGGCCCACCAGTCGACCCCGGTCACCGGCAGTTCGGGTTGTTGCAATTGCTGTTCCCAGTTGCGCGGCGTGTAGTCTCGTCCGTGGGGTTCGTGTTCGTTGGCAAACAGGCCGAGTTGCGCCAGCGGGTGGCGTAAGAAGGCGCGGTAGTCGCGGCGGCTGACCTCACAGCGCGCCACCTCGAGACGCCGCGCATTTTGCGTGCCAACTAGGCTGCGTGCGGTGCGTTGCTGGGTCGCCGGTAGCAGCACCGCGATACGCGCAAGCCGCAAGTCGCGTGGCACGCCGAGTGGATACTCACCACCCGCAACCGGCACCGACACCGGTGTCGCGCCCCACGGTAGCAATGTCTGCGGCGGCCGTTCATAGACGCAGCGAAAGCCCAGATGGTGACTGCGCGTTTCCGGTTTGATGCCAAGCCATGCAGCGGATAGCGCATAAATCGCCCGTCCGTTGGCGCGCACTGGTGGCGCACCGTGGGCGCCCGGCTGCCATTGCGACTCGTCCGCCTGTCGCCGACCGCTGCTCCACTCCATCACATTACCGGCCAGGTCGTGCGCGCCTTCGGGGGTTGCCGCCGCCGGATGCGTGCCACAGGGTTGCGAGGCGTTGCGATGAGAGTCCTGATAGGGCCACGAGCGATCGTCGAAGGTGTCGCCCCACGGATACAAGCGTCCTTCGCTGCCAACCGCCAGTGCTTCCCATTCCTCGGCCCACGGCAGGCGGCCACCGGCGGCTTCGCAGTAGGCGGCGGCACCGGCGTAATTGACGCCGCTCGCCGGGGATTGCAATAAACCGGCGATGCGATGGCCGCTGGAAGAACTGTATAACGCACCGGCGGGGTCGGCGGCGGTGTTGCGCTGTCGCCAGCGTGCAAAACGTTCGAAGTCAATCTGTCGCACTTCGCAGGTGTCGGCGTAAAAGTCAGGCAGTTGTATGGTGTGCGCGGGACGCTCCAGACGGCGACGCAGTTCGGTGCCGAAATGCCCGCGCTCCAGCACTTCCAGCAGGGTTTCATCCAAGGCCCGGGCGCGGTCGCTGTGGGAACTTTCAAAACCCAACTCCACGACCACCGTGTCGCCGCGTAATGCGTGGGTGGCGAAGCGCGTCAGCCCCAGCAGCAATAGCAATAGCACACCGAGTCCCAGCGCCGCGATGTAGTATCGTTTCACGCCCGATGCCCCGCCGTCAGCCGCCGCACCGCCAATAACAAGCCGAATAATCCCAGCACCAAAACGCCGTAGAGTGCCACCAGCCAACTGCGAGCGCCGAACAGGGCTTCGCGGTAGGGGGTGTGCAACGGACGGCCGTCGAGGCGCACGCGGTTGTCTTCGGCGCGCACCACCAGCCGCCCGCCGGGGTCAACGGCGGCGTAGACGAAGCCGACGATGAAGTCGTCAAATTCGGGGGCGATATACGCCACGGCGCGCCAGCGTAACTGGTCGGATCGCTGTTGTTGCGGCGGCAGCAGTAGCAGCGCGTTTGGCGAAAGCGGTAGCGACAGGCCGCGCCAAATGTCGGGATGGGCGTTCAAGCGCAACGCCGGGCGCACCGCCGAGCGCACCTCATCGTCCAGTGGCGACGCTTGGTCGCGGCGGCTAATGGCAACGCTACGCAGCCGCCGGTTGGCGTCGATGATGATTTCGGTATTCGCGCGCGTGCCGGGTGGCAGCGGGGTGACGCTGAGGGATGATTCATCGAGCAATGATTCGTCGGGTCGGAAGGGCCGCTGAAGTTCCGCCATCAGGTCGCTGATTTGGGCGCGGGCGACAAAATCGAGGGTCGGCGGGGTGGTGAATCCCCGGCGAATGAACTGCTCGAAGTCGGCAAGTTGATCGCTCGGCGAAGCACCGGCATCGAGGGTCAACTGCAACTTGCCGATGAAATCGAGCAACACCGCGAGTATTTGTTCGGGGGTGGGCGCGGCTCCGCTGAGCGACAAACCTTGGTCTTCGCGCAGCGACTCCGGGCTCGACAACCGGAAGCGGGCGGCCACCTCGCCTTGCCCGGCTCCTTGTCCGGTAGCACCGAGCAGCCCCCGCGACCGGCCGCCAAGCCCCGGTTGCGCATTGGGGAAACTGCCGCCACCCAAGCCCGGTATGCCGCCCAAGCCGGGGATGCCGTTGCCGGGAGTTACGCCGAGTGCCGCACCGCCCGGGAAGGGGGCGGATTCCGATTGCGCGCCGCCACCTGCCCCAGAGGAGTCGGGCGGTGGCCAGATTTCGCTACCGCCCGCACCGCCACCCGCGCCGTCCGCCAACTCCGGCAGGGCCGAGTGCCCTTCTCCACCCGCAGTGCCCCGGCAATCCTGAGCGGCGACGCCCGGCGGACAACGCCCGGCACCGGCGAAGCCCAGCCCGCCGCCGTCAAGGAAATGCCAATGGCGCACCGTGATGCCGTGGTCGCGCAGGATGGACATCGCCAGATAAAACTGGGCGACGTCGTATACATCGGTACGCAGTCGCGGTTTGCTATCCTCATCGAAACCATCCAGCCACGCATCCATCGCATTCGGATCGCGCAGCAATTCTTCGCGGCTCCAGATCGCCCCGCTGTAGAACTCGCGCACAAACTTGCGGTGCAGTTCGATGATCGGCAGCAACCGGGGATCGTGTACTTGATCGAGGGGCGAGGCGCGGTAGTCATGCAGGCTCGCCGGTGGGCTGGCGGCGAGGCTGTTGAGTACCAGCGAAGTGCTGAACCGGCGGCTCATCATGGTTTCCACTTCTTCCACTTGAGCGCTGGTGCGCTGTTCGTGCTCGGTGCGCGCGGCGATGCTGAGCACGATGACGATGATCAACATCGCCAGACCGTTGGCGAGGATGTCCACCAACGCCACCCCGGCGAAGTCCAGCGTGCTCGCGCCGCGTTTCACGGCTTTTCCTCGGCGTATTCGCGGATGTAGTTGGGAATATCGTTGAGCGCCACCGACTTCAGCAATTCGTTATCGGCGATTACCCAGCCGATGGTCAGGACTTGCTGCGGCCACATCGATCTCAAGCACTCCCGCGCCGCGGCCATGGTCGGCACGCTGCCCTCGAGCATGAAGAACACCAGTTGGTCGCCGTCGTTCTCATACACGCGGCGCGCATAATCGCGGAACGAACTACCGGCGTCGCACACCGTGGTCGGGTTGATGCTACGGCCGCTTTCAATGATGCGCAATTCGCCGGGGAAGGTAATCACCACATAACCGCTGCCGCCGTCGAGCCGCTCGATGCGGTATAAGCCGTCTTCGTCGCCGCGCTCCAGCCGTTCGCGTTGCGCCGCGTCTGAATACAAATTGACGATCACCAAAAAAACCAGCAGCAAGCCGAACACGCCGCCGAAGATCGCCATCATCGGCGCATTGTTTTCCTCTTGCAGTACGCCGCCAGAGGCGCGGCCCGGTGATGACCCCGATGATGACCTAAACGCCACGCGCCGCTTCCCGCGCCGTTTCCCGCACTCGCCGCTCCAGAGTCGCGAGCAGGCGTTCTTCACCACGCTGCACCAGCACCAGCATCAGCGTCAGCACCACGCTCAGCGACAGCGCGATGAGGGTGGTGTCAAAGGCGATGCCGAGCGGGGCGATGGCGCCGTCGAGGTCGCTCGACAAACTGGTAAGTCCGGCGTCCGAGGCGATGATGCGGCGGATGCCTTCGGCGGCCAGCGAGATGCCGAGCACGGTGCCAATGAAACCAAGGATCGGCACCGCCCAACTGATGTAGCGCGGCAGCAGCCATGATTCTTCGTGGCGTCGCCATAGCAACTGCAGCCCTTCGTCCATTTCGGTGGGGTTGGCGGTCAGGTCATCGAGGCTCGCGGTAAATGAATTCGCGCGCACCGACCAGCGCGCCAGCACACGGCGCAGATACCAGCCGTTCCACCACTTGCCAAGCAACAGCAACGACCCCCAGAAGAACAGCAGCACGGTCAGCGGCGGAATCACGCCGCGTTCGAGGAAACGCCGCGTCACCGCCTGCGCCTGATCGCCACTGCGCGCCAGCAGTTCCAAGCCGAGTATCAAACCGGCGCACAAGATCAGCGCGGTGACCAGCGATGCCAGAATGCCGGGCCCGTAGAACAGCCGCGCCAGCCGCTCGAGGGATTCGTCATGCTCGCCGGAGGCCGCCGCGGCAACCCACAGGTTGCAGGCGTGGAGGGCGAGGGCGGCGACCACCAACGGCGCCATGCGCCCGGCCCATGAACGGCTGGCACCGTCGGCGATAACCTGCCATGCGGGCACCGCCAGCACCAGCGCAACGGTGATCAGGGCGATGATGCCGAGCACCAGCAGGCAACTAAACAGCGCGCGGCGGGTGCCGATGGAAAGCCAAGTGGCGGCCACCGCCAGCAGCGCCACCCCCGGCGGCACCGCCGCCAGTTGCAACGGCAACTCCAGCACCAACGCCAGATTGACGGCAACCAGTGCCAGCAAGATGAAATAAAACAGCAACAACAAGCGAGCCGGCCAATGCAAGGTCATGTGTGTTTCCAGTGTGGGGTGTCAGGGTGTTCAGACTAATGGGCTTTGAGGTCGAATCAACGGCAAGGTTCCCGTGCCGACTTTTGGTCACCGATTTTGGATACCCATGATTCGGATACCCAAGACCGGCACCGCCTATTATATCACCTCGACACCAGTTGGCGAGTCACTGTGTATGCGCAATGCGGGGGGGAGACCCCCCGCGCGTCCCTGCGCGCCGGGGTGGTCTGATGTTTTTGTGGGGGACAGGTCGCGACCTGTCCCTTGCCTGTCCGAAGCGGCGTAAGCCGCTCCTTTTAGAAACTTACTTCGCCCTTTAGCAGAACGGCATGGGTTGGGGTAGTCGTGCGCTCTTGGCGTTCGCCGGATAGGGTTAGGGTGTATCTAGTGCCGGATTTCCAGTTTATTCCGAGGCGGTAACTGTCGGTGGTGCCGATGGTTAGTTCGCTGTAGGGGGTTACTATGGCGTTCCAGCGGGGGACGGGGGTTCCGTAGCCGATGCGGGCGTCCATGTATGGACGGGGGTCGGCGGTTGTGTCGGCTTTGTTGGTGGCGTTGAATAGGGCTTGGATGCCGCTTTGGCTTTCGCCGTAGCCGGGGGTTATGTTGAAGGATAGGCCCTGGCCATCGGATCCGGGTTGCAGGCGCACGCTACCGCTAATCCCCCATTCTTCGTATTCGCCGCTATGGCCGAGCAATCCGCGCACACGGCCTTCTACGGTTACGCGGGTTATCGGGTTGCTATATTGCACGCCGCCGCCGACCTCGAGGCCGACGCCGTTCTCGCCATCGCCGCCGTCATATCGCGCGCCGATTTCCAACGAGGGTTCGTATAACCCGCCACCGGCGGTGATGCGCTTTTGGCTGGCTTCCAGCGCAAGTCGCACGCGGGTTGTGTCTATGTCTTGAGCAAGAATTGGGGTGGTACTTGTGGCGTTGCCTTCGATTTCCAATTCGGTGCTCGATACTTCGCCTTTCAAATACACTTCGGTTGCTTCGATTTGCAATACCCGACCGCTACCGCCGATTGATAAACTGCGCGAGTTGATGTCGCTCGAAGTTTTGGTGCCGCCGCCGTTGCCGGTAGGAGTGATCTCTAAATCACCTTCGCCATATCCGGCGGTCGCCCATAAATCCAATACGCCCACGCTCCAGCCGATATAAGGATTCACGCTGGCCAAGTCGATTTCGTATTCGCCTTTTGTAAGGGCGGCAGTCGTATTCTCCGGGTCGTCAAAATCAAAATCGCCCTGCACCCACGAAGCCGCCACGCCGACCAATAAATCCGGGTGCATACGCGCATCAAAGCCGAGATGAATGCCGGATAACTCGCCGTCCCAATCCAATGTGTTGCCCTCGCCGGATAAATCACGGTATTCGCCGCTTCCCCAAAATGCCAACGGGGAACCGCCGGACGCTCCGTCACCGCTCGCATTCAGCGGCATCACAAAATCGGAACCGGACAATAATTCTTTGAAATCACGATTGCCTTCGCTCATCGCTTGGCCGTGGGTTTGCAATGCGGTTGCTATGCTGCCCTGTCCGCCGAAGTTGAGGCTGGGGGTGGGGCTTGCCGATAACTCAATGCGCTGCGCAATCGCGCCGCTTACGCTGGCTGATATGGCTTGCGCAACATTCGGCAATATTACTTCGTTGGCCATAGCGATGGCGGCGGACTGGTCGGTGGGCGGGTCGGTGCCCGGGTCGGTGGGCGGCGCAGCCCCGGCGGTTACGGTGATGACCCCCGTATCGGTTCCCATGTTACCGCTCAGGTCGGTTGCGGTCAGCGTGAAAGTCAACATCGCATTATCCGTCAACCCACTCGGTGCGGTGAAAGTTATGGTGTCGGTGTCCGCATTCCTCAAACTCACCGTCGGCACACCGCCGGTCTGCGTCCACGCATAAGTCGGCAGTACGCCGGTCAGATCGCTGTTAGCAGTGCCGGTCAGCGTTACATTTGCGCCCTCATCCACGGTTTGGTCAAGCGACACACTGACGGTCGGCTCGTCGGCTATTGCGATTACGGTGATACTCACCATGTCCGCCGCCGAACTCTGCACCGGGTCACTGACCACCAGACTGAAGACATGCACCGTATTCACCATGAACTCACCACGCAGCACGAAGAAGGTCGGTCGTGCGGTGGTTTCACTGATAAATGCCTCCGGCACCGTCGTCGGCCCGCTAACCTTCGTCCACAAATAGGTCAGCGGCTGGCCTTCCGGATCGCTGCTGCCGCCGCCGTTGAATAAGTACTGAAATCCCTGGAACACGGATGCGTCAGGCCCGGCATTGGCGACCGGCGGAGCGTTCGGCGTAGAGTTGGTGTCGGCTTGCACCGTGATCACCACCTCATCGGGCGCCGAATCTATATCCCCGTCATTGGTCGTCAGACTGAAGGTCAACGCCAAATTACTCCCCACCCCCAATGGCGCCTTGACGGTAGCCACTTGCATATCCGCATTTGTCAATAGCACCGACGGCCTACCCACCTGTTCCCACTGATAGGTCAGAGTCGCGCTTTCCGGATCCACGCCGCCGCCGGTCAAGGTCACGGTCGCGCCTTCATCCACGGTTTGGTCAGATCCGGCCACGGCAGTCGGCCGCTGGGTGTTCGTCTGGGCAACGATTGTGATTAGTACCGTGGTGAACGAAATACCCGAGTCCGTAAGGGACGAGTCGGTGACACTTAGGAGGAAACGAAACTCCTTGGCCGTAGCCAAACTCGGCGCCGTGAAAGTCGGCATGACCGTAGCCGGATTCATCAGGGTCACCATCACCAGCGGCAGATTATAGTCCTCATCCTGTGACCAACTATATACCAGATTAGTGGTTCCTCCGGACACATCGCGGCTGGCGCTGGCGTCCAAGGTCACCGTCTCGCCGGCCAACACGGTTTGGTCCGGTCCGGCGTTGCCGCTCGGAGTCGGGGTATCCTGCGCGGCGACTTGCGAGGACAGCCCTAAAAGAAGGCCGATAACGAGCAGGAGCGATGCAATCCCCTCAAAATCAAAATTTTCATTTGGGGGGGGGGGGGGGGGGTATGCGGTGTAATCCCCCGCCGCGCAAAACCACCGAAGGCGCGTGTGAAAGCAAGACTTTTTTGTTGAATATTCATAGTTCTTTAACTCCGGCGTTGTATATGGGTGTAGTGGTGTTTCATTTGCTTGGCGACAGTCAGGGTGTCTAATGCTGCTGATGGCATGGGTGTTCTCTGAAGAAATCAAGTTTCGTAAGCGTAGCACCATTTTATGGGAAATAACAACCTCATTTGCCCGCCACCGAGAGGTTGCGCGTGGACGCGCAATGCGGGGGGATGCCCCCGCGCCTAGTGCAACCTACCTTCGGCGAAAAAAACTGAGTACTCAATCCACCACAGGATAGCAAGGATCTCCCCACAGTACCTTTGGGTTGTCCATCATGATCAGGATGATGAACGGGACGATTTTTGCTAGGATATTGGTGCAATCACGTACTTGTTCGCGGTTGGTGGAACTATTCCAGGTTGCGCCGCCATGTATGATTTGGTTTCGCAATACATAGAGCCGGGAGAACAGGTTGGCCAGCAAGGATTCCGTGTCGTTTGCGGACAGGGCTTTGTTGGCGGCGGCTTTGGCTTTGGAAAATCTGCTTTTCCATTCCGCTTGGTTAATCCTGCCGTTATGAAAATCCCAGAACGGCCCGAACACATACCGGTTGTTTAACAGCACGCGGATACTGCTGGAAAACTCGGACCAGACCAAATCAAAGAGCAGTCGGTTGCGGTCAAGTTTCACCAGCCGACCAATGAAATTCCGAAACAGCGCGCGTTCCGTAAAGAGGCCTCGGTCATCGATCTCGTTTGCGTATGCCGCATTAAACGCAATCCAAAGAAACACAAACCGCGCATCGTTATCATCGCCGCATCGCTCGGCGCGGTCGAGCCAACTCAAGGCGCGATGGATGCGCAATCCGATATTGTCCGGGTAGCCGTGGCGTTCCCGCCGCTGGCGTTCTTTTAGCGAAGCAAAGGTCAGATCCAAAATACGTTCCATTGTCAAGATGTCGATGTTTGCGGCACGGATAGCGAAACCACGCCAGCAGGTTGCGCAATCAAGCCAGCCCCGCATAATACGCCACCGCAATTTACAAACGCAACTTCGGGGGTGTTGGTGGTCGGTGGGTAATGCTGATAAAATACCGCCTACCCCGGAACTTGCCCGGGGCGTTGCGTGCGGGGTTGTAAGGTCGAATCACCCGATTGAAATTGGATTCCGCTTCAACCAATACTTCAAAAAATACTTCGAGAAATCCGGTAATGAATGCTCGTGTTGCGATACTTGTGATCGGTTCCCTGATGTGGGACCAGAAGCTCCATCGCCAGCAATGGCGCGATGCCAGACTGAGAGTGTGCAACCGGGTTCATTTGACAGTGCCGATTCGCTATGGGCGAAAATCGAGTACTCGAGGCGACACATACACTATGGTTTTTTCGCAACTGATGTGTTGTCTGGAAAAAATGGGCATGGGCATCGCAATTCCTTGCGCCCGAAGAATTCGATGCACCTCCGATTTAATTGAAGAAGCGAAAGCATTATGGGCCGCTGAGCAGCCAACCAAAAACAACGCCCAAAATGAGATATCCGCTGATTGGGGGTGCGTTGGCATTGTCCCCAACCCCAAGTATTCGCAGGGACACGTTGTTGTCGGTGAATGGTCTGATTGGGTGGATGGGTATAAGAAAAATAAGCCTAACCAGTATCCACAATTAGAAACCGCGTGTGGTGAAGAGCCGATACTCGGAAACGGCGGCATCCTCAACATTCCGTGGCCGCAGACCAAAACGGGAGAATATTATGACGGTGCTGATATTCTCTTGGCGACCGCAACCGCCCCAACCATTTGTGATGGAAAGTATTCGTCGCCGAAGGAAATCGCGCAGGCTTGGAAAGCAGCCGCAAATAAGTACATCTGCTATTTCAGAAAAAATCGAATGCATGGAATCGTGACCTCGGAGGATGAGCAAATCGAGGAGGTACTTAAAAACCCGGACAACTTACCGAATTGAGAGTGTGATGATGTCTGAAAGAATTGAATTGCATGGCCTGAGCATTGACCGTGGGTTGCATGATCTGGTGGTCGACGAAATCTTGCCGGGTAGCGGCATTGATGCGGCGAAATTCTGGCGTGGGTTAACTGGGATTGTTGCGGACTTGGGCGGCAAGAATCACGCCTTGTTGGAAAAACGTGATTCGTTGCAGGGGCGGATAAATGCATGGCATCAGGCGCATCCGGGAACACCGCAACTCGCGGCGTATAAGGATTTTCTTACCGAGATTGGTTATCTGCTGCCCGAAGGCGGCGAGTTCTCGGTGCAAACCGCGAATGTTGATGACGAGATCGCGGTCATCGCCGGGCCGCAGTTGGTGGTGCCGGTGGACAACACCCGTTATGCGCTCAGCGCCGCCAATGCGCGGTGGTTAAGTTTATACGATGCGTTATACGAAACCGATGTGATCGCCGAAGTCGAAGGCTGCAAACGCACCGGAAAATACAACCCGGTGCGCGGTGCGCGGGTTATTCAATACGCGCGCGACCTCCTCGATCAAGTGGTGCCGCTGGCGGTCGGCAGCCACAGTTACGCGGTCGCATACCGGGTCAAGTCGGGCAAGTTGATCGTGGTGATGGGAGACGGCAGCACCACCGAACTCGGTTGGCGCGAATGTTTTGTCGGCTATACCGGCGACCCGGAATCGCCTTCGAGCGTGTTGTTGAAGCACAACAATCTGCACATCGAAATCTTGATTGGCGAAGGGTATTACATTGGCCGTGGCGACCTTGCCGGCATCTACGACGTCAGGGTTGAGGCGGCCATCACCACCATCATGGATTGCGAGGATTCGGTCGCGGCGGTCGATGCCGCCGACAAGGTGCGGGTGTATCGCAACTGGGCCGGATTGATGAAGGGCGATCTGCGCACCACCGTGAAAAAAGGCGACCAAACCATCGAGCGCACGCTGCAACCCGACTTTGAATTTACCGGCGCAAACGGCGCACCGCAACGCCTGCGGGGCCGAAGTTTGATGTTCATACGCAATGTCGGCGCGCACATGTATACCGATGCGGTCACGCTGAACGGCGAAGAAATCCCCGAAACTTTTCTGGACGCCATGGTAACGGTGCTGGCGGCAAAACACGATTTGCTCGGCAACGCCCGTTTCCGCAACAGCGAAACCGGCAGCGTGTATATCGTCAAACCGAAGATGCACGGCCCGGAGGAAGTGGCATCTGCGGTGGAATTATTTGCGCGGGTTGAAGAGGCGTTGGATATTGCGCGCAACACCATCAAGATTGGCATCATGGACGAAGAGCGGCGCACTACGGTGAACCTGAAAGCGTGCATCCACGCCGCCCGTGAGCGCGTAGTTTTCATCAACACCGGTTTCCTCGACCGCACCGGCGATGAAATTCATACTTGCATGGAGGCCGGCGCGGTGCTGCCGAAAAACGATATGAAATCGGCGCCCTGGCTGCTCGCTTATGAAGACTGGAATGTCGACATCGGGCTGGCCGCCGGGTTGCCCGGACATGCCCAGATCGGCAAAGGGATGTGGGCGGCGCCGGACAACATGGCGTTAATGGTCGAGCAAAAATTCGCGCATCCACGCGCCGGTGCGAGTACCGCCTGGGTGCCGTCGCCGACCGCCGCGGCCCTGCATGTATTGCATTACCATCATGTCAATGTTGCGGTGCGGCAGCGGGAACTGGCGAATGCGGTGCGGGCGAACCTCGACGACTTGTTGACCATCCCGGTGCTTGCCAGCCGCAAAATCAGCGCCTTCGAAGCAGCCCGGGAACTGGAAAACAACGCCCAGAGCATCCTCGGTTATGTGGTGCGCTGGATCGACCGGGGAATTGGCTGCTCCAAAGTGCCCGACCTGTCCGACACGGCACTGATGGAAGACCGCGCCACGCTGCGTATTTCCAGCCAGCACATCGCCAACTGGTTGCATCATCAACTGATTACCGAGGAGCAAGTGACTTCAGCGTTTCAGAAAATGGCCGTGGTGGTCGACCGCCAGAACGAAAGCGATCCCGACTATCAAAACATGGCGCCGGACTATAACGGCCCCGCCTTTCAAGCCGCCCTAGAACTGGTGTTCAAGGGGCGGACGGTCGCCAACGGATATACTGAGCCAACGCTGCATGCACGGCGGCGAGAGGTTAAAGGATGAGCGCGAATAAGTTAGTCAAAAACGATGTGGTTAAGAAAATCCTAGTCTGCTTGAACCGCAAACAAAGACGTTGTACATATGGCGCGGTCGCCGAAATACTGGGAGTGATTCCGCGAGGTGTCGGCGGCTATCTTGGCGAACGCTGCCGTAAAGCGTCTTGGGTTGTGGCGGTCAAGTCCGGCGATCCGTCTGGATACAGCAACGCACAGAAACACCCCAACCTTTACCGCAACGACAAAATCATAAAAACAAAGAATGAACTAACAAAATTCTGCTGCCTGAAAATCTAAACTAACACTCAACCCCGGCTCGGATTGTTTTCGTTGTCCTTTGCTCTGAGCCGACTGACATGCACCTGTCCGCTACGCCCCTTGACTTCGTGCCCGCCGACTTCTTCAAAGCGTAGAGTCGGATCAACTTGTGCGAGTTTCATTGTCTCGGAACTCACCAAAATAATCGCCGGTGCGCCATCGTCAAATTTTCCGCACAAGGATTCGATGCGGCTGCAGGTGTTCACCGTATCACCGATCACCGTGTAGTTCATGCGCGAACTGGCGCCGATGTTTCCGACCAGCAGCGGTCCGCTGTGAATCGCGATTTTGATTCTGACCGGCGTCTTGTGTGCGGCTTGGGTTAGTTCATCAGCAATCGCGATGGCCGTGCGGCAGGCGCGTTGCGCATGATCCGGTTGATCTTCGGGCGCGCCCCAGAAAGCCATAACCGAATCGCCGATGTATTTGTCGAGGGTACCGCCCTCGGCTTCGATGCAGCGTGCGATGATTTCGAAATGCGCGTTGAGCAAAGCGCCGACTTCGCCCGGCGGCATGGTTTCCGAGAGCGCGGTGAAGCCGATGATGTCGGTGAACATTACGCTGATCTCCGCCTCCCGCGACTCGATCGAGGCATCCCCGCCGCCGCGTCCATGGATGAGTTTGCGCACCAGTTGCTTGGGCACATAAGTCTCGAACCACCTCAAACCTTCCACCATATGCTTGAACGCGCTCGCCTGATCGTCGAGTTCCCGGATTCCCGAACGTTTGATGTCGCCGATGCCGTCCAACTCAAGCATGCCGATTTTTTCCGCGGAACCGGCAAGGAAGCGGATTGGCCGGGAGATTTTGCGCGCAATCCACAACGAGCACAGAATCGCCAGCACGAGAACCAAAGCACCGGCAATCGCCGAGCCAATCAGACGCCGGATTTGTTTCCCCCACGAGTCCGCCGGCCCGTAGATGCCAATCTGCCACGGCGTATCGCCAAACGAGGTGTTGGCTCTGGACAGCACCAGATATTCATCATCCGCGTTGTTTTTTATCGTGCGAATCTCAAAGTTTGTATTCGGCGGATGAAACACTTCGCTGCCGTAAAACTGCGCGATGATGGGATCATCGAGTTCTTCGATTTTCAGCAGGCGCGCGCGGTTAGTATCGCCGATTATCACCGGTGCATTGTCGAGCGCGGGATGCGCCAGCACGTTATCGCCGTAAAGAATAAACGGGGTCATGCCGCGCCGGTCGCCGACTCGTTTCAAGATCGAAGACAAATTGTTGATGGTCACGCCGGTTGCCATAACGCCCCAATAGCGGCCTCGATAGTTAAGCGGAGCGACCGTATGGACATAATTTGCCTCGGCGTCACCCTCGGTCGGCGGCCCCCACGAGGGCGCACCTTTGGCACGGGCGTCGTCGATCATGGCGAGCAACTCCGGCGTTACCGGATCCTGTTCGTGGCTCACCGACACAAAGCCATTTTCGGAACGCCGTATCTCTACCTTGGTGACATTTTCATCCCACAGCACCACGCCGGCGATTTGCGGTGCGGCGGCCAGCGCGCCCTTAAACGCGGCGACCAATTCCCCGGGGTTTTCCGGGTGAAGTTGCCCGGTGGCGACCTGATTGTGGATGTAACGGGAGATTTCCAGCGCCGGACCGACATGATCTTCGATCTCTTTTTCAATGAGCGTTACCGCGAGTTCGGCCTGTGCGCGCAGCAGTTCAATGGTGTTTTGCCAAGCGGTTTGTGACGACAAAGTCAGCACCAGACCCGCGGACAGAATCACCAGTCCAGCGATAACCGCGGACAGTAGCGCGGTGATTCCGATGGTGCGTTTTTTGGCGGTTTTCATCGGCGTGTTCATCAGCGATTTTTCAGAGCAGCAACCCGCCGAGTTTGCCCGCGTCAAAGCGCACCACATCGGCCACCGGCAGTTGAATTTCCTGTTCGAGTTTTTCGATCTCGGCGCGCGCTTCGGCCTCATCCAGCATCGAAGTGTTGAGGGCGACGCCGACGGTGGTCGCCGGAGTCAACGCTCCGCAGGCACGCGCCACCTGTTCGTTCAACCGGATGAAATCCGCAAGCGGCGGGATGCGCACCGAATGCGGCGCGCGCAGATTGGTCATCCGCGCGCGGTGGCACATGATCAAGTGAGTCGCGCAACTGCCGCGCAGCAGCGAAAGAGTCGCGCTGCTGCCCGGATGCAGCAATGAACCCTGACCTTCGATCAAAACGATGTCGTGTTGCGCCGCCGCCATCACCATATCCTCGACCGCACCGCAAGCGTGATCGAGCCGGAACGCATCGAGGGGAATTCCAAAACCGGTAATGGTGATGCCGATTTGCCCGGTGGCGAGAAACACGGCGTCGTGCCCGTGGCGGCGAAGCCAACGGTCGATCTCGAGGCCGACTGTCATCTTGCCGACTGCCATGTCGGTGCCGACTAACAACACTCGTTTGTTATTGAGAGTCGCGGCGCGCGCAGCGGCGATGCCCGGTATGTCCGCCGGTTGACGCACATCCCAGATCCAGCATCCGGGTTGCAGCAAATGCGCAAAGCGTTCGTTTAAGTTGTCGTGCAATCCGTTAACCAGCGACATGCCGAGTTGCAGGCATTCGCTCAACGGGCGTTCCCATTGCGGCGGCATGCGTCCGCCGGACGGCGCGGTACCGAGCACCAACACTTCGGCGCCGCGCTCGGCCGCCTCGGCGACGCTCGCCACCACCGGATAGTCGAACGGCAGTTCACACACTTCGCTGACCCGTTTTCCGGCGTGGCAGGAATCAATCACGCAGCACACCGGATTGCGGCCGTAACGCATCACCCCAAATCCCATTTTGCCGTAGTCGCTGTCGAGGTTCTCCTCCATGTAGATGGCGATTTTTTGTTTTTTATTCAGCATCGATAATTTCCGCGCCGTGGCCGGGCAATTCGTTCGGGGTTAGGATTCCGTCTCTCAGTTGCGCGCCGGTGCACGGGTCGGGGTCGAGGTTGAGATGCGAATCAAGATCGATGTAGTCAAGCGCACCGCTGAGCGCGGCGGCGGCGGAAATCGACATCGACGACTCGCTCATGCATCCGATCATGGTTTTCAGTTTGAAGGCGCGCGCAACCGCGATAATCCGCAACGCTTCGGTGATGCCGCCGCACTTCATCAGTTTCATGTTGACGCCGTCAACCGCGTGCGCCCAGTTCGGCAGGTCGCTGGCAAAGCGGCACGATTCGTCCACAAAAATCGGCAGTGGCCGGTTCTTGAACAGCGCCGGCAACTGGTCTTCGCATCCTTCTGCGAGCGGCTGCTCGACATATTCGACACCGCGTTCGGCGAGCCACTTCATCATCGTCGACGCCTGCTCGAGATTCCAGCCACCGTTCGCATCGACGCGCAGGCTGATCGCGTAATTGCGCGTGCTGTCCATGACTTGCGAAAACATCGCCCGGTCGGCGTCGATGCCATGCGGCGAACCGAGTTTTATTTTGAGCGCGCGAATGCCGCCGTCGAGCAACCACGGAATGCGTTCGCGCACCACTTCGGGCGGATTGATGCCGAGGGTCACCGAGGTCGGCGCGTGCGGTTTGCCGATTCCCAATAATTGATATAACGGCATACCGGCGGTGCGCGCCAGCCAGTCCCACAACGCGATGTCGAGAGCCGCAAGCGCGCACGGCGGCACTTTGCGCGCGCGCGCACGGTCGTAGATTTGCGTAACCGCAAGCCCCGGCGGAAGATGATCGCAGAACTGGGTCAGCGCCGCTTCACCGAGCGCGGCACTGGCCGCACCTTGCGCGGCACCGGGCGCCATTTCGCCCCAGCCGGTGGTGCGCCCGTCGGTGACCGAGACAAACAAGTTGTCCGAATCGCCGCTCACGCCACGGCTAATCGCCAGCGGGAAACGTTTGTGCAGGTGAATCGTGCGGCAGGCGGTTTTCATATGGCGCGAAAGTTCTTGATCTGAAATGGTGGGTTGAGGCGACTATGAATTTATGCCTGAGATCATGCCTGATTTTGTGCCTGATATTATGTTTGATTTTGTGCCTGCACCGAGGTAACCGCCACCAGCGTGACGATGTCTTCGATGCGGCAGCCACGGGAGAGGTCGTTGACCGGCCGCGCAAGCCCTTGCAGTACCGGCCCGACGGCGCGCACACCGCCGATGCGTTCGGCGATTTTGTAGCCGATGTTGGCCGATTGCAAATCCGGGAAGATAAAAATATTGGCCGGTGCTTGAGTTTGGATTTCGGGTGCTTTGTGGCGCAAGATTTCGGGAATCACGGCCGCGTCAAACTGCACTTCCGGGATCAATTCGAGGTCGGCGCGCCGCCGTGCGATGATCTCGCCCGCTTCCCGGACTTTGGTCACTTGCGGGTGCTGCGCGCTGCCGGCGGTGGAAAACGACAACAACGCAACGCGCGGTTTGAGTGATAACAACGCGACCGCGCTGTCGCTCGAATCCATGGCGATTTGCGCCAACTGCCCGGCATCCGGGTCGATCACCATCGCGCAGTCGGCGAAAATAGCGGGCCCCTGAATCGCCTGATGCGGCAGGTCGTGTTGCATGATGAAGAAACTGGAGACCAGGCCGTTTTGGTGTTTCACGCCGACAATTTGCAACGCCGCGCGCACCACATCGGAAGTAGTATTGGCGGCACCGGCGACACAACCATCGGCATCACCGCACGCGACCATACAAACCCCCAGCGTCAAAGGCGAACGAATTTGTTCGAGCGCGCATTGATGCGTCATGCCTTTGGATTTTCGCGCGCGCACAAGAATCTCAGCGTATTTTTCGGCATCATCGTTTTGTTGCGGATCGATCACCCGTATGGCATTTCCAAAAGCGGATAAATCAAGGTTCTCAACTTCCGCCAACGCCGCAACATCACCCGGATTTCCAAGCACCACAATTTCCGCCAACCCACGCTCCGCCACCCTCCCGGCGGCAGCCAACACACGCGCATCCACACCTTCCGGCAAGACGATTTTCTTCCTATCCGCCGCCGCCTGCGCGGTAATTTGCTCGAGCGCGTTCATCGGTGAATTATAACGGCAAGTACCCCAACTACCCCGCGAAACTTTTCATATCAACCTAACATTATGATAAATAAGATAAAAAAATAAAATAATGCGATAAGATAAGAACACTTTGCTTATAACGAAAAGCGCGATGCCGTGCGCTTGATTGAAGTCGGCAAGCCCAATGAAGCTGGTTGCATCGTGCGCGCCCCCGAAACCGGCGAAACCAAAGAACAATGGAGCGGCGATTGCCGATTTGAAAACAAATGGCAAAGTTTCCGCACGAATAAAGATCCCTCGCCGGAACTGAAAAGTGTAGAATACAAATGCCCTGCCGGGTGGCGTAAAATCGCGGTGAAGGTAGTGGATATATTGGGCAATGATACGATGAAAATTTTGGAGGTGAGGGTGTGAATAGTTGGAATTTTCCTGGCGCCAAGTGGTGGAAATTTGATTTCCATACGCATACGCCTGCATCAGATGATTTTATGCCGGGTTGTCCACCGGATGAAAAAAATACAGTCACCCCAGAATTTTGGTTACAGAAATTCATGGAGGAGGGTGTTGACTGTGTGGCGATTACCGACCATAACAGCGGTGAATGGATTGACAAATTAAAAGAAAAAGTGGAGCAAATTCGCACCGATAAACCAGAATGGTATCGACCTTTGTGGTTGTTCCCAGGCGTTGAAATTTCAGTGCATGGTGGGGTTCATATACTAGCGATCTTTGACTGTGATAAAAAAAGCAGTGATATTGACAGTTTGCTTGGAGCAGTTGCTTATCAAGGAACCAAAGGGAAAAGTGACGGTGTCACAAAGAAATCCATCACCGAAGTGATCGATGCCATTCATGCAGCCGATGGTATTGTCATTCCCGCTCATGCGGACAAAGAAAAAGGTTTGTTTAGAATGCAAGATACTAATACACAAAGACAAGTGCTCAACAACCCCAACATTCATGCCATAGAATTATGCGATGACAAGTTCTCAAAGCCACAAATTTATCAAGAGGAAAAGGTGCAGTGGACCGAGGTGTGCGGGTCCGATACGCATAATTTTCGCTCTGATCATTTTGGTACTTTCACATGGGTGAAAATGGGTGAGCCATCCATTGAAGGATTAAAACTCGCGCTGATAGATGGATGCGCGTCAGTTAATCGGGACGGCACAGCACAACCCAATGAGCACGCAGATTCTGTTATTGAATCAATTGAGGTGAGCAACGCCAAATATATGGGGCGAAATAACGTGTTGAAGTGCGAATTAAGTCCTTTTCTCAACACTATTATCGGTGGGCGCGGTAGTGGAAAATCGACTATATTGGAGTTTATGCGGTTTGTTCTTAGACGGAAAGATGAATTACCCGAACAGATTAAAGATGACTATGAAAACTATTTCAGCGCGCGTCAAGATGGGTTACTGACTGAAAGCAGCAGTTTGCATCTAGTTTATCGTAAAGGAAGTACTCGTTATCGCCTCAACTGGGCGAACTGGGAGACAGCCCCCGTGTCTCCTTCATTAGAAGAGTGGAGCGATACATTAAAAGGTTGGGACGAAATGGAAGGTGAGATTTCCTCGTTATTCCCGGTTAGTATCTATAGCCAAAAGCAAATTTTTGAGTTGGCAAAAAACCCACAAGGATTGCTAGCAATTATTGATAAGGAATATGATGTAAAGTTTGAGGAATATTACAGGATATTTCAGGATTGTTCCAACAGCTGCAAACAAAACTTACAGCAGCGCAATCAATTGAATGCAAGAATCGCAGAAGAAAAAAAATTAAAGGGGGAGTTGCGTGATTTTGTACGGCAAATTGAGCAGGTGGAAAAATCTGGACACAAAGACGTACTGTGGAACTATCAATTGCGCAAACAGCAATTATCTGAGATTGAGTCTGTTGAGCAGCACTGGCAAACACTGTTCGAAAATATAAGCGATGTGTTTGCAGAGGCAGATATGGTGGCAATTGACACAAATATTTTTGCAAAGCACCCAGAAATATTGACTGCGTTAGAAGAAACCCAACAGCAATGGGTTCAGAAAATTGGTGAAATTCGGCTAACCGTTAAAAATCAAATCGAAACACTGAAGCAATGGCAGCAACGTAAGACTCACCATGATTGGATGAAAAATCTTCAAGCGGAGTTGCAGCAGTACGAGAAGCTACACGCTCAGTTGCAACAACAGGGAATTGATCCGCAAACCTACCCTGACTTATTGCGAAGGCGTACATTGGCAGAAAAAGAACTTCAACAGATGGCGGTTTATAAAAAGCAACGAGAGGAATTAGGAAACCGATATTGGGATAAGGTCGCCGAAGTCAAAAAGTGCCGCGAGAAATTGACAGAGCGAAGAACTCAATTTCTTGATCATGTTTTGAGAGGGAACCAATCGGTCAAGATTCAAGTTCAACCTTTTGCTGAGCCATGGGAAGACATGGAGAAGGAAATCAGAAAAATTTTGCAGACAGGAGATCGTTTTGATAAGGATATTAACGCACTGAAGCAGATCGTCGGCGAGAATGGATGGGAGCAAGCCAAGCAACAGATAGTAGATATTCGAACCGACAAAGAAAGTCCTAAAGATGTTCGCTTTCAAGCGCATTTGAAAGACTTGCCCCACGAATCGATGGTAGATATGCGTTTGTGGTTTCCCGAAGATGCTTTGCAAATTACCTACGGAGAGAAAGGCAAAAAAATTAGTCAAGGTTCTCCCGGACAAAGATCCGCGGCATTGCTGGCATTTATTCTTACCTACAGTGATGAGCCGCTATTGCTTGACCAGCCCGAGGATGATTTGGATAACGACTTAATTTACAACTTGATTGTGCAAAACATTAAGGCAACCAAAACAAATCGACAGATTATTGTCGTTACCCATAATGCAAACATTGTGGTGAATGGTGATTCTGAAATGGTGCACTATTTAGAGGTGAAAGGCGGGCAGTCACACATAAAATCTGACAGCCTTCAATCCCCAGCCACGAGACAACGCGTTTGCGATACACTGGAAGGCGGTAAGGTAGCCTTTGAACAGCGCTATAAACGTATTCATCTGGAAGATTAACGATGCTGACCCCGAATGACATTTTGGACAGAATCAGTACTAGTGAAAGCTCTGGCGTAGAGTTCAAGGAAGTCGTTATTAGTGGCGACAAAGTAAAGGCACCACTCAGAGATAATTTATCTGATGAGTTTGCCGCCTTTGCCAATCAATCTGGTGGAGTGGTAATTTTTGGTGTTACTGATCGAACGCGCCATATTAAGGGAATTAACCATGAAAATATATCTATCTTGATTAAATATATCAGTGAAATTTGTCACGATTCTGTTAGTCCAGCTATCGTGGATTTTTATGTGGATAGCATTCAAGTTCCAGAACCAGATGACGCAGATGAAGGAAAGCATCTGGTTTATGCGCAGATTGGACGCAGTCTTTGGCTCCATAAAAGCAAGGGTGGTTATTTTTATCGACACGGTGATAGCAAAAGAGAAATGAGTACAGAGCATGTTTTGCGAATAGGTCAAAGTCGTTCCCAGGCACGCATCATCAGTTTTGACGAGCAGGCTATTCCCAACACCAATCAAGACGTACTGCAAAAAGAATTGTACATGCGATTTATCAGAGATGATGATTCCCAATTACTGTGCAAACGCCGATTGTTGGTGCAAAACAATGACACATTTAATGCAACGGTTGCCGGGGTTTTGATGTGCAACTCCATGCCCGACAATTATATCTATAATAGTTATATTCAGGCGGTTCTTTATAACGGTAAAACTAAAGATTCCAACTATCAGATGGACGCAAAGGATTATCATGGGCCATTGGATAAACAAATAATAGACTCGTATAATTTTGTTAGGCAATATAATCGCATTTCTGCAAAAAAAGAAGTTGGCAGAGAAGATAAACCCCAGTACAGTATACGATCCGTGTTTGAAGCATTAGTAAATGCAGTGGTACATCGCGACTATTCTAAGCACAGATCAAAAATCCGTTTATTTATGTTTGCCGACCGACTTGAGCTGTATTCCCCTGGTACGCTTGCCAACACATTGACCATTGATAACTTGATTCATAATCAAGTTACGCGCAACGAACTACTGTCGCGCTTGCTGTCCGATCTAGAAATTGACGCGGATATGGGTAGTGTCGTTAGTAGAGGGCATTTTTTGGAACGCCGTGGAGAGGGCGTTGGGATCATACTCAATGACAGCGAGAATCTCAGTGGCAAACGACCAGTTTATGAGTTGATTGACGAGGAGGTAAAGTTAACCATTTATGCTGCGCAGTCGCTGCAGAGTTGATTGGTGCCTCTCCCCTCTGATTTTCTCGAAAATCCTTTACCGATCTAAACACCGATTTACAACAGTATAAGAACCCAGAAATTAAACCAAGCCGCGACTACTTCTTCTTTTTATCGCTCACATCATCAATTCTCGGCCCAAGCATGACCGCCATCCAGCGGGTGTTTTGATTGCTGTCTAGGGCGATTTTTAAGGCCATGGTTAGTGGCACTGACAGCAGCATTCCGACTACGCCTAGCACCCAGCCCCACAGAATCAGGGAGATAAATACCACTAGGGTGGACAGTTCCAATCCTTTGCCCATCATGTGCGGTTCGAGGATGTTGCCGACGATCATGTTTACCACCAGGTAGGCGAGTGCGGTCATAACGCAGGCGCCGACGCCGAGTTGTACTTGCGCCAGCAGCACTACGGGAATCGCGGCGATCACCGAGCCGATGTTCGGAATGAAGTTGAGCAGGAACGCCACCACTCCCCATAGCAGCGGATAATCGACGCCGATCAGCCACAATAGCAGGGCGATGAGCGCGCCGGTTAGCAAACTGGTTGCGGTTTTGATTGCCATATAACGATTGACATTGCGCACGGCGACTCGGAAGCGTTCGAGGGATTCGTCGGCGTTGCGATTGTTGATATAGGCGTGGGCGGCGCGCCATTTGTCGGGGATGGTCGGTGCTTCGAGCAGAATAAAAATCACCGTGATCATGATCAAAAAACTATTGGCGAGCAGGCTCTGCATCCCGCTGAATACCGAAGCGGCCAATCCGATTACCTTGCCGGGGTCGAAGTATTCGGCAATCAGGCTGTCGGGAATGCCGATTCCCCACTGGCTCAGCCAGCCGAGCAGACCTGAAGTGGTTTCCCGCAGGCGCGTTTGGTAGAGCGGGAAGCGAGACGAAAACTCGTGCGCCGATGAACCAATCAGCGAACCGACTAGAACAACGATGCCGGAAAAAACCAGCAAAACGGCGAGCAACGCCAGCGGCCTCGGCACCCCTTTGCCTTGCAACCAGGCATAGGGCGAGGCCACCAATATCGCGATGAACAATGCGAGCAACAACGAAACCAGCAACGGCGCGGCGATTTTCATGCCGCCGACGACGATCACAAACGCCGCCAGCGAAGTCAGCACGTTACCGGTTTTGTGGATGTTTTGTTGTGGCATCAGGAAAAGTTTCGCGTCACGATTTGCGGATGGGTAAGCATAGCACACGTCGCTTTGTAACCCTCGCCGTGTGTCGAATTAAGCGAGTTTGGTTGTTATTAAAATACCTTGTCATGTTGAAAACGCTGCCCGGTACGCGGATGAGCGAGTGTTGGTAGTTTTGGTTGAATGCCATGAAAATAATCGTCAATGGTATACATGACTAATCGGTCATATTTCGTTGCTCCAATTTGGAGTGTTCCCGCTTCAGCAATGCATTTTCGTACCGTTGGCGTATCCCATTTTTCCAAAGTAATGAAAACACCAATCGCCGCTTTACCGCTTGCGATAATGCCGAAAAAAGCGCGCAGCGAATCAACGCTCGGCTTGCCTCCTTTTACTTGCGAAATGCACAAACTATCTTCTTTCCCCGCTCCATAAATTCGTGCCCGACCATCGATTCCGCCATCGCCACGTTGCACGGTGTTCGGCGCAAACCCGGGAAGGCATGTTATCGCCCATTTCTCGAAATCAAACGGATTTTCTTGCGCAAAATGAGTCGCGCCTTTCAAATCTTTTGGTACGCCTTCCAACTGAATGCGCAAATCTTTCATGCGCTCGCGCCGCACCACTTCAATGGCATAGGATGAAATATCAATGCCAATCCACTTACGCTTTAATAAATGCGCGGCTTCAATGGTGGTGCCGCAACCGCAAAACGGGTCTAACACCAAATCGCCTTCTTTACTGCTTGCCATAACAATTCGTTTCAGCAGGTTCAGCGGTTTTTGCGTTGGATAACCAAGGCGTTCTTTTGCCATGGCATTCAAAGCATTTATATCTGTCCATACATCCATGGGTAGTTTTGTTTCTGTGGTTGCTCTTGTCGCACTCTCACTTCCAGTCGCCATTCGCCTCAAAACTTCCGGTGTTCTTGGTGCTTTTATACTGGCACTATTGAATGTATAGATTGCGCTTTTGCTGTAAAAAAAAATGATGTCATGTTTTTTTGAATAATGTCGTTTGCTTGCCCCGCCTGTTTGATAGTGCCATATTATTTCATTCCTGAAATTCTCTTTCCCAAACACTTCATCCATAATGATTTTCAAATAATGCGATGCAGTCGGATCGCAATGCAGGTAAATGCTGCCGGTTTCTTTCAACAATCGGGGCATTACGGCAATCCTCTCTGCCATATACGAAAGATAGGAAAGCATGCCGCTACCGTCGGGATAGATTTCGTTGAACGCGCAGATGGCACGATGCGCCGGGTGGGCGATGGCGTTTTTTATCAAGTCAACGCGATGCTTCGCCTTTTCATCCCATTCCCAAGTATCGGTGAATGCGGTCAGTTGGGCGAGATCAGCATTATCTTCGCCGATCTTTTGAGTGCCAAAAAGGATGTTGTAATTGGCTTTACTGTTAAAGGGCGGGTCGAGATAAATCAAGTCGATGCAATGGTCGTTCCATTCCCGCATAACCTCCAAACAATCGCCATAGTAGAGCGTATTTATTTTCGTCATTTAACTGTTCCGCCAGTGTCCGCACACGCTACACATACTTCTTATACTTCGCCAAATGTCGAATCGGTTTTGCCAGCGCATCGCGGCGGAATGGGTCGCCGAGTTCGCGGGTGCACATGATTTCGATGACGGTGCTTATGCCGTCGTTCATCTGCCGGTCCACCGCTTTGGTCAGCGCCGGGCCGACTTGCCCGAGGTCGTCAACCGTTATCCCTTCGGCGCCCATGGAGCGGCCGATTTCGGCGAAACTTTGGTTTTGCAAATCGTCGGCGACGAAGCGGTGGCCGTAGAAATCGACCTGATTCTTTTTCTCGGCGCCCCATTGGCGGTTGTTGAAGACTACGCCGGTGACCGGAATGTTGTGGCGCACTGCGGTGATGATTTCGCTCATGCTCATGGTCCACGCGCCGTCGCCGGAATAGGCGATGGCCGGGCGGTCGTTGCCGGCGGTGAGTGCCGCGCATTTTGCGCCGATCACGGTCGGCAATGCGTAGCCGCAATTACCCCAACTCATCGGTGCCAGGAAACTGCGCGGTTCTTCGAAGCGCAGATAACTGTTGGCGATGGCGTTGATGTTGCCGATGTCGGTGGATACCATCGCACCGGCGGGCATGGCCTTTTCGAGTTCGCGCAACACTTGCCGTGGATGCAACCAGTTGCCCGGTTCTTTTTCCTGTTGCGCGATCATGTCGAGGCTGTATTGGTCGTTCTCGTGAATCCAGCCGTCGAGTTCGGTTTCCCACGAGGCTTTTTCAGCGGCGATGGTTGCGGCGCGCTGGTCGCGGTTGTCGGCGCACGCCAGTTTCATGCCGCCAAGTCGCGCGCTCAGCGCTTTGGCCGTGGCACCGGCGTCGCCGCAAATGCCGGTGGTGATTTTTTTCACCAGCCCGAGCATTTTGTGGTCGGCGTCAACCTGAATAATCTTCGCGTCTTGCGGCCAGTAGTCGATGCCGTATTGCGGCAGCGTGCCGAACGGCCCGAGGCGCGAACCGAGTGCCAATACCACATCCGCCTTGCTGATGATTTTCATCGCCGCTTTCGAGCCGTGATAGCCGAGCGGCCCGCACCACAATCTGTGGCTGGCCGGGAATGAATCGTTGTGCAGGTAGCCGTTGACCACCGGCGCATCGAGCAACTCCGCCAACTCGACACACGCCGCCACCGCATCCGCCATCACCACGCCGCCGCCCGATAGAATCACCGGAAATTTCGCCGCCGCCAGCAATTTCGCCGCCGCCGCCAGCGATGCATCGCCGCCGGGACCTCGGTCGAGGTGCATCGGCTGCGGGATTTCCACATCGAGTTCGCCATAAAAATAATCCCTCGGGATGTTTAACTGAGTCGGCCCAAGTTCCGACATGGCGCGGTCGAAACAGCGGCCAGTAAATTCGGCGATGCGGTTTGGATTGTTAACATGCCCCTGATACTTGACGAATTCCTGGAACATCGGCAACTGATTGGCTTCTTGAAAACCGCCGAGTCCCAACCCCATGGTGCCGCTTTCCGGGGTGATCATCACCACCGGCGAATGCGCCCAATACGCCGCCGCAATCGCGGTTACGCAGTTGCTGATGCCCGGCCCGTTCTGGCCGATGACCACGCCGTGGCGGCCACTGACACGCGCATAGCCGTCCGCCATATGCCCGGCGCCCTGCTCGTGAACCACCGACACCAGCCGAATGCCAGCCGGCGCAAAGATGTCCATTGCATCCATAAAGGCTGAGCCCATGATGCCGAAAATTTCGGTTACGCCATTGGCGGCTAGGGTTTCGACGAAGGCTTCTGAAGGGGTCATTTTGGGCATGGTTATTTCTCTAGTTTGGTTAACGGAGTTTGTGGACAATCGCTCTTTTCGGACGCCCATCGCCACTGCATTGGATAAGGTTCTTGTTTCCCGATTAGGTTGCCGATAATAAACAGATATTCGGTGGCCGGATTTTCCGGGAAAGCAGCATTGGCTTTTTTCAACATCTTCGACATTTGTTTTAATTTGTCTTCGGGGGTATGACCGTAAAAAATAATCACTTTCAACTGCGCGCGCAACAACATCAATTTCCACATCTCATTTTCCGGATGTTGGTCATTTTCATGTTCAATCAGGACATCAAACATATAGGGATAATCTCCATTATAGTCGCGCATAAGAACCATATCGATTCGGTTGTATTCTGTGTAGTGTACATTTTTTTCAGTGCAGCCTTTTTTCCCGCGCGGAAAACCGAGTTCCACCGCCACGCACCTTAGAAACGAGTCATCGTCTGTCAACATATACTTGGTCCAACCGGTCCACAAGGAATCTTTGGCTTCGAATTTCTCCGCAACCGCAATTTTTCTGGATTCCGCTCCAGCGCACCACGTTTCACGAAATGCTTCAAGAAATTCCCCCGCCGTAATCGGCAGGCTTGCGCCAGTCTTTTTGGACATAGTAGTTACTCTTATAAAGTAGGTAATCGATAAAATCAGCCGTGCGTATTATCCGTTCAACGCCACGTCCGCTTCGACATACTCATACCCCAAATCTTCCGCCACCTTGCGATGCGTCACCTTACCGGCATGCACATTCAGCCCGTTGCGAAGATGGGGGTCGTCGAGCAACGCTTGTTTCCCTCCTTTGTCGGCCAGTCGTAGCGCGAATGGCAGGGTGACATTGTTGAGTGCGTAGGTGGAGGTGCGCGGTACGCCGCCGGGCATGTTGGCGACGCAGTAATGCACCACCTCGTCCACCACATAAGTAGGTTCGGCGTGAGTGGTCGGCTTCGAGGTCTCGCAACAGCCGCCCTGATCGATGGCGACATCGACGATCACCGAACCGGGTTTCATTTGTGCCACCATTTCAGCGGTCACCAGTTTGGGTGCTTCGGCGCCGGGAATCAGCACGCCGCCAATCACCAAGTCGGCGTCGAGGACATGGCGCTCGATGGCGTCCAAAGTGGAGAAAACCGAATTGGTGCTGCGCCCGAATTGCGCCCAGTGGCGTTCGATGGCGACCGGGTTGTTGTCGATAATCCACACATCCGCGCCCATGCCCACGGCGATGTGGGCGGCGTGGCTACCAACCATTCCGGCGCCGAGAATCACCACCTTGGCCGGATCCACGCCGGGCACGCCACCGAGCAGCACGCCCAGCCCGCCGTGTGGCTGCTCCAAGCAGTAGGCGCCCGCCTGAATGGACATGCGCCCGGCGACCTTGGACATCGGCGCCAACAGCGGCAACCCGCCGTGGGGCGAAGTCACGGTCTCGTAGGCGATGCAGGTTGCGCCGCCAGCCACCAAATCGCGGGTTTGTTGCGGGTCCGGCGCGAGATGCAGGTAGGTATAAAGCAACTGGCCTTCGCGCAGCATGGCGCGCTCGCCGGCCTGGGGTTCCTTGACCTTGACGATCATTTCAGCCGTGGCGAATATCTCCTCGGCGTTGTCGACCACGCTACCGCCGCACGCCCGATAGGCGTCGTCGGTGGCGCCGATTCCGACCCCGGCACCGGCCTCCACCAAGACCCGGTGGCCGTGCCTGACCATTTCCCGGACGCTGGCCGGGGACATCCCGACCCGGTATTCATGGTTCTTGATTTCTTTGGGTATGCCTACCAGCATATTGGTCTCCTAGATAATCTGCCTGCCATTGCCGAGTTGTTCGCCGGGGGCTTTATAATCCGACAATGGCCACGGAAATAGTCACCATCATCGATTGTTCGGATTCGGTCACCGGCGAATTGCCGCGCACCGAGATGCGGCGGCGTGGCCTGATATACCGGGTCAATTATATACTGGTATTCAACGCCGCCGGGGAAATATTGGTGCAGCGACGCACCGACAGCAAAGACCAATATCCGGGGATGCTGGACCTCGCCGCCGGCGGTGTGGTATGCGCCGGGGAGAGTTACGAATGCTCCGCAGTCAGGGAACTTGAGGAAGAATTGGGGCTGTCGGTGCCACTCACCACCCACTTCGACCTGTGGTTTGAAGACGCCACCTGCGACCCGGTCAAACGCAGTTGGGGACGGGTTTTCTCTTGCGTGCATGAAGGGCCGTTTGTGCTGCAAGCATCGGAAGTAGTGTCGGTGGAATTCATGGCGGTAAAAGACGCCCTCGCCGCCGAACAAGTCACGCCGGACAGCCACCAAACGTTGGTGGCGTATCTGCTGTAGAACGGTCCGTTGAGGATGAAACGCTGGGAACGGGTTTGCCGCCCTCGCTGATTTGTTTGCTATACTCTGGCTCCACGCTAGCAGCCACGCCAGCAACTAGGCCAGTAGCCAGCGGCACCCAAAACACAAAAACCAAGCCCACGGAACAACGCATGATCCGGGTTGATGCTATCTCGAAACATTTTGGCGGCCTCAAGGCTGTCGATAACGCCACCCTTGAAATCAAGTCGGGGACTATCACCGGGCTGATTGGGCCAAACGGTGCCGGCAAGACCACGCTGTTCAACATCGTCGCCGGTGTTTATGCCCCGACCTCCGGCCGCATCCATCTCGACGGCCGGGATGTTACCGGCTACAAACCGCATCAGTTGTTCGCCAGAGGGCTACTCAGAACCTTCCAGATCGCCCACGAATTCTCGAGTTTGACGGTGCGCGAGAATTTCATGATGGTGCCCGATGCTCAGGCTGGTGAGCGGTTGCCCAGAACTTGGTTGCAACGCCGCCGGGTGTTTCGGCAGGAAGGGGAGATTTATGAAAAGGCCGAATCGGTGATTGACTTTTTGAAGTTGCCTCGGGTCGCCGATGAACTGGCGGGCAACCTCTCCGGCGGGCAGAAAAAACTGCTGGAACTTGGCCGCACCATGATGGTGGACGCCAAGGTGGTGTTGCTCGATGAAGTCGGCGCCGGGGTCAATCGAACCCTGCTCAACGACATCGGAGACGCGATTATTCGCCTCAACCGCGAACGCGGCTACACCTTTTGCATGATCGAACACGACATGGAATTTATCACCCGATTGTGCGACCCGGTGATCGTCATGGCCGAAGGCGCGGTGTTGACCGAAGGCAGCGCCGCCGAAGTTAAATCCAACGAGCAAGTCATCGAAGCCTATCTTGGCCGCGGGCTGAAGAACAAACCGCCGCCGGAACAATCGGCATGAGTTTTCTCATCGGCGAGAACATGACCGGCGGCTACGGCGGCGCCGACATTCTCAGAGATTGCACGGTCGGCGTCGACCAGGGCGAAATCGCGGTCATCGTGGGGCCAAACGGTGCTGGCAAATCCACCGCCATGAAGGCCATGCTCGGCATGCTCAACCTACGCGAAGGCCGCGTCACGCTGGACGGCGACGACATCACCGCGCTCGCCCCGCAGGCGCGAGTGGCGCGCGGCATCGCCTTCGTGCCGCAAACCGCGAATGTATTTGTCAGCATGACGGTGCAGGAAAACCTCGAAATGGGTGCCTATCTGCGGCGCGATGATTTCACCGACACCATGGAGCAAGTGTTCGCATTGTTTCCGGTGCTCGCGCAAAAACGCCGCCAACCAGCGGGCGAATTATCCGGTGGTCAACGCCAGCAAGTCGCGGTCGGGCGCGCGCTGATGACCGAGCCGTCGGTGTTGATGCTGGACGAACCGACCGCCGGAGTCTCGCCGATTGTGATGGATGAATTGTTCGACCGCATTCTCGAAGTGCGAAAAACCGGAGTCGCGGTCCTCATGGTCGAGCAGAACGCGCGTCAGGCGTTGGCCATCGCCGACCGTGGTTATGTGCTGGTGGTCGGTCAAAACCGCCACACCGACAGCGGCGCAGCGTTGCTCGCCAACCCCGAAGTGCGCAAATCTTTTCTTGGCGGCTGACATGCCCGAATCCATCGACCTACTCAACGCACTGGTATTGCTGTCGAACTTTGTGCTGATTCCGGCATTGTCCTACGGCTCGCAACTGGCGCTCGGTGCGCTCGGCGTCACGCTGGTATACGCGGTGCTGCGCTTCTCCAACTTCGCGCACGGCGACACCATGGCATTCGGCGCCATGGTGACCATTTTGTTTACATGGTGGTTGCAGTCCCGTGGCATCGGCATCCACCCGCTGCCAACCGCGCTGCTCGGCTTGCCGTTTGGCATCGCCGCCACCGCCGTGCTCTGCGTGTTTATAGATAAATATGTATATAAATATTACCGCCGACAGACGAGCCCGCCGGTGGTGTTCGTGATCGCTTCGGTTGGCGTGATGTTCATGATCAACGGCATCGTGCGCTTCATCATCGGCCCCGGCGACCGGCAATTCGCAGACGGCGAACGCTTCATCATCCGCGCCCGCGATTTCAAAGAAATGACCGGCCTGAACGAAGGGCTGGCGATCAAGGCATCCCAAGGGCTGACCATCGTGGTCGCTGTAATCATGGTGATCGCGTTGTTTTGGTTTTTGCAAAAAACCCGCACCGGCAAATCAATGCGCGCGTTTTCCGACAACGAAGACCTAGCGCTTTTGTCGGGCATCGACCCCGACCGGGTGGTGAGGGTAACTTGGATTTTAGTGGCGGCACTGGCGACCATCGCCGGCACGCTCTACGGGCTCGACAAAAGTTTCAAGCCGTTCACCTATTTCCATTTGCTACTGCCGATATTCGCCGCCGCCATCGTCGGCGGCATCGGCCGCCCGGTCGGCGCCATCATCGGCGGATTCATCATCGCCTTTTCCGAAGTAATGCTCACCTATGCCTACAAAAAGTTTTTCACTTACCTATTACCCCCGGACTGGCAACCGCAAGGCTTGATGCAACTGCTATCGACCGACTACAAATTCGCGGTGTCGTTCATCATCCTGGTGGTGGTGTTACTAATCAGACCAACCGGAATCTTCCGCGGGCGGGTGTTGTGAAAAGTATTGTGAAACCAGTCACCTTAAACCCGAATTTGCGCGCCTGCATTGCTTTTACGGCGATGGCGATGCTCTTGATGTTGGTTGGGGTTGGCCAGTCGTGGTCGCTTGCGCTGGCGATTTTGAACTTGTGTTTGATCTCCGCGATTATGGCGCTGGGGGTCAATATTCAGTGGGGCTACGCCGGTCTTTTCAACGTCGGCATCATGGGCTTTGCCGCACTCGGCGGCCTCGCACCGGTGCTGGTTTCCAAAGCGCCGGTGCCGGGTGCCTGGGCTGCCGGCGGAAGCGGTTTATTATTGGCGGCGGTCTCCGCCATCGCCACGGTCGCCGCCGTGGTGTTGGTGCGCCGTCGCTGGCACAAAGGCGGCCTGCGGCTGTTGTGCACGATCGTGCTGATGGCGGTCGGCTATTTCAGCGTGCGGTATTTCTACGACCCGGCGGTGGCCGCCATCGAAGCGGTCAATCCGGCAAAGTACGGATACCTCGGCGGCCTCGGCCTGCCGGTGATTTTTTCGTGGGTGGTGGGCGGCGCGCTGGCCGCCGGTGCAGCGTGGATGGTCGGCAGAGTCGCGCTCGGCTTGCGCTCCGACTATCTCGCCATCGCCACCCTCGGCATTTCGGAAATCATCATCGCCTTTTTGAAAAACGAAGATTGGCTTACTCGCGGGGTGAAAAATGTCACTGGCCTTGCGCGCCCGGTGCCGTATGAAATCGACCTGCAAAAAACGCCGTGGTTTATCGAATTAGTAGAAAAATTAAACACCACCGAACTCGCCGCCGCTGCAGCCGACGCCCGCGTGGAAATGCTGCACAAATTGGTGATCGATTATTCGAGTCTGTTCGTTAAACTGTGTTACAGCGGATTGTTCGCCACCGTGCTGGTCATCGTTTTGGTGCTCAGCAGTGCCGCGCTCAACTCGCCGTGGGGGCGGATGATGCGCTCCATCCGCGACAACGAAGTGTCGGCCAACGCCATGGGCAAGAACATCACCGCGCGCCACCGTCAAGTGTTCATCCTCGGCTCGGCGGTAATCGGCGTCGCCGGTGCCATGTTAGTCACCCTGGACGGACAATTCACCCCCGGCACTTATAACCCGCTGCGCTTCACCTTCCTGATCTGGGTCATGATCATAGTCGGCGGCTCCGGCAACAACCTCGGCGCGGTGCTCGGTGCTTTCCTGGTGTGGTTTGTCTGGATCGAAGCCGAGCCCGCCGGACTATGGCTGACCGACAACGCCACCAACTGGCTCGGCGAAAGCAACGTCGTGCGCATCCACCTGATGAATAGCGCTCAGCATATGCGGCTGTTTCTGATGGGGCTGGTGCTGCTGCTGGTGATGCGCTTCAGCCCCGGCGGTATCCTGCCGGCGGTGGCCGGGCGTCGGCGAAAGAGCGCCGGGCAGTCGGCGATGTGAATTAGGATCTGAGCAAATAAGAAAAGTCGGCTTCGTATTCCTCAACCAGCGATTGCACGGGTTCCCACACTTCAACAAAATCGTCGGCACGCTGAAAAATCTTGCCGTGATTTTGGGTGCCAAAATTAACCATCTGATTGAAATTTCTGCGAAACCAGTTGGGGTTGCCGAGGGCTACGGCGATGTCTTGTTGCTCGATTGGCACGTGGCTTTTCCGGCGCAATGTGAGATAGGCATTTAGAATCCGCGTGTTGTATTGCTTCGGATTTCGCCCCCACTTGGGCAATTTGCGGGCGATTTTTTCGACCTCGGTTGCATCCCTCAAAGCGTCTTCGCTATCGCACACCGGCGGGGAAGTATTGTCGGATGCAGCAGAAGTGCGCTCTGCGTCCATTCGGGCGTCTATCTGATTGATTAACTCCAGACATTCGACCAATTTGTCGCGCAAGGTGTTAACCTCGGTTACCAGATCTATCATTAGAAAATCTCTCATATTCAGAACATTTGTTAGTATTTTATAGGTATTTTGAGAAGAAAAGTTTCATTTGTGAGAAGTTTTTCTTCTCATATTAGAAAAAATCTTCTCACAATGAGAAGAAATCTTCTATTAATGAGAAGAAATCTTCTATTAATGAGAAAACCGCCACCACCGACCACTGCGCCATGAACCCACTAATAATGAATAACATCGCCGCGCTTACGCATGCGCTGACGGTTATCGAGGGCTTGCCCGAAG
This sequence comes from Candidatus Poriferihabitaceae bacterium, assembly GCA_965262585.1. GTDB lineage: Bacteria > Pseudomonadota > Gammaproteobacteria > Arenicellales > Poriferihabitantaceae > JAHRAW01. The sequence continues at coordinate 1,201,584 of OZ253546.1, forward strand.
GGGTATTCGCCGATCAATCGGAAGCGTCTTTTTCGGCGTCGGTGGGCGAGCACTTTCGCCACATCATCGAGCACTACCAACTATTTCTGGCCGGCCTGCCCATCGGTCTGGTGGATTACGACTCACGACCGCGAAACGCGCAACTCGAGACCGATCCGGCGAATGCCCGGGCCGGTATCCAAAACCTCTGCCAACGCCTTCGCGCCCTGTCCGCCGCCACCACCGACCCGAACCAACCGCTCATGGTGCGTTGTTGCACCGCAGTTGGAACCGCCGTTGAAACCACCGAAGCACCGGTGCCTTCCTGCGTGAGCCGTGAACTGGTGTTTCTGCACAGCCACAGCGTCCACCACTTTGCCCTCATCACGCTCATCCTGAAGCGGCACGGCCTCACCGTGGATGCGAATTTCGGCATTGCTCCGGCCACCCTTGCCACTCCGGCGAGCCGCAGTCCGGCGCATGAAGGGCGATAAAAAACCCCGGCATCTGTGAGCATACCGGGGTTTGGTGTTTTGATTGCGGCGGCTTATCGAACCCTCACCGTCTCAAATTTACCCGCCCTGACTTCCAATTCCTTATACGAGCCGAACACTTCGCCGATCTCGTTAAATTCCACGCCGGTTGCACCGACATAGTCGACCGCACCGCCGGCGGCCAGAATTTTCAAGCCCGTGGCGAGTTCACCAACGCTGATCTTCTCGCCCGGCGCATTCGCCACCGAGTTCATGTTCGCCTGAATGGCGGCACGCTCGGCGGACCCCGCCGCCTGCATCGCCAGAATCAACAACGCCGCAGCGTCATAGGATTCGCCGCGAAACGGGCCGTCGCCGTCCACGCCTTTGCTTTTGGCGTATTCGAGGAAGCGGTTGGATGCGTCGTCGGCGCCGCCGGGCACGGTGCCGATGGTGCCGTTCAGGTCATCGCCAATCGCTTCAATCAGCGAGTCACCGATCATGCCGTCAGCGAGAATAAAACTGTCGAAGGCACCGGAATCGAGGGAGGCCTGGATGATGCCCTTGCCGCCCTGGTCAACATAGCCGAACACCGCCAGATGTTGTGCGCCGGAAGCGGCCAGCGCGCCGACTTCAGCGGCGTAGTCGGCTTTGCCATCCTCGTGGGACACGCTTATGGCGATGCCACCGCCCAGTGCCGAAAAAGCACCGGCGAATGATTCCGCCAGACCCTTGCCGTAGTCGTTGTTGGTGTAGGTGACCGCGACTTCGTCGATGCCCCGGTCCTTCAGAACCGCCGCCAGAACTTGTCCCTGGCGCGCATCCGAAGGCGCGGTGCGATGGAAGAAGCCGTTATCCTCGATGCTCGAAAGCGCCGGCGAAGTGGCGGAAGGCGACACCATGACCACGCCGTTGGGAATGGCGACGTTGTTGGCGATGGCGGTGGTTACCCCGGAGCAATCGGCCCCCATAATGGCGGCGATGCGGTCGGAGGTCACCAGCCGTTCGGCGGCGGCAGTGGCGGCGGCGGAATCCACGCAAGTGGAATCACCACGCACCGAAACCACTTTCTTGCCGCCGAGCAGCAAGCCAGAATCGGACGCCTCTTTCATGGCCAATTCAGCGCTTTCCGCCATGCCCGGAGTCAAAGATTCGATGGGGCCAGTGAAACCGAGAATAACCCCGATCTTGATATCCTCGGCCAACGCCGTGGCAGGCCCGGCGGCAAGAACGATCGCCACGCATGCCGCGCGCGCAATTTTAGTCAGTTGGGTGGACAGTGTAATGGACATGTTGTACTCCTCTATTCGGTGGCTCATTCGGTGAGTGCGAATCGCACAGATTATCATTGAACCGAATCAGTGGCACTGATTCGGCACTTGCGTGGATTATACCTTGTACGACCAGCAGTTGCGCTAGGCGCGGCGGGGTTGTGCGTGGATGCAAGGGCGGGAATCCAGTCGAACAAACCCCGGCGTTAGCCGCTCCTTGCCGTGCTATTCTTGTCGTGCGGTGCTATATTGGGTGTCGATGCACACTTGCGATAATTTGTGTGGCCTGTTTGGCGGCACTTTTGACCCTATTCATTACGGCCATCTTGTTCCGGTGCGGGAGGTGTTTCGGGCGGTGGGTCTGGTCAAAGTCGTTTACATTCCTGCTGCCGTTCCGCCTCATCGTCCGACGCCTCGGGTCGACGCCGAGCATCGCCTTGCCATGACGCGCATTGCTTTGGCTGGTGAACCGAACGAACCCAACCAACCACAATCGAATGAACCATCTTTCATCGTGGACGATATTGAACTGAAGCGGCGCGGCCCATCTTATACTTTCGATACGGTACAATCGTTGCGCCGACGGTATCCAGAACAGCGTTACGCGCTGATTGTTGGGCTGGATGCGTTGCTTGGATTCGAGGCGTGGCATCGTTGGCAGGCGTTGCAGCAGAGCGTGCATATCATCGCCATCGGGCGTCCCGGATGGCAACTGCCGCAGCCTCTGCCGAGTTGGTGGCAATCTGCGCGGGTCGAATCGAGTGCCGAATTACATCGCTCGGCGGCGGGTAAAATCCTCCTCATCGAGGCGCCGCCGATTGCTATTTCTTCGACGCTGGTGCGCGAGCGGCTCAAAGCCGGTGAGGACGTGAGCGCGCTGGTGCCTGCCGGTATATGCGACTATATTCGTGAACATCATCTTTATGGCGTCCCAAATCAAAGCGACTAAACCAACCACCCCACCATCCCAGATCGAATCCGGGCGCATGTGCGAGGTCGCGTTGGCGGCGTTGGAAGATGCCAAGGGCGAGGATGCGCGGCTGCTCGACGTGCGTAAATTAACCGATGTCACCGACTACATGATCGTCGTCACCGGCACTTCGGAACGCCATGTCAAGTCGCTTGCCGCGCATGTGTTGGAGGGGATGCGCGAGGTCGGCTGGAAGCATGTGGGCATGGAAGGCGAACAGGACAACGACTGGGTGCTGGTGGATTTTGTCGATTTGGTGGTTCATATCATGCGCACGCGCACCCGTGAGCGGTACGATCTGGAAAGTTTGTGGGATGAAAACTTGAGCGAACTGTTGCCGGCGCAAGATGATTCCGCGCCCATTCAGACAACGGATTCCCGGAGCACCGCCGCACCACCGGCAACCTGACCTGCAAATGCTTACCATCCACGTGGTCGCCATCGGCGAAAAAATGCCGGACTGGGTGCGCCGGGGCTACCACGAATACGCTAAACGAATTCACGGAAGGTGCGCGCTCAACCTCATCGAAGTGGCCTCCGAGCGGCAGGGCAAAAATGCCGACTCCGGCAAAAACTCGGCGCGGGAAGCGGCGCGGCTTACCCGGGCGATTCCGCCGGGAACCCGCGCCATCGCCCTCGACCGTGGCGGCACCACCCTATCAACCCTGGAAATGTCGCGGCGCATGGACGAGTGGATGCGCCACGGCGAACAAGTGTCCTTGCTGGTGGGCGGTGCGGATGGCCTGCCGCCACAACTGCTGCAGGATGCCGATGAAACTTGGTCGTTGTCGGCCCTGACCTTTGCCCACCCGCTGGTGCGCGTGATTATCGCCGAGCAGATTTATCGCTGTTATGCGCTGCTCGAAGGCCTGCCGTATCATCGCTGACCCGTGCTGGTTCTCGCTTCCGCATCCCCCCGCCGCCGCGAATTGCTGGCGCAACTTGGCGCGCAGTTTCGCACCGAGCGCGCCGATGTGGATGAAAGCCCCTTGAACGGTGAGTCTCCCGAAGCCATGACCGTGCGCTTGGCATTGCACAAGGCGCAGACCGTGTTCGAGCGAGTCGCGGCCGGCGGCGGTGAGGGACATGCGGTACTCGCCGGTGACACCACCGTTGCCATCGACGACCAAGTCCTCGGCAAACCTTCGGATCGCGAACACGCGCTGGCGATGTTGCTGCGCTTGTCGGGCAACACCCACACGGTTTTTTCCGCGGTGGCGTTGGTTACTGAAAAACAAAAAATATATCGCCTGAACGCCACCGAGGTCACCTTCGGACGCATCGAGCGGCGACAACTTGAACAATATTGCGATGGCGACGAGCCCTTCGACAAAGCCGGTGCTTACGGAATACAAGGCGCCGCCGGTGCGTTTGTGAAGCACATCAAAGGCAGTTACAGTGGCGTGGTCGGGCTGCCGCTTTGGGAGACCGCGCAACTGCTGCGGGAACTGGCGGATGATTGAAGAAGTGCTGATCAACGCCACGCCCGGAGAAACCCGGGTGGCCATGCTGGAAAACGGCGTACTCCGGGAAGTGCTCATCGATCGACACGGAAACCGGGGCATAGTCGGCAACGTCTACCTCGGCACAGTGGTTCGAGTATTGCCCGGCATGCAGGCGGCGTTTGTGGATATTGGCTTGGAGCGAACCGCTTTTTTACACGCCAAAGACCTCACCACCGACCCCGAAATCCACCGCAACTATCAGCAAGCCGACCCCCAAACCTCGATTGCTTCGCTGCTGCATCAGGGCCAGAGAATCACCGTGCAGGCGGTCAAGAACCCCATCGGCGACAAAGGCGCGCGCCTTAGCGGCCGCATCAGCATTGCCTCGCGAAGTTTGGTATACCTGCCCAACAGCGAGTACATCGGTATCTCCCGGCGGGTTGAGGATGCCGCCACCCGCGACTCATTGTGGTCGATGTTCAACGCCGCGCAGGCCGAGGTCGGTGTCGGCGGCGGGTTTATCATCCGCACCGCCGCGGAGAACGCCGGTGCTGCGGAGATACGCGCCGACATGGAATTCGCGGTGCGCATCTGGCGGCAAATCCTGAAACGGCAAAACGAAAATCATCCCCCAGCCCTGCTGTACCGCAGCCTGCCGCTGGCGATGCGTGCGATGCGCGACTTGCCGTGGCAACACATCCGCAAGGTGCGCATCGATTGCGGCGAAACCTATCGGCAAGTCAGGGAATTCGTCTCGGAGTTGATTCCCGACGCCGTTGACCGCATCGAACACTATCCCGAATCTCGTCCAATTTTCGATCGGTATGCGGTGGAAGACGACATCGACAAGGCGCTGCAAAAACGTGTGCCGCTAAAATCCGGCGGCTATCTGATTTTTGATCGGACCGAAGCCATGACCACGGTGGATGTCAACACCGGATCGTTCGTCGGCAAGCACAACCTCGAGGAGACTATTTTCAAAACCAACTTGGAAGCGGTGGAAGTGCTGGCGCGGCAGTTGCGGGTGCGCAGTATCGGCGGCATCGTCATCGTTGATTTCATCGATATGAGTTTGGAAGAACATCGCGCGCAAGTGATGCACGATCTGGAACAGGAACTGGCGCACGACCCCACCAAAACTCAAGTGAATCAAATGTCCTCGCTGGGGCTGGTGGAGATTACCCGCAAACGCACCGGCGAGAGTCTGGAGCAGATAGTGACCGAGCCATGTCCCGCGTGTCGGGGCCGGGGCACTCAGAAAACCGTACAATCCACATGCCATGAAATCTTCCGCGAAATCATGCGTCGGGCGTGGCAAGCCCCCGCCGAAAGGGGCGCCATGGAAAAAGGCTCGGCGCAAAAATATCGAGTGGTGGCTGCTTGCGCGGTCATCGATTATCTACAGGAAAATGAATCCGAACACCTCGCCGAGTTGCAGCAGTCCACCGGCAAAACCATCGACCTGCAAGCCGACCGTGGCTACCCGCAGGAGCAATTCGATGTGGTTTCGGACTAACCCGCCGGCACGCAACAAGGGCATGTTGCTCAGGCTACTCGGCGGGCTGCTACTCGGCGGGCTACTTAGTGGGCTACTCAGCACCACCGCCAGCGCCGAAACCTACGAATATATCCTGACCCGCCCGCAGTGGCCCCAGCACGCCAACGGGCACAACATCGCAGCAGTACCAACGGTGGCCGAGGCGTTGCGTCGCTTCAAGGAAAACGACAACATCATCATCGTCATCCGCTACCCCGGCGGCGACCCCGGCCACCAATGGGCCAACCAACTCCACGGCTGGCTAGTCAGTTTCGGCGTGCCAACCCGCTATCTCAAACTCGAACCTGGGTCTGGTGGGTTGGATCGATTGGTAGTGGAGGTGGTTGATCGGAGTTGAATTCGCCACCGCTTTACGGCGCGGCTTGCGCCGGACTTTTTGGGGATTAAAATGGCCAGTCGGGGGTTTCGTAAAATCCTTTTAATGCGGTGCGCAGGGTGTGTTGGTCTTTGGCGCCGGCGAGTTCGCGGATGGAGTGCATGGCGAGTTGTGGTACGCCGATGTCTACTGCGCGTATACCCAGTCTGGCGGCGGTGATGGGGCCGATGGTGCTTCCGCATCCCATGTCTGAGCGCACTACGATGGTTTGGCAAGGCAGTTTGTTGCGCGCGCATACGCTACGGAACAGGGCGGCGGTTTCCGAGTTGGTGGCGTAGCGTTGATTGCTGTTGACCTTGATTACCGGGCCTTCGTTCATGAGTGGTTGGTGTCCCGGTTCGTGTTTGTGTGCGTAGTTGGGATGCACGCCGTGGGCGTTGTCCGCCGACACCAGCATGGAGCGGCTGAGCGCGCGGGCGAGGGTCGCTTCGTCGCCGCACAAGCGCAGTAATACGGACTGCAAAAACGGTCCTTCGGCGCCACTCGCCGAGGTGCTGCCCACTTCTTCGTGATCATTCAACACCAGCACGTTGTTGGTTTTTTTGTTCGCCGCCAGCAGTGCCTCCATAGCGGCGTGGCAACTCAGCAGGTTGTCGAGGCGCGCACCGGCGATGAATTCATTTTCCAGCCCGACTATTTCGGCATTCTGGCAATCGTACAAGCACAACTCAAACGCCAGAATTTTGTCCACGGCCAGTCGCGGATGATGCCGCTTGATTTGAGTTTTGAGAAACTGATCGAAGTCCGGTGCCTTGCCCGCCGATGTTTTGCCCGCCGATGTCTTACCCGCCACCCGGCACAATACCGCGGGTAGTTCTTTTTGCTTGTTGATGGCGCGGCTGTCGTTGACCTCGCGGTCGAGATGAATGGCGAGGCTGGGGATGAATCCGATGGGGCGGGCGATGTTAATCAGGACGTTGCGTTGGCGGTTTTGCGGTGTGCCGGCGGTGGTAATGGTTACCCGCCCGGCCAGCCCAAGGTCGCGGTCAAACCACGGGGCGAGCAACGCGCCGCCGTATACCTCCACGGCCAGTTTGGCGTAGCCGTTGTTGCAGGTTATGGCGTTGGGTTTGACCTTGAGACAGGGGCTGTCGGTATGCGCGCCGACCAGTCGAAAGCCGTGTTCGGCGGGCGCGTGGTTGAGATGCACCGCCACCAGCGAGGAGTCGTTGCGGGTGAAATAATACCGCCCCGGCAGTTTGATGCGCCACTCATCGCCTTCATCCACCGCCGTATAACCGGCCTCCCGCAACCGCGCCGATACATTATCTACGGCATGAAACGGGGTCGGAGATTCGTTCAGAAAATCCAGCAGAGGAGCGAGGGATTGGCGGGTAGTTTTTGCCATTTATTTTTCATTCAATGCGTAGGAGGTCAACGCCAATGGTAGCGCACTCGTGCGGCGTTTTGTGCACTGGCCGGGCAATGGCCGGGCAATAACACGCGCTATTTTCCGCACGGCAATCGCCAGCATCGCCCCGCCTCTTCACCGTCCAGACGAATCGCGGTCAGCGCCCGGCCCCACACGCAACCGCTGTCGAGGCCGATGATGTTATCGCGCTGGATAAAGTCGAGCGCTGACCAGTGGCCGAACACGATCTGCCAGTTTTTGCATTTCATCGCCGGGTGCGTGAACCACGGCATCAAGCGTCCGGGCTGGCTGCCCGGCGGCCCTTTGCGGGTAAAATCGAGGCCGCCGTGCCGGCTGCAGTAGCGGATTCGGGTAAAGACATTGGTGATAAACCGCGCCCGTTCCCAGCGGCTCATGGATGGCGTCCAGTGCGCCGGGCTGCGTCCATACATGTGTTTGAGAAATCGCTGGTAGTCGCTGCCGCGCAGCAGCGTTTCGATCTCACCGGCATAGCGCGCCACTTCCTTCCTGCGCCAGCCCGGATAAACCCCGGCGTGTACCATCAACATCTTGTCGCCGAGTTTGCCGTTCAGCCCCTTTTCCCAGTGCACCAACGGTTGGTGGCGCAACCAGTGAAGCAATTCCCCGCAATCCGGCGCGCGCAGAAGCGGCCGCAGGGTGTCGTCGGGACGGTGGGCGCGGATACCGGCGGCCACCGCCAGCAAATGCAGATCGTGATTGCCAAGCACGGTGATGGCACTCGCCCCCAGTTGCTTAACCACGCGCAGGGTTTCGAGGGAATGCGGCCCACGGTTGACCAGATCTCCGGTCAACCACAGCCGGTCGCTGCTCGGCTCGAAGCGGAGCATTTCGAGCATTTCTTTCAGGGCGACGACGCAGCCCTGAACATCACCGACCGCGTAAACGGCCATGGAACGGGCTTGCTTTGATTCCTAGTTCTCGGCCTAGTTTTCGGCCTCGTCTTCCAGCAGTTCATCCACGAAGTCGTCATCGCCCGGCCCGGCGGGGGGATTGCCGTCATAAATCAAATGATTGCGCCGTTGCCGATAGCCCTCGCGCAGGAACAGGTATTGGTCTGATTGCAATTCCAGCACCTCGTCGGCGCCAAACGCGCGGGCGCGCCCGTCCACCAGCCGCAAACCACCGGCGTACCATCGTTCCGGCGAATTGAGGGTGGCCACCGGGTCGCTACCGGCGTATTGCGGAATCGTCCCGACCGAATCGCGCAGATTGCTCGGCCCCAGCAACGGCAACATCAGATACGGGCCCGCGGGAACTCCCCACACCGCCAGGGTCTGGCCAAAGTCTTCGCGACGCTTGGGCAGGTCGAGGTGGGTTGCCACATCCATTACGCCGAAGAGGCCGAGGGTGGTGTTGACTACGAAACGCCCGGTGTCCCTACCGGCGTGGGCGAATTTGCCCTGCAGGAGGTCGTTGATGATGGTGCTGGGCTGCCACAAGTTGGAAAAGAAATTGCCGACTCCGGTGCGCACCGGGCCGGGCAGCCGATCGTAGACTTTGGCGGTCGGTTTCAACACAAAGCGGTCAACCTTGAAATTAAAGTTCAACACGGCACGGTTGGTGCGCTCGAACGGATCGCCGTGGCCGGCAGATTGCCCCGATTCAGCGGCATGGCCACCAGTCAGGCCCAACAGGCCAACCAAAAACAAAGCGGTAAAAATGCGGATGCGTATTTTCATTGGAATAAATTTATGCCGGGTTAGGAGGATTATTGTCGTCGTGCACCCGACCTATCGAAGCCCCGGCTACGAGTCGCATGATACCACCCCACGCTCAAAAAAATCGCCATTTTATGTATGTGTTGATTCTCTATTGTGTTGATGAAAGAGTGAGGTTTTGGCTTTTAAGCAGATAATGTCCGGCTTGCGCCGGGGTTTGTTTGACTGGATTCCAGTGCAAATATGTCGGCGTTAGCCGCTCCTTATTAAGGGACGGGGCGGGGTGGCTATTCGTGTAGGAGGGGGTGGAGGATGGCGTGGGATTTGGGGGTGTTCCAGGGGCGTTCGCCGTGGGCTTGGAATGCTCGTTTGCCGGTTTTGTCGACGATGATGGTGGTGGGCAGGGCGCGCACTGGCCAGTGTTTGGCTACGGTTATTACCGGGCGGTCCATCAATACCGGGAAATTGATTGCGCGGTCGAGGCTGTCGAGGAAGTCGGCGATGGAGTCTTTCGGCTCTCCCATGTTGATGGCGAGAATTTCAAATGGCTGGTCGGCGAAGTGGTCTTTGAGTGCCAGCAGGGAGGGGAACTCGGCGATGCAGGGTGCGCACCAGGTCGCCCAGAAATTCACCAGCACGACTCGCCCGCGATAGTCGGCAAAATCAATCGCGCCGCCTTGATACTGATTTAACACAAAGGTTTGCAACGGCTGACGATTTTCGGGGGGGATTGGGTGCTGCGCCGGGTCATCGGCGGAGGTGATGCCGGTGCCGGGCAAAACCGCAAGCACCACAAACACCGCCAGCCCCAATAACGAAGCGACCATAACCCTGCGGAACATCCCGCCGTTCATCCGCATCATCCCGATAACACGGCGGACGCTACCACTGCGTTTTTACTTCGTGTGTTCAGCTTCGGGTTTCGGTGATCTTGTATTGCCAGCGAATCGTGCCGCTCGGGTCGGCGCTGCTGAAAAATAAATTGCGGGAGATGTCCCGGGCCTGGCCGGGGGGAATCTTGGCGTTGATGCGCTCGTCTACTTGACCGAGTACCGCGCAGGTGTCGTCGGTCTCGCCCCGGCAATCGAGCATGGTGATGCTGACCACGAGTTCTTTTAGCAGGATGGATGGATGGGTGTTCGTCAGGCGCGCGTTGAATTGGTAACTGCCGCCGTAGGCCGGAGTCATGACCACGTTTTCGATTTTTATATCTTCCACCGGCAGTTTCAAGCGCTCCCACAGGGCGTCTTCCTGAGTGCTGAAAACGATGACGGCGGCGGCCAAGCCCAGCGCCCCAAGCATGCTGAACGCAGTTTTGGGGTAGTGGGTTGACATCCATAACAGGGCGATAACCACAACGCCCAACAAAAGCCATTGCATTGATACGAATCCGGTGGGTTGAATGGGGAACCATAGCCGGTTAGCGGCTAATTCTCAACTTGAATATATCCCAATCGGGGGTATATTGTTATTATCTACCAAATTTTCCGAGTGCCCCGAAAAGCATCTGATAGGCTATGAACCACGAATCCCTGATCCCGCAATCCAAACGCGCCCGCATCAAGAAATTGGCGGAGCGCGCCTGGGCGGTCGATCATCCCGAACTGGATGCCGATGAAACCGAAGCGCTCAAGACTTCCATCAAACGCAAACTGAAGCAGCAAAACGCCGTGCTGGTGGTGCATTATTATGTCGACGGCGCGCTTCAAGACCTTGCCGATGAGACCGGCGGCTGCGTGTCCGACTCGCTGGAAATGGCGCGTTTTAGTTATCACCATGACGCCGATACCGTCATCGTCGCCGGGGTACGCTTTATGGGGGAGACGGCCAAAATCTTGAGCCCGAACAAACGCATTTTGATGGTGGAGCGGGAAGCCGAATGCTCCCTCGACTTGGCTTGCCCGGCACTCGAGTTTTCGCAATTCTGCGACCAACATCCAGAGCGCACGGTGGTGGTTTACGCCAACACCAGCGCCGCCGTCAAGGCGCGGGCGGATTGGGTGGTCACCTCGTCAATCGCCCACAAGGTGGTCGAGCATCTCTGTGAGTCGGGCGAGAAAATAATCTGGGCACCGGATAAATACCTCGGCGACTATGTGCAACAAAAGACCGGCGCCGATATGCTGCTGTGGCAGGCGTCCTGCGTGGTGCATGAGCAATTCAAAGCCGAAGCGTTGCAGGGATTGATGAAACAACATCCCAACGCCAAGGTGCTGGTGCATCCTGAATCCCCACGGGAAGTGGTGGCACTTGCGGACGTGGTCGGTTCAACCAGTCAGATTATCCGCTCGGCGGCGGAGTTGGACGCCAACGAGTTTATCGTCGCCACCGAATCCGGCATCTTCCATAAAATGAAAGAAGCCGCGCCGGGGAAAAAGTTTTTCGAAGCGCCCACCGCCGGTCAGGGCGCCACTTGCGAAAGTTGCGCCATCTGCCCGTGGATGAAAATGAACGACTTGCAACGCCTTGACAACATTCTCACCGTGGATAGCAACATGAGTAGCAACGAAATCCTCATAGACGAATCCATTCGCAAGAAAGCCGAGCGCTCGATTCACCGTATGGTGGAATTCGGTCGGCAGCCATCCCAACATTAACCACCCTACTCTGCCATGAAATTCTACGCCGTTCGAATTTTCACCACTGACTGGGACCGCTCGGTAGATTTTTACCGGGAGACCATCGGCCTGCCTCTGACCTTTTCGGATCAGGCGTTTGCCTGGGCCGAGTTCGACTTGGGCGGTGCGCGGCTGGGGATTGAGGGGATGGAAGCCGGCGCAGCCCGGGCGGACGAACTGGTCGGGCGGTTTGTCGGCGTCTCGCTCGCCGTTGATGACATCGATCTGATTTATTCGCAACTGGTCGACAAAGGCGTGGAGTTCACCGCGCCCCCGGAAAAACAACCGTGGGGCGGCACGCTGGCACATTTCAAAGACCCGGACGGCAACATCCTGACGCTGCTCGGGATGTGATTGGTAACTACGCAATCACGATTGGGCAAACGCACTTGTGAAAGCGATCTGGTTTGAACGAGCCGGCGACGCCGCCGAGGTCTTGATATACGGCGAACGCGAGCGGCCCATTGCTGGTGACGGCGAAGTGCTGGTGCGGTTGCGCGCTTCGGCGGTCAATCCCTCCGATGTAAAAAAACGCGCCGGGTTGCAACCGGCCGGCCTGAAAAACGGCTTCGTCATCCCCCACAGCGACGGCGCCGGCGTGATTGAATCTGTCGGCGGCGGCGTCCCGGCGGCGCGGGTGGGCGAGCGGGTTTGGGTATATCAAGCCCAGTATCAACGCCACCTCGGCACCGCTTCGGAATATGTCGCGGTGCCGGCGGAGCGCGCCGTGCCGCTGCCCGTGCAAGCCACCTTCGCTATCGGTGCGTGTCTGGGAATCCCGCTGATGACCGCCCATCGCTGCGTGTTTGCCGACGGCGATGTCGGCGGCCAAACCATCCTCGTGAGCGGAGCCTCCGGGCGGGTCGGATTTTATGCGGCGCAGTTGGCAAAACTCGCCGGCGCACGGGTAATCGGCACCGCCGGCAGTGAAGCACGCTGCCGCATTGCCGAACAGGCCGGCTGCGATTTAGTGCTGAATTATCACCAAGACGATTTGATTGAATCGATAAAAAAATTCACCGGCGGCGTGGAGCGAATCATCGACGTTGAGTTCGGCATCAACGCCGCCATCAACGCGCAAATCCTCAACACCAACGGCGTCCTCGTCAGTTACGCCTCAAGCCAAGAGCCGCAACCGACAATCCCGTTCTATCCGCTGATGTTCAACAACATCCTGATCCGCCTGGTGCTGGTCTACAACATGCCAGAATCCGCCAAACGACTAGCCACCGCCGACATCACCGACTGGCTGGAAAACAACCGCCTAACCCACCGCCTCGCCGCCCCCCATCCCCTAGATCAAACCGCAGCAGCACACCGAGTAGTTGAAGAAGGTAGCGGAGACGGATGCGTGGTGGTTGAGATCGATTGAAAGGACCGGCACGGGGGCGCTGTCCCTACACTAGACTCGTCATTCTCGCGAAAGCGGGAATCCAGTACAACATGCCCGGCGACAGCCGCTCCTCGCCGTCATTCTCGTGCCCCCAATTCGTTATTCCCGCGACAGCGGGGATGACGAATTGGGGGACACGGGAATCCAGTACAACATGCCGGCGATAGCCGACTCCCTACGCCGTCATTCTCGCGAAAGCGGGAATCCAGTACAACATGTCCGGCGATAGCCGACTCATTATTGGCTTTCTGGATTCCCGATACGATGAAAAATATGGTCGCTGGCGCTCCCTATTTTTCTATCGTTCGAGAATGACGGCGGCTGGTGCTCCTTATTTTTCTATAGTTCGGGAATGACGAGGGGCGCCAGCCGCTCCTTATCCGGGTATAATACCGACTACATCAAGCACGCGAAATTCTTTGGTGGGTGGAATCGGGATGCATCAAACTGTCATTTACACTTTGTATAAATTCACCGCGCTTAATAACCCGGAGCAGTTGCAGCCGGGGTTGTTGGCGGTGATGAAGGAGAACGGCGTGCGCGGTACGGTGTTGTTGGCGGGCGAGGGCATCAACGGCACCATTTCCGGTGCGCGTGGCGGGGTTGATGCGGTGTTGGCATGGCTTGGCCGTCAACCGGGGCTTGGTGGCATCGAACCTACGGAATCGTTTGCCGCCGCCGTGCCCTTCAAGCGCGCCAAAGTCAAACTCAAGCAGGAAATCGTCACTCTGGGCGTGGCCGGTATCGATCCCGGTCAACCCGGCGAGCGCGTTGAGCCGAAGGATTGGAATGCGTTGATTGATGACGACGATGTTCTGGTGGTGGATGTTCGCAATGAGTATGAAGTGAAAATCGGCTCGTTCGCGGGTGCGTTAAATCCTCACACCACTAACTTTCGAGAATTTCCCGGCTTTGCCGACCAGCATCTGGGCGCGCACAAACATAAAAAAATTGCGATGTACTGCACCGGCGGCATCCGCTGCGAGAAGTCCACGGCTTATTTGAAGCAACGGGGGTTTGAGCGGGTGTTCCACTTGCAGGGCGGAATCTTGAAATATCTGGAATGCGTACCCGAAGATGAATCGAGATGGCGCGGGGAGTGTTTTGTGTTCGACGATCGGGTCGCCGTCGACCATCAGTTAAACAAGGGCGGTTACGATCAATGCCACGCCTGCCGCTCGCCGATTTCCGAAGCCGACAAGCGCAGCGCAAAGTACATTCCCGGCGCCGGCTGCCCGCATTGCCATGACCGGCTGTCGGCCACCGACCGGGCGCGCTTTTTGCAGCGACAAAAGCAGGTTGGTCTGGCCGCCGAGCGGGGCACGGTTCACATTGGTCCCCAAGCCATGAGCGAGCGATAAATCTTTACCGCGACCCGGGCTGTTCTGGTTTCCCCGGCATCAGAATCAAGGCGACTCCGAACAATACCACCGCGCCGCCCACGAACACCCGAACTACGGGAATTTCGTGCAGCCAGAACCACGCCATGATGGTGACAAACACCGGCTGCAAAAATAAAAAACTGGCGACGATCCCGGCTGGCAGTTTCGACAACGCATAAAACCACAGCAAAAAACCGATGCCGCTGGAAAACACGCCCATCACGGCAATGGATAACAGCGCATCCGGCGGTGCGTTCAATGCCGCATCCACCGCTTGTGGAAACCAATACAGCAACGGCAGGGTGCCGGCGATGCTGGTGCAGGCGGTCAGCGACAACGGCGAGTAGCGGGGGGAAAAGAATTTCTGAAAGACGAAGTAAATGGAAATCGACAACACCGCGATAATCAACATGAGGTAACCGGTTAACTCGCCCTCGGCGCCCTTCCCCAGGGCGATTAGCACGACCCCGGCGAGGCTGATGCCAATTCCGCTCCAAGCCATTTTGGATAGTTTTTCCCGCAGGAACATGCGCGCCAGCAGGCTGACGAAAACCGGGTTGGCGGCGATGATCATGGATGCGGCACCGGCTGCAACCCGCCCGACTCCGTGCACAAACAACAGTTGATAAATGGTAATTCCCAGCACACCCAGCAAAAAAATCAGCGGCACATCACGCCACTTCGGCGGCGGGAACAAGCCCAGGGCGAATAAACTAAAGTAAAACACGCAGGCCACCAGATAGCGCAACAGCACCACCTGTTCGGCGCTGAAATAGGGCAATACGACTTTGCTCGCCGGAAACGCAAAAGCCCACAGCAGCACGGTTGCGAGCGCCGCCAAAAGCGGCTTTTTTCGGGAAGCCATGGTCGTCATCGGTTTATCGTGGGTGGTAAGTTGCGGAGGACATAAAGAGCGCGTAAAAAGATAAAGTTTATGGGTGGCGAATTATAGTCACGCTTCGCGGCCAAAAAATGGCAAATTTCGGCACTCGTGCTTGCCACAGGCCCGCGCAGGAAAACTCCGCATGGCGAGCGATTTTCGCCGTGCATTCACCGCAAATGGCGCGATAATATCGGTTCAATGAAAGACCCTGCGGATAATCTCGAAACATACCTGGTTGGCGGTGCGGTGCGCGACCGGCTGCTCGGCCTCGAGGTGCAGGACCGCGATTGGGTGGTGGTCGGCGCGACTGCGGATCATCTGCTCGCGCTGGGGTTCAAGCCGGTGGGAGACGACTTCCCGGTATTTCTACACCCGCATAACGGCGAGCAATACGCCCTCGCCCGGCGCGAACGCAAAACCGCAAAAGGCTACCGAGGTTTCGACATCATCAGCGACCCGGACATCACTTTGGAACAAGATTTGCAGCGGCGCGACTTGACCTTAAACGCCATAGCCATGGACTCCACGGGAAACTTCATCGACCCGTTTGACGGCGTCGGCGACATCGAGCGGCGGACTTTGAAACATGTCTCCCCGGCGTTCAGCGAAGACCCGGTGCGGGTGCTGCGGGTGGCGCGTTTCAAAGCCAGATTCCACAAAATGGGTTTCAGCGTGAACCCCGCCACGCGGGCGTTGATGGCGCGGATGGTCTGTGACGGTGAAGTCGATGCGCTGCAGCCGGAGCGAGTGTGGAAGGAGTTGCACGGCGCCCTTTGTGAAACTGGAACGGCGCGTTTTATCGAGGAACTGCGCGAATGCGGGGCACTGGCGAGAGTCCTGCCGGAAGTCGATGCGCTGTTTGGCGTGCCGCAAACGGCGCACTATCACCCCGAAATCGACACCGGCATTCATATTCTGCTGGCGCTGGATGCGGCGCATCGGATAAGCGATGACCCACGGGTGATTTTCGCCGTGCTGGTCCACGACTTGGGAAAAGCGCTGACCGCCACGGATGCGCTGCCACAACACCGTGGCCACGAAAAATCCGGGCTGCGACCGGTGGAGGCGGTGTGCAAGCGGCTGCGGGTGCCCGAAAAATACCGCAAACTGGCGCTGCGGGTATGCGAATATCACCTGCACCACCACCGCATGGCGACGCTCCGACCGTCTACGGTGCTGACCCTGCTGGAACAGTTGGACGGCTTTCGGCAGACCGAAAATGTCGAGTTGTTTAGCCTGTGCTGCATCGCCGATCTGCGCGGACGAACCGGCCACGAAGACGCCCCTTGCACGCAGGCGGATTTGTTGCGGCGTTACCATGCCGCCGCCCTGTCGGTGAACGCCGCCGCCATCGCCGCCACATGTCCGAACGGCGAGAAAATCAAAAAAGAAATCCGCCGCCATCGGATTGCCGCTATTGGTGATGTTGAGAAGTAAGTAGAGGGATTGCGGTTGCGCTAGGCGCGGGGGGCGTTGCGCGCTGACCGCTTTGGTTTGGCGCCTCGGCGGCGGGGTATTAGGCCATCAACACCGGAGTCGTTGAAGCGGTGGTAATACTTGAAGAAGGTTTGTCGGTTGATATTGTGCGCTCGGTACAGGTCGCCGGCGAAGCGATATTTGGGATGTTTTTTGGCTTTGACGAGTTCGTATTCACTGATCAAAAACTGCCAGTTGCTGAGGTAATTTCGGTGTAGTGTTTGGTCTTGGGAATTGTCGCTCATTACTGCCTCCGGGGGTTGTTGGGGGATTACCAGTTATGTCATCGATTTACTGGATTTTACAACCCCGGCAAAAGGAATGGCTTGACCTTGGGAGGAAATGGGGCGACACTTGGTGGGTTGCAGGCGATGCTTGCAACTCAACCAACAAGGAAAACACAATGTCAAAGGAATGGCTTCAACTTAGTTACATAAAAGGGCTGACCGTCGCCGCCAAGCGTCGATTGGTGACCGTGCTGGGTTCGCCCGGGGCGGTCTTGCGGGCTGACGCCGCCACCCTCGTTGGGCTGCTTGGCGAGGCGCGCATCACGCGGCGGGTGCCGAAGATGACTCGCCCTAATGTCGATGACGATCTCGCGGTTCTGGAGCGTATCGGCGGCGGCTTTGTGGGCTTCAACGATCCTGACTTTCCGCCGTTGCTCAACCACATCGATTCCGCGCCCCTCGGCTTGTTTGTGCTGGGCGACCGCTCGTTGTTGAGTAGCCCGCAACTGGCCATGGTCGGCAGCCGCAAGCCTACCCCGTCGGGACGCCGAACCACTCAGCAATTCGCCGCCGAACTGGGCACGCTGGGCCTGACCATCACCAGCGGCATGGCCCTGGGGATCGACTACTGCGCCCATCGCGGCTGCCTCGACGCCGGTGGCAAAACCATCGCCGTAACCGCCACCGGCATTGACGTCGCGTATCCCTCGGTCAACCGTCCGCTATACCGGGAAATCGTGGAAAACGGGCTGATCGTCTCCGAATATCCGCCGGGCGCGCCGCCCAAACGCGAACATTTTCCCCGCCGAAACCGCATCATCAGCGGCCTCTCCCTGGGCACGCTGGTGGTGGAGGCCGGCATTCCCAGCGGCAGCCTGATCACCGCAAGGCTTGCCGGGGAGCAGGGACGGGAGGTGTTTGCCGTGCCCGGTTCCATCCATGTACCGGTCAGCCGTGGCTGCCATTACCTACTGCGACAAGGAGCCAAACTGGTGGAAACCAGCAACGACATCCTCGAAGAAATCGGGCAATTCTTCGCCCCGCAACCGGCAAATGGCGACGCCGTTCCAGCGGCACCGGCATCGGCACCCGAACCGGACGGGGAACTCGGACAACTATACCGCCTCATCGACTATACGCCCGCCGCCATGGACCAACTAATCCGGCAAAGCGGATTGACGGCGGACAAAGTTTCATACATTCTAACGGAACTGGAAATCCGAGGGCTGATTGCCCCATCCGCCGGAGGCTATCAGCGACTGCCGCAATGACCCCAGCGGCTTTTTTATTGGCGCCCCCTATATTGACTTGCCATTGACTTGCCATTGATTTGCCACCGACTTGCCACCGACTTGCCCCGCCGACCTAGGCCAATAAATCCGGCAAAGCGGATTGACGGCGGGCAAAGTTTCATACATCCTAAGGGAATTGGAAATCCGAGGCTGATTGCCGCTACCGTTGGGGCTATCAACGACTGCCGTGGCTTTTTTATCGATCTAGTTTTATCGACTTGGCCTACTGACCTCAACCACCGACCTTACCTCAATGAAAGAAAATGTGCTCGATGTTCTCATCTACCTGTTTGAGAACTACATGTTTGACGAAGAAGAACACGAACCCGACCAGGAAACCCTGGCTCAGGAACTCAGTCAGGCCGGGTTTGAACACGGCATGATCGACCGCGCCTTCGACTGGCTGGAGAACCTTGCGCAACTGTGCGAGCAGAACGCCGCCGAGCCGGCCGCCGCCAATCAGGATGCGCTGCGCCACTACACCGCCGCCGAAGCCGAGCGCCTTGGCATCGAAGCCCAGGGCCTGTTGCTCAACCTTGAACAGTGCGGCGTGCTGGTTCCGGCATCCCGGGAAATGGTCATCAACCAACTCATGGAACTGGGCGTGGACAGCATCGACATTGACCACTTGAAGTGGGTGATCCTCATGGTGCTGAGCAATTATTACGAAGGCGAGGGAATTTCCGAACTGACCGAATCGCTAGTCTTGGACGGCTTGCATACCTGCGTCCACTAAGCGACATCGGCAAACAGACTTCCGAGTAAACCTCCGAGTAAATCTCATGGGCAAACCACTAATCATCGTCGAATCGCCGGCCAAGGCGCGTTCGATGTCGAAATACCTCGGCGACGATTTCATCGCGCTGGCATCCTACGGCCATGTCCGCGACCTGCAGCCGAAGACCGGCGCGGTGTTGCCCGATGAAAATTTTGCCATGCGCTACGAAATCATCGAGCGCAACAAGAAGCACGTCGACACCATCGCACGGGCCATGAAAAAAGCCGATTCACTGTATCTTGCCACTGACCCGGATCGCGAGGGCGAGGCGATTTCATGGCATCTGCACGAACTGCTGAAAGAGCGCAACGCCATCGGCGACAAGCCGGTCTATCGGGTGGAGTTCCACGAAATCACCGCTACGGCCATCCGCCGGGCGGTGGAAAATCCCAGGGAGTTGTCCACCAACTTAATCGACGCCCAGCAGGCACGCCGCGCCCTCGATTATCTGGTCGGCTTCAACCTGTCGCCGCTGTTGTGGAAAAAGGTGCGCCGAGGCTTGTCCGCCGGGCGTGTGCAAAGCCCGGCGTTGCGCCTGATCTGCGAGCGCGAAGCGGAAATCGACAAATTTACCGCGCGGGAATACTGGACGGTGGAGGCCGACTTGAGCACCAAAGGCGAAGCGTTCATCGCCCGATTAACCCATTTCGAAAGCGAAAAACTGGAGCAGTTCTCGATCACCGGCGAAGCACGCGCACAGCATGTCGAAGCAGCATTGCAACAAGCCGCCGGTGGCAAATTGACGGTCGCCAAAGTGGAGAAAAAACAGCGCAAGCGCAACCCGGCGCCGCCGTTCACCACCTCCACCTTGCAACAGGAAGCGTCGCGCAAACTCGGCTTCGGCGCCCGGCGCACCATGCGCACCGCCCAGCAACTGTATGAAGGGATCGACATCGCCGGCGACGCCGCCGGATTGATTACCTACATGCGCACCGACTCGGTGGCGTTGTCCGGCGAGGCCATCTCCGAAATCCGCGCGCTCATCGCCGAACGGTATGGCGCCGACTCGGTTCCGGATGCGGTGCCGGTTTTCAAGAACAAAACCAAGAACGCGCAGGAAGCCCACGAAGCGGTGCGCCCGACTCTCGCCAAACGACTGCCGGCGGAACTCAAAGGGCTGCTGACCGAAGATCAATTTCGGTTGTATGAATTGATCTGGAAGCGCACCGTGGCATGCCAGATGATTCACGCCACCATTGACACGGTCTCGGTAGACCTGCACGCCGGCGACTCGCCAACCGGCGTTTTTCGCGCCAGCGGCTCGACCATCCGCATTCCCGGATTTATGGCAGTGTATATCGAAGGGCGAGACGACAAAAAAGTTGCGGACGACAAAGAAGTCATACTGCCGGCCATGGAACAAGGCGAGGTGGTGGTGTTGCACGAAGTCCGCCCGCAACAGCATTTCACCGAACCGCCGCCGCGCTATAACGAAGCGACTTTGGTGAAAACCCTGGAGGCCCACGGCATCGGGCGGCCCTCCACCTACGCATCGATCATCGATACGCTGGTCAAGCGGGATTATGTGACCTTGGAAAAACGGCGCTTCGAACCCACCGAAATCGGCAAAATCGTCAACCGCTTTCTGTCCGAACACTTCACCCACTATGTCGATTATGAATACACCGCACGCATGGAAGATTCTCTGGACGAAATCTCTCGTGGTGAACAACAATGGATTGCCGTCATGGAAAAATTCTGGGGGCCGTTCTCCAAACAACTGGCGGACAAAGAGAAGAGCGTCAGCCGCGATGAAGCCATTAACTCGCGGGAACTGGGAAGCGATCCGAAAAGCGGCCGGCCAGTGTCGGTGCGCATCGGACGCTACGGCCCCTACGCCCAAATCGGCACCCGCGAGGACGAGGACAAGCCACTTTTCGCCGGCCTGTTGCCGGGGCAAAAACTCGATAGCGTTACTCTGGAGCAAGCCCTTCACCTTTTCAAACTACCCCGCGACATGGGCGAAACCGACGAAGGCGAAAAGGTGACCGTGGCCATCGGCAGGTTCGGCCCCTATGTAAAATACGGCGACAAGTTTGTTTCCCTCGGAAAGGACAACGACCCCTTCACCGTAGATCTCGAGACCGCCCTCAATTTGGTAGCAGAGAAAAAGAAACTCGACGCCAACCGCCTGATTATCGACTTCACCGACGCTGGAATCCGCGTGCTGAATGGCCGCTACGGGCCTTATGTAACCGACGGCGACAAGAACATCTCAGTCCCCAAAGACATCGAAGACCCCAAAACCCTGACTCTCGAAGATTGCGAAAAACTGCTAAAAGAAGCAAAACCCGGCCGTGGCCGAAAAAAACCCGCCGGGAAAGTTGCTAAGAAAACTGCTAAGAAGAAGGCTAAGAAGAAAACTTCGAAGAAGGCTAAGAAGAAAGCCAAGAAGAAAACTTCGAAGAAAGCCAAAAAGAAAAGCGCGGCGTAACCGCCCCTAAAAGATCCAACTCCGCCAGGGTTTGTTCGACTGGATTCCCGATACGATGAAAAATATGGTCGCTGACGCGCCCTATTTTTCTATCGTTCGGGAATGACGACGGGCCGCCGTCATTCTCGTGCCCCCAAGTCGTTATTCACGCGACAGCGGGAATGACGAATTGGGGGACACGGGAATCCAGTACAACATGCCGGCGATAGCCGACTCCTCTTGCCGTCATTCTCGTGAAAGCGGGAATCCAGTACAACATGTCCGGCGAAATCCGACTCATTATTGGCTTTCTGGATTCCCGATACGATGAAAAATATGGTCGCTGGCGCTCCCTATTTTTCTATCGTTCGGGAATGACGCACTTTTGATATTCCTCGTTTGCGGATGAGGACTCCCAGACTCGTCATTCTCGTGCCCCCAAGTCGTTATTTCCGCGACAGCGGGGATGACGAGTTGGGGGACACGGGAATCCAGTAAAACATGCCGGCGATAGCCGACTCCCCAGGCCCGTCATTCTCGTGCCCCGACTCGTTATTCACGCGACAGCGGGGATGGCGAGTTGGGGGACACGGGAATCCAGTACAACATGCCGGCGACAGCCGACTCATTATTGGCTTTCTGGATTCCCGATACGATGAAAAATATGCTCGCTGGTGCTCCCTATTTTTCTATCGTTCGGGAATGACGACGGGCCGCCGTCATTCTCGTGCCCCAACTCGTCATTCACGCGACAGCGTGAATGACGAGTTGGGGACACGGGAATCCAGTGAAACATGCCGGCGATAGCCGACTCCCTACGCCGTTATTCCCGCGAAAGCGGGAATCCAGTACAACATGTCCCGCGACAGCCGACTCATTATTAGCCTTCTGGATTCCCGATACGATGAAAAATATGGTCGCTGGCGCTCCCTATTTTTCTATCGTTCGGGAATGACGAGTTTTGATATTCCTCGTTTGCGGATGAGGACTCCACAGATCGTCATTCTCGTGCCCCCAAGTCGTTATTTCCGCGACAGCGGGAATGACGAGTTGGGGGACGCGGGAATCCAGTACAACATGTCCGGCGATAGCCGACTCCTTATTGGCTTTCTGGATTCCCGATACGATGAAAAATATGGTCGCTGGCGCTCCCTATTTTTCTATCGTTCGGGAATGACGAGTTTTGATATTCCTCGTTTGCGGATGAGACTCCCAGACTCGTCATTCTCGTGCCCCCAACTCGTTATTCCCGCGACAGCGGGAATGACGAGTTGGGGGACACGGGAATCCAGTACAACATGCCGGCGATAGCCGACTCCCTACGTCGTCATTCCCGCGCCCCCTAGCGCAACCGCAACCCCATCACTCAGCGATCAAGTACTCTCCGGTTCGCCGGGGGTGGGGGCGGCGGCGTCTAGGGGGGTGCTTTCCCGTTCGCCTAGGATTGGCGGGGGGACATCCGGTAGAGTGCTTTCCGGTTCTGGGTCTGCTTCGGAGTCGGGCTTGGGTTCGCCTTCTACGGCATTCAATAGCACTTCCAGTTCGCGGTCTTTTTGCAAACTCTCGAGGCGCTTGCGCTTGCGTTCCTCATGGAACACCAGCCCGGTGCCGGCCGGGATGAGGCGGCCAACGATGACGTTTTCCTTGAGGCCGCGTAGGCGGTCGATCTTGCCGTTCACCGAGGCTTCGGTCAGTACCCGCGTGGTTTCCTGAAAAGACGCCGCCGAGATAAAGGATTCGGTGGTCAGCGAGGCTTTGGTGATGCCGAGCAGCACCGGCTCCCCGGTGGCGGGTTCCATGCCTTTGTCGTGCAAGCGTTCGTTCTGCTCCAGCAGCGAGGATTTCTCCACCTGCTCGCCGGGCAGATAATCGCTATCGCCCACTTTGAGGATTTTCACCTTGCGCAACATCTGCCGGACGATAACCTCGATGTGCTTGTCGTTGATTTTGACGCCTTGCAGTTGATACACCTGCTGAACTTCGTCGGTGATGTAATCGGTCAAACTTACAATCCCGCGATATTTGAGGATGTCGCTTGCCAGTGGCGAACCGTCCACCACCGTGTCGCCCCGTTCAACTTTCTCCCCTTCAACGACTTTGATGCGCCGGGTTTTTGGAACCAGCGTGCTATATTCTTCGCCGTCGCCGTCTTTGTCGGTAATCACAAGCCGGTGCTTGCTCTTGGTTTCTTTGCCGAATGACACCTCGCCCGTGGCTTCGGCGAGAATCTCCGCTTCCAGTGGCTTGCGCGCCTCGAACAATTCGGCGACCCTCGGCATACCGCCGGTAATGTCGCGGGTTCTTATTTCTTCCGGGGTTTCGAACAGGGTATCGCCACGCCGCACCTTAACTTTGTCGTCGACGTTTTGCCCGTGTTCAGATTTCCGGTCAGTGTTGTCGGAGCGCACCTCGTCTTTAACCGTGATCATAGACCCGGGCGGCGGCTCGTAACTAAACGGCAGTGGCCCGATTATTTCCTGGTTTTTGGTGATTTTTTCGCCATGCCGAACCCGTAAGTCGCGTTCACGCCCGGCCAGCACCTCGATGCGTTTTGATTTTCTTCGTTCGACCGCTGATTCGCCGCTTTCCTGCGCCTCCAGATCAGGGACAATCTCGACATAAAGCCGCGTCTCGCTGATGCGCGAAGCCTCTTTCCCGGCGATCTTTGACCCCGGACGGACGACTTCCTTGCGGATGTATTGAGCGATACCGCTGCGGTCGGCGAGCACCGCCTCGCTATGATAGATTTTCGGATTCTCGACCCGCAACATCGGCCGTTTGTTGTGCGACCCGCGGTCTCGAACCACGTAGGTGGTGCGCCCGGCTTCATCGGTCTGCGTGTCCACGGTAACGCCTTCCACTATGTCAATAAAGACGGCCGTGCCGTCAAAACGGGCTAAGTGCGGTTTTACATGCGGGTTCCACTTCGCGACTATTTGGTCGGTCACGACCGCGCCGCCCTCTTCCACCATCATCATCGCGCCATAGGGTACTTTGTGATGATCTTTGCTGCCGTCGTCGTGCTGGATAATCAACTCACCGGCGCTGCTTATCACCACGTCTTTGCCCTTGCTGTTTTTTACCCGCTCGATTCCGACAAACCGAGCGACGCCGTCTTTTTTCGCTTGAACTTGTCCGATCCTCGATTCATCCGAAGCCTTGCCGCCGATGTGGAAGGTGCGCAGGGTTAATTGTGTTCCCGGCTCGCCGATGGACTGCGCGGCGATAACCCCCACCGCTTCTCCGATGTTGATGACATGCCCGCGCCCGAGGTCGCGCCCGTAGCACCGCGCACATACCCCGAAGCGGGTTTCACAGGTGACCGCCGAGCGTACTCTGACCTCGTCAATGTTGGCCTGCTCAACCACTTCCACCAACTGTTCGTCGAGCATCTGATCGCGGGTAACCAGCGTCTTGCCGTTGGTCGGGGAAACGATGTCTTCGGTGCTGAAACGGCCAAGCAGGCGATCTTTCAAGGGAACCACCACTTCGCCGCCCTGCATCTGGGCTTTGCGGGGCAGCCCCTCGGTGGTGCCGCAGTCTTCCTCGGTTATCACCAAGTTCTGACACACGTCCACCAGACGGCGCGTCATATAACCGGCCGTGGCGGTTTTTAATGCGGTGTCGGTCAGCCCCTTGCGCGCGCCGTGGGTGGAGATGAAGTACTGCAACACGTTCAACCCTTCGCGGAAATTGGCGGTGATCGGGGTTTCGATGATCGAGCCGTCGGGCTTGGCCATCAAACCGCGCATGCCCGCCAGTTGACGCAGTTGGGCTTGAGAACCGCGCGCGCCGGAATCCGCCATCATATAAATCGAGTTAAACGATTCCTGTTCGCGCTGCTTGCCCTCGGCGGTCGTGACTACTTCTATGCCGATTGCTTTCGACATGGAATCCGCGACTTTCTCACTGGCACGGGACCAGATGTCGATTACTTTGTTATAACGCTCGCCGTCTGTCAGCAGGCCGCCCATATATTGGTTGAGAATATCCTTCTCCTCATTTTTTGCTTCATCCAAAATTTTTGTCTTGTCCCCCGGAACCACCATGTCATCCACGCCGATGGAGATGCCGGACAGCGCCGCCATGCGAAAGCCCATGTACATTAACTGGTCGGCGAATATCACCGTTTCCTTGAGCCCCGCCTGACGGTAGGCGGTGTTGATGAGGTCGGAGATGGTCTTCTTTTTCATGGTCCGGTCGATGAGCGAAAAATCCAGCCGCGTGGGCAGAATTTCCGACAGCAACGCGCGCCCGACTGTGGTTTCTACGATGCGCATGGCACCACTTGGTTCGCCGTTTTCATCCCAGATCGGCATCCGCACTTTGATGCGGGCGTGCAAATGCGCATTCCCGGTTTCGTTTGCGCGGCGAACTTCGTTGATGTCGGAAAAGTAACTTCCGGCACCTTTGGCGCCGACGTCTTCCCGGGTCATATAGTACAACCCAAGCACGATGTCCTGAGAGGGTACGATAATCGGCTCGCCGTTGGCCGGCGACAGGATGTTGTTGGTGGACATCATCAGCGATCGCGCTTCGAGTTGCGCTTCGATGGACATCGGCACATGCACTGCCATCTGATCGCCGTCGAAGTCGGCGTTATACGGCGTACACACCAGCGGATGCAGTTGGATCGCCTTGCCTTCGATGAGCACCGGCTCGAACGCCTGAATACCCAGCCGGTGCAAGGTCGGTGCGCGGTTCAGCATGACCGGATGTTCGCGGATCACTTCTTCGAGGATGTCCCACACTTCCGGGCTTTCCATCTCCACCATCTTTTTCGACTGCTTGATGGTGGTGGAAAGGCCGTGCAGTTCGAGTTTGCTGAAAATAAATGGCTTAAATAATTCCAGCGCCATCTTCTTGGGCAAGCCACACTGATGCAGTTTAAGGGTCGGGCCCACCACAATCACCGAGCGACCGGAATAGTCCACGCGCTTGCCCAGCAGATTTTGCCGGAATCGACCCTGCTTGCCCTTGATCATGTCGGAGATGGATTTCAACTGACGCTTGTTGGCGCCGGTGATAGCCTTGCCACGCCGCCCGTTGTCGAGCAGTGCGTCCACCGATTCCTGCAGCATGCGTTTTTCGTTGCGCACGATAAGGTCCGGGGCGTTCAGATCCAGCAGCCGCTTCAAGCGGTTGTTGCGATTGATCACGCGGCGGTATAAATCGTTCAGGTCTGAGGTGGCGAAACGCCCGCCCTCGAGGGGCACCAAGGGTCGCAAATCAGGCGGCAACACCGGCAGCACTTCTATAATCATCCAGCCCGGCTTGTTGCCGGAACTGATGAACGCCTGAATGAGTTTCAGGCGGCTGGTGCATTTTTTGAGTCTGGTTTCGGATTTGGTGCTTTTCATTTCTTCGTGCAACATCATCGCCTCTTCCTCGAGGTCGATCTCGCCCATGAGGGCGCGAATAGCCTCAGCGCCCATGCGCGCCTCGAAGTCATCGCCGTAGGTTTCGATGGCTTCAAGGTAGGCTTCTTCGGTCAGCAATTTGCCGCGTTCGAAGTCGGTGAGGCCCGGGTCGATAACCACATAGGCTTCGAAATACAGTACTCGCTCCAGTTCCCGAACGGTCATGTCGAGCAGCAGGCCGAGGCGCGATGGCAGTGACTTCAAGAACCAGATGTGCGCGCACGGCGACGCCAGGTCGATGTGTCCCATGCGGTCGCGGCGCACGTTGGACAGGGTAACTTCCACGCCGCATTTTTCACAGATTACGCCGCGATGCTTGAGCCGCTTGTACTTGCCGCACAGGCATTCGTAGTCGCTTACCGGGCCGAATAGTTTGGCGCAAAACAGCCCGTCTCGTTCCGGCTTGAAGGTGCGGTAGTTGATGGTTTCGGGCTTTTTAACTTCGCCGTAGGACCAGGATCGAATCTTTTCCGGGGACGCGATGCTGACACGGATGAAGTCGAAATCCTCAACCGTATCGCTCTGCTTAAACAGATTGAAAATGTCTCTCATTGGTTATACGCCTCCGGAGGTTTCGTTTGATGCAAGTGCCTGAACCGGGGTGCGGTCGGGCTTGCACTCGATGTTGAGGCCGAGCGCGCGGATTTCCTTGACCAGCACGTTGAACGACTCGGGCATACCGGCTTCCATCCCGTGCTCGCCGCGAATGATGTTTTCGTAAATCTTGGAGCGCCCCGCCACGTCGTCTGACTTCACGGTGAGCATCTCCTGAAGGATGTAGGCGGCGCCGTACGCTTCGAGCGCCCACACCTCCATCTCGCCGAAACGCTGGCCGCCGAACTGCGCCTTGCCGCCCAGGGGTTGCTGGGTGATGAGGCTGTACGGGCCGGTGGAGCGTGCGTGCATTTTGTCGTCGACCAGATGGTTGAGTTTAAGGATATACATGTAGCCGCAGGTGACCGGCCGGTCGAAGACTTCTCCGGTGCGGCCGTCGTACAAGTTGATTTGCCCGCTGAGCGGCAGTTTGGCGAGTTTCAACATGTTCTTAATTTCGCCCTCGGTGGCACCGTCGAACACCGGCGTGGCCATTGGTACGCCGCCGCGCAGGTTGCTCGACAACTCCAGTATTTCGTCATCGGAAAACGAATCGAGGTCTTCTTTCTTGCCACTGGAGTTGTAGACCTTGCCGAGAAAGCGGCGGATCTGGTCGGGCTTTCGGTTCTTGCGCAGCAACTCGTCAATCTGCGCGCCGATGGATTTGGCAGCCCAGCCGAGATGGGTTTCCAACACTTGCCCGACATTCATTCGAGACGGCACGCCGAGGGGGTTGAGACAGATGTCCACGGGGGTGCCGTCTTCCATGTAGGGCATGTCCTCCTCCGGGACGATCTTGGAAATCACCCCCTTGTTGCCGTGCCGCCCGGCCATTTTGTCTCCGGGCTGCAGGTGCCGCTTTACCGCGACAAAAGCCTTGACGATTTTCAGAACGCCGGGCGACAGGTCGTCTCCCATGCGGATTTTTTCCTGTTTCTCCGTGAAACGGCGGTCGAATTCCTCGCGCTGGGCTTCCATCTGGTCGCGGATTTTCTCGATGGCCCGGTTGGCTTGCTCGTTGCGTAGGCGAATCTCGAACCATTGCTTGCGGGTCAGTTGGGCGAGGTAGTCGTTGGTCACCTTTTCCCCGGCCTTCAATTGGTTGGGGCCGCCCTCGGCGATGTGGTTGTGCAACAGTTTTTCGATGCGCGCAAAGGAGTCGGCTTCGACGATTCTGAGTTGGTCGTCAAGATCCTTGCGCACTATGGATAGTTCCTCATCGTCGTTGGAGGTGGCGCGGGCGTCTTTTTCCAGCCCTTCGCGGGTGAACACTTGCACGTCGATGACCGTGCCTTTCATGCCCGATGGCAGGCGCAGCGAAGTGTCCTTCACATCGGACGCTTTTTCGCCGAAGATGGCGCGTAGCAGTTTCTCTTCGGGGGTCAGTTGGGTTTCCCCTTTGGGCGTGATCTTGCCCACCAGCACATCTCCCGGCTGCACCTTGGCGCCGATGTAGACGATCCCGGATTCATCCAGTTTGGAAAGCGCGCCTTCGCTGACGTTGGGGATGTCGCGGCTGATTTCCTCGGAGCCTAGTTTGGTGTCGCGTGCCACGCAGGACAATTCTTCGATATGAATCGAGGTGTACACGTCGTTCTTCACCAGACGCTCGGATATCAGGATCGAGTCCTCGAAGTTGTATCCGTTCCACGGCATAAAGGCGATCAATACATTGCGCCCAAGTGCCAGTTCGCCCAAGTCCGTAGCCGGCCCGTCGGCGAGCACATCGCCACGGGCGACCGCGTCGCCGATTTTGGCAAGCGGGCGTTGGTTGATGGTGGTGTTCTGGTTGGAGCGTTGGTATTTGGTGAGGTTGTAGATGTCTACTCCCGGTTCGTTTTCGATGCCTTCGTCGTCGTTGACCCGCACCACGATGCGCGAGGCATCCACGGAATCCACCACGCCGCCACGCCGCGCCACCACGGTGACGCCGGAGTCGACGGCCACGGTGCGCTCCATGCCAGTGCCCACCAGCGGCTTTTCGCTCTGGATAATCGGCACCGCCTGACGCTGCATGTTCGAGCCCATCAAGGCGCGGTTGGCATCGTCGTGTTCAAGGAACGGCACCAGCGAAGCGGCAACTGAGACGATTTGCTGGGGGGCGACATCGACGTAGTCAATTTGCTCAGGAGAGGCCAGCGAAAATTCATCCTTGTGGCGGCAGGAAACCAATTCGTCGGTGAAGCGGCCATGGGCATCCAGCGCGGCGTTGGCTTGAGCGATAACGAATTTGCGCTCTTCGATGGCGGATAGAAAATCCACCCGGTCGGTGACCTTGCTATCTTCCACCTTGCGATAGGGAGTTTCCAGAAAGCCGTATTCATTGGTTCGGGCGAAGCAAGCGAGGGAATTGATGAGGCCGATGTTTGGACCTTCCGGGGTTTCGATGGGACACACGCGGCCGTAGTGAGTCGGGTGCACATCGCGCACTTCAAAACCGGCACGCTCGCGGGTCAGGCCGCCGGGGCCGAGCGCCGAAACCCTGCGTTTGTGGGTGACTTCGGACAGCGGATTGGTCTGATCCATGAACTGGGACAACTGGCTGGAACCGAAGAATTCTTTGACCACCGCGGCCACCGGTTTGGCGTTGATCAAATCCTGCGGCGTGAGGTTTTCGCTCTCCACCAGATTTAGTCTTTCCTTGACCGCGCGTTCGACTCGCACCAGCCCGATGCGGAACTGGTTTTCCACCAACTCGCCCACCGAGCGCACGCGCCGGTTGCTGAGGTTGTCGATGTCGTCGATTTCCCCTTTGCCGTTTTTCAGGGCAACGATTTTCTTCATCACATCGATGAGGTCTTGCTTGCTCAGAATGCCGGAGCCTTCGTCGCTTTCGCGGCCCAGGCGGCGGTTGAATTTCATTCGCCCTACCGCCGACAGGTCGTAGCGTTCGGGGTTGAAAAACAAGTTGGTGAACAGCGCCGCCGAGGCTTCTTTGGTGGGTGGCTCGCCGGGGCGCATCATGCGGTAGATTTCGATCTGCGCGCTTTCTTCTGAGTGGGTCGGGTCGATGCGCAGGGTTTCCGAAAGGAAGGGACCGCAGTCGATGTCGTTGGTATAGATGGTCTCGATCTCGCTGGCGTTATTCTCGCGCATATCGCTCAGGAGTTTTTCGGTAATATCGTCATTGGCTTCGGCCAGCACTTCGCCGCTTTCAAGGTCGATAACATCCTTCGCCAGAATGCGCCCGACGATGAATTCGTTCGGCACTTCGATGCTCTTGATGCCAACTTTTTCCAACTCCGCAATGTGGCGTCCGGTGATGCGTCTTTCGGCTTCAATCAACACCTTGCCCGTGGGACGCTTGATATCGAATTCCAGTTGCTGGCCGCGCAGTCGCTCCGGCACCAGTTTCATCTGGCAACCGGCCTCGGTCAGAGTGATGTGGTCGTTCTCGAAGAACATCGCGAGAATTTCGGCGGTGCTGTAGCCGAGTGCGCGTAGCACGATGGTGGCGGGCAGTTTGCGCCGCCGGTCGATTCTTACATACAGGAAGTCCTTGGGGTCGAACTCCAGGTCGAGCCACGAACCGCGATAGGGAATGATGCGCGCCGAAAACAGCAGTTTGCGGGAAGCGTGGGTTTTACCGCCGTCGTGATCGAATATAACGCCGGGGGAGCGGTGCAACTGGGAGACAATCACCCGCTCGGTGCCGTTGATAACGAAGGTGCCGTTGTCGGTCATCAACGGCATCTCGCCGAGGAAGACTTCCTGTTCGATGACGTCCTTGGGTTTTTTGTTGCTGCCGCTCTTGTTGAAGATCACCAGCCGCATCACCACCCGCAACGGGCAGGAGTAAATCAGCCCGCGCTGCTGGCATTCGGCGACATCAAAGCGAGGTTTTTCCAAGCGGTAACTGACGAACTCCAGCATCACGCTGCCGTTGTAACTTTCGATGGGAAACACCGACTTGAACGCCGCTTGAATGCCGATATCGATGCGCTGTTCGGGGCGCGTGTCGGCCTGCAGGTATTTGCGATAAGAATCTTTCTGCGTGGCAAGCAGGTACGGCACCTGAAAGTCGTCTGAACGCTTGCTGAAATTCTTTCGAATCCGCTTCTTTTCGGTAAAGGAATAGCCCATTTATGTTGCCCTCGTTAAGGCGTGGTTTGTCATGGCTCCGTGGACACAGGGCCATGACAAATCAGCCCGTCACTATCAGTTATGAATCAGTTGTGCATCAGTTATGTCGGCGCTTATGCCGGACAATGGCCGCCGCGTTAATTCGCGGCGGCGCATCGGCATCATTTCAATTCGGCCGTGCCGCCGGCGTCCTCGAGTTGCTTCTTGAAACCTTCGGCATCCGCCTTGCTGATGCCTTCTTTGACCGGCGGACCGCCGGGTGCGGCTTCCACCAAGTCTTTGGCCTCCTTGAGGCCGAGGCTGGTGATGGCGCGCACCGCTTTGATCACGCCGACTTTTTTGTCGCCGAAACCGGTCAGTAGCAGGGTAAATTCGGTTTGCTCTTCAACGGCTTCGGCAGCGCCGGACGCGGCACCGGGGGCCGCGGCGACGGCAACCGCCGCGGATGCGGAGACGCCGAACTTCTCTTCCATATCCTTGATTAATTCGGACAGGTCGAGCACCGACATCTCGGCGATGCCGTCGAGGATTTCTTGTTTACTTAAAGCCATGGTTTGTTTCTCCTGATAACTATAAAAAAATAAATTTCGGTGGATTGCCGTGTGTGAGTTGCCCGCTTAGGCTGCCTCTTTGGATTGCGCAATCGCGGCGGTGGTGCGAACGAAGCGCGCCGGAATCTCGTTGAGCGTGGCCGCCAATTTTTGCAGCGGCGCCGCCATGACACAGACGAGTTGGCCGATGAGTTCATCGCGCCCCGGCAGTTTTGCCAGCGCGCCGATGGTGGTCACATCAATCAGCACGCCGTTCATGGCGCCAACGGTAATCTTGAGATCGTCGTTGTCTTTGGCGAACTTTGCCATTACCCGAGCCGCCGCGACCACATCTTCGGAGGCGGAGAAAATCACCGGGCCGGTGAAATATTCGCTCAAACACGCGAAGTCGGAATCCTCAATGACGCGCCGGGCAAGGTTGTTTTTGACCACCCTGATCCACACGCCCTGATTGTGCGCCTCGGCGCGCAAAGCGGTTAGTTGCGAAACGGTTAATCCGCGATACTCGGCCAGCACACCGGCGCGGGCCGAAGCAATTGCCTCGGACACCTCGCTGACTACGGCCTTCTTCTGACTGATACTCAAACTCATACAAACACTCCTCTACCGAAAAATGGCGACCGGTCGCGGGTATACCCGAATCCAAACCGCCGTCTGCGTCGGCCACCCGCCCGCCGGAATCCGGCGGCGGCGTTTAAGAGCCTTGCGGCTCACCCACGGTCTTTGACAATTCCCCCGTCTTCACAACAGCAATTCAGGGAAACCCCAAAACTAAACCTACAACCTATCTAATCGAAACCTGTCAAATCGCGGCAATGCTGCCGCGCTCCACTCGCACGCCGGGTCCCATGGTGCTGGACAACGCAACCCGGCGAATGTATTGCCCCTTCGACGCCGCCGGCTTTGATTTAATCAATGCGGCGAGCAGTGCGTTCAGGTTTTCCTCGAGATCTTCGGGCGCGAAAGAAACCTTGCCAATCGGGCAGTGAATCAGCCCGGCTTTGTCGATTCGGTATTGCACCTGACCCGATTTGGCGTCTTGCACCGCCTGACCGACATTGGCAGTCACGGTGCCGACCTTGGGATTTGGCATCAGTCCGCGCGGCCCGAGCACTTGCCCCAACTGCCCGACTACGCGCATGGCATCCGGGGTGGCGATGCACAGGTCAAATTCGATGCGTCCTTTCTTGATGGTTTCCACGAGGTCGTCAAGCCCCACCAAGTCGGCGCCCGCGGCGCGGGCTGCTTCGGCGTTTTCACCATCGGCGAACACCGCAACCCGCACCGTCTTGCCGGTGCCTTTCGGCAACACCGTGGCACCGCGCACGTTCTGGTCGGATTTGCGCGCATTGACCCCCAGGTTGACCGCCGCATCCACGGATTCATCGAATTTGGCGGAAGCCAGTTCTTTGATCAGCGACAGGGCTTCGCTCAGCGGATACAGTTTTTCGCGCTCCACTTTTGCGAGTGCCGCGCGCATTCGCTTGCCGGCACCGGTCTGGGTTTTGTTTTCCATTTCAGCCATGACTGCATTTCCCATGATTACAAGCCCTCGGTATCGATGCCCATACTGCGGGCGCTGCCGGCGATGATGCGCACCGCTTTATCGAGGTCGTATGCGTTCAGGTCTGGCTCTTTGATTTTGGCAATTTCTTCGAGTTGCGCACGGGTTACCGTGCCGACTTTTTCGCGGTTGGGGACGCCGCTACCCTTAGCCACGCCGGCGGCTTTTTTGAGCAGCACCGAAGCCGGCGGGGTTTTTTTGATGAAACTAAAACTCTTGTCGACATACACCGTAATCACCACCGGAATCGGCAGCCCCTTTTCCATGTCCGCGGTTTCGGCGTTGAACGCCTTGCAGAATTCCATGATGTTGAGGCCGTGCTGTCCCAGTGCCGGGCCCACCGGGGGGCTCGGTTTGGCATCCCCCGCGGGTACCTGCAGTTTGATATACGCGTCTATTTTCTTGGCCATCTTATTGACTCCGGTTGCGGGTGCAAACGCCTGTGTATAAACCGACAGGCTCCCCGATTAGGTACTGCTTGACTAGGTTACTTGACTAGGTTACTTGACTAGGCTACTTGACTATGCCGCCGCCGACTCGCTCAGCCTTTGGCAACATGAATGAAATCCAATTCCACCGGGGTTGAACGCCCGAGGATGGTGACCGAAACACGCAGTTTCGCCTTCTCGAAATTGACATCTTCCACGGTGCCGCTGAACTCCGCGAACGGCCCGTCGATAATCCGCACCAATTCGCCGGGGGCAAAGGTGAATTTCATCTTCGGCTTGTCCACGCTGTCGGAGACTTGCTGGATGATTTCCTCTGCTTCACGGTCGCTAATCGGCATCGGGCGGTTTTCCGTGCCGCCGATGAACCCCGCCACCCTGGGCACGCCCTTGACCAGATGCCAGGTTTCGTCTGTCATGTGCATGTGTATCAGCACATAACCGGGAAAAAATTTGCGCTCGCTGGTGCGCTTCTGGCCGCCTTTCATTTCCACCACTTCTTCGGTAGGCACCAGGATTTCGCCGAAATACTCTTGCATGCCGCTTCGGTCGATATACTCGTGCAGGGATTTCTGCGCGCGCTTCTCATAGCCGGAAAACGCCTGAATCACATACCAGCGTTTTTCCTGCGCGGATGCGGCAGTGTCTTTGGCGGCGGCCTCGCTCTGCGCTTCGGTTGATTCGGTCATGGTGTCAGTTTCCTAGCGGCCTTTCAGCCCAAGTATCAGGTCGTAAATGCCGTAGAACGACAGCGAATCTAAAAGCCACAGATACAGCCCAAACAAAACCACCATGACCAGCACCAAGCCGGTCACTTGCATGGCTTCACGCCGCCCCGGCCACACCATTTTCTGGCGTTCGATGTTCGCGCCTTTGGCGAACACCACCGCCACCCGACCCATTTCGGTGGTCATGGCAACCGCCCCGGCGAGTGCTACGCCAGCGAGTACCGCGCCAACCCGAGCGACCTGCAACCAGTCGCTAAACTGGTAGTAGACCGCCACCGCGGCGGCGATAATCAGCCCGGCGAAAATAAGTTTGATCTTGTCTATGACTGCAAAATCTCGACTTCAGATGTTTTACGGTTGGCAGGCCAGGAGGGAATCGAACCCCCAACCTGCGGTTTTGGAGACCGCTGCTCTGCCAATTGAGCTACTGGCCTTTATCCGACATTCCTCATACAAATCCACCCACGGCTTTTCAGCGATTGGTGGGGTTTCGGCGACTCGTGACTCACGCCAAAATTTTGGAGACCACACCGGCCCCCACTGTGCGTCCGCCTTCGCGTATCGCAAATCGTAAGCCTTCTTCCATCGCTATCGGCGCAATCAATTCCGTTACCATTTTTACATTGTCTCCGGGCATTACCATCTCTACATCCTTCGGTAACTCCACCGCCCCGGTTACATCCGTAGTCCGAAAGTAAAACTGCGGACGATAGCCTTTGAAAAACGGCGTGTGACGACCCCCTTCTTCCTTGCTTAAGATGTATACCTCCGACTCAAATCGCGTGTGCGGCGTGATGCTTTTTGGCTTTGCCAATACCTGACCTCGCTCCACTTCCTCGCGCTTGGTGCCGCGCAATAATATGCCCACATTGTCTCCGGCACGGCCTTCGTCCAGCAATTTCCTGAACATCTCAACCCCCGTGCAAATGCTGCTCGCGGTATCGCGAATGCCGATGATTGATAATTCCTCACCCACCTTCACCACGCCACGCTCGATGCGTCCGGTCACTACCGTGCCACGCCCCGATATCGAAAATACATCTTCCACCGGCATCAAGAAATCGCCATCTATCGCTCGTTCCGGCTCCGGGATATAACTGTCCACCGCCTCCGCCAATTTCAATATGGATCCTTCTCCAATCTCCGAGGTGTCGCCTTCCAATGCTTTCAAGGCGCTGCCGGTGATGATTGGCGTGGTGTCGCCCGGAAACTCGTAACTATCCAGCAATTCGCGAACTTCCATTTCCACCAATTCCAATAACTCTGCATCGTCTACCATGTCTGCTTTGTTGAGATACACCACGATATACGGAACCCCCACCTGACGCGCCAATAATATGTGCTCGCGGGTTTGCGGCATCGGGCCATCGGCTGCGCTTACCACCAGTATTGCACCGTCCATCTGCGCCGCACCGGTGATCATGTTCTTTACATAGTCGGCGTGTCCCGGGCAATCCACATGCGCGTAGTGACGCTTCTCGGTCTCGTATTCAACATGCGCGGTGGCGATGGTGATGCCGCGCGCGCGCTCTTCGGGAGCGTTGTCTATCTCCTCAAATTTCTTGCTCTCGCCGCCATATTTACTCGACAGCACCCGCGTCAACGCCGCCGTCAGCGTGGTCTTGCCGTGATCCACATGGCCGATGGTTCCCACATTTACATGCGGCTTGGTTCTTTCAAATTTCTCTTTTGACATTGCTCTTGTATTCTCTGCTATCTGGTAACTTAAAATTCGTCAATCCGCACCCGGATCAACCGCCAACAATCAACAACTTTTCAACGCTCTCCCGGTTGAAACCGGCTGGAGCCCACAACCGGATTCGAACCGGTGACCTCTTCCTTACCAAGGAAGTGCTCTACCGACTGAGCTATATGGGCCGTCACCACAACCAATTGCATGACAACCATGCCATTACCGACTTCACTACATGTCCGCTTCAATCTTGCTGGAGCGGGTGATGGGAATCGAACCCACATCATCAGCTTGGAAGGCTGAGGTTCTGGCCGTTGAACTACACCCGCACCGTATCGCCTTTCGCAAAATCTTTCCGGTCAGCCACACCGCGTGAATGCCCGTGGTGGAGGGGGGAGGATTCGAACCTCCGAAGGCTGAGCCAGCAGATTTACAGTCTGCCCCCTTTGACCGCTCGGGAACCCCTCCGGTAAAAATCGAGCAAACGGTAAACTTGCCGCCCGTCCACGGCGCGTAACTCGCCCCATAAAACGGAGCCCGCAGAGGGATTCGAACCCACGACCTGCTGATTCTCACCCCTACCGTTTTCACGGCCCCCGCCCAGCGGGGTTTGGAGTCCGGACTTTCTCTTCACCGTATCGGCCACGCCGACCCAGGTGGGTGGTGTAAAGTCTCTACACTCCCCCCGAAAGCGGTCAACCGCCACCGGGGGTAGCACGGGATTGCCATCTTGAAACCGCACGGTCACCACTTTGATGCCCGCCCACCCGGCCCTTTTAGGGGCTTTTGGGGCTTTTTGAGCCCGTCACAAGGTAAGGTTTCCCCGTTTTAGCCACCTCCACTCCACGAGTTTCCCCGTAAAGGTGCAATCATTTACAAATCAGCTGCTCTGGCCATCTGAGCTATGCGGGCCAATCATCTGGAAAAATAGCCTTTCATTACAAAGACTTACAGTTCCAGCGACCACCGCCACCACACGAATTGGCGACAGATTTGGCCACCGACCACAACATCCCCAACCTAAAATATAAAAAAATGGAGCGCGATTATACACAAATTGAAAGGATAATTGCAACCAAATTGTATACGCCCACCACCCATCGCGCCGTGGATGCTATTGAAGTGTGGATTGTATAGAGATATTGCGGTTTTGTCTCCCATCCCAGCCCTTCCAAATTCACAAACAAAGCGCGACACCTTGCTATGATGTCGCCATGGAATACCATTACTCGCATCTCACATTGAAAGACCGCTGTGAAATATCCCGTTTACATGCCTCGGGACACT
Source organism: Candidatus Poriferihabitaceae bacterium (assembly GCA_965262585.1). GTDB lineage: Bacteria > Pseudomonadota > Gammaproteobacteria > Arenicellales > Poriferihabitantaceae > JAHRAW01. The sequence continues at coordinate 1,239,535 of OZ253546.1, forward strand.
CACTCCGACAAATCGCAGCAACTCTGGAGCGCGCGCCATCCACCGTGTCGCGAGAACTGAGGCGCAACGCCTCCGAAACCCAACAATACCAGCCGCACTATGCCGACCAGCATGCCCATGCGCGCCGATGGCGAGGCTCCATGCTCGACCGCAACCCGGCACTCCGCAAGGAAGTCTTAAAACTGCTCAAACGCGGTTGGTCGCCCCAACAGGTGGCCGCCAGCCTAGCCCAAAAGTACCAACAACCGATCATCTCCTACGAAACCATCTACCGCTTCATCCGCGGCCAGAGTGAGAATAAAGGGGTCAGTGTGAATTAAATTGATTATACGGCCAAGAAGGGATGGGGCTTTATTAATTCACACTGACCCCTTTATTCCCGGCGACAGCCGACTCATTATTTAGTTTTCTGGATTCCCGATACGATGAAAAATATGGTCGCTGGCGCTCCCTATTTTTCTATCGTTCGGGAATGACGCACTTTTGATATTCCTCGTTTGCCGCTTGCGGACAGGCACGGGGGCGCTGTCCCTACAAGGGGATGACGAGTTGGGGGACACGGGAATCCAGTTAAACATGCCGGCGATAGCCGACTCCCCAGGCCCGTCATTCCGGCGAGATCCGACTCCTTATTGGCCTTCTGGATTCCCGATACGATGAAAAATATGGTCGCTGGCGCTCCCTATTTTTCTATCGTTCGGGAATGACGCACTTTTGACAGCCGCTCCTCAGGCCCGTCATTCTCGTGCCGCCAAGTCGTTATTCCCGCGACAGCGGGGATGACGACTTGGGGGACACGGGAATCCAGTGAAACATGCCGGCGACAGCCGACTCCTTATTTAGCCGCTCCTTAGAAATTCACTTCGCCTTTTAGCAAGATGGCTTGGGATGGGGTGGTGCCGTCTTGGTGTTCGCCGGATAGGGTTAGGTTGTATCGGGTGTCGGATTTCCAGTTTAGGCCGAGGCGGTAACTGTCGGTGGTGCCGAGGGTTAGTTCGGTGTAGGGGGTTAGGACGGCGTTCCAGTGGCGGAGGGGTACGCCGTAGCCTATGCGGGCGTCCATGTAAGCGCGCGGGTCGGCGGCGGCAGTGTCAGTGTCAGTGTCGGACAGGCCTTGATCCCAGAGGGCTTGGATTCCGGTGCCGCTTTCGCCGTAGCCGGGGGTTATGGTGAGGGACAGGCCCTGGCTGTCTGCGCCGGGTTGTAGGCGTAGACTACCGCTGATTCCCCATTCTTTGTAGTTGCCGCCGCTTCCTAGTAAGGCGCGGGCGCGGCCTTCTAGGGTTACGCGGGTTGCCGGGTTGCTGTAGAGTAATCCGCCGCCGATTTCGCCGCCGCCGCCGGTTTCGCCATTGCCGCCGTCATAGCGGAGGCCGACTTCTACCGATGGTTGATACAATGCGCCGCTTGCCAGTGTGTGGGATTGTTTTGATTCTACGGAAATCCGCACGCGGATTGCGTCTACATCTTGAGCGGCAATCTCGGCGTCCACTTCGCGGCTGCCTTCGATTTCCAGTTCGGTATACGACACTTCGCCTTTGAGGCGCACATCGGTTATGCCCATCTGCCACAACTCACGGCTACCGCCGATGCCGATGCTTCGTTGGTTGAGGTCGCTGACACGCAGGACATCGCCCGCGGCTTCAATTTCCAACTCGCCTTCGCCATATCCGACTGTCGCCCATAAATCCAAGGAGCCGGTTTTCCAGCCGATATAGGGGTTCACGCTGGTTAGGTCGATGTCGTAGTCGCCTTTGTCTTGGGCGGCATCCAGATCTGTTGCCAAACCGGTTGCGCCGTCATAAGAAAAATTGCCCCGCAACCACGAGACCGACACGCCGGCCAATAAGTCCGGGTTCACGCGGGCATCGAAGCCGAGGTGTATGCCGGATAATTCGCCTTCCCAATTTAAGGTGCCGCTATCGCCGGATAATTCACGGTATTCGCCGCTTCCCCAAAATGCCGGTGAAGAACCGCCGGACGCTTCGCCATTGCTCGCATTCATCGGCAACACAAAATTGGCACCGGACAATAATTCTTTGAAGGCACGGTCGCCTTCGCTCATGGCTTCGCCGTGGGTTTGTAATACGCCTGCCAGACTCCCCTGATCGCCTAAGTTCAGGCCGCCGAAGTTGAGGCTGGGCGGCGATACCGCGTTTGTCGATAACTCAATGCGATGGGTAATCGCGCCGGTGCTACTGGCGGACATGGCTTGGGTAACTTCCGGCAAGATTGCTTCGCTGAGGAGGGCGATGTCTTCGACCACGACACCACGGTCACTCACGATCACCTCGTCCAGGCCCTTGACTCCGCCTACGGTGACGGTCAGTTGGAAGGTCAGGCGGAAGGTCAACTCCTCATCCTCAGGCGTCGCCCGAGTCGGTGCGGTGAAAGTCAAGACTGAGGTGGACGTTCTGACTGGGGGGGTCGTGCTCGAATCCACCGTCATTATCGTGGGCGTAATGCTCAAATCCACCATCGGTGTGCCGCCGATCTGCTCCCAGGCAAGGGTCGATACCTCAGGATCTTTACCGGTACCTTCCAAAGTTACCTCCACGCCTTCATCCACTCTTTGGTTTGGCCCGGCATTGGCTCTCGGCCCATTGGCTACCGCGACGATCACCGTGTCGGTGCCCGTCAGACCACTCGGAGCGGTAGCGGTCAGCATGAAGGTCAATACCAAATCATCCGGCAACCGATCGGACGGGGTGAAGGTCGCGATTGCGGTGTTCGCACCCGTCAAAGCCACCAGCGGCGTGCTAATCTGCTCCCACATATAAACCAGAAGAGCATCATCACCTTCCGGATCCCTACTGCCTCTGCCATCCAAAGTTGCCACCGCATTACGGGGCACAATCTGTCTCCTTCCGGCATCGGCGATCGGCGCATCACTCGCAGGGACCGTAATGGTCACCGTGTCGGTGGCTTCCTGACCAACCGTATCCGTAACTGTCAGACTAAAGACGAACACCTCGTCCATCGCCAAACTCGCCGGGGTGGTAAAGGTCGGGCTTGATCTTGTCGGTCTGCTCAAGGTCACTATCGCCCCCGAGGTCTGCGTCCACGCAAAGGTCAGTCGCTCGCCCTCTGGATCGCTGCTGCCGCTACCGTCCAGGGTCACAAGGACATCCTTATCCTCGGTTCGGTCGTCGCCGACAAGGGCAATCGGTGCCCCGTTTGGCTCGACACTCACGACCGTGCTAGCCTGCGTCGAATCCAGGGATCCATCATTCACCGTCAAACCAAACGTAAACGTGCTATCTACGCTCACCATCGGTGCCGTGAAGGTCGGGCTTCCGACAGTCACATTGCTCAAATTCACCGTCGTGCCGCCGGTCTGCTCCCACGCATAGGTCAGCCGATTGCGCTCCGGATCGCTGCTGCCGAAGCCGTTCAGCCTCACCGTGGCGCCCGGCAGTACCGTTTGCCGGGCCCCAGCATTAGCGACCGGCGCGGTGTTCGGCCCGGCGACTACGGTTACGAAGGCATTGGCGGTGGCTTCGCGGCCACTCGGATCGGCAACGGTCAGTTCGAGAACGTACATGACATCCGCCGACAGGCCAGTCGGCGCAGTGAAACTCGGGGTTGCGGTATTTTCGCCAATCAGAGTCACATCCGGCGCCGCCGTATTGGCGCTCACCGTCCACCCATAGGTCAGCGTCTGATTTTCCGGATCGCTGCTGCCGCTGCCGTCCAAGTTCACGACTGCCCCCTCCTGCACATATTGAGCCGGTCCGGGATTGGCAATCGGAAACTCATTCGCAGCGGTGCGCACCGTAACGGTCACCGTGTCGCTATCACTGACATCGTCCTCATCTGTGACTGTCAATCGGAATTGAAAATTAACATCATTAGTCGGGCCCGGCGCGGTGAAAGTCGTGGTGGCGGTGTTTATGCTCGTTAGGAGTACCGTCGATCCGCTCACTTGCTCCCACAGATACGTTATTGCGCCTTCCTGATCGCTACTGCCGCTGCCGTCCAAGGTTACTGTCGCGCCTGCATCCACGGTTTGCGCATCGCCAACCACAGCAACCGGCGCATCGTTGACAGCATTCACCGTGATTACCACATTGACGGGTGCTGAACTCCGTCCCCCGTCACTGACGATTAGAGTAAAGGTCAAACTAGCAGTATCCGCCGCCGCCGCCGGCACCGGTGCCGTGAAGGTCGTGGTTGCGGTGGTAGGATTCTGCAACTCCACTTTCTGCTCGGAGCCGCCCTGATTCCACGAAAAGGTCAGCGGCTGGCCTTCTGGATCGCTACCGCTGCCGGTCAGGGTTACCAGACTGGCCTCATTCACGGTTCGGTTCGTTCCGGAGATAGTTGCCGTCGGCGCATCGTTATCAGCGCGCACCGTTACCTCCACGCTCGCCGCCGCCGAAGTATTCGTTCCATCACTGACCGTCAAACTGAAAGTCAATACCACGCTCGTCAATATCTCCGGCGCCGTGAAACTCGGACTCCGCGCAGTGTTACTATTCAGGGTTACATTCGGCACACCGCCCGACTGCGTCCAAGCATAGGTCAGCGTCTGCTCTTCCGGATCGCTACCGCCGCCATCCAAAGTTGCCGTATCGCCCTCATCCACGGTTTGCGGATTGCCGGCATTGGCGGTGGGGCCATCGTTGTTAGCCTCCACCGTAATTAGCACCGAACCCACGGTGATCGAACTGAGTCCACCCGGGTCCGTAACCACCAAAGTAAATCCCAAATCGAGGTTTGTCAATAAATTCGGCGCAGTAAATCTCGGGGTGGCCGTATCCGCCCCAATCAGGTCGATCACCGCCGTGCTCGCCCCGCCGGTCTGTCTCCACACATAAGTCAGCGCCGAGGCCGGGCTTTCCGGATCGCTACTGGCGCTACCATCCAAGGTTACCTCATCACCCTCTTGCACGGTTCGATTAGCCCCGACATTGGCGATGGGCGGATCGTTTGCTCCGGCCGTCACCGTGATACGCACCCCATTTGACAGCGAACTCTCCCCTCTCGCGTCCGTAACCACCAAAATGAATGCCAGAGTAATATCGCTCACCAACTCACTGGGTGCCGTGAATTCCGGTGTGGAGGTGGTTGCATCCACCAAACTCACCGAACTGCCGCCTTCCTGCGTCCACTGATAGGTCAGCACCTCGTTTTCCAGATCGCTGCTGCCGCTAGCATCCAAGGTTACCGTAGCACCCTCATCCACGATTTGATCTGCCCCGGCATCGGCGGTGGGCCGATCGTTTACTCCGGCCGTCACCGTAATCACTACATTGGAAGCGGATGCCGAATCCGACACCTCGTCATTGACGGTCAGGCTGAAGGTCAAAGTCGTATTCACCAACAACTGCACCGGCACAGTAAAATTCGGCCGGACGGTGTCCGCATTATTCAAAGACACCACCGGCGTACCGACTTGCGTCCAACTATAGGTCAGCCCAACGCCTTCCAGATCGCTACTGCCGCTACCATCCAAGGCTACCATAGCGCCCTCAGCCACGGTTTGATCCGCTCCGGCATTGGCGGTGGGCGGATCGTTTACTCCGGCTGCCACCGTGATCACCACCTGATCCGCCGGCGAAACATTGCCACTGGTGTCCGTAACCACCAAAGCGAACGTCAGTATACTATCCTCCAATAACTCACTGGGTGCCGTGAATTGCGGCATGGCGGTGGTCGCATTACTCAAACTCACCGGCGACCCGTCAATCTGCCCCCAATTATAAGTCAGCGTATCGCTTTCCGGATCGCTGCTGGCAGTACCGGTCAGGCTTACCGTAGCGCCCTCCATCACGGATTGATCAGGACCCGCATCGGCAATGGGCCGAGCGTTTACTACGGGTATGGCGGTTACGGTGATTACTACCGTGGCGGGTTGCGAAGTAGTCGCTCCGTCACCGATGGTCAGGCTGAAGGTCAACCTCTCATCAGCCGCCAACTGCACCGGCGCATTAAAAGTCGGCTGGGCGGTGTCCGCATTATTCAAAGTTACTCTCGACCCGCCGGTGCCGGTCTGAGTCCACGTAAAGGTCAGCGGCTGGTTCTCTGCATCGCTACCGCTACCGGTCAGGGTTACCAAATCACCCTCATCCACGGTTTGCGCAGGCCCGACAGTGATGGTGGGCGCATCGTTTGTTCCGGCTCTCACCGTGATCAGCACATCGCTGAACCTCAAATTCCGCATCCTGTCATTGGACGTGAAATCCCGCACCCTGTCACTGACCGTCAGACGGAAAGTGAACACCGTATTAGTCACAACCTGCGGTGTCGTGAAGGTCGGCTGGGCGGTGTTCGCATTCATCAAATCCACTGCCGGCGTGCCCATCTGATCCCATTGATAGGTCAGCGGTTGCTCTTCCGGATCGCTGCTGGCGCTGCCGTCCAGAGTTACCGTCGCCTCTTCATCCACGGTTTGCGCAGGGCCGGCATCGGCAGTCGGCACCGAGTCAATTTGGACCACCGTGACCGTCACCGTATCCGCAGCCGAAGCATTCCCGCTCTCGTCCGTAACCACCAAACTGAAAGTCAAAAAGATGGTCTGCGCGCCTGTCACCACACCCGGTGCCGTGAATTGCGGGCGATCGGTATCTTCTCTCATCAAAGTCACCTGCTCATCTGGCGTACCCCCTATCTGCATCCACAGATAGTCCAAATCCTCGTCTTCCGGATCGCTACTGCCTCTGCCGTCTAAGGTTATCCGATCGCCTTCCGATGGTTGACTGGCGGGGGGAAGTCCGGCATCGGCAATCGGCGCCTCGTTCACACCAGCGTTCACCGTGATGGTCGCACTGTCAGTGGCCGACAGACCACCTACGCCTAATTCCGTAACCATCAGTTGAAACGTCAATATGGCATTACTCAACAACTGCTGCGGGGCGGTAAAGGTCGGGCCAGTCGTATTAGGCCCAAACAAAATTACCTGCTCATCTTCCGGAACCCCGATCTGCGTCCACTGATAGGTGAACCCCCTGCCTTCCGGATCGCTGCTTTCGCTGCCGTCCAAGGTTACTGTCGCGCCCTCTTCCACGGTTTGCGGGCTGACCTTGGCCACCGGCGGATCGTTGTCAGCACGCACCGTGATGATCACCTCTGCGGAATTCTGTAGTCCACCTGCGTCCGTAACCGCCAAACTGAAACTCAACTCGGTATCCGTCAACAAATTCGGCGCCGTGAAGGTCGGGCTGACCACAGATGGATCCGATAAACTCACCCGCTCTGCCGCTCCGCCACCCAATTGCCTCCACTCATAGGTCAGCCCATTGTCTTCCGGATCGCTACCGCTACCGGTCAGGGTTACCAAATCATCCTCTTCCACGGTTTGCGCAGGCCCGACAGTGACGGTCGGCCCTTCGTTGACAGCCTGCACCGTAATCACCACGCTCGCCGGTGCCGAAGACATACCGCCCGCCATAACCACCAAATTAAAGGTCAAGTTGGCGTCTGCCATCAAATTCGGTGCCGTAAAAGTCGGGCTGACGGCAGCCGAACTCGATAAATCCGCTTGCTCATTCGGCGTGCCACCCACCTGCGTCCACCGATAGGTCAGCCTCGAGCCTTCCGGATCGCGGCTGCCGCTACCATCCAGGGTTACCGTCTGACCCTCCCGCATGGTTTGCGCGCTACCGGCGTTGGCAATCGGCGCCTCATTGCTGAGAAATGTCACCGTAACACGCACATTCGCAGCGCGCGAAGACAGACCGCGCGCATCCGTAACCACCAAACTGAAGGTCAATACCGCGTCCCTTGCCACATTCGGTGCTGTGAACATCGGTGTGGCGACACTCATAATCGGTACACTTACCTGCTGTGCCTCGGTGCCGCCCACCTGCGTCCACGCATAGGTCAGCGTCTCGCTTTCCGGATCGCTGCTGCCGCTGCCGTCCAGGGTTACCGTCGTATTCTCATCCACGGTTTGCGCATCCCCGGCATCGACGGTTGGCGCATTGTTGGGACCAGCCCTCACGGTGATGATTACCATTGCGGTTTCGCTTTCACCATCGGCGGTGACGGTCAGTTTGAAAGTCAACTCAATATCTTCCGCCAAATCATCAGGCGCGAAGAAGGTCGACCGGACGGTGTTCGCATCCGTCAAACTTACGGTGTTCGCATCCATCAAACTTACCGATGGGTCACTAATCTGCTCCCATTGATAGGTCAGATCCTGACCTGCCGGAGCGCGACTGTCTCTGCCGTTCAAAGTTACAAAACCGCCCTCATTTACTATCTGCGCATCTCCGGCATCAGCAACCAGAACATCGGTCACGCTAGACCTCACCGTAATACTCACATTCGCGTCTTCGCGCACAGACGGCGTTCCGGCGAGCGAATCCGCACTCCCGTCATTGACCGTCAAACGGAAAAACAAAGTAATACTTGAATTAGATGCCGTGAAGGTCGGCGTGGCGGTGGTCCCATTCGTCAAACTTATCGGATTCTCCAAAGTTGCCGAAGTGCCACTATACTGTTCCCACACATAGGTCAGCGCCTGACCTTCCGGATCCCGGCTACCAGTGCCATTCAAAGTCACCTGCTCACCCACATCCACGACTTGATTAGCCCCGGCATCGGCAACCGGCGGAGCGTTGCTTGCGCGCACCGTGATCACCACCGTAGACGGCGGCGAAGACATACCGCTCGGATCCGTAACCACCAAACTGAAGGTCAAGTTGGCGTTCGCCGCCAAATTCGGCGCAGTAAAGGTCGGGCTGGCACGACTAAGCAAACTCGACAAACTCACTTGCTGTGCCGCCGTACCGCCCACTTGCGTCCACTGATATTCCAGCGCCCTGCCTTCCGGATCGCTACTGGCACTGCCGTCCAGGGTTACCGTCGTATTCTCATCCACGGTTTGCGCAACCCCGGCATTGGCGATTGGCGGATCGTCCGCTCCGGCCGTCACCGCGATGGCGACCTGGTCGCGCGCCACGGCACCATCCGGGAAGGTGACTGACAGTCGGAAGAACAACCTAGTATTGATCGCCAACTGAGTAGGCGCCGTGAAGGTCGCCGTGGCGGTGTCCGCATCCGTCAAACTTACCGGCGTGCCGCTAGTCTGCTCCCACAGATAACTAGTCGGCAGACCGCCCTCGCTACTGCCGCTCAAGGTCACCTGCGCTCCCTCATTCACCGATTGATCCGCTCCGGCATTGGCAACCGCCGGTGCGCTCCTCTCCACCGTAATGCTTACCTGCTTAGAGCCGGTCTGCCCCCCTTGATCCAGAACCTTCAGTTCGAAAACAAGCGTGACATCATTAGCCAACATCGACGGCGCCGTGAAGGCCGCCGTGGCGTTGTTCGCACCCGTCACATTTACCGTCTGGCCGCTGATCTGATCCCACCGATAGGCCAAGGCCAAGCCCTCGGGATCAACACTACCGGTGCCATCCAAAATCACCTGAGCACCCTCGCTCACCAGACTAGGCGCAGAAGGCTGCGAGATCGGCACATCATCCCGCACCGAAATATTCAGAACCTGCGTGTCCACATCGCCATTCGCATCGGTGACCGTGTAGTTCACATCCACGGCGGCCATCCTAGCGGTCGGTGTGCCCGACAGAACGCGGGTGGCGGCGTCAAAGGTCAGGCCAGTTGGCACACTAGCCAGCGCGTAAACCAACGGCTCATTACCGCCCCGGGCTGAAGGTAGCGTCACATCCACCGGTTGAGTGATCCGATACCGCTGGTTTCTACCACCAATCGAAGTCAGGTTTGCCGTAGACAACTCCAGCAACAAAGATAAGCGGTGGGTCATCACCACGGAACTGACTCCCGTAGTATTGACCGCGTCAATTCGGTAGGTGTAGGTCACTCCCCGTACAACGTTGGTATCGATGTAAGTCGTAATCGCCTCACCCACAGATTCAAAGATACGATTCGAACTACCATCATCGGTGCGGACAATGTTATAGCCGATGAAAGCATTCCCACGCGTAGCGGGTTCCTCCCAAGTCACTGAGAGCCCGCCCTCGTTTGGAATTTCGGTAATCGTAAGATTCTGCACATCGCTTGGAACCACATCAGGCGGGCTCCTAATAGTGGGGGACGCCTGAGTGGACCACGGACCAGCACCCGATGCGTTGACCGCCCGAACCCGATAAAAATAATCCCCCGCTGGAACATTAGAGTCGTTGTAACCCGTTCTCACCGGATTACCGGCAGACAGAACCTGATAAATGGTAGCAGCGTCGTAGGAATCCGCCTCAGCCCGGCGTTGCAAATCAAAACTCGTTACGCTCCCTGTAGGCGCATCCCAAGTCAAAGTAGCACCCGCACCCCGACCCGGTCTCGCTCGAATTTCCTGTGCCTGGAAATTCGTCACCTGCACCGGCACCGCCTGCGCGTTAGCCTGCGAAACCATCCCGGCGAACAGGCTCAACCCAAGCAGCAAGCCGCCAATGGCCCTTGTGCAGAGATAGGGGGGGGCGATGCGTTTGCCCCTCGCCCCAATAAAAAGGCGCGAAAAAAGTTGAATCCCGGAACAGGGCACACTAATTAGCCGTGAAATTATTCGTAGTTTATGGCACATCATGTTCTCGTATACCTCGTATCAGTTCAATGAAAAACCCCCCGTACACCAAGATTATTAGGTGTTCAGGCATCGCAATAAGCCCAGATTACAACTTATTTACCTCGTACGCAAGACCATTATACATAGTCATTTGAACCAGTTGAACCAGTCAAACCTACATATACCCCACATAAGCCGCCTACTCTATCATATTAAAGCCCCCCCGCAATAGGTTTCCAGGGCGGTATTTATTGGGCGAATTTTGGCGTTATTTAGCCTTCTGGATTCCCGATACGATGAAAAATATGGTCGCTGACGCTCCCTATTTTTCTATCGTTCGGGAATGACGACCTTGCGATAGCCGACTCCCCAGGCTCGTCATTCCTGCGAGATCCGACTCCTTATTTGGCTTTCTGGATTCCCGATACGATGAAAAATATGGTCGCTGGCGCTCCCTATTTTTCTATCGTTCGGGAATGACGCACTTTTGATATTTCTTGTTTGCCGCTGCGGACAGGCACGGGGGCGCTGTCCCTACGAAAACCATATCTCGTAGGGACAGTGCCCCCGTGCCTGTCCTTAATAAGGAGCGGCTGGCGCCGACATGTTTTTTCTGGATTCCCGATACGATGAAAAATATGGTCGCTGGCGCTCCCTATTTTTCTATCGTTCGGGAATGACGACCTTGCGATAGCCGACTCCCCAGGCCCGTCATTCTCGTGCCGCCAAGTCGTTATTCCCGCGACAGCGGGAATGACGACTTGGGGGACACGGGAATCCAGTACAACATGCCGGCGACAGCCGACTCCTTATTTAGCCGCCCCTTAGAAATTCATTTCGCCTTTTAGCAAGATGGCTTGGGATGGGGTGGTGCCGTCTTGGTGTTCGCCGGATAGGGTTAGGTTGTATCGGGTGCCGAATTTCCAGTTTAGGCCGAGGCGGTAACTGTCGGTGGTGCCGAGGGTTAGTTCGGTGTAGGGGGTTAGGACGGCGTTCCAGTGGCGGAGGGGTACGCCGTAGCCTATGCGGGCGTCTATGTAAGCGCGCGGGTCGGCGGTGGCGGTGGCGGCTTTGTTGGTGGCGTCGAAGAAGGCTTGTATGCCGCTTTGGCTTTCGCCGTAGCCGGGGGTTATGGTGAGGGACAGGCCCTGGCCGTCTGCGCCGGGTTGTAGGCGTAGACTACCGCTGATTCCCCATTCTTTGTAGTTGCCGCCGCTTCCTAGTAAGGCGCGGGCGCGGCCTTCTATGGTTACGCGGGTTGCCGGGTTGCTGTAGAGTAATCCGCCGCCGATTTCGCCGCCGCCGCCGGTTTCGCCATTGCCGCCGTCATAGCGGAGGCCGACTTCTACCGATGGTTGATACAATGCGCCGCTTGCCAGTGTGTGGGATTGTTTTGATTCTACGGAAATCCGCACGCGGATTGCGTCTACATCTTGAGCGGCAATCTCGGCGTCCACTTCGCGGCTGCCTTCAATTTCCAGTTCGGTATACGACAATTCGCCTTTGAGGCGCACATCGGTTAAGCCCATCTGCCACAACTCACTGCTACCGCCGATGCCGATGGTTTGTAGGTTGAGGTCGCTGACACGCAGGACATCGCCCGCGACTTCAATTTCCAACTCGCCTTCGCCATATCCGACTGTGGCCCATAAATCCAAGGTGCCGGTGCTCCAGCCGATATAGGGGTTCACGCTGGTTAGGTCGATGTCGTAGTCGCCTTCGTCTTGGGCGGCATCCAGATCTGTTGCCAAACCGGTTGCGCCGTCATAAGAAAAATCGCCTCGCAACCACGAGACCGACACGCCGGCCAAGAAGTCCGGGTTCACGCGGGCATCGAAGCCGAGGTGAATGTTGGATAATTCGCCTTCCCAATTTAAGGTGCCGCTATCGCCGGATAATTCACGGTATTCGCCGCTTCCCCAAAATGCCGGTGAAGAACCGCCGGACGCTTCGCCATTGCTCGCATTCATTGGCAACACAAAATTGGCACCGGACAATAATTCTTTGAACGCACGGTCGCCTTCGCTCATGGCTTCGCCGTGGGTTTGTAATACGCCTGCCAGACTCCCCTGATCGCCTAAGTTCAGGCCACCGAAGTTGAGGCTGGGCGGCGATACCGGGTTGGCGGATAACTCAATGCGCCGGGTAATCGCGCCGGTGCTACTGGCGGACATGGCTTGGGTAACTTCCGGCAAGATTGCTTCGCTGAGGAGGGCGATGTCTTCGACCACGACACCACGGTCACTCACGATCACCTCGTCCAGGCCCATGACTCCGCCTACGGTGACGGTCAGTTGGAAGGTCAGGCGGAAGGTCAACTCCTCATCCTCAGGCGTCGCCCGAGTCGGTGCGGTGAAAGTCAAGACTGAGGTGGACGTTCTGACTGGGGGGGTCGTGCTCGAATCCACCGTCATTATCGTGGGCGTAATGCTCAAATCCACCATCGGTGTGCCGCCGATCTGCTCCCAGGCAAGGGTCGATACCTCAGGATCTTTACCGGTACCTTCCAAAGTTACCTCCACGCCTTCATCCACTCTTTGGTCTGGCCCGGCATTGGCTTTCGGCCCATTGGCTATCGCGACGATCACCGTGTCGGTGCCCATCAGACCACTCGGAGCGGTAGCGGTCAGCATGAAGGTCAATACCACATCATCCGGCAACCGATCGGACGGGGTGAAGGTCGCGGTTACGGTGTTCGCACCCGTCAAAGCCACCAGCGGCGTGCTAATCTGCTCCCACATAAACATCAGATCAGCGTCATTACCTTCCGGATCGCTACTGCCGCTGCCATCCAAAGTTGCCACCACATTACGGGGCACAATCTGTCTCCTTCCGGCATTGGCGATTGGCGCATCGCTCGCAGGGACCGTAATGGTCACCGTGTCGGTGGCTTCCTGACCAACCGTATCCGTAACTGTCAGACTAAAGACGAACACCTCGTTCATCGCCAAACTCGCCGGGGTGGTAAAGGTCGGGCTTGATCTTGTCGGTCTGCTCAAGGTCACTATCGCCCCCGAGGTCTGCGTCCACGCAAAGGTCAGTCGCTCGCCCTCTGGATCGCTGCTGCCGCTACCGTCCAGGGTCACAAGGACACCCTTATCCTCGGTTCGATCGTCGCCGACAAGGGCAATCGGTGCCCCGTTTGGCTCGACACTCACGACCGTGCTAGCCTGCGTCGAATCCAAGGATCCATCATTCACCGTCAAACTAAACGTAAACGTGCTATCTACGCTCACCATCGGTGCCGTGAAGGTCGGGCCTCCGACATTCACATTGCTCAAATTCACCGTCGTGCCGCCGGTCTGCGACCACGCATAGGTCAGCCGATTGCGCTCCGGATCGCTGCTGCCGAAGCCGTTCAGCCTCACCGTGGCGCCCGGCAGTACCGTTTGCCGGGCCCCAGCATTAGCGACCGGCGCGGTGTTCGGCCCGGCGACTACGGTTACGAAGGCATTGGCGGTGGCTTCGCGGTTGCTCGGATCGGCAACCGTCAGTTCGAGAACGTACATGGCATCCGCCGACAGGCCAGTCGGCGCAGTGAAACTCGGGGTTGCGGTATTTTCGCCAATCAGAGTCACATCCGGCGTCGCCGTATTGAAGCCCACCGTCCACCCATAGGTCAGCGTCTGATTTTCCGGATCGCTGCTGCCGCTGCCGTCCAAGTTCACGACTGCCCCCTCCTGCACATATTGAGCCGGTCCGGCATTGGCAATCGGAAACTCATTCGCAGCGGTGCGCACCGTAACGGTCACCGTGTCGCTATCACTGACATCGTCCTCATCTGTGACTGTCAATCGGAATTGAAAATTAACATCATTAGTCGGGCCCGGCGCGGTGAAAGTCGTGGTGGCGGTGTTTATGCTCGTTAGGAGTACCGTCGATCCGCTCACTTGCTCCCACAGATACGTTAGTGGGCCTTCCTGATCGCTACTGCCGCTAGCATCCAAGGTTACTGTCGCGCCTGCATCCACGGTTTGCGCATCGCCAACCACAGCAACCGGCGCATCGTTGACAGCATTCACCGTGACTACCACATTGGCGGGTGCTGAATTCCGTCCCCCGTCATTGACGATTAGAGTAAAGGTCAAACTAGCAGTATCCGCCGCCGCCGCCGGCACCGGTGCCGTGAAGGTCGTGGTTGCGGTGGTAGGATTCTGCAAGTTTACGGCCTGCTCGGAGCCGCCCTGATTCCACGAAAAGGTCAGCGGCTGGCCTTCTGGATCGCTACCGCTGCCGGTCAGGGTTACCAGACTGGCCTCATTCACGGTTCGGTTCGTTCCGGAGATAGTTGCCGTCGGCGCATCGTTATCAGCGCGCACCGTTACCTCCACGCTCGTCGCCGCCGAAGTATTCGTTCCATCACTGACCATCAAACTGAAAGTCAATATCACGCTCGTCAATAACTCCGGCGCCGTGAAACTCGGACTCTCCGCAGTGTTACTACTCAGGGTTACGTTCGGCACACCGCCCGACTGCATCCAAGCATAGGTCAGATTCTGATTTTCCGGATCGCTACTGCCGCTGCCATCCAAAGTCGCCGTATCGCCCTCATCCACGGTTTGCGGATTGCCGGCATTGGCGGTGGGGCCATCGTTGTTAGCCTCCACCCTAATTAGCACCGCATCCGCGGCCGATCTGGCTCCACCCTCGTCCGTAATCGTCAAAGCAAATCCCAAATTGAGGTTTGACAATAAATTCGGCGCAGTAAATCTCGGGGTGGCCGTATCCGCCCCAATCAGGTCGATCACCGCCGTGTTCCCCCCGCCGGTCTGTCTCCAACTATAGGTCAGCGCCGAGGTCGGGCTTTCCGGATCGCTACCGCTACCATTCAAGGTTACCTCATCACCCTCTTGCACGGTTCGATCAGCCCCGGCATTGGAGGTGGGCGGATCGTTTGCTCCGGCCGTCACCGTGATACGCACCCCATCCGACAGCGAACTCTCCCCTCTCGTGTCCGTAACCACCAAAATGAATGCCAGAGTGATATTGCTCACCAACTCACTGGGTGCCGTGAATTCCGGTGTGGAGGTGGTCGCATCCACCAAACTCACCGACATGCCGCCTTCCTGCGTCCACTGATAGGTCAGCGCCTCGCCTTCCGGATCGCTACTGCCGCTAGCATCCAAGGTTACCGTAACGCCCTCATCCACGGTTTGCGGATTGCCTGCATCGGCGGTGGGCCGGTCGTTTGTTCCGGCCGTCACCGTAATCACTACATTGGAGGCGGATGCCGAATCCATATTCCCGTCATTGACGGTCAGGCTGAAGGTCAAAGTCGTATTCATCGCCAACTGCACCGGCGCGCTAAAATCCGGCCGGGCGGTGGTCGCATTAGCCAAAGTCACCGTCGGCCCACCGTTCTGCGTCCAACTATAGGTCAGCGTATCGCCTTCCGGATCGCTACTGCCGCGACCATTCAAGAGTACCGTAGCGCCCTCAGCCACGGTTTGCGGATCGCCGGCATTGGCGGTGGGCGGATCGTTTAGTCCGGCTGCCACCGTGATGGACACCCGATCCGACAGCGAATCATTGCCACTGGCGTCCCTAACCACCAATTCGAATATCAGCATAGTAGATACCAACAACTGACTGCTGGGTGCCGTGAATTGCGGCGTGGCGGAGGTCGCATTATCCAAATTCACCGCCGGCTCGCCGATTTGCGTCCAACGATAAGTCAGCGTCTCGTCTTCAGGATCGCTGCTGGCAGCACCTGTCAGGTTTACCGTATCACCCTCCATCACGGATTGATCAAGACCGGCATTGGCAATGGGCGGATTGTTTATTCCGGCGGTTACGGTGATTACTACCTCATCCGCCGCCGAATCCTGGATTCCATCATTCACCGTCAGGCTGAAGGTCAAGGTCGTATTATTCACAAACTGCGGTGCCGTGAAGGTCTGCTGGGCGGTGTTCGGATTCGCCAGAGTCACTCTCGACTCGGTGCCGGTCTGAGTCCACGCAAAGGTCAGCGGCTGACGCTCTGGATCGCTACCGCGACCGGTCAGGGTTACCAAATCACCCTCATCCACGGTTTGTGGATTGCCGGCATTGGCGGTGGGCGCATCGTTTGTTCCGGCCGTCAGCGTGATTAGCACAGTGCTGGGATTCGAATTCTGCACCCCGTCATTGACCATCAGACGGAAACTCAACACCGTATCATTCAACACTTGCGGTGTCGTGAAGGTCGGTCTTGCGGCAGTTGCATCGTTCAAGGTCACCGTCGGCGTGCCCATCTGCTCCCATTGATAGGTCAGCGTTTGCGCTTCCGGATCGGTGCTGGCGGTGCCGTTCAGCGTTACCGTCGTGTTTTCAGCCACGGTTTGCGCAGAGCCCGCATCGGCAATCGGCACATCGTTAATTTGGGTCAACGAGACCACCACCGTATCCGCAGTTGACACATTCCCGCTCTCGTCCGTAACCGTCAAACTGAAAGTCAACAATAGGGACGACTCGGTTGTCAACGAACCCGGTGCCGTGAAGGTCGGGCTTTCGGCAGTCGCATCGCTCAAACTCACCGTCGGCGTACCCCCTATCTGCGTCCACGCATAGATCAGATTCTCGCCTTCCGGATCGCTACTGCCGCTACCGTCTAAGGTTACCAGATCGCCTTCCGTTGGTATAAAGCGATCCCCTGAGTCGGGATCGTCGGGGTCAGGTTCGGTGGGGGGAGATCCGGCATCGGCAGTCGGCGTCTCGTTCGCACCAACATTGCCCACCGTGATGACCCCACTGTCAGGGGCCGAAGCCAGACCACTTGAGTCCGTAACCACCAGTTCAAAAGTCAATCTGGCATCCGTCGCCATATACTGCGGGGCGGTAAAGGTCGGGCTAGCCGCCGAAGGCACAAACAAAAATACTGTCGGCCCACCGGTCTGCGTCCACTGATAGGTAAACGGCCCGCTTTCCGGATCGCGGCTTCTGGTGCCGTCCAAGGTTACTGTCGCGCCCTCGTCCACGGTTTGCCGGCGGGGGCGGATCCTTGCCTCCGGCGCATCGTTGTCAGCAACCACCGTGATCTCCACCTCAGCCAAACCCGATATTCCAACCTCGTCCGTAACCACCAACCTGAAACTCAAATTGGCATCCGTCAACAAATTCGGTGCCGTGAAGGTCGGGCTGGCAATAGATGGATCCGATAAACTCACCTGCTCTGCCACTGTGCCACCCGCCTGCCTCCACTCATAGATCAGCGCATTGCCTTCCGGATCGCGGCTGCCGCTGCCGTCCAGAGTTACCTCCGTGTCCTCATCCACGCTTTGCGCAACATCGACATTGGCAACCGGCCCTTCGTTGACAGCCTGCACCGTAATCACCACGCTCGCCGGTGCCGAAGACACACCGCCCGCCGTAACCACCAAATTGAAGGTCAAGTTGGCGTCTGCCCTCAAATTCGGTGCCGTAAAAGTCGGGTTGGCAGCAGCCAAACTCGATAAATCCGCTTGCTCATCCGACGTGCCACCCACCTGCGTCCACTGATAGTTCAGCCTATCGCCGTCCGGATCGCTGCTGCCGCTACCATCCAGGGTTACTGTCTGACCCTCCCGCATGGTTTGCGCGCTACCGGCGTTGGCAATCGGCGCATCATCGCTGAGAAATCTCACCGTAACACGCACATTCGCAGCGCGCGAAGACATACCGCGCGCATCCGTAACCACCAAACTGAAGGTCAATACCGCGTCCCTTGCCACATTCGGTGCCGTAAAAGTCGGGTTGGCAGCAGTCGAATCCGATAAATCCACTTGCTCATTCGGCGTGCCGCCCACCTGCGTCCACCGATAGTCCAAATCCTCGCCTTCCGGATCGCTGCCGCTGCCGTCCAAGGATACCGGACTATTCTCATTCACGGTTTGCGCATCCCCGGCATCGACGGTTGGCGCATTGTTGGGACCAGCCCTCACGGTGATGATTACCATTGCGGTTTCGCTTTCAGTGCCGGCGGTGACGGTCAGTTGGAAAGTCAACTCAATATCTTCCACCAAATCATCAGGCGCGACGAAGGTCGACCTGACGGTGCTCGTATCCGCCAAACTTACGGTGTTCGCATCCGTCAAACTTACCGATGGGTCACTAATCTGCTCCCATTGATAGGTCAGATCCTGACCTGCCGGAGCGCGACTGTCTCTGCCGTTCAAAGTTACAAAACCGCCCGCATTTACTATCTGCGCATCTCCGGCATCAGCAATCAGAGCATCGGTCGCTCCAGACCTCACCGTAATACGCACACTCTCAACGCGCGAAGACGCATTCGTTCCGTCATTGACCGTCAAACGGAAAAACAAAGTAATATCTGCATTAGATGCCGTGAAGGTCGGCGTGGCGGTGGTCTCATTCGTCAAACTTACCGGATTCTCCAAAGTTGCCGAAGTGCTACTAAACTGTTCCCACACATAGGACAGCGTCTGACCTTCCGGATCCCGGCTACCAGTGCCATTCAAAGTCACCTGCTCACCCACATCCACGGCTTGATCAGCCCCGGCATCGGCAACCGGCGGATCGTTGTTTGCGCGCACCGTGATCGCCACCGTAGACGACGGCGAAGACATACCGCTCGGATCCGTAACCACCAAACTGAAATTTAAATCGGCATTCGCCACCAAATTCGGCGCAGTAAAGGTCGGGCTGGCACGACTAAGCAAACTCGACAACCTCACTTGCTGTGCCGCCGTACCGCCCACTTGCGTCCACTGATATTCCAGCGCCCTGCCTTCCGGATCGCTACTGGCACTGCCGTCCAGGGTTACCGTCGTATCCTCATCCACGGTTTGCGCAACCCCGGCATTGGCGGTTGGCGGATCGTCCGCTCCGGCCGTCACCGTGATGGCGACCTGGTCGCGCGCCACGACACCACCCGGGAAGCCGGCTGACAGTTGGAAGAACAACCTAATATTGGTCGCCACCTGATTAGGCGCCGTGAAGGTCGCCGTGGCGGTGTTCGCATCCGTCAAACTTACCGGCGTGCCGCCAGTCTGCTCCCACAGATAATTCATCGGCGGACCGTCATCGCTACTGCCGCTGCCGTTCAAGGTCACCAGCATTCCCTCATTCACAGATTGATCCGCTCCGGCATTGGCAACCGCCGGTGCGATCTTCATATCCACCTTAATGCCTACCCGCCTAGAGCCGGTCTGCCCCCCTTGATCCGTAACCACCAGTTCGAAAACAAGCGTGACATCACGAACCAACCTCGACGGTGCCGTGAAGGTCGCCATGACGGTGTCCGCATCCGTCAAACTTACCGGCGTGCCGCTGGTCTGCCTCCACGCATAGGTCAAGGCCAAGCCCTCGGGATCAACACTGTTGGAGCCATCCAAAGTCACCCGCTGATTCTCGTCCACCACACCGGGCGCAGAAGGCATCGAGACCGGCCTATCATCCAGCACCGCAATATTCAGAACCTGCGTGTCCACATCGCCATCCGCATCGGTGACCGTGTAGTTCACATCTATGGCGGCCATCTTAACGGTCGGTGTGCCCGATAGAACGCGGGTGGAAGCGTCAAAGGTCAAGCCCTCTGGCACACTAGCCAGCACGATAACCAACGGCTCATCACCGCCCCGGGCTGAAGGTAGCGTCACATCCACCGCTTGATTGACCCGATACCGCTGGTTTCTACCACCAATCGAAATCAGGTTTGCCGTAGACAACTCCGGCAACAAAGATAAGCGGTAGGTCATCACCACGGAACTGACTCCCGTAGTATTGACCGCGTCAATTCGGTAGGTGTAGGTCACTCCCCGTATAGCGTTGGTATCGATGTAAGTCGTAACCGCCTCACCCACAGATTGAAAGATACGATTCGAACTACCATCATCGGTGCGGACAATGTTATAGCCGATGAAAGCATTCCCACGCGTAGCGGGTTCCTCCCAAGCCACTGAGAGCCCGCCCTCGTTCGGAATTTCGGTAATCGTAAGATTCTGCACATCGCTTGGAACCACATCAGGCGGGCTACTAACAGTGGGGGACGATTCAGTGGACCACGGACCAGCACCCGATGCGTTGACCGCCCGAACCCGATAAAAATAAATCCCCGGTGGAACATCAGGGTCGTTGTAACCCGTTCTCACCGGATTACCGGCAGACAGAACCTGATAAATGGTAGTGCCGTAGTTATCCGCCTGAATCCGGCGTTGCAAATCAAAACCCGTTACGCTCCCTGTAAGCGCATCCCAAGTCAAAGTAGCACCCGCACCCCGACCCGGTCTCGCTCGAATTTCCTGTGCCTGGAAATTCGTCACCTGCGCCGGCGCCCCGGCGGGTACGGTGGTTCCGGCGGTTACGGTGATTACCACCGCGCCGCTTCCGAATCCCCCGACCGGATCCGTGACGGTTAGTAGGAAAGTCAACGCCGCAGTGGTCGTCAACCCGCTGGGGGCAGTGAAAGTCGCAGTGGCGGTTGCCGGATTCGCCAAGGTCACATCCGTGCCGCCGGTCTGCGTCCACGCAAAGGTAAGCGATGTTTCGCCTTCCGGATCTGTGGCACTGCCGGACAAGGATACCAACTGGCCTTCAACCACGGTCTGCGCATCCCCAGCATCGACAGCCGGCCCTATGTTCTGCGCGTTAGCCTGCGAAACCACCCCGACGAACAGGCTCAACCCAAACAGCAAGCAGCCAATGGCCCTTGTGCCGAGATAGAGGGGGGCGATGCGTTTGCCCCTCGCCCCAATAAAAAGGCGCGAAAAAAGTTGAATGCCGGAACAGGGCACACTAATTAGCCGTGAAATTATTCGTGGTTTATGGCATATCATGTTCTCGTATACCTCGTGTCGGTTAATGAACCCCCCCCCGTACACCAAAATTATTAGGTATTCAGGCATCGCAATAAGCCCAAATTACAACCTATTTCTCCCGTTTGCAAGACCATTATACTAGTCATTTGACCCAGTCAAACCCACATATATCCCACATAAGCCGCCTACTTTATCATATTAAAGACCCCCCACAATAGGTTCCCAGGGCGGTATTTATTGGGCGAATTTTGGCGTTATTTAGCCTTCTGGAATGACGACGGGCCGCCGTCATTCTCGTGCCCCCAAGTCGTTATTTCCGCGACAGCGGGAATGACGAGTTGGGGGACACGGGAATCCAGTACAACATGCCGGCGATAGCCGACTCCTCAGGCCCGTCATTCTCGTGCCGCCAAGTCGTTATTCCCGCGACAGCGGGGATGACGAGTTGGGGGACACGGGAATCCAGTTAAACATGCCGGCGATAGCCGACTCCCCAGGCCCGTCATTCCTGCGAGATCCGACTCATTATTAGCCTTCTGGATTCCCGATACGATGAAAAATATAGTCGCTGGCGCTCCTTATTTTTCTATCGTTCGAGAATGACGCACTTTTGATTTTCCTCGTTTGCCGCTGTGGACAGGCACGGGGGCGCTGTCCCTACGAAAACCATATCTCGTAGGGACAGTGCCCCCGTGCCTGTCCTTAATAAGGAGCGGCTGGCGCCGACATGTTTTTTCTGGATTCCCGATACGATGAAAAATATGGTCGCTGGCGCTCCCTATTTTTTTATCGTTCGGGAATGACGACGCGCCGCCGTCATTCTCGTGCCCCCAAGTCGTTATTTCCGCGACAGCGGGAATGACGACTTGGGGGACACGGGAATCCAGTACAACATGCCGGCGATAGCCGACTCCTTACGCCGTCATTCTCGTGAAAGCGGGAATCCAGTACAACATGTCCGGCGAGATCCGACTCATTATTGGCTTTCTGGATTCCCGATACGATGAAAAATATAGTCGCTGGCGCTCCTTATTTTTCTATCGTTCGGGAATGACGAACTGGGAGACGATGAAAAATATGGTCGCTGGCGCTCCTTATTTTTCTATCGTTCGGGAATGACGACGGGCTGTCGGCGTTAGTCGCTCATTAATTATGTTCCCAATAATTGTTCTGGGACTACTGAGTTGGCGGCGGTGTTGTAGGATTCTATTTCGTTGAAGTTTAGGTAGCGGTAGAGGTCGGCGGATAGGGCGTTGAGTTCGCCGGCTTCGTTCATGTATTCTTCGACGGTGGGCAGGCGTCCGAGTACGCCGGCTACTGCTGACAGTTCCGAGGAAGCGAGATAGACGTTGGCGCCTTTGCCGAGGCGGTTGGGGAAGTTTCGGGTCGAGGTGGATACTACTGTGGAGTTGTCCGCCACTCGTGCTTGGTTGCCCATGCACAGCGAGCAGCCGGGGGGTTCGGTGCGCGCACCGGCGCGGGCGAAAATGGCGTAGTGGCCTTCTTCCAGCAGTTGCGCTTGATCCATTTTGGTGGGCGGCACGATCCACATGCGCGTGGGAATCACCTTGCCCATTTTGTCGAGCAGGCGACTGGTGGCGCGGAAATGTCCGATGTTGGTCATGCATGAACCGATGAACACTTCGTCCACTTTGTCCCCGGCCACTTCCGATAATAACCGTGCGTCGTCGGGGTCGTTGGGGGCGCACAAGATCGGCTCGGTGATGGTGTTGAGGTCGATTTCGATGATTTCGTGGTATTCGGCGTCGGAGTCGGCTTCCATAAGTTGCGGGGCATCGAGCCACGATTGCATGGCTTCGACACGCCGGGCGATGGTGCGTGCATCGCCGTAGCCTTCGCTCATCATCCACTTGAGCATGACGATGTTGGAGGTGATGTATTCGGTGATGGGTTCTTTGTTTAATTTAATCGTGCAACCGGAAGCGGAGCGTTCCGCCGAGGCGTCGGCAAACTCAAAGGCTTGTTCTACCTTGAGGTCGGGCAGCCCTTCGATCTCCAGCACGCGCCCGGAATAGACGTTCTTCTTGCCCTTTTTCTCGACCGTCAACAAGCCCTTCTGAATTGCCGCATAAGGCACCGCGTGTACCAAATCGCGCAGCGTGATACCGGGCTGCAACTCGCCGCTAAATCGCACCAATACGGATTCGGGCATGTCCAGCGGCATTACTCCGGTGGCGGCGGCAAAGGCGACCAGGCCGGAGCCCGCCGGGAAGGAGATGCCGATGGGGAAGCGGGTGTGGGAATCGCCGCCGGTGCCGACTGTGTCGGGTAGCAGCATGCGGTTCATCCACGAATGAATGATGCCGTCGCCGGGGCGCAAGGAAATGCCGGAGCGATCCATCATGAAATCCGGCAGGCTGTGCTGGGTTTCGATGTCCACCGGCTTGGGATAGGCCGAGGTGTGGCAGAAGGATTGCATTACCAAATCCGCCTGAAAACCGAGGCAGGCGAGGTCTTTTAGTTCGTCTCTGGTCATCGGGCCGGTGGTGTCTTGAGAGCCTACGGTGGTCATTTTCGGTTCGCAGTATTGCCCCGGTCGCACGCCGGGCAAGCCACACGCCCGCCCCACCATTTTTTGCCCCAGGGTATACCCTTTGCCGCTTTTTGCCGGCGGAGTCGGTTTGCGGAAAATGTCGCCCTCATCGAGGCCCAGGGACTTCCGTGCCCGGGCGGTGAGACCACGGCCAATGATTAGATTGATGCGTCCGCCGGCCCGCACTTCGTCGAGCAGTACTTCGGTTTTTAATTGAAACTCGCTGATGACTTGGTCGCTGCCGTGGCGGCAAACCTTGCCCTCGCCGGGATAGACGTCGATGACATCCCCCATTTCCATTTTGTCGACTTCCATCTCGATGGGCAGAGCGCCGGAATCCTCCATGGTGTTGAAAAAGATTGGCGCGATCTGTCCGCCGAAGCAGTAGCCACCGGCGCGTTTGTTGGGGAGGCCGGGGACATCTTCGCCGGTATACCAAAGCACCGAATTGGTCGCCGATTTTCGCGACGAGCCAGTGCCAATCACATCGCCGACATAAGCCACCGGAAAACCCTTCTCCTTTAACTGTTGCAATGTTTCGAGGGGCTTGTCGGTGAACCCCGGACGTTGATTTTTCAGCATCGCCAAAGCATGCAACGGAATATCCGGGCGCGACCATGCGTCCACCGCCGGCGACAGGTCGTCGGTATTGGTTTCGCCGGGCACCTTGAACACCGTTACCGAAATTTTTTCCGGCACTTCAGGATTGTCGGTGAACCATTCGGCGTCGGCCCAGGACTGCACCAATTTTTTGGCGTTCGCATTGCCCCCTTCGGCGCGCTCGGCGACATCGTAGAAAGCGTCGAACATCAACAGCGTGCCGGCAAGCGCGCGCACCGCTTCATCCGCCAGCAATTCATCATCCAAGCACGCAATCAACGGCTCGACGTTGTAGCCGCCGTGCATCATCCCCAGCAATTCCACCGCCCGTTCGCGGTCGAGCACCGGCGAGGTGGTTTCCTTGCGCACTATGGCGGTTAGAAACGCCGCCTTGACATAAGCCGCTTGATCAACACCGGCGGGTACGCGGTGGCTGATGAGTTCCAGAAGTTGATCTTCTTTGCCCGCCGGTGGGTCTTTCAATAACTCCACCAGTTGCGCGGTCTGCTCGGCGTCGAGCGGCAGGGGAACGATGCCCAGTTTGGCGCGTTCGGCGACGTGTTTTTCGTACTCTGCGAGCATGGTAAATTTAAGTCGCTAAGGCTTTCATAAAGAAGACTTTCACAAGGCGGGTCATTTCAGCACCCCGCAGTATTTCCGAATCATTTCCCGCGTGCCCGGCAACACCCACAGCACCAAGCCGATTTTTACCAGATCGCCAATCACGAAAGGATACAACCCGGCAGCCAGCGTGGTCTGCCCCCAGGGCCCCCAGCCGACAAATTGGCTCAACCAAATGAGCCCGGGAATATACAGGGCGGCGGTGCCGAGTAGCATCGCGGCAAACAGCGTGGACAAGCGGCGTTCCCAGCCTTTTTCCACCAGCCAGCCGCAAACGGCGATGGCGAAAATCCAGCCAGCGATATATCCGGCGGTGGGCCCGAACAACACCATGGAGCCGGTCTTCAGGTTGGCGAACACCGGCAGGAACGCGCTTTCGGCAAAGAACAGCAGCAAAGTCAGCAAGCCCAACCGCCAGCCATAGGCGACCGCAATCAAAAACACCGCAAAGGTTTGCATGGTGATTGGAATGGGCGTGAAGGAAAGATTGATGGCGCTTTGCGAGGCGATAAAAAGCAACCCCGACCCGACCGCTGCGAGGACCCCGAGGCGCACAAAAACCCGCAGGCGCGAGTGACTGGGGACGCGCCAGATTTCATCAATCACGCCGGGGTACCGGCTGACCGGCTGCGCACTTTGTGTGGTCATATAAATTCTCCTCTGGTGTGCGGGCTTGCGTTCTTGTGGCTAGTATCGCACGAATAATTGAATGAATTCTAGCGCAATTTGCGCCTGCCGAACAACAATCCGAGTCCCGCCAGTATTGCAGCCAAAATCAGCGCCGGGCTGTCGCCGTATGCGGTATACGGCGTAATGCCGGTGCGCGGCTGCACCTCGGCGGTCACCACGGCCCTGACGAATTGCGGTGCTATGTGGTCAATCCCGCCGCGCCAGTTGATGATTGACGACAAGCCGTTATTGGACGAGCGAATCATGGGACGTCCGCTTTCCAGAGCGCGAAAGCGCGCCATCTGCAGGCGTTGATGTGGGGCAAGGGAATCGCCGAACCATATGTCTTCGCTGAGGTTGATCAACACCCCGGAGTCCGGCACTTGATTGCGCCATTCCCCCGGAAAGGCGTCTTCGTAGCACACCGAGGCGGCAAAGGAATTTCCGGCTGCGCGCAATGGAAGTTGCGGCTCGCGCCAAGGGGTGAAATTCGACATGGGAATCTCGAGCATCTCCACCAACTCCCCGAACAGCCACTTCATCGGCAGGAACTCGCCGAAGGGGACCAGGTGCTGCTTGTGATATAGCGTGGTGCGGCCCGCACTGAGCGCGGCGATGCTGTTGAAATATCGCCATTCGCCGGCGACCATTTCGCGACTCAGCACGCCGAAAATAAAATCCGCGGGATGCGCCTGCAGTTGCCGATGAAAATCCGCGGGCATGCTATCCAGATAATCGGGCACCGCCGCCTCGGGCCAGACCACCAGATCGGCATCGCGCCGGGTGGTGCTTTGGGCGAGGTAGTCGGCGATGATGTCGTCGCTTTCGGAACGCTCCCATTTGCGCATCAGCGGCACGTTGTTTTGGATGATCGCCACGCTAATCTCCGCGCCTTGTGCTTGAGTCCACGGCATGGCGGATAGATGCCACCCGCCGACCCAACCGAATACCACCAGCAGCGACAGCAGCAGATTGGTGCGCGACAAGTCGAGGAGTAATGCTAACAATGCGCCCGAGGTCACCAGCACCAGCAAGCCGGTGAGATATACCCCGCCCACTGGCGCGAGACCGGCGAGGGGGGTGTCGATCATGGCGTAGCCGGTGGTAAGCCACGGGAAGCCGGTTAGCACCCATCCCCGCAGCCACTCCACCAGCAACCACACGCCGGGCATAATCAAAACGACTCGCGCGCTTTTTCCGATGCCGGCAAAACTCCCTTGCACAAAACCGGCGGCGGCGGGAAACAGCGAAACCGCCATCACCAGTAACAGAATGCAAAACCCGGCGAGCGTCGGCGACATACCACCGAAGGTGTTGAGGCTGACATACATCCACGAAGTGCCGACCCCGAACAGGCCGAGGCCGTAGACGAATCCGATCTGAGCGGCGGCGGCGCGGCTGCTTTTTAGCCACAAGCCAAATAAAACACCGATGCTAATCAGGCACAACGGCCACCAGCCGAATGGGGCAAAGGCCAGCGCGTTCACGGCCCCGGCGAGTAGCGCGAGGATGAATTTTATGCGCTTCGGGATCATGCGATTAGTCGGGGTGTGATTGGTCAGTGGTTCAGGATGCCGCCGCGCACGGAGACATAATACCGAGGTTCGCCAGAATGCCCTGCTCCAGCGTTTCCATGCGTTCGGCTTCGGCTTGCTGTTGGTGATCGTAGCCGCATAAGTGCAGGACGCCGTGAACCACCAGATGCGCCCAGTGATCCATCAGTGCCTTGCCCTGGAACGCCGCTTCCCCGGCCACCAGCGGTGCGCAAATTACCACATCGCCAAGAATGTCTTCGGGCAAATCGTGGGGCAAGTCGTCCGCCGCAACGGGAAAAGACAGCACGTTGGTGGCGCCGTGCTTGCCCCGATAGCGCGCATTGAGGTCGGCCATCTCGGGCTGATCAACCACGCGCACGGTCAGTTCCCCGCCGCAGTGGTCGATTTTCTGCAACGCCGCCGCCACCCATGCGTGAACCTGAGCGCGGTTTGGAATCTCGCCTTCGACGGCACCGGCGACTTGCAGTTGTAGTTGCATCAGCATCAGTCTTTGGAACGCTCGTAGGCTTCGACGATACACTGCACCAACGGGTGGCGCACCACATCCTCGGGCAGAAAACGGGTGAAACTGATACCGGCGATTCCGCTCAACACCTGCTCGGCGTGCTCCAGCCCGGAGCGTTGCTCCTTCGGCAAATCCACCTGAGTGACGTCGCCGGTGATGATCGCTCTGGAGCCGAAACCGATGCGAGTCAGGAACATTTTCATTTGCTCCACCGTGGTGTTTTGCGCTTCATCGAGAATCACAAACGATTCGTTCAGGGTTCGGCCCCGCATATACGCAAGCGGCGCAAGTTCGATGGTGCCTCTGGCAATCAACCTGCCGACTCGATCAAAGCCAAGCATTTCATATAACGCATCGAACAATGGGCGCAGATACGGGTCGATTTTGTCGCCGATGTTGCCGGGTAGAAAGCCCAGTTTTTCGCCGGCCTCCACCGCCGGGCGCACTAACAAAATGCGATCTACCCGGTCTTCGGAAAGTGCCTGAATGGCGCAGGCCACCGCCAGATAGGTCTTGCCGGTGCCCGCCGGGCCGATGGCGAAATTGATGTCGTTGTCGTCGATGCGGTGTAGGTAATCCCGCTGCCGCCGGTTCTGCCCGCGAATCAGGTGCTTTCGCAGTTTTACTACGACTTCTTCGTTGGCGACTTCTTCGTTGGCATCTTTTTCGCCGTTGTCATCCGGCGCGGCATCATCCGACTCGGCGTTGCGGGCGGGCGATTTATCGGCGCCGACTCGCGCCAGTTCCAGATGCACATCGCCGCCGTTGAGTGGTTCGGCTTTGTGTTTGGTCATTTCAAATAAACTCCGAATGACGGATTCGGCGTGGAAGGCCGGCTGGTTTGCGCCGCTTACGCTGAACGCATTGTGACGCTGGGAAATTTTAACCCGCAAGCGGGTTTCGATCTGCCGCAGATGCGCGTCGAGTTCCCCGCAAACCTGGAACAATCGCTCGTTCTCAGCGGGCAACAAACGAAATGTGATTGCTTTGCTCAAGTTGCGTTCGGGTTGAGGTCAGGCAATCTTCGCCTCCACTTGTGATGATTGTTGGATTCGCGCTACCGGCAACTGTTGCGCGGGTTGATTTTTGCTGGAAATATGCGCATTAACATGAGTAGTGGCAGTTTGTGAATCCGCGCACAGTACACCGCGCAGGGAATTAGGCAGCGCTTCGGTGATTTTGACTTTAACAAACTGCCCGACTCGCTCCTCACCGGCGGTGAAATTCACCACCCGATTGTTTTCGGTGCGCCCCGCCAGTTGCGCCGGATCCTTGCGCGAAGGCCCCTCCACCAGCACCCATTCATCGCCACCCACCATGCGCACGCTGATAGCCGCCGCCATTTCGCCAATGCGCCGCTGCAATACCGCCAGACGCTCCTTTTTCACCACCATCGGCACATCATCCGGCAGTTGCGCCGCCGGTGTTCCGGGACGCTGGCTGTAGATGAAACTGAATGACTGGTCGTATCCGACCTGTTCGATCAAATCCATAGTGGCGGCAAAATCGGCGGCGGTCTCGCCGGGGAAGCCGATGATGAAATCCGAAGACAGCGAGATGCCCGGCCGGTGGACGCGGATTTTGTCGATCCAATCGCGATACTCGGCGGCGGTGTAACCGCGTTTCATCCATTGCAAAACCCGGTCGGAACCGCTTTGCACCGGCAAGTGTAAGTGGTTTGCCAATTCGGGAATTTGCGCATAGGCGCGCACCAGTTCGTCGGTGAAGTCGATGGGGTGGGAAGTGGTATAGCGAATCCGGCCGATGCCGTCAATGGCGGCAATGTAGTGCAAGAGTTCGGCGAATTCCACCACCCCGCCGTCATGGGATGCACCACGGTAGCCGTTGACGTTCTGCCCGAGCAAATTGACCTCGCGCACGCCTCGTTGAGCAAGGCCATATACCTCGGCGATGACATCATCAAAAGGGCGGCTGAATTCGGTTCCACGGGTATACGGCACGACGCAGAAGGAGCAGTATTTGCTACACCCTTCCATGATCGAAACAAATGCCTTGACGCCGCGTACGCCGGGCGGCGGCAGGCAGTCAAATTTTTCGATTTCGGGAAAACTAACATCCACCGCTTGACGCCGCCCGTAGTGATTTTTGGCTAACACGCTATCCAGCATGGACGGCAGCCGATGCAAAGTCTGGGGCCCAAAAACGATGTCCACACAGGGCGCCCGCCGCAGAATCATCTCCCCTTCCTGACTAGCCACGCATCCCCCCACGCCAATCACCAACCCCGGCTTACGCGCCTTAATCCGCCGCCACTGACCGAGTAGGGAAAACACCTTCTCCTGCGCCTTTTCCCTGACCGAACAAGTGTTCAACAGTATCAGGTCGGCCTCGTCCGGGTCGCCGGTAACCTCATAGCCATGGCTGGCATGCAGCAGATCCGCCATACGAGACGAATCATATTCGTTCATCTGGCAGCCAAAGGTTTTTATATGCAGTTTTTGCGTCACGGTGAATCTGGCCCGGGTTACTGGTGGAGCGGATTGTATACCGATTTCGCCCACTGACCCCTTTATTCCTCGTCATCATTCCTGAGTAGACGGGAATCCAGTGAAAATATGCTGGCGAGAGCCGACTCCCCAGGCCCGTCATTCTCGTGCCGCCAAGTCGTTATTCACGCGACAGCGGGAATGACGACTTGGGGGACACGGGAATCCAGTGAAACATGTTCGGCGAGAGCCGACTCCCCAGGTCCGTCATTCTCGTGCCGCCAAGTCGTTATTTCCGCGACAGCGGGAATGACGAGTTGGGGGACACGGGAATCCAGTGAAATATGCCGGCGATAGCCGACTCCTTATTACCCTTCTGGATTCCCGATACGATGAAAAATATGGTCGCTGGCGCTCCCTATTTTTCTATCGTTCGGGAATGACGAGGAATTATTTTATTCGTCATTCTCGCTCCCTTAAATCGACTGCCGCCTTCACGTCTTCGCCGCCGCCCATACGCTTACCGTGGTAACCCCAGATTGTTTCAACGCATGCGCGGCGGCGTTGACTGTGCTGCCGCTGGTTACCACGTCGTCTACTAGCGCGACATGCGCGCCACGGATGGGTGCCACGGTTTGGAACGCGCCTCGTACATTGCGGCGTCGGGCGCGTCCGCCGAGGCCGACTTGGGGTATGGTGTTTTTGATGCGTGCGAGGGAGGAATAATCGACTTCGATGTCCAGTTCCGTGGCGATGCGCCGGGTGATTTCCAGGGCTTGGTTGTAGCCGCGTTCGCGTAGCCGTCGGGGGTGCAGGGGCACGGGGATGAGCAAGTCCGGCAGCGGGGTTTGGGTCTGCCACACCCGCCGGCAAATCAGCGCGCCGAGGGAGTCGGCGTGGTTTAGTTGTCGGTGATACTTCAGGGTTTGGATGTGTTCCGAGACCGGCGCGCGGTAGTGGAGCGGGATCACCGAATGGTCGTACCGGGGTCGGCGCGTTTGACAACCGCCGCACACCCCCACTTCGTACAACGCCGTGCCGCAGATTTCACAGCCCACCGTGATCCACGGCAACAATTCCCGGCAGTGGGTGCAGATTCCCCGGCTGCGGGCGGTGCACACCGGGCAGCGCGCCGGCACCAGCGCATCGAGGATTGCCCCGAATCTTGTCCCAAAGATTGCCCCAAGCCCCGGCACGGCATTACCATGGCGCATCAAGCCGCGCGCGGTTACCATGGCTGATATTGTGGCCGACAGCATGGCCGATAACATGCATTACCCATGACCTTGGGCGCGGCGTACATCCGCAGCATCGGGGTTGGTTGAATTGAATGGAACATAACGATCTATTGGAACTGGATCTTTGTCAGATGGCAAGGGTTCGAGCGCGGGCGCGGCGAAAAAATCCGGCCTGCGACTTGGGCTATCTGCGCGCGCGCGCGCGGTGCGAATTGGAGGAACGCTGGGCGTTGGATCAGCCCGACGACCACGCGCCACGCCGTGTACTGCTGATCGACTTTGACGGCATCCGCCCGAACTTCGGCGAGGCCGTGACCATCCAGCGGGTTTCTTCCCTCGAATCCCCGGGCGTTTTCGCGCATCGCGAGTTTGACGGCGTTGTCATCGGCCTGCAAATGGCGTGGCTGCACCTTGAGACAGTTTTGACCGAGGCGTTGCATCGGTTGCGGCCGGGCGGCAAGTTGCTGTTTTGCACCTTCGGTCCCGACACCCTGCGAGAACTGCGCCGGGCGTGGGGCGAGGTGGACGAATTCCCTCATGTGCATCCTTTCATCGACCTGCATCTTATCGGCGATCAACTGCTCCAGTGCGGCTTCATCCGCCCGATCGTGGATGTGGATTGGGTTACCGTGGAATATCAGGATGCTCGAATGCTATACGCCGACCTGCGCGGCGAAGGATTCACCAACATCCTGCAGCAGCGTCGCAAAACCTTGACCGGCAAATCTCGTTTTGACGGCTTCGCCAAAGCGTTGGACGGCTTGCGCAAACCCGGAGCGCCGCTGGCCGTCACTTGTGAATTCATCTACGGAGTCGCGTACGCGCCGTCACCGTCCATAGGCCAAGTGCGAGTGGCACCACCGGAAATGATTTGACGGTGGTTTTGACGACGGGGGCAATTACGGTTGCTGCAGTTGTTGCTTTACGATCTCTTCCAATTCGTCCAGTCGCGCACTGATGCTTTGGTGGAGATAGCCTTCGGAATCGTTTTCTCGCAGTGCTTGTTTTAGCGAATCCACGGCTTTTTGGTATTCGCCCAGGGTGGCGTGAAATTCGGCGGTGGCTTGGTGGGCTTCGGCCAGCAGGCCCAGTTTGGCGTTGCTTTCGGACAGCAACGGGTACAGGGTAAATCGTTTTTTGTCGCGGCGCAGTTGGTGGCGGACAATGCGTTTGGCTTCGGCGGCATCGCCGTTGGTGAGCAACGCCCGGACTTGGTAATGAATGAGATAAGCCGACTGCGGGTGCGCGGCGGTTAATTGCGCGTATCGGGCAACCGCCGCCGCGGAATCGCCAGCGGCTAGGTCGATTTCGGCGCGTGCCAGTTGAAATGCGGCATCGTTTGGATAGGCTTCGAGTAGCGGTTGCAAGGTGGCGCGCGCTTGTTCCGTTTGCCGCAATTTTCGTTGCGTCAGGGCGACGCCGTAGATAGCCGCGTTTTTCTCCTCTCCCGATAAACGATTGGCCCGGTCTTGAAAATAAATCAGCGCATCCCGGTTTTCGGGGAAATACAGGGCGCGAATTTTTGCTCTGGCGAGGAGGAACGCACGGCTCGGCGGATAGGTTACGGCCGGGTATCCGCCGGCTCGGTTTTCCGCTTCGGCGATGCGCGTGTAGGAAAGCGGGTGGGTGCGCAGGAATTCGGGAATTTCATCGTTGAGGCCGCCGTGGCGGTCGATCTTTCCGAAAAACTGCGCCATGGCCCTGGGGTCAAAGTCCGCTTCGGCGAGCAGTTTGATGCCGATGGAATCCGCTTCCCGTTCAAAAGTCCGGGTGTAGGCCAACTGGTTGGACAGCAACGCGGCGTTGGCCACGGTAAATCCGGCCAGCCCGACCTTGCCGCCAATCACCAGCGCCGCGAGTATCGCCGCCGCCGCCGGAAGTTTGCTTGCTTCCATTTTAGCCAGCATGCGCGGCAGGTGTCGCTGGGCAATGTGGGCGATTTCATGGCCCATCACCGCCGCCAGTTCGCTCTCTTGCTCGGCGGTCAGGAGCAGGCCGGTGTGGAAGGTGATGTGGCCGCCGGGGACTGCGAAGGCGTTCAAATCCGGGTGTTGCAGCAAGTGGATGGTGATCGGGGTGCCCCGCAGCGAAGCACCTTGTGCCACCTTCGTTCCCAGCGCGTTGAGGTAGGCGTTCAATTCCGGGTCGTCGACATAAGCCTTGTCGCGGAGGAGTTGGCGCAGAAATTCCCGGCCAATGCGTTTTTCCTGGGCCGGGGACAAAACCCGCGTGGCGCGGTCTCCAAGTTCCGGCAGGGGGGCGTTCTCATCGGCAGTCGCCGGGGCTGTAAGCCACAACGAGGCGGCCACCATGAACGCCGCCAGACGCGCCGGGCGGCGTAGCGTGGGGGTTTTTTCTGAAATGGAGTGGCGGCCTGACATGGTGATAGTTTGTCTGCTCCGGTAATATACCGTTATACTTGCCCGTCTACGACCATGATTTTAGGCCGTGACTTTGCCCTCAACGAGACAACGAGATTGAAATCCATGACCGAAGTTACCCGGGAACTCGATACCCGCGGGTTGAATTGCCCGCTACCCATTCTGCGTGCGAAGAAAACCCTGAACGGGATGGGCGCCGGGGAAGTGCTCGGCATCGTCTCCACCGACCCGGGGTCAGTAAAAGACTTCGAGGCTTTCGCCACGCAGACCGGCCATGAATTGCTGGAATCATATGAAGCGAACGGTGAGTTTCATTTCAAGGTGAAAAAAGCGTCTGCCGATCATTAACCCGGATATATTGCCCGGTAGATATGTCGACCGGCAACCGCGCCGCTTGGTTCAACCGCATTGCAAGTTTCGGCATTGCAAATTTCGGAAAGTGTATCTGCATAATGCCGATAGCATACCGGACTGCTCGGATAATAAAAAGCATTACACTGACCCCTGAACCCATCTGGTTAGCGGTCAATGGTGTCCACTCCCGATGCGTTTCCCAGCAGCAGTACATCAGCGCCCCGTAGCGCAAACAGCCCCACGGTCACCACGCCGGGCATTTGGTTGATTCGCCGTTCCATTTCAACGGGGTTTTCGATGGCAAGGTTGCGCGCGTCGATGATGAGGTTGCCGTGGTCGGTGGTGAATCCGGTGCGCAGTTCGGGTAATGCGCCGAGTCCGGCGAGGCTGCGTCCTACCAAACTCTGGGCCATGGGCAGCACTTCCACGGGCAATGGAAATTCCCCCAGCACCGCCACCAGTTTGCTGTGGTCGGCGATGCAGATAAATTTTTCGCTGGCCTGCGCCAGGATTTTCTCGCCACTCAGCGCGCCGCCGCCGCCTTTGATGAGGTGCAGGTGGCGGGTGGCCTCGTCGGCGCCGTCCACATACACGGGCAAGCCGCCCACCTGATTGAGTTCGAGCACGGCGATGCCGTGGGAGCGCAGGCGCGCGGCGCTGGCTTGTGAACTCGCCACGGCACCGTCAATTTTGCCCTTGATGTTGGCTAACTCATCGATGAAAAAATTCGCGGTGGAGCCGGTGCCGATGCCCACCACGTCGCCCGTTTCGATGTATTCAATGGCCGCCCGGGCGGCGGCCTGTTTCATTTTGTCGGTGTCGTTTTGCTCTTTGCTCATGTTTCCTCTCCTTATGTTGTCGGCTTTGTTGTCGGCGCGTTAAAACAACGAAGCCCCAAGTTCATCGATGGCTTTTAGCATGTCGGGATCATCACTCAAGGTCTCGGCGATGGCTGCGCGGCAGGCGGCGCGCGGGGCGATTCCGGTTACCATGAGTTTCGCCGCATGCACCAGCAAGCGAGTGCTCGCACCTTCTTCCAGTCCGCTGCCCTTGAGGTTGCGGGTCATACCGGCGTACTTGACCAGTTTGGATGCGGCGACGGCGTCCAGTTCGGATTCTTTGACGATGATGTCGGTCTCAAGGCCGGCGGCGGGGTAGGTAAATTCGATGGAGACGAAGCGCTGCCGGGTGCTTTGTTTGAGGTCTTTCAATACGCTCTGGTAGCCCGGATTGTAGGAAACGGCGAGGCAGAATTCCGACGTTGCGTGCAACAATTCGCCGGTTTTTTCGATGGGCAGGGCGCGGCGGTCGTCGGCCAGCGGATGAATCACCACGGTGGTGTCCTTGCGCGCTTCGACGATTTCATCGAGATAGCAAATGCCGCCGCCGCGCACCGCCCGACTCAGCGGCCCGTCCATCCAGCGGGTCTCGCCGCCGACTATCAAATAACGCCCGACCAGATCGGCGGCGGTCAGGTCGTCGTGGCAGGACACCGTGACCAGCGGACGCGCAAGACGCCACGCGAGATGCTCGATGAAGCGAGTTTTGCCGCAGCCGGTGGGCCCCTTGAGCAGCACCGGAATGCCGTTGCGATAGGCCGCCTCAAACAACTCGATCTCGCTGCCCTGGGGGGCGTAGTAGGGTTCGTCTTGAATTAGATACTGGTTCAGGGATTGTTCGTCATTCATGGTTGGCGGCGGAATGGAGTATTAGAGAAAGAGTATACTCGAGCGTATAACCTATAAGTTATAACTAGTATAAAAGTTAGAGTTTACTTTGATGTAGGGTTAATCATA
This sequence comes from Candidatus Poriferihabitaceae bacterium, assembly GCA_965262585.1. Classification (GTDB taxonomy): domain Bacteria; phylum Pseudomonadota; class Gammaproteobacteria; order Arenicellales; family Poriferihabitantaceae; genus JAHRAW01. The sequence continues at coordinate 1,275,478 of OZ253546.1, forward strand.
TTGTAGAACACCTTGAACTTTTTACAGGAAACAAAAATGCATACCCTGAACCACAAAGCACATACAGTAGGTTACACAAGATACCACAACATCGAGGTATTACGTTCTCTTGATTATGATCAAGAAAGAAATACACAAGTGTTTTCCAACGGAGATCATTATATTTTATCGCCGGCAGTCGGAGAAAAAGCGAATTGGTTTGATATTCGTGAAGTAAATATAAATCGGATGAATGAAACCTTTTTATTACTGGTGCGAATTGTTCCCGATAAATTTATCTTGGTGCATTCGAAATATATTTCGCCGTTATTGACAGAAAACTTAAAAGACAATCGGCCACATACAGGGAATGTATGGGGTATAAAAATTGATTATAGCAATCGCAGCCCCTTTTCAGAGGTATCGCTTTATAATACGAAAAATTCACAGCATAAATTGCCGGTGAAATTGTTGGATACGAAAGAGATGTACGAACAATATGCCGAAATCAAACTAACGCCATGACCGACATCATTGCCACCAACGAAACCATTCTCGTAGTCGGCGGCGGGATTAGTGGTATGACGGCGGCCCTTGAGGCGGCGGAATGCGGCAAGGATGTGGTTTTGATTGAGAAGCAAGCGGCCCTTGGCGGGCGGGTGGCGCGGTTATACAAATACTTTCCCAAATTGTGCCGGCCAAGTTGCGGGCAGGAAATCAATCAACGCCGGATTGCCGCCAACCGACGCCTGCGGGTAATCACCCTGGCGGAAATCGAAAGCCTCACCGGTACCGCCGGAGACTACACCGCCACAATCACCGTCAAGCCGCGTTATGTCAACGAGAACTGTACCGCCTGTGGCGACTGTGGGCGCGCGGTGAGCGCCGAAATTGACGACCCGCACAACTACCGGATGAGCAAAATCAAAGCCGCCTACCTGCCCAACAGCATGGCCTGGCCGCAGCGGTATGTCATCGACCCGTCCATAGTCGGAAACGAGCAAGGCGAGAAAGCCAAAGCCGCCTGTCGCTATGATGCGGTCGATCTGGAAATGCGCGAACAGACGCTGGAAATCAAATGCGGGGCGGTGATTTTCGCCACCGGCTGGCGTCCCTACGACGCCGCCAAAATCGAGCCTTACGGCTACGAACGCTACGACGACGTCATCACCAGCGTGGAATTCGAACGCCTGATGGACCCTTACGGCCCCACCGGCGGGCGGCTGTTGCGGCCCTCCGACGGCACCGAAGCCAAAGACATCGCCTTCATTCAGTGCGCCGGTTCGCGGGACCGCAATCATCTCGCCCACTGCTCGCGCATCTGTTGCATGGCCTCGCTCAAACAGAGCACCTACATCGGAGAAATTTACGACGACGACCCGGACGCCAAAGCCACTATCTACTACATCGACATCCGCACCATCGATAGATTCGAAGATTTCGAGCGCAAGGTGCGCGCCGATCCGCGGGTGCATTTTATCAAGTCCAAAGTTGCCGGCATCGAACGGGATTCGAAAAGCGGAAAACCGGTGGTCAATGGCGTCGACACCCACGGCTACAAACGCTACGCCAACGCCCACGACCTCGTGGTGCTGGCGATTGGCATGCAGCCGAGCATCGACATCAACACCATCGTCAAGACCGATAACCAACCGCCGAGAGTAGCCGTGGACGCCGCGGGATTCATCGAACTCGCCGCACCCGGCGGCGACCTCGCCAACGGCGTCTTCGGCGCCGGCTGCGCCACCAACGCCCTGGATGTCAACCGCTCGGTGCAGGGCGCCACGGCAGCCGCACTGCGCGCCATTCAGGTGGTGAACCGGGTGGCGGCAGCCCAGTTGCCCGCGGCACAACCAACGGCACAACCAGCCCCTGCGGCGGATCATTGATGGAAGACGAAATCAAAATCGGTGCATACCTCTGCAAAGGCTGCGGCCTGGGCGAGCGGCTGGATGGTGGGCGGTTGGCGGCGGTTGCTGAATCTGAAGGTGGGGCGGCGGTGGTTCGGGAGCACGAGTATCTTTGCAGCAACGCCGGTGTGTCGCTGATTCGCAATGACATCGAAAGCGAAGGCGTGAATCGGGTAATGATTGGCGCTTGTTCGCGCCGCGCCAAAACCGAAGCGTTTAATTTTGTTGAAGATGGTGGCGTGGCGGTGGCGCGTGCCAACTTGCGCGAAGGCGTAATCTGGAGCCAACCGGACACCGACGAAGCCCGCGAGACCACTCAGGAATTGGCGGAAGATTATGTGCGTATGGGCTGCGCCGAAGTGAAGTTTATGCAGCCGCCTAAGGCCGCCACCGATCTAGGCGGCAACAAGCGCATTCTGGTAGTGGGCGGTGGCGTCAGCGGCCTGACCGCCGCGCTCGAGACGGCCCGGGCCGGCTACGAGGTGTTGCTGGTGGAGAAGAACTCGCAACTCGGCGGTTGGGCCAACGCGCTGCATCGCCGCCTACCGTACAGGGAACCCCATACCGACCCCCGCGAAAACGATACCGGCGACCTTATCGCGCAAGTTGAAGCCGAAGCCGGGGTCACGATATTTTTGGATGCGGTGGTAACCCGAACCAGCGGCGCCCCGGGACGCTTTTCGGTGGACATCTCCGGTGCCAACGCCGACACTTCCGTCACCGAAAACATTGGCGCCATCGTACAAGCCAGCGGCTTTAGTCGTTACGACGCCAACCGCCTGCCGGAGTTTGCATACGGCAAAACCCCGGATGTGGTGGATCAACTGGAACTGGAAGCACTGGCGGCCACCGCCGATGAAACCGGCGCGCCCATCAAGCGTCCGTCAGACGGCAAGGAAGTGCAAAGCGTGGTGTTCGTGCAGTGCGCCGGTCAGCGTTCGGAAAAAGCCGGGCATCTGCCGTATTGTTCGGGCTATTGCTGCAATGTCAGCATCAAGCAGGCGATGTATTTCAAGGACTGCAACCCCAACGCGGACGCCAATATCATCTACACCGACCTGCGAGTGCCGGGTAGCGGCGAGGATTTTTATCGCTCGGCCCAGCAAAAAGGCGTGATGTTCACCAACGGCGTGGTGCAGCGGGTGGCGGCGGAAGGCGGTGCGTTGGCGGTGCATTTTCACGACCAAATCCTTGCCGAGGACGCCGTGGCCGATGCCGATCTGGTGGTGCTGGCTACCGGGCAAGTGCCTAATTCGGGCGTCGACATCTCGGCTGGTGATGACACCGATAAAGATGTCGATAAAGACGCCGGGGATGATGCCAAAGACCAAAAATCCGGCGAAGTGCGGGTTTCGGTGGAATCCATCCTCAACCTCGACTACCGCCAGGGGCCGGACATGCCCCACCTCAAACACGGCTTCAGCGACTCGCACTTTATCTGCTTTCCCTACGAGACCCGCCGCACCGGAATTTACGCTTGCGGGCCGGTGCGCCGTCCGATGGACATTCAGCAGTCCGTCGAAGATGCCACCGGCGCGGCGATGAAGGCCATTCAAGCGGTGGAAAACGCGAGCCTCGGGCACGCCGCGCATCCGCGTTCGGGCGATTTATCTTATCCAAGTTTTCGCCGAGACGGCTGCACCCAGTGCAAACGTTGCACCGTGGAATGCCCGTTTGGCGCCATTGACGAAGATGAAAACGGCTATCCGCAATTCAACGAGTCGCGCTGCCGCAGATGCGGAACTTGCCTCGGTGCCTGCCCGGTGCGCGTGATTTCCTTTGAGAATTATTCAGTGGACACCGTCGGCCAGCAGATCAAGGCCATCGACATGCCCGACGAATTCGATGAGAAACCGCGCATCCTGATTCTGGCCTGCGAAAACGACGCCTATCCGGCCCTCGACATGGCCGCCCACAACCGCATCGAATACAATGCCTTCGTGCGCATCATTCCCATTCGCTGTCTGGGTTCGGTCAATCTCATCTGGGTCACCGACGCGCTGAGCGCCGGTTTCGACGGCATCATGCTAATGGGTTGCAAGAAGGGCGAGGACTATCAATGCCACTTCGTCAGCGGCGCGGCACTGGCCCACGAGCGCATGAGCAAAATTGACGACACGCTGGAACAACTACAACTCGAACCCGATCGCGTGCGCACTTGCGAAGTGGAAATCACCGACCTCCATCGCGTGCCGCAACTCATCAACGACTATGCCGCCAAAATAGACGAGATCGGCATGAACCCGTTCAAGGGTTTTTGAGATGAATCCGCAAGTTCACAACCGCACATTATTCACCGGCGATAACTTGCCGATTTTGCGCGGGCTTGACGGCGACAGCGTCGAGTTGATTTATCTCGACCCGCCGTTCAATTCCAACAAACATTATTCCGCACCGGTGGGCAGCGTCGCAGCCGGTGCATCGTTCAAAGATGCGTGGACGCTTTCGGATGAAGATGAAGCGTGGCACGCCGCCTTGAAATCGCATCATCCAAAACTGTATGCGATCATCCACGCCGCCGGTGCGGTGGGCGGCAAAGGCGACAAGTCGTATTTGATTTACATGGCGGTGCGCATTCTGGAATTACGCCGAATTCTGAAAAACATCGGCAGTTTGTATTTGCATGTTGACCCGACTATGAGTCATAGTTTGAAGTTGGTGCTGGATGCGGTTTTCGGCAAGGCACGTTTTCGTAATGAAGTTATTTGGTGTTATCAAGGCAGAGAATTATCAAAAAAACAGTACAATAGAAAACACGATGTGATTTTGTTTTATTCCAAAAGCGAAAACGCGGTGTTTAACTGGGAAGAAATTGGACCCACATTGGCGGAAACTTCACGCAAAGCAATGTCTCGACATGTTGATGACGAAGGGCGGGCATTTGTATTGCGCTATAAAGATGGCGGCGGATTTGCTCCGATAAAAAATGACAAAAGCGATAAAACGTATCGTCAATATGTGCCGGATAAAATTCCTCCCAGGGATTGGTTTATTATGGATTATTCAAGAAAGAGTGAGCGGATGGGCTATCCCACACAAAAACCGCTGGCGTTGATGGATCGAATAATCCGAGCCTCCAGCAACGAAGGCGACACCGTGCTCGATCCATTTTGCGGTTGCGCCACCACTTGCGTCGCCGCCGAAGTATTGCACCGCAAGTGGGTTGGCATCGACATCAGCCCGAAAGCGTTGGAATTGGTGAAAATTCGGCTGGACAAAGAAGTATTGGGAGAAGGCAAAGTGTTTTCCGGCAAGGTAATTCACCGCACCGACCTACCCACCCGCACCGACCTTCCGCGCATCCGCCTGTCCCGGACGGCGATCAAAAAAATTCTGTATGGAAATCAGGCCGGTATATGCAACGGTTGTGCGATACACTTCCAGATTCAGAATTTTGAGATCGACCACATCGTGCCGAGCAGTGACGGCGGCGCCGAGGTAATGGAAAATTTTCAATTACTATGCGGTAATTGCAACCGCATCAAAGGCGTCCGCACGATGGAATACCTAAAGTCTCGACTGCTCGAACTGCACTAAATGAAATGACAACCAATACCGCCGCCATCGAAAAATACCGCAACAACTTCCTGCACGAAGTGGAAGCCAACGTCGAGCAGGGCGAGTGGGTGAAAATGTGCATGCAATGCGGGGTGTGTTCCGGCTCTTGCCCGCTGGGCAATGCGTGGGCGCATCCGCCACAGGAATTGTTTATGATGATCCGCGCCGGCAAGCGCGAGGAAGTGCTCAGCAGTGAATCGATGTGGATGTGCACCTCGTGCTACAACTGCGTCACGCGCTGCCCGCGCGGGCTGCCGATTACGCACATCATGCACGGCCTCGCCAACTACGCCAACCGATTGGGCATCGCGCCGAAAATGAATCCCACCAAACGATTCGCCAAACTTTTCTGGGACAACATCGCCACCACCGGGCGCGTCAACGAAACCAAACTGTCACTCAAACTGTATTTTATGGACGGTTTTGTAACCGGCCTGAAGCGCGCCTTTGCGATGAAAAATGTCGGCCTCGGCATGCTCCGAACCGGGCGACTTAATCCCTTCGGCTTGTTCCGTGCCGGCGGCATCAAAGGCAAAAGCGATTTGCGAAAAATGCTTGCCAAAGCATATCAAATCGAAGATCAACGAAAAGGGCTGAACCAGCCCGGAGGGTAACGCAATGGCAACCAAAGAATACTCCTTTTATCCGGGCTGCTCATCCGAGCGCAAATCATCGGCATCCAATTACATGGTGTCGGTCAACAGCATGTGCAAGACTCTCGACATCAAACTCAACGAGATACCCGATTGGAATTGCTGCGGCGCATCCATCGGCTACGCCGACGGCGGCGAACTGCCGCGCCATGTGATGAACGCGCGCAATATCGCCCTGTCGCAACAGCACAACAAAGGGCAAGACATAGTCGCCACCTGCGCGGCGTGCTGGCTGGGCGCCAAGGAATCGGTCGAGCGCCTGTCCAAATCCGAGCAACTGCTGGCGGACACCCAAAACATCCTCGCCGATGTCGGATTGAAAGTGGACATCGACGAAAAAACCGCCAGCGGCGTACGCCACATGGTCGAAGTGTTGATTGAAGATTTCGGTTACGACGCGCTCGCCGCGCCGGTAACCAAACCCCTCGAAGGAATCAAAATCGCCGGCTATGTCGGCTGCCAGACCAACCGCCCGTTCGGCATAGACGGCGAGTCGTTCGAGAATCCCAAATACCTCGATAAAATGGTCGAAACCATGGGCGCCGAAGCGGCGGATAAATACGAACAAAAAGTCACCTGCTGCGGCGGCGCGCTGGCCTTCTCCGAGCCGGAAAAAAGCCAAGCACAAATCAAAGACATCGTCGAATCCGCCTACGACCACAACGCCGACATGATCGTAACCCCCTGCCCGGTATGCCAGATGAACGTCGAGGTCTACCAAGACAACATCAACAAAACCTACGGCACCAAATTCGATATGCCGGTGGTTTATTACAGCCAGTTAATGACCGTCGCCTACGGCGGCACCGCCAAACAAGCCGGCCTGGACGGACAGGTAATCCGCACCAAGAAGTTGGAAGAGATTGCGGCGAAGAAGTAGTGAGTATCTTGTGGGGTGAGAGCGCAGAAGTAGCCGCTTTTGTGTATAATTCCGTCAACAAATCGCCGAGTGGATTGAGAGGGATATGATGAGAACGAAGAATGAATATACGGCCGTCATAAAACGAGAGGGAGACTGGTATGTCGGCTGGATTGAAGAGGTGCCGGGAGTGAATTGTCAGGAAAAAGATGTGCGCACCCTTAAACAAACACTAAAAATTACCCTGAAGGAAGCCCTGGAATTTAATCGCCAAGATGCCGTGGCGGCGGCGGGTGAAGATTTCCATTAAACGTTCGGCAGTTCCCCGGCTTGGACGGGCAGGTAATTCGCACCAGGAAGTTGGAGGAGATTGCGGCGAAGAAGTAGGTCGACGGCGTTTCGTTGCCCGGCAAGATTATTCCAACCCGCCATTCCCGGTGGCCAATACGAACATTACGCCGGCCAACAACTACCTGGCCTTACGAAGCCGGACAGGCACAGGGGCCTATCCCTACGAAGTTGACAGTTCATTGGCCGCCGGCAATCCCGATGTGCCCTCCATACTTCAATATCATCCACAGTGCATAGGTGGTGGGCGCATACACGGGCTTGACAAGGCATAATCCAATGGATTACATTGAACCTTTCCTAACCATCGTTGAATTGCCGGAATATGAGCGTAGAGCATCCAGATTACTCAGTGCCTCGGAAAAACAGGCGGTCATAAATCATCTGGCAGCCCACCCGCAATCGGGCGCGTTGATGCAAGGTACCGGAGGAATTAGAAAGTTGCGCTGGGCCGCCGCGGGCCGCGGGAAAAGTGCTGGCGTGCGAATCATTTATTACTTTCACAGCAAGTCAATGCCCTTGTTTTTACTAACGCTCTTCGGTAAAAATGAAAAAGCAAATTTATCCAAATCGGAACGCAATGAGTTGGCCGGGCTGACCGGTCTGTTGGTTAAAAATTACGGTGAAAACCATGTCTGAATCTTTCAACAGCATCAAGCAGGGTCTCGCGGAAGCGGTTCGGTATTCCAAAGGCAAGCGGTTGCAAGCAACCGTCCATGAATTTGCGCCGCTTGATGTAAAAAACATTCGCGCCGGTCTTAAAATGAGCCAAACCGAATTTGCCGCGGCTTTCGGAATCAGCGTCAGCACATTGCGACACTGGGAAAGAGGCGACCGCGTCCCGCAAGGGCCGGCCCGCGTTCTTCTGAATGTGGTAGCCAAAAAACCGAAAGCGGTATTGGACGTACTTACCCGGTGACCACCCGCGTCTCCGTTCTTGTGCTATGAACGGGGCCAAACCGGTTATGATGAAACGGTTCAATCAACCGCAACCGCCCCGGACACACAAATGAAGCCCACCGAAACCACTCGCATTCTTACCGACCTGATTGCGCGGGGAAACGTCCTGTTTCCAGCGTCCCTGCGCGCGTCGTTTGGGGTGGTTTTGTGGGGGGGGAAGGGGGTGTGCAGTGCCGGTTTTTAGTGATGAGCGGCTTGCGCCGCTTCGGACAGGCATAGGGGCATGTCCCTACGAAGTCAGGTAGTTATTTACCGCCGCCAATCCCCGTTCGCCCGCTTTTGCGGGCGGCTTAGGAAAAAATGAATTTTCCGTCAGCCCAGGATATCGTTACGGTGCCGCCGGGTGGGAATCCGCCTTGTAGGATGCGTTGCGCGAGGGGGTTTTCAATTTCGTTTTGGATCGCGCGTTTTAGGGGGCGTGCGCCGAATACCGGGTCGAAACCGACTTCGGCTATTTTTTCCAGTGCTTCGGCGGAAATTTCCATGTTCATATCTCGCTGCGCAAGCCGCTCGCGCAGGTATTCCAGTTGGATTTTTGCGATCGCTTTGAGTTGCGCTTTGTCGAGCGGGCGGAACACCACCAGGTCGTCGATGCGGTTGATAAATTCCGGGCGGAAATGTTCGCCGACCACCTCCAACAGCATGCGTTTCATCGCTTCGTAACTATCCCGGCCGCTCATCTCTTGAATCATTTGCGAGCCGAGGTTGGAGGTCATGATGATCACGGTGTTGCGAAAATCCACGGTGCGCCCGTGGCCGTCGGTCAGGCGTCCGTCGTCGAGCACTTGCAGTAGCACGTTGAAAACATCGGCGTGGGCTTTTTCGACCTCGTCTAACAGGATGATCGAATACGGCCGGCGGCGCACCGCTTCGGTCAGGTAGCCGCCTTCCTCGTAGCCGACATAGCCGGGTGGTGCGCCGATCATGCGTGCGACCGAATGTTTTTCCATAAATTCCGACATATCGATTCGGATCATCGACTGCTCCGAGTCAAACAGAAATTCGGCCAGTGCTTTGCTCAGTTCAGTCTTGCCGACTCCGGTCGGGCCGAGGAACAGGAATGAACCATAGGGACGGTTTGGGTCCGACAATCCGGCGCGCGAACGGCGGATGGCGTTGGCGATCACGGTGACTGCCTCGACCTGCCCGACCACCCGCCGCTGCAGGTTGTCTTCCATCTGCAGCAGTTTTTCTTTTTCCCCTTCGAGCATTTTCGCCACCGGGATACCGGTCCAACCGGACACCACTTCGGCGATTTCATCTTCATTGACGCGGTTGCGCAACAAGGTCATTTCGCGGGGTTCGAGATCGCCGGCGGCCGCCAGTTGTTTTTCTAATTCGGGAATTCGGCCGTATTGCAATTCCGACATGCGCGTCAAATCGCCGGCGCGGTGCGCCGCTTCCAACTCGATGCGGGCGCGCTCGATTTCTTCTTTGATGTGCTGACTGCCTTGCACCGCCGACTTCTCCGCGTTCCAGATTTCCTCAAGGTCGGCGTATTCGCGTTCCAGTTTTTCGATCTCGGTTTCGATGTCCGCCAGACGCTTGGCCGAGGCGGCGTCGCTTTCCTTGTTTAATGCCTCGCGCTCGATCTTCAACTGGATCAAGCGGCGGTCGAGGCGATCCATGGATTCCGGTTTGGAATCGATTTCCATGCGGATGCGGCTGGCCGCTTCATCCACCAGATCGATGGCCTTGTCGGGCAGGTTGCGGTCGGTGATGTAGCGATGCGACAAAGTCACGGCGGCGACGATGGCCGGGTCGGTGATGTCTACGCCATGATGCACTTCGTAGCGTTCCTTGAGGCCGCGCAGGATGGCGATGGCGTCTTCAACACTCGGCTCGTCCACCAATACTTTCTGGAAACGCCGTTCGAGTGCCGCGTCCTTTTCGATGTGCTTGCGGTATTCATCGAGCGTGGTTGCGCCGACGCAATGCAACTCGCCGCGTGCCAAGGCTGGCTTTAGCATGTTTCCGGCGTCCATCGCACCCTCGGCGGCGCCGGCGCCAACCATGGTGTGCAATTCGTCGATAAACAAAATGATCCGCCCTTCCTGTTTGTTCAGATCGTTGAGCACCGCTTTTAAGCGTTCCTCGAATTCGCCACGGTATTTGGCACCGGCTAACAACGCGCCGAGGTCGAGGGACAGCACCCGTTTGTTTTTGATGCCCTCGGGCACTTCGCCGTTGACGATACGCTGGGCGAGGCCTTCGATGATCGCGGTTTTGCCAACTCCGGGCTGGCCGATTAACACCGGGTTGTTTTTGGTGCGTCGCTGCAATACTTGAATGGCGCGGCGGATTTCATCGTCGCGCCCGATCACCGGGTCGAGTTTGCCCTGCTCGGCGCGCTCGGTGATGTCGACGGTGTATTTTTCCAACGCCTGACGCTGCTCTTCGGCGTTGGGCCCGTCCACGCTGTGCCCGCCGCGCACCGCTTCGATGGCTTTTTCGATGCCATTTTTGGAAGCACCGGCGGCGCGCAAAATCTCCCCCAACACACCTTTATCGTCGAGCGCGGCGAGCACGAATAACTCACCAGCGATGTATTGGTCGTTGCGCTCCTGCGCCAGTTTGTCGGCGACATTGAGCAATTTACCGAGGGCGTTGGAAAGATGAACTTCGCCGTCGTTTCCTTCGACCTGCGGCACACGCTCCAACGCTTCGCCGAGCGCCGAGCGCAAGCGATTTACATTAACATCACCTTTGGCAAGCAAAGATCGCGCGCTGCCGCCTTCCTGGTCGAGCATGGCCAGCATCAGGTGCAACGGCTCGATGAACGGATGACCACGCCCGACCGCGAGGCTCTGGGCATCAGCCAGTGCCTGTTGAAATTTCGCCGTCAACTTATCCAAACGCATGAATATTTCCGTAAAAAAATAAGGTCGTGTGTAATAAATGGGGTTGCGCCGCTTCTATTCAACCGCTGATGTTTTGCGGGACGGGCAACCTCAGTAAAACGCCGCCTGCAATCCCATGCGATGTTTGATGGTGCTGCCCAACTCCTCCACCGAATAAGCGGTCGAGTCGCAATGCGCGATACCATAACGATCGAACAAGGATTGCGCTATGCGGACTTCTCGGCGGCATTGGGCGAGGGAAGCGTAGTCGCTGTCGGGGCGACGTTCGGAGCGGATCTGCTGCAGCCTGAAAGGATCGATGGTGAGCCCGAACACTTTTTCGCGGTGGGCGAGAATTTCATCGGGCAGCGCATCGCGTTCAAAGTCCTCTTCGGTGAGCGGATAGTTGGCCGCATAAAAACCAAAATGCAGCGCCAAATACAAACTGGTGGGGGTTTTGCCGCACCGCGACACGCCGATCAAGATTACCGTGGCGCGCTGGTAATCGCGCCGGTGCAAGCCATCATCGCAATGCAGGGCGTAATTGACCGCGCTGATTCGCCGGCCGTATTGCACCGGGTCGGCGATGCCGTGCGCCTTGCCGGCGAGGTGTGAGGCGACTTGCCCCAGGGCGGCCTCCATGCGCCCGATAAACGGCTCGAACAAGTTGAAAATTTCCGCGTTGGCGGTGGCCGCCAGATCTTGGTGATCTTCACTGGCGAAAGTGGTGAACACCAGCGGCCGCTTGCCGGATTCCACCGCCACCCGGTTTATGGTGGCGATGGCTTGCTGCAGTTTTGCGCGGTTGTCGATGAACGGCAGCGCCTCCTGATTGAACTCGATGGCGGGAAACTGGCTCAGCAACGTGTGGCAGATGGTCTCCGCGGTCAAACCGCTGCGGTCGGACAGAATAAAAACCGGATGTTGTGTCGAATGTTGTGTCATGAAGGACCTCTTGAATGCAGTATCCGCGAACCGCCGGGTAGGCGGCATTAGGTATAATGATGCTCGTTGCCGCGCCGCTTGCGAAGTAGCCCGATGATTACATACCGGCGGCAGAATTGTCATGCACCATCCAATCACCAAACCCTGCAGCCCGTGACCGACCTTTATAAATTATCCGCCTGCGAAGTGGTGGCACAACTTCAATCCGGCGTCATCACCGCGCACGACGCTCTCGACAGCATCGAAAAGCGGATTCGGTCGGTTGATTCTAAAATAAACGCCTTGCCAATACGCTGTTTCGAGCGCGCGCGGGAAAATGCCGATGCACTACCCGGCTCTGCCTCGCAACAACGCGCCTTGCAACAGCATGGGATGTTGCATGGGCTTCCCGTCACCATCAAGGATTTGTTGCCGGTCGCAAACGTGCGAACGACTTTCGGTTCGCGCATCTATGAACACCACATTCCCGATCAATCCGACCCGCTGGTTACGCAAATAGAAAAACGCGGCGGAATAATTTATGCCAAATCCAACACCCCCGAATTTGGCACCGGCGGCATTACTTTTAACGACCTATTCGGCGCAACCCGCAACCCCCACAACACGAGTTTGGCATCTGGCGGCTCCTCCGGCGGTGCCGCCGCATCGCTTGCCGCCGGTTGCGCGTGGTTATCCCACGGATCGGATATGGCCGGTTCCCTGCGCACGCCCGCAAGTTTTTGCGGGGTCGCCAGCCTGCGGCCGTCGCCGAATAAAATTCACGCCGCTTCGGAATTTCTGCCCTGGGATATTCTCAGCGCTGAAGGCCCCATGGCGCGAAACATCGAAGACCTCGGATTGTTTGCCGACACCATGTTCAACAACTCCGCCGAATCCATGTTGCAAGCGGCGCGCCATCCGATAGCACCGCAACGCATCGCCGTCAGCCGAGATTTAGGCGTTGCCACCGTCAACGATCAGGTCGCCGATAATTTTCAGAAACTGGTTGACCGACTCGCCGGGGAGAACTGGAATGTCGTTGAAAGTCATCCCGATTTATATGGCGCGCATGAATGCTTTGATGTTCTGCGGGCGCAATCCTACGCCATCAACCTCGAACAAACCCTCGCCGACCATCCCGATGTTATGAAACCGGAAGTGGTCTGGAATATCCGCGCCGGGCTTGCCCTCACCGCCGAAAAAATTCGCCGGGCGATCCGCACCCACGGGCGGATCATCAATCGCTCTGCAAACTATATGCGGGATGTGGACTTGTTGATCTGCCCGGCAACCAGCGTGGCTTCGGTTGCGGCGGAATTGCGATACCCCGGATCCGACGGAGAAACCCCCATCCCGGAATACTACCGCTGGCTGGCCATCGCATACGCCACCACCCTCACCGCCCTGCCAATCATCACCCTGCCTTGTGGCCTCACAGACACCGGCCTACCCGCAGGCATTCAATTAATCGGCAAACCCGGCGGCGAATACCAACTTTTTCAACACGCCCGCATGATCGAACGAATCATCGGTTGGGATAGCGAACCCGTTGATCTGGTTGTTGACAAAGCAGGATAACAATCGACGGGTTACAATCGCGCTCGATTACATCGCCCTCCCCCCCATGACCAACCAAACCAATCACCAAAAACCCGCCTATCTTTTTCCCGGGCAGGGTGCGCAGTATTCCGGTATCGGCGGGGATTTGTATGCGCAACTTTCCGTGGTTCGGGATACTTACGCTGAGGCGAGCGATGCGTTGGGTTATGACATCGCTGATTTGTCCTTTAATGCGCCCGCCGAAAAGATCAACCTGACGCGGTATACCCAGCCGGTGTTGTTGACCCACTCCATCGCCTGCCTGCGCGCTTTCAATGAGCGAACCGGGCATTCGCTGCAGCCGGCCATGGCGGCCGGGCACAGTCTCGGCGAGTATGGCGCGCTGGTCAGTGCCGGTGCGCTTTCTTTTGAACTGGCGTTGCAACTGGTGAAGCGGCGCGGCGAATTGATGGGGGAATTTGGCCGTGGCGAAATGGAGGCGCTGATGGTCGACTTCGAATCGGCTTGCGAACTGGCCGGGCGACATCATTGCGAAATCGCCGCTTGCAATCTGCCGGAACAGACCGTGGTGGGCGGCAAGGCGGCGGATCTCGATGCGTTAATCCTCGACCTAGCCACAAGGTTTCCCAAAAAGCGCAGCGCCCGCCTGAAAACCGAAGGGGCGTTTCATACTTATTACATGGTCGATGCGGCGATGAAATTCCGCGAAACCCTGGAGCAAGCGGCATTCAATGCACCGCGCTTTCCGGTGCTATCGAATTTCACCGGCGGCTTTCACAGCACCGGCCATGACGCCGACCTCGCCGCCGACCTCGATGCCCTCAAGTCGCGCCTGTTCCTGCAGTTGTTCAACCCGGTTCTGTGGCATCAAAACCTGCTGCAAGTCGACGCCGCCGGCGCGGATTTATTGATCGAATTCGGCGGCGGCTTGGGCCGGGGGGAAACACCGGCATCCAAACGCCCCAATCTGGAAGGCATGGTGAAAAAAACCTGGCGGGATGCAGACCAACGACCAGAATATTTGGCCGTAATCAATTCGAAAACACTGGAAGAGTCCGCGCTTGCGATTGTTTGATTGCTCGCGGTTTATGTTCCGGTGCGACAGCGGCGGCTTTTCACCCCTCACCCTTCGCTCGTCGGCGCATTCGTCGGCGTGCGCCCAAGCCGCCTACTGCGCCGGCGGCGATGCTCATTTCGCCGCGTAGTTGTGCTTTGGCGCCGGCTGAGACTTCGCCGAGGCGGTTTTCGATGGCGGCCAGGGTGGGGACGGCGCGTGGGCGGTGTCGGTCTAGGGCGGCGCGCATCGCCACGATGTGCGCCGGTGTGGTGCCGCAGCAGCCGCCGATGATGTTGGCACCGGCGTCCACGGCGAGTTTGGCGTATTCGGACATAATCTGCTCATTGCCGCTGTATACGATGCTGCCGTCGATATACTGCGGCACCCCGCAGTTGGCTTTGGCGACGATGACCGGATCGACGTTTTGCAATTCGCATGCTTGCCGCATGTTGATAGTGGCGGCGATTAACTCCGAAGCACCGACCCCGCAGTTGGCGCCGATGGCATCCGGCACCCGTTCCATTTGGTAGCAGAGTTTGACGATGTCCGTCGGCGCAAGGCCCATCATGGTGCGACCGTTGGTGTCCACGCTGAAAGTGGCGACCACTGGCAACCCGACCCGCGATGCGCCGACAACGGCGGCCTGCACTTCTTCCCTGGAGGACATGGTTTCGATCCAGAATACATCCGCCCCGCCTTCCTTCAACGCTCGGGCTTGTGCCTCGAATGCGGCGGCGGCGGCATCAAAACTCAACTCCCCCAACGGCGCCATGATTTCCCCGCTGGGGCCCATGGAGCCGCCGACTATGATTTTCCGTTGTGCTTTGTCCACCTGTTCGCGGGCGATGCGCGCGCCCTTGCGATTGAGTTCTGCAACCCGCTGTGCAGCGTCGTGCCGTTGCAATCGATAGCAGGTGCCGCCGAAGGTGTTGGTGAGGATGATGTCGGAGCCGGCGGCGATGAAGGCTTGGTATTGGTGGGCGATGCGGTCGGGGTGGAGGTCGTTCCATAACTCCGGGGAATCGCCGCTCGACAATCCCGCATCAAACAAATTGGAGCCGGTGGCGCCATCCGCCAGCAGCACGCCACGCTCTTGCAGCAGTTCCCCGATGATATTGGCCACAGGATAATACCTCCCCGGAAATATACCGCGAATTATATCCCAGACAACAATGAGTGGTATCATCGCTTCCGGCGCACAAACACCGCCGCACAAGTACAATCGTGAACCGCCCGAACTTCACCCGCCGGAACCCGCCCATGCTGAGCTCCCCGACTTTTTCCATCGGCATCGAAGAAGAATATATGCTGGTGAACCCCCACAGCGGCGATTTGGTGCGCAAGGTGCCGCGCTCGCTGATGCCTGCGATGAAGCGCAAACTGGGCAACACCGTATCGCCGGAATTTTTGCAATCTCAAGTGGAGGTAGGCACGCCGGTATGCAAATCAGTGGGCGAGGCGAGTCGGCAACTGGCGCATCTTCGGGCGACCGTGGCGGAGGTTGCAGCCCAGCACGACATGGCCGTCATCGCCGCCTCGACCCATCCGTTTGCCGACGCCCACGATCAACATATCACCAACCGGGCGCGTTATGCGGCGCTGGCCGAAGACCTGCAGGGAGTGGTGCGCCGCTTGTTGATCAGCGGCATGCACGTCCATGTGGGCATTGACGATGACGACTTGCGCATCGATTTGATGAATCAGGCCAGTTACATCCTGCCGCACCTTCTGGCACTCAGCACCTCTTCGCCGTTCTGGCACGGCAACGATACCGGGCTCAAGTCCTACCGCATATCGGTGTGGGGGGAAATGCCGCGCACCGGCCTGCCCCACGTCTTCGACACCTTCTCGGATTTCCAGCGCCATGTCGATGTGCTGGTCGACGCCGGTGTCATCGAAGACGCCACCAAGATCTGGTGGGATATGCGCCCGAGTGCCCGCTATCCCACCCTGGAAATGCGCATCGCCGATTCGTGCACCACGCTCAAAGACGCGGCTTGCGTGGCGGCGTTGTTTCAGTGCTGGCTGCGGCTGCTGCACCGGCTACGGCTTTCCAACCAACGCTGGCGTCAATACTCCACCTGGCTGCTAGAGGAAAACCGCTGGCGCGCACACCGCTACGGCATCGACGGCGGGCTAATTGATTTTGGCCGCGGCTCCATCGTGCCGTATGCCGATTTACTCAATGAAATTCTTGACCTCATCAAAGAAGACGCCGAAGCACTCGACTGCGTCGCCGAAGTCAAACACGCACGCACCATCATTCGCCGAGGAACCAGCGCCCACCGCCAGTTAAAAGTGTATTACCGCGCCATCGAACAAGGCCATTCCAAACAGGCGGCGTTGGCCAAAGTGGTGCGCTGGTTGTGTAAGGAAACCTTGCGGGTGTGAGGATTGCGGTTGCGCTAGGCTCCGGCGGCGAAGCCGTCGCACAACACAAGCGAATCGTAATCCACCAAAAAACCGCAATCGCCGCTGTTGTGGAAAATGGTGAAACGAAAGAAATTGTTCTTGTCCATAAACATTAAATTACGCGAGAGAGAAACCGATGACATATACCGACATACAAGCCGAGTATTGTAGGCAACACGGCAGAAGCGTTAAAACCTGCTGGATTGCCCATGTAAAACGAGACCACAACGCAACCACACATCAAGCGCACAACCGCATCTCAGGGGAAGTAATGCATCCATGTCCACCAGAGATTTATCTAAAACTGGAAAAAATCATGAAAGAGGGCGGTGCAATTTGAAGGAAAAGGTAACACTATTTTTTACCCTCGGCTATTTATTAATCTCCGCCGCCATTTCCCTGATGCGTTCCGGTTCGGCGGTGGTTAGCAACGGGGCTACTTGGGCGGCAAGTCGGCTGGCGTCGGTTAGGCGGATTTGTTGTTTGACTTCTAGGAGGGAGGCTGGGTCCATGCTGAATTCGCGTAGTCCCAGTCCTAATAGGATGCGGGTGTAGGCTGCATCTCCGGCCATTTCTCCGCACATGGAAACTGGGATGTTGGCGGATTTTCCGGCGTCTATGATGTTTTTGATTAGGCGCAAGACAGACGGATGCAGTGGGTCGTAAAGATAGTTCACTTCGTCGTCGATGCGGTCGATGGCGAGGGTGTATTGAATGAGATCGTTGGTGCCGATGGAGAGAAAATCCAGTTTGTGGGCGAATAGGTCGGCTGCAATCGCCGCCGCCGGTACCTCGATCATGCCGCCGACCGGCACCTCGGGATCAAAGTCATGGCCTTCCTGCTCCAACTCCCGTTTGACCTGATCGAGCAGGGCGAATAACTGATTCAACTCATCCATGCTGGAAACCATCGGCACCATGATTCGCACTTGCCCGATGGCCGACACCCGGTAAATCGCTCGCAACTGTGGCTTGAATAAGCCGAGGTCGTGCAGGCACAGGCGAATCGCACGGCGTCCCAGTGCCGGATTGGTGGCCATCGCGTCGCTTGCCCGGCCACCGTCCACCTGCTTGTCGGCGCCGAGGTCTAGAGTGCGGATGGTGACCGGTCGCCGGATTCGCCCGACCACATCGGCATACGCCGCGAATTGCTCTTCCTCATCGGGCACTCGCCGCCGGTTCATAAACAAAAATTCGGTTCGATACAGCCCTACGCCCTGCGCGTTTCGAGAGATTCCTTCCAACGCCTCGTCGGGTAGTTCGATATTCACCAGCAGTGAAATCGTCTGGCCGTCCAGCGTGGTGGCCGAGGCATCCCGCAACGAATCCAGCTCCTGAATGCGCCGCCGAATTTTTTCCCGGCGGCGTTCATAGGCGGCCAGCGCGGCTTCATCGGGATTCACCAACACCACGCCACGCTTACCGTCAATCACCAGCAAATCGCCGTTGCGCAGGTAGCGGATGGCGCCGTGCAGGCCGACTATCGCCGGAATGCCCATGCTGCGGGCGAGGATTGCGGTGTGGGATATGGGCCCGCCGAGATTGGTGATGAATGCGCTGATGCGGTGTCGTTTGAGTTCCACGGCGTCGGCGGGGGTGAGGTCGTTGGCGACGATGATTTCGCCGGCCGCAATATCGAGGACGCCTTCGGGTTGACCGCCCACCCCGCTCGATGCCTCCGACAACTCGCCCTGAATGCGTTGGATGACCTGCGCCACATCCGCCGATTTGCCGCTGAGGTAGGGGTCGTGGATGTCCTTGAAAAATTGATCCAGTTTTCCGGAGTGGCGGTCGAGGGCGGCTTCGGCGTTAATTTTTCGCTTGCGGATGATGCCCGCCGGTTGTTCGAATAACACCGTGTCTTCCAATATCATCAAGTGAACACCGAGGATCGATACGATTTCTTCAGGCACATCCACGGGCAACTCGTCTCGGATTTTTTCCAACGATGCGCGCGCGCGCTCCACGGCTTGTTGCAAGCGGGCGACCTCGGCTTCCACCATGCCGTCGTCGATGGAAAATTCGGCAATCTCGCGACCGGCTAGTCGGATGATTCGCGCCGTGCCGATGGCGATACCGCTACCGCTGCCGCTGGCGTGCAAGGTGAACATCACGCCACCCTATTCGCCTTCGCCGAAGCAGTCGGCGAACATCCGGCAGATCGCATCGGCGGCGCTTTGCGCATCTTCCCCCCGCACCACAAGCGTGAGTTCGCTGCCTTGTGTGGCGGCAAGCATCATCACCCCCATGATGCTTTTGGCGTCCACCGTTTTTTCAGGCATGCTCAACTTGATCGCGCTGTTGAATCCGGCGGTTAGTTTCACCAATTTGGCGGCGGCGCGGGCATGCAGGCCGAGTTTATTAACTACCGTAATGCGCTTTTCGAGATTCACTTTGCCAACTCCCGGTGGCGCACCTGTACGCTGACCTCGTGGTCGGCGAAACGCTCGCGCAATCGCTCGGCGACATATACCGAACGGTGTCGGCCACCGGTGCAACCGATTGCGACTGTGAAATAACTCCGGTTTTCATTGGCAAAACCCGGCAGCCATGTTTTCAGAAAGCGATGAATCTCATCGGTCATGCGGCGCACGAGTTCGTGCCCGGCGAGATAGTCGATGACCGCCGGATCGAGTCCGGTCAGGGCGCGCAACGCTTCTTCCCAGTGCGGGTTGGGCAGGCAGCGAACATCAAACACGAAATCCGCTTCCCGTGGCGAGCCGAATTTGAAACCGAAGGATTCGATCAAAAATAGCGGCTTGGCAGCCGAACCGCCGGTGGCGAAATCCCGCACCAGCCCGCGCAATTCGTGGGGAGTAGTATCGGTGGTGTCGATGATTTTTTCGGCACGGTCGTGGAGCGGCTGCAGCAACAACCTTTCTTGCCGGATGCCCTCGATCAGCGGAGTATGCAGGTCGGTCAGCGGATGCTTGCGGCGGGTTTCGCTGTATCTGCGTATCAACATCTGCTCCTCCGCTTCCAGAAAAAGCAAGCGATAGAAAGTTCCGCCGCGCTCCAGTTCTTTCAGTTTGTCGTCGAGCAACAACAAGAAATGCTTGTTGCGCGAATCGATACTGACCGCCGCCCCGGTCGGCACATTCTGCACTTCCAAGTCGAGATCGTCTTGAAGGTAGACGCCAAATTCGGGCAGCAGTACCGACGGCAAATTGTCGATGCAGTAATAGCCGATGTCCTCCAAGGATTGCAACGCCACGCTCCTGCCGGATCCGGACAGGCCGCTGATGATTATCATGCCGGAGGACGATGCGTTCATAGTTTTCTCGCTGTCGGGGGCGTTATTGGACGAATCGCAAATTGATTCGGCGGGCGGGCGAAAGTGCTCAAGTCGAAACCGGTGTGTTTTGGAAATGCGCCGCCAATTCCGCCGCACTACCGGCTTTTTTGAGTTGCTCGAGAAAACCCGGCGTGCTGAAGCGTTCCGCCAGTGCAGCGAGCAATTTTAAGTGCGTCTCGTTGGCCTCGACCGGCGCCAGCAGGCATACCGCCAACCACACTGGCACCTCGTCCGGGGAGTCGTAATCGATAGCGTGTTTCAGCCGGGCGACCGCGATCATCGGTTCGGCGAGACCTTCGATGCGGCCATGGGGCAGGGCGATGCCGTTGCCGATTCCGGTGCAGCCGAGTTTTTCGCGCTTGGTCAGAATGTGTAGCACGGTGTCGAGGTCCGGGCCGGGTTGGTCTTTGTCGCTGTCAGCGCCATTACTATCGGCATCATCATCATTATGCGACGCCAGCAAGTTCGCCATTTTCTCGAACAACCGCTTGCGGCTGGACACATCGAGGTCAATCACCACCCGCCGGTGGTCGAGAAAATCACCAATCACCGGCGCCGGTGCACCAACTCCCATTGGAGCGTCAACACGAGCCATCAAAAGATGCGCGTCATCAAGGGCTGAAGTTTTCATTCGCGCATTTGCTTCAACGATTCATCGTTGCGATGGTGGTCAACGAGTTTTTCCTTGCGCTTGATCACTTGCCGGTCGAGTTTGCCGGCCATCGCATCGATCGCGGCGTACATATCATCGGCGCTGCCGGAAGCGTGCAGGGTTGCGCCTTTGGTGTTGATGGTCGCTTCTGCCAGATGGCGGGTTTTTTCCACACGCAGTACCACCTTGGTGTTGGTAACATGGTCGAAGTGGCGGGTGATTTTCCCCACTCTTTCGGCTACATGGTCGTGCAACGCCGGGGTGACTTCCAGATGTTGTCCGCTGATTGATAGTTGCATAAAAAAATTCTCCCATTAGGTTAACTAGCGCGAATAAAACTTTTTTCAAACGAGGTCGAAAAATTATGGCGACCGGGAAATTATACCGCAAAAAATTTTTGTCATTCTTACATGTGAAAATCGTGTCCGAGATAGGCTTGGCGCACTTTTTCATCCGCCATAATCGATTCTGGCTTGCCACGCGCAAGCACCTTGCCGAAATGTAGAATGTAGGCGCGGTCGCAAATGCCGAGGGTTTCGCGGACATTGTGATCGGTAATCAACACCCCGATTCCGCGATCTTTCAACAGCCGAATGATGTTCTGAATATCGCGCACCGCGATCGGGTCGATGCCGGCAAACGGTTCGTCGAGCAAGATGAACGCCGGTTGCAACGCCAGCGCGCGGGCGATTTCCACGCGCCGCTGCTCACCCCCGGAAAGTCGGATAGCGGGTTTGTCGCGCAAGTGGACGATGCCAAATTCGTCCATCAAGCGTTCACTAATCTGCAATCGTTCGGCGGCGCCATGCTTACCCGCCGCTTCGAGCACGGCGAGGATGTTCTGCTCGGCGGTGAGTTTTCGGAATATCGAATGCTCTTGAGGCAGATAGCCGATGCCCTTGCGCGCGCGTTGGTGCATGGGCAGCCGCGTGAGGTCTTCATCGTCCACAAAAATTTTACCTTCGGTGTGTCGCACCAGCCCGATGATCATGTTGAAACAAGTGGTTTTGCCGGCGCCGTTGGCACCCAGCAACCCGACCACTTCGCCGCCCGATACCGTGAGATCGACATGGTCTACGATCACCGCGCGGTCGTATTTCTTTACCAATCCGGTGGCTTGCAGGGATTTCATCCGGCGTTCAGTCTGGTTGATTTTTTTGCGGCTGAATAATCAGGCGCGGGCGGGCGGCGGATGATGCGGTCTCCCCGGCTTCCGTTTCGGATGCGGCTTCGCCGGTCACTTTGGCTTTTTTGGTGGTCAGATCGTAGGTAATCACCCGGCCTTGAATTTGCTTTCCTTCCTGCCGAATATCGGCGCGTTCTTTCAGCGTTACCAAGCCCTTGACCCGGTCCAGCGTGATGGATCTCGCGCGGCCCAGAATATCGGAATCCCGGCCCTCGGGGCGCTGCTTGAATCGCCCCGGATTGCCGGTGCACACGCCCTTGTCCAGTTTGTCGTCATCGTTGTAGTAGGTTGTTAATTCATCGCAATCAAGGCGCATGCTGCCTTGTAGAAACACCACATTTCCGCGATAGGTGCGCACTCCGGTTTCCAGATCCAGTTCAAAATCGTCGGCCTCCAGAACCGCCGATTGCTGCTTGTCCGAGTCCAGCGCAAACGCGCCGCCGATGTTGACGCCAACCAGAACCGCTATGGCAAGCGCGTGAGGCAATTTGAATCTCATGCCAAAATTCATGTCTCAGCCGCCCTTGAGGCGGATTAACATTTTTTGAGAAGTGACCACGGTGCCACCGGCATCCGGGTTTTCGATGACCCTGACATTGCCGGACAGCAGCACTTCTTCAGTGTCGTTATAGAGCCAGCCGGAATCCGCGTAGATGTGTCGCGGGCTGGCGGGGGGTTGGTATTGGATGATGTGCGGGCGGTGCAATGCGGCGCGGCGGTCGAGGGGATAGTGTTCGAGGCGTTCGGCGCTGAGCCGGTATTTGCGCCCGTGCCGGGACATGCCCACCGACTCGAAGTTTTCGATATAGTAGTCCGGGTGGTTATTTTGCGTGGCGGAAACCGCGCGTCCGGCGGATGCCGATAACCCGAACTGCAGCCACGCCGCAATCCCCGCCAGCAGCGCGAATAGCAGAAACAAAACCGTGGTTTGCCGCGTGTTCATGATGCTTAAATGGATGCTTAAATGACGCCGACCCGCAGCAGGTCGTGGGTGTTGAGCGCGCCCACCACGCGCTGCTCGGCATCGACCACGAATAGGCTGTTGAGCGCGTGCGGGCCGCGCTGGGCGAATTCCCGCATGATTTTGACGATTTCTTCGGCAAGCGTATCGGGCTTGATGGTGAAAGGATCGGGCGTCATCAGGTCAACCGCATTGCTGTTGTAGATATCGACTTCGTCGTTGAGGGCGCGCCGCAGGTCGCCGTCGGTGAACATGCCGAGCAGTTTGTGATTGGCGTCCACCACGCCGGCCATGCCGAGGGATTTGGAAGACATCTCCAACACCAACTGCCGCAGGGTGGCGTGCTCATCCACCAACGGCAATGCGTCGCCGGTGTGCATCAGATCCGAGGCGTATAACAACAACCGCTTGCCGAGCACGCCGCCGGGATGCGTGCGGGCGAAATCCTGCGCCGAAAACCCTCGCATCTGTTGCACCACCACCGCCAGCGCATCCCCCATCACCAGCGCCGCGGTGGTGCTGGCCGTGGGCGCGAGGTTGTGCGGGCAGGCTTCTTTGGCGACGCTGATGTCGAGACACGCATCGGAATGCCGCGCCAGCGAGGAGTCGAGGTTGCCGGTCATGCTCACCAAGCCGCCGCCGATTCGTTTGACGATGGGAACAATGGTGATGACTTCAGAAGTTTCCCCCGAATTAGAAATCGCCAGCGTCACATCGTCGGTTGTGATCATACCGAGATCGCCGTGGCTGGCTTCGCCGGGGTGGACAAAGAAAGACGGGGTGCCGGTGCTGGCAAGCGTCGAGGCGATCTTGCCGCCGATGTGGCCCGATTTCCCCATGCCAATCACCACCACCCGCCCACCGCAGTTCAAGATCATCCCGCAGGCTTTTTCAAAACTCGCGCCAATGCGCTCGGCCAACGCGGTGACCGCGTCGGCTTCGATTTGAATCACCGACCGCGCATTGGAAATGGCACTTTGTGGATGCATCGTGACGACTGGAGGGGGCTGTGGCTGGGTTGAGCAGGACTGGCAGTATAGCAAAAAGGAGCGGCTACGCCACTAGCCGTCATTCCTGAAGGAGCGGCTATCGCCAGCCGCCGCATTCCCGAACGATAGAAAAATAAGGAGCGCCAGCCGCCGTCATTCTCGAACGATAGAAAAATAGGGAGCGCCAGCGACCATATTTTTCATCGTATCGGGAATCCAGAAGGCCAATAATGAGTCGGCTATCGCCGGCATGTTGTACTGGATTCCAGTTGCGCGAGAATGACGGCGGTTCATCGTATCGGGAATCCAGAAAACTAAATTTAGAACTTATTAAAACTCCACAGTTGCGCCGATGCGGGCGCCGAAATCGCTTCGGCTGGCGCCATAACCAACGCCGCCGTTGATCGACCAGCGGTCATCGACACGCACGCCAACGGAAACGGCGACCGCTTCTTCACCATTGTAAGTGCCGGCGCCGATGGACAGATTCAATCTTTTGCCCGGGGAAACCGCCGGTGCTTGCAGTGCCAAAGACATGGCGATGCCAGCCGACAACTCTGCTTCCAATTTGTCTACCTTCTGGTTCAAATCTTTAATCGCAGCGACATTCTCATCAATCGCAACGACATTCTTATCAATCGCAACGACATTCGCAGAGATGCGGTTGTCGAGGAGGCCGTCCGCAACCATTCTGGCCGCTTCCTCATTGTTGATGTTCACTTGAAGCATGTCATCGGCCGCTTCTCTGGCATCTTCCTCAGTGTCGATGTTCATTTGAAGCATGGCATCCGCAGCAGTTCTGGCGGTTTCCTCAATGTCGATGTTCGTTTGAAGCGTGGCATCCGCAGCTCCCCTAGCGGTTGCCTCAGCGGCATCCGCAGCAGTTCTGGCGGTTGCCTCAGCGGTGATATTCGTTTGAAGTCCGGTATCGGCCGCTGTTCTGTCAGTTATTTCAACGCTTATACGACCTCTTTCAATGGCAAGTTCATCTCGAATTTCAGTGTCCCCACGGCCTCTGGCAGCCGATTCTGTATTAATATTATCTTGAAGCTCGGTGTCCGTCATGGCTCTTGCCGCCGCTTCATCTATTACCTGCTCAGCGAGATTACAAAATATATTCCGTTCAGTACTATCCGAGCCGGCCACGCCGTCAGTACAAGTTATCGTGGTGCTCGCGGCGGGCCTGCCTACTTCCGTTACTACCGCCGGGTTCTGCGCCTGTGCTAACGGTGCGAATAACAGGAAAGCAAGCAGGGTTGCCCCTCTGAATCTATCTATCGGTGTAAAATGGTTCATTAGGTTATTCTCCGATTAAATGGTGAAAGATACGATATTCCCTTTTATTTTAATATAGTTTGGGGGAATGTATACAAAAAATGGTGCGTATTTGCCGCTTTATTCCGTTCGCCGCATCATCGGCGCAGTTCAATTTTCCACCACCACAAGGCCATCCAATGCCCGACTCCCCCGACCTCGACTCAGACCTCAACAATCCGATACGCCGCGAAATCGAAGCGGCGATTGGCCGCAAGATGATGGCGCATTTGCGCAAGCATCCTGAAGTGCAGAATATCGATCTGATGAACCTCGCGTATTTCTGCCGCAACTGTTTGTCCAAATGGTATCGCGGTGCGGCCGCGGATCTTGGAATTGAAATGGATTACGATCAGGCGCGGGAAATCGTGTATGGCATGCCGTATTCCGAATACCGATCAAAACACGCGCGCGAGGCTTCCGAGGAACAACTGCGGGAATTCGAGCAGGCGCGGCACAAGGCGAGCGAATAATATTGCCGCCGAGGTGCCGACAATCAGGCGCGGTTCAACGCTGGCTAAGCCGGTGGACGGCGTCGACCAGACAAGCGACTCGCTCGGGCCGGACGCCCGGGTCGATGCCGTGGCCGAGATTAAAAATATGCCCGGGCTGGGCGCCGAATTGGGTGAGTATGCGCTCGACTTCGCGTTCGATTTTTTCGCACGAAGCGTGTAACACCGCCGGGTCGAGGTTGCCTTGTAGCGCAACGCGATGGCCGATGCGTCGCCGCGCTTGCGCCGGTGGAATCGTGCAGTCAAGGGACACCGCATCGCAGCCGGTGTCGGCAATCAGTTCCAACCAGTTACCGCCGCCCTTGGTGAATAGCGTGAGCGGAATTTCGCAACTGGCGGGGTCGGCTTTGAGGGATTCGACGATCGCGCCGAGATAGTCGAGCGAGAATTCGACATAGTCCGAGGCCGCAAGCATCCCGCCCCAGGTGTCGAAGATCATCAACGCCTGCGCGCCGGCGGCGGCTTGTGCTTTAAGGTAGTCGATGATCGCGGTGGTGAGTTTTTGAAGCAGTTGATGCGCGCTGTGCGGGTCATCGTGCAGCAAGCCTTTGGCACGGCGAAAATCCTTGCTGCCGCCGCCCTCAACCATATAGGCGGCGAGCGTCCACGGGCTGCCGCTAAAGCCAATCAGCGGAACGCGGTCATCGAGTTCACGGCGAATCAAGCGAATCGCCGCCATGACATAAGATAAATCGGCCTCGGCATCCAGTTCGGGCAACGCTTCGATCTGACGCTGGGATCTCAGCGGCTTGCGAAAGCGCGGGCCGACTCCTTCTTCGATGGACAAACCAAGCCCCATAGCATCGGGAATGGTCAGAATATCCGAAAACAAAATCGCGGCATCCAACGGAAACCGCTGCAACGGCTGCAAAGTCACTTCACAAGCCAGTTCCGGCGTCTTGCACAAAGTCAAAAAATCCCCAGCCCGCCCCCGCGCCGCCCGATACTCCGGCAAATACCGCCCCGCCTGCCGCATAATCCACACCGGCGTACAATCCACTTCCTCCCGCCGCAGCGCACGCAATAGGCGATCATTTTTTGGGGGCATTGGGTAGGGCGGGGTGGTTGTTGATGATGGGCATATTATATGCAAAGGAGCGGCTTACGCCGGACATGTTTTTACTGGATTCCCGCTGTCGCGGAAATAACGGCGTAGGGAGTCGGCTGTCGCCGGCATGTTGTACTGGATTCCCGTGTCCCCCAACTCGTCATTCCTGCTGTCGCAGGAATAACGAGTTGGGGGCACGAGAATGACGGCGGTACGTCGTCATTCCCGAACGATAGAAAAATAGGGAGCGCCAGCGACCATATTTTTCATCGTATCGGGAATCCAGAAGGCTAATAATGAGTCGGCTGTCGCAGGAATGACGGGCCTGGGCCGTCGCTACTCCGGCAACTCGCTCGTCCCGCGCAAGTAGCAATCTACCGCGCGTGCGCATTGGCGGCCTTCGCGGATTGCCCAGACTACTAGTGACTGGCCGCGGCGCATGTCGCCGGCGGTGAAAACTTTTTCGAAACTGGTTTGATAGGCGTTTTGTCCGTGCACGGGTGCATCGACATTGCCGCGTTGGTCGAGGCGGACGCCGAGGTCTTTGATCATTCCTTGATGTAACGGATGCGTGAATCCCATGGCTAGCGTTGCCAGATTGGCGGGTAGGTCGAATTGTGAGTGGGGGATTTCTTTCATTTTCCATTGGCCGCGTTCGTTATGCCACGCGACTTTGACGCAGCGAACCGCCGCCAGCCGTCCGTCTCCGTCGTCGATGAAGGCTTTGGTTGCGACATCCCAAAGACGTTCGCAGCCTTCTTCCTGTGAAGACGAGGTGCGAAATTTATGCGGCCATTCGGGCCAGGTAAGGGCTTTGTCTTCGGTTTCAGGTGGGAGCGAGAGGATTTCGATTTGGGTGATTGATGCTGCGCTTTGGCGGGCGGCGGTGCCGATGCAGTCGGAGCCGGTGTCGCCGCCGCCGATGACTATTAGATGCTTGCCACGCGCCGAAATAATCTCGTCATCGTCGCGCGCCGCGCCCTGCACTCGCCGGGTGTTGTTGCGAAGATAGTCCATGGCGAAATAAACGCCGCCCAGATCGCGCCCCGGCACCGGTAGGTCGCGCGGTTGCTCGGCGCCACCGGCGAGCACCAGCGCGTCGAAATTATCCAGCAACTCGCGCGCCGGAATATCGACGCCGATATGCGTGCCGCTGTGAAACTCCACGCCTTCGGTTTTCATCTGCGCCATGCGGCGGTCGATGACGCGCTTGTCCAGTTTGAAATCCGGGATGCCGTAGCGTAGCAAACCGCCGCTGCGCTCTTGTTTGTCGTATAACGAAACCCGGTGGCCGGCGCGCGCCAACTGTTGCGCACACGCCAACCCGGCGGGCCCCGAGCCGACGATGGCGACTCGCTTGTCGGTGCGTTGCGCCGGTATCTGCGGTTGCACCCAGCCTTCCGCCCAGGCGCGTTCGACGATGGCGTGTTCGATGGTTTTGATGGTGACCGGTTGGTCGTTGAAATACAAAGTGCACGCGGTTTCGCACGGCGCCGGACAAACCCGGCCGGTAAATTCCGGAAAATTGTTGGTGGAATGCAGCGTCTCGGCGGCGGTTTTCCAATCGCCGCGATACACCAAATCATTCCAATCGGGAATCAGATTATTCACCGGGCAGCCGGTGTGGCAGTAGGGAATGCCGCAATCCATGCAGCGCGCGCCTTGTCGCGACAATTCTTGTTCGTCCAAGTCGATGACGAACTCGCTGAAATTTCCAGTGCGGCGGTGCACCGGCAGGTATTGCCGTTCCTTGCGCTCGATTTCGATGAACCCGGTAACCTTACCCATGGCGCGCCTCCGCCGCAGCGATGCGTTTTTCGGCTTGCTGTTGTAGCAACGCGCGCCGGTAATCGACCGGCATAACCTTGACGAATTGGCCGAGATGGTCGCGCCAGAATTTGAGCACGGTGTTGGCGAGACGGCTGTCGGTATATTGCGCGTGCAATTCGATCAGCCGTTTCAATCTAACTTCATCGGCGCCGGTCATATCGTTGATATCAGGTGCGCCGTGGTTGGCTTCGACCGCTTCCAAGCGCACCGTTTTTTGATTGCAATGCGCGGCAAATTCGCCGTCACGGTCGAGCAGGTAGGCGATGCCGCCGGACATACCGGCGGCGAAGTTGCGCCCGGTCGCCCCGAGGCAGACCACCACGCCGCCGGTCATATATTCGCAACCGTGATCGCCGACTCCTTCGACGACCGCCGTAGCCCCGGAATTGCGCACCGCAAAACGCTCGCCGGCGACGCCGCTGAAAAAACACTCACCGGCGATTGCGCCGTATAACGCGGTGTTGCCGATGATGATGTTGTGCGCGGCGTCGCCGATGCCGCTGGTGCGCGGCGGGCGGATGATCAAGCGTCCGCCAGACAAACCCTTGCCGACATAATCGTTGCCTTCGCCTTCGAGTTCGATGGTTACGCCACGCGCCAGCCATGCGCCAAACGATTGTCCGGCGGTGCCGCGCGCACGGATTCGGATGGTGTCGTCGGGCAGACCGGCGTGGCCGTAAGCGCGGGCGATGCGCCCCGATAACATAGCACCGACGGCGCGGTTGCTGTTTTTGATGTCGAGGTCGATGCGTACTTTTTGCTGTGCGCGCAATGCCGGTTCGGCGCGTTCGATCAGTTGGTGGTCGAGGGCATGTTCGAGGCCGTGATGTTGTGTTTCGCGGTTGTATATCGCGACCTTCGGGGCGACTTTGGGCTTGGCAAGAAGGCGCGAATAGTCGAGGCCGTTGGCTTTCCAGTGGTTAATCGCGGCGCGCATATCAAGCCGCTGCATCTGCCCGATCATCTCGTCCACCGTGCGATAGCCGAGCCGCGCCATGATTTCACGAAGTTGTTCGGCGACCATGAAAAAATAATTAATTATATGTTCCGGTTGGCCGCTGAACTTCGCGCGCAGTTGCGGGTCTTGCGTCGCCACCCCGACCGGGCAAGTGTTGAGATGGCATTTGCGCATCATCAAGCAGCCCGAGACGATCAACGGTGCGGTGGCGAAACCGAATTCGTCGGCGCCGAGCAACGCGCCGATGGCGACATCGCGACCGGTGCGCAACCCGCCGTCCACCTGCACCGCGATTCGCCCGCGCAGATTGTTTAACACCAAGGTCTGTTGGGTTTCGGAAAGGCCGATCTCCCACGGCGAACCGGCGTGTTTGATTGAGGTCAGCGGGCTTGCGCCGGTGCCGCCTTCGTGGCCGGAAATAGTCAGGTGGTCGGCGTGCGCTTTCGATACCCCGGCGGCGACCGTGCCGACTCCGGTTTCGGCGACTAGTTTGACCGAAATGCGCGCTTCGGGATTGACATTTTTCAGGTCGTGGATCAACTGCGCGAGGTCTTCAATGGAATAGATGTCGTGGTGTGGCGGCGGCGAGATCAATCCCACGCCGGGGGTCGAATGTCGCACCCCGGCGATTTGCTCGCTGACCTTGTAGCCGGGTATCTGCCCGCCTTCGCCGGGCTTGGCACCTTGCGCCATTTTGATCTGCAGGTCATCGGCGTTGACCAAATATTCGGTGGTTACGCCGAAACGCCCGGAGGCGACTTGTTTGATTGCCGAGCGTTCGGGGTTGGGCGAACCGTCGGCGAGTGGCTTGTAGCGAGACGCTTGTTCGCCGCCTTCGCCAGTGTTTGATTTGCCGCCGATGCGGTTCATCGCCCGCGCCAAGGTGGAATGCGCTTCATAGGAAATCGAGCCAAACGACATCGCGCCGGTGGAAAATCGCTTGACGATTTTGCTCGCCGGCTCCACTTGCTCGAGGGGCAACGGCGCATCGCTCCAGTTAAATTCGAACAAACCGCGCAGGTTGTAAAATTTTTTCTCCTGATGGTCGATGGCGGTAGTAAATTCTTCGAAGGTCGTGGCGTTGTTGGTGCGCGTTGCCTTTTGCAACTTGCCGATGGTTTCGGGATTCCACGCATGCGCTTCGCCGCGCACGCGATAGGCGTAGTCGCCACCGGCGTCCAGTTGGCGGCGGTATAACGGATTATCGCCGTAGGCGTGGGTGTGCCATTGAAGGGCTTCGGCGGCGATGTGCGCGAGACCAACTCCTTCGACCGCGCTGGTGGTGCCGCTGAAGTATTGATCGACAAACTCGGTGGATAACCCCACCGCGTCGAAAATTTGCGCGCCGCAATAGGATTGATAGGTCGAGATACCCATCTTCGACATGACTTTTTTTAACCCGGCGCCGAGTGCCGCGACATAACGCGCCTGCGCTTTTTCAAAACCGGGGTTATCTTCGAGGTACGGTAGCAGCGAACAGATGGTATCGAAAGCGAGATACGGATTGATCGCCTCGGCGCCGTAACCGGCGAGCGTGGCGGCGTGATGAACTTCGACGCAAGCGCCGGTTTCGACCACCAGTCCGGTTTCGGTGCGCACGCCTTCGCGGATTAAGTGATGATGCACCGCCGAGGTTGCGAGCAACGCCGGAATCGCAACATGCCGTGCGTCCATCTGTCGATCCGACAGGATTAGAATGTTATCGCCACGCCGCCGCACCGCGTGTTCGGCGAATTCGCATAATTTCGCCAGCGCGCCTTTCATTCCGGCGGCACCGTCGCCCACCGGAAAGCAGATGTTGAGGGTGCGGGTTTTGAATGCGCCGTTGGAATGGTCTTCGATCTGGCGGATGCGTTCCAGTTGGTTGTTGGTCAAGATTGGCTGCGGCACGGTCAAGCGCATGCTGTCGCCGCCATCGTCACCAAACAGATTCGGGCGTGGCCCGATCAACGACAACAGCGACATCACCAGTTGTTCGCGGATCGGATCAATGGGCGGGTTGGTAACCTGCGCGAAATTTTGCTTGAAATAATTGGCCAGCGGCTTGCTGCGGTCGGATAACACCGCCGGCGGCACATCGGTACCCATCGAGCCGACCGCTTCGGCGCCGTCGGTGAGCATCGGCGGCAACAAAAACTTCAGGTCTTCCTGCGTATAGCCGAAGGCCTGCTGGGTTTTGAGCAGCGTTTCCCGATCCGGGGACATGGCGGCCACGGCGACTCGCAGCGAGTTCAGGTTAATCTGGGTTCGGTCGAGGCGGCGTTGATAATCGTGCTTGGATGCGAGGTCGTTTTTGATTTCTTCGTCGTCGATGATGCGTCCTTGTTCGAGATCGATGAGCAACATTTTGCCGGGTTGTAGACGCCACTTGCGCACGATGTCTCGTTCGGGTATGTCGAGCACTCCCATCTCCGACGCCATCACTACTTTATGATCGCGGGTTACCAAATAGCGCGCCGGACGCAAGCCATTGCGGTCGAGGGTCGCGCCGATTTGACGGCCATCGGTGAAGGCGACCGCCGCCGGGCCATCCCACGGCTCCATCAAAGCCGCGTGGTATTCGTAAAACGCCCGACGCTTGGCGTCCATCTGACGATTTTCCGACCACGCTTCGGGAATCAACATCATCATCGCATGCGCCAGCGGATACCCACCGGCGAGCAGCAATTCCACGGCGTTGTCGAACGCCGCCGAATCCGATTGCCCTTCGGGGATCAACGGCCACACCTTGTCGAGATCATCGCCAAGCAGCGACGACGACATCGCATCGCGGCGCGCCGCCATCCAGTTAACATTGCCGCGCAGGGTGTTGATCTCGCCGTTGTGGGCGATCAAACGATACGGATGGGCCATCCCCCAGGCGGGAAAAGTGTTGGTGGAAAAACGCTGATGCACGAGCGCGAGCGCCGACTCCATTCGCTGGTCCATGAGGTCGGGGTAATACTCGCTGAGTTGGGCGGCCAGTAGCATGCCCTTGTAGACAATCACTCTGGAGGACATCGATGCGATGTAAAAATCCGTCTTGCCGTGAATATCCGAATTCCTGATTAGGTTTCCGATTTGCTTGCGAATGACGAATAATTTGCGTTCGAACGCCGCTTGCGTGGCGCACTCGGGCGCGCGGCCGATGAACACCTGCCGAATCGGCGGCTCGGTGGGCCGAACGCTCGCGCCGAGATTTTCGTTATTGACCGGAACCGTGCGCCAACCGAGCACGCGCTGGCCCTCGGCGAGGATATAACGCTCCACCACGCCGCTGGCCTCGGCAAGGCCCAAACTGGAGCGCGGCATAAAAATCATTCCCACCCCGTAGTCGCCGGGGGCGGGCAGATCGAAGCGCGTCTCGCCCGCAAAAAACGCATCGGGCAACTGCAGCAACATACCGGCACCATCGCCCGCCATTTTATCCGCACCAACCGCACCGCGATGGCTCATGTTATTGAGAATTTCAAGACCGTGAGCGACTATCTGGTGACTTTTATCGCCCCGAATATCGGCGATAAAACCAACCCCGCAAGCATCATGCTCCCGACTCGGGTCGTATAGCCCCTGCTTGAATGGCATTCCTGCGGCGTTCATTATTCAGCCAATCCGCGACACTCGGAGCAGGTGTTTCAGGTCTTTGAGTAGTAGGCCGGGGTCGAGGTCGGCGGGGATGATCATCATGAGGTTGCCGAGGGGGTCTATTAGCAGGGCGTCGTTGATGCCGATGGTGCGGTGTTTGAGGGCGGCGGACAACTGGTTTTCGAGGCCGTTTGCGGGGGTGGTGCGGGAGGATAGCAGGCGGATGGTGCCGGGGTGGTTGGTGGCGAGGCGGTTGAGTAACGCTTGGTTGGGGCTGAGTAGGATTCGTTGAATGCGGTTGGCGTTCTTGCCGACGGCGAGGCGGGTTTGGCGGGTGTTGTATAAAGATTTTTCGCAGTGCTGGTCGCAATGTTCGGTTAGCAAATGAACCACGCTCCAGCGGTGCTTGAGGTCGGCAAGGGTAAATGGCGTGCTGTCGATGGCGGCGTTGGAAAACGATTGCAAGGGGACTGCGGGTGAAATGAGCGGCGCGTGGTTGGTGCCGTCTCGGGGTGCGCGTAGCCCGTCGAATCCGTCGAATCCGTAATAGCCGATGAAGGCCGCCAGCAACGGGCCGAGAAATACGGCGAAAATGATAAACAGTTTAATGCGATTGCGTTTCATGGTTTGCTTCATGCCGAGTTCCGGTCATCGGTGCGGGTGGATTGTCGATGCCAGATAACGCCGAATACCAGCAGCGTGGCGGCCAGCCCCCACCACTGCACGGCGTAGGCGAAATGCCGGGTGGCGTTCATCGAATAAGCGCGCCAGATTCGCACAAAGGCGCCGGGGTGATTGGTGTCGAGGGCCAGTGACGCGGGTTGCAGGGCGCTGCCGAAGACGGCGGACAGGGCTGGTGCGTCAAAGTATTGGATGACTTTCGGCCATTGGCTTTGATTGGCCGGCGGCGATTGATAAGCGGCGCCAAGGGTCAAGCCCTTGTGCGGCAGATAGAGTTGACCGCGGACTTCGTCGGGGCTTTGTTGGTCGATTTTCAGGGTGTTTTGTAACTCGCCGAGCAATTTGTCGGATAACTCATCAGGCGCGGTGTTTTCATTCCATGTGTCGGCACCGATCCAGCCGCGATTAACCAGCAGCGTGGCGCCGTCGGCGGCCAGTTGGAAGGGGCTGAATACTTCATAACCAAGCCGTCCCTGATGGATGCGGTTGGCGAGTAGAAAATGGGCATTCGCTACTTCTGGTGTTCTCTCCATCCAATCGCCTTCCAGCCGCACTCGACGATAGGCGAGAGCATCCCAGTTGGGCGGTATGCGGTCGATGGTGATATATTGGTTTGGCGAATGCGCGAGCAATTTTTCGATGGCCGATTTCTCAAGGCCGCGATTCAATTGCCAGCCGCCCAGCGTCAATAACAACGACAAACTCATAAAAAAAACCAGATAAACCGCCGCCGTTTTCCTGTTATTCTTGCGCGGCAGGCCGATCTTTTCATCGGCATTTCGCCGCCGCTTATGCAATGCCTGCAACCACTTTGCCCGATACGCCATGTTGCTATTCAAACTCATCATCGTCATTTTGCTACTGTTTGTGGTGGGCAGTTTGTTCACGGCGCTGTATTTCCTCATCAAGTCCCCGTCCGAATCACAGCGAGTGGTCAAATCGCTAGGCTGGCGGATTGGATTGTCGTTATTTATTTTGCTGCTGTTGTTTATCGGCATCCAGACCGGGCTGATTGTGCCTCACGACGTCGGCGGCTGAGTTAACTTGTTTAACGCATAAAAAAGCACCGTAGGTGTAGTGCTTTTTTCAGAGTCCGTTACAAAATATAAACGAACAAAAACAACCCAAGCCAAACCACATCGACGAAATGCCAATACCACGCCGCCGCCTCGAAGGCGAAGTGGCGTCCCGGGGTGAAATGGCCGCGTATGGCGCGCACCAAAATCACGGCGAGCATGGTGGCGCCGAGGGTTACGTGCATGCCGTGGAATCCGGTTAGCATGAAGAAGGTCGAGCCGTAGATGCCGCTGCCGAGTTTCAGGCCGGCGTCGTATGCCTCGATATATTCGACGCCCTGCAGGAACACAAACAGGAAGCCGAGGAAAACAGTCAGGAACAAGCCGGCGATAATCTGGGTGCGTTTGTTTTCCCGGATGCCGTGGTGTGCCCAGGTGACGGTCAGGCCCGAAGTAAGCAGGATGACCGTGTTGATAAACGGCAAAGGCCACCAGCCCATGTGGAAATCACTACCGCCCAGGTCGCCCGGGCCATTGGTGGGCCAAAATTCGGTGTAGGTGCTCCATAAGGTTTGGTGAGTGGATACGCCCGCGCCCTCCCCCAGCAGCCACGGCACCGAGAAAAGTCGGGCGTAAAACAACGCACCGAAAAAGCCGGCGAAAAACATCACTTCGGAGAAGATGAACCAAGCCATGCCGAGGCGGAATGATTTGTCCTCCCAGGATTTGTATACGCCCTGTTCGCTCTCGACCACCACGGTGCCAAACCAACCAAACAGCATCACCACCATCACCGCAAACCCGGCCCACATCAAATCGGAGCCGTGGGACACGCCGTTCAGATAAGCAGCAAATCCGCCCAACAACAAAGTCAGCCCGATGGAGCCAACCAATGGCCATTTGGCGGTGTGGGGAACATAATATTGCGCTTCCGCGCTCGTTGTGTGTTGTGTCATTTTGAATCTCGCTATATTCGTTTGTTAATAATGTTACGGGACTAACCCCATTTTCTTGGCTTGTCTACGAAACGCTTTGTCTTTCTTTATGAGTTCTGGGATATGGTTTTTCCAGTATTCTAAATCCTCGCTCCCAGGATTCTCGCCACCAACGCCCCCGTAAGCCACCCGGTTACATTGTTCACAAAACCAATTAATTGTTCCTGACGGGCTAATAAAGAGTGATTCAAAATAATATTCATTATTACTTTTGCCCAAACGAACATGGGGACACATATTTTGCAATCGCATAGTTTGCGATTTCTTTCGTGACTCCTGCCACTTATTTAGGTCAAATTGAAAATTGATTCGCACTGCAAGTATCACGGCGGAACCCGCCAGTACGCCATAAAAAAATGATTGCCACGAATCCATTATTATTGCCTCGTTAAACCGGGTCTCCGAAACGATTCGCTTGCTCATCTCCCTTTCTACAGAGCCAAACCAACAACAACAAAAGAGGAGCCAAGCCACCTACTACTATCGCCCCCAATAGGTATCCGTGTACATCGCTGATGACTCCACTGATAAAAAGAGAAATATAGGCATTCATGAATAACCCTGATGTTATCAATGGAACAATACTAAAAATCTGCCACCAACCACTTCGATTGATATCGTGCAACCTTCTTGCTCCAACTGCCAACAGTGGAACAGCTACCACTAACCACCAACAAACAAGTACCCAGTATTGGTTAAAATCCCCTATAGTAGACCATACATAATAAAACAACCAAAACCACCAATACTCTGCTTTGTTTGCTCTTCCCTTGAAGTCAGCATACTTCTTAAAACAAGTTTTCAGGGCAGTTAATGGCCCCATCATTTTGCGCGATTGCGTAGTGGCATTTTCTTGATTCATTGATATGCCTCTACAGGTTTATGCCGGGTTTGGGGGGTGGGGAGTGAACGGTGTCGATTCCGTGGTCGTGCTCCGAGTGGTCGTGTTCTTGTTCATCGTCTTGCGCGTCTATTTCGAAAAAGGTGTAGGACAGGGTGATGGTTTCGACATCGGCGGGCAGGTTGGGGTGGATGACGAATACCAGTGGCAAGTCGCGTTGTTCGCCGGCGGCGAAGGCTTGTCGTCCGAAGCAAAAACATTCGGTTTTGTTGAAATACGCCGAGGCTTTGGACGGCGCCACGCTCGGCACCGCCTGACCGACCATGGCCGTGGCTTTGCGATTGCGCGCTTGATAAGTGGCCTGATAGGTTTTACCCGGATGCACCATCATGCTGCGTGCCACTGGCGCGAAGTCGATGGGCATGTCGCGGTTGCGATTGGCCATGAACTCGACCTTGATCAGCCGCGATTCATCCACCTGCATGCGCCCGACTCGCTCAACCGTGGTGGTGCCGGTCTTGCCATTCAAGCCGGTGAGTTCGCAAAATATATCGTAAATCGGCACCATCAAGTAGCCAAACCCGAACATCAGCACCGGGATTACAAATAGCACGGCGATGTTCTTTCTAATTTTCACAGGACGGCCATCAGGATAAAACCAAGATAAAACGCAAATGCCACCGCGAACAGGGCGAGTATGGTGCGTTTGACTGCGGGGTTCATAATAGTGCGCATGGTCGTTGGTTTATGGTCGCGTCATGAAGCCGGTTACTTAATCACCGGTTGCGGCGAGAACGAGTGGTAGGGTGGTGGTGAGGTGAGGGTCCACTCTAGGCCGTGTGCGCCTTCCCATACTTGGTTGCCGGATTTTTCGCCGCCACGGATGCATTGCACCACCAACACCAGCAGCAGAATTTGCGCGAAGCCGAAGCCGAATGCGCCGACCGTGGCGATGGCGTTGAAGTCGGCGAATTGCACTGCGTAATCGGGGATGCGGCGCGGCATACCGGCGAGGCCGACGAAGTGCATGGGGAAAAACAGCAGGTTGACAAAGATGGTGGACAGCCAGAAATGCCATTTGCCGAGGGCTTCGTTGTAGTAGTTGCCGGTCCACTTCGGTAGCCAGTAATAGACCCCGGCGATGATGCCGAAAATCGCGCCGGGCACCAGCACATAATGGAAGTGGGCGACTACGAAGTAGGTGTCGTGGTATTGGAAGTCGATGGGCGTCATGGCCAGCATCAAACCTGAAAATCCGCCGATGGTGAACATCACCACGAAACCCAGGGCGAACAGCATCGGGGTTTCAAAGGTGAGCGCGCCGCGCCACATGGTCGACACCCAGTTGAACACCTTGACCCCGGTAGGCACGGCGATGAGCATGGTGGTGAACATAAAAAATAATTCGCCCACCAGCGGCATGCCGACGGTGAACATGTGGTGCGCCCAGACGATGAACGACAAAAACGCGATGGATGAGGTGGCGTAGACCATGGAAGCGTAGCCGAACAGCGGCTTGCGCGAGAAAGTCGGGATGATTTCCGAGACCAAGCCGAACGATGGCAGAATCAGAATATAGACTTCCGGGTGGCCGAAGAACCAGAAGATGTGTTGGAACATTACCGGGTCGCCACCACCGGCGGCGTCGAAAAAACTGGTGCCGAAAAACTTGTCGGTCAGCAACATGGTCACCGCACCGGCGAGCACTGGCATGACCGCAATCAGCAAGTAGGCGGTGATGAACCAAGTCCACACGAACAGCGGCATCTTCATATAGGTCATGCCCGGTGCGCGCAGGTTCATGATGGTGGCGACGATGTTGATCGCGCCCATGATGCTGGATGCGCCGAGCATGTGAATGGAAAAAATTACGAACGGCAGGCTGTCGCCGCCCTGCAACGACAACGGCGGATACAAAGTCCAGCCGGCCGCCGGGCCGCCGCCTTCCATGAATAGCGTCGATAGCATCATGGCGAAAGCGAACGGCAGAATCCAAAAACTCCAGTTGTTCATACGCGGCAACGCCATGTCCGGCGCGCCAATCATGATCGGCACCATCCAGTTGGCAAGCCCCACAAACGCCGGCATCACCACCCCGAAAATCATCACCAGCGCGTGCATGGTGGTCATCTGATTGAAGAAGTGCGGGTCGACGATCTGCAAGCCGGGCTGAAACAATTCGGCGCGAATGATGAGCGCCATGAAACCGCCGATGAAAAACATAATCAGCGAAAACCACAGATACAAAGTGCCGATGTCCTTGTGGTTGGTGGTGGTAACCCAACGCATCAACCCGGGCGCGGGGCCGTGGTGATCGTGGTCAGCGTGGTCGGCGGTGGTTGCGTAGGCGTTCATTGGGGTTCCTCAAAATGTTTGGCAGACCTGCCGTGCAAGAAATGCGGTCATCGTGGCAGATTGTAATGAATAGTAAGCGACGCGCCTTTGCCCGCCCGTTCGCGTTTCGGCATACAACTGGCTACGAAAAATTATTGGTGTCGTCATTTTTTCTCTTCGATTATTCCAACATCACCGACATCACACCAAGAATAATACCAATCGTGGCGACCCATCCGGCGGTGAATATCGCGCCTAGTTTGAGTAGTAATTCTTTTCGCGCCAATTCGATTGCATATTTCACCAACTCGATTTCGTGTTTCACCGATTCGACGTCGTGCTTGGTCGCTAGGTTTTCATCGATGATTTTGGATTGATAACGTGCGATGGCCTCGGCTTGCGGTGCGGGCATGCCGGTGTCGATGAGTTCTTTGATGTACTCGTGGGTTTTCATAGCAAGCATGCTCATTAGGTTAAATCCAGGTGGTTTATTCGCGGGCGATTTATCCGGGCAATCATCGCGCCGCCTTAACCGCGCTCGGCTGCAACACATCGCCGCTGTCATTGCCCCAGGCGTTGCGTTCGTAAGTGATGATTGCGGCGATGTCGACATCGCTTAACTGCGCGCCGAAGGCTTGCATGGCGGTGCCGGGCGCGCCGTTCAGGACGATGTTGAGATGGTCTTCCAGGCTAATTGTGCCCGCATCGAGTGCCGGGAACACGCCCGGAATGCCCTGGCCGTTGGCTTGGTGGCAAGCCACGCAGTTGGTGCCGTAGGTTGCTTGACCTTTCTCCATCAGTTCCGCTTGAGACCATTCACGGTCGGCGGAACCGGCTTCGGCACTCGCCGCCGCCAGTTGCGCGCCGGTCCACTGCTCGAATTCCCCGGCGGACACCGCTTCCACCACGATGGGCATGAAGCCATGATCCTTGCCGCATAACTCCGCGCACTGGCCGCGATAGGTTCCGGGTTCATCGATAATCGTCCACATCTCGCGGATGAAACCGGGCACGGCGTCTTTCTTGATGGCGAAATCCGGCACCCACCAGGCGTGTAGAACGTCGTTAGAGGTCAGCAGAATGCGCACTTTCCGGCCCACCGGCAACACCAGAGGGTTGTCCACTTCGAGCAGATAATTTTCCACACTGTACGGGTCGATGCCGGAACCGCGCGGGCGGGCTTCGCGGCTTTTTTCACCGAGGTTGCTGAAAAAGCGTATGCCCTGTTCCGGGTAGGCGTATTCCCATTTCCATTGATGGCCGGTGACCTGGATGGTCAGGTCGGCGTTGCTGGCATCCTCCATTTTAATCAGCGCCTTGGCCGCCGGTATCGCCATGCCGATTAGAATTAGAAACGGAATCACAGTCCAGATGATTTCGGCGGTGGTGCTATGGGTAAAAGTGGCCGGCGGATTGCCGTTGGATTTGCGGTGGCGGATGATGCTGATAAACATCGCGCCGAACACCAACACGCCGATGACGGTGCAGATATACAAAACCATCATGTGCATGTCATAGACTTCGTTGCTGATTTCGGAGACGCCCCGTGGCAGGTTCACCTCCCAATCCGCAAACAGCGGCAACGCAAACACCGAAAGCAACACGCCCGCCGATGCGCGCACCACCCGTTGAAATAAATTCATTAAATTAGAGTCCCCGCCAACAATCAATGGTGAAGTTTAACCGATGGCCGCCAAACACCGCGCAACCAAATCAAGCGCAAATACAGGCCCGGATACAAAGCCGAATTATAGCCTATTATCGAAAAAATATAACCCGTCATTCCCGCGAAACTGGAATCTAGTAAAAGCATGTGCAGCGTAAGCCGCGCATTAATAATGTCCGGCTTACGCCGGGATTGTTTAACTGGATTCCAGTTTCGCGGGAATGAAGACGGGTGGAGATTGCCAGCGAGAGGAGTCTCAAATCTTCTCATAAACCCCCAAATCTTCTCATAAACGCTCAAATTCTCTCATAAATCTTCTAATTCTTCTCATAAATGTTCTAAAAGGCTCTAAATCTTCTCATAAATGTTCTAATTCTTCTCATAAAACCCCAAATCTTCTCATAAATGTTCTAATTCTTCTCATAAATGTTCTAATTCTTCTCACAAATGTTCTAAATCTTCTCATAAAGCCCAAAATCTTCTCATAAACCTTCTAAATCTTCTCATAAAACCCTAATTCTTCTCATAAATCTTCTCACAACCCCTAAAATCTTCTAATACGCAGGCGGCGGACTGACATATCACGAAGCCGTGGCCACCAGCACCTGCACTGCGCCCCATATCAACCCTACGAAAAACAGCACGAAAATAATTCCGGCGGCGACGAAATGCCAGAACTTGCCGCTTTCAAAATCGCGTTTGCGGTTGGCTTCGCTTTGGACGCCGAAAAATGCGGCGCACGCGCTTTGTATGAGGCTGAAAAAGGTGACCTCGGTGGGCTTGTCGTCGCTGTTGTCGTTGTCGGGTTTGCGCATGGGTATTTGGGGTTAATCGAGGACAAACGTGCGCAGGAAAATCCGCGCGTAGTGGTCGAGTAGCAGGAATGCGAACAATGCGCTCAAGTAGAAAATCGAGTAGCCGAAGGTTTTCATCGCGTGTCGGTCGCCTTCGGCGCGGTATAGTTTGACCGCGTGATAGACGAAGCCGATGCCGAGGGCGAGGGCGCCGGCGAGGTAGATGACGCCGCTCATCATCACCACAAACGGCATCATGGTCACCACCACCAGCAAAATGGCGTATAGCAAAATGTGCAGTTTGGTGAAGGCGATGCCGTAAGCCACCGGCAGCATCGGCACACCGGCTTTGGCGTAGTCGTCCACGCGCTTGATGGCCAGCGCCCAGAAATGGGGCGGAGTCCAGACGAAGATAATCAGAAATAACAGCAATGCTTCGCCGTGAATTTCGCCGGTCACCGCGGTCCAGCCGAGCACCGGTGGCGCCGCACCGGCAGCGCCGCCGAGGACGATATTCTGCGGTGTCGAGTGCTTTAAGAACATGCTGTAGATGACCGCATAGCCGACCATAGAGGCGAATGTTAAAGCCGCGGTCAGGGCGTTCACAAAGGTCAGCAACACCACCATCGACAACGCGGCCAGCACCAGCGCAAAGGTGACCGCCTGACGGCTGCTGATTATTCCCCGGGGCAGCGGGCGGGCGCGGGTGCGCTCCATGCGCGCGTCGATTTCTTCGTCCACCCAGTGATTCAACGCCGCCCCGGCGGAGGCCCCCAGCGCGATGCCGATGAGCCCCCAAAATCCCGCGGCAAGCGGTATCCAGCCATCGGTGGACAGGAACATCCCGACCAATGCGGTGAACAGGATTAGCAGCACCACCTTGGGCTTGCACAACGCCAAATATTCGCGCCAAGTCGGAGCGTTGGAAGCCGCCTCAAGCATGGTCGTGGCGGCCCTGGTCGTGGCGGCATGGCGGGTGCGGTTTGGCCGGATGGTGAATTTCCGTTTCGCTACTGAACATTTGGGGTGGGTTCGCTGATTTTGAGATACAGATAGTATCAAATTATCGCCGTTGCGCGGTTAGAATGCCCATTCTGGCAAACTCCCCGGTTACTCCCCCGACAAACTCCCTCCGGCGTCCACAAACCCATGTCCGAAGTGCTACTGATCAAGTCCGACTATGGCTCCTTGTCGCCGTGGGCCGATGCCTTCACGGGCTTTGATATCGAGGTGCGTGACTGGAGCGCGCCGGGTGCCCCGGAGGAGATCGACTACGCGCTGGTATGGCAGCCCGAGCCGGGAGTGCTGACCGGCTTTGCCAACCTGAAATTGATTTTTTCGCTGGGCGCCGGGGTCGATCATTTGCTGAAAGAAGGCGTAGTTCCCCCCGGCATTCCGGTTATTCGCATGGTGGATGATGTGCTGACCGCCGGTATGACCGAATATGTTTTATACAACGTGCTGCGTTTTCACCGCGATATGCCGCAATATGAAGCCGCCCGGCGCAACCGGATATGGAATCAACACCGGCAAATTCGGGCATCGGCGCGAAGCGTGGGCATCCTCGGCCTCGGCGTGCTGGGAAGTGCCGCCGCCGGTGCGCTGGCGACGCTGGGCTTCGAGGTGGCCGGCTGGAGTCGCACCGAAAAACATATCGAAGGAATCGCCTCCTACTATGGCGATCAACAACTGCCCGCGTTTCTGGCGCGCAGCGGGATACTGGTATGCCTGCTGCCGCTAACCGCACAGACCGAAAACATCCTCAACGCCGCCACCCTCGCGCAACTGCCAAAAGGCGCATTCGTAATCAACGCCGCCCGCGGCGGCCATTGCAACGAAGCCGACTTACTCGCAGCCCTAGACAACGGCCATATCACCGGCGCCGCACTGGACGTATTCAAGACCGAGCCACTAGAAAAAAGCAGCCCACTATGGCAACACCCACAAGTGTACATCACCCCCCACATAGCCAGCATGACCCTAGCCGCCTCCAGCACCCGGCATGTAATCGACAACATCACCCGTTTCCGCACCGGACAAGCATTGACCCACACGATAAACCTTGGACGCGGGTATTGAAAAAGCGCAGATTGGAATAACCCGCCCACTCCATTCGTATTGGCCACCGATAATCTTAAATACGTCATTTCCGATAATGTCCGGCTTACGCCGGGATTATTCCACTGGATTCCAGTTGCGCGGGAATGACGACGGGTGCGGCGTAGCCGGTCCTTGGCGCAATAGGTGGTGGGCGGATACAAACTATTGCTAGCGGCATTTCTAAGTGGTATTGTGGTTACACAAAGTGGCGGGCGTTGCCGGTGGTCGCGGGTTGAGAAATGACCGATGGCAACTAACGCCCCAATATGATGCCCACAGCGAGGAATAGATGATGCAACGATCCCTATATATAGACGCCGACAAATGCACCGGTTGTCTGCAATGCGAAATGGCGTGTTCCTACGAGAACGAAGGCGTGTTCAATCCCGCCAAGTCGCGGATTAAGGTGTTTACTTTCCACGATGAGGGACGCTTCGTGCCTTATACCTGCACCCAGTGCGACGAAGCATGGTGCATGGCGGCTTGCCCGGTGGATGCGATTACTATGAATCGCGAGACCGGTGCTATGGAAGTGGCCGATGCGGTATGTGTCGGTTGCAAGGTGTGCACCATCGCCTGCCCGTTCGGCACGATCAATTACAATCAGGACAGCGGCAAAGTGATCAAATGCGATTTGTGCGGCGGCGATCCTGAATGCGCCAAAGCCTGCCCGACCGAGGCGATTACCTACGTCGATGCAGACGCCACCGGCCTCGATAAAATGCGCGCCTGGGCGGCGAAAACCGACAACGCCGCAGCCGCGGCCAACTAGGAGGTGTGACATGGCTTGGACTCAAAAAGTTTTGCGCGTCAATCTCACTGAAGGGCGCATCAGCGAGGAACCCCTCAACATGGAATGGGCCGCCGAATATATCGGCCAGCGTGGCCTCGGCACTCGTTATCTGGTGGCGGAAACCGACCCCAAGTGCGACCCCCTCGGCGTCGACAACAAATTGATTTTTGCCACCGGGCCGCTCACCGGCACTCCGGTAT
The DNA here is from genome assembly GCA_965262585.1 of Candidatus Poriferihabitaceae bacterium. Lineage (GTDB taxonomy): Bacteria > Pseudomonadota > Gammaproteobacteria > Arenicellales > Poriferihabitantaceae > JAHRAW01. Next base: position 1,320,267 of record OZ253546.1, read on the forward strand.
CCACCGGCGGGCGGTATTCGGTGATCACCAAAAGCCCGCTCACCGGCGCCGTGGCGTGCTCCAATTCCGGCGGTTTCATCGGTGCCGAATTGAAATCGGCGGGCTGGGACATGATCATCTGTGAGGGCAAATCGCCTTCGCCGGTGATGTTGCTCGTCATCAACGAGAAGGCCGAATTGGTGCCGGCGGATGATCTGTGGGGCAAGAGCGTGTGGCAAACCGACAAACTGATTCACGACAAATATCAAGACCCGCAAATGCGCATCGCCGCGGTGGGCCGTGCCGCCGAAGCGGGGTGTTTGTATTCGGCTATCGTGAACGACCTGCACCGTGCCGCCGGACGCTCCGGGGTGGGCACGGTCATGGCCTCTAAAAACTTGAAAGCGTTGGCGGTGCGCGGCACGCGCGGGGTTGGCAACATCAAAGACCCGTCCCGCTTCCTGAAAAGCGTGGCCGAACACAAGCAAGTGTTGGCGGATAACGCAGTCACCGGCAAAGGCTTGCCGGCCCTGGGCACGCAGGTTTTGATGAATGTCATCAACGAAGTCGGCGCGCTACCCGCCAACAACATGCGCGAAGTGCAGTTCGAAGGCGCGAGTAAAATTTCCGGCGAAGCCATGCTCGAACTCCGCGCCAGCGATGGCAAACCCAACCTCACCACCAACGCCGCCTGCTTCGGTTGCACCATCGCCTGCGGGCGGATTTCCACCATCGATAAAACCCATTTCAGCGTCGAGAACAAACCCGAATACTGGGGCAATTCCGGCGGGCTTGAATACGAAGCCGCTTGGGCAATGGGCGCGGACACCGGCGTCGACGACATCGATGCCATCACCTACACCAACTTCGTCTGCAACGAAGACGGCATGGACCCGATCTCCTTCGGCGCCACCGTCGCCGCGGCTATGGAAATGTTTGAAATCGGCGCCATCACTACCGAGCAGACCGGCGGTATGGAATTGAAATTCGGTTCCGCCGAAGCGCTGATCTGGTGCGTCGATAAAGTCGCCATCGGCGAAGGTTTCGGCAAAGAACTCGGCCTCGGCTCGAAGCGATTGTGTGAAAAATACGGCCACCCGGAACTCTCCATGACGGTCAAAGGTCAGGAATTCCCGGCCTACGACCCGCGTGGCATTCAAGGCATGGGCTTGACCTACGCCACCTCCAACCGAGGTGCATGCCATTTGCGCAGTTACACGGTCGCCTCGGAAATACTCGGCATCCCGGAAAAAACCGACCCGCTGGTCACAGACGGCAAAGCCGGGCTGGTGAAGGCCTTTCAGGACGCCACCGCGGCGGTGGATTCCATGGGGATTTGCGTATTCACCACGTTCGCCTGGACCCTCGACAACATGGCGCCGCAGATGGACGCCGCTTGCGAAGGCGAGTGGAGCGTCGAGCGGCTGGCCGAATCCGGCGAGCGCATCTGGAACCTCGAACGCGATTACAACCTGAAAGCCGGGCTGACCGGCGCAGACGACAAACTGCCCGAACGGTTGATGAAAGAAGCCGCCAAAACCGGCCCCGCGAAAGGCAAGGTCAGCGGGCTGGATGTAATGCTGCCCGAATATTACCAGTTGCGCGGCTGGACCAAAGACGGCCAACTCACCGACAAAGTCCGCAAGCAGTTTGCGTTGCCGGTTTGACGAATCGATCATCACTTTGGTACTCTTTTGCTTGCACCATTTGTGAGTTGTCTTGAATCCAAGATAGGATGATCTTTTTTAAAAAAACAATTGAAGCACCATTTGGTTTGAAGTGGGGACAGAGCTCAATATCGTTGCGGGAGAAAGGCGTGAAAATGTACAGCCCCGCCGACCAAGACGAATATGGCTATAAAATACTGTATTGTGAGGCACGAAACCCACCGAAGCCGGTTTCTTTTTGCAGTGTGTACCGTTTGAGATTTTTGCCTGGTTTTTTATATGATAGGTTGGGAAAAGTATCAGCAAATGGATTTGAAGACATCACTGGTACGAAGGGAAAGGGGTTATATGCACAAATCAAATCTAATTTGATTCGGAAATACGGTGAACCAACACAAGCGCAAAAGAAAAAACCAAGTGATGAACGGCGATCTGAGTGGGGAGGTGCCGCTTTTCGAGGTAATATTGTGCTAGAAATTGAGGATGAAATGGTGTTGCTTGAGTATCAGTCTGAAGAGTGGGCGCAAATAGATTGGCAAGCAATCAGGGATCGTGACCTAGCAGATCAAGTCATCGATGATAAATATAACTTATAAAAAATGCCGACAGGACACTAAATAATGACGACATATACAATTATAGGCGCCGGCCCCGCTGGCGTAGTGGCCGCCGAGACCTTGCGCGGGCTTGATCCGAAGGCGGGGATTACTCTCATTGGGGACGAGCCGGAGCCGCCTTATTCGCGTATGGCGATTCCTTATCTTCTGCAGAATCAGATTGACGAGGGCGGCACCCACCTGCGCAAACGGCGGGATTATTTTGATTCGCTGAATATCAAGGTGATGCGCGACCGTGCGCAGTCGGTAGATTTTGCGGCGAAAAAAGTGAAGTTGGCGGGCGGGAGCAATTCCGCCTACGACAAACTGCTGGTTGCCACCGGATCAAAACCCCTGAAGCCGCCGATTCCCGGCATCGACCACGCCAAAGTCAGTAGTTGCTGGACGCTGGAAGATGCCCGCAAAATCACCGCCGGTATCAAACCGGGCGCGCCGGTGGTGTTGATTGGCGCAGGCTTCATCGGTTGCATCATCCTCGAAGCGTTGGTGTCCGCCGGTGCGAAACTGACCGTCATCGAGATGGGCAACCGAATGGTGCCGCGAATGCTCGATGAAACCTGTGGCGCGCTGTTGCAAAAATGGTGCGAGCAAAAGGGCGTCAAGGTGATAACAGACGCGGTGGTGTCGGCCATCGAAACAGACGGCGAACACCTTGCGGTGCGGGTCGAGGGCGCCAAGTCGTCCATAGGCGCCGAACTGGTAATCAGCGCAACCGGAGTGCGCGCCAATGCCGATTTTCTTAAAGACAGCAGCGTCACCCTAAAAGACGGCGCGGTGCTGGTTGATGATTTCATGGCGGCATCACAGCCGCACCTCTATGCCGCCGGTGATGTCGCCTGTGGCAAGGACTTCTCCACCGGTGAATACTCGGTTCAAGCCATTCAACCCACCGCCGTGGAACACGCCCGCATCGCCGCGCACAATATGCACTGCCACGGCTCGGTGCGGCACAAGGGCGCGGTGCCTATGAATGTGCTCGATACCATCGGCTTGATCTCGGCTTCCTACGGCCTGTGGCAAGGCGTCGAAGGCGGCGACAGCAGCGAACTACTGGATGAGGATGGCTTTCGCTACATCCGCCTGCGCTTTGAAGACGACCGGCTGATTGGCGCCAACACCCTGGGAATGACCCAGCACATCGGCATCATCCGTGGCTTGATACAAGGGCGCTTCGGCCTCGGAAAATGGAAAGACCGACTGATGGAAAACCCCTTGCAACTGATGGAAGCCTATCTGGCGGCGACTCAGGGCTGAGACTGCACGGCTGTTTGCTGATATATGGCCTGAAGCAGGTGCAAATCACTTTCAAACTGTTTGCCACGCTGATCGGGCATCTTCCCCCCACGGCGGTCAAACACGCGGTAACCCTGGAGGTGGACGAAACCATCACCCCCAACCAGTTGATTGACCGCTTTTCGGTGCCTCGTGCCGAGGTTCATCTGGTGCTGGTGAATGGCGTTTATCTCGCGGAAGAGGATCGCGACAAGCCGCTGCAGGAAGGCGATGCGCTGGCCATCTGGCCGCCGGTGGCCGGCGGGTGAATCGGGAAGACCGTGCCCGGGAAGACCGTGATGATGCCGATTTCACCCACCGGGCGGAAATGGGCTTCAGCCACCGGGAATTACTGAAAGGTCTGCCCGCGGCGGTGGCGCCTTTTTCCATCGAAAAACGTTCCGATTTGGTATACCAGTTTGACCACGAAAAACGGCGTGTGCTGCTCACGCTGCAACCGGAGAGCAGCCGGCAGATTCATGCGCTCTGCATACCGGTGACCGAAGTCGAATTGAAATTTTTCGGCTTCAGCCGCGCCGACTTCGACGAATTTATGCACCGTTATAAACGCTACTTACACAAGGGGGGCGGATGAAAATCACCTTGAAACTGTTTTCCGGATTGACCGAATATCTGCCGCCGGAGGCCGAGGGCAACACCCTTGCGGTCAGCGTCCCGGATTCCATGACCATCGAGATGCTTATCGACCGATACCGGGTGCCGCGTGCCGAGGCGCAAGTGGTGATGGTGAACGGCGAGTTTCGGCCCACAGAGCAACGCGACTTGCCGTTGCAGGACGGAGATGTGATTTCCGTGTGGCCCTCCATTCAGGGCGGCTGAGCGGCTTATTTCGCGGGCAGCGGCGTTATAATACATTGGTTATCGGGCATTCGCCCCCGGCATCATCATGAACCATATCAAGCATCCCCAACTCGCCACCGAAAAAAAGCCCCCCGGCGTCTTCGACCGCCACGGCCGGGCCCTGCACGACCTGCGGGTGTCGGTCACCGACCGCTGCAATTTTCGTTGCGAGTATTGCATGCCCAAGGATGTGTTCGGGCGCAACTACCGATTTTTGCCGAAAGAGCGGTTGTTGCGCTACGAAGAAATCGAAACGCTGGTGCGCGCTTTTGTCCGCCTCGGCGTCCACAAAGTCCGCCTGACCGGCGGCGAGCCGCTACTGCGAAACGACCTCGAAGACTTGATCGCAAGGCTGTCGCGGATTGAAAACCTCGACGATCTGGCCATCACCACCAACGCCTCGCTACTCAGCGAATCACGCGCCGCCGCGCTGCGAGACGCCGGTATTCGCCGGGTGAACATCAGCCTCGACGCCCTCGACGAACCAATCTACCGCAGCATCAACCGCATCCAATCCCCCCTCAAGAACATCCTCCGAGGCATCGACCACGCCCTCGGTGCGGGCTTCGCTTCGGTCAAAATCAACATGGTGGTGCAAAAAGACATAAACGTCGGCGAGATCATTCCGATGGCGAAGTATTTCCGTGGAAGCGGGGCGATTTTGCGTTTCATTGAATTTATGGATGTCGGAAACCACAACCAATGGTCGCTGGAGCGCGTGTTCACCGCCCGGGAAATCATCGACCACATCGATCCCGTGTATCCCCTGCAACCGCTGGACGCGAATTACCACGGCGAAGTCGCAAAACGCTGGCGCTACGCCGACGGCGAGGGCGAAATCGGCGTCATCTCCTCCATCAGCCAACCCTTCTGCGGCGGTTGCGCCCGCGCCCGCCTGTCCGCAGTGGGCGAACTCTACACCTGCCTATTCGCCACCACCGGCGTCGACCTTCGAAAATTGCTGAGAAGCGGCGTCGGCGAACAAGACCTTGCCGAACAAATAGCCACCTTGTGGCAAAACCGGCGAGATCAATACTCCATGGAAAGAGCATCCGGGCAATCGCTAAAAATCAATGGGCCCGACCACCAAAAAGCCGCGCAAAAAGTGGAAATGTCTTATATTGGTGGGTGAAGGGGTTTAAGGAGCGGCTGGCGCCGACATGTTTTTTACTGGATTCCCGATACGATGAAAAATATAGTCGCTGGCGCTCCCTATTTTTCTATCGTTCGGGAATGACGACTTGGGGGACACGGGAATCCAGTAAAACATGCCGGCGATAGCCGACTCCTTATTAGCCTTCTGGATTCCCGATACGATGAAAAATATGGTCGCTGGCGCTCCCTATTTTTCTATCGTTCGGGAATGACGACGCGCCGCCGTCATTCTCGTGCCCCCAAGTCGTTATTCACGCGACAGCGGGGATGACGACTTGGGGGACACGGGAATCCAGTAAAACATGCCGGCGATAGCCGACTCCTTACGCCGTTATTCTCGCGAAAGCGGGAATCCAGTGTTCGGCGATAGCCGACTCATTATTGGCCTTCTGGATTCCCGATACGATGAAAAATATAGTCGCTGACGCTCCTTATTTTTCTATCGTTCGGGAATGACGAGTTTTGATATTCCTCGTTTGTCGCTGTGGACAGGCACGGGGGCGCTGTCCCTACAAGGGAATGACGAATTCGGTGTGGGGGGTGGTTTGGCGGGGGGTGGGAGTCCCTGCAGAGGCGCGGGGGCCTCTGCAGGTTCTCGGTGTACCCCGTTCTGGTTTTACCAGGGTAACGGGATACCTAATCCCGCTTTTTTGCGGGTGGTCTTTTTCTTCGAGGCCTTCTTTTTACGGGCCTTTTTCTTGCCGACCTTTTTACGGGTCGTCTTTTTCTTTGAGGCTTTCTTTTTGCCAGCCTTTTTCTTGCCGGCCTTTTTACGGGTCGCTTTTTTCTTTGAGGCCTTTTTCTTACCGGCCTTTTTACGGGTCGTCTTTTTCTTCGAGGCCTTTTTCTTGCCGGCCTTTTTACGGGTCGTCTTTTTCTTCGAGGCCTTTTTCTTACCGGCCTTTTTACGGGTCGTCTTTTTCTTTGAGGCCTTTTTCTTACCGGCCTTTTTACGGGTCGTCTTTTTCTTTGAGGCCTTTTTCTTACCGGCCTTTTTACGGGTCGTCTTTTTCTTTGAGGCCTTTTTCTTACCGGCCTTTTTACGGGTCGTCTTTTTCTTCGAGGCCTTTTTCTTACCGGCCTTTTTACGGGTCATCTTTTTCTTTGAAGCTTTGCGTTTGGTAGCCTTTTTACGGGTCACCTTTTTCTTCGCAGTTTTCTTTGCGACTTTACGCTTGGTGGCCTTTTTGGCCCCCGTCTTTCGCTTGGTTGAAGTTGACTTCTTCTTTTTTGCCATGAGTGATTACCTCTCGGTCGTCAGGAAAAAATTTGCGCCCAGCATCAGGTCAGGTAAATTGATAGTTATGGGCACGATGAAGTTGATACTTGATATTTCACTCGATAAATTTACTTGAAAACCATCATCGATTTCGTGTAACAATTTCATGTAACGGTCTCAAGTAATTTACAAAAGTGAGTTTCATAAGGCTTTACCGGCCTTGGGAAGCGACCTTAAAATAACTTATTGGGAATGTCAATAGATATTTTACTAATAAATAATTGCTCGTACGGACAAATAACAGCGCATCAAATCGAGTGTTATCCGAATGCCGTGCAAATGCGCGATGCATCAAAACATACCAGTTGCATTCTTTAATAATTTGTCCACACAAGGTTCACGGCGATACGCGGTGTTATTTCGGTGCAAATTCAGCACAAATTCGGGCGCCGGTATGCGGTAAAATCCGCTTTTCAGATCATCGCTTGTGGAAAATTACTTGACCGCTCAACAACATCAATACGATAAGGACGAGTTGCTGGACTGCGGACACGGTCGCCTGTTCGGGCCCGGCAACGCGCAGTTGCCGCTGCCGGATATGCTGATGTTCGACCGCATCGTGCGCATTGACGACGACGGCGGCGAATACGGCAAAGGCATTGTGGTGGCGGAACTCGACATCACCCCGGAGATGTGGTTTTTCCAATGCCATTTCGAGGGCGACCCGGTGATGCCCGGCTGTCTCGGTGTCGACGCGCTTTGGCAACTGGTCGGATTTTCCCTCGGCTGGCGTGGCGGGCAGGGCGGCGGTCGCGCACTCGGCGCCGGCGAGATCAAGTTCATCGGGCAGGTCTCCCCGGTCAACCACAAAGTCACCTACCGAGTCGATTTCAAGCGCGTGATCATGCGCAAGGTCATTATAGGAGTCGCCGATGGAACGGTGGTGGCGGACGACCAACTGGTGTATTCCTGCAAAGATCTGCGGGTGGGATTGTTCCGAACCCCGGAGTCCACGGAACCCCCGGCATGACCGGCCAATATCGGTAACCCGGTATCGATAAATTTTGTGAGGTGTAAATGAAACGAATCGTAATCACCGGCTGCGGCATCGTGTCCAGCCTCGGAAACAACCAAGCCGAAGTGTGCGAATCGCTGCGCCGTGGCAGATCCGGCATCGTCTTCAATCAGGAGTATGCCGACCTCGGCATGCGCAGCCGCGTGTGCGGCGAAATCAACCTCGACGCCGAGGCGATGATCGACCGCAAACTCTACCGCTTCATGGGCGACGCCGCGGCCTACAGTTACATCGCCATGGGCGAAGCCATCGAGCAAGCCGGATTGTCCGAATCCATGGTCTCAAACGAAAGAACCGGCCTGCTGCTCGGCACCGGCGGCGCATCACCGCAACACATCGTCCACGCCGCCGACACCCTGCGCGAGCGCGGCATTCGCCGGGTCGGGCCGTACATGGTTACCAAGACCATGGCCAGCACCATCACCGCCTGCGTCGGCACCGCCCTGAAAATCAAGGGCGTGTCTTACGCCATCAGTTCCGCCTGCTCCACCAGCGCCCACTGCATCGGCCACGGTGCCGAGTTGATTGAACTCGGCAAGCAGGATGTGGTGTTTGCCGGCGGCGGCGAGGAATTGCACTGGACGCTGTCGGTATTGTTCGACGGCATGGGCGCGATGTCATCAAACTTCAATGATTCACCGACCACCGCATCTCGCCCCTACGACCGCGACCGAGACGGCTTCGTGATTTCCGGCGGTGCCGGGGTGGTGGTGCTGGAATCATTGCAACACGCCGAAAAACGCGGCGCGCCCATCCTCGCCGAACTGGTCGGCTATGGTGCCACCTCAGACGGCTTCGATATGGTGCAACCCTCCGGCGAAGGCGCGGTGCGTTGCATGCGTCAGGCGATGCAACACCTCGACCCCGCCGAAACCCCGGTGCAATACATCAACGCCCACGGCACCAGCACGCCGGTCGGCGATATGTGCGAACTCAAGGCCATCGCCGAAATATTCGGCAACGGCGAGGGCGCACCGTGGATAGGCTCCACCAAATCCCTGAGCGGCCACGCCTTAGGTGCAGCCGGCGTCAACGAGACCATCTACACGCTGCTGATGATGAAAGAAGGCTTTGTCGCCGCCTCCGCCAACATCGAAAACCTCGCCCCCGAAGCCATCGGCCATCCCATCGTGACCAAACGCCAAGACGGAGTCGACCTGCAAGTAGCCATGAGCAACAGTTTCGGTTTCGGCGGCACCAACAGCAGCCTGATATTCAAACGCTGGAGCGGATGATTCAACGACACTCGTCTTCATTCCCGCGCAGGCGGGAATCCAGTAAAACAAACTCGGCGCAAGCCGCTCCTTCATCCATCATCCTATGGCTATCGCTATGTTGCCTGCTGATATTTGCTCTGGTGGTTCTTGGCGGTGCAGTGCGCCTTACCGGTTCCGGGCTTTCCATGGTCGACTGGCGGCCCCTCGGCGGCATCCTTCCGCCTCTCAATAAAATAGAGTGGCTTCAAGCCTTCGAAAGTTATCGGCAATTCCCCGAGTTTCAACTCGTCAACCCCGACATGACCCTCGCCGGGTTTCGCTTCATATTCTGGATGGAATACGCCCACCGCCTGCTCGGGCGCGTAGTCGGCATGGTATTCCTGCTGCCGTTTTTGTTTTTTCTGTGGCGCGGGATGTTGCCCCGGGCGGTGGCCGGCGGCCTGTGGGGACTGTTTTTTCTCGGCGCATTACAAGGATTGCTCGGCTGGTATATGGTGCAAAGCGGCCTCGCCGACAACCCCGAAGTCAGCCACTACCGCCTGCTGATGCACTTCATGCTGGCGGTCATCATTTATGCCTGTCTGGTAGGCATGGCGGCTAGCCTTCACCGACCCGCCACATCGCCCTCGCCCTCGTCCGCGCCCGCGCACCACACCGGCAAAATCGCCCTGGGCATGCTGCTATTAATGATGGCAAGCGGTGCGTTGGTGGCCGGTAGCGGCGCCGGCTACGCCTACAACACCTGGCCGAAAATGGGCACGCTATGGATACCCGAATCACTCCTAGCCCTGCACCCGTGGTGGCTCAATTTTGTCGAAAATCCGCTTGCCATCCAATTCACCCACCGCTGGCTGGCGGTGCTGGTACTCCTCGCCACCGGCGCATTCGCCCGCCGCCTGATGCGCACCGCCCGCCCCCTCGCCGCCGCCATCCTGCTGACGGCGGTAGCAACCCAATTCGCCCTCGGCATCGCCACTTTGCTACTGGGCGTCCCCGCCGCCCTCGGCATCGCCCACCAAGCCGGAGCGATGATTTTGCTGACCGTGATAGTGTTCAACCTCGCTATCTTGCCACCCCGATAAATTACAACATAAAAAACAATAAGTTACACCAAAAACCCTAAAAAACGCAGGAAATCACAAAAATTCCTTGACAAACATTAACAAAATGTTAATATTCGCCCCACTAATGATGCATTCGGCATCGTTGCGCTATTTTAATAGTGCGTGGTAAATACTATTACTACGCATAAAAATCCCGTTTTACGGCACATAAGTGCTTGATTAGCATTGTGATTCGCGGTTATCACGCAGTTTTTTCGGTTAGAAAGTCAAGATCAAAAAAAACCGGAGCCGAAGCCCCGGTTTTTCATACAGGTGGGATTTGGGGGGAACACATACGAGAGGTGCAGACCCCCTCGCATGCAGAGGTATCTCACGCCTCCCCCCGCATCCCATTTACCGCATAGGATTAAAAATCAACCCGCATGCCAATGTAATGGCGGGAACCGTCCCAATTTTTGTTCTCGCTGTCGAGGTCGACGGCTTCGTAGTAAATCTTCAGACCACCGCCTACGTTGTGGTAGACACCCCAGGTGAATTGCTCTGAATCATCATTACTTACCGAAACACCTGTGCTCTCGCTTCTAACTTGACGACCATCATCAGCCTCGGAGTAACCAAGCAACCAATTGGTTTTTTCGCTGAAGTTACCACCGCCATAGATAAAGAAGGTATCAATATCATCATTAGCCTTAATAACGAAACCGAGACTGCTTACATCACTTTCCCCGGTATTATCAGTAGAATTACCGTTATCGTTGGCATCAATCGTACCCGTTACTGGGATATCTCTTACATCATCCCGTTCATAGTTCTGCCAACCGACCGACAACCAGTATCCACCGAAATTGCCTTTTATAGCAACACCGATGCGCTCTTCGTCGTGGCCAATTTCATCTTCACCTTCAAACTCCCCAGTAGCTAAAGCCCCATCACCTGCGGTACCATCCGCCGACAATACAAATGAACGGTTGTTAAGAGGGGAATCATTGGCATCCTCACGTTCTTCGGAATCCCAAGCCGCAGCAATGGTGAAACTGTCACTGATTGCCCAACTTAAGCCAAGACCTACACCGTCACCACGGAGTTTTTCCGCCACACCTGATCCTTCGTTGCCATCATCATTCACGCGAACATCCAATTCAGCATATATCGGGCCGAAGGAATTGGAATACTTGATGGTGTTGGAAGTACGGAAAGGAGCACCGCCGACAGATGAGTACAGGTAGTAGCCGAGCGAGTAGGTCGGGCTGACTAGCGTACCGAAAGTGTTGAAGTAGGAACTCCACTGGTTACCGACATCGATACGACCGAAAGGTCCGGAAAGACCGACTGTGGCAATACGGATGTCGTTGATGCCCGGCTCTTCTTTGTCGGTAGTGGTAGCAAACTCATACCGCCCGTGGGCGGTCAAGCCGTTACCGATTTCCTTGTTGTATTTGATGCCAAAACGGGATGAAACGCTGCTCACATCGGTGCTCGAATCACTCTCATCGAAGCCGGGAGTATCGGGGTCATCATTCACAGCGATGTCGTTAATATCAATGGCGTTGTTGATACGGCCATATAGCGTAACCTCGCCATATGCCGCCACCGGCGCCACTATTGCGGCGGACACGGCGGCTGCGATTAGTTTTTTGTTCATGAGTTACCTCTCGGTTATAGTATTTACCGAGTACTATCGAAACCAAGAACAAACCCAAAAGGACAGATCGCGACCTTTCCCTACGGGGGGCGACGGGGATTGCCGGTGGCAATGCGGACAGGCACAGGGGCCTACCCGGCTTCCGCCGCTGGCAGGCTTTGCAGTACATCATCCAAAAACCGGTAGCCACGCTCGCCGCATCCTATGTGGCCTTTTTCGTACACCACCCAGCCTCGGGTGATGGCGTCGTCCAGTAAGGCGACTGCTTCGCCGGTGCTGTGGCCGGTGCGGGTTGTGATCAGGCGGGTATCGAAGCCGTCGGTTAGGCGTAGGGCGTTCATCAGGAACTCAAACAATACCTCGTGGCTCGGGACTTCTCCGCTCCCGCCGACTCCCCGCTCGTCTCCCACCGAATCCAAATAACGCTGCGGATGCTTTTGTTTCCAGTAGCGGGTGATTTGGCTGTGGTGGGTGATTTTCCCATGGGCGCCGGCGCCGATGCCGAGGTAGTCGCCGAATTGCCAGTAGTTGAGGTTGTGTTGGCATTGCTGGCCCGGCTTGGCGTGGGCGGAAACTTCGTAGCGGTTGTAGCCGTGCCCGGCTGCCAGTTGGTGCAGTTCTTCCTGCATTTCCACGATGCGGTCGTGGTCTGGCAAGTTCGGGGGATGGCGGTGGAACCAGGTGTTGGGCTCGATGGTGAGTTGGTAGAGCGACAGGTGGGGCGGTGAAAACTCCAGAGCAGATTCCAAGTCGCGGAGTGCCGCTTGTGGGGTTTGTTCCGGCAGGCCATACATTAAGTCGAGGTTGAAGTTGGTGAATCCGGCGTCACGGGCGGCGCGAATGGCGGCGCGGATTTCATCGGCGGTGTGAATGCGTCCGAGCCGCGCAAGGTGGGCGTCGTTAAAACTCTGCGCGCCCAGCGACAGGCGGTTGACGCCGGCCGCTCGGTAGGCGGCGAAGTCATCGTGTTCGACGGCGCCGGGGTTGGCTTCCATGGTGATTTCGATGGACTCGTCGAACGGCAGGCGCGCCCGGACTTCCCTCAGCAAGCGAGCGATGGCGGGAGCACCAAACAAACTCGGCGTGCCGCCGCCCATGAAGATGGAAACTAGTTTTCGCCGGGCGCTGGGGTGGATGGCGAGGTCGTGGTCCAGGTCACGAATCAGCGCGTCGATATAGGCCGGTTGGTTGACGGGGGCGCGTTGCCGATGGGAATTGAAATCGCAGTAGGGACATTTTTTTACGCACCAGGGGAAATGGACATAAAGAGACAGGGGGGGTGCGGTATGCATATCAAAGATTATATTGGCAACCGGTTTGCGCCGGGTGCGCAAGCGGCACATTTGCAAACCGGGGTATTTACAAAACCGCGCCGATGTCGGTGGCGGCCTATCCTTCGCAGGATGCGCAGATTGCCTTTACTTCGGCTTGGTGTCGCCGCGGCGCGCTTCGGTGCGAATGACCAAAATCATTATCACTGCCCAGAGAACCGTCGCAGTCAGCACGGCAAGGAAACCAGCATCCATCAAACTACCCTCGAAACGCCTATCTAATTTGCGCTCCCGCGCAACATCGTGGTGTCAAACTTCATTTCTCCACCCAGCGAATCAGCGGCCGCCACTGCTCCACATCTTGCCCCACCTGATACGGCGACATTTCAAAAATTCCATACCCGGCATCAGCGGCGCGGATGTAGTTCTGGGCATCCCGCAGGTGAGTGATGAGGGGGATTTTTATCCGCCGCAGGAACTGTTCGAGGTTGTGGTAGATGACGGTGTTTTCGCGGACGCGGTTGGCGACCAGGCCCACCGAGGCGGTGTGCAGGAGATCGCTGAGCATGAGTTCGCCGATGAAATGGCCGGCGGCGCGGATGTCGATGGGCGATGGCAACACCGGCAGGATTACGCGGTCGGCGAATGCGAACAGGCGCTTTAACTGCTGGAGTGGGATGCGCGCCGGGGAGTCGATAATGACCCGCTGAATATCATCGGACACGCTGGCACGACCGGCCTGACCGAGGCTGGCGTCTATGCCCTGAATAGGATTCAAATCCGAACTCCGCTGGGCCAGCCATTCAAGGCTGGATTGCTGGGGATCGTAATCCACCAACGCCACGGGCACTTTCCACAGCGCGTAGTAACTGGCCAGATTGGTAGCCAGCGTGGATTTCCCACAGCCGCCCTTGGAATTCACCACCAAAATTGTTTTCATCGCATTCTCCTGTTGTTTTCGCTTGCGCCGGGTGGCCGGCGTTGAGGAATTATGAGGCATTCTATAGGGCAATGCCGGGGAAATTCAATAGCCATATATGCCGTTCACCACCTATTATGCTTTGGATGAGGCTGAAATAGGGAGGGATTGTGGATTTTCCGACCTCGTAGGGGCATCGCCCTGCTTATCCGAAGCGGCAGAGTTACTCATTATAATGTCCGGCGCAAGCCGCTTCCTTATACCGTTAGGATTTTAATTTTTGTGGCGATTAATGCGGCGGTGGTTAGCATCAGGGCTGAGATCATTACCAACGCTTGCCAGCCAAGGCCGAGGTAGACATAGCCCGATAGCCACGAGCCGAGGGCGCCGCTGGAATAATAAATGGATACATATAATCCGTTGACTACGCCTTTGTGTTCGGTTGCGAGTTCGTTGGCGAGGCCGAATAGTGCGGCGTGGATGAAAAACATTCCGGCGGCGAATATGAACATCGTTGCGAATAACACGGTGGCGTCGGGCACGATGTAGAGCGTTAGGCCGATGGCGTTCACGCCGAGACCGAGGAGCAAGGCGCGATTGACGGAACCGCAGGCGCGCACGATTTGAGATGAAAAGACCGCGGCGGGAATGCCGACCAGATAGCCGGTATACAACAGCGAGGCGTGCAGCGATCCGCTCGATGGGGCGATTTCTGCGAGTCGGAATGGCAGTAGGTTGAGCATCCCGGAGAACACGATGAAAGCGCAGGACAACACCAGATAACTGTTGCGGTATAGCGGGGTGGCGAGCACTCGTTTGATGCTGCGCACATCGAGGCGTTGAAAATCGATTTCGGCATCGGCGTCGAGGTGGCGCAACATCACCCACGCCGGTAGCAATAGCAATCCCATGAGCACGAACATCCACTGCCAGTTGAGCCAGTGGGTGAGCAAACCGCCGAGCAAGCGGCTGGTGAAACCGCCGAAGATGGTCGCGCCGATATACCAGCCCATGATGCGCCGCAGTTTGCCGGGCGGTGCCATAGTGGCGCAATAAGTGGTGAGCGAAGTGAAGATCGCCGGTAGTAACAAGCCTTGCACAAAGCGCAACGCCAAGAGATGCCAGAATTCGGTCGCCGCGAAAAATGCGAGTTGGTTGATGATTAACAACAACACCGCCATACGCAACATCGAGCGCGCCGGAATCGCCTGCAAAAAATAGCCGTAGATGATCGGCGCAAGCGCGAGTGGTGCAAGCGTAAACGTAACCAACAACGCACTATCGGCGGCGCTCACGCCAAACTCGGCACTCAGCAACGGCAGAATCGGCTGCGGCGTATACAAAGTACAAAACGACAGGAAAGTCGTGCCGAGCGCAATCAGCAGGTTTTTGTCATTCATCCGGCGGTCGGCGTGGGAATGTGCGGGGGGGATTATAGGGTAAGTTTGGGATGGGGGGGTTGCGGTTGCGCTAGGCGCGGGGGGTGCGCGTGACGCGCAATGCGGGGGGTTTGTGCCGGTTCTTAGTAATGAACGGCTACGCCGCACATTTTTTTACTGGATTCCAGTTGCGCGGGAATGACGGGGTTATGTTTTTCGTAGGGACAGGTGCCTGTCCCTACGAGGTTGGGCGTGCTATTTATTCAGGTCTATATGCAGTTGCAGGGCAAAGATATTTGCTGCGGTGTCTTCGTATTTGCCGTTTAGGTTGGAGGCTACCGCTTGAGGTGTCGCGCCCGGTATGCCGCTGAGGGTTGTTTGATTAATCGCGGCGTCGTCGGTGAACAAATGCGCGAAGGAGAAATCGATGCGCATTCGGGGGGTTGCTTGATAACTGCCGCCGGCGGTTAGCCATTCGCGGTTGCTGTCGGGGATGCGCGGGGTGCGGTAGGTGTCGTTTTTGATGGGCGATTCATCGCGGGCGTAACCGGCGCGCACTGTCCAGCGGTCGGTGGGGCGGTAGCGGAGGCCGATGCTGTAGGTGTTTGAATTTTTCCAGTTTTGCGGGGTGACATCCGCCGCCCCGCCGTTGTCCAATTCGATGCGTAGTTCTTCGAACTCGCTCCAGTCGGTGTGGCGAATGGTGGCGAATAGGTCGAATTGGTCGCTGAGTTTTTTGAAGCCGGACAGGTATATGGTGGACGGCAAGTTCAGATCGGCACTGGCGCCGGTTTTTACGCCGAGTCCGGGGATGGTCAGGTCGCCGTCCAATTCAAGGGCGGTGCGCGAGCGGTATCCTAAGCCGATGCGCGCATTTTCATCGCCGACTACGATGCCGAAATTAAAACCAACGCCGGTGTCGTCGCCTTCTACGGTGGCGCGGGCATCGGGGTTGCCGGCGCCGGTATACAGGGCGCGACTGAGTTCGGCGTCGGCGGTGATTAAGGTAATACCGGCGCCGATGCTGAAGGTGTCGTTCACTTTGTATGCCACCGCCGGGTTGATTTCAACGGTGATGAGTTCGGTTTTGATGGCGTGATAGCGGCCAATCCAGTTGGCGTTGTATTCGGTGGTCAAGCCAAACGGCGAGGTGATGCCGATGCCGTAGCGCAGGTTTGTGCCGAGGTCGGCGGCGTAAAAGAAATTCGGCACCAGCGCGTCTTCACCGCCATTCGCTTCGATTCCGGTTGCGGGTGTGGGTGGCGAAATGGTCGGGAGTAGCGGAGTTTCGGTGGAGTTGAGGTTCTTGAATTGTGCGTTCGGGTGAATGGAATGTAATCCGAATTGGAAATCGCGCCCGGTGCCGAGCATTAACCCGGCCGGGTTGTGGAACAGGTCGGCGGGCCCGTTGCCGGTGATGCCGGCGCCGGCAAAAGCCAACCCCAAGCCGCTGACGCTGGTTTCGCTTACTTGAAATCCGGCCGCTAATGCGCTTCCGCTGACCAGCGGGAATGCGATTGCAGTTGCGATGAGTGAACGGATTATTGTTGAAATTTTCATTATGAGTGCTTCCTTTATAAAGTCCGGCTACGCCGGGATTGTTTTCCTGGATTCCAGTTGCGCGGGAATGACGATGGGTGGAGGGAATACAAACGATGCGACTTGGTATGATGCGATTTGCAACCGGGCGGGAGGATAGCGGTTTTTGAAAATTAATCAAGGAGTGTCTGTGGCTTTGAATTCAACCTTAGAAGTGCAACAAGGGATTTATGCCGAATAGTCCTGATTCGGTGTTTTCATGCCAAGGCATTTACGCGACCGGTTGTTAATTTGGTTGACCACCTGTGCCAGTTGCGAGGTTCTGATGATCGCAAAATCATAGTTTTGGAAAAAATATTGCCGTATCAGCCTGTTGGTATTCTCATTCATGGGCTGCTTGTGTGCCCCTACTGGCGCCTAACTGCGGGCTCCGGCAGGGGCGCATCGCCATATTGATTGGCGAAAATCAAGAGGCTACCGCATCCCACCTTTCCGTCATCGGTGAAGTTGCACTTATGAATTGAATTCAACAAATATGCGCATGAGGGGGCGATTCGGGGTATAATTGCGCCGATTTTTAACCAGGTTATTGAAGAGGCGATTTAGAATGCCATTTGTACAAGTCCGGCAGAACGAGCCGTTTGACGTCATATTGCGGCGTTTTCGCCGTGCCTGCGAGCGTGCCGGTGTGTTCACCGAATCCCGCCGTCGCCAGTGCTATGAAAAACCCACCACCATCCGCAAGCGAGACGGCGATGCCGCGGTTCGCCGGGAAATGAAGCGCGTATCCCGGCAAAAGGCGCGCCGCCAGCGGAAGTACTGAAAAACCCAACTGCCCAACTACCAGATACAAATTCCCCGCCCCGCCGGATTAATCCGGCCCCACCCGCCTCATCACCTAATTCGGATTAACGACTGCCGATAGTCTTTTGGGGCATGGTATCCCAGCAGGTTGAACACCGTTGCGGCGACGTTGGCGAGGCCCGGGTTGTCAACTTCGGCCATTTCGTAAGCGCGGTCGGCACTGGGATCCACAATCGCAAAGGGCACCGGATTCAAACTGTGGGCGGTGCGCACAATCCGCTGGCCGTCTTTTTCCACGAACATCTCATCGGCATTGCCGTGATCCGCGGTTACCAGCACTACGCCCCGGCATTCCGACACCACTTCAATCAGGCGGCCAATGCACTGGTCCACCACTTCCATGGCGCGCACGGTGGCTTTGATATTGCCGCTGTGGCCGACCATGTCGCCGTTGGCGAAGTTGATGCGCCCGAAGCGGTATTCCTCGGAGCGGACTAATTCGATGGTGGCATCGGTTATCTCTTTTGCTTTCATCGCCGGTGCACGGCTGAAGTCGATGTTGTCCGAGGGAATTTCTATCCAGGTTTCGAGGTCTTCATCGAAGCGCCCCGAGCGGTTGCCGTTCCAGAAATAGGTTACATGTCCGAATTTCTGGGTTTCGCTGACGGCAAAAGTTTTTACTTTTTCGGCGCATAAAAATTCGACCATAGTGCGGTCGATGACCGGCGGGGCGACCAGATAATGCCGAGGCACATTGAGGTCGCCGTCGTATTGCAGCATGCCGCAGAAAAACAATTCCGGCATGTCGCCGCGCTCGAAGGCGTCGAAGGACTCGTCTTCCAGCGCGCGGGAAATCTCGATAGCGCGGTCGCCGCGAAAATTGAATAACACCACCGCGTCCCCGTCTCGCATGGCACCGACCGGGTTTCCATCGCCATCCGCAATCACGAACGCTTCGAGAAACTGATCGTTGACATCGGCGTCGGCTTCATACTGGCGCTGAATTTCTTGCGCGGCGTTGTCGGCGGTGCGGCCAATTCCATGAACATGCGCGTCGAATCCTTTTTTCACCATCGGCCAGTCGGCCTGATAGCGATCCATGGTGATCGCCATGCGCCCGCCGCCGGAGGCGATTCGGTAGTGAAAGCCGTCGCCGCGGTTAATGGCCGCCAACTCGGTTTCGAGTCGTTCCAAATAGACCAGGGCGGAACGCGGCGCGACATCCCGGCCGTCGAGCAGGGCGTGGATGCAGACCGATTGAATCCCCGAACGGTGGCAGCGTTTGAGTAGCCCGAGCAGGTGGCCGATGTGGGAGTGCACGTTGCCGTCTGACAGCAGGCCGAGGAAATGCACGGTATGGCCGCCTTTGCCACGGGATTCCACTTCGCCCCAGGCGTCGCCGTCAAAAATCGAGCCGTTGTCGAGGGCCTGCTTGACTAATTTCGCGCCCTGGTCGAAGACGCGGCCACCGCCCAGAGTGTTGTGTCCCACTTCGCTGTTGCCCATCTCCCGGTCGTCGGTGAGGCCGACGTGGGTGCCGTGGGCGTGCAGTTTGGTGTGGTAGTCCGAGGCCATGAGTTTGTCCAACACCGGGGTATGTGCCAGCGACACGGCATTGGCCGGCCCCGCCGCCGCCAACCCGACGCCGTCCATGACAATCAGCAGCAACGGGCCGGCACGCCCTCGGAAGGTGGTTAGTTTTTTAAGGTGCATGTTTCAAGGTGCATGTGAGATGAGGAGGCGGTACTACCGATGAATTATAACCGTTACAGCAACATCCGCAGTTGTTGCAACGCCTGGCCACGATGGCTCAAGCGATTCTTCAGCGCCGGCTCCAGTTGCGCCGAGGTTTGGCCGAGGGCGTCGATAAAAAACACCGAGTCGTAGCCAAATCCGTTGTCCCCCACCGGCGCATCGGCAATCCGCCCTTCCCATGCACCGACGCTGATGAGCGGTGACGGGTCGGCGGCATCGCGCATGAACACCAACACGCAGCGAAAGCGCGCGGTTCGGGCGGCGGGGTTCACCGCTTCGAGATTTTTCAGCAGTTTGCGAATGTTGTCGGCGGCGGACGCATTTTCGCCTGCGTAGCGGGCCGAACGGATGCCGGGCGCGCCTCCCAGCGCGTCTACTTCCAGCCCCGAATCATCGGCGATGGCGGCGAGGCCGGTATGCATGCAGGCGTGGCGGGCTTTGAGCAGGGCGTTGTCGATGAAAGTGAGGCCGGACTCGACCACCTCGTCAAAACCAAACTCCGATTGCGGGACAATTTCCCAGCCACACGGCGCGAGCAGCGCGCCGAGTTCGGTTAGTTTTCCGGGGTTGCCGGTGGCCGCGACTACGCGCTTATTCAACGCCGACGCCGGGCGCTTCGCCGATGCCCAATGCCTCCCGCTGGGCGCTTAAAATCTGCTTGATGCCGGCCGTCGCCTGGTCGAGCATTCGCGTCAGGGTGTCGCGGTCGAAGGGCTTGGCTTCGGCGGTTCCCTGAATTTCAATCAGCCCGCCGTGCTCGTCCATGACCACATTCAGGTCGGTGTCGGCGCGCTTGTCCTCGGTGTAGTCGAGATCGGTGATGACGCGGTTTCCCAGCACCCCCACGGAAACCGCGGCGATCGCACGCCGCACCGGGGTTGCCTCGATCAACTCCTGATGAAGCAGCCAGCCCACCGCATCCACCAACGCCACATAAGCACCGGAAACCGCCGCGGTGCGGGTGCCGCCGTCGGCTTGAATGACATCGCAATCCAGCACGATGCTACGCTCGCCAAGCGCGGGCAGATCGAGAGCGGCGCGCAGGGAACGGCCAATCAGCCGCTGGATCTCCAGAGTGCGCCCATCCTGCCGCCCACGGGCCGCCTCGCGACTGTTGCGGGTAGTAGTGGAGCGCGGCAGCATGCTGTATTCCGCAGTCACCCAGCCGCTTTTTTTATTACGCAAAAACGGCGGAACCCGCTCCTCGATGCTGGCGTTGCACAACACCCGCGTATCGCCGAGACTAATCAACACCGACCCTTCGGCGTGTTTAGTGTAATGCCGAATAATGGATACCGGCCGCAGTTCATCATCCTGTCGGCTATTTGTGCGAGACATGGGTAAATCCGGAAGTGGAGGAGTGTTTGATTATATTGAAAAACCGACCCGCCCCGCAAATACAAATGCGAAAACCGTGCGAACCGGCGAGGGATGGGAATGACGGGATTATGTTTTTCGTAGGGACGGGTGCTTGTCCGGGTTGGCGATGGCATTGACCCCTTGAAAAAATCGTGGTTAAATCATCTTATTCCCGCGAAGTGTGGGATATGTGTTCAGGTGCTCCTTTTGGGGAGTGAAACGGGAAGCCGGTGCGCCGTGCGGTTGTGAAACCAAGCGCGACAAATCCGGTACTGCCCCCGCAACGGTAAATGAGACGCTGTTTGCACACGCCACTGTATCCGCGGGATATGGGAAGGCGCAAACATCGGGTTGTGCGGTTGACAAAACGCGCAACGGCTCATGAGTCCGGAGACCGGCCTGAATATTTTCGCAGCCATTAGGGAGGGCTGCTTAAACTCTTTGGGCGCGGGTGCGCGCTACGGAGTTAACAATGCAAAAATCTGTCGTGTCGACGCCTGTCGGCGTTCTGGTTGTATCCGTTGTTTTGTTGGTCGCATCGTTTTCCTTTGTTCCTTTTCACGGCGCATTCGCGCAGGATTCGGCGGAAGATGATCGCCTCACTATCCTAATCACCGCTTCGCGTTTTGCCGAGACTGCGGATCAAACGCTGGTCCCGGTTACGGTGATCACGCGAAAAGAGATCGAAGAAAAACAGGCGAGCACGGTTGAAGAAGTGTTGCGCTCGGTGCCGGGGGTGACTTTCGGAAATAGCGGCGGGGTCGGAAAAATAACCTCGTTGTTTCTGCGCGGCACGAATTCCAACCATGTGCTGGTATTGATTGACGGCGTGAAAGTCGGGGCGGCCGATTCGGGTACCACGCGATTTGAAAACCTGCCCCTCGACCAAATCGAAAGAATTGAAGTAGTGCGCGGGCCGAGGTCAAGTTTATACGGCTCCGAAGCGATCGGCGGTGTGATTCAGATCTTTACCCGCAAGGGTGACGGGAAATTGCGTCCGCGTTTCTCCGTTAGCACCGGTACCCACGATACCTACAAAGGCGAATTCGGGGTAAGCGGCGGCACGGAAACCGCTTGGTATAACTTCGGAGTATCCAGCCATTCAACCGATGGCTATAATGCTTGCCGTGGCAATCTATCCGCAGGCTGTTTTGCAAACGAACCCGATGAAGACGGCTATGAAAACCAGTCGGTTTCGGTGCGCGGCGGAATATCGTTGACCGATTCCTTCGACCTCGAAGGTAATTTCCTCGGGTCCGACAGCGATACCGAATTTGACGGCGGTTCCGAAAACGAAGAAGAACATATCAGTCGTATTGCCAGCGTCAAAGCGACGCTGCAGGCGAACGAGCAATGGCAAACTTCGTTATTAGTTGGCCGCTCGAAAGACCGGAGTGATAATACTAGAAATGGTGCGCGTCACCGAATCGCCGAAACCTTGCGCGATCAAATCAACTGGCAAAACACTATCGTGATGAGTGAAAACCGCAGGATAGTCGCGGGGATTGATTACCTCAACGATCAGACCGATACGGCTAGTCGTTATACTACTTACGATGAATCTCGTCACAATGTCGGTATATTTGGGTTGTTTCAAACGGAGATAAATGCCAATGACCTGGGGTTCTCGCTACGCAACGACGATAACGAGCAATTCGGCGATCACACCACCGGCAGCGTTGGTTGGGGTCGGGATATTGGTAGCGGCAATCGGATAACCGCATCTTACGGCACGGCATTCAAGGCACCGACGTTTACCGACTTATATGGCTTTGGCGGCAATCTTGACCTTGATCCTGAAACCTCAAAAAGCATCGACTTGGGATTTTTGCATAGCGGCGACCATGTCAGATGGTCGGTCAATCTCTATCGCACAAAAATTGACAATTTGATTATATACCGCAGTGGCGTAAACGAGAATATCGAAAAAGCAGAGGTAACTGGAATCGAATTTTCAGCCGATACAACCTTCGGTGGTTGGGATATAGCCAGTACGTTGACCTGGCAAGACGCGAAAGAAACCAAAGGAAATAACAAAGATAAGTCGTTGCTGAGACGCCCGAGAAAAAAACTTGACCTGGATTTCAGTCGCCGATTTGGTAAACATCTTTTCGGGGTGAATGTTTATGCCCAGGGTGCAAGCAAAGATGTTCCCCCCGATAGTAATGCCGGTTTCGCCACCGTGAACCTGCGCGGTGAAATTCGCATAGAACGAAATTGGTCGCTTGGGTTGAAGATCAACAACCTGCTCGCCAAAGAACACGAAACTGTGGCGTTCTACCCTCAAGACGGCATCAATTTTCTAGCAACATTGCGTTACGCGCCCGGCAATCGCTAACCGATGACGCGCCTGCTGCAATCGATGCGCGTGGCGGGGTTCGTTTTGGCGCTGGCCGTGCAATTCGCCGTGCCGCAATTCGCCGCCGCACAAATCACCGTTACCGATGATTTCAATCGGGTGATTACCTTAGATGCACCGGCGATGCGTATCGTCAGCCTCGGGCCGCACATCACTGAGAACTTGTTTTCCGCCGGTGCCGGCGACCGGGTGGTCGGGGTGGTGGAATACAGCGATTATCCACCGCAGGCGCGCGACATCGAATCGGTCGGTCGCGGTTATGCGCAGATCAATCTCGAGGCGGTAATCGCGCTTGCGCCCGACCTTGTGGTGGCGTGGAAAACCTCGGGCAATGCGGGGGCGATAGAAAAAATCGTGGAATTTGGCTTCCCGGTGTATTACTCCGAACCGCACGGATTGGAAGGCATCATCGAAAACATCGAAGAATTGGCGTTGTTAGCCGGTTCGAGGGAACGCATCCGTCCGCCGCTGTCGGAGTTGCGCGAGGAGTTGGCGCGGGTGCGCGCGCGCTTCGGTGCGAAATCAACGCAAACGGTTTTTTATCAGATTTGGCGCAGCCCGCTGATCACCTTGAACGGCGATCACTATCTCAGCCGCGTGCTCGAATTATGCGGCGCGCGCAATGTATTCGCCGACCTTTCCATCATCGCACCACGGGTCAGCGTCGAATCGGTGCTGCAAGCCAACCCGGACATCATCATAGTCGGGCGCGGCGATGGATGGAAGACGGACACGGCGATGTGGAAAAAATGGAAGTCGTTGGCCGCAACCCGGCACGATGGTTTTTTATCAGTCGAGGGCAGCGTTATGCACCGCCACACCGCGCGCATGCTCATGGGCATTCGCGGCGTGTGCGAGAAAATCGACCGGGTGCGACAAGCCCGACTCGTGCGCGCGGATTAACCCTTGCCGCGCCACGGAATGGAGCGGCGAATCACCCCGCGCATCACCAGATCGAACAGCAGGCCGAGCAGGCCCAATAGTAAAATGGTCATCCAGATGATCTCGTAGTCGGATTGCTTGCGCGCAACATTCTCGACGAAGCCGATGCCGGTGGTGCCGGCGAGCATTTCGGCGGCCACCAGCGTACCCCAGCAGACGCCGATGGCGATGCGGATGCCGGTCAGAATTTCCGGCAGGGAATTTGGCAGAATGACCTTCCAGATGATTTGTTTTTTACTCGCGCCGAGGGAATGCGCGGCGTGGATTTTTGATAATTGCGTGCCGGTGGCGCCGGTGCGCGCCGAGATAACCATGATGGCGAACGCCACCATGAACAGCAGAAAGATTTTGCCATCGTCCTGAATGCCGAAAATGGTGAGCACCAACGGCGCCCAGGCGAGCGGTGGAATCGGGCGATACAGTTCGATGAGCGGGTCGAAATATCCTTTGGCAAACCGCGACAGTCCCATGAATAATCCAAGCGGCACGCCGAGGACAATGCCGAGGAACAACCCGCAGAGCACGCGCAGGATCGAATCCCAGATATGCCCGGTGGGGATGGGTAGCGACGGCGAGTTGTAATCGCCGGTGACAAAGTTGTGCACCTTGCCCTTGAAGTTGCCGGAGATCATCCCGGCTTCGTCATGGCGGGGGTATTCACCGGGAATCAACGCGGATATCCAATCCGGCACCAGAAAACCGATCATTTCCGAGACCGGTTTCATTTTATACCACAGCAGCGGAATGCCCTTGTAGCCCACTTCGGGATTCGCCATGCGCACAAAAGTCCGCAGCGTATCCGAAGGTTTCGGCAGCCAACGCCCGGAACCCTGCTCGGAACAGGCGCTGTTTCCGGCGCGGATTTCGCCGCCGGGCATGGCCAGCGCATTGATGTAGCGAAGGCCGCCCTGCAGGCGAGTTTGTTCATCGTTCAGCGCAATCAACGCTTCCTCGACGACCTGCGTCATGGCCGGCGGGAAAATCCTGCCGTCGTCGATGCGCTTGAAAATTTTATCAATTTGTTTAAGCAATTCCTTGCGTTGCGCAGCCGCTTCGCCGTCGCCGCTTTGGTCGATGGGAAAGTTTTTATATCGCGCCTTGAGTGCTTCGAGCCGGGCGCTGATTGCCGGGCCGTTGTTGCGAATGGCGGTGTAATCGCGGGCAATTTCATCCGCCACCAAACTGGCGGCGTCGAAGATTCGGCCACGCGCGGTTTGCGGCAAGGGCGGCAGTTCGACGCTGGTATCCCCCCAAGTGGGTTGCGCCAGTGCTTTGGCGTGTTCGGCCTCGTCCAGCGGCCCCGGATAGCCTGCGACATCCATTTCCTCGCGCAGTCGGTGAATGCGCGCGGCGATGTCGCCGAATCGTACCGCCAGTGCGGGATCGGTGGCTTCGGGGCTTGCATGCGCCGCCAGTGCTTCGCGCATTTGCGTGATGATGGCGTACAACTCCACGCGCTCGGCGTCGTTGAAATCAATGCGCGCCACCTGCTTCTCCAGCAACTCGATCTGCGCGTAGTCCCGCTGCAACAACCGGGTGCCGGTCAACAGCCGGCCGTCGAGGGGGAAGGACGAGCGGAGCGGATGCACCGCACGGTTGAGTTTGGCCACCTGACACAGTTCATTGCCCGCCAGTGGAAAATACGATCGCGCCGCATCCCAGGAAAAATAAAACCAGACAATCAGGATGGTGGATACGCCGGCGATGATCCAATGCCATCCGCCGAGTGCGCGGCTCGGGTTGCCGAACACGGCGTCGGTTTTTTCGGTGCGGATGAGATGACGCCCGTAGAACACCGCCCCGGTCAGCAGGACAATCAGCGTGATGAAGATAAATCCGACTACCATTTGCCTACCCCGTGAACGGCTTCAGGCCAACTCAGCCTTGCCCATGATTTCTTCTTCCATGTCCCAGATCATGGCGAGAATTTCTTCACGGGTATCCACAAACTCTTTGCTGTTTTTAATCTCGCGGGTGTCTTCGCTAAGCCCGCGCTCGGCAAACGGCAGTTGGTATTCCTTGTGCAACCGCCCGGGGCGCGGCGCCATGACAAACAGCCGCTCTCCCAGCAGCAGGGCTTCTTCCACCGAGTGCGTGATGATCATGATGGTCTTGCCGGTCTCTTTCCAGATTTTCAGCACCAGCGTCTGCATTTTTTCGCGGGTCAGGGCGTCCAATGCGCCGAGTGGTTCGTCCATGAGAATCAGTTCGGGGTCGTTGATTAAGCAGCGCGCCAGGGCGACTCGCTGTTGCATGCCGCCGGACAGTTGGTAGGTGGGGGTGCCGCCGAATCCCTGCAGGCCGACGATGTCCAGCCATTCCTCGACCTTGGCGGCGGTTTCCGCCTTGTCCGCATCCTTCATGCGCAAGCCGAAGTCGACGTTCTCGGCTACGGTCAGCCATTCAAACAACGCGCCTTGTTGAAACACCATGCCTCGGTCCACGCCCGGCCCGTCAATTTCATGGTCGTTGAGCAACAGATTTCCGCTGCTGGGACGCAGGAAACCGGCGATGATATTTAGCAGGGTAGTTTTTCCGCAGCCCGAAGGCCCGAGCACCGACAGAATCCCGCTTTGCTTGAGGGTGAAACTGACATCTTTAAGGGCGTGAACGGCTTCACCGTCCCCCATGTCGAATTTCATGTTGACGTTGTCGGCGATCAGGTCACCCATGGCTTGTTCCGATCATGGATTATTCCAAAAAAATGGCGAACTGCTTCATTGCATGAAACAGTTCGCCGGGTCCGGCAGTAGATTTACTTCAGGAACGAAGTGTCAATGACCGCGCTGTAATCTTTGAGCGCGGGATTTTCCGGGGTTGCAAAAGCCTTACCGACAAAGTTAATCGCGGTGTCGGCTACCCCACCTTTGTTGAAATATTCATCCAACTGTTCTTGCGGGGTTGGAAAGCCGAAAGACGCCATCTGCTCACGCGCGTCTTCAACCGACATACCGGCATCTTTGGCGATGACTCCGATCTTGGATTGATCGGTGGCGAAAGTAGCGTTGGAATCGTGGGTGACTTTCAAGAAGGTGCGCAACTGCTCCGGGTTCTCTTGGAGGAATTTCTCGCTCACGGAAACCACATCAAAACTTACGATGTCAACCGCCGATTTTTCCGCGTTGGTCATCAATACTTTGCCGTGTTCTTTGGCTTTCTTGGTGGAGTTTCCGCCGAAGATGCAAGCCATAACGACATTGCCATCGGCCAGCGAAGTTACTGCGGCCTCCGGTTCTTGGTCAACCACTTTGATTTTGGAAATATCCACGTCCAGCGCTTTCATCATCCCGCGAAAACTATAGTCGGCCATGGTATTGAGCGGTACCGCCACGGCCTGACCTTCCAGTTCGTTGGCGTTTTCTTTGCTGATGCCGGAACCATCTCGCACCACGCAGTCGTTGGCCGGATACCGCATCGCAATCGAAACCAGTTTGATTGGCGCGCTGGCATTCACGGCGTTGATAAACGGCGCAAGCCCCTGACTGTAGGAAATATCAATGTCGCCGGCCAGCATCGCTTCGGTCATGGCCGTGCCGGTGTCGAAATTGGTCCAGTTGATGTCAACGCCCATAGCGTCGTCATAAGCCTTTTCAACCTTGGCTACTTGGTTCGGCGTTGCCCACTCCAGAAAGAAAGCAACATTGACATCGGCCAGAGTAGCGGACGCCATAGTGGCGGCGACCGCCGCCGCTGCGATGCGAGTGGAAAATTTTGTTATGGATTTCATGGATGATTACCTCGGTATTAGTGAATTGAGTAAATAACAGAAAACAGCAAAACGCGGGCGGCTTGCCGCTCGTGTCTCCCCCCGCCATCGCGGGGCAGTGTCGACTTCGCCGCATTGTAGGCGATTACCAGCCCACCAACAACACGGCGATACTATACAGGAATTGCCCGGACAAGTTCGCCGTACGGGCACGCCGCCGCCTATTACACCGGCGCAGCGGCGCTGGAAACAGGACGTTTCCCCGCGCCTAGCGCAACCGATCATCCAATCTCGGCACCAGCAGCGGAATAGAATCGTCGTCAGGATGCCGCAACACCGCAACATCGAGGTTAAACACATGACCCAGAGTCTCCTCAGTGAACACCTCCATAGGCGCACCGTCGGCCACCAGCATTCCCCGGTCGATGATCACCGCACGGTCGGCGAATTGCGCCACCAGATTGAGGTTGTGCAGGATGCAGACGATGCCGATGCCGTCTCTACTCAGGCGTTTCAACAGCCGCAGCAGGGCGTATTGGTGGCTGATATCGAGGGCCGAGACCGGCTCGTCCAGCAGCAGAAAGCGTTCCTTTGAGGTCGTTGGCGAGGTCGTTGGCATGTCCCCTTGAACGTAAATCTGCGCCAGCACCCGGGCGGTTTGCACGCGCTGCTGCTCGCCCCCCGACAGGTTGGTATACGCACGCTCCCCCAACTGCGCGCAGTCGCACCAACCCAGTACCTCGGCGGCGATGGCGCGGTTTTCCGCCTCCGAAGTGCGGTGGGGCATTCGGCCCATCAACACCACATCGTTGACGCTGAACGGAAAATCCAGGGTGGATTGCTGGGGCAATACCGCACGCTGGCGCGCCAGTTCGATGCGCGGCCATTGGTTGATGGGGCGGCGCGCCAGTTCAACGCTCCCTCCGGTGGGGGCGAGTTCGCCGTCGAGACATCGCAGCAACGTGGTTTTGCCGGCGCCGTTGGGGCCGACCACCATGGCCAGTTCGCCGGGGGCGAATTCGACGCTGAAGTCGTCCAGCAGTCGGTGGGTGCCGACCCGCACCGAGACGCGGTTGGCGCGCAACATCAGCGCACCGCCCGTGCGTGGTGAAAGCGCAACAGTAGCCACAAAAAGAACGGCCCACCGAGGATGGCGGTGATGATGCCGATGGGGATTTCCGCCGGTGCGGCGACGCTGCGGGCGACTATATCCGCGCCGATTAGCAAGACGGCGCCGAATAGTGCCGAGGCTGGCAGCAGCAGGCGATGGTCGGGGCCGGTGAGGATGCGAATCAGGTGCGGCACCACCAGCCCGACGAATCCAATGATACCGCTCAAACTCACCGAAACACCCACCACCAACGCCACCAGCACGATCAGCCGCCGTTTGACTTTTTCCATTTCAATGCCGAGGTGTCCGGCTTCGCTTTCCCCCAGCAGGTTGGCGTTCAGCGCATTGCCATAGCGCGGCAGCAGAAGCAACGCCGGGAGGACGACCACCATAGCCACCAGCAGTTTGCGCCGGTCGGTAATCTCCAAACTGCCGAGGCTCCAGAATATGAGGTCGCGCAGTTGCGCATCGGCGGCGATGTAACTGAGCAGGCCGATTACCGCGCCGGTGATGGCGTTGACGGCGATACCGGCCAGCAGCATGGTGGCGATGTCGGTTTTGCCATTGACTACCGACAGCCGGTAAACCACCAGAATACTCAACCCGCCACCGGCGAACGCCATGGCCGGCAGCAGCCACGGACCGACGGGGCCGGAACTGATCGAGGTGGCAAACAGACTCCCGCCCAGCACGATGGTCAGCACCGCCCCAAGCGCGGCGCCGGAGGACACGCCAAGCAGCCCCGGGTCGGCCATCGGATTACGAAATAATCCCTGCATGACAGCGCCGCAGATGGCAAGCCCGGCGCCGACTATGAAACCGAGTAGCAGTCGCGGAATCCGGATCTCGGCGAGGATCATCGCCAGTTGATAATCGGCGACGGGAAAACGGCGGTCGGAGGAAAACATCACCATCAGCGCATCGGGCAACGCCGACACCACTTCCCCAAAGCCGGTGACGATCACTCCGCTGGTCAGCGAATACGCCGACACCGCCAGCAGCAGCACGGTCAGCAGGGTGAGGGCGGCGCGGCGGCGGCTTTTAGAATAGCCGGGCAAGGCGGGGGCTCTGGCGGAAGTTCTGGGATGGCTGGAGAATGGCTAATTATCCCCCGTCGCCGTTTGCAATGATATAGTTATCGCACAACATCATCCACAACGGCATCCACAACCACGGGGCTCATGTCCGACACCGAATTTTTGCGGCAAACCTTCGCCCTCGACGGGCGAGTCGCGTTGATTACCGGCGCTTCGTCGGGAATCGGCGCACACTTCGCAGCGACTCTGGCGCGGGCCGGATGCGCGCTGGCATTGGCGGCACGGCGCAGGGAAAAACTCGAATCGCTGGCGGCAACGCTAGGCGGGCAAGTCCTGCCGGTGGTGATGGATGTGAACGACCGACAAAGCGTGGAATCGGCCTTCGCTCAAATCATCGCTCGCTTTGGCCGCGTCGATGTGCTGGTTAACAACGCCGGAATCGCCGCCCCGCAAAAATTTTTGGAGATGAGCGAGCAGGCTTGGAGCCGGGTGTTGGATACCAACCTGAGCGCGGTGTGGCGGGTCGGGCAAGTGGCAGCGCGGCAGATGGTGACGCAAAAAACCGGCGGCGCCATCGTCAACATCGCATCAGTGCTCGGCCTGATGGTGCAGCACGGCCAAGCCAATTACAGCGCATCCAAAGCCGGCGTCATTCAATTAACCAAAACCATGGCCCTCGAACTCGGACGCAAAGGGGTACGCGTCAACGCCCTCGCACCCGGTTATTTCGCCACCGAAATGAACCGCGAATTTCTCCACAGCGAACGCGGTCAAGAATACATCGCCAACCTGCTACCGCAACGAGCCGGCAACTTAACCGAATTAGACGGCGCGCTGCTACTGCTGGCCGGAGACGCCGGAAGTTACATCAACGGCAGCACCCTAATCGTAGACGGCGGCACTATCCTCGGATAAACCACCGCCGATTTAGGGTGGACGCTTAAAGTGAATTGGCGGAGAGCGAGGGATTCGAACCCCCGGACCTGTTACAGTCAACGGTTTTCAAGACCGCCGCATTCGACCGCTCTGCCAGCTCTCCACGAAGATAACGCCGTTCCGCCCAATTCAGTAGCCGGGCGAATGCATAGATTATAACGAAAGCACACGGCACCGTAAAAAAAAATATCCCCATCATTCCCACGAAAGCCGCGCATTACCAAGAACCGGCACAAGCCATGCCGCGTCCTTAATAAGGTCCAACTCCGCCGGGGTTTGTTCGACTGGATTCCAGTTGCGCGGGAATGACGACGAGAGGGAATGACGGGAATCTTGGAATATATGTCGGCGCAACCCGCTCCTTATACGGACAGGTGCTTGTTCGAAGCGGAGGGGCAAAGGTCGTTGATTGGGCATTGGTCGCATTTTGGTTTGCGTGCTAGGCAGGTGTAGCGGCCAAGCAGAATCAGCCAATGGTGGGCGTGTTGTTTGAACTCGTCTGGAATCGCTTTTAACAAGCCGCGCTCCACCGCCAGCACGTCCTTGCCCGGCGCGATTTTGGTGCGATTGGCCACTCGGAATACATGGGTGTCCACGGCGATGGTGGGATGCCCGAACGCGGTGTTGAGGATGACGTTGGCGGTTTTGCGTCCGACTCCGGGCAACGCCACGAGTTCCTCGAGATTGTTCGGCACTTCCCCGCCGTGGCGGTCAATCAGCAGTTGGCAGGTCTTGATGATGTTCGCCGCCTTGGTGTTGTACAGGCCGATGGTTTTGATGTGGGTTTTCAATTTGCGCACCCCGAGGTCGAGCATTTCGCGCGGGGTGTTGGCTACGCGGTATAGTTTTTCGGTGGCGTGGTTGACCGAAACATCGGTGGCCTGGGCCGAGAGGACGACCGAGACCAGCAGTTCAAACACCGAGCGGTATTTCAACTCCGTGGTGGGGTGGGGGTCGGCGGCCCGCAACCGCTCGAACATCGTGCGAATGGTTTTTCGGTTCACTTTAACTCGGTGGTCAAATCGGAATCTATCTCGGTAGACTGCTTTCGCTTGACCGCCGCGAGGATTTCTTTTTGCAGGGAATTTTTGCGTCGTTCGCGCTTTTGCCGTTCGCGTTCCTGCTCCAGCGTCGCCAGATGGTGGCGCTTGTGGCGAGCACGGCGGCGGGATTTTTCCACCTGCTCGCGGCTGAACTCGTGCCACATACTCGGCGTGCCCGGCGTTCCATAATCCGCCGCCGGCTGCTCCAGCGTGATGCAGTCGGTAGGGCAGACCGGCAGGCACAGTTCGCAGCCGTTGCAATCCGAAGCGATTACCGTATGCATCAACTTGGTCGCACCGACTATGCAGTTCACCGGGCAAGCCGCAATGCAAAGTTTGCAGCCGATGCAATCCGCTTCATGGATGAACGCCAGATACAGCGGTTGGTGGCTGCCGTTTTTGGGGTTCAGTGGCCGGGCTTCGCGGTCGAGCAGCCGCGCCAACGCATCGATGGTAGTGTCGCCGCCCGGCGGACACTGATTGATGTCCGCCTCCCCCGCAGCGATGGCCCGCGCATAGTCCGAGCAGTTGGGATAATCGCACTTCGTGCACTGGGTCTGCGGCAGTCGCCGGTCAATGGCTTCCACCAAGTCTTGATGGTCTGATTGTGCGATCATGGACGTTTTTATGGGCGGTTTGGCGCCGGGGTTAATCCATAAGTCTATCCTACCAAAGCCGGTCAAGGTGGTAAAATCCCGCCAACCATTCTTGATAATTACGAGACCCGCGATGAAACCGCATCCCGAACAAACCGGCGTTGACCTGCTTCGCAACCCGGCCAAAACCAAGTCCACCGCTTTCACCCCAAAAGAGCGCGAACGCTGCAAGTTGCGGGGGCTGTTGCCCGCCAACGCCGGCACCATGGAGAGCCAGTTGGAGCGAGTGCTGACCAATTTACGGCGCAAGGAAAACAACATTGAGAAATATATTTTCCTGTCGGCGTTGCAGGATCGAAACGAGCGCTTGTTCTACCGGCTGGTAATCGACAACATCGGCGAGATTATGCCGCTGATTTATACCCCGACCGTGGGGCAGGCGTGCAAGGAATTCGCCAATATTTTTCGCTCGGAAAAAGGCTTTTATGTGACCGCCAAAGACCGTGGGGAAATCCGCACCATCCTCGACAACTGGCCGCATAAAGACATCCGCATCATCGTGGTCACCGACGGCGAACGGATTCTCGGCCTCGGCGATCTCGGCGCCAGCGGCATGGGCATTCCAATCGGCAAATTGAGTTTGTATTGCGCATGCGCTGGCATCCATCCGAGCCAGTGCCTGCCGGTGATGTTCGATGTCGGCACCGACAACGAGGAATTGCTCGCCGACTCGGTGTATCTCGGAACCCGCGACAAGCGGTTGCGCGGTGACGATTATTTCAGCCTCATGGATGAATTCATCCACGCCGCCACGGACGCCTATCCGGGAGTGCTGATTCAGTTCGAAGATTTTATCGCCACCAATGCGTTTGCGCTACTGAACAAATATCAAGACAACAAGTTGTGCTTCAACGACGACATTCAAGGCACCGCCGCGGTAGTGCTGGCCGGGGTGTATGCGTCCACGCGCATTTCCGGCGTCGACTTCAAGGACTTGCGTTTCGCCTTTCTCGGCGCCGGTTCGGCGGCCATCGGAATCGGCTCGATGATTGTCTGTGCGTTAGTGGAACAAGGACTGAGCGAAGCCGAAGCGCGGCGGCGGTTGTGGTTCTTCAACCGTGGCGGGCTGGTGCAAAGCGGCCGCAGCGACCTGCCGGATTTCGCCGCACCATTCGCCCACGATTTACCGGCGCAAGACATGCCCGATGCGCTCAACGAACATCGCCCGCATGTCCTAATCGGCGCGACCGGCTCGCCGTCGACCTTCACCGAAGAAATAGTCGGCGCGATGGCCAAGTTCAACGACCGCCCGACTATCTTCGCGCTATCCAACCCCACCACGCGCGCCGAATGCTCGGCGCAGCAAGCCTATCAATGGAGTCAAGGCCGGGCGATTTTCGCAAGCGGCAGCCCGTTCGCGCCGGTTGAATACGACGGCGGCGTGCTGCATCCCGGACAAGGAAATAATTCCTATATTTTCCCCGGCGTCGGCCTCGGCATGATCGCCTGCCGCGCAAACACCATCCCCGACAGCGTGTTTTTGCAATCCGCCCGCACCCTTGCCGAATCGGTCAGCGAAGCCGACCTGGCAAGCGGTTCGGTGTATCCACCCCTCGCTGAAATCCGCGAAGTATCCCTAAAAATCGCCACCGCAGTCGCCGAATACGCATGGGAACAAGGACTAACCAAACAACCCCGCCCCGATAACATCCGCAAACAAATCCACGCGATGATGTATGACCCGAAGTATTGATTGACGCGCTTGTCCTTATAAGGAGCGGCTTGTGCCGCGCATGTCTTACTGAATTCCAGTTTCGCGGGAATGACGAATTAAAAATAATCCCCCGTCCGCTTTGTAGGGACAGGCCCCTGTGCCTGTCCGGGATGGCTTTTTTGGTGTAAATCCGCTCGGGTTTTTGCTTTTCTTTGGGTTTGTGGTATATTTGTCCTCGCACAGATTTACATGCAGGCAGTCCGCTCAGCCGGGTTACCTGTCCAATACAACAGCAGTTTTACCCGACACGGGTTCATTACCCACGGGGCGAATAGGCAGGACTTTCACCTCTGCTTGTATGTGATCTGTGCAACGGCCCGGCACCCGTGGGTGTCCGGGGCAGTGCGATGAATCACATGCCTAATGAAAACGAATACCTTATACGCCGGTGACTGCCTTGACCGCATGAGCGAGTGGGCGGATGCTTGTGTGGATTTGATTTACCTCGATCCGCCGTTTAACAGTAAAGTGAATTACAACATTTTATTCGGCAAGGGCAAAGATAAAAGCCGAAAAGACGACCTCGCGCAGATGGTTGCTTTTGAGGACACTTGGCAATGGGATGCCGACGCCGAGGAGCGGGTGCATAACATCAGCAAGGCCATCGACCACCCAGCGCATTATGCAATCAAGGGATTTGATGTTTTGTTTCGAGGTGGTAGCGGTATGTTCGCGTATTTATCGTATATGGCGGAACGGCTTTCCGAAATGCGGCGAATATTGAAACCCACCGGTAGTATTTATTTGCATTGCGATCCGACTGCTTCGCATTATCTTAAGGTGATTATGGATGAGGTGTTTGGGGCGCATAATTTTAGAAACGAAATTATTTGGAGTTATCGAACTGGTGGTTCATCAAAAAAACACTTTTCCCGAAAACACGATATTATTCTTTTTTACGGCGACAGAAAAAAACATACATTTAATTTATTGAAAGAAAAAGCATATACAAAAAGCGAAACCCGGAAAGCGGGGATTGTTAATTACGGCGGCGGGACGGCAGAATTTTTTGAAGATAAGTATGGCGTATACAATTTGGTGAATATGCGTGATGTTTGGGAGATTTCTTATGTTGGATCAACCCATACAGAGCGTCTCGGCTATCCCACACAAAAACCGATAAAACTTTTAGAGCGGATTGTCACGGCAAGTAGCAACGAAAACGATGTCGTCCTCGATCCCTTCTGCGGTTGCGGAACGACCATTGAAGCCGCGCACAATCTTAAACGTAACTGGGTGGGCATCGATATTTCCTATTACGCCATCGAAGTCATTCGTCGGGAGCGGATGAAAGATATTGCAACCATTAATTTGCAAGGCGTGCCTACCGATATTAACGCCGCCGCTTATTTTTCCGACAAAGACCCGTTTGAATTTGAGAAGTGGGCGGTGTCGCGCATTCACGGATTTGCGCCGAATACCGTGCAACGGGGCGATGGCGGCATTGATGGGCGGGCGTTAATCTGGAATGGTGAAAAGGGGCGGGATTTATGCATCGCGCAAGTAAAAAGGGGCAAGCCATCGGTGGATGCGTTGCGGGCGTTTTATGGAAAAATTGCCACCGGGGAAGCGGCAATTGGATTATTTATTACTTTGTATAAACAAAACCAAACGCCTACCATCAAAAAGTTAATCGCGCAGTCCGGCTATGTTGAAATCGGCGGGAAAAAATTCAACCGGCTGGTGATGTGGTCGATTGAGGAATTGTTTCACGACATCGAACCAAAACTTCCTCACTTTGCCCATCCACGAACCGGCGCACCGTTGCAAGAAGATCTGGTGAGCAAACAAGATAAAATACCAACCGGCCAATAGCCCCCCGCTCAAGCCGGAAACACTACCAGATGGTCGATTGCCAGTTTGATGCCGAGGTCTTCTCCGACTGCGTGGTTGTGGTGTGACGGTACCAACGACAGAATTTCTGCGCCGCTCGGCAGTGCCAGCGTATACAAATAATTTTCTCCGCGAAACGCGCGTTTTATTATTTTCGCGGCGCGTGGGCTATCGTCATCGTGGATGATGTCGTCGGGTCGAATCAGCACTTTGACCGAGGTTCCGGGTCGGTGGTGATTGCTGTCGAAGCCGTGCAGGGATGCCAGTTCGGTTTCGATTTTGTTGTGGTTTGATACCACGCCGTCGAGGAACACTCCTTCGCCGATGAAGTCGGCGACGAAGCGGCTCGCCGGTCGGTGATAGATTTGGTAGGCGGTGTCCCATTGTTCGATGACGCCGTTATTCATCACGCCGACTCGCTCGCCGAAAGTGAACGCATCTTGTTGGTCGTGGGTTACCAACAGGCAGGTCGCGCCGATGGTGACTAACAGGTCGCGTACTTCCTGACGCAGTTTTTCCCGCAGGTCGAGGTCGAGGTTGGAAAACGGTTCGTCCATCAACAGCAATCGTGGACTCGGCGCCAGTGCCCGTGCCAGCGCAACCCGCTGCTGCTGGCCGCCGGATAATTCATGCGGATAACGCCGCTGCAAGCCGCCCAGCCCGACTCGCTCGAGCATCTCAAGCGCGATTCTTTTTTGCTCGGCGGCGGCAAGCGAATGCAGCCCGGCGGCAATGTTTTTTTCGACATTCAGGTGCGGAAACAATGCGTGGTCTTGAAACACCATGCTGAGGTTGCGCTTCTCCGGCGGGGTGTGGTCGTGTACCCCGGAGATGCGATGGCCGTTTAGATGAATGCCGCCCGCATCGAGTTTGTGGAAGCCGGCGATGGCGCGCAGCACCGTGGTTTTGCCGCAACCACTGGGGCCGAGCAAGCAGGCGAGCATGCCTTGTTCGAGTTGGAACGAGGTGTTGACTACCGCCGCCCGCGGGCCGTATTGGCACGAGATTTGGTCAACTTCAAGGAGCGCGGGCATTGGTGGTTTCGCTGTGTCGGGTTGGGGTTGGGGTAGTAGTAGTGACGGTGGCGAGTTTGCCGCCGCTCGAAATCGTACCGCTCAACAGGATGATTGGTATCAGACCGGCGACGACGATTAACAGTGCGCCGAGCGCGCTCGCTTCGATCATCTCGTCTGAGGCGAGATAATACACGTGGGTTGCCAGAGTTTCAAAATTAAACGGCCGCAGGATCAAAGTCGCCGGCAGTTCTTTCATGCAATCGACGAACACAATCAACGCCGCGCTGAGCACGCCACTTTTCATCAACGGCAGGTGGAAACGCCGCAATGTTTGCAGCGGGCCGTGGCCGAGCGTGCGGGCTGCCATGTCGGTCGAGTGGGATATTTTTCCGAGACTCGATTCGACCGCGCCGATGGAAACCGCGAGGAAGCGCACCACATAAGTAAAGACGATGGCGAAACTGGTGCCGCTTATCAGCAAGCCGCTGCTAACGCCAAATTTTGCGCGTAAAAATCCATCCACCGCGTTGTCGAACATCGCAAACGGAACGATCACCCCGACCGCGAGCACCGCGCCGGGCACCGCATAACCGAGAGACGCGATGCGCGCCACCGCCGCCATCGCGGTTGAACGATGCAAGCGTCGCGCATAGCCGACCACCAGCGCGAGCGCCACGCAGATCAACGCCGCCATCGCCGACACCCGCAGGCTGTTGAACGCATAGGTGCGAAATTCGGCAGTCCACGAGGTTTCAAAATGCGCGAGCGCGTGTTTGATCAATAAACCGGCGGGCACACCGAAGCCGAACAACACCGGCAGCGCGCACACCGCCAGCGCGATCCAGCCGCGGCCACCGGCGAGTCGTTGCCGTGCCTTTGCGGCGAAGCGTCCGGTGCTTTGGTAGAAACGGCGGTTGCGCCGCCCGATGTATTCGAGCGCGATCAACAACAGCGCGAAGGTGAGCATGGTGGCGGCGATTTGTGCGGCGCCGCCGAGGTTATCCATGTTCAACCACACATCGTATAAACCGGCGGTCAAGGTGTGCACCGCAAAAAAATCGACGGTGCCGAAATCGTTGAGGGTTTCCATTAACGCGAGTGCCACGCCAACCGCAATCGCCGGCCGTGCGACCGGCAGCGAAACATAAAAAAAGGTGCGCAGCGGGCCGCGCCCCAACAATCTGCTGACATCCGCAAGGTCGCCCGACTGCTCGAGAAACGAAGCGCGCGCCATTAAATAAACATAGGGATACAAGACCAAGCCCATCAGCATAATCGCGCCGCCCATGCTGCGCACTTCGGGGAACCAGTAATCGCCGGCCAGTTGCCATGCAAAAATTTCGCGCAACATGCGTTGCACCGGACCGGCGAATTCGAGCAGGTCGGT
Organism: Candidatus Poriferihabitaceae bacterium; assembly: GCA_965262585.1. Lineage (GTDB taxonomy): Bacteria > Pseudomonadota > Gammaproteobacteria > Arenicellales > Poriferihabitantaceae > JAHRAW01. The sequence continues at coordinate 1,358,801 of OZ253546.1, forward strand.
GTAGATATATGCGATTACATAGGCCGGCACCGCCAGCGGTAGCAGCAACAGCCATTCGAGCGGCTTGCGTAACGGAAATTCATAACTGGTGATCAAATGGGCGGTGGCGACGCCGGTCAGCAGAGTCGAGACGCCAACGCCGAGTAGCAACAGCAGCGTGTTGCCGATATATCTTGGCAGCGTGGTGGCGAGCAGATGTGGCCAGATATTTTCCGCTGGAAAAAACGCCAGAAGGAGTACCGTGGCGACCGGCAACAGCGTCAATGCCGCGACACAAAACGCTCCGAACCGCCACACGCCGCTTGCGGAACCGAAGCCGCCGAAGCCGCCACGCAGACGCCGGTGATGCATGCCCTTGGCCATCGCTTGCGAGTTGCCTGTCGGGTTGATTGTCGGGTTGATTGTCGGTCAGTTGATGTCGAAGTTAATCGTCATACCCGACCCGGTCGACCATTTTCGAGGCAGCCGCACGGCGCGCCGCAACCCGCGACAAGGCCAGCGTGTCGCGCTTGAACGCACCGAGCGATTGCAAATAATCACCAATCGCAATCGCCTCGTTGAGCGGATATTCGCCGTTGACCTCGGCATACATTTTCTGCGCCGTATCACCGGCCAGAAACTCCATCAATTTGAGCGCGTTGTCGCGGTTGGGCGCGTGTTTGGTCATGGCCATGCCGCTGATATTCAGATGCGTGCCGCGATTGTCCTGATTGGGAAACACCACATTGACCGCGTCCGCCCACGCTTTTTGTTCGGGGTCGTTCGCCATCTTATACATATAATAGTGATTGATCACGGCAACATCGCACACCCCCTCGGCGATTGCCTTGACCTGCGCGCGGTCGTTGCCCTGCGGCGTGCGGGCGAGATTTTCCTTGACCGCCGCGAGCCATTTCTGCGCAGCCTCGGCGCCGTGCCTGTCAATCATCGCCGCAATCAACGCGACGTTATACGCGTGTTTTCCCGACCGCGTGCAAATCCGCCCCCGCCAGTGCGGCGCGGCGAGGTCTTCATAATCGGCAATCTCACCCGCCGCAACCCGATCTTTGGCGGCAACCAGAATGCGCGCGCGCGCGGTCAACCCAAACCAATGATTAGCCGAGTCGCGCACGCCCACGGGAATGGCGCTCAGGATCGCCGGGGCGCGCACCGCTTGGGTCAAACCGGCGTTCTTGATATCCGAAAGCCTGCCGATATCGACCGTGAACACCAAATCCGCCGGGCTATTCGCGCCCTCATTGCGCAACCGCTCGAGCATGCCTTCACGCGCATACACGGCGTTGACGGTGATGCCGGTGCGCGCAGTAAACGCATCGAACATCGGTTCAATCAACTGCGGCTTTCGGTAGGAATAAACATTAACCTCACCCCCCACCTGCTCGGCGGCGCCACTCCCCACCGGCACCCACACCAACAAACTAACGAGCAAACTTCTCAAAAATTGATTCATTTCGGCCAACATTTCAGTGATTGGCCGCGCACCTTAACACGAATGGGAATGATTATCAATTAGATTTGGCGGAAAAATAAAGACCTGAAATCTTCTCATAAATGTTCTAAACCTTCTCACAAATGATCTAAATCTTCTCACAAATGACCTAAATCTTCTCATAAACCTCTAAATCTTCTCATAAATGTTCTAAAACCTTCTAAATCTTCTCATAGGCTTCTAATACCTTCTAATATAAGGAGCGGCTGTCGCAAGTTCGTCATTCCCGAACGATAGAAAAATAGGGAGCGCCAGCGACCATATTTTTCTTCGTATCGGGAATCCAGAAGGCCAAATAAGGAGTCGGCTATCGCCGAACATGTTGTACTGGATTCCCGTGTCCCCCAACCCGTCATCCCCGCTGTCGCGGGAATAACGACTTGGGGGCACGAGAATGACGAGTCTGGGAGTCCTCATCCGCAAACGAGGAATATCAAAAGTGCGTCATTCCCGAACGATAGAAAAATAGGGCGCGCCAGCGACCATATTTTTCTTCGTATCGGGAATCCAGAAAGTCAATAATGAGTCGGCTATCGCCGCACATGTCTCACTGGATTCCCGTGTCCCCCAACTCGTCATTCCCGCTGTCGCGTGAATAACGACTTGGGGGCACGAGAATGACGAGGCTGGGAGTCCTCATCCGCAAACGAGGAATATCAAAAGTGCGTCATTCCCGAACGATAGAAAAATAGGGAGCGCCAGCGACCTTATTTTTCATCGTATCGGGAATCCAGTAAAACAATCCGGCGACAGCCGCTCCTCGCCGTTATTCCCGAATAAGGAGCGGCTGTGCCGACATGTTTCACTGGATTCCCGTGTCCCCAACTCGTCATCCCCGCTGTCGCGTGAATGACGAGTTGGGGCACGAGAATGACGGCGTCGCGCCAGCGACCATATTTTTCATCGTATCGGGAATCCAGAAAGTCAATAATGAGTCGGCTATCGCCGCACATGTCTCACTGGATTCCCGTGTCCCCCAACTCGTTATTCCCGCTGTCGCGGGAATAACGAGTTGGGGGCACGAGAATGACGGGCCTGGGGAGTCGGCAGGGGTGAGGTACAAAACCTTGTCCATAGCCCGGGTGAGCGGGTAAAATCGCGTCCCCCCTTTTTTGTTACCGCCACTGCTGATGAAACAACACCTCACGCACCTGCTGACGCACGCGGTTGGCGAGCTTTGCCGGGAGGGGGTGTTGGAGGAGGGGGTGCGGGAGTGTGTTCATGTTGAGCGGGCGCGTAATTCGCGGCATGGTGATTTTGCTTCGAATTTGGCGTTGGTGTTGGCCAAGCGGGTTGCGGAGGATCCGCGGGTGTTGGCGGGTAAACTGATTGCCGCGTTGCCTGAGTCGGCGTTGGTGGAGAAAACTGAGATCGCCGGGCCCGGCTTCATCAATTTTTTCTTGTCTCGTGCCGCCCACCGTGCGGTTATCGATGACATCCGGGCGGCGGGTGAAAAATACGGCTGCAGCGACCTCGGCGCCGGGCGCACGGTGTTGGTGGAATTTGTTTCGGCCAACCCAACCGGGCCGTTGCATGTCGGCCACGGGCGCGGCGCGGCGTATGGCGATGCGGTTGCGCGGCTGCTGGATGCGGCGGGGTATGCGGTGCAGCGCGAATACTATGTTAATGACGCGGGTCGGCAAATGGCCATTCTGGCGCTCTGCGTGTGGCTGCGCTATTTGGAATTGGGCGGCGAAGAGATCGAAGCCCGATTTCCATCCAACGGCTACCAAGGCGACTATGTTTTGGATCTGGCCGCCGACTTGCGCCGCGCGCATGGGGATGCCTTCAAGGCCGACATTGCCGATTTGTTTTTGCGCCTTCCCGAAGACCTCGAGGCGTGCATGGATGCGCTCATTGACCGGTGCCGGGCAGCCCTCGGCAAGGACGATTTCCAAACCGTGTTCGACCACGGATGCAATATTTTGGTGGAACATATCCGCAAAGATTTGTTGCAGTTCGGCGTATGCTTCGACCGCTGGTTTTCGGAGCGTTCCCTGCTGCAAGGCGGCGACGTTGAGCGCGCCATCGCGGCGTTGGCGAAAAACCGCCACATCTATGAAAAAGACGGCGTCACCTGGTTTCGGGCAAGCGATTTCGGCGATGAAAAAGATCGTGCGGTATTGCGCGCCGACGGCTCCCATACTTATTTCGCCTCAGACATCGCCTATCATTTCAACAAAGCCAAACGAGGTTTCGACCTCATCCTCAACGTGTTCGGCGCCGATCATCACGGCTACGCGGGCCGCATCAAGGCATCTTTCGAAGCCCTCGGCCACGACCGCGACCGTTTGCAGGTGCGGCTGGTGCAGTTCGCGGTGCTGTACCGTGGCGGGCAAAAAATCTCCATGTCCACCCGCGCCGGCGAGTTTGTGACCTTGCGCGAGTTGCGCGAGGAAGTGGGTAAAGACGCCGCACGGTTTTTTTATGTGTCGCGCAAAAACGACCAGCATATGGACTTCGATCTGGACCTCGCCAAAGCGCAATCCGCTGACAATCCGGTTTATTATATCCAGTATGCCCATGCCCGAATTTGCAGCGTGTTCCGACAACTGCGCGAGAAAAATATCCCGGTCGATGAGGCCGCGCCCGATTATCAATTATTGACCGAAACTGGGGAGTTTGAGTTAATGAAAACCTTGTCGCGCTTTCCCGAAGTGGTGGAGCAGGCGGCCGGCGGCTTCGAGCCGCATCTGATCGCGTATTATCTGCGCGATCTGGCCAACGATTTTCACGCTTATTACAATGCGCATCCGTTCCTTTCCAGCGAAGCCGACCTGCGCCGGGCGCGGCTCGGGTTGATTGATGCCACTCGCCGGGTGATTGCCAACGGCCTCGCCCTGCTTGGGGTCGGCGCGCCGGAAAAAATGTAATGGCACAAGCGCGCCGCAAATCCCCCGCCAAAGTGAAGCCCGGCAAATCCGGCGGCCATCTGGCGAGCATCGCCATGCTGCTGGCCGGTATGGTCATCGGTTCCCTGGCCACCATCCTGTGGCAGGGCACCCGAACCACCGATGGCGACATCGGCGCCGGCATTCGGCGGATAGTCGAAGGCGTTCATCCGTCACCGCCCGCCGACCAGGGGAAAAATCCCGCCGCACAAAAAGCCCGGCCGTCCACCCCGTTCGATTTCGATTTTTTCACCGTGCTGCCGGAAATTGAAGTGGTGGCGCCGACCTCGGAGCCGGTAACTGCCGTCGACTCCAAAAAACAATCCGGCGCGGTGGGTTCCTATCTGTTACAGGCCGCTTCCTACCGCCGCCGAACCGAAGCCGACCGGCTCAAGGCGACGCTCGCTTTAAATGGTCTGGTGTCGGTTATACAGAAGGTCAGCATTCAGGGAAGGGGCGATTTTTATCGGGTTCGCCTCGGCCCCTATACGACCTTTGAGGCGATGGTGGAAGCAGAGCAGCAACTCACGCAGGCCGGTATCAAAGCCTTGCGTTTGAAAGTGTCCAAGGCCGGTTAACGATTTCCCCGCCCTAGCCAGCCCTAGCCCGCCCCCGCCCCGGCAATGCGCACCATCCGAATCGCTACGAGAAAAAGCCCCCTTGCCCTGTGGCAAGCCAACCATGTGCGCGCACAGTTATTGAATGGCCGCCGGGATCTCGACGTGGTGCTGCTGGAACTGGTGTCCGAAGGCGACAAAATCCTCGATGCGCCGCTGGCTGTGGCGGGCGGCAAGGGATTGTTTCTCAAGGAACTGGAGCATGCTTTGTTGCGGGGCGAGGCCGACATGGCGGTGCATTCGATGAAGGATGTGACGGTCACCCTGCCCGATGGCCTGGACATCGCCGCCATTTGCCAACGGCAAGACCCACGGGATGCGTTCGTTTCCCAGCGCGTCGATTCCATGGCCCAACTGCCCGCGGATGCGGCGGTGGGAACTTGCAGTTTGCGGCGGCAATGCCAGTTGCGGGCGCGGTTTCCGCACCTGCGGTTTGTCAATCTGCGCGGCAACGTGAACACGCGGCTCGACAAACTCGACCGTGGTGAATTTGACGGCATTGTGTTGGCCGCCGCCGGGCTCAAGCGGCTACGGCTGGAACACCGCATCAGCGAATATCTCGCCCCTGAAATCTGCCTGCCGGCGGTGGGACAAGGCGCCCTCGGCATCGAGTGCCGGTCGGATGATGCCGACATCCGCGAGTTGCTTCGGCCCCTCAACCACGGCGACTCGGCACTCTGCGTAAGCGCGGAGCGCGCCGCCAATGAACGCCTGGGGGGCGGCTGCCACGTGCCGCTGGCGGTCTATGCGGAATTGCACAACGAGCAAATTACCGTGCGCGCTCTGGTGGGTCGCCCGGACGCATCGAAATTGCTGACCAGCGAAAAAACCGGCCACCGTTCGGAAGCCGTCACCATCGGCTGCGATGTTGCCGATGAACTGCTTGCCGAGGGCGCCGGGGAGATTCTGGCCGCCGTGTATGGAAGGTAACACCGGGCCACTTCACGGCATCGGGGTTCTGGTTACTCGCACTGTCGCTCGCGCCGAGACTCGCACCGAAACACTGAGTTCGCTCATCACAAAACACGGTGGCCGAGCGGTGATTTTTCCGGTCATTGACATCGCACCACCGGCCGATGACGGCGCGTTGCGGTCGGCGTTGCAGCAACTTGGGGAAGTAGACCTGATGATATTCGTCAGCGTCCATGCGGTTCACGGCGTTGCCGACGCACTCAAGGAACAACGGTTGCAAATACCGCCGCACACGCGGGTCGCCGCAGTGGGTCCGAAAACCGCGAAGCAGTGCGAACGGGCGTCCATCGAGGTGGATTTTGTTCCGCGTGAACGAATCAACAGCGAAGGTCTGCTGGAAGAACTGAGCGGCTTCGACGCCGCCGGCAAAAACATTCTGATCTTCCGCGGGCAGTCGGGCCGCGAATTGCTTAAACAGGAACTGGAATCCCGTGGCGCCAGCGTGCGTTACTTGGAAAGTTACCGCCACCAAATCGCCGCCCAACCGCCGCCATCGGTGCTTGCCGAATGGCGCAAAAACGAAATTCATCTGGCGGTAGTCGGCAGCACGGCGGTGATGGATGCGCTCCTTCAATTAACCGCGCCGCACCACCGAACGCTGCTCGAAGCGACACCGATTTTCGCCTACAGCCAACGAGTGGCGGATTATTGCCGGTCAACCGGTTTCCCCGGAAAAATCAGAATCGCCAAAAAACCCACCGACGAATCCATCGTCGAAGCAATCATAGAATGGGTTGCGCTGGGGTTGCGCTAGGCGCGTGGGGGTGTCTGGTGTTGGGGAATGGAGACTCCCACTCCCTCTGGGAGAGGGCTGGGGTGAGGGACAAAATCCTAATACCGCCGCCGGATGCTCAATCAGGAGGCGGCTACTTGTTGGATGTTGGTGACTGCTTCGTCAATCTGTTGTTTTAGGTTTTCCAGCCGGGCGCTCATCCGTTCGCTGTCTTCTACCGATTTGCGCAGTTCGAGAAGTTCGTGGCTGATATTCAGGCCCGCCATGATGGCGCAACGGTCGATGCCGAGCACCTGAGCGCCGCCGGAAACCTCGCGCATCTGTCGGTCTAGGTAGGCCGCCGCTTCGACTACGCCACGGCTTTCCTGTTCGCTGCAGGCAACGGTGAATTCGCGTTGCATGATGCTGACTTTGATGCTTTCTTTTGCTGCGCTCATGCTTTTTGCCGGGCTTTCAGGATCAGGATTCGAGGGATTTCAGGCGCGACACAATGTGCTCGACCCGGCCGTGGGCGATTCGATTTTTTTCCTGCAGGGATTTGAATTCCTGCCGGAGTATGCGCTGGTCGCTTCGCAGGAGTTCGTTTTCGCGGCCCATGCTCTCCGTCAACTTGATCAAATCGGCGACGCGCTGTTCAAGTTTTTGTAGGGCTTGTTTCATGGGTTGCTTTGGATTTGCTTTGGGGGTGCCTGCTTGGAAAGGTAACTATAAGCCGCCCGCCGCCGTGCGTCAAATGCCTGCCGCCGAAATTCCGGGGAATTTTTTTGTAACTGGCCTCCCAAGCGGCATCGAACCGCCCGCCGGCGGCTTGCCCGGCGGGCGCGATGGGATTAGACTGCGGTGTCTGAACGCACCGATTAGAGAATTGCCATGCCAACCAGCCTCGTTGTCGGCGCCAGCCGTGGTATCGGGCTTGAAGTATGCCGCCAACTCGCACAGCGCGGCGACCAAGTCATCGCCACCTGTCGCACGCCCGATGCCGACCTCGAGAGCCTCGGGACGGTCATCAGCGGCATTGATGTGGCCGACCCGCAAAGCGTGCAGCGACTGGCGAAAGAACTCGGCAACACCAAACCAGACCTGCTGCTCCATAACGCCGGTATCCTGACTTCCGAGACCATCGAAGACCTGGATTTCGAGCGCATACTGCGACAGTTTCAGGTCAACACGCTGGGCCCGCTACGGGTGATTCACGCCCTGCTCGGCAACCTCAAGGCCGGCTCCAAAGTGGGCATCGTCTCCAGCCGGGTGGGCTCGCTGGCGGACAACACCTCCGGCGGCAACTACGGCTACCGAATTTCCAAGGCGGCGGTGAATATGGCGGGCGTCAACCTCGCCCACGACCTGCGGGCGCGGGAAATCCCCCTGATTTTGCTGCATCCGGGGCTGGTGGCAACCGAAATGACCGGCGGCCGGGGCATCGAACCGGCGGCGGCGGCGCGCGGGTTGATTGAGCGCATGGATGAACTGACTATGGACACCACCGGCACCTTCTGGCACGCCGAGGGGTATCCGCTGCCCTGGTGAGGACGGGTACGCGACACCGGATTATGCGTAATAAGGCAACGCCTCCGGCGACTTCCGAACGGCGCTTCGAAGCCGAAATTTACCGCGATCTGGACCGCAGACTGCGGGGTTCCCAGTGGCGGGGCGGGGCGTCCGAGGCCCACGGGTTGCTGAGTGCCCTCGCCTGCCGGGGCGTCCCCGACGGGGGGATTGTCGGCAAAGCGTGGCTGTTTCAACTGTCGGAACAAGCCGACCTCGACCTGCTGGAAGGAATGTATGGCCTGATACTCCGGGATTTGCAGTCCGATGGCTTCGGGTTCAATCTGCTGCTGGCGGACGATGGCTTTAGCGACGCGCAAAGAATCGAATCGCTGGCCGATTGGTGCGCCGGATTCATTCAAGGATTTCTGCACGATGCGGATGGAAAAACGCTGCTTGACGGCATCCCCAAGCGGGCGCGCGAATCCGTCAATGACATCATGGAAATCAGCCGGGTTGACAGCGACAGCGACCCCGCCAGCGAAGAGAACGAACGGCAGTTGGTGGAAATCGAGGAATACCTGCGGGTTGCGGTTCAGGTGATATTTGAAGAACTGACCCCGAACCGCCGCCAGCCTGCCGCTGCGGGTACCGCCGTTGCAGGCACCACCGGAATCAACTGATGACCCATTCATTCGACAGTGAAATTTACCGCCGCCGCCGTCAAGACTTGATGCACTTCATGCGCGACGGCGTGGCCATCATTCCGACCGCACGCCATCAGCCCCGCAACGGCGATGTGCTGTTTCCGTTTCGCCCGGACAGCGATTTTTATTACCTGACGCATTTTCCCGAACCCGAAGCCGTGGCGGTGCTGGTACCGGGCCGTCCCGAAGGGGAGTTTCTGCTGTTCTGCCGGGAAAGAAACCCCCAACAGGAAACCTGGGACGGACGCCGGGCGGGCCTTGCCGGGGCGCTTGAGCAATACGGCGCCGACCAAAGTTTTGCCATCACCGAACTCGATAAATACCTGCCATCACTCCTTGAAAATCACACCAAGGTATTCGCCACCATGGGACGCTATGCGGATTTCGACGCCAAACTGATTCGCTGGATCGGCGCGGTGCGTTCGCAACAACGCTCCGGCGTTCACGCCCCCGGCGAACTTGTGGATCTCGGACACTTCCTCCACGAGATGCGGGTCATCAAGAAAAAAGACGAACGGAAACTGATGCGCAACGCCGGAAAATTGGCGGCGGCAGGCCACCGCCGGGCGATGCGCACAACCGCTCCGGGGGTGTATGAATATCAGGTTCAGGCGGAACTGGAATGCGCGTTTCGCCTCGGCGGCAGCGAATGGCCGGCCTACCCTTCCATCGTCGCCGGCGGCGCCAACACCTGCGTCCTGCACTACACCGAAAACAACTGCGTGCTCAAAGACGGCGACTTGCTGCTGATTGACGCCGGCGCAGAACTGGACTGCTACGCTTCCGACGTTACCCGCACGTTTCCGGTCAACGGAAAATTCAGCGATGAACAAAAAGCGGTTTATGAAATCGTGCTGGCGGCGCAAAAGGCTTCCATCGAAGCGCTGCGGCCGGAGCAGTCGCTCAACGACCACAACAATATAGCCACGGAAATTCTCACCGATGGGTTGATCGAACTCGGCCTGTTGCGCGGGGAGCGCAGCGAACTCATCGAAACCGATGCCTGTCGACGCTTTACCATCCACCGCATCGGTCACTGGCTGGGGATGGATGTGCACGACGTCGGCGATTATAAAATTGACGAGCAGTGGCGTCTGCTGGAAGCCGGTATGGTGTTGACCGTCGAGCCGGGGCTGTATATTCCCGCCACCGCCGACGTTGACCCGAAGTGGCACAACATCGGCATCCGCATCGAGGACGATATTCTGATCACGCGCACCGGCAATGAAAACTTGACCGCCGATGCGCCAAAGGAAATTGAGGAAATCGAATCTTGGATGGCCGGGGGGGTGTTGCGGCCATGACGCCGCCCGAAGAGTTCACTTACGACCTGGTCATAGTCGGCGGCGGGCTGGTGGGTGCCAGTCTGGCGGTGGCACTTGCGCCCAGCGGCTTGTCGCTGGCCGTGGTGGAAGCGGCGGAATTGGACTCGCCGGACTCTTCTAATCAGCCGAGTTTCGACGAGCGAACCGTGGCCCTGACCTACAACGCCCGCCAAATTTATACCGGCATGGGAGTGTGGGGGGAAATCGCCGAACAGCATGCGCAACCCATTCGGGAGATTCACATCTCCGACCGGGGCCGTTTCGGCATGACCCACCTGCACCACAACGACATCGGCACCGAAGCGTTGGGGTATGTGGTTGCGAGCCGGGTGCTGGGCGAGATTTTGCACCGGCGGATGGCACAAAGCGTCTCGCTGTTCTGCCCGGCTACGGTGGTGGGCATGGAGAATCGGCGACAGCATGACGACTCGCATAACATGATTACCGTGACCCAAAAAACCGCGCCCGAAAAAACCGTGACCCTGAAAGCCAGCCTCGTGGTGGTGGCGGACGGCGGACGCTCTGGACTGGCCGGGCAAACCGGGGTTGAGACGCATCGCAGCGCATACCCGCAGAGCGCCATTATCAGCGTCGTCGAAAGCGACCGCGATCATCACGGTCGCGCCTATGAACGATTTACCAACGAAGGGCCTCTAGCACTACTGCCGCACAGCGATAAACGTTATGCGCTGGTGTGGACTACCGAATCCAAACAGGTGGCGGCGCGCATGGCGATGTCGGATGCCGAGTTTATCGGCGCGCTGCAACGAGCGTTCGGCGACCGCGCTGGCAACCTCGCCCGACCGAGCCCGCGCAAGTGTTATGCGCTGCAGCGTAGCCGCGCCGACCATCCGGTGGGGCGGCGCACGGTAATCATCGGCAACGCCGCCCACACCGTCCATCCGGTGGCCGGGCAAGGTTTCAATCTTGGGCTGCGGGATGTCGCGGTGCTGGCGGAGGTATTGCACCGTGCGCGGCAACGGCAGCAGGACATCGGCGACGACTCGCTCCTCGAAAAATACGCCGCGCTGCGACGCCGTGAGACCCATCGGGTAAGCGGGTTCACCGACGGCCTGATCCGGCTGTTCGGCAGCCGACGCCAACCGGCGGTGCTGGCGCGCAACCTTGCCCTCGCCGGAATCGAACTGTTTCCGCCGGCCAAACGGCTGCTGCTGCGGCGCACCATGGGCATGACCGGCCAACCGTCACGGCTGGGCGCGGGGCTGCCCCTCGAGTGACACCGATTTACCGCATCCGCTAACCGCCCGTGCGCAAGGACAAAAAAACTTCCGGGCAATTTGATGTCATCGTGGTTGGTGCCGGGTTAATCGGCGCGGCCGGGGCGTGCTTGTTCGCCCGCCAGGGTCTGCGGGTTGCGCTGATTGAAAGTCGCGCGCTTGACGGCCAAGACGCTGATGATGCCGATGGTCGTGTCAGTGCCATTGGTATTGCCGCCGCCAATCTGCTCAAAGCGCTGGAGGTGTGGCCGGAGATCGACCCGCAGCGAGTGAGTCCATATGGCGAGATGAAGGTGTGGGATGGCAACAGCCCGGCGAAGATTTCCTTTGCCGCCGCCGACCTCGGCCAGCCGTGCCTCGGCTATATCATCGACAACCGCGCCTTGACCACGGCGATGATGGAAAAACTTCGGCAGAACTATCAGGTCACGATTATGGACAACACCTCGATACAAGGCATTGAATGGGGTGGTGAATTAGGTAATGAATTGAGCGAAGCCAAAACGCCGTTGCGGGTCGCCCTGCCCGACCGGGAAGTGCAAACCCGGTTGCTGGTGGGTGCCGACGGCGGCCGTTCCCGGGTGCGGGAGTTGTGCGGCATAACCACCCGCTTTTCCGACTTCGCTCAGGACGCCATCGTAGGCACAATCTCCACCTCCCGCGAGCATCGCGCCACCGCATGGCAGTGTTTTCTTGAGACCGGCCCGGTGGCGATGCTGCCGCTGGCGGACGGGCGATGTTCGCTGGTGTGGTCTTGCGACCGTGGGCGGGCGGATGAACTCATGGCACTGGAAGAAGGGGCATTCTGCGCCCAACTACAAGAGTTGTTTTCGGATGCGCTCGGCGAGGTCACCGGCTGCGGAACACGGCGGCGATTTGCCCTCGCCCAACATCACGCCGACCGCTATATCGCCGACTCGGTGGCACTCATCGGCGACGCCGCCCACATCATCCACCCCCTGGCCGGGCTCGGCGCCAACCTCGGATTCATCGACGCCGCAGCCCTCGCCGAAGTGGTGGAGCGCGCCCGCGGCGGAGACATCGGCCAACACAGCGTTCTGCGACGCTATGAGCGATGGCGAAAGGGCGACAACGCGCTGGTGCTGGCGATGATGGAAGGCTTCAAGGATATTTTCGGAAGCCGCCTGTCCACCGCCCGGACCATTCGCAGCACCGGCATGAATCTGGTCGATTCGGTTACACCGTTGAAAACCGTACTCGCCAAATTCGCCACTGGTCTATACGGCGATATTCCGGCGCTGTGCAGGCGTGCATGATTTTTTTGGGGACGGATTGCGGCGGATGGGTTGCGCGTGACGCGCAATGGGGGGTGGGGTATAATCCGGCGTTAACTTGACCCGCGATTCTCATTTCCCGTGCTCGACGGCACCGATCTCAAACAAGCAGGACTGAAAACCACCCGGCCTCGGCTCAAGGTGTTGGCGGTGCTGGAGAACAGTGAGGTGCGGCACATGGCGGCGGAGGATGTTTATAAAATCTTGCTCGACGACCGACAATCCATCGGGCTTGCTACGATCTACCGGGTGTTGACGCAGTTCGAGGATGCCGGGCTGGTGATTCGCCATAACTTCGAAGGCGAGCGGGCGGTGTTTGAACTGAACGACGAGGCGCATCACGATCATATGGTGTGCGTTGAATGCGGCGAAGTCACCGAATTTGTTGACCCGCGCATCGAAGCCCAGCAGGAAAAAGTAGCCAAAGATCACGGGTTTGACATCCATGACCACGCCCTGACTTTGTACGGAAAATGTAAGAACTGCGTCAAAAAATCCGCGCAACAACCCACCTAACTCCACACCGCCAAACCGGGGAATTTTCATGCCCACCCTGATTACCGGATCGTTCGCCTACGACACCATCATGGTGTTTCAGGATCAGTTCAAGAATCACATCCTGCCCGAGCAGACGCACATCCTTAACGTGTCTTTTTATGTGCCGGAAATGCGCCGGGAATTTGGCGGCTGTTCCGGGAACATCGCCTATAACTTAAAACTGCTGGGCGGCGACCCGCTGCCGATGGGCACCGTGGGGGAGGATTTTGCGCCCTATCGCCGGTGGCTTGAAAAAAACGATATTGACCTGACCCACGTCAACGAAGTGCCGAACACTTTCACCGCTCAGGCTTTCGTGACCACCGACGCCGACAACAACCAGATCACCGCCTTCCATCCCGGTGCCATGGATCACGCCCATCAAAACCGGGTGAGCGACGCCGCCGGCATTGACCTCGGCATAGTCGCACCGGACGGGCGCGAGGCCATGATTCAGCACGGGCTGCAATTCGCCGACGCCGGCATCCCGTTCATTTTCGACCCGGGCCAGGGCTTGCCGATGTTCAACGGCACCGACCTCGAGCAATTCATCGAGCAAGCCACATGGGTGGTGGTCAACGACTACGAATCCGAACTGCTGCAGGAAAAGACCGGCGCCAACCTCGAACAAATCGCGGCGCGGGTCGAAGCCCTGATCGTTACCCGTGGCGCAAAGGGCGCCGACATCCACAGCGGCGGCGCACTGATTCACATCGACGCCGCACGAATCAGCGAAGCCAAAGACCCCACCGGCTGCGGCGACGCCTTCCGCTCGGGATTATTGTTCGGCCTCGCCAACCAACTCGATTGGCAAACCTGCGGCCAAATCGCATCGCTCATGGGCGGCATCAAAATCGAACACCACGGCACACAAAACCACCGATTCAACAAACCCGAATTCGAAGCGCGCTATCGAGACAATTTCGGGTCGGCGATGTAAGGAATTAGATGGTGCCGGAAAGAGGAGTCGAACCTCCGACCTACTGATTACGAATCAGTTGCTCTACCAACTGAGCTATTCCGGCTATTCGAGTTTGTGGGGGCATGTCGCGGGGGGCGATTATACGATATGGGGTGGTTTGTCGGCTTTCAAACGAACCGGTAGCGAGAAGGAGATATTTTCCACCGGGCCGCCCAGTTCAACCGCTTGGTCTACGGTTTGGCCAAGCCGTTCGACGACTTCGGCGACTAGCGATTCGGGTGCCGATGCGCCGGCGGTAACACCGGCGCGATTTTTCCCCGTAAGCCACTGCGGCTTGATCTCATCCGGGCCGTCAATCAAATACGCCGGCACCCCTCGCGCTTGTGCGATCTCCCGTAGGCGATTGGAATTGGAACTGTTGGGGGAACCGACTACGAACACCACATCGCACGCTTGCGCCAGTTGCTTGACCGCATCCTGCCGGTTCTGGGTGGCATAGCAGATGTCGTCTTTTTTCGGCCCGACTATGCCGGGGAAGCGGGTTCGTAGCGCGCCTATGATGCGTGCGGTGTCATCCATGGACAAGGTGGTCTGGCTTACATAGGCCAGTTTGCCGGGGCTTTTCACTTTGAGATTCAATACATCGGCGGTGTTTTCCACCAGATGAATTCCGCCTTCGGCTTGCCCCATGGTGCCTTCCACTTCGGGGTGCCCGGCGTGGCCGATGAGAATAATCTCGAGGCCGCGTTTGCGGTATTGCCGGACTTCGCCATGAACTTTGGTTACCAGCGGGCAGGTCGCGTCGAAGATGTTCAAGTTTCGTTTGTGCGCTTCCCGCCACACCGCTTTGGACACGCCATGGGCGCTGAATACGACGGTCGCCTGCTCGGGAATTTCATCCAGTTGGTCGACAAAAATCGCGCCTTTTTTGCGCAGGGCGTCCACCACGAAACGATTGTGCACCACTTCGTGGCGAACATAGATCGGCGCGCCGTATTTCACCAGCGTGCGTTCGACGATTTCGATGGCGCGGTCAACGCCGGCGCAAAATCCCCGAGGATTGGCGAGCGCCACTTTCATGGTGATTCCCAATAATTCAACCCGGCCATTATAGGCCGCTTCGCGTGTATAGGTTCACCAATTCGTTGACAAGATTTCATTCGCGCTTCGTTGAGCCGTTGCGCCACCCCAAACTATCCAGGATCAACGCCAGCGCGCCGAGGGTGATTGCGCTGTCGGCGATGTTGAAGGCGGGAAACTGCCAGTTGCCGTAGTGCAGCAGGATGAAGTCGATGACAAATTGGTGGCTGAGCCGGTCGATGAGATTTCCGAGCGCGCCTCCCAGCACCAGCGCCAGCCCCCAGGACAACAAGGCGTTGCGCCGAGGAGTGTGTTGATGCGTGCGCCATAGCCAAATCACCAGCGCTATGGACACGGCCACCGCCAGCGTGGTGAAAAAATAATGCTGCCAGCCGCCGGCCTCGGCGAGCATCCCGAAGGCGGCGCCCCGGTTGAACACCAGCACCAGATGGAAAAACGGCAGAATCTCGACCGCCGGCTGCCCCGGCAAAGTCGCGTAGGCGACTTGCTTGCTGAATTGATCGAGCATCACCACCACCCCGGCAACGAATAGATAACCGGTGAATTGTTGCCAACTGCGCGGGGATACGGCGGCGGTCATTCGATGTTTTCCGGCACGGCGCGTCCGCCGTTGACGCCCAGCATTTCTTTGGCGATGTGAACGTCTTTTGCGATGCGTTTTATCAGTTCGTCGTAGTTGGAAAATTTTTCCTCGTCGCGAATTTTTTTCACAAACTCCACGCAAATTCGCCGCCCGTAGGCATCGCCGTGGTAATCGAAAAGATAGACCTCGAGCACGGTTTGCGAAACTGCGGCGCGCACCGTAGGACGCTTGCCGAGGCTGGCGACCCCGGCGAGGGTGTCTTCGCCCAAACCGGATACCCATACCGCGAATATTCCACTCAACGCGGGTTTGTGCCGGATGGCGAGGTTGACGGTGGGAAATCCCCATGCCGTGCCGCGCTTGTCGCCGTGCATGACGCGCCCGGCGTAGGCGTATCTTCGCCCCAGTAGCGACCCGACCAGTTCCAAGTCTCCGCCAGTTAGTAATTCACGAATCCAAGTGCTGCTGATGCGGTTGTCGTGTTGTTTCATGGTGTCGAAGCGCTCTACTTCATAGCCGTGTTGTTGCGCCATTTGCTCGAGCAGTTTGAAATCTCCCGCACGCTTTGCGCCAAAGCGAAAGTCGTCGCCCACCAGCAGATATTTCACATTCAGCCCTTCGACTAAGTAGCGGCGAATAAACTGCTCGGCGTCGGTGCGCGCCAGGGCGTGATTGAATTTGAGGCTGAGCATGATATCCACGCCGCATTCACGCAACGCGAAAAACCGAGTCGCCGTGGTGGTGAGCCGGGCGGCAGCCGAATCGGCGCGAACATCCCGACCCGAGTCGGGCCCGGCAACATCCTGCGAAGCACGACTACTCCGAGCAAAATATTCTTGCGGATGGGGATCGAAGGTCATCACCACCACGGGCAGTTGCCGTTTTTTCGCTTGCGCCACCAAGTTCTGCAGGATTTTCCGGTGTCCGATGTGAACCGCATCGAAATTGCCGATGGTCAGCGCGCAGCCGTCCCGGGGTAGGTCGGGGGAGTTTATGGAGCGAATGAGTTTCATCGTTAGTCTCCCTACTCTCCCTCAGCCGCCAGCCACATCGAGCGTAGCCGCAAGCCCATGATTCGCAGGGCGGCGAAGTACAATACGCCGCCGACCGCCACCCAAAAAATCAGTTTCACAGCCCGCTGCCACACCGGCATCGGCAGCCAGTTGGCGGTGTCCCCGCTACCCCACCACAACAAAATTCCCATGCCCGCCGCCGCCGCGCACACCCGCAGCAGAAAGCCGCCCCATCCGGGTTGTGGGCGATACACCTGTTGCTTTTTCAGCGCCAGATATAACAAGGCGGCGTTGAGATATGCCGCCAGAGAAGTGGCAAGCGCGAGGCCGACATGGCGCAGCGGCCAGACCAGAATGAGGCAAAATACGATGTTGGCGGCCATGGAAATCATGGCGATGCGCACCGGGGTTTTGGTGTTCTTGTGGGCGTAGAAACCGGGGGCGAGAATTTTCACCATGACGATGGCGCTCAGGCCGAAGGCGAAGGCAACCAAACTGGCGGCGGCCATATACACCCCGTTTTCGGTGAAGCCGCCGTGGAAATAGATGGCCGCAATCATCGGCCCGGCCAGCGTCATGAGCCCCACCGTCGCCGGCACGCAGATCAGGCACACCCATCTCGCCGCCCAGTCGAGGGTTTTGGAAAACGCTTCGCCGGAGCCAGCGGTGCGCTTGCGCGACAGGTTGGGGAGGATGGCGGTGCTGAGCGCGATGCCGAACACGCCGACCGGAAATTCCATCAAGCGGTCGGAGTAGTACAGCCAGGAAATGCTGCCGGTGACCAGAAACGAAGCCAGCAGGGTATTGATCAGGACGTTGATCTGCGCCACCGACACGCCGAGAATGGCCGGCAGGATCAGCCCGAATACTTGCGCAACCCCGGCCCGGGCCACGGCATCCCCGGGCGCGCTGACGATTCGCGGGCGAATGGTGAGTTTTTCTTTGCGCAAAAACGGAATCTGAAACAATAGTTGCAACAACCCCGCCAGCACCACGCCCACCGCAAGAGCGATGGGGGCGTCGGAAAACCACGGCACCAGCAGCAACGCCGCGCCAATCAGGCACAGGTTCAAGAGAATCGGCGTGGCCGCCGGGGCGGCGAATCTTCCGCAGGTATTCAGCATCCCGGCGGCCATGGCCACCAGCGAAATAAAAAACACATACGGAAAGGTGATGCGCGTGGTGCTGACCGCCAGTTGGTATTGCTCAGGGTGCTGCAGAAATCCCGGCGCAATCATCGCCACCAGAAGCGGTGCAGCGACGACTCCAATGACTGATGCCACCAGCAGAATCAGGGCGAAGCGGCCGAGTAGCAGTTGCAGAAAACGGTCGTTTTCAGACGCCGATTTGTGGGTGCGGTAGTCGGTGAAAACCGGCACGAAGGCCGCTGAAAACGCGCCCTCGCCGGAAATGCGCCGGAAAAAGTTGGGGATTCTGAAAGCCACGAAAAACACATCGGCGGCAGCCCGGTCGCCGAGCAAATGGGCGAACACGACATCCCGCAGCAGGCCGGACACCCGCGACAGAAACGTCATCCCCCCGACCACCGAGGCGGAGCGGATCAGTTTCGCCGGCATGATGCTTGGGAAGGCGGGCGGAAATTGGGCATTGGGATGGTCATTTTCTGTGGTTTTTTGCGTTCCCCGGAATGTCGCGGTTATTTTGTGACTTGACTTTCGGCGCAAAATTGACGATATTATCGCGTCTTTTGAAACCCGCCTCGGCACGAAGCCGACACTAGGAAAAATACTTTGGCTAATTCACCCCAGGCTCGAAAACGAGCACGCCGTAGCGTCAAGTGCCGCACCAGCAACATGGGCCAGCGCTCGTCTCTGCGCACTTCCATCAAGAAGTTCCTGAAACTCGCCGGCCAGAACGACCACCCCGGGGCCGTCGGCGCATACCGCGAAGCGACCATCGACATCGACCGTGCGGTGTCAAAAAACCTGCACCATAAAAACCGCGCCGCGCGCCTGAAAAAACGATTGAACAATCGTTTAAGAACGCTCGCTGCCTGAATAACCGCCTGAATAGTCGCCTGAGTAAACAAAACCGTTTCCGGGATCAACCGGTCAGCGCGATGTTGTCACGGTGGATGAGTTCGACCTCGCCGCCGTATCCGAGAATGGATTCTATCTGATTGCTCGGCTTGCCGGCGATGCGCACGGCTTCATCGGAATTGTAGTTCACCAGCCCGCGCGCCACTTCCCGGCCCTCCCGGGTGATGCAGGTGATGATGTCGCCACGCCGAAACACGCCCTTCACTTCGATAACCCCGACCGGTAGCAGGCTCCTGCCGGATTCCCGCAACACGCGCACCGCACCGTCGTCCAGCACCAATTCACCGTTGCCGCGCAGTTGCCCGGCCAGCCACTGTTTGCGCGCCGCCATGCGCCCGGTTCCCGGAATCAGCAGCGTCCCGACGGGTTCCCCGGCGCGCATTCGCAGCAGGGTGTCCGGGTTGCGCCCGTCGGCGATGACAGTGGCGGCGGCGGAGCGCGCGGCTTTTTCCGCGGCCTGCACTTTGGTGCGCATGCCGCCCCGTCCAAAGGCACCGGCGGGGCCGGAATTGCGCAATAAATCCGGGTCGTCGGCGCGTCCATACTCAATCAATTCGGCGTCGCTGTTTGCTTCCGGGTCGCGGCTGTATAGCCCCTCACGGTCGGTGAGGATGACCAGGATTTCCGCTTCCACCAAGTTAGCCACCAGCGCCGCCAGCGTGTCGTTGTCGCCGAAGCGGATCTCGTCGTTAACCACGGCGTCGTTCTCGTTAATGATGGGAATGACCTGCAGCGACAGCAAGGTGCGCAGCGTATTTCGGGCGTTGAGATAACGCTCGCGGTTGGCAAGATCGGCGTGGGTCAGCAGCACCTGAGCGGTTACGATGCCGAATTGCTTGAAGGCGGATTCGTAACACTGCGCCAGCCCCATCTGCCCGACCGCCGCCGCCGCCTGCAACTGGTCGAGTGCGGTCGGGCGGTGTTTCCATCCCATGCGTTGCATTCCTTCGACGATGGAACCCGAGGACACCAGCAGTATTTCAACTCCGCGCCGTTTGAGATTCGCCATCTGCGCCACCAGCGAATCGATGGCGGTGCGGTTCAGCCCGGCGTCGGTGTCGGTGAGCAGCGAGGTGCCAACCTTCACCACCCAGCGCGAGGAATCCGTCAATTTTTTCCGATTAGTCATGTCGGTCATGTCAGTCATGTTCAGCCAGCGCCATAAGTTCCTCGGCAATTTCTTTATTCACCTGAATCAGACGCTTCATCAAGTCATGTACCAGCGCATCGCAGCCTTTTCCGGTGGCGGCGGAAATCAGATACACCGGGGAGTCGCCGGGTTCGCGCATGAATTGGTCGCGGATACTGGTCGCCGTTGGCCCATCCACCAAGTCAATTTTGTTCAGCACCAGCCAGCGTTCCTTTTGCGAAAGCGCGGGGTCGCAGGCGCGCAACTCCTGTTCGATTTCGCGCACCGATTGCGTCACGGTCTTGTCATCTGGAGACGCAATATCCACCACATGCAACAAAATCCGGTTGCGCATCAAGTGCTTCAAAAACTGCATGCCGAGACCGACGCCACGGGCTGCGCCTTCAATCAAGCCCGGAATATCCGCCATCACAAAACCGTTTGCCTGACCGCCTGAACCGCCGACTTCCACCATCCCCAACTGCGGATGCAATGTGGTGAACGGATAATCTGCAATTTTCGGGCGGGCGCGAGACACCCTCGCCAGCAGGGTCGATTTTCCGGCGTTGGGCAATCCCAGCAAACCCACATCGGCGAGCACTTTCAGTTCCAGTTTGAGTTGCCGTTCATCCCCCGAACGGCCCGGCGTGATCTTGCGCGGCGTGCGGTTGATGCTGGATTTGAAGCGCGCGTTGCCCAGCCCGCCCTTGCCGCCTCGTGCCACCAGCAAACGGTCGCCATGACCAACCACATCGCCGATCATCTCCGCGGTTTCGGCGTCGGTGACCACGGTGCCCGGCGGCGTTCGGATGGTCAAATCGGCGCCGTTGCCGCCCAAGCGGTCACGCCCGGCGCCGCCTCGCCCACCGGGCGCCCGGTACAATCGCACATACCGAAAATCCGCCAGCGTGTTGAGCCCGGCGGTGGCGGTCAGATAGATGTCGCCGCCGTCACCGCCGTCGCCGCCGTCCGGCCCGCCCCTGGGGCGGTTCTTCTCGCGCAGGAAACTCAGGCAGCCATCGCCACCTTTTCCGGCAACGACTCGGATGGTTGCTTCGTCAACGAATTTCATTGGGCTGTGGTGATGTCGGCATCCCCGGAGGCCGGTAGCAAAAACCCCGCTTTGTCACCAAAGCGGGGTTTCGTGCCGGCGGGACATTTCCGAGATTATTCTCCGAAACTATTCGGCGACCACGCTGACCGTTCTGCGCTTTTTGGCGCCCTTGATTTCGAATAATACCTTTCCCGGGGCGGTGGCGAACAGGGTGTAATCCCGGCCCGCCTTGACGTTTCCGCCGGGATGAAATGAACTGCCACGCTGGCGCACGATGATGTTGCCGGCCAACACCTGCTGGCCGCCGAATTTTTTAACGCCGAGGCGTTTCGACACCGAATCACGGCCGTTTCGGGAACTGCCTCCCGCTTTCTTGTGTGCCATCTGCTTTGCCTCTGTGGTTATATGGATTGATTGACCGGCCCTGTGGCCCGGCTAATAGTTCAGTTAATTGGCCGATTCCCCGGCTGATTCCGGCTCCGGCGAGACAACTGCGCTTTTGCCGACCGGCGTACCGGTATCGCCGCCAATGGCGGTGATTTGGATTTCGGTGTAGGACTGGCGGTGTCCCTGAGTGCGGCGATAGTCTTTGCGGCGTTTCATCTTAAACACGCGAATCTTGTCGCCCCGTCCATGGCTGAGCACGGTAGCGGAAACCGCGGTTTCTGCCGCCGGCGGGCCGAGCGTGATGTTCTCACCGTCCGCCACCATGAGCACCCGCTCAAACTCCACCGACTCGCCTTCGACGGCGATCAGTTTTTCGATTTTAAGTTTGTCGCCGACAGCGACTTTATATTGCTTACCGCCGGTTTCGATTACTGCGTACATTGGGGAAATCCGTGAATTGATCGTGAATTGGTCATGAATTGTTTGGCCAGCGTTCAGTCAGCACCGGGGGTCGGTCGGTGCGGATTATTCCGCCCACCACGGCACTCGGGGCGAACATTCAGCGTGAAACCGAGGGATTGTAGCCGCACCGTGCCCTTGCGTCAATCCAAAAACCATCCTCAAGCCGAATATTGCCGCCGTGAAATTGGCAATAAAATGCGTATAGTGTGAAAAAATGGCGCGAAACAGAAACTCACAAAACAACCCATCATGACCACCGCAGGACTGCTTTCCCTGTTTATCGGCTCGGTGCTCGCTTCCAGCGTTTTGCCCGGCGGGGTCGAGGTATTGCTATACGCAATGGTGGAATCGGGAGATTATTCGTCTCGCTTGCTACTCATCACCGCCACCGCCGGCAACACCCTCGGCGGCATCACCACCTACGCCGTGGGCGCGCTATTGTATCGTGGCGTTGCGCGGGGTATGGCTCGGGAGACGCCGAAAGTCGGCATAATGCGGCGGCTATATCAACGTTTCCAGTTGCACCCAACCGCCCTTGCGCGGGTGCGGCGTTGGGGCGTGCCGTGTCTTTTGTTTTCGTGGATGCCGGTGGTCGGTGATCCGCTTTGTCTCGCCGCGGGTTATCTGCGCCTCGCCTTCTGGCCCAGTGCTTTCATGATCTGCGCCGGAAAATTCCTGCGTTATGTGGCGTTGCTGTGGCTGTTCGGCTGGCGTTGAATTGATTAGTCTTTATAAGAAGAGTCCTGCCGCTCCAGCATTCGAATCAGCGCCGACCACGAGCGCGTCACCATATCCCCCGGCCCCTCTTCCGGCGGACGGGCGTATTCGTCGACGCGTGCGAGTATCTGCGCTTCGGGGATGATGGCATCGGCCCCGGAAGCCATAACATCCACCTGAACCTTGCAGGCGTTCTCCAGCGTGTAGAGAAAATAAAACGCCTCAGCCACCGTGCGTCCGGCGGACAACAGGCCGTGGTTGTGCATGATCATCAGCCACTTGTCGCCCATATCCAGCCCCAAGCGGCGACATTCTTCTTCGTTGTCGGTGGCGACGTCGTAGTGGTGGTGGCAGATTAGCGCCCGCACCTCGTTGGCCTGCTGGGTAATGGGCAAAAGCCCGCATTTCATGCACGATACCGCCATGCCCGCACGGGTGTGGCTGTGCAACACCGCATTGACCTCCGGGCGCGCCTTCAAAACCGCGCTGTGAATGGCGTGGCCGGCGTCGTTGTAAGGATAGTCACCGGCGATGACGTTGCCGTCCAAATCCACTTTGAGCAAACCGGACGCGGTCACTTCCTCAAACAGCAGTCCATACGGGTTGATCAAATACTGATCCGGATGCCCCGGAACCCGCGCGCTCAAATGCGTAAAAATCAAATCGCACCAACCGAAGCGGACGAACAGCCGATAACAGGCCGCCAAATCCCGGCGCACCTGCCATTCGCGCTCGCTGATGAAATCTGCGGCGGCTTTGGAAGCCAACATAGCCCAATTTCCTCGGTCAGTTGCGCTTATTGTGAAACCGCACGGCGGCGGAGGTCAATCTATTTTTGCCATGATGAAGCATACGGCGGCGGTCACTCATCAATCCCCCCCATCCGTAATCGCGCCCTCCGAAGCCGGGCCCACCAGCCGCGCATACTTGGCCAGCACTCCGCGTTTATACTTTGGTTTCGGTGGCGACCATGTTTTCGCCCGACGCCGCAGTTCGGCGTTACTCACATCCACGTTCACTTCGCGTTTTTCGGCATCAATGATGATGGCGTCGCCGTTCTTCAGCAGCGCGATGGGCCCGCCCACCGCCGCTTCCGGGGTTACATGGCCGACCACAAATCCGTGGGAGCCGCCGGAAAAGCGGCCGTCGGTGATGAACGCCACGTCCTGCCCCAGCCCCTTGCCCATGATCGCCGAAGTCGGCGAAAGCATCTCGCGCATGCCGGGGCCGCCCTGTGGGCCTTCGTAGCGCACCACAATCACATCACCGGCGCGAACCGTGCCGTCGAGGATTTTTTTCAGCGCCTGTTCCTCCGAGGCGAAAATCCGCGCCCGCCCGACAAAGCGCGTCCCTTCCTTGCCTGAAATCTTGGCCACCGCACCTTGCGGGGCGAGGTTGCCGTACAACACAACCAGATGGCTGCTGCGCTTCACCGGATTGTCAATCTGGCGCACAATATCCTGACCGGCGGGATACGGCTTGACCCCGGCAAGGTTCTGCGCCAGCGTGCGTCCGGTCACGGTCAGGCACTCGCCGTGCAGCAGGTTGGCGTCCAGCAGCATTTTCATCAGCGGCCGGATGCCGCCGATATCGATCAAATCCGACATCATCGCCCGGCCACTGGGGCGCAAATCGGCGAGCACCGGCACACGCCGACCGATGCGCGTGAAGTCGTCGAGTTTGAGGTTGACGCCGATGGCAGACGCCATGGCCAGCAAATGCAGCACGGCGTTGGTGGAGCCGCCGAGGGCGATGACCACGGTAATGGCGTTCTCAAATGCCTTTTTGGTCATGATGTCACGCGGGCGGATGTTGTCCCGTAGCAGTTGCATCGCCGCCCGCCCGGCTTCGAAACTATCCGTGGATTTCTCATCGGACACCGCCGCCTGAGCGGAACTGTTCGGCAAACTCATGCCCAACGCCTCGATGGCCGAGGCCATGGTGTTGGCGGTGTACATTCCGCTGCACGAACCCGGCCCCGGTATCGCCGCGCGCTCGATGTCGCCGACTTCCGTACCGCTCAACTTCTTTTGCGCATGCGCACCCACCGCTTCAAACACGCTAACGATGTCAATGTCCCGACCCTTGTGGCGACCGGGCATGATGGTGCCGCCGTATACGAAAACCGCAGGCCGGTTGAGGCGCGCTATGCCCATCAAGCAGGCTGGCATGTTCTTGTCGCAACCGCCGATAGCAACCAGCGCATCAAACCCCTGACAAGCCGCCACCGTCTCGATGGAATCGGCGATGACTTCCCGCGAAACCAGTGAATATTTCATACCCTCGGTGCCCATCGAAATCCCGTCCGACACGGTAATCGTATTGAACACCACGGCCTTAGCGTTGGCCGCATTGGCACCTTCGGCAGCCCGTTGCGCGAGTTTATCGATGTGCATATTGCACGGCGTAACCTGACTCCAAGTCGAAGCGATGCCAATCTGCGGTTTCTTGAAATCGCCATCCTCAAAACCCACCGCCCGCAACATCGAACGACTGGGCGCACGTTCAGTCCCATCCACCACCCGCGCCGAAAAATTCCGCAGATTGGATTTCGTAGTGGGTCTCGTAGTAGTTTTGGCGGTGACTTTCGTAGGAGCAGATTTTTTACTGGGCATGGTTGATTGGTCGGATTGATTTAGGTCTTGGATTACAAAGAATAACAGAATTTCGGCCCCCGCCCTCTCCCGGAACAAAGGCAAAGTGGATTATGAAGACCCTGCGGCGGCGGCCATCCGCTTGAAACCGCTTTAATAGAACTTTCATAGAATTTTAATAGTGCCTTGAAAAGGAGCCATTGGCTTCCATTTGTTCTATGAGCGGCGGCGTTTCGTGCTAGATTTAACCTTGTCAATTCCCGGATAATCCCTTGAATTCCTCCTCCAAAAAAACAGCGGTAAAGGCGCAGCCTGCACCGGCTTTTGATGTCGAAGCGGTTCGTCGTCAGGTTCCGATTCTGCATCGGCGCATCAAGGGTAATTCGCTGGTTTATCTCGACAACGGCGCGTCTTCGCAGAAACCCAGTAGCGTCATCGATACCATCGGGCATTACTACCGCGAGTTCAACGCCAACATCCATCGCGGGGTTCACCATCTGAGTCAGGAGGCGACCCGCGCCTACGAGGATGCAAGGGAAATCATCCGCGTCCATATCAATGCCGCCCACGGTGGCGAGGTGTTGCTGACCAGCGGCACCACCGCGGGTATCAATCTGGTGGCGTCTTCCTGGGGGCGCAAAAACCTTGCGCCGGGGGACGAGATCATCGTCTCCACCATGGAGCATCATTCCAACATCGTGCCGTGGCAGTTGGTCTGCGAGGAGCGCGGGGCGAAATTGAAAGTTCTGCCAATCACGCACTCCGGCGAGTTGTGCGTGGACGCTTTGGAAGAACTGCTGTCGGCGCGAACCCGGTTGGTGGCCGTTGCCCATGTATCCAATGCCCTGGGAACCATCAATCCGGTGGAGCGCATCATCGAGTTGGCGCATGCCGCTGGGGTTCCGGTGCTGCTGGACGGCGCTCAGGCGGTGCCGCATATGCGCGTCGATGTGCGCGCCCTGGATGTGGATTTTTATGCGTTTTCCGGGCACAAGGTGTTCGGCCCCACCGGGGTCGGCGTGCTATACGGCAAAGAGTCGCTGTTGAATGACATGCCACCGTATCAAGGCGGCGGCGAGATGATCGAGCGCGTAACCTTCGCCAAAACTACCTACGCCGACCTACCGCACAAGTTCGAAGCCGGGACGCCAAACATCGTCGGCGGCATCGGGCTGGGCGCGGCGTTGTCGTGGGTTAACCAATTCGATGCCGACGCGATAACCGCCCATGAGCAAGATATTCTCGAATACGCCACTTCACGGCTTGAGGCCATTGCCGGGCTGACCATCATCGGCACCGCTGCGCACAAGGCTTGCGTAATCTCGTTCCTGATTGAGGGCACCCACCCGTTCGACATCGGCACCATTCTCGACCAGCAGGGAATTGCGGTGCGAACCGGGCATCACTGCACCCAGCCGCTGATGGATTTTTACAACACGCCGGGCACGGTGCGCGCCTCATTCGCCTTATACAACAACCGCGCCGATGTGGATGCGCTGGCGACGGGGGTTGAACGCGCCGCCGCCATGCTGGCCTGAGTGGATCGAAGCGCCGGCGCGACTATGAACATCAACAAAATCCAGGACACCATCATCGAGGAATTCGGTTTCTTCGACCAGTGGATCGACAAATACGAATACATCATCGACCTGGGGAAAAAACTGCCCCTCATCGATGCCCGATACAAAACCGACCAGCACTTGATTCGCGGATGCCAGAGTCAAGTGTGGTTGCGGGCCGAGATGGATAACGGCACGGTGCGATTCACCGCCGACAGCGACGCGGTCATCACCAAAGGCATCATCGCCCTGCTGGTTCGGGTGCTGGCGGATCAGAAGCCCGAAGATATCGCCGGCGCCGAACTGTATTTCATCGGCGCCATCGGCTTGCAGGAACACCTGTCCGCGACCCGCTCCAACGGCCTGGTCAGCATGGTGAATACCTTAAAATCCATCGGCGAAGATTTCAGCCGCGCGCATTAGGTTGTAGTTGTAGTTTTACCTTTCAGTTTCGCCCACCGAAGACTTTTTTCCATCCCGGCAGATAGTTGAATTTCACGAATTCGGTAATCCCCGCCGAGATAATCAGCACCGCGCCGATGAACTCCCGCGGCCCGAACGGCTCGTCGGTGAAAAGCGAAGCGGTGATGATACCGATGGCCACCTCCATCATCAGCAGGATGGCCACGCGCCCCGGTTCAATCCGGCCGCCGCCGTAAAAGGTCAGCCACACCACGGGCAGATTCCAGACAAAGGCAAAACCCAGCAGCCATCCCAGTGAAGTGACGGTGAGGTCGAGGCCAGCGGCTGACCATTCCCGTCCGCCGGGGATTAAGGTCAGGCCGGTGAACACCAAAAGCGCGAAGATAAACTGCAGCGCCACCTTGTCCACCACGGGATGCGTCGGGGTGCGCTGGGTGTATACCATCGCCAGCCCCCAGGCGAAGCCGGACACCAGCCCCAACCATTCCCCGGCGTTGCGCGGCAGCGGGCTGGCGTTGTCCGCTTCCAGTATCACCAGCATTCCGACTAGGCCAAACACTAGCGTCAAGATGCGGCGCGGGGTGATCATCTGCCCCAGCATGAAGCGGGCCAGCAGCGTGCTCCATACCGGCGTCAGGTAGAAAAGCAAAATCACCCGCGCCACCTGACCGCGCAACACGCCCTCGGCATACAAAGCCAGCGCGCAGGCGAAGAAAAACGCACCGAGGATCAGCGGCCAACCCGCGGCGGCGATTCTGCTGCGCCGCACAACCACCACCGGCAACATCACCAACAACGGAATCAGCAACCCGCCGCCGGTGGTCCAGATGCTGCCCAAGCCAAGCGCATCGAGGGTGCGCAACGGTATCCACCATGTTCCCCACAGCACCGTGGAAGCGAGGATGGCCAATGTTGGCCAGGTGGTGGAGTCGGGGTTGGGGTTGGCGGTCATTGCCGGGCGGGCGCGCTTCTGCAGGGTGCTTTTTATTCCGTCAGCAAATTGCGTTGGATTGCTTCATCGGTCAGCAAATCGCGTTGCGCTTCCTCACGGGTTGCCATCATATTGGGCAGTGGCGGCTCGATGCCATCAAAGTATTCCTCGATTGACCAATACACCAATCTGGGAAATTTCTTTACCGTGTCGGGAAATTGATAACTACCGGCATCGCGAATCGCTTCCAGTTTGGTTTTGGTTTCGTTCATCTTATGCAGAGTAATGAATACGCCCATGCTTGCCTTACCACCGATGATTTGCGATACCAATGCCCGCTGTGAATCGGCACTCGGTTTGCCTTGTTTTACTTGCGCGAATACCCAACCCTTTTCGCCTTCGGGTTTGATATGCAACACCGCCCGCCCATCGACTCCGCCATCGCCGGTTTGTTTGTTATTCGGCATAAAACCTTGCATTAGCGTTACCGCCCATTGCTCAAATAAAAACGGGTCCATTTCAGCCGCCGCCGCAAACGTGGTCGGCAGCCCCATGATTTTCAGGTTGCGGGTATCTTTTAATCTTATGCGGCAGATTTTATCCAACGCATAAATAGAGATGTCTATGCCGAGAAATTTACGCCGTAAGTTTTGTGCGGCGTGGGCGGTTGTGCCACAACCGCAAAACGGGTCTAAAACTAAATCGCCCTCGTTGCTACTTGCTTTAACAATCCGCTCTAACAAGGCAAGCGGCTTTTGGGTGGGATAGCCGAGGCGTTCCGTTTTTATTCGCCCAACCGGTGAAATGTCAGACCACCAATTTTCTGGTATTTTGCCTTTGGCTTTGTATTGTGCAACTTTTTCAGGCGTCAATTTTCCGCCTATGCCAGTATCTTTGGCATCTTTATGTTGATATGTGAGTTTTTTGTATGGGACTCGAATATCGTTTTCGTTAAAAATCCATTCATCGCTTTTGGTATAGCGCAAAATGGTGTCGCTTTTGGCAGGGAAATTTTTCTTTGCTGCGCTGGGTCCGGTATAACACCAAACAATTTCATTGCGAAAATTATTCCCGCCAAAAATATCATCCAAAATAATCTTAAGATAATGCGAAGCGGTCGGGTCGCAATGCAAATACAAACTGCCGGTATCCTTTAATAACCGGTGCATTTCCGCTACCCGATCGGCCATGTAACTCAAATAAGCCAGCATCGGCGATTCGGGAATAATTAGTTTCAATCCGTCAATGGCATTATGGGCAAGGTGGCGGGGGTCATCCAGTATGGCGGCTATCCGTTCATCCGCTTTATTGGTGTAATTCCAAGTATCGCCGAAGGCGGTGAACTGCGCGCGTTCGTCCAACTCCCGTCCTTTTTTATCTTTGCCAAAAATGATGTTGTAGTTGGCGCCGGAGTTAAACGGCGGGTCGAGGTATATCAAATCAACGCAACCGTCATCCCATTGCTGCATAACATCAAAACAATCCCCGGAATACAGGGTGTCCGGTTTCAATGCTAGTTGTTTGTTTTTTTTCATGGTTGAGCGGGAAATTGAAAAGGCGATTATACAACGGCTACGGTTCACCGCCGCGCAAAACCAGTTGCCTACCGATGCCCCGGATGCCGCCGGTGACCATCGCGCGTTTTCCTTGCAGATGGCCAGCCATTAACCCCAGGGTTTCCCCATTAGTCCTTGCGGGCGAATGCTCAAAAAAATCATCAAACAGATAAATATTGCCAAGTAAGTGATGTCGCCGTAGGAATGCAGCACCGACAAGCCCACCGATTCCAGCATCCCCAGTATGAACCCACCGGCGATGGCGCCGGAGATGACACCGGCGCCGCCGATCATCACCATCATAAACGCCTTGATGGAAATGGGGCCGCCGATGCCGGAACTGACCCCGGTTATGGTGACCAGCAGCCCGCCGACCACTCCCGCCAGCATGGAGCCGAAGGCGAAGCCGATCATGGAATAATAATCCGCCTGCACGCCCATCAGTTGGGCGGCGACTCGGTCTTGGGCAAGGGAGCGCATGGCCCGTCCCGGTTTGCTGTAGCGCATATACAGGACGAAAGCGGCGATGATGAAGATTGCCAGAATGCCGATGAACATTCGGTCGTAGGGCATGATCAGCCGGAAATCCCAGTTGAACACGCCGTCGATGATCTTCGGGACGCCGCGTTGTTTTTCACCAAACATCAGTAGGATGACGGCGTCGAGGAAAAAAGCCGTGGCCGCGGCCAGCAGCATGGTGCTGTCTTCGCGCACGCTTCTTTTGAGCACCGTGCGAAATAAGAATTTTTCCAGCAGTGCGCCGACGATAGCCAGAGTCACCGCGGTGGCCAACAGGGCGACCACAAAAGGCAGTTCCATTTGCCCGTATACGGTGTAGGTGACGAATCCGCCGATCACATACAACTGGCCGTGGGCGAAGTTGAGCACGTTCATCAGCGCGAAGATGAGGGTCAGCCCGAGCGCGATGAGGGCATACTGCGCGCCGAGGTAGAGGCCGTTGACGACTACTTGTTCCATCGATAAAAGCCTAAGGTAATACGAGATTGGTGGCCGCGAGTTCTGGATGTCGAGTGCGGCGGCATTTTTTGCGTACCTGAATCAGATTTAAGCAATCAACCGGACCGAAAGAAATTTCGGCCCGGTTGATCCAATCCAAACAGCGAAAGCGTTAGTCCACTTCCGCAACAAACAGAGTTACAAATTTCCCGTCTTGATATTCGTTGACCACCAGCGGTACTGCGATCTGGCGTTTTTGCCCGAACGAAGTGGTGCCGACATAACGCAATTTCGCGCCGCCTTTCATGTAGATATTGGGCGCGGAAAAAGTGTCCATGGTTTTTTTGAATTCGTCCACATCGTTGAGCGCGGCGGGATTCGCTTTCAGGGTTTCGATGATGTATTCGAGCGCATACACTTTGGTGTTCGATTCATCGTTGTATTCGCCGAACATTTTGGTGTAGCGGTCGATGAATTCCTCCATCGCTTTGGAGCGAATTTCCGGAGTCGAAGCACCGCCGACCGAGATGAAGCCGTTGGCAAGATTGCCGGCGCTTTCCGCCAGAACATTCGCGTCTTGCGCGGTTTCGGTCGAGATCAAACCGGTGTAGCCCAATTCACGCGCCGAACGAATCAGCAACGGTGCGCTACCCGGTGCGACCCCGGACAGAACCAGCAGGTCGGGCTTGAGTTTTACCACCGGGGTGAGTACCGGCGTGAAGTCCCGGGTGTCGATCTGGTAGGTGTCCTTTTGCGCCAGCACCTTGAGTCCCAGTGCCTTGGCCGCGGCCACGCCGCCGTCTCGCTGGCTCAGGGGATCCGATTCATTGGCGGCAACGAAGACTACGCTTTTGACCCCCTTGTTTGCTTTCAGATACTTATAGATCGCGGGGCCCGACTGGTAATTCGCCACCATTCCCAATATCGCGTTGGAGGCCGGTTTTTGGTACAGCGCCTTGGGGAAAGCGTATGGGAAATACATGATGCCGCTTTTCTCGGCAACCGGTCGCACCGCCGCCGCACCGTCATCGACATTCGGCCCGACTACATAGTGAATCTTTTGCGCGGCCATTTTTTCCATACCGGCGATCGCCCGCTTGGGATCTTTCTGATCGTCGAATGAAACAATGTTAATGTCGTAAGTGGTGTCACCGATTTTCACGCCGCCGATTTCATTGATCCACTCGGCGCGCGCTTCCATCGAGCGTTTGTTGGAAATCCCCCAGGACGCCGCCGGACCGCTGGTCACGCCAACGAAACCGATGTTGAGGGTCGTATTTTGTGCTTCGGCGATAGCGCCGCCCAGCATAAATGCCGAGGCGACAACTACGCTCGTTGCCATTGATGTGGTTGATGATTTCTTGATAGTCATGGTCTTCTCTCAGTTGAAGGGTAAAGGATTAAGGGGTAAAGAATAAAGGGTAACGGGTGTAAAGGCAAGAAATAAGGCTTCTACATCGCCTTGTCAACCGCCATACCCGGCGGTTACTCCTTGAGATGATGATCGCCGAAATAAAGAACATGGCGATCCATTTCTCTTACCTTGTCGGCGCTCAACATCAGCGTCGCCGAGTCAAGCAGCGTATGGTTGGCCTGTTTGCGGGTCCATTCTTCCGCCGAGCCCAGCGTGGTCAGCGTGAGAGACGCGCCTTTGGTCAGATAATGTTCGGGAATAATGACATGGGGCTTGATGCGCTCCACGATGGCGTCCGCCTGCTCATAACTCAGAATATGTTGCGATGAATCCACCGGCAACACCAGCACGTCGATGTCGGTCAGCGCGTTCCAAACATGGGCGTTGGGATTTTCACGGTTATCCCCCCAGACCACGATTCGCATACCGCCGGTTTCCAGCAGATAGATATTATTGTCGAGGTGATGATAGTTATCGGGCGGGCATTGCGGCTGGCCAAACTCCGGCATCGCGTTGGTCCATTGATACCACCCCGGAGCCTCGCACTGGTGCTTGTCGGCCAGCCCGGTAATTTTGATGTCGCTGAACCGGTAGGTGCCGACGAGTCGGTCGAGAATCATTTGCCCGTTGGGCCGCTCGGTTGCGTCATGATCAAAGTGGGCGTGGGTTGAGAGGATCGCATCCACCTCGATTTCCGGAAACTCTTCAGGAAACCACAAACCCCATGCACCGGAAGGATCATTCCGCCACGGATCAAACAACAGCGTCAGTCCCGCCGGCGAAGTCATCTTGAATGCGGCGTGGCCATAAAAGTCGATGGTTACCTCCCCGACCGCCCCGGGATCACCTTCGCCGTTCTTTTGCGTCTCAATCAAGTGATTGTTGTTTTTGACCTGCGTCCATGCGGTCGGGCCCGCATTGGCGACGGTAACCCAGGATGCGAAGCACAGGACACCGACCCCAAGCACCGTTGCCGCGCGGTTTGTATATTTCAAGAGTGGTTTCATTTCGTGTTTCTCCTCATGGCTATGTAACTTATTAGTAGGGTATCCAGCGTTCTTCCAACCCGTCACCGGGCGAGCGGCCGTCCACCATACCCACAATAACAGATAAGCCCGCAACCGACAAGAAACTGTATGCGCCCTTGAATTCAACTCATAAGTGAAACTTCACCGATGACGGAAAGGTGAGATGCGGTAGCATTTTGATTTTCGCCAGTCAATATAAGGAGTTGCCTTATGAAATGCCACACGCATCTCTGGCACAGGCCGTCAACCAAATCAACAACCGGCCGCGTAAATGCCGTGGCATGAAAACACCGAATCAGGCACTATTGGGCATAAATCCCCTGTGCAACTTCAAGGTTGAATTCAAGGGGGTGGGTGACGGGTTGTCATCGACGCTGAATTACCGGTTATAATGTCTGGCCAACTACTCATCGAATGGTCTTGTGTTGCTCGATAGTCCGATTTGCGATTTTGGCTGGAAGGCCGATGACTTTACTCTCTCCGATGCTGATGGCCGTGCGGTTTCGTCGGCGCGTAGTTATGGTGGTAACGGGTTGTTGGTGGCGTTTATCTGCAATCATTGCCCTTATGTCAAAGCGATCATCGACCGACTGGTTGCGGATGCGGGTTTGTTGAAGGACGAGGGCATTAACACGCTGGCGGTGATGCCCAACGATTTTCACACCTACCCGGACGACCATCCGAATAAAATGAAAGCGTTTGCCAAGCAGCATGGCTTTACTTTTCCGTATTTGATCGACCAAGACCAAACGGTGGCGCGCGCATATGGCGCGGTGTGCACGCCGGAGTTTTTTGGGTTCAATCGCGCCGGTGAATTGCAATACCGAGGTCGCTTGGACGATGCTCAGATGAATGATCCGAGCGGGCGCAAAACCGAATTGTTGGATGCCATGCGGGTTATCGCAAAAACCGGCAAAGGGCCCGAACAGCAAACACCAAGCATGGGGTGTTCGATTAAGTGGAAGTCGTAATAGTTTCCGCGTTCGCGGGCATGGCGACAACGGCGACAGGACAAAAAATAATCAAGGATGGGCCGGAATCCACACCTCGTCTTCGATGCGCGTTTCTTGTAGGTTGTCACCGGCACCGCCGCGATCTACCACGATGAAGTCGCGCTGCTCGTCAAGCACGATTTGGAAATGATGCCAGGTGTTTTTATAAAAGTTTACGCCCTGTTGGCCGTTGGTGATGAACAGGGATAAATCGGTGGCGGTGACCGGCGTAACATCGGCGGCGACCAAAATCAAAAAGGGCAACTGGTCGAGTGGCAGGAACGCCTGACTGCCGTGCGGATGCCTTTCCATGACTCGCACGCGATGCGGCAACGGCAGCGGCGCGCTGCGAAATAGACTGACGATTGGCTTCCCACCGACATCATTGACGTCGATGGTGAACAAATCGTGGAAGCGGGTGGTGAGGCCGTCGTTAATCTGAATCTGCTGCGCATCCGCCAACTCGATAACCTCGCCAAACTCGGCGAATGTGGCTTTGTTCAGCGGGCGCGCGCTCAGTTCCAGCATGTTTTATCGCCGCTAACGCCGCCACTCGAATCAATCACGATTTACCGCCGTTCACATCGCCGAATAAACGCAGTCGGCTGATGCCGCCGTCTGGGTAGATGTTGAGGCGTATGTGGGTTATCGCGCCGACATCGATGATTTCGGTTTCAAATTGGTGCGTGCTGTCGGCGCGCAGTTTGACTTCGGGCAGCAACACCGGCCATTTTTCGCTTTGTCGCGGCAGGCTTTTGAGCGATACGGCGGTTAGTTTCGCGCCTTGCAAACTGCATCTGTCGGGGTAATTGCCCTTGAAATGCGCGGTGCTGATTTCGATTTTTCGGATGGCGCCGGAATGCGCGAGCGCGATCACCACCCAATCGTTACCGGGTTCGCGTCGCCGCCGGGTTTCCCAACCGTCTCCCATGTTGACGCCGTCTCCCGGGGTCAGCAGGTTGCGGATCGAGCCGAAGTGTTCGTCGTTGCAACAAAGCGCGACCGCGCCGTTCAACGCCGCCGCGAGATCCACCAGTTGGCCGGCGGCGATTTGCCGCCACTCCATTTTCGGCGCGGCGTATATGCGCAACCGGGCGATGCCGCCGTCCGGGAAGATGTTGACTCGGACATGCGTGTAGACGCGCTCGTCCGCGACTTCGAATTGATGCGCGCTGTCGCCGTTTAAATCGACGCGCGCAACCAATTCATTCCACTCGGCTGAATCGTTCGGCTGTTCGCCGTCAAATCGACACGCTTCCACCGACGCCGCCGGTGGGTAGTTGCCGGTGAAGTGGGTAGTGTCGATTTCGATGCCGTGAATGACCCCGGCGCGCGCCAGTTTGAGCACGCACCAGTCGTGTCCGGCGACCCGCTTGCGGCGCGACTCCCAGCCGTCCATCCACTTGCCGTTGTCGTCGTATTTACCGTCGATGAATACCGGCGGCTGGTCGTCCAACATACGATGCATCGGCGCGAAAAAATCATCGCTGCAGTGGATCGCAGTGGCGCCCAGTTTGCTCGAGGCGAGGTTGACCCAGCGTTTCGAAAAATCAATCGTTTTTTTAATCATTTTTGTGGTGCTCTATCCAGTGGTTGGCGATATCGATGCGGCGCGCCAGCCATACTTGTGGATGGCCGCGCACATAATCGAGGAAGCGCGCCAGCGAAGCGGCGCGTCCGGGGCGTCCGGCCAGTCGGCAATGCAGCCCGACCGACATCATTTTCGGATGATGTTCGCCTTCGGCAAACAGCGTGTCGAACGAATCTTTCAAGTAGGTAAAAAACTGCTCACCGCTGTTGAAGCCTTGCGGGCTGGCGAAGCGCATGTCGTTGGCGTCGAGGGTGTAGGGAATCATCAGCAGCGGCTTGGCGTATTGGTTGTTCCAATACGGCAAATCATCGGCGTAACTGTCGGCGCTATAAACAAAGTCGCCGTGTTCGGCGCTCAGGCGGTGGGTGTTGGGGCTGGTGCGTCCCAGATAAAATCCCGCCGGTACGCTGCCGGTGAACTTTTGGTGAATCTCGACCGCGCGCTGCATGTGTTCCAGTTCGAGTGGCTCCGGGACAAATTGATAATCGATCCAGCGGTATCCGTGGCTGGCGATTTCCCAACCGGCGGTAAGCATCGCCGCGACCGCGTGCGGATTTCGTTGGAGCGCCATGGCCACCGCAAAAACCGTGACCGGAATACCGCGCTCGGTGAACAATCGATGCAAGCGCCAGAACCCGGCGCGCGAACCGTATTCATAGATCGATTCCATGTTGAAGTGGCGGGCATCGCGGTATGGCTGCGCGCCGACAATTTCGGACAGGAAAGCCTCCGATGAATCATCGCCGTGCAGGATGTTGTTCTCGCCGCCTTCTTCGTAGTTGATTACGAACTGCACGGCAACGCGCGCGTCACGCGGCCAGTTGGGATTGGGCGGCGCGGCGGCGTAGCCGATCATGTCACGCGGATAGGTCATTGCGTTGTGTCAGGTGAATTGTTGTCGGGTGAATCGTTGTCGATTGCCGTGGCGGTCAGGCCATGATACCACGCCGCGATCAATTCCCTCTCGGCGGCGGTCATGCCAGTCAGGTTGCCGACTGGCATGCTCTTGGTAACCGCCGCCGTGGTAAAAATTCGCGCCGCGTTCAGTTCAATGGCAGATACCGACTCGAGCATCAAGCCGGCCGGCGGCGCGCTGAAACCGGGTATCGTTGGCGTCAACGAATGGCAACCGGCGCAACGAGATTGAATGATCGGCACAATGCGCGCGGTCGCAATCGCTGAAGCCGGACTGGTAGTCTGGCGCGGGGTCTGTGGCGCGGTCATCCACGCTAACCCCGCCATCAACAACAACGCCAGCGGCAGCAGCACGATCGCGGCGCGCGATGATTTATGGACATTGAAATAATGCCGCGCACATAAACCGGCCACCGAAACCAACGCCAATACCGCCCAGTTCCAGGCGTGGCCGTAGGTGCTTGGAAAATGGCCGCTGATCATGATCAGCAATACCGGCAGGGTCAGGTAGTTGTTGTGCCGCGACCTGAGCAATCCGGCGGCGCCGTGCCGCGCATCCGGGGGTTGGTTTTGCGCGAGTGCTGCGACCATTTCTTTCTGCGCCGGGATGATCACAAAAAACACATTGCCCGCCATCATCGTGCCGATCGCCGCACCGACATGGATGTAGGCGGCGCGCCCGCTGAACACGCCGGACAGTGCCCAAGCCAACAACACCAGCGCGGCGAATACACAAATGGCGAGCAGTCGCGGGGTGCGTTGCAGCCGCGAACGGCACAAGGCATCGTATACGAACCACGAACCAAGCACCGCCGCGACACCGAGCGCGATTGCTTTTCCGGCACTCAGGGCCGGCGCACTCGGCGCGATCAAAAATAATTTTGCGTTGAAATAATAGATCACCGCCAACAGGAAAAAACCGCTCAGCCAAGTGGCATAGGCTTCCCATTTAAACCAGTGCAACACCGGCGGCAATTCCGCCGGGCCGGTGTTGAATTTTTTCAGATGATAAAACCCGCCGCCGTGAATCGCCCACAAACTGCCGGCGGTTTCCTCATCGCGCACCGTGCGGTCGAGGTTGTTCTCCAGCCAGTTGAAATAAAAAGACGCGCCAATCCAGGCGACGCCGACAATAAAATGCACCCACCGCAACAGCAGGTTGGCCCATTCATATAGATGGCTTTCCATCGACTAAAACCGCATCCGATTCTGAGTCGCTTTCTGCGCCGCTTCAATGCGCCGCCGCATAGCGGTCGATCTCGGTGAACAGTTGTTGCTGGCGTCGGGTTTCGGCGAACGATGCGGTGATGCTGTTGCGGGCGAGTTGCACCAGAGTGGCGTGGTCGAGGTCGAGTGCTTCGGCGACCGCCAAGTAGTTTTCGTTGAGGTAGCCGCCGAAGTATGCCGGGTCGTCCGAGTTGACGGTTGCGCACAGGCCGAGATGCAGCATTTTTTTCACCGGGTGGTCGGCCATGTTGTCGATTACACGAAGTTTCAGGTTGGACAACGGACACAGCGTCAACGGCACCGCCTCGGCGGCCAGACGTTCGAGCAACTGGCCGTCTTCGAGGGCGCGGTTGCCGTGGTCGATGCGCTCGACGGCAAGCACATCGAGGGCCGTGCGGATGTATTCCGGGGGACCTTCTTCACCGGCATGGGCGACACGGCGATAACCTTGCGAACGCGCCATCTCAAAAACCTTTGCGAATTTTTCCGGTGGATGGCCGAGTTCACTGGAATCCAACCCGACACCGGCAATTTTATCGCGGTGTGGCTTAGCCGCTGCGAGGGTGTCGAAGGCATCGCGCTCATCGAGATGGCGCAAAAAGCACATAATCAAGCAACTGCTGATGTCGAATTCCTGCTGCGCCGAACGCAACGCCGCATCGATGCCGTCGACCACCGCCGCGAATGGCACGCCGCGCACGACATGCCCTTGAGGGTCGAAAAAAATTTCCACATGGCGGATTTTCTGCGCCGCGGCTTTGCGCAAATAGGCGTGCGTCAAGTCATAGAAATCCCGTTCGGTTTGCAATACCTCCATTCCCTGATAATACAGGTCGAGAAACTCTTGCAAGTTGCCGAAGTGGTACGCCCGGCGCACTTCTTCGACCGATTGATACGCGAACGGCACGTTGTTACGTGCCGCCATCGCAAACATCATTTCCGCTTCGAGAGTACCCTCGATATGGCAATGCAACTCGGCCTTGGGCAAACCGGCGATAAAGGCGTTCTCGGTTATTTCGGCAGACTCCCTTGCACGCCTTCGACATACCAATCCATGCCGAGTAACGCACCGTCATCGAGGGCCTCGCCCGGCGCGACCGCTTGCTCGCCCGCCTGATTGTTGAACGGGCCGGCGAACGGATGAAGCGAACCGTCGACGATGGCGGCCCTGACCGCATCGGCGGCAGCGCGCACATCAGCCGGAACCGCGTCTCCATAAGGCGCCATCTCGACCATGCCATCGGCGAGGCCACCCCAGGTATCGGTGGAAGCCCAACTGTCATCCATGGCCGCCTTAACCCGCGCGATGTAATACCGATCCCAGTTGTCGATAATCGCGGTCAACTGCGCTTTGGGGGCGAACGAGCGCATATCGGAAGCCTGCCCGAATGCGAAAACCCCGCGCTGCTCGGCTACTTGCAACGGTGCCGGCGAGTCGGTGTGTTGGGTGATGATGTCAACGCCGCCGTCGATGAGTGCCTTGGCGGCATCGCCTTCTTTGCCGGGGTCATACCACGAGTTAACCCAGACCACCCGCACGCTCGCTTCGGGGTTGACCTTGCGCATCGCCAGCGTGAAAGCGTTGATGCCGCGCACCACTTCGGGAATCGGGAACGAGGCGACATAACCGACCTGCCCGGTTTTGCTCATGTGCCCGGCGATGGTGCCGAGTACCGTGCGCCCTTCGTAAAAACGTCCCGAGTATGTGCTGACGTTGTCGGTGCGTTTATAGCCGGTGGCGTGTTCGAATTTGACCTGGGGAAATTGCTTGGCGACTTTCACGGTCGGATTCATGTAGCCGAATGAGGTGGTGAATATGACATCGCTGCCGCCGGAAGCGAGTTTGCGGATCACGCGCTCGGCATCGGCGCCTTCGCCGACGCTTTCGACAAAGGTGGTATCGACGCCGAGTTCTTTCTCGACCGCACGGCGGCCAATGTCGTGGCGATAACTCCAGCCGTGATCGCCGACCGGGCCGACATAAACGAATCCAACGTTATCGACCTGCGCCGCGGATGCGCTCGCCGCTGCCAGCGAAATACTTGCGCCGATGGCGGCGGCTAAAATTGTGGTGAAGGGTTTGAGGTTCATGTGTTTCTCCGAAAAGGTATTGGTTTAGGGGCGTGTCTTCGTGTTGAGTTTAGTCGTGCTTGAAATCGTTATAAGTGTAACAAATTTCAGGCGGTTGGATGGAATGGCTTGCCGATGCAAGCCGGGGCGTTTAGTTTGATTTTGCTGCGATCCCGTGAGATCAGCACTAATACCACGATGGTGGCGAGATAGGGCAGCATCGACATGACCTGCGCGGGGATGCCGACGCCGAGTGCCTGAGCATGCAGTTGCAAGATGGTGATGCCGCCGAACAGGTATGCGCCGCTCAACACGCGCCACGGTCGCCAGGTGGCGAACACCACCAGTGCCAGCGCAATCCAGCCGCGTCCGGCGCTCATGTTTTCGACCCACAACGGTGAATACGCGAGCGACAAGTAGGCACCGGCGAGCCCGGCCATGCCGCCGCCGAACAACACTGCGGCAAAGCGGATGCGAATCACCGCATAGCCCATGGCGTGGGCGGCGGTGTGGGAATCGCCGACCGCGCGCACGATCAACCCGGCGCGGCTGCGCGCCAGAAACCAATAAACCGCCGCGACCAACCCGAACGAGCCGTATACCAAAATATCATGGTTGAATAATAATGACCCGGCGAACGGGATATCCGCCAGCAGCGGAATCGCCAACTTCGGCAGGCCGTCGTAGGCGATGCCGACCAAGTCCTGTCCCAACAACGCGCTCAAGCCGATGCCGAAGATGGTGAGCGCCAGACCGGTCGCCACTTGACTCGCTTGGAAGCCGAGCACCAATATCGCAAACACCAGCGACAACGCGGCGCCGCCGAGCAACCCGGCGAGGATGCCGAGCGAGGCGCTGCCGGTGAAATGCACGGCCGCGAATCCGCACACCGCGCCCAACAAAATCATGCCCTCGACGCCGAGATTGAGCACCCCGGATTTTTCCGTGATCAACTCGCCCAACGCGGCATACAGCAACGGCGTCGCCGCGGTGATGATGGTCAGAACGGCGGCAATTAGAATATCCATAATCGAGTCGTCACTCAGGTTGCCGCCAAGCCAGCATGGCGCGCCATTTGAAGCGGATGCGATATTGAATTAACACATCGCAAGCGAGCAAGAAAAACAGCAGCATTCCCTGAAACACGCCGGTCACCGCGAGCGGTAGGTTGAGGGAAATCTGCGCGCTTTCGCCGCCGAGATAGGACAACGCCAGCAGCAATCCGGCCAACAACACGCCGAGTGGATGCAGTCGCCCGACGAAGGCGACGATGATCGCGGTGAATCCGTAGCCCGGCGAGATGGTCGGCAGCAACTGGCCGATGGGGCCGGACACTTCGACGATGCCTGCCAATCCGGCGGCACCGCCGGCGAGCGCGAAACAGAACCAGATCGTGCGGTTGATGCTGAAACCGGCGTATCGACCGGCCGCCGGTGCCTGGCCGATGACTTTGATTTGGAAGCCGATGATGGTGCGCGCCATCAGCACCCAGACCATCGCCACCGCCGCCAGCGCCAGTAGCGCGCCGAGATGCAGCCGGGTGTTTTCCATGATGATGGGCAAGGTTGCCGAATCGCTGAAAATGCGCGACTCGGGAAAATTAAAACCATCCGGGTCGCGCCACGGGCCGTGCACCAACAAACTCAGCAGCAAAGTAGCGACATAGGTCAGCATCAAACTGGTTAAAATTTCATTGGCGTTGAAGCGGGTTTTAAGAAACGCCGGAATGGCCGCCCAGGCGATGCCGCCAAGCACACCGCACAGCAAAATGAACGGCAGTACCAAAATCGAATCCACTTGGTATAACCACAAAGCGGCGCCGCCGCCGCAAACCGCTCCCAGGGTCAACTGCCCTTCGGCGCCGATATTCCATACCCCGGCGCGGAAGCCGACCGACAACGCCACCGCGATCAACACCAACGGCGTCGCTTTAACTCCGAGTTCGGCCCAGCCGTAAGCCGAGGTCAGCGGCTCCACAAAAAACGCATGCAGCGCGACCGCGGAATCAAATCCCATCACCTCGAACATCACCACGCCGGACAGCAGCGTGATGCCGAGTGCCAGCAGCGGCGACAGATACACCATGCTTTTTGACGGCTCGGGACGCTTGACCAATTCGGCAATCATCAACCACCCCCCGCCGGACCGGATTCGGCACCAGGTTTGGCACCGGCCATCAGCAAGCCAATGCCCTCGACGGTGATCGAGGCAGTCGCGCACGGCGCCGACAACGCACCGGCGCAAATCGCGGCGATGCGATCGCTCAGCAACATCAACTCGTCCAAGTCCTGGGAAATCACCACGATGGCCGCGCCGTTGTCCGCCATTTTCCGCAAGGCGATATGAATGGTCTGCGCGGCACCGGCGTCCACGCCCCAAGTGGGCTGGGAGACAACCAGCAGGCTCGGTGCCTGACAAATTTCCCTGCCAACGATAAACTTTTGCAGGTTGCCGCCGGAAAGGCTGGCGGCCATCGCGCCGATACCAAAAGACTTAACCTTGAAACGCTCCACCACGCCGGCAACGAAGTGGCGACAGTCGCGGTAGCGGATAAATCCGTTTTTTACCAATCCCAGACGTTGAAAAGAAGTCAGCAAGCCGTTTTCCACCAGACTCATCTCCGGCACCGAACCGTGGCCGAGGCGTTCGCCGGGAATGCCGGCGAGCCCCAGTTTCCGGCGTTGATTGGCACCGCCCAAGCCGCACGCTTGACCGTCAATTTTGATGCTGGCATCGCGCATCGCCAGTGCTTCCCCGCTCAACGCCGCCAGCAATTCGTCCTGACCGTTGCCGGCAACCCCGGCGATGCCGAGAATTTCGCCGCCATGCACATTCAAATTAATGTCTTTCAACCCGACGCCGAATTCATCCCCGGCGGGCAAGGTGAGATGCTCGATTTCCAGCCGCACCGGTGCGCCACCATCTTGCGCGGCGGTGGCGCGCAGTTCGGTATCTTCGAGTTCCGCGCCCATCATTTTAGCGGCGAGCGACTTGGCGTTCTCGCCGGCGACCGCGACCGAATCGACCACGCGGCCAGCGCGCAGGATGGTGGCGCGTCGACACAACGCCGTAATCTCGTCTAGTTTGTGACTGATGTAGAGAATCGCCAACCCTTCGGCGGCCAGTTGTTTCAGTGTCTCGAACAGCCGCGCCACTTCCTGCGGGGTCAGCACCGAAGTGGGCTCGTCCATGACCAGCAATTTCGGCCGCTGCAACAAACAACGGATAATTTCCACCCGCTGCCGTTCGCCAACCGACAGCGTATAAACATGACGGTCGGCGTGCAACGGCAAGCCATAGTGTTCGGAAAGATCGTGGATGCGCGTCCTGAGTTCGCCACGATCAACCCCCGGCTCCATACCGAGGATGATGTTCTCCAATACCGAAAGCGAATCGAACAAAGAAAAATGCTGAAACACCATGGCAATCCCAAGCCGCCGCGCAGTGGCCGGATCGCGAATATCCACCTCGCGCCCCATCCATTTCATAGTCCCCGCATCCGCTTTGAGCACCCCGTAAATCATTTTCACCAGCGTCGACTTACCCGCCCCGTTCTCGCCCAGCAGCGCGTGAATCTCCCCGGCCCGCAAAGCCAGATCAACCCCCTGATTAGCAATCACCCCGGGAAAAGCCTTGCTGATGCCACGCAACTCCAGCAGCGCTTCCGGGGAATGTTCAGACATTGGGCGGGTTTGCCATGGGTGTTTTGAGTAGCCTACGGGTGGCCGGAGGGCTG
The DNA here is from genome assembly GCA_965262585.1 of Candidatus Poriferihabitaceae bacterium. GTDB lineage: Bacteria > Pseudomonadota > Gammaproteobacteria > Arenicellales > Poriferihabitantaceae > JAHRAW01. The sequence continues at coordinate 1,402,511 of OZ253546.1, forward strand.
GTTAGTGTAGAGTAGAAGCGGGGGGAAATACAAACTGGCGGGTAGAATGAACTTGCGATAAGCGGGGCTTCCGAAGGCCTGAATAACGAAAATGCCCCAAAATGTTACATATCCCTCGTGACCTTCTCAAAAAATGGCTTTTTTGAGAAGATTAGTGTATAAGTGCTTGTGAAACATACTTTTTTATATTTAATTATGCACACACTCAAACAGATTGCCCATAAAATAGATTTTGAGACTCCGCCAATACTCAAAGCCTTGGCGGAGGCCAATCGCTATCTGGGTGAGTTGAAAGGGGTTGCCACCAGCATCCCCAATGAAAACATCCTGGTTTCCACCCTGAACCTGCAGGAATCCCAAGAGAGTTCGGCGATAGAAAACATCATCACCACTCAAGATGCGCTGTATAAATTCCGGTTGCGTCCCGACGTAGGAGACACGAATGCCAAGGAGGTACATAACTACGCCGAAGCATTGGCAACAGGAATTGCCGCTGTGAAACAAAACCAAATTATCGCCATTAATACTATTGTGGAGATTCAGGCAATCATCGCAGGCAATCGCGCCGGCATAAGAAAACAACTCGGCACCGAACTCGTTGATCAGGCTACGGGGGCGACAGTGTACATCCCGCCTGAGCCGCTGGAATTGCCGCCTCTGCTCGACGATCTGGAAACTTTTATCAACGACCCTTTGGTTAGTTCCCTTGACCCGCTGATTAAGATGACGCTGATTCACCACCAGTTTGAAAGCATACATCCCTTTTATGACGGCAACGGCAGGGTAGGCAGAATTCTCAACATTCTCTATCTGGTACAGCATCAATTGTTGGATGCTCCGGTTTTGTATCTTAGCCGCTACATTAATCAGACCAAGAAAGATTATTATCATCTCTTGCAAACTGCACGCGAAAACAACGAGCAATGGGAAAAGTGGGTGGTATATATGCTTGATGGTGTTTCTTTGACTGCAAAAAACACCATTGATACTATTTTGAACATCAAACAACTTTTGCAAGAGCAGAAGGAACAAATGCGTTCCCAATCGCCCAAGATATACAGCCAGGATTTGCTGAATAATCTTTTCAAGAATCCCTACACAAAAATTCAATTCCTTGTGAATGACCTGAATATATCGCGCCCCACCGCCACCCGTTATCTGGATACCCTTGCCGATATTGGCATTCTGCAGAAAAGCCGATGGGGGCGGGAAAATTATTATTTCAACAAAAAACTATCTCATCTGCTGTTTAACATTCCACCTATTCTTCAAGCCGTGGCAGCGGGTAACCGGCGGGGAAGGACGAGTGAGAAGTGAGCGGATTGTCCAAAAAAGGGGATGTGCTTGTTCCCGGACCTACAACAATGAAAGATATAGATTTGACAAATGCGACAACAGTGCTTGAAAGTGATGTTTTGCTAGGTGGGGATATCAATATTTTACGACCCGTTAAGGCGAACCTTCATGATTCTTCATTCCTTGCGTATTATCTAACGCATATTAAAAAAAGAAAAATATCACGTTATACTCAAAGTAGTACAATTGTTCATTTATACGAAAGAGATTTAAAGAAATTGAACTTGTCTCTTCCTGACATAAATAAACAAAAGCAGATTGTTAAAATCCTAAATATCGCATTCAAAAGTGCGGTTTTATGCAAAAACTACTAATCGGAGTATGGGGAATTAATAATGCCTAGAAAATATACAAAAGTCGCCATTGTCTATGACTTTGACGGAACTTTGGCAAAGGGCAATATTCAGGAAAACTCCTTTCTCCCAGCAATTGGTATACCGAAGGGAAAATTCTGGGGTGAGGTAAAGGACTTAGCAAGAAATAAAGAAATGGATGAGATACTTGCCTATATGTTTTTACTCATCAAAAAAGCTGACAAAACAAAGACTATGATTGATAAGGAAAGTATTCGAAGACATGGAGCAGAAGTGGTTTATTTTAATGGGGTTAAAAACTTCTTCAATGAAATTAATGCATACGCAAAAAGTCAGCAGGTGAATCTGCAGCACTATATTGTCTCTTCGGGGACTAAGGAAATGATCGAAGGTACATCAATAGCAAAGGAATTTAAATACATCTATGCTTCTTCTTTTATGTATGATCAGCACGGTGTGCCGGAATGGCCGGCCGTGGCTATCAATTACACAACAAAAGTGCAATATTTATTTCGTATCAATAAAGGCATTCACAATGCGTGGGATAATTCCAAGATAAACGAATATACTCCGGAAGAAGACAGACCTATACCATTCAGTGAAATGATTTATATTGGTGATGGGGCAACAGATATACCTGCGATGAAAATGATATTATATAAAGGAGGCCATGCAATAGCTGTTTATCCGCCCAGCAAAAAACATGCGAAAAAGGAAGCAACAAAACTTCTAAAGCAGAAGAGAGCATCATATGTTGTTATGGCAGACTATTCGAAAAACAAGGGTTTATATAAGATTGTAAAATCTATCATCAGTCAAATTTCTTTCCGTAAAAGCATTGCTAAGTTCGGAAAAAGTTAAACCTAAAAGCCATTCTAAAGCCTCACAAGGATAAGGCCAAATGAAGCCTCATTGCTACTAATTCACGGACGTGCACTGATAGGCACGCTTGAACTAAACAGGAAAATCGATAAGTATGATTGGTTTTTGTTCGATATACCGAACAAAAATGTTTGATATATCGGACAAAATTGTCTAATATTGCAGGATTGTTCGATATATCAAAAATATGAAATTCATCAGACCGCAAGCAAAGGAACTGGTGCGGCGGCTGAAAGAGTCGCGCCGGTTTATTCAGTCCATATCGGGAGCGCGGCAGGTCGGCAAGACGACTCTGGCCCTGCAAGTCGCGGAGCGGAGCAATTTGCCCTGCCACTTTGCGAGCGCGGATGAACCGATGCTTCGCGCCGGGGGTGGATGGATTGGCTCGCAATGGGAAGAGGCGCGGCATCTGGCGGAAAGCGCGGGGAAAAAAGGCGCATTGTTGATATTGGATGAGGTTCAGAAAGTTCCGCAGTGGTCGGCAACGGTAAAAGGTCTTTGGGATGAAGATACTCGCAAGAAAAGACCGGTAAAAGTCGTATTGCTCGGTTCAGCACCGTTGTTGATTGGACACGGGCTTACGGAAAGCCTCGCCGGGCGTTTTGAAACCTTGCATCTGCCGCACTGGAGTTTTTCCGAGATGCGCGAGGCCTTCGGGTGGGATGTGCAACAGTATCTTTTCTATGGTGCCTATCCGGGAGCCGCCCCCCTCATACGAGAACCGGCGCGCTGGGCGCGCTACATCAAAGATTCCCTCATAGAAACCACCATTTCCCGCGATGTGTTTTTGCTTTCCCGCGTGGACAAACCGGCGCTGCTGAGGCAACTGTTTGAGATGGGGTGTTCTTATTCGGGGCAAATTCTTTCGTACAGAAAAATTGCCGGACAACTTCAGGATGCGGGAAATGTCACCACGCTTGCGCATTATCTTGACTTGCTTGCGGGTGCCGGCACGCTTGCCGGACTGCAAAAATACGCGGGCAGTATGGCGGTAAGTCGGCGTTCGATTCCAAAATTGCAGGTCTTCAATACAGCACTGATAACCGCCCAATCCGGCATGACCTGGCGGGAGATGCACAAAGACAAGCCACTGTTGGGGCGGCTGACAGAATCTGCGGTGGGGGCGCATTTGCTTAATGCCACCGTTGGCGGGGCGTGCGAATTGTTTTACTGGCGGGATAACAACCGCGAAGTGGATTTTGTTTTGCGCAAGGGAAAAAAACTGGCCGCCATCGAAGTAAAAAGCGGCAGAATGCCCAGCCAGATTCCCGGCTTAGATGCTTTTTCCAAAACATTCAAGCCAACCAAGAGTTTTATCGTCGGCACGGGTGGGGTTTCCCTTGAGCGGTTTCTGTCAACGCCTGCGGAATATTGGGTAAGTTAATACCCGCGTTCCAAAAGGTTTGCTAAAATCCCGGTGAAGTTTTTAGGGGTTGGGGTCGTATGATTCGTTTTTTGCTTAATCGGGAAGAGGTCGCGATTGGGGAATCGCGGGGTGATGTGACGGTGTTGGATTATTTGCGTGATCTCCGGCAAAAGTGTGGCACCAAGGAGGGTTGTGCTTCCGGGGATTGCGGGGCGTGTACGGTGGTGGTGGCGACGGTGGAGAACGATTCGCTTGCGTATCGTGCTATCAATAGTTGCATCACCTTTGTCGGGGCGTTGCATGGCAAGCAGTTGATCACGGTGGAGGATCTGGCCGCCGATAAAAAACTTCACCCGGTGCAGCAGGCCATGGTCGAACAACATGGTTCCCAGTGCGGGTTCTGCACGCCCGGTTTTGTCATGTCGATGTTTGCGTTGTATAAAAACCAACCCGTGGCATCTCGGGAAAAAGTTTCGCGGCAGACCATTGAAGAATATCTCGGCGGCAATCTGTGTCGCTGCACCGGCTATCGCCCGATCATGGATGCGGCTTTGCAAGCCACGCGCAATGTCAAGGCGGATCAATTTAGCCAGCATGAAAGCGAATGCGTCAAAAAATTGCAGGCCATTGCAAAAGACAAACCGGGCATGCCCTGCTTTCACCTGCCCGATTCCGCGCCGCAACTGGCCGAACTGTTGCAACAATATCCCGATGCGCGGCTGCTCGCCGGGGGAACCGATTTGGCGTTGGAAGTCACCCAGCAATTAAAACCTATCGACAACATTATTTTTCTCGACCGGGTGGCGGAACTTCGGCGGATACACCGCAATGAAACGCACCATGAAATCGGCGCGGCGGTGCCGCTTTCGCAATGCGGCGATTTACTATGCGACGAATACCCCGACCTCGGTGAGTTGCTACGCCGCTTCGGCTCCGCGCAAATACGCAATCAAGCAACCCTGGGCGGCAACATCGCCAACGCCTCGCCCATCGCCGACTTGCCGCCGGTGTTGATCGCGCTGGATGCCGATGTGGTGTTGCAAAAGGGCGAACGGCAGCGCTCCGTTGCCATCGAAAACTATTTCCTGGACTACAAAAAAACCGCGTTGGCCGAAGGCGAATTCATCCGCGCCATCCGCCTGCCCGTCGCCAAACCCGGCGGTTGCTTGAAAGTCTACAAAGTCAGCAAACGCATAGACGATGACATCTCCGCCTTGTGCGCGGTGTTTTTTGTGGCGCGCAAGGGCAACCTTATTGAAACCATCCGCACCGGTTTCGGCGGCATGGCGGCCATTCCCAAACGCGCGTTGCGCTGCGAACAAGCCCTGCTCGGCCAACCCCTCGACCATCACACGCTGGCAAAAGCGCAACAGGCATTGAGGGAAGATTTTCAACCCATCAGCGATGTTCGCGCCAGCGCCGCCTATCGCATGACGGTGGCGCAAAATTTGCTGCAACGCCTTTTCATTGAACTGCCCATCGAATCACCCGCCGAATCACACCCACCCAAAGCCCCGACCCGGGTTGGCGCCTGTGCCGCAACCACCTGACAGCGACCTACCCCACGACAGCGCGCGCCATCATGTGACCGGCGCGGCGTTGTATGTGGACGACCGCCCCCGCGTCAGCGGCCAACTATTCGCCTGCGTCGGCGGCAGTGCCATCGCTCACGGCAAGGTGTTGCGCATGGACTTGTCGCGGGTACGAAAAGCGCCGGGTGTGGTGGATGTTATCACCGCCGCCGACATCCCCGGCCAACTCGACATCGGGCCAGTGTATCCCGGCGACCCGTTGCTGGTGGCGGACACCATCGAATATATCGGGCAGCCGTTGTTCGCCGTGGCCGGCACGGATTTTACCGCCGCCCGAAAAGCAGTGGCACTGGCGCGCATTGAATACGAACAATGGACGCCGCTTTTGTCCCTCACCGAGGCCGTTGAAAAATCTTTTTATGTGCGCCCACCGCATCGCATGCAGCGCGGCGACGCCGATGCGGCTCTAACTGCGGCGGCGCACCGCATCACAGGCGAAATGCGGGTCGGCGGACAGGAGCATTTTTATCTTGAAGGTCAGGCCTCCACCGCCATCCCCGAAGAGGACGGCGGCGTCACCATCCACAGTTCCAACCAGAACCCCACCGAGACGCAGAAACTGGCCGCCCGGGTACTGGATCTGCCGATGAACAAGGTGACGGTGGTGACGCGACGCATGGGGGGCGGTTTCGGCGGCAAGGAAACCCATGCCGGTCCGTGGGCTTGTCTGGCGGCGTTATTCGCGCTGCGCAACCACCGCGTGGTGGAATGCAAACTGGCGCGCCGGGATGACATGATCATGACCGGCAAACGCCACGCCTTTCTCAACCGCTTCGAGGTCGGCTTCGACAGCGACGGCATGATAACCGCGGTCAAATATTTACTCGCCGGACAATGCGGCAACTCGCCGGATTTATCGGACGCCATCGTTGACCGGGCGATGTTCCATTGCGACAACTGCTACTACCTGCCCACGGTGTGCATTGACGGCTTGCGCTGCAAAACTCACACGGTATCCAACACCGCCTTTCGCGGTTTCGGCGGCCCTCAAGGAATGATCGCCATGGAATCGGTGATAGACGAAATCGCCTTCGCGCTGGGCAAAGATCCGCTGGATATTCGAAAGGCCAATTTATACGGCACCGCGCCGCGCGATGTAACGCCCTATCACCAACGAGTGGACGCATTCACCGTCCCGGAAATCATCGCCCAACTGGAAACCGAAGCGGATTACCAACGGCGGCGCGAACAAATCAAGGCGTTCAATGCCACCAGCCCGGTGCTCAAAAAAGGCCTGGCGCTGACGCCGGTCAAGTTTGGAATTTCTTTCACCGTGTCGCACCTCAATCAAGCCGGTGCGCTGGTTCATCTGTATACCGACGGCAGCATTCTGGTCAACCACGGCGGCACCGAAATGGGTCAGGGGTTGATGATCAAAATCGTGCAGATCGTAGCCCGTGAATTGGGCGCCGACCCGCAGCGCATCCGCGTCTCGGCAACGCGCACCGACAAGGTTCCCAACACCGCACCCACCGCAGCCTCAAGCGGAACCGACATCAACGGCATGGCAGCACGCAACGCCGCGCGAACCATCAAGCAACGGCTAATCGCACACTTGGCAACGCAACACGGAGTCGCCGAGACGCAGGTGGTATTCGCCGATGACCGCGTGGCGGTGGCCGGCGAGTCATTGTCGTTTGCGCAAGCAGCGCAGTCGGCGTGGCTCGGGCGAGTGCAACTTTCCGCCACCGGGTTTTACAAAACGCCGAAGATTTATTACCACCGCGACACCGCTTCGGGGCGACCGTTTTACTATTACGCCAACGGCGCGGCGGCCTCCGAAGTCGTCATCGACACCCTCACCGGCGAATACAAACTGCTGCGCGCCGACATCATTCACGATGTCGGAAACTCCATCAATCCGGCCATGGACTTGGGGCAGATTGAAGGCGGCTATCTGCAAGGGGTCGGCTGGCTGACCTGCGAAGAATTGAAGTGGGATGAAAACGGCCGCCTGCTGAGCGACAGCCCGGCGACTTATAAAATTCCCGCCATCACCGACGCACCGCCGGTGTTTAACGCGCGCCTGTTGGAAAATTCACCCAATGCCGAAGCGACTATTTTTCACTCCAAGGCAGTGGGCGAACCGCCGTTGATGCTGGCGATCTCGGCGTGGTGTGCCATCCGAGACGCGGTCGCTTCGCTGGCGGATTACCGCATCTGCCCGAAACTGGATGCGCCGGCCACCCCGGAAGAAATTCTCAAAGCGGTCGATTGGTTGAAAGATTCGATGAAGGCAACGCAAAAGATAACGCAGAAGACAACGCAATGAAGTAATATTTCTCAACATCATTGGTCGTTGCCTCCTTATACTCTTAATATAATCTAATCAGCCATTGTAATTCGGAATGTATAGGCAATCAGTCCTCCGACAATCAGCAGCAGACCAAATAATGAAACAGTCGAAGGGAAGTCCTTCCCCAGGAACAACACTTCAAACAAAAGAGGAATAAAAACCTCGCCTGACAATGTTGCATCAACTGCTGCAATCTTGAACGGGTTTGCTGTCAAATTACGTGCATAGATGAACAATCCAGTGGCTCCAATCCCAGCAAGTAAAGCCACAAAGAAAGTGCTAATCCATTGTTGGGTTTCGGGCGCCGGCGGAGATACAAATAGGTATAACATTAACCAAAATGGGATTGTACCAAGCGACATATAGTAAATACATACGAGTGGTGATTTTAAAAAATCGCTTTTAATATGTGGTACATAACTCAAAGTCCCGTTCTTGCTCGCGTTTAACAATTGATTGCCTATTGGATAGGCAATCGCGGAGACTAATATTGGCAAAACACCATACTTGATTTCGTTGCTGGATATGCCACTCTTAAATCCGTCAAAATTGACGAACAAGACTCCAAGCACAATTAAAGCCGAGAATGCAAGACCACGTTTGGGAAATGCAAAGCCCATTGCTATAAGTACAAGGGGTGTGGCCATCACTGTGGTTTGCCAAGTAGCAGCGACAACCCAACCTCTGGCATAATCAGCAGAATAGCAAATGCCCACATAAAACACACCGAAGCCAACTGTCCCGATAAATGTCCAGAACAAGATATGTGTTCTAAACAGCATCAACATTTCAGTGAATTTTCGTGGTCCTAGTTGAATGGCTAAAATACCAGTCAACAGAAGAATCATGAACAAAAAACGTAAAGAAGCCGACCAATACCAATGCCCACCATTCAAGTGCATAGTGTAATTCAAAATAAAAGTTGCACTAAACAAAATTGAACCTGCAAGCCCAATCGTTATTAACTTAATCGTACTTGCTTCCCTCTGCACAGTATCAAGTTGTTCCATGCTCATTGGGTTTCCTCTTGTAAAACACGATCAAGGACCCAATTATTCATGGCATTTACAACCTCTTCATGAAAGGAAAGGCGTCCAGACTTTGCGAAAGGGCTGCGAATACCACTTTGGTGCCGTTCGGTAATATTATTATCTTCGTCTATAACTAAATCCCACCGCTTGTGGTATCTGGCTGAATTCTCTTTGAAATCTTCTCGCTCAACTGTCGATTTTGGGAAACAAAACCCGGACCGAACGTAGGTTTTCTCAGGAGAGATTGGAATCTTATTGATCCACCACATTGAATCCAGAGTATTTACTAGGAAGAAGCCTGGGTAAACCATGGTAAAGTGAGTGCCTTGTGCGCATTGGCCTGTGAGTTTTTTGATCTTTGGGAAAACCTTACCTTTGTCGGTCGACATAACTGAGACAGTTTGGTCATATTCAAAGAAAGTTGTCTCATAAGCCCCACCTGAGGGAAGTCGCGGAAATACTTGCTGGCCAATTGATAGCGGGTGTACGGAAGGAGCATGATAATCTTCCATATCAACCTCCTGATATAGCTTCCAATTAGTTTCAACAATATCTTCTCGCTCACGCACACATATCATGTTCGCGATATCATAAGGTGCGAAGCGTTCCGGTAGATCGCCTAAGTGAGTCAGCAGAGGGGCAGGCGAGATGGCAAAATTGACGAAAATAAAACCATCCCAAAAATCAACACTAATTGATTGCAACCCATGTTCTTTCTTATCAAAATTGCAGGTTTTCTGCATGTCCGGCGCACGGACTAACTCACCAGACAGTGAAAAACACCAACTATGATAAGGGCATCTGATCAACGTAGTATTTCCTTCCCCGTCCAAAATGCGAGCACCACGATGTGAACATAAATTGTGAAAAGCATTTACCGCGCCATTGCTGTCGCGCATGACAATGACAGAGTGTCCAATAAGTTCGATTACAAAATAATCTCCAACGTTTGGTATTTTTTCTTGCCTGCCGACGAACAACCAAGACTCCATGAATATGTTTTTGACTTCCTTGCGAAAGAAATCCGGGTCCGTGTAGCACTTCGGAGGCATGGATTCTGCCTCAAGAAATGGTTTACGTACAGCTTCAAATTCAGTGTTTGAAAATTTATTCATTGCATTTTCCAATGGTTAAATTTACATTTTTGTTGATGAATTGATAATTTAGACATGGCAAATATATCATGGTTCGACCATTGTGTATATAGTATTACTTGTAACTTTGATCCTATCTTTTTTTTGCCAAAACTGGTGAGTGTAATAGTTTGTTTTTACTCCTTTGGTTGAAAGATTCGATGAAGGCAACGCAAAAGATAACGCAGAATACAACGCAATGAACTGGATTAACGCCATCGCCCGCCTGTCCGGTGAAAACACCGGCTTCGTGCTGGTAACCGTGGTGCAAACCGAAGGCTCCGCGCCTCGCGATGCGGCGGCAAAAATGGTGGTCACCGCCGGCCAAACCCACGACTCCATCGGCGGCGGTAACCTCGAATTTCAGGCCATCGACCAAGCCCGCGCATTGCTCGACAAAGGCGTCCCCGCAACCCAAAGCCACACCATCTCCCTCGGCAAAGACTTGTCCCAGTGCTGCGGCGGCAAGGTGACCTTGCTGTTTGAATGTTTCCCGCCCTGCCAATTCAACATCGCCTTGTTCGGCGCCGGGCATGTCGGCAAAGCACTGGTTGCCATCCTCTCGCAACTGCCGTGTCGAGTGCGATGGGTGGATGCCAGAGAAGATATTTTTCCGCAAGCACCCGCCGCAAACATCCAAACCGCATCCATGCAAAACCCGTTCGCCGCGGTGCGAGACTGCCCGCAAGATGCGTATTATTTAGTGATGACCCACAGCCACGAAATCGACTTCGAGTTGTGCGAAGCCATCCTCACCCGTGGCGACAGCCGCTACTGCGGACTAATCGGCTCCCGATCCAAAGGCGCAAAATTCCGCAGCCGCCTAAAGAAAAAAGGATTCACCGAACCCGAACTAGCGCGCCTAACCTGCCCCATCGGCCTAGACTCCATCCCCGGAAAATCCCCCATGGAAGTCGCCGTGTCAGTAGCCGGACAACTGCTGGGATTGTCGCGGCATCAATAATGAGGAGTATCAAAGTTCGTCATTCCCGAATGATAAATAATGAGTCGGCTATCGCCGGCATATTTCACTGGATTCCCGTGTCCCCCAAGTCGTTATCCCCGCTGTCGCGGGAATAACGAGTTGGGGGCACGAGAATGACGGGCCTGGGGAGTCGGCTTTCGCGGGAATGACGACGAGGCGTGGGATTACCGATCAAAAACGAACCCCGGTTAATCACCTCAGTCACCGCCCACCCATTTCTTCCCCATAATCCAGGTTCCGGTGATGGTGCGGTCGTCGCTTAGCATTAGTAGGGCGAATAACTTTTCCGGTAGGGTTTTGCAGGTGGCGGTTCGGAATTGTAGTAGGGGGGTTGCGTGGTAATTCAAGATGGTGAAGTCTGCTTCTTTTCCGATTTCGAAATTGCCGATGGATGAATGCAGGTCGAGGGCGCGGGCGCCGCCGAGGGTGGCTAGGTAGAGGGCGCGCATTGGCGGTAGGTTTTGTCCCTGTAACTGTTGGACTTTGTAGGCTTCGTTGATGGTTCGTAGCAGGGAAAAACTGTCGCCGCCGCCGATGTCGGTGCCGAGGCCGACTCGCACGTGGTTGTGGTCGGCTTTGTGTAACGGGAACAAACCGCTGCCGATAAACAAATTGGAGGTCGGGCAAAAAGCCAAGTTTGAATCGCTCGCCGACAGCCGCGCCCATTCGCGTTCATTCAGATGGATGCCGTGGGCGAATAACGAACGGCGACCGAGCAAGCCGTGGCGGTCATAAACGTCGAGATAATCCCGGCATTGCGGAAACAATTCCGCCACCCATTCGCATTCACGGACGTTTTCGGCGATGTGCGTGTGCAAGTGAACGCCGGGGTTTTCGCTGATGAGTTTGCCTGCCAAATGCAACTGCTCGGTTGATGAAGTCGGAGCGAAACGCGGGGTTACGGCATAGCCCAGCCGCCCCTTGCCGTGCCATCGCCGGATCAACGCCCGGCTATCCTCAAACGAGGATTGCGGGGTGTCGCACAACTCGTCGGGGGCGTTGCGATCCATCATCACCTTGCCGCATATCATGCGCAGATTGCGCGCTTCGGCTTGGGCAAAAAACGCATCCACCGATTGCGGATGAACCGTGCCAAACACCAGCGCGGTGGTGGTGCCGTTGCGCAGCAGTTCGTCGAGGAAGAAGGCGGCGATTTTGTCGGCGTGGGCGCGGTCGTGGAAGCGCGCCTCCGCCGGAAAAGTATGTTGTTCCAACCATTCCAATAATTGCCCGCCATATGCCGCGATAATCTCACTCTGGGGATAGTGAACATGGGTATCAATCAAGCCCGGAATCATCAAGCAATGCGGATGCCGGGTCACCTCAACCTCGCCGCCCCATCGCGGAATAACCGCATCGGCGGCGCCACAAGCGACAACGCGCCCATCTTCTATAACCAACACGCCGTCGGCAAAATATTGCCATGCCGCCTCGCCTTGTTCGGCGGGGTCATCCAGAAAATGAAGCAGTTCGCCTCGATGCGCCGACAAGGTCATGGTTTTGTTACAGTGGTTGGATGGTTTGGCAAATGAATTTCGTCTTCGCTTTCGCGGACCGGAACGACCCGTGTCCCGGATACGCCGAATATGCGCCAACCGCTATCATAACCGGTAACCGCCACCGCAACTTAAAAGCAGTTTCATGCGAAGAGTTCTTGACCAATGCGCCGGGATTTTTAACAATCCCGTCATGACCACCCTCGCTCAATTCAATAACCTGCAAGCCGCCGCCGCCCGCGCGCTGATTTTGCGGTGTTGCGCCAGCACTCGCTGGGCGGAGTGCATGGTGGCGGCGCGGCCCTATCATTCCATTGCCCAATTCACCGAAGCCGCCGACTCGCATTGGCGGGCGATGGGGCGGCGCGATGTTCTCGAAGCCTTTCGCGGTCATCCGCAAATTGGCCGCCCGGATTCCCTGAAAAATGCCGACCCCGGCGACCACGCCCTTGCCGCACAGGAACAATCCGCCGCCGCACGGGCATCCGCGCCGGTAAGCGCATCTCTAATCAAGCACAACCGCGACTACGAAAAAAAGTTCGGGTTCATTTTCATCGTCTGCGCAAGCGGCAAATCCGCCGAACATATATTGCGCTTGTTGCGGGCGCGGATGGACAATACCCACCAACAAGAATTCGCCAACGCCGCCGAGGAGCAGCGTAAAATAACCCAACTCAGAATTCACAAATTGTTTACGTCTCCATGAACGAAACCATAACCAAACCATGAGCCAAATCACCACCCATGTCCTCGACACTTCCCTCGGCCAACCGGCGCGGGGGTTGCGCGTGACTCTGGCACGGCAAGACGGAGACCAATGGATCGCGCTTGGCGACGGCATCACAGACCAAGATGGCCGAGTCTCCAACCTGCTCGCCTCCGACTCAAACCTACCGGCTGGCCCCTGCAAACTAACCTTCGACACCGGCGCATACTACGCCGCCGCGCCGTGCTTTTATCCGCAAGTGGAAATCTTGTTCAGCATCGCCGCAGACGGCCAGCACTACCACGTCCCGCTGCTGCTGAGCCCGTTCGGCTATTCCACCTACCGAGGCAGTTGAGCGGCGGCGGCATCCGTGTCGCGCAAAAACAACATGAACGCAAACTGGAATTATCCCACCGCAGTGCGGGTCGGATGCGGGCGCATCCGCGAGTTATCTTCGGTGTGCCGAGAGTTCGCGATCAAAGCACCGTTGCTGATCACCGACCCGGGGCTTGCGCGACTCGCCATGACCGTCGACATGGTTTCGGCTTGCGAAAACGCCGGTCTGAAAATCAAAGTATTCAGCGACATCAAACCCAACCCCACCGGCGAAAACGTGGATGACGGCGTTGCCGTATTTCGGCGTGGCGGCCACGATGGCGTCATCGCCGTGGGCGGCGGCAGCGGCTTGGATGTCGGCAAGGCCGTGGCGGTGATGGCCGGGCAAGACTGTGCGCTGTGGGATTTGGAAGACGTCGGCGACAACTGGCGGCGGGCGGATGCGGCGCGCATCGCCCCGGTCATCGCCGTGCCAACCACCGCCGGCACCGGCTCCGAAGTGGGACGGGCATCGCTCATCGTCCACGCCACCGAACAACGCAAGGTCATCATCTTTCATCCGAACATGATGCCCGGCTGCGTCATCCTCGACCCCGAACTGACCGTGGGACTGCCGCCCGCACTGACCGCGGCGACCGGAATGGATGCGCTTTCCCACAACCTTGAAGCATACTGCTCGCCGGTGTTTCATCCCATGGCCGAAGGCATCGCCGTGGAAGGCATGCGCCTGATCAAAAACCACCTGCCCGCCGCGGTCGCAAACGGCGCAGACTTGGAAGCGCGCACCGCAATGCTGGTCGCTTCCACCATGGGCGCCACGGCGTTTCAACGTGGCCTCGGCGCCATGCACGCCCTCGCCCATCCACTGGGCGCGATTCACGATGCCCATCACGGCACCTTGAACGCCATCCTCATGCCCTATGTGCTAACCGCCAACCGCCCGGCCATTGAAGGTCGCATCGAACGACTGGCGCGAAGCCTCGATCTGGCGGAAAATTTTGACGCCTTTTTGGAATGGGTACTCGACCTGCGCGAGCAAATCGGCATCGCCAACGACCTCTCAAAAATCGGCATCACCTGCGTTGACAAAATCGGTGAAATGGCCGTAGCCGACCCCACCGCCGCCACCAACCCCATCCCCTTCGACGCCACCACCTACCGCAACATCGCCACCCGCGCAACCAAAGGAATTATCCACCCGCCGACAGCCCCTACTCGTCGGTAATCCCGCGAAAGCGGGAATTTAGAGGAATAATCCCGGCGTAGCCGGACAACTTAGGATGCGGCGCTGCATCGGACAGGCACGGGGGCTTGTCCCTACGAGGGCGAATGGGAAATTATTTTAATTCATCATTCCCGCGCAGGCGGGAATCCAGAAAAAACATGTGCGGCGGTGCTGGAAATAGGATGTTTCCCCGCGCCGCCCAGGGGGAGAGGGAAACTCTACTTCCTTATTCTTTTTTGCACAAATTCTTTCAGTAAATTTTCTAATATTTTAATTTCATCATCGATTATCAGGTGGTTGTTTCCTATGTAAAAACTGTGGAAGTGGAGATAATCGGCGTTGGGAAAATCTTCTGGGTTGCCGAATCTGCCTAGGAGAAAGGGTTGGCGTAATAGGTTTCCCCCGCAAAGTGGGCGGGTTTCAATGCCTTTGTCATTCAGGAATTGTCGAAGATCCCGGCGCATTTCTGGTGTTTTGCAAATAAACGGCAAGCAGAAACTGCTGTTTCCTTGCGTATTAAACGAGTGAAAAAATTCCGGGAATTTTTCCCATGTCATCTTTGTGAATTGGTCACTAATTTCTCTGCGGCGCGCTATCATGGCATCAAGTCGTTTGATTTGATTCAAGCCGAGCACGGCTGCCATTTCGGTGTTGCGGAAATTAAAACCTTCCATGATGAAAAGAAACTCTCCATCCACATCCGGGTATTGCGACTTGAAATTTTCATAGTTTGATTTTGTGCATTCCCTCGCCAAACCATGAGACCGTTGTGCGCGCATGACCTCGTATAATTTTTCATCTTCGACACACACCATTCCACCTTCAATCGTTGACATGTGATGACCGAAATAGAAACTGAAGGTGCCGCCCGATGCGAGGCTTCCAACCTTGCCGGCGGATGTGTATGCGCCGTGGGATTCGCAGGCGTCCTCAAGAATAAGGGCATCGGGTAGAATCTCTCGATACTGTTCGATCGGGGCCGGAATGCCCAGCAGATGGGTGGCGAAAATGGCTTTTATATCCGGGTGTTGCTTCGCTATTTTTTGCAGATGATCGACATCAATGGCAAAATTTTCCGGATTTACATCGCAGAACACCGGGGTAAGACCGGTCTGCATAACCGGGGCAATGTTTGTCGACCAGGTAATCGCGGGGACAACCACCTTGGCACCGGGTTTTATTCCATAGTGCTTAATCGCACCGGCAACCAGCAACAGATTGGCGGTGCTCCCGGATGAAACAAAAAGGGAATGGGCGCATCCCTGCCACTCACTCCATACCTTTTCAAACTCCCGAACCTTGGGCCCGTTCGTCAAGCGATCCGCTGAGAGTATAAATTCGGCAAGGGTTTGTCGGTCTTCGACAGTTACCGTATCTTTCATCAGCGGCCAGAAAAATTCGCGGCTCTGGTTTTTTTGATGAAAGTTCATTGGCTACGGCTATGGTAGCAAAGCGCGGTCGGCGGCCACCATATCGCGCACCAGTTGCTTGAAAGGCGTTGTGTGCGTCCAGCCCAAAACTTTTTTCGCCTTGCTCGCATCGCCCAGCAGCCGATCCACTTCGGTGGGGCGAAAATAACGCGCATCAACGCGCACCAGACATTCATCGGTGTCGGCATCCATTCCCTGTTCATCCACGCCCTTGCCGCGCCAGATGATCTTGCGTCCGACCTCGGCAAAGGCGAGTTCGACAAATTCACGCACCGAATGAGTTTCGCCGGTGGCAAGCACATAGTCATCGGGGGTCTTTTGCTGGAGCATCCGCCACATGCCTTCGACATAATCTTTGGCGTGTCCCCAGTCCCGTTGCGCGTCAAGGTTGCCAAGCCACAGGGCGGTTTGTTGTCCCGCTTCAATGGCGGCTACCGCGCGTGTAATTTTGCGGGACACAAAGGTTTCCCCGCGAATCGGGCTTTCGTGATTAAACAAGATGCCGTTGGAGGCGTGCATGGCGTAGGCCTCCCGGTAATTAACCACGATCCAGTGCGCGTAGAGTTTTGCGACTGCATATGGGCTGCGCGGATAAAAGGGTGTGCACTCGGTCTGCGGGGTTTCCTGCGCCATGCCGTAAAGTTCGGAGGTGGACGCTTGATAAAAACGCACGCGGGGAATCATGTCCAGAATGCGAATCGCTTCCAGCATACGCAACGCGCCGAGGGCATCGGCTTGCGCGGTGTATTCGGGCGTATCGAAACTGACCTGTACATGGCTTTGCGCGGCAAGGTTGTAGACTTCATCGGGGCGCGTCTCTTGCATCAGGCGAATCAGATTGGTGGCATCGGTCATATCGCCGTAATGCAAATGAAACGATCCGCCGGTGCCTGCTTCGGTTGTTTGTTCGTGGGGGTCGTGAAATAAATGATCCACCCGGTCGGTATTAAATGAGGACGAGCGCCGCTTTACCCCGTGTACGCAATAGCCCTTGTGCAGAAGCAATTCGGAAAGGTAGGCGCCGTCCTGGCCGGTAACGCCGGTAATCAATGCGGTTTTAGGCGGCATGGTTTTGATGGCGCAGGTGTTGTTGATTGTTAAGAAACCACTGGTAATAGTCGCGCAAACCTTTTTTCAACGGAATTTTCGCGCTCCACCCCAGTTTGCTCAGTGCCGAGACATCCAATGCCTTGCGTGGAGTGCCGTCTGGAAAAGACGAATCATACACGATACGCCCCTGAAACCCGACAACCTCGGCGACCATTCGGGCAAAATCGGCAATCGACACATCTTCACCACAACCAACATTGATGATTTTTTCACTGCTGTAATTCTGCAACAAAAACAAACAGGCGTCTGCGGCATCGTCCACAGACAAAAATTCCCGCCGCGCCTTACCCGTTCCCCACACCGTAACCACCTCATGGTTGTTGACAACCGCATCGTGGAATCTTTGCAAGAGCGCCGCCGGTACATGGCTGTTTTTCGGATGAAAATTATCTCCGGGGCCATAAAGATTGGTCGGCGTAGCGGTAATGTAATCGCATTGGTATTGCCGGCGGTAGGTTTGGCATAATTTAATCCCGGCGATTTTTGCAATGGCATACGCCTCATTGGTCGGCTCCGGTTTTCCGGAGAGCAACGCATCTTCAACAATCGGCTGTTTGGCAAGGCGCGGATACACACAGGAAGAACCCAAAAAAAGCAATTTCTCCACGCCCGCACGATACGAAGCGTGAATGATATTCGCTTCAATCATCAAATTATCATACAGAAATTCCGCCGGCTGATTGGCATTAGCATGAATACCACCGACCCGGGCGGCGGCGATAATCACCACTTGCGGTTGTTGTTGTCGCACCCATTCTTCCACCGCTTGCTGGCGACACAGATCCAGTTCATTGCGTTCGGCGGTGAGAATCGTGCATTTCTGAAAAGATTCATCGCTGCGGATGCGGCGGGATAATGCCTGCCCGACCATGCCGTTATGCCCGGCCACCCACAGGCGTTTGCCCGCCAGGGAATAAGGAACAGAAGCGCGCATGGAATTTATTTATAGCCTTGTTGTGGTTTGTGATTGTATTGGTTTGCGACAGAAACGGATATTGTCACGCGCAAATCGCCCTACCGACAACTGCCTACCCCATACATGCAAATGATGCGCGGTGATGAATTGAATTTGCAACATCAGGGAATATTTACACCGTTGTTATGATTTGTGCTTGGTTGGGGTGTGGGAGAATACCATGAATATACCGTTACTTTTTATACTCATTTCCTGACCAAATTTTCTCAACCAAAAGGTGAAATTTACAGCGCAATATATTGCTTACAATATTCCAACTCGCACCTTTCACTTTTTTTAACTCAAGATAATGTTCCAACGCCTTTGAGTAACGCTGAAACTTCTTGTGATGTTTTGCCAGTTTGCGGTGATAGCGAATTTTGTTTTCTTTTGAGAAAAAACGAACATAGAATTCGGATTCTTTCTTTGGTACCTGTGAATATATTTCGGCAACGACCTTATTGCTATATATCTCTCTTGCCAAGAGTGTGTATAGGATATTTGTGTGCCTAAATTTATTGATCATCGATTCCAAGTGTACCCTATATATGTATAAAACCTCCGGCAAATTAGCGACCGGGAATCGCTTTGCAATGCGCAACCATAATTCATAATCCTCGGCTGAATAAAATGTTTCATCGTAACCACCAACTACTTCCAGTGCGCTCTTGCGAATCATTGTTGATCCATTAACAAAACGATTCATTTGAAGTAAATCTTCGAATTTAGGTTTCAACAAAGATACGACATTTTCTTTTAGCAATTCTCCCGTGTCGGATATTGTATTTTTTGCAGTACCAAGCAACGCAACTTCCGAGTGCTTTTCCATATAATCAAATTGCTTCTGCAAGCGTTCTGGCAAACTGATGTCATCGGCATCCTGCCACGCGATATATCGCCCACGCGCCGCCTTGATGCCGATGTTTCGGGTTTTTGGAATACCCCGATTGTTGCCGTTGGATAGTATCCGCAGCCGGGCATCGGCGCGGGCATAACCACGCAGTATCTCCGCCGTGCGGTCGCCGGAACCGTCATCAATGACAATCAACTCGAAGTCGGTAAAAGTCTGCGAAAGGATGCTTTCGACCGCCTCACCGACATATTTTTCGGTGTTGAAGGCGGGCAGAACTACACTAACAGCCGGGCAATGTTCGCTATTCTCACGCATGATTGTTACACCTGAACTTGTAGTATTGTATTAGCATTCCACATTGGCTTTAATCTAGCGATTAAAGGCGGATTTTGTCACATAAATTAAGATGTACTCGTATCGTTATGCTACAAGTCAAGGGATGTCCATTGCGATGGAATCAAATCACCGGCATCAAGTCTATCATCGCTAAACCACAAGCGAGGGGCAATTATATGTTTTTCAGGATGCGGATTAAGCCATGCCCCCCACCAACTGAAACTAGAATTAGCGATAATTGCATCCCGGCAAGCGGCTATAAGATTCATGTCCACCCAGGGTTCATTTTCGTGGGCAGTCACAAAAATGGCATTCGGAATAAATGACAACATCGCCCGCGCCTCGGGAATATCATCAGAAAAAACAAAGTAGGCCGCTTTTTGTCCGCTTAACTTGTTGATGATGTTGACTGCTTTCTCATAATAAGCACGTTTGCACAAGGGATGTATGTGTTGATATTTCAAGTAATCTCCGCGCCGGACATGCAACGCTACTGGCCAGGGGGAGGCTTTAATCTTTTCCCACAAGGCATGGCTGTGAGGGGAAAGTGGTCGTTTTGGTTGGAAAGTGTCCCGCAACATTTGAGCATAAGAAAGAAAAAACTTCTCGCTCTGGAAATACCCTTTCCGCAAATAAAGCGGTGGACGCAATTTTATAAGATTAGGGTCAAAGCAAAAACTAGGCTGGTAATAATGTTTGTAGGTTGGTTGATATTTGGGAATATAACGATGCAGGCGCCGTTGCCAAGAGTTGGTTGTACTCTCAAACGGCGCCAGATCTTTTGCGCCGGCAATGACCGGAGGGGATTTATACTGATCCAGTAGGTACTCGTGAGTTTTATACTTATCATAACTCCGAATATCGACTTTGACGGGGCACTGCCAGCGTTTCCCCAAAGCAAGGGCAGCGGCATACTGAAACATTTGATTGCCAAGTCCACCGATAATTTTGACCAGGATGAGCGAATTATCCATTTTCTTTTTCAGGTCTCATGCTCTAGAAAATTTTCCAGTTGCCGACACGGCGATTAATTGAATTTGCAGCATCGGAAAAGATTTACACCATTGCTCGAAGTCGCCGGGCGAATCGGGGGAACAGGAGTGCGAATGAAGTTATTCGCGGCCTTGTTATGACTTGCGATTATACCGGGATGCTCGATACTTATCAGTAGTCAGTCCACCACATATTGCACTTGTGGATAATGTTGAAGTATCGATAGGTGGTGGGGTTTTGTCCTTTCCGACCTCTTAATCTTCTCACAATGAGAAGATTCTTCTCATAAATGTTCTCATATGAGAAGAAATCTTCTATTAAATGATCTAATAATGCCTAAAATCTTCTCATAATGAGAAAAGTTTTCTCATGAATGTTCTAATGCCTTATTTGTCGTCGTTCCCGCTCCTTATTTAGTTTTCTGGATTCCCGATACGATGAAAAATATGGTCGCTGGCGCTCCCTATTTTTCTATCGTTCGGGAATGACGAGGAATTATTTTATTCGTCATTCTCGCGCCCCCAACTCGTTATTCCCGCGACAGCGGGAATGACGAGTTGGGGGACGCGGGAATCCAGTGAAACATGTCCGGCGTTAGCCGCTCCCTACGCCGTCATTCCCGCGAAAGCGGGAATCCAGTAAAACATGCCGGCGACAGCCGACTCCTTATTTATCGTTCGGGAATGACGACGAGGAGGGCGACAGCCGCTCATTTCAAGTCGGTGGTGGTGTGGCGGATGCGTTGTAGGTCTTCGGGGGTGTCGATGCCGGGGGCGGGGGTTTCTATGGCTTCGGCGCAGGCGATTTTTTCGCCGTACCATAATGCTCGCAACTGCTCTAGTTGTTCGTGTTTTTCCAGATCGCATACCGGGCGTTGGGCGAATTGTTTGAGGTAGCCGCAGCGGTATGCATAGATGCCGAGGTGTCGGCGCGCTACATCGGCGGCGTCCGCGGTTTCATCGCGCAACCGGGGAATGGCGGCGCGGCTGAAATACAGCGCATAGCCGTCTCGGTCGGTGACTATTTTTACCACGGACGGATCGTTCAACTGCGCGGGGTCGTCTAACGGTGCCGAGGCGGTCGCCATTACTGCGTTTTCCCGGCACGTCAGCAATGCCGCCACTTGATCAATCAATGCCGCCGGCATTTCCGGTTCGTCTCCTTGCACATTGACGATGATTTCATGGTCTGAGAAAGCCAGTTTGTCGGCGGCTTCGGCGATGCGGTCGGTGCCGGACGGATGATGGGGTGAGGTCATCACCACCGCGCCGCCGAATGCTTTTACCGCCCGTTCGATCCGCGCATCATCCGTGGCCACGGTCACCGAGTCGGCGGCACTGCGGTCGGCACATTCCACCACGCGCTGGATCATCGTCTTGCCGCCAATCTCGGCAAGGGGCTTGCCCGGCAAGCGGCTTGAGGCGTAACGGGCTGGGATTATGATGTGAAATGGGGACATGATGTTATGGCAACACGCGGTCGCACACTGCGGAGAGTAACCCCGGAGCGAGCGTAACTTGCAACGGAACTACCCAGCAGCGGGCGGCGATTGCGGGGGGCATCATGGTTTGGCATTTTACCGCGTCTTTTTCGGTCATCAACAGCGCGTGGTGGTCGTCTGCCGCAAAGGCAAAATCCGCCGGGGTGAATGCGTGGTGATCCGGGTATTCGTGGAGTATTAAATGAATGCCATGAGTTTGCAGTTGCCGGAAAAACCTTCCGGGGTTGCCGACACCGGCCAGCGCGTGCACGGTTTGGCCGGCGAATTCGCTGAGCGGTCGCATTTTTGTGACTGCGCTATCCAGTTGCACGGCGTGGTCGAGGTGCGTTTTCATGGTGAATTCGCCGACCACAAACTGCCCCTCCGATTCGCCGTTGACGACTACCATTCCGGCGCGGGCGAGGGCCGAGGGTGGCTCGCGCAACGGTCCGGCGGGCAGGCACCAGCCGTTGCCGAATCCGCGTTCGCCGTCGATTACCACGATGTCCAAATCGCGCACAAGCGCGAGATGTTGAAACCCGTCGTCGCTGATAATAATGTCGCAATGATGTTTGTCCACCAGCAACCGCGCGCCGCGCAAACGATCCGGCGCGGCCACCACCGGCACTCGGCAGCGGCGGAAAATCAACACCGGCTCGTCGCCGACTTCCACGGCGCTCACGCCTTCGTCCACTTCGCGGGGCCAGAACGCGGAGCATCCGCGATAGCCACGCGACACCACGCCCGGCTTCATTCCCCGGTGCTTGAAGTGTTCCACCAATTCGACTACCAGCGGCGTTTTGCCGGTGCCGCCGACGCTGAGATTGCCCACCACCACCACCGGCACCGGTAGTTTATGGCGTCTGAAAATGCCGAGTTTGTAGGCGCAATGACGCGCCGACATCAGGGCGGCGTAGATCAGCGACAGCGGGTATAGCAGCCGGTTGCGCCAGCCTCGATGTTGCCAGCCGCGCCGGACTCGGTGCGACATCTGCCGTAGCATCAGTGTTGAGCGCGCTGCAGACGCGCATAGGCGCCGTCCTGTTTGAGCAACTCGTCGTGCTTGCCTTGTTGCACGATGCGGCCGCTTTCCAGCACCAGAATCAGGTCGGCGTTTTCGATGGTGGACAATCGGTGGGCGATGATCAGGGAAGTACGATTTTTTACCAAGCGGGCGATGGCGCTTTGGATGTGTTGTTCGGAATGGGAATCCAGGGACGAGGTGGCTTCGTCCATGATCAACAGCGGCGCATTTTTATACAAGGCGCGGGCGATGGCGATGCGCTGGCGTTGGCCGCCGGACAAACGCATGCCTCGTTCGCCGATCATGGTGTCGAGGCCGTCGGGCATGGTATCGGTAAATTCCGTAACATTGGCGGCGGCGGCGGCGCGGGTGAGTTTTTGTTTGGAAATTTTGCCCTTTTCACCGTAGGCGATGTTGTTGCGGATGGTGTCGTCGAAGAGGGTGATTTCCTGAGTGACGATGGCGGTGTTGGCGCGCAGGGATTCGAGGGTGAGCGACTCCAGCGGTTTTCCGTCTATGCTGATGTCGCCGCTGGTGGGGGCGTAAAAACGCAACAGCAGCGAGGCGATGGTGGACTTGCCGCTGCCGGACACGCCCACCAACGCCACCGTGGAGCCGGCCTTGATGTCGATGGAGACGCCGCGCAATACCGGCTGGTCGCTTTCTTGATAGTCAAACGAAACTTTGTTGAAACGTACATTGCCCGCCACTTTGTCGAGTTGGATGGTTCCGTGATCGGGTTCTTGTTCGAGGTCGATGATGTCGAACACCGTTTGCGCCCCGGCCAACCCGCCTTGAATCACCAGATTGATCTTGGACAAACTGCGAACCGGCTTGGTGGTCATGATCATGGCGGCGATGTAGGACGAGAAAACTCCGGGGCTGATGTCCTGCTGCAACGCCACCCAGATTACCCCGGCCACGCCGACTCCGGAGAGAAACACCATCAACGGTACGGTCGCCGACGACACCGCGGTCGCTTTCATTTGCTGCTGGCGGTTACGGTTGTTGGCGTCGAGAAAGGTGCGGCGTTGGTAATCGTAGGCGCTGAAGATTTTGATCACGCGCTGGCCCTGCAACGCCTCCGTGGCGATGTGCATGATGCCGCCGACGCTTTCCTGAACGCGCAGGCTGATGCTGCGGAAGCGGTGGCTGGAGAGTTTGAAAACGAGATACGCCACCGGTAGGATTATGGCGAAAAGCAGCGACAGTTTCCAACTGAGGTAAAACATCCACGATAGCAAAAACAGCGTCTTGAAAAGATCGCGAAACAGCACTCGAATCGCGCTGGTGCTGGCACCGGCGACTTGCTCGACGTTGTAAATCAGACGCGCCGCCAGAATGCCGCTGGAATTTCGGTCGTAGTAATCAACCGGCGCATGAATCAGACGCTCAAACATCAACTGGCGCAAATCTTGAACCACACGCCGCGCCACCCAACTCATGCAATAAGTATCCACAAAAGTGCCGGCGGCGCGCACCAGCCCCAACGCCACCAACACAAGCGGCACCCATTTAATAAAAGACACATCGCGATTGACAAACCCATCATCAATGATGGGCTGCAGCATCGCCACAACCGAAGCATCCCCCGCCGACACCAACAACATACCCACGATCGCCAGCAGAAACCCCCATTTATACGGGAGTACATGAGCAAGCAACCGGCGATAAAGCCGGATATCGTCAGTAGCAAGAGAGGCGTGGGACACGAAGCGGGGATGTGATGTTGTGGCGGGGTATTTTACTCTAATCTCGACTCGCCGTCATTGCGGTTGCGCTAGGCGCGGGGGTATCTGGTGGTTTTTGTGGGGGGACGGGGCACCGTGCCTGTCCTTAATAAGGAGCGGCGTAGCCGGACCTTTTAAGGATTACTCATTTAAGCGCCACGAGGATGCCTATCAGAGCAAGACCGACACCCAGGACTCCAATGCCGGCGCCCAGAACCCACCGCATTGAGGAAACGGACTTTTCCAGACTGGCCACACTGAAAGACAACGAACGCAAGGTGGTATTCATCTCAGAGAGGGACATAACTTCGCGCTCCAGTACCGTCTCTAAATCTTCGTTGGAGAGGGATGACTGGTTTTGATAAACGCCCGAATACGGGACTTTCGCGGGCTCTTGAAGTTTGTGAAACTCCACCGTAAGAAAATCAGCAAGGTGCGGGAGGGCGATATTCTTACTGGATAGATTGGTCAACCCGACGTTCAACCGGCCGGAAAACCCCGGGTCAATCTGTGGGCCGGCGGTGGCGATCAATCCTTTGCGCGCCCATTTGCTGCGCAGGCCAAAACGGCCGGTGTGCTGATTGTCCATGGTGATTACTTCCTCGGAGACCACAATGGCAAAATCTCCCGGAGTCATCTCCAAAAATCCCTTTTCCTTTACATTAACTTTGCTATGACTGGAGGAAACCGCCGCGACCGGCCCGACCCTTAAATCATATGAAGCCGGCTGAATTTGTTCTTTATCAAAAGGCTCTATTTTTACAACGCCCGAGGAGACCGCCTCGCTAATCATGTTGTCGGTTAATATCATCTTGTTCCTGGGTGTTTTAAGTGACTGGTTTCAAACTTCTTTGTACTCCCAAACCGTCCAAAATACAAGCATTCCCTTAGGGAGCGGCTTGCGCCGCGCATTGTCTTATTGATTTGTGCGTATCATCCCTGATACGCACCCTGCGGACGGGTTTATTTATTCGGCCATTTGTAGAAATTGACCCGTCCACCTTTTATCTGTTTAAATTTTCTTTTGTCATCATGGAGCATACTCTTCAGAAGCCAACCAACATCTTTTGCCGCTTGACTATGTGCGTCATCTTCTGCTTCCTTTTTGCTTTTACCACGCTTTATGTAACAGGCTAGGCGATAGTCATACACTCGTTGCAATGGCGTTTTATTCCAATTCTTATTTTTACCACCTACAAGATATTGTGCAGCAAATTCTTTGCCGGGCTGGTTTTTACACCAACAATAAACCAACCCCTGTAAAAAATCTTTGGCACGTTGTTTTCCCGGGACATCCAGGCTGTTAACATTTCTTATCTTGCCGTTAAAACCTTTGATTGCCATGATATATATCCTCAATAGTTTAGAAAATGAAAAATGTGTCTTTCAACACGGGAAAGTAATACTTAATCACAATTCTTACTCCGCTCGCAATCAAAATCCGCCCACCGCCATTTTCCATCTATCGTCATTCCCGCGAAAGCGGGAATCCAGTGAAACAATCCCGGCGACAGCCGCTTCTTATTTAGTTTTCTGGATTCCCGATACGATGAAAAATATGGTCGCTGGCGCTCCCTATTTTTCTATCGTTCGGGAATGACGAGTTTTGATATTCCTCGCTGCGGGCAGGTCTATTTATTCAGCCATTTGTAGGAATTGACCCATTCATCTATTTGTTTAAATTCTCTTTTGTCAGCATGGAGCATACTCTTCAGAAGCCAACCAACATCTTTTGGTGCTTGTTTATATGCGGCGTCTTCTGCTTCCTTTTCGCTTTTACCATTCTTTTTGTAATGGTCTAAGTAATAGTCATACACTTGTTGCAATGGCGTTCCCTTCCAATTCTTATTTTCATCACCCACAAGGTCTTTTGCAGCAAATTTTTCGTCTGGCTGGTTTTTACACCAGCAATAAACCAACCCCTGTAAAAAATCTTTGGCACGTTGTTTTTCCGAGTCATTCAGGCTGCTAATATTTCTTGTTTCGTCGTCAAAATTTTCGATTGTCATAATATAAATCCTCAATAGGTTAGAAAATGAAAAATGTGCCTTTCAGCACGGGAAAGTAATACTTAATCACAATTCTTACTCCATTCGCAATCAAAATCCACCCGTTGTTGTTTTTCTTGCGACAAATATTCTACAACTTCAAGGCACTGATTGCAAAACCAACAATTGCAACAACTGCTATTATTAACAAATAGGATATTTTTCGTTTCTTTTGGCGTTGCCTTTTTTGGTTTAATTTGTTCGCTGTTGTTTGTGTGAATATGGCATGCACTTGGTCGTGGGTTACAGTTGCGGCGTTAGGGCAACGAGGAATATTATGTTTTCTTTTCAGTTGTTCAAAAGCAGATTCGGCGGGGTAATTAGCATTTTTATCAACCCCCGGCATTTTTGCCAGAACACTATTATAGAAGTGCAAGCAATATGTATCGGGATAGAAACTAATGCCGTTCTTAAAACTATTGTCAAACCAGTATGCGGAATTGGAGTGGTCTGCAGTGAAAAAAACAAAAAATGGTTTCACATGATCTAACAGTTCATAATGCCTAATTGCTTTCGCCAAATAATCCGGTCCCCACAAAAGCGTCGGTATATTTTCTTTGCCTTTGCGCCGCAGTTTGGATTTCACTTTTTTATCAGCAATGTCGTCCCAAGGTTGTATCTCGCTATGGTTGCGGCAAGCATTTTCCAAAGCAACCATCATCGGATGTTGCGGTGGACATTTAATAGGCGAGTTCATTATTCGCAGTTTTTCGCCCATGCCAAAAACAATTTCATCGGAAAAATCAAACGGCTTAATGCATACCGTATCCATATCCACCCAGAAGTCGCCACGCTCGGCAATTAACGCGTAACGAAACCAATCACTAAATGTCGTAATTTTTCCGTGTCTTCTAAATATCAAATCCTTTGACAAGATTTCATTTGCATCTTTAACAGTCGTGCCGTCGGGAATTCCGGCTATATTCTCATAGGTATATAAATGAAATTCATGCCCATTGTCCATGAATGACTGGATGCATAATTTCTCCAGATTAGAAAGTACATCACCTATCCACAGTGATTGGATTACCGGAAGCATGGCAGACATTCTTAATCGGTGGTTTGTGCCACCAAATTAAAGATATCCTGATAGGCTTCGCCGCATGCGCCAAACGGATAATCATTTGCATGCGCCATAGCGTTGGCGCGGAATCGCGGATAATTCTCAACCGCCAGTAAAATTTTTTCTGCCAATGCTTCGGCGTGAAAATCGCCTTTCTGTTGGACTAAATCCGCGCTCACCGGGGCTAACAATTCGGTGCCAAAAGGCAACAACTCTGCCATTGAACCACTATTGAAACTTACCACCGGCAAGCCACTGGCAACGGCTTCCAACACGGCGTTGGGGCATGGCGGATTGGCAATGCTAGAAAGATATACATGGCCTTTTCGCAATAACTCCGCCACGCCTTGCATGCTTTGTGCGGTATGCGTAACGACATATTTTTTACTTGCATAGTACGGAAGATCTGTATGTTGCATCTGGTCAATCACATGCAAACGGAACTCTATTTTGTTTTGCAATAAATCCAATGCATCGAGTAACAGATTTAACATCTCCAGATGCGCGCCTTTGAATCGCCCTGAGGTAACAAAATCAACCGGTTCATTGCCGGTGAATGTATTTTGGCTTGGATAAAAAATATGATTATTAACCCCGTTATAAATAGTCCGGTGTTGCGGTGACTGACGTTCGCCAAGCATAAACTCACATTCCCGTCTGCACCAGTTGCTTTGGAAAACAACCCAGTCGGCGTAGTCATGATAGATACGGGCAATACGTTGGTTGCGCATTTTGTAATTGTCATGGTAGTTGTCCAGATAAACCCCGTCCAATCTTTGCACCACTTGTCCACCGTGTTTCTTGACTTTGTTTAGCGTTTTTAGGTCGTATCGAATCGGAAAAAAAATACTATCGCCGCGTTTATATTTTGGTGTGTATGGGTAGTTCACCGCATCCAAATAGGATTTCAAGTTTCGCAAAAAAGTTCCGGGGCCGCCAGATTTTTGTTTGGCGGGAATGAAAATTTGTGCGTTGCGTTTGGTAGCCCAACTAAACATGTAAAGTTCCTAATCCAATAAGAAAACCAAGTAAAACGCCGGTCACCATTAAAATAAGCGCTCTTTGTTTGTATCTGCGAATTAGTTTAGATGGGCGGGTTTCCGCTGACCTTTCGCTCTCACTGAACATTGCCCGAATTTGTTCATGAGTAATCATCGGGGCATCTTTAACCGGAGAAATACCGTGCTTGCGCTTCAATTGCTCAAATGCTGAATGCTCTGAAAAGTTGGCGTTTTTATCAAATCCAGATAAACCGCCCAACACTTTATTGCTGACATGCAGACTATACGTGGTGGGATATAAATCAAGGCCACTTTTAAAACTGTCATCAAACAAAAATGCTAAGTTTTTTCTATTGGAGACATAAAACCACATATACGGCTTTCCATGTTCTTCCAAACCATAATGGAGAATTGCTTTACCGAAAGAATGGTTGCCCAGGGATTGATAACTGATTTTTTCTTTGCGACCACCTAATGCTTGTTTCCTTTTTTTCTGTTTGTCATCAACATCATCCCACGGTTGAATCTCAGTGTGGTAACGGCAAGCATTTGCCATCTGCGCGCATAAAAAATGGTTTTTGGGAAACTTAAGAACACCAATTGAATAGAGGAATGCCTGTGTATAACCAAAAACGATTTCATCCGGGAAGTCAAACGGCTTAATGCAAATCGTATCCATATCCACCCAAACACCACCTCGCTTGGCAAGCAACGCATAACGAAACCAATCACTAAACGGTGCAATATATTTTTTGCGTGTGTAAAAAATATCGCTTTCCGGCAAGATTTCATTGCCGTCTTTAATCGTTGTGCCTTCGGGTATGCCGCCTATGTCAGCATAAGTGTATAAATGAAATTCGTGCCCGTGGTCCAAGAAAGACTTTATGCACAGTTTTTCCAACTGCGACAAATCATTGCCAATCCAAAGCGATTGGATAATAGGTAACATCAGTCGATTCCCCTAATTAAGTGAGTTGTTGAAATCGCAATTCGAAGTCGGTGAAAGGATGCTTTCAACCGCCTCGCCGACATATTTTTCGGCGTTAAAAGCGGGCAGAATTACGCTGACCGCAGGGGAATGTTCGCCGGATGCGTGCATGATTTTTTTGCTTGAATTGTCCGTTTGGTGGCGGGCGGAGAATAGCAGATATTTCGTTGTTTGTAATGTTTGACTGGCTTCCCACCTGCGCGGGAATGAAGACGGGTGGGGATTGCCGGCGAATGAAATCGTGTGGCGGGGTTGTGGCTTGGGCGGGAGACGCGCATACTTGGGCATTGATATATTGACTATTGACGACCAGATGACGGAATCGGGAAGAAAACGAGGTGGGCGGCGTTCGCGCCCGGCGAGCGGCGACGACACCAGCGCGGCAATTCCTTATATCACTCGCGTTATTCCCGAGTACGAATTGCTCGGCGAGGAAGGGCTTGCGTTGATCGAAAAAAACGCCGATACCATCCTTGCGGAGATCGGCATCGAGTTTCATTATGCGCCGGCCATCGAGTTGTTTAAGGAGGCCGGTGCCGAGATAACCGGCGAGCGGGTTCGCTTTCCGGCGGGGATGTGTCGAAAAATTATCCGCGACTCGGCTCCGGCGATATTCGAGCAGAAGGCGCGCAACCCGGCGCGCAGCGTCATGATTGGCGGCAAGCACACGGTGTTTGCGCCGGTCTATGGCCCGCCGTTTGTGCGCGACCTCGATTCCGGGCGGCGGTACGCCAAGATCGAGGACTTCCAAAATTTCGTGAAACTTGCCTACTTGCTGCCGTCCTTGCACCACTCCGGCGGCACCGTGTGCGAACCCACCGACTTGCCGGTCAACAAGCGCCATTTCGATATGGTGTATAGCCACATTAAATACAGCGACAAACCGTTCATGGGATCGGTTACTGATCCACAACGCGCCGAGGATTCGGTGGCGATGTGTAAAATTTTGTTCGGCGAGCAGTTTGTCGATGAACATACCGTGCTGGTCAATCTGATCAACGCCAACTCGCCGATGACCTACGACGAGACCATGCTCGGCGCCGCCGAGGTGTATGCGCGCAACAATCAGGCGTGCATCATCTCGCCGTTCATCCTCGCCGGCGCGATGTCGCCGGTAACCACCGCCGGTACGCTCGCGCAAATTCTCGCCGAGGCGATGGCGGGGATCGCGTTCACGCAACTGGTGCGCCCCGGTTCGCCGGTGATCTTCGGCACTTTCGCGAGTTCGATATCGATGCAATCCGGGGCGCCTACTTTTGGTACGCCGGAGCCTTCGCTGGTGCTGAATGGTGCCGCTTCGCTGGCCCGCCGTCTCGGTGTTCCGTTTCGCAGCGGCGGCTCGCTGTGCGGCTCAAAAACCCCGGACGCACAAGCCGCATACGAAAGCGCCAACACGCTGCTGCCAACCCTCACCGCCGGTGTCAACTTCGTGTTGCATGCGGCCGGCTGGCTGGAAGGCGGGCTGGCCTCCAGTTATGAAAAATTGATCTTGGACGCCGACCAACTTGGAATGATGCAGGTTTTCGCCAACGGCTTCGACCTTTCGGAAAACGGCCAGGCACTAGGCGCGATCCGCGAAGTCGGCCCCGGCGCCCACTTCCTCGGCTGCGAACACACTCAAAACAATTTCAAAACCGCGTTCTACCGCTCATCCATCGCCGACAACAACAGTTTCGAACAATGGCAATCCGAAGGCTCGCAAGATGCAGTGCAACGCGCCAATAAACTATGGAAAAAAATGCTCGCGGAATACACCCCCCCACCACTCGACCCGGGCATAGACGAAGCACTGGTCGAATATATGGACAAACGCAAAGCATCCTTTGCGGATTCAAGTTATTAGGAGCGGCTTACGCCGCACATGTCTTCTCTGGATTCCCGCCTACGCGGGAATGACGGGGTTATATTTTTCTTCGTAGGGACAGGCCCCGTGCCTGTCCAGATTGGCGGCGGCATTCCCCATTCACCGATACCCCCACTCGTCGCCATTCCCGCGCAGGCGGGAATCCAGTCGAACAAACTGTATTCGTTTTTCGGGTATAATAGCCGCATAAATGTCAGTTACTTCGGAGAGAACAATGGCAAAATTCATCTATGTTGACAACTCGAATGTTTTTATTGAAGGGCAGCGCAAGGCCGCCGTGGTAAACGGCAGTGCGTTGGATATTGACGACGCTATTCGCCGCCAGATTTTTGATTCCAGTTACCGCCTTGATTTCGGCAAATTGCATCACTTCGCCTCTAAAAATGGTGCGCCGGATGCGAGGCGCGCCGTATTATTCGGCTCCCGCCCGCCGCCCAACGATTCGTTGTGGGAAGTCGCCAAGTCGGCTGGATTTGAACTGGTTATTGAAGACCGTACTATCTCCAACAAAGAGAAAAAAATCGATACTGGCATCGTCATGGCGATGTGTGAAGATGCCTTCACCAGCGCCGACTCATCCACCGATCAATTGGTTTTGGTTGCCGGGGACGGCGATTATGTGCCTGCGGTTCGTGGTTTGATGAAACACGGCTTCACCGTCATTGTCATTTTTTGGGGGCACGCCTCGCAAGAGTTAAAAAGGGTTTGCTCCAATTTCATAGAGATGGATCCGCATTTTGAAGACCTTGCCCGTTAGTGGCGGGAATTCACCGTAACCAGCAGCATTAGCGGCGGTTTTTCCGGCGGCGTTGTCGCCCATTGTTTGATTTTTCGCCTGCGCCGGTGGGTTCGGGGAGTTCGACTTCTTTTTTTAGGTTTTCGTAGTTGGCGGTTTTGTGGGGAATCGCCAGTGCTTCGACGAAGTGGTCTTGGAATTTGGCTTCGACTGCGGTTTCTATTTTGTGGATGCGTTTTACTACGCTTTCAATTTCCAGCCGTGCGGTTTTGTCGAGCAGGGTGATGATGGCGCCGGCGCCGGCGGCGTTGCCCGCCGAGGTGACGTGTTCCAGAAGGCAGTCGGGAATCATGCCGAGCACCATGGCGTATTTGACATCGATGTGCGCGCCGAAAGCACCGGCCAGGCGAATCCGGTCGGGGCGATCGATGCCGAGTTTGTCCATCAGCAATCGCGCACCGGCGTATAACGCCGCCTTGGCCAACTGAATGGCGCGCACGTCGTTTTGGGTTATGAACACGGGTGTTTCGTAGTCCGCCGGCGCAGCATCGCCGCCACACAAAACATACCGCCAGGTCTTGCCATCAACTTCCACTCGTTTGTTGAGCGCCGATTTCGTGCCGTCAATTACGCCGTCCGTTTTTATGACACCGGCGAGGTAGAGTTCGGCGATGACTTCGATGATGCCGGAGCCGCAGATACCGGTGACGCCGGTGTCGGCGACGGCCTCGGCGAAACCTTGTTCATTCGACCACAATTCACAACCGATTATTTGATAGCGCGGCTCGAGGGTTTCGCGGTCGATGCGCACGCGCTCGATGGCACCGGGGGCGGCGCGCTGGCCGCCGCTGATTTGCGCGCCCTCGAACGCCGGGCCGGTGGGGCTTGAGGCGGCGACCATTTTTTTATCGTTGCCGAGCACGATCTCGGCGTTGGTGCCGACATCGACCAACAGGGTAATCTGCTCGCGTTCATAGGGTGCTTCGGACAAGGTCATGGCTGCCGCATCGGCGCCGACATGCCCGGCGATGCACGGCAACAGGTAGACGCGCGCGCCGGGGTGGGCGCGCAGTTGCAGGTCGGTGGCGCGGCAGGTGATCGCATGGTCGGTGGCTAACGCAAATGGCGCGCCGCCCAATTCCACCGGGTTGATGCCGAGTAGTAAGTGGTGCATCACCGGGTTGCCGACCAGTGTAATGTCGAGTACTTCTTCGATGTCGATGTTTGCTTGCGCCGCGACTTCGACCAACAACTGTTGCAACGCTTCGCGCACCGCTTGCGTCATGTCGGCCTCGCCGCCGGGGTTCATCATCGCGTAGGAAACCCGGCTCATCAAATCTTCGCCGAAACGAATCTGCGGATTCATTCTGCCGTTGGAAGCGACCACTTCGCCGCTCACCAGATCGCACAAATGCGCGGCGATGGTGGTCGAACCGACGTCCACCGCCAGGCCGTATACTTTGG
Source organism: Candidatus Poriferihabitaceae bacterium (assembly GCA_965262585.1). GTDB lineage: Bacteria > Pseudomonadota > Gammaproteobacteria > Arenicellales > Poriferihabitantaceae > JAHRAW01. The sequence continues at coordinate 1,436,304 of OZ253546.1, forward strand.
ATTTTAGCCCCGGCCACAAACCGATTAAGCGAGTGTCGTCGTGCAGCGCGGCGGTTACTTTCCATTGGCCGGCGCGCAACACCGCCTGCAAGTTAGCAAGCAGATGAAAATCGCATCGCACATCCGACAATCCCCATTCGAATTCGAGCGCGTCTAACAGGCGTTGCAGGTCGCCGCTTGGGTCGTGCATGTTGGGTTCGGGAACTTCGGCGTAGTAAATTCTGACCGCCGGGTTGACGGTAATGTCGTGTACATCGGCGCGCTTGCGCACCACCTGACGGTGCGCCTGACTCTGCGGCGGAATGTCGATGACCACATCGCCGAGCAACTTCGCCTGACATCCCAGCCGCCGGATTGGTGGCGGGGCTTGGGGTTTGAGGTCGAAGAATTCCACCTCGATGCTGCTCGGTTTGGACAGGTGGCCGGGTCGCGAATGAATCTTGAACTTGGCGAATTCGCCGACGCTCTGGTCGATCTGGCAGCGGTCGCACAAACCGCGCCCGCCGCACACCGTGTCGAGGTCGACGCCGAGTTGCTGGGCCGCTTCGAGCACCGACTTGCCAAGCGCAATCTCACCGCGCTTGCCGGACGGCGTGAAGACGATTTGGGCGGTGGTAGGCGAAGCAGCGGGGGTCATTTCAGATCGGGGATAATTTGGTAGTCGCTGGCGTCTTCAACATGCAAATTTCCGCAGACGCGAAGGCCGGTCGGTGCGTCTATGGTGCCGGCCATGATGCTGATGGTGTCCTCTTCGTCATGCCGCCAAAACAAATTGCCGCCGCAGTCGCGGCAAAATCCCCGTTGCACTTTTTCAGACGAGCGATACCATTTCAAGGTGCTGTCATTTTGCAAATGAACATCGGCGCGGCGCGTTTGCGTGGCGGCAACATGATGCCCGCTGGTTTTTCGGCACTGTTCGCAAAAGCAATTGACCACGCCCCTCACCACGCACTCGGCGCGATAGCGCACGCCACCGCACAGGCAACCGCCGATGACGGTTGTTTGCGGCCGATTCACCCGGCTGCGCCCCGTCGCCGCCGACGTCCTTCGCGTCCGCCACGAGCACCGGGGTTTTGTTCGACCGGTTGCCGGTATTTTTTCAGCCACCTCGCGCAGTTGTTGTCATGTCCCATGACTACGTTGGCGCCCATCACAGATTGCATCACTTCTTCGTGCAACGGGTTGGTGATCGCCGAAGTCATTCCGGCGGCGATGGCCATGCTCAGAAAGGTGCCGTCCATGCCCTTGCGGTTGGGAATACCGAAACTGAAGTTGGACGCGCCGCAGGTGGTGTTCACTTTCAATTCCTCGCGCAGGCGTTTGACCAGATGCAGCACCTGCCGTCCGGCGCTGTTGATCGCGCCCACCGGCATGACCAACGGGTCGACTACGATATCCGAGTAGTGGATGCCGTGGTCGGCGGCGCGTTGTACTATTTTTTGCGCGACATCAAAACGATCGTCGGGGTTTTCCGATATGCCCGCCTCGTCGTTGGAAATCGCCACCACCGCGGCGCCGTATTTTTTTACCAACGGCAATACTGCCTCGAGCCGTTCCTCCTCGCCGGTGACCGAGTTCAACAACGCCTTGCCTTGATACGCTTCGAGCCCGGCTTCGAGGGCGGCTATGATCGATGAGTCGATGGATAACGGCACGTCGGTAATCGATTGCACCAAGCGGATCGACTGGGCGAGGATTCCCGGTTCATCCGCCAACGGGATACCGGCGTTGACATCGAGCATGGAGGCACCGGCGGCTACTTGTGCCAGCGCGTCCGCCTCGACTCGGCTGTAATCGCCGTTCTTCATTTCCTCGGCGAGAATTTTGCGGCCGGTGGGATTGATGCGCTCGCCGATGATTACAAACGGCTGCTCGAATCCGATTTTCAACTCCTTGCTGGCGCTGCTGACGATGGTGTCGGTCATAATGAATGCTCTATTGTGAATCGCTTGATGGAAGATTATGCGTGGAAAGTTATGCGGGTGCGGCTTGGGCTTGCTTGAAACCAGCGGCGGCGATGGTATCCGCTCCGGGGTGCCACGGCACGCGCCCTTCCAGCACCTTTGAGGCCATCACCATTTCGCCCACCGCTCGCTCTTGCCGATAGGCCATTACATGCACCCCGGCAACGCCTTCGATTTCCTTTAGTTGCTGCATCATTTCGATGCAGATTTTGACGCCTTCGCGCTTCTGGTCACGGGCACCGGCGAGCCGTTCGATGATGGCTTCGGGGATATGTACGCCGGGGACGTTGTCGCGAATCCAGCGCGCCGTACGCGCCGAAGCCAACGGCCCCACACCGGCCACGATGAACACGCGCCGGTGCAGACCTTTGTCCCGCACTCGTTCCATGTAGCGGGTGAATACGGGCAGGTCGAAACAATACTGGGTCTGCACAAAGTTGGCACCGGCGGCGATTTTTTTAGCAAGCCGCTCGACTCGGAAATCCCGTGGCGGCGCAAATGGATTGGCGGCGGCGCCGAGGAATATCTTCGGCGCTTCGCTGAGCACGCGCCCGCTCAGCAACCGCGACTGATCGCGCATGGTGCGCGCGGTTTGGAGTAGCGACATGCAATCGAGGTCGAACACCGGCTTGGCGCTGGGATGATCACCGGCCTGCACGCCGTCTCCGGTCAAGCACAGGATGTTAGTCACCCCCATGGCCGCGGCGCCGAGGATGTCGCCTTGGATGGCGATGCGGTTGCGGTCGCGGCAGGAGATTTGCATGATGGTCGAATAACCGGCGCGGGTTAGCAGCGCGCACACGCCGACGCTCGACATGTGGCAATTCGCGCCGGAGCCGTCGGTGGCGTTGATGGCATCGACATAGCCGTCGAACAATCGCGCCTGATGGTAAACCTCTTCGGGGTTGGCCGAATCCGGCGGCGCAAGTTCGGCGGTTACCGCAAATTTGCCGTCTCGCAACACCCGTTCGAGCCGTCCGGGCGAAATATGCCCGTCTCGTATCGGCAGCAACTGCCCGGCGGGCGGTTCGTCTTCATAACTCACGGCCGCTGCACACCGCTTGCCACGCGGCGCGTTTCCCGCAGCCACGACGAGGTGCCTTGTATCGACCAATCGACCGGCATTTGCAGGTCCAGTATTTTTTCGCTGCGGCGCATGCGGAGATTGCCTTTGTGTGCTTCGGTCCAGACGCACACCATGTCCGGCTTGACCTCGCAGTTGCCGTCGGCGCGCACCCCGCCGCATGGGCCGTTGCGTAATTGTTTCGGGCAATTCATCGGGCACGACATGCCAGTCGAACTGAGCACGCAGCGGCCACACATTTGGCAGTCGAACAACAATCCTTTTACGCCCTTCTCCACCAGCGCAAACGGTTTGTCGAGGCGTTCGTAGCCGATCCATCGATACAACGGATGCAGCAACACCATCACCTTCTCGAAACACAAATACAACCCTTCCAGTTGGCGCGAACGGCGCACCGACCATTTTCTGAAGATATACATTAGATGATACCAATCTGGTTTTACGATCAGTCGAGTAGCCCGGCGAAAAACCGAACTCTCGCCGGAATCACGGCTGCCGAATCCGGCGAGTCAAGCGACCGGCTCGTCGCCTTTGTTGCGAATCAGCGCGAGTAGGCGGTCTTTGTCGTATTCGCTTTCGTATTTTGCCGCCGCTGCTTCGGCTTCGGCTTTGAGGTCGGCACCGCACGATGCGTCAATCCGTTTCCAGTCCGCCAAATAGGCATCCGAACTGCCCTTACCGGCGCGCATGGCGGCGCGGTCGATGGCATCTGAAAAACGCTCGGAGAGTTTGACTTTGACGCTGTCGCGGCGTGCCTTGGCGATGACCTGCGCCGGAATATCGCGCCAGAAAACGGTGATTAGTTTGGCCATGCGAGTTTCATTGGGCGGCGGCCAGCGCCGTTTGCAGATGGTGGTCGCCGGTGAATACGCGCTCGTATTCCAGTTCGAGATATTCCGCCGCCTGCCGGGCGCGGGCGTCCGTTTCTTCGTCGTCCCGCTGGGCGAGATACACCAGTTTGCGGTAGTTGCCGAAGTATTCTTTTTTGAGTTGCGGGAAGCGGTCGATGCCGAGGCCTTTGATGATTAGGCGCTGGAAATGCCGCGCCAGAAAATCGGTTAGATAGAAGGTGCCAATCTCGGCTTCGTGCAACTGCTCGAAGCGGGTGCCGCCGGCAAACATTTCGTAGCAATGCGCGCCGGGCAAACGCTCGACGCCTTCCTCGGCGAGCATTTTATCGAGCAGCCCGCCGGTGCCGCAATCGGAATAGGCGGCAAAAATGCTGTGGTATTGGCCGCGGTTTTTTTTGATCTTGTCGGCGACCGCCTGCGGGATCAACTTCGGGGTGTTGTGTAATTCGGCGGGCAGGCATTGGATATCGAGATGATCCCATCGATTGATCTCCTTGACGCGCACCAGATCATGCGCGAGCGCTCCGCAAGCGATTACCAGCACCCGGTCGGCGGATATTGGAGAATTAGATGACATTCAGGCTCCCGCTCAGGCGGCGCGCTTTTCAGCGATTTTGGCGGACGCGGTTTCGACCGCCACGGCTGCGTCCCGGCAATAGGCATCAGCGCCGATCGCGTCCGAAAATTCTTCGTTGAGCGGTGCGCCGCCGACTAACACGATGTAGTCGTCGCGAATGCCTTTCTCAACCATGGTATCGATCACCACTTTCATATACGGCATGGTGGTGGTCAGCAACGCCGACATGCCGAGAATATCGGGTTGGTGCTGCTCGAGTGCTTCGAGGTAACTCTCGACCGGGTTGTCGATGCCGAGATTGATGACTTCGAAACCGGCGCCCTCCAGCATCATCGCCACCAGATTTTTGCCGATGTCGTGAATGTCGCCTTTGACCGTGCCAATCACTACTTTGCCAATCGGCGTGGCGCCGGTCTCGGCCAGCAACGGCCGCAAAATTTCCATGCCGCCTTTCATCGCATTGGCGGACATCAATACTTCGGGCACGAATAAAATACCGTCCCGGAAGTCGATGCCGACGATGCGCATGCCTTCTACCAGCGCATCGTCCAACACCTTGGAGGCACTCCAGCCGCGCCCCAGCAGGATGTTAGTGCCTTCCATGATTTCATCCCTGAGCCCGTCGTAGAGGTCGTCGTGCATCTGCTCGACCAGTTCGTCGTTCGGCAGGGAATTGAGGTCCAAGTCGTCGTCTTGATCGTCTTCTTGGCCGGGCTTGTTTTTTGCGCCGTCGTCTGCCATCGCAAAACTCCGCTAGATTAGGTAAATGTTGGTTGCCTTGCCGGTAAGCCGCGCAATGCTTGACTACGCCGACGGACTATACATATTCAGGGCGCGATTTTACCCCTAAATACGCCCTCTGGTATCATTTTCACAACAGGTTATGTGCTGAGTAGGTCGAAATAATATGCTTATTTTACAACGCTTTGCAGGATTTGGTGAATTTCCGGCTTGCCGCGTGCCATTTCCTCATCGCTCAACCCCTGAATTTCGTGGGGAAAAACCAGCCATTGGTCGGTCTCGTGCAGGTAGTAATCCGGGGCCCGCTCGGTGGTGTTATTGCCCGGCTTGAACCACGGAGTCGCGACCTTAATCCGGGACGGCGTGTTGCGCCGGGTGCGCTCGCTTAGTTGCTTGATCACCGCTTGAATGCTGCGCCCGGAATCATACACATCATCGACAATCAACAGCGCATTTTCGGCGTTGAGATTTTGCACCAAATAACCCAGCCCATGCACCCGCACCGACTCGCCGCGTCTCTCAATGCCTTTGTAAAGCGAAGTCCGCACACTGATGTGGTCAGTGGGGATGTTGAAGTGCTCGAGCATTTCTTGAATCGCGATGCCGACCGGCGCACCGCCACGCCAGATGCCGACGATGAAATCCGGGCGAAAGTCGCTTTGGATGATTTGCGCACCGAGCCGGTAGGCGTCCTCCAGCAGTTCCTGGGCGGTTATGAATCGTTTTTCGCTCATTGATAGGTTGGTTGAGGTGCAGTGGTGCAGATAATGGTGCCCGGGGCCGGACTCGAACCGGCACGATGTTGCCATCGAGGGATTTTAAGTCCCTTGCGTCTACCTGTTCCGCCACCCGGGCGTTTATGCGGTGGTAAAAATGCTGGAGGCTGAGCCCGGAATCGAACCGAGGTACACGGCTTTGCAGGCCGCTGCATAACCACTCTGCCACTCAGCCCTTCTCAACCTTCGGCCAGTCCATCATCCCTAAGCCGCGCATCATACACCACATCGCACACCATGCACACGCCCAAATGCGCCGGGTTTGTTCGACTGGATTCCCGCCTGCGTGGGTAGGACGACGGGGGAATGGTGGCAATGCGGACAGGCACGGGGGCCTGTCCCTACACAAAACCACCAGACACCCCTACGAGACTGGAACGGACAAACCCTCAATACCTCTATACAATCCGCATTTCAATGTCATTTGTAGTGTAATAGGTGGTGGGCGCATACATCGAACAGGCGGGTAGCGTGGGAAAGTTGGAAGAGGGGTGTGCGCGGCTTGGGGTTGGGTTGTCTGATGAGCAGCGGGGGCGGTTGTGGGGGCATTTGCAGTTGTTGGCGAAGTGGAACCGTCGTTTGAATTTGACTGCGGTTAGTGGCATGGATGATATGGTGGTGCGGCATCTGCTCGATTCGCTTGCCATTGCGCCGTTTGTGCGTGGCGAGCGGTTGCTGGATGTCGGCAGTGGCGGCGGGTTTCCCGGTGTGCCGCTGGCCGTTGTCCTGCCACAACTCGATGTCACTTTGCTCGATAGCCATGGTCGGCGCATCGAGTTTCTGCGCCATGTGTGCGCCGTTCAGGGTCTCGACAATATAAGCGTGGTGCGGCAGCGGGTGGAGGATTACCGGCCCGCGGAAAAATTTGATACGCTTGCGGTCCGGGCTTTCGCATCCCTTGGGGATATATTGCAATCTACCGCCGCGTTGCACCGCCCCGGGGTTCGCCTGCTGGCGATGAAAGGCAAAATGCCCGCGCAGGAAATCGCGCGCCTTGTGCCTCCGTGGCGGGAGCGCGTGACGGTTGAGAAGTTGCGCGTCCCGTTTTTGTCCGCCGAGCGGCACCTGATCATTATCGAGTTTTAGAAAGTGGCGCGCATAATCGCGATTACCAATCAAAAAGGCGGGGTCGGCAAAACCACCACCGCCATCAACCTGTGCGCGTCTCTGTCCCGCGCCGGTAGCCGCACGTTGCTGGTGGATATGGATCCCCAGGGCAATGCCACGGTCGGCAGCGGCGTGGCGATGCGCGATTTGGAGCGGGGCATTTACGAGGTGCTGCTGGACGGCGGCATGGACGACGCGATCATCACTACCGGCGGCGGCCACGACCTGCTGCCGTCCCATCCCGATCTTTCCGGCGCGCAAGTTGAAATGGCGCAACTGGCGCGCCGCGACTTTCGTCTGGCCGACGCTATCGAGCCGATCGCCGACCGCTACGACCTGCTGGTGATCGACTGCCCACCGGCGTTGAACGTGTTGACGGTCAATGCGTTGACCGCCGCCCGGGAGGTTTTGATTCCGGTGCAATGCGAGTATTATGCGCTCGAGGGCCTGACTAGTTTGATGGAAACGATCGCGCTGGTGCGCGGCGGCCTTAACCCGGCGTTACAAGTTTTGGGGCTGGTCAGAACCATGTTCGATTCGCGTAATTCGTTGTCGGCGGAAGTGGCCGAACAACTGCAGGCGCACTTCCCGAACAAATTGTTTCGCACCGTCATTCCGCGCAACGTGCGCCTTGCGGAAGCGCCCAGTTACGGCCAGTCGGTGTTGCAGTATGACCGGCATTGCGCCGGAAGTCAGGCTTATCTGGCGTTGGCCGGCGAAGTGTTGCGGCGGCGCGCCGAGTAAAGCCGAATAAAGTGTGACCCCACCAAGCGAGCGTAAAACAAATATGACCACTCGAAAAAAGGCACGTCTGGGACGCGGTCTGGAAGCGTTGCTGGGAGATGTGCGCCCGGCACCGGCGACGGCGGGCGATGCCGGCGGCGGGCATTCGCAGTTGCGTGAGTTGCCCATCGAACAATTACAGCGGGGCAAATATCAGCCGCGTAGCAAAATGGACAAACCAGCCCTTGAGGAAATGGCCGAGACCATCCGCGCACAGGGGGTGATACAGCCTTTGCTGGTGCGGGAAATCAAACGCGACCGCTATGAAATCATAGCCGGAGAACGGCGCTGGCGTGGCGCGCAACTGGCCGGTTTGGCGACCGTGCCGGCGGTGGTCCGGGAGGTCAGCGATCAAAGCGCGATGGCAGTGGCGTTGATTGAAAACATCCAGCGCGAAGATCTAAACGCCATTGAGGAGGCCACCGGGTTTCAGCGGCTGCTGGATGACTTCGGATTAACCCATCAGGAGATTGCCGAAGCGGTGGGGCGTTCCCGGTCGGCGGTCAGCAATCTGTTGCGGCTGCTGGCGTTGCATTCGGTGGCGAAAAAACTGCTGGAAGACGGAGAAATCGAAATGGGCCACGCCCGCGCGCTCTTGCAACTGCCCGCCACAGACCAGCCGGCCGCCGCCCGTAAAGTAGCCGCCGCCGGTCTCTCAGTACGGGCCACCGAGTTGCTGGTCAAACGCCTTCTTGCCGGCGGCGGGGACGGCGACCACGACCAGCCCACCCCACAAAAAGACCCCGATGTGGCGCGAATTGAAGGCGAACTCTCGACCCGCCTCGGCGCACGAGTTTCCATTCAACACAGCGCAAAAAAAGGCAAACTGATCATCCACTACCACTCGTTGGATGAACTCGATGGAATTATTGAGCGGATAAAGTGAGCGGGTGCGCATCGCCGTTGATGTATACTAGTGTGCCGGAAAAATGAGGACAGACAATGTCGTTGGAAGAACAAATACGCGATATCCAAAATAAACTCAAGAAAAACGACTATCCAAATGAGCAGTCGATTTCGCAAGGCGTTGTCTTGCGGCTTCTCATGGAACTCGGTTGGCCGGTTTATGACACGCAGTTGGTAATGCCGGAGTTCGTCGTTAAAGGCGGGCGCGTGGATTTCGCGTTATGCGTGAGAAATAATAGACCAATCATTTTTATCGAAGTCAAACAGCCGGGGAATACGTTCGGTGCGGATGAGCAGTTATTTAACTATGCATTTAAACAAGGCGTGCCGTTTGCCATCATAACCGATGGCCGGGAATGGCATTTTTACCTGCCCACCGAGGTCGGAAGTTACGAACAGCGGCGGTTATATGTGTTGGATTTGATCGAGCGAGAGGTCAGTGAGTCGGCGTATCGGTTGCAACGATATTTGTCTTTCCAACAAGTCGTCGAACAACACGCTCTGGAACACGCAAAGGAAGATTATAAGGCGGTGTTCAAAAAACGAGAGGCTAAGGAAAACATTCCAACTGCGTGGGAAAAGTTGCTGGAAGAAAAGAATGAAACCGTAATGGCGGCGGTTTCGGAAAAAGTAGAGAGTTTGTGCGGATACACGCCTACGGAAACGCAAATCTTCGCCTATCTGAGCGCATTAAAATCAGATACCGCGGGTTCCATCCCCCCACGAACCAAAAAGAAAACCTATCAGCCGCATCAACCACCATCACACACACCGGAGGTCACGCGGGAAACCACGCGGCGCCACACAAGAACAACATCACCACGGAAAAAAATAAAAGTAACCTTTCCGGATGGGGTTGAGATATGCCATCGGGATGTTTCGAAAACAATGATTGATGTGTTTCGAAAAATTGGCTTCAGCAAAGTTGCGACTGTAGAACTTATAGATAGGGGGTTTCCATTGGTATCGAAACAACAACACAGGCAAGGGGACTGTGTATGGAAGGAAGCCGGGTCAGGGTTCTTCGTGTGTACTCATTCAGGGACGGCCCGAAAATTCAACCAACTTAATCAAGTGAACAATAGGCTGGCGTTGGGGCTAAAAATCGAAGAGATATAACGGCATAACAAAATGCCACATTCGAGCAACATCAACCCCGGCTCGTTCCTCGCCACAAAATCATTATGACCGCATTCTACGCCGGGTTGTCGCTCGGGTTTTCCTTGATTATCGTGATTGGTGCGCAAAATGCTTTTGTGTTGCGTCAGGGGTTGAACCGGGAGCATGTTTTTATCGTGTGCTTGGTGTGCGCGGTGTCCGATGCGCTGTTGATTGTCGTCGGGGTGAGCGGGTTTTACTGGATGGTTGCGAGGCTTCCCTGGCTTGAAACGGCGGCACGGTATGGCGGGGCGGTGTTTTTACTGGCATACGGGGCGCGAAGTTTTTGGGCGGCGTTGCGCTCTTCGGAATATCTGAAAGCCGCCAATAATGCCGCCGCCGCCAATAACACGCTGTCGGCAGTGGTGTCGGCCAGCCTCATGCTGACTTGGCTAAATCCGCATGTTTATTTGGATACGGTGGTATTGCTGGGTTCCGTATCGGCCAATTATCCGGGCGAAAAGATCGCGTTCGGGGGCGGGGCGGTGCTGTCATCCTTTGTATTCTTCTTTGCGCTGGGATACGGCGCCCGCATGTTGCTGCCGTTTTTCAGCAGACCGGTATCCTGGAAAATACTGGACGCCGTTATCGGCGCGGTGATGTGGTATATCGCCGCAAACTTGCTATTGGGTGGATAGCGAATGCGCATCCCAATTCTGGAACGGAGTGTGCGGCGGGTGCTGGTGGCACAAGCACTACTGACGGCGTTGCTGGTGGTGCTGGTGGTGGTGGCGACCGCAGCCCTGTCCGGCCCGGCGGCGGTGGCAACTCTGGGATTGGTGCGTGCCAAAGCCGTAGCCTTCGGAGCGTTGCTTGGGATTCTGGCAACCGTGGTAACCGCCAGAAGTGTGGTAAAATCAAGCCGTGCGGTGATGGAAAACCCGCATTTTGGGATGTTGCCGATTTATTCCGGGCTGTTGTTGAAATTGCTGGTGGTCGCCGGCGGCACCTTTGTGGGGCTGGCATACTGGTCATTCGGGCCGCTTTATGTGGTGCTCGGTTATATTACAATGCAAGCCGGATATTGGTGGGCGGCAACCGGCCACGATCAATGAATACGATATTTTTTATAGTAATTTGACATGGCAACAACCAACCGTCCCTGGACACACGGGCGGGCATTGAACCTGAACTAAGAATTATCCTCGATGGCAGCATCAGACTCGCCCACTTCCGGTGAATTTATTCGCCACCACTTGACCAACCTGACCTATGGGCGTCACCCAGACGGCCGCTGGGGGCTGGCTGAAAGTGGTGAAGAAGCCGCCGAAATGGGATTTATGGCGTTCCATGTCGACAGTCTGGCGTGGTCGTTTTGCCTCGGCGCATTGTTCCTGTGGCTGTTTTATCGGGTGGCGGCAAAGGTCACCGCCGGCGAACCCGGCGCCATGCAGAACTTCGTCGAATGGATTATCGATTTCATCGACGACAACGTGCGCGGCTCGTTCAACGCCAAAAACGATCTGGTGGCACCCATGGCGTTGACCTTGTTCTGTTGGGTTTTTCTCATGAACCTGATGGATCTGGTGCCCGTTGAAGTGGTGCCGAGGCTGCTCGGTTTTGCCGGTGTCCATTTCCAAAAAATCGTCCCCAGCACCGACCCCAACATCACCTTCGGCCTCGCCCTCAGCGTGTTTGTGCTGATGCTATACTACAGCATCAAAGAAAAAGGGCTGGGCGGGTTTGCGGCGGAACTCACCATGCACCCGTTCGAGGCGCGCAACCCGCTGTTGAAAGTGCTCTTCATCCTGCCTAATTTTTTCCTCGAATTTGTCAGTTTGATCTCCAAACCGATTTCCCATTCGTTGCGGCTATTCGGCAATATGTACGCCGGTGAGATGATTTTTATCCTGATTTCTCTGATGTTCGGCGCCAGTGTCACCCTCACGCTGTTCGGCGGCGTGTTGCAATTCATCTGGGCGGTGTTTCATATTCTGATCATCACCCTGCAAGCCTTTATCTTTATGGTGCTGACCGTGGTCTATATGGACATGGCGCATCAGAAACACTGACCTTACACAATGCTTTTATTATTCACCGAATTTATACGCATAGCGTTCACTTTTTGTGTTCATTGGGGGGTGCGCATTTATTATTATTCGCTTTATGCGTATTATTATTCGCTTCGCATACTCATTCGTGTACTGCGCCCGTATATTATGTTCTCCGCGCGCCTTACGATTTACTTCGAACACTATATTATTCGCCTCTCATACCTTATTATTCGCTTTGCTATTCGCTTTCTTATACTTGTATTACGCGCCCCCCACAATTTATTACTCGCTTCGCGCGCTTTATTATTCGTTTTTTTGGTTCTCGTTGTGGGGGGCGCCGCTCTTGCGTCCTGCTCCTCGACGCTACCGGCCATCCCCGGCCATAATTCACATTCGGAGATTTAAAATGGAACAAGCACTTTTGTATATTGCCGGCGCGGTCATGATGGGCCTCGGCGCAGTCGGCGCCGCGGTCGGCGTAGGCATTCTCGGCGGACGATTTCTCGAAGGCGCGGCGCGTCAACCGGAATTAATTCCCATGCTACGCACCCAGTTCTTCATCGTCCTGGGGCTGGTGGATGCGGTGCCGATGATCGCCGTGGGCATCGCAATGTATGTACTGTTTGCGGTGGCTTGAGCATGGCCGCCGTCAACCTCGTCAACTCTGCCGTCAACCTGAAGACACCACAATGAATATCAACCTCACACTGCTATTCCAAGTGCTGTTTTTCGCCATATTCGTCTGGTTTAGCAAAAAATTCGTGTGGGCGCCCATGATCGGCGCACTGAACGCACGCAAAGCCAACATTGCCGACGGGCTGGCGTCCGCCGACAAGGGCCGCATGGCCGAGGAAGAAGGACGTCGGCAAGCCGAAGTGGTGATCGCCGAAGCCAAAACGCAAGCCGGAGAAATCATCAGCCGCGCGGAAAAACGCGGTGGCGAATTGGTGGATGAAGCCAAAGAAAACGCCCGCAACGAAGGCGAACGCATGAGCGTCGCCGCGCGCGCCGAAATCGACACCGAACTCAACAAAGCCAAAGAAACCCTGCGCACCGAAGTCGGTGAACTGGCCGTGGCCGGTGCCCGTCAGATCCTCAACCGCGAAATCGACCCCAAAACCCACGCCGAATTGCTCGACGGACTGGCCGCGAAACTGTAGTTACCAAACCGAGCATCAGGAACAACCTCAAGAAACCAACATGGCCGAAGCGAACAATATCGCCAGACCCTACGCCCGGGCGGTGTTTGAACTGGCCCAACAGCAGGACGACCTGTCGGGCTGGAGCGAGCGCATCGAAGTGTTGGCGGCCATCGCCGCTGACGCTAATGTGGTCGCCCTGGCCGGCAATCCCCGCGCGCCAGTGGGACAACTGCAACGACTCGTCCAGGAAGTGGCGGCGGATATACTGAAAGAGAAATGGAATGAACAAGCCACCAATCTGCTCAAACTGCTGGTGCACAACGACCGCATCGGCGTGCTGCCGGACATCGCCCGCGCCTACGCCGCCATGCGCGCCGAAGCCGAGGGCGTAATCGAAGCGGAAATGATCACCGCCGTCGAAATCGACCAACGACAGCGCGAACAATTCACCGCCGCCTTGCAATCCAAACTGGGACGCAAAGTCAAACTCGCATTCGCGGTTGACCGGGAACTGGTCGGCGGCGCCGTAGTACGCGCCGGAGACTGGGTCGTAGATGGCTCGGTTCGGGCGCAACTTGAACAACTTGTCGGGGCGCTTCGCACCTGACGCTTAAGGAGTGTAAAACATGTCCATGCAATTAAATCCGTCCGAAATCTCTGAACTGATTAAGGAACGAATCACCAACTTCGAAGCGGACGCCGAAGCGCGCACCGAGGGCACCATCGTGATGCTCACCGATGGCATCGCGCGCGTCCACGGATTATCCGAGGCGATGCAAGGCGAGATGCTCGAATTTCCCGGCACCGCACCGGGACAGGCGACCTACGGCCTCGCGCTCAACCTCGAACGGGATTCGGTGGGCGTGGTGGTGCTCGGCGAATACAAACATTTATCCGAAGGCGACACGGTCAAATGCACCGGCCGCATCTTGGAAGTGCCAACCGGTGAAGGCTTGCTTGGCCGCGTGGTGGATTCCCTCGGCCAGCCGCTGGACGGCAAAGGACCAATCGAATACACCAGCGTCTCGCCCATCGAAAAGGTCGCACCCGGAGTAATCGCGCGCAAATCGGTAGACCAGCCGGTGCAGATCGGGCTGAAATCCATCGACGCCATGGTGCCCATTGGCCGTGGCCAGCGCGAATTGATTATCGGCGACCGCCAGACCGGAAAAACCGCGGTGGCGGTGGACGCCATCATCAACCAAAAAGGCACCGGGATTAAATGTATCTATGTCGCCATCGGGCAAAAGGCATCGAGCATCGCCTCGGTGGTGCGCAAACTCGAAGAACGAGGCGCGATGGAACATACCATCGTGGTAGCCGCAGCCGCCTCCAGTTCCGCCTCGGAACAATTCATCGCGCCGTACGCCGGTTGCACCATGGGCGAATACTTCCGCGACAAAGGTGAAGACGCGCTCATCATCTACGACGACCTGACCAAACAAGCCTGGGCATATCGCCAGATTTCGCTGCTGCTACGCCGCCCACCGGGACGCGAAGCCTATCCCGGCGATGTTTTCTATCTGCACTCGCGCCTGCTTGAACGCGCCGCCCGCATCAACCAAGATGCGGTGGAAAAACTCACCAACGGCAAGGTCAAAGGCAAAACCGGCTCGCTGACCGCGCTGCCCATCATCGAAACTCAAGCCGGTGATGTCTCCGCATTCGTGCCCACCAACGTAATCTCCATCACCGACGGACAGATCTTCCTCGAGACCGACCTGTTCAACGCCGGAATCCGCCCGGCCATCAACGCCGGCCTGTCGGTATCCCGAGTCGGCGGCGCCGCACAAACCCCAATCATCAAAAAACTCGGCGGCGGCATCCGTTTGGCATTGGCACAATACCGCGAACTGGCAGCATTCTCACAATTCGCCTCCGATTTGGATGAAGCCACGCGCAAACAACTCGAACGCGGCGAGCGTGTGATGGAAGTAATGAAACAACCGCAATACCAACCAATGTCGGTGGCAGAAATGGCACTGTCCTTATTCGCCGCCAACGAAGGCTACCTCGACGAAATCGAAGTCGGAAAAGTAGTCGCCTTCGAAGCAGCAATGCAAGCGCATGTCAAAGCCAGCCACGGTGGGTTGCTGGATGAGATTAACAAAGACCCGGTATACAACGACGAAGTCGCTGGGAAATTGCGGGTGGCGTTGGATGATTTTAAGAAGAATGGGAGTTGGTAGTGTCCGTCCACGCCGTCAGACTCTCGTTTCAATCACTGAACAGAAATTAATCAAATGAATATCTTAGCAAAAGTCGCCGCTATTTCCGTAAGCATCGCTATTTTAAGCGGGTGTGCATCTTACACGCCTGAAGAAAAGGCCGAGTTTGTTAGACTTTCCATTCAGCAAGACTCAGACATTGACTTGTGTATAAATTATTTAGACAACAATCGAACGGTAACACCAGCTTATGTGAAAAACTCATCGTTTGACGGTTTTTTTCCATTTGGTTCTGCAGATTATTCGCGAAAAACTAGGGCGGAGGCAGAACGCAGAGATCTTCTAAACGCCACGGACAAGAAGAACCTTCCTCGCAAAGTATTCACTATTGGCTCGTCCGAGTGTGGTTTGTTTGCGGTTTGGGGCAAACCGGAGGACACAAATAAAACCGTCACAGCAAATAAAGTTGATGTGCAGTATGTATTTTGCACAGAGCGTACTTATATCGGCGACAGCTACATCTGCGTAAAAAGTAAATACGCCTATACTACAAATGGCATTGTCACCGCTTGGCAAGAGTAAAAACCAGTCATCAAGGTAGCAGATTCGCCCCAACCACCAGCAACCAAATCAAAATCAAGAGGCAACACACATGAGCTACATCAAGCAGTCATTATCAACTGATGAAACCATTCAGCACATATTCAAATTCCATTGGGTAGTGCGATTCGCATGTTGGCTGTTCGCGATCATGTGCGTTATCATAAGTGCTGTCATGAGTATCGCCATGGGAGTCTGGGCGTTGGTTGTGGCGATTTTTGGCATCTATGTGTTAGTTAGTATGCGGTTTGTGGAACAAGGGATCACCAACAAAAGAGCCATTTATAAGGAAGGAATAATCGGTCGCAAAACTAACGAAATAAAACTTACTTCAATAGAGACCGTGGAGGTTGATCAAGGCGTGTTTGGGCGTATATTCGGTTACGGTTCCGTGAAAGTTACTGGTCGAGGCATCAGCGATCTCGTTTTTCGTAACGTTGATAACCCGCTAACCGTAAAGCGCAATATCGAAAGCATCCCCAACCCGATCAGTTAAATTATCGAGAATTAAAAATGCCCGGCGCAAAAGAAATTCACACACGCAAACTATAAACACTTGGGAATAATGAAATGACCTATCGTGACAACATGACCGAAGAATACGAAACGAAATTTCGCTCAGTTGAACATTTCAAGTGGAATCCGTGGGTCGGCAAGGATTATCACAAGACTGGAATTTTTGTTGTCGGTATAAGTACCGACGATCGTGACAAAGGATGGCGTGAATGCGCAAATGAACAAACGGAAACAGGGGCACTGTTTTTTAAATTTGACGAGTACACCGATACTAACAAATCGTACCGTTCATTTAATTCCGTCACAAAGATGTTTCTTGGCGAGAGGTTTCTTTGCAACAAGAAAGATGTGTTCAAACAGTTTTGGTCATCAGTGGCATTCATGAATTTCTACCAAACGGTAGTTAATAAAAAGGGCCCCCGTCCAGATAAATCTGTTGTTGAGCAATCAAAGTGCGCATTTCAATCTGCGATAAAAATCATTAAACCGAAATTGGTTTTGGTTTGGACCACTAAATTATGGGACATGGGACTCACCGATGATGAATATAAGACGTGCGATGAAAAAATTAATGGCGCATGGCCACGTGTAAGCAAACAAACGCCACCCATTGTCGGGATTAGACATCCTTCGTGGTGTTTCTCCGCTGAAAAGTGGCTTGATTTTTTGCGTACCGAATCGGTCAGTAAAAAACCAATCAACGATTTTTTGCAATACCTGCAACAGCAACCAACCAACTAAGAAACCAACCATGCCCGGCGCAAAAGAAATCCGTACGCAAATCAATTCCGTCAAAGACGAAGTCGCTGGCAAGTTGCGGGTGGCGTTGGATGGTTTTAAGAAGAATGGGAGTTGGTAGTGTCCGTCTACGCCGTCATTCCAGCGAAAGTCAGAATCCAATATAAAACCGATTAGAGAAAAGAGCATATGAAATATGTAATAAAGATTGTGTCGATTGTTGTCGCCATGCTGTGTATCGCAGCTAGTGGTAATTCCGTGGCGGACGAGACCACGCCTCTTTTGATTAATGCCATCGGAGAAGGACACTATGATGAAGCCACCCAATTAATTAAGAGCGGGGCTGATATTGATGGAAAAACCGAAGATGGTAATACAGCATTGAGTCTGTTCGTAATTTTTCATAACGAGGATGCGGTTAAGTTCTGCTTGGCTTCGGGGGCAGACGTTAACCAAAAGGGCAGAGATGGCAAAACTCCGTTGGAGTGGGCGGAGTATGTGCACGGTTATGGGCCTCCAACAAACATTCTGTCACTCTTGAAGAAAGCAAAATCTGATCCACAAGCACTTGCCGAAACCTTAAAAAATAGCGAAATCCCACCCGCAAAGAAAACGAAAACAGATCCTTTGGGTCTTGGAAAACCCACACTGGATAGTATCATTGGCAAGAAAGTGCCTTATTCTAAATGGAGGAAGTGGGGCTCCCCAAACACATTGCCCGGCACAAACAATAGTCGCTGGGTGGCGTATTTGCCAAAAGCGAACATCTCTTTCATTTCCGATAAAAAGACAGACATTATTGAGTATGCTGTTTTTGGAAAAGGTGCGGAGGAAAAAGCGGGAGAAGTGCCTGATTGGATCAAGAATCAGTTTAGTGTTTGGAACGGTTCACACAAAAATCTAACCAAACACATCAAAGAAAACATGGAAGACCCAAGCAGTTACAAGCATGTTGAAACCACATATTCAATCGACGGTCGCGAATTGCTTGTATTTGCAACATTTCGTGGAAAAAATGCCTTTAATGCCATAGTTACGAATCGTATCAAGGCAAGAGTAAATAAAAATGGTAAAATTGTTACCACTGAATTAATTGAGTAGGCTGCGACAAAACAATCGTCCCTATGCAAAACCGAAGTATTACTTCCCCACAACCTGCAACCAAAATTTAATATATGCCCGGCGCAAAAGAAATCCGAACGCAAATCAATTCCATTGGTAATACTCGCAAGATTACCAAGGCGATGGAGATGGTTGCCGCCAGTAAGATGCGGCGGGCGCAGGAGCGTATGCGGGCGGCGCAGCCGTATGCGCGCAAGATGCGCAGCGTGGTTGCTCATCTTGCGCACGCCCATCCCGAATATAAACATCCTTATGTGATCGAGCGGGAGGTCAAGGCGGTGGGTTTCGTGGTGGTCTCTTCGGATCGTGGGTTGTGCGGTGGGCTTAATGTTAATCTGTTTCGCAAAACCGTGATGGCGATGTCCGAGTGGCATGACAAAGGCGTCGATGTGCGGGTTTCGGTTATCGGTAAAAAAGCGAGCGCGTTTTTTAATCGTTTCAAAGCCAACATCGTCAGCGAAGCGGTCGGCCTCGGCGATGCGCCGCAACTTGGGGAATTGGTCGGCGCGATGAAGGTGATGATGGACGACTACATCGAGGGCCGTATCGACCGGCTGTTCGTGGCCAGCAATGAATTCGTCAACACCATGACGCAGAAGCCGGTGGTCGAGCAGTTGATTCCGATTGCGCCCGGCAAAAACACGGACAGCAAGGACTTGGCGCACCACTGGGATTACATCTACGAACCCGATGCCAGAGATGTGATCGATACCCTGATGGCGCGCTATATCGAATCGCTAATTTATCAGGAGGTCGCGGAAAACTCCGCCTGCGAACAAGCCGCCCGCATGGTGGCGATGAAATCCGCCACCGACAACGCCGGCAACCTGATTGACGAATTGAAATTGGTCTATAACAAAGCGCGACAGGCGGCGATTACTCAGGAGTTATCTGAGATAGTCGGCGGGGCGGCGGCGGTTTAGGTTGTGTGGGAATTCTTTTCAAATCTTGTTGCCGACTCCAGTTTTAGTGAAAAATTATGGTTCGTAACTATTATTGCCGGCGGGTATTGGATATACAAAAGCCACCAGCGAGAATTAAATGCCCGCCAGTTGGAAATTGATCGATTGGCGATGGATAATCGCGATCTTCGAGATAGAAATGAGCGAATGATGGACAGAGTTGAACGACTGACAAGCGCGAGTGATACAATTCCGAAAAACCTTAAACAACCCGGGGGGACCAAAAAATGATTCACTTGCTGTTTGTGTGTTTCTGCGTGTTTGCTTTTTTCTCATGGCTCGATATTCGCCGGGTGGCAAAGCACGATGGCGTGCTATTCCCGCTCTGCCAACTGCGCCGGGACATCATGCGGTTTTTATATGAGAACGTGTTTGAAAATCCGGGTGCGCTGTCGCACCAGGAATATCAATCCGTCAAGCAGTTGTTGAAGGCGCTGAATGCCACCATCAGCGACTATAACAAACACAAAACCGTGATGTTCAACCCGCGCGAAATGGCGAAGCATCTTGGAGCATATCGGCGCACCTCCATGCCGGCCATGGAAGTGCCGGACAACCCTGAAATACGGGAATTGCATCGGCGCTTTCGCCGCCTGTTGGTTGCGGCGTTTATGGCTTACACTCCTTTAATCCGCTCGGGGTTCGCGGTGCGGTTGATTGTGCATGCATATCGTGCCGGCAAAAAAGCCGGGGCACACCGTGCGATGGCGGAATACGTTCTCGACAACGCCTCAAAAGTGCGAAGTGACGCACGCCACTATGGATTACCAGCGGGCAACGCAGCGGCGATTTAGATTGTAGAGAACATCATATAAACTTTTTTTTAACCGGTAACTAACATGCAAGGCAACGTAGTAGAAATCATCGGCGCGGTAGTCGATGTCCAATTCCCCCGTGAGGCGGTTCCGAAGGTGTATGACGCGCTCACCATCGCCGAGGGCGGGTTGACGCTCGAAGTGCAGCAACAGATGGGAGACGGCGTGGTGCGCACTATCGCCATGGGGTCGAGCGACGGGTTACGCCGTGGGCTTGGGGTGGAAAATACCGGCGCGCCGATTTCGGTTCCGGTCGGTGCCGCCACTCTGGGGCGGATCATGGACGTGTTGGGCAATCCGGTGGACGAAGCCGGCGAAATCGCAACCAAGGAGCGCATGCCGATTCACCGCCCGGCGCCGAGTTACGAAGAACAAGCCGCCAGCCTTGAATTGCTGGAAACCGGCATCAAAGTCATCGACCTCATCATGCCCATCGCCAAAGGCGGAAAAATCGGCCTGTTCGGCGGCGCCGGTGTTGGCAAAACCGTGACCCTGCTCGAACTAATCAACAACATTGCCTCCGCGCACAGCGGCTTGTCAGTATTCGCCGGAGTCGGCGAGCGCACCCGCGAAGGCAACGACTTCTATCACGAGATGACCGAAGCGGGCGTGCTCGACAAAGTGGCGATGGTGTACGGCCAGATGAACGAACCACCCGGCAACCGCCTGCGAGTCGCGCTCACCGGCCTCACCATGGCCGAACACTTCCGAGACGAAGGCCGCGATGTGCTGATGTTCATCGACAACATCTACCGCTACACGCTGGCCGGCACCGAAGTGTCGGCGTTGCTCGGGCGCATGCCATCGGCGGTGGGTTATCAACCAACTCTGGCCGATGAGATGGGCGCGTTGCAAGAGCGCATCACCTCGACCAAGACCGGCTCGATTACTTCCTTTCAAGCGGTTTATGTGCCGGCGGACGATCTCACCGATCCGTCGCCGGCCACCACCTTCGCGCACCTCGACGCAACGCTGGTATTGTCGCGACAGATCGCCGAACTCGGCATCTATCCGGCGGTTGACCCGCTTGACTCGACCTCGCGCCAACTCGACCCGCTGATCGTCGGCAACGAACATTACGCCGTGGCGCGTGAGGTGCAAGGCATTCTGCAACGCTACAAAGAATTGCAGGACATCATCGCCATCCTCGGCATGGACGAATTATCCGAAGACGACAAACTCGCGGTCGGACGCGCACGGCGCATGCAGCGATTCCTGTCGCAACCGTTCACCGTGGCCGAAACTTTCACCGGCACGCCGGGTAAATATGTACCCCTCAAGGACACCATCAAGGCGTTTCGGGGCATCGCCAACGGCGAATACGATCACCTGCCGGAGCAGGCTTTCTACATGGTCGGCGGCATCGAAGAAGCAGTCGAACGCGCCAAAGAGTTAGGCTGATTCGGCGCACGGTTAGGGTTTATCATGTCCACTATTCAAGTCGAAATCGTTAGTGCCGAACAGGAAATCTGGTCGGGCGAAGGTAGCATGGTGTTTGCCCCGGGCGAAATGGGCGAACTCGGCATCGCGCCCAACCACACGCCGCTGATCACCCGCCTCAAACCCGGCGATGTGCGCGTCCAACAGGAAAACGGCGAGCAACAATTTTTCTTCATCTCCGGCGGCTTGTTGGAAGTGCAGCCGCATATCGTCACCATCCTCTCCGACACCGCCATCCGCGCCGCCGACCTCGACCAAGCCGCCGCCGAACAAGCACAAAAACACGCCGAAGAAGCAATCCGCGACCAAACCTCGGCAATGGAATACGCCCAAGCCAAAGCCGAACTCGTCAACGCCGTAGCGCAGTTACGAGCGATTGAGAAGTTGCGGCAGTTGAAGGGTTAGCGGCAACTGCTATGGAACCAATAGCCGTCAATGATGTTATATCCGCAGTGCTTTCGGATATGAATAACGAGATTTCGGAGCAATTGAAAGGGGACTGCGTGTTCATTCATGCCGATATGAATCCGCCATTGGACAATGTTTTTCGTGAAATTATTGAAGGCTTGAAAGAAGAAAAGAAGTCCAATCACCTTGTTGTGTTGCTCGAAACAGCAGGCGGATATGTGGAAATAGTGGAACGCATAGTTTTCGTCATGCGTAAACACTACAAGCGAGTTTCATTTGTTGTGCCAAGCCATGCGTATTCTGCGGGCACCGTATTGGTGTTATCCGGCGACGAAATCTATATGGATTATTATTCCGTTTTGGGGCCTATTGATCCACAGTACTACGATTCGGACAGCAAAACCGGATTGCCCGGTGCGGGATATTTGGCAAAATTCAAGGAACTTACCGACACAGTAAACCAAACAGGTTTAGCTAATTCCAAAGCGGAACTGGCGTATCTGATACGAAGATTCGATCCCGCAAAACTGTTTCTCATTGAGCAGTCAATAATGCATGGCAGATCGTTGATTTCCGAATGGTTGCCAAAATATAAATTTAAAAATTGGAAGGAAACCGAAACCAAAGAGGTAACAGTTTCAGCTTCAATGAGAAAAAATAGAGCCAAGGAAATTGCGGAAATATTGGGCGATGCTGAGCGATGGCATTCGCATGGACGGGGTATAACCATGCAGGAATTATGTTCCAATAAAATCAAATTAAAAATTATTGATTTTGGCCGGAACAAAAATCTAAGTCATGCAATAAGAAATTATCGTGGTATGTGCGTGGATTTTGCACAAAAAATGGGTACAATTCATTTTATTCATACGAGTAAGTCTATGAGACAGGTATTTTAATGACTGAACAAACCAAGTTTAAAGCCGAAGACCGACATCAATTTCAAATGCAAATTGACGAACTCAAGAAACTGTTGTTGGATCAGTACGGAGATGATTTTCGACACCTCGAAGATATTCCAAATTTTACTGGTATGGACGAACCGATCCCGTTTCCATATGGCGACAAGAAGGGGGAGGGGTTTGGGCAGTGGCTTGTTCGACCGAAAGAAACCGAGGGAATGGACAACTATCAGAATAATAAAAAACTTTCTCGATCCAGCGTATGATTCATTCCTTCCCCGGCATCTCCTTGATATAAACGTCCCATTTGGCGAATGGAATCTCTATGCCTTCTTCGGTGAAACGCCGGTTGATTTCGGTTAGTAGCAAGTCTACCACCAGGCCGCGTTGGGATGGTTGTTCCACCCAGCAGAGTAGTTCGAAGTCGAGGCTGGAGGCGCCGAATTGGCGGAAGCGGATGCGCGGTTCGGGGTATTGGCATACTTGGTCGTTGGCGACGGCGATTTCATACAGCACCGACTTCACCCGCGCAACATCGCTGGCGTAGGCCACGCCGACCGGAATGCGGATGCGGAATTTTGGATAGGGCCCGCCGGATTCGTTGACGACTTTGCTGTTGCCCATGATGCCGTTGGGGATGATCAACTCGACGTCGTCGCGGGTCAGCATGCGCGTGCTGCGGATGCCGATTTCGGTGATTTCGCCGCGCTCGCCGGTATCGAGGACGATGTAGTCGCCGATTTTGTAGGGCGCTTCGGCGAGGATGAAAATGCCGGCGATAAAATTCGACAGCGTGTCCTTGGCGGCGAAGCCGATGGCGACCGCGAGCACACCGGCGGACGCCAGCCACGCGGTCATGTCCACGCCCCAGATTTGGAAGACGAGGTACAGGGCGGCGGCGGAAATGATCAGGAACGCCAGATTTTCAAACAGCGGCAGCGACTGCTGGGTAACCAGTTGCTGGTGATGCGCCTGTCGCGCCGATGCTTTCAGCAAAATGCCCGACAGGCGCACGAAAAAGATCGTCCAGACGAAAATATTGGCGGTCTTGAGGGCGGACAACCCGACGCTTTCAATGGCTCCGCTGATGGGCGATATCGTCAACGCAGCGGCCAGCCCGATCATCAAAATCGAATAAAAAACCGGCGGGTGCAGGATAGCGCTGATTTCGCTGCCGAGCCGAAAACGGATCTTTTGAGCGATGCGGAGCAAGCCCCGTTTGATGACCGTGGTGAGCAAGTAAGCGGCGGCGATGAGCGAGAGCAGGACGATTGCCGCCTGAACCCAAGGGCGTTCCGGAAACGTTTCCAATACGCCGATGATGTAAGCCCGGAGCGCGTCCATCATGGCAAGTCTTTTCGTTGCAACCGGGTTAGCAGGCTGGAAGTGTCGTAACGGCTGCCGCCACCGGCCTGCACTTCGGCGTAGTACTCGTCGATAATTTTGCTGATCGGCAGATCGGAGCCGTTGCGCTTGGCTTCTTCGAAGCACAATTTGAGGTCTTTGCGCATCCAATCCACCGCAAAACCGAATTCGAACTGGTTGTCGATCATGGTTTCATGGCGATTGACCATCTGCCACGACTGCGCCGCGCCTTTGGAAATCACTTCGAAAACCTGGCGCGCATCGAGACCGGCGTTGATGGCGAAAGCGACCGCTTCGGATAATCCCTGCACCAGCCCGCCGATGCAAATCTGGTTGACCATTTTGGTCAGTTGACCGGCGCCGGAATCGCCCATGCGCGTAACCGCTTTGGCGAAATTTTCAATGAACGGTTTGGCGCGATCAAAATTTCCCTGCTCGCCGCCCACCATCACCGTCAAAATTCCGTTCTCCGCCCCCGCCTGCCCACCGGAAACCGGCGCATCCAAAAACCCGAACCCGGCGGCGGACGCAACCGCGGCCAATTCCCGTGCGATGTCGGCAGAAGCGGTGGTGTGGTCGATGAACACCGCGCCTTTTTTCATTGCAGCGAAGGCCCCGTCCGGGCCGGTGGTGACGCTGCGCAAGTCGTCGTCATTGCCGACACAAGCAAACACAAAATCGGCATCCTCGGCGGCGGCCGCCGGTGTGGCCGCAAGGACACCGCCGTGCTCGGCCACCCATTTTTCGGCTTTGGCCGTGGTGCGGTTGTAGACACAAACCTGACAACCGCCAGCCGCCAGATGCCCGGCCATGGGATAGCCCATCACACCGAGACCGAGGAAGGATACTTTCATAATTTTCGTGTGAATTTCCTAAATGCTACGATAGTTTGATAAATCAAAGTTGTTTCAATCAGCCGAAAAAGAAGATCGATTGAATTGGCGAGAAAATGCCAGTTCGCACGGTCAATGAATTCAGTTTTATGCGTTGGGTTTAAAAATATCGGAAATTCCTTCCAATTACCACAATCGAAGACGCTCATATTCAATGACAACAACAAGGAAATATAGAATATAACCCCGGATCCTACAATCCAGATAATCGGACGAAACCAACTCAAGCCATAGTAGTTTGTCCGGCGATTGAATCCTAGTATGAATCTATCTAGCGCATTTTCTTTTGTGATGGACAATGTCTTCGAGTATGTCTCCATTTCTTTGGCGTAAAACCGAAGGGCTTGTGGCGCATCATTATTTTCCATCGCTACATTTTTTAGAATTCTGTACACATCTCGCTTCTTTTTGTGGTCTGTATCGGTTTTACCTGTTTCAAAATCGAGCGGCCAGTTTAATCCGGTATATTTCAAGCCTGAAAATAAATTATCTTTTATCAAGGCAGCTTTGTAACATCCCAAATCAACGCTCTGAAATTCACTGTTGGCAAGAGCCAAATCTTCCAATATAAGAAGGTCTCGTTTTTTCTTATTTTGATTTATGTTGTATAGTCGAAACTTTCCAATGTTTCGCAAATTGCTAATAATGAATGTATTAAAATTACAGACACCAATATTTATTTCCGAATCAGCGGGATTGTGCATATTTCGCAAATGAAAATAATTTACATCAAGATAACCCAGCCTAACCAAAACGCCTTTCCCAATCGTGTTGCCGATGAAAGAAAATTTTTCCATTTTTACTTTTTCCACCTCTCGCTTAAGTAGCCCGGCATCGATTTGTTCAGAATCACTTTGAGATATTTTTAATTTCCCCAAAAATGTGTTGCCAACTAATATGAATTCTTCAGCCTGATAATTAATAAATTCAACATCATGAAAAGTGCAGTTTTGTATTCGCAAAGTATCGCCAAAATCCATATTATGAAACTCTACTTTTTCAGCGAATACTGCTCCAGCAAAACTATACTGCTCATCGGTTAATGTTCGTTGAAGTAATTCATTGTTCTGAAAGGGAAACAAAAAGACACAATCACGAAAATCGTTTATTCCTTCTTCGATAAGTTCTTCAAAATCATCGAGACTTTCTATTCTTTTTTTCCCATAAAATTTATCACTCATAGTCATTCTCCAATTAATTCTCAATAAAAAGCCAAGCCCTAGATTTGCTTGCCGTCGTTGGATGCACTACTTAACCCGCCGCATCATCACCACCGCCAGCGATAGAAACGCGATCATTGGCAGTGTGGCGCCGAGTGCGGGGGGGAGGTCGTAGGCTAGTACGATGTAGCCGAAGCCGCGGCTGGTGGCGTGGAATCCGAGGCCTAGCATGACGCCGAGGAACAGGCCGCGTCCGAGGTTGCCGGAGCGAATGTTGACGAATACGAATGGGATGGCAAGCACTACCATGACGGCGACGGACAAGGGCTGCATCAACTTATTCCAGAACACTAATTCGTATGAACTGACTTGCTGTCGGTTTTTTTCAAGGTGGCCGATGTAGCGGTTCAGTTGCGCCAGCGATAACTGGTCGGGCTCGATCAAAAACGCCGACAAAATTAGCGGCGTTACGCCGGACTGCCATTCGAGCGTGTCCAGTTGTGCGGTGTCGACGTTGCCGTCCGGGTCGAACCGGGTTTGTTTTACATTGTTGATTATCCAACTGCCGTTTTCATATTTTCCATCGCTTGCAAAAACCAACGAGCGCAATTTTTTATCGGGGCCAAACTCGAACAATTTTATTCCCAGCAAGGTCAAGTCGGGCAACATCTCGGCGGCGTTTATGTACGTGTCGCGGTCGCGCATCCACAACCCGGAACCGGTTTGCTGTAGGGGGCTTTCTTGCGATGCTTGGGTCAATGCTTCGGCGCGTCCGCGCTGCGCTTGCAGGTCGGTTTTCGGGGCAATGAATTCACCAATCAGGATGGCGGCGATGACTAACATGCCGCCGGTCTTCAACGCCCCGCTGGTGATTTGCAGCAGCGACACGCCGCCGGCGCGCATCGCAACCAATTCGGAATCGTTGGCTAACAACGACAAGCCGGTGATGGTGCCCAGCAACACCGCCATGGGGAACAATTCATACACGGTGCGCGGCATCGTCAGGACAAGATACGAGACCGCTTGCAACAATCCGTATTGGCCTTCGCCGAGGTCGCCCAACTGGTCGATAAAATTGACGAAGGTGAACAATCCCAACAACCCCAACAGGGTAATTAAGGTGTATTGCAGGATGATCCCGCCGAGGTAGCGGTCGAGGATGGACATTATGCCGGCCATCCCGGCAGCAGCCGCAAGTTGAGGTTGCGGCGGTGCAACAGGTACAGGGCGGAAGCGAGAAAGATCAGGTGAACCACCCACAAAGTCAGGTGCGGATTGACCTCTCCACGGCGAATCATGGCGACCGCGAAACCGAGGGAATTGGAATAAGCGAAATAAACCAGCAGCGCCGCCAACATTCCGGGGAAACGGTTTTTGCGCGTGGTTATGGATGAGAACGCCAGCGCGAAGATCATCAAAACCGGCAGCATAACCACCTTGGAAATGCGCCAGTGTAATTCGCCGATGGCGGCGGCATTATGTTCCCTGAGCAGCGACCAAGTCGGCATTGCTTTGAGCGGCAGTTTACGCGCCGCCGGGCTGTTCGTTTGGAGCCGTAGCCCGTAGGTTTCGAAGGCAAGCGCGCCGTATTCGGCGGCGCCGGCCGTGCCACGGTAGCGAGTGCCGTTTTTCAGCACCAGGAAATCTTCGTTGGTTTTTTCATCGACGGTTTTGTGGCCGGTGGCGGCCACCAACACGCCTTCTTCGGTCTCGCCACGGTCGTAGATAAAAATGTCGCGAAAGGCGCCGCTCTGCGGGTCATACCCTTCAAAAAAATAGACCCGGGCGTGGTCGCGGGTTTCGGTGAAGACCCCCGGCACCGCCCCGGAGACCTCGGCGTCGGCGCGCAAATCGTGCGCCACCGCCCGCGCCGATTCAGCCGCCAGCGGCGACAGATACAATGAACACAATGCCGTGACCGCCCCGACTACCGCGAATAGCACCAGTGCCGGCTGCAGGAACTGTTTCATGCCTATGCCGCAGGCGCGGATCACCGTCAATTCGTTGTCCCGAACCCAGCGTCCGAGCACTAACAGCATGGAAATATACAACACCAGCGGCGCGAGGATGTCGAGGTAGGTGATGGTCTTTAGCATCAATAGCAGCAACACGCTATTTGCCGGAATGTCGCCCTCGACCGCCTGACGCAGGAAGCCCATCAGCCGGGCGACCAGAAAGATGGCCAGCAGGATGACGCTGACCGCGCCGCAGGTGTGCAGCACTTCGCGAATAAAAGCGCGGTGGATAATCATGGGAGCGCGGCACCGGGTTGGGCGGGGAAATTCCTCATAAAATTTCAGTGGCGACCGCGTTCAGCGATGCGCCAGTTGGCCGTAGCCTTGCTATAATCGGCGCGCTCGGAATGTGTAGCGGTGAAATCATCACCATCGAAGTGTAATCCAATTTCCCATCAGGAGTAGGTATGGAATTTTCAGCAAAGACCGCAAACGCCGCCACTATGGCGTCTCGCTGTCTAGTTATCGGAATGTTCAAGGCGAAAAAGCCCGAACTCACCGCCACCGGCGAACGCCTCGACAACGCCACGAAAAAACAACTCAGCACCGCCAGCCGGGGCGATCTGGATGGCGCGCTCGGCACCTATCAGATGATCTATGACTTGCCCGGCATCAAAGCCGAGCGGGTGCTGGTCATCGGCCTCGGCTCGAAGCGCGATTTTAACTTATCCACGATGCACCGTGTGGCATCCTCGCTGCCGAGTCTGCTCAACCACTTCCGCCTCCGCTCCGCCGACTTGTGCCTGCTGGAAGCGACCTATCACAAGGCCGACAGCCACCGCCGCGCGCGCAACTTCGTCGAAGCCATGGAAGATGGATTGTATCGCTTCACCCAAACCAAGAGCGGCACGCACCCGAAAAGCAAACTGACGCGCATCTCATTGTTGTGCGACCGCGCGGAGCGGGCCGACGTGATTCGCGGAGTGCAAGAAGGCGTCGCAATCGCGCACGGCGTCAAACTGGCGCGCGATTACGCCAACCTGCCGGGCAATATCTGCACGCCGTCGTTCCTCGCCGCCGAGGCGCGGCGGATGGGCAAGCGTCTGGGGCTACGCACGACTATATTGAATGAAGCACAAATGAAGCAGCACAAAATGGGTTCGCTGCTGTCGGTTTCCCGTGGCAGCCGCGAGCCGGCCAAACTCATCATCATGGAATACAAAGGCGGCAAGCGCGGCGCGGCTCCGGTGGTGTTGGTGGGCAAGGGGCTGACCTTTGATGCCGGTGGGATTTCGATCAAACCGTCCTCCGCCATGGATGAAATGAAATACGACATGTGCGGCGGTGCGAGCGTCTTCGGTGCGTTGCAGGCGGCCGCCGAACTGCAACTCAAAATCAATCTGGTGGGCATCGTGCCGAGCAGCGAAAACCTTCCCGACGGCGCCGCCAACAAGCCCGGCGACATCGTTACCAGTATGTCCGGCACCACCATCGAGATTCTCAACACCGATGCCGAAGGCCGACTGATTCTATGCGATGCGCTGACCTACGCCGAGCGTTTCAAACCGGCGGCGGTGGTGGATATTGCGACCCTGACCGGCGCGTGCGTGGTCGCATTGGGCCAACACGCAAGCGGGCTTTTCAGCGACTGCGACCAACTCGCCGAAGCGTTGCTGGCGGCCGGTGAAGCGAGCGGTGATCGCGCCTGGCGGATGCCGGTGTGGGACGAATACGACAAGCAACTGGACAGCAACTTCGCCGACCTTGCCAACATCGGCGGGCGCGGCGCCGGGGCGGTTACGGCGGCGTGTTTCCTCAAACAGTTCACCGCGAAATACGACTGGGCGCACCTCGACGTCGCCGGCACGGCGTGGAACTCCGGCGCGAACAAAGGCGCGACTGGCCGGCCGGTGCCGTTGCTGGTCGAGTTTTTGCTGAACCGCCGGGATTAGTTGCGCCGGTTTGTCATAACCAATAACCGAAGCCAACGACCAATGACGGTACAAGTCGATTTTTATATACTCGCGCGCTCGACCCAGCGCGACAAAGATCAATACGCCTGCCGCATCGCCGACCTCGCCCACGGCCGCGGCCTCAAGGTCTATATGCAAACCGACGATGCGGCGCACGCCGAAGCCCTCGACAAAACTTTGTGGACGTTTTCCCAGGGAAGTTTTGTTCCGCATGCGATTTGCGACTCGCAAGCGTGCGATGCCGAGCGTTACCCGGTGCAGATCGGGGTTGGCGATGCGCCCGATGGCTGTCGCGATATATTGATTTCGCTGAAGCGCGAAGCACCGGCTGATTACGCGCGCTTTGGCCGCGTGGCGGAATTGATCCTCGACGAAGCCGCCGACAAATCATCGGGACGCGAGCGTTTTCGTTTTTACCGCACCAACGGCATCGAGCCGAACACCCACAAGGTTGCCTGATATGCCGCCGAAAAATCCGCGCCGCGCCCGCTAGCCGTCATGCCGTTGGATAAAATCTACGATCCACGCCGGATCGAATCCCATTGGTATGACTTTTGGGAAAGTGGCGGCTATTTCGCGCCTGCCCATCCTGACGGGCAAGTCGACGACCAAACCGGCGACCAAGCCGATACACAGGCGTATTGCATCATGATCCCGCCGCCGAATGTGACCGGCAACTTGCACATGGGGCATGCTTTTCAGGATTTGATTATGGATGCGCTGATTCGCTACCACCGAATGCGCGGACGCAACACCTTGTGGCAACCGGGAACCGACCACGCCGGCATCGCCACGCAGATGGTAGTCGAGCGCGCGCTCAACGCCGATGGCAAGACGCGCCACGACTACGGCAGAGAAAAATTCATCGATAAAGTGTGGCAATGGAAAGCCGAATCCGGCGGCAGCATCTCGCGGCAACTGCGGCGCATGGGCGCATCGCCGGACTGGGAAAACGAGCGTTTCACCATGGACGAAGGCTTGAGCGACGCGGTCATTCAAGTGTTCGTGCAACTCTATGATGAAGGCATCATCTACCGCGGCAAGCGGCTGGTGAATTGGGATCCGGTGTTGCTCACCGCGGTGTCCGACCTCGAGGTGGTCAGCGAAGAGGAATCTGGAACCATGTATTATGTGCGTTATCCGTTCGTTGACGGCGACAAGCACAATAAAGATGAACAAGACGGCGTCGTCATCGGCACCACCCGGCCGGAAACCATTCTGGTAGACGGCGCGATTGCGGTGCATCCCGACGACCCGCGTTTTCAACCGCTCATCGGGCGGCGCGTGTGGGTGCCATTGACCGAGCCGCCACGCGCCATCGAAATCATCGCCGACCCGCATGTGCAAGCCGACTTCGGTTCCGGTTGCGTCAAGATCACCGCGGCGCACGACTTCAACGACTACGAAGTATGTCTGCGCCATCCCGACAAGAATATTCCGGTAATCGTGTTGTTAACGCCGGATGCGAAGATGAACGACAATGCGCCGAAAAAATACCGAGGCATGGATCGTTATGACGCGCGCCAACAAATCGTACACGACCTGCGCGAACAAAATTTATTACTCCGGGAACAGCCGCACCGCTATAAACTGCCCCGTGGCGACCGCTCCGGTGCGGTGGTCGAACCCATGCTGACCGACCAATGGTATGTCGATCTGACCCGCGAAACCCTGGCCGACGGACGCCCCGGCGGTAAAACCAAAATCACCGACCCGGCGGTCGCCGCGGTGCGTTCCGGCCGCGTTCAGTTTGTGCCTTCGAGTTGGAGCAAGACTTATTATCAGTGGCTCGATAACATCCAAGATTGGTGCATCTCCCGCCAAATCTGGTGGGGCCACCGCATCCCGGCGTGGTATGACGACAACGGCGCGATTTATGTGGCACGAGACGAAGCCACGGTGCGGGAAAAATACGGCCTGCCGAAAACTTGCAAACTGCGGCAGGACGAAGATGTGTTGGACACCTGGTTCAGTTCGGCGTTGTGGCCATTTTCCACCCTCGGCTGGCCACAAAAAACCGCGCGCCTGAAAACTTTCTATCCCACCAGCGTGTTAGTCACCGGCTTCGACATCATCTTCTTCTGGGTGGCGCGCATGATCATGATGGGCGAAAAATTCATCGGTGATGTACCGTTTCATCAAGTATACATCCACGGATTGGTGCGAGACGCCCACGGGCAAAAAATGTCGAAATCGAAAGGCAATGTGCTGGACCCGATCGATTTGATCGACGGCATCGACTTGGAATCGTTGGTAAAAAAACGCACCGGCGGCCTGATGCGCCCCGAAGACGCCGCCACCATCGAAAAACAAACGCGCAATGATTTCCCCGGCGGCATTCCCAGTTTTGGCACCGACGCCCTGCGCTTCACCTTCGCCGCATTGGCCTCCACCGGAAGGGACATCAACTTCGACCTCGGGCGCACCGAAGGCTATCGAAATTTCTGCAACAAAATTTGGAACGCCGCGCGCTTCGTATTGATGAACGTCGAGGGCCGGGACTGCGGGCTGGAAGATAGCGAAACCGAACTATCCCTCGCCGACCGCTGGATCCTCTCGACCATGCAACACCGCATCGAAGCCGTGAACAAAGCCATCGGCGCATACCGCTTCGACCTCGCCGCACAGGAAATCTATGAACTGGTGTGGAATGACTATTGCGACTGGTATGTCGAGTTGTGCAAACCCACGCTAAACAACAAAGCCGACAACGAAGCCAGCAGCGAAGCACAACTGCGCGCAACCCGGCGCACCCTGGTCGGCGTCATGGAAACCATGCTACGCCTGGCGCATCCCATCATGCCGTTCATCACCGAAGAAATCTGGCAAACCCTCGCGCCACTCGCCGACAAACACGGGCCCACCATCATGACGCAACCCTACCCACAAACCGACCCGAACAAACTAAACCCGGCGGCAGAACAAGAAATGGCACACATCATGGAAATCGTCCTAGCCATCCGAAAATTGCGCGGCGAAAATAATATTCCGCCGGGTAAGCGTATCGAGGTTGTGTTCGTCGACCTTTCGGCGGACACCCTGTCGACGCAAGCATCGCTTTACATCGAAACCCTTGCGCGAACCAAAACCATCGCCACGGCGGATTCCAAACAACCCCCGCCAGAAGGCATCATGGCCATGGCCGGTAATCTACAAATCATCCTGCCGCTGGAAAACCTCACCGACATCGAGGGAGAAATCAAGCGCGTAAACAAAGAACTGGAATCGTTAGAAAAAATGATTGTTAAAAGCACCGAAAAATTGTCAAACCGAGGATTTGTTGAAAAAGCACCGGCGGCGGTGGTGAAAAAAGAGGAAGAAAATCTGAAAGAGTTACAGACAAAGAGAGAGAAAATAAAAACACAAAGAAGCAATTTCCCCCAACCCAATTAATGAAGCATGGAGAACATTATGGCATTAGAACAAATAACACAATTAGTTCCCGTTTGGTCAAATATAGCGTCAGTGATAATAGGAGGCTTGATTGCCGCTGGCACTGGTATTATCGGGTCTTTCATTTCTTATGGGTTGGACCGTAAATCATCTGCTCTAAATCTAAAACGAGAAAAACTTGAACAGTTGCTGGTTGCCGCACATGAAAGCAAGCAGTGGTTAAGTGAAAAAAAGAACACTGACCTGTTTGATGAAACTAAAGATATAGGAGAATCTCCATTGTATCGAGTAGAGGTTATATCGAGACTGTATTTTCCTGAGATGGATGCCGACGTTCTAAATTTTTCACAAGCGCATGGTAATTATGAAATGTGGATTATTGGTGGCCAGCAGGAAAAACTCTCTAAGAAAAAAATTACTGCAGAACATCTGGAAAAACGCGGCCCCATTTATAAAGAATTACTGCTCACTCTTTTGATTCTAACGGACAAGGCATCTCATATAATGAGCGAAATAATGAAATCCACCAGCCCCAAGCAAAAAACCCTGTGAACTAACCTCTAACACGACTACGCTATTTACGAATCACCCCTCTGGTATCAAGCAACAACGGACTTTTTTCTTTTATCAATCCGTAGTCAAATTTGTCGTGGTCGGTGCATATCATCACCAAATCGCTTTGTGTTAGCAATTCGCCGGAAAGGTTTTTGCTGTGTAAGTCAAAATCATAATTGCGTAGTTTGCCGATGTGGGGGACGTGGGGGTCGGAGTAGGTGATTTTGGCGCCTTTTTTGAGTAGTAGGTCGATGATTTTGAGGGCCGGGGATTCGCGCAGGTCGTCCATGTTTTTTTTGTAGGCGACGCCGAGGATTAGCACGGTCGCGTCTCGTACTGATTTGCCCGCGCGGTTCAATTCGGCCACCGCTTTTTCGGCATACCACGCGGGCATTGCGGTGTTGACTTGGCCGGCCAGTTCGATGAAGTTGCAATTTACGCCGTATTCTTTCGCCTTCCACACCAGATAAAACGGGTCGATGGGTAGGCAGTGGCCGCCGAGGCCGGGGCCGGGATAAAACGGGGTGTAGCCGAACGGTTTGGTGGCGGCGGCTTCGATAATTTCGTGCAAGTCCAATCCCATTTTTTCGGCGACTACTTGCAATTCGTTGACCAAACCAATGTTGACCGCGCGGTAGATGTTCTCCAATAACTTTGTCATCTCGGCGGCGCGGGTGCTGCTGACCGGCACGACTTGGTCGATGACTTCGCCATACAAGGCGACGCCGACCTGCAAACAATTTGCGCTGTGGCCGCCGCAGATTTTTGCGATGGTGCGGGTGTCGAAGTTTGGGTTGCCCGGGTCTTCGCGTTCCGGCGAATACACCAGAAACAAGTCCTCGCCTACGGTGAAGCCGCGCGCCTCGATGCGCGGCAGCAGTTCCTCTTCGGTGGTGCCGGGATAGGTGGTGCTCTCGAGGGAAACCACTTGCCCTTTTTTCAGGTGCGGCGCGATGCTTTCGATGGTAGCGGTCACGAAACTTAAATCTGGCTCGCGGTGTTTGCCCAACGGAGTCGGCACGCAGATGATCAGCGCGTCTGCCTTCGCGGTCAGCGCGTAGTCGCAGGTTGCGGTCAGGCCGGTCGCGCGCGCGATCGCCGCATCGGGAATGCGCTCGATATAACTGCGCCCGGCGTTCAGTTTTTTTACTTTGTGGTGGTCGCTGTCAAACCCAATGGTGGCGAACCCGGCCTCGGCGAAGCACAATGCCAGCGGCAGCCCGACATAGCCGAGCCCGTATATCGCGACCACCGCTTCGCGGCGGCGTATTTTTTCGAGCAACTCGTTTTTGCACGCGCTCATTGGCTAACGCCGTAATACTCGCGATACCATTCGGCGAACGCCGCGAGGCCGTCTTCCACCGAGGTGCGCGGCGTGAAATCAAAATCCCGCGCAAGCACCGCAAGGTCGGCGCCGGTGGCGGCCACATCGCCGGGTTGCATGGGCAGCATCTCGTATTTCGCCTTGACCCCGAGGGCTTTTTCGAGGGCGCGGATGTAGTCCATGAGTTCAACTTGCGTGCCGTTGCCGAGGTTGTATAAACGAAACGGCGCATCGCTCGACCTCGGGGTTGGCGCGTGCGCGTCATACTCGCGGTCCGGCGTCGCGGGTGTGTCGAGCACGCGCATTACGCCTTCGACGACATCGTCGATATAGGTGAAGTCGCGCCGCAAGTTGCCGTGGTTATAAACCGGAATCGGTTGGCCGGCGAGCATCAATTCGGCGAATTTGAAAAACGCCATGTCGGGTCGTCCCCACGGGCCGTATACGGTGAAAAATCGCAAGCCTGTGCATGGCAGGCGGTATAGGTGGGCGTAGGAATGCGCCATCAACTCGTTGGCCTTTTTGGTGGCGGCGTATAACGACAGCGGATGGTCGACGGCGTCATTCTCGGAAAAAGGCAGGCGCGCGTTGGCACCGTATACCGAACTGCTCGAGGCGAATAGCAAATGCGAGACGCCGCCGTTTCGGCATCCTTCGAGGATGTTACCGAAGCCGACCAGATTGGCGTCGATATACGCCGCCGGATTTTCCAGCGAATAGCGCACCCCGGCTTGCGCGGCAAGATGCACCACCGCGTCGAATGTTTGCCCTTCGAACAACTCGGCAACCGCGCCGCGCTCGGTGATGTCGATGTGCTCAAAAACAAACTCTCGGTGTGCGCGCAAGCGGCTGATCCGATCTTGTTTTAAACTGACGGCGTAATAATCGCTCAAGTTGTCGAGCGCAACCACGCGCTCGCCACGCTCCAGCAACCGCTGACACAAGGCTGCACCGATAAACCCCGCCCCGCCGGTGACCAGAACGTTCATCGGGCCTTTGCCAAAACAAGTTCCCAGTGATCTTCTCCCAGAGTGCGTTGCGCGGTGAATCCGTCGACGCCGCCGGGTTCGGAAAGCGTTGCCGTCAGGGTTTCGCTCATGATGTATTCGCGGTGTTCGCGCAGGGCGGTTTGCACGCGCGCCGAGCCGCTGATGTCGAGCACAATGCGGTCGGAGATTTCCAGTCCGGCGGATTTTCGGGCGTCTTGTATGGTGCGCACGATTTCCCGGGCGATGCCTTCCACCACCAACTCTTCGTTCAGGGAGGTGTCCAGCGCGACCAGCAGGCGGTCGGCTTGGGCGCAGGCATAGCCTTCGGCGGAGGTGGTGTGCACGCGCAGGTCGCCGGGTTCGAATGCCACTTCGGTGCCTTCGATGGTCATGGAAAAACCTTCGCCAGCGGCCACCCGGGCGGCGATGTGGGCGCTGTCCGCTTCGGCGAGCGCGGCTTTGATGGCGGGCATCAATTTGCCGTAGCGTTTTCCGAGGGTGGGGAAATTCGGTTTGATCTCGTAGCCCACCAGTCCGGCGTCTTGGGCGATAAACTCCACCGATTTGAGGTTGAGTTCTTCGCCCAGTTGTCGCTGGTGTTTTTGGATGGCGGCGCGGGCGTCGTCATCGGCGACGCTGATGAGCATGCGCGACAACGGCTGGCGAACCCGCACCCGGCTATCCTCGCGCGCCGAGCGACCCAGCCCCACGACTTGCTGAACGACGTCCATTTCAAAAACCAGTTGCGGGTTCAGGCGTTGCGGATCGTATTTCGGCCATTCGGTCAGGTGAACGCTTTTTGGGGCTTGCGCATCGGCGCGATGGAGATTGCGATAAATTTCCTCGGATAAAAACGGCGTGAATGGCGCCATCACGCGATGGCACAGGTCGAGGCATTCAAACAAGGTCAGGTAGGCCGATTGCTTGTCATCGCCGTGGTCGCTTTTCCAGAAGCGCCGACGGTTGCGCCGCACATACCAGTTGCTCAACTGATCCACCAGTTTTTCGATGGCATCCCCGGCGCCTTTGGCGTCGTATCTGTCGAGGGCTTCGGTGGCGGTTTTCACGGTCTGATGTGCCAGTGCCAGAATCCATCGGTCGATTTCCGGGCGCTGCGCGTGTTCTACCGGGCGGCTGAGATCAACCTCGTCGAGGCGCGCGTATAAAACGAAGAAGGCGTAGGTGTTCCACAAGGTGTTGATGAACGAAGACGCCACTTCGCGGACGATGTCCACCGAAATTCGTTTCTGCCCTTCCGGTGCGGTGCGCGCCAAAAACAACCAGCGCAACGCATCCGCGCCGATGGTGTCGAACACGTCGTATGGGTTGACGATGTTGCCCTGAGACTTGGACATTTTTTTGCCGTGCCGGTCGACGATGTGACTCAGGCAGACGCAGTTTTTATACGCTACGCTGTCCGACACCAACACCGCGATTGCGTGCAGCGTGTAAAACCAGCCGCGTGTCTGGTCGATGGCTTCGCACACGTAATCGGCGGGGAAGTGTTGCTTGAAGGTTTCCTCATTCTCAAACGGGTAGTGCCACTGTGCGTAGGTCATCGCGCCCGAATCGAACCAGCAGTCGATCACTTCCGGCACTCGGGTATAGGTTTTGCCGTCTTTGACGAAGGTGATTTCGTCGATGCGCGGGCGGTGCAAGTCAACGTCTTCGAGGGATTGGCCGGACAGATCTTCCAGTTGCTTGCGCGAGCCGATGCAGATGCAGTGACCGTCTTCGCTGCGCCACACCGGCAGCGGCGTGCCCCAGAAACGCTCTCGGGATAACGCCCAATCGATGTTGTTCTCGAGCCACTTGCCGAAACGCCCGTCTCGGATGGTTTGCGGCACCCAGTTGATGGTGCGGTTGAGTGCCACCATGCGCTCCTTGATGGCGGTGGTTCGGATATACCATGCTTCCTTGGCGTAGTAGATCAACGGGTCGCCGGTGCGCCAGCCAAACGGATAGTTGTGCAAGGTTTTTTCATCGCGGAACATCAACCCGCGTTCGGTGAGGATTTGGCTGATGATGGGGTCGCCTTCTTTGAAGAATTTCCCCGCCAGCGGCGTAACTTCGGCCACAAAGCAGCCATCGAGGCCGATTCCGTGAAGGACCGGCAGGCCCTCGCGCTTGCCAAGTTCCAGGTCATCGACTCCGTAGGCCGGCGCGGTATGCACGATGCCGGTGCCGCTTTCGGTGTCGACAAAGTCGGCGGCAACCACCCGAAACGGATCGCCGCTTTCGACTTCGAGATAATCGAACAAGCGGCTATAGCGAGTGCCCACCAATTCGCCGCCCTTGACGGTGTCGATGATTTCATGTGGCTGCTCGCCGAATACCGCCGCGATGCAGGCGCGCGCCAGAATCAGGGTTTCGCCACCGCAGGTAACGCGGGCGTATTCTATTTCCTCGCCGACCGCCAGCAGCAGGTTGGACGGTAGCGTCCACGGCGTGGTGGTCCACACCAGAAACGAAGTGTTTTCCTCATCGGCAAGCCGGAAGCGCACGGTGACCGACGGGTCTTCGACTTCCCGGTAGCCTTGTGCCACTTCGTGGGACGACAGCGTGGCGCCGATGCGCGGATCATACGGCACCACTTTGTAGCCTTGATAGATCAAATCCTTGTCCCAGATTTCCTTGAGCAGGTGCCAGACCGATTCGATGTAGTCGTTATTCAAGGTGTAATAGGCTTCATCGAGATTCACCCAATACCCCATGCGCCGCGTCATCTCCTCCCATTCATCGATATAGGACATCACCGATTGGCGGCACAGGCGGTTAAATTCGGCGATGCCGACCTGTCGTTCGATTTCTTTTTTGTCGAAAATCCCGAGTTGTTTTTCGATCTCGTGTTCGACCGGCAAGCCGTGGGTATCCCATCCGCCCTTGCGCGGCGCGTGGTATCCGCGCATGGTTTTATAGCGCGGATAGATGTCCTTGAAGGCACGCGCCAGCACATGATGAATGCCGGGTTTGCCGTTGGCGGTGGGTGGGCCTTCGTTAAAACTGAAGCGTGGCCGGCCTTCGCTTTGCTCGATACTCTGCGCGAAAATGGAACTAGATTCCCAGAATTTCAGGATGGCCTGCTCCAGTTGCGGCCCGTTATAGCGGCTGTCTATCGGCGCAAAAGCCATGTTCGCTTCGTCTTTGGGGTTGTCTCGAGCGTTCATCGTGCGCGCCTGAGCCGGTATAACCCGGCGACCAGAAAGGCCACGGCGATGCCGCTTACCAGACCGGCGGTATGGGCGGTGTTGGCGACGCGCAGGCTGAACAGCAATTCGAGAAGGCCGCTCCAGCACAGCACAAACCAGCCCAGCAGCAGATAAACGACCGGCGGGTTGAGACGCCTTTGTATCCACAGGTAGCCGAAATAACCGTATACCACCCCGGACATGCCACCGAACCACGGACCGCTGATATAGTATTGCCCGAGGTTTGCGGCGACGCCGATGAATGCGCTCAACCCCAGCAGCCCAAGCATGCCGTGGCGCACTTCGATGAGCCGCCCGAATTCCCAAGTCCAGAGCATATTAAAGACGATGTGGAACAAGCCGAAATGCAGGAACATCGGCGTCACCAGCCGCCACCACTGGCCGTCTCGAATTTCCGGCAAGACCGGGTGGGTGTATTCGGAAATCAGCAATAGCCGAATCACCGCCATGCGGTCGAGATAGGTCATGGCCAGATAAACCAGCGTCGAGATGACAATCAGGGCGAGGGTGGCCGGGGGTTTGTGAGGCATTGTGATTAGGGTTCACTCATCTCGATGCGGTCGCTTTCGCCGAGGGTAATCCGGGTGCCGCCCAGGGTAACGAAGGTTCGCCCGTGGATGGATTTGTATCGGGTCTGGTAATTCGCCGTGGCTGCGCCATCGGAAATCACCCGGATATGCACGATGCGGTTTTCAGAATGCCAGTTGAGCACAAAAATCACCACGGAAACGCTCGCCAGTACGCTGAGCAAGCCGTAAGCCACCAGACGTGGCGAGACCGAATAGCCTTCCTCCGCCGCAGTCGTTGCCGCAGTCTCCGGCGGCACCGGCGCACGCGCCTGCTTGTGGCGAAAGAAAATAACCACGCCGACGATTACCGCAAGGGTGAACAAGATTTTAGTCAGCATCTGTGTTTCGAGATCGTCATCGCTCTTCGTCGCCCGGCGTTGCCGAGGCGGTGTTCGACCGTTGCGCCGAGTTGTGTCAATTCGAGGTTGTTATCCGCCCCATAGCCACGACCAACTGGTTTTTTTCTCGGTGTGTCCTCGGCGTTCCATGGGTATGTATTCGCGTTGTTTTTCGCCCAGATACAGTTGCCGTGGGCGGCCGATTTTTTGGTCTTCGTCTTTGAGCATTTCCTTCCAGTGGGACACCCAGCCGACGGTGCGGCCGATGGCGAACATGACGGTGAACATCGAGGTCGGAAAGCCCATCGCCTTGAGGATGATGCCGGAATAGAAATCAACATTGGGATAGAGTTTCTTTTCGATGAAGTAATCGTCTTCGAGGGCGATTTTTTCCAGCGCCATGGCCAACTGCAGTTTCGGGTCCTCGACCCCCAGCACGCTCAGCACCTCGTGGCAGGTATCGCGCATCACCGTGGCCCGCGGGTCGTAGTTTTTATATACCCGGTGGCCGAAGCCCATGAGACGGAAGGGGTCGTTTTTATCCCGCGCCTTTTTGATGTATTCGCCGACCCGCTCTATGCTACCGATTTCATCGAGCATTTTGAGCACCGCTTCATTGGCGCCGCCGTGTGCCGGGCCCCACAGCGAAGCGATACCGGCGGCGATGCAGGCATATGGGTTGGCGCCGCTCGACCCCGCCAGACGCACCGTGGAAGTGGATGCATTCTGCTCGTGGTCGGCGTGCAGGATGAGGATGCGGTCGATGGCCTTGGACAGCACCGGATTGATTTCGTAGTCCTCGGCGGGATTGGAAAACATCATCTGCAACAAGTTTTCCGAGTAACTGCATTCGTTCTTCGGCATCGGAAAGGTCATGCCCAGGGAATACTTGTAGGCATAGGCGCCGATGGTCGGCATCTTGGCAATCAAGCGGTGCGCCGCCAGTTGCCGTTGCCCGAGATCGGTGATGTCGATGCTGTCATGATAGAAAGCCGACAACGCACCCACCACGCCCACCATGATGGCCATGGGGTGGGCGTTGCGCATGAAACCCTTGTAGAAGGAAATGAACTGGTCATGCAGCAGCGTGTGGTTTTTGATGTCGGCGTCGAAAGAAGACTTTTGTTCGGGGGTCGGCAGTTCGCCGTACAGCAATAGATAGCAGGTCTCTATAAAATCGCTTTGGCCGGCCAACTGGTCGATGGAATAACCGCGATGCAAAAGCACGCCTTTGTCGCCATCGATAAAGGTGATGTCGGACTGGCACGAGGCGGTGGAAGTGAAGCCGGGGTCGTAGGTGAGGATCCCGGTGTCTCCGTATAACCGCTTGATGTCGATGAGCCGGTTGCCCATGACGCCGGTGCGCGAAGGCAGTTGCCACGACTTGCCGGTGGCGTTGTCGGTCAGGGTAAACGTGTCGGCCTTGGCTTTGGTCGCCTGATCTTTAGCAACCTGCCCTTTAGCCGCCGGTTCTTTGGCAGGGCTGGCTTTGGCGGGGCTAACTTGGGTGGGGTTGGCTTTTTTGCTCATAATACGGTATCCCTTAATGTTGCCCCGCTACGATAATCGAATTTGCACCAAATCACAAATCCGTGTGCCGTTGGTTGCTTCAATCTCGAAGCGCCACCGATTGAGTTCGCGCCCCAAGACTATCCCAATCCGTCATTTCTGCGCGTCATTTCTGCGCCACTGGGGTTCGCTGCACCGCCCACGGCTGCACCAGTATCAAATAACTGAATAGCGTCATGCACCCCATCAGGGCGATCATGAACGACATGGGAATCGGCGTGGCGTTGTAACTGTGGCCGACGATGATACCGACCGCGGCCGCTATGGCCATTTGAATGAATCCGAACAGGCCCGAGGCGGTTCCGGCATGGTGCGGATAGGCGGCGAGGGCGCCAGCCATGGCTTGCGGCATGACAATGCCGAGGCCGACCGCGTATGCGGCCATCGGGATGATAATGGCGAACACGCCCGGCACGCCGGCGACCGTCAGCCCAAACATCAATGCACCGGCGAGTAGCGTGATGACGCCGCCCCAGCCGATTAAAAAGTTGCAACCCCAACTGATGCTGAAGCGGCCGGCAATCAGGGTGCCGCCCATGTAGCCGCCCACCACCAGCAAAAACAACAGGCCGTAATGCTGTTCGGGAACCGCATACAATTCAATCAAGACGAATGATGAACCGGACAAAAACGCAAATAACCCGGCATAGGCGAAGGTGCAACTCAGGCAATAGCCGAGGTAATGCCGGTCACCCAGCAAGACCGCGAAGCCGTGAAGCATGGCGGACAGGGAGCGCACGCGCTGGTGTTCGGGCGGCGCCGACTCGGGCACCTTGAAATAGAACAGCGCCGCGCAGGCGACGCCGTATAAAGCAAGCACCCAGAAAATAAACGGCCAGCCCAGATAAACGCTGATATAACCCCCGGCCACGGGCGCCAGTGCCGGTGCCACCGCCATCGCGGTTCCGATGTGGGACAGCACTTTCCCGGAATTGATCGGGCCGTGGATGTCTCGAACCATGGCACGCCCCAGCACCGGGCCTG
Organism: Candidatus Poriferihabitaceae bacterium; assembly: GCA_965262585.1. GTDB lineage: Bacteria > Pseudomonadota > Gammaproteobacteria > Arenicellales > Poriferihabitantaceae > JAHRAW01. The sequence continues at coordinate 1,479,334 of OZ253546.1, forward strand.
CGGTTCCGCCCAACGCTTGAAAGAAGCGCATAACCACCAGGGTTTCGATGTCGTCGGCAAGCGCGCATCCGATAGTGGCGACCAGAAAGATAGCCATACCCCATAAAAACACCGGTCGGCGACCAAAGCGGTCGGAAAGCGGCCCGTAAACCAACTGGGCGATGGCAAAGCCCACCAGAAACACGCTTAGACTGAGTTGCGTGGCGGCGATGGTGGTGTGCAATTCTTCGGCCAAGCGCGGCAGTGCCGGCAAATACATATCCGTCGACATCGGCCCCAACGCAACCAGTGCGGCCACAATTAACGTAACCTTGAACGACTCGGCTTTCAGTCTTTGCATGGTTGGGGGGCGGACGAGGCGGGGTGCCGCTCGCTCTAGGCCGTGGGAACCGGCCCGGCGGCGGCCAGTTTTCGGCCTTCTTCGTGGTCTTCGTATTGTCGGAAGTTTTCGATGAATTTGGCGGCGAGTTCACTGGCGCGGGCTTGCCATTGGCCGTGCTCGGCCCAAGTGTTTCGCGGGTCGAGGATGCGGCTGTCCACGCCGGGCAGGCGGACGGGGATTTTGAGGCGAAAGCAGGGGATGGTGGCGGTTTCGGCGCGGTCGAATGAGCCATCCAGAATGGCGTTGATGATGGCGCGGGTATCGGCGATGGAGATCCGTTGGCCGGCACCGTTCCAGCCGGTGTTGACGAGGTAGGCGCGGGCGTTGGACGCTTCCATTTTGCGCGCCAGTTCGCGAGCATAGCGAGTCGGATGCAGGGTTAAAAACGCCGCGCCGAAGCACGCCGAAAAGGTCGGAACCGGGTCGTCAACACCGCGTTCGGTGCCGGCTAGTTTGGCGGTAAAGCCGGAGAGAAAATGGTATTGGGTCTGCGCCGGTGTCAACCCGGAAACCGCCGGCAGCACCCCGAACGCATCCGCCGAAAGGAAGATCACCCGGCTGGCGTGGCCGCCCCGGGAAACCGGTTTGACGATGTTGTCGATGTGGTAAATCGGATAAGAGACGCGAGTGTTTTCGGTTTTCGAGCCGTCGTCGTAATCAACCCGGCCATCAGCCAGCACGGTGACATTCTCGAGCAGCGCATCGCGCCGGATCGCCTGATGGATGTCCGGCTCTGCGCGTGGGTCCAAGCGGATGGTTTTGGCATAGCAGCCGCCTTCGAAATTGAAAATACCGTGGTCGTCCCAGCCGTGTTCATCATCGCCAATCAGGCGGCGGTTGGGGTCGGTGGACAGCGTGGTTTTGCCGGTGCCCGACAACCCAAAAAAGATGGCGGTGTCGCCGTCCTCGCCGAGGTTGGCGGAGCAGTGCATGGAGGCCATGCCGCGTAACGGCAGCAGGTAGTTCATCACCGAAAACATTCCCTTTTTCATCTCGCCTCCATACCAACTGCCGCCGATCAATTGCATTTTTTCGGTGAAGTTGAAGGCGATAAAATTTTCCGAATTAAGCCCCATGGCGCGCCATTGCGAGTTGACGGTTTTAGCGCCGTTCAGCACTACGAAATCCGGCTCAAAATCCTCAAGTTGCGCCGCGCTCGGGCGGATAAACATATTCTTGACGAAGTGCGCCTGCCACGCCACTTCGACGATGAAACGAACTCGCAGGCGGGTGTTTGTGCTACTGCCGCAAAACCCGTCCACCACGAACAAACGCTTGTCGCTGAGTTGCGCGGCCACCAGATGCTTCAACTGATTCCAGTGCTCCACACTCAGCGGCTTGTTATCGTTTTTACCCTGGTCGGCCCACCACAAAGTGTCGCGGGTGGTCTCGTCTCGCACGATGTATTTGTCGTTTGGCGAACGCCCGGTGAAAACTCCAGTGTCGACGGCCACCGCGCCGTTTTCGGTGACCACGCCCCGCTCGAAACCCGCGAGGTCGGCGCGGGTTTCTTTGCGGTACAATAATTCATAACTGGGGTTGTGAATTATTTCGACCGCCCCGGTGATGCCGTAACGGTCGAGGTCGATGGTTGCGCTCATGGTGGTGGCCGGGTTAAATAATCTGTCTCAAAAACTGCGATAAAATTCGGTTGCCCAGTGTAATTTGTTTTATCATCCATGCCAATCAGCGACGCAGGCCCGTTCCGCGAATGTTCAACAAGGCGAGTTCAAATGCGCATCACCACGAGAACCCAGCATGAATGAACCACCGGCCCTCGGCCATTGCCCGGCATGCGGCACTCGACTGGCGCTGTCCTGCGATCTGGTCAAGGGCGAAGTTCTGGAATGCGATGACTGCGGAACCGAATTGGAAGTGGTCGGCCTCGGCCCGGTGGAATTGAACAAGAGCCCGGAAGACGAAGAAGAATGGAAGGACTGATTGGTGCCCGTAAAATGATATAGTCCATCCCGCAACCAATCTCAACGGGGCGCAAATGCTGAGAGGTGCTGGTTTATGTATTCCAGTGCCAACCCGTCGAACCTGATCCAGATCATGCTGGCGGAGGAATTGAGATCACCGCTCCCCCGAAACTGCTTTCCGGGCGACCGGCCCCCTCCCCGCGCCAATTATGCCGCCCGGTAGGAGGTGATGTCGCCATGCGTAAATTTTTCTTTGGTTTTATTCTTTTCTGTTTTGTGTCCGCCGCCCATGCTGGAGAGCGGCCGGTGCTCCATGTTTATACCTACGATTCCTTCGCCTCCGACTGGGGTCCCGGCCCGAAGATAAAAAAAGCCTTCGAGGCGCAGTGCGAATGCGAGGTGAATTACGTGGCGGTGGACGGTTCCACCGGCATCCTCAGTCGGGTGCAGTTGGAAGGCTCCGGGTCGCGCGCCGATGTGGTGCTCGGCCTTGACAACAGCCTGATCGTCGATGCGCAAAAAACCGAACTCTTGAAGCCCCATAACGTCGACCTCGGCGAACTCGATTTGCCATTCGCTTGGAGCGACCAGACCTTCCTGCCCTTCGATTACGGCTATTTCGCTTTCATCTATAACCGCGACAACCTGCCCGAACCGCCGACTAGTTTTCGGCAACTGGCGGAAGCCGACGACTCGCTGAAAATCCTCATTCAGGACCCGCGCAGTTCGACCCCGGGGCTGGGGCTGATGCTGTGGGTAAAATCGTTGTACGGCGATGACGCTTATGACATTTGGCGCAAACTGGCCGGCAAAATTGTCACCGTCACCCGTGGCTGGTCCGAGGCCTACGGGCTGTTTCTCGACGGCGAAGCGGACTTGGTTCTAAGTTACACCACCTCCCCCGCCTACCACATCATCGTCGAGGGCAAGCACCAATACCGGGCGGCGGCTTTCAGCGAAGGCCACGGCTTGCAAGTCGAGGTGGCGGCGCAACTCAAAAACGCCCCCAACCCGGTGCTGGCGCAACGCTTCATGGCCTTCATTGCCAGCGACGGTTTCCAATCCGCCATCCCCACCGGCAACTGGATGTACCCGGTGAAAACCCTCAAAGAGGGATTGCCGCCGGCCTTCGATGAACTGGTGCGACCGTCCGCCGCCCTGATGATCGCACCCGCCCGGATCGCCGCCAACAAGGCCCGGTGGGTGGACGAATTCAGTCGAGCACTGAGCGAGTAGGGGCGAGGGCGGTGATTGGGCCGGTCGCGACTCTCGGAATCCTGCTGGTGGTGCTGTGCGCCGTCGGCGGGCTGGTGTTTGAAGCCGGGACGACCGGGCTGGCGGCGGAGATTGCCAAGCCGGTTACCCGTTCCATCATCCGCTTTACTTTGTGGCAAGCGACGCTATCAACGCTATTGAGCGTGGCACTGGCGGTGCCGCTGGCGCGGGCGTTGGCGCGCCGCGGGGGCTTCTTCGGGCGCAACCTGATCATTCGGCTCAGCAGCCTCTCGCTGATCATTCCCACCATGGTTGCGGTGCTCGGCGTGGTTGCGGTGCATGGCCGCCACGGCTGGATCAATCAGTTGCTGGTGGCCGTGGGTTTTGAGCGCTTCGACTACTTATACGGCCTCGCCGGTATCCTCATCGCCCACTTGTTTTTCAACCTGCCGCTGGCGACGCGGATTTTCCTCAACGGCTTGCTGACCCTGCCCCAGCACAACTGGAATCTGGCGGCGTTATACGGCATGACCCCGGGGCATATTTTCCGGCACATCGAATGGCCGCTGCTGCGCGGCCTGATTCCGGGCGTCGCCGGCATGGTCTTCTTGCTGTGCTTCACTTCCTTCGCCATCGTCCTGACCCTCGGCGGCGGGCCGAAATCCACCACCCTGGAAGTGGGCATCTACCAAGCGGTGCGCTTCGACTTCGACCTGTCCCGGGCGGTGGCGTTGTCGTTGATTCAGATCGGCATCTGCCTGCTGCTGGCGCTGATGTTTTTCTCTTTCGGCGCGCCGTTTCCGCTACGCCCTGGGGATTACCCCGGCATCGACCGCCCCGACCGCAAAGCCACGCTGCCGCGCATCGTGGACGCCGTGGTCATTGCCGCGGCCTCGGTTTTTTTGCTCTCGCCACTGGCCGCGGTGCTCGTCAAAACCCTGGCGCCGGACGGCTGGTCGATCCTGGCGCAACCCGCGTTTTGGCGCGCGCTGGGCTGGTCTTTGCTGATTGCGCCGTGCGCCGGTTTGCTCTCTTGCCTACTCGCGCTTGCGGTGTGCAATGTGATCGTCACCTTGCGGCGTTCCCGACGGCTCGCGGCGTGGGCGGTGGGCCCGGAAATAGTCGGCCTGCTAACCTTGCTGGTGCCGCCCATCACCCTGGGCACCGGCCTGTTTTTATTTTTCCGCCGGGTGCTTGAACACGGCGATGCCCTTTCGTTGGGGCCACTGTTGGTGATCGTGCTGAACGCGCTGCTGACTCTGGCGTTCGGCGTGCGCATCCTCGCGCCGGCGTTGCTGGCACAGCGCAGCCGCTACGACTCGTTATGCGCCAGCCTCGGGATTGGCAACTGGAATCAATGGCGATATGTGTTGTGGCCGGCATTGCGCCGTCCGGCGGCCTACGCTCTGGCGATCGCCACCACCCTGTCGGCGGGGGACATGGGAGTCATCGCGCTGTTTGGCACCGCCGACCTCAGCACCCTGCCGCTGTTGATGTACCGCCTGATTGGCGCTTACCGGCTGGAACAGGCGGCGGTGGTGGCGGTGCTGCTGTGTGCGTTGTGCTTTACCCTGTTCTGGCTCATCGAACTGCTCGGACGCATCGGCCCCTCGGAAACCACAAAGGATCGCGGTCATGCTTGAGGTCGAAAACATTCGTTATAAATACCCCGGCGAGGGCCGGGGCAAAGGCAAGAACCCCGGGGCGATCATCCGCGCCAATTTCACCGTCGCCACCGGCCGCACCGTGGCGTTGATGGGCCCCAGCGGCTCCGGCAAGTCCACCATCCTCAACCTCATCGCCGGTTTTCTTGCCCCCGACTACGGCGACTTGCGCTTTGACGGCGAAAGCCTACTCGGCCTCAAACCCGCCGCACGGCCGCTCACCTACTTGTTTCAGGCGCACAACTTGTTCCCCCATCTCACCGTCCGACAAAACATTGCCATCGGTTTGCACCCCGGCATGCGCCTCTCCGCCGAACAACACGCCGCCGTCGACCAAGCGTTGAAATGGGTATCGTTACAGGAATTGGCACACCGCAACCCCCCCAGTTTATCCGGCGGCCAGCAGCAACGCACGGCACTGGCCCGCTGCTTGGCACGAAACCGCCCGCTCTTATTGCTCGATGAACCCTTCACCGGACTCGATGACGCACTGCGCTCAGAAATGCTATCCCTCATCGCAACGCTACAAAAAAACCACACCCTAAGCGTACTGATTACCACCCACCAACAACGCGACTCCGAAGCACTGGCAGCGGAGGTGGTGAGGGTTTAGATAACTACTTTTCGTTTTCGTTGGTTTTTGTAAAAGCGTGACATAAAGAAGCCAACCGCAACTCGCGGGCATGAAATTTCTTTATAATGTATAGAACGAATTCATCTGGCTAATTAGCGGCCTAATACACAACCACGAACGGAGAAAACAATGGACAAATTTTCAGGGCCACAGGAAATATACGACACGCTCGTCGAGAACGCCCCGGACAATGAAGAATGGCTTTTGGGTTTGGTTGCTTTTGCTGTTGTCGAAGAACAAAAAATTGAATGGATGAAGCATCAACACAAAAACAGCGGCCGTTCGCCCTCAGCGCAAGACATCGATCATTGGTATCAACAACAAACATCCGGTGTTTTATTACGCGCAAAGGATACCGCCGAAACGCGATTAAAGGACTTTGCAAAGAATAGTATTTCAACCTACATGGACGACCACCAAAAGGAAATCGAAACGGACATCATTGTTGGAGAGATCCGCGATCTTAAGAAGTTTTGGCCACAATTTGGTGTCAATCTTGCTGGCGGTTGTGCGAGTGCTTTGCTTTTTGCCGCATTTTTGACGTTCTTTGCGTTTTTAGTATACTATGATGCATCCCCGGTAAATATTGGCAAAAACCTGGGGCACCAACTTAATCAGAGCGTACAGCCTGAGAAAACAGAGGTATTTGACAATGAATAAAGAAGTTACAGGCAGAAGGGCCGCATCAGCCGCTTCCAAAGTGTTAAGAAGCAAAGGGTCTAATAAAGCCGCTAAGTCCGCCGCTGGTTCTGCTTTATCCCAAACCAAAGCCCCCAGGAAAGTTACTCAAGTAACGGCCGGGTCGGCGGCATCAAAAACGTTGCGCCGAAGCGGTGCAAATAAATCGGCGAAATCGGCGGCTGGGTCTGCGCTTACACAACGTCCCGACCGCCACAAGTAGCGACTAACAAATTAATCAATAAAGAAACGCGCTCAGTGCCGCATCGTATTCCGGTGCATCGGCGACGTCGTTGTGGTCGGCGTTTTCCAGCACCGTGACGGTGATTTGTTTGGCGGGGAAGGCGGTTGTCAGTGCGTCGGTGCGTTTGCGTGGGATGATGTGGTCGTGGGCGGCGATGAGGATCAGTATCGGCGCGGTGATTTTATGCGCCAGGGCGGCGGTGTCGTAGCGGTCTTTCAGCAATAGGGACACCGGAAACAGTGGGAACATTCCCCGCGCCACTTTGAGGACGCTGTCGAAGGGCGTGACCAGCACCAGTTTGTGCACTTCGCGTTGCGCCGCTACATGGGCGGCCACCGCGCTTCCCAGACTGCGTCCGATCAGCGAAATGTTCCGATGGCCGAGCCGCGGGAGACGGGCGTAATCGTATAACGCCAGCGCGTCTTTGAGTAATCCCGCTTCGCTTGGCGTGCCGGAACTGCCGCCATAGCCGCGATAGTTGGCGAGGTAAATCGTGTAGCCGGAAAACCCGGTGGAAAACGCCGGGACGGTCAGTGCCACGTCTTCGGCGTTTCCGCCAAAATACACCAGCGCATCACGGCCGTCGCCGAGCCGCCAAATTTTCAAGGTCTCGCCGTCGCTTGCCAGACGAATAGCCGCGGCGTTTTCCACCCGCGCTTCCGCGCTCGGCAGATATATCATTTTGCGCTGAGCGATATACAGCAGCAGGCAGAAGACCGCATAAACCAAAAGGACGGCGGCGGCGATCCACCACAAGTTGTGCGCGCTCATGCAGCGGGCTTACCGCCGACTGGCATCAGGCCCTCACGGCCTTGTTTTGCGGGTCGTAGGGGGATTCCTCGATGACCGTGGCTTTGTGCGCCCGGCCGAGAATTTCGATTTCCAGTTCGGTGCCGATTTCGGCGAGGGGCGGTTGCACCAACCCCAGGGCGAGGGATTTGCCAATCCGAAAACCATAGCCGCCCGAAGTTGCCCGGCCCACCAGTTGGCCGTCTTTGTAGATGGCCTCCGATCCTTTGGCATCGGCGTCGGTTACATCGTGGACTTCGAGGGTCACGAAGGCGTTTTCAAAACCCCGTGCGCGCCAGTCGATGAGCGCTTGTTTGCCGGGGAAATCGCTTTCTTTGTCGAGGCGGACGAAGCGTTCGAGGCCGGATTCCAGCGCCGCGTATTCGATGGACATCTCGCGTGGGATCAGGCGGTAGGATTTTTCCAAGCGCATGGAATCCATGGCGCGGATGCCGAAGGGCTTGAGGTCAAACTCCGCACCGGCGGCCATGAGTTGATCGAAAATGTAGTTCTGCATTTCGATGGGGTGGTGCAATTCAAAGCCCAGTTCGCCGACGAAGTTGACGCGCAGGACATGAGCCTGGGCGACGCCTAAGTCGATGGATTTGCCGCTCAGCCACGGGAATTTTTCATTGGATAAATCGCTGTCGGTCAGTTTCTGCAACAACGCCCGCGACTTCGGTCCGGCGACCACCAGCACGCCGTTGGCAGTGGTGATGTTTCCCATGATAACGCCGCCATCGGTGGGTTTGTTTTTGCACAGATAATCCCAATCGTGGCGTTCCATGGCACCGGCGGAGACCAGATAATAGCGGTCGTTGGCGACTTTATATACGGTGAACTCGGCGCGCACGCCGCCGTTCAACGACAACATATGGCACAGCCCGACTCGCCCCACGGTCTTCGGGATGCGATTGCAAAGCAATGATTCCAACCAACTCGCGGCATCCGCGCCCGCCACATAAAATTTGGAGAACGCCGACATGTCGAGCAAGCCGACTTTTTTCTGCACATGCAAACATTCCTCGCCGACGAAGGAAAAATAGTTGGGGCGTCGAAACGAATATTTTTCAACGATGCGGCCGTCTTCCAGCGGCGGCGAGGTGTTGGTGTTGAGCAATACCTCGCCGCTACCGACCTCGTTGGCCGGCAGTTCATAATCCGGCGGCACAAACCAGTTTGGCCGTTCCCACCCGTAAATGTGCCCGAAGACCGCGCCCAACGCCTTCATACGGTCGTGGCAGGGCGTGGTTTTCAAGGGGGTGGCGGTGGCCCGCTCTTCGTCGGGGAAGTGGTTGGTGAATACGTTGCGGTAGGCTTCTTCGTTTTTGGCGCGCAGATACCCGCGCGTGGCGTACGGCCCAAAGCGGCGCGGATCCACCCCCATCATGTCCACCGTCGGCTCGCCGTCGATGATCCATTCCGCCAACTGCCAGCCGGCACCGCCGGCCGCGGTGATGCCGAAACTATGCCCTTCATTGAGCCAGAAATTCTGCAGCCCCCAGGCCGGCCCGACGATCGGGTTGCCGTCCGGGGTATAGGCGATGGCGCCGTTGTAAACCTGCTTGACGCCGACTTCACCAAACGCCGGAACCCGGTTGATGCAGGCTTCGATGTGGGGCTCGAGACGCTCCAGATCTCCCTGAAACAGTTCGTTTTCGCATTCCTCCGCCGGCCCGTCCACATAGCAGCAGGGCGCGCCGCGTTCGTAGATGCCGAGGATCATGCCACCGGCTTCCTCGCGCAGGTAATAACCGGCATCGGATTCGCGCAACACCCCTTGTTCCGGGAGGCCACGCGCCTTACGCGCCAGGATTTCCGGGTGCGGCTCGGTGACGATGTATTGATGCTCGACCGGAATAACCGGAATATCAAGCCCCACCATGGCGCCAGTTTTGCGCGCGAAATTGCCGGTGCACGAGACCACATGTTGGCAGGCGATGTCGCCCTGGTCGGTCTTCACCAGCCAGCCGTCGCCACGCGCCTCGATGGCGATGACCTGGGTGTGGCGGTGAATTTCCGCGCCCAGATTGCGCGCCCCCCGGGCCAGGGCAGTGGTCAGGTCGTTGGGCTGGATGTAGCCATCTTCGGGGTGCTGGATGGCGCCGACCAAGCCTTCGGTGTTACACAGTGGCCAGATTTCCCCGACCTGCTGCGGCGTCAAAAAGTTGATTTCAACGCCAACGGTTTTGCCCACACCGGCGTAGTAGCGATATTCGTCCATGCGGTCTTCGGTGCACGCAAGGCGGATGTTGCTGACTTGGCTGAAACCCACCGACAGCCCGGTTTCCTGCTCCAGTTGCTGATAAAACCGCACCGAATACTGGTGCAGTTTGCCCACCGAATAACTCATATTAAACAGCGGCAGCAGCCCGGCGGCGTGCCAGGTGGAGCCCGAGGTCAATTCCTTGCGCTCCACCAGCATCACGTCGCTCCAGCCTTTTTTGGCGAGGTGGTATAAAGTGCTTACGCCCACCACGCCGCCACCGATGACGACCACTTTGGCTTGAGATTTCATAATGCGTGTTCCGCGATGAATTGTTGAGTTATATCGATGGTTAAGCCATTCGCAGCAACAACGGCAATGCTTTGATGCGACAGGGGCGTAACCGGATGCTGCCTCGGCAACTTGAATTTTTTTCCGGGCTTTTTTCCAGATTTCTTTGATGAATTATACGCTTTTGGAGTTTACTCATCGCCCTGGAAAAATTATCATCATGATTTATATATTGGTTGTGGATAATTTTCCGCATTCGAATTACACTGGCCAACCTCGGGGGATATTGTTTAAGCGACGCCATTCATGCGACACGGGCGCGCCCACCGCCGACTCGGGGTAAACTAGTGAACAAACTGACGAACAAACTAACATGAACCACTGATTTTTTACGACCGTTTGAGTGAACTTTGAGCATGCTCCAAATTTGGAACGATTGTATTGACCAACTGAGGGATCATATCCCGGCGGCGGATATTAACACCTGGCTGACACCATTGCATCCGGTGCAACGGGATAACACGCTGAAACTGTTGGCCCCCAACCGCTACGTCCGCGATTATGTCAGGAAAAACTTCCTGATTCCCATTGAAAACGCCTTTCAGGGGATGAACAGCGGCACCGGGTTGGTGCAGGTGGAAATTGGCGGACACGGCTCTGGCTTTGCCCCCACCGCCGATGCGCCGACACCGGACCACAGCCCGCCGCAGCCCTATGCCGGCGGAATCATGGACCCGGATCACACCTTCGAAAAGCATGTGGAAGGCAGTTCCAATCAACTCGCGCGGGCGGCGGCGTTGCAGGTCGGCAAGAGTCCCGGCCGCTCCTACAACCCGCTGTTTATCTACGGCGGGGTCGGCCTCGGCAAAACCCACCTGATGCAGGCCGCCGGACACCTGATGCGACAAACTGACCCGCGCGCCTCGGTCCTGTATGTGCGCTCGGAAATCTTCGTCAACGATATGGTGAACGCGCTGAAAACCGGCGCGATGCATAGTTTTAAGCGCCACTACCGGATGCAGAGCGCACTTTTAATTGACGACATTCAGTTTCTCGCCAAAAAAACCCAGTCCCAGGAAGAGTTTTTCCACACTTTCAGCGCGCTTCTGGAAGGCCAACGGCAGATTATCATCGCCAGCGACCGCATTCCCAACGCCATCACCAACGTCGACCCGAGGCTAATCTCCCGCTTCGACAGTGGCCTGACGGTGGGCATAGACCCGCCGGAACTTGAAACCCGGGTGGCTATTCTGGAAAAAAAGGCGCTGGAACAAGGCATCGATCTTCCAGACGATGTCGCTTTTTTCGTCGCCAACGCGGTGCGCTCCAACGTCCGCGTGCTGGAAGGCGCGCTGCATCGCATCCTCGCCAACGCCCGTTTCACAGGCCGGGCCGTGGACATAGACCTGGCCCGGGAGGCGTTGCGCGACTTGCTCGCCCATCAGGAACGGCAACTCAGCATCGAAAATATTCAACAGATCGTGGCCGAATACCACAAACTGCGGGTCGCCGACCTGCTGTCTAAAAACCGCGCCCGGAACATCGCCCGCCCCCGCCAGTTGGCGATGTTCCTCGCCAAAGAATACACCCACCTCAGCCTGCCCCAAATCGGCGACCGCTTTGGTGGACGCGACCATACCACCGTGTTGCATGCATGCCGTAAAATCACCGAACTCTTGCAAACCGATGCCAAAACAAAGGAAGATTATCGGAATCTACAACGCCTGTTCGGGGCATAATCTTGGAGCATGAACTCGTACTTTCCTGTGGATAAACTACCCTCGGCTGTGAATAACTTCTCGGAAAGTTTTTTACCCACAATCGATCATTTCGTTTTACAATACCCCCAATGGTTTTATACACCGCCATCTGACACATAATCCGTTGATAATAAGGCATTAATCCAAATTATCCACAAATTCGCAGTGCTTAACTACTACTACTAAATTTAATTATGAAACTAAAGATAGAGCGTGCAAAACTCCTTCCGACTTTAAGTTTGGTGAGCAGTGTGGTGGAAAAACGCCAGACTTTGCCAATTCTGTCCAATCTGTATTTCGAGATGAGCAAGGGAAAACTGCGCGTGCTTGCAACCGATTTGGAAGTACAGATCTCGGAACCCATCCTTGATGTTAAGGGAGACGATGGATCCTTTACGGTGTCCATGCAGAAAATCCTTGATATTGCGCGTATGTTACCGGAAAAAGCGGTTATCTCCTTCAAACTGGAGAAAGAGAAGGTGCTCGTAACTTCCGGGCGGAGTCGCTATAAACTGAATACCTTGCCGTCGGTAGATTTTCCCGGAATCGAGACGAGTAACTGGGAAGAACGCTTCAAAATCAATCAGTTAACCTTGAAATCGTTGCTGGACAAAACCGCTTTCGCGATGGCGGTGCAGGATGTGCGCTATTATTTGAACGGTGTGCTGTTCCAACTGTCGAGCAAGAAACTTCGCGCCATCGCTACTGACGGCCACCGTCTTGCCCAGTCCGATGTGTCTATCGACCTCGATATCAGCGAAACCAGGGAATTGATTGTACCGCGCAAGGCCATCGCCGAGGTGAACCGGTTTATCGACGAAAACGAAGAAACCGAGTTGACCATTGAAATGAGCCGCAATCATCTCAAATTGAGCAAGGGTGAGACGGTACTCATCACCAACTTGATTGATGGGAAATTCCCGGAATTCAAGGGGGTTTTGGATAATGTCCTGGACATCGTTGTCAGCGTCAACCGCACGGAGTTCATCGACACGCTGAATCGCGCCGCGGTGCTGACCACCGCCAGCGACCGGTTCCGGGGCATCAAATTCAACTTGGAAGAAGGGGTGCTGCGGGTAACCGCCAGTAATCTGGAACAGGAAGAGGCTGTGGAAGAGATGGCGGTGGAATACAGCGGCGATCCGGTGGAAGTCGGCTATAACGTGTTGTATCTCATCGACGCCGCCCGTGCCAGCCACAATGAAACCATAGAACTGCACTTGCAGGGAAATGACGGGATTTGCGTTATCAAGGAACCCGGTGACGAACACACCACTTGGTTGATTATGCCCATGCGGATTTAGAGGTTCTCTGGCCTACGCCGGACTGGCCGGAGACCCCGTATTCACAAGCACCCCTCGGCATCCCCATCGCCGCATCCTGAAAATGGGCGATGTTTCACGTGAAACATCGCCAAATCCGCCCTCAGATGGATAATAGGGCGATTCTCAAAACCCCAAAGGGCATCTTTGGTGCCGTGCCGGACAATAAGACCGGTTCTCTGTTATTTCCGGCGCCTCCCCCAGAAACCCCCGCTCCAACGCCGTCACGGCTTGCTCGTTCTGAGCCAATGTTTCACGTGAAACATCGTATAGCAATGCCCATGAGTGCTTAACCCGGCTTATCGGGCGGGCAAAAGCGGCGAGTGTGGGGGCCTGTCGGCTGCCCTGAAACAAGCAAGATCAAGCCAAAGTCAGGGCTGGAAATAGCCACCGAAAACCACCTCCAATCCGCGGTGAAAACCCCCGGTGTTTCGGCATCCCGGCGTGCTTTCGGAAGGCTTTCGGGGCGCGCCCGAAAAAACACCGTAACTAGTTGATTTTCAACACACATAATCCCGGCGCCGGGGTGCTTTTTTGGCGCCGTGTGTGGTAAAATCACCCACTCCTGAATCCCCTCATTCGCAGATGGCAGACAACTACGATTCCAGCAGTATCACCGTCCTCAAAGGGCTGGATGCGGTTCGCAAACGGCCGGGAATGTATATCGGCGACACCGACGACGGTTCTGGCTTGCACCACATGGTTTTCGAAGTAGTGGACAACGCCATTGACGAAGCCCTGGCGGGACACTGCAGCCGCATCGAAATAACTATCGGTGCTGATGAGTCAATAGTCGTTTCCGATGATGGGCGAGGCATTCCCACCGGAATTCTCGAAGAGGAAGGCGGCAAAAGCGCCGCCGAGGTCATCATGACGGTGCTGCACGCCGGTGGCAAGTTCGACCAGAATTCCTACAAGGTCTCCGGCGGGTTGCACGGCGTAGGCGTCTCCGTAGTCAACGCCCTGTCCGAGCGGCTCGAACTGGAAATCTATCGCGACGGCAAAATCCACCGTCAGGAATACGCCCATGGCGTGCCGCTGGCACCGCTGGCGATGGCGGGCGACACCGACCGCACCGGCACCACCATCACTTTCATGGCTGACCGCAAGACCTTCAGTACGGTGCAGTTCCATTACGACATCCTCGCCAAACGCCTGCGCGAACTCTCTTTTCTCAATTCCGGCATTCGCATCGAGTTGCGCGATGCGCGCACCGACCAGGGTGACGTATTTGAATACGAAGGAGGTATCGCCGCCTTCGTCGGCTACCTCAACCGCAAGAAAACCGCGCTGCATCCCACCGTGTTCAACATGAATACCGACAAGGACGGCGTTCAGGTGGAGTTGGCCATGCAGTGGAACGACACCTATCAGGAAAACACGTTCTGCTACACCAATAACATTCCCCAGGTGGACGGCGGCTCCCATCTGGCCGGCCTTCGCGGCGCCATGACCCGAACCCTCAACGGCTACATCAATGGCCTCGGCCTCGCCAAAAAAGCCAAGGTTGGTCTCAGCGGCGACGACTGCCGCGAAGGGCTGACCGCGGTGTTGTCCATCAAGTTGGCCGACCCGAAGTTTTCTTCCCAGACCAAAGACAAACTGGTGTCGTCGGAAGTGAAGAGCGTGGTGGAATCTCAAGTGGCGGAAAGTCTGGGAAGTTTTCTGATGGAGAACCCCGCCGAAGCCAAGGCGATTGCCCACCGGATCGTCGAATCGGCACGCGCCCGGGAAGCGGCGCGCAAGGCGCGGGATATGACCCGGCGCAAGAACGCGCTAGATTTGGGCGGCTTGCCCGGCAAGTTGGCGGACTGCCAAGAGAAGGACCCGGCGCTGTGCGAGATTTATCTGGTGGAAGGCGATTCCGCCGGCGGCAGTGCCAAGCAGGCGCGCGACCGGCGCTTTCAGGCGGTGCTGCCGCTGAAGGGCAAAATCCTCAATGTGGAAAAAGCCCGCTTTGACAAGATGGTGACTTCCGATGAAGTCACCACCCTGATCACCGCCCTCGGCACCGGTATTGGCAAGGACGACTTCGACGCCGGCAAACTTCGCTACCACCGCATCATTTTGATGACCGATGCCGACGTCGACGGCTCCCACATCCGAACCCTGTTGCTGACCTTCTTTTTCCGGCAGATGTTGGAACTTCTGGAGCGGGGACACGTGTATATCGCCCAGCCGCCGCTCTATAAAATGACCGCGAACAAGAAAGAAATCTATGTCAAGGATGACGCCGAGATGGCCGGCTATTGGTTGGCGAGGATCGGAGAGAAGGCGCAAATTCGGTTGCACAATGGCCACGTCCTGCGGGATGCCGAACTGAAATCAACGGTGTCTGATTTTCACGCCACCGAAGCCACCATCGCACGCCTTGCGCGACGCTATAACCGGGAAGTGTTGAACGCCCTGTTGTCGGTGGAGCCGGTGGCGGTCGAAGACTTGGACTCCGCCGAGGCACTGGCGCGAATCGCCGGTGAACTGGAGCAGTCCTTGAACCGCTCGGCCTCGGATGTTCTGAGTTACTCAGTGTCCGGCCAAGCGCAAACCTTGCTGGTCACGCGCCGCCAATATGGATTGGATGAGGACTTCCGATTGGGCGAAGGGTTTTTCAAAAGCCCGGAATACCGTGGCCTGATCGCGTGGTCGGCGAGGTTGCGTGAAATGGAAGCCGGCCCGCTGACCTCGGTGTGGGGCGAGGCGGAAACCACCGGCGCGCGTTTTACCGAATCTGTCGAGTGGATCACCGCCCGCGCAAAGAAAGGCATCAGCATTCAGCGTTACAAGGGACTCGGCGAGATGAACCCGGAGCAACTGTGGGAGACCACCATGGACCCCGAAGTTCGCCGGCTGCTGAAGGTCACCATCGAAGACGTCGTTGGCACCGACGAAGCCTTCATCACCCTGATGGGCGATCAGGTGGAGCCGCGCAGGGAATTCATCGAAAAAAACGCCTTCGCAGTCGCCAACTTGGATGTTTGATTCGGTTATTCGAACTCGTCTCGGGGTTTAGCGAAAACCCGATTCAGCATGGGGATGAAATGCGCCAGGGGTTTGGATTGGTATTCTGGATCAAAACAATTCTGGTCGTAGTTCTCGCAAAAATCCACGCAATCCTGATACCACCGATGCCCTCGGTATCGCTCCCGGGCGTTGCGATCGCCGCCCAGGTGGTGGGCGTAGTAGTATGTCTGAAACAGGCCGTGATGCTCGATAATCCAATGGGTGCGTTCGGAAACATAGGGCCGCAGGATGGCCGCCGCCATTTCGCTGTGGGACAGGGGCGCCAGCACATCGCCAATATCGTGGAGCAACGCCGCCACCACCATCTCCTCGGACTCGCCACCGGCCTCGGCGCGGGTTGCCGATTGCAGCGAATGCTCCAGCCGGGAAACTTTGTAGCCGCCAAAAGACGCATCCAGTTGCCGCAACGCCGCCACCAGCCGCGCCGGCAGGTCGCGAATGTATTCCTGCTCTTGCCGGTGTAGCAACGCATAATCCTCGCTGCTGCCATCGGCCATGCGGGTGAAGTTGACGGTTTGTGCGGGTTTATTCATGGGCGCATGCTGTTCCTGAAATGGTTGCCTAACACTAATGAATCACAAAATCCCCAGCACCTTCTCCGGCGGCCGGCCAACCGCCGCCTTGCCGTGGTGCACAACGATGGGCCGCTCCAATAATTGCGGATGCACCGACACAATGTCAATCAGCGCATCTTCCGACAACGCCTTGTCCGTGAGATCAAGTTCACCGTACACCGCTTCGCCCCGCCGAATAATATCCCGAATCGAACCACCCAACATTACGGTAATCGCTTTCAGCGTCTCCGCATCCGGCGGACTATCCAGATAATAAACAATTTCCGGATCAATGCCGTTTTCATTCAACAACGCAAGCGTAGCGCGAGATTTAGAACAGCGGGGGTTGTGGTAGATGGTGGTCATCGTCCACCACCGCCGAGAGTTCTACAAAGCATCGAGGACTTCTTGTTTTTTCTTTTCATACTCATCTTCGGTGATAACGCCATCGTCTATTAAATAAGCCAGTTAAATGATCTATGTTAGAGTATCCGAATCACTATAACAGCACAAGAACGGAGGGAAAATGATTGCTTGTCTAGGTTGGGGTTCTCTTATCTGGGAGCCACGGGATCTTCCGATTCGCAGGAAGTGGTTTGAGGATGGCCCGCTGATTCGGGTTGAGTTTGTGCGCCAATCATTAGGTGATCGGTTGACGTTGGTCATCCACCCTGGCACTCCCCCGGTTCATTCTCTTTGGGCAATCATGGACTCGGATGATTTAGGTTCTGCGGTGAAGGCATTGCATAAACGAGAGGGTGCGAAGGAAAAGTATATTGGCCGCTGGTCGCAGGATGATGGGCCATCTGATGAGATACCAAGCTTGTCGGTATGGGCTTACGAACGAGGTATACAGCATGTGGTTTGGGCAAATTTACCGCCGAATCTCGATGGTGAAGAACAGGCTGTTCGTTACTTAAAAAGGTTGGTTGATGAAAAAAATCAAAAAGCCGCCGAAGAATATATTCGCAAGGCGCCCGCACAGATTAACACGCCTTATCGACGGCGGTTTGAATATGAATTTGGGTGGACTTCGCTGAGATAGGATGCCGTCCTATCATTAAAGATTAAATATTCTATGCACCACCAAGCACCGCATCACACTTCCAGCAAACATCAAAAGTATCCGGATTGTGTTCGCCGCAGGTGGCACATGGTTTGTCGGTTGCCGGTAGCGGGCTGTTTTCAAATTGTTCGATGGCTTGCTGTGCTTTTTCCAGGTCTGTGTCGCGTTTGACCCATACTTCCGGGTATGTCATCGGCAATTCGCCGAAGCCGCCGCCGGCGTTTTGGTTGAATAGCAGACACGGAATTCCGGCCAGGTTTAGAAGGTCAACCACCAGTTGGCCGTCAATGAGGGATTCGGCGAAGTAGACGCGCTTCACGGCGTGGGGCGGTCGACGCTCGATGACTTCGGCCAGGCGACAATGACGGCCTGCACCAGAGTGGCGAGGGGGATGGCAAAGAAAACCCCCCACACGCCCCACAGCCCGCCGAAGAACAGCACCGCGACTATGATCGCCACCGGGTGGATATTGACGACTTCGGAGAACAGCAGTGGCACCAGCAGGTTGCCGTCCAGGGCTTGTATGATCAGGTAGGCCGCCACCACATACACGAAGTCGCTGCCCCAGCCCCACTGGAACCAGGCGAGCAACACCACCGGAATGGTTACCACCGCCGCGCCCACATAGGGAATCAACACCGAGATGCCCACTAACGCCGCCAGCAGCATGGAAAATTGCAGGCCGAAATAGGCGAAGCAAAGATAGGTAACGAACCACACGATGAGGATTTCCCAGAACTTGCCGCGGATGTAGTTGCCGATCTGCAAGTCCACGTCGCCCCACACGCGCATCGCCAGGCGGCTGTCGCGGGGCAGCAAGTCGATGAGCCAGCGTTGAATCCGCTCTTTGTCCTTGAGAAAAAAGAAAATCAGGATTGGCAGCAGGATCAGGTAAATCAGCACGGTGATGATGCTGGCGGCGCTGGACAGCGATGAGGCGAGCGCGCTCTGGCCGAAGGCGGTCAGTTGGGCGCGCATGGCGCCGATAATTTCTTGCACCTGTTCCACCGAAAACAGTTCCGGGTATTGTCCCGGCAGGGTCATCAATCCGGCCTGGCCACGGGCGAGGATGAAAGGAATCTGCCGCACCATCTCGGTGAGTTGGTTATACAAAATCGGCAGCAGGCCGAATACCACCAGCACCACGCATAAAAGGAAGGCGAGGAAGACCAGCCACACGGCAATCGGGCGGGGAATTTTTATCCGGGTCAGTTTCTGGGCCAGCCCCTCGAGCAGGTAGGCGATGACGATGCCGGCCAGCACCGGCGCCAGCATGTTGCCGGCGTATACGATGATCAGAAACGAGCCAATCAGGACAACCGAAAGATAAACCACCTCAGGGTTGGAGAATTGTCGTTTGAACCAGTTTGTGAGTTGTTCCATGAGAATAATTTATAGCAGGTTTGACGGCGCGCGGCTATACCGGCGTTGCGACTATTTCGAAGTCGTGGGTGATGGTGGCGGTGCACGAAAGCATGCGCGTTACCGAGCAGTATTTTTCCATGGACAGGGCTACCGCGCGCGCCACTTTTTTGTGGTCGAGGTTATCCCCGCTGAAGACATAGCGGAGGTGAATTTGCGTGAACACGGCGGGGACGGTGTCGGCGCGTTCGGCGTTGATTTCGATTTCGCATGTACTCACGCGCTGGCGGCCTTTTTTCAGGATTAGCATTACGTCGATGCCACTGCAGCCGCCGAGTCCCACCAGCACCATCTCCATGGGCCGCGGGCCGTGATGTTCGCCGCCGATTTCCGGTGCGCCAGACAACGCTATGCGGTGGCCGCTGTCGGTGGTCGCCTCAAAATTCATCGTGCCGAAATGTTTCAGTGTGACTTTCATGCCCCAGACGCCGCCTTCGCTTTCAGGGCTGAAGCGGTGCCACGGAAGTCACGCCGCTTAAACAAACGCCGCCTTTCCAGCATGACCGACACAAACCCCTCAACCGCCGCGCAAAGTTCTTTAATGTAGCGTTCGTCACGGGCGACCCGAAGCAAAAGTTGCTCGGGAAAGTCGGGATGGTAACTGAAAAAATCACACCACTTGCGATTGGTCACCCACAACTGCCCTTGCACCTGCGGAATATAGGCCGGGGGTATTTTTCCGGCGCGCAAATACGCTTCATGGGTGGAGTGTTTCGGACACTTGATTTCCAGCAAGCCATCGTCGCCCACCATGCCGTCCGGGCTGGCCGCAATCAGACGCCGTTCATCACGATACACCAACCCGACCTCGGCCACCGAAACGCCGCTTCGCCGCGCATAAAACGCGCGCGCTTCGGGCTCCATCTCGAGGCCGCGCCGCATCCATTCGGTAGCCCCGGACGCGGGCTTTTTCGCGGTCCGCCATTCGTTGATAAGTTCGTTCATATACTGCGCCGAAGCGTTCGAAAGCGTGCCGGTGGCCGTCATTATACGCTTGAAATTGGATGCGGTTGGAATGCCGAGGCGCGCCCGCGTCCACGCCGCCGAACCTTGCTCCATATTCAGCACTACCATTGCCCCGTGCGCGTCCGGGTTAAGGCGCCCGATGCTCACAGCGCGAACAACGTTTTCATTTCCCGCCCCGGATTGGCGGCGCGCATGAGCGCCTCTCCGGTGAGGAAGGCGTGAACATTATGGCGGCGCATCCGCGCCACATCATCGCCATGGCCGAGCCCGCTTTCGGTCACCACGATGCGATCGGGCGGCACCGCCTCCAACAATTCCAGCGTGGTGTCGAGGCGGGTTTCGAAGGTGCGCAGGTTGCGATTGTTGATGCCGATGAGGCGACACGGCAACGCCCGCGCCCGCGCAAGTTCGCCTTCGTCGTGCACCTCGATCAGCGCGTCCATGCCCAGCGCGTGGGCCAGTTCCGCCAACTCCGCCAGCAGCGGATCGCCAAGCGCGGCGACAATCAGCAACACCGCATCGGCGCCAATCAGGCGCGCCTCATACACTTGGTATGGATCGATGATGAAATCTTTGCGAAGCACCGGCAGAGGGCAAGCCTCGCGGGCTTCGCAAAGGTAGCGGTTATGCCCCATAAACCAAGTTTCATCGGTGAGCACCGACAGGCATGTGGCGCCGTGTTCGGCAAGGTTGCGGGCGAGGGTGGCCGGGTCGAAATCGGCGCGGATGAGGCCCTTGCTCGGCGATGCTTTTTTGATCTCGGCGATGACCGCCGCGCGTCCACCGGCCAAGTCTGTTTCGATGGCATCGATGAATCCGCGGGGCGGCGCCAGTTGTTCCACGGCGGCGCGCAGTTCGCTCAACGGACGGGCGACGGCACAGCGCGTAACCTCTTCGGCTTTGGTGGCGAGAATTTGGCTGAGAATATCGGAAGTCAACTCGGCGGCCTCGCGTCCCGACCGATGCCGAGAAAATTTTTCAGCAGGGAATGGCCGTGTTGAGTGAGGATCGATTCGGGGTGGAATTGCACGCCCTCCACCGCTTGGTCGAGATGGCGAATGGCCATAATTTCCTGGTCTTCGGTCCATGCGGTTACCGCAAAACAATCGGGCAGCGAGGCGCGCTCCAAGGCGAGCGAATGATAGCGAGTCGCTTGAAACGGTGACGGCAGTCCGCGAAATACGCCTTCGCCACAATGGTGGATCAGCGAAGTTTTTCCGTGCATCAGTCGCTGCGCATGCACCACCCGTCCGCCGAACGCCTGGCCGATACACTGATGCCCAAGACAAACCCCAATCACCGGAATTTGCCCGGCGAAATGGCGCACCGCCGCAACCGACATACCAGCCTCGTTGGGCGTGCACGGCCCCGGTGAGATGACCAGAAATTCCGGCGCGAGTTGGTCGATTTCGGCGACGCTTTTATGGTCGTTGCGAATTACCGTCACAGATTGTTCGAGTTCACCGAAATACTGCACCAGGTTGTAGGTGAAAGAATCATAGTTGTCGATGATGGCTAGCATGGTTGTTCGTCCGTTTCCGTCGGTGAATCGAGCGGCTGGTGCAACCCGGCGCGCGCCATCGCCACCGCGTTAAATACCGCGCGCCCTTTGCTCATAGTTTCTTCCCACTCGCGTGCCGCCACCGAGTCGGCGACGATGCCGGCGCCGACTTGAATGTGGACGATCTGATCTTTGATCAAGGCGGTGCGAATGGCAATCGCGGTATCGAGGTTGCCGTTCCAACCGATATAGCCAATCGCGCCGGAGTAAATGCCGCGTTTGTCCGGCTCCAACTCTTCGATGATCTCGAGGGCGCGCACTTTGGGCGCGCCCGACAAGGTGCCCGCCGGAAAGGTCGCTTTGAGTACATCGATGGCATCGAGTTGTTCTTTGATCCGGCCGCTGACATTCGACACGATATGCATCACATGCGAATATTTTTCGATGATCATCTGATCGGTGACTGCAACCGTGCCGGTGCGCGCAACCCGACCGACGTCGTTGCGTCCGAGGTCCACCAACATCAGGTGCTCGGCCAGTTCTTTCGGATCCGATAACAACTCCGCTTCCAACGCCGCGTCCTGCTCGACGTTCTCGCCGCGCTTTCGCGTGCCGGCGATCGGCCGCACCGTGACCTCGTCGCCCTCCAGGCGCACTAAAATCTCGGGCGACGCACCGGCAATCTGGAAGTCGCCGAGGTCGAGGTAATACATATACGGAGACGGATTCAGCGTGCGCAGCGCGCGATATAAATCCAGCGGCTCGCCTTCATAAGCAAGCGACATGCGTTGCGAAAGCGCGACCTGAAAGACGTCGCCCTGATAGATATATTCGCGGCATTTTTCGACCGCCGCCTCATACTCGGGGCGCGGGAAATTCGACTTGAATTCGGTGTCCTCGGCGCGTCCGCCGGGTGTCGGGCGTGGAGGCAAATCACCGGCAAGGTCGTCGAGCACCTCGCCCACGCGCCGCACGCCGCACGCCCATGCATCGGGCTGCGCCGGGTCGGCGTGGACGATCACATACAAGCGTCCGGCGAGGTTGTCGAACACCACCACTTCGTCGGACACCATGAGCACGATGTCGGGGGCGCCGACCGGGTCGGGGGCGGCGTTGACGCCCAGATGGGGTTCGATATAACGCACCGTGTCGTAGCCGAAAAATCCCACCAGCCCGCCACTGAAACGCGGCATCCCCGGAATTTCCGGAACGCGATGTTGTTGGCGGAATGCGCGGATTTCATCGAGCGGGTCATCGCATCGCACCTCGCGCACCACTTCATCGACACTCGCGCTACCGTCGATGATTCGCAAATGGTTGCCCCGGACTTCAAGGCGCAACCGGCACGGCAGCCCGATGGTCGAATACCGCCCCCATTTTTCCCCGCCCTGAACCGACTCGAGCAGGTAACTATAGGGCCGGGAAGCGAGTTTCAGATAAGCACTGAGCGGCGTCTCCAAATCCGCCAGCACCTCGCGCACCAGCGGAATGCGGTTGTAGCCGAGATCAGCGTATTGATTGAATTGGTCTTGGGAGAGCATGGCAAATCATCGGCAACGAGTATCAACCGAACAATGAAACGGCGAGCAAGAAACGGCGTGCCAAAATGGCGGCGTCAGCACCAAACCGTTTTTCGGGTTTTCGTGATGAATTGTTTCATGCGCGACTATATCACAGCGGCGTTACAATGCCGCGAAGAATGCTCTTGAACAAACAACTCCAGGTCAGCCAGCCCATGTTGTCGGCGACGACCTCAACGGGGGGCGCGTCAATGCCGATAAGCGCATCGCGCAACGGGCTCAGACTGTTGTTTCTACCGTCTTTGTAATAATTAAACCACCACGCGCTTTTCCATTTTTCGTTATAACTGCTACCTTGCTGCAGTGCCAGTTCTTTTTTCTCGTGTCGATACATTTTTTTTCGCGGCGCGATGTCGAGAAAGATGAAATAAAAATCCCGCTTGTCGCCCAACGGCATGTCCAAGCCAACCCGCAACTTCCGCGCAATCTGATCGCGCTTGTCCGCCGTCGCCACGCTCATGGAACTGTATAACTTCGCTTCGACAAAAACCAACGCGCCGGGCAATTCAATACTCGCATCCAGTTCGGTGGATTCGCCGGTGGAGCGACCGGTGTATTCCTTGCCGACATAAATTTGCAGGTCGTCTTCTTTCAAGTTACAGAAAATCGGGTTTTCCTTTCCCTCATAAGCATCCTCAAACACCTCGCCCAAAACCGCACATTTTTTCGCAAACGGCAAACTCGCCAGCACCTCAAAACACGACCAAGTCAACGCGTCTTCGCTGTTGGGGTTGTCCTTGTGCGCTTGTTTATGCCGCTTACCTTGATGGGTTTGGTTAAGAAAGTCCTCCAACGCCTGCTCACGCCCGGACGGGATGGCGTAGTTTCGTTTGTGGTTTCTGTATTTCATTTATGCTTTAGTAGATTTGTTCGCCGTTGTATTCGAAGACGGCGAGCGTGTTTTCGAGGTTATTGTCGCAACAGAAATTTTTGACTGTTTTCCATGTGAGATAGCCGTAACATGTAGTATCCCAACCGGGAACTTCCTTGGACAAATCAGCATTTTTCAATGTGTTTTTAAAAAATATGCCTGTGCTCTTGTCGTTGTCAGGAATCAGCATCAAGTAGAATGAATTATCGCTGTATTCTTTGATTAGGTTTGCGGCTTTAAGCACGATCAAATTCTTCCCAAGATTTCTTGGCGTGCTTTTTGTTGACCATGACGGAAAACAGATTCCCTTTTTAAGTTTATTGATTGAGTGTTCCGCAAATTGTTGTTTGTGATATAACTGCGTGAAAATATTTGAGGAACTTACTTTTTTTGGCTTGTCGGTTTTTTTGTCAAGTTGTTTGCCTTTTACCCGCCCCTGAAAATTGCACCATTCAACAGACAGATCCCAAGAGGGTTTTTGTTGCGTCCTAACTTTAGCCTCAACAAAAACCGCGCATTTTCTGGCTTCCGATTCGATAAGAATAACCGCGTCCGCATCACCAAAGTCTGAAAGGCTTTGTTCAACCAGAACAGTTGCGGTTCCAGTTGGCGGTTTTTCTTCGGCTTCAGGGAAAGTTGCTTGCTCGATGAGTTCATTCAACAATGCATCGCCGTTCTTGTGATACTGAAGTTCAGAAAGCAACGAATTCAAAATCCCCCGTTCAGAATACCCAAGCATTTTCATTTGACCGCCGCCAGTTGCTCCCGCATTTTATTAATAACCGTGTCATACCGATTCGCATCTTTCTCATTCCCGGCTCCAAAAATTGCGCTGCCGGCAACAAAGGTATCGGCTCCGGCGCGGGCGATTTCGGCGATGTTGTCCACCTTGACGCCGCCGTCTATTTCCAGGCGAATGTCAAAGCCACTGGCGTCGATGATTTTGCGTGCTTCGGCGAGTTTGGCGAGGGTGGATTGGATGAACTGCTGGCCGCCGAAGCCGGGGTTGACCGACATCAGCAGCACCAAGTCCACCTTGTCGATAACATAGCGCAACACATCCAGCGGCGTCGCCGGGTTGAATACCAAACCGGCTTTGCACCCGCTTTGGCGGATTAGTTGCAGCGAGCGGTCGACATGTTCGGAGGCTTCGGGGTGAAAGGTGATGTAACTGGCACCGGCGGCGGCGAAGTCGGGAATGATGCGATCCACCGGTTTGACCATGAGGTGCACATCGATGGGGGCGGTGATGCCGTGCTTGCGCAGGGCTTCGCAGACCAGCGGGCCGACGGTCAGGTTGGGGACATAGTGGTTGTCCATCACGTCGAAGTGCACCATGTCGGCGCCGGCGGCGAGCACTTGCTCCACTTCCTCCCCCAGCCGTGCGAGGTCGGCGGACAGGATCGAAGGGGCGATGAGATATTCGGCCATCAAGAAACCTGCGGTTCGGTTGAGGGATTGTTAAAGAGGCGGATCAAAATAATACTATTAAATATAACAAGGCGTCGGAGAACCCCGCCGCATTATTGAATCACCAAAAACAACACGCGCTCATCACGCAGCAGTTTGAGCAACAGCGCATTGTCGTCTTCCTGAATGGCTAGTTCCATTTCCGCGCGGTTTTTCACGGGCCGCCGGTTGACGCTGAGAATGATGTCGTTTTTCGCCAGCCCGAAATGCTGCGCCGGGCTGCCGGGCATAAGTTCCATCACTTCGACGCCGCCGTCATGCTCGGAGTCGGGCTCGGCGGCGCGGAAACGGGCGCCGGCAAGCCGTCCGACCAAGCCCTGTTCGCGCAAGGCAAAGCCGCCGGTTTCCTTGATTCGCGTGTGGACGGTTTTGAGTTCGCCATCGCGGTAAAACTGTACGCTGGCTTCGGCGCCGGCGCGCAACAGGCCGACCGCGTTGCGCAAGCCGGAGCTGTCGTTGACGGCGGTATCGTTGAGTTGGACGATGACATCACCGGCGCGGATGCCGGCCTCTTCCGCCGCCGAATCGGGGATCACTTCGGCCACCACCGTGCCCCGCTTGCCGCTCAGCCCGAAGGCGTCCGCCAGCGAAGGGGTCAAGTCCTGCATCCGTACCCCCAGCAAGCCGCGCCGCACGTCGCCGTGCTCCACCAGTTGCGCGACCAACTCCTTCACCATGTCGATGGGAATGGCGAAACCAATGCCGACGCTGCCGCCGCCACGGGAGAAAATCGCGGTGTTGATACCAATCAGTCGCCCGCGCAAATCCACCAACGCGCCGCCGGAATTGCCGGGGTTAATGGAGGCATCGGTTTGGATGAAGTCTTCGTATCCTTCGATGCCGAGACCGCTACGCCCGAGGGCGCTGACGATACCCGAAGTCACGGTGCGGCTGAGGCCGAAGGGATTGCCGATGGCCACCACAAAATCGCCCACGCGCAACTGCGAGGAATTGCCGAGGGGGATTTCGGAAAGCCCTTCACCATCCACCTTGACCACGGCGATGTCGCTGTCGGCGTCGGTGCCCACCAGTTCGGCGCGCAAGGTGCGGCCGTCCTCGGTGGTCACGGTGATTTCATCGGCCTGGTCGATGAGATGATGGTTGGTGATGACATAGCCCTTTTCGGCATCGACGATAACCCCGGAGCCGAGGCTGCTCGAGCGGCGGCTCTGGTCGGGAAGATTGAAAAAGCGGCGGAAAAACGGGTCCTGCTTCAGCGGATTTTGCCGGGGTTGCTGGCGCGTGGTGGTGGAAAGGTTGACCACCGCCGACTGAATTTTCTCCAGCATGGGGGCGAGGCTGGGCAATGGCTCGCCGTCCGCCGTCGCCGGCAGTGCGGCCCCGGATGTAGGACTGAAAGCCGCCAGAAGCATCGCCATAAGCACTGCCAGAAGCACCGGCAAAAGTGCTTTGTTCAGAGGGCTCGGTTTGTGAACAAGGGTCATTTTTTTCCGTAAGTTGCACGCATCAAGGCTATGGCAAGGGTATAGTCGATGCGCGGCGGACTTCGCCAGCAGTATAAACCAAAACAACCCAGTAGAAAGTTCGATGTCCCAAAAAACGATCATGCTGTACTCGGCGCTCGGCCACGCCTATTTCCACATGTTCACGGCGTTTTATTTCGTCATCGTGCTGTCGCTGGAGATCGAATGGCAACTGCCCTACCACGAACTCATCAACCTGTGGACGCTCGGTGCGTTGCTGGTGGGGGTGTTCGCGATCGTCGCCGGCTGGCTCGGCGACCGCTGGAGTGCCGCCGGTATGCTGGTGGTGTTTTTCCTCGGCATGGGATTGTGCTCAGTCGCCGCCGGATTCGCCGATAAGCCGCTGACCTTGCTGCTGGCGTTGTCCGGCATCGGCCTGTTCGCTTCCATCTACCATCCCATCGGCATTCCATTGGTGATCCGCAACAGCGGCGTCAACCAGGGCAAAGCACTGGCGTTGAACGGCGTGTTCGGCAGCCTCGGCGCCGCCATGGCTGGCGTGGTCACCGGCTTCCTCGCCGATCTCGGCGGTAGTTTCCTAGCCTTCGTCTTGCCCGGCGTCATCGTCACGTTTACCGGCGTACTGATGATGGCCGGGCTGGCGCGCGCCCGCCCCCTCGCCTCGCCCACGCCGCCACCCGCCGTCACCGGCGAAGGCGGCTGGCGGACGCCGTTTTTTGTCTTGTTGTTCTGCCTCACCGCCGCCGGCCTTATTTATCACACCACCCAGACGGTAATGCCCAAGGCGTTTTCCCTGCGCCTCGGCGAGGGTGGCGTGGATTTGAAAACCGTGGGTTTTTACGTGGCGCTGGTGTACATCGCCGGCGGCCTGTTCCAGTTCGTCGGTGGCGCGCTGGCCGATCGGTACAGCCTCAAGTGGGTATATCTTTCCCAGTTTGCCGTCCACGCCGCGCTGCTTTTGATGGCCGCCTGGGCCGGCGGCGGCTATCTGGTGGTAGTGATGTGCGCGGCGGTGTCCCTCGGCGCCGGTGCGCTGCCCGCCGAAAACATGCTGCTGGCGCGCCACACACCCAGCCACCACCACGGCCTGGTGTTCGGCCTCAAGTTCGTGTTGTTTTTCATCTCAGGCCCGGTCGGCGTACTACTGGTGGCCTGGGTCAACCGCCTGACCGGACAGTTCGTGTGGGTATTTGTGACGCTATTCATCACCGCCGCAATCATCTGCCTGGCCGCACTGGCACTGCCACGCCGCACACCGGGCGGGGTTCTTGCCGCGATCAAAAGTTCATAGCGCGCGGCGCATGTCTCGGCCCCGCTCAACCGGCGATATAGTGTTCCAGTTGATCGATGGTGTATTGCTGTTCGGCGATTACCGCTTTGACCAGGTCGCCGATGGAAATCATGCCGACTATGCTATCGCCTTCGACCACCGGCAGGTGGCGAAAGTTGTGGTCGGTCATCAGTGCCATGCACTCCGCCACGCTGTTGGCGCGGGTGGTGGTGATGACGTTGCGGGTCATGATGTCGCGCACCGCAGTGTCCCCCGACGAGCGATCTTCGAGGATGACTTTGCGCGCGTAATCCCGTTCGCTGAAGATGCCTGACAGGCGGTTGTCGTCAATCACCAGCACCGCCCCGACGCTCTTTTTCGCCATCAGCCGAATCGCGTCAAGCACCGACTGGTCGGAGCGCACGCTCCAAATGTCGCCGCCCCCGCCCTGCAGAATGTCGCCCACTGTGCTCATTGAAAGAAGCCTCCCTCGAAGTGACTACGGGTTCCTATCATAACAAACCCGCGAGAGGTTGACGAGTGGCGGTATGTGCCCTTCCTGTCGCCATTGCCGGGAGATTTTGGGGGGAATCCGCTACACTTGGAATCGTGTTGCGAAGTTTATTTATAGGGGAAATGGTTATGAATATTTCGGAAAAAGAAAACGAACGCAAAAAACAAGCCCACGAAACACATGCGCGGTGGCAAGGTATTGCTCTTACGCAATTAGGGTATTCCATCAATCTTATCTTGACGTTTTCAATAGCGTCTATTGGTTTTGGTGTTTCTTTTTTAAAACCGGAGCATCCTGAGATTTCAGCGTTTCTTTTCGGTGCGTTGTGTATATTAGTTGTTTCTACTGGGCTTGGTATTTTTTGCACCATTACCAGATTATGTGATTTTAGAAAAACACGAGAGATAACTAAACTAAAACTTAACACTTGTTATTCACCGAAAATAGCATGCCTTCAAGAATGCACCATTAGATTGGGAAAGTGTACATGGTGTCTTTTTTGGTGGCAAACTGGGACATTTTTAGTAGGCTTTATTTTGTTGGCCGCATCCAGTACTATTTCCCAGTGGTAATCGACTATTTCCCAGTGGTACTTGCTCTGGGTACCAGTAGTTGGCTTGGCCTTACTTATTGTCGTTCCGATGTCATGCTTTTTCATGCCACGAATAACTAAATGGCTTTCGTGTTGACTGAAAACCGCATGTAGATTACAAAACACGCTTACGCCCCGCTCAATTCGGGCACCCAAATTCCCCCTCAAAAAAAACTCGCCGACACCTGAAAAAGTTTTTCCACATCCGGGATGCGGCGTTTGTCGATGACGAAAATGATGACGTGGTCGCCTTCTTTGATGATGAGTTCGTCGTCGAGGCGCAGCAGTTTGTCTTCGCGCATGATGGCGCCGATGGTGGCGTCTTCCGGGAGTTTGATCTCCTGCAGTCGGCGGCCAACCAGTTTTGAGGTGTTGCGGTCGCCGTGGGCGACGGCTTCGATGACCTCGGCGACGCCGCGCCGCAGGGAATGGGCGGCTTTGACGTCGCCGCGCCGCACGTGGGACAGCAGCGCGCTTACGGTGGCGAGGCGCGGCGAGATGGCGATGTCGAGCACGCTGCTTTCGATGAGGTCGATGTAGGCGGAGCGGTTGACGAGGGCCATGGCGCGGCGTGCGCCGAGGCGTTTGGCGAGCATCGCCGAGAGGATATTGGCTTCGTCTTCGTTGGTCAGGGAGCAAAACAATTCCATAGACTCGATGTTCTCCTGGCGCAACAGTTCTTCATCGGCGGCATCGCCCTGCAGCACCACGGTGTCCTCCAGCCGCTCCGAGACCATCTGCGCGCGCGCCGGGTCGCGCTCGATTAATTTGACCTGAAAGCCGGTCTCCTCGAGGGACTGGGCGAGGCGAAAACCGATGTTGCCGGCGCCGGCGATGATGACCCGTGTGCCTACTTCTTCGCTGCTGCGCAGTTCCTGCATGACCTTGTGGATGTCGTCTTTGGTGGCGATGAAAAATACTTCGTCATCGGGTTCGATGATGGTCTCGCCGGTGGGAATGATGGCGCGGTCGCGGCGGTAGATGGCCGCCACCCGGGTGCTGATCGTGGGCAGGTGATTGCTGAGTTCGCGCAATTCTTGACCCACCAGCGCGCCGCCGTAGTAGGCGCGCAGACCCACCAGGCGAATTTTGCCGCCGGCGAAATCAATGACTTGCAGCGCGCCCGGATATTCGATCAGCCGCTGGATTTGCTCGGTGACCACCTGTTCGGGGCTGATGATGACGTCGATGGGTATGGAGCCGCTGCAAAACAGGGCCGGGTAGGCGAGGTAGGCCGGGGAACGCACTCGGGCGATTTTGGTAGGGGTGTTGAACAACGAATGCGCGATTTGACAGGCGATCATGTTTATCTCGTCGCTGTCGGTCACCGCCAGCACCATGTCGACGTCCTCGACCCCGGCGCGCAGCAGCACTTCCGGCGATGATGCCTCGCCGGCGACGGTGCGAATGTCCAGACGGTCTTGCAACCCCTCCAGCAGTTTGGCGTTGCGGTCGACGAGGGTGATGTCGTTTTCTTCCCGCGAAAGAATTTCCGCCGTGGAAGCACCGACTTGACCGGCTCCGAGGATGATGATTTTCATGGTGTGGTTGGTGTTGTCAGGCCGTAGCGAGGGGTGCGATTTTTTTCAGTCGGCAGTAATAAAACCCGTCTCCCGGATGCACGCCGGGCAGACGCTGGCGACCAAAGCGGGTGGGTATGCCGCCGGGGCCGGGTGGTGCGTCAAGGGATTCGGCCCGGGCATCTTCCCGCCCCTGTAAAAATTTTTCGATCACCGCGTCATTCTCCATCGGCAGAATCGAACAGGTTACATATAGAAGTGTACCGCCGTTGCCCAGCAATGACCATGCTTTCGACAGCAGATCGAACTGCTGGAGGGCAAATTGTGCGATGTCCTGTGGTCGGCGGCGGTGCTTGATGTCGGGATGGCGGCGGATGATGCCGCTGCCGCTACACGGCACATCCAGCAAAATACGGTCGAACAACCGGCCGTCCCACCACGCTTCGGGCTGCATCAAGTCCGCGCCGACCACGGCTACTCCGACCTCGTCCCCCAAGCCGAGGCGGGCAAGATTTTGCGCCACTCCCTCAATCCGCGAAGGCAAGTCCAGCGCGATCATCATCGCCAGTTGCGGCTCGGATTCGAGCAGCAAACAGGTCTTGCCGCCGGGAGCGGCGCAACCGTCCAGCACTCGCTCACCGGCATTCAGCGGTAGCGCCGTCGCCGCCAACTGCGCCGACTCGTCCTGCACCGAGACCAGACCATCGGCGAAACCCGGCAAGTTTTCCACGGGCAGCGGGGTTGCGAAGGTCACGCCCAGCGTGCCGTGGGCGGTGGGCGTCGCCTCAATGCCGGCCTCGGCAAGCCGTTCGAGGTAGGCGGCGCGGTTGATTTTGCGTTGATTCACGCGCACCGTCAGCGGCGGTTTGCGGTTGCTCGCTTCGATAATGTGGTGGAAGTGGCCGGGCCAGTGGGCGCAGATTTCTTGGTATAACCACGCCGGAAACGAACACCGCGCCGGTGCATTTTTCTCATCCTGCGCAAGTTCCTGCTTCAGGCGTTCCCGCTCCGCCACAAAGTTGCGAAGCACGCCGTTGAGCATTTTGCCGGCCCAGGAAAATCGAGTGCCGGCCACCGCCGCCACGCTCTCGTTGAGAATGGCATAGGTCGGCGTGCGCATGTGCTCGATTTGGTGGCAGGCGTTAATCAACACAAAGTGCAGCACGCGGTCGTGGGGCTTTATGGGCTTGGCAAGCAGCCCCGCTAGAAGGCCGTCGAAGTAATGATAGTGACGGCACGCGCCGTAGCAAACCTCCCGCAGCCATGCGCGCCGCCGTGGCGGTGCCTTCGACTCGTGGGCCGCCAGCGCATCGTCCAGCGAGCGGCCGCCATCCACCACCGCCATCACAATCCGGGCCGCGACTATGTGCAGATTCGGCGGCGCGGCCTCCCGGTGGCGCGGTGGGTGCTTTTTCGAAGGCGCGGCGGCGACTTCGGTTTGACTCCGGCGGTGGTGAGGGCGTGGCGACAAAATTATCTCGCGGCGGTAAAAACCATGCCGGGTTTGATGTCCATACCGTTCAGCAGCGCCGCCACGGGCATAGGCACACCGCCGGGCTTTTGCACCTCGGTCAGCACCAGCGCGCCCTCGCCGGTCGCTACGGTGATGCCGGTTTTATCGACCTCTAGAATCTCGCCGGGCCGGGCTTTGGCTGCCCGCGTCCGGGCTGGGCGGGCTACTTGCGCCCCCGGCACCTTCAACAAAGTGTCGTCGAGTTCAACAAGGGCCGCCGGCCACGGATTGAACGCGCGCACCTTGCGCACCAGGGCCACCGCATCCAGCCGCCAGTCCAGCCTGCCTTCAGATTTTTCCAGTTTGGGCGCGTAACAGGCGAGGCTTTCGTCTTGAGGTTCTGCTTTGAGTTCGCGGGTCGCAAGCGTCGGCAAGTTGGCGGCCAGCAGTTCGGCGGCGAGGGTTGCGAGTTTGTCGTGCAAACTGCCGCCGGTGTCCTGCGCGGTGATGGGGATGGCGGAGCGCGCCAGCACCGGGCCGCTGTCGAGACCCGGTTCCATGCGCATCAAACTGACGCCGGTAATTTCATCGCCGGCTTCGATGGC
The DNA here is from genome assembly GCA_965262585.1 of Candidatus Poriferihabitaceae bacterium. Lineage (GTDB taxonomy): Bacteria > Pseudomonadota > Gammaproteobacteria > Arenicellales > Poriferihabitantaceae > JAHRAW01. Next base: position 1,512,291 of record OZ253546.1, read on the forward strand.
GCGTTGGATGGGCGCCGCGCCGCGCCAGCGGGGCAACAACGAGGCGTGAAGGTTGACGCATCCGAGGGGGGGAACGGCGAGCAAATCGGGCGGCAGCAACAGGCCATAAGCCACCACCACCATTAAATCGGGATTCAGCCGCCGCAACTGTTGCAACACATCTTCTTGCCGCAACGATTCGGGCTGGAAAACCGGCATATTGTGTTGTAGTGCGAATTCCTTTACCGCGCTGTGGCGGCGCTTTTGACCGCGCCCGGCCGGGCGATCCGGCCCGGTGTAGACCCCCGTAACCTGCACCGAATCTGCCCCCAGCAACGCCTCCAGACAGGGAATTGAAAAAGCGGGCGTGCCCGCAAACACAACGCGCACCGGGTGGGTCAATAGAAAGAGGCGCTCAGGCGGCCCGGACTTCAGCGGGCTCTGCTTCGGCGGCCTCTGCTTCAGCAGTCTGGGCTTCTTTTTTGAGTTTCTTGCGAATCCGGTCTTGTTTCATGCGCGACAGATAATCAACGAATACCTTACCGTTTAAGTGGTCGATTTCGTGTTGAATGCAAACCGACAGTATTTCATCGGCGGCTATCTCAAACGGTCGCCCTTTCACATCCAGGGCGTGGATGGTTACCGTGCGGGCGCGCTCCACCGTGGAGAACACGCCGGGCACCGACAGGCAACCCTCCTCGCTCTCGGTGACGCCCGCGAGGTCGGAGATTTCGGGGTTGATGAATACCCGCAGATCGTTCTTTTCCGCGGACAAATCCATCACCACCACGCGCTTTGGTACGTTAACCTGCACCGCCGCCAGCCCGATGCCGGGCGCCGCATACATGGTCTCTGTCATGTCCGCCACCAGTCGCCCGAGTTGCTCGTCAAACTCGGTCACCGGCTGCGCAACCTGCCGCAGGCGGGGATCGGGGTAGACCAGAATATTAAGTTTGGTCATTTTTAGTCTCTAACACGCTGTGTTATGCAGGGGATTATACCTTTTTCGAGAGAATATTATATTATGGGCAAATCCATTCCCCACCGAAAACTCGTTTGAACGCCCTCAATCGGGTAAACCGCGCACATGACTTCTCAAAAACCGACCGCCAAACCGCTTCCCACGGATGAATTACAGGCCATTACGCATAGGACTCTGGAGCATTACGATGACAACGCCGCCGCCTTTTGTGTCGGGACGGATGATCACGATGTCTCGCAGAACATAGACGCACTGCTCGGTGCGATACGGCAACCGCCGCCGTGCCGCATCCTCGATTTCGGCTGTGGGCCGGGGCGCGATCTGGTCGAATTCATTGCGCGCGGGCATACCCCGACCGGGTTGGATGGTGCGGCGAAATTCGTCGCCATGGCGCGGCGGCGCGCCGGTTGCGAAGTGTTGCAGCAGGATTTTCTTGCGCTCGATTTGCCGTCATCACGCTTCCATGGCGTATTCGCCAATGCCTCGTTGTTTCATATACCGGCGCAAGCGTTGCCCGATGTGCTGCGCGCATTGTGGAAGACGCTCACCCCCGGCGGCGTGTTGTTTGCGTCGAATCCACGGGGTGATAACCGCGAGGGATGGAACGGCGAACGGTACGGTTGCTATCACGACCTGGCGCAATGGCGCGGCTATGTCGCAGCGGCCGGCTTCGTTGAGTTGCAACATTATTACCGCCCACCGGGAAAGCCGCGCAATCAACAGCCGTGGCTGGCTACTTTGTGGCGGAAAAACGGCGCAAATGAATAATCGTACGCTGCGTGCGTCAATTAGTCGCCGTATTTTTCTTGCTGTATTTTTTTGGCAGTTCCCGTTTGAGGATTTTCCCGGCGACGTTGCGTGGGAATTGTTCGAGTATCAGGGCGTCGGCGAGGCGTTGGAATTTGGCATCGACGCGCTCGTTGACCCAGGCGACAAGGTCGGCGGCGTTCACTTCGCCGGTGCAAGTCACGGCGGCGACCGGAGCCTCGCCCCATTTCGGGTGGGGTGCGCCAAACACCGCCACCTCGCTCACTTGAGGATGGCGGATGACCACTTCTTCGATGTCCCTGGGATACACGTTGGCGCCGCCGCTGATGATCATGTCTTTCTTGCGGTCCACCAGAAACACGAAGCCGTCTTCGTCCATATAACCGAGGTCGCCGGAATGGAGCCAACCGTTGCGCATGGCCCGGGCCGTCATTTGCGGCTGGTTGTAATAGCCCGACATGAGCAGCGGCCCACGCCCGCAGATTTCGCCGATGACCTTGACCGGACACGGCTGGTCGTTTTCATCGAGGATGCAGGCTTCGGTGAAGGCGGCGGCGCAACCCACGGAGGCCGGTTTGGCGAGGGCGTCGTTTTTGTCGAGGATGGTCATGAAACCTTCGGTGACGCCGTAGAGTTCGTAGAAGCGGCCGGGCAGTGCTTCGTGTAAGCGTTGTTTGCAAGCCAGATGCAGGGGCGCGCCGACGCTGCCGAGCATTTCCAGAGAGGCGAGTTTGGCCGGGTCAAACCGCGGATTGTCGAGGATGGCGATGATCTGCGCCGGAACCAGCATGACATGGGTGACTCGTTGCGCGGCGATGGTGTCGATGAAACGCTCGGCGTCGAAACTCTCGTGCAGGATGTAGCGGCAGCCGAGATACATCCACGGCATGAAGGTGAGCATGGCGCCGTTGAACACCAGCGCACCGGCTTGCAGCACCACGCTTTCCGGGGTCATGCGCCAGGCGTTGGCGAACAGCGTACAATACATGGCGCGCACGCAGTGACTGTGGACGATGCCCTTGGGCGCGCCGGTGGTGCCGCTGGAGTACATGATGTTATACGGGTCGTCGCCGGTGATGGTGACCTCGGGATCGGCGACGGAGGCGGCGGCGGTAAATTGGGCGTAGGTCTGAAAGCCGTCGGGCGGGGCATTAGATGCGACATCAGATTCGGCATCGGCGTCGCTCAGGATATAGTGATCGGGAGCGATACGCTTCAAGTGCGGGCGGATGGAATTCAGGGCTTCGGCGTGGTCGGGGTGGGCGATGACCAGTTTGCTGTGGGAATCGCGCAGCAGATTTTTTAGGCCGCCGGGACGCAGCAAGGTGCTGCACGGAACGATGACCATACCGCTCACCGCGGCGGCCCAGTAGGCGGCCATCAACTCAAACCCGTTGGGCAACACGGTGGCAACCTTGTCGCCCTTCACCAGACCGCAACCCAGCCATGCGTTGGCAAGGCGGTTGACCGTGCGATTCAGTTCGGCAAACGAATACTCGCGCCCGGCCAACACCAGCGCCACTTGTTGGGGGCGGTAGTTGGCGTGGTGGGCGAGGAGTTTGCAGAGGGTCGGCAGCATGGGTTTGGCGATGGCATCAAGACAACTTTTCCAGCGCGGCCTCAAGGCCCGCCATGATGACCGGAATTTGCTCCCGGCGGCAGGCACCCACGGATAGGCGGAACCAGTTGCCGTGATTTTTTGCGCCGAACCAGGAGAATGGCAGGATGCCGATTTTTGCTTCGTCGAGGAGATACTTCTGAACCGCATCGGCGCTATCGAGGGGCACGCCGCTGGCGGTCTGTCGGCCCTGAATGTCGATTTTCACGCTCAGGTAAATGGCCGCTTGGGGAGCGATGGCATCCACCGCATAGCCCTTGTTTTTGAGCGCCATGAAAGCGGCGTGGAAATCGCCGAGACGGCCAGCCAGCCGTGCGCGAAATCCGTCCAGATAGCGATCCACCGCAGGCCGGTCGGCGAGGAAAACGGCGGCGGCGATTTGTTCTGGCTTGGGCGCCCAAGCACCCACATGAGCAATCAGCGACGACATTTTCATAATCAACGGGCGCGGCCCGGTGGCCCAGCCGACTCGCACGCCAGTGGCGGCGAAAGCCTTGGACAGGCCGTCCACGAAAATTGCGTAATCGCGTATTTCCGGGCATACCGCCAGCGGGTGATGGAAGGCGCCGGTGCCGGAGTCAGCAAAAGCAAGCGCCCAATACACCTGATCGAACATCACATAAAGGGGTTTCTGCGCACCCCCACGGCGGCGATTCTCGGCCACCACCAATTCGCAGATAGCCTTCAGATTGGGTTTGTCGAACAACGTGCCGGTGGGATTCTGCGGCGAACACAACGCCAGCAGAACGGCATCCTTGAGATGCGGCGCGATGGCCTCGGCGGTGGGCATGAAATGATTTTCCGGCGCGGTTTCCACGGTCGCGGTTTGCGCGCCGAGCATGGCGGCGTAGTGCTCGTTGTTCCACGAAGGCACCGGATACACCACGCGCTCGCCGGGGTCGACAACGGTGCGGTAGACGGCGTAGATGAGTGGCCGCGAACCGGAAGCGATGATGACATCATCGGCTTCATAATCGAGTTCGCAGACGCGATTCAGCAAATCCGCCACGCCGCCGCGAATCTCCGGCAACCCCGTTGCCCCCGGATAGTTGGTCTGATGATCGCGGTAGGCGGCAATGATGGCTTCGGTCAACCCATCGGGGATCGGAAAAATGGATGAATCAAAATCCCCCACGGTAAGGTTATGCAAAGCCTCGCCACGCCGCTGGCGAGCGTTAATTTCGGCAGCGATGGTGAGGATCGGCGAGGTCCTGATCTGCTCGGCGAGTCGGGAGAGGTTCATACGAATCAACGGCACTGGCGCGTATAGGGAAAGGGAGAGGATACGCGAAATTTGGCAATAGCAACACGGCTACTCAAAGTACACGAGGGGAGAATAGGCTGGACAACTTAACGGAGCGGCGCAAGCCGTTCATTATAAGGACCGGTCGATGAGTCTCTGCGGGGTTGGAAAGTTATGGTTGCTTAAACGGGCCTTTCTCGGTATTCTTTCGGTTGGTAATAACAACGATTTGGAGTTAAGGGGGGATGGGAAGGGGCGCATTACCGTGCGCGCGGTTGCTTGCGGTAATGGGTGACGCTTGGCCTCCACCTGCGCTGATGGCGACCGGGTCCGACACGCCGAATCGCCCTGAAAACGGGTTGTCTCAACTCGTGCGCAAGCAGGTAACGGTGTTGTTTTGCGATGTGGTGGATTACACCGCGCGGTCGGTGGCTTTGGATCCGGAGGATCTGGCCGATGAAATCCGCGTGTTCCATACCCTGTGCGGCAGCGTCGCCGAGAAATACCACGGGCACATTTTCAACTATCTGGGGGACGGCATTCTGGTGCTGTTCGGCTATCCGCTAGCCAGCGAATTTGCTCCTGAACACGCGGTGCGCACCGGCCTGGAAATGGTCGAACGAATCAAGCACAGCAACGCCTCGGAAAACTGGCGTGGGCGCGAGGCTATGCGCATACGCATCGGCATCGCCACCGGCCTGGTGGTGGTCGGCGAGCGCGCCGGCAACCGCCGCGATCAGGACGAATTGATTTTCGGCGAAACCCCCAATCTTGCCGCGCGCCTGCAAAGCCTCGCCGAACCGAATAGCGTGGTTACCGCGTTGCGAACCCGGCGGCTGGTGGGTGGCGCGTTCAAGTTTCGAGATCTCGGCGAGCATCGCGTCAAGGGTTTCACCGAACCCGTGCACGCTTGGCAAATCCTCCATGCGAGCACCTTCCAAAACCGCTCCACCACGTCCTTGAAGCGCGTTACCACGCGCTTTGTCAGCCGTCGCCGGGAGTTGCGGCGGTTGCGGGAAAACTACCGCCGCGCCCTCGATGGGCAATGCCGCATCATCCATCTATGCGGCGACCCCGGCATCGGCAAGTCGCGGCTGTTGCGGGCATTTGAAAAAAGCGTTCACAGGCAAGAATTGCACTGCCTGCGGGTGACTTGCTCGCCCTATTTTCGCAATAGCCCGTTCAAGCCCATCGTTGATGAAACCCACCGCTGGCTGCAAATCGGCGACCGCGACGATGTCGAGACTCGCCGGGAAAACATTCATCAGGCGATGATCGCCATCGAACTCGACGGCAAAGATGAACACGCGCTGTTCGACGAACTGCTGGGCATTCCCCCGGCGGCGGGGCGGGCGTATCTCGATATCAGCGCCGAGGAAAAACACCACCGCACGGTGGACGCCCTCACCAGTTTCGTCATCCGCCTGTCGAGGTTGCGCCCGTTGCTGCTGGTGGTGGAAGACTTGCACTGGGCCGACCCGTCCACGTTGGAAGTGCTCGGCAGCATCGTCTCCCGGGCCGGTGCGGAAAAATTGTTTGCCGTGTTCACCTCGCGCACCGGTTTTGTCATGCCGTGGCCGGCGACGAAGTGGTTGGCGGAAATCAAACTCGGCGGGCTGGATGCGGGGGCGGCGGCGCGCTTGATTGCGGCGGTGTCCGGCGCCCAGGCGTTGCCCGATGCGGTTACGCAAAGGCTCATCGACAAGAGCGGCGGCGTGCCTCTGTTTCTGGAGGAAACCAGCCGCCACCTGCTCGACCAAATGCGCCGTGATGAAGTTCGTGAAAGCACCGGCGGCGATGTGCCGTATCACCTGTTCGCCATTCCCGACACCCTCCAGGATTCCTTGAACGCACGCCTCGACCAACTGGGCGAGGCCAAAGCATTCGCTCAACTGGCGGCCACTTTCGGCGGCGATTTTCGCTATTCGCTCATCAGCAAGGTGGCCGACCAAAACGGCATCAGCGCCGACTCCGGCATGGACATGCTGCTGGAGGCCGACCTGCTTTCGGTGATTCCCGATAAGGCCGAGGATCGGTATGGATTTCGCCACGCCTTGTTTCAGGATGCCGCCTATCATTCCTTGTTGAAGAAAACCCGCCAGCGATACCATCTGCAAATCGCCGAACTATTGCAAGACCATGCCGCCGCCGGGCAACAGCACCCGGAGTTGATCGCCCATCACTACAGCCACACCGAGCGCACCGACCGCGCGGTGGATTTATGGTTGCAAGCGGGGGAGCAGGCCATCGCGCAATCGGCCACCCACGAATCTTTGCAACACCTCTCGCAGGGCTTGCAACTGGCCGCAAGCCTGCCCGAAGGGGATGACCGGCGGGCTCGTGAACTGGCGTTGCTGCTGAATCTTGGTGTCGCCCTGACGGCCCGTTCGGGCTACCACGGCGAGCGCGTCACGCACACCTACGAGCAGGCACTGGCCCTCGCCGAAACCGGTGGCGATGACCGGCAGAGATGGACCGCTTTGTACGGTTTGTGGCGTTGTCTGGTGTCTCAGGCGGCGTTCTCTAAATCGGTGCGCGTGTCGGTGAAGTTGAAATCCTTAAGCGAAAAAGCCCGCGACCCGAAGTTGATGATGACCGCATATGGATTGCAGGGCATGACGCGCATGGTGACGGGAAAGTTCACCTCGGCGGAATATTTTTATGACAAGGCGGTGAAACACTACGACCGGAGCCGGGAGCGGCACAACGACTCACGCAGCGGCCCGGACAGCGACTCACACAGCGACCAATATATGGGAGTTCGTTTCGGCCAAGATCCCCATGTAACCATCCGCGGCCTCGGAGCGGTCAACAAGTTGTTGCTTAACAAAATCCCGCAATCGGTCGCGGAGATCGACAAGTCCGTGGAAGTGGCGCGCGCCATCGACCATCCCTACACGGTCGCGGAAACATTGCGCGTGGCGGCGATGTATCGACAGATCGCCGGGCAGACCGACGCGTTGCACGAGGCCGCCGAAGAGACGGTTGCGCTGGCGGCCACTTATCATTTCGATGGGTTGCTGGCGGCGGGCAATATCTTCCTGGCGTTCTGCCGCGTGATGCAGCGCAACGAACCCGCGCAGGCCGATTTGATTCGTCACAACCTGCAACTTTACGAGGACAATTATGGGGTGCTGTTTCTGCCGTATTTTTACGGCGTGTTGGCGGAGGCGCGGCTTTCCTTAAAAGACTACGCCGCCGCGTTGCAGGCCGCGGATCAGGCTTTGGCGATGGTTGAGAAGTTCGGTGAAGAATGGTCGCGGGCGCCATTGCTCGGCATCAAAGCGAAGGCCGCAGCCGGAGGCCAACTGGCCGCTCCGGCGGAGATCGACCGCTGGCGCCGCACCGGCATTGAAATCGCCACGGCGCAACAGGCCGGGTTTGTAGTGGATAAATTACTGCGGCAACGTTCGGCTTTTGATTGAATTATTTTCGGGAAATCTATTCAGCCGTAACGGACGCCCACGATTGAATTTTTTTGTCCGCTTGTTGATTTAATTCTCTCTTCGGCCATTCGTACATATTCCTGGTTTTGCTCTATTCCTATCCAGCAACGATTATTCGTTTCGGCTGCTTCGGCGGTGGTGCCGCTACCTAAAAATGGGTCTAAGATCAAATCTCCCGGCTTGCTGCCGGAGCGAATAAGATGATTAATTAAGGTTATGGGCTTTTGTGCTGGGTGGCCGATTTTTTCTTTGGATGATCCTTTTAGCGATGGCACGCGCAAGATGTTTGTGGCGTATTTCCCTTTTAGCAAATGTCTTTCTCGCGCCGATTTGTCTTTATACCGCTTGTCGCGAAGGTAGGTTTGGATTTTTTCTTTTTCATACCGAACCCGCACCGCATCTTTATTGAAATAAGGCTTTGCGTTGGCCGATTTACGAAGCGCAAGGATCATTTCGTATTGCGGCGTGAACGAATCCTGTCGGTCGTTGTATCCGACCGCACGATCCCAAACAATCATGTCGTGAAATTGCATCTCTTTTGCAAGAATCGAACAGGTATGCAACCAAACATGTTCCCTTTTTCCCAACTGACCGAAAATGTAAAAAAGGCCATCGGGGCGAAGGATGCGTTTACATTCTTTTACCCACTTGACGGTAAATTCCAAATACTCCTCTTCCGACTGCCATTTGTTATCCCAGGCCTCGTTTAGTACTTGAAAATAAGGCGGGTCGGCGACAATAACCTGCGCGGAATCGCCTTCCAGTAAAGGAATAATTTCAAGGGCGTCGCCTATGTATATGGTGCCTTTTCCGAGTTGGATTTGCTTCGGCTTTTCGGCAAGCAATCGATGGTTTTTCATGCGCAATAACTTATCACTTTTTTTACTCAGTCAAGGACAAAAGCAGCGGTTAATAATTCACGAGTGTACGGATGCTGCGGGTTGGCGAAAATGGATTGGGCGTCGCCTTGTTCGACCACATCGCCGGCGCGCATTACCAGCAATTCATCGGCAATCGACCTGACCACGCTGAGGTCGTGGGAAATAAACACATAGGCGAGGCCGTGCCGACGCTGAATGCGGTTTAGCAGGTTGAGTACATGCACCTGCACGGTGCGGTCGAGGGCCGAGGTTGGTTCGTCTAAAAACAAAACTTTCGGCTCCAAAATTAAGGCGCGGGCGATGGCGATGCGCTGGCGTTGGCCGCCGGAGAATTCGTGGGGATAGCGGAAGCGGACTTCGGGGTCGATTTCGACTTCACCGAGAATATCCACCACCCGCCGGTCGCGTTCGGCCGGGTCCGCGCTGAGGCCGTGCGCATCCAGCCCTTCGCTGACGATCTCGCCGATGGACATGCGCGGCGACAATGATCCAAATGGGTCTTGAAAAACGATCTGCATTTGTCGCCGCAGGTCGTTCATCGCCCGGCGCGGTAGCGCATCCACCGGGCGGCCGTCGAAAACGATGCGGCCGGATGATTTCAGCAGTCTCAGCACCGCCAACGCCAGCGTGGTTTTGCCGCAACCGGACTCGCCGACTATGCCGAGGCTGTGGCCGGAATACAGTTTCAACGAGGCGTTTTGGACTGCTTTGACATGGCCGACTGTGCGCTTGAGCAGACCGCGGCGGATTGGAAACCACACTTTGAGATTGTCAACGGCGAGAATTTCCCGGCCACCCGGCGGCGGTGGTGTTCGTGGCGGCGGCTCGGCGGACAGCAGTTTTTGCGTGTATGGCTGCTTCGCGGAAACGAATATCTGCTCGCTTGTGCCGCGTTCGACTATTCGACCATCTTTCATTACCAACACGCGCTCGGCGATCTTGCGGACCATGTTGAGGTCGTGGGTGATCAGCAATATGCCCAGATTTTCGGTGCGTTGCAGGTTTTTTAACAAGGTCAGGATGCGCGCCTGCACGGTCATATCGAGGGCTGTGGTCGGCTCATCGGCGAGCAAGATTTCCGGCTTGTTGGCGAGCGCCATGGCAATCATAACTCGCTGGCGTTGGCCGCCGGACAACTGGTGGGGATGCGCGCCGAGCCGAGTTTCGGGCGCATCGATACCGACCCCGGCCAGCAACTCAAGAACCCCGGCGCGCGCCGCCTTGCCGACTATGCCCTGATGCACGGCGAGCGACTCGCCGATCTGCTTTTCGATGGTGTGCAACGGATTAAGCGCGCTCATCGGCTCTTGAAAAATCATGGAAATATTGTTGCCGCGAATGCGCTGCAGCGTATGTTCGTCGGCATTGACCAGTTCGGTGCCACGATAGCGAATCGACCCGCATGGATGAAATGCTTGCGGATACGGCAGCAATTGCAACACCGACAGGGCGGTCAAGGACTTGCCGCAACCGGACTCCCCGACCAGTGCCAGCGTTTCCCCGGCGTGCAAGTCAAAGCCGATCCGCTCAACCACATTGGAGATGACTTCCCCGCGCTTGTCGCGCCGGCGAAAACTAATCGACAAATCGTCCACCGCCAGCAGCGCACTCATTTGAACAACTTCCTCGGATCGAAGGCGTCGCGCACCGCTTCGCCGATGAACACCAGTAGCGAAAGCATCAGGCCGATGGTCAAAAAGCCGGTGATGCCGAGCCACGGCGCCTGCAGGTTGTTCTTGCCCTGATTGAGCAGTTCGCCGAGGGACGGCGAGCCGGCGGGCAGGCCGAAGCCGAGAAAGTCGAGGCCGGTGAGGGTGGTTACTGAACCGCTCAGTATGAACGGCATGAAGGTCAGGGTGGCGACCATGGCGTTTGGCAGGATGTGTCGATACATGATTTTCGCGTCCGATACGCCGAGTGCCCGGGCGGCGCGGATGTATTCGAAATTTCGCGCGCGCAGAAATTCTGCGCGCACCACCGCAACCAATCCGGTCCACGAAAACAGCAGCATAAGCACCAGCAAACTGATAAATCCGGGCTGGATGACGGCGGCCATGATAATCAGCAGGTATAACACCGGTAGGCCTTCCCATATTTCGATAAATCGCTGCATCAGCAGGTCGGTGAGCCCGCCGAAATAGCCTTGCACGGCACCGGCGGCGATGCCGATGATCGAACTCAGCAGGGTTAACACAAGCCCAAACAATACCGATATTCGAAATCCGTAAAAGACTCTGGCGAGCACGTCCCGGGCTTGGTCATCGGTGCCGAGCCAATGGCGTGCGGAGGGCGGCGCCGGTGCCGGCACTTCGAGTTCGTAGTCGATGGTGTCGTAGGAATAGGGAATCGGCGGCCATAAAATCCAGCCTTTCGCTCCGATCCGATCGCGGATATACGGATCGCGATAGTCCGCTTCCAGTTCGAATTCGCCGCCGAATTTTGTTTCGGCGTAGTGGAAGAAAACCGGCAAGTACAATGCGTCGTCGTAATGCACAATAATCGGTTTGTCGTTGGCGACGAGTTCGGAAAGCAAAGATAGCGTGAACAAGCCGAGGAAAATCCACAGCGACCAGTAGCCGCGGCCATTGCTCCTGAAATTTTGCCGGCGGCGAGCCGCAAGCGGTGACAGTTGGCGTTTCGCTGGTATCCCGAACCAGGTTTTGCCGGTTGTTTGTTCCCCCGACTCCATCACAGCGACCTTGTTTCAAAATCGATGCGCGGGTCGATAATCGTATACATCACATCGCGCACGATCTGCATTAATATGCCGAGCAGCGTGAAGATATACAGGATCGCAAACATCACCGGATAGTCGCGGTTGATGGCCGCTTCGTAGCCGAGCAAGCCGAGGCCGTCGAGGGAAAAGATTACTTCGATCAACAATGCACCGGTGAACAAAATACCGATAAACATTGCCGGAAAACCGGCGATCACAATCAACATCGCATTCCTGAATACATGCCCATACAACACCCGGTTTTCCGACAAGCCCTTGGCGCGCGCGGTCTGCACATACTGCAGTTTGATTTGATCGAGAAACGAGTTTTTGGTGAGCATGGTGAGGCCGGCAAATCCGCCGATTACCATGGACAAAACCGGCAGAGTGATATGCCAGAAATAATCCGCGATCTGTTTCCACCACGGCATCAGTTCCCAGTCTTCGGAAGTGAGTCCGCGCAATGGGAAAAAGTCGAAATAACGCCCCCCGGAAAATACCACGATCAACAACACCGCAAACAAGAAACTCGGAATCGCATAACCGGCGACAATCACGCCGCTGCTCCAGGCATCAAAACGAGAATCGTCTCGCACCGCCTTGCGAATCCCAAGGGGAATGGAAACCAGATAAACGATCAACGTGGTCCACAACCCCAGGGAAATGGATACCGGCATTTTCTCCACAATCAGGTCGAGCACGAGTTTGTTTTGGAAATAACTTTCGCCGAAATCAAACCGGGCATAACCCCAGAGCATTTTGACAAAACGCTCGTGGGGCGGTTTGTCAAAACCGAATTGCTTTTCAATTTTCGCGATGATTTCCGGGCGAAGCCCCTGCGCGCCACGGTATTTGCTAACCCCGCCTGATGCACCGATTGGCTCGCCGCCGCCTTGAATGTCCGCGCCACTCCCGGAAAATCGGCTGGTGGCATCGACGCCATGCCCCTGCCACTCGGCGATAGCCTGCTCCACCGGCCCGCCGGGAGCGAACTGCACGATGGCGAAGTTAATCAGCATAATCCCGAACAAGGTCGGGATCACCAACAACAACCGACGAATGATATAAGTTAGCATCTTTACTGCAAGGGTGTGCGTGAAAACCGTGAAAGGGAAATTTTGTTATTCAGCGTTTCAAGTTTGCGTCTTTATCGTGGTCGATCCACCAACTCGCCGGAAAGCCGATGCTGTATACCGGACGCCGCTCGGGATGAGCAAACCGATTCCAGTATGCGATCCAGGCCTGATCATTATAATAGGTCGGTATCGCATAGTGATTCCACAGCAACACCCGGTCGAGTGCTTTGGTTGTGGTCTGCAGTGTTTCGAGGTCGTTGGCTGCAACGATTTGCTCGATCAACGCATCCACCACCGGGTTTTTGATGCCGCCAGAATTACCGCCACGGATGTCGGCGGACTCGGAGCCGAAAAAACTCCTGAGTTCGGCACCCGGCGGTGGGAAAAAGTTAAGCCCGCCGACCCACAGGTCAAAGTCCGAATCGTGGATGCGCACGCGCCACTGGGAGGTGTCAACCAGACGAAGCGATGCATCGATTCCGACTTTTTTCAGAATCTCGATATAGGGCAGGGCGAGGCGTTGGGATTCGGGATAGGCGGTCATCAATTCCAACTGAAATTGTTTTCCCGTTGCGGTGGAAACCAGTTGGCCGCCTTTGAGCGTCCATCCCGCTTGCTCGAACAAGCCGAGGGCGCGCCGCTTGTTGGTGCGATCACGGCCGCTGCCGTCGGTCTTCGGCGGAACGAAAGCGCGCGCGACCGTTCCCGCGGGAAGGTCCGCCGCAAAAGGCGCCAACATCGCTTTCTCCGCATCGCTCGGTTCCCCTACCGTGCCGTAATCGGAATTGGGGAAGTAACTGCTGATGCGCTTATATTGGCCGTATAACAGAGTCCGTTGGATCGCCTCAAAATCATACAAAGTCATGAGTGCTTCGCGCACACGGATATCCTGAAACTTTTGCCTTTTCAGGTTGAAGAAATACCCCCCCATGCCACGCGGACGCTTGCTCGGCACCGCTTCTTTGACTATTTCACCCGAGGCGATTTCGGCGATGTCGTATTCGGTCGCCCAGCGTTTGGCACTGGATTCCCGGCGAAAATCAATTTCACCGGCCTTGAAGGCTTCAAACTCCACGGTCAAATCCCGGTAGTATTCGTAACGGATTTTATCGATATTGTTCAACCCGCGTTTGATCGGCAGATCTTTTGCCCAGTAGTCGGCAACCCGTTGATAGGTAATCGAGCGGCCGGGGTCAATGTCTGAAACCCGATAGGGCCCGCTGGACAGCGGCGCAACCAGCGTCGAAGCGGTAACATCTTTGTCTTTCCAATAATGCACTGGCAACGGCGACAACCCGGCGGCAACGGTGATCGGTTTCATGCTGCCGGTGGTGGTGAAGGTGAATTTCAGGCGTTTGTCGGACAACGCCTCGGCGCTCAGCACCTGCTCGTAAAACGACTGAATGAACGGCCGTCCGTGCTGCTTGATGGTTTCAAAGGCATGCACGAAATCGGCGGCGAGGATCGGCATGCCGTCGTGATACACCGCTTCCCGGCGCAACGTGAATATCGCCCAGCCCTTGTCTTCGGGATATTCAACCGACTCGGCGACCAGCCCGTACAGGCCGTCGATTTCATCGCCGGAGGAGGTCATCAGATCGTCATAAACGAGACCGATACTGCTCGGCCATTCGCCTTTCTGCACATAAAAATTAAGCGTATCGAACGAACCGAAGTCGCTCAACACCATTTTGCCGCCTTTGCGGGCATCGGGGTCGGCGTAGGGAAAATGTTCGAGGCCGTCGGCGTAGAGCGGCTCACCGAATTCGGCGATCGCCCATTTCTTGGTGATGCCGTCTTCGGCCCACGACAGCACCGGCCACAACAGCGCGATACCGAGCAGGACGGCCGGCACCGCGCCTCGGGGGATGGCGATAGGGATGTTATTCATGTTGTGATTATACGAGCAAGCCACGAGTTGGTTGAGTGCGCTATTATGCCCGTTATGATGCCGACTGATGCGCCGTTACGCGATGCACACGCCGACCGCCTGCTACGCTGGTTTGACCGCCACGGGCGCAAATCGCTGCCGTGGCAGCGCAACCGCGACCCATACCGAATCTGGGTTGCGGAAATCATGCTCCAGCAAACCCGGGTCGCAACGGTGATTCCTTATTACCGGAAATTCATGGCGAGATTTCCCGACATCGCCACGCTGGCGAGTTGCGATATGGATGCGTTGTTGCACTGCTGGTCGGGCCTCGGCTACTACGCACGGGCGCGCAACCTGCGTGCGGCGGCGCAACAAATAGTCGCCCGGCACGGCGGCCAATTCCCTGACAGATTCGATGAAGTGCTGGCACTTCCCGGCATCGGCCGCTCCACCGCCGGCGCGGTGCTGGCCTTTGCCTTCGGCCAGCGACAGCCGATTCTGGACGGAAACGTCAAGCGCGTGCTGGCGAGGTGTTACGCCATCGCCGGCTATCCCGGCACCGGAAAAGTGGCGGCACGGCTGTGGGACCTCGCCGAGCAACTGACCCCCGGCGCACGGGTTGGCGACTATAATCAGGCACTCATGGACCTCGGCGCCATGGTTTGCCTACGCGCCAAGCCGCTATGCCCATGTTGCCCTCTGGCGGGGCAATGCGCGGCATTGGCACGCGGCGATCCGACCGCTTTCCCTCAACCAAAGCCGAAGACCAACCGGCCGTTGCGGTCGGTGACCATGCTCATCGTCAAAAACCAACACGCCGAGTTGTTGCTGGTGAAACGCCCGCCAAGCGGAATCTGGGGCGGGCTGTGGTCGCTGCCTGAATATGTCGATTTGCAGGAAGAAGAACGGCGGGAAAAACAGGACAACGAACGGCGCATCGAAGCGTGGTTTGAACGACAATTCGGGCTGGTCGTCGAAACCGGCCGGCCACTGCCGCCAGTCCGACATTCATTCACCCACTTCGACCTCGACATCCGGCCACTACCCGCCACGCTGACACAAACCAACACCGCAGTTATGGACGTCGGCCCGTATCTTTGGTACAACCCGCTATCCCCCCCACAAGTTGGGCTACCAACCGCGGTCAAACGCATTTTGGGTAAATTCGATGAGTCGTAAAGTAATGTGTGTCAAACTCGGCAAGGAGGCCGAAGGGTTGGATTTTCCGCCGTGGCCGGGTGAACTGGGCAAGCGGTTGTATGAAAACGTCTCCAAGGAGGCGTGGCAGGAATGGTTGCGCCAACAGACCATCCTTATTAATGAATACAAACTGAACCCGCTGGACGCCGCCCACAAGCGCTATCTCACCGAGCAAATGGAGGCCTGGTTCTTCGGCGACGGCATCGTCATGCCGGATGAGTGGAAGCCGGAGTCGCCGGAGTGACGGGCCGGGGTGGTTTGTGAGGCTTGAAACGGATGCCTGACACCGCCGGAGGTTACGCCGCCGGCAGGCAGCGCCTAAAACGAATCGTCGAACAAACCGACACCGGGGCCGGGCGTGCGTTTGATTTTTCCGTTCAGGCGCTCATCGTATTTTCCCTGGTCACTTTTTCTCTCGACACCCTGCCCGACCTGACCCTCGGCGAACGGGCGATTCTCCACTGGCTGGAATTTGCCACGGTGATGATTTTCACCGCCGAATACGCACTGCGAATTTTCGTCGCCTCGAAGCGGCCAAAATTTATTTTCAGTTTTTTCGGGATGATCGACCTGATCGCCATTCTGCCGTTTTACCTGGCCGCCGGTCTGGATCTAAGGGCGGTGCGCATGCTGCGGGTCTTGAAGTTGATGCGTTACAGCACAGCGGCGCCGCTGTTCCACCGGGCGTTTCTCATCGTCAAACGGGAACTCTTGCTTTTCCTGTTCATCTCCGGAATTTTGTTCTACCTCGCCGGAGTCGGCATCTACTATTTTGAAAACGCCGCCCAGCCGAACGCATTCGCCTCGGTCTTCCACAGCCTGTGGTGGGCGGCGATCACCCTGACCACCGTGGGTTACGGCGATGTCGTACCGGTCACCATCGGCGGAAAATGCTTCACCTTCTTCGTGTTGATACTCGGCATCGGCGTGGTGGCGATCCCCACCGGCCTGATTGCGTCGGCTCTGACCAAGGTGCGAGAGGGTAAATAACGCCCCCCGCACAGGTTATAATCCGCCCATGAAACCGTTGCTCGCTTTGCTGTTATTCGCTGCCATGGCCGTGGTCGCCACTGCCCGGGCTGAGCGTATCGTTATTCCGTCTCCGCAGAATATCTCTTTGGATGCGATACCGGTGTGCTATGACTTCGGCTGCAAGAACCGCACCACGGTCAACCTGCCGCTTGACGAATGGCACACCGTTGCCCACTGGTTTTCCCCCGCCGCCGCTACGCCCGCCGTGGAGCGTGAGCAGATCAAAAATGCGATTGGCTGGATGGAAGTGGTCATCGGGCGGCATACCCCGACCCACAAAGACCTCGCTTTTGACCTGCCGGCCAATGGCGATGAAGACGGTATTTTCCCCGGACAGTTGGATTGCATCGACGAAGCGGTCAACACCACCTCCTACTTGAAGTTGTTTGAAACCCACGGCCTGCTGAAGCATCACGCCGTGCTGGAGGCGGCTTATCGGCGTTCGCTGTTCGACCAGCATTGGGCCGGGCAAGTGCGGGAAAAACAAACCGGCAAACGCTTCGTGATCGATTCATGGTTCCAACCCAACGGCTATTTGCCGGTGGTTCAAGACGGCAAACACTGGCAAGACATCAGCCTGCTGTCGGCGGTGGTGGACAATTCTCCCGACCGGGAAGGCACGGAAGTCAAGCGTTCTTTCTGGCATCGCTTTTTGCGAGGCGAATAACGGCGACGGCGGCCGTGACACGGACCATTCTGTGGCTAACGTGGTAGTGGGCATGTCGGGAGGGGTTGACTCGTCGGTGGCGGCGGTCAAACTGCTCGAGGCGGGACACAAGGTCACCGGCCTGTATATGAAAAACTGGGAAGAGGACGACGACCGCGAATACTGCGCCGCCGCCGAAGACCTGGCCGATGCCGAGGAAGTTTGTAAGCAACTCGGCATC
Organism: Candidatus Poriferihabitaceae bacterium; assembly: GCA_965262585.1. Taxonomy (GTDB): domain Bacteria; phylum Pseudomonadota; class Gammaproteobacteria; order Arenicellales; family Poriferihabitantaceae; genus JAHRAW01. The sequence continues at coordinate 1,529,992 of OZ253546.1, forward strand.
GAACTTCGCACCATTAATTTCTCCCACGAATACTGGGACCGCGTGTTCCGGCTGTTCCTGCAGGAATACCGCAACGGCCGCACGCCGAATCCCGATGTGCTGTGTAACAAGGAAATCAAGTTCAAGGAATTCCTCGACTGGGCGATACACCTCGGCGCCGACCACATCGCCACCGGTCACTACGCACGGCTGCAACAGCGCGGAAGTTACCGCCTTTTGCGCAAAGGATGCGATGAAAACAAGGATCAAAGTTATTTCCTGCATACTCTGGGACAGAATGCGCTGCGGCTTTCGAGTTTTCCAGTCGGCGAGATGCACAAGGCGCAGGTGCGAACCACCGCGCGCGAACTCGGGCTGCCGACCCACGACAAAAAGGATAGCACCGGCATTTGCTTTATCGGCGAACGGCGTTTCAATGATTTTCTCGGGCGCTTTTTGCCAGCGCGCCACGGCCCGCTGAAAACCCTGCAGGGCGAAACCGTGGGCGAGCATCCGGGCGCGTTTTATTACACCATCGGCCAGCGCCGAGGCATTGGCATCGGCGGGCCTGGCGAAGCGTGGTATGTGGCCGACAAGGACATCACGCGCAACATCGTATACGTGGTGCAGGGGCACGACCATCCGGCCCTGCTAAAACGTGTGGTGCTGGCCGAAAACCTGCACTGGATATGCGGCACGCCGCCGACCCTGCCAGCCCCGTGCACCGCCAAAACCAGATACCGGCAGGACGATCAAAACTGCGTGATAACCATGCTCGGCGCGAGCCATTCGCGCATCGAATTCGAGCAGCCGCAATGGGCGGTTACGCCGGGCCAGTCCATCGTCTTTTATCACGGCGATATTTGCATCGGCGGCGGAATTATTTGCTCGGCGTCGAACTGAACGCCCAATCAAACCCCCGCCACCGCCCGGGACTAATCTTGTGCTATGATTGCGCGGTTCCAACACCCGGCCCGAGTCACCGTGGCAACCGATTCGCTTCCCCTTACCGCACTCACCGCGCTTTCCCCGCTGGACGGACGTTATCATCAAAAAACCGCCCGGCTGAGATCCTACTTCAGCGAATTCGCCCTGATGCGTGCGCGCGTCGAGGTGGAGGTGGAGTGGCTCATTCACCTGTCGGAACAGGTCGGCATCGAGGAAGTGCCGGCATTTCCCGCTGCCGCAACAAAATTTCTGCGCGGGATGGTGCGCGACTTCTCAACAAAACACGCGGCCCAAATCAAAGCCATCGAAGCCACCACCAACCACGACCTCAAGGCGGTTGAATATTTTCTGAAAGATGCGGTTCGCGGACAAAAATCATTGGCACCGGTTTGCGAATTCATCCACTTCGCCTGCACCTCGGAGGACATCAACAATCTCGCCTGCGCGCTGATGCTGAAACGTGCCGGGGAAGAAATCATGGCGCCGCAAATGCAATCGTTGATCGGGCAGATGCGCCACTTGTCGATGACCTGGGCCGAGCAGCCGATGCTCGCCCGCACCCACGGCCAGCCCGCCAGCCCCACCACCGTGGGCAAAGAATTCGCCAACTTCACCCACCGCCTTGAGCGCAGCCTCGACGACTTCATCGGGCAACCGATTTTCGGCAAATTCAACGGTGCCACGGGCAACTTCAACGCCCATCTGGCCGCCTACCCAGAACTGGATTGGCCGGCCATCGCCCGCGCCTTCGTAACCCGTCTGGGGCTGGAATACCAACCCCTGACCACCCAAATCGAACCCCACGACTATATCGCCGGGCTGTGCCACAGTTTGTGCCGCTTCAACACCATCGTCATCGACCTCAACCGCGACCTGTGGGGCTACATCGCCCTCGGTTATTTTCGGCAGAAAGTAGTCTCGGGGGAAGTGGGATCGAGCACCATGCCCCATAAAGTCAACCCCATCGACTTTGAGAATTCCGAAGGCAACCTCGGCGTCGCCAACGCACTGCTGCAGCACTTCGCCGCCAAACTTCCGGTCAGCCGCTGGCAACGAGATCTCAGCGACTCCACGGTGTTGCGCAACCTCGGCGTCGCCATCGGCCACGGCATGCTGGCCGTCGAATCGACCCTCAACGGGCTATCCAAGTTGGAGTTGAACGCGGAACGCCTCGACTATGAACTCGACCACAGTTGGGAAGTACTGGCCGAACCCATTCAGACGGTGATGCGCCGCTACGGCATCGAGCAGCCTTATGAAAAACTTAAACTGCTAACCCGCAACGCACCGAGCATTGACCGCGAATCCCTGCATGCCTTCATCGACACGCTGGAAATCCCCGCATCGGCAAAACAGCGGTTGCTGGAAATGACGCCGGCAAGTTACACCGGATTTGCCGCGCAAGCCGCGCAAGCAGATCAGGCCACCACTTGTTTATGTTGTGTCGCAGGCATGCCGAAAAGCAAACCCCGCATTTGCCCGGTTTGCAAACATCATTTTAAGGGGAACGGTTGGGATGGCATGGATGCGCATTGGCGGTCCATGCATGAAGACTTGATGCCCTATAAAAGTTTTTGGCACGCGCTTTGTTCTGGCCACCGGCCCCGGTGACCCCAGCGACCTTCGACAGCCCCGCAAGCGTCGCGGATGTGTGATTTCCATAGCCATGTACCCCACCCTGCGCCGCCTGCTGTTCACTTTGGAACCGGAAACCGCCCACCGGGTAGCACTCGGCGTCCTCGCCAAAGCGTCCCGCAGCAAAGCCCTGTGCGCGCTGCTTAACCAACGAAGCCGCGCCGGACTTGACGCCCCGCCCCATGAGGTTATGGGCATCGAGTTTCCCAATCCGGTGGGGTTGGCCGCCGGTCTCGACAAGCAGGGCACGGCCTGCAACGCCCTGCATGCCCTGGGTTTCGGCTGGGTTGAACTGGGCACGGTAACGCCCCTGCCACAGCCGGGCAATCCCCGACCGCGAATGTTTCGCCTGCCCGAGCACCGCGCCATCATCAACCGCATGGGTTTTAATAGCGACGGGCTTGCGAGGTTTTTGGAAAACATCGCCGCCGTCGACCGGCGCATCATCAAGGGAATTAACCTCGGCAAAAACGCCGCCACTCCCCTGGCTCAAGCCATGGATGATTATCTCATCGGCCTCGAGGCGGTGTACACCCACGCCGATTATGTCGCCATCAACATATCCTCCCCCAACACGCGGAATCTGCGCGACTTGCAGCAGGAAGACGCTCTCGCCCCGCTGCTTGGCGGCATCAACCGCAAACGCATGGCGTTGGCGGATGCCACCGGACGGCGTGTGCCGCTGGTGCTGAAAATCGCCCCGGATCTGGACGGCGACGCCATCGACCACATCGCCGCTTTGGCGCGCAAGCATTGCATCGACGGCATCGCCGCCACCAACACCACGCCGACGCGAAGCGGGGTTGAAAATCATGCGCTGGCCGTTGAGCCGGGCGGCTTGAGCGGGCCGCCGCTGGCGTCGCTTTCCACCGCAACCATCCACCGACTGTTTGGCAATTTACAAGGGGAAATCCCCATCATTGGCAGCGGCGGCATCGACAGCGTCGACAGCGCCGTGGAAAAATTTCAGGCGGGTGCCGAACTGGTGCAGTTGTATACCGGCTTCATCTACCACGGCCCGAAACTGATTCGGGAAATCATCAAACACCTGAATAGCGAGACGGAGAGCGGCGCGCTTGAATCAAACCGCCGAGTTGATGACCGCGATGCTGATGACCGCGATTAATTTTAACCGCGAATTTCAATTCCGCTACGGTGTGGTGGAACGGCTAACGCCATTGGTGCGCCGTGTGGTGGCCCGCAATCCCGGCCCGTTTACCTTCCACGGCACCGCGACTTTTCTGGTGGGCAACCGCAAGGTGGCGGTGATTGATCCGGGGCCAGCCCTGCCGGAGCACATCGAGGCCATCGTCAAGGGGCTCGAAGGCGAGACCGTCAGCCACATCATCGCCACCCACACCCACGCCGACCACTCGCCCGCCTGCAGGCCGTTGCAGGAAAAAACCGGCGCGCCGATTTATGGTTTCGGGCGTCACCCAAGCCGCGCCACCGGTGCACGGGAAAGCGGCGTTGACCACGAATTCGTCCCCGACAATCTGCTCGGCGACGGCGGCGTCCTCTCCGGTCTGGACTGGCATTTGCGCGCCGTTCACACTCCCGGCCACTGCTCCAACCACTTGTGCCTTGCCCTGCCCGAAGAAAACACGCTGTTTTGCGGCGACCAGTTGATGGCTTGGTCAACCACGGTAATCCTGCCCCCCGACGGCAGCGTCAGCGACTACATCGCCAGCCTCGAGGCATTGAAGAAACGCCCGGAAACCATCTACCGGCCAACCCACGGCGCCGCCATCTCAAATCCGCGCCCGTATATCGAGCAAATCATCGCCCACCGGCGGCGGCGCATCGAAGAAGTGTTCGACGCCGTCGCTATGGGCATCGGCGACATCCCGTCCATGCGCACGCGCATATACCGGGACCTCGACCCAGCCTTATACGGCGGCGCCGAGCTTTCCATTCTTGGGTCGCTGTGTTTTCTGGTGGAACAGGGCCGGATTACCGCCGACCCCGAAGCGGCCGCAACTTCGGTGTTCCGTCCTGCCACCTGATATGAGCGCGGTCACGGTGATGGCGAAAGACGAAGGATTGGCGGGTTTGCGCGCGCTGCAGGATTTGCTCGAAGCGGTTGAGGAGATAAATGGTGATGTCCACCATCGGCAATGACCGCCACTCATGAGGCCTGATCCACTGCAGGTCGCTCAGTTCATCGGTGTCCGCCTGAATGCCGCGAATCCCGGATTCCGATGCCATAAAAAACCGCGCATTAAAGCGTAGCGGCATGGAAACCGGCGTCACCGCCCGGCCCAGATAGGTCAGGGAGCGCAAACAAGGCCGTAGGCCGGCGGCTTTGATGGCGCGCCAGCCGACCTCGCTAACCTCGCCGACTTCGCCACGCCCGCCCAATATAAGCCCGGTCTCCTCCGAGGTTTCACGGATGGCGGTTTTCGCCAGAGCGGCGGCTTTGATGGGGCTGCCACGCACTCCCATCAAAGCCGCGCAGGAGTCGTCCAGTTCTCCCGCCGCCGAGGCGTGGAAGTCCTCCGGCTGCAACACGCCGCCGGGAAAAACATACATCCCCGGCATGAAGCGATTGGAGGAAGCACGCCGCCCGACCAGCACCTTCGGGTCGGTGTCGCCGTCCCGCACCAGAATCAAACTGGCGGCGTCTCGGATGGAATTGGGTGGCACGCTCGGCGCGTCTCGGCGGAGATTGAACTCGAACATATAGTCATCCATAACATAGTCACCGCCGATGTCGGTGACCACTTCCCCGCTGCGGATAAAGCCGATGTGTTTATAGGCGGCGATGGCGGAGGTGTTGTGCCGGTTGACCGTAAGGCGGACGCTGGACAACCTGTGTTGGGCGGCGAATTCCAGCACAAACCCCACCGCACGCCGCCCAACGCCCTTCCCGCGCATGGATTTTTTGATATACAACTTGCTCAGAAACAACACCCGCCGCTGGCGTTGCAGGCCGATATAGCCCACCGCGTGGTTTCCCTGCCGGATCAAAAAATACCAATGGTCGCGGTGCGCGATTTGCCGGGAAATTGCTTCCGGCGACTGAAATTTAGCGAGCATATACGCCACCTGCCCGGCGCCGATGATGGGCGTATAGTGGTCGACCCAGATCTCCCGCGCGAGGCGGGCAACCGTTGCCACGTCCCGTTTCGATGAAACTTCAACGAACAAATCTGAATGGCCCCACAAGGTCGACGCACGAGCCACAACCAGCCCGGCTACGAAGGCACTATACTTGATTCGGCGGCGCGCGGAGCCGTTCTTGAGGCCGCCGCCGGACAAAACCCGACAAAAGTATGGCGACGGTTGCGGCGGCGGTGACGGCCGGGTGCTGGTATACTGCGCCATTCACAAACGTTAACAGCCAACGCGCAGGAGTCAACGATGAACGCAATCTGCAAATTGATCGGGGTGCTATGCCCTTACGGTGAACTGGCGGGGCGCATCGGCTTGGCCGCGGTTTTCCTGATGGCCGGCATCGGCAAGATCGTCGGCTACGCCGGTGTTCAGGGCTATATGGAATCCTATGGCGTGCCGGGCTTTCTGTTGCCGTTGGTGATTCTCATTGAGGTAGGCGGCGCGCTGGCGTTGGTGGTCGGCTGGAAGACCCGCTGGTTCGCGCTGGCGCTGGCGGGATTTTGCGTGCTCTCCGCGCTGCTGTTTCATTTCGACTTCGGCGACAGCCTGCAGCAAATTCTGTTCCTGAAGAACATCGCCATCGCCGGTGGCTTGCTGGTGCTGTGCCACGCCGGTGCCGGACCTTTCAGCATCGACAAAATCGGCAAGTCCGGCGATTCATGAGCGGCACGATGACAATGCGCCACGCCACAATCGGCTTGACTGAAACGACTTGGGGAAATAGACTTCAACGAGTTGAAACCCTGTTGTTTTCAGCAACCATTTGACCGCCGGGAGCCCGACCATGTTAGCCGACTATTTTCCGATTCTGCTTTTTATCGGGGTGGGCTTGGGCGTTGGTATCATCGCCATCACCGCCGGCAAAGTGCTGGCGCCGAACAAGCCCTACGACGACAAACTCTCCCCCTACGAATGCGGCTTCGAGGCGTTCGAGGATTCGCGGATGAAATTCGACGTGCGCTACTATCTGGTGGCGATCCTTTTTATTATTTTTGATCTGGAAATCGCGTTTCTTTTTCCGTGGGCCATCGTGCTCGATGAAATCGGCGCCTTTGGCTTCTGGGCGATGATGATTTTCCTCGCCGTTTTGGTGGTCGGATTTATCTACGAATGGAAAAAAGGCGCGCTCGAATGGGAGTAAACTGATGGCCCTTGAAGGAACTTTACAGGAAGGTTTTGCCACCGCGAAACTGGATGAACTAATCAACTGGGCGCGCACCGGCTCGATGTGGCCGATGTCCTTCGGCCTCGCCTGCTGCGCCGTGGAAATGATGCAAGCCGGGGCCGCGCGCTACGACCTCGACCGCTTCGGCATCCTCTTTCGCCCCAGCCCTCGGCAGTCCGATGTCATGATAGTGGCCGGCACCCTGACCAACAAAATGGCACCCGCATTGCGCCGCGTGTACGACCAGATGCCCGAACCGAGATGGGTAATTTCCATGGGTTCATGCGCCAACGGCGGCGGCTATTATCACTACGCCTATTCGGTGGTGCGCGGCTGCGACCGCATCGTGCCGGTAGATGTCTATGTCCCCGGCTGCCCGCCCACCGCCGAGGCGCTGATCTACGGGATTTTGCAGTTGCAAAAGAAAATCAAGAAGACCAATACGATTGCGCGCATTGCTTCCCCAAAGTAGTCCGCATGAAACGAAACACCCTTCATTACGGCGATTGCCTTGAAGTGATGCAGGCTTGGCCCGACGATTGCGTTGATTTGATTTATCTCGACCCGCCGTTTAACTCCAACGCCAATTACAATATTTTATTCGGTAATAAGAAAATCAAAACCGAAAAGATCAGGCGCAAAGACCTCGCGCAAATGGTCGCCTTCACCGACACTTGGGAATGGAACGAAAAAACCGCCAAGCGCATCAAGGCCATTCGTTGCACACGCGGGCGCCGCTCACACGGGCACCGCGCCCGCAAGGCGATTATGGCGTTGGATTCGCTTTATGAAAGCGGCACCGGCATGCTCGCTTATCTGGTGTATATGGCAGACCGCATCAACGAGATGCACCGCATCTTGAAAGACACTGGCAGCCTTTATCTGCATTGCGACCCGACCGCTTCGCATTACTTGAAAATGATTATGGACGATGTGTTTGGGGTTAAGAACTTTCGCAATGAAATAATCTGGCTGAGAAACACCACCGCGCCCAAAGGCAGTCAGCATAAAACAAAAACATGGGGTTCAAACTCTGACACGATTCTGTTTTATGCAAAGCCCAAATCCGGGGAACTTGATAATTTAAAGGAATTGAGCAAACAAGAGATCAACGAACGATTTCCGCATACTGACGATGCCGGGCGATACCAAATTGACACCCATCTGTTCCGCCCGCCCGGCCTGGGAGCAAGACCGAATTTGTGCTATACATGGAAAGGTATAACCAACCCCAACCCCTCGGGATGGCAACTGAGCAAGCAGCGTTTGCAAGACGAATATGACAAAGGGCGAATAGGGTTCCGAAAAAATGGCAGGCCGTTTCGTAAAAAATACCTTGCTGATTTCTACGGGGATAGAGTTGGCAATGTTTGGAATGACATACAAATCGCACTGGGCAAAGAGCGCCTGGGCTACCCGACGCAAAAACCCCTTGCCTTGTTGGAGCGCATCATCAAGGCATCATCCAACAAAGGCGAGGTGGTGCTTGACCCATTTTGTGGTTGCGGCACGACCATCGAAGCGGCGATGAAGTTGAGGCGCGACTTTATCGGCATCGATATTTCGATGTACGCGTTGGATGTGATCCAAAAGGAGAGGCTGCAAGATGTTAAGTTCAAAATAGACGGCGTGCCGACCGACATGCAAACGGCGGCGCACATGGCGACCAATCAACCGTTCGCGTTTGAGAAGTGGGCGATTCATCGCATCCCCGGTTTCGTTGCCAACAACCAGCAAGTCGGCGACGGCGGTATTGACGGCTGGGCCGGATTGTTAAACACACCAAAAGACGAGGATGGCATCTGCGTCGCCCAAGTAAAAGGCGGCAAGCCAAGCGTCGATTCACTCCGCGCATTCACCAACCAACTCACCGCCGGCTACGCTTCGGTCGGGGTGTTCATCACGCTCAAAAAATGGGACACGCCGACGGTTAGAAAATGCGCCGCCGATGCCGGCACGCTGAAACAAGGCGCGAACGAATTCAACCGCTTGGTGATGTGGTCAATAGAGCAACACTTCGGCGGCATCAAGCCGAGTTTGCCGCCGTTAGCCCACCCCCGCACCGGCCATCCATTGCAAGAAGATTTAATGGTTTCCGAAGCATCCGGCATATTTCAGCAGCGTAACGCATGAACCAATCCTACCCAACCTATCAACCGTGCATTGAGTACCCCGCCTTGACTGAAATGTCGCCGGGGCATACACTTCGGCACTGGTAATTTCTTGATTACTGGCCTTCCGCCCTCGCCACCATGACCAATCGCACCCACCTCATCGAGCACCTGCCCGGTTTGCTGGGCGATGCGCTGATTTCCCACTCCCTCGACCTCGGCGAGGTCACTTGTGTGATCGACCCGGCCCGCATCAAGGAGGTTTGCGCCAAATTGCGCGATGATGACGGTCTGCGGTTTGAGACGCTGATTGATTTGTGCGGCGTCGATTACGCCACCTGGGGGAGCGATGACAGCGCCCAGGGCGGCACCGGTTCGCCCGGCGGGCCGGCGACTTCGGTTGGCGACCGGCACGGCGGGCGTTTTGTCGTGGTTTATCATCTGCTGTCGCTGCACCACAATCTGCGCCTGCGATTGCGGGTTGCGCTGGATGATTCGGCGCCGACAGTCGATTCGCTGGTGGAGATATGGCCGTCCGCCGACTGGTATGAGCGCGAGGCGTTTGACCTGTTCGGAATTATATTCACCGGCCATCCCGACCTGCGCCGCCTGCTCACCGACTACGGCTTCATCGGCCACCCGATGCGCAAAGATTTTCCACTTTCCGGGCAGGTGGAAATGCGCTATGACGAGGAACAGGGACGGGTAATCTATCAACCGGTCACCATCGAACCACGCATCCTGGTGCCGCGCACCATCAGCAAACCGGTGAGTAGCGGCGCAATGCCCGACAGCGAGATGCCCGGCGGGGGCGAATGATGGCTGAAATCCGCAACTACACCATGAATTTCGGCCCTCAGCATCCGGCTGCTCACGGCGTGTTGCGCGTGATTATGGAGATGGACGGCGAGGTCATCGAGCGTTGCGATCCGCATATCGGGCTGTTGCACCGCGCCACCGAGAAACTGGCCGAGTCCAAGCCGTATATCCAGAGCATCGGCTATATGGACCGTCTCGATTATGTTTCGATGATGTGCAACGAACACGCGTTTGTGCTCGCCATCGAGAAAATGATCGGCGTCACGCCGCCATTGCGGGCGCAGTATATCCGCGTGATGTTCGATGAAATTACGCGCATCCTCAACCACTGCCTGTGGCTCGGCGCGCACGCGCTGGATGTCGGCGCGATGACCGTATTTCTGTATTGCTTTCGCGAGCGCGAAGACCTGATGGATTGTTACGAAGCGGTTAGCGGTGCGCGCATGCACGCCACCTACTACCGCCCCGGCGGCGTGTACCGCGACCTGCCCGAGACCATGCCCAAGTACGCCGTCACCAGCCGCCATAATCAGGCGGCGACCCGCAAACGCAACCGCGACCGTGAGGGCACGCTGCTGGACTTTATCGAAGCCTTTACCGAACGCTTTCCGGGGTATGTGGACGAATACGAGACCTTGCTCTCCGACAACCGCATCTGGAAGCAGCGCACCGTGGACATCGGCGTGGTATCAAAGGAGCGCGCCATGGCACTCGGCTTCACCGGCCCGATGTTGCGCGGCTCCGGGGTGGAATGGGACTTGCGCAAGAAACAGCCATATGCGGTTTATGAGCGGATGGATTTTGATATTCCGGTGGGCACCAACGGCGACTGCTACGACCGCTATCTGGTGCGGGTCGAGGAGATGCGTCAATCCAACCGCATCATCCGCCAGTGCATCGAGTGGCTGCGCGCCGATTCCGCCAAAGACGGAGGCCCCGGCCCGGTGATGACCGACGACGGCAAACTGGCACCGCCGTCCCGCGAGCAAATGAAGGGCGACATGGAATCCCTGATTCATCATTTCAAACTGTTCACCGAGGGCTTTTGCCTTCCCGCCGGCGAAGCCTACGCCGCCATCGAACATCCCAAGGGGGAATTCGGCATTTATCTGGTGTCCGACGGTGCCAACAAACCCTATCGCTGCAAAATCCGCGCCCCCGGCTTCCCCCACCTCGCCGCGCTCGACGAGATGTCCAGAGGCCACATGCTAGCCGACATGGTCGCCATCATCGGCTCCCAGGACATCGTTTTCGGGGAGATCGACCGGTGACTTATGAAACTAATTTGCCCGAGACGGCGGTCGCGGATTTGAATAGTCGTTTTATTCACGCGGTCCGAGAATCATATGCCAACTACAACACGCATGGTGCTCGTAGCAACAAAAAACTCCGGCCTCTGCACCAATGGGTTGCAGATGAAATGCAGGGTGTGCTAGGGGAAAATTATATCTTGCAGGGTATTCGGAAAGACGGGGTCGGACGAGAAGAAAAAATTGCCGGAAAATACTACGACAAAAATGTGGATATAGCCATATCCAAAGAGGCCGAAACCCCACTTGCCATTATCAGTGTAAAATTTGTTACTTCCAATTTTAAGCAAAACGCCAATAATTATTTCGAGCACTTGATGGGAGAGACTGCAAATATTCGCAGGATTAACGTTGCTGTTGGGCATTTAATGGTGCTTCCAGAGGTGCTTCCTTATCTAAATAGGAACAAAGAAGTTATGCATTGCGAGACTATAGGCGACGCGCATTTACAAAAGTATATTAAATTGGCGCAAGACGAAAACCACCCGCACAAGCCGGATGCGATAGGGATTGGCGTTATATCCCTGCCCATTAATAACTTGGAAAATCACAATGAAATCGTGTTTGCGAATTTGGATAATATCGACTTTAGTGAAGCGGTAAAAATTGCTTTGTCTAATGAATTATCAATCCAATACTTCATCTGTACGATGAAAAACTTGGTAGAGGAAAGAGGGTGATCGGGAAGAACAAAAAATACGGGGTTGTTTATACGCCTGAATGGATTGTTGATCTTATTTTGGATAAAACCATACAAACCTATTCACCGGGAATGAAGGTGTGCGATCCGTCCTGTGGTGATGGTGCGTTTCTGGTGCGCTTGGTCGAGAACATTTGCGACAAAGTGCCGGCAAAAAATTGCCGCCGTGCGCTGGAAAATATTACCGGTATGGATATCGATAAAGGCGCATTGAAACAGTGCAGACGCAGGCTTGATGAAACCGTATTGGCAAAAGGCAAACGGATAAAAATAAAATGGAACTTGCGCTGCATGGACGCCACCAACCGCGCTTCGCTTGCGCCACATGAAGGGCATTTTGATTATGTGGTCGGCAACCCGCCTTATGTGCGCATCCAGCACTTGGGAAAAGTACGCAGAAAGCGACTACAACGAGAATGGGAATTGGCGCGGCATGGTTCGACCGACCTCTATATCGCTTTTTTTGAAATCGGCACATTCTTGTTGAATCGCAACGGACGGCTGGGATACATAACTCCCAACACATTTACCAAAACAGTTGCCGGAAAAAGCCTCCGACAATTTATTTTGGAGAAATATACCGTTGCCTGTTTAATTGATTTCGGTGCGCATCAGGTGTTCAAACACGCAACGACCTATTCGTTGATTACCATATTAGCCAAAGACATCAAGGTCGAAAAATTTGCGCTTTATCGGTACAACGGAAAAACAATCGCCAGCAAAGGCATGGTGCCGATTTCTTGCCTTTCGGTAGAGGGAATATGGGTATTGGAATCGAAAAATACGCTGAAAAAAATTGAACGAATACGAATGCGCGGGCGGCCACTCGGGGCAATAGCGGATATTCATGTTGGCATACAAACATTGGCCGACAGCGTGTTTATTATGGAAAAGAAAAAAGAACTGTCCGATACGATAATTGCCGGCAACATAAGCGGCTTTGATGTGCGAATAGAAGCCGCCATTACTCGTCCGATATTAAAAGCATCGGTGATGAAAGGCGGCAAAGATATTAAAGAGCGCGTTATTATATTTCCCTACATCAACGGCAAGTTAATTACAGAAAAACATCTGGCGGAAAACTTCCCCCTGGCATATCAATATCTGACAAAACATAAAACTAAATTGTTGGCGAGGGACAAAGGCGAGTTTGATGCTGTCCGTTGGTATGCGTTTGGTCGTGAGTTTGGATTAACCACCACTTTCGGAGATAAGTTACTCACATCGGGAATGAATATAAAACCCAATTTCCAAAAGTGCCCGTCTCCCGAATACACATTTTATTCCGGGTATTGCGTCAAACCAAAAGCCGGTGTGGACGCCGATGAACTTCTGGCTTCGCTAAACTCCGGCGACATGGATTTTTATATTCGCCATACCAGCAGAGATTATCAAAACGGTTGGAAATCATATGCCAAAAGTTTTATACACGATTATGGCGTCCCGCCACATGTGGCGGGGCGTTGCCAACCCGCCTCGAATCAAATACGATTTTCGGAGATTGACCGGTGACTTCGCCCGCCACCTTGTCGTCGCACACTTTGTCCCCCAAAGCCGAGTTATCCGATGCGGCACGTGCCGAAATCGACCGGGAACTGGCCAAGTACCCCGCCGACCGCCGCCAGTCGGCGTTGATGGCGGCGTTGCGCATCGCTCAGGACGAACACGGCTGGCTAAGCCCGGAACTCATCGAACTGGTCGCCGAAGTGATCGGCGTGCCGCCGGTGCGAGCATATGAAGTGGCGACCTTTTATTCGATGTATGACCTTGCGCCGGTGGGTCGGCATAAAATTAATGTGTGCACCAACATCTCCTGCATGCTGCGCGGCTCGGATGAAATAGTCGCGCACCTGCAGAAAAAACTCGGCGTAACCTTCGGCGAGACCACCGCGGACGGCAAGTTCACGCTGAAAGAAGCAGAATGCCTGGCCGCCTGCGCCGGCGCGCCGATGATGCAACTCGACCACGACTACCACGAAAACCTAACGCCGCAACGAATCGATGAGATTCTGGATGAGATGCAATGAACGACACGACTTTCAACACCATGCGCGAATGCTGCGGCGTTTGCCTGCCGCGTGAGCATGACGCTTGCTGGACGCTGGCGGCATATCGGAAAACCGGCGGCTATCAGGCGTTGGAAAAGGTGTTGCGCGAGCGGGTTGATCCGGCGGCGATTATCGATACCCTGAAAACCGCCAACTTGCGCGGACGCGGCGGCGCGGGGTTTCCGGCGGCCATCAAGTGGAATTTCATTCCGCGCGCCGCACCGGGGCAAAAGTACGTGGTGTGCAACTCCGACGAGGGCGAACCGGGCACTTGCAAAGACCGCGACATCTTGCGCTACAACCCTCACGCGCTCATTGAAGGCATGGCCATCGGCGGCTATGTCATGGGCGCGACGGTCGGCTACAACTACATTCGCGGCGAGTTCTGGGAGCCCTTCCAATGCATGGAATCTGCGCTGGCCGAGGCCCGCGAGGCCGGGTTGCTGGGCAAAAACTTATTCGGTTCCAACTTTGATTTTGACCTGTACAACCACCTCGGCGCCGGTGCCTACATCTGCGGCGAGGAAACCGCGTTGCTCGAATCCCTTGAGGGCAAAAAGGGCGAGCCGCGTTTCAAACCGCCATTCCCGGCGGCTTTCGGTCTTTATGGAAAACCGACCACCATCAACAACACCGAATCCTTTGCTTCGGTTCCGGCGATCCTGCGCGCCGACGGCACATGGATGAAGGGCGAGTGGTTTCGCGGCCTCGGCGTCGAAAACTCCGGCGGCGTCAAAATTTTCTCGGTCACCGGCCATGTCGAAAAACCGGGCAACTTCGAAATCAAAATGGGCACGCCATTTAGCGAATTGCTGGAGATGGCCGGCGGCGTGTGGAAAGGGCGGAAACTGAAAGCCGTCATTCCCGGCGGCTCGTCGGTGCCGGTGCTGCCGGCGGAGATCATCATGGCCGCCAACATGGATTACGATTCTCTGCAAAAATGCGGCTCGGCGGTCGGCGCCGGCTCGGTCATCGTCATGGACGAGAGCACTGACATGGTGGCGATTCTGGAACGGCTCGCCTGCTTCTACTTCGAGGAATCCTGCGGCCAGTGCACCCCCTGCCGCGAGGGCACCGGCTGGTTGCACCGTATTCTGCGCCGCATCAACACCGGTCGGGGCAACGCCCGAGACCTCGACACTTTGCTGGATGTCGCCAACCGCATCGAGGGACGCACCATCTGCGCTCTGGGGGACGCCGCAGCGTGGCCGGTGCAGAGTTTTCTCAAGCATTTCCGCCACGAGTTTGAAGCGAAAATCACCGTCCACGAACAACAAGCGTGCGGCGATTCTGCCGCCCAGACCGCCACCTGAGTCCATCGAACCATGACCACCGCAACCATCGAAATAGACGGACAAATCATCCAAGCCGAAGCCGGATCGATGCTGATTGAGGCGAGCGATGCGGCGGGTATTTACATTCCGCGCTTTTGCTATCACGAAAAACTGTCGGTCGCCGCCAACTGTCGGATGTGTTTGGTGGAGGTCGGGCAGGCACCTGCGCCGTTGCCGAAGTCGCGGGTGGGAAACAAGGGCTTGACCCCGGATGAAGTGAAAACTGCTCCCAAGCCGCTGGCGGCCTGCGCCACCCCGGTCACCGACAACATGGTGGTTTTCACCCGCTCGAAACTGGCGCGGGAAGCCCAACAAGGCACCCTTGAGTTTTTGCTGATTAACCATCCGCTGGACTGCCCGGTTTGCGACCAGGGCGGTGAATGCCCGTTGCAAGATCAGGCGATGGACTACGGCAATGACGATTCCCGCTTCCTCGAACGCAAACGCGCGGTGCCGAGTTACGACATCGGGCCGCTGGTGGCCACCGAAATGACGCGCTGCATCCACTGCACCCGTTGCGTGCGCTTCGGCGAAGAGATCGCCGGCATCATGGAACTGGGCTTTCCCGGACGCGGCGAATCCGCATGGATCGGCACCTTCCTGAACCGCTCGCTGGATTCGGAAGTCTCCGGCAACATGATCGATTTGTGCCCGGTCGGCGCGCTCACTTCCAAACCCTACCGCTTTGCCGCGCGCGCATGGGAAATGCAAAACCATCGCGGCCTCAGCCCCCACGACTGCGTCGGCACCAACCTCAACATTCAGACCTTGCGCGGCCGGGTCGAACGGGTGCTGCCCGTGGACAATCCGCAAGTCAATGAATGCTGGCTGGCGGACCGCGATCGGTACAGTTACGAAGCACTCTACAGCGAGCGGCGATTAAGCACTCCGATGATCAAGGATGGCGGCATCTGGAAAGAAGTGTCGTGGGAGGCGGCGTTGCAACACGCCTGTGCGGGCATTCGCACGGTGGTCGAATCCGGCGGCGGCGATGCTTTCGGCGCGCTGGCCGGTTGCACCTCGACTCTGGAAGAATATTACCTGCTGCAAAAACTGACGCGCGCGCTGGGTAGCAACCACATTGACCATCGCCTGCAGCAAAGCGATTTTCGTGACGATGCGGTGGCGTCCGTTTTTCCGGCGTCGGAATTGCCCATCAGCGGTTTCGACCATCTGCGCGCCGCCCTGCTGGTGGGCTCGAACATTCGCAAGGAACAGCCGCTGCTGGCGTTGCGACTGCGCGCCGCCACGCGCCGCGCTTCTGACAGCGCCCGCATCAGCGTCATCAACCCGCTCGCATACCAACAGAATTTCGCCATAGAAACCAGCGCATCCGTCGGCGCCGAGTTGGTAGTTGCCCTCGCCGCCGTGGCCGCGGAAGTCGCCACGCTTGCCGGTGCCGCGTTGCCCGATGAGATTCGATGCTGGGTTGATTCAGCCCGACCAACCGACTCCGCCATGGCCCGAGACCTAGTGGAAGCCGGGGTTGACGGCGTGGTGATCCTCGGCGCGTTGGCGCAACAACACCACGACGCCAGCGTGCTCAAGGGAATCGCCCAGTGGATTTGTGCGACCAGCGGCGGGCGGCTGGCGGTGCTGCCGCCGGGCAACGGCGCGGCGGCGTGGTGGGCCGGCTGCCTGCCCCATCGCGGTGCCGGCGGGGTGCCGGTATCCGCCGCTGGACTGGACGCTGCGGCGATGCTTGACCATCCGCGCCGCGCCTATTTGCTGCTGGCAACCGAACCCGAACTGGACGCCATCAATGGCCGCACCGCCACTCAGGCACTGCACGCTGCCGACTTTGTCGTCAGTATCGCCGCCTACCGAAGCGATGCGGCGGCGGAATATGCCGATGTGCTGCTGCCGATGGCGGCGTTTGCCGAATCCGCCGGGCATTTTCTCAACTGCGAGGGTCGCGTTCAGCGCGCCGAAGCGGCCGCTTCGGCACCCGGCGAAGCGCGTCCGGCGTGGAAAATCCTGCGAGTGCTGGGCAATTTTCTTGACCTGTCGGGATTTGACTATGTGTCCCTCGACGAAGTGAACGCCGATATTCCCCACCACAGTGGCACCGCTTCGGCACGGATGAGCGCGTGGCAGATTCCCGCACCCTCCCAAACAGACCAAGCACATCAAGCCGACGCCGGTAGCCTCCGACGCTTGCTCGACCTGCCGATGTATCGCGGCGATCCGGTGGTAAGACACGCACCGGCGTTGCAAAAAACCGCCGACAATCCACCGCCGGCGGCGCACATGAACCACGCCATGATCGACCGCCTCGGCCTTACCGTCGGCGAGCCGGTGATGGTGCAAAGCGGCGACCACCGCACCCGCCTGCCGCTGCAAGCGGATGAGCGCATTCCTTCGGACTGCGTTTATGTACCGGCGGGTTACGCACAAACCGCCCCGCTCGGCGGGCATGGCCGGGTGACGCTGGAGAAGGCGCCATGAGGGAGTTGTTCTTCTCGCTGACTGCGTGGCTGCCCCACGGCCTGCAGATTACCCTGTGGGTGATGGCCAAGATCGTGGCGATTCTGGTGCCGCTGATGTTGTGCGTCGCCTATTTCACCTTTGCCGAGCGCAAGTTAATCGGTTACATGCAAATCCGGGTCGGGCCCAACCGGGTCGGGCCCAAAGGATGGTTGCAGCCGATCGCCGATGCGCTCAAACTGCTGATGAAGGAAGTCATCATCCCCAACCGCGCCAACAAGACCTTGTTCCTGATGGCGCCGGTGTTGTCTCTTACTCCGGCGCTGGCGGCGTGGGCGGTTATTCCGTTCAGTGATTCGCTGGTGCTGGCCGACATCGACGCCAGTTTGCTGTATATCCTCGCGCTCACTTCCATGGGCGTGTATGGGGTGATCGTGGCCGGCTGGGCGTCCAATTCGAAATACGCTTTTTTGGGGGCGATGCGCTCGGCGGCGCAGATCGTGGCGTATGAGATCGCCATGGGGTTTGCGCTGGTCGGCGTGCTGATGGTCGCCGGCAGCCTCAACCTGCGGGAGATCGTGCTCCACCAGTCCGGCAACCTGCTACACTGGTACTGGTTGCCGTTGTTGCCGCTGATGCTGGTGTATTTTATCGCCGGCGTGGCCGAAACCAACCGTGCGCCGTTCGATGTTGCCGAAGGCGAGTCGGAAATCGTCGCCGGTTTCCATGTGGAATATTCCGGCATGGCCTTCGCGGTGTTCTTTTTGGCGGAATACGCCAACATGATCCTGATCGCGGCACTCACGGTGATTTTGTTCTTCGGCGGCTGGTTGCCGCCGGTGGAAATGATGCCGTTCACCTTAATTCCGCCGGTGATGTGGTTTGGCCTTAAAACTTCGCTGGTGGCCTTTCTGTTTTTGTGGTTTCGGGCGACGTTTCCCCGTTACCGCTACGACCAGATCATGCGCCTCGGCTGGAAAGTGCTGATCCCCATCACTCTGGTGTGGATCGTGGTGATCGGCGCGGGCAAATTCTACACGCCGTTTGGCGCGTTCTTTACTTAGACCCGCGAACCGCATTCAACAGGAAATCATAATGGGCTTTGACCTCAAACAACTCTACAAAACCTTCACCCTCAAGGAACTGCGCCGGGGAATGGGCGTCACCGGGCGGCGGCTGTTCAGCCGCAAGATCACCATTATGTACCCCGAAGAAAAGACTCCGAAGTCGCCGCGCTTTCGCGGGTTGCACGCGCTGCGTCGCTACGCCAACGGCGAGGAACGATGCATCGCGTGCAAACTATGCGAAGCGGTATGCCCGGCGCTGGCGATCACCATCGATTCCGAGGAACGCGCCGACGGCACGCGCCGCACCACGCGCTACGACATCGACTTATTCAAGTGCGTCTATTGCGGCTTTTGCGAAGAAGCCTGCCCGGTGGATGCCATCGTCATGACCGACATCCACGAATTTCACATGGAAAAACCCGAGGAGAAAATCATCAACAAACAACGCCTACTGGAAATCGGCGACCAATACGAAAAGGAAATCGCCGAGGCGCGCAAGCAAGACGCGCCGTATCGCTGAGTTCGATATGAAGAAAAACACGATGGTGAAAACAACAATTTCGGTAAAAGCGAAGTCGTCGCGCAACCGTACTTTAAGTTGCGACGAACAAGAACTCGCGAAACTCGGCAAGCGGCTTGTTGCGCTCACGGCCGCCGAGTCAATCGAAAACATCGAAGGAAAAATTATTAATCAGAATATTTTTGACGCGGCGCCCTTTCTGCCCGAATCGTTTGTTGATTTATTGATTCTTGATCCACCGTATAACTTGACGAAAAATTACAACGGGCGGACGTTTTTGAAAAAAGAAGATCACTCCTATGCCGAGTGGTTTGAAAATATCATACTGTCGATACGGCACACGTTAAAGCCGGCCGCATCGTTATATGTATGCGCCGACTGGAAAACATCGGTGATTGTCGCGCCCATCTTGGAAAAATATTTTAATGTTAA
The DNA here is from genome assembly GCA_965262585.1 of Candidatus Poriferihabitaceae bacterium. GTDB lineage: Bacteria > Pseudomonadota > Gammaproteobacteria > Arenicellales > Poriferihabitantaceae > JAHRAW01. The sequence continues at coordinate 1,549,604 of OZ253546.1, forward strand.
AAACCGCATTACCTGGGAGCGCGAAAAAGGGCGCGGCGCAAAACAAAATTGGAAAAACAACATCGAAGATATCTGGTTTTGCGCGGCGGGCAAACAGCATTTTTTTAACGTCGATGCCGTCAAAATCAAAAGAAAAGTTATTGCGCCCTATCGTCAAAACGGCCTTCCCAAAGATTGGCGCGCAGAGGCAAATGGCAATTACCGCGTCACACATCCGTCAAACGTCTGGACCGATATATCGATTCCATTCTGGTCGATGCCTGAAAACACCGGCCACCCGACTCAAAAACCCGAAAAATTGCTAGCCAAACTGATACTGGCCAGTAGCAAGCAAGGCGATATGGTTTTTGACCCGCTTGCCGGTAGCGGCACTACCGCGGTGGCGGCAAAAAAACTGCACCGTCGTTTTGTCTGCGTGGAACTAAACAGGGAGTATTGTTGTTGGGGGCAAAAGCGTTTACAGCAAGCTTCGCCGGGCGATACTATCCAAGGGTATGCGGATGGCGTGTTTTGGGAAAGAAATACACTCAGCGCTCAACCTAAAAGAAACCGCAAAATACAAGCACAGAGAACATTGTTATGAAATCGTCTTTTTTCTACGGAGATGCCTGCACGCAAGTGGCGGGAGAGATAAAACATGCGATAAATTCCGAGCCGGACTTTCTCACCCCCTTGACCGCGTCCAGCCCGCGCGCTGTCGGCGACGCGATTCAATCGTTGGTGGAACAACGGTTTGAAGGTATCGCCAGTTCATGGTGTGCGGAATATTCGTCCTCATTCGCACGAAGAGCAATGGCTGATCTGGCGTTCAAGGACAAGGAGGGGTTTTATTGCATCGTCGATGTAAAAACGCACCGACAAGAAACAAAATTTAATATGCCGGCACTTGTTTCCGTCGAACGGCTGGCTCGTTTTTACGAAGACGATGCGAATATTTTTTCCATTATGATGGTTAAATATAAAATCATCGGCAACCGCGTGCAGGCGGACAATGTATTTTTCTGTCCCATAGAGTTTTTAGATTGGGATCATCTCACCGTCGGAGCACTTGGCTGGGGGCAGATACAAATCGCCAACTCCAACACCATCGACATAAGGCAGGGTCAATCGAGAAAGAGTTGGATGCTTTCTCTGTGCGACACCATGCTGGAATTTTACCCAAAAGAAATCTTGAAAACTCAGGAACGAGCAAGCAGATTTAACGAGGTTAAATCGTATTGGCGAAACAAGCGCGACATTTGGGTTTAATGGCGCACCATATCTCATGACCTTCCTACAATTCACCTTTTACTTTTTCAGCACGGTGCTGGTGTTCGCCGCCGCCATGGTGGTGACCATTCGCAATCCGGTCAAGGCGGCGTTGTTTTTGGTGCTGGCGTTTTTCAGCGCGGCTTGCGTGTGGATTACATTGGAGGCGGAATTTCTCGCCATCGTGCTGGTGCTGGTTTATGTGGGCGCGGTTATGGTGTTGTTCCTGTTCGTGGTGATGATGTTGGACATCAATCTTGCGGAATTGCGCGCCGGTTTCACGCGCTATCTGCCGGCGGGTAGCGTGGTCGCGGTGCTGCTGGTGGTGGAACTCGCGCTGATATTGGCGCGCTCGTTTTCACCCGAACGCTTCGCCAACCCGACCCCGCAGGCCGCCGGCTATAGCAACACCCGGGAACTCGGCGAGCAACTGTATACTACCTATGTCTATCCGTTCGAAATCGCCGCCCTCATCCTGCTGGTGGCGATCATCGCCGCCATCGCGCTGACCATGCGCCCGCGCCCGGACCGCAAACGCATCGAACCGGCCGAGCAGGTGCGGACGCGGCGCGAGGATCGGTTGCGCATCATCAAGATGAAACCGACGACTATGGAACCGGCGGAACGGGAGGACGAATCGCCATGATTCCCTTGTCCCACTACCTCGGCCTCGGCGCCATCCTGTTCGCCCTCAGCGTGGTGGGGATTTTTCTCAACCGCAAGAATGTGGTGATCTTGCTGATGTCCATCGAACTGCTGTTGCTGGCGGTCAACATGAATTTTGTCGCCTTCTCCCACTTTCTCCAGGATACCGCCGGGCAGGTGTTTGTGTTTTTCATCCTGACCGTGGCGGCGGCCGAATCCGCCATCGGCCTCGCCATTCTCATCGTGCTATTCCGCTCCCGCCGCACCATTAACGTCGAAGAACTGGATTCGCTCAAGGGATGAAAAATATCTACCTCGCCATCCCGCTGGTCTGCCTTGCGGCGTCCATCCTCATCGGGCTGTTTGGCCGCCTTATCGGCCACCGCGCCGCCCATTTCATCGCCATCGGCGGCATCGCCGTCGCCTTCCTGCTGTCGCTGGTGGTATACGCCGATGTCCGAAGCGGCAACCTGTTCGACGACACCATTTATATCTGGGGAGTGAGCGGCGGTGTGCCGCTGCGCATCGGGTTTATGATCGACCAGCTGAGCGCCATGATGATGGTGGTGGTGACCTTCGTCTCGCTTATGGTGCACATATATACCATCGGCTACATGGCTGGCGACCCCGGCTATCAACGCTTCTTCTGCTACATCTCGCTGTTCACTTTCGCCATGCTGATGCTGGTGATGGCCAACAACTTCCTGCAGTTGTTCTTCGGCTGGGAGGCGGTGGGGCTGATTTCCTACCTGCTAATCGGTTTCTGGTATGAGCGCGACAGCGCGATTTTTGCCAACCTCAAGGCGTTTCTGGTCAACCGAGTCGGCGACTTCGGCTTTTTGCTAGGCATCGCTGCGGTGATGTATCTGTTCGGAACCCTCGACTACGGCGCGGTGTTCGCCAGCGCCGAAAGCGTGAAAGAACAAACCGTGGTGACCGCGTTCGGCGAGTGGAAATGGATAACCATTATCTGCCTGCTTTTGTTCGTCGGCGCCATGGGCAAATCGGCCCAGATGCCGCTGCACGTGTGGTTGCCGGATTCCATGGAAGGCCCGACTCCCATATCGGCGTTGATCCACGCCGCCACCATGGTCACCGCTGGCATCTTCATGGTGGCGCGCATGTCGCCGCTGTTTGAACTGTCGGAGACGGCGTTGTCGGCGATGCTGGTGGTCGGCGCCACCACCGCGATTCTCATGGGGTTGGTCGGGTTGGTACAAAATGACATCAAGCGCGTGGTGGCGTATTCAACCCTGTCGCAACTCGGTTACATGACCGTGGCGTTGGGTGCCTCCGCCTATCAGGTGGCGATCTTCCACCTCGGCACCCACGCCTTCTTCAAGGCACTGCTGTTTCTGGCCGCCGGTTCGGTGATTATCGCCATGCACCACGAGCAGGATATGCGAAAAATGGGCGGGCTTCGGACGATCATGCCGATCACCTACATCACCGCCGCAATCGGTTCGTTGGCACTCGCCGGACTGCCGCCGTTCGCCGGTTTCTTTTCCAAGGATGCCATCATCGAAGCGGCCCGCCACAGCGACCTGTGGGGCGCGGGTTACGCCTATGTCGCGGTATTGCTGGGCGTGTTCGTGACCGCGTTCTACTCGTTTCGGCTGCTGTTCATGACCTTTCACGGCAACAACCGCTCAGACCAGTCCACCCGCCAACACCTGCACGAATCGCCCGGGGTGGTGATCTGGCCACTGGTTGCGCTGGCGGTGCCGTCGGCAATCGCCGGCTTTATGTTTTTTGAGGTGGTGCTCAACGGCTCGTTTTTCGCCGGTTCCATTTATATCGATCCGGCGCGCGATGGGTTGGCCGAATTGCTCGGCGACAAACACGGCTTTGGCTTGATTCTGGCGACTATATTGCATGGCCTGTTGAACGCCCCTTTCTGGCTGGCGGTGGCCGGCATTGTTTTGGCATGGTATTGCTACTGCAAAAATCCCGGCTTTGCGGCGCGGATCGCCGCCGCCGGTGGGCCGATCTATTCCATCCTGCAAAATAAATACGGGTTCGACCAACTGTATCAAACGGTGTTCGCCAAAGGCTCGGTGGCTTTCGGCAATTTTCTCTCCCGGCGCATCGACACCGACTTGGTGGACGGCTTCATCGTCAACGGCTCGGCGCGGCTGGTGGGATTGTGCTCCGGTGCGATGCGCAACCTTCAGACCGGGTTCACCTATCACTACGCCTTCGCCATGATTGTCGGCCTGTTCTGCCTGATCACTTTCTTCGTCTGGCTGTAAGGGGCATCCATGGAAAACCACTTGCTTAGCCTGCTGATCTGGTTGCCCATTCTCGGCGGAGTGCTGGTCATCGGCACCGGCGGCGACCAGCGTGCCGCGCTGGCACGCAAACTCTCGCTGGGAATTTCCATCGCCGTGTTGCTGCTGAGCGTGCCGCTTTATACCAGATTCGACACCACCACCGCGGCCATGCAGTTCACCGAACACAGCGACTGGATCCGCGCGTTTAATGTGTATTATTCCCTCGGCGTTGACGGCATCTCCATGCCGCTTATTTTGCTGACCACGCTGCTGACCGTGGTGGTGATCATCGCCGGCTGGAAAGTCATCAGCGAGCGTGTGGCGCAGTATATGGCCGCCTTCCTGATCATGGAAGGCTTGATGATCGGCGTGTTTGCCTCCCTCGATGCGGTGTTGTTTTATGTATTCTGGGAGGCGATGCTAATCCCGATGTTCCTGATTATCGGCATCTGGGGCGGGCCCAACCGCATCTACGCCACCATCAAGTTTTTCCTCTACACCTTGCTCGGCTCGCTACTGATGCTGGTGGCGTTGCTGTATCTGTACAATATCAGCGGCGGCAGTTTCAGCATCCTCGACTACCACGAACTGAAGTTGGCACTGGCCCCGCAGATATGGATATTTCTGGCGTTCTTCGCCGCCTTTGCGGTCAAGGTGCCGATGTTCCCGGTGCACACCTGGCTGCCGGACGCCCATGTCGAAGCGCCCACCGGCGGCTCGGTGATTCTGGCCGCGGTCATGCTGAAAATGGGCGGCTACGGATTCATCCGCTTCAACCTGCCCATCACCCCGGACGCCAGCCACGAACTGGCGTGGCTGATGATCACGTTGTCGCTAATCGCGGTGGTGTACATCGCGCTGGTGGCTCTGGTGCAGCGCGACATGAAAAAACTGATCGCCTATTCGTCCATCTCCCATATGGGCTTTGTCACCCTCGGCCTTTTCATTTTCAACGCCCACGGTGCCGAGGGGGCGATGATTCAGATGATTTCTCACGGCTTTATCTCCGGCGCGCTGTTCCTGTGCGTGGGAGTGTTATACGACCGCCTGCATTCGCGCATGATCGAAACCTACCGGGGCATCGCCACCCCGATGCCGGTGTTTGCCGCTTTTTTGGTACTGTTCGCCATGGCCAATTCCGGCTTGCCGGGAACTTCGGGATTCGTCGGTGAATTTTGGGTAATCGTCGGCGCGTTTCAGGTCAACGCATGGTACGCGGTGCTGGCCGCGCTGACCCTGATTTTCGGCGCCGCCTACACTCTGTGGATGGTCAAGCGGGTGGTGTACGGCAAAGTAGTATCGGAGCAAGTCGCTGCAATGCCCGACCTTGAGCGGCGCGAAATCCTGTTCCTGTCGATACTCGCCGCCATGGTGCTGCTGGTGGGCGTGTGGCCCAACCCGATTCTTGAAGTCATGCATGTCACCATCGACAACCTGCTTGCGCACACCGCCATCTCCAAACTGCCATGAACTTCGAATCCCTCAAAGCCGCCGCCGCGCTGCCGGAAATATTCCTTGCCCTTGCCGCTTGCACGATTCTGCTGATTAGCGTGTATGGCAAAAAAGAAAACAGCGGCGCACACGCTTGCGGGCTCGGCATCATCGCGCTTGCGGTCACCGCGCTCCTCACCGGCCTGAATTTTTCCAATGACTTTTTCGGTCCGGGCGGTGGCACGGTGTCCGCCTTCAACAACCTGTTCGTCGCCGACCCGCTGGCCAACTTGCTGAAGATCGCCGTCTGCCTGCTGTCCGCCGGGGCGTTCGTCTACAGCCGCCGCTACAACCGGGAGCGCGACATCTTCACCGGCGAGTACTACGTCCTCGGCCTGTTCGCGGTCGCCGGCATGATGGTGATGGCGTCAAGCAACCACCTGCTGACCCTGTACCTCGGGCTGGAACTGATGTCGCTGTGCCTATACGCCATGATCGCCTGCTACCGCGACAACAAACTGGCGGCGGAAGCGGCGATGAAATATTTTGTGTTGGGGGCGCTGGCGTCCAGCATGTTGTTATACGGCATGTCGTTGCTATACGGCTTGACCGGATCCCTGGAACTGTCCGTCATCCGTTCGGCACTGAACGCCGTCGGCCACGACAATGCGGCGGTCGCCTTGGCGGTGGTGTTCATCGTGGTGGCGCTGGCGTTCAAACTGGGCGCGGTGCCGTTTCATATGTGGGTGCCGGATGTGTATCACGGCTCGCCGACTTCCACCACCGCATTCCTCGGCGCGGCACCGAAGATCGCCGCTTTCGCCTTGATGATGCGGCTGCTGGCGGGAGGACTCGGCGACCTGTTCGGCCTATGGCAGCAGATGCTCATCATCCTCGCCATCCTGTCGGTGGCGGCGGGCAACATCATCGCCATCGCCCAAAGCAACCTCAAACGCATGCTGGCGTATTCCACCATCTCCCACATGGGATTTTTCCTGTTCGGCATGGCAAGCGGCGGCGTACAAGGGTACAGCGCCGCGCTTTTTTATGTGCTGATTTACGCGGTTATGAGCCTCGGCGCGTTCGGCGTAATTTTATGTCTGGCCCGCGCCGACCATGAATCAGACCACCTCGACGACCTCAAGGGGCTGAGCGCGCGTAGCCCATGGATAGCGTTTCTTATGTTGATTCTGATGCTGTCCATGGCGGGGATTCCGCCCACCGCGGGTTTCTTTGCCAAACTCTTGGTGATACAGGCACTGGTTCAGGCGGAACTGGTGTGGGCTGCGGTGGTGGCGGTGTTGCTTGCGGTGATCGGGGCGTTCTACTACTTGCGAATCATCAAACTGATGTATTTCGACCGGCTCGATGATCAACAAACCGCGCCCGCGCCGCCGGTGACCGTGGCGACGGATGTGCGGCTGATACTGTCGTTCAATGCGCTGATCATCATCGCCATCCTGCCCTGGATCAACACCTTGATTGACCTGTGCATGGATGTCATTCGCCGCTTCACCGTGTAGGTTTAAGAATCCCGTGCCGCCCGCGAAAAAGATCAATCTCGGACTGCTGTTCGGTGGCCGCTCCTGCGAACACGAAGTATCGGTGACCTCGGCGCGCTCCATCCTCAAAGCCATCGACCGCGACCAATACAACGTCAGTTTAATCGGCATCGACAAGGCCGGCCGCTGGCACCTCGCCGACGACTTCGAGCAACTGCTCGACGACGGTGCAGTCACCTCAATTTCTCAAGTCCCCGCCCCCGCAAGTCCCACGAAGGCATCCGGCGGCGACCTGATTACCCTGGATTTGCACCACCACGGCAACCTGTCGGTTCCGGCAGGCTCAGCGCAGCGCAATTCACCGCCGGCCCTCGATGTGGTTTTTCCGGCGTTGCACGGCACTTTCGGTGAAGACGGCACGCTTCAGGGCGTGTTCGAAATGGCTGGAATCCCTTATGTCGGTTGCGGCGTGGCCGCTTCAGCACTGGCCATGGACAAGATCCTGGCCAAAAAAGTATTCGCGGCGGCGGGCATCCCGCAAGCCGCCCACATAGCCTTCACCGCCCCGCAGTGGCACCATGATCCGGCCAAAATCATCGACCACGGCGAATCCCAACTCAACTACCCGATGTTCGTCAAACCCGCTAACCTGGGTTCAAGCGTCGGCGTCAGCAAGGCCCGCGAACGAGTTCAACTGCAAGATGCCATCCAACTCGCCCTCCGCTTCGACAACAAAATCGTCCTCGAACAATCCATGGAAAACTGCATGGAAGCGGAATGCGCGGTGCTCGGAAACGCCGACCCGCTGGCCTCGGTGGTGGGCGAGATTATTCCCGGCGGCGAGTTTTACGATTACACCACCAAATATATCGACGACTTGTCCGAATTGGTGGTGCCTGCCAACCTGCCCGAAGTCGCCGCCGCACGGGTGCGCGAACTGGCGGTCGCCGCCTTCAAAGAGATCGACGGCACCGGCCTTGCGCGGGTGGATTTTTTCGTCCACCGGGAAACCTGGGAAGTGACGCTGAACGAGATCAACACTCTGCCCGGTTTCACGCCAATCAGCATGTATCCGCGCCTGTGGGAAGCCAGCGGCGTGCCTTACGCCGAACTCATCGACCGCCTGATCCAACTCGCCCTGGAAAACCACCGCGCCAAAGCGGCATTGCAACGCGCCTTTGAGACGCCCGAAGCCCCCGAATCCTGACCGCACTTCGCAGCCGCCAGACACCGCCAGACGGCCATATCACAATATCGGTTATTTCATCGACACCAGAACGGATGCCCATCCAACCCACCTCCCGCGACTCCGCCGATGCGACCACCAAAGCGATCATCATGCTGGTGGTTGCGACGCTGTTTTTTGCTTCTCAGGACGCCCTCACCAAGCACCTGATGCAGACCCTGTCGGCGCCTCAGATCGTGGCTGTGCGGTTTTTCTTTTTCGCCTTGTTTGCGCTGGTTTGGGTCGCCCGCCAGACCGGCATCAAAACGGCTTTTCATTCGCGGCGGCCGGGGACGCAGATTTTTCGCGGGCTGCTGCTTTCCGGCGAAATCATCCTCTTTGCCTACGCCATTCAGTTTCTCGGCCTCGCCGAAATGCATACCCTTTTTGCCTGCTTCCCGCTCTTCATCACCGCGCTGTCGGTGCCGCTTTTGGGCGAAGCAGTCGGTTGGCGACGCTGGGTTGCGGTGTTTGGCGGCTTCATCGGCACGCTGGTCATCCTGCGTCCCGGCAGCGCGGTTTTCCAGCCCGCCGCGGCCATCGCTCTGGGGGCGGCGTTGATGTTTGCGTTGTATAACATCCTGACCCGCCAAGTCTCACGCCACGACTCCTTCGCCACTTCGCTGGTTTACCTCGGCGTGGTCGGCTTCATCGGCGCGGCACTCATCGCGCCCTTTTACTGGCAGCCGCTGACCACCACCGACGCCTTGTGGCTGCTGGTAATCAGCACCACCTCAATCATCGGCCATCTGCTACTGATCAAATCGCTGGAACTGGCCCCGGCGGTTATACTGCAACCGTTCAACTACTTTGTGCTGGTATGGGCGATCATCATCGGGTTCTTGCTATACGACGAAGTGCTCTCCCCGGCCACCTTGCTGGGTGCCGCCATCGTCGTCGGCAGCGGCGTTTTCATCGCCCGCCGGGAAAAAATCGCGCGGAGCAATTTTTCGCGCAAACCCCGCAAGGATTTGCATCAGGAATGATACGAACTCATGCGTCACGCACGGCGTTGGCATCATGACCAACCCCACCGCCCTCGGCGCGTTTTTGCAGCGCCATCCCGACACGCAATATGTCGATGCGATGTTGTGCGATCTGTCCTGCGTGATGCGCGGCAAGCGTTATCCGGTCGCGGTGGCGGAGAAGGTTTTCAGCGGCGGCATGATGTTGCCCGGCTCGTCGTTTTTGCTGGCGGTCACCGGCGATTCCCATGACCCCGAAGGCATGGGGTTTTCCGACGGCGATCCCGACCAAGTGGCCGTTCCCATCGCCGGCACGCTGGCACCGGCGCCGTGGACGCGCCATCCCACCGCCCAGGTGTTGCTGACCATGCAAGACCTCGACGGGCGGCCCTTTGATTTTGAGCCTCGGAATGTTCTGGCGCGGGTTGTCGAGCGGTTCAGTGAACTGGGGCTGCGGCCGGTGGTGGCGTTTGAGTTGGAGTTCTATCTGCTCGACCCGGCCCACGACAACGGCCAACATCTTCAGCCGCCAACCTCCGGGTGCGGTGGACAACGAGCCGCCGCCACGCAAGTATATGGCATCGATGCGGTCGAAGATTTCAGCCACTACCTGCACCAAGTGGCCGAGGCTTGCGCGCTTCAAGGCGTGGCGTGTGGCGCAATCTCGGCGGAATACGCCCCCGGCCAGTTCGAAATCAACCTGCAGCATGGCGATGATCCGCTGGCCGCCGCCGACCAGTGCGTGTTATTTCGCCGGGCGGTACGATGCGTGGCCGGAAAACACGACCTGCAAGCCACCTTCATGGCCAAGCCCTACCCGGCCCACGCTGGCAGCGGCTTGCACCTGCATCTCAGTTTGCTAAACGGTGACGGCGAAAACGTCTTCGACGGCGGCGGCAATAATGAAGGCAACGATGGCGTCAGCCCGCGCTTGCTACATGCCATCGGCGGGCTTCAGAAAACCATGCCCGAGGCGATGGCGATATTCGCTCCCAACCTCAATTCCTTGCGGCGATTCGTCCCCGACAGTTATGTGCCGGTACGCCCGGACTGGGGCTTCGAGAACCGCTCGGTGGCCCTGCGTGTGCCTAAAAGTCCGGGGCATGCACGCCGCATCGAACATCGCGTGGCCGGTGCCGACGCCAATCCCTACCTGACGCTGGCGGCTTTGTTGGCCGGTGTTCACCACGGCCTCAGCAACCGCCTTGACCCCGGAGAACCGACTCGGGGAAATGCCGGTGGGCGACTCCATAAAGATCTGCCGTCCGACTTGCAAAGTGCGCTGGAAAAATGCCGCCACGGAGCAATCCTGCCCGACTATTTTGGGCGCCGTTATCTGAACGCTTATTGCAGTTGCAAGTTGAGCGAATACCGCGCTTTTATCGACAGCGGCCAGCCCGAAGCCAACTGGTATCTGTAACCCTTTGGAAGGAGGAAAAAACATGCCCCGCGACCCCCGTTACGACATCCTCTTCGATGCGGTGAAAATCGGCCCGGTGACCACCCGCAACCGCTTTTACCAAGTGCCTCACTGCAACGGCCTGGGGCACGTGTATCCCCACGGCGAAGCCCGCCAACGCGGTCTTAAAGCCGAGGGCGGCTGGGGCGTGGTATCCACTCAAGAGGTGGAAATCCACCCGAGTTCGGAATGGTCGCCGTATATCGAAGGCCGTCTGTGGGACGACGGCGACATGAAGCGGTTGCAGTTAATGGTGGACGCCGTACACCAACACGACTCCCTCGCCGCCATTGAAATCACCCACAACGGCCACGCTTCCGCCAATCTCTACAGCCGCCTACCGGCGATGGGCGTGTCGGCGATGCTGTTCGACACCTACGAACCGGCTCAAGCCTACGCCATGAGCAAACGCGACATCGCCTCGGTGCGACGCTGGCATCGCAAGGCGGCGTTGCGCGCCCGCGACATCGGCTTCGACATCGTTTATGTATACGCCGCCCACGACTTGGCGCTGCCGTTCCATTTCATTTCCCGACGCCGCAACCAGCGCCTTGACGAATACGGCGGCAGTCTGGAAAACCGCGTGCGCTTTTTGCGGGAATTATTGGAGGACACCAAAGACGCGGTCGGTGACCGCTGCGGGGTTGCGGTGCGCTTTGCGGTGGATGAACTGGCCGGCGAGGACGGCGTAACCGCGCAACAAGAAGGCCGCGAAGTGGTCGAGATGCTGGCCGAATTGCCGGACTTGTGGGATGTCAATATCAGCGACTGGGCGAACGATTCACTGAGCGCGAGATTTGGCGAAGAAGGCGCGCAGGAACAATACACCGCATTCGTCAAACAAGTGACCACCAAGCCGGTAGTCGGGGTCGGACGCTTCACTTCGCCCGATGCAATGGTGTCGCAAATCAAGCGCGGAATATTAGACCTCATCGGCGCCGCCCGGCCGTCCATCGCCGACCCGTTTTTGCCGAGTAAAATTGAACACGGGCAACTCGAAGACATCCGCGAGTGCATCGGTTGCAACATCTGCGTCTCCGGCGACATGACCGTGCGCCCCATGCGCTGCACGCAAAATCCGACCGTCGGCGAGGAATACCGGCGCAACTGGCATCCGGAAAAAATCCCGGCGACAACCGATGATGCGGCGATCCTCATCGTCGGCGGCGGCCCCGCCGGTCTCGAAGCGGCGATGTCCCTGGGGCGTCGCGGCTGCCGGGTTACGCTGGCCGAAGCCGGGGCTCAGTTGGGCGGGCGGGTATTCAACGAAAGCCAACTGCCCGGCCTTGCTACATGGAAGCGGGTGGCGGACTACCGCCTCGGCCAACTGCAAAAACTATCCGGCGTGCAAACTTTCACCCACAGCAATCTGGACGCCGCGCAAGTGTTGGAGTTCGCCAAAGAACTGGGAGTCGCGCAAGTCGTGATCGCCACCGGCGCGTATTGGGACCGAGACGGCATCGGTCGAACCCACCGCCGGCCGCTGCTAACCGACGGCAGCGTACGGTTTGTCACCCCGGACGACCTCATGGCGGATGAAAACCTCGCCGGACAAAGCATCGGCGAAGTGGTGATCTACGACGACGACCACTATTACATGGGAAGCGTCCTCGCCGAAAAACTGGCCGCCGCCGGCGCCGGGGTTACTCTGGTTACACCGGCCACCGATGTTTCGGCGTGGACTCACAACACTCTGGAGCAAGTTCACATCGAACGCCGCCTGCGAAAATTAGGCGTAACCCTCATCGAAAAACACAAACTCGACCACGCCGCAAACGGACAGGTTGCGCTGCGCCACATCAGTAGCGGGGAAGCGCGCACCGTGCAAGCCGAAACCGTGGTATTGGTCACCGCCCGGCGGCCCTGCGAAGCCCTTTATCTGGAACTGGAAGCGGCGGCGGATAAACGAGCAAACGCCGACATTCGCGGCCTGTCCCGCATCGGCGACTGCCTAGCCCCCGCCACCATCGCCGCCGCAGTGTACGAAGGCCACCGCTTCGCCCGCGAATTCGGCCACAAAGTAGATGGCGACGTGGTTGCGTTCAAGCGGGAGTATGTGGAAATCTGAGTCTGGGGTTATGGGTCCAAGCGGGTGCTTGATTGATTTTCTGACAAGGTCTGCCAGAGATACGAAAAAGTGATGAATTCCGCTTCCTTTACAATTTTTTTATCGTCAACCTTAAGCGGTCGGGTAAATGCTATCAACCAGTTGTTATTGACGTAATCTTCGCTGTTGTCTTTCAGAAATTTGTCCCATGCGTCTTCGAGTTTCACATCGCCTTCTGGATTAACGCGAACGCCTTGTACCATATAGGCGTCCGAGTCATCCCCTTTCGCTATCGCAACATGAACATTTCCCTTTGCTGACTCAAGCAACGCCTTCAAAGCGATGTCTCTTCCCAACTCTTTAACCGAATAGCCATACAAGGGGATCGGCATATACTGGTCACCGGGACCGATTAGCGCGGCCCCTCCCCAAAGAATTTTTTTCAGCGGGGTTGCCGGGTAGATTTTGATCTGGCGACCCCAATCGATCGCGGGGGCGTTTGTCCTAGGAGCGATGTCCTGGGAAATACTTTGCGTTGCCCAACCCAAGGACACCGACAAAAGCAATATTTTTATCGCCTGCCTTTTCATCTGATAATCCACGGTATTCGCCGGTCAAGCAGTTGTTTCAATCTAGCATTTCCGAGCAACAAATCATATCCGAAACTTAAACTGAAGCGTGCCGGGCTGTTGTCTTTGGCCGGCCCGTGGCCACGGCGGTGATGGTGGTGCTGACGAATAGTTCGCCGTCGATGTCGTGTTTGACATGGTTGTCGTCTTGCCGGATGCGGGTTTCGACGGCGGTGGCGCCGGCCGATTCGGCCATCCCGGCGGCTTCCCGGCGGGCGATCTCGATGGCTTTTTCCAGCGCCGGTTCGAGTTTTTCGAAGATCATCGGTTGCTCGTTGTGGAATAAATAAAACACCCCAAATTCCGGTTGCGTGACCGTCACATGAACGGTCTGCACCACCGCACCGAGCGCCGCACCCACGGCGTTGGCGGTTTCCGCATGCTTCGGCAAATGCAATTCGAGGCCCAGCATTTTTGCCACCTCGGGAAAATAATCCCGCGCCGGGCCACCCACCGCCACCAGCGGATACTCGCCGGCGAATTTCAGTTGGAATAGCGGGTTGATGGCGCGCGCCTCGCCGACCCCAAGCACCATATCGGCCAATAACTGCGTCAGGTTGCGGGACCGGGAATCGGCCAGTTTGCCGTGCTGGTTCAATCCGGCTTCGATGAGTTTATGGCTGATTTCCGTGGAGACCATCTCGAACACCCGCCGACACGGCTCCATCGCATCCCCCTCCGCCCAGTTGCCGCAACCATACAAATGGCGCATCTGTCGCGCCCAGATTTTCGCCCCCAGTTGCGCCCCGTTCACATTCCAGTGGTCGCTCATGCCGAGCACGTGGGTGGCGTCGGAAGGCGTGAAGCCGCTGTAAATCACCAGCCCCATGCGCTCCATCCCGGCCAACGCGCGTAGCCGCGGGCGGTTGGAATCCACCAGCGATTCGAGTTCGATGGGCGCATCCTGCAGGGCGTCCCAGGCTTGAAGTTGGGTTTCGTCCAAGCGTCGAAGCAGCGCTTCGTTTTTTTGCAAGCGCAGGGCGAAACGATTGTTCCTCGGGTTCGGCGCGGCTTTCGACTGCCGCTCCAGTTTCGCCAGCACTTCGGGAAATTGATGCGCCAGCAGACTCATCGGCACCACGCGCCGGTGGGACAACGCGAGTTTTCCCTTGAAGCAAACTTCGCTGTCGCCGCCAAGGCCGATGGAAAAAACCCGTATCGCTTCCACCATCGGCTGCCAGTCGCCGATGCGGGCGCCGTCCTCGCATAACTCAGGCTGGCCGTCGGTGACGATCGCAATGTCGGTGGTGGTGCCGCCCATGTCCACCACCACGGCGTCCTGCCGTCCGCTCAAGGCGCATGCGCCGATGACGCTCGCCGCCGGTCCCGACAGCACCGTGGCCACCGGCTGCCGACGTGCGGTTTGCACATTCACCAGCGAACCGTCGCCCTTGACGATCATCAGCGGTGCGGCGATGTTTTGCCGCTGCAGGATGGATTCCACCGCAGCGATCAAGGTCTGGATATACAAAATCATGCGCGCATTGAGAGCGGTGGTCAGTGCCCGGCGTGGTGCGCCGAGATTGGTGGCGAGTTCGTGGCCGCAAGCCACCGGCTTGTCGGTCAGGTCAATCACCAGTTTCCGCAATGCGCGTTCGTGGGCGGGATTGCGGGTGGCGAATAGGCCGGAGACGGCAAACGCCGAGACCTTGTCCTTTTGCGCAAGGATGGCGGCGGAAGCCCGCGCCGTGTCGAGGGGCATGAGTTCGGCGCCGACTGCGTTGTGGCCGCCGTCGAGGAGGGTGATGAAATCGGGCTCAAGGATTTCGCCAAGCCCGCTTTTGATCACTTGTTGTTCGTTGTAGCCGGGCAACAGAATGGAAACCGGCGCGCCCCGGCCCTCCACCACCGAGTTGGTGGACAGCGTGGTGGACAATGCCACCAGATTGACGGAATCCAGCAGTTCCCGTGGCAGGCCCGACAGCGCGTTGCCGATGCCGACGGCCAGGTCGTAACTGGTGGTCAGGCTCTTGTTCTTGGCGATGACGCGACTGCCGGCGCCGATGATAACGGCGTCGGTGTAGGTGCCGCCGGTATCAATACCCAGTTGGTTGGACATCAGGGCTTCATCGGTTGCGGGTGGCTTCGGAGAATTCCGACGTTGCCATGGCGACCACAAACGCGCGCATGTGGAACGCCGCATGAGATGCCCGGTAGCGATAGCCGGTGCCCTGCGGACAAGCGACACGCGCCTGACAGCCTTCGCTCATGCACGCCGAATCGGGATGGGATTCGAGGTAGCGGAAGCAGGCCTGTACATCGTAACCCGCATCGCTGAACGCATTCACCGGACAAGCACCCCGGCACGGTTTGGGCACGCATTGCCGACAAATGTTTTCCATAGAGTGCGCCGCCGACTTCGCCGATTCTGGCAACACCGTGGCCATCGGCTGCGCAAAAGCCAGCGCAAAACGGTAGGCGTGCCACAGCCCGAACTGCGGATGAATCAACATACCGAGATGAGAGTTTTGCAGTGCTTCGGCTTTCTTGCCCCAGCGCAAAAACGGCCGGTGCGGCCCGCCAAACGGAAACAACGCCCGCGCGGAAAACTCCCCGGCCAGTTTCCGGCCAATGCGCTCGCTCCAGCGATTCAACGGGTTGGGGCGGCGGTCGTGGTATTCGGCGGAACGCTTAAAAACATCCCACATCGAAGATCCGGCATTGCCAAACAGCAGCAGGGATTGGGCCGCAATTCCGGCGCTGATCTCCGGCACCTCGTCTTCCGCAGCCACCGCAAACCCGCCACGAACGATCAGCCCATGGCGCGCCGCAGCGGCGATGGCGGCATCACCCGAACAGCGTGGAGAATCCATACGACTGCGTTAGCGGGTGTATCGAACCGTTTGGCGCGGTTCAGGTGCGCTCAGCCGCCGGTGACTTCGACGACGGAGTCGCGCACGATTTCCACCATCTCATCGAGGATGGATTGGTCGGTGGTGAGCGGCGGGGCGAGACAAATTACCTCGCTGCGCACGCGGGTGTAAAGCCCGCGCTTCATCATCGCTTTGGTCAACTTTGCGCCGAGGCCGTGGTCGGCGGCGAACCATTCTTTGCTGGCTTTGTCCTTGACGATTTCCACACCGGCCATGAGGCCGAGGCCGCGTACATTGCCGACCTGCGGGAGGTCGTCGAGGGCCTCGTGAAGCCGCTGCAGGAACACGTCGCCTTTGGTTGCCGCCTGACCCGGCAGGTCTTCATTTTCGACGATGTCGAGGGTCGCGAGTGCCACCGCGCAGGAAGTGGGGTGGCCGCTGTAGGTGTAGGCGTGCATCCACGGGCGGGGGCTTGCGGTGATGGTTTCGGCGATCTCATCGCTGAGGCCGATTCCGCCGAGGGGAAGCGCCCCGGAGGTGATGGATTTGGCAAACTGAATGAGGTCGGGCTGTACGTTGTAATGCTCGAGGCCGAACATTTTCCCGGTTCGGCCAAAGCCAGTGATGACTTCATCGGCCACCAGCAGCACTTCGTATTGATCGCAGATTTCGCGGATGCGCGGGAAATAATCCGCCGGCGGCACGATTACGCCGCCGGCACCCTGCACCGGTTCGGCGATGAACATGGCGACGGTTTCCGGGCCCTGTTTGAGAATTTCCCGCTCCAATTCATTGGCGGCGGCGATTCCGGGGGATGAACCATCTTCCGGGGCCGGGTAATGATAGGGATCCGGAGACGGGATGTGGCTGAAGCCGGGAAGCATCGGCCCGAAATCCGGCCAATAGGCACCGATGCCGGTGGCGTACATAGCACCGAAAGTAACGCCGTGGTAGCCCCAGGCACGGCCGATGACCTTGAGTTTTTCTGGCTTTCCCTGGGCTTTCCAGTAGTAGCGCGCCAACTTGATATTGCTGTCCGTTGACTCGCCGCCGCCGCAGGTGAAATAGAAATTGTTGATGCACGGCGCAGCGAGGGCGGCAAGGCGTTCCGCAAGTTCGATGGCGGCGCGGTTGGAGCCGCCGGCGTAACTGGAACTGAAAGCCAGCGCATTCATCTGCGCGGCGGCCGCATCGGCCAGTTCACGGCGGCCATGGCCGGCGCTAACATTCCACAGACACGACAAGCCGTCTATGAATTGGTTGCCGTCGGCGTCATACAAATACGAACCCTCGCCGCGCACCCAGATACGGCCATCGACATGACCGGCGGTGTGATGCAGGGGATGTATGAGATGGCGATGGTCTTTGGCCAACAGCGCAGCGTTGGCGGATTGAGGTGCATTCATTTCAGTCGGTACTCTTTAATGGGTGGCGGACAAAACAGAGGCGCATTTTACCCGAAATGATCCGGTTGTTTTCCATTTCCGACACATTATCCGCCAAGCCCCGGCCACCCCGGGATTTTGCTCCACCACCAGCCGATGCCGACAACCGCAAATCCCCGAAATTCCGTTATACTCCAATCCGTATTCCCGCTTGCGGCCTCCTCGATGAATGTAAAACCCAACACCTTATTCACCCACGACAATCTATTTGTGCTGAATGGTATGAATAGCGAATGCGTGGATTTGATTTACTTGGATCCGCCGTTTAACTCCAAGCGGTTTTATTCCGCGCCGATTGGAAGCAAGGCGGCCGGCGCCAGTTTTAAAGATATGTGGACCTGGGATGATGTGGACTTTGAATTATTACAACGCCTGAACGAGGAACACCCGGAATTCGTTCAGTTTGTGCTGTCCATAACCGGTTCACACGGTTCGCCGATGCGTTCGTACATTACTTATATGGCACAGCGCGTGTTGGAGATGCATCGGATACTAAAACCCACTGGTTCATTGTATTTGCATTGCGATCCGACCGCTTCGCACTACTTGAAAATCATGCTGGACTTTATCTTTGGCGTGGAGAATTTTCGGAATGAGATTGTTTGGCATTATTCAGCCGGACACTCCCCCAGCAAGGATTTTAAGAAAAAGCATGACATTATTTTTCGTTACTCAAAAAATCAAAAGCATTCGGTTTTTAATCAACCACGAATGCCTTATGCGGAAAAAGACAAATATCGCTTTAATTTAACCGATAAAGATGGCCGCGAATATAGAATAAATCATACGCAAGACAAACACGGTACCGACAGAAGATTTTATTGGGATGTAGGAACTCCATGCGATACGGTATGGACCTATTTGCGGAGCAAAAAATTCAATCAAATCGGTAGCAGAAGCAAAGAACGCACCGGCTATCCCACCCAAAAACCATTGGCATTATTGAACCGAATTATTGAAGCATCGTCCAACGAAAATGATATAGTGTTGGACCCGGTTTGTGGTTGTGCCACCACTTGTATCGCCGCGCAACACCTGCACCGTACATGGATTGGCATTGATGTAGAAAAAAAGTCCGGTGATTTAATCGCCGAACGGTTGGCGGATGAAGATGTATTGTTCCAAGATTTTATTCACCGCACCGATTTACCCCAGCGCACCGACCGCGAAATTATCAACCTGAAAAGCCCGCGCATTAAAACTGAACTGAAACACACACTATTCGGCGACCAAGCCGGGCGATGCAATGGTTGCCAAGACTTGTTTGACATTCGCCACTTTCACATTGACCACATCGTCCCACGGGCAAAAGGCGGCGGTGATTTCCGCGAAAACTTGCAACTTCTATGCGAAAACTGCAACAACAGAAAAGGCGACCGCCCAATGGAATACTTTGAAAAATTGATTCAAACTCAAAGAAACCGGCGCGAAATTTTTACTTGGTAGCGGATTTCTATTGTTCGTGTGCCCACCCTTCTGTGGGGCTACGTTACAACCTCAACCCATGATCAGCGCAGTCGTCCTCAAAATCCTCGGCATCCTGCTGGTACTATTCAGTGCCACGCTGGTGCCGCCCATTGCCGTGTCCTGGGTCACCGGTGACGGCGTGATGATGCCGTTTGTGGCGGCGTTGGTTCTCAACCTGGCCCTCGGTGCGGCGTGCTGGCTGCCGGTGCGACATAGCAAAGGCGAGTTGCGGGTGCGCGACGGGTTTCTGGTGGTGGTACTGTTTTGGACGGTGCTTTCGGCCATGGGTTCGGTGCCGTTTTTGTTGCTGCGCGAGCCGGCTCTCGGAGTCGTTGACGCGCTGTTCGAATCGATGTCGGGCCTGACCACCACCGGCGCCACCATCCTCACCGCCATCGACGATCTGCCGCCCTCGATTTTATACTACCGCCAGCAACTGCAATGGCTCGGCGGCATGGGCCTCGTAGTGCTGGCGGTGGCGGTCATGCCCATGCTCGGGGTTGGCGGCATGCAACTCTACCGCGCCGAAACCCCGGGCCCGGTTAAGAACAACAAACTGACGCCGCGCATCACCGAAACCGCCAAGGGGCTTTGGTACATCTACCTCGGCCTCACCGTGGTGTGCGCGCTTTGTTATTACTTCGCCGGTATGACCCCGTTCGACGCCATCGGCCACGCTTTTTCCACCATCGCCATCGGCGGCTTCTCCACCCACGACGACAGCCTCGGCTATTTCGCCAGCAACTCGGTTAACCTCATCGCCATGCTTTTCATGCTGCTGTCCGGGCTCAACTTCGCGCTGCACTTCACCGCGTTTCGCTCGCGCAACCTCGCGGTCTACCTGCGCGACCCGGAAGCGCAAGTGTATTTCGGCTTGGTGCTGGCGGTGCTGGCGGTTAGCGTGGCGATGCTTCTCGGGCACGGCGTATTCGAACGGTTCAGCGACAACCTGATACAAGGCGCGGTGCAGGTGGTCTCCATCGCCACCACCACCGGCTTCACCACCACCGACTTCTCCCTGTGGCCGTCGTTCCTGCCCATCATGCTGATTCTGGTGAGCACCGCCGGCGGCTGCGCCGGCTCCACCGCCGGCGGCATGAAAATCATCCGCATGGTGTTGCTCTACAAACAGGGCGCACGGGAAATCTCCAAACTGGTGCACCCCAACGCGCTAATACCGGTCAAACTCGGCGGCAAGGCGGTGCCGGACAACGTCATCAACGCGGTGTGGGGCTTTTTGTCCCTGTATATGCTGAGCTACGTGGTGCTGCTGTTGCTCATGCTGGCGAGCGGCTCCGACCCGGTCACCGCATTCTCGGCGGTCACCGCCTGCCTCAACAACCTCGGCCCCGGCCTCGGCGATGTGGCACAAAACTACGCCTCAGTAAGCCCCGCCGGCAAGATCGTGCTGACCTTCGCCATGCTCCTCGGCCGCCTGGAATTATTCACCCTGCTGGTGCTGTTCACACCAGTTTTTTGGAAGGGGTGATGAAGCGAGTTACTGCTATAGTTTTTGTCGAAAACAATCTTTGACTATATTGGAATTGCAGTCGCTACCAGCCGCTCCATATTAAGGACAGGCGGGCGCTGTCCCTACGAGCGAGGAGTATCAAAACTCGTCATTCCCTTGTAGGGACAGTGCCCCCGTGCCTGTCCACAGCGGCGAACAACGAGGAGTATCAAAGTTCGTCATTCCCGAACGATAGAAAAATAGGGAGCGCCAGCGACCATATTTTTCATCGTATCGGGAATCCAGAAAACTAATAATGAGTCGGCTATCGCCGGCATGTTGTACTGGATTCCCGTGTCCCCAACTCGTCATTCCCGCTGTCGCGTGAATGACGAGTTGGGGCACGAGAATGACGAGATTGTGGTTTTTTTCGTAGGGACCCATTGCGACTTATCTTCATCGGAAAACGAGGAATATCAAAAGTGCGTCATTCCCGAACGATAGAAAAATAGGGAGCACCAGCGACCATATTTTTCATCGTATCGGGAATCCAGAGAAAACAATCCGGCGCCAGCCGATCATTATTAAGGACAGGCACGGGGGCGCTATCCCTACAAAGCCAATTCGCCGGTTATCCTTATGCTGTTATCTGTTTCACCATCCGAGGTTATTTCTTGCCCGGCTTCCAAGTTGAGACTGGCGGTTGTGCCGAGGCTCCAACGAGCACCGAGGTGGTGGTGTTGGGTGCCGTTGGTGGTGGTTCGAAGGCGGATGTAGGGGGCTATCATCCCATTGCCTGACGAGGTAGGCATCCCATAACTCATCTCCGTTTGGATGTGAGTAGTGGACTCGGATTCGGAGAGAGCGGATATATTTTGATTCCATATATCCGTGCCTGTTTCGGCGCCCCAGCCGGTGGATAAACTGAACGACAAGCCGCCGGATTTGGAGGCGATACCCTTGCCATAGCCGACTAAACCAGACACGCCCCATTCGTCAATTTCTTCGGAGTGTGCCGCCAACCAATGGGCTCGGCCTTCTAGGCGGAGTCCGTTGTGGCTGATGTATTTCAAGCCGCCGCCTAATTCTATTCCGAAGCCGGTGTTTATACTGTCGCCGCCGTCGTATCGAACGCCCAATTCAACAGACGAAGTTAGCGTATTGCCGATTTCATTTTGATGATCATTGCTCCCTTCGACAGCCACTCGTACTCTCGCTACATTGCCATCGGTTCCGGTTGCGCCTTCAACTCCATATTCGCCCAAAGATGCTTCGCCCTTGAAGCGGATTGTCGTATCGTCCTCGGCGGGGGTTACGGTGTTGTTGATGCCGATGGCGAATGCGGTTAAATCGGTGTCTTCGGTTACGCTCTCCCCCTCATCCGGTTCGATTTCAACTTCACCGGTTCCATACCCCACGGTCGCCCATACATCAAAGTTACCGGACTGCCAATTTACATACGGATGGATGCTCGTCAAGTCGCTTTCGTGCGTGCCTTCGTCGCCATCTTCATCGGTGTAATCGAATGAACCGACGGTTTGCGAAATCGATAATCCCAACAATAAATTAGGGCTGACTTTGCTGTCGATGCCTAAGGTAATTCCGCCTAAGTCGCCATCCCATTTCAGATCGCCGGAACCACTTCCGGAAAGATTGGTGTAGTTTCCGCCGCCCCAAATGGTGGTGTTGCCAATTACGCCGCCGCCATCGACAGCGTTGAGGGGCATGGTGAACGATGAGTTACCCATCATTTTTTTCCAATCAAACGAATCGTTTTGAACATCATTACCGCTATTGACTAAAATTCCGTGCAAGGAATTGCCGCCGCCGAATTGGAAATTGCCGGTTCTTGCCGAAGCGGAAGTAGCGTTGGCAACTCGGTCGGTGATTGCCACCACTAGGTTATTCACGATAGCGGTGGTGGTCTCCGGCAATACGGCTTCATTGACGACAATCTGAGCGGCGATTTGCTTGGCAACAGCGGTCGGCGGCGGTACCGGTGTTGGTTCTGGCGTTGGTTCGGGCGTTGGTTCTGGTGTTGGGTCGACTGTCGCCGTGGCTCGAGTAACGGTTACGGTGTAGGTTTGTGGGGTGCTGTTATTTTCCGGGGTGACGATAATAGTGATGGTGGTATCGCCTACTCCCAAAGCGATGTCGCCACTTGCCACGCCACTGGTAACCGAAGTTCCGCCCACCGTAATGGTCGCCATATCATTGCCGGAAGTCGGGGTAACCGTTATCGTGGCAGTAACATTTTCAACGGTAGCGGTGTAAGCAGATATGTTACCAGCAAAGACCGGCGACAAGATTCCCACTGACAACGACAAACCACTCAAACTCGTATCGCTGGATCCCTCTCGAGTAACGGTGATGGTGTAGGACTGTGTGCTGGTGTCTTCGGCGGTTACCACAATGGTGATGGTATTCGAGCCTACGGCAAGATTGATATCGCCACTTGCCACGCCACTGGTAACGGGAGTGCTATTAACCGTAATCGTAGCGGCAGTGTTGGTGGTGGTTGCCGTAACGGTAGTGCTTTCGATAGTGTTAACAGCAGTTGCGGTGTAATCCGTAGTGGTGTTATTGAATGTAAGTGTGATGTCAGACAACACCAAGCCACTCAAAGTAGCATCGCTGGATTCGGGGGGCGGTGCCGCATTGATGATTATATTGAAGGTGCTCTCACTGTCGGCACCGTTGAGGTCGTCTATCCGGTAGGTCAAGGCGAACGTCCCCGGCGTGGTGAGCATGCCGGAGAGCGTACGGGTGGTTGCATTAAAGGTCAACCCGGCCGGCAAGGCACCGCCGCCCATCGCGGTCAGGGTGTACATCGGCGGCGGCGCACCGAATCTACCGGCGGTGGGTTCCGGCAGGGTCAAGGATATTGCTTCACCCCCGGTATAGGTAACATTCTCTACCGCCGGAAACAACGGCCGGTCGTAGGATGTCACATCGAAGGAAACGCTTGCGGTGTTGGTATCGCTGTCCGTGGCGGTGTAGGTCAGTTGGCCGGTTGTGTATGGCGTTCCAAAATTACCGCTACCGGTGATGGCGCGGGTGGTCGCATTAAAGGACAGACCGAATGTCGTCAAAACAGCCCCGGTCAGGGTGTAGGTATAGGGCGAATTGCCGCCGGTGGCCGCTGGAAGGGTCACATCGATGGGCTGGTTACGCGTGTAGTGCTGGTTATCCGGGGTGGGCAAAGCCAGTGCGTCGATTACGGTTAGCACCAGGGTAGTTTCGTTTGTTGCGCCGTCATTGTCCGTGACTCTCAATGTTACCCTATGAGTCCCCACAGTCCCTACAAAAGTCGTCGTCGTGACGCTAGTAGTACCACCGATAAAAATAACACCGGATTCGGCTGCCGCCGACCATCGATACGCCACTATCGTGCCGTCCGGGTCAGAACTGGCACTGCCGTTTAACGATATTAGCGTGTCCACCACCACGGTTCGGGACGACCCGGCGTTGGCGACCGGAGGCTGGTTGGCCTGCGCATTAGCCTGCGAAGCCAATCCGGCGAACAAGCTTAGCCCAAGTAGCAAGATGCCAAACCAGCCACGGGCGGTGGGCGTGCAGTTATTTAGATGGGGGGGGGGGGGGGGGGGGGGGGGGGGGTATTGGTATTCATTGGCATTGTTGGATGGTTGGGGTGTTTATTAACCGGTTAAAAGGCGCGCAAAAAATCGGCTTGATGTGGTGTGGTCAGAATGATGACATATTGTAGCAATAATCCAGTATATCACACAATAATTTGTAGCAATAGCCCAGTATATCACACAATAATGACCAATTACGCCGGGATTGCTTGCTGCCGCGCCTTTATCCGTCAGCGCACCAGCCACCCATTAATCCGCTTCACATCTTCGTCATCCAAATCGCCGACTTCTCGCTCTAGGCGTAGCACCGAGAGGATGAAGTCATATCTCGCGCCGAGGTAGTCGGTGCGTGATTGGGAGAGATCGCGTTGGGCGTCGAGGACGTCGAGGTTGGTGGTGAGGCCGGCGCGGAAGCCTTCTTCTTTGGCGCGTAGCGCGCTTTCGCCGGCGCGGATGGCTTCGGACAGGGCGTTGACCTGGCTGACGCCGCTGACCACTGCGAGGTAGGCCGAGGTGGTGTCGGATTCAACCCGCCGTTTCAGTTCTTCCCGGCGGCGTTCGGCGGCGTTGAAGCGAAACCCCGCCTCTTTGGTTTGCAGATGGATGGCGCCGCCGCGATACAGTTGCCAGTTGAGGGTCGCGCCCACCGAACTGGAGTCGGTTTCCTGGCTTTGACTCTGGTTCCCGTTGGCGAAAAAGTTGTCGGATTCCCGCCAGTCGCGCCGCCAACTGAAGTCGAGGCTGGGCCAGCGTACGGCGCGTTGTTTTTTGATTTCCTCGGCGGCCACCTTGAGGTCAAGATCTTCCGCCATGAGCGCGCGATTGCCGGCCAACGCCCGCTCCACCCAAGCGTCCGCTGATTGCGGGTCGGGGGGCGCAAGCGGCGCATCGTCGCCGAGGAGCGCGAGTGCTTCGGGGGTGGCGCCGGTGATTTCCTTGAGCGTCTGCACTGCGTTGTCGATGCGGTTGTCCGCGATAATCAAGTCGGCCACCGCTTGCTGAAATCTGGCTTGGGCGTCGAACAGATCGGCTTGGGTGCCGAGGCCGACTTCCAGGCGTTCCGAGGCGAAATCCATTTGCCGCTGGATGGAAGCCTGTTGCCGGCGCGCCACTTCCCGGTTATCCAACGCCGCCAGCAGTCCGAAGTATCGCTCGGCGACTCGCAAAATAAGTTCGGCGCGGGCGTCTTCAAAGCGGATTTCGGCGCCGCTGACTTGCAGTCCCGCCTGACGGTAGGCGCGCAACGCTTCCAGATCAAAAACCTTCATGTCGGCGTTCAGACTGCTTCGGTGTTCGGTGTCGGAGGTGTCGTTTGTACCGGCATCGCCACCGCGCACCCGGTCGGCGGTACCCTGAGCGCTGATGGACGGGAGAAACGCGGAGCGCGCCAGGGGCAGGGTGAGCCGGGCGATTTTGTGCTCGTATACGGCGGCACCATACAGGGCGTCGCGGGCCAGCGCGACTTGATAAACATCCCACAGATCGTCGCCGGCGGCGGTGCCATGCAACCCCAACAATACCGCGCCGGTGATTGCGGAGCGCAGCGCGCGCGAAATTTTAATGCCCACTAAAAAGCCTACTAAAAAGTAAACTCAGGCGGCTCAAAAACGTTGCGCAAGCGCGGTGCCACGGTTTCGAATAGGGATTCCCGCACCACGCCGCCGTTTTTTTTGGTCAGTCGCACCACGGTCATGGCCGGTAGGTGTCCTTCGATGCCCACCAAGCGTCCGCCGTCGGCGAGGACGGCGGTCCATGCGGCGGGAGTATCGGGAGTGTCGAGGGTATCGATAATTCTCGGCAACGAGCCGCTGATGAGGACGGCGTCGAATTGCCCCGCCTCGCCCCAACCGGCGTGGGCGTCTCCGCGCTCCAGGGTGATGTTTTCGATGGCCGCCGTGGCGAGGTTGCGCTGCGCTTCGGCGAGTAGTTGCTCGTCGATTTCCACGCTGGTGACTTGGGCGCTGACCGAAGCCAATAGCGCCGTCAGGTAGCCGCTGCCGGTGCCGATCTCCAGCACCCGGTCGCCGATGCCGAGGTCCAGTGCCTCCATCATGCGCGCGCTTACCTTCGGCTCAAGCATCACTTCACCGCCGCCGAGGGGAATTTGCACATCGGCGAATGCCAACTCGCGGTGTTCGGCGGGCACGAAATCCTCCCGCCGAATTTGCTTCAACGCATTCAGGGTTTGCATCGCCAGCACATTCCACGGACGGATTTGCTGCTCGATCATGTTGGTTCGCGCCGTCTCAATATCCATGTGTGCTGTTTGGCTGTGCGTTGTGCGTGGCCGGCCATTGTAGCAAATTGAGCGCGGAGATTGCCAATCCGCAGTTATTCGGGCGCACGCCGTGGATTGGTTATACTATAATTACGCTCATCCCCATGCCCACCAGCCGCCGCCCGACCTTCCCGGAAAACTATCTCAGCGCAACGCTGAACGCACGGGTGTACGAGGTCGCCCGGGAGACTTCGCTGGACCGGGCACAGTTGCTGTCGGAACGCCTCGACAACCAAGTTCACCTGAAGCGCGAAGACCAGCAGCCGATATTCTGCTACAAAATTCGCGGCGCGTATAACAAGATGCGCACGCTCACCCCACAGCAGTTGAGGCGTGGAGTGGTGGCGGCGTCCGCTGGCAACCACGCCCAGGGCGTGGCCATGTGCGCCAGTCACTTGCGGTGCAAGGCGATCATCGTCATGCCGGTGACCGCATCCGGCATCAAACTCGAAGCGGTGCGCCGCTGGGGTGTTCGCGTCGAACTGGTGGGCGATAACTATGAAGACGCATATATCCACGCCCGCGAATTGTGCCGCAAGCACAAAATGTTGTTCATTCACCCGTTCGACGACCCCGCGGTAATCGCCGGGCAGGGAACCGTGGGACAGGAAATCTTGAAGCAACATTCCCAAGACCTGCAAGCCATCTTCCTGCCGGTGGGCGGCGGCGGGCTGATTGCCGGGGTGGCGGCTTATGTCAAGCAAGTGCGGCCGGACGTTCGCATCATCGGGGTTGAGCCCTTCGAGTCCGATGCCATGTATCGCTCGCTGCGCGCCGGGCGGCGGGTGCGGCTGAAGCAGGTGGGCATCTTCGCCGACGGCGTCGCCATCGCCCAGGTCGGGCGCGAAAACTTCAAACTGTGTCGCCGCTTTGTGGACCAAGTGGTGCGGGTTTCCACCGACGAAATCTGCGCGGCGGTCAAGGACATCTGCGAAGACACCCGCACCATCGTCGAGCCTTCCGGCGCCCTCGCCGTGGCCGGTATCAAACGCTGGCTGCGGGATGCCGGGCAAACGGGCAACCCGATCACGGGCAAAAATCTGGTGGCGGTGGTGTCCGGTGCCAACCTGAGTTTCGACCGGCTACGCCATATCGCCGAGCGTGCCGAAATCGGCGAACGCCGCGAGGCCATTCTGGCGGCGACCATCCCTGAAAAAGCCGGCAGTTTCCGCAAATTCTGCCATGCCCTCGGCAACCGCAACGTATCCGAGTTCAACTATCGCTACGCCGGTGGTGCGAAAGCCCACGTTTTTGTCGGGGTACAAATCAGCCGTCCGGGGGAGGTCGAGGTATTGATGCGGCAACTCAAACGAAAGGGCTTCGAGTCGATGGATTTGACCGACAATGAAATGGCCAAAATCCACGCCCGGCACATGGTTGGTGGCCGCGCTCCGCAACTTGCCGACGAGCGGGTGTTCAGTTTTGAATTTCCCGAACGCCCCGGCGCGTTGCGTGATTTTCTTGATAAAATCGGCGTTACCTGGAGCATCACGCTGTTTCACTACCGCAACCACGGCTCGGATTTTGGCCGGGTGCTGTGCGGCATCCGCGTGCCGGCCGCCGACCGGGTGCGGTTCAGCCGCACCTTGAAAGAACTGGGCTACCGCTACGGCGAGCAAACCGACAATCCGGTGTACCGGTTGTTTCTGTTATAAGGTTTTGCCGGAATAAAACGACCACCGAAACTACCGACCATGCCAAATCGCAATGAACCCATGACCGTAGACCTCGCCGAAAAAACCGAACTCGGCGACATCTACAACCTGCCCGGAGAAGGCTTTGTGGTGGAATTGCATCAGGGAAACACTACCTACCTGTTCGATAAACAGGGTTTGCAACACCGCATTCTGGACAAAAAACGCCTGGGTCTGGATGCCTCCGTGGAGGAATCTGCGTTGCTGCGCATCAACAACTTCGCGCCAACTTTCGAGGCCCTTTGAGGCTCTGTGAAGCATGGGAATCGACGCGGTGGCGGCGCGGCAGCCGCCGCACACTTGCGGGGGAGTCGGCGTCATCCGCCCCCGCTGGGCGGAGCGGCGCATCGAACATTTTGGTAGCCATGCGCTGCAGCAAAACATCCCGCAGCAAGACATTCAACCGCATTCCATCCACCTGTGGGCCGTTGACCTTGCGTCCCTGCAATCCCCGGCCCACCGCGCCTTGCTGACCGAGCCGGAGTTGGCACGGGCCGCGCGCTACCGCAACCACGCCCAACAGGCCATGTACCTCGGCGGCAGGGTCGGCTTGCGGCTTTTGCTCGGTGCCTGCACTGGCCTCGGCAACGGCGACCTGCGCTTTGTCTATGGCGGGCGCGGCAAGCCGATGCTGGCCAACCGATTGCCCGGCGGCGAACTGTGCTTTAACTACACCCTATCGGCGGGCCGGGCGCTGTATGCCCTCGCATGGAACCGGCAGGTTGGCATCGACATGGAAACCTTGCCACGAAAAATCGCCTCGGCGCGGCTCGCAAAACGCAACTTGTCGGCAGCCGAGCAACGGGCGTGGCGCGCCGTCCCCGAAGCGGGGCGGGATTACGCCATGCTCGCCTGCTGGACGCGCAAAGAATCTTACGGAAAAGCCCTCGGAGTCGGCATCCGCTACACCCTCCATCAGGCACCGGTGTGCACCCATATAGATTCCCCGGTCTGGCAATGCGGGGTCACCGGAATGTTCGATTCACCCCCCGACATGCCGCCCGACACAAAGAAAGCAAAGCGCGATGAACGCATACTGCACGGCCTGCAACTCGCGCTTCCATTCCCCGGCATCGCCGCGCTGGTGTATGACGGCGAGGCTCTGGTCTCCCCCGCCGCCGGCTTGTCACTACGCGGCTGGCAGTGGCCTGCCCATGTTGGTAGTTGGTCATGAAATTCGTCGACCTCAACGCCCAGTTCCGGGCTATCGAAAACGAGATTCGTGCGGCCATCGAGAGAGTGCTTGAGCACGGTCTATTCATCCTCGGGCCGGAAGTGCGCGCCCTGGAGGAGGAACTCGCCGACTACTGCGGAGTGAAACACGCCGTCACCGCCGCCAGCGGCACCGATGCCTTGTTGATGGCGTTGATGGCTTGGCGCATCGGACCGGGGGATGCGGTCATTGTCCCGCCGTTCACCTTCGTGGCCAGCGCCGAAGTGGTGCAGTTGCTGGGTGCTACCACGGTGTTTGTTGATGTTGAGGAAGACACTTTCAACATCGACCCCGAGTGCCTCGCCGAGGCGGTGGTGCGCATTCGCCGTCAGGGCAAGTTGCGCTTGCGGGGCGTTATCCCGGTCGACCTGTTCGGGCTGCCGGCGGATTACGATGCCATCCAAGTTATCGCCGAAGAGCACGACCTGTTTGTGCTGGCCGACGCCGCGCAAAGTTTTGGCGGCACCCGCAACGGCAAGAAGGTCGGCGCTTTCGGCGATGTGGCCGCCACCAGTTTTTTCCCAGCCAAACCCCTCGGCTGCTACGGCGATGGCGGCGCGCTTTTCACCGACGACGATGAACTGGCGGAACTCGCCAGATCCATCCGCGTACACGGCATGGGCGCCACCCAATACGACAACGTCCGCACCGGCATCACCGGCCGCATGGACACCATTCAGGCGGCGGTTTTGAGTTGCAAACTCAAGATATTCGACCGCGAACTCGCCGCCCGCCGCCGGGTAGCGGATATTTACACGCGCGAACTGGACGGCGTCGTCAAAACCCCGCAAATCCCCCCCAACTGCGAAAGTGCCTGGGCGCAATACACGGTGCGCTCCGCCGACCGCGATGCGATACGCGCCCACCTGCAATCCAAAGGCATCCCCAGCGCGGTTTACTACCCCCGCCCCCTGCACCGCCAACCGGCTTTCAGCGAAGCCGACGGCGCCGGCCTCAGCATGCCGGTCTCGGAAATGCTCGCCGAGCAGGTGTTCAGCCTGCCCATACACCCTTATCTGGAAAAGGACGACCAGATGAAAATTATCGACGCGGTAAAATCCGCGGTTTCGGGCAATTCGTAACGCCGCCGCCCGGCGGTTTCGGCCTTATCTGACCAAATGAGGCGTAAATCCGGTAAATATTCTGTGCCGGATGCTTAAATGATGCTTGACAGAGGCTTTGGCGTGGCTATAGAATGCCGCCCCCTTCGGGTTGCGGGCGGATTTTGTGCGCCAGTACCCCGGCTGGAGCCCGAAGCGGGCTGAAAAGGAGTGGCCTTAAGTATGACGAGAAGGCCGATAATTTGAACGAATCAGCAACTTGAACGAATTAGCGCCGGTTGAGCCGGTTGAAATGAGCAGATGCCGACCCTGAACCAACTGGTAAGAATGCCGCGCAGCAAGCAGGTGAAGAAGTCCAACGTCCCTGCGTTGCAAGCATGCCCGCAGAAGCGGGGGGTATGCACGCGGGTCTATACGACCACGCCGAAAAAGCCGAATTCAGCGTTGCGCAAGGTGGCGCGCGTCAGATTGACCAATGGATACGAAGTCACCACCTATATCGGCGGTGAGGGGCATAACCTCCAAGAGCACTCGGTGGTGCTGTTGCGCGGAGGCCGTGTCAAGGATTTACCCGGGGTGCGGTATCACGTCGTGCGCGGCGCGCTGGATACTTCCGGCGTGTCCGACCGCCGCCAGGGCCGATCCAAGTATGGGGCCAAACGCCCCAAATCGTAAACCGCTCGATGCGTAACGGACGGCGGATGGTTTAGTCGCCGCTTAAACTCCCGATTTTGTGGTCGCTTCCATGGGGGTTGGCTTTCCTTTAGATGGGAAAGCAGGTTGAACCGAAACGGCCCTGAATATTTTAGGACCTTGCCCGATGTGGGCAAAGGTGGTTTTTTAGTCTGTGATTTACTACCGATCCGGCCACGCCGGTTCAAGACAAGATTTGCCATGCCAAGACGAAGAGAAGTACCGAAGCGGGACATTCTGCCCGATCCGAAATACAAGGATCGGACGGTTGCGAAGTTCATCAACATCATGATGATGAACGGCAAAAAGTCCATCGCCGAGAAGATCTTGTACGACGCCCTTGAAATCATCAAGGAGCGTGGCAAGGGCGATCCGGTCGAGGTGTTCAACGCGGCCCTTGAAAAGGTCAGCCCCGGCGTCGAGGTCAAGAGTCGGCGTGTCGGCGGAGCGACTTATCAGGTGCCCGTGGAAGTACGCCCCAACCGGCAACTGGCGCTGGCCATGCGCTGGCTCGTGGAAGCGGCGCGCAGGCGTGGCGAAAAGTCCATGACCGCACGGCTGGCGGGGGAATTGATGGACGCTTCCGAAGAGCGCGGCAGTGCCGTGAAGAAGCGGGAAGACACGCACAAGATGGCGGAAGCCAACAAGGCGTTTTCCCACTACCGATTTTAGTTTGATTATTATTTGATTATTACTAACGTTGAGAGTTTAAGAAAAGTGGCAAGACAAACCCCGCTCGAACGGTATCGCAACATCGGCATCATGGCCCACATTGATGCCGGTAAGACCACGACCACCGAACGCGTACTTTTCTACACCGGGCTGTCTCACAAGATGGGCGAAGTGCACGACGGCAACGCGGTGATGGACTGGATGGAGCAGGAGCAGGAAAGGGGTATCACCATCACCTCGGCGGCCACCACTTGCTTTTGGTCGGGCATGGGCCACCAATATCCCGAACACCGCATCAACATCATCGACACCCCCGGCCATGTCGATTTCACCATCGAAGTGGAGCGTTCGCTGCGCGTCCTGGACGGTGCGGTGGCGGTGTTCTGCGCGGTGGGCGGGTGCGAACCGCAGTCCGAGACGGTGTGGCGGCAAGCCAACAAATACCACGTCCCGCGCATAGCCTTCGTCAATAAAATGGACCGCACCGGCGCCGATTTCTTCCGCGTGGTGGGGCAGATCCGCACCCGTTTGGGCGCCAATCCGGTGATTATGCAAGTTCCCATCGGCGCCGAAGAAGGCTTCGAGGGCGTGGTGGATCTGGCCAAGATGAAGGCCCTGCACTGGGATCAAGATTCCATGGGCGCCGAGTTCGAGGAGCGGGATATTCCCGCACACCTGCAGGCGTCGTGCGATGAATACCGCGAAAAACTGATCGAAGCCGCGGTGGAGTCAGACGAAGGGTTGATGGAAAAATACTTCGACAAAGGAAGCCTCGATGAAGACGACATCAGAAAGGGCATTCGAATCCGCACCCTGAACAACGAAGTCATCCCGGTGTTTTGCGGGTCGGCGTTCAAGAACAAGGGCGTGCAAGCGATGCTCGACGGCGTGGTGGATTATCTGCCAAGCCCCATCGATGTGCCGCCGATTACCGGCAGCGACGGTAAAAATCAAGTCGTGCGCAAGGCTGACGACAATGAGCCGTTTGCCGCGCTTGGCTTCAAGATCATGAGCGACCCGTTTTTCGGGCAGTTGGTTTTCTTCCGCGTTTATTCCGGCGTGCTCGGCGCCGGCAACACCGTATACAACTCGGTCAAAGGCAAAAAAGAGCGCATCGGCCGCATCCTGCAGATGCACTCCAACAACCGCGAAGACATCAAGGAAGTGCGCGCCGGCGACATCGCCGCTGCGGTCGGGCTTAAGTATGTCACCACCGGTGACACCCTGTGCGACCAGAGCCACGAGGTAGTGCTCGAGCGCATGGAGTTCCCGGAGCCGGTGATCTCTCAGGCGGTGGAGCCGAAAACCAAAACCGACCAGGAGAAACTGGGCGTGGCCCTCGGCAAACTGGCCAAGGAAGACCCGTCGTTCAGGGTTCATTCGGACGAGGAGTCCGGCCAGACCATCATCTCCGGCATGGGTGAATTGCATCTGGAAATCATCATCGACCGCCTCAAGCGCGAGTTCAACGTCGCCGCCAACATCGGCAGGCCGCAGGTAGCGTACCGCGAAACCATCACCGAGGCCGTGGAGCAGGAACACAAGTATGCCAAGCAAACCGGTGGCCGCGGCCAATACGGCCATGTGTTCATCCGCCTCGAGCCCCGTGAACTGGGGGCTGGCTACGAGTTCGTGGACGAGATCAAGGGCGGCGTGATTCCGCGGGAATACATTTCATCGGTGGACAAAGGAATCCAAGAAGCGATGCAGTCCGGGGTAATCGCCGGCTATCCGGTGATTGATGTCCGGGTGGCGTTATACTACGGCTCCTACCACGAAGTGGACTCCTCCGAACACGCCTTCAAGGCGGCCGGCATCCACGCTTTCAAGGAAGGCGTGCGCCGCGCCAAGCCGCAACTCCTCGAGCCGCTGATGGCGGTGGAAGTGGTTACACCGGAAGAATATATGGGCAGCGTCAACGGCGACTTGAGTTCGCGGCGCGGCATGATTCAAGAAATGGAAGATTCCCCCGGCGGCAAGGCGGTCAAGGCGGAAGTGCCGTTGTCGGAGATGTTCGGCTACTCCACGTCGTTGCGCTCAGCGACTCAGGGGCGCGCCACCTACACCATGGAATTCCAGAAATACGCGCCGGTGCCGGTCAGCGTGGCCGAAGCCATCAAGGCCGCCTGAACAAGCACTCGCTCAAGCATTTGACCCTAAGAAAAATTTAGTTTCGGGAGATAACGACATGTCAAAAGAGAAATTTGAAAGAACCAAGCCGCATGTAAATGTGGGAACCATCGGCCATGTGGATCACGGCAAGACCACGCTGACGGCGGCGTTGACGCGAGTGCTGTCGAGTAAATATGGCGGCGAGAGCAAGAAGTTTGAGGAGATAGACAACGCTCCTGAAGAGCGCGCGCGCGGCATCACCATCGCCACCGCGCATGTTGAATACGAGACCGAGAAGCGTCACTACGCGCATGTGGATTGTCCGGGGCACGCCGACTATGTAAAGAACATGATCACCGGTGCGGCGCAGATGGACGGTGCAATACTGGTGGTAAGCGCAGCCGATGGCCCGATGCCGCAAACCCGTGAGCACATATTATTGGCGCGTCAGGTGGGGGTTCCGTATATTGTGGTGTATCTGAACAAAGCCGACATGGTGGACGATGCAGAGTTATTGGAATTGGTGGAGATGGAAGTTCGCGAATTGCTGGATAGTTACGAATTTCCGGGCGACACCACGCCAATCATCACCGGCAGTGCCTTGAAAGCATTGGAAGGCGACACTTCGGAGATTGGAGAAGGATCCATATTGAAATTGGCGGAGGCGGTGGACAGTTATATTCCGGAGCCGGAACGAGCGATAGATGGCGATTTCTTGATGCCGGTGGAGGATGTATTTTCAATATCGGGGCGTGGCACGGTAGTGACCGGGCGCATCGAGCGTGGCGTGGTGAAGGTGGGCGAGGAATTATCAATCATCGGCATTCGCGATACCGCGAGCAGCATTTGCACGGGGGTTGAGATGTTCAGGAAATTGCTGGACGAAGGCCGTGCCGGAGACAATGTGGGCATATTATTGCGCGGCACCAAGCGCGAGGAAGTGGAGCGAGGTCAGGTATTGGCAAAGCCGAAAAGCATCACGCCGCACACGCGATTTGAGTCAGAGGTATACATCTTAAGCAAGGAAGAAGGGGGCCGCCACACGCCGTTTTTCAAAGGCTATCGTCCGCAGTTTTACTTTCGGACTACGGATGTAACCGGGGCGGTGGAGTTGCCGAAGGATGTAGAGATGGTAATGCCCGGAGACAATGTAAAGATGGTAACGGAATTGATTGCGCCGATAGCGATGGAAGAAGGTTTACGATTTGCGATACGCGAAGGCGGACGCACAGTGGGGGCCGGTGTGGTCTCCAAAATTTTGGCGTGAGTTGGTAGATCGCCAAAGAATGTTATGAGAATTTATTCGTGAAAGTTGAGAGCCAAAAAATCCGCATCAGCCTGAAGGCGTTTGATCATAAAACGATCGACCGCTCGGCCCGAGAGATCGTCGAGACCGCGCGCCGCACCGGTGCGTTGGTGATGGGGCCGATTCCATTGCCCACCCGGATCGAGAAATACACTTTGTTGCGCTCTCCGCATGCCGATAAAAAGGCCCGCGACCAGTTCGAAATCAGAACCCACAAGCGCATTCTCGACATCGTCGAACCCACCGAAAAAACCGTGGACGCGCTGATGAAGTTGGATCTGGCGGCCGGGGTTGATGTTGAGATCAAACTCAACTGATCACCATAGAATCGATGCGAAATAAGGAAAATAAGAGGAGAGTAAAAAAATGACGCTCGGACTAATTGGCAAAAAAATCGGTATGACGCGAGTCTTCACCGAACAAGGCCGCTCGCAGCCGGTGACCGTGGTGGAGGCGACTCCCAACCGCGTTACACAAATAAGGACCGAAGCAACGGACGGTTACGACGGGGTTCAGGTGACCGCTGGCGAACGCCGCCCGAGCCGGGTTAGCAAGGCCATGCAGGGGCATTTCGCCAAAGCCGGAGCCGAGGCCGGCCGCGGGGTGTGGGAATTTCGGGTGCACGGGCCGGCGGAGATGGAAGCGATGACAACAAAGACCGCAGTTGAAACCGAGCCCGAAACCGAAGCAACCGAGCCCGCAACAGAGGCGGCCACCGAAACGGCCACCGCAACCGAATTGAAAGAATTGACCGTGGAAATGTTCAGTCAGGGCCAGAAAGTGGACGTCACCGGACGCACCATCGGCAAGGGCTTCGCCGGAGTAGTGAAACGCTACGGCTTTCGTGGCGGGCGTGCCACCCACGGCAATTCCAAGGCCCACCGTTCGGGCGGCTCCATCGGCCATGCGCAAGATCCCGGGCGCGTTTTCAAGGGCAAGAAAATGGCCGGACACATGGGCGGAGTGCGCCGGGTTCAGCAGGGCTTGGAAGTGATCCGCGTAGATAGCGAACGCAACCTGTTGCTGATTGGCGGCTCCATTCCCGGTTGCAAAGGGAGCGATGTAATCATTCGGCCTTCGGTGAAGGCGAAGAATTCGAAGAGCACCTGAACGGACAGACAGCAGACAGATTAAAAAAATGACGATTCAATTAACCATCAACAAGCCCACCGGCGGCACCAACGGCACGTTGGATTTATCCGACGCCGCTTTCGGCGGGGAATTTAACGAGCCGCTGATTCATCAGGTGGTGATTGCCTATCAGGCGGGCAGCCGGGCAGGCACTCGCGCCCAGAAAAGCCGTGGCGCGGTTCGCGGTGGCGGAGTCAAGCCGTGGCGCCAGAAAGGCACCGGGCGGGCGCGCGCGGGAACCATTCGCAGCCCGATATTTCGCGGCGGCGGGGTGATTTTTCCGGCTTCCACCAAGGATTTCTCCCACAAAGTGAATCGCAAAATGTACCGCGCGGCGATGCGCTCCATCCTTTCGGAATTGCACCGTCAGGAGCGTTTGATTGTGGTGGACGGATTGACCATGGAGCAGCCGAGCACCAAAACGCTGGTCGCCACGCTGAACGGCCTGTCGTCCATCGTCGCCACCAAAACGCTGCTGGTGCTGGCGGAAGTGGACCGGAACATCGAACTCTCGGCGCGCAACCTGTGGGCGGTTTCGGTGTGCGCCAGCGGTTGCATTGACCCGGTGGCCCTCATCAGCCACGACAAAGTGGTGGTCACGGTGGATGCGGTGCGCAAAATAGACGAGGCGTTGCAATGACCTCAGCCATTAACGACGAACGCCTGCACCAGATTATCCTGAAGCCGGTGATTTCCGAAAAAACTTCCATGGCGGCGGACAAGCATCGACAGATCGTCTTTCAGGTATTGCCCGATGCCGATAAGAATGAAATCAAACTCGCCGTGGAGGCACTGTTCGAGGTCAAAGTACGCAGCGTACAAGTGGCCAACGTGCGCGGCAAGATCAAACGGGTTGGCCGCACTCCGGGCAAGCGGAACAACTGGAAAAAAGCCTACGTGCGTTTGCAAGAAGGCCACGACATCGACTTCCTCGGCATGGCCGGGGCGTAACGGTAGTACTGATTTTAATAAACGAATAGCCAAACAAATAACCAAACGACTATCCACATGACACCCGCCAAAACAACACTGGTAAAACAACGGCCGACCACGCCGGGTCGCCGGGGTATGGTCAAGGTGGTGACGCCGGGGCTGCACAAAGGCAAGCCTCACGGCCCGCTGTTGCAAGCCAAGACCGCCATTGATGGCCGCAATAACAAGGGCCGCATAACCGTGCGCCATCGCGGCGGCGGGCATAAGCGACACTACCGGGTGATCGATTTCAAGCGCGCCAAGGATGGAATTCCGGCGACCGTCAAGCGCATCGAATATGATCCCAACCGTAACGCACACATCGCCCTGCTGGTGTACCGGGATGGCGAGCACCGCTATATCATTGCCTCACGCGGCATGACTGGCGGCGACACCGTGGTGTCTGGCGTCGGTGCGGCGTTCAATCCGGGAAACAGCATGCCCCTGCGAAACATTCCGGTGGGTGCCGTGGTGCATTGCGTCGAACTCAAGCCCGGCAAGGGCGCGCAACTGGCGCGTTCCGCCGGTGCCTCGGTTCAATACATCGGCAAGGAAGCCGCTTACGCCCAGTTGCGACTTCGCTCCGGGGAAATGCGCAAGGTGCATCTCGATTGCCGTGCCACCATCGGTCAGGTCGGCAATTCCGAGCACAGCCTCGGCAAACTGGGCAAGGCCGGTGCGAAACGCTGGCGCGGCATTCGCCCGACGGTGCGCGGCGTAGCCATGAACCCGGTAGACCATCCCCACGGCGGCGGCGAAGGCCGCACCTCCGGCGGACGCCATCCGGTTTCGCCCTGGGGTGTTTCCACCAAAGGCTACCGCACTCGTTCCAATAAGCGCACTTCACCCATGATTATTCGCAGGCGGAAGAAATAACCATGCCACGCTCCGTTAAAAAAGGCCCCTTTGTGGATCATCACTTGTGGGCGAAGGTGGAAAAAGCCCAGGCGGAAAACTCCCGCAGGCCCATCAAGACCTGGTCGCGACGGTCCATGATCATGCCGGAATTTGTCGGCCTGACCATCGCCATCCACAATGGCCGCCAGCATATGCCGGTGCTCATTTCTGAGAACATGGTGGGCCACAAACTCGGCGAGTTTGCGCCGACCCGAACCTACCGTGGTCATATCGCGGGTAAGAAGGTCAAGTAGCCATGCGCGTCACATCAACAGCAAAATATGTTCGCCTGTCGCCGCAGAAATGTCGGCTGGTGGTGGACCAGATTCGCGCCAGGCCGGTGGAGCGGGCGTTGGAAATTCTTGAGTTCAGCCTCAAAAAAGGCGCGGTGCCGGTGAAGAAAGTGCTCGACTCGGCCATCGCCAACGCCGAACACAACGAGGGCGCCGACATTGACGAATTATGGATCGACCGGGCGACGGTGGATCAGGCACCGATGCTGAAACGCTTTCGGGCGCGCGCCAAGGGGCGCGGTGCGCGCATCCTCAAGCGCGGCTGCCACATCACCCTGAGCGTGAGCGATGAGCCGCGCCGGTCGGCCAACGCCAAACAAAAAGCCATGCAAAAAGCCACACCGAACACCACACAAAACGCCGAACCGGAATAAATAGGAACCGACCAATGGGCCAAAAAGTACATCCAAACGGCATTCGCCTCGGCATTATCCGGGATTGGAATGCCAAGTGGTATGCCGCCAAGAGCGGCTACGCCACGACCCTGGCGAGCGACCTCAAGATACGCGAGTTCATCACCAAGCGGCTAGCCAACGCGGCACTGAGCCGGATCGTCATCGACCGCCCGTCTCAGAACCTTAACATCACCATATTCACCGCGCGCCCCGGCATCGTCATCGGCAAGAAGGGGGAAGACATCGAGCGGCTGCGCCATCAGTTGATGCGCATGAACGGTGTGCCGGTGCAGGTGGCGGTGGAAGAAATTCGCAAGCCGGAACTCGACGCCAAACTGGTGGCGGAAAACATCTGCCAGCAGTTGGAAAAAAGAATTATGTTTCGCCGGGCGATGAAGCGCGCGGTGCAGAATTCCATGCGCCTCGGCGCCGAAGGCATCAAGGTGATGCTCGCCGGACGCTTGAACGGCACCGAAATCGCCCGCACCGAATGGTACCGCGAAGGGCGCGTGCCGTTGCACACGCTGCGCGCCGACATCGATTACGGCTTGCACGAAGCGCACACCACTTACGGAACCATCGGCGTGAAGGTGTGGATTTTCAAGGGCGAGATATTCGCGCCGGAAAAAATCGAACCCGCCCTTGAACAAATCGAACCCGAACAAGCCACGCCCGAACAAGTGGCATCCGAACAAGCCGCACCCGTACAAGCCGCACCCGTACAAGTCGCACCCGTACAAGTCGCACCCGAACAAGTCGCACCCAAACAAGTCGCACCCGAACAAGTCGCACCCAAACAAGTCG
The DNA here is from genome assembly GCA_965262585.1 of Candidatus Poriferihabitaceae bacterium. Taxonomy (GTDB): domain Bacteria; phylum Pseudomonadota; class Gammaproteobacteria; order Arenicellales; family Poriferihabitantaceae; genus JAHRAW01. Next base: position 1,589,323 of record OZ253546.1, read on the forward strand.
CACCCAAACAAGTCGCACCCAAACAAGTCGCACCCAAACAAGCCGAACCCAAACAAGCCGAACCCAAACAAGTCGCCGCAGACATAGTTGCCGCAGACACGGGTGCCGGCAAAACCAAACCCGAAGCGGTCTAGTCGGGGGTATTGAGCGATGCTTCAGCCAAAACGAACCAAATTCCGCAAACAGCAGAAAGGACGCAACCGTGGCCTTGCGACCCGTGGCAACCGAGTCAGTTTCGGCGAATTCGGCTTGCAGTCTGCCAGTCGCGGACGCTTAACGGCGCGCCAGATCGAAGCCGGGCGGCGCGCCATCACTCGCCATGTCAAACGCGGCGGGCGCATCTGGATCCGAATTTTTCCCGACAAGCCAGTGTCGAAGAAACCCCTTGAAGTGCGCATGGGTAAAGGCAAAGGCAACCCGGAATTCTGGGTAGCACCAATCAAGCCCGGTGCCATGTTGTATGAAATCGAGGGCATTCCTGAGGAATTGGCGCGTCAGGCGTTTCGGTTGGCGAGTGCCAAGTTGCCCTTGCGAACCACGTTTGCGCGGCGTCAGGCGGGGTGATTTGTGCTGAAACCTAACGAATTACGCGCCAAAAGCGTGGACGAACTAAACCGCGAACTGATTGGCCTGCGCCGTGAGCAGTTCAACCTGCGCATGCAGCGTGGCGCCGGGCAGTTGGCCAATCCGATGCGCTTCAATGCCGTGCGCAAAGACATCGCCCGCATCAAAACCATCCTGACCGAGAAGGCGGGAGAGGTGGGCGAGAAAGGCAAGGCGCGCAACAAAGACATGATCGAAGAAGAAACGAGAGCCGTATAATGACCACAGAAAGCCCGGAAAAAATCGAAAACGCCGCGCCGCCGGAAACCGCGACGACGCGCCGGAGTACCGCGCACTCGTTGCAGGGCAGCGTAGTGAGCGCGGCTGCGGACAAGACCATCACTGTCCTCATCGAGCGCAAGATCAAACATCCGTTGTATAAAAAGTATATTCGCCGCTCCACCAAAGTACACGCCCACGATGAGGACAATCAGTGCCAGTCGGGGGATACCGTGATTATCGAATCCTGCCGCCCACGGTCGAAACTCAAATGTTGGCAGTTGGTGGAAGTGATCGGCAAGGCGGCATAGGGGATAATCATGATTCAAATGCAAACAGTGCTTTCGGTGGCCGACAACAGCGGCGCCAAGCGGGTGATGTGCATCAAGGTGCTGGGCGGCTCAAAGCGTCGCTACGCCGGCATCGGCGACATCATCAAAATCTCCATCAAAGAGGCGTTACCCAACAGCCGAGTCAAAAAGGGCGATGTTTATGATGCCGTGATTGTGCGCACGCGCAGCGGGGTACGCCGCGCGGACGGTTCGGTGATTCGTTTCGACCGCAACTCGGCGGTATTATTGAACGCCAGTCATCAGCCCGTTGGAACGCGCATTTTCGGCCCGGTGACGCGCGAACTGCGCTCGGAAAAATTCATGCGCATCATTTCGCTGGCACCGGAAGTGTTGTGACCTTGCCGCCGAATCAGGAGACCACGAACATGCAACGAATCAAAAAGGGCGACGACGTAGTAGTCCTCGCTGGCCGCGACAAAGGCAAGCGCGGCAATGTGCTGCGGGTTATTAAAGACGATGATGGCACCGGCCGTGCGCTGGTGGACAACGTCAATCTGGTCAAACGCCATACCCGTGGCAATCCCAACAGCGGCGAAAGCGGCGGCATCATCGAGAAAGAAGCCCCCATTCGTTTGTCTAATTTGGCGTTGTTCAACCCGGCCAGCGACAAAGGCGAACGGGTCGGATTCAAAACCCTCAACGACGGACGCAAGGTTCGGTACTTCACCTCCAACGGCGAAGTCATTGATCTGGCTTAAGCCGGAAGCAGGTATTACCAATGGCAAGATTACAACAGCAATTCAAAGACAAGATCGAACCGGAGTTGCGCCGGGGATTGAACTTGAATAGCACCATGCAGACGCCGCGCATCAGCAAGATTACCCTCAACATGGGGCTCGGCGAGGCGGTCGCCAACAAGAACGTGCTGAAAACCGCAGCCGAGGATCTTGAGCGAATCAGTGGCCAGAAAGCGATTATTACCAAAGCCAAAAAATCCGAAGCGGCGTTCAAGATTCGCCAAGGTTGGCCGGTCGGCGCCAAGGTCACGCTACGGCGCGATCGCATGTACGAATTCCTCGACCGCCTGATCAACGTGGCGATACCGCGCATCCGCGATTTTCGCGGGCTGCCCGACAAGTCGTTCGATGGCCGTGGCAATTATGCGTTCGGGCTCAAAGAGCAGATCGTGTTTCCCGAAATTGATTACGACAACGTCGATGCGATGCGCGGTATGGATATTTGCATCACCACCACGGCCCAAAACGACGCGCACGCAAAGGCGCTGTTGAAGGCCTTTAACTTTCCGATAAAGAGTTAGACCCATGGCAAAAAAATCCATAGTGGCGCGAGAAAAACGGCGTCGGCAACTGGTCGAAAAACACGCCACGCAGCGCGCCGAACTGGTGAAGACCATCGCCGCCCCGCAAACCGGCGCGGAAGAACAGTGGGAGGCGATGCTGGCGCTGCAGAAATTGCCGCGAGATTCGAGCCGTTCACGGCAGCGCAATCGTTGCGTCCTGACCGGGCGCGGCCACGGCTATTACCGCAAGTTCGGCTTGTGCCGCAACAAATTGCGAGAAGTGATCATGCGCGGCGAAGCCCCCGGCGTGGTCAAGTCGAGTTGGTAACGGGAGAGTTTGATTATGAGCATGTCTGATCCTATCGCCGATATGTTGACCCGCATCCGTAACGGCTCCCGGGCCGGCAAGGAAGGCGTGTCCATGCCGGCTTCCGGAAGAAAGGCGGCCATCGCCGAGGTGTTGCAGGAAGAAGGCTACATCAAGGGCTATGAAGTGAGCGGCGCCGGCGCCGACAAGAGTTTGGAAGTGCGCCTGAAATATTTTAAGGGCAATCCGGTGATCGAGGAAATCGACCGCATCAGCAAACCGGGTTGTCGCGTCTATGTGCACAGCGACGAATTGCCATCGGTGCGCAACGGCCTGGGCGTGGCGCTGATTTCGACCTCGAAAGGGGTGATGACTGACAAATCCGCGCGCCGCCGGCAGATCGGCGGCGAAGTGCTCTGCACGGTGTTTTAGGCGATATTCAACATGTCACGCATCGCAAAAACTCCCATCGAAGTACCCGGCGGCGTCGAAGTGCGCATTGTCAATTCGGGTGCCGACCGCTCGGTCAGCGTCAAGGGGCCCAAAGGCGAGCAACGCCTTGATATGTTGCCGGGCATCGATGTTGTGGAAGAAGACAGCGTCCTCAAAGTCCGCATCAGCGAAGGTCGAGACCCAGCCGACAAAAAGGCGGTTTCGATGTCGGGGACCATGCGCGCGCTGGTGTATAACTTGATTCACGGCGTGAACGACGGGTTCGAGAAAAAATTGAGTATTATAGGAGTCGGCTACCGCGCCAACGCCCAGGGCAGCAAACTCAATCTCAGTCTCGGTTTTTCCCACCCGGTGGTGTACCAGTTGCCCCCGGGCGTAACCGTGGAAACACCGATCCAGACCGAAATCATCGTACGCGGTGCGGACAAACAACAGGTCGGCCAGGTGGCCGCCGAAATCCGCGCCTTTCGCCCGCCCGAGCCGTATAAGGGCAAAGGAATTCGTTACACGGATGAACATGTGCGGCGCAAACAAGCGAAGAAGAAATAACCATGAGCGACAAGAGCATATCCGATAAAAAACGGTCGCGACTGAAACGCGCCGGCCGAGTGCGTGGGCATATCGCCAGACTGCAGGCCGTGCGCCTGTCCGTCCATCGCACGCCCCGACACTTTTACGCCCAACTGATCGACCCGACCGGGGACCGCATACTGGCGGCGGTTTCGACCCTTGATCCCAAGGTTCGCAAGCAACTGAAGTATGGCGGAAATTCCGAAGCCGCTGGCGCGATGGGCACGCTGATGGCGGAGAAAGCTCAGGCGGCGGGCGTCGAGCGCGTGGCTTTTGATCGCTCCGGGTTTCGTTATCACGGCCGGGTCAAGGCGTTCGCCGAAGCGGCGCGGGCCGGCGGGCTGAAATTTTAATCACGGCCAATCAAAAATGGCAAATCAACTAAACGGCTTATTCAACGGTTCATTCAATGGTTCATTCTAATGGTTAAGGCGAGAGAACGAGACGGTGCCCGCAAGGACAATTTTCAGGAACAACTGATTAACGTCCGGCGAGTTTCCAAGGTAGTCAAAGGCGGGCGCATCTTCGGATTTTCCGCGCTGACCGTAGTCGGCGACGGTGCCGGCCGGGTCGGCATGGGGCGTGGCAAAGCCCGCGAAGTGCCGGTGGCGGTGCAAAAAGCCATGGAAGACGCCCGCCGTCAAATGTTCAAAGCGCAGTTAAAAGGGCATACCCTTCAATACCCGATGAACGGCCGCCACGGCGCCGCGCGGGTGATGTTGCGCCCGGCCTCCGAAGGCACTGGCATCATCGCTGGTGGCGCCATGCGCGCGGTGTTCGAAGTGCTGGGAGTGAAAAACGTGTTGGCCAAGGTCATCGGCACCACCAACCCGGTCAACGTAACCCGCGCCACCATCCAGGCGTTGCGCGACATGCGCGGCGCTGGGTATGTGGCAGGCAAACGCGGCAAGACGGTCGAGGAAATCCGCTAAGAAAATGGCAAACGAGAAAAAAACCGCCGGAAAAACCGTACGTGTGACGCTGGTTCGCAGCATACACGGGCGACTGAAAAACCACCGCGCCTGCGCACGCGGCCTCGGCCTGCGGCGCATGCACCAGACCGTCGAAGTGGCGGACACCCCGGAAAACCGAGGCATGATCAACAAGATTTCATATATGCTGAAGTGCGACCCATCCTAAAAAATGACTATGCGACTTAACACACTCAAACCAGCACCGGGCGCTAAAACCGATCGCAAGCGTGTCGCGCGCGGCAGCGGCTCGGGCACCGGCGGCACCGCCGGGCGCGGCAACAAGGGACAGAAATCACGCTCCGGCGGCTACCACAAGGTCGGCTTCGAGGGCGGCCAGATGCCGTTGCAGCGGCGTTTGCCGAAGCGCGGCTTTCGCTCTTCAGTGAACCGGCATACCGCCGAGATTCGGTTGCATGAACTCGCCAAAGTGGAAGGCGATGTGGTGGACCTGAAATCATTGCACAAAGCCGGTGTCATTGGCCTGCACATCACCCGCGCCAAGGCGATTTTGTCCGGCGAAATTGTGCGACCGGTGACCCTGCGCGGGATTGCCGCCAGCAAAGGCGCGCGCCAGGCTATCGAGAAGGCAGGAGGCACGGTTGAGGAGATAGTGACGCCAAAACCGGTCAAAAAATTAGCCAAAAAATCGGCGCAAAAGCAGACACCAAAAGCGGCTAAAGAACCGGCACCAAAAGTAGCCGAAGAACCAGCACCAAAAGCGGCCAAAGAACCAGCACCAAAACCAGCCAAAAAAACGACCACTAAAAAGCCAGCCGCCAAAAAACCGGCCGCCAAAGACACCCCTGAAAAACCGCAAACGGAGCGGGCAGACTGATGGCGCGCGGCGGTTTGGCATCCCTCGGAATGTTCGGCAATCTGTCCGAACTGAAGCAGCGCATATTGTTTGTGCTCGGCGCCATGGTGGTGTTCCGAGTCGGCGCCCACGTGCCGGTGCCGGGAGTTGATCCGGCCGCCATCGCCGCGTTGTTCGAGCAAACCAAGGGCTCCATCGTTCAAGTGTTCAACATGTTTTCCGGCGGCGCCCTGAGCCGCTTGTCGATATTCGCCCTCGGCGTCATGCCCTACATCTCGGCCTCCATCATCATGCAAATGATGACCGCGGTGGTGCCGAAACTCGAGCAGTTGAAAAAAGAAGGCGAGTCGGGACGCCGAAAAATCACCCAATACACCCGTTATTTCACCGTGGTGCTGGCGCTGTTTCAGGGCTTCGGCATCGCCGTGGCCATCGAGAGCCAGCAAGTCGGCGGTAGCCCGGTGATCCTGATTCCGGGGCTTGGTTTCAAGATTACCACCGCCGCGTCTCTGGTGGCGGGCACCATGTTCCTGGTGTGGCTGGGCGAGCAAATCTCGGAGCGCGGCATCGGCAACGGCATTTCACTGATCATTTTCGGCTCCATCGTTGCCGGGCTTCCGTCAGCGGTGGCCGGCACGCTGGAACTGGCGCGCACCGGCGCATTTTCCCCGCTCGGCGTGCTGGCGTTGTTTGTCGGCGCCATGATAGTCACTTATTTCGTGGTGTTCGTGGAGCGCGGCCAACGCCGCATCACGGTGAACTACGCCAAACGCCAGCAAGGCCGGAAAATGCTCGCCGGGCAGAGCAGCCATCTGCCGCTCAAACTCAACATGGCCGGGGTGATTCCGCCGATTTTCGCGTCCAGCCTGATTCTGTTCCCGGCCAGCCTCGGTAGTTGGTTCGGGCAGGCCGAGGGAATGGGCTGGCTGCGGGACATCGCCACCACGCTACAGCCCGGGCAACCGGTCTACACGTTGCTGTATGGCGGCATGATCGTCTTTTTCTGTTTCTTTTATACCGCCATGGTGTTCAACCCCACCGACATCGCCGACAACCTGAAGCGTTCCGGGGCTTTCATACCGGGCATCCGACCGGGCGCGCAAAGCGCCAAATATATCGACAGCGTGGTGTCCAAACTAACGCTGATTGGCGCCATTTACATCACCTTTGTCTGCCTGATACCGGAGTTTTTAATCGTCAAGTGGAGCGTGCCGTTTTACTTCGGCGGCACTTCGCTTTTGATCATCGTGGTGGTGACCATGGATTTGATCTCCCAGGTGCAGTCCCACTTAATGTCGCGGCAATACGAAAGCATCCTGAAAAAGTCTTCGCTAACCCGGCCCCAGGGCATCCGATGATGAACACGGTACTTATGGGGCGAAAACTTTCGAGGCAATGAAATGAAAGTACGAGCATCAGTAAAGAAAATGTGCAGAAACTGCAAAATCGTCCGCCGCAACCGAGTGGTGCGGGTAATTTGCACCGATCCCAGGCATAAGCAGCGCCAGGGCTAACGACCAGGGCTAACGCGCGAATTGAAGTACGCGGGGATTTTTGCTAGAATACCGCGCCTTTGGAAATCCCGCGCCGAACCACAACGCAGACCGCAAGACAGATTAAAGTAGAGACCAAATTGGAGACCAGAAAGTGGCACGAATTGCCGGCATAAACCTGCCGAACCATAAGCACATCGAGATTGGCCTGACCGTGATTTACGGCATTGGCCGGCCGGCCGCGCGCAAGATTTGCGCCGCCGCCGGCATCGATCGCGCTACCAAGGTTCAGGATATCAGCGACGCCGAGGCGGAGAAACTGCGCACCGAGATCGCCCGGTATGAAGTCGAGGGCGACTTGCGCCGCGCCGTATCCATCAACATCAAGCGCCTGATGGACCTCGGCGCCTACCGGGGGCTGCGACATCGCCGCGGGTTGCCGGTCAACGGACAACGCACCAAAACCAATGCGCGCACCCGTAAGGGGCCGCGCCGCGCCGTCAAGAAATAAACGGCGAAAAGCAAAAGGTAACGACATATCATGGCAAAAAGCACACCCGGCAAAACCAAGACCAAGGCCAGAGTCCGAAAAACTGTGACCGAGGGAGTGGCGCATATCCACGCCACCTTCAACAACACCATCATCACCATCTCGGACCGCCACGGCGACACCCTGTGCTGGGCCTCAGCCGGCAACTCCGGCTTCAAGGGCTCGCGAAAAAGCACGCCGTTCGCCGCCCAGATGGCGGCCGAAAGTTGTGGCAAACGCGCCCAGGAACTCGGCGTCAAGCAACTCGAAGTGAAAATCAAGGGGCCGGGCCCGGGACGCGAGTCGGCGGTGCGTTCGCTCAACGCCCTGGGGTTTGAAATCCATTCGATTTCCGACATCACTCCGATTCCCCATAACGGCTGCCGCCCGCCCAAACGCCGTCGCGTGTAGGCGAAAGTTTCCGCCCGAACAAGGTAAATAACCATGGCAAGATATATAGGCCCCACCTGCAAACTCGCGCGTCGCGAAGGAACTGATTTGTTCCTCAAAAGCCCGGCGCGCAACATCGACTCGAAGTGCAAATTCGACCGTGCGCCGGGGGTAAAATCCGGTGGCCGCCGTCCGCGTACCACGGTATACGGCACCCAACTGCGTGAAAAACAGAAACTGCGCCGTATGTACGGCGTGCTGGAAAAACAGTTTCGCGGCTACTACAAAGAAGCCGCGCGTATTCCGGGTTCCACCGGCCTCAACCTGTTGCGGCTGCTGGAAACGCGGCTCGACAACGTCGTCTATCGCATGGGATTTGGGGTAACACGCGCCGAATCGCGCCAGTTGGTGAGTCACAAGTCGGTGATGGTCAACGGGCGCAAGGTCAATGTCGCTTCCTATCAGGTCAAGCCCGGAGACGAAGTCGAGATCGCCGAAAAAAGCAAGAAGCAACTACGGATCAAGTCGGCCCTTGAAATCGGCGAGCAGATTGGGTTTGTCCCGTGGGTTGAAGTGGATTTGAAATCAGTCAAGGGGCAGTTCAGGGTTTTGCCCGAGCGCGCCGACCTTTCGCCGGACATCAACGAAGCCCTGGTGGTCGCGCTTTATTCCAAATAGCCCGCTTAAGTTATCTTGAACCTTATTTTTTAATTTCTTCGTATACAGAGGAGCATAGATGCAGGACCCCACTATCGAATTTCTCAGGCCGCGCCTGGTAGAAGCAAAGAACATCGATGATAAACATTCCCGCATAACCATCGAACCCCTTGAACGGGGCTTCGGTCATACGCTGGGCAATGCGCTTCGTCGCATTCTGCTTTCGTCCATGCCCGGTTGCGCGATTACCGATGCGCGCATTGAGGGTGTTCTTCATGAATACTCGGCCCTGGAAGGCGTGCAGGAAGATGTCATTGACATTCTGCTCAACCTGAAAAGCCTGGCGCTGACCATGCACACCCGAGATGAAGCGGTTCTTTCCCTGAAAAAGAAAGGGCCGGGAGTGGTGCGCGCCGCCGATATCGAACTCATCGACGATATTGATGTGGTCGACCCCGACCATCACATCGCCACCCTGTCCAAGGACGCCAAACTCGACATGGAATTCACCGTGCGCCGTGGCCGAGGTTACGAGACCGCCGAAAGCCGCTTGCGGGACACCGATGAAACCCGTGCGGTGGGAGTGATTCATCTGGATGCGTCTTTCAGCCCCATCAGCCGGATTTCCTACACGGTGGAAGATGCGCGGGTTGAACAGCGCACCGACCTCAATCGCCTGGTGATCGAGATCGAATCCAACGGCTCCATCGACCCGGAAACCGCGGTGCGTCGGGCGGCCACCATTTTGCACGACCAGATTTCGGTGTTCGTGAACCTCGAGGAATCCCTGGTGCAGAGTCAGGCCGAAGAAGAGCCGGAAATCGACCCGGTGCTGCTAAAGCCGGTGGACGACTTGGAGTTGACGGTGCGCTCGGCCAACTGCCTCAAGGCGGAGAGCATTTATTACATCGGCGACCTCGTGCAGCACACCGAAACCGAATTGCTGAAGACCCCCAACCTCGGTAAAAAGTCGCTGACGGAAATCAAAGACGTGCTGGCCCAGCGCAATCTGGCACTGGGCGCCAAACTGGAAAACTGGCCACCGGCGTCGCTGGTGAAGAACGACCAAGCCACCGGCCTGGGTGGCCTGGGCGGCATGGGACTGGGTTTGTAATCATGCGCCACAAAAAAGCCGGGCGCCGCCTCAACCGCAACGCCTCTCACCGAAAAGCCATGTTCAGCAACATGGCGGCATCGCTGTTTCTCCACGAGCAGATAAAGACCACGCTGCCCAAAGCCAAGGAATTGCGCCGCATCGCTGAACCGCTGATTACGCTGGCGAAAACCGCCAGCGTCGCCAACCGCCGCACCGCTTTCGCGCGCCTCCGCGAACGCGAAATTGTCGGCAAACTATTCGACGACCTCGGCCCCCACTTCGCCGATCGTCCGGGCGGCTACCTCAGAATCCTCAAATGCGGCCACCGCCCCGGCGACAGCGCACCCATGGCATATGTGCAGTTGGTGGGACGGGAAATCGAGGTTGCGGCGGAAGAGACCGTGGAAGAATCTGATGAAAAATAACGGACGAATCAAGTGGATGACAAGTCCATAGTTAAATGGAAGAGCGTGGTCGCGATAATTTTGCTGATTTTTGTTACAGTCGGCACTTCGTTTATGGAAAAACAAATCTTCTTAAAACTAAACTGAGATGAAGTCATGGCAAAACTCGCTATTAAAGAAATGAGCATTGAGGATAAAATAGCAACCATGGAGGAGATTTGGAATGACTTATGCCAGCAGGGAAAAATAGAATCTCCTCCATGGCACGGAGATGTTTTGCGTGCGCGCGAAGCGAGTGGCGAGGTACCGATGGATTGGGATGTGGCAAAGGAACAACTTTTGGCACAATTTAAGTGAGGTTGCGGCTGCTTCCTTCCTCGGCGATGGATTTAGCCGGGGGCGGCAGTTTTACGAGCGGTAGGCGCCGGGCTTGGGAGCGTATTTTATGAGTTCGTTGTTTTCGGATATCGACTCGCTAATCATTTACAATAAAATACACGAAGTGGTTTTTGGCAAATTTTACCGCATGCTTTCACGGCGGTTTCCATTTGCTGTTTATTACCTTGTCGAAGGTGACGAAGTGATAGTGCATGCAGTGCTGGATTGTCGAAAAAGTCTGGCACGAATTAGGGAAAGATTAAACCCCTGACCGCGAGTTGGCTCCATAAAATCTCCTTACCTCAACTGACGCAACCCCGAATTTCTGCTGATGTTGATGGCGGCGGTTTCCCGGCCATGCACAGCCCATGAGTTTCATCTGGCCGCCTGCCAAAACCGAAAAATTATGATACCTGTCAAACAAGCCGGCAAGACCGGCCGCTGGGCGGCGCGGCAAAACCGCGACCCGTTCGTCCAAGCCGCCCGCCGTGGCGGTTTTCGCGCTCGATCGGTTTTCAAACTCAAACAAATCGACCGCAAGTATCGCCTCATCAAACCCGATTCGCTAATCCTGGACCTCGGCGCCGCCCCGGGCAGTTGGTGTCAATACGCCGTACGCCAGATTGGCGCCGCGGGCCGGATAGTCGCGGTGGATCTGCTGGCTATGGAAGCCGTCGAAAAAGTGAACTTTATCCACGGAGATTTCACTAATGATAAGGTGGTTGAGGAAATTCTGGCCGCCTTCGATGGCCGCCCGCCGGACCTTGTTTTATCCGATATGGCCCCCAATATTAGTGGTATATCCAGCACCGACCAAGCACATATGGAAACCCTGCAACAGGCCGTTTTGGAATTTTGCCGATACCGGATGAGGCCGGGCGGGGCACTGCTGACCAAGCTATTCGCAGGCGAATCCGAATCCATCATCCGAAAACAACTGGGCGATTGCTTCGCACGGACGCACGCCATAAAACCGGATGCGTCTCGCCCGCAATCCAGAGAAATTTATCTGCTGGCACGGGGCTGTAAAGGGCGTGCCACAAAGGGCGTGAAAGAGGCGTAATCAAGCACCGAATGACTTATACTGAACATACGGGTGATATGAGTCGATGACCTGAGCCAGTGACATGAGCCGCCGAAACGGGTTTGACGCGGCTTGAAACGCGAACATTAAATGAGAAAATTGCATTGTCCAACATGACCAAAAATATCCTGCTCTGGCTGGTGATCGCCATGGTTCTTGTGTCGGTGTTCAACAACTTCACCAACTCCGACAGTGCCGCCGGCAACGAGATCGATTACTCCACCTTCCTGACCCATGTGCAGCAGGGCAACATCGCCCAAGTGGAAATCGATGACGAAGTCATTCGAGGCAAAACCCACGGCGGTGAGTTATTCATCACCTACGCTCCCAACGACCCCAAACTGGTGGACGAGTTGGTCGCCAAAGAAGTGAAGATCAAGGTCAAAAAAGAAGAGGAAACCTCGTTGCTGGTGCACCTCTTGATCAGTTCATTTCCGATTTTGTTGCTCATCGGCGTGTGGATTTTCTTCATGAAACAGATGCAGGGCGGCGGGCGCGGCGGTGCTTTCAGTTTTGGTAAAAGCAAGGCGCGGCTGCTCACCGAGGACAAAAACCACGTGACCTTCGAGGATGTGGCCGGGGTGGACGAAGCCAAGGAAGAGGTCGGCGAACTGGTCGAGTTTTTGAGCGAGCCGGCGCGCTTTCAGAAACTCGGCGGGCGCATTCCCCGGGGCGTACTCATGACCGGCAACCCCGGCACCGGCAAGACCCTGCTGGCCAGGGCCATCGCCGGCGAAGCCAAGGTGCCGTTCTTTACCATTTCCGGTTCCGACTTTGTGGAGATGTTTGTGGGCGTGGGCGCATCCCGGGTGCGGGACATGTTCGACCAGGCCAAGAAAAACGCGCCGTGCATTATTTTCATCGACGAAATCGACGCGGTGGGGCGCCAGCGTGGTGCCGGCCTCGGCGGCGGCCACGATGAACGCGAGCAGACCCTCAACCAGTTGCTCGTTGAAATGGACGGCTTCGACTCCGGCGAAGGAGTGATCGTAATCGCCGCCACCAACCGCCCGGATGTGCTCGACCCGGCGCTGTTGCGACCGGGACGCTTTGACCGACAGGTGCACGTCCCGCTGCCGGACATTCGCGGGCGCGAGGCGATTCTGAAAGTCCATATACGCAAGGTGCCTTTGGCTGACGACATCGACCTGTCGCTGATCGCCCGCGGCACCCCGGGATTTTCCGGCGCCGACCTGGCCAACCTGATCAACGAGGCGGCCCTGTTCGCCGCCCGTGAAGATCGCAAACGAGTCAGCATGGAGCAATTCGAGAAGGCCAAGGACAAGGTGCTGATGGGGGTCGAGCGGCGTTCCATCGTCATGTCCGAGGATGAACGAAAAAACACCGCCTACCACGAATCCGGGCATACCGTGGTGGCAAAAGTTCTCAAGGAATATACCGACCCGGTGCACAAGGTCACGATTATTCCGCGTGGCAGAGCGCTCGGCATCACCATGCAACTCCCGGAAGAGGATCGTTACAGCCACAACCGCACGTTCCTGCTGGCGCGTATCGCGGTGTTGATGGGCGGGCGCATCGCCGAAGAAGTCTTCATGGATCAGATGACCACGGGCGCCTCCAACGATTTTGAACAAGCCACCGAAATGGCACAGAACATGGTGGCGCGCTGGGGCATGAGCGACTCCATGGGCCCGCGCGTGTACGGTGAAAACACCAGCGAAGTGTTTCTCGGCCGGGAGATGGCATCCCACCGCAACGTCAGCCCGAAAACCGCGGAAAAAGTAGAACAGGAAATTTCCCGCATCATCAAAGAACAATACGCCCGCGCGCGCAAAATTCTCGAAGAACATCGCGACAGAGTGGAAGCGATGGCGACCGCCCTGCTCGAATGGGAAACGCTGGACTCAAAACAGGTTGAAGAAATCATGCGCGGAGAAGCACCGACGCCGCCGAAACCCGGCGATGATGGCCGCCCCGGAGGCGCCAAGCCCGGAGGGGCGGCGAAAGATCCGGAAACCCCGACCCTCGATGAATCCGATCTCGGTCTGAATCCCGCCGGCCCGGCCTGACGCCGCACGCGCAATGTCCAACTCGTTGTTCGGCACCGATGGCGTCCGCGGTCCCGTGGGCAAGGAGCCGATCACCCCGCAAACGGTGATGAAACTCGGTTGGGCCGCGGGGCGGGTACTCGCCACCGCCGGCCACGGCGCGAAAGTCCTCATCGGAAAAGACACCAGAATATCGGGATATTTGCTCGAATCAGCCCTCGAAGCCGGCTTTTCCGCCGCCGGTGTCAATGTTTGTTTTCTCGGCCCTCTGCCGACTCCGGGAATCGCCTATCTCACGCGCACTGCGCGGGCTTGCGCCGGGGTCGCCATCAGCGCCTCCCATAATCCCTACTACGACAACGGCATCAAGATTTTTTCCGCCAACGGCACCAAGTTGCAGGATGAACTGGTCGCCCGGATCGATCTCAAGATGACGGAACCCATGGACTGCGTCGATTCCAGTAAACTCGGCAAAGCCGAAAGGCTGAACGACGCCCAGGGCCGCTACATCGAATTCTGCAAGGGCACCCTGCCGTCCACGCGCACCCTGGCCGGGCTCAAGATAGTCGTGGACTGCGCCAACGGCGCCGCCTACGACGTAGCCCCCCATGTGTTTTCAGAGATGGGCGCTGAGGTGGTCGCCATCGGCAACCAGCCGGACGGCTTTAACATCAACCACGAATGCGGCTCCACTCACCTCGACGGCTTGATGGCCAAAGTGGTGGAAGACGGCGCCGACCTCGGTATCGCCCTGGACGGAGACGCCGACCGGGTGTTGCTGGTGGATGCCTCCGGTGCCCGGGTGGACGGCGATCAGATTTTGTACCTGCTGGCAAAGCGTCGGCATCAACTCGGCGAAGGCAAACTCGGCGGCGTGGTCGGCACCGTGATGACCAATCTGGGGCTGGAACTGGCGTTCAAGGAAATGAAAATCCCTTTTGTGCGTACTCAGGTGGGCGACCGCTATGTCCACGAGGCGCTGACGAAACACAACTGGTTGCTGGGCGGGGAAGCGTCGGGACACATCATCTGTCTGGACAAGAGCACCACCGGCGACGGCATCCTCGCCGCGCTGGAAGTGCTGGACACCATGCTGGAAAATCAGTGCACGCTACAGCAACTGGTGGAAGATCTGGACATCTACCCGCAATGGATGATCAACGTCCCGGTGGGCAACGCCAACGGCAAGGGGCTGGTTCGCCATAAACGGGTGGCCGCTGCGGTGCGGCAGGCGCAATCCGAACTGGGTGCTAACGGCCGGGTGGTGCTACGCCCCTCAGGCACCGAGCCGGTGGTGCGGGTGATGCTCGAAGGGGAAGATCGCAATCGGGTGGAAAAACTGGCCAGGGAGGTCGCCGACACGGTGGAATCCGCGGCGGTTTCGGGTTGAGTTTGGCTTGAGTCCCGGCCTGAGTCCAAGGATAACCGTAACCTGATTCGCCGTCAGGCTGCGCCATCTCCATGGCGTCCATATAATGAGGCGCGATTACAGTTTGCGTGGAACAATGTTGTTCGTAGCCTTGTGTCCCAACGGCTTGACGCCGGCCAGTTTCGCTGTGGCACCACGGGCATCGGCGGCCATGGTCGGCTTCTCTTCCATGTCCACGGAGCCTTTGAACTGGCAGCCGTCGTTCAATATCACTCTGGGTGCGCGAATGTCGCCGGTCACCCGGCCGGAAGGCTCGATGATGATCTGCTCGCCGCCCCGCAACTCTCCCTTGATTTCGCCTTCGACGCAGATGTTTTTGGCGAACACATTGGCGTTTACATGGCCTTTTGGGCCGACCACCACGCTGTTTTCCCGGAAATCGATGGTGCCCTCCACGGTGCCGTTGATGAGCAGGTCTTCCTTGCCGCTGATGTCGCCGCTAATTTTTATAGAGGTGCCGATAGTGGCGTTGCCTTCACTTTTGTCATGGCCGTCCTCTGAATTGGTCGGTTGGTTCATTGGTCGCTCGCTCGTATGTTGCATGGGTAGTTGATTGTACCGGTGGATGAGGGTTTTTGTCATTGAGATTTTGGGCTGTTTTCGGGGGCCGTTTTCAAGGGCACCACAATGGTACCGAGGGTCGGATTCGAACCGACACTGGGTTTCCCCAACCAGATTTTGAATCTGGCGCGTCTACCAATTTCGCCACCCCGGCAGGGTACGCCAACGATAACCAGTTTTGCGGTGGGATGCAACCGCCGCGCCGGCAAAAATCGACAGCCCGGCAACATTATGTGAAATTGCATAGAATTGCCCCTTTTGCGCCCGCCCCAATATTCACGCTTAAATTCAATGAAAACCAGCCTCTTCGACTACCAACTGCCGCCCTCGCGAATCGCTCAGTTTCCAACCGCCGAGCGCACCGCCAGCCGGTTATTGGCGATGCCTTTGGAGCGGCCAAAAGACCAGCCAAACGTGCTCCGCTTCGGCGAAATCGGCACTTTGTTGAGGCCCGGTGACTTGCTGGTAGCCAACAACACCCGGGTAGTACCGGCGCGGCTGTTTGCGCGCAAACCCACCGGCGGCAAGGTCGAAATCATGCTGGAGCGAATCCTCGACGGCAGCACCGCGCTGGTGCAACTGCGCACCGGCAAGCCCGTGCGGGCCGGCCAGACGTTGCTGGTGGGCACGGCGAAACTGGTGGTGGTCGAACGCCGCAACGGGTTTTTTGTCATCCACTGTGCCGATTGCGATCCGGCGGCGCTGTTTCAATCCCACGGCACGATGCCGCTGCCTCCCTACATCGGGCGGACGGTGGTGAAAGAAGACTTTGAGCGTTACCAGACCGTGTATTCCCGCATCAACGGTGCGGTGGCGGCGCCCACCGCCGGGCTGCATTTTGACCGAGCCCTCATTGATGAATTGCGCGACGCCGGAATCCGCTGGGCGACGATAACCCTGCACGTAGGCGCCGGTACTTTTCAGCCGGTGCGCACCGAATCACCGGCGGACCACCGAATGCACCGCGAATGGATCGAGGTCGACCAACCGGCGTGCGAGGAAATCAACCGCGTAAAATCCCACGGCGGGCGCATCATAGCGGTCGGCACCACCGTGATCCGCGCCCTCGAAAGCGCCGCGCAGGCCAGCCGTTCGGAACAACTCAAACCATTCTCAGGAAACACCGAATTGTTCATCCTGCCCGGCTACGACTTTCGCGTGGTGGACGCCTTGATTACCAACTTCCACTTGCCCCGCTCGACCCTGCTGATGATGGTCTGCGCCTTCGCCGGTTACGAAAAAACCATGCGCGCCTACCACCACGCCATCGCTCACGATTTCCGCTTCTACAGTTACGGCGACGCCATGTTTATCGAGCGACAAAGCGGTACCGATTGATGCTCGCCGAAGGGTTATAATTCACGCATGCACTGGATAACAACTTACACCAAAACCATCGCCGCCATTATCGCAGGCGGTGATGCCACGGAATTTTCTTACCGCACGCCTATTGAAATTATGCTGCAAACCTCGGTGGCGGAATTTGGCATAGTCGTCGATGTGTTGCAGGAACCGAGTCGCATCCAAAACAGCGGCGCGCCTGACTTTCGCATCACTGCCAAAGGCGGCGGGGTTATCGGTTATTTGGAATGTAAAAACCCCGGCGAAAACTTGCAAAAACTACTCGGCAAAGCACAACTGCAAAAATACCGCGCCCTGTCCGGCAACATTTTACTCACCGATTCGTGGCGTTGGCTATTGCTGCGAGACGGCAAAAAGATCGGCGATGCGGTGTTGACGGAACAATCGAACACCAAAACAAAAGACCAGTTCACCGAATTGTTGCGCGCCTTCATGGCCGCCGAAGCGGAGCAAATCGGCGACGCCGAACGGCTGGCGGCGGCGTTGGCGAGGCGATGCGCGTTATTGCGTGAAGGGCTGGAAACCCACGCTGGTGACGCCCCGGAAAAATCACGCTTGCACGGGTTGCTGAAAGCCTTCCAAACCGCCCTCGACACCGAACTGGACTTTGTTAAATTCGCAGATGCCTTCGCGCAAACGCTGGTGTATAGCCTGTTGCTCGCCAAACTCAAAGCCCCCATCGGCGAAAAACTCGACCTCTACACCATCAACCGCCACATCCCCGCCAACTTCGCCGTCATCCGCGAAATCACCGCCTTTCTGCAGGGCTTGCGCGACCACGAATACCAACACATCGGCTGGGTGGTGGACGACATCCTGGCCGTCATCAACACCATGGACGCGGCGGCGGTGGGCGAATCCATGTCCTACCGCAACGGCGGCAAAGGCTTTCAGGATGCCGACGATCCCTACATCTATTTCTACGAAAACTTTCTCGCCGCCTACGACTCCCGACTGCGTGAACGACGCGGCGTCTATTACACCCCGCCGCCGGTGGTCAAATTCATCGTGCGCGCAGTGGATGATTTATTGCGCCGGGATTTTAATTTACCCAACGGCCTCGCCGAAACCAACGCCGTAACCGCCTTGGACTTCGCCGCCGGAACCGGCACTTTTATGCTGGAAATGATCCGCACCGTGCTCGCCGACTCAACCCCGGCACGCCGCGACTTGCTCGCCCACGGCCATATATTAAAAAACTTCTACGGCTTTGAACTGCTCATGGCGCCTTATGCCATCGCCCACCTTAAACTGTCGCAATTTCTCGCCGACAACGACGTGCCACTCCGCCAAAACGAGCGCATCAACATATTCCTCACCAACACCCTCGAACAAATCAGCAAACAAGTCGAACTGCCGATGATGCCCAAACTCGCCGAAGAAGCGAACCGGGCGCAGCAAATCAAAGATTCGTCGGTGCTGGTGGTTACCGGCAACCCGCCGTATTCGGTTGCTTCACAAAACAAGGGCGAGTGGATCGTTCGCCTAATCAACGATTACAAAGAGAGCGACGGTGAAAAACTGAAAGAAAGCAACTTAAAAGTTCTGTTGGATGACTATGTAAAATTCATCCGCTTCGCTCAATGGAAAATGGAAAACGTAGAGCGGGGCATTGTCGCTATCATTACCAACCATGGTTTTTTAGATAACCCGACCTTTCGCGGTATGCGACATAGTTTGCTGAGTACTTTTGACGCGCTGTATTTTTTAGATCTGCACGGCAACGCCAACAAAAAAGAAACCGCTCCCGGCGGCGGTAAAGATGAAAATGTTTTTGATATTCGGCAGGGTGTGGCTATCAGTTTGCTGGTTAAGAATCCAAAAGCCAAACAGAAAGGCGTGTTTCACGCTGATTTATACGGCAAGCGCGATGACAAATATGCCGCTTGTTTGGAAAACAACCTAACGAGCGTGCAATGGAAAAAGGTAAAACCAGCATCGCCGTTTTATCTTTTCATTCCGCGCAATGAAAAAGCCGCAAAGCAGTATGAAAAATATTATTCCGTCAAGGATATGTTCATCGCACAAAGCACCGGCATAAAATCCCATCGCGACCATTTTGCTTTTGCTTTCAACGCCGAAGATATCAAAGCGCGAATCAACAAAATGATCGATGGCAATATCAACACGGAAAAGTTGCGTGAAATTTATAACCTCAAAGACACGCACGGTTGGAGTCTGGATTCCGCCCGCAAAAAACTAATGCGTGAGTATTCTTTTGAGCAGTTTCTTAAGCCGTGCCTGTATCGTCCGTTCGATACTCGCTGGTGCTATTACGGTAGAGAGACGATGGATCGTCATCGCCCCGAAGTTATGCGCCACATGCTGGCGGGTGAAAATCTCGGTTTGTCCGTGTCACGGAGTGCCACCGGTCAAGCGACATGGCAAGACGCTTTTGTTACGGACAAAATCGCCGAGTTTGGCATCATGTCAACCCGCCCCGGAAACTCTGCGCCGGTCTTTCCTCTCTACCGCTACGACATCGAAATTGATAAAACAGTCCGCTGTGAGAATCTAAACCCCAAATTTCGCCGCTGGCTTGACGACCGCTACGGCAAAGCCCACTCACCGGAAGATATTCTCGGTTGCATCTACGCAATTCTGCACTCACCCGACTACCGAAATCGCTACGCCGACTTCCTGCGCAGCGACTTCCCGCGCATCCCTTTCCCCGCCGACAACACCGAATTCCAACGCCTCGCCGCCCTCGGCAACGAACTAATCGCCGCCCACCTACTACGCGAAAACTGCACCGGCGACCTCGCCCAACACACCGGCACCGGCACATCCCATCGGGTCGAAAAAATCCGCTACGACGAAAAAACCCAACGCCTGTATTTCAACCAAACCGAATACCTCGCCCCCGTCCCCCCGCAAGTTTTCACCTTCCAAATCGGCGGCTACCAACCCCTCGACAAATACCTAAAATCCCGCAAAGCCCGAACCCTAACCCTCCCCGAAACCGAAACCCTACAAAAAACCGCGAATGCCATTACGTTTACGATTGGGAAGATGGGGGAGATTGACGGGTAATTAAGTCATCATCGTTTCTGATTACATTTCGACAGGCTGAACTGGTAAGATTGTCATTGAGTGTCTCTCTGTATTTGCCCTCTTACTTACCAAATAAACGAGACTTGCAGTAAATGGTTAAATCCAATTCTTTTGGTGGTCTATGGACTGTCCTGAAAGTGGACGCATTGCGCTCCTATCTGTGCGCGTATCTTAACGTGTTGGAAAAGTGGGATTACTACTCACTTTTGTATATTGATGCTTTCGCCGGACCTGGCTCGTGGGCTCAACAAGGCAATTATTCTGATAAACAGTTGTTCGATGATTCAGATGATAGTGAATATAAAAAAGGCTCACCATTAATCGCGTTGGAAGCTACGAGCAAAGGGAAAGTAAAGCGCCCCTTTGACCAATTTCATTTCATAGACGAAAACCAAAATTATATTGATGAGTTGGAAAAGGTAGTGCGTGAAAAGCATGGCGATAAATTGGGAAAAGTAAATTTTATACCAGGAGATGCAAACGACGAGGTGTTGCGTTTGTGCCGAGATATTGATTGGGAATCATCGCGAGCCGTGATGTTTCTTGATCCGTTTGGGATGGAGGTAAAATGGGAAACTATTGTCGTCATAGCAAACACTAAGGCCATAGACCTGTGGGTGTTGTTCCCTGTGGGCGTGGCTGTAAACCGGATGTTAACCAAAAGTGGTGAAATTCCAACACTATGGCAGAAAAAGTTAGATGTCCTGTTCGGTACCCAAGATTGGCGCAAGCATTTTTATGAACCTGAAAGTTCCGAGCAAATGAGTTTATTGCCGGGGGAGAATGTCGAAAATCTACGGAAAATAGCTTCTTTCACGAAAATTGCGGGCTATTTTGTGAAGCGATTGAAAACTATTTTTCCGGGTGTTGTAGAAGAACCTCTAATGCTGGAAAATTCAAGGGGGAATCCACTTTTTGCCCTGTGCTTCGCGGCTGGCAACAAAAAAGGTCACAGAATAGCCACAAAGATTGCTACTTACATTATTAAAAAAAGATCATGAATGGAGCATCAAAAATTGAATGGACAGAGTCAACCTGGAATCCAGTCACCGGATGCACCAAAATATCCGCTGGTTGCAAGCATTGTTATGCTGAAGTCCTTTCACGGCGTCTACATGCAATGGGCGTAAAAGGCTATGAAAACGGCTTCGCGGTTTCAATTCACCCTGATCGATTGAGCATTCCCTTGCGGCGAAAAAAGCCGACTATATGGTTTGTCAATTCCATGTCGGATATGTTTCACCCCAAAGTACCGTTTGATTTTGTCGATGAGGTTATGGGGATCATTTGCAAAACACCGCAACACACTTATCAGATTCTTACCAAACGGCCGGGGAGAATGCGGCAGTATTTTGACAATCGGAATGTGCCCACGAACGCCTGGCTGGGCACATCGGTTGAAAACAAAAAACACGGCGTGCCTCGCATTGACGAATTGCGGAAAATAAAAGCGAAAGTGCGCTTTTTGTCGGTCGAACCACTGTTGGAAGACATAGGGAAAGTTAAACTCAGTGGTATTCATTGGGTTATCGTCGGCGGCGAAAGCGGAAAGGGCGCCCGCCCGATGCAAACGGCTTGGGTGGATAATGTAAAAAAACAATGCGCCGCATCCAAAGTGCGTTTTTTCTTTAAGCAATGGGGAGCATGGGGCGCAGACGGCGTTCGGCGCAGTAAAAAAGCAAACGGCCGGGAATACAAAGGCAGACACTGGGACCAAATGCCCGCAAGGTTTTAATCCCAGGACGGCGGTTAATTTCCCCGCGCACTTTTCAATAATACAGGCGCCGATGAAACTCACTGTCCATCACACCCACGGCGATGCGATGTTCAGCGAGCGACAAAGCGGCACGCCCGCCGAAGGGTTATAATTCACGCATGCACTGGATAACAACTTACACCAAAACCATCGCCGCCATCGTCGCAGGCGGTGACGCCACGGAATTTTCTTACCGCACGCCTATTGAAATTATGCTGCAAACCTCGGTGGCGGAATTTGGCATAGCCGTCGATGTGTTGCAGGAACCGAGCCGCATCCAAAACAGCGGCGCGCCCGACTTTCGTATCACCGCCAAAGGCGGCGGGGTTATCGGTTACTTGGAATGTAAAAATCCCGGCGAAAACTTGCAAAAACTGCTCGGCAAAGCGCAACTGCAAAAATACCGCGCCCTGTCCGGCAACATCCTGCTCACCGATTCGTGGCGCTGGCTATTGTTGCGAGACGGCAAAAAAATTGGCGATGCGGTATTGACGGAACAATCGAACACCAAAACAAAAGACCAGTTCACCGACCTGCTGCGCGCCTTCATGGCAGTTGAAGCGGAAAAAATCGGCGACGCCGAACGGTTGGCGGCGGCGTTGGCAAGGCGATGCGCGTTATTGCGCGAAGGGCTGGAAACCCACGCCGGTGACGCCCCGGAAAAATCACGCCTGCACGGGTTGCTGAAAGCCTTCCAAACCGCCCTAGACACCGAACTGGACTTTGCAAAATTCGCAGATGCCTTCGCGCAAACGCTGGTGTATAGCCTGCTACTCGCCAAACTCAAAGCCCCCGCCGGCAGAAAACTCGACCTCTACGACATCAACCGCCACATCCCCGCCAACTTCGCCGTCATCCGCGAAATCACCGCCTTTCTGCCGGGCTTGCGCGACCACGAATACCAACACATCGGCTGGGTGGTGGACGACATCCTGGCCGTCATCAACACCATGGACGCGGCGGCGGTGGGCGAATCCATGTCCTACCGCAACGGCGGCAAAGGCTTTCAGGATGCCGATGATCCCTACATCTATTTCTACGAAAACTTTCTCGCCGCCTACGACTCCCGCATGCGCGAACGGCGCGGCGTCTATTACACCCCGCCGCCGGTGGTCAAATTTATCGTGCGCGCAGTGGATGATTTATTGCGCCGGGATTTTAATTTACCCAACGGCCTCGCCGAAACCAACGCCGTAACCGCCCTCGACTTCGCCGCCGGAACCGGCACTTTCATGCTGGAAATGATCCGCACCGTGCTCGCCGATGCAACCCCGGCACGCCGCGACTTGCTCGCCCACGGCCATCTCCTCAAAAACTTTTATGGTTTTGAACTGCTGATGGCGCCCTATGCCATCGCCCACCTCAAACTATCCCAGTTCCTCGCCGACAACGAAATAACCTTGCAAGCAGACGAACGCATCAACATATTCCTCACCAACACCCTCGAACAAATCAGCGAAACAGTACAAATACCGATGATGCCCAAACTGGCCGAAGAAGCAAATCGGGCGCAGCAAATCAAGGATTCGCCGGTGCTGGTGATTACCGGCAATCCGCCGTATTCGGGGCATTCGCAAAACAAAGGCGAATGGATTGCCAGATTAATAAAAACCTACAAAGAAGTTGATGGCAAACCGTTGGGCGAAAGAAATCCAAAATGGTTACAGGATGACTATGTGAAATTTATCCGCTTCGCCCAATGGAAAATGGAACGCGTCGAGCACGGCATTGTCGCCGTTATTACCAACCACAGTTTTTTGGATAACCCGACCTTTCGCGGTATGCGACAAAGTCTGCTTAACACTTTTGACGCGCTGTATTTTTTAGATCTGCACGGCAACGCCAAGAAAAAAGAAACTGCCCCGGACGGCGGCAAGGATGAAAATGTTTTTGATATTTTGCAAGGCGTCGCTATCAGTTTGCTGGTTAAGAATCCAAAAGCCAAACAGAAAGGCGTGTTTCACGCTGATTTATATGGCAAGCGTGATGACAAATATGCCGCTTGTTTGGAAAACAATCTAACGAGCGTGCAATGGAAAAATGTAAAACCAGCGTCACCGTTTTATCTTTTTATTCGACGCGATGAAAAAGCCGCAAAACAGTATGAAAAATATTATTCCATAAAGGATATGTTCATGGCACAAAGCATCGGCATAACATCCCATCGCGATCATTTTGCTTTTGCTTTCGATGCGGAAGAGATCAAATCTCGCATCAACAAAATGATCGATGGCACTATCAACACGGAAAAGTTGCGTGAAATTTATAACCTCAATGACACGCACGGTTGGAGTCTGGATTCCGCCCGCAAAAAACTGATGCGTGAGTATTCTTTTGAGCAGTTTCTTAAGCCGTGCCTGTATCGTCCGTTCGATACTCGCTGGTGCTATTACGGCGGGGAGACGATGGATCGTCGTCGCCCCGAAGTTATGGGCCACATGTTGGCAGGTGAAAATATCGTGCTTACAACAATTCGACAAGCAAGTGCTATTGGCGGGAGTGAATTTAATGCCGTTTTTGTGGCCGACTCAATCGTTGACTTAAATCTTAATCGAAGGGGTGGGGCGTTGTGCTTTCCCCTCTACCGCTACGACATCGTAATTGATTCGACCGGTAGCCAGAAACAAATCACCCGCCACGAAAACCTAAACCCCGAATTCCGCCGCTGGCTTGACGACCGCTACGGCAAAGCCCACTCACCGGAAGATATTCTCGGTTGCATCTACGCAATTCTGCACTCACCCGATTATCGCAACCGCTACGCCGCCTTCTTGCGTAGCGACTTCCCGCGCATCCCTTTCCCCGCCGACAACGCCGAATTCCAACGCCTCGCCGCCCTCGGCAACGAACTAATCGCCGCCCACCTGCTACGCGAAAACTGCACCGGCGACCTCGCCCAACACGACGGCACCGGCACATCCCATCTGGTCGAAAAAATCCGCTACGACGAAAAAACCCAACGCCTGTATTTCAACCCAACCGAATACTTCGCCCCCGTCCCCCCGCAAGTTTTCATCTTCCAAATCGGCGGCTACCAACCCCTCGACAAATACCTAAAATCCCGCAAATCCCGAACCCTAACCCTCCCCGAAACCGAAACCCTACAAAAAACCGCCAACGCCATCGCGTTTACGATTGGGAAAATGAATGAAATCGCCCCATAAAGTGAATTCGTGTTTGGAGAGTAATGAACTGATCGGGTTTTGTGCTTTGTTAAACTTCCTTTTCTAACTCATTCCAATTTGCCATGTTATTTTACCAGTGTGATTTTGTTATTAGTCAGTGGGTTCTCACCACTCGGATTCGCGTATTGAGGTTCTGGATCGGGCGAAAAAGTCGGTAACTTGTATATTTCGCTGACTTCCATGTATTGTCGATATTGTTCCTTGACTTTTTCCATCTCCAGCAAATACTTGTTTGAATTTTCAGATTTATTCGACATGATTCTCTCAAGTGTTGTGGTGTGAACACCCGTAATGTAGCGCGAAACAGTCCGTCGCGCCCTGATTTGCCCAAATTTCTAAACCATGGTTGAAACAACCCCCATGAAATTCACCCTCCACCACACCCACGGCAAAGCCCGGCACGGGCGTATCACATTCGCGCGTGGTGTGGTGGACACGCCGGCGTTTATGCCGGTGGGCACCGCTGGTGCGGTTAAATCTTTGACCCCGGAGGAAGTTGCGGGAAGTGGTGCGCAGATGATTTTGGGGAATACTTTTCATTTGATGTTGCGTCCGGGGGTGGAAGTTATCGAGGCTCACGGCACGCTGCACGATTTTATGCACTGGCCGTATCCCATCTTGACCGACTCCGGCGGATTTCAAGTATGGAGTCTGGCGAAATTGCGGAAACTCGAAGAACGGGGGGCAACCTTTCGTTCGCCCTTTGACGGCCACGAAGTATTTCTCGGCCCGGAGGAATCCATGGCGGTGCAGGCGGCGCTGGGCTCCGATATCGTCATGGCTTTGGACGAGTGCACCACATATCCGGCTTCCCATGCCGAGGCCCGCGCATCCATGGAATTGTCCGGGCGTTGGGCGGAGCGTTGTCGGCGCAGTTATGCCGGTGGCGGTGCGCTGTTCGGCATCGTTCAAGGGGGTATGTACTCGGAGTTGCGGCTGGAGTCCCTGCGCGGCTTGATGGACATTCGTTTTGGCGGGGGTTTTGACGGCTATGCCCTGGGCGGTTTGTCGGTGGGTGAGCCGAAGGAGGAGATGCTGCGGTTGCTGGACGAGGTGGCCGATCATCTGCCGGCGGACAAGCCGCGTTATTTGATGGGAGTTGGCACGCCTCGGGATCTGGTGGACGGTGTGGCCGCCGGTATTGATATGTTCGACTGCGTGCTGCCGACTCGCAACGCCCGCAACGGCTGGTTGTATACCCACGATGGCGTAGTCAAAATCCGCAACGCCGCCCACCGGACGGACACCGGCCCCATCGATGCGGCTTGCGATTGTTATACCTGCCAGAATTATTCCCGCGCCTATCTCCGGCATCTGTATCACAACAATGAAATTCTCGGCGCGCGCCTTTGTTCATTACACAACATTCATTACTACCAGAATTTGATGACGCGCATCCGCCACGCCCTGGCCGAAGACCGCTTCGCAACCTTTGCGGAATCTTTCAGCGGCTGATGGCGGCGCATATTTCCCAACACGCCGTTTTCCCCTATAATTCGCGCAGTATCAGCGCCGCTGAATTTCAACCATTCACCCGCACAGGAGCAGGCCGCAACCATGCCCACCTACGACGCACTCAAACAATTTGACCCCGAGGTTTACGCCGCCGTAAGCGGGGAGATGCAACGACAAACCGAGGGCGTGGAACTCATCCCGTCGGAGAACTACATCTCTGCGGCGGTTATGGAAACCATGGGTTCGGTGTTCAACAATAAGTATTCCGAAGGCTATCCCGGACGGCGTTATTACGGCGGCCAGAC
This sequence comes from Candidatus Poriferihabitaceae bacterium, assembly GCA_965262585.1. Lineage (GTDB taxonomy): Bacteria > Pseudomonadota > Gammaproteobacteria > Arenicellales > Poriferihabitantaceae > JAHRAW01. The sequence continues at coordinate 1,616,003 of OZ253546.1, forward strand.
TTACGCCGACCGCGTGGAATCGCTTGCCATTGAACGCGCCAAACAGTTATTCAACGCCGGTCACGCCAACGTCCAACCCCATGCCGGTGCACCGGCCAACATCGCCACCTACTTCGCCCTGCTCGAACCCGGCGACACCGTGTTGGGAATGGATTTAAGCCACGGCGGCCATCTCACCCACGGCCATCCGGTTACCTATATCACCAAAATATTCAACTTCGTGCGCTACAAAATGAAAGACCCGGAGACCGGCGAAATCGACTATGACGAAATGCGAGAAGTGGCGCGCCGCGAAAAACCGAAGATGATACTGGCCGGTTTCTCCGCGTATCCGCGGGAACTCGATTACGCAAAAATGAAAGCCATCGCCGAGGAAGTGGGCGCTTATGCGGTCGCCGACATGGCCCACATCGCCGGGCTGATCGCAGGCGGTGCGGTGCGCAGTCCGTTTGAAGATGGCTTTGATATAATTCTAAGCACCACCCACAAATCCCTGCGCGGCCCGCGCGGCGGGTTGATTCTGAGCCGTGAAGCCGACCTGGGCAAACAGATCGACAAGTCCGTTTTCCCGGGGTTTCAGGGCGGGCCGATTATGCAGATGGTGGCCGCCAAGGCGGTTGCTTTTAAGGAGGCGATGAAGCCCGAATTCAAGATATATGCCCGGCAGATTATCGTCAACGCCAAATGCATGGCGGAGCAATTCATGGAAAGCGGCGCACGGCTCATCACCAACGGCACCGACAATCACCTACTGCTGATCGACTGCATAAAATCCTGGGATCTCAGCGGCCGGGAAGCCGAAGAGTTGTTCGACCGCATCGGCATCACCCTCAACAAAAACGTGATTGCCGATGACCCGCGCAAGCCGCTGGACCCGTCCGGCGTGCGACTCGGCACACCGGCGGTTACCTCCCGGGGTATGAAGGAAGCGGAGATGAAGCAGTTGGTGGCGTTCATGCTGGATGCGGTGGCAAAGCGCAACGACCACGAGGCACTGGATCGCCTGCACGAGGAAGTCAAAGCGTTTTGCAAAAAATATCCGGTGCCGGGCATCGGCTGAGATTCCCCGGCCCGGGACTAGGGCCGTTTTGTGCCAGTTGGCTTCGGGATTGTGGCTATACTTGCCGGTATGACGTTCGACTTCGAAACTTGTTATCAGGCGGTCAAAAACCGCGATTCCCGTTATGACGGCCGCTTTTTCACCGGGGTAACCAGCACCGGCATTTTTTGTCGGCCAGTGTGTCCGGCGGTGCGCCCGAAACCGGAGCATTGCCAGTTTTTCCCTTCGGCGGCGGCCGCCATCCGGGCCGGGTTCAGGCCATGCTTACGCTGCCGCCCGGAATCGGCACCCCGCAGTCCGGCTTGGAACGGTGTCAGGACCACCGTTTCCCGCGCCTTGAAACTCATCGACCAGGGCGTGCTGGAGCAGCACGGCGTTGACCAGTTGGCTGAGCGGCTGGGGGTGGGCGACCGCTACCTGCGGCGGCTGTTCGCGAAATATGTCGGCGCCGGCCCCAAGGAGGTGGATAAAACCCGCCGCACCTTGCTCGCCAAGCAACTGATTACCGACAGCGACCGCTCGATGACGGATATCGCCCACGCCACCGGGTTTCGCAGCATTCGCCAGTTCAACGACACCTTCCGCAAATTGTATGGCCGCCCGCCCACGGCATTGCGCAAAGCACGGCGGCCAGCCCGCGGCAACGCAAACCACACAGGATCCCATGAAAAATCTCAAATCAGATCGCTATAAAAGCCCCATCGGCGAAGTCCTCATGCTCGCTGATGGCGGGCGGCTTTGTTATCTCGACTTTGCCGACAACGACGCGCGGCTGGAGAAACTGCTGACCACCCGCTACCGGAAATTTTCCATCACCCCCGAAGCCGACTTGCTCAATCTGCGCTCGCGGCTCGACGCTTATTTCGCCGGCCAGTGGAACGCCTTCGACGGATTGGAATTGTGCACCGACGGCACCGATTTTCAACGCAAGGTGTGGCGTCACCTGCGCAAAATCCCCCCGGGCAAAGCGATTTCTTATCAACAGTTGGCGAGTTCCATCCGAAAGCCGAGCGCCATCCGCGCCGCCGGCGGTGCCAATGCGCGCAACCCCATCGCCATCGTCATTCCCTGCCACCGGGTCATCGCCGCCAACGGGTCGCTGGGAGGATACGCCGGCGGCGTGGAGCGAAAATCCTGGCTACTCACCCACGAAGGCACAAAGTTCGGCCACGCCTGAGTTCTCGCAAATAGCGGGGTAAGCGGTGCGGGGCAGAATTTTTTCGCGAGATGGTGCGGAGACTTTCGAGCACACTTCCGAATCAGTAAAACGAACTACCGGTACGGATTGCGCCATGGTACCGAGGAGAGGACTTGAACCTCCACGGGGTTACCCCCACTAGCACCTGAAGCTAGCGCGTCTACCAATTCCGCCACCTCGGCAAGGAAGGACTCAGCACTGTACCGATTGTTCCAGTTTGTGTCAATGTATTGCGCCGTGGATGCGATTGAAGTACGGATTGTATTGGTTGTGTGGCGTGTCATTTCCAGCAAAAATTGGGTATCCTCTGGGTTTGAAAGTGCCTTTGGCGAACCCATTTACGAACCCGGTTTTTAGAACCATGCAATCCCCCAATGAATTGCGCGAATCTTTGGATTCCTCGTTGCAGCGAGTGGCTGCGTTACGGGGGTTTCTTTGACTACGCAAACAAGAAAGAACGCCTTGAAGAGGTCGATTTAAGGCTCGAAGATCCGAAAATCTGGGACGACTCCGACGCGGCTCAGGCCCTCGGGCAGGAGCGTGCGCGGTTGCAGCAGACCGTACACGGCTTGGAGCAATTGCAACGGCAGGTCAGCGATGGCATCGAGTTGTTGGAATTGGCTCAGGCTGATGAGGACACCGATGCCGTGGCGGAGATCGAAAAAGAGGCCGGGGAAATTGTTGCGGCTCTGGAGAAAATGGAGTTCCGGCGGATGTTCAGCGGCGAAGCGGATTCCCACAATGCGTTTGTCGATATTCAATCCGGCTCCGGCGGCACCGAAGCCCAGGACTGGGCCGAGATGTTGCTGCGAATGTACACCCGCTGGGGCGAAGCGCAGGGCTACCAAATCGTGCTGGTGGAGCGTTCCCCCGGCGATGTGGCCGGAATCAAAAACGCCACCTTAAAAATGACCGGGGAATTTGCTTATGGATATATGCGAACCGAAAGCGGGGTGCACCGTCTGGTTCGCAAAAGCCCGTTCGATTCGGGCAATCGCCGCCACACCTCGTTCGCCTCGGTATACGCTTATCCTGAAATAGACGACAGTTTCAAAATCGAGGTCAATCCCGCCGACCTGCGGGTGGACACTTATCGCGCAAGCGGGGCCGGCGGTCAGCATGTCAACCGCACCGATTCGGCGGTGCGGATTACCCACCTTCCTTCGGGAATCGTGGTACAGTGTCAGAACGACCGCTCCCAGCATCGCAACCGCGCCGAAGCGATGGCTATGTTGAAGTCGAAGTTGTTTGAGGCTGAGATGCAGAAGCGGCGCGAACAGCAGCAGGGCGTGGAGGACAGCAAAGCGGATATCGGTTGGGGCAGACAGATTCGTTCCTATGTGCTCGATCAATCCAGAATCAAGGATCTCAGAACCGGTGTCGAAACCGGTAACACTCAGGCGGTGCTGGACGGCGCCCTCAATCAGTTTATCAGCGCCAGCCTCAAGGCTGGACTGTAACGGCGGCATACGCAATGAGCGAAGACAACGAACAAAGCCGCCTACGGCGTGAAAAACTGGCCGCGTTGCGCGCCGCCGGCAACGCCTATCCCAACGACTTCAGGCGCGATGCGTTAGCCGCGGATTTGCACGCCGAGTTCGCCGGCAAGGAAACACAACTGGCGGCCACACCAAAACGAGTCAAGGTCGCCGGGCGGATGATGTCGCAACGGCTCATGGGCAAGGCATCGTTCGCCCACATTCAAGATATGAGCGGTCGCATTCAGTTGTTTTTGCAACGCGATTCGCTGCCGCCGGGCGTCTACAACGACCAATTCAAAAAATACGACATCGGCGACATCATCGCCGCCGAAGGCGAATTGTTTTATACCAAAACCGGCGAACTTAGCGTGCGCGTCGACAGCATCCGACTGTTGACCAAATCCCTGCGACCGCTGCCGGAAAAATATCACGGCCTGGGCGACGCCGAGATCAGATACCGCCAACGCTATGTCGACCTGATCATGAGCGAGCAGACCCGCGAGGTATTCCAAATCCGCGCGCGCGCGATTCATTATCTGCGTGAGTTTATGAGCGAACGACGTTTCATCGAAGTGGAAACGCCGATGATGCACCCGATTCCGGGCGGCGCTCTGGCGCGACCGTTTTGTACCCACCACAACGCCCTCGACATGGAATTGTTTCTGCGCGTCGCCCCGGAGTTGTATCTGAAGCGGCTGGTGGTCGGTGGTTTTGAGCGCGTGTTCGAGATCAATCGCAATTTCAGAAACGAAGGCGTCAGCAGCAAACACAATCCCGAATTCACCATGCTTGAATTTTATTGGGGCTATGCCGACTACCACGAGGCGATGGCGTTGACCGAAGAAATGATTCGCGGTTTGTGTCGGTGCATAACTGGTAGCACGACCCTCGAATATCAGGGCCAGCGGTTGGATTTTTCCGCCGACTTCACGCGCATGACGCTGGCCGAGGCGGTCGCGCACTACAATCCTGGGGTTACCGTGCAACAACTGGACGACCCGCAAGCGGTGTTGCAGTTGGCAAAAAAACTCGGCATCGAAACGCAAGATAATTCGGGGGTTGGCAAACTACAAATGCAATTGTTCGAAAAAACCGTCGAAGATAAATTGATCGCCCCGACCTTCATCACCGCCTATCCGGTCGAAGTCTCGCCGTTGTCGCGCCGCAACGACCAACAAACCGAAATCAGCGACCGCTTTGAATTATTCATCGCCGGACGCGAAATCGCCAACGGCTTTTCCGAATTGAACGACCCCGAAGACCAAGCCGAACGATTTCAACGACAGATCCAAAACGCCGAATCCGGCGACCCCGAAGCAATGCGCTTCGACGCCGACTACATCCGCGCCCTCGAATACGGCATGCCCCCAACCGCCGGCGAAGGCATCGGCATCGACCGCCTGGTCATGCTGCTGACCGACAGCCCTTCAATCCGTGATGTGCTGTTGTTTCCATTGATGAGACGCGAGACTGGGGTATGAGGTTAGTCGATTTTATTGTGAAACCGAGTAATGCTAACGGGAAATAAGTATGAACGAACAACAAGAAAAACGATATTTTAAGAGTATCGAGATATTGCAAAATGAGGAACGGAAGATAGTTCTTTATATATGCAGTCTTTTTATTGCTTTATCATCCGGTGCGCTGGCCCTTTCAATTGATTTATTAGCCAATGAAAATTTTGAAAAAATTGTTACCTGCATTTGGTTATATCAGACGGCAGTACTTTGTCTGAAACTGTCTTTTGTAGCAGGAATATCTTTTGTCGTTTTCTATCTGTATAACGTTAAATTAGAGATTATTAGAATAAATTCTGTAATAGAAGTCGGTGAAGAACACTCTGTAGTCGATGGCATGAATACTAAACTCCAGAAACTGGGTACGGTTTCACGGTATATGTTTGTTTCGCAAGCTCTGTTTTTCTGCGTAGGTGGTATTTTGTTGTTGTCGGCAATATCTATATAAATGAATACCATAAAAACCTTTTCAATACTCCATTATCATTCTTACTTAATGAATTAATGCAAGACGCTTACACTTGTCACAACCAAATATCAATTCCATAACAATATGTGTTTTCATTTTTCCCCAATAACGTTCCAATGAAACTCCCCCTCGAGTTTTTTATTGGCTTGCGCTACACCCGCGCCAAGGGGGGGAATCATTTTATTTCGTTTATCTCGATGACTTCGATGGCGGGGGTTGTGCTTGGGGTGTGGGCGTTGATTACGGTGATGTCGATTATGAATGGTTTTCACGCCGACTTGCGCGACCGTATTTTGTTCGTGGTTTCGCATGTAACCGTGAGCGGTTATGGCGGTGCGCTCGACGACTGGCAGGCGGCGGCGCGTGCCAGCGCGGAACATCCGCAAGTGCAAGCGCAGGCACCGTATATTCTCGGACAAGGCATGCTGACCAACGGTTCCAACGCCACCGGCGCGCTCATCCGTGGCATCGCGCCGCGCGAAGAGCGTGAGGTGTCGCAAGTGCTCGATTACATCGTCGAAGGTAGCCCCGACGATTTGCAATCCGGCGGCTTCGGCATCATTCTCGGCGCGGCGTTGGCGCGTTCGCTCGGCGTGTCGCTCGGCGGCAGGGTTACGCTGGTTGCGCCCAAGGGCCGAGTCACGCCGGCCGGTTTGTTGCCGAGGTTGAAACGTTTCACGGTGGTCGGATTGTTCCGCATCAACATGTATGAATACGACAACGGCATCGCGCTCATTCACATCGACGACGCCGCCAAATTGTTCGGACTCGAAGACCGGGTCAGCGGTGTGCGACTGAAACTGGCCGATGTCGAGCGCGCGCCGAGCGTGCGGCGGCAACTCGACCAACAGTTCGGCGGCGTATATCGAGTCCGCGATTGGAGCATGGAACACGCCAACTTTTTCCGCGCTCTGGAAATCGAAAAGCGCGTGGTGTTCATCGTGCTGCTGCTGATCATCGCGGTTGCCGCGTTTAACATCGTTTCGACTCTGGTGATGGTGGTGACCGACAAGCGCCCGGATGTGGCGATTCTCAGAACCCTGGGGCTGAGTCCGGCCGGCGTGATGAAAATATTCATGGTGCAAGGAACCGTAATCGGCGTGGCAGGCACCATGCTCGGCGGCGCGCTCGGCGTGCTCACCGCGCTCAATGTTGAGACCATCATCCCGGCGATTGAAAACTTTTTCAACACCGAATTGTTTCCGATGGATGTGTATCTGATCAGCGACTTCCCGGCGCAGATGCGTTGGACGGATGTCACGCGCATCATCGGCGTGGCGCTGGCCATGAGTTTTCTCGCCACCCTGTATCCGGCGTGGAAGGCATCGCGGCTACGACCCGCCGAGGCGTTGCGCTATGAATGAAACGCCGGCAAATACGGCGATGAACACGGTGCTCGAATGTCGGCGGGTGTCGAAAATATTCGCGCAAGGACGGCTCAGCGTCACGGTGCTCACCGATGTTAGTTTTTCGGTCGGAAAAGGCGAGCGTATCGCCATCGTTGGCGCTTCGGGTTCCGGAAAATCCACGCTGCTGCATATCCTCGGCGGTCTCGACCGTCCGACCGGCGGTGTGGTGTTGGTCGAAGGCGAGGACCTCAACCGCCTCGGCCACGCGCAAGTCGGCAAGTTGCGAAATCACGCGCTTGGATTTGTGTATCAATTTCACCATTTGCTGATGGAATTCACCGCGCTCGAGAATGTCGCCATGCCGCTTTTGATTCGACGCGTGGCGCATGCGCACGCCTTCGAGCAGGCTGATGATATGCTGCAACGGGTCGGTCTCGGCCATCGAATCTCGCACAAGCCGGGCGAATTGTCGGGCGGTGAACGCCAGCGTGCGGCGGTCGCGCGCGCGTTGGTAACGAGGCCAAAGTGCGTCCTCGCCGACGAACCGACCGGCAACCTCGACAGCAAAACCGCCGAATCGATTCACGATTTGCTGCTCGAACTCAATCAGGAATTCGACATCAGTTTGGTGGTGGCCACGCATGATTCGGAGTTGGCGAAAAAAATGGGGCGCGTGGTGACCATCGCAGACGGCGGCATTACGACTTAAGGAATCGCCCGGGCGCGGTCAATCCGGCGGCACAAATAAAACCCGTCTTTCGCCGGCCACCGCCGAGGTTCTGGCCCAGCGAAAATGCCAGATGATGGTGCATTGCATCACCATGCTGAGGCCGTTGAACATTAACAAAGGCCAGCCTTGTTGAAGTCCCATGGCAACGCCGAACAAGGTGGAAAAAAAGTCCTTGATAAAAAACAACTGGTGCATCGACAACGACAAGCCGCCGGTGCGTCCGGCGCGCCGGATTTTGATTATCTGATGAATCGCCCCTTGTAAAAAAAGTATCGTGGCGGCCACCACCAAAATCTGCGCAACTAACGTGCTGTAGGTCAATGTGCCCGCGCCCACCACACGGATCAACGCGGATACCAACAACAACAGCACGCAACCGCCGAACACGATGGCAGGCAACATTCCTTTGCGGTCAACCAGGATGGCGTGCAGGATGACTAAAATAATCAGTACCGCGAGCAGCCGCGGCCACACCAAATAGTGGTTCAGCCGCTCGAGGCACAAGCCGTAGACCATCAGCGAATAAAAACCAATGTAACTGGCGAAAAACCGGTTGAGACTGATGGCCGAGGTCGGACGTTCATCCGCCAACTGACCGGCGGCCAGTTGAATTTTTCGGGTGTGAATAAATTTCACCTGCAACAGCAAGCCGGTTAGCGACAAGGTTACAAAAAACGCGCTTGCCAAACCCGAAAGGTGGTAACTCGTTAAAAAATTCATATTAGATTCGTTCAGGCGGTTGCTTGCGTGGCGAAATATACGCGGTGAAATATATTCGACCCCTCTGAACAAGGCAACCAAAAGCAGAGCGACGGAGGAGCGGTGCTTTCACAGCATCTTGAATGAATACTGCGCGAAGTGTTTTTTGACATATTGCCCCACGGGCGGCATCAAATAAATTGTTTGCGTTTGGCAGAATATCTGGTATTTTTACTTGTGTCGGCCCGGTGCTGGCTAATAACCGCCGGGCGTTTCTAACGGGAGGGTATCGGATTGCAAGCAAACGATCTTGATATACGCATCACACCGCAGGTTGTGCGGGATTTTGCCGAGGACGGTGTGGTGCGATTGCGGCGGGTTTTTGCTTCGGCATGGATCGAAAAGTTGCGCGCCGGAATCGAAAAAAACCTCGCCGAACCGACCGCACGCGGGCGCATTTGGGATCGCGATGACAACGGCCGCGTGTGCTTTTACGACAGTCAGGCGTGGCGGAACATTGCCGAATACCGCGAGTTTATTGAACGCTCACCAACTGCCGAAATCGCCGCGCGGCTGCTGAATACCCAGCGCGTAAATTTCTTTTTTGACGCGGTTTTCGTGCGCACTCCCGGCACGCAATTTCGCACCCCTTTTCATCAGGACGAACCGTATTGGTCGGTGAAAGGCTTCGACACCTGCTCTATCTGGATGCCGCTGGTGGCGGTGGAAAAAAACAGCGCGCTGGAGTTTGTGCGCGGCTCACATCGCTGGAATCGTAGATTTCGGCAGACCAACTTCGGTGCGCTGACCGCCGACCCACGGGACCAACGAAGCGAACCCACCGACGGCCGCGAACCGTTCCCGGATATCGAAGGCGACCGCGAAAGTTACGACCTGTTGAGTTGGGATATGACGCCCGGCGACTGCGTGGCATTCAACGGTCGAATGATACACGGCGGCTCCGGCAATCTTTCGCCCGACCGCGATCTCAGCGTGTTCAACACGCAATGGTTGGGAGACGATGTGCGCGTTTGTTTTCGCAAAGAAGGAATGAACCCGGATCATTCGCAGATCATGACGGAACTGGGGCTCAAGCCCGGCGACCGGCCCGGCGAGCGGATGGGTACCGAGGTCTACCCGGAGTTTCGTTTCGATGCGTTATGATGATCCATGTGGGCGAATGTATGTAACTATATGAAAAATAACCGATATGCACGGCAGTCACGGTGTGCTATACTGTCCGCATTCGTATCGTTGGAATTTTCCTTAGGGATTGCTATGACTGAAATCATTCACAAAGACGTGGGCCTGTGCGCGTGACCGTATGCGGACTATACAACGGCGATCTCGGCACGCATCCAACCGCCATTTACGCCAACAAGAGTAACCGACCGTGAACGATATTCTCAAAATGCTGGTGCAGCGATTATCGCTGGGCATGGTCACTTTGTTTGTCGTGTCGCTGATCATTTTTCTTGGGGTCAGCCTGTTGCCGGGAGATGCCGCTCAGGCGATGCTTGGGCAGTCGGCGACGCCGGAGACCGTAGCCGCTCTGCGTGCGCAAATGGGTCTCGACCAGCCGGGCTACATCCGCTACTTTTCCTGGCTTGGCGGCATCCTGCAGGGAGATTTCGGCGTTTCCATCTCCAACAACCGGGAGATCTCGGAATTGATCGGCGGCCGATTCGCCAACACGCTATTTCTGGCCTTGATGGCGGCCATCATTTCGGTGCCCATCGCCCTGACCCTCGGCATCTTCGCGGCGCTCTACCGAAACGGCCTTTACGACCGTGCGGTTAATGTGGTTACCCTGTCATCCATATCGACACCGGAGTTTTTCGTTGCCTACATTTTGATTTTGGTGTTCGCCGTGAACTTCGGATGGTTTCCGAGCCTCTCCAACGTCAGCACAGACACGTCGTTTTTTAACCGAATTTACGCCTGCATCCTGCCGGCCACCACCCTGACGCTGGTGGTGGTGGCGCACATGATGCGCATGACCCGTGCGGCGATCATCAACCTGCTGGCCAGCCCGTATATCGAAATGGCGGCGCTCAAGGGAATCCCGAGGCGGCAAATCATCGTCCGCCACGCGCTGCCCAATGCCTGGGCGCCAATCATCAATGTCATCGTCATCAACCTCGCGTATCTGATCGTCGGGGTGGTGGTGGTCGAGGTGGTGTTTGTCTATCCCGGCCTCGGGCAGTTGCTGGTGGATTCGGTGCAGCGGCGGGATCTGCCGGTGGTGCAAGCCTGCAGCCTGATTTTCGCCGCAACCTATGTCTTACTTAATCTGACTGCGGACATTCTTTCCATTCTTACCAACCCGAGGCTGCTGCATCCCAAATGACGGAATCGAGCGTCGAAAATGAATCACCGGGGCGACTCCCGAAAACCTACAGCAAGACATCGGTCGCCTGGCGGGAACTGAGGAAGGCGCCCTTGACCGCCCAGTTCGGTCTGATCGTCATTCTCGTCTACATCGTGGTGGCGGTCTTTGCGCCGCTGCTGGCGCCCCACGGGGAATCGGAAATCGTCGGGCCGGAGTTCGACTTGTGGGGAGAGGAATTCCTCCTCGGCACCGACAACCTCGGCCGCGACATGCTGACGCGCCTCATATACGGCGCCCGCAACACCGTCGGCATCGCCGTGATTACCACGCTGCTGGCGTTTTTCCTGGGCGGCACCACCGGCATCATGGCGGCCGTACTGGGCGGCTGGTACGACCAGATAACGAGTCGCATCGTGGACGTGATGATGGCCATTCCGGCGCTCATCTTCGCCATGCTGCTGCTCACCATCTTCGGCACCTCGATCCCGACCTTGATCATAGTCATCGGCGTACTCGATTCGACCCGGGTGTTTCGCATCGCGCGCGCGGTTAGCCTCAATGTCGTGGTATTGGATTACATCGAGTCGGCCCGGTTGCGCGGTGAGGGAGTGTCATGGATCACGCGCAAGGAAGTGCTGCCGAATATCATGCCGCCGCTGGTGGCCGAGTTTGGCTTGCGCTTCTGCTTCGTGTTTTTGACCATCAGCGCGCTCAGTTTCCTCGGCCTCGGACTACAGCCACCGACCGCCGACTGGGGCTCGATGGTGCGCGACAACGCCACGCTGATCACCTACGGCGACATCACACCGTTGCTGCCGGCGGCAGCCATCGCGTTGTTGACCATCGGCGTTAATTTCGTGGTTGACTGGTTCCTGCACAAAACGAGTGGACTAAAAGATGAGCACTGACACCATGAACGCCGACGACAACAAACCCTTGTTGGAAATACGCGGCCTTCGCATCGAGGGCTTCTCAGACGAGGAATGGCACCAGATCGTCAAAGGCGTTGACCTGACCTTGCATCGCGGCGAAGTGCTTGGCCTGATTGGTGAATCCGGCGCCGGCAAATCAACCATCGGCATCGCCGCGATGGGGTATGCCAAACCGGGGTGCCGCATCAACGGCGGCAGCATCGTGTTCGACGGCGTCGATCTGGTGAAAGCATCCGAAGAGGAAAGGCGAAAACTACGCGGGTCGAGGATCGCATATGTGGCGCAAAGTGCCGCCGCCTCTTTCAATCCGGCGCATAAATTGATCGACCAGTTCGCCGAAACCGTAATCGAACACGGCGTGGGCACCAAAGAAACAGCCTACGCCGACGCCAAAGACCTATACCGCAAAATCAAAATGCCCACCCCCGATGAGATTGGGTTTCGTTATCCGCATCAGGTCTCCGGCGGGCAGTTGCAGCGCGCCATGACGGCGATGGCACTTTCGTGCCGCCCCGATCTTTTGATCTTCGACGAGCCCACTACCGCCCTCGACGTAACCACCCAGATCGAAGTGCTGGTGACCATGCGCGACATCGTCGAGCAGTTCAACTGTGCGGCGATTTACATCACCCACGACCTTGCGGTAGTCGCGCAGATGGCGGACAAGATCATGGTGTTGCGCTATGGCGAGACTGTCGAAGAGGCCGAAACCCGGAAAATGTTGTCGGCACCGGAAAAGGACTACACCAAGTCGCTGTGGGCGGTGCGTTCATTCAAAAAACATGAGATAGCCCCTCCCCCCGAAGAAACGCCGTTGATTCGGGTGGAAAACGTGACCGCCGCCTACGGCCCGGTGACGGTGCTATACGAGGTGGATTTCGAAGTGCATCGCGGCCACACGGTCGCCGTGGTGGGCGAATCGGGCAGCGGCAAGAGCACCACCGCGCGCGTCATTACCGGGCTTCTGCCGCCCAAGGAGGGCAACGTGTACTATGACGGCGTGCGCTATCCGAGGGATTACCGCAAGCGCAACAAGGAACAATTACGCCAAGCGCAAATGATCTACCAGATGGCCGACACGGCGGTCAATCCGCGCCATAAAATCCGCGAAATAGTCGGTCGCCCATTGACTTTCTACCTCGGACTCGAGGGCGCTGAAAAAGAACAACGATTGCGCGAATTGATGGACATGATCGAAATGGACCCGAACAAATTCCTCGACCGGCAGCCGGGGGAATTGTCCGGCGGCCAAAAACAGCGTATCTGTATCGCCCGGGCGCTGGCGGCCAATCCGACCTTCATCATTTGCGACGAAGTCACCTCGGCGCTCGACCAGTTGGTCGCCGAAGGCATCTTAAAACTGCTCGACCGCCTGCAGCAGGAACTCAATTTGGCGTACATGTTCATCACCCATGACCTAGCCACGGTCAGCGCCATCGCCGACGAAGTCATCGTGATGCTCGAAGGACGCATCGTAGAACAGGGCCCCAAGAGCGATATTTTTGCGCCCCCCTACCACGAATACACCGACCTACTACTATCCTCAGTCCCCGAAATGGACCCGGACTGGATGGACGGCGTACTCGCCAAACGCAAAACCAAAAGCGGAATCGCGGCAGCGGGGAATTGAGCGAGCCGGTGATGGCCGGTTCACTTTGTGATAGCGGGATTTACGATGAACCAACGTATACACCGATCTTGTAGAGAACCAATAAGAGACCGCCTTTCTTGGGATGAACGCTGGAAAAACTACGATGAAGGTTTGATTATATGCTGGGAAGTTGGACGCGAATTGCGTGATAAAAAACCTGATCTTGCAGGACGCGCAAAGCGAGGTGAACTGCTTGTATTGGGATGGAAAGGTGGCACGGAAAAGAAAACACAGAAAGGCTGGCAGTATGGAACTTTCTTTTATTTGGCGCAGTGGCAGGGGTTGCGCGACGATGACTTACATATAAATTTATCCGAAGAAGTAACGCTTGTATGCTCAAAAACCGACATGAAATTTATTTATAGATATGTGGTTCCCGTATAAAATCTGCAACCGAAATAATCTCTATTCCATAACTGCGTGCTTTTTGAGTTTTGGTTGAATTAGATGCAATATCTTGAGCAACCACTAAGTCGCATCCCTTTTTAGTAACACTTCGAACAGGTTGAAGCCCTTTCTTTGCGGCATCAGCCTCTAAAATCCTTCTTTCTATTTTCTGATTATTGGAATCAACGGCCGTTCCCGTGAAACATACTCTTGTTCCCTCTACATATTTGTCGCAAACCAGCCCATCGGTAATGGAAGGAATATCTTGAGGTGGGAGGCCCAATAAAACCGCAACGGAATCCATTATTTGCTTTTCCTGTTCGGTAATAATCCCATCTCTTTTCGCGCCCACGATGAGCGTTTGCAAATATATTTCATTAGCCCACTTGACATCATTGGATGTCAATCCCAAAGTATTTATTAAATCATTAATTTCATGTCTTTCCGTTTCAGTAACTACCAAATCATCTAAAGCCGAATTCAAAAGGTCTAAATACTGTAGTATGTTTTCCTCGGAGGTTGGGAAGCGAGCATATTTACATATTTTCTCAATCAGCAATTTTTTCGGCGAGCGTTTATTTATTGCGGCATCCCGGCAAACGGTATCTGCACAAGGCGGTGCCTTGAGCGAAGAAATTTTGATGGGTTTTATATCACCTTCACATTCTTCAAATAGAAGTTTGAAAATTTCCGCGGCAACTCTTGCGTCTTCCAGCGCTCTGTGATGATCTTTATGCTTTATACCGAATCGTTTGGCTGCAAGATTTAGTTTCTCTCCCGACAAACTGAGAGTGCATACCCCGTTGCCCGGATTAAAATTTGCTTTTAGGCGAGCAAATTCTTGGAATAGCATCCTGCGGTCAAAAGAAATATTATGTGCCACCAGAACTGAACCGTCTAAGTATTCGGCTATTCCGCTTGCAACATATTCAAAAGGGGGAGCATCTGCAACCATGGATGCAGTAATTTTGTGAATGTGTACGGGGCCAATATCTCTTTTAGGGTTGACTAGAGTTTCAAACTCGTCAATGATTTCAAGCGTCTCATGATCAATATTGACAATACCAATTTCACAGATCCTGTCATGCTTGCCAAAACCTGTGGTTTCAACGTCAACCACCGAGAATTTATTTATTTTCATTGTTGCTTACTACATTTTTTTTACTAAAGAAAATAGCAAAATTTGCCGTATGTCCTTGAAACTGAGTCCGATTGGAATCTGGGGTTAATGAGCGGTTGTTCGATGCTATCTCACATCGCTGGCCTTCGGTATGCGTCTTGTGGTGCGCCGTTGGAAATGACGATTTGCCATAGTTGCAGGTTGCGTGCGCGGAATGCGCCGGCGCATACGTGCAGGTAGTATTTCCACATGCGGTAGAAACGCTCCGAGTAGTTTTTGTTAAGTTGCGGCCATGCGTTGTCGAAGTTTCTGAACCATGCCATCAGGGTTTTGTCGTAGTCGGCGCCGAAGTTGTGCACATCCTCAATCACCATCATCGACTCCAGTGCCGCTGAGATCTGTTTCAGCGAGGGAATTTCCCCGTTGGGAAAGATGTATTTGGAAATCCACGGGCTGACCCCCACGTGCGAATGATTCTTGCCGATGGTTTGCAGCAGGAATCTGCCGTTGTCCCTGAGACAGCGCTTTGCGACCCGCATGTAGGTGCGGTAGTTTTTGTGGCCGACGTGCTCGAACATGCCGATGGAGGCGATGGCGTCGAATGGTTCGTTGAGGTCGCGGTAATCCTGCAACCGCAGTTCGACGGGCAGCCCCCGGCAGTATTCATTGCCCAAGTCGGCCTGTTCTTTGGAAACCGTCACCCCGACCACTTCGACGCCGTAATTTTCGGCGGCGTATTTGGCGAAACCTCCCCAGCCGCAGCCGATATCCAGCACCCGCATGCCCGACCGCAGGTCGAGTTTACGACACACCAGTTCGAGTTTATGTTGCTGAGCGTCATCGAGATTGTCGGCGTCGCGCCAGTATCCGCAGGTATAGATCATGCGCTTGTCGAGCATCGCCCGGTAAAGGTCGTTGCCGAGGTCGTAGTGTTCCTCGCCCACCTGAAAGGCGCTCGCCTTGTTTTGCAAGTTGGCGAATGACGACAACAGGTAGGGGACGAGGTGGGCGGCGAACGGCCGCCCGAGAATTTTCGGCGAACGCAGCAGGTGGTTGTACATTTCATCGAGTTGCGCGCTTTCCCACCAGCCGTCCATGTAGGATTCCCCCATCCCCAGCGAGCCGCCCGCCAGCACCCGTTTATAGAATTTGGAATTGTTCACCTGCGGGTCCCAGGGATTGGGCCCGTTCATCTCAATGGCGGTTTCCGCCAGCATCTTCATGAGCTGGCGTTCGGCGAATCCCGGACTGCGGGGTGCCGTTTGTGATAGGAGGGATTCGGACAAGGTATTGGCCCGGCGGCGCGGAGTAGTTGATATGGCGAGATATTGCCCTATCGCCGGGGAATGTGCAAACCGGCGGCTGGGGTTGTGGGCTACGGGCTATCAGTGGGCTTCCTTCCAGTTGTGGCCGGTACCGGTGTCAACCACCAGCGGAACTTTTAGCGTGGCGACGCCGGCCATTAATTCAGTGGTGGCGTGCGATACCCGCTCCAATTCGTCTTCGGCCACTTCCAGCACCAGTTCATCGTGCACTTGCATGATGATTTTCGCGCCGGCGTTGTGGTCGATGATCCACTGGTCCACCGCCAGCATCGCCAGTTTGATGAGGTCGGCGGCGGAGCCTTGCATGGGCGCATTGATGGCGGTGCGTTCGGCGTATTGGCGGCGGGCGGCGTTTTTGGAGCGAATTTCCGGCAGGTTCAGACGTCGGCCATACAAAGTCTCGACATAGCCCTGTTCGCGCGCGGTCTGTTTGGTCTGTTCCATATATTGTTTTACGCCGGGATAGCGGTGGAAATAAATTTCGATATATTCCCGCGCCTGCTTTTGGTCGATCTTCAACTGCCGTGCCAAGCCAAACGCCGACATGCCGTAGATCAACCCGAAGTTGATGGCCTTGGCTCGCCGCCGCTGTTCGGTGTCAACCTCGTCCACGGCGATGTCGAACACTTCGGCGGCGGTGGCATTATGCACATCCAACCCCAGTTTGAACGCCTCGACCAGCCCGGTGTCGCCGGACAGGTGCGCCATGATGCGAAGTTCGATCTGGGAGTAGTCGGCGGACAACAAAACGCAGTTGGGTTCGGCGATGAATGCTTCGCGGATATGCCGCCCCTCTTCGCTGCGCACCGGGATATTCTGCAAATTGGGATCGCTCGATGATAGCCGTCCGGTGGAAGCCACCGCCTGATGGTAGGAAGTGTGAATGCGGCCGGTTTTGGGGTTGATTAGAGCGGGCAGTTTGTCGGTGTAGGTACTTTTGAGTTTGGCGAGGCCGCGATGCTCCAGAATCAGGCGCGGCAGTTCGTGTTTCTCAGCCAGTTCCTGAAGCACGCTTTCGGCGGTGGATGGCTGTCCTTTGGGGGTTTTTTGCTGCACCGGAATCCCCTGCTTCTCATACAAAATTTCCTGAATTTGCCGGGGCGAGGCGATGTTGAACACCTCGCCGGCGACCTCATAGGCGGCTTTTTCAATTTTCCCGAGGCTCTTTGCAATAGCGACGCTTTGCTTTCTCAGCATGTCCGCATCCACCTTGACGCCGTTGGTTTCGGTGCGCGCCAATGCGGCAATCAGCGGCATCTCGATGTCGTGGAACAGTTTGCGCAACGCCGGGTCAGCGTCAATCCTCGGCCTCAGCACTTGGTGCAATTGCAAGGTAACGTCGGCGTCTTCGGCGGCGTAGCGAGTGGCTTGCTGCAGGTCGATTTCATCGAAGGTCAGTTGGTTTTTGCCTCTACCGGCGACATCGGAAAAGCGGATGGTCTTGAGGCCAAGATGCTTGAGCGCGAGAGTGTACATGTCGTGGCGGGAATTGCCGGCATCCAGCAGGTAGGACATCAGCATGGTGTCGTGGGTGATGCCCTGCAAGGCGATGCCGTGATGCTGCAACACTTCGAGGTCGTATTTGAGATTCTGGCCGGTTTTTGCGCGATTGGGGTCTTCCAATATCGGCCGCAGTTTTTCCATGGTTTGCTCGAAGGGCAGTTGCTCAGGAGCACCGGCGTAGCGGTGTCGCAACGGCAGATAAGCGGCCTCGCCCGGGGTCGTCGAGAAAGACAAGCCCACCAATTCGGCGCGGTGGGCATCCTTTGAGGTGGTTTCGGTGTCGACGGCGAACAGTTTGGATTTTTTGAGTTTTCCAAGCCAGCGGTCGAGGGTTTTGGCATCGGTTATGGTCTGGTATCGGGGCGGCGGTTTGTCGTCATCCCCCCGGACATCAGATTTACCGGCACCCCCGGCGTCTTCGCCATCCAGTTGTTTCAGCCACGAGCGAAATTCAAGGTCGGTATAGATCTCGCGCAGTTTTTCGGTGTCGGGTGGTTGCACGCGCAGATCATCCACCGAACATTCCAGCGCAAGGTCGCAGCGGATGGTGGCGAGGTCTTGCGACAGCGGGAGTTGTTCGAGGTTTTCCCGCAGCGACTCCCCGACCTTGCCGGTAATCTCGTCGGCGCGCGCCACGATTTGTTCGAGGGAGCCAAACTTGGTAAGCCACTTCACCGCAGTCTTCGGCCCGACTCCGGGAATCCCCGGAATATTGTCCGAAGTGTCTCCCATCAGGGCGAGGTATTCGACGATCTTTTCCGGCGGCACGCCGAATTTTTCGGTCACTCCATTGCGGTCGAGGCGGGTGTTTTTCATGGTGTCGACCATTTCCACCCGCTCGTTCACCAGTTGCGCGAGGTCTTTGTCGCTGCTTACGATCATGGTGCGAAAATCCTGCTTGCTCGCCGCGCATGCCAGCGTGCCGATGACATCGTCGGCTTCGACGCCGGACACCGACACCAACGTAATGCCCATGGCCGGAACGATTTGTTTGACATACTCCTGTTGCATCCGCAGGTCGTCCGGCATCGGCGGGCGGTTGGCTTTGTAGGCCGGATACAATTCGTTGCGGAAGGTTTTCCCCTTGGCGTCCATCACCATCGCCAGGCGCTCCGGCTGGTATTCCCTGGTCAGGCTGCGCAGCATGTTGATGGTGCCGAATACGGCGTGGGTGGTGCGGCCATCCGAGGTGGTCAGCGGCTCGCGAATGGCGTGATAGGCGCGGAACAGGAAAGATGAGCCGTCTACCAGAATGATTGGTTGGTCGGTGGACATGGCGGTATTATCCCACCAAACCCCGCGCTTTCAGTGAATAAAAAAATCCGCAACGGGGTATTGATTGTGGTATTGTGGCCAAATGAAGGGCATATCTGGGAAATTGACGGGCGTATTGACAGCCGCATTGACGGCCGTATTGATGTGGCTGACGGTGCAGCAGTTGGCGGTGGCGGACGAGCAGCCAGCCCAATCAGCGACAGAATCGGAAGTGCCGGTCGAAGGGCTGGTCGAGTTGCCAATCATTGACCCACTCAGTGACACCCTTACTACCAATAAAAATCTTGATCCGGAGCAAAGCATCCAGTATCGAGAGCACCGAGTCGGCGGCCGCTTGGAGCGGGCTACCATCATCCACAAAAACGGCCTCACCGAGGTCTACCAAAACAACCGCGCCGACACCATTTGGAACGCCCAAGAAAACGAAATAGGCGAAGTGCCCAATAGGCGTCAATGGGTGATCAAAGCCTGGTGAACCGCCGCGCTCTTGCGCGCATGTTTGTTTCTCAAGAGTTGTTTCTCAAGATTAGTTTCTCAAGATTAGTTTCTCAAGATTAGTTTCTCAAGATTGGCCTCTCAAGATTGGCCTCTCAAGATTTCTCTCTCAAGATCTGGCCAGCAAGGCACTGATCTGGGCGTTCCCGGGCAGGTTCAACACCGGGATTGAAACCGTTACCGCAACCCCCGGCGGATCGCCTCGATTGTCGGCCCACGCCCGCCCGTTGTGGTATTCGGTAATCAGCCGAACCACGAACAAGCCGAGCCCGAGGTGGGCGCGCTTGACGTCGGTTCTGCCGTGGGAGACCATCGGGTCGAACAGCCGTTCGCGAAGATTTTCCGGCAGCGTGCGGCCTTCGTTTCGCACCATGATTTCAGCGTTGTTTCCCCACCGCCGCAACCGCACGACAATCGTCTTTCCGGGGTGGCAGAACTGCACCGCATTATCAATCAATTTGTCGAGCATCTGCGCCAGGTGATCGGCGTTGCCCTCGATATGCAACGGGGCGCTTTCAACCTGCAGTTCAAAGCGGTGGTCGGGCTGGCTGATGCGGTAGCCGGCGACGAACTCGTGCACCAACGCCGCGAGGTTGAGCGGCTGCTTAATTTCATCACGCATCGCTTCTTCGAGGTTGGCGGCTTCGGTCAAACTGGTAAGAATGGCGCGCAGCCGTTCGACCCCGCTTCGCGCCCGCTGCATGTACTGGTTTTGCCGTATTCCGGGGATCTCGGTTTCCAGAATCTGCAGCGAGGAACTAACCACATTGAGCGGGTTGTTCATCTCGTGGGCGAGGGTGTCGGGCATCCCTTCGAGGTAGCGGGTATACCCCGACAGACGCCTCAACATGCTGGTAATGCTGCGCCCCAAATCCCCCAGTTCGTCGGCGGGATAATTGCGTCCGGGAATCCGTTCCTCCACCACTCGCCCTTCCGCGGTAATGGCTTTTTCCGTGGTGGTGTGCAGCCACCGCACCCGGCTGGTCAGCCGCCATGCGAACATGAAAAGCGCCGCCACCACGAACGCGAATACCAAAATGGTGGCCAGGGTGAGGTTTCGCAACAGGCGGTATTGCAACGCCAGCACCACGTTGCTGCTTTGCTCCACCACCACTGCGCCGAGTATTTCATCCCCGGCCCGAATCGGATATCCGGCGACGATAATCTGCGCCTTTTCATCCAGAGACGGGCGGGCGTGGGCGCGCGCTTCGCCTTTCAAGATGGCGCTGAAAATTTTATCCGGGCGATGGGTTACATCGGTGGGGAAGTCGACGAACTGCTCCCCCGGACGCCCCGGCAGCGCGGTGATGTGGGATTGCAGCCCTTGATAAATGCGCTGCAGCCAATTCGGTATCGGCGAGTCGACTTCTCCCTGATCAACGGGTGCCGAGAGGCCGCCGACCACCGCCCGCACTCGCTGTTCCTTGTCGAGAATCCAGATCAACGAACGCGGTTGGTCGAGCCCCTGCAGTATCTTGGTCAAATCCGGCGAACTCAGCAGAATCTGCGCCGGGTCGCTGCCGGATATGCGCGGCGAAGTGGACAAGGTTGCGGCGATGTCACGCTGCTCCGGATCATCCACATCCACCGCAAAAAACCCCAGTTTCTCGCGGAGGCCGACGATCTCCCGGGGAATCCGCAGTTCAACCTGATAACCCCAGTCGGTTTGCGCCATTCCCGCGGTAAATTCGGTGGTCGCCGCCCCTTCCAGTGGCAGACGCCAGTCTTCGTCCACCAAATAAATACTCATTCGCCCCGGCGCGCGCGCCACCATTAAGTAGTGCTTCAGCGTGGCGTCGGGCAGTTGCAATAAAATCCGAATCTGGTCGCTGGTGTCGAGTTGCAGCCGCTCGAGATCGCGGTATACCACGCGGTCGTCGTTGACCTCGAACATGGCGTATAAAAATCCCTCGTAATGCCCGATTAAACTTTTCAGGGAAAATGATTCCGGGTTGTAGTTTTCATCGCAGACGAACAAGGTGCCGCCGGTGTGATAGGTGGCGTACCGTTGCAGTTCCCCCCAGTCGCCGAGTTTGCCGTCCAGTTGCACCGGGTTATCCAGCCGGTGCGCATACAGGTCGCTTTTTCCCCCCAGCACTTCCGGCACGCCGGTGGCGGGGTTGAACAACTCGGAGCGGCCGTCGAGCACCGTGGCGATGCCGTTGGCGGTCAGCAACAGCGCGTTTTGCTGGCCCTGAAGCAGAAACTTCCTCATTTCCTGGACGTAGTGGTAGCCCATCCACGGAATGATTAGCAACGCCAGCACCAGCCAGATGAGTTTGGCCTGTATGCTTACCCGGCGCAATCGTCGGAGCATGGGTGGATTCCTTGCGACCTGCGAATCAGTCGGGCTTCCAGCGGTACCCCGCACCGAATACCGTCTGGATCATCGAAAAATCCGCATCTGTTTCCTTGAATTTTTTGCGGATGCGCCGGACATAACCGTTGATGGTGTTTTTTTCCACATAACTTTGCCGGGTGGTCTGCATCAGCGCTTCGTAGGTTTTGACATGACCGGGATGCCGCGCCAGCGCCTCGATGAGCCAGAATTCGGTGAGCGTCAGGTTCAACACCTGTCCTTTCCAACTCACCGACATAGTGTTCTGATCCAGTTGCAGATCCCCCAGCACCATAGCCGACGGCTTCTGGGTGTCGGTTTGCAACATCGCGGCGATGCGAAACAGCGACAACACCCGCACCGCCAGAAACTGTAGGTTGACGGGTTTGGTAATGTAGTCCCAGGCGTCCAGCCGCAGGCCCGAAACCCGGTCGATGTCGCTGTCCCTGGCGGTCAGAAATATGATTGGCATGTGCGGGCTTTTCTGGCGCAAATCCCGGCACAAGTCGAAGCCGCCGTCGATTTCATCTTCCAGCATGATGTCAAGAATAGCGAGGTCAGGCAGGTTTTTTTTGAACCCCGCAAGGGCTGCCTGACGGTTGCCGTAGGTGTGAATGTCGTATCCCTGGGATTGCAACGCATGGGCGTAGTTGGCGCGCTGGTCGGCGTCGTCTTCAACGATGGCTATGGTTCGCGACATTATGGTGCCTGGTCTGAAAGGCGGCCCGAAAATCGGTGGCCGGTAATCTGTCCGAGTATAACAGCCCAAGTATACAAGGATGGGCGCGGAAAAACGCCGCACGGAAATACCCGCCCAAGTGCCATAAAAATACCACTTATTACTCTATTTGACGCCATTCCCAGGGGTTGTAATGGGGGTGTTCTTTTCGAGACGAATCGGAGGAAAGCCGCCATGAGCAAAAACATGAACCAGAACATGAGCCGGAAAATTTTTGTTCCGCTAACCGATGAACTGCTCTATGACCACCCGGAACTGATCACCGCCCCGTTGCGGCCGTTCAATGCCGGCCAGCCGTGCTTTCACTGGATGGGCGACTGGGCGATCGACGAATCAGGCCACGATTCAACCAACGGCTCAACCGCCGCCAAAATCGAACTCAGCAAACCGGAGAAACCGGCTTCCTGAACCGTGGGATTCACACCGACTCCAGACGGGCGTAGGCACACACCAGCCACTTCGCCCCCGCCTTGCTGAAATTGACCTGAATGCGGGCGTGTTCGCCTCGTCCTTCGAGGTTAATCACCACGCCTTCGCCGAATTTTTTGTGGCGCACCCGGTGCCCCGGCTGAAGTCCGTTGAAGCCGGGGTCGGTGTTGTTCGCCACCGCACCGGTCCCCATACCACTCACCACACCAGATCGTGGACGGGTCACTGCACCGGCCCGTGGGCGGCTCAGGCGAGTCGGGCGTATCTCTTCGATGTGTTTGGGTGGAATTTCAAACAGGAAGCGGGACGGTTTCGCGTAGTTCGGACGGCCATACAGACGCCGTACTTCCGCGTGGCAGATGGTTAACTGTTTCATCGCACGGGTCATGCCGACATAACAAAGTCGGCGTTCTTCTTCCAGTTGCCCGGGCTGTGCAAGCGATCTCTGGTGAGGGAAAAGCCCTTCCTCCATTCCGCATAAAAACACCAGCGGAAACTCCAGCCCCTTGGCGGAATGCAGGCTCATCAACTGCACGCAATCCTCCCATTCCTCGGCCTGACCTTCCCCGGCCTCGAGCGCCGCATGGCCGAGGAACAACGCCAGCGCGTCCAATTCCTGGTCTTCGTCCGGGGCAAAGTTTCGCGCCGCGGTGACCAGTTCTTCGAGGTTTTCGACCCGCCCCTGAGCGCGTTCGCCGCGCTCGTTCTTGAAATGCTCGAGTAAGCCGCTGTGAATCAACACATGGTCGGTCACTTCCCCCAGCTCAAGGTCGACGGTGGCGGCGGCCATCTCGTCGAGCAATTCGCGGAAGCGTTGCACCGCCGCCAGCGCGCGGGGCGGCAACTCGCCTTCGGCGATGACTTCGGCGGATGCTTGCCACAAAGAAATTTGTTTTTGGCGCGCCAACTCGCGAATCGGCTCGAGGGTTTTAGCGCCAATTCCGCGAGTCGGCAGGTTGACGATGCGCTCGAACGCCGGGTCCGAATCGCGATTGGAAACCAACCGCAAATACGCCAGCGCGTCCTTGATTTCGGCGCGTTCAAAAAACCGCAGACCGCCGTATACCCGATAGGGCATACCGGCGGCAAGCAGTTGTTCTTCAAAGGCCCGCGACTGGGCGTTGGAACGATACAAAACGGCGACGCTGTCGCGGCGGTTGCCCTGTTCGACCCAGTGTTCGATGCTGCCCACCACAAAACGGGCTTCGTCAATTTCGTCGCCGGCGGCGTATAGACGAATCGGCTGGCCGGCGGGTTGATCAGTCCATAATTTCTTGCCCATCCGTCCGGCGTTGTGGGCGATAACCGCGTTGGCGGCGCTCAGGATGTTGCCGGTGGAGCGGTAGTTTTGTTCGAGGCGCAGGACGGTGGTGCCGGGAAAGTCTTTTTCAAAACTCAGCAAGTTTTCCACCCGCGCCCCGCGCCAGCCATAGATGGATTGGTCGTCGTCGCCCACCGCAAACAGGTTCTTGCTGGCGTCGCTCAACAGCCGCAGCCACCGATACTGAATAGTATTGGTGTCCTGGAATTCGTCCACCAGCACATGCTGGAAGCGTTGCTGATAAGTTTCGCGAATGGTCTGATTGTTTTGCAACAACTCCAGCGTGCGTAGCAGGAGTTCGGCAAAATCCACCAGCCCGAAGCGCCGGCAAAGTTCCTCGTAGGCGAGGTAGACGCGGTGCAGGGTTTGCTGCTGGAGGTCGTTGCCCTCCGGCAGGTCGCGGGGACGGCGCGCTTCTTCCTTGTGAGCGTTGATCATCCATTGCATCGGGCGCGGCGGCCAGTGGGTTTCGTCGAGGCTCAGTTCCCGCAGGACTCGGCGGATCATCCGATACTGGTCATCGCTGTCGAGAATCTCGAAACCCTGCGGCAGCCCGGCGGCTTCGAAGTGTTGGCGCAGCAAACGATGGCACAAGCCGTGGAAGGTGCCCATCCACATACCCCCCAGGGGCATGCGCAACAATTCCTCGATGCGCCCGCGCATTTCGCGGGAAGCCTTGTTGGTGAAGGTGACCGCGAGAATGGAAGACGGCGAAATCTGCTGAGATTGCACCAGCCACGCGACTCGGTGGGTAAGCACCCGGGTTTTGCCGCTGCCGGCGCCGGCCAGTATCAGCAGCGGGCCCGGCGGGGCACCCACGGCCTGACGCTGGGGGTCGTTGAGGGAATCGAATATGTGCGAAATATCCATCAATGGATTGTATCCGGTAACGGCAGTCGATAAAATTAACCGAGTATGCGCGGGCGGTGCATAATACTATGGCCGGCACCCGCCCGGTGCATAATAATACTAATGCCCGACGCAAAACGCCGCCTTCTCTAAACCCCAACAACGGACAGCAACGATGAACAAAGCAATCGACCCGATGAATAGCGTGGATAGCGGAAAAATTATCAGCGATGACAAGAGTCACGTGTGGCATCACCTCAGCCAGCACAAGTCATTGGAGACCTCCGACCCGATGGTCATCGTTGAAGGCAAGGGCATGCGGATTCAGGACATCAACGGCAAGACCTACCTCGACGCCGCGTCTGGAGGGGTGTGGACTGTCAACGTCGGCTACGGCCGCGAAAGCATCGCCAAAGCGGTGCATGACCAACTGGTCAAGATGTGTTACTTCGCCAATTTCGCCGGCAACATTCCCGGCACGCGCTTCGCCGAAAAACTGCTGGCGAAAATGCCGGGGCTGAGCCGTGTGTACTACTCCAATTCCGGTTCCGAGGCCAATGAAAAGGCCTACAAACTGGTGCGCCAGTTGGCGGCGTTTAAGAACAACGGCCAAAAACACAAAATCGTGTACCGCGACCGCGATTACCACGGCACCACCATCACCGCGCTGAGTTCATCCGGGCAATCCCAACGCAAAGATCAATACGGGCCGTTCACCCCCGGCTTCGTCGAAATGCCCCACTGCCTCGCCTACCAAGCACCCAACGGCGACGACCCCGACTACGGCGTGCAAGCGGCCAAGGAACTGGAAAAAGTGATTCTCCGCGAAGGGCCGGATACGGTCGGGGCGGTGGTGCTGGAGCCGATTACCGCCGGTGGCGGTGTCATCGTTCCGCCGCCGGGCTATTTTGAAACCATCGGGGAAATCTGCCGCCAATACGGAGTGCTGCTGCACATCGACGAAGTGGTATGCGGCCTCGGGCGCACCGGAAAATGGTTTGGCTATCAGCATTTTGGCGCGCAACCCGACATCGTCACCATGGCCAAAGGCATCGCCAGCGGCTATGCCGCCATTTCCGCAACCGTCACCACCGAAGACCTGTTCAGCGAGTTCCTCGCCGGGCCGGGCGAAAAATTGCACTACTTCCGAGACATCAGCACCTTCGGCGGTTGCGCCGCCGGGCCCGCCGCCGCCCTTGAAAACCTGCGCATCATCGAAGCCGAAAACCTGCTCGAAAACGCGGTGGCAATGGGCGATTACCTGATGGGCCGTTTGCTGGAGTTAAAGGACAAGCACACGGTCATCGGCGACGTGCGCGGCAAGGGATTGTTAGTCGGCGTCGAACTCGTCAGCGACCGCACCACCCGCGAACCCGTAGACGAATCGGTCACCGCCGCCGTGGTGACCGAATGCCTCAAACAAGGCGTGATGATCGGGCGCACCAACCGCAGTTTCCCCCGACACAACAACACCCTATGCCTGAGCCCGGCGTTGATTTGCACCAAAGACGACCTGGACGAAATCGTCGCCGCAATGGACCGCGCCTTCGTCAACGCAACCCAATCGTAACCATCCAAAAAGACGGCGCACGGATAAATGGTGGCTACGCCCTGGATTGAACAGGGGACCTCATCATTATGAGTGATGCGCTCTAACCGGCTGAGCTACGTAGCCATGTGAAGATTTACGGAGAGGTGAAGCCTAGCGCAATCGCCGGGATGACGCAATAGCGGGTCATTGATGCGATCTTGGCGCACATTTTATTTCTCGTGTCCTGATTGAAGCAAATCAATTTCGGCGCGATGTTATACTACCCCGATGTGTGGCGCGGGCAATCACAAAAAGGTTGAATCTTGAAACGTGTCCTGGTCACCGGTGGCGCGGGTTATATCGGCTCGCACACCGCCTTGCAGTTGGTCGAGGCGGGCCATCAGGTGGTGGTGCTCGACAATCTCAGTAGCGGGCATCGCCGGGCGGTGCCGCGGGACGCCGAATTTACAAAAGGGGACATCGCCGACCGGGAATTGGTGGGCAATCTTATTCGTGACCATCGCATAGACGCGGTGATTCATTTTGCCGCGCATGCGGTGGTGCCGGAGTCGGTGGCAGATCCGGCCAAGTATTACCGCAACAATGTGGTCGGCTCGCTCAACCTGATTGAATCTTGCATCGAAAGCGGGGTTGGGCGGTTGGTGTTTTCATCCAGCGCGGCGGTTTATGGCGCGCCAGACCGAGACCCACTCACGGCAACCCAGCCCATAGCCGAAACCGCCGAAACCGCGCCCATCAATCCCTACGGCGTAAGCAAGTTGATGACCGAATGGATGCTGCGGGATCTGGCCGCCGCCGCCAACCGCTTCGGGTACGTGTCGCTGCGTTACTTCAATGTCGCCGGTGCCCACCACAACGGCAAACTCGGTCAAGCCACCGCCGAAGCCACTCATCTGGTCAAGGTGGCGTGTCAAGCCGCTTGCGGAGTGCGCGATGGCCTGCGCGTGTTCGGTGACGACTATCCAACCGCCGACGGCACCTGCATCCGCGACTATATCCATGTCGAAGACCTGGCCGCCGCCCATCTCGCCGCCCTCAACTATCTGGACGAGGGCGGCGAGAGCACCGCCATGAACTGCGGTTACGGGCGCGGCTACAGCGTCAAAGAAGTGATCGAATGCGTGAAAGCGGTCAGCGGCGTGGACTTCCCGGTGACCATCGCAACCCGCCGTCCCGGCGACCCGCCCGCATTGGTGGCCGACAACGCACGAATTCGCCGCCTCGGGTGGGAACCGAAATACAACGACCTGTCCGCTATCTGCCGAACGGCGTACCGATGGGAGCGGGGGCTGTTGAATGGCTGATGCGGCCCGATTCGCCGACCAAAATGTCGCCGGCCATTCTGCGCAACCCCGCGCCCCCCGGCTTTGACCGACCTCCAGAATAATTGGGCTTCGCGGTTGTGGCGCAAGGACGTGTCGTTGTGGCAGCCCTCCGCGGATGATGCTAAATCCATCTCCGCCCGGCTTGGCTGGCTCCATTGCATCGAATGGATGCAGCCTCGCGCCGATGAACTTCACACCTGGGCTCGGCAAATCGCCCAATCCGGCCACTACGACCGGGCGATTGTGCTGGGCATGGGCGGATCGAGCCTCGCGGCGGCGGTGGTTGCCTCGCTGTTTGAGCCTGCGCCGGGCTATTTGCCGCTGACGGTGGTCGACACCACTCACCCCGATGAGATCGCCCGCATCGCCGCCACCGGCGACCTACGCCGCTGCCTGTTTATAGTCGCCAGCAAATCCGGTGCCACCGTTGAAACCGTCGATCTCTATCAATTCTTCCACGCGCAACTGGCGGCACAATGCGCCGACCCGCAATCCAGTTTTGTGATGATCACCGATGAGGGATCCGATCTTCACCAACTGGGGCAATCGCGCCGTTGCCCTAAAATTTTCATCAACCCGGATGACATTGGCGGACGTTACTCGGCGCTTAGTTATTTCGGTATGGTGGCCGCCGCGTTGCTGGGAGTCGATGTGGGCGAACTCCTCGCCCGCGCCGGGGCGTTTTGCGAGACCACCAAATCCGACAACCCGGAAAAAAACCCGGCGCTGGCCCTCGGTATGTTCCTCGGAAGCAACGCGCTCGCTGGCAGGGACAAATTGATCCTGCGACTGCCCCGCCGACTCGGCGTCTTTGGCTTGTGGATTGAGCAGTTGATCGCCGAGAGCACCGGCAAAGACGGCCGTGGTCTGGTGCCGGTGGTGGCCGATGACAACCCGGACGATGACCTGAATTACCGCGGCGAAGACCGAATCAACCTTCGCTACGGCGGCAAGCAAGTTGGCAACCATATCGGCAAAAAGCCGCACACCGGCCCGGCGATGGATTGGAATTTGCGGTTCGACGACCCCTATCAACTCGGAGCCGAGTATTTCCGCTGGGAAATCGCCACCGCCATTGCCGCCGGCCATCTTGCCGTCAACCCCTTCGACCAGCCCGATGTGGCACAGAGCAAAACCGACACGCGCCAGTTCATCAGCGGACACCGGCAAATAGCCGCCCCGGTCTCACAAGGCGTTCACTACGACTTGCACACCGCCGGGGAGCGACTACAATCCCCGGCCAATCAGGTCATCGCCGAATTCTGTCGCACCTTGAAGCCGGGCTGCTACCTCGCCCTGCTGGCGTATCTGCCGGAAGACCAGCGCATTCGGTCGTTGTTGCAGTCCCTGGGCAAGCGGGCCGCCGAGCGGTGGGGCATCGTCGCCACCCTCGGCATCGGCCCCCGTTATCTGCATTCCACCGGGCAGTTGCACAAGGGCGGGCCGTCCGGCGGTCGCTTCATCCAGTTCATCGCCGACTTTGAGACCGACCTGCCGGTGCCGCAACGGGAATACACTTTTGGGCAGTTGTGCCGGGCTCAGGCAGATGGAGATTTTTCGGCGTTGGCTCGGGCCGGCGGCAACAGCAGCACCACAGTGATGCGCGTTCGCTTAAAAGCGGATAGACTGCAGGCATTGACCGCCTTTGTGGACGACTTCACCGCCCGGGGATAACCACCGGCCCTGGACTCTCACCGAAATGATGACCTTTCAACGCCTGATCATGACGCTGCAGGAATACTGGGCCAAGCACGGTTGCGTCCTCATGCAGCCATACGATATGGAGATCGGTGCCGGCACTTTTCATCCCGCCACCTTCCTCGCTGCGGTGGGCCCCGAGCCCCTTCGGGCGGCCTATGTTCAGCCGTCAAGACGCCCCACCGATGGCCGCTACGGCGAAAATCCGAACCGCTTGCAACACTATTTCCAGTTTCAGGTGGTGCTCAAGCCGTCGCCCGATAATTTCCAGGAGATCTACCTGGATTCGCTTGCCGCCCTCGGGCTGGATTTTCTTGCCGACGACGTGCGCTTTGTCGAAGATGACTGGGAATCGCCCACCCTCGGCGCCTGGGGGCTGGGTTGGGAAGTGTGGCTGAACGGCATGGAGGTCACCCAGTTCACCTATTTCCAACAAGTCGGCGGCCTCGATTGCAAGCCGGTTACCGGCGAGATTACCTACGGACTGGAACGAATCGCCATGCATCTGCAAGGAGTCGACAACTTGTTCGATCTGGTGTGGAGCGACGGCCCGGCACGGCGTTACACCTACCGCGATCTGTATCATCAAAACGAGGCCGAACAATCCGCCTACAACTTCCGTTATGCCGATGTCGAAAACTTGTTCCTGCAATTCGACGCCGCCGAGAAAATGTGCAACACCCTGCTGGATAATAAACTGCCGCTGCCGGCCTACGAGCAGACCCTCAAGGCTTCGCATACTTTCAACCTGCTGGACGCCAGACGCGCCATCGGCGTCACCGAAAGGGCCCGGTATATTGGCCGGGTGCGCGCGCTGGCCCGGGGCGTGGCGCAAAGTTATTACGAAAAACGCGAAGCGTTGGGATTTCCGAGGTGCCAAAATGGCGACCAAAAAACTCGGCGGAGTCGGAAATAATGGTAACTCCAAAAAGCCGCCCGGCACGGCGTGCCAATTTGCTGATTGAGATTGGTGCCGAGGAACTGCCGCCCCGGACGCTGAATAAGTTGGCCGAGGCATTCGCCGCCGAACTGGCACGGGGTTTGGTGGAAGCGGGAGTGCTGGACGACCAGCCGGACAACTGCCGTTGCTTCGCCACTCCCCGGCGGTTGGCGGCACTGCTGCGCGATGTGTCGGCCAAGCAGCCGGGCCGCATGCTGGAACGCCGTGGGCCTTCGTTGCAATCTGCGTATGACCAACAAGGCAAGCCGAGTCGGGCCGCCGAAGGTTTTGCGCAATCCTGCGGCGTCGCCATAGCGCAACTCGAAACGCTGAAGAACGAACGCGGTGCGTGGCTGGTGCATCGGCAAAAAGTGGACGGGTTGAAACTGGCGGACATCGTGACCAACTGCCTTGCGGAAAGCGTGCGGCAACTGCCCATTGCCAAGCGTATGCGCTGGGGCGAGCAGACGGTGGAGTTTGTCAGGCCGGTGCATTGGTTGCTGGCGTTGCACGGCGGCGCGGTGGTTAAAACCCAGGTTCTTGGCCTGCAAGCGGACCGCTTCACGCACGGCCACCGTTTCCACGCCAACCACAAACTGCGCATTCCCAACGCCGACGATTACGCCGCACTGCTCGAATCCAAGGGCAAGGTAATCGCGGATTTTGACCGGCGTCGGAGCACCATCGAAAAACAACTCGCGCAACTGGCCGGCAAGGCCGGGGCACGGGTCGAGGCCGACGCCGACCTGCTGGAACGGGTCACCGGCATGGTGGAATGGCCGCAGGCGGTGCGGGGCGATTTTGACCGGCGTTTCCTGAAACTCCCCGGCGAAGTGCTGGTGTCGTGCATGAGCACCCATCAAAAGTATTTCCACCTCACCGACGACAAGGGCAAACTGCTGCCCGGCTTCATCACCGTCAGCAACATCAAAAGCAAAGCCCCGGCCCGGGTGCGAAAAGGCAACGAGCGCGTGTTGCGGGCGCGGCTGGCGGATGCCGAGTTTTTCTGGAACAGCGACCTGAAAACGCCGCTGGCATCGCGCACCGAGGAACTCAAGGGCGTACTATTCCATCGCCAACTGGGTTCCCTTCATGACAAGACCGTGCGCGTGGCGCGCCTCGCACGCCTCATCGCCGAGCAGTTGGACGCCGATGCCGAGCGTGCCGAGCGTGCGGCGTTATTGTGCAAGGCGGATTTGGTGACCGACATGGTGGGCGAATTTCCCGAACTGCAGGGAACCATGGGCCGCTACTACGCGCAAAAATCCGGCGAAGAAAAGCCGGTGGCGGATGCCATCGAGCAACACTATTGGCCGCGCCGGCGGTTTGATAAACAAGGCGGCGATAAAGAGGGCGGCGACAAACTGCCGCGCACCGCGATTGCGCAAAGCGTGGCGGTGGCCGACCGCATGGATTCCCTGACCGGCATCTTTGCCGCCGGCGAAGCCCCAAGCGGCGACAAGGACCCTTTCGCGTTGCGCCGTGCGGCCCTCGGTGTGCTACGAATTCTCATCGAAAAACAACTCGACCTGGATTTATACCAACTGCTGCAAGCCAGTCGGGATAGTTATGAATCCGCTGACAAAGTCGCTGACAAAGTCGCCGTGACGCCGGATGCGGACACCGTCGAACGAGTGTTCGAGTTCATGCTCGAACGGCTCAAGGCCTATTATCAGCAGATGGGATATAGTGCCGCGCAACTGGCTTCGGTGATGGCGTGTCGGCCACCCCGACCGCTGGATTTCGACCGCCGCCTGAAAGCCCTCAGCCGCTTTTTCGCCGAGCGACCCGAGGCCGCCGAATCACTGGCGGCGGCCAACAAACGCATCGCAGGCATTCTCGGCAAGGCCAAACCCAAAATGTCCCGGAGCACTACGATGAATCGCTGTTTCAGCATAACGCCGAAACCGAACTCGCCCGGCAACTGGAGAAAATCGGCGCGCAAGTACAGGCGTGTTTTTCCGCGAACCGCTATGACAAAGGATTTGCCGCCCTGTCCAAATTGAAGCAGCCGGTGGATGCGTTTTTTGACGGGGTGATGGTGATGGACAAAGACGCGGCAATCCGCAACAACCGTCTGGCGCTGCTGAGCCGCATCCGCGAATTGTTCCTCGGCGCCGCCGACATTTCTTTTCTGGGAACCGAGCGATGAGCACGAGGCGATGAACGAATCCGATTCATTCCGGGCGATGATGGCCGAAGTCCGGGCGTTCCATGAGAAGCATCGCTTTGCCGAGCGTGGCGGCGAAGACATGGCCTATCGCATCTCGCTGATGGCCGAGGAACTGGGAGAGATTTCCGCGTGCGTAACCAAGGGCAAACCGAAGTCGGAATTGGCCGAGGAGTGCGCTGATTTATTGATCCTGCTGATGGGAAACGCCATCGCCGCGGATTTCGATTTGGCGCGCGCCTTCCGGGAGAAAATGGTGCGAATCAACCAGCGCGGCAGCCGCATCGTTAGCGGGCGGGTGCGCGTGTCGAATTTTGACAACACCAGAGAAGATGCCAGAGAAGAAGCCGGAGAAGAAAATTGAACAAACGACTCATCATCCTCGACCGGGACGGAGTAATTAACCGCCTTTACCCGCACGGTGTCACGCGCCCGGAGGAATGGCAGGCACTCCCCGGCAGTTTGGAGGCCATCGCCCATCTGTGCCGGGCAGATTACCGCGTGGTCATCATCACCAACCAATCGGGCATCGCCAGAGGCTTATACAGCATCAACACCCTGAACCGCATTCACCAAAAAATGCTCGACGAACTGCAGTCTGCGGGTGGCGAAATAAGCGCCGTTTTCTTCTGCCCCCACGGCCCCGATGACGGGTGCGAATGCCGCAAACCAAAACCCGGATTGTTTCTGGAACTGGCCGACCGGCTGCAGTGCGATTTGCGTGAAACCTATGCGGTGGGCGATTCAATCCGCGACCTTGAAGCGGCCCGCTGTGTCGGGGCAAAACCGATTCTGGTGGAAACCGGCAACGGCCGCGCCGCCGTCGGGGAACTCAAAAACGCACGCCTCGGTGATGTGCCGGTATACCGCGATTTGGCCGCATTCACCGACACGCTGCTGGCGGCTGAGGCCGCGCCGGCGGACAACTAGTTGTCGATGTTGCCGATGCTGCCGCTGCGGTCACTGATTTTCCTCATCGGGCAAATTCTCAGCGCAATGCTGATTGGCCCGGTCGCGATATTTTGCCTGATCCTGCCGTCGCTGCCGCGGGCGCGCATCATCTCCTCGTGGGCGCGCTTCAACATCTGGTCGCTGAAACACGTTTGCGGAATCACCTACGACATAACCGGAGCGGAAAACATTCCCGCGCGTCCGGCGGTACTGATTTCGAACCACCAGTCGGCCTGGGAGACGCTTTGCTTTCAGTTAATTTTTCCGCCGCAGTCCTACATCCTGAAATGGCAGTTGCTGTGGATCCCGTTTTTCGGCTGGGGGCTGGCGGCCAACCGCCCGGTGGCGATCAACCGCTCGAAAAAAACCAGGGCACTGGAGCAGATGCTGAAACAAGGCGCGGCGCGACTCACCGAAGGGCGTTGGCTGGTAGTGTTTCCCGAAGGCACGCGCATGCCGCCCGGAAGCCCCGGAAAATTCCAACCCGGCGGCGCACTAATCGCCGCCAAAACCGGCGCACCGGTAGTGCCAGTAGCCCATAACGCCGGCCTGTTCTGGCCAAAACGCGGATTCATCAAACACCCCGGCGTTATCCACATACACATCGGCAAAGCCATCGAAACCAAAGGCCAAAAAGCACGAGAAATCAACACCCACGCAGAGTCATGGATCGCCGAAACTTTACGCACGCTACCGCAGTCTCGATGAAAAACCCACCATCCCCATGGCGGTAAATTCCAATATTTATATTGCACTGTGGATGATATTGAAGTTTTGTCCTTTCCCCCCCGGACAAGCCCCCGCGCCTGCCCAAAGCGGCGTAGCCGTTCCTTGCCGGTTTGCCGGGGTGGGTGTGGTTGCGGGTATAATTGCCGATTATGTCTTTCGACCAAACAGCCTCGCGTTTTGAACCTCGTTTTGCCAACTACCGGGCTCGGGTTGAGGATAGTTTTAAGCGTCAGCGGGCTATGGAAACCCTCGGCATCTCCCTTGTTCATGTTGCGCCGGGCGAAGTGGATTTCAAACTCCCTTTCGATGCCAAACTGACTCAGCAACACGGCTTCATCCACGCCGGTGTGATGGCAACGGCGTTGGATAGCGCGTGTGGATACGCGGCTTTTTCGCTGATGCCGGAAGATGCGGCGGTGTTGACCGTGGAGTTCAAGGTCAACTTGCTCTCTCCGGCCAAAGGCGAATACTTCACAATCACCGGCCGAGTAATCAAGCCCGGCAAATCCATCACCGTCGCTCACGGCGAAGCGTGGGCACACAATGAACATGCCGATGGCGGCGAAATTCGCGGCGAGCGCAAACTGGTAGCGCAGATGACCGCCACCTTGATGGCGGTTTTTGAGCGTGCGGATGTTCGCGGTTGAGTAGTGGCTTGCTGAGCGGCCTATCGAGATGTCGCCAATCATAAAAAACCAAACCGCGCCCCGCCCTGCACATCGACTTGGCGGCGCACCTCCTGTTCCCCCGACCATGCATCTGGATCTATCCACCATCGACGACCCGGCTCGTTACCGCCGTTGGCGGGCGCAAAAACTGGAGCGTGTGCAGCGTTGTCTGCATAAGCCGGTGGTGGAGATTCAGAATCCGGCGCAACTTGAACCACGGGAATTGTCCGAGATCGGCGAGTGGGTCGGGGCTATGAACTTTGCGTTGTACCGCATCGATGGCAAAGCCGCATTCGGCCATCACGCGCTCATAAAATTATGCCGACAGGTGGGGCTTGACCGACTGGTCGCCAATCCATTTGCCGATGCATCCGGTGTCAGCGAAATTCGAGTGGCCGAAGATGCGCGGCAGCGGGCATACATTCCCTACAGCAACCGCGCCCTCAACTGGCACACCGACGGTTACTACAATCCGCCGCAGGAACGCATCCACGGCTTTGCCATGCACACCGTTCGTCCGGCTGCCGAGGGCGGCGAAAACCGCCTGCTCGACCATGAAGTTTTATATTTATTGCTGCGCGACCGCGACCCGGCACTTGCCGCTTGCCTGTTCGAGCACGATGTGATGACCATCCCTCCCGGCGCGCACGGCGCATCGAGACCGGCGTATACCGGGCCGGTGTTCTCCATCACCGAGCGGCGGCTGCATCTGGGATTCACCCTGCGACAACGCCACATCCACTGGAAACCGTCGCGCCCGGTGCAAGCGGCGTTGGCGGAGATTCGCGCCATCCTCGACGATGAGAACAATCCCCATATCCTGACCCGACGGTTTGCGGCCGGGGAAGGCATCATCAGTAATAACGTGCTGCACAACCGCACGGCTTTTGTTGAAGATGCTTTTGCTGATGCTGCCGAGAACCGGCAACCGCCGCCGGGACGGCTGGTATTACGGGCGAGGTTTTACGACTCCATTGGCATCACGCCATGAACACTTTCGGCGAACCACCTTGTCGCCGCCTTAGACACCAAATCCGATAGCCGGTCAGCCCGGCTACTTGATTTTCCCTTCTTTATAAAGGACGTGCTTGCGAACCACCGGGTCGTACTTCTTGGCTTCCATTTTCCCGGTCATGGTGCGCTTGTTCTTGGTGGTGGTGTAAAAGTGGCCGGTTCCGGCACTGGACACCAGTTTGATTATCTCTCTCATAATTACGCCCGGTTGTGGTCTACCCGCCGTTGCGGGCACGGATATCGATCAACACCGCATCGATGCCCTTTTTGTCAATAACCCGCAAGCCGGCGGCGGAAATTCGAAGTTTAACCCAACGGTTTTCGCTCGCCACCCAGAAACGGCGGTGATGCAGATTGGGCAGGAACTTGCGCCGGGTTTTGTTGTGGGCATGAGAGACGTGGTTGCCACTCATGGTCCTCTTTCCGGTAACTTGACATACTCTGGCCATAATAGCGCCCTGAATTTTGAGTTCTCGCGGTTTTCGCGAAATAGGTCGCGCTTTATACCAGAAAAACGCCCATAGGAGTAGTCCCTGTATGCACTATTCTCTCTGTGGATGATGTTTAGTACGAAAGGATATTGAGATTTTGGCTTTTCATAGGTCTAAAATCTTCTCATAAATCTTCTATTAAACCCTCAAATCTTCTCATAGATGTTCTGAATCTTCTCATAAATGATCTAAATCTTCTCACAAATGATCTAAATCTTCTCATAGATGTTCTAAATCTTCTATTAAAGCCTGAAATCTTCTCATAGCCTTCTCATAACCGAGTAAGGATTACCTGCGGCAAATACAAACATCATTTCACCGGCTAAATGTTGATTATACGGCGATGCTTCATTTTCGATGCTCCACTTTCACGGTCATTCGGTTCATTCCAAAACGCTTCAAAATCCGATAAATCCCTTGTTGCATTTCAAGGTTGAATCCACGGGCGCATACACCCGGTTGCGTAGCGCCCATCGATGGGGCAATATCCGCTGACTTATTGTCGGGCCATTTGCCACACTTTTCATGTCGTTGTCCACCACCGTCGCGCTTGCGCGGGAGTTGATTCGCCGGGAGTCGGTTACGCCGACGGATGCGGGTTGTCAGGAATTGCTGGGGGGGCGTCTTGGGGAAATTGGTTTTGTTTGCGAGGCGATGAACTTCGAGGATGTGACCAACCTGTGGGCGACTCGTGGCGAGGGGCGGCCATTGCTGGTGTTTGCCGGGCATACCGATGTGGTGCCGACCGGGCCGCTTGAGCAGTGGAAAATCCCGCCGTTTCAAGGGCAAGTGCGGGACGGCATGCTGCACGGCCGTGGCGCCGCCGATATGAAGGGCGGCGTCGCCGCTTTCGTGACGGCGTGCGAGCGTTTTGTTGCAAATCATCCCGACCACGCCGGCGCCATCGGCCTTTTGATTACCAGCGACGAGGAGGGCGTGGCTCGGTGGGGCACCGGGGAAGTGATGCGCGTCCTCACCGAACGCAACCGGCAAATTGATATGTGCATCGTCGGCGAGCCTTCCAGCGTGGCGATGCTGGGGGACACTATCAAGGTGGGGCGGCGAGGGTCGTGCAGCGCGAAGTTGCGCATTCAGGGTACTCAGGGGCACATCGCCTATCCCGCCGACAATCCCATCCACCGTGCCGCCGAGGTGCTTGGCGAACTGCTGGCTATCGAATGGGATCGGGGAAACGAAAATTTCCCGCCGACTTCTTTTCAGGTGTCCAACATCCACGCCGGTACCGGGGCCGGCAACGTCATTCCCGGCGAAGTGGAAATCGATTTCAACCTGCGCTATTCGCCGGAAATTACCGACCGGGACATCCGATCTCGGGTAGAGGAAGTGCTGGCGCACCATCAATGCCGGTATGAAATTCACTGGGGGCGGATGTGCCCGCCGTTTGAGACCGCCCAGGGAAAATTCACCGAAGCGGTGTCGGACTGCATCGCAGCGGCCACCGGACGCAAACCGGTGCGCTCCACCGGCGGCGGCACTTCCGATGGCCGCTTTATCGCCCCGACCGGCGCCGAGGTCATCGAACTCGGCCCCTTGAATGACACCATCCATCAAATCGACGAACGGGTTTCCACCGCCGACCTTGATCAGTTGTCCGCCATTTACGAAGAGGTGCTTGTGAAAATCCTCGGTTGATGATTGACGAACGGGGCTCCATCAACTTCTTTATTTTGGCGGCGTTTGCGCTATACTCCACGCTCGTTTTTGCGCCCGTTTTTGCGATCATTTTCAGTCCGCCCGAATGCTTGAACCCCCTTCCAATTTCATCCGCCGACAAATTGACGCCGACCTCGATTCGGGCCGTCAACACGCCGTCGTTACCCGCTTCCCCCCGGAGCCGAATGGCTACCTGCACATCGGCCACGCCAAATCCATCTGCCTGAACTTCGGCATCGCCGACGACTATGGCGGCCAATGCACGCTGCGCTTCGATGACACCAACCCGGTCAAAGAAGATGCGGTGTTTGCGGCGGCCATCGAGGAGGATGTTCGCTGGCTGGGGTATCAATGGAGCCGCATCACGCATGCGTCCGATTATTTCGAGCAGTTATACGAATACGCCGTGGGCTTGATCGAAAAGGATCTGGCTTATGTGGACGGCCAAAGTTCTGATGAAATCCGCGCCAACCGGGGAACCCTGAACGCACCCGGCAAAGACAGCCCCCATCGCACACGCGACGTTGCGGAAAACCTGCGGTTGTTTGCGGGTATGAAAAACGGTGAATTCACCGATGGCGAAATGGTGTTGCGCGCCAAAATTGATATGGCCTCACCCAACCTCAACCTGCGCGACCCGGTGCTATACCGTATCCTGCACAGTCGTCATCCGCGTAGCGGCGATGAGTGGTGCATCTACCCGTTGTATGACTTCGCCCACGGCCAGAGCGACGCCATCGAAGGAGTAACCCATTCCCTTTGCACCCTGGAGTTTGAAGATCACCGCGCATTGTACGACTGGTTCCTCGACCACCTTGACACGCCTTCACGGCCACGACAAATCGAGTTTTCGCGGCTCAACCTCAACTACACGGTGATGAGCAAACGCTTGCTCACCCAACTGGTGGAGGGCGGCGACGTCAGCGATTGGGACGACCCGCGCATGCCGACTTTGTGCGGGTTGCGGCGGCGCGGCTTCACCCCCGAATCCATCCGCAGATTCATCGGCCTGGTGGGCGTGACCCGCAAGGACAATATCATCGAGATGGGCGTGCTGGAAAATTGCGTGCGCGAGGAACTCGATCCGGTGGCGCCACGGGCGATGGCGGTGCTTGATCCGTTGAAACTGGTAATTGAAAACTACCCGGAAGGGGAATCGGAAACCATCGAAGTCCCCAATCATCCGGCGGATCCGACCCTGGGTACGCGCCCCCTGAAACTATCCCGGGAGTTGTATATTGACGCGGATGATTTTCGAGACGACCCGCCGAAAAAATTTTTCCGCCTCGCCCCGGGGCGGGAGGTGCGGCTTCGCTACGCATTCGTGGTGCGTTGCACCGAGGTCATTCGGGATGCCGAAGGGAAGGCGGTGGAGTTGCGCTGTCAATACGACCCCGACACTCGTCACGGTGCGCAGCCCATTGGTCCGCAATCCGGGGGCGCGCAGTCCGGCGACCTGAAACCGCGCAAGGTCAAAGGCATCATTCATTGGGTCAACGCCGAAGATGCGGTGGCAACTACCATCCGTTTATACGACCGCCTGTTTTCCGTTGCCAATCCGCTGGCGGACAAGAACTCGCCGAAGCATTCAGATTTTCGGAAATTCTTGAATCCCGACTCTCTGGTGACCTGCCGGGGCGCGATGGTGGAAGCCTCCCTCGCCAATCCCGACCCGCAAATCCGCTACCAGTTTGAACGGCTCGGCTACTTTTTCTCGGACGCCGATGGTGCTTCAGGCGCGCCGGTGTTCAACCGCATCGTCACTTTGCGCGACGGTTGGGCGAAAATCCAAAACCAACAACGGTAACAATAATCATGCAATTTCTTATCGAATACGGGCTGTTTTTAGCCAAAGCAATCACCATAGTCGCGGCGCTGCTAATCGTCGCCGGCGGCCTCGCGGCGTTGGGACGGCGTCACAAAAACTCCGGCGGGGAGCATCTCGAGGTGATCGATCTCAATAAACAATACCAAGAAATGGAAGAAACGCTGTCGAGCGCGCTGCTCTCGCCTCGGCAATTCAAGCAGCAACTCAAACAAAAACGTAAACAGGCAAAACGATCCGACAAGGCCAAAGCCGGCGCCGAAAAAAAAGCCGCACAACAAGTCGCGCAACAAGCCGATGGCGCCGCCAAACGCGAGCGGCGAATTTATGTGATCGACTTTGACGGCGACCTGCGCGCCAGCGCGGTGACCTCGCTGCGCCAGGAAGTGAGCGCAGTGCTGACGCTCGCCGGTGGCGATGATGAAGTCGTGGTGCGCCTCGAAAGCGGCGGCGGCGTGGTGCACGGCTACGGGCTGGCAGCCTCGCAACTACAACGCATCCGCGAGCGCAACATCACGCTGACCGTTGCCGTCGATAAGATCGCGGCAAGCGGTGGCTACATGATGGCGTGCGTCGCCGACACCATCATCGCCGCGCCGTTCGCCTTCATCGGTTCAATCGGCGTGGTGGTGCAAATACCCAACCTGCACCGCCTGCTGAAAAAACACGAGATCGATTTCGATCAACTATACGCCGGTGAATACAAACGCACGCTGACGCTGTTCGGAAAAAACACCGACGAGGCGCGGAAAAAAGTGCAGCAGGAATTGCATGAAACCCATGACTTGTTCAAAGATCATGTCAAAACCCAGCGACCAACTCTGGACATCGAAAAAGTCGCCACCGGTGAATACTGGCTCGGTACGCGCGCGCTCGAACTCGGCTTGGTAGACCGCCTGCAAACCAGCGACGACTACCTGATGGAAGCGCGCCGAGACGCACAACTGGTGCTGCTGCGTTACACCGGCAAGAAAACCCTGATCGAGCGACTGACCTCGCTGACCGGGCAGCGGCACGACCACGGCAACGCGCCGCCTTTGTTGTTGTAATCGATATGATTTACACCCTGCCGCAACGCGCACCGGAAATTCATCCGCGCAGTTACATCGCGCCGAGCGCGGATCTAATCGGCTCGGTAGTGATTGGCGAACAGGCCAGCGTCTGGTTTAACGCGGTGCTGCGCGGCGACAACGATTCCATTCGCATCGGCGCGCGCTCCAACATTCAGGATGGCTGCGTGTTGCATGTCGATCCGGGGTGGCCGCTTCACATCGGAGACGAAGTTACCGTCGGCCATAACGCCATGCTGCACGGCTGCACCATCGGCGACGGCTGTCTGGTCGGCATCGGTAGCCGCGTGCTCAATGGCGCGGTGGTCGGCGCGCGCTGCATCATCGGCGCCAATACCCTGATCACCGAACGCAAAACCTTTGCCGAGCACTCGCTGATTCTCGGCTCACCGGGCAAAGTAGTACGCCAACTGACCGACCGGGAAATCGAAGGTCTGCACGAATACGCCGACCATTATGTGGAAAAAATTTCTTTATACCGCGATGCTGTTTCGATTGGGCCGCCGGAGAAATAATTATTCCGCCGCCAACCCGGCCAAGCGGATTACCGCACCGCCGATTGAAAATCCCGCGAAGCGGCTTTCAATAATCGTTGCACCGTAGCATCGTCGAGTTTGCCAACCTCGATCCGCTGGCATTGGTTAAACGCGGCGAAATGCCGCAGCGCCTCGACCAACGAATTGACTAACTTATCGGCTATCGTATCGGCCATCGGCTCAGCAATCGGCTCGCTGACAAAATTCCGAATCACCAGTTTCTGTTCGCGCCGCTCGGCCTTGCAATCCATGCGCGCCACCAACTTACCGTCCCACAACAATGGCAGGGAAAAATAGCCGTGCTTTCGCTTGTTCGCCGGGGTATAACATTCGAGTTGATAATCAAAATCAAACAAATGTTTCATTCGTTGGCGCTGAATCAGCAAGTTGTCGAACGGCGATAAAATTTTCAACCGCTTGCGTGGCAACGGGCGGCACAGCAATTCGAGCGACTCCGGCAGCGCGTAGTAAATCCGCTCTTTGACTTGCAGCGGCACGATCTCACCGCGCCGCGCCATCTGCGTGAGGGCGAGTTCGACCACCGGTTTTAATCCGGTGCGCAGATAGGCGATCTCAGCCGCGTGGCCGAGCCCGTTGGCGCGCAGAAATGTGGTGATGAGGAAACGTGCGTATTCATTTTGGTTCGGCATGCTGGTATCGATGTGAGACGGCAGCACGCGCTCGGCGAGATCGTAGACCTTGTGAAATCCGTGCCGCCGCGTGGTCATCAGTTTACCTTCCATGAATA
The DNA here is from genome assembly GCA_965262585.1 of Candidatus Poriferihabitaceae bacterium. Lineage (GTDB taxonomy): Bacteria > Pseudomonadota > Gammaproteobacteria > Arenicellales > Poriferihabitantaceae > JAHRAW01. Next base: position 1,658,593 of record OZ253546.1, read on the forward strand.
ACTGCTCGAGTGCTTGCTTGGCCGGTTTCCAATCCCACATAGCGATCCGACCACGGCGCGCGAATTCGAAATCACGGGCGCGCAACGGGCCTTCGACGGCGATTCGTTCGAGCACCTTTTTCATCATCTCGCGGTCCGGCGTGAACCAGTGATGCTTGCCGTTGGCGAAGGCACGCATGCGCGGCATGCTGAAACGATAATCCTCGATCGGCAAATAGGCGGCGGCGTGTGACCAGTATTCGAAAACCTGTCGCTGTTGCAACAACTGCTCGAGATGGCGCGGTTGGTAGCGGCGCGTGCGATTCCACAAGGTGTGATGATGCGCGCGCTCAATTACCGAAATGGTGTCGATCTGAACATAGCCGAGATGCCGCAACGCCGTCAAAGTTGCTTGCTGCGCACGCCCGGCAGGCTTGACAGGCGGCGGCCACTGGCTCAACAACACCAGTTTGCGTGCTTCATTAATCGATAGCGTTGGGTTCACAACAGTTTGTCAATAACGAGATTTATAACCGCAATATAATTCAACGCATGGATTCTACCACCCGCGCCCGACACGCACGCCGTGTATGCGCTAGGCGCGGTGGGGGGTGCCGGTTCTTAGTAATGAGCGGCTACGCCGCGCTTGTTTTTACTGGATTCCAGTTGCGCGGGAATGACGAATTAAAATAATTTCCCGTCATCCCTCGTAGGGACAGGCCCCGGTGCCTGTCCGCATTGCCAGCGGCAATCCCCGTCGCCGGGGGTCTGATAGCCGAGGCACTTTCGGGTTCAGAAGCGCAATGCTCCGCTATTTAACTTTACCGCCGCCCGGCGCATAGGCCGCCAGGGTGCCGCAATATATTTTTCCCGGGGGTGCGCATACGCCCCTGCTTTCGAGGTGGTTACGCCCAGGGCAACCAGGCTTTCCGCCAGTTTCACCGCGGCGGCAACGCCGTCTATTACCGGGACGCCGTGCTCTTCTCCCAGGGCTTTGGCCAAGTCGGCCATACCGGCGCAGCCCAGCACGATGGCTTCCGCGCCGTCTTCGCGCAGTGCTTTTTGTATTTCTGCGGAAATGCGGGCGCGGGCATCGGAGGCCGGGTTTTCCAGTTCCAGCACCGCCACATCCGCGGCCCGCACTTTGGCGCAGCGATTGGCCAATCCGTATTTGTGCAGGTTGTGTTCGAGGGCGGCGATGGAGCGCGGCAGGGTGGTGATGACGCCGAATTTTGCGGATACCAAACTGGCCAGATGGAACGCCGCTTCGCCGATTCCGATCACCGGCTTATCGGTTATGCAACGCGCCGCGTCGAGGCCGGTGTCATCGAAGCAGGCGATAATTGTCGCATCGCTCTGCGGATGCTTGCGGATTTCCGTAATCAATCCCGGCACCGCAAAGGCTTCGTCATAATAGCCTTCAATACTGACCGGCCCGCTTTCCGGGTTCACCGCGTGGATGTCGGTGTCCGCGCCGGCCACCGCGCGCGCCGCCACGGCGATTTTGGCGGTCATCGAAGCGGTGGTGTTTGGATTGACGACTAGGAGGTTCATGGAAATTACGGTGAGAAAATCAAACCTCGGCGCCCAGATACAAGCGTTGAATTCGATCGTCGTTAAGGAGTTCCCCGGAGTCCCCGCTCAGCGCCACCTTGCCCGTTGCCAGCGCGTAAGCGCGGTGGGAAATTCGCAGCGCCATGCGGGAGTTTTGTTCCACCAGCAGCACGCTGACTTTTTCGTCTCGGTTGATGGCGACGATGGACTGCGCGATGTCCTGCACCAGTTTGGGAGCAAGGCCGAGGGAAGGTTCGTCCAGCAACAGCAGGCGCGGCTTGGCCATCAGCGCCCGGCCAATGACCAGCATTTGCTGTTCGCCGCCGCTCATGGTGCCCGCCGCCTGAGAATAGCGCTCTTTGAGCCGCGGAAAACGCGCCAGCACCATTTGCAAGGTCTCGCTAATGCCGGCCTTGTCGGTGCGCGTGAAAGCGCCCATCAGCAGGTTGTCCTTCACCGTCATATACGGAAACACCCGCCGCCCTTCGGGAACCATGGCGATGCCCATCTTGACCATTTTGTCGGGCTTCAGGCCGTCGATTTTTTCGCCGCGAAAAAAAATCTCACCGGCGCTGATTTTTTGCAGCCCGGTGATGGCGCGCAGAATGGATGACTTGCCGGCACCGTTGGCGCCAATCAGGGCGATGGTTTCGCTTTCGTTGACCTCCAGCGAAACGCCCTTGAGCGCATAGACATGATCATAATAAAGTTGCACATCGGTGAATTTCAGCAGTTGATTCATGAATGCAATCCGATGGAGTCGTCTTCAACGCCGAGGTAGGCTTCGATGACGTTTTCGTTGTTCTGTATTTCCGCGGGACTGCCCTCGGCGATATTCTCGCCGAAATTCAGCACCACGATGCGGTCCGATATTTTCATAACCGCCTGCATGTCATGCTCCACCAGCAGCACCGTAACCCCCCGTTCCCGCACCCCGCGCACCATCTCCACAGCGCGCATAGTCTCCTCGTGGTTCATACCCGCAAAGGGTTCATCGAGCAGCAAAACCTCGGGGTTCGTGGCAAGCCCGATGGCGATGCCCAGCGCGCGAAGGTGGCCGTGGGGCAGGTTGCCGGCCAGTTCGTGCTTGACCGACTCGAGGTCGAGGTTGGCCACTATTTCATCCGCCGAGCGACTGAATTCCTCCTCGTCTCGGCGCGCCGTTTTGGTGCCGAAAAAGTAGCCGGTCAAACTGGCTTCGGAACGCAGATGATGGGCGATGATGATGTTGTCGTGGACGCTCATGCCCTTGAAAATGGTGGTCTCCTGAAAAGTCCTGACTACGCCCTTGCGGGCGACGATGTGGGGGGCGAGATTGGAGATGCGCTCGCCGTTGAAGCGGACTTCCCCTTCGCTGGGCTTTAAAAATGAGGAGATCAGTTTGAACAGCGTGGATTTCCCCGCGCCGTTGGGGCCGATGATGGACAAGATTTCGTTTTCTTGGACCGAGAACGAAACCCGGTTGACGGCGGTCAGGCCGCCGAAACGCCGGGTCAGGTTTTCAACTTGCAATAATGCGCTCATTTCAAGACGCCCGTTTTTTTCCCGGCAGACGCGGCAAACGAACACTCAGCAGGCCATTCGGTAAAAACAGTATCAGCACAATCAGCGTGGTGGAAAATATCAGCAGTTGGTATTGGCCGGTTTGGAACAACCAATCCCAACCGAAATACAATACAAACGTTCCCAGCATAGGCCCGAAAACATAACCCAGGCCGCCGAGAAAACAGTTCAGCATGAAATTAATGGAATCGGCCACGGTGAAACTGGAAGGATAGATGGACTGGGAAATGGTGGCGAAAATTGCGCCGCCGAGGCCGCCGAGAAAAGAAGAAATGGCATAGGCGATGATTCGCAGGTAGGTGATGTTGACGCCGATGGACGATGCGAGTTCTTCGTTTTGCTGAAGCGAAAGGCAGAGCCTGCCCATGCGCGAGTACACCAGCCGGTAGAGACCGGCGAAGCACAGCACCATTAGTGCCGCCGATAAAAAGTAAAACGCCACTTTGACATTCTCCAGCGTGGAAAAGTCCGGGATGAGGGTGACGCCGAAAATTTTCAGGGCACTCGGCAGCGGAATGTTGACGATGCCGCTGGCGCCGTGGGTGACCGGCATGGCGAGGGCCGACAGTTTGGCGACTTCGGTCAGAACCAGCGTGGTCATGGCGAAATAAACGCCGCGCAAACGGAGAATCGGCAGGCCGATCAGCACGCTGGCGACGGCGCAGAATATTCCGGCGATGGGCAGCGTCAGCCAGAACGAGAAGCCGTAGTCCACGATCAGAATGGCGGACACATAACCGCCCATCAGCGCGTAGGCGCCCTGGCCGATGTTGATGCGGCCAATGTAAAAAGTAAGCCACACGCCGGCGCTTGCGATGCTGAGCAGCGCCACCGAGGTTAAGGTATAGTAAACGTCCCAGCGCTCGGTCAGGTTGATTAAGAATGGAACAACGCCGAACACAGCGACCAGAAATACAACCACGCCTGAGCCTTTGATGATTCTTGTGGTGGTTTTTGTGGTGATTCTTTTGGTTGTTGGTGTCATAGTCGGTGGCCGGGTAGATGGCCGATTAGTGTGCGGCGGTTAGTGTGCCGATTGAGGTTGGCGGCGTGGCACTCAAAAGAGGGTGAATAATACCGCAAAACTGGCGGCCGATGAGCAAACCACGGCAAAATATGCGCCAAACACGGCGGCACTCACTACAACGGCACCGGCACAGATACGAATAACCACCTGAATATGCGTTGCTGGCAACCGCCGACATCGAACTCAACGTCGGTCGTCAGAAGCGGACGCTGAAGGTTGCCAACAGCGGTGACCGGCTGATTCAAGTGGGCTCCCACTATCACTTTTAAGAAACCAACGCGGGCCCCAATTCGAGCGCGAGGAGGCATTTGGTTTTCGTCTCGATATCATCGCCGATTTCATCATCCAACAAGGTATGCTCGATTGAATGTATAATCACGCGCCATCCGGCGCAACCGGTGTCAACTTATCATGAGCAAACTTCAGGCCGCATTTGAGTCGGGCAAGTTCGTAATCACCTGCGAACTTTCGCCGCCCAAAGGCACCGATCTCTCGGTGCTCATCGGCAAAGCCGAGATGCTCGAGCACGCGGTCGACGCTTTCAACCTGACCGACTCGGCGGCGGCGCGCATGACTATGGATCCGGTGGCGGTCGGCCATGCGTTGTTGCAGCGTGGCATCGAGCCGATTGTGCAGGTGACCTCACGGGACAAGAACCGGCTAGCGTTGCAAAGCGGTATGTTGGGCGCGCATGCGTTGGGGATTCCCAATCTGGTGATTATGGGCGGCGACCCACCGCACATCGGCGACCATCCCGAAGCCAAAGGCGTCAACGATTTGTTTTCGTCTCAGATCATCGAAGCGGCCTCAGCACTCAACAACGGCGGCGATCATGCCGGCAATCGGCTCAATGGCGATGAGCGCACCAATTTTTTCATCGGCAGCGTGTGCAATCCGGGCGCCGCCGACCTCAACACCGAAATCGAAAACACCCGCCGCAAGATCGACGCCGGCGCGCGTTTTTTTCAGACTCAGGCGATTTATGAAGTGGAGCGATTCACTCAATTCATCGAGCGGTTGGAGCGTCCCGGCCTGACCATCCTGGCCGGAATCATCCCGATAAAATCGGTGAAAATGGCGACCTATATGAACGACCGAGTGCCGGGCATCGAGATCCCAGACGCATTGATCGAGCGCATCGCCACGGCCGAACAAGCAGGCAGCAGTGTCGAAGAAAGTCTGACAATCGCGGCGCACACCATCGACCGGTTGCGCGCACACTGCAACGGCGTACACATCATGGCAATCGGCTGGGAAAAACATGTGGCCACCCTGCTCGAGCGCGCCGCTTGCTGAGTTGCCTGTTTGATCTGCCTACTCAAGAATGCGCGAAACGCGCCGCATCAAACGGTGTAATGTCGACCGCAGTCGGTTGACCGTCAATCAACTGCGCGATGATCTTGCCGGTGATTCCGGCTAAAGTCAGGCCGAGATGCTGATGTCCGAACGCCAATAGAATGTCGTTACAACGCGCACTCGCACCAATCACCGGTAGCGCATCGGGCAGAGTCGGACGATAACCCAGCCAAGTCTGTTCGGGCTCGCCCTCCAGGTCGAACATTTGCTTCGCCATGCGCGTCAGGTAAGCAAGGGTTTTCAAGTTTTTCTTCGGCGATAATCCGGCCATCTCGACGGTGCCGGCGAAGCGCAATCCGTGGTCGGTCGGGGTGGCGTAGAACCCGCTGCCAACCCAGTGAACCGGTCGCTTGACTAATTTCTGTCGGTGGTTGAATTGTACATGGTAGCCGCGCTCGGTATCGAGGGGCAGTTGTTGCACGCCGCTTCCTTCGATTTGCGTTGAAAACGCACCGGCGGCGATTACAACTTTATCCGCGACCAGCGAATCGCCGTTTGCCAGTTGCACCGCGAGCGCATCGCCACGGTGAATCGCACGCGCATGCTGCTTGCGCCAGTGTCCGCCGTGCCGCCGAAAACAATCGAACAAAGAATCCACCAATGTCTGCGGGTTGACCACACGCTGGCTGCCGCCGAATAACACGCCGCGCGCGAAATCTATTTTTAAGTTTGGCTCCAACCGGCGCACTTCATCGGCGTCGAGTTCGGTGTAATCAACCCCGTGCTCGCGCCGGGTTCGCAGGTTTTTTTGATCGGCGATAAAATCCCGTTCGGTTTTATAAGCATACAAGCAACCTTTGTCATCGAGCAGATGTTCGCATTCGGCCATCGCCAACAACGGCTCAAGCCCGGCAAATGCATGCGTTAACATTTGCGCGAGCGCGGCGGTAGTTTTTTCGACCTCGTGGGCGCGGCAGTGTTTGAGAAAATTCACAAACCACGGCAAATGCCGCGCCGCATATAGCGGATCAATACTCAGCGGGCCGCCGCTTTGCGAAAACATCATGCCGAAAAACAATTTCGGCAACCGCCACAACAAATCGGGATGATTGATCGCCACGCAGGCGTGGGTTGCAATCGAGCAGGCGTTGCCGCAAGAAGTTACCGTCCCCGGATCGTTGCCGTCCACCAACGTTACCCGGTGGCCGCTACGCCGCAACCACAACGCGCAACAGACGCCGACTATGCCGGCACCGATGACCACCACCCGGCGTTGAGTCAACTGTTGAGTCGACGCCGACCGCTGAGCCGTCATCAGGACAAATCGATCGCGTGGGATTTGAGGTCGGCGAATTCGATGATTTCCAACACGCTTTCGTGGGTCGCACGCAACACTACTCGCGGCGCGGCACCGGCGTCAAACGCTTCCTTCCAACGCGCCGCGCACAAACACCATCGGTCGCCTTCCTTCAATCCGGGAAACTGAAACTGGCCGACCGGAGTGGATAGGTCATTGCCGCTGGCCTTGCTAAATTCGAGGAATTCTTCGGTCGCACGAATACAAACCGTATGCAAACCGAAATCCCCGGGCCCGGTTTCGCAACAGCCGTTGCGCGTGAACCCGGTACGCGGCGACATCGAACAAACCGCAAGCGGTTCACCGAGTACGCTCTTTTGATTTTTTGGCCAATTCATTGATGGTTTCCTGATAGTTTCCTGATGGTTCCCCGGACTATACAACGCCACACACAAAAAGCAACTGTGCGCATCCCACGGGTTTTTTTATTCGGCAGAATTAACGCTGAATCATCAGCGAATATTGCCGCCGGTCGCGCTCATCTCCATTCGGAAAATAATTGTATTCATAGAGCAGCAGTTCATCTTCCGTGCCGAGCAACAAAGTCGTGGTGCGGGTGCCGTAGTCATCGCCGGTGATAAAGATTGGTGAATGATATTTTTCGGGCACCGCCACACCGCGGCTACTCGCCGGTCGATCATCGTGCGGCTTGGTTTGATCGCGCATCACCGGCACCAGATCTGCCGCATCGATGTCACAACCGGATGAAATTTTTTCCTTCAACAACAACACCCCACGCGACATTTTTGGCCACGGATCGTCTATCGAGCCGTTGCTGATGCTGTGAAAACCACTCGCGATCGGGCGCTCGAGCGGGCCTACATTACTGAACAAATGCAATCGCCCCGGTTCGCCATAGAGCAAATTGAAAGGATTGAATTCGTTCTGATGTTGACGCAGGAATTCGTCATAGCGTTGATCGTCATGCTGATCCACCAGAAACCGAGTAGTCAGTTCACCACGGCTTCGTTTACCAACGGCGGACGCGGCGCCGTGGTGATTGGTGACCGCCGCGACTCGCCCGCGCGCGTTCACGCCAAACCAGGTGCCGCCGGCATGACGGTCGCGCCCGGCAAGAATGCCCGGTTGGTCCGGCCAGCGATGCATCGCCTCACTCGGACGAGCGTGGCGTTCGTCTCGATTGGCGGCGATAATCAGCGGATAACGCGGATGCTGGTCGACGGCGATGAATAAAATACACATGGCTGGCGGTGCGAAAAAACTCAGATACATATTGCACTGTCACCCGGCGGTTGGCAATGCGGATACACCATAACGGAGCAGATGAAATGGCTGCATTGAAGGATAAGGTTGCTAATAAAATAAACTGGTTTGACGCAATCTGGTATGCTCTACTTGATATAATTCCGCCCGATTAAGTCATGACTATGAGATAACCCCGGCAGAAATTTCGTAGTTTAGGAAAAATTAGTTAAGTTCTGCCTGTTTCCAGGAACACACAAATGAAACCCACCGAAACCACTCGCATTCTTACTGACCTGATTGCGCTGGACACCACCAGTCGCAATTCCAATCTGAAATTGATTGAGTATGTGCAGTCGCTGCTCGCGGATCGTGCTATCGAATCCGAATTGACTTTCGATGCGGAGAAAAACAAAGCCAACTTGTTCGCTACTTTGGGCGGCGGCGACAAGCCCGGTATCGTGCTTTCCGGGCATACCGATGTGGTGCCGGTGGACGGGCAAAACTGGCGCACCGATCCGTTTGCGGCGCAGGTGATTGGCGACAAGTTATACGGGCGCGGCAGTTGCGACATGAAAGGTTTCATCGCCATTTGCCTCGGGCACATTGACCACATTCTGAAAGCCAAACTCGACACGCCGATTCATTTCGCGTTTTCCTACGACGAGGAAGTGGGTTGCATCGGCGTCAACCAATTGATCAAAGAACTCGCCAAGCGTGAAATCCAACCACGCGCCTGCATCATCGGCGAGCCGACCAGCATGGGCGTGGTGCGTGCCCACAAGGGAATGCTATCCAAACACTGCCGGGTGCGCGGCAAGGCTTCGCATTCATCCTTGACCCACCAAGGCGTCAACGCGGTCGCCATGGCGGCCAAAACCATCGCCTACATCGACGCCATGGCCGAGCGCATCGCCCGCGAAGGGCCATTCGACGAAGGCTTTGAGCCGCCGCATACGACCCTGCACGCCGGGGTGATTCACGGCGGCACGGTCAACAACATCATCCCCAACGCTTGCGAGTTCGAGTTCGAAATTCGCAACCTGCCGGAGCAGCCGCCGCTGCCGCTGTTCGAAGAAGTGGAGCGTTATGTCGAAGAAACTCTGCTCCCGAAAATGCACGCGGTCAGCGCCGACACCGGTTTTGACTGGGAGACTGCGTCCAATTATCCGGGTATGAACACAGACGCGGGCGATGCGGTGATTGCCATGGCCGCCCAACTGCTGGCGAAGGATGGCCAACCCGCCGATGCCCCTGCCGACACCCCCGGCAAGGTCAGTTACGGCACCGAAGGCGGGCTGTTCCAAACCGCGGGTATTGCCACGGTAATCTGCGGTCCCGGCTCCATCGAGCAAGCCCACAAGCCCGACGAATATGTGGAACTTTCGCAGTTGGCCACCGGCGAACGTTTCATTTCCGATCTCATCGATTCATTGCGATGACCATTTATCTTGGCCTCGGTGCCAACGATGGAGACCGCAAAAACAATCTGGAACGCGCCATTGACCAATTAGTCGGCGCCGGGTTTCGCCTGCGGCAAGTCTCCCCGGTAGTCGAATCCCCGGCCCTGCTGCCGCACGCCGCCGAACCCGCGTGGCACAAACCCTACCTCAACCTCGTGATCAGCGGCGACGCCGACTGGCAGCCTTCGGAAGGGCTGGCCATCGCCAAGCAAATCGAGCGAGACCTTGGCCGGGGGCCGGGCGTGCGGTGGTCTCCCCGGCCCATCGACATCGACCTTTTGAGTTGGCACGACCACAAAACAGGCTCCGGCAAACTGACCATCCCCCACGCAGATGCGCGCCGCCGGGATTTCGTGTTGACACCGCTTTTGCACCTGCAGCCGGATTTGCCGGTCGGCGAAAACGGCGAGACCGCGTTTGAACTGACGCAAACCATCCGCCCCATCCCGCTATGGATGGCGGTTATCAACCTGACCCCCGATTCATTTTCGGGCGACGGCGATGACGACTGCGGCGCCGGCGAACAGTCCGGCACCCTCGACGCCTACCTCGGCAAGTTGATCGAGCGCAACGTGCACATCATCGACCTCGGCGCCGAATCCACCCGCCCCGGTGGACAAAGTCTCAGCCCCGCCGAAGAATGGAAACGCTTGGAGCCGGCCCTTGCCAACGCCGCTGAGCGACTGCGGGGCAGGCATGTGAAACCCTGGTTATCCGTGGACAGCCGCAATCCGGCCACCGTGGAAAAAGCACTGCGCTACGGCATCGACATAATCAACGATGTAAGCGGCCTGAGCGACCCGGAAATGATGGCGGTGGCCGCGCAAAACGGTTGTCAAGTGGTGGCCATGCACAGCCTGAGCGTGCCGGTGGACCCCGCCTTGCGACTACCTGATGAGCGCGGCGCGGTCGAACAAATCACCGAATGGACCGAAAAGAAAATGGAAATCTGGACGCAAGCCGGCCTCGACCTCAACCGCATCATCCTCGACCCCGGCATCGGCTTCGGCAAATCCGCCATTCAGGCTTTCGACCTCTTGTCCCACTGCCGCGAACTCAGGCAAGCCGGCCTGCGCCTGCTCATCGGCCACTCCCGCAAATCGTTCATGAACGGCCTGACCGCCCACCCCGCCCCGCAACGCGACCCGGAAACCCTCGGCATATCGCTATCGTTATGCCAACAAGGCATCGACATCATCCGCGTCCACTCCCCCCTACCCCAAATGCGTGCCTACCTAGCCTGGGCGCACCTGGAAACCACCCAAACCGTACCCGACTAAATCCCCACCCGTAGGGACAGGCCCTCCAGCCGAATCAAGGTTTATCCCCCCGCTCGATAACCACGCCGACATCTCCGGCACCGCGCACGGCGCCAAATTTGTTCACTCGAACCCGGCACCATTGGACGGGAAATTCTCCCAGCAGCAAGTCGGCCACCTCGCCGGCCAACTTCTCCACCAGGGTATACTCCGAAGCACCCACGAACGCCGTGACCCGCTTGGCGACATCTTTATAACTCAGGGTGTCCTCAAGGGCGTCGCTTTGGGCGGCTTTGGTTATGTCAAAGCCCATGTCGAGATCAAGGCGGATGGTCTGGCGGATGCGGCGTTCCCACTCCCACACACCGATAACGCAATCGACTTTGAGTCCGTGAAGGTAAATAATGTCCATGGGTTTTCTGGTTGGTCGCCGCCGTGTCGGTAACTATACTGTACTCGCGACCAACATCCAACGCCAACGCACCCACCCATAACCATGTTCAACGCCCCACCAATCGTAGTGCTCAACCTGACGCTCAACCTGACGCTGATCCTCGGCGCCTACCTGTTCGGCTCCATCTCGAGCGCGGTGCTGGTGTGCCGGGTGATGAATCTGCCGGACCCGCGTTCCAGCGGCTCCCACAACCCCGGCGCCACCAACGTGCTGCGCTTCGGCGGCAAGAAGGCGGCGTTCATTACCCTCGCCGGAGATGTGCTCAAAGGCTTGTTGCCGGTGCTGGCGGCGGGCGCACTCAGCGGCGATTCGGCGGTCATTGCGCTGGCCGGTGCGGGCGCATTTCTCGGTCATTTATATCCGCTGTTTTTCGTTTTCAAGGGCGGCAAAGGCGTCGCCACCGCCGCCGGCGTGTTCCTCGGTTTGAGCGTGGCGGTAAGCGCGCTGCTGCTGCTAGTATGGCTGGCCGCCGCGCTGATTTTTCGCTACTCATCTCTGGCGGCGCTGATTGCCTCGGCGGCGGCGCCGTGGTTGACTTTGTGGCTACTGCCGGAGCCGGGTTATTTTGCGATGTCGCTGGGAATCGCCGCGCTACTGTTCTGGCGACACCGAGCAAACATCCGCCGCCTGATTACCGGCAAGGAAAGCAAAATACGACTGACAGCCGGTGGCGACCGAGCGCCGAATGAGTGACTACTGATTAGCCGCCGATTAGTTTCGTTACGGAGCAAAGCATTCGCGTATCCGCTTCGCGTGGGCGCAAATTTTAGGGTTGTTGCCGGTATCCCAGCAGTCCAGCAGTTGCCGGTATGAGCAAGCAATGAATAACACTTCATCGCCTGCAACCCGTTCGGCAAAATCCCGTATCTCTTCCCGGTGTTTGTCTCGGGCGGATTGGTCAATGGGCTTTCGGTTTTTCGGCCAAAACCCCGGTTCGGCGTAGAGGTAAAAGAGAATTGGCGTCAGTTCGGGATGCGATTCTTGGTGCACGGCGGTGCGCAAGGCGAGGGCGTGTTTGAAAAGTTGTGCCGCGTCAAGATGTTTATATGCGTGGCCGTCGCGGAGCCAGTCTCTGATGCTTTGGTAACCTTGCATGTGCTCTCCCCAACACGGCCGCCAGTAGGTATCGGGAAGATTGGAACGGTTTTTTCCCCGAAACGGCTCAAAGCGTTTGGACTCGATACCAATGATCGTCGATGCGGTGGTGATGAGCACATCCAGAAACGAAGGACTTCCGCCGCGCCAAGGAAAGCACAAAGTCTTTTCAAGAGCCAGCGAACGAGCCGGCCATGCCGCCGCATCGCAACCCGGTAACGGCGGTAAATCCTGCACCCGCCGGATAAAAAATCCGAAGGCGTTGGCAACCAGAGCGGCGGAAGATTCCACAGAGTCGAACTTTCCGGATTTAATTTCATTGCCCTTTGCGTCATTGAACATCTCTTCAACGTCCTTACCCGGAACACCAAACAGGAATCGGTTTTTCACGATCCAACTCCCGTCGTCGGGCCGTTTTGCCTCATAGTGAGACTCACGTCATCCCCCAATGCGCCGCATTCAAATATCTTCAAGGCTCCATCTCGGGCGGACATCAAATTGGCTGGGTTGCTTTGCTTGCGGCAGTCCTGCTGACAGTCTTATATAACCGGCATAGGCGATCATCGCGCCGTTGTCGGTGCACAATTCTGGGCGCGGATAAAAAACTTCGACGTCCAGTTCACCGGCGGCTTGCGACAATCGTTGGCGCAAGCGTATGTTGGCGCCGACTCCGCCGGAGACTACCAGACGCTTGCGGCCGGTTTGCTTGAGCGCGCGGCGGCACTTGATTACCAGCGTCTCGACCACGGCGACCTCAAAGGCGAGGGCAAGGTCGGCGATGGTTTGCCGGGTGAGTGAGTGGTGGGCGGCGGTGGTGCGCATTTGAGTTTTTAATCCGCTAAAACTGAAGTCGAGGCCGGGGCGGTTGGTCATCGGGCGTGGCAATGAAAAGCGTCCAGGGTCGCCGTCCCGGGCGGCGGCGGCGATGGCCGGGCCGCCGGGATAATCGAGCCCCAGCAGTTTGGCGGTTTTGTCGAAGGCTTCACCGGCGGCGTCGTCCAGGGACTGGCCGAGAATTTGGTAGGTGCCGACGGCTTCCACATCCACCAGCATGGTGTGGCCGCCGGAAACCAGCAGCGCCAGCATCGGCGTAGCGGGCGGGTTGTCCTCCAGCATGGGTGCCAGCAGATGCCCTTCCATGTGATGAACCCCCACCGCCGCAACCCCCCACGATCTCGCCAAACTCTCCCCCACCGAGGCACCCACCAGCAACGCACCGGCGAGCCCCGGCCCGGCGGTATAGGCGATGGCATCGGGACGCGCCCCGCCGTTGCGCGGGTCGTTGAGCAAGTGGTCAATAAGCGGCAGCAGCGTTCGGATGTGATCGCGCGCCGCCAACTCTGGCACCACGCCGCCATATGGTTTGTGCAACGCAACCTGCGTCGCCAGCGCGTGCGCGAGCAATCCGGCCGCGCTGTCGTAAATCGCGGCGCCGGTATCATCGCAGGAAGTTTCAATACCCAATACGCGCATGGGCTGATTTTACATCGCCCGCGCAAGGCGGTATGGTAATGCCATGGTTCAAATACACCCACCGATCGAAGACTTTCCACCGCTCGAAGCCGCCACCAAAGAAGGGCTGCTGGCAATCGGTGGCGACCTCAGCGAAGCACGATTGCTGAAAGCGTATCGCAGCGGCATCTTTCCCTGGTATGGAGCGAGTGAGCCGATCTTATGGTGGTCGCCGGATCCCAGATGCGTACTCTTTCCGGACCAATTCAAGTGCTCTCGCAGCCTGATGAAATCCATCCGCCGAAGCCGCTTCCACTGCACTCTGGACGCCGCCTTTGAGCGGGTGATCGCCGAATGTTCGGTGCCACGGAATACATCACGGAACACATCACAAGACGCCGCCAGCGGCACTTGGATCACCGCCGAAATGACGCGCGCCTATGTTGGATTGCACCGCTGCGGGGTCGCCCATTCGGTGGAAGTCTGGCAGCAGGATCGACTGGTGGGCGGCTTATACGGCATCGCCCTCGGCGGCGTGTTTTTTGGCGAGAGCATGTTCAGCCGAGTGAGCGATTCATCCAAAGCGGCGCTGGCGTTTTTGATCGAGCGATTGCGGAGATGGGATTTTTGCCTCATCGACTGTCAGGTCACATCGCCGCACCTGCTGAGCCTCGGCGCCGAAGAAATCCCGCGCGCCGAATTTATCACGCGCCTGCAATCCGCCTTGCGCCTACCCGGCCATCCGGGAAGTTGGTCGGCCCGCCCGCCGGTGGCCTCGTGAGTATTCAAATCCAACCTCCGAAACTATACTTTTCGGCGCCGCATCCGTGCCCGTATATTGATCAGGAAACCGCTACCACGGTGATGCTCGACCCCCGTCACCCGATGGACACCGCGCTTTTCAGCATCCTCCTCAAAGCCGGTTTCCGGCGTAGCGGCGAAACCATCTACCGACCGCACTGTCGCAACTGCAAGGCCTGCGTTTCGGTGCGCATACCGGCACGCGAATACCGGCCAAACCGCGCCCAACGCAGGACCTACGACAAAAACCGCGACCTCCACACCACCATGAAACTGGCGCTCTTTGAAGACGAACACTTCGATCTTTATTGCCGCTACCAATCATGGCGACACAGCGGCGACCTCATGGACCATTCCGACCCGCAACGCTACCGGGAATTCATGGTGGACTCGGCAGTGGAAACCGTGTTCATCGAACACCGCCTCAACAAAAAACTCGCCGCAGTATCGGTATGCGACTTGCCCGACGACGGCATGTCCGCGGTCTACACCTTCTTCGACCCGACACTGAAAGAACGAAGTTTGGGAACCTATGCCATCATGACCCAGATCGACTATGTCAACGCCATGAACCTCGAGTGGCTATACCTCGGCTACTGGATCGACGGCCACAAAAAAATGTCATATAAAACCAACTTCACACCAATTTTTGGATATGTTAATGGGGAGTGGCGGGTTTTGCGGTTGTGAGGGGTATAATCCAGTAAGTATTAGCAACTCCGCTTTCCTTTTTGATTATCCGTCCTCGGAGGATGGGGAAACTATGAAACCACTGACAACTGACTTGTATGATGCAGTAGCGAATAATAACGATAATCTCGTCTCGCAGCTCATTACAAAAGGCGTGAATGTGAATGCAAAAGATGACAATGGTTCCACTCCTTTGCATCGGGCGGCATGGGGAAACGCCATCAAGGTTGCCGCTTTGCTAATCGCCAACGGTGCGGATGTGGATACAAAAAATGACAGTGTCGCTACGCCTCTGTACCGTAGGTCCCCGAAAAACTCCGACTTCCTTATCACGCGTGGTCCACAACTGAATGCGACAGAGGACTATGGTGGAACGCCTTTACATTATGCGGCGTGGAAAAATGCCAGCGAAATCGCCGCCTTACTCATCGAAAAAGGTGCGGATGTAAATACGAAAGCCGGAGACTTGGACACTACACCTTTGCATTATGCGATAGGAAATAATGCCTACCAAGTCGCCGCCTTACTCATCGAAAAAGGCGCGAATGTTAATGCGAAAGAAGATGCGCTCGGTACCACACCTTTGCATATGGCGGCAAAAAACAATGCTGGCGAAGCCGCTGCCCTGCTCATAGCAAACGGTGCACAAATGGATGTGATGGTCAGGTATAAGGGCACGCCTTTGCATGTGGCAGCAGAAAAAAACGCTGGCGAGGTCGCCGCGTTTCTTATCGCAAGCAGCGGAAAAGTAAATGAAAAAAATGACGGAGGCTCAACACCTTTGCATTCGGCAGCAAAGGGAAATTCCAGAGAAGTCGCCCACTTGCTCATCACAAAAGGTGCGGACGTAAATGAAAAAAATGGAACGGGCGGAACACCTTTGCATGAGGCAGCACATGGAAATTCCAGCGAAGTCGCCGCCTTGCTTATCGCAAAGGGTGCCGAAGTAAACGCGGAAGATAATGCTGTCAAAACACCTTTACATTGGGCGGCATGGGAAAATGCCAGCGAGGTTGCCGACTTATTCATCAAAAAGGGCGCAGATGTGAATGCGAGAGATCACCAGGGTGTCACACCTTTGCATTGGGCGGTACGGGAAAATGCCTCCGATGTTGTTACCCTACTAATCGTAGGCGGTGCAGATATTAATGCAAGAGATCGCCAGGGTGTCACACCTTTGCATGAGGCAGCACAGGGAAATTCCAGCGAAGTCGCCGCCTTGCTTATCGCAAAGGGTGCCGAAGTAAACGCGGAAGATAATGCTGTCAAAACACCTTTACATTGGGCGGCATGGGAAAATGCCAGCGAGGTTGCCGACTTATTCATCAAAAAGGGCGCAGATGTGAATGCGAAAGATCACCAGGGTGTCACACCTTTGCATTGGGCGGCACGGGAAAATGCCTCCGATGTTGTTACTCTACTAATCATAGGCGGCGCAGATATTAATGCAAGAGATCGCCAGGGTGTCACACCTTTGCATTGGGCGGCACGGGAAAATGCCTCCGATGTTGTTACTCTACTAATCGTAGGCGGTGCAGATATTAATGCAAAAACTGCCCATGGACACACGCCCCTGAAAGCCGCAAAAAAACAGGACAACAAAGAAGTTGCGGAGTTTTTGATAGCATCCGGTGCGGAGGTGAATATATGACAACTAACGACAGTTACACACCGTTGCATATCGCGACAGTTCAGAATGACCTCAAATCGGTCGCCACTCTGATTGCCGATGGCGCAGATGTGAACGCAAGAGATGATTGCGGCTTTACGCCTTTGCATGTAGCGGCAAGATTAGATTCCCGCCGCAGGATCGCTGACTTGCTTATCCAAAGCAGGGCGGATGTAAATGCGACAGCGAACTACGGTATCACGCCGTTGCATACTGCGGCATATGAGAATGTTGGCAGAATCGCCAATTTACTCATCCAAAACGGTGCGGATGTGAATGCGCAAACTATCGAAGGCAAAACGCCTTTGTATATCGCAGAAGAAAATAACAGCGGCAAAGTTGCGAACATTTTGAGAAGCCCCGCCGAAAACACAGAATAGCAACACTGAAAGCGTGCGCTAAAAAAACCCCGAAGTAATCGGGTATCTTCGGTCTTTTCCGAAGGCGCGGGAGGTTACGCGGACGCCGGGGGCGGCTTGTCTGCGTTTGTATTCGTTGGCGATTACCAGGCGGATTATGTGGTGTACGGTTTTGGGGTCGAAGCCGGTGGCGATGATTTGTTCGGCGGATTGGTCGTGTTCTACGAATGCTTCGAGGATTGGGTCGAGAATTTCATAAGGTGGCAGGCTGTCTTGGTCTTTTTGGTCGGGTGCAAGTTCCGCGGATGGTGCGCGGGTTAGCACGCGCTCTGGAATCACTTGGGATACGCGGTTGCGGTATCGCGCCAGTTGATACACCATCATCTTTGGCACATCTTTGATCGCCGAAAAGCCGCCGACCATGTCGCCGTATAAAGTCGCATAGCCGACTGCCATCTCGCTCTTGTTGCCGGTGGTCAACACCATCCAGCCGAGTTTGTTCGAGATCGCCATCAGCAACAAGCCGCGGCAACGCGCCTGCATATTTTCTTCGGTGGTGTCCGCCGCCAGACCGCTGAACAACGCTTCGAGGCGCGTCATCGCGGCGCGATAAATCGGCTCGATCTGAATCACTTCATAGCGCACGCCGAGCGTTTTGGCTTCGGCGCGTGCGTCTTCGAGGCTCATTTTTGAGGTGTGGCGAGACGGCATCATCACCGCCGTAACCCGCTCGGCGCCGATCGCATCGACGGCGATGGCAAGGCTCAAAGCCGAATCGACACCGCCGGACAAGCCAAGCACCGCGCCTTTGAAAGCGTTTTTTTCGATGTAGTCGCGCACCCCTAGAACGAGCGCGCGGTAGATCAATTCGGCGCCTTGCAATCTGGGTTCGATGCGGCCGTGGATAAATTTTCCGCACTCGAAGACAACCGTTTCCACGCATTCGCGAAACGCCGGTAGGCGCACCGCGACTTCACCTTCGGCATCGACCACCAGCGAACCGCCGTCGAACACCAACTCATCTTGACCGCCGACTTGATTGAGATAGATCATCGGCAAACCGAAGCGGCGCGCTTTTTTTAACACCACGCCCTCCTCGCGTGCGAACGCCTGCTCGTTGTGGAACGGCGAAGCGTTGATCGAGATCAACAAGTCGGCGCCGAGTTCGAGGGATTGTTTTACCGGCGCGCTCCGCCACAGGTCTTCACACACGGTCAAGCCGATGCGCACGCCGCCGATTTCGACCACTTCGGCTTCGCGCCCGGCGGTAAAATATCGTTTTTCGTCGAACACCGTGTAATTCGGCAAATGTCGTTTGCGGTATAACGCGCGTGTTTCGCCGTCTCGCAACACCGATAGCGCGTTGAAGACCTTGCCGTTTTCCAAAAGCGGATGCCCGACTATCACCGTGATGCCGCGCACCGCCGATTTCAATTTCGCCACGGACTGCGCACACTGCGCCAAAAAATCGCCGCGCAACAGCAAATCCTCAGGCGGATACCCGCAAATCGCCAACTCCGGAAAAATCACCACATCCGAGGCAAATTCATCCCGCGCCAAATGGCAATGATGAATAATTTTCTCCAGGTTGCCGCTGAGATCCCCGACCGTGGGGTTGATCTGCGCGAGCGTGAGTTTCAGTTGGTCGGGCATGAGTGCGTAAGCGATGTGGTGTAATCGCTACTCCTCTGTATCAAGATCGGGGTCATCATCTGCGGATGGTTTGGCGGGCATATACTTCGCGCACAACAGCCCGGCTTCAAACAACAGCCATACCGGAATCGCCAGCATTGTTTGTGAAAAAATATCCGGCGGAGTCAGCAGCATGCCCATCACGAAAGCGCCGATGATGATATACGGGCGTTTCGATTTCAATTTATCGATCGTGGTTACGCCCATGCGCAACATTAAGACGGTGGCGACCGGCACTTCAAAGGCGACTCCGAAAGCGAAGAATAGTTTGATTACGAAATTAAGATACGAGTTGATGTCGGTCATTACCGCCACGCCTTCGGGGGCGGTGCCGGCGAAGAATTTGAAGATGATTGGGAACACCGCAAAGTACGCGAACATAATGCCGAGATAAAACAACACGCTGCTGGATAACAACAACGGCACCACCAACCGTTTTTCATGTTTATACAAACCGGGCGCGACGAACGCCCACATTTGATAAAGCAGATACGGCACCGCCACGGCGAAAGCGCATGCGAAAGCAAATTTGAACGGCACAAAAAACGGGCCGTGCGGCTCGGTCGAAATCATGGTGTTGCCTTCGGGCAATGCCGACATCAGCGGCTTGGCCAACACTTCATACAAGTCGTTGGCGAATGGCGCCAGCATCAGAAAAACCACCAACACCGAGCCGAGTGCGCGAATCAGCCGGTCGCGTAATTCGACCAGATGCGAGATCAGCGTGCCTTCGGATTTTTCGTTGTTTTTCATGCCGGTATCAGTGGTTTGGCGGGCGGCAGAGCGCTCATGTAAAAGTGCGTTTCATGCACACCCCACACTCCTTTTTCACTTTGGCGACGATGGATTTTTGTTGACGTCTGGCGGTTTCGATGCCGTCAAACGGCCCGTGCCATTTGGCATGTTTTGGATTATATTTGCCGGCACGGCCTTGCCCTTCATTACAAAACGCACACGAACCGATATGGATAACGGCTTTGTGCGGCCCGGCCTGCCAATTTTCATAGATGTAGAAGGACACGCCGTTGGCGGATTTCGATTTGCTGTGATTTTTGGTTGTTTTCGCGCCGGTGGATTTTTTCTTGGTGGTTTTTTTACCGGCAACTGCGGATGGCGTATCCTTGTTTAGCGGCGATGCTGTTTCAAAAGTTTCCTTTAAGGATGTGGCGGCCCGCTCCATTTCGGTTTTGACATCGGTGGCTTCTTTGAACTGCCCACCGGCACTTTCGATGTCCTTTTTCAAGGTGTCGATATCGGCGGGCGTGTGTTCCCTGATCTCGCGGTCGATATCGGCTTTGACATCGAGCAACATCCGCCGACCTTTTCCGATCCACAAGCCAGCGGTGCGCACCGCTTGCGGCAGGCGTTCCGGGCCGATGATGAGTAGCGCAACCACGCTAATCAGCGCCAGTTCCCAGAACCCGACATCAAACATGTTGGTGCACCGCTGAGATTGAGTATCGCGTCAATAGCCCGGCCAATAACAAAAGCGGAGCGCCCAGGATTACGCGCCGCCGTTTTGTTTCTTGGCGTTAGCCTTAGCCGCTTTCCCGCCGTCCGCAGGCGATGCGTCTTCGGCGGATTTATCGGCGGCCGTTTTGTCGGCAATAGTTTCTTCGGCGGATTTGTCGGGCTGCTTGTCGCCGACGTCATTCACCGCTTTTTTGAAGCCCTTGATCGCCCCACCGAGGTCGCCGCCGAGGTTGCGCAGTTTCTTGGTGCCGAACAGCAACAATACGATCACCAAAACGATCAGTAGTTGCCAGATGCCAATGCCGCCTATACCCATAATCTCGTCCCCGCTTTTATGATAACTGGAATGCGCCCAAGTGTAACGGAATCGGCGGCTTGATAGAAGTGCCAGTATGCGTCCACCTTATATTGCGCTGGGACGGAACGGGGAATTATTTTAACTCGTAGGAACAGGCCCCCGCGCCTGTCCAAAGCGGGTAAGCCGCTCATTATAAGGACAGGTCGCGACCTATCCCTACCGGGGGATTATCGGTGCAACCATTTTAACACTCATAAATCTTTCGCCCCATAGATTTCATCGGCGTCTTTCAACACCGGATCGACTTCGAACCACTGGTCGTCCTGATAACGCCGGTAAAAGCAACTATGCCGTCCGCGGTGGCAGGCGATGCCGCCGATTTGTTCTACTTGCATCAGCACCGCATCGCTGTCGCAATCGAGGCGAATTTCTATGAGTGTTTGCACATGCCCGGATTCTTCGCCTTTGCGCCATAGTTTTTGTCGCGATCTTGAATAATATACTGCGCGCCCTTCGGCAATGGTGGCGGCAAGTGCTTCGTGGTTCATCCACGCGAGCATCAATACTTTGCCGCTGCCGTGTTCCTGAGCGATGGCGGGCACCAACCCGTCTTCGTTCCACTTGATTTCTTGCAACAATGCCTGATTCATATCTGCCGCCCTGTGGTTAAAGCCTGACTTCGATTCCGCGTGCGGCCATGAATTGTTTGGCTTGCTCCACGGTGTATTCGCCGAAGTGAAAAATGCTCGCCGCCAGCACCGCATCGGCGCCGCCAACTTGCACGCCGTCGGCGAGGTGCTGCAGGTCGCCGACGCCGCCGGAAGCGATCACCGGCACGCTTGCGGCGTTGGTAATTTCCCGCATCAATGCGAGGTCGAAGCCGTCTCGGGTGCCGTCTCGATCCATGCTGGTAACCAGCAATTCGCCGGCTCCCAACTCGACCATCTTGACCGCCCATTCGACGGCGTCGAGGCCGGTGGGTTTGCGTCCGCCGTGGGTGTAAATTTCCCAGCGTGGTGCGGTGTCGCCTGCATTATCAGCATCACCGCCTACACGCTTGGCGTCAAGAGCAACGACGATACATTGATTGCCGAAATGGTCGCTGGCTTCGCGGATAAAATCCGGCCGCTCCACGGCGGCGGTGTTGACGGACACTTTGTCCGCGCCTGCGTGTAACAGCCTGCGCACATCTTCAAGACGGCGGATTCCACCGCCGACGGTGAGTGGAATAAAAACCTCGCTGGCCACCTGCTCGACCACGCCGATGATGGTGTCGCGTTCATCGGAACTGGCGGTGATGTCGAGGAAGGTGATTTCATCGGCACCCTGACGGTCATAACGCCGCGCAACCTCGACCGGGTCACCGGCATCGACAATATCGACAAATCGCACGCCCTTCACCACCCGTCCCGCATCGACATCGAGGCAGGGAATAATTCGTTTCGCCAAAGTCATCTCGCTGCTACAAGCCGAAGGCGCTGTGGCCGGCAATCTGGTCGGCGGCTTTTTGTCCTTCGGCAAAGTCCAACGTGCCTTCGTAGATCGCCCGCCCGGTAATCGCGCCGATGATTCCAGAGGCGGACATTTCGGCAATATTCTTCACGTCTTCGAGGTTGCGGACGCCACCGGCGGCGATCACCGGAATATTCACCGCTTCGGCGAGTTTGAGGGTTGCTTCGACGTTGACTCCTTGCAGCATGCCATCGCGGGCGATGTCGGTGTAGATGATCGCCTCGACGCCGTCGGATTCGAAATGCCGGGCTAGGTCGATGATGTTATGCCGGGACAACTTCGACCAGCCTTCGGTGGCCACCTTGCCGTCTCTGGCGTCCAGACCGACTATGACATGGGTCGGAAAT
Source organism: Candidatus Poriferihabitaceae bacterium (assembly GCA_965262585.1). GTDB lineage: Bacteria > Pseudomonadota > Gammaproteobacteria > Arenicellales > Poriferihabitantaceae > JAHRAW01. Next base: position 1,681,136 of record OZ253546.1, read on the forward strand.
TCGACGCACAGGTCGCTGATAAAGTGCGGTTCCGCAACCGCCTGAGTGCCGATGATGACATAGCGAACCCCCGCCTGAATATAAACCTCCACCACTTCTTCGGTGCGGATGCCGCCACCCACCTGAATCGGCAGGTCGGGATATTCTTCAGCGATGCGATGGATGACCTCGGCGTTGACCGGCTCGCCATTAAACGCGCCGTCCAGATCCACTATGTGCAGCCGCCGCGCCCCGGCCTCCACCCAGCGCGTGGCCATCGCCAGCGGATCGTCGGAGAACACCGTGGCATCGTTCATATCGCCCTGACGCAGGCGCACGCACTTGCCTTCTTTGAGGTCGATGGCCGGAATCAGTAGCATGGCATTGCGCCCCTCAGGCGCCGTTCCAGTGGACGAAATTTTTCAGCAATCGCAACCCGGCGCGCTGGCTTTTTTCGGGATGAAACTGGGTGGCGAATAAATTATCGCGCGCCGCCGCCGCGGTGAAAACGCCGCCGTAGTCGCATTCGCCGACCACCTCGGCGCCGCTTTCGCTGTCCACGAAATAACTATGCGCGAAGTAAAACCTTTGCCGGTCTTCAATGCCGTGCCACAACGGATGGTCGCGGGTGTGGCGCACTTGGTTCCAACCCATGTGGGGGATTTTAAGGGAATTTTTACGCCGGATGTCGCCTGTCGATTCACCGGCGAAGTGCCTGACCGTTCCGGCAAAAAACCCGAGGCCGGGGGTTCCGCCGTTTTCCTCACTGCGCGCATACAACGCCTGCAAGCCGACGCAGATACCCAGCACCGGGCCTTGGGCAAGCCGCCCGACGATCGCCGTGCGCAACGCAGGGTCGACGTTGAACTGATTAATCCACGCGCCGATGGCGCTCTGGCCGGGCAGAATCAAGTGGTCGGCGGCGGCGATGACCGACGCTTCGGCGCTGATGCACACCGACTCACCGGCGCACACATGCTCCACCGCTTTGCTCACGGATCGAAGGTTGCCGGTGTCAAGATCAACGATGACAATGCTGGACATTATCGTGGACCGGTGGTCGTCCCCGTCAGAGCGCGCCTTTGGTGGAAGGAATATCCGGCATCCTCGGATCGCGCTCCGCGGCCATACGCACGGCGCGGCCAAACGCCTTGAATATGGTCTCGGCGATGTGATGGGAATTGACGCCGCGCAGGTTGTCGATATGCAGAGTAACCTGTGCGTGATTGCAGAACCCTTGAAAAAATTCGTGAAACAGGCCAGTGGCGAAGCGGCCGATCATGGCGTCTGGAAAATCAGCGTTCATCTTGAGTAGCGGGCGACCGGAAAAATCCACCACCACCCGGCTCAACGCTTCGTCCAACGGCACATAGGCATGGCCGTAGCGGCGCACGCCCTTTTTGTCGCCCAACGCCTGAAACGCCGCCTGCCCGAGGGTGATGCCGATGTCCTCCACGGTGTGGTGATCGTCCACCTGAAGGTCGCCGGTGGCTTTGATGTCGAGATCGATAACCCCGTGCCGGGCAACCTGATCGAGCATGTGTTCGAGGAACGGAATACCGGTATGCAGCCGCGCATCGCCGACGCCGTCGAGGTTAAGCGACACGGAAATTTCGGTTTCCCTGGTGGTGCGAGTGACTTGGGCGGTTCGGTCGGTCATGCTGGTAATGAACGCCATCGAAGGCGAAGTTTTATACCGCTTAATGCGGTCCCGGCGGCCAATGTTGATAGAGCCAAATGTTGCGAGAGTGTACCCCGATTCCGGGCATTTGCCAACCGCTTTACAGGTTGGTGAGCATACCCGGATGATGCCATATCCCATAGAGATAGGCCGCACCTGTCCTTATAATGAGCGGCTTACGCCGCTGCGGACAGGCACGGGGGCCTGTCCCTACAAAGAAAAACACAACCCCGTCATTCCCGCGAAAGTGGGAATCCAGTAAAAAAAGCGTGGCGTAGCCGCTCCTTTCGCGCCTAGCGCAACCCGCAACCTTTATATTCCCCCCCGATGTCCCCATAATGTTATATACTCAACGCCTATGTCGGATCGGCATCGATTTGATATACTTTGTCATCGTTTGATTTTATGAGGTGAATGAAATGACTGGATACGAAAGTGCTGTTGTGCGAGCGGGGAGTCGTGGAGTCGAGATCAACCGGGTATTGAGAAATACCTATCTGTTGCTCGCCATGACCTTGCTGTTCAGTGGGTTGATGGCGGGGGTTGCCATGGCAATGAATGTGCCGCCCCTGGGACTCATCATCACCCTGGTCGGATGGTTTGGTCTGTTGTTCCTGACCACCAAATTCCGCAATTCGCCAATCGGGCTGGTGCTGGTGTTCGCCTTCACAGGCTTCATGGGCTTCACCCTCGGCCCCATCATCAACCTGTACATGACCGCCTTCGGCAACGGCGGCCAACTGGTGATGACCGCCCTCGGCGGAACCGGCATTATTTTTCTTGGCCTGTCGGGTTATGTGCTGACCACCAAAAAGGATTTCACCTTCATCGGCGGAATGCTCATGGTGGGCATTTTGATGGCGTTCGTTGCCGGCCTTGCGGCGGCGATATTCTCCATACCGGCGTTGTCGCTGGCGGTGTCGGGGATGTTTGTGCTGTTGATGTCCGGCCTGATCTTGTTTCAGACCAGCCAAATCGTGAACGGCGGTGAAACCAACTACATCATGGCCACCATCACCCTCTACATCACCATCTACAACCTGTTCATGAGCCTGTTGCACATCTTCGGCCTGTTCGGCGACGACTAACGAAAAAGGCAATAGCGGCCGCTGGTACTTGTTCGTATTATCTTGATGCGATGCAACCCGTCCCCGATCCGGGGGCGGGGCGAGCAGGACACGCAGACTTGCGCGCAATCATTGCTTCCACGGCAATGACAAAACCACCGCCGGCTACCCATTCCCATTGACTTTCCCGGCCCCGCATCCATGAAAGCCATGATCCTCGCCGCTGGCCGGGGAACCCGGGTGCAGCCGCTGACTAATGAATTGCCCAAGCCGATGATTCCGGTGCTCGGCAAGCCGGTGATGGAATATCTGGTCGAGCAACTGGCGGCGCATAATTTCAACAACATCATGGTGAATGTCAGCCACCTGCCCGAGTCCATCGAAAACTATTTCGGCGATGGCCGGCGCTGGGGAGTGAGCATTGGTTATTCCTTCGAGGGCCGCATCGAAAAAGGGAAAGTGGTCAGCGAGCCCCTCGGCTCGGCGGGCGGCATCAAGCGCATCCACGAATTTGGCGGCTTTTTTGACGACACTTTTCTGGTGGTTTGCGGCGACGCCATTTTCGATCTCGACCTGACCGCGGCGTTGCGCAAGCACTGGCAATCCGGCGCCAAAGCCAGCGTTGTGGTTCATCGCGTTCCCAAAGAACGGGTTTCCAATTACGGCGTGGTGGTGTGCGACGAGCGCGGCATGATTACCTCCTTTCAGGAAAAGCCGTCGGTGGCCGAGGCGAAATCGACGCTGGTCAACACCGGCATCTGCCTGTTCGAACCGGAAATTATCGATCAAATTCCGTCCGGCGTGGTGTACGACATGGGTTCGCAACTGCTGCCCGGACTCATTGAAAAAGAACTGCTGTTTCAGGCCATCGAACTGCCCTTTCACTGGGTTGATATTGGCCGCCTGAGTGATTATTGGAGCGCCAACCAACAACTCATGCGCGGCACCCTGCGAGGCGTCCAGATGCCCGGCAACGAGGTGTTGCCGAGGGTGTGGACCGGCTTGAATGTAAATATTGACTGGGATGATGTGCTTATCGAGGGGCCAGTGTACATCGGCGCCAATTCCAGAATAGAAGCCGGCTGCGAAATCCACGGCCCGACCTGGATCTCCCACGGCTGCCACCTGCAAGGCGGCGCCAAAGTGCATCGCAGCATCCTGTTTGAACACACCCTACTACGCAAACACAGCGCGGTATTCGATGCGGTGGTGTTTGGCCGCTACTGCGTTGACAAAGACGGGACACCGATGGACAGCAGCGGCTCGGGCCTCGGCTGGGTCGGAGACGCCCGCGACCGGGGGGCGTGAACGGGTTGCGGTTGCGCTAGGCGCGGGGAAACGTCCTGTTTCCAGCGCCGCTGCGTGCGTCCTTGCGCGCGTGGTTAGGGGTGGGTTTGTGGGGGATGGGGGGTTTTGTGCCGGTCCTTAGTAATGAGCGGCTTGCGCCGCAAAGGAGCGGCTACGCCGCACATATTTTTTTACTGGATTCCCGCTTTCGCGAGAATGACGGGCCTGGGGAGTCGGCTATCGCCGGCATGTTGTACTGGATTCCCGTGTCCCCCAAGTCGTTATTCCCGCTGTCGCGGGAATAACGACTTGGCGGCACGAGAATGACGAGTCTGGGAGTCCTCATCCACAAACGAGGAATATCAAAGTGCGTCATTCCCGAACGATAGAAAAATAAGGAGCGTCAGCGACTATATTTTTCATCGTATCGGGAATCCAGAAAGATAAATAATGAGTCGGCTGTCAAAAGGTCGTCATTCCCGAACGATAGAAAAATAGGGAGCGCCAGCGACCATATTTTTCATCGTATCGGGAATCCAGAAAACTAAATAATGAGTCGGCTATCGCCGACATATTGTACTGGATTCCCGCTTTCGCGAGAATGACGGCGAGGAGCGGCGCAATCTGGGTTATGTCCGAATCCCAACCCCTCGATCAAGCAGTTTCAGGTTAAGCAGAAACAGGGCGGCGGTGAATAGTAGGATGATGAAGTAGGAGAAGCCGAGGCTGATGTCGGTGATGCCGAGGAAGCCGTAGCGGAAGGTGTTGATCATGTACAGGATTGGGTTGGTGTGGGATACTCCTTGCCAGAATTCGGGTAGTAGTTTTATGGAATAGAAAACGCCGCCGAGGTAGGTGAGGGGGGTTAGGATGAAGGTTGGGACGATGGAGATGTCGTCGAATTTTTTGGCGAACATGCCGTTGAGAAAACCAGCCAGGGAAAACAGCACGGCGGTCAGTACGATGATGCTGATCATCACCGGGTAGTTATGGATCGACAGGTTGCTGAAAAATAACGAGACTACGGTGACGATTAGCCCCACTAAAATCGCCCGTGCGACTCCGCCGCTGACATAGCCGAGCAGGATGATGCTGTTGGGGGTCGGCGAGACTTGTATTTCTTCGATGGAGCGCTGGAATTTGGCGCTGAAAAACGACGACGAGACGTTGGCGTAGGCGTTGGTGATGACCGACATTAATATCAGCCCCGGCACGATGAAGTCGATGTAGCGGTAGCCGTCCATGGTGCCGATGCGCGGCCCGATGAGGTTGCCGAAGATGACGAAATACAACGATGTGGTCATCACCGGCGGCAGCAACGTCTGTTGCCAGATGCGCATGAAGCGAGTTATTTCCTTTCGCAATATGGTGAAGTAGGCGGTGCGTATGCCCTTGTAGTTCATGCCGCCCGCTCCTCATCCACCATGTCGAGGAACAGTCGTTCCAGCCGGTTGGTTTTGTTTCGCATACTTCGTACCTTGATATTGTGGCGGTCGAGTTGTTCGAAAATCAGATTCAAACTGTCGCTTTTGGGAATGTCCACCTCGAGCACGGTGGGGCTTTTCAGCAGCCAGTTCGCGGGCTGTTCTCCAGACTGTTCTGCGGGCAGTTCTGCGAGGGGCGTATCCAAGTCCAGCACATAGGTTTCGCGCTGCAGTTTTTCCAGCAGTTGCTTGATAGCGGTGTTTGCGATTATCCGCCCACGGTCGATGATGGCGACGTTGCGACACAAACTTTCGGCTTCCTCAAGATAGTGTGTGGTCAGGATGATGGTGGTGCCGGAGTCGTTTATGAGGGTAAGGTATTCCCACATCGAGCGGCGGATTTCGATGTCAACGCCGGCGGTGGGCTCGTCCAGTATGAGCAGTTTCGGCTTGTGCATCAACGCCCGCGCGATCATCAGCCTGCGCTTCAGGCCGCCCGACAGCGTCTGCGTTATATCATCGCGCTTGTCCCACAACCCCAACTGGCGCAGATATTCCTCGGCTCGTTGCTCCGCCATTTTTCTGCCAATGCCATAGTAGCCCGCCTGATTGCACACGATCTGCCTCGGCGTCTCGAATATGCTGAAGTTAAATTCTTGTGGCACCACGCCAATATAGGATTTGACCAGGGCAAAATCGTCGTCGATGTCGGCGTCGAAGACCTTCACCGAACCGTCGTCTTTGTTGATCAACGAGCAGACGATGCCGATGGCGGTGGATTTGCCCGCGCCGTTCCTGCCGAGCAGGGCGAAAAAATCCCCCTCGCGCACCATCAAGTCAATTCCCTTGAGTGCCGCCAACCCGTTGCCGTAGGTTTTTTGCAGGTTGGAAATGGCGAGGGCGATGGTCATGATTTGGTTGGTGATTATTTTTAAGTTTCAAGGTAGCGGGCGCGTCATGGCAATGTGTTCGATTCCCGCTTCCATAAAAACGCCGCCGTGTTCGACAAACCCACGCGCCGCGTAAAACGGTTTGGCGTGGGTCTGAGCGTTAAGCGTAACACGCTTCAAGCCTCGGGCTTCGGCGGTGTCGAGCAGCCGTTGCAGAATAGCACTTCCCACGCCGCGCCCTCGCCAAGATTCGAGCACCGCCATCCGCCCGATTTGCCCGCCGACCAGTAGCCTGCCGGTGGCAATGCCGTTGCCGTCATCGTCGACGGCCAGGGCGTGCAAATGCACGGGGTCTTGCGGGTCGATCTCGAGGGCTTCGCAAACGCCTTGTTCTTCTATGAACACCGTGCGGCGAATCGCGCAGATGACGGTTTCATGGCGACGCCAGTCGGCGATGGCGACGGTATAGCCGGGCATTATTCGTCCGCCTGATGGTCGGTCAGCATCAAGATACTGAGGTTGCCCTTTTTGCTGACCGCGATTTTAAGGGGGATGGGCGTGCCGGTTTTGTTCAGCCACACGGTCACGGTGTCCGCCGGGCGGTCGCTGCGATGGCGGTTGATTTTCCAACTGGAAAACTCCCCGGCGGGAACGGTGACGACCTCCTCCACGGGTGCTTCATAAGTGTATTCCCGGATGCGCTTGAAACTCACTTCCCGCACCCGGGCACCGGCGATGTTTTCCAACGGGCGGAGCATGAGCAACAGCGGAAAGGCCGCCGCTTCGAACTGGTCGCCAACTTGAATGGCGGATGATTCGCCGCTGCTGAATTCGATTCGGCGGCGGTCGTGGTCAAAGTGAAAACTGCGTTGGTAGCCTTTATCCCCAACGAGGCTTTCGGCGCCACGGTCGAGGGCAACGCCGCCACTGCGCCGAACAAAGCGGGTGTCGCTGATGTGGGCTTTGACGAACAGGGATGCCAGCGCGCTCGGTTTGCCGGTTGATGTGATCACATAGCCGCCGTTTTCATTGCGGATGGTAATCTCGATTTCGCCGGCGTTTCGGTTGCGATATGAAAGCGCGTAGCGCAGCGTCTGGTCTTCGATGATGTCCGAACTGGTATCCGGGATGGCGGGGGCGGCTGGAAACCACAGCAGCATCGCCAAAACCGGCGTCCAGAGCCACGCACTCTTTCTCATGACAATGAATTGCCGGATTGCCGGTTTTCCGCAAACCACTGGATGGCGCGGGAATAAATCCGATGTTCCTGCCGCAGCACCCGCGCCGCCAGACTCTCAGCGTCATCGGTGGCGGCGACCTCGACTTCGGCTTGAATAATAATCGGGCCATCGTCCAGTTTTTCCGTGACCAGATGCACGGTGGCGCCGTGGCGGCGTTCACCGGCGTCGAGGACGCGCTGATGGGTATCGAGGCCCTTGAAGTTGGGCAAAAGGGAAGGATGGATATTCATAATCCTGCGTTCAAACCGCTCCACAAAACGCCCCGGCAAAATGCGCATGAACCCGGCCAGCACCACCAAATCGGGCGTCAAAGATTCCACTCGCTCCAGCAATGCGTCATGAAAAGCCGCCGAATTTTCATAATCGCAACGCGCCACCACGACAGATGGCACACCGGCACGCGCCGCCCGCACCAAGCCGAAGGCATCGGCGCGGTCGCTGATTACCGCCGACACCGCAGCCCGCAGGGTGCCGTTGGCGATGTTGTCCAGTATCGCCTGCAGATTGCTGCCGTTGCCGGAAATCAGCACCACGAGGTTGACGGGTGAATCGTTCATGAAATCAATTCGCAAATTAATTCGCCGAGATCAAAACCTACTCCAGCACCACCACCCGCGGCAACTGGTGTGCATCAGCCGCCGGGCGGATTTGCCCCAGCGAAAACACCGTCTCCCCGGCTTCTTCCAGAATCCCGGTGGCTTGCCCGGCTTGCGCTTCGGGAACCACCACCACCATGCCGATTCCGCAGTTGAAGGTTCGCAGCATTTCACGCGCATCGATGTTGCCGCTTTCCTGCAACCACGCAAACACTTCGGGCACCGGCCAGCAACTGCGATGAATTTCGGCGACCATCCCCTTCGGCAACACTCGCGGCGGGTTCTCCAGCAGGCCGCCGCCGGTGATGTGGGCGATTGCCGACACTTCAACCGTGGCCAGCAGGCGTAGCAGTGATTTCACATAAATGCGCGTGGGCCTGAGTAGCGTCTCGCCCAGCGTGGAGTCGGCGAAAGGCCGGGACAGGTCGTCGCCGCCGAGGTCGAGAATTTTGCGGATGAGCGAAAAGCCGTTGGCGTGAGGTCCCGAGGACGCGAGGCCAAGCACGACATCGCCGACCTTGACCCGTGATGAATCGAGGAGGTTATCGCGCTCCACCGCGCCCACCGCAAACCCGGCGAGGTCGTAGTCCCCCGGCGCGTACATGCCTGGCATCTCCGCAGTCTCGCCGCCGCTCAGCGCACAACCCGCCAGTTCGCAGCCGCGGGCGATGCCGCCAATCACCGTTTCGGCGTGCTCGACCTGCAGCGCGCCGGTGGCGAAGTAATCGAGAAAATAAAGGGGTTCGGCGCCGTATACGATGATGTCGTTGACGCACATCGCCACCAGGTCAATGCCGACGGTGTCATGGCGCTCCATCATCGCCGCCAGTTTTAGTTTGGTGCCGACCCCGTCGGTGGCCGACACCAACACCGGATTGCGGAAACGCTCCACGGGCAACGCATAAAGCGCGCCGAATCCGCCCAGCCCACCGAGCACCCCGGCGCCGTGGGTACGCCGGGCAATGGGCGCAATCCGTGCGGCGAGATCGTTGCCAGCGTCAATGCTGACACCGCTGTCGCTATACCGCAGAGCGGTGTTTTTCGGCGCACTCAAACTGAAAGCCTAGGGTTCGACGGGTGGATTTTGAGATTGCGAATTATGCCTTAAGTCGCCGCATTTTTCGCCGTCACCATGTAAATACGGCGGCATTGCGCTTTTGCTGGCGGGTGGCGGCGTGAAACCAGTGCCGATGTGAGCCTCATGTTGTGCTGGGGGGCTGCATTTGCCAGCGCATACAAGTGGTTGACCTGGTTGCCGACAACGAGTAGGATTTCCGCCCAAATTTTCTTGCTGACAGTCAACGATTATTCTTATGCGAATCGCTATCTTGGGGGCGCCGGGTTCCGACAAGGGAACACAGGCGAAATTGCTGGCGGAACGGTACCGGGTGCCACGGATATCCGTGGAGGATCTGGCGAGCCGGGCCGCCGATGGGCAAAAATCGGGGGGTAAAGCCGGGGGGGCGGTGCCCGGGAAACCGGTTGACGAGAGGGGCACGATGGGCCTGCTGGAGGATCGTTTGCGCGCACGGGACAGCAAACGCGGATTCATCATCTACGATTTTCCGGGGAATATCCCCGAAGCCCAGACCCTGGATACCCTGCTGGGCATGCTTGGCTGGGTGTTGCAAATTTCCGTCCACCTCAAGGTTGGCGATGAAACGCTGGTGCGCAGCATCACCGGGCGGATGCGATGCGAGCAATGCAACGCCGCCTATAACCGCCATTTCTCCCCGCCACAAACCCGTGGCAAATGCGACCAGTGCGGCGGCAAAGTGCTTTCCGAAAGCCGCAAGAACGCCAAAACCGCGGAGTTGCGGGTCAGGGAATATCACGAACAAACCGCGCCGCTGCTGGCCTACTACAAAGCCCAACACAAGTTGCGCACGGTGATGGCCGATGGCAGCGTCGAGGAAATCCAGCAAAAAATCTGCGACATCGTTGATCTGGAAATCCGCCCACTGGAAATCAAAACCATAGAAACCGCCGCACAAACCCACGACGAGAAAATCAGCACCGTCATCGCCGGTGGGCAGATTAGCCGCATAGCATCCACGCCAAAAGCCGCCGACATAAAACCAGCGGCCAAAACCGTGGCCAAACCAGCGGCCAAACCCGTGGCGACTAAAAAGGCAACGCCGAAGAAGCCCGCGAGCAAAACAACGGCCAAAAAGAAACCCATTAGTAAAGTCGCGAAAAAACCAATCACCAAAAAGCCCGCGAGCAAACCGAAAATAGCCGTCTCTAAAACAGCACCGAAGAAGAGTGCCACCAAAGCAACGGCTAAAAAGAAACCGGTTAGTAAAGTCGCGAAAAAACCAATCGCAAAAAAGGCGGCATCAAAAAAACCCGCCGCCGCGAAAACGGCAACCAAAACGATCGCTAAAAAAATCGCCAAAAAGCCTGCGAGTAAACCGAGACCGACCCGGAAAACCGACAAAAAATCCGCAACAAAAAGTCCTGCGAAAAAAGCCGCGACCAAGAAAGCCACAAAAAAGAAATGACCTCCGGCAATGGTTGACCATCCGCAACAGGGGCGCTTTCCACAAACACGGCTGCGGCGCATGCGCAAAGATGCATTCAGCCGCCGCCTAATGCGCGAAACGACGTTGACCGTGAACGACCTGATCCAGCCGCTTTTCATCCGCGAGGGGGAAACGGACCGAGAACCCATCCCTTCCATGCCCGGCGTTGCGCGCATGGGAATCAAAGTGTTGACGGAAAAATGCAAACACTGCCACGCCCTCGGCATTCCCGCGGTGGTGCTATTTCCGGCGACCCCACCGGCGGCGAAATCCGCAGACGCCCGGGAAGCATGGAATCCCAACGGACTGGTGCAACACGCCATCAAAGCCATCAAGGACGCCGTCCCGGAATTGGGCGTAATAACCGATGTGGCGTTGGATCCTTACACAAGTCACGGGCAGGATGGTTTGACCGATGACAACAGTTATGTAGTCAACGACCGCACCGTGGCGGCGCTGGTGCGGCAGGCACTATCCCATGTTGAAGCCGGCGCCGATGTGGTCGCGCCGTCCGACATGATGGACGGACGGGTGCGCGCCATTCGCGACGCCTTCGAGGAGCGCGGCCATGTCAACGCCCGCATCCTCGCCTACTCAGCCAAGTATGCATCCACTTTCTACGCCCCGTTCCGAGACGCCGTAGGCTCCGCAACAAACCTCGCCGGTGGCGACAAATACAGTTACCAAATGGACCCGGCCAACAGCGACGAAGCCCTACGCGAAACCGCCCTCGACATCGCCGAAGGCGCCGACATGGTAATGGTCAAACCGGGCATGCCAAACCTCGACATCCTCTGGCGAATCAAACAAACATTCGGCATGCCAACCTTCGCCTACCAAGTCAGCGGCGAATACACCATGCTCAAAGCCGCCGCACAAAACGGCTGGCTGGATGAACGCGCAGCGGTGATGGAAGTGATGACATGCTTTAAACGTGCAGGGTGTGATGGGGTTTTGAGTTATTATGCGGAAGAGGTTGCGGAGTGGTTGGGGGGGTGATGTTTGATGTTTATAAATATGCGGTTACTAAGTATCAAAACCCATAAGGGCAATTTTCGCAAATGACTAATTTAAAAAATTTTTCCAACACCCAACTTTCCAAGTCGGTAGCAATAGATTTTCTTCGCGCCGTGTCAACCGCAGAAGTTAAAACGATTCTGGAAAGCCATACGGAATTTTCGGATGAGGAAAATTGGAAACCCTATGGTGGTGCTGAAAAAAATTGGGATAGAGTCGGGGTGCAAACCAGTGAACCCGTAGGCGCGCTTGCAGAACTAATTATTAATTCTATTGACGCAATTCTTATGCGGAAGGCAAAAGAGAGCAAACTGAAACTTGACAGCGACACGATTCCCAAAAGCATGAGAGAGGCGGTTAAGTTATTTTTCCCCGAGGTGCACGAGGGTAAATTAATGCTGTTAAGTCAAGAGCAAAGGACAAAATTGGCCGAAAAGAGTGTTTTGATAAGCATTCAAAGAAAAGCCAAAAGAGACAAGTGCCCCAATTACACGATAGTTGATTTTGGCGAAGGCCAGAATCACGGAGATTTTGAAAAAACTTTCTTGTCTCTGGGGGAGAAAAATAAGGAGGGCATCCCGTTCGTTCAAGGTCGTTTCAACATGGGTAGCACCGGGTCAATAACTTTTTGCACCCGGGCGGAAATCCGGAGCGGAATGTATAAGTTTGTACTTTCCAAAAGAACCACGGAAGGATCAGACGGCTTATGGGGATGGACACTAATAAGAGTAAGGCCGGTTCGCACGGGAGAGGATTTGCCGGTGGTCGAGTATTTTCGTCCCAACGGAGAAATCGCCTGTTTTGACTCCGATGAGGTAAAAGCTTTTAACAGGGGAGATATTGGCGCCATTAAAGATGGTAGTGTTGTAAAACTGTATGAATATGACATAGGCCCCAGTGCGCGTGCGGTTGATATAGGTTTATACGACGCACTTACGACAAGTTTAATTGATTGCGCTCTGCCGCTGCGCCTCTATGATTTTGACGCCAAACCCACAAAAGGTGGCCTCAGGGCGGAGGGTATAGCACCAAGAACCTTTTCAGGTATGAAGACGGTACTCGAATCCGATGATGAAGAGGAAAAGCCAAACAAAATTCGTCATTTGGACGGGGGCGAACATTCCCAAAATGCCAGTTTGGGGACTATCCGCATATCCTATTTTGTATTGGACAACATGAAAGAGTATTTGCGTAACCACTCTTACAGAATATTCTACACAATCAATGGTCAGTCCCAAGCCAAAGAGAGGGCAAGTTTCTTAAGGCAGGCAAAACTTGATGACCTAAAAAACCATCTGCTTGTACAAATCGACTGCAATTCCATGGACAACACGGCACGCTCCGCTGTGTTTAAGCCAGACAGAGAAAGAATGGCGCAAATAGAATTGACGAGAGAATTAAAGGCACTCGTTAAAGTTGCCATGGGCGAGGACAGGGAACTCAGAAAATGTGCGCAAGAAGTAAGAAGGCGTCGTACCAGCGAACAGATAGAAAAAGAAACTAACAAAGATTTTCTTGCTGAACTCGTTAAGAACAACCCCGGCCTTCAAGAGCTTTTTGGCATTGGGAGTACTGTTGTCGAGTCGGTCCAAACACCCGGCGGTGAGACTCAATATGAAGGAAAGATGTTTCCAACATACTTAACCCCAACAAATCTGGCAAAAGGTAACATAAAAAGTGTTCCCATCAATACTTACAGACGAATTGAGTGTAAGACGGATGTTCAAAACGACTACTTAATAAGAGAAGCAAATCAGGGGAAATTCTTACATCCAACGGCCGATGTATTGCCAAATTCAGGATCTTTGCGTAATGGAAAATTTCGCATAAAGGTAAGCCCCCCGGAAAATTCCACAATAGGAGACATAATACCCGTTCAGTTTGGTTTTAATGATTCCAACCCGGAGAGAACCACTTCATTGCTTTTCGATGTAACAATACGAATCACAGATGCGGAGAAAACGAAAACAAGTGAGGGTGGAAGCCCAACCAACGTAAGAAAGAAAAAGAAGCCCGGCCGTGATTTCCCTGATATCATATGGCTGGGAAAAAAAGATTGGAAGGACGAAGGCTACGATGAAGAATCAGGCGGCCATGTTTCCAGTGGGGATGAGTTGACAGTATATGTTAATCAAGACAACAAATATCTTTTGTCTTTGATTTTTAGAGAAAAAGATGAGGACAAAAGGGAAATTATCAGACACCGTTTTAGATTTGGTGTTGGTATTCTCACTTTGGCGATGTATAAAAAACTTATTCATGATTCTGAAAAAGAAAACTCTGGTGTGCAAGAAGAATATGATCCAGACGTTGTTTTACGTCTGGCCTCATCCGCAATCGCGGCTCATGTGGTAACACTAATTGAAAGATTGGGCGGTGACAAATGACAACCAAATCACTGAAAGCCGTTGATTTTTTTTGTGGGGCCGGCGGAATGACGCAAGGCATGAAAATGGCCGGAATTAAAGTAATTGCGGGCATAGACATAGACGAAGGCTGCAAAAAAACATATGAGGAAAACCATCCTGAGACCAAATTTCTTCTGAGAGATATAAAGAAATTTCCTCGACCTTTGCTTAAAAAAACATGTGGAGTTAAACGTAATGATGATTCTCTGATTTTTATAGGATGTAGTCCTTGTCAGTATTGGAGCGTGTTGAATACCGACAAACGATCATCCGAAGTCACCAAGGGATTACTCCAAGATTTTTGGCGCTTTGTTAGTTACTATAAACCGGGCTATGTGGTTATAGAAAATGTTCCGGGACTACTGCGAGAAAAAACTGAAAGTGGACTTGATAGATTTTATCGAATGCTTATAAAAAATAAATATGCGATTGCCGCAGATATTTTAAATGCGAAAAATTATGGGGTCCCGCAAAGCAGGAAAAGATTTGTTTTAATTGCTTCCAGAGTAAATAAATCAATCAGTCTCCCCCAACCTGAAAAAGAATCCATTCTTCGGGAATTTATTGGAGCCCATAACGGGTTTCCCGTCCTCAAATCCGGGCATAAAGATGACAACAAGTTTATGGATACGGTTGCATCTTTATCCGAAAAGAATTTGAGGCGACTTAAACTCACCCCGAAAAATGGCGGGACAAGAAAAGCATGGAAAGATGACCCCGAACTTCAACTGGATGCCTACAAAGGCAAAGATGATTTTTTTCGAGATGTTTACGGAAGATTGAGATGGGATAAACCTTCTTCAACCATTACCACGAGATTCAACGGGATTTCCAATGGGCGCTTCGCCCATCCGGAAGAAGACCGAGGGCTATCTTTGAGGGAAGGCGCGACATTGCAAACATTCGAAAAAGATTATGTTTTTGTGTGTGAAGGTTCAAAATCAGCAACAAAATTAATCGGCAACGCAGTACCACAGCAACTTGCCTATAGAATAGGTAAGTCCATTTGTGAGGCATGAAGAAATTATATGAGCAAAGACAACACAGAACTAACGATGAGGTTTGATCTGAAGGTCATAGAGCACCTTGGGGTTCGCATGTATTCAACACTTCCACCGGTTTTGAGCGAGCTGATAGCAAATTCATATGATGCCGATGCAACGGAGATAAAAGTGGAATTGCATGACACCGAAGAGAAAAGAATCGTTGTGTCAGACAACGGAATGGGGATGTCTGTTCAGGATATCCAAGAGAAATTTTTGGTTATTGGGCGTAATCGCAGGGAGCATGGGGAAGAAGTCACCCCGAAAGGGCGACAGGTTATTGGCAAAAAAGGTATTGGAAAGCTCTCATTCTTTGGGATTGTCAAGACAATTACTGTCGATACTGTCAAGGAAGGGAAAAGAAATGTTTTTACGATGGATTGGAGCGATCTGATGAACTCCACGAATGGACAATACCGCATAACTCCGGAAATAACTGATGAAGATACGAGAGAAAATACTACGGGAACCAAGATAACACTTACCAATATAAGCAGAGAGACGAATTTTTCGGAAGAATCTCTCGTCCATAGCATGGCAAGATTTTTTATTTTTGATGAAGATTTTTCCGTTGCCATAAGTCATAACGATAAAGAAGAATTAGTGTTATCAAATGACATGCATTTTTCCGCTTTTGGTAAAGAGTTTATTTGGAATTTCCCCGAAGATTTTTCCATGGTGGAATATGATTATGAGCATCGTCACGAGATCAAAGGTCAGATCATTACAACAAAAAAACCCATTCCCCCAAGATTTAATTCAAGGGGGGTTTCGTTGTTTTCACGCTACAAACTTGTGCAATCGGCCTACCAATTTGCCGACAGCACATCCAGTCATTTCTTTTCTTATATGACAGGCGGGCTGCAGGTCGATTTCATAGAGAATTTTTCGGAGGATGTGATCTCCACCAACAGGCAAAATATCAATTGGGGGCATAAGCAAGCTGATGATCTCCACAAATTTCTTGCGAAATGTATTCAGTTTGTCCAGTTGGATTGGCGCGAGAAACGCAAGCAACAGCAAATTTCCGATGTCAAAATAAATTTGAATGGCATGGAGATGGCGGACTGGATAGAAACTGTTCAGCCTCCTTTTCGTAAAGATTTTTCTGATTTTGTCACGGAACTAATTGATAGCCTCCCTGAAGTAGAATCTGACAAATCAAATAAAATTTTTGATGGCCTCATAAAACTTATACCTCCTTACCCATCTTATCATTGGAGGAATTTGCATCCATTTATTAAAAAGCGGCTTCTTCATTACTATGAAGAAAAAAGGTATCTGGATGCCGCACGAGAAGCGATCATTCTTTATGAAGGTAGGGTCAAGGAAAGTCTTGGACTTGAACTTCATGGGATGGACTTGATGAATCAGTCGTTTTCTTTTGATTCGAAAAACACAAAAGGAAAGATAATAATCAGCAGATATCCAAAACTTCAAGTTTCGAATCTTTCCAATATCACAGAAATTAATATGCAAGAAGGGCAGCGCCTTCTCTCCTGTGGCTTATTTCAAGCATTCAGAAACCCGACCCATCACGAATCGCAAGAAATATTGGACGAGTTATTTGATCAAAACGATTGCCTTAATATCCTCGGGTTGATTTCATTCTTGCTGCATAAATTCGACAGCGCGATAAAAAATGGCTGACGTTTACTCAAAAGAAAAGCGTTCATGGCTTATGGGTAGAGTGCGTTCTGCTGGAAACAAATCAACCGAGGGCAAATTCACTGAAATATTAAAACAGAATCGTTTAACGGGATGGAGGCGTAGGTATTCTGTTTTTGGGAAACCTGATGTTGTATTTCCAAGCAGTAAGATTGCAGTTTTTGTTGACGGATGTTTTTGGCATGATTGCCCACGGCATGGTCAAGTTCCGGAAAGTAACAAAGATTTTTGGGTAAAAAAATTAAACACCAACAAGAAACGTGATAAATTGGTAAACAAGACACTTAAAAAGAAAGGCTGGCAAGTATTACGCATTTGGGAATGCCAGTTAAAAGACAACCGACCTCTTGGCGGGAAAATGAAACAGCTTGGCAGACTACTGGAAAAAACACAAAAGAGAATATGAGCAAACAAACCCCCACCGAAATCAATCTCAATCAGAAGACCAGAACGCTGACGGTGTCGTTCGATAATGGTGAGTCGTTTGAGATGAGTTGTGAATACTTGCGGGTGCACTCGCCTTCCGCTGAGGTGCAGGGGCATGGGCCGGGGCAGGGGGTGTTGCAGGTTGGCAAGGAGCGCGTTAATATCGATCGTATTGAGCAGGTGGGTAATTACGCTATCAAGCCGGTGTTCGACGACGGCCACGAGACTGGTATTTATTCGTGGGATACGCTGTATACGCTGGGTCGGAATCAGGCGGAAAACTGGCGAGGTTATCTTGCGCAACTGAAGGACGCCGGGCATCAGCGCAGGATGGATTCCTGAGCGCAGTTTGGTCTGCGCAACCATGACGGCAAGCAACCAGCATCGGCAAGCCACCGATTTCGGGTATCAAACGGTGGATGCCGCCGAAAAGGCCGGGATGGTGGGCGATGTTTTTCGTTCGGTGGCCGGGCGTTATGATTTGATGAACGACTTGATGTCGTTCGGCGCACACCGGCTGTGGAAGCGGTTCGCGGCATCCCAAAGCGCGCTGCGGCCCGGCGACACGGTGCTCGATGTGGCCGGCGGCAGCGGCGACATGGCGCGGCGGTTTGCTCGGCAGGTGGGCGCGGGCGGCGCGGTGGTGCTGACCGACATCAATGCGGCGATGCTGGCCGAGGGTCGCGACAATATGATTGACGCCGGCCTCATCGGCAACATCGCTTACGCCCTCACCGACGCCGAAAAACTTTGTTTCGCCGACGACTGTTTTCACTGCGTATCCATCGCCTTCGGGCTGCGCAATGTTACGTACAAATCCGATGCGCTTGCCGCCCTATACCGGGTCACGCGCCCCGGCGGGCGGTTGCTACTGCTGGAGTTTTCCAAGCCCGTTGTGCCGTTGCTGGAGCGGATGTACGATTGCTATTCGTTCGGCGTTATTCCCCAACTCGGCAAACTGGTCGCCGACGACGAAGCAAGTTATCGCTACTTGGTCGAATCCATCCGCCGACATCCCGACCAGGAAACGTTGAAAGCGATGATGGGCGACGTTGGATTTGAAGACATCAAAATACACAATCTCAGCGGCGGCATCGTTGCTTTACACATCGGCTTTAAGTACTGAACATGGCAAATCCCGCCGCAGATGCCCTGCTCGACCTTCTCAACGGCGCGGCCGGCGAGATCATTGACCTCGACCCCGACGGCAAACAAAAACTGGTGGCACTTCGCGGCAAGGTGTTTTGCCTGGAAGTCAGCGCGCCGCCGCTCAAACTATACTTATTGCCCACGGAACGCGGCATTGAATTTCACCGCCGCGTGGAAGCGGCGCCGGATGTGACGCTGAGCGGGTCGGCATTTGCGTTTGCGCGATTGGGGCGCGGCGGCAACTTGAACGGAGGCCGGGTTACAATTTATGGAGACGCCGAACTCGGTCAGGCGTTGCAGAAAATTCTCGTCCAACTGGACCTCGACTGGGAAGAATTACTGTCGCGCTATGTCGGCGATACCCCGGCGCGCAAGATCGCAAACGTAGCCCGTGGACTGGTCGACTGGGCCGGGAAATCCATCGACCTGAGCGGCGAGAACGCGGCGGATTATCTTCGCGAGGAAAAACGAATCCTGGTCACCAACCCGGCTATGGAACGCTTCACCGAAACCCTCGACCGCACCCGAGCCGATGTCGACCGCCTGACCCGCCGAATTGAACGAATCAATCTCGCGCTGGAACAAAACCCGCAAACCAATCCTCCGCAATAATCCCGCAATAATCCAGTGACCAATAATTTTTTCCATCTGCTGCGCATCGCCCGCGTGTTGGTCCGGCATAACCTCGACGAATTCGTCAGCACCCTGCACTTGTTCCGGCCTTATGCTTTCGTTTTCAAGGTGCTGCCGGGGCGGTGGTGGACAAGTTCCCGGGGCGGGCAAAAAGACATCCCGCGAGGCCGGCGGCTGCGCGAAGCGTTGGAAGAGTTGGGGCCGGTGTTCGTTAAGTTTGGCCAGGTGCTTTCCACGCGCCCGGATCTTTTGCCATCTGATATTTCCGAAGAATTGGTGCGCCTGCAAGACAAAGTGCCGCCCTTTCCCGGTGCCGAAGCGCGTGCCATCATCGAGCGCGCCTACGGCGATTCTCTGGACTGCCATTTCCAATCTTTTGACACCGACCCCGCCGCCTCCGCTTCGGTTGCCCAAGTGCACTACGCCGAGTTGGCGGACGGTTCCGAAGTAGTGGTCAAGGTGTTGCGGCCGGATGTGCGGAAGGTCATTGAGCGCGACCTCGAATTGTTGCACGCCCTGGCCGATTTGGCCGAGCGATACTGGCCCGAAGCCCATCGCCTGAAACCCAAAGAGATCGTTTCGGATTACGACAAGACCATTCACAACGAACTCGACCTGATGCGCGAGGCCGCCAACGCCAGCCAGTTGAAAGCCAATTTCGCAGACTCGGATCTGATTTATGTGCCGAAAATATACTGGCAACACACCCGGCGCAACGTCATGGTGATGGAGCGCATTCACGGCATTCCGATTCGCAACATCGCGCAGATCAAAGCGGCGGGCATCGACCTCAAAAAACTCGCCCACGACGGCGTCGAGATATTTTTCACCCAAGCCTTCCGCGATGGTTTCTTCCACGCCGACATGCATCCGGGCAACATTTTCGTATCCGATGAAGGCCAATATCGAGCGGTGGACTTCGGCATCATGGGCACCTTGAGCGCCGCCGACAAGCGTTACCTCGCCGAAAACCTGCTCGCCTTTTTTGACCGCGACTACCACCGCGTGGCCGACGCCCACATCCGCGCCGGCTGGGTGCCGCCCGGCACTTCGGTGGAGGATTTCGAAGGTGCCATCCGCACCGTGTGCGAGCCGATTTTCGCAAAACCCATCAGCGAAATTTCGTTCGGCGGCTTTCTCATCGACCTGTTCCGAGTCGCGCACCGCTTCCAAATGCCAGTGCAACCGCAACTGGTGTTGCTGCAAAAAACCTTGCTCAATATCGAAGGGCTGGGGCGGCAACTGTATCCGCAACTCGACCTGTGGGAGACCGCCAAGCCGTTTCTGGAAAAATGGACTCGCGACCAAATCGGCCCACGGGCGGCGATTCGCACCCTGAAACGGGAACTGCCGAATCTATTCACCCTCGCCCCGGAATTGCCCGGCTTGATTCATCAGATTCTGCAGCGGCTGAAAAGCGACCAGTTAATCGTGCACACCCGCGACCGCGAAACCGCCGAACTACACCGCCAGATCGCCGCCGGTCAGCGGCGCATCACACGCGCTATCATCGCCGTCGGGCTGCTGCTGAGTGGGCTCTTATTCCCACTCATGCTCCCGTTCCTGTTCCCGCTCAGCGGCCCGGCAACCGCCGCCTCGTCATGGTTCAGCGCAGCCTTGCTACTGGCCGGCGGCGGCGCGCTACTGTCGGCGTGGTTTGGCCGCCGAGGGTGATGGCGTGTTCCTAGTTTCCATTCGAAAAAAATATAAGGGTGTGCGATAATTGATTTTTAATTCACCCCTATTTATGACGATCAGTTTTGTCAAGAATTTCAAGGAGACTATAATATGGTAAAAATCAAGGACATCCCAAGGTCTGACAGACCACGGGAAAAATTTCTCAAAAAAGGCCCAGAAGCGCTTTCGAAAGAAGACCTTTTAGCCATTTTTCTTGGTAGCGGCATTAAAGGGAAAAATGTTCAACAACTGTCTCGACAAATCATAAATAAATTCAGAAATAATTTCTTGGATATGACCATTCATGATCTACAAAAAATTGACGGTATCGGCCAAGCAAAAGCATTGCAAATCGTATCAGCAATTTCTTTGATAAAAAGATTCGGCGTA
This sequence comes from Candidatus Poriferihabitaceae bacterium, assembly GCA_965262585.1. Lineage (GTDB taxonomy): Bacteria > Pseudomonadota > Gammaproteobacteria > Arenicellales > Poriferihabitantaceae > JAHRAW01. Next base: position 1,702,237 of record OZ253546.1, read on the forward strand.
AATGAAAAAACAACCGATGTGCTAATTAAAAATTCCCAGAATGTTATTTCTCTCACATATGATTTAAAAGACAAAAAAAAAGAATACCTAGTATGCTTGTATTTAAACGCAAGAAATGCATTGTTAAAAAAGGAAGCAATAAGCATCGGACTTGTTGATAAAACATTGGTGCATCCAAGGGAAGTTTTCTATCCTGCAACAGAACTTAATGCCGCAAGTGTAATTTTGGTTCACAATCATCCTTCTGGTGATTCATCGCCTAGCAAGAAAGACAAACAAATTGTTACAAAAATCGCACGGGCCGGAGAAATAATGGGAATTTCTGTGCTTGATTTTATGATTGTCTCTAAGGACGGATATTATAGTTTTTGGGAAACACTCAAGAACAAAAACGAAAACCTTGATTATGTTGCAAGCGGAACTCAAGAAACACTTTTTGATTTGCTGGAAATAGAAAAACATCCTTACAACGTAAACATACAGAGCATAGACAACTATCGTTTCCAACAACATAAATCAAGAAGTGGGTACTTCCGACTTAAAAGCAGACGATATTTGGGCAACAAATACAAACTCCTTGGATTTATTGAAGACATAGTTTCTGAAAAATGTGATTCAATAAATTCATTTTGCGACATCTTTGCAGGAACTGGTGTTGTTGGTGAAAGATTTAATAATCCAAATATTAAAATAATTTCTAATGATTTTCTTTCCGCGAACTATGTTTGTTTGCGAACATTCTTAGAAATGAATTATGATGTGGGGGAAAATATCCTTAACAAATTAAAACACCTTAATAGTTTACCGAATGATAGGAATAACTATTTTTCGGAGCATTTTGGCGGAACATATTTTACAGAAAAAAACGCGCAGAAAATCGGAGAAGTACGAGCGGAAATAGAAAATATTGTCGAAAGTGAAGACGAAAAAACAATTTTGATTTGCTCATTACTCTACGCAGTTGACAAAATTGCTAATACTGTCGGTCATTACGATGCCTTTCGAAAGAAACTAGATATGGTGCAACCATTAAAACTTTTAATTCCAGACATTAATTACTCACACAATGTAAATAATAAAATTTACAAAGAAGATGCAAATAAACTAATCAGTAAAATTCAGACTGATGTTTTGTACATTGATCCACCCTACAACTCTCGACAATACTCTGATGCTTATCATCTTTTGGAAAATCTTACAGAATGGAAAAAGCCTAACGTTATTGGAATATGTAAGAAAATGGATCGCTCACATATCAAAAGTAATTATTGTCAAAAAAAGGCATCACACGCCCTTGGAAATTTGATCAAAAATGCAAACTGCAAACATATTTTTCTTTCTTATAATAATACGAGGGACTCCAAAGACAGTCGCTCAAATGCTCGGGTACATGATGATGAAATACTACAAATCTTGAATGAAAAAGGACAAGTCGAAATTTTTGAAAAAGACTATAAGGCATTCACAACAGGAAAAAGTAATGGCCAAAACAATAGGGAGCGCATTTTCTATTGTGAAGTCGCAATATAAGCATGAAAAAACCTTGGTCAATTACCACAACAACTAGAAGTCCTTATAGACTAAGAGGGCAATTACGTGTTTTAAGGGACGGTGGTTTTGTTGGCCGTGAGTGGACAGTAGATAGCCAAAGAGAGTTTCAAATCTCACTTATCCAGCACAGACTGTATGGACACAGCGAGAGTAATGGATTTTCTTCTCAATTTTTGTCTGACTTGCCAAAGGAATACAAACACATTTTTACTGATTTTGGGCATGACTTAACGTTTGAAGAAGCAGAGGCGATTTTTGAGAAAAAAAACTACACTGATCCTTCCATGAGAGGCCGACAAACGTTCAATCCATTTAAGAAGTTTGGTTTTGTTTTTTTAGACAATGGTGTTCTACAAATGACCCGTTTTGGAGAGCACTTTTTAGCTGATGATTATGATTTGCCTGAAATATTTTTTCGTATCTTTACCAAATGGCAATTACCAAATTGTGAAACTAATAACTATAAACTTAAAGATGGATATAACATAAAACCATTTATTGCAACGTTACATTTAATAAACAATGTAAATTCAAAATGGGCCGACTGTGGAAATAATCCCGTTGGGATATCAAAAAAAGAATTTGGTCTATTTGTTCCAACACTTATAAATTACTCTGCCATTGATATTCAAGCGCAAAAAATTATCGCCTTAAGATTACAACAACAAGGGAAAAATGCACAAGAGAAGGTTGATATTTTTGAGTCTTTTGCAGATAATTTTGCGGCCGAGTTCTTGGGGTCTAGTAACGTTAACAAAATAAAAAAATTGCTGAGTAATTTAAAAGACTATGGTGACAATGCTATCCGTTATTTCCGATTTACAAGATATATCCATATACGTGGAAATGGCTTTTATATTGATTTGGAGAATAGGAGATCGGTTGAGATCGAATCTTTGCTTGCCCATGACAACTCGCAGTCAAGCAGATTTGCATCAAAAACCGCATATCTTTCTTATATTGCTGACATTTCACAGCCCCAGTTTCCTTGGGAAACATCGAGCCAATATGTCAAAATTATCCAGAAACTTGGTATAGAAATACAAACGCATGAAGCTGAGTTGCAGAACGAAAACATCCAAATCCAAGATTGCCAACATATGACAAATGCAGAGTTGCGCAAATACATTGGAACTTTGCGATTATACAGGCGAGAATTACAAGATGAAGTAAATAACAAAAAAGCGCAGTCAGCGGAACAACTTCAGTCCTACATCCAAAACCTAAAAAACATTGGTGCTCTTGATAATCGTCCAATCATGCTGGAAAAATTTTCGGCACTTGGTTTGTGTGCACTTAATGATGCACTAAAGATACGGCCAAATTACCCTGTTGGCGATGACAATGAACCGACTTTTACTGCTCCAGCTAATACGCCAGACATTGAATGTTTTTACGAAAGTTTTAACGCGATTTGTGAAGTTACTATGCTGAGAAATAGAGACCAGTGGTACAATGAAGGACAACCTGTTATGAGGCATTTTAGAGATTTCGAAACAACACATCAAGATAAGCCAGCATATTGCTTGTTTATTGCCCCAGCCCTACATAGAGACACAATAAATACATTTTGGATAGCAATACGATATGGGTATGAGGGAGATCGGCAAAAAATTATACCTCTTTCAATTGATGATTTTATTTTTATTTTGGAGGCTTTACTCCAAATGAAAACAGAAATGAAATTATTAGAACATGTGGAGATTTCTCGATTATACGACGAGATATTAGATTCGGCTGATTCTTTCGACAATTCGAACAAATGGTTAGAAAACATTCAAAATATTATCTCTTCTTGGAAGCAAACTTTATTTATTAAAAATAACATATGAAAACAAACGTTATTTACTGTGGAGACTGCATTAAGATGCTCAATAAGAAAATCGATGAAAAAACTATTGATTTGATTTTTGCCGACCCCCCCTACAATTTGTCTGGAAATAATTTAAAATGGAAGGGAAACAAAACTGGTGGAGATTGGTATATGGTCAACGAACACTGGGACAAAATGACTGATTCTGACTACATGCAATTCACGCAACGATGGATTAATGCGTGTAATAGGGTTTTAAAAGATAACGGATCGATCTATATTGCATGTAGTTATCACAATATCAGTGAAGTGATGGTTGTCTTGAAGCAACTTTCTTTCAAGATAAATAACATCATTACTTGGTATAAGACTAATGCGATGCCAAATATGACGAAACGTGTATTTACGCACTCCACAGAGTACGTTGTTTGGGCAGTCAAAGGAAGCGGTTGGATATTTGATTATGAGAAAATAAAAGAAATAAATCCAAATAAACAAAAAAACGGAAAATTAAAACAAATGCGTGATCTTTGGGAATTACCACTTGTACAAGGGAAAGAACGACTGCGAGGTAATGATGGGCGCGCATTACATCCCACCCAAAAGCCAGAAGAAATTCTTAAAAGAATTATCCTAGCAAGCTCCAAAGAAAAAGATATTGTCCTTGATCCATTTTTAGGAAGTGGGACGACTACTTATGTGGCTAAAAAATATGGCCGGAAATGGATTGGTATTGAAAAAGAAAAGAAATATATAAAAATAATAAAACAACGGATGAAAGAGTGAGATAGTAGAAAAAAACACCACCTATATGGAGGTTGAAAAATAAAAACCAGCATCATTAACCTTGTCCTTGTTGAATTAATATAGCAGGAAAGATTGAATACTGGCTTTTTCAGAGCAAAAAAACATGAGCCGAGACTACTATAGCGTGAACGTGCTATCCCGCATCGTTCGGGTGCTGATTTTTGGGGTCGTGCTTGGCACCGTGGCATCGCTGGCGGCCATCGGTTTTGTCGAGGCCATTCAGTGGTTGAACGAAGCGTTATTCGTAACCTCGCATAGCCGCCAGGAAATTCCATCGGGATCCGTCTGGTCGTGGTTTCTGTTTGCGCTGCCGGCCGGCGGCGGGCTTATCGCCGGGCTGTTGCTTCTGCTGATTCCAGATCGGCGTCCGCATAATCCAGCGGATGTTATCGAAGCGGCGCAGTCTGGAAAAGGCGTTTCGGCGCGCACCGGGCTGGCCACCATCGCCGCGGTGCTGGCCGGATTGGGCAGCGGCGCGTCGGTGGGACAATACGGGCCGCTAACCCACCTCGGCGCCACGGTCGGCTCGATTATTTCCCGCATCGGCAAGGTCGAACCGGGCCTCGGCATCGGTTGCGGAGTGGCGGCGGCCATCTCGACCGCGTTCAGCGCGCCTATCGCTGGAATCATATTCGCCCATGAAGTGGTGCTGCGCCATTATTCATTGCGCGCCTTTGCGCCCATCACCGTGGCTTCCTCCACCGGGCTATTCATCGCCGACCGAATTTTTCACCGCCCGCCGCTGCTGGAGACATTCGTAACGCGCTCGGTATTCGCCCCCGAGTTTCTCGCCTTCGTGCTGATCGGCATCGGCGGTGCGCTGGTGGCGGTGGTTTATATGCAGGGAATCTTGAGCATGCGCCGGATCAGCGACCGCTTGAAATTACCGGTGTGGATCAAGCCCGCCATCGCCGGGCTGTGCGTCGGCATCATCGCGCAGTGGATCCCGGAAATCCTCGGCGTTGGCGCGCAAACCTTGCGTTTCGCCATCACCCCGGGCGTATATGGCACCGCCGAACTCGGCCTTATTCTGGTGGCGAAAATTGCCGCCACCGTATTGTGCATCGGCCTCGGCTTCGCCGGCGGGGTATTCAGCCCGGCGCTGCTGATTGGCATCCTATTCGGCGCGCTACTCGGCCACGGCGCGGAATTTCTTTACAGCGATTTCTATTCCGGCCTCGAGTTTTACGCGATCTGCGGCATGGCGGCGGTAACCAGCCCGGTGATTGGCGCGCCGCTGGCCACCATCCTCATCGTCTTCGAACTAACTCGCAACTACGAACTGACCACGGCGGTAATGGTGAGCGTGGTGTTCTCCAACGTGGTGGCGTATCGCCTCTTCGGGCGTTCATTGTTCGACCGCGAACTTTCCCTGCGCGGCTTCGATTTATCCATGGGTCGAGACAAGGTGATGCTGGAGCGCACCGGCATCGGCGACTGCCTCACCACCGATTTCGTCCGCGGCCACCCCGACGATGACCTGCCACGACTGCAGCAAGCGTTGATTGACGCCAATCGCAGTGAAGCGTATATCGTTGACGATGCGGCACAGTATATCGGCGTGATCACGTTCAATCAAATCGTCTCCGGCGGCGGCAAAGCGCGCGACTACGCCCGTGGCGATTCGTTAAGTTTCGGCGGCGAGATGTCCGTGTGGGATGCCATGGAAGCCATGGAAGGATTCGTCGGCGAAAGCATACCGGTGCTCGACGACCACGGCCGCCTGCTGGGAGTGGTTTACGAATCCACGTTGGTCAAGGCATACTTGCAAACCGTTCGCAAGTTGCGCGCCGAAGAAAACGCCGCCCACTAATTCGCCGAACCAAAACCATCCGAGAATAACCATGCCTACTCCTGCGTTCCAATGGGACGACCCTTTCGATCTGGAATCCCAACTCAGCACCGAGGAAAAACAAGTGCGCGACAGCGCCCGGGAGTTTTGCGAGCGCGAGTTGATGCCGGGGATCATTCAAGCCAACCGCAACGAAACTTTTGACCCCGGCCTGATGAAGCAGTTTGGCCAACTCGGCATGCTCGGGTCAACGCTGCCCGAAGAATACGGCGGCGCGGGGTTGAACCACATCGGCTATGGCTTGGTGGCGCGGGAAGTGGAGCGGGTTGACAGCGGTTACCGCTCGTGCGTGAGCGTACAATCGTCGTTGGTCATGCATCCGATTCACGCTTACGGCAGCGAGGAGCAAAAACAAAACTATCTGCCGAGACTGGCCAGAGGCGAAATTATCGGCTGCTTCGCCCTCACCGAACCGGATCATGGTTCCGACGCCGGCGGCCTGAAAACTCGCGCCGAAAAAGTCGCCGGCGGTTACCGCTTGTCCGGCACCAAAACTTGGATCACCAACGCCCCGGTCGCCGACCTCGCCATCGTCTGGGCCAAACTCGACCAAGTCATCCACGGCTTCATTCTGGAACGCGGCATGGAAGGACTCAGCACCCCCAAAATCGAAGGCAAGATGAGCCTACGCGCCTCGCCCACCGGCCAGATCGTCATGGACAAAGTATTCGTGCCCGAACAAAACCTGCTACCCGCGGTGCGCGGCTTAAAAGGCCCGTTCGGCTGCCTCAACAAGGCGCGCTACGGCATCGCCTGGGGAGTAATGGGTGCCGCCGAATTCTGTTGGCACGCGGCACGCGATTACACCTTGACGCGCAAACAATTCGACCGCCCGCTGGCACAAAACCAACTGATCCAGAAAAAACTGGCCGACATGCAAACCGAAATCGCCCTCGGATTACAAGCCTGCCTGCGCATTGGCCGACTGCTCGATGAAGACCGCTGCGCGGTGGAAAACATCTCCCTGATCAAGCGCAACAACTGCGGCAAAGCCCTGGAAATCGCCCGCATGTCCCGCGACATGCACGGCGCCAACGGCGTCTCCGACGAATACCATGTAATCCGCCACCTAGCCAACCTCGAAACCGTCAACACCTACGAAGGCACCCACGACATCCACGCCCTAATCCTCGGCCGCGCACAAACCGGATTGCAGGCGTTTTGTTAGTGGTGAATCTCTACCACGGGCGGCGAAATCAACGCGACGGGATAATGTTGTGTTCCGGGCCGTAAGGAAAGCCGGTGATGTTTTCCGCGTCGTCCTCGCCTATCACCAGGATGTCGTGCTCGCGATAACCACCGGCGCCGGGCTGTCCTTCCGGAATCATGATCATCGGCTCCATGGACACTACCATGTTCGGTTGCAAAACCGTCTCAATGTCTTCGCGTAACTCGAGACCGGCCTCGCGGCCGTAGTAGTGGCACAAGATGCCGAAGGAATGGCCGTATCCGAAAGTGCGATTTTGCAAAAGCCCGTAGGATTCATAGATTTTGTTAAGTTCCAGCGCGATGTCGCAGCAGCGTGCGCCGGGCTTCATCAACTTCAGACCGGCCTCGTGCACTTCGACATTAATCTCCCACAACCTGAGTGACTCCGCATCGGCATGGTCAAAAAACAGCGTGCGCTCCAGCGCAATGTAATAACCGGCGATCATGGAAAAACAATTGAGGGACAAAATGTCGCCCTTTTGCACGCGCCTTGAGGTGACCGGATTATGCGCGCCGTCGGTGTTGATGCCCGATTGAAACCACGTCCATGTATCCATCAATTCGGCATCCGGGAAACGCTTGGCGGTCTCCGTCACCATCGCGTTGGTGGAGGCGAGTGCCGCCATATATTCGGGGGTGCCGTCACGCACCGCATCCGTCAGCGCCGCCGCCCCGATATCGCAAATTTGCGCGCCTTGCCGGATGTGTGCAATCTCCTCGTCGGATTTAACCATGCGCAGGCGCATCGCCGGTCTGCCAATATCCTTGAATTCGCAATCCGGCAGGGCGGCGCGCAATTTGTCCATGTTCTCTAAATTGATGTGGTCTCGCTCCACGCCGACGACTCCCTTTTTCGGCGCGACTTTTTGCACGGCACTAAGATAATTGTCTCGTTGCCAGTCGGTATAGACGATGTTCTCGCCGCCGAAAGTGCGCCGCCACGGCTGGCCGCCGTCGATGTTGGCGGAAATGGAGACGGATTTGTCGGCATCCACCAGCAGCCCGTAGAGACGGCCGAATGTGCAGTACAAAAAGTCACTGTAATAGTTGATGTTGTGGATTGAGGTGAACAACACAGCGTCCATGCCTTCCGCCGCCATCGTTGCGCGCAGTTTTGAGAGCCGGTCTTCAAATTCGCCGTCTGAAAAAGTATGAGTTACCGGCGTGCCGTTCTGGATGTGTATCAGACTTTTCATGATTTCTATTCTCCTGGTTCGGGGCGAGGAATTATTCCTCAAACTCGTTTTGCACGGCACTGGTAATGCCCGCGCTACTAACTTCAACAATCAATTTTCCTTTTTCGCCGCTGGCATTTTTCGGCGAGGACAACGTACCGGAAGGTGGCGTCCAGTCGGGATTCAGCGGGTGCAGATCGTAGGGTGGAAAACTCGCCGGCGGATGGTCTTCCACTTTGCTCATGTCCACCAGATGCGGGTGCCAGTGCAACATCATGGAAGTTTCCAAAACGCCGCCGTGTTCGATGTCCCAGCCGCCGAAGCCTTCGGGATAAAGGCGCGCAACGGTCGGCGGGTCAATAAAATCCCAATAGGAGAGGGTCATAATCCGCAAATCGTGCACGCCCTGCGCTCGCAAGTCGCGCAAGGCCAAATCGGCACCTTCCGTCAAGAACATGGAATTTTCAAAATGGCCGTTCATCGCCACGATCTTGCGCGCACCATGCCGGGCGAACTCCAAAATTAAATCACGCACCAAGCAGGACAAAGTGTGCCCATCCAAACTGGTGGTGCCGGGAAAATGATTGCCGCCGCCGGATTTTACCTGAGACTTGTAACCGTAAGTCAAAGGCGGGGCGACCATGCCGCCGATGCGTGTGGCGACGGTTTCCGCCATTTTTGTCGGCAACAGCACATCCACATTCATAGACATGTGCGGGCCGTGCTGCTCCAGCGCACCGAGCGGCAAAAATATCGGCGTGCGCCCGCCGCGCAGGTTGTCGCGGTATTGCCGCCAGTTCATTTCACCAATATGCACCGTCATTATTTCTCTCCGTTGTCGTCAATAAGAATATGGGATTTTTCCGGCGGCCAGCAGAGCCGCAGTTGCCGTCCACTTAAATCACCCAATTTTTCCAGCGAGTCGGCGCGCATTTGAGTGAGCAGCGGCATGCCGCCCGCGGTTTGCAAATGCAACAGCACGAAACCGCCGACAAACTCCTCGCCAACCAGCCGGCAAGCCACGCCCTCGTCGCCCGCCGTGCGGATTTCGGTGTTTGCCGCCGCGACCACAAAATCCACCGCTGTACCCGCCGCCGGCAACGAGCCTGTAATGGGCGCGGCGAACACCCCCTCCGCTGTTTCGATGCGAAGCCGTGAATCGCCGTCCGCCCCCACGGCGCGCCCTTGAAAAATGTTGTTGGTGCCGATGAATTTGGCGACGAAGCGGTTGCGCGGCGTGCGATAAATGCTTTGCGGCGAGCCGATTTGTTGAATGCGCCCGGCGTCCATGACGACGATACGGTCCGCCATGGCGAAGGCCTCGGAATGGCTGTGGGTAACGTACAAAAAAGTGATACCGGCCTCTTTTTGTAATTGCGACAAAACTCCCTGCATGTGCACCACCATGTTGACATCCAGTGCCGACAGCGGCTCGTCAAGGAGAAGAATTTCCGGCTCCATCACCAGCGTGCGCGCCAGTGCCACTCGCTGCCGTTGCCCGCCGGACAGATCGGAAACTGCACGCCCGGCAAAGGCTTGAATGCCCAGTTTTTCCAGCCACTCCATACTGCGGCGTCGCCGCTCGGTGCTCGAAACACCGCGCATTTTCAACCCGAATTCAGCGTTCTCCAGCACAGTCAAAAATGGAAACAGCGCCAGGTTCTGCCACACCATCGGCATGTTGCGCTTCCACGGCGGCTCCTCATTTATGCGCTCGTTGTTCATCAGCACATCGCCCGTGTCCGGTGTTTCAAATCCGGCGAGGATTTTGATCATCGTGGTTTTGCCGCAACCGCTCGGGCCGATAACAGCGATAAACTCGCCGCGCCGCACCGACAGGCTGATATCCGACAACGCTGGCACGCCGTTGAAAGTTTTGCTGACATTGCGTAAGACGGCCAGTGAATCGTTCATTTGCTCTGGCCTTTTTGCATGAGCATTTCGGCGGCAATCACCATGGCGATGGTCGCCGTGAAAGTGAAAGATCCGATCACATTGATGCGCGGAGTGACCGGCCCTTGCAGAAGATTGAGCGCTCGCACGGGTAGCGTCTCGTGAATTCCAGAGACAAACCAGGCAACGGCATACTCGTCAAAAGACACCGCCAGCGCGAGAAAAAGCGCGGCGGCGATGGCCGAGCGGCAAAACGGTAAGATGACAAAGCGAGTCGCCTGCCATTCGCCGGCGCCGAGATTCCACGCCGCTTCTTCGAGATTTTTATCCATCTGATGCAGGCGCAGGCGAATGAGTGCCATGGCGAAGGGCGTGCAAATGACGACGTGCCCGATCCAGATTGCCACGGGCCGTCCGGCGAGGCCGATGCGCGACAAATAGGCGAGCATCGCCAGCCCGAAAATTACCAGCGGTACGGTGGGCGGCAGTAGCACCAGCGACAAAAAAATGCCCTTGCCGCGAAAACGCCAACGGTAATCGGTATAAGCCGCGCAAAAACCAAGAAAAGTTGCCGTCACCGCCGCCGCCATGCCGACCGACAAAGTGCGCCACAACGCGGCGGCATCTTTCGGGTCGTTCCACGATTCGATATACCAGCGCAGGCTGAAACCGCTCGGTGGCAGCGTTGGAAAACGCTCCACGCTCAGCGAAAAAATAAAACTGGAAATGACCGGCAGGGCGATAAAAAGCCCGACCAGAAAACAGCAGGCCGTTCCCAAGCGGAAGTTCAGCCGCGCGGTTTTCATTTCGGTTTTCGATAAGCGAACAGCACCGCCGACAGCGCGATGGTCAAAAGCACGGCGCTCATGGTGATAGCGACGACGGCGGCGCGTGGCCATTGCTGTCCGGCCTTGGTCAGGTCGGTGATGAGAATGGACAAGGTCTGCGAGGTGGCGCCACCCAGATAAATGGGGCTGGCGAAATCACCGAAAATTAGAATGAATGAGAACAACGCCGCCAACACAAGCCCGGCGCGTGCGCCCGGAATTACCACCGCGAAAACGATGCGCACCGGCCCGCAACCCAGATTGTGGGCGGCGTGCATTAACTCGCGCGGCACTTGCGAGAAGCCGAAGACTTGCAACAAAATCGCCAACGGCAGGCACAGCGTTAAATACCCGATGAAAGTTCCGACTACGTTGTTCAACATCTGCACCGCCGGTAGGCCGATAACAACCAAAAGCGTGTTGATGATGCCGGTGTCCCCCAGATAAATCTGCCACGAGTAAATGCGCACCAGATAACTCGTGAAAAAAGGCGCAATCAGAGCCATCACGGCGAGCCGCCGAGCCTGAGGCGACAGGCGAAAGGCGATGTGATAGGCGACTGGGAAAGCCACCATGCAAGTCAGCAAGGCGCCGGCCACGGCAAAAAATACGGTGTTGCCAAAAGCCTGCCAGAAATAGGCCTGTCCGTACACTTTCACCCAGTTGTCCGGGGTGAGGTCCGGTTGCAAGCGGAAAGAATGGACGCTCCAGAAAGTCAGCGCGACCAAAAACAAAAGCGGTGCAAGAAAAAGTGCCACCTGCCACAAAAGCGGCGGCAGAATGTGCCAGGCCGCAAAGGCGTTGAACCGGCGATTCACTTTCCGCTCCCCGACGCGGAAAAGTGAAGATGCCCGCGACTCATGCGTTCTTGTATTTAAGCCATAAGTCGTTCCACTCTTCCAGCGATTGGCGCACCGGCAGTTGCCGCAAGTGAATGGATCCGGCGCGGATGTCGGTGATCATGTTATCGCCGGACAAGTCCATGTTTGCGCGCTTCGCTTCGGCGGGATGTTCGCGGTTCAGTTTTTCCCAGCCGAGGCGGCTGGGCACGGCGGTCGGGTAGGCTTGCATCAACGCTTTGCGCATCTGCCCTTCGGGAGAGGTGAGATATTGCACCAACTTTTTTGCCAGTGCGGGGTTTTTGGCGTTTTTGCCGATGCCGAGTCCTTCGGTGAACTGGATGCCGCCTTCGCGCGGCACGACGGTGGCGATCGGCGCACCATCTTTTTCTAGGACGCCGGAGATCCAATCACCGATGCCACACATGGCATGCACTTCGCCACTTTTCAGCGAAGATAACACGCCGCCGTAGTCGAAAAAGCCCTTCACTTGCGGACGCAACGACAAGGTGGTGTCGTGCAACTTGGAAAAAGCGGCACTGTCGATGTCAAAGGGGCTGGCGTTGCCGTCGTACAAACTCAGGCAGCCGAGATTGGGCAGGTGCCAGTCAAAATGCCCGACTTTGCCTTTGACTTTGGCATCCCACAGCAGACCGTAGCTTTCCGCCATTTTGGCGTCCACAACTTGCGTGTTGTAGGTTACGCCCAAAAATCCGAAACTCACCGGCACGGCGAACAAATCATCGCCGTCCCAAAATCCGGGGACCGGAAATTTCTGGAATTCGGGGAAGAAATCGTCAAAGGGATAATCGGACGGGTCGAGTTTTTCCAAATAATTAGCGGTGTGCAACTGCGTCACATATTCGGCGTCGGACAAAATGACATCAAAGGTGCCGGGCGGCGACTGCGCAATCAAGGCGAGCATGTTGTCGCCACCGGTGTAGTACTTGGATTCGATCTTGACGTTGTTTGCCTCTTCAAAGGCGCCGACAATGTCGGGTTCGCCATTGCCGTACCAAGCGAGTAAGGTCATGGTGTCCGCGGCATGCACTTTGGACGAGGTCAGCACCGCTGGAAAAGCGACGGTGGCAATGCCGGCGGCGGTGTGTTGCAGAAAGCGGCGGCGAGGCTGGTTCGGGCGGTTGGATTGGGACATTTTTAATCCTCCGGGAAAATGACGGAAATCCTTACCGATAGTTCTAGCACAAGAAATTGCGGAGTTCGGTGGGAAATAATGAATTGTGTTTTTGCTTTTTCCAAATATCAGGCGGAAAAATCGCTTTTGTAAAAAGCGAGAAAGTCTCGAAGCGCCGTTTGCACAGGCGAGTGCCGCTGCCTTTTTTTGCTGATGAAACCGATTTTCATGCGCGGCACGGCTTCCGCCACCGGCTTGGATAAAATGCGGTCGCCTTCGAGGGACCACGGGCGAAAAAGTATTTCCGACAAAATGGTTACGCCCTCGCCCTGGGCCACATAACCGCGCACCGCCTCCACCGTTTCGGTGCGCAGGTAACATTGCGGTTTTTTTCCGTATTCGGCAAAAAACATGTGCGTGTTTTCTTCGGCCTCATCAATCGTCAGTTGAATGTAAGGCTCCCGCGCAACCTCAGCAAGCGGCACCGCCTTCATTTCGGAAAAGCGGTGATTTGCGTCGCACCACAGGGTTCGGCGCGATGAAAGCAGCGTCAGCGTATTCAGCCGGTTGCGCTTTTTGATATTTGAAACCAGCACGATGCCGGCGTCCAGCCGGCCGTCGACGATTCTTTCTTCAATTTCCTCGCGGCACAATTCCAGCAGCGACACGCGCACCATCGGAAACAGGCGGCGAAAACGCGACAGCAGCGGCGGTAAAAAATAACCGTGCACAGCCGGAGACGCCGCCAGGGTGAGTTCTCCGGTTAAATGGGAAGTTTTTTTGAGCGCCCAAGCGGCGTCTTTTACGAGGGAGAGGGTTTTCTCACAATAATTGCGAAAGCGCGCGCCGTCTATGGTCAAGCGCATGCCGCGGCGGTTCCGCTCAAAAAATTTGACCGACAAAAAATCCTCCATTTGCCGAATAGCGGTGGTGATAACGGCGGGGGAAACATGAATTTCATGGGCGGCGGCGGTTATTTGGCCGGTGTCGGCGACGGCGAGGAAATACTTCATTTTTTTCAGCGTGAGAATCTCCGCCGAACGCGCAATCCCGCCACCAAAGGATGCGTCCGGCAAATCGGCACGGTGATCTTTGTTGGTTTTATTCACCACAATAAACCGCCGGTGATGATGAAAATATTTGGTTGTCGCGCTGCATGATTCCAGTATAACCACAAAACCGGCGGTGGGAAACGCACGCAGCGCGAGATAAGGATGCGGTACGTTTCGCGTTTGGGTGGCGGCAAATCCGAGTGTTGGGGTCGGCTATAGCGCATACAATGGGTGGGTTATGGCACTGCATTTTACTCGGGAGGAATTTCAAGCGCGGCTTGTTGCGGCTTGTGCTGGGCTTGCTGAGCGGGAACTCGATGGCTTGTTGCTGTTCGCGCCGGAGAGTCACTATTATCTGAGCGGCTATGATACTTTCGGTTTTGCTTTGTTTCAGTGCATGGTGTTGCCGGCGGAAGGGCAGCCGCATTTGCTGACGCGCGCGCCGGATCTTCGGCAGGCGCAGCAGACTTCAATATTAAGCGATGCGCAAATTCACATTTGGAAAGACGGCGCGGATGCCGACCCCTATGCGCATCTCGCGCGGTTGCTGGGGGAACTTGGTTTGCTCGGAAAACGCCTCGGTGTTGAAACCCAAACGGCCGGGCTGACTGCTTACGATGGACAGCGCGTATACGCGGCGCTCGATGGCAAGGCTGAACTGGTGGAAGCCTCCGACCTAGTCGGGTTGCTTCGCCGCCGTAAAAGCAAAGCCGAGATCGATTATCACCGCCGCGCCGCACAACTTAGCGATGATGCTCTCGATGCGGCGTTGCGCATTACTCACGGCGGCGCTTTTGAGGGCGACATTCTGGCCGCCATGCAGGGCGCAGTGTTCGCCGGCGGCGGCGACTATCCCGGCAACGAGTTTATTATCGGCTCGGCTCGAGGGGCGTTGCTGTGTCGCTATTATTCAGGCCGGCGGCATCTTGATGCGCAAGACCAACTGACTCTGGAATGGTCGGGCGTCTACCGGCGTTATCACGCGGCGATGATGCGCACGCTGGTGGTGGGCAAGGCTAACGATAAGCAGCGCAAGATGCACGCCGCCGCGGTCGAAGCGCTGCTGGCCTGCGAACAGGCGGTGCGCCCCGGTGAACCCATGGGTGCGGTGTTCGATGCGCACGCGCGGGTGTTTGACGCCCACGGATTTGCCCACGCGCGCCTCAACGCCTGTGGCTACAGCATGGGCGCGACCTATACGCCGTGCTGGATGGATACGCCGATGTTCTATCGCGACAATCCGTTGCCGATGGCGGCCAACAACGTGTTTTTTCTGCATATGATCCTGATGGATTCAGACGCCGGACTGGCGATGTGCTGGGGGCATTCGATGCTGGTGACCGAGGACGGCGTCGAGCGGCTGAGTCGGCATTCGCTGGATCTGGTGGAGTGTTAGCGCGGTTTTGGCGGCTGGTGATAGGTGTCGATTAGCCTCGGTAGTTGCAATCCTTGAGGCGTTTACGGCAAATGGCAAGTTCATCTTCCGTGAATAGCATCTGATATTTTTCGGTTTCCAAGATCATTGCTTCGACTGTTAAATCCAAACGCCCCCGTTCCCAAAGCGCGGCGTATCCATCGGAAATCTTTGCGGCATTGATCAATTTTTTTGCGCACGCAACACCCCCATGCTCTACGACCATTCTAATAAACTGCTGTGCGGTATACCCCGCTTCGCGTTTGGCGCGGTGGTAGATGTCGATCATTGCTTCGTGGAATTCATCTTCCAGTGGGTTCGACATTCCTCATACCCCATCAAACACGGAGCGGTAGGCGAACAGTGCCGCCGCGCCGCCGGTGTGTAGGAAAACCACGTTGTCTCCGGCGGAAAAAAATCCTTGGCGCACCAAATCAATAAGCCCGGCCATACCCTTTCCCGAATACACCGGGTCGAGCAATATCCCCTCGAGGCGTGCCAGCAGCGAGACTGCTTCGCGCATACCGGCGGTGGGGATGCCGTAGCCTTCGCCGACATAGTCGCAGTTTGCGCGCACGGATTCCCTCGGCAGTTCCGGTTTCACGCCAACCCGTTTTACGCCAATATGCGTGGCGGTGGCGCACGCTAAGTCGAATACCTTCTGCTCCTGTTGCGCACGCGGCAGTCGCACGCCGATGCCGAGGACCGGGAACGGCCACTCCATTGCGTGGCAGCCGACCACCAGCCCGGCTTGTGTTCCGGTGCTGCCGGTGGCGTGAACCAGATGGTTGACGGTCAACCCCATCTCTTCGGCCTGCTCGGCCAATTCCAGCGCGCAGTTGGCGTAGCCGGTGGCGCCCACCGGGTTCGAGCCACCGCCGGGGATTAAATAGGGGCGCTTGCCGTGGCCTGCAAGGGCGTCCGCCGCTTGCGCCATGGCTGCGTCCATGTCGGTGTCTTTGGGGTATTCGCTTTGCTTCGCGCCCAGCAGGCGGGTCAGCAAAACATTCCCCGAGGCGGTGTAATCGGAGTCGGGATGGTCTACGCGATGCTCGTACAAAACCTCGCAATCCATTCCCGCCAGTGCCGCCGCCGCCGCGGTCTGGCGTACATGATTGGATTGCAGCGCGCCGTGGGTAATCAGCGTATCGGCGCCTTTGGCAATGGCGTCTCCGAGCAGATATTCCAGTTTGCGTGCCTTGTTGCCGCCGGTGGCAAGGCCGGTGCAATCGTCTCGTTTGATCCACAGATTCGGGCCGCCGGATCCGCCGTTTATGCCTTCATTCAGATAAGCACTCAGGCGTTTCAACGGCTCCAGCGGGGTCGGCAGGTGGGCGCAGACAAAACGCGGCACGCCTTCAAGGGCGCGGGCCAGGGCGGCGCGATGCGCAACGGACTGGTTCATAAGTACCCTGCCGTTCTGGAAGATGATGGAATCGGATTCATCGTCCTATCCTATCACTCCCGCGCATAAATCGAACCGGGATTGATTAGGCCACGGCGGAAATATCCGCTATCATTGGGGACGCAGCACAGCGAACCACCGCATGAGATCATCGTCCCCACCAAAAAAGAAGCGCGCACGGCCATGACCTGGCTCATCGCCGGTATCGCGGTTTTTTTCGGGGTTCACTTCATCCCGTCTCGCTCGCCGTTGCGCCGACGCCTCGTTGAGGCCATCGGTGAACTGCCCTATAAAGGCGCGTTTGCGGTCCTTTCCCTGGCCGGTCTGGCGCTCATGGCCGGGGGGATGGGCCGGATGCCGTACATCGCGCTCTGGCATCCGCCATCGTCGGCGGCCACGGCCACGGCAATTTTCATGGCACCGGCGTTGATCCTGCTGGCGGCATCCGCTTTCAAGGGCAACATCAAGCGCATCGTGCGCCATCCCATGTCGCTGGGGGTGTTGCTATGGTCGCTCAGCCATCTACTCGCCAATGGCGACCTCGCGGCACTGCTATTTTTCGGGAGTTTCGCGTTGTATGCGCTATACGACCTGCGCACCGCCAACGCGCCGCCCGCCGCTCCCGAAAAGCCGGACTCCATGACGCCGGATCTACTCGCCGGTGCCATCGGCCTAGCGGCATACTTTTTATTGATCGCGTTTCACGGTACCCTGTTCGGGGCCGCAATTTTTTAGGCCGCCACCATGACCGAAATCAAAACCGCAACCTGCCACTGCGGCGCCGTGGAATTTCAGATTACTCTGGAAGATGGGTTGCAGAGGCTCATGCGTTGCAACTGCTCGTTGTGTCGGCGCAAGGGTGCCATCATGGCCGCGGTGCCATTGCAATCCCTGCGCGTAATCCGCGGCGCGGACAACCTCGGCCTCTATCAGTGGAACACCCACACCGCCAAACATTATTTTTGTAAAACTTGCGGCATCTACACCCACCACGCACGGCGCAGCAATCCCAACGAATACGGCGTCAATGTTGGTTGCATCGAAGGAGTTGATCCCGGTGCGCTGGGCGAGATTCCAATGGGAGACGGCGCGGCGATGAGCCGAGTGTCCGGCGGCGATTCCGCCTGAATCGCACTCAGCACCGCGCCGTTGGTTCGAGTTATTTTGGCTGCTTCACCAAACGCAGATACGGCTTGAGGGCTTTCCAGCCGCCGGGATATTTTTCTTTGGCTTGCTCGTCTGTCACCGCCGGAACGATGATTACGTCTTCGCCGTTTTTCCAGTTCACCGGCGTCGCCACCTTATGCTTCAGGGTGAGTTGCATCGAGTCGAGCACACGCAGAATCTCATCGAAATTCCGCCCGGTGGTCATCGGATAGGTCATCATCAATTTGATGTTCTTGTCCGGGCCGATGATATAGACGGTGCGCACCGTGGCGTTGGTCATGGCGGTGCGCCCCTCGGAAGTGCCGCTCAAGTCGGCGGGGAACATGTTGTAGGTCTTGGCGACGTTGAGGTCGGTATCGCCGATCATGGGGAAAGTGACGGCGTGGCCCTGGGTTTCCTCGATGTCGGCGGCCCATGCGACGTGATCGTCCACCGGGTCGATGCTAAGCCCGATCACCTTGCAATCTCGCTTTTCGAATTCAGGCTTCAGTTTGGCGACATACCCAAGTTCGGTGGTGCACACCGGGGTAAAGTCTTTGGGGTGGGAAAATAAAATAGCCCAGCCGTCGCCGATCCATTCATGAAAATCGATTTCGCCCTGGGTGGTTTGGGCGCGGAAATTGGGCGCCGGGTCGTTGATTCTAAGTGACATGATAATCTCCACATTATGGGGTTGATGGGTAAAGTCTATGCCGTTGCACATTACGATTGCCAGTCGAATATAGCAAAAAAAACCGGATTACTTACACTTAAATCCGCAAACACCGCAGATGTTCCTTATACCGGCCAACGGCGGCCTACTCTGACAACTGCCCCCGCCAGGCGGTATCGGCGGTTTTTTGATAGGCTTGCCAATCCCCGTTCAGCCAGCGTTGGCGGCCACGTTCGGCGTAGAACAGATGCAACCGCTCGCCGAAAAATTCCCAGACGCTGCCGTCGGTGCGCACCAGTCCTTCTCCGAGGCTCAGCGCATTGGCGCAATGGCCGTTGTAGCGTGGGGCGTAGCGGCGCGGGTCGGCGGCGAATTGATCGGCGGATGCGCGGCTGGCGAAGCGCCACTCCGCGCCTTGCCAGGCGACCACATGTGTTTTTGCGCCTTTGGCGACGGCGGCGTTTCCAGCCAGCCCCGGCGCATAATAGCCGAGCGAATCGTGCCCGCCGATAGCGGTGTTGTTCCAGCGTCCGGTGCTCACCGGCTCATCAGCGAAAGCCGTGGCGGCGGTGCACCAAACAAACATTACGGTCAAGAACCATTTCATTGGGGTACCTCTGTCGGCGGTTGCGGTTTCATGGCAAGTGCTAAATCTTCGGCAACGCCACGCCGGTCTGGCCTTGATATTTTCCGTTTCGGTCTTTGTACGATACTTCGCAGGGTTCGTCGCTTTCGAAAAAGATCACCTGGGCGATTCCTTCGTTGGCGTATATTTTTGCCGGTAGCGGGGAGGTGTTGGAAAACTCCAGGGTTACGAAACCTTCCCATTCCGGTTCGAAGGGGGTTACGTTGACGATGATTCCACATCTGGCGTAGGTGCTTTTGCCGAGGCAGATGGTTAACACATTGCGCGGGATGCGGAAGTATTCGACGGTGCGCGCCAGGGCGAAGGAATTGGGCGGGATGATGCACACATCGCTTGTGATGTTGACGAAACTGTTGGCGTCGAAATTTTTCGGATCGACGACCGCGGAATTGATGTTGGTGAATATCTTAAATTCGTTCGAGCAACGAATGTCGTAGCCGTAACTGGAAGTTCCCCAGGAAACCACCGGCCCGGCGGCGGTTTCGCGCACCTGCCGGGCTTCGAAAGGTTCGATCATCCGCTGGGTTTCGGCCATGTGTCGAATCCAGCGGTCGGACTTGATGGTCATGGAAGTGCCGCCACCGCGCTAGTTCTGCTGAATTACGATGTTGGGAAACTTGGCGCTGAAGTCTTTCTTGCGTAGCGCCAGCAGGGCGGCGGCGCGGCGCGCGATGGACTTGTAGGCGCGTGCGATTTCCCCGTCCGGGTCCGCCACCACGCTGGGCCGGCCACTATCGGCGTTCTCACGAATGCCGCGATCCAGTGGCACATCGCCGAGGAAGTCAACGCCGTATTGTTCGGCCATGCCAACGCCGCCGCCGGAACCGAAAATATGATCCTCGTGGCCGCATCCGGGGCAGATGTAGGTGCTCATGTTTTCCACCACGCCGAGCACCGGTATTTCCACTTTTTCGAACATTTTATACGCCTTGCGCGCATCCAAAAGGGCGATGTCCTGAGGTGTAGTAACGATGATGGAGCCCGACACCGGCACTTTTTGCGCCAGCGTCAACTGAATGTCGCCGGTGCCCGGCGGCATGTCCACCACCAGATAATCAAGATCATCCCAGTGGGTATCCTTGAGCAACTGCTCGAGGGCCTGAGTAACCATCGGCCCGCGCCAGATCATCGGCGATTCTTCGTCCACCAAAAAGCCGATGGACATGGCCTGCAGGTGGTAACTGTTCATCGGCTCCAGGCTCTTGCCGTCTTTGGACTGCGGCTTGCCGCTGATGCCGAGCATGCGCGGCTGGCTGGGGCCGTAGATGTCGGCGTCGAGGATGCCAACTCGGGCACCTTCGGCGGACAGCGCCAGCGCCAGATTGACCGATAGCGTGGACTTGCCAACCCCGCCTTTGCCCGAGGCCACGGCGATGATGTTCTTGACCCCCTCCAGAGGCTTTACTCCTTCCTGAACTTCATGGGCTTGTGGCCGGGATTCCACCGAAACCTCGGCGCCTTCCACCGCCGCCTCGACCATCGCCACCAACTCCGCTTCCCAACTCTTCGCCGGATAGCCGAGCACGATGTGGATGTTCGCCCGCTCGCCGTCCACCGTGATTTCTTTGACCACTTTGCTGGAAACTAAATCCTTGCCGGTGTGAGGGTCAATGACCCCTTTGAGTTTTTCCTCGACTGCCTCGCGGCTTGTGTTTGTCATTTGTATTCGCCTTAAATGAATGATTGCCCGGCGGGTTGACCGCCGCCGGTTTGTGCCAGAATCCCAAGTATAATAGTGTAACCTACCTAGCAACTTTCCGTTCGAGATACGCACTATCCACATGGACTCACCCGCAAGAAAAATACTGGTCACCAGCGCCTTGCCCTATGCCAACGGGCCCATCCACCTCGGCCATCTGGTCGAGTATATCCAGACCGACATCTGGGCGCGATTCCAACGCCTGACGGGAAACACTTGCTATTATGTTTGCGCCGACGACGCCCACGGCACTCCGATCATGCTCAAGGCCGAGGCCGAGGGGCTCACCCCGGAGCAACTGATCGAGCAAATTGGCCGCGAACACCGCCGGGATTTCGACAATTTTCTGGTGGAATTCGACAATTACCACAGCACGCATTCCCAAGAGAATCGTTACTTTTCCGGACTGATTTACGCGCGCCTCAAACAGGGCGGCCACATCACCCGGCGCATCGTCAGCCAGTTTTTCGACCCACAAAAGAAAATGTTTCTGCCCGACCGCTTCGTGCGCGGCACCTGCCCGATGTGCGCCGCCGAAGATCAATACGGCGACAACTGCGAGGTCTGCGGCAGCACCTATTCACCGACTGATTTGATCGACCCGGTTTCGGTGATATCCGGGGCAAAACCCGAAGAACGAGATTCCGAACAACTGTTCTTCAAACTCGGCGACTTCCGCGAATTCCTCGCCGACTGGTTCGACCAGGGCCGCACCCAACGCGAGATTGCCAACAAGCAAAAAGAATTATTCGACGAACCATTATTCGAATGGGACATCTCCCGCAACGCCCCCTACTGGGGATTCGAGATTCCCGATGAGCCGGGCAAATATTTCTATGTGTGGATGGACGCCCCCATCGGCTACCTCGCCAGTTTCCAAAACTTGTGCGACCGCGAAGGGTTGGATTTCGATGAATTCTTCGGGCCGGACAGCCGTTGCGAATTGTATCATTTTGTCGGCAAGGACATCGCCCGCTTCCACACGCTGTTCTGGCCGGCGCAACTGCACGGCGGCGGATTCAGAACCCCTACCGCGGTCTGGTGTCACGGATTTTTGACCGTCAACGGCCAGAAAATGTCCAAGCGACACGGCACCTTCATTACCGGCGACGCTTACTTTCAGCACCTCAACCCCGAATACCTGCGCTACTATTTTGCCGCCAAACTGGACGACGGCATCGACGATCTGGATCTCAATCTGGACGACTTCAAGGCCCGGGTGAACGCCGATCTGGTGGGCAAACTGGTCAACATCGCCAGCCGCTGCGCCAGTTTTATTGGCAAGAATTTCGATGGTCGCCTGAGCGACTTGCCGGCGGATGCGGAAATGCTTCGGGAATTTGTCGACGCCGGCGACGGCATCGCCGAAGACTACGAGCACCGGCGATACAGCAAAGCCATGCGCCGCATCATGGCACTGGCCGACCGCGCCAATCAGTATGTCAACACCGCCAAGCCGTGGGTTCTGATCAAAGACCCGCAAAAGCACGACGAGGTGCGGAGCATTTGCACCCAGGGCCTGAACCTGTTTCGTATACTGGTGATCTTTCTAAAGCCGGTGCTGCCGCGAACGGCGGCCAACGCCGAAGCATTTTTGAACCTGCCGCCGCAATCCTGGCGGGATATAGGGCAACCGCTGCTCGACCATAAAATCAACCGCTACCAACCGCTGTTGACGCGGGTGGAGGACAAAAAAATTGAAGCCATGATAGAACAAAGCAAAGCCACCAATGCGGAACTTCCCCAAAGCGTCCCGGCGGCGGATGACCCCATCGCCACGGAAATCACCATCGACGACTTCGCCCGAGTTGACCTGCGAATCGCCAAAATCATCGCCGCCGAACGGATTGACGGCGCCGATAAACTACTTCGCCTGACGCTCGACATCGGTGACCAAAAACGCACCGTATTCGCCGGCATCAAATCCGCCTACCAACCCGAAGAACTGGAAGGGCGGCTAACCATAATGGTCGCCAACCTAGCACCTCGAAAAATGAAATTCGGCACCTCCGAAGGCATGCTACTAGCCGCCGGACCGGGCGGGAAAGATATATTCATCCTCAGCCCCGACGACGGCGCCGTTGCAGGAATGCGGGTGAAGTAAGCGTGATGCTCTATGTGTGCGTCGATTTAGACTGCCATGTCCGCGAACATTTCATCTATATCGGTGTATGATTTTTCGGAGACCGGGGAAGCATCGGCATCGTATTCCATTGCCGCCCAGCGTAATTCTTGCACAGAATGCGCCAGCAGTTGGGTGCAGCCGATGAATTGATCGTATCCTGACAAAACACTGGCCTTGTTCGTGCCGCGCAATTTCGGATCGGAAGCCGAGTTTTCTCTTTTTTGTTGGTTGTCGCGTATCAACTGGCGCAATTTCGCTTCGACGCTCTCCATGTTTTTTTGCTTGGCGTCATCAAGCAACAACGGGGCTTCAGGGGTCGCGGAAGGGAGGTCTTCGATCATTTCAGTGATGCGCAGGGCTATTTTATTCAAAGCAATCAAAAGTCCCTTATTCACCGCCAGTGCTTGCACGGTTTGATCCGCCAACTCGCGAATCAAAACAACATCGGCATCAATCGCGTGGATTAGTGTGGATATTTTCTGTTCAATGTTGGTGATTGCGCGCATCAATTCTTTTGCAAAAATACATTGATGCTTTTCAACTTCTCGCCGTTGCGGATTCGCTGGTATTCCAAGTCCAGTCCGTCTTCAGCCAGGGTGCGGTTGTATTCCTGCATCTCGTAGCCGCCGTTATCGTCTATCAGGAGCGAGAACACGGTCAGGGTGTCGCCGGTTATGCGGCCCCAGACGTACGGATCGCCCTTCATGGGATCGAGGGGAACCGGATTGCCGAACAGGTTCACGCCCATGGTGGAGGAGTAAATGCCGTCTCGTTGGGTTGGCAGGAAGCCGATGGAGTATTTCTTTTCCTTGATGCGGCCGTCGGTCTTGTGGCTGATGGATTTCCATTCCACCTGAAACCCGCCATCGGTGGAATTGATGGCAACGCTCATGTCCCGCTGGTTGCTTTGGCCATCGCTTTCGATTTGCGCCGAACCTGAATAATTGCCGATAAACCGCTCAAAGTCCGCCGCCGAAACCGTAGTCGCGAACCACAGCACAAATAGGCCGAGCGCAAGTTTCACATAGGGTATTGGCATGATTCCCATTTTACAGACCTCGCGAAATCAATGGAGCAAAAATACCACACTTTGCCTCATCGGATTGGCCGATTTTTCGAGATGGCGGGGGGTGGTATTTGCCGGGGTGGGCGAAACAGCCAAATGGCTGGGGGAGAGGGATTCGAACCCCCGCTGGCGGAGTCAGAGTCCGCAGTCCTACCACTAGACGATCCCCCAATCCGACATAACTTCGCCGAGGCTTCATCATTGGCAACAGGCCCACCGGCAACAGGCTCGCCGACAACCCGCCGACAACCCGGTTTATCGCTTGGAGTATTGTGGCCGCTTGCGCGCCTTGTGCAGGCCGAATTTCTTGCGCTCCACGGTGCGCGCATCGCGGGTGACGAATCCGGCTTTGCGCAGCGGGGCGCGCAACTGTTCGTCGTAGTCGATCAGGGCGCGGGTGATACCATGGCGAATGGCGCCCGCTTGGCCACTGTTGCCGCCGCCGTTGACCGTGGCTCTGATGTCCATACCGCCCAGCATCTCGACCAATTCCAGCGGCTGGCGAACTACCATGCGCGCGGTTTCGCGGCCAAAGTATTTCTCAATGGGCAGTTTGTTGATGACGATGTTGCCGGTGCCACGCCGTAAAATCACCCGTGCGACAGAGGATTTGCGGCGCCCGGTTCCACGGTGGACTGGTTGGGCTTTTGGCATGGATGGCATGGATGATCTCCTAGAGTTCCAGTGTCGCGGGCTGCTGCGCCTGATGGGCGTGTTCAGCACCAGCGTAAATTTTCAATTTGGACAGCATCACCCGCCCGAGTTTATTTCTCGGCAACATCCCCCGCACCGCGTTTTCGATGACCCGAGTCGGGTGCTTCTCGATCATCTCCCGAAACGTGACGCTCTTGATGCCGCCGGGATGACCGGTGTGCCGATAGTAAATTTTGTCTTCAGCCTTGTTACCGGTAACCGCGACCTTGCCGGCGTTCACCACCACGATGTAATCCCCGGTATCCACATGGGGCGTGTATTCCGGCTTGTGCTTGCCTCGCAGCCGATGAGCGATTTCAGCGGCCAACCGGCCCAAAACCTTGTCCTCGGCATCAATCACAAACCAATCACGCTTGACGGTCTCATTTTTGGCGGAAAATGTTTTCATTTGCTCAATTCGGTTCTTCAGTCGGTGCTTCAGGTTGACACTTCAATTCAGTGCTTCATTACCCCGGCCAGCACTCAAATACGCCCACCGGGGAAAAACGGACGGGGATAATACCCGAAGCCCCCCCCAAATACAAGGATTTATGCGCCCCTCACCCGCGCGCAACGACACCAGATTGCCAATGGCTTGAAACAAGGGTATTCGCAACAACCACTGCCGGGAGATACGCTGTAATGGGACTGGCTACGCCGGGGTTTGTTCGACTGGATTCCCGTTTTCGCGGGAATGACGACGAGAGGGAATGGCGGGAATCTTGGAATATATGTCGGCGGAGTTGCCCCTTTACCCCCGCATGCGGGTGGCGCGGGGGTCGTATAGTGCGGTTAGGCTGGCTTGTGCGGGGATTAGGTTGCCGGCGATGTCGATTTGGATGTTGCCGCTGTCGAGGTAGGCTTGGTCTACGCCGTCTTGGTGGAGCACATAGCCGAGGCCCACTGAACCGCCCAGGGTGTGGCCGTAATTGCCTGAGGTCAGGTGGCCGACTATTTGCCCATCGCGCAGGATTGGTTCGTGATGGTAGAGGATCGCTTCGGGGTCTTTGAGCAGAAATTGCACCAGGCGTTTTTGCTTCCAGTCGCCGCTTTCTTTTTGTTTGATGATGGCGTCCCGGCCGATGAAGGGCTTTTGGTAGTCGCACACAAACCCGCAGCCGCATTCCAGGGGCGTGTCTTGGTCGGTGATGTCGTGGCCGAAGTGTAGGAATTTCTTTTCGATGCGGCCGCTGTCGAGGGCGTGCAGGCCGGCCATGCGCAAGCCGTGTTTTTCACCGGCGCGCCATAGATGATCGAAGCCATGGCGTGCCATATCCACCGGCAGGTAGATTTCCCAACCGAGTTCACCGACGAAGGATACCCGTGTGGCGCGCCCCACCGCACAGCCGATTTCCACGGCTTGCGTGTCGCCGAAGGGGAAGTGGGCGGTGGACATGTCGTGGTCGAGGGCGTCGCTGAGCAAGTCGCGGCTGGCGGGGCCCATCACTCCCAGCACCGCCCATGCATTGGTAACATCGGTAACTACGCAGTGCGCATCGGCGGCAATGTTGCGCCGCAACCAATCCATATCCCTGCCGGTGGTGGCGGCGGCGCCGACTACCAAGAATTGATCTTCGGCGAGGCGGGTAACGGTCAGTTCGGCTTCGATACCGCCGCGTTCGTTGAGCCAGTGCGTATAAACCATTTTACCCGCCGCCAGATCCACATTGGCGGTGCAGATTCGTTGCAGCGCGCGGCAACTGTCGCGTCCCTGCAGCAGGTATTTGGAAAAACTGCTCTGGTCGAATAGCACCACTTGCTCGCGGAATGCGCGGTGCTCTGCGGCGGAATACTCAAACCAATTTTGCTTGCCGAAAGCGTATTCATACTTCGGCGTCACGCCTTGCGGAGCAAACCAGTTGGGGCGTTCCCAGCCAGCGACCTCGCCGAAACAGGCGTTGCGCTCGACCAGCCGTTCGTGGATTGGCGAATGGCGGACATTGCGCGACGATTCCATCTGCCGAAACGGATAATGCCGGTCGTATAACAACCCGAGGGTTTCGCTGACGCGCTCGCGCAGATACTGCCGGGTGCCTTGAAAGGCAAACATTCGGCGAATGTCGTTGCCCCATAAATCCGCCGGCGCATGGCCGCGCTCCATCCATTCCGCCAGCACTCGACCGAGCCCGCCCGAACTTTGAATGCCGACCGAATTGAGACCGGCGGCGATATAAAAATTCTTCAGTTCCGGCGCTTCGCCGAGGTGAAATTGATCGTCCGGGGTAAAACTCTCGGGCCCGCAGAAAAACTTTCGCCAGCCCGCGGTTTGCAACATCGGCACCCGCTGCATGGCATCTTCCAGCACCGGCATCAACTGTTCTTCTACATGCCCCTCGATCTCGTCGAAACAAAAATCTGCGGGGATGCCATGCTGCCCCCACGGCACCGCGTTTGGCTCAAACGCGCCGACCAGCAAGCCACCGGCTTCGGGTTTGTAGTAGGCGCATTTGTCGTGGTCGCGCAGGGTCGGCAAATCCGGCGGCAGGTCGGTGAATTTTTCGGTCACGGCGTAGTAGTGTTCGCAGGCGTGCAGCGGCACATTGACGCCGGCCAATGCGCCGATGTGCCCGGCCCACAAACCGGCGCAGTTGACCACATAATCGGCGCGGATTTCGTGCTCGGCGTCATCACCAGCCTGCCGTGCGCGCACGCCGGTAACTTTGCCGTCGGATTGCGAGATGGCGGTGACGGTAACGCCTTCGAGGCACACCGCACCGCGTCCGCGCGCGCCTTTGATGAAGGCGGTGGTGAGGTCAACCGGGCTGGCATAGCCGTCTTGTGCAACCCAACTGCCGCCGAGCAAGTCGTCGGTTTTCAGCGGCGGAAAGAGTTTTTTGATTTCCGCCGGGGTAATGATTTCCACTTCGGTCACGCCGAAAGCCCGGTTCATGGCCGCCACGCGCTTCAACTCTTCGAAGCGTTCTTTGCTGTGTGCGATGGCAAGGGAACCGACCTGACGAAAGCCGGTCGCCTGGCCGGTCTCGGCCTCCAACTCGCGCAGCATGGGCAGGATCTGCACGATCATGTGTGCCTGACTCTCGCCGGCGCGCATGGTACCCACCAGCCCGGCGGCGTGCCAGGTGGTGCCGCAGGCGAACTGTTGACGCTCCAGCAGCAGTACATCGCTCCAGCCGAGTTTGGCGAGATGATAGGCGACGCTGGCACCGGTCACACCGCCGCCAATAACCACCGCACTGGCGCGCTGAGGAATTTCTTGGGTCATGTTTTTTAAGTCCAGATATTAATGAATAATTTATATCAGAATTCCGGCCATCCGAGCAAGGCGATGGCGGCGAATATTATAATCGAGGCGACTATCCTGCGCAGCCCGGCGGGTTCCTTGAAATAAAACGCGCCGATGAGGGCGGCGATGACCACCGAGGTTTCGCGGAGTGCCGAGACCAGCGCGATGGGGGCCAGAGTCATCGCCCACACCACCGTCCAGTATGCCGTCAACGATAGCAGCGAAGCGAACAAACTGATTCGCCATTTGGATTTGAGGGCAATCACTTCGGCCAACGAACGCCGATGCAACACATACAACATCATCGGCACGCTGTCGAGGATCGACAGCCAGACCATGTAGGCCGGGACGTTCATAGACGAACGCCCGCCGACTCCGTCGACGATGGTGTAGGCGCCGATAAAGCCGGAAGTGACCAGCGCGCTGACCAGGGCGCGGCGGTGGTTCAGCACCGCGCCCAGCCGCCGGGTGGCGAAAATCATGATGCCGCCGATTACTCCGCCGAGGGACAATAACTGGATGCCGGTCAAGGTCTCGTTCAGCACCAATACCCCCCACAGGGCCACCAGAATCGGTGCGCATCCACGGGCTACCGGATACGCTTGAGCGAAATCGCCGTAGCGGTAGGCGCGCGCCAGACTCAGGTAATAACCAAAATGCAGGATCGCCGAGGCGAATAGGTATGGCCAACTGCTCGGATGCGGCAGGCCCACCAGCGGCATCAATGGAAGCACCAGCACCAGCGTGGCGATCTGTATGCCGGTGATGGATAGCAGTTTGTCGTCGTCCCGTTTTACAGACGCATTCCACACCGCGTGAAAAAATGCCGCCACCAGCACGGCGAAAATGAGATGTGCGTCCACGGGAAGTTATGCGCCGGGCTGCTTGGTCTGCAGAACCACGCCGCCCGGCTACTAACTCAGGTCGCGGTTTTCGATGCAGCGCACCACTTGCACCAGATCTCTGACCGTGTCCTGATGGATGGAACTGGTGTCAATACTGCTGGTCTTGCGCTCGCTCAGGCGCTGTCGGTGGCAAGCAACGCTGTCCCTTGCCATATCCATCACCCGCTCCATCACCGTGGTGATTTGCCGGGTGGTTGCCTTGCGGCTCAGCCGTTCGTCGGCGGCAAAATTGGTGATGTCCAGTTGAATGACCTTGAGCACCTCGGCGTGCAACGCATACAACTCGGCGCGCCCGGCGGCGGAAAATTCCACGCCACGGTCGATGCGCTTGAGGGCAAGGCGCGCCAAGTTATGGGAAATCACATCGCCGATGTTTTCCATGGTGGTGGCAAAGCGCAGGATTTCATCGAGCAGGATTTCGTCGGGCGCGGTGGCGTGGCGGCGCACCTCCGAAAGATAACGTTGAATGGCTTTGTTGCGCGCGTTGATTTCCCGGTCGCGGGCGACGAAGCGGTCGATGGCCGAGCGGTCGGCGGCTTCGAACATGGAGAGCGCACCGGCGCACAACGCTTCGGTGTTGTCGGCGAGGCGAAACGCTTCACGGCGGGCGCAGGACAACGCTCGTTTGGGCTGGCTGAGCAACGCCGAGTCGAGACCGGCGCCGGGCGCAAGGGCGCCGCCCTCCGGTGTTTCCGGGTTGCGGGAAACGATGAGCCATTTTGCCAACGCCGCCACACGGTTGCCGAGTGGCACAAAAACCAGCGCGAGGACTAAGTTGAACGCCAGATGCGCATTGATGACTTGCGCACCGGCGGAGGGCCCCAGCAAATCGATATTAACTTGGAGCCAGTCGCCGAATAAAAGCGCCACCACTCCCAACGCCGTTCGCATCAGAAAATTGGCGAGCACCACGGCGTAACTGTCGATGTGGCGGCGGTTGGCGAGAAACAAGGCGATTAAGCCGGAGCCGAGGTTGGCGCCCACCACCGCAAAGACAAACAGCGGAGCCCCCACCAGCCCGGCGTCGGCGAGCGAAGCGATGATCAACACCACGGCAACGCTGGAATGTGCCGCCCAGGTGAACAGCGCCGAGACCAGCAGCGCAATCAAGGGTAGCGCGTTGAGAGCCAACACCAGATCACCGGGCGGCGAATCCGCGAGCGGCGAGACGGATTGCCTGAGCAGTTGAATGGACAGCAGGATTAAACCGAGTCCGAGGAAGATCCGCCCCAGTTGCTGATGACGCCAGTTGGCGCTCAAGCGGTGCATGCCGAGGCCCACGCACAACAGCAGTGGCGGCAGGAAAGACAGGTCCAGATACAACACGCGAACCGCGATGGCCGAGCCCAGATCGGCGCCGAGAATGACCGCCACGGCGGTGGTCATGGGCAGCAGGCCGCTGGTCACCAGCGAGGTGGTCAGCAGGATGGCGGCGGTGGCGCTCTGCAATGCGCAAGCGGAAAAAACCCCACCGGCGAAGGCGCGCAAGCGGGAAGCGGTGGCCGCGGAGACCAGCGAGCCGATGCGCCCGGCATAGGCTTTCTCGACCGCCATGCGCACCGTGTAACTGCCCCACAACAGCAGGCAGACGCCACCGGCCACATTCAGCGCAAATAGCAGTTTCGGCGTGGTCATAAGTTAGCGGTTAAGGGTTAGCGGTCAGGCGCGGCGTTCATGCAGACTAATCCATCGCATGCTACTCGACCAGCCCTTCGATACCCAGCGAATCGAGGGTGCTGCGAATCGCCGCCAGCGCGCCGTTCATCTGCGTCTCGTCGAGGTGGCCGATGCAGCCGATGCGAAAACTATCGGCCACGGTGAGTTTGCCCGGATAGATTACATAGCCGCGTTTGCGCAAGTTTTCGTAGAAGTCGTCGAAGCAGAACTTCGGGTTTTTCGGCATGTGGAAGGTAACGATGATGGGCGCTTGCAGATGATCCGGCAGCAGCGGCTTGAATCCCATCGCCTTCATCCCGGCAATGAGAATATCGCAATTTTGCCGATACCGCCCGCCACGGCCTTCGACCCCGCCTTCCCGGTCGAATTCGGTCAACGCCTGATCCAACGCCAGCAGCACATGGGTGGGCGGGGTGAAACGCCATTGCCGGTTTTTTTGCATGGCGCGCCATTGGTCATACAAATCCAGCGACAAAGACGGCGAATTGCCAGAGGTTTCGGCAAGCGCGGTTTCGCGGGCAATGCAATAACCGACTCCGGGCGCGCCTTCCAAGCATTTATTGCCGGAAGCCGCCACCGCATCAAACGGAATTTCCCGGCAGTCTAGCGGCAGCGCACCGAATGCGCTCATGGCATCGACCAGCAATCGCCGCCCGGCGGTTGCCACCCGTTCGGCGATCTCCGCAAGAGGGTTGAGGATGCCCGAAGTGGTTTCGCAATAAACCACGGCCACATGGGTGATGGACGGGTCACGGTCGAGGGTTTGCGCCAGCAGGTCGGGGTCCACCGGCGTGTCTTCGGTGGATTCTTGAATCACATAGGGGCGGTTTGCGTAATCGCAGATTCGCGCCATGCGGTGTCCGTATGCGCCGTTGACGCAGATCAGCAACTTGCCGGACGGCGGCACAAAACAGCCGATCATGGCTTCCACCACGAAGGTTCCGCTGCCCTGAAGCGGCACCGCCACATAATCCGCCCCGCCGCCCACCATGTCCACCAGCCGCGCCAGCACCCGCGCATTGAGTTCGATGAAGCCGTGGTCTCTGGAGCCGTAGTCGTGCAGCATCGCCTGCTTGACGGTGCTCGAAGTGGTCAACGGGCCCGGAGTAAGCAGCCAGGGATCGCCGTCTGGGGAGGCGGCGTGCGGATGGGAGGATGATGGCGGGTTCATTTTTGCTCGGCAGTTTGGGATGGTTGCGGATTGCTATTTATACTTCGGTCAAATAGTATTTATCAAATTGCTATTACCGACCGGTCAAATAGATTATGCCCCTTTCACACGCCCATTTGCGCTCGTTTCACGCGGTCGCCATCCAGGGCAGTTTCACCAAAGCGGCGGAAATGTTGCACATTACTCAGCCGACTCTGTCCGGGCAAGTCAAAGAATTGGAAGAAAGATACGGAGTAAAACTGTTCAGCCGCCACGGCCGCCGCATCGAACTGACGGATTTGGGGCGCTCGGCGTTGGCCATTACGCGGCGGCTGTTTCACTACGAAGAGGAAGTCGAACAACTGCTGCTGGCGGCGCGCGGGCTGACCACCGGCGAACTCAAAGTGGGCGCAGACTCGCCCTATATCATCACCCCGCTGCTGGCGAGATTCCAACGGCGTTATCCCGGCATTCAGATTTCCATTCAATACGGCAATTCCGAACAGGTGATGAAGTGGCTCGATTCCGGGCGTTGCGACATCGCCATTCTGCCGAATGTGCCGGTCGAAGATGAGCGGCTGCAAGTCGTGCCGCTGTTGTCCGATCAACTGGTGCTGTTCGTCACCCGCGATCACCCGTGGCACCAGCGACACGCGGTCGCCATCGAAGAATTGGTGGGTCAACGGATCATCATGCGCGAACCCGGCTCACGCACCCGCGCAATTTTTGAAAAAGCGTTGTCGGATTGCGGCGTGACGCTGACCGAGCGCATGGAAATCAGCAGCCGCGAAGGCGTGCGCGAAGCCGTGGCCGCCGGATTCGGCATCGGCGTAGTCTCGGAAAACGAGTTGGGCGACGACCTCCGATTCCGCTCCCTCACCGTCAACAACGCCGACCTGACCCATTCGGAATTCGCCATCTGCCGCAAACAGGGACGCGCAGTGCGGGTAACCGGCGCATTTTTGGAGTTGGCGGCGGATAGCCTCGAGCAAGATTGAGGTGCGACACGGGCTAGGCGCGTTTCGCTTTGAGCGGGAATTTGCCGGGGTTGCGGATAATCTCTTCGGTCAGATCCACATCCATATCTGGCCAGTAAAAATGCCCCGGCGACGGCTCCTCAACCTTGAGGATGGATTTCACCGCCTGATCTTGGAACCACGGAAAATCCTCAAACGGCATAAATAACTCCCGATCGTGCGCCAGCAACCACACGCCATTGCCGGAAATGTGGGTTACTTCAACCATATCAACCGCCGAAATGTCGTTTCCACGAATTGATGAATTCATCGCAATGAACCTCCACGAGTAATTGAATTTGTTTCAGTTGCTTTTTGGAATAACGGTAATTATCCGCCACTTCGATTTTCGGTTCAAGCCATACTTTCGCTTCACCTTCGCCGGACGCCATATGCACATGCATGCGGGTTTCTTCTCGCGATTTACCATCTGCCGCAAGCAGAGACGCGCAGTGCGGGTGACCGCGTGTTTTGGAATTTGGCGGCGGATAGTTGCCAGAGTGGCGGGAAATAACCGCTCATAGACCGCTGTTGTCGGCTATCATCCGCCCCTTACCACCACCTGCAGAGGGTTTTTCTGTGAAAACATTGAAAATCGCGGCACTCACCGCCGCCATGCTTCTGACCGCCTGTGATAACGACACTCCTGTTTCGGCTGCCGGCGAATCAGCAAATGGAATCAATACTCCGTTTGGTTTGCAGTGGGGGCAAAGCAAAGCCCAGTTGGAAACAAACGGCGTACAGTTCTCTTCTTGCACCGAGGACGGCGAATTTATGACTTGTACGACATACAACCCACCAAAGATGGTTTCTTTTATTAAACGCTGCGATTTATCTTTTCACTCATCGCATGGGTTGCACAGAATTTTTGCTTCTTCTAAATGGTTTATGTTGGACAGATCTGGCATCCAAGAATTATATGGGCAAACCAAAGCGGCTTTGACTGAAAAATACGGAACGCAGGATTTTGAAGATGAAAGCTTCGGCGCTAATCAATATGCCACCCATTGGTTTGATGATTCTGGTGCTGTAATACAATTAGTTGTAGATGGATCGGGCTTTATGAGAATTGACTATCACTCTAATAAATTTAAGGAACTCGATCCAAATAGCGACAAACATGCCCTTTAAACTGTGGAGCAAATAAAATGAGTCAATACGGTAAAACTGCAGTAGCGGCCGCACTAGTTGCGCAACGAGGAAAAATCAAACCACCAGAAGCCTGGAAATTGGAAACCGAAAAAATCTTCACAGGGAAGTCGTCTCAAAGTAAGAGCTGTCCGAGAAATGCTTTTTTGGGACTTTGTGAAGAGGGTTATGTGAAAAAAATCCCGAGTGGTGAATATACCAATTCAAAGTTAAATAAATTGTATGCTACATGTGCGATAAAATTGCTATATGAAAATGAATCGTTAAAAGAAAACGTCGGTTGTTTGTGGCGACGGGTGATGTGCAAGGTTCGTGCGGATGTAAAAAAAGTACACAACGATCAAATGGATGTTGTGATTGCCCTTTGGAACAACAACTTGATAGATTTATCCCATCAGAAAAAATGAATCTTTCGCCATTTTTCGGACCGCGCGCTTACAAGGTATTGATTCGCAACTAATTGGTGCGCCACGCTTGCGTCTTGCCGATTACTTTGCGGGTGACGAAAAGATGTAGTAGCCGTGCACATATATTGGAGTAAAAAATCATCATGCCCATGGCCGCCGCCGGGGCGACGTCGCCGGCATCGTCCATGTTGAGCACCGCAACCGACGCCAGGGTGGTGTCCGGCGAATATAAAAATATTACTGCCGACACCGTGGTCATGGCGTTCACAAATAGGTAGATCGAAATATCGAACACCGCCGGTAGGCAAACCGGAACGGTGACCTTGCCGAATAGTTTGTAGACCGGTTGTTTCAGCGATGCGGAGACCGATTCGAATTCTTTGTCTATTTGTTTGAGCGCGGTGACTGCGGTCAAGTGCGAGACCGTGTAAAAGTGCGTTATCGTGCAAATCACGAGAATGCCCATGGTCGCGTAAATTGGGTTGAGCGGATTGTTCGGGGCATTAAAGAAAAAGATATACGCAAGGCCAAGCACCATGCCGGGAATTGCCATCGGCATCATCGCAAGAAATTGAAACGCCGAACGACTGACGGTAAATCGGTTGATTTTTTCGACCATATACGCGCCGCAAAAAATCATGACGGTGCCAATCACCGCGGTATACGAGGCGAGGCGAAGCGAGTTGCCCCAGGAACGCCAGCCGCCGCCGTCCATGACATCGAAATTGTAGTTTTTCAAACTGAAAGATAAATCATAGGGCCAGAATTTGATCAGCGCGGCATACTGGCAGACGCCAATCAACCCGACTATGAACACCGCTACCAACAGGCAATAAGTCAGGCAAATGAAATCGAATTGTTTGTGCGGTTTTGGCTCAAACGGCACCGAGCGCGCCGACAGTTGGGCAACCTGCTTTTTTTGCACCACGCGGTCGATGGAGAACGCAAGTAGCGCGGGAATCAGCAGCACCACCGAGACCACCGCGCCCATTTCGAAGTTTTGCTGGCCGATTACCTGTTTGTAAATATCCACCGCCAGCATGTTGTATTGGCCGCCAATCACTTTGGGCAGGCCGAAATCGGTAATCACCAGATTGAAAACCACAAACGCCGCCGAGAACAGGCCATATCTGGCACCGGGAATGGTGACCGTCCAGAAGGTTTTCCAGCGGCTGGCGCGCAGGGAAATCGCGGCTTCGTAAAGGCGGGCGTCTGAGATGGAAAGCGCGGTTGTGATGATGATCATGGCGTGCGGAAAGGTGAAAAACACCGCCCCAATCACGATGCCGATGGGGCCGTAAATCGACTCGCCCAGCAGCAGTTCTTTGAGCATGCCCTGATTGCCAAACAGATACACCAGCGCGATGCCGGGCAGCAGCGACGGCACTAAAATCGGCGCCAGGGCGATGATCCGAAACAGCCCCTTGAAACGCATGGTGCTGCGCGCCAGCGCGTAGGCGAAACCGAATGCGAGGGTTACGGTGATCAGCGTGCTGATGAGGGAAATAATCAGCGAATTTTTAATCGAGCGAAAAAGTGCCGGGGTGGAAAAGTAAGTGCGGTAGTTATCCAGGCCGGTGGAGCGCGAAGGGCGCAGCACGACTCGCCTGAACTGGTCCGCCTCAAACTCGTGCCACTCGGTATCGATGATCCGCCGGCTGCCAATCAGAAAAGAACTTTCGGGATTGATCTGACGAATGCGGTATCGGGTGGGGCTGCGGAAACTGAAGTCGGGGAAAAAACCGGTGGCGGCGAGGCGTCCGTCTGAACTGGTCAAAAGTTCTTCGGTGGTCACCGCTTGCGCTTCTTCGTTCAACTCAAACGCGGTGGCCGGTGCGCTCCAGCCGTCGCCTTCGTTGACCTGAAATTGGTAATTGTTCAAGTCAAAATGAAACGTCGAAATAGATTTCGACAGCATCGCATAAAGCGGGAACGCCAGCGTGATGATCAGATACAAACCGATGACCAGCATAAAGCCGATCATCATCCGGTCATCGCGGCTGGTTTTGGGGCGGATTAGCGGAGCGGCACTGGTTGCGCTCGTCATCGGTCGTTGCGTGGCCGTGGATAAATCAAAATGCGCTGCGCCGGCAATTCTATGGTAATGGAATTGCCCACGGCGACATCCATCCGCCGCACCGCGTTGATGGACATGTCCGCCCTCAACGCCGCATCTCCCAACGCCGG
The DNA here is from genome assembly GCA_965262585.1 of Candidatus Poriferihabitaceae bacterium. Lineage (GTDB taxonomy): Bacteria > Pseudomonadota > Gammaproteobacteria > Arenicellales > Poriferihabitantaceae > JAHRAW01. The sequence goes on from OZ253546.1 coordinate 1,738,992, forward strand.
GTTGCTCAGCGAAATACGCCAGAAGGAGCCCAGAAACTCCATGTCTCCGACTGTGGCGTCAAAGGTATTTTCAGCATCATGTTCCGCATCATTCCCGGAGTCGGGCGCGCCTTCATCGTGGGGAACGATATCCTCCGGGCGGATGGTGACCACCACCGGCGTGTCCGGCGAAAAATCGCAACCCCGCGAGGCGAATGTCAGTTCCCCAACCTTTACCCGGTCATTGCCCGCGGCGCGCCCCGCCACCCGATTCATCGCGCCGATAAAATCGGCCACGAACAAGGTGTCGGGCCGGCGGTAGATTTCGGTGGGCGTGCCGACCTGCTCGATCCTGCCGTGATTCATCACCACGATGCGGTCGGCCATGGTCAGCGCTTCCTCCTGATCGTGGGTTACCATGATTGTGGTAACCCCCAGCCGCCGTTGCAACGCCTTCATTTCGTGGCGCAGGTGGACGCGCACTTTGGCATCGAGGGCCGAAAGCGGTTCGTCCAGTAGCAGCAAACCCGGCGAGGTCGCCAGCGCCCGGGTCAGGGCAACACGCTGCTGCTCACCGCCGGACAGTTGCGCGGGATATTTGCCGCCCTGATCGGAAAGGTTCACGAGTTCGAGCAGTTTGGCCACCCGCTCGGCGATGTCGGCTTTGCCGAGTTTCTGGTTTTCCAGCCCGAAGGCGATGTTTTTGGCGGCCGTCAGATTGGGAAACAGCGCGTAGGATTGAAACACAATGCCGAAGTCCCGCGCAGAAGGCGGCAACGCTGAAATGTCTTTGCCCTTCTGGTGCACGGTGCCGGCGGTCTGAATATCGAGGCCGGCAATGGCGCGCAGGAAGGTAGTTTTTCCGCAACCTGAAGGACCGAGGAAGCACACAAATTCCCCATCGAACACCTCCAGCGACACGTCGTCCAACGCCACAAAGTCACCGAATTTTTTTCGCAGTCGGTCAATCCGCAGGAAGGGTTCCGGGGCGGCGGGGTCGGCGGGTTGCCTGGGGTTCATCGGGCTATTTTACGCGATAGCGAGGGCGATAGTCCGGGCGGCCGGCGGTCACGGCTTGCCGACAAAGCAGGCGTATGGAAAAAAACCGGCCCGGCCAGGGAAACTGACCGGTCCGGGTTATGAAGAGAAGTATGGTTACTTGGGATCGGATTTTGAATCGTAGCGCTTTTGCCATTCCGCTAGAATTCGTTGGCGGTTGTTGGCGGCAAATTCAAAATCGTTATCGATCAGTTTCGACAGCGTCTCCGGCGGAAAATGCTTGACCGGTTTTGCCAGACCTTTATACGCGACCACGGCATATGCGGTGTTATACATTTCCATCGCCGTCTTGGTGATCGACCAGTCCATCAAAGTCTGCGCCGCTTCCAGTTTGTCGGTGCCGGCAATGATCGCGCTGGCTTCCATATCCCAACCGATGCCTTCGCTCGGAATGATGATTTCAATGGGTGCGCCGGCCTCTTTGGAGCGGGCCCCACGGAACGCAAAGGAAATACCGATGGGAATTTCCCCGGACGCCGCCAGTTTGCATGGCTTGGAACCCGAGTGAGTATAGCGCGCGATGTTCTCGTGCAACTCGTCCATATATCTCCATCCGCCGTCTTCGCCGAACATCTGCAACCAACTGGAGACATCCAAAAAGCCGGTGCCGGATGAATTCGGATTGGGCATGATTAAATGGCCTTTGTACATCGGTTTGATGAGGTCATTCCACGATGTCGGCGCCGTCAGATTGTGCTTCGCGCCTTCGACGGTGTTAAAACAAACCGCCGCAACCCATGCATCCATACCCACCCAACTGGGAACCGCATCGCTGTCGTAGAATTTCGGATCGAGATTCGCCAGCCCTTTGGGCTTGTATGGCTCCATCATCCCCTGGGCCTTCATCAACAGCAACGAAGTCGCCGCCAGTCCCCAGATCATGTCGGCTTGGGGATTGTCTTTCTCGGCGAGCAATTTCGCGGTAACGATACCGGTGGAATCGCGCACCCATTTAATATTGATGTCGGGATGATCTTTATTAAACGTATCCGCGTAACGCTTGAGATCCTCGGCCTCAACCGCGGTGTAGACCGTCAGATCCACCGCGCCGGCGGCTGCGCTGAACGCCAGCAATAAAGCCGCCGATAACGCCGAGAATAATTTAGATAGATAATGTTTCATTTTGGCCTCCACATTTAGTTTTAGAAAAACTCAAACAACCGCCATTGATCTGCGGTGGATTGGTCTCGTTGCCGCATTCAAACACAACCCGGCCATAAAATCCATTCGATATCGCCCATATACCGCCCCATATCCCGCCCCATATCCCGCCGCACCCGTAAAGCCGCCCATCGCCGCCGCTTTGGGGGGCATTAATCCGCAAGGCGAAGGCAAAATCCGATTGCGCCCGCCCGCCATAATGAGCGGCTTACGCCGCACATGTCTTACTGGATTCCCACTTTCACGGGTATGACGACGAGTAGGGGATTGTGCCGGTGGCCAATACGAGCATTGGGGCGCATTCAACCTTATAATGCGCCCTTACAATACGCCGTCAATCGGTTACACTCGGAATTCGCCATAACCGCCGCTCAACCCGGCCCCGGCTACTTTTATGGACACCACCGTACAACACGACTTCAACCAGACCTTGAAGCAGCATGATCTGTTCCCGCTGACTCGCTCTTCGCTCAAGGAGTTGCAAGTCAATCTGGGCTATCTCTGCAATCAGGCTTGCGAACACTGCCACGTCGAAGCCGGTCCCAAGCGAACCGAAATGATGACTTGGGAGACCATGGAAAAAATCCTCGACTGGGCGGCGCACAACGGCATCACTCAAGCCGACCTGACCGGCGGCGCACCGGAATTGATTCCAAACTTTCGGCGCTTTGTGGACGGCCTGCTGGAACTCGGCATCGGCGTGACTTCGCGTTGCAACCTCACGGTGTTGTTCGAGCCCAATCAAGATGATCTGGCGCAGTGGTATGCCGAACGCAAAGTCCGGCTGGTATGCTCGCTGCCCTGCTACACCGCCAAAAACGTCGAAGCCCAGCGCGGCAAGGGCGTATTCGGTAAAAGCATCGAAGCACTCCGCGCATTGAACCATCACGGCTATGGCCAGCGCAACGAGTTGGTTCTCGATCTGGTATACAACCCGGTGGGGCCGAACCTGCCGCCGGCCCAAAGCGGCTTGGAAAACGACTACAAGGTTCGGCTGAAAGAAGATTTTGGCATCGTCTTCAACCGCCTGCTGACCATCGCCAACCTGCCGATCAACCGCTTCGAACACTTTCTGAAACGCACCGGCCAGTTGGATAGTTACCAGCAGTTGCTGGTGGACAATTTCAACCCGGAGACGGTGGAGCCGCTGATGTGCCGCCACTTATTGAGCGTCGACTGGCGGGGCTACCTATACGATTGCGACTTCAATCAAATGCTCGACCTGCCGTTGGCCGCCAGCGGACGAAAACAACTCTGGCAAGTCACCCGCGCACAACTTGAAAACGCACCCATCGCCCTCGGCAAACACTGCTTCGGCTGCACCGCCGGCGCCGGCAGCAGTTGCGGCGGGGCGTTGACTTGAACTATGAAAACAACCGACCGAAAAACCCCTCCCATTGAACCCATCCTCGGCACCGTCATGCCTCGCTATGCCGGGCCGGCGACTTTTTGTCGGTTGCCCGAACTGCGGGATGTGCCGTATTGCGATGTCGCCATTCTTGGCATCCCGTTCGATTCCGGCACCAGTTACCGCCCCGGTGCGCGCTTCGGCCCACAGGCCATTCGTCAGGCTTCCCGCCAACTGCGCACCAACTTTCATCCGGCCTACGACGCCGAGCCGTACAAAACGTTGCAAGTCGCCGACGCCGGTGATGTAAGTTGCACGCCGTTTAACATCGAGGAAGCCATCGCGCAAATCGAAAAGGCGGCGAACGAATTGTTTGAGGATGCCGGTGCGATCGTCAGCCTCGGTGGCGACCACACCATCGCAGTGCCGTTGCTGCGCGCGGTGAACAAACAAGTCGGGCCGGTGGCACTGGTTCATTTTGACGCCCACCTCGACACCTGGGACACCTACTTCGGCGCGCCCTACACCCACGGCACGCCGTTTCGCCGCGCCGCCGAGGAAGGACTTTTTCGCGATGACGCTTCCATGCATGTCGGCATTCGCGGGCCGTTATACAGCAGCAAAGATTTGGAGAACGACCGCGAATTGGGTTTTAAGGTAATCCATTGCGATGAACTGGAAAGCCACGGCGTCGATCATGTCGTTGAACGAATCCGCCGCCGGGTCGGCGATCATCCGCTGTATTTGTCCATCGACATCGATGTGCTCGATCCAAGCCACGCACCCGGCACCGGCACCCCGGAAGTCGCCGGCCTCACCAGCCGCGAACTGCTCAACATCATTCGCGGATTGCGCGGCTTGAATCTGGTCTCGGCGGATATCGTCGAAGTCGCGCCAGCCTACGACCACGCCGAAATCACCTCGCTGGCGGCGGCCACCATCGCCTTTGAGATGATCAACCTGATGGCCTGCCGCGGGTCCTGACAACCGCCGCGGATTCATGCATCCTCCGGTGGTCAGGGCGGCAACGCTCGCCGATGCGGCGGCCATCAACCGCATCTACAACCATTATGTACGCAACACCGCCATCACCTTCGACCTCGAGCCGTGGAGCACGCAACGGCGCGCAACCTGGATTGCCGAATTCTCCGGCGACGAAAATCCATACCACGCAATAGTCGCGGAACTGGACGGCGAAGTCGCAGGCTTTGCCTACAACGGCGAATTCCGCCCCCGCGCCGCCTACCAACTTTCCACCGAAACCACCGTCTACACCGACCCCGAAAAACAAGTACCGGGAACCGGTGCCGCGCTCTACAAAACCCTGTTCCAACAGATTAAAAAAACCAACCTACACCGCGCCTACGCAGTAATCGCCCTGCCCAACCCCCGCTCCATCGCCTTCCACCAACGCTTCGGCTTCACCCCCGTCGGCACCCTGCACCAAGTCGGCTATAAATTCGGCAACCACTACGATGTGACTTGGTTTGAGAAAGTATTGAAATAACCGAACGGCGATTTGTGTATAGGTTCACCAATTCGCTGACAAGATTCATTCAAGCCAGAAACGCTCCACCTTGCCGTTGGTTTGCGGGCGGGCGGGAATCCAGAAAAACATGCCCGGCGGGTGGTTATTTATATCTGGCTTCCTCGCCGCTCTCCACTTTGGGGCGGGCGATGCCGGCTATGATTTGATCGATACCGATGCTGCCGATTATGTCTCCGGCGTCGTTGACTACGTTTCCGGCGTTGGTGTCGGCGCGCACTACTTCCTGGAGGGCGTCTTCGAGCACTATGTTGTGGCGGAATTTCGGGCCCGAGACGGATTCAGCCGAGGTCATCACGGATTGGACTTCAATAACCCGCGCACGGTTGATGTCTTTGACGAAATCGAAGATGTAGTCGTCCGCCGGATGCAGGATGATTTCTTGAGGGTTGCCCTGTTGAATGACCGCGCCGTCTCGCAGGATGGCGATGCGGTCGCCTATTCTCAGCGCTTCGTCAAGGTCGTGGGTGATGAAGACGATGGTTTTGTGCAATTCTTCCTGAAGCCCCAGCAATACGCCCTGCATGTCGGCACGAATCAGCGGGTCGAGGGCCGAGAAGGCTTCGTCCATGAGGAGGATTTCGGCGTCGGTGGCGAGCGCGCGCGCGAGGCCCACGCGCTGCTGCATGCCCCCGGATAGTTGCGGCGGATAATGATCTTCAAAGCCCGCCAGACCGACTCGGTCAATCCACTTGTGGCTTTGCTTCTTTGCCTGATCCAGCGGAACCCCCTGGATGACCAGACCATAGGCGACATTTTCAGCGACGGTGCGATGGACATGCAGCCCGAATTTCTGGAACACCATGGACGCTTGATGCCGCCTGAACTCAATCAATTCGTCCTTACTCATGGCGAGCACGTCCTGGCCGTCAACGATTATTTTGCCGGAGGTGGGTTCGATCAAGCGGTTGATGTGGCGAATCAGGGTGGACTTGCCGGAACCGGAAAGCCCCATGATCACCGAGATGCCGCGGGCCGGAACGTCGATATTGATGTCCTTCAAACCCAGCACATGGCGGTGTTGTTCCAGCATATCCTGTTTCGAGATTCCATCTTTCACCAGCGCCATCGCCGCTTGCGGATTTTTGCCGAAAATCTTATACAGATTTTCGATTTTGATTTTCATTTCAGTCATGGTGAATGCCCTCGCGGTGTTTTTGCAGGCGCGCCCCGTATTGCTGGGAGACGCGGTCAAAGATGATCGCCAGCGCGACTATCGCAAGGCCGTTCATCAGCCCAAGCGCAAGATATTGATTGGCAATCGAGCGAAGCACCGGCACACCGAGGCCCGCAACGCCAATCATCGACGCAATCACTACCATGGAAAGTGCCATCATAATGGTCTGGTTGACGCCGGCGAAAATATTTGGCAACGCCAGCGGGATCTGCACGCCGAACAGCCGCTGCTTGGAATTGGCGCCGAAAGCGTCGGCGGCTTCCAGCGCTTCTTTTTCCACCAGCCGGATGCCGAGATTGGTCAGGCGCACAATCGGCGGCATCGCGTAGATGCAAACCGCGATAAGGCCGGGCACCTTGCCGATGCCGAGCAGCATTACCACCGGAATCAAATAGACGAACGCCGGAATCGTCTGCATAACATCGAGCACCGGCGTAACCAACGCCTGAGCGCGGTCGGAACGCGCCATGAGGATGCCCATGGGGATGCCCATTGCGATACAAACGCTGGTAGCGACCGAGATAATCGCCAGCGTGGACATGGTGTCTTTCCACATGCCGAAGTAGCCGATGGCCAGAAAGGAAAGCCCGCTGCCGATAACCACCTTAGTGCTGCGCGAACCAAACCACGCCAGCCCCATCACCACCAAAATAATGATTGGCCAGGGCGTACCAATCAGCAATTTTTCCAGCCACACCAAAAACTGCAACAGCGGGCCGAAAAAATTTTCCAGTCCTTCGCCAAATTCACGCGAGAAATCACGGAACCCGGAATCAATACCCTTTTTGAGGTCGCGTAAACTTTGCTTCCCCATGGAGGGGAACTCTGTAAAAAAACTCATAACTATTTCCGTTGAGTGAAATTATAAAAAAATCCGCCAACACGGATGCAGGCGGATTTTAGTTACAACCATACTAACAACAGCATGTGCCCGACAATGCGGGCATCAAAGCAGTTATTACAAACTCGCTTTGATTTTTTTGGCGGCGTCTTTGTTGACCCAGTTCGACCAAATATCTTCGTGCTTGGTCAAAAACTCAACAGCCGCATCGTCGCCGCTTGCTTGATTGTCATTCATGTAAACCAGCATGCCGTTCATGACGGTGCCCGGGTAACTGCGCTTGCCAAGATAGTCCAGCACTTCTTTACCGCCTTCTTTCTTGAAGTTGGCGGTAACCACCGAACGCACTTCGGAAACCGTCCACGAGGATGGTTTCGGGTTGTCGCAGTCTTGTTCTGCAAGCGCGATACAACCGTCCCAGTTTTCCTTGCCGCCGAATGGCACGCCCCAGTCCAGTTTAACCATCTGGTGCTTGCCAACCAACACGGTCGGCGTCCAGTAATAACCGAGCCAGTTGTCATCACGGTCAACCGCTTTGCTCATCGAGCCGTCGAGACCGGCGGCGGAACCTGGGTCAACCAGTTTCCAGCCCTTCTTTTCCATCTCAAAAGCGCGGAACAAATTGGCATTGGCCAACTGACAACCCCAACCCGCCGGGCAGGTTACGAATGCGCCTTTGGAAGAATCTTCCGCATCCGGGAACAAGTCAGGTCGCTCCAAAACATCGAGAACGGTCTTCAGTTCCGGGTGCTTTTTCGCGGTAGCCGGGGTAATCCACCAGCCTTCGCCGAGGCCGGTAATCGGCGCCGGGTTGGCGGTGATCAGACGGCCTTCTTCGGTGGCTTTATCAAGCGCGTCGATGAAAGCGTTCGCCCATAATTCGGGAGCGGCGTCCGGTTGGCCCTTGTCGTTCATCGAAGCGAAAGTCGTTTCGGTGGCACCGGGAACCAGTTCAACGTTGCAACCGTAGCCTTGTTCTAGAATGTTTTTGTCAACACTCGCCATAAATTCAGCCGAAGCCCAGTTCATGGAAGCGAGTTTAACATCGCCACATTCCGCCATAGCCACATTGGAACCGAGCAAAAATGCCAAGCCAATGGTTATTTTCTTACTTGCGTTCATAGTATTCCTCATCAAAAATCGTAGATTGTGTTATGCGTAAAAAAAGAAAAATAAAACGGGGCACTTGAGTTCAGTGCCTGTCCGAAGTGCCAGTTTACCTGTTTTTGCGTAAAAAACAAAGTCATTTATATGCATCCGCCTCCATTATGTTCATAATCTTCTCATAAATGTTCTATTAAGGTCTAAAATCTTCTATTAAACCCCCTAAATCTTCTCATGGTCTTCGAATAAGCGGGTAGGACAGGCCCCGGCCTAACCTTATTGCCCCACCATCTCCGCTTTGAGAATCACCACCGGCTCGACCGGCACATCCCCGTATTGGCCGGCGGTTGCGGTTGGCACGGCGCCGATTTTTTCTACTACATCCATACCTTTCACCACCTTGCCGAACACCGTGTAGCCCCAGCCCTGGGACGTTTTGGCGGTGTGGTCGAGAAAACCGTTGTCCACGAGGTTGATGAAAAACTGGGAAGTGGCCGAATTCGGGTCTGAGGTGCGCGCCAGGGCCAGCGTGCCGGCGAGGTTTTTGAGGCCGTTATCCGCTTCGTTTTCAATGGGTGCGCGGGTTTTTCGCGGCTCCATCTGGCTGCTGAAACCGCCGCCCTGAATCATGAATCCGGGGATCACGCGGTGGAAAATCAGGTTGTCGAAGTAGCCGGATTCGATATACTCGACGAAGTTTTGGACGCTGACGGGTGCCTCTTTTGGGTAAAGTTCGACTTCGATTTCACCCAGCGTGGTGGACATCCTGAACATGGTTTGATCCTCGGTGGTTTGACTGTGGAGCGGCGGGGAAAAAATTCCCACCGCGATTGAAAACATCACGACAACGGCAAGACTTGCGCATTTCGCCGCGCATCTCGCCGCATAATTCATAGCATATTTCATAGCATATTTCATAGCATATTTCATGGCATATTTCTCCGCAGGTTTCATGTGACAATTAGCCCCATAATGTAATCCCAGTGTTTCCGTTCAACGGGAAACACCGACAGCCGGTTGCCGCGCTTGAGCAATCGCATATCCTCCAGCACCGGGTCTCGTTTCAATTCTTCCAAAGTCAGCGGGTTGTTCAGTTTGCTGACAAACCGGACATCCACCAGCATCCAAATCGGATGGTCGGCGTCGCTTTTCGGATCATAGTGCGCGTCATTCGGATCGAAGGCGGTGGGGTCGGGGTAGGGTTCGCCGGCGACTTCCATGATGCCTACGATGGCCGGTGTTTTGCAACTCGAATGATAAAAAAATGCCCGGTCGCCGACCGCCATTTCATCGCGCATGAAATTTCGCGCCTGATAATTGCGCACACCGTCCCAGGGTTCCACCTTGACCCGCGCAAGGTCGTCTATGGAAAACTCGTTGGGCTCGCTTTTCATCAACCAGTATTTCATTTTACCGCATCTCCGTCACCTAAAAAATCGCACCGATAAATACGCTGCTCCGTGACCACCGAGGACAGCGGGATGTCCCACTGTTCGGCGGCGATGTCCTCAACTCGCTGAATTTCATAAGCCAGCCCCATCAGTTGGGGTGGGTTTGGCGGGTCGGTTTTTTTGAACGCAAAGGTCGTGTCATAGAAACCGCCGCCCATGCCGATGCGGTTGCCGTGCCGGTCAAATCCGACCAGCGGCAGCAGCACCAGATCGAGGTCACGGGCGTCCACCAGTTGCGCGTCCGGAACCTCAGGTTCGGCGATTCCAAAGCGGTTGTTGCGAAAACTCGTGCGCGCCGTAATTTCGGCAAAGCGCAATGTTTTCTGTTTGGTTTTCTGTTTGTCGCCGATGATAACCGGCGTATAGCATCGCTTGTCATGCCCGAGGCACCACTCCAACACCCCGGCGGGATCGATCTCGCCATCGTTGGCCACATAAAGCGCGATGCGCTCGCTCTGCCGAAACACCGCCAGCGTCTTGAGTTGCTCCACCAAACCCTCGGTGGCGCGCTGCCGATGGACGTGGTCAAGCGCATTGCGCCGCTTCCGCAAGCGTTTTCGCAGTTCGTATTTTTCGCCATCCTGACTCATCAAAATTCACACAAAAAAATCCACCGCAAACAAAAAAACAGACGTTGCCCGCCTGTGCCGTGTGTTCACATTACCCTTGAACCAGGAAGACTCAAGTGGGTACCAGGGATCGCTTTGGGATTAGCCACGATAACGCGGCAATACACACCCACGACCACCATTAGTTCCCTGAAATGTGGATTAGGTTCTAAGGAATCCAGCAAGCATCACAAACACCGCAGGCAACGCCACGGCGAATTGTATCAGAATGCGCAACAAGATAGGGGTGTATGCGCCCAACCCCGTAGGGACGCATGTCCGAAGCGGCGTAGCCACTCCTTGGATCAAGCCGACAGCGCCCGCTGAAAGTCCGCCAGCAAGTCATCGCAGCCTTCCACTCCCAGCGCAACCCGCACCAATCCGTCTCCGATATTCAGGTCGCGGCGTTCCGTGGCACTTAGGCCCACATGGGAGGTTTTCGCCGGTAGGGTTACCAGCGTTTCTACGCCGCCGAGGCTGACCGCTTCGACGCCGAGTTTCAGGCGTCCTATCATGCGCTGAGCGGCGGCGGCGCCGTCTTTGTGGTCGAAACTCAACAGCCCGCCGAAGCCGCTGAACAGGGCTTTGGCGCGCGCCGAGGTGGGGTGTTCGGCGAGGCCGGCGTAGTACACCGTGGCCACCGCCGGATGACCGTGCAGCAGTTGCGCCAGCGCCAGCGCGTTATGGTTTTGCTGCCGCACCCGGAGGGGCAGGGTTTTTATTCCGCGATGGAGCAAAAAACAGGCGTGGGGGTCGAGAGTCGCGCCGAGGTGGTCGAGTTTTCGCTTGGCTGCCTGCACGGCGTTGGCGCGCCCGGCCACCACGCCGGCGACGATGTCCGAATGTCCGTTCAGATATTTGGTGGCGCTGTGCAGAATCAGGTCGAAGCCGATCTCGGCGGGGCGGAAATTGACCGGCGTGGCGAGGGTGTTGTCAATCAGCGTGGTGAGATTTTCGGCGCGCGCAAACTCCACCACGGCGGGCAGGTCGCCGACTTCCAGCAGGGGGTTGGTCATGCTTTCCACATAGAAGGCCCGCGTGTTCGGCCTGAGCCGGGAAGCCCAGCCGCCGAGATCGTTCAAATCAACGAAATCCACTTCAATCCCAAAGTTCGGCAGTTCGTGGGTCATGAAGGTGTGGGTGCCGCCGTATAAACCGCGCTGCGCGAGCAAGTGGTCGCCGCTTTTCAGCACGCTCAGCAGGGCGGTGGAAATGGCGCCCATGCCGCTGGCGGTGACCAGCGCGCTTTCGGTTCCTTCGAGGGCCGCCAGTTTGTCGTGCAACGCCAGATGATTGGGGGAGTTACTGAGACGCAGATAACGAATGTCGTGGTAATCGGACTCGCCACCGGATACATAAGTAGAGGTCTGAAAAATCGGCGGCGTAATCGCCCCGGCCACCCGTGGGCGCGGTTCACCGGCATGCACCGCACGCGTCTCAAAAGAACCAAACTGCTCGGCCACGCCGCCCTTCTTTGTATGCTTCATTTTCGCCCGCCTCATTTCTATACGCTCATTTCTATGCATCGGCCCGGCAGGCCGGGCAGTTCGGATTTTTCGGCAACTGCATGCGCTGCCATTCCATGGCGCGGGCGTCGAACAGCCATACCACGCCGTGAAGTTGGCCGTGACCGAGCAGCAGGTTGACCGCTTCCATGGCTTGCATGGTGCCAATCACGCCCACCAGCGGAGCAATAACTCCTTCCATTTCGCAGGTGGCGCTTTCGACGCTGCGGTCGGGGTAGAGGCATTGATAGCAGGGGCTGTGTGCGACTCGCGGGTCGAAGGAAGTAACCTGACCTTCCCAGCGCACCGCGGCGGCGGAGACCAGCGGCGTGCCGGTCTCCAGGGAAACCTGATTCATCTCGAAACGGCTGGAGAAATTGTCGGTGCAGTCCACCAGCAGGTCGACGCCGGCGGCGTGCTCGAGAAAATCGTCGTAGTCCAGGGAGTAATCGAGGGTAACGACCTCCGCCGCCGGGTTGAGGGCGCGCAGGGTGCGTGCCGCGGAGGCGGCCTTGAGTTCGCCGATGTCGCCGTGGCCGTGGATAATCTGCCGCTGCAGGTTGGATTCGTCCACACGGTCAAAATCCGCCAGCACCAAACGGCCAACCCCGGCGGCGGTCAAATACATCGCCACCGGCGAACCGAGCCCGCCCATGCCAATAATCAGCACACCAGATTCGAGCAGTTTCCGCTGCCCGACCTCACCCACCAGCGGCAGGCGAATCTGCCGACTGTATCGCTCACTGAAATTAATTTCTGTCATAATGCTCGCATTATGCCGCATTATTCTTATGCTCCGTAACCCGATCAATCACCACTAGACCAACCGGCGCTCCCGTTGTTAGACTTGGGCTCTTACCGGCTCGCAAAACGACTATGAAAAATCCCTCCGCGGACCCTGCTTTTTTGGACCTTGCTTTTTTGCACGGGGGCAACTTGGCCTACCTTGAATCTCTGTATCGGGAGACTGGCGGAAACGGCAAGTGGGACGAGATGTTCGGCGCGCTGCCGGAGGCTGGTGCGGCGCAGGGTGGCAGCGGGGCATGGTTTGAGCAGTCCATTCACAAGCAGGCGCAGGTGTCGCGGCTGATTTCGGCTTACCGTGCCCTCGGCCACCTGCTCGCCGATATCGATCCCATCGGCATCATGCCGCGCGGCGACGCCGGGGAAATCGAACTCAAGCGCTTCGATTTGGGGGACGGCGATCTGGATACCGAATTTGATGTCGGCAATCTCGGTTGCGGCGGGCGCAAACCGCTGCGGGAGATTCTGGCTTACTTGAGCGCGGTGTACTGCGGGCCCATCGGCTGTGAAATCAGCCACCTGACTTCCCTCGACCAACGCGAATGGCTGCGCACCCGGGTCGAGTCCAATCCGGTGCATCCGGTGCTCGATGCCAACGAGCGTATCAACTTGCTGGAAAAACTGACCGCCGCCGACGGTCTGGAAAAATACCTTCACACCAAGTATACCGGCCAGAAGAGATTCTCGCTGGAGGGCGGCGATGTGCTGATCCCGATGCTGTCGGACATGATTCAGCAGTTCGGCACCCTCGGGGTGCGCGAAATCGTCGTCGGCATGGCCCACCGAGGACGCCTCAACGTGCTGGTCAACATTCTCGGCAAGGCACCGAAAGAGTTGTTCAGTGAGTTTGAAGGCGAGTATGAAATCGCGGACACCGACAACCAGACCGGCGATGTTAAATATCATCAGGGCGCATCCTCGGATATCGAAACCCCCGGCGGCATCGTCCACCTTGCGCTTTCTTTCAATCCTTCCCATTTGGAAATCATTGACCCGGTGGTGGAGGGCTCGGTGCGCGCCCGACAGGAAAGGCGCGGCGATACGGCGCGCAAGCAGGTGGTGCCGATTCTGATTCACGGCGATGCTGCGTTCGCCGGGCAGGGCGTGGTCATGGAAACCCTGAACATGGCGCGCACCCGTGGCTATTCGGTGGGCGGCACCATCCATATCATCGTCAACAACCAGATTGGCTTCACCACCAACACCCTCGACGCCCGCTCGACTTTATACTGCACCGAGGTCGCAAAAATGGTGCAGGCGCCGATTTTCCATGTCAACGGCGACGACCCGGAGGCGGCGCGCACGGCGGCGCGGCTGGCGTTGCAATACCGCATGGAATTTGGCGGCGATGCAATCATCGACATCGTCTGCTACCGGCGACACGGCCACAACGAAGCCGACGAACCGAGCATCACCCAGCCGATGATGTACGGCAAAATCAACGCCAAATTGCCCCCCCGACAAATCTACGCCGATCTCCTCGCCAAACAGGGCCTGGTCAGTGCCGCTCAAGCAAAGGACATGGTCGAAGCCTATCGCCGCCAACTGGACACAGGCCATGTGGTCGCCGGACAGGTGATAGACCCCAACAAGGCGTTGATCATGGTGGATTGGGCGCCCTATCTTGGCGATGTCTGGGATGACGGAACCGCAACCACGGTGGACCCGCTTGCGCTACCGCAACTGGCGCGCAAACTGGCCGAAGCGCCGGATGATTTCGTGGTTCATCCACGGGTGCAGAAAGTGTTGGATGCCCGGGTGGCCATGGCCGAAGGGAAGACTCCCATGGACTGGGGTTGCGCCGAACTGCTGGCCTGCGCCACCATCCTCGAAGACGGCTACGATATTCGCCTATCAGGTCAGGATGCCGGGCGCGGAACCTTCGCCCACCGCCATGTAACGATGCACGACCAGAGCCGGGCGCGCATCCATATCCCCATGCAACACCTGAATGGCAAGGGCAAATACCTGGTCATCAACTCGTTCTTATCCGAAGAGGCGGTGCTGGCGTTCGAATACGGCTACGCCACCACCGAGCCGCGCACGCTGGTCATCTGGGAAGCCCAATTCGGCGATTTCGTCAATGGCGCTCAAGTGGTGATCGACCAGTTCATCAGCAGCGGGCAAGCCAAGTGGGAGCGGGTCTGCGGTTTGACCTTGTTTCTGCCCCACGGCATGGAAGGGCAGGGGCCGGAACATTCCTCGGCGCGTCTGGAACGTTTCCTGCAACTTTGCACCGAAACCAATATGCAAGTGTGCGTGCCCACCACCCCGGCGCAGATGTTCCACATGCTGCGCCGACAAATCCTGCGCCCGCTGCGCCGTCCGTTGATCGTGATGACCCCCAAAAGTTTGTTGCGCCACAAACTTGCGGTCTCCACCCCGGAAGAGTTGAGCGGCGGAAAATTTCACACCGTGCTCGGCGAGACAGACGCGCTGGCCGAGGAAAAAGTTACGCGCCTGGTGCTGTGCTCCGGCAAGGTATACTACGACCTGCTGGAAGCACGGCGGCGGCGGGAGATCACCGACATCGCCATCATACGCATCGAGCAACTGCGCCCGTTCCCGACCCGGGACATGCAAAAAGAGATGGGGCGGTATGCCAACGCCACCGAAGTGATATGGTGTCAGGAAGAGTCGAAGAATCAGGGGGCGTGGTATCAGATCGATCATCATCTCCTCGGCCAGTTGCGCAAAGATCAGGTATTGCGCTATGTGGGCCGGGAGGCATCGCCGTCGCCGGCGGTGGGCTACTATAAACTGCATCTGGAACAGCAGCAGGATCTGGTTGACCGGGCCCTGAACTCCTCCGATCACTAAGCGTTTTCATCGAGCATTTTCACCAAGCATTTTCACTGAGCATTTTCACCGAGTATTGCCATGTCCATAGAAATCACCGCCCCCGTGCTGCCCGAATCCGTTGCTGACGCATTGCTGCTGGATTGGAAAAAACAAGTCGGCGAGCACGTTAGCCGGGATGAAATTCTGATCGAGGTCGAAACCGACAAAGTCGTCCTCGAAGTGGCGGCGCCCACGGATGGCGTGCTCACCGAAATACTGCAACCGGCGGGTGCCACGGTCACGGCCGGCGAAGTGCTCGCCAGAATAGAACCCGGCGCCGCAGCGGAAACCGGCGCGGAAACTGGTGCAGCGGTGGATACGAAAGAGGACACGGCAGAGGATGCGACAGAGGACACGACAGAGGACGCCGACAAACCGTTGAGCCCGGCGGTGCGGCGACTGGTAACGGAACACGGCTTGGATCTGGCGGACATTCCGGGCAGCGGTCGGGACGGTCGCGTAACCAAGGAGGACATCCTTGAATTTATAAGCAATCAGGTAACGCCGGACGAATCGCCAACGCCGCCCGCCGCCGATGATGCACCGAATGCACCGCAACCGGTTGTGGCCATCGAAGGCGCGCGGGAAGAAACCCGCGAACCGATGAGCCGCCTGCGGCAGACCATCGCCGGTCGGTTGCTGCAAGCCCAGCAAGGCGCGGCGTTGCTGACCACTTTCAATGAAGTGAACATGCAGGCGGTGATGAATTTGCGCACGCGCAGCAAGGAGGAGTTCGAGAAAACCCACGGCGTGCGCCTCGGCTTTATGTCGTTTTTTGTCACGGCAGCGGTGGCGGGGCTACAAAAATTTCCAACTGTCAACGCGCGCATTGACGGCGCCGACATCGTGCGCCCCAACTACCACGACATCGGCATCGCGGTGGCGTCGCCGCGCGGGCTGGTGGTGCCCGTTCTGCGCAACTGCGAGACGCTCGGTTTCGCCGACATTGAAACCCGAATCCGCGCACTCGGCGAACGCGCACGAGACGGAAAAATCGGCCTTGAAGACCTCAACGGCGGCACCTTCACCATCACCAACGGCGGCGTGTTTGGCTCGTTGCTATCGACCCCCATTGTCAATCCGCCACAGAGCGCAATCCTCGGCATGCACAAAATCCAACCTCGGCCAATAGCGGAAAGCGGGCAGGTGGTAATCCGCCCGATGATGTACCTCGCGCTCACTTACGACCACCGCATCATCGACGGCCAGCAGGCAGTCGGCTTCCTGATTGCAATCAAAGAATTGCTGGAAGACCCGACGCGCATGTTGTTGCATATTTGAACCGCTTGAATGGTAACCCAGCATGACTGAAACCTTTGATGTAGTCGTAGTCGGCGGCGGGCCGGCGGGCTATGTGGCGGCGATTCGCTGTGCGCAGTTGGGGCTGACGGTGGCTTGCGTGGACGATGGCGTGAACGACCGTGGTGAGCCATCGCTGGGCGGCACCTGCCTGAATGTCGGCTGCATCCCTTCCAAAGCATTGCTGGATTCCTCCGAGCAATTTGCCCGCCTCAATCACCAATTCGCCGCCCACGGCATCACCGTCGAAAACGCCGCCATGGACGTCGGCAAAATGCTGGCGCGCAAGGACAAAATAGTCGCCAAATTGACCGGCGGCATCGCGCTGCTGTTCAAAGCCAACAAAATCACCTCCATCCATGGCCGCGGGCAACTCCTCAAAGACCGCACGGTGGCGGTAAGCGATCTCGCCGGCAACTCACCCCGCAACTTGCGCGCCGAACACATTATCCTCGCGCCGGGCTCCACGCCCGTGGAACTGCCCGGCATTCCCTTCGGGCGGCGAGTGGTGGACTCCACCGGCGCGCTCAATTTTAAGCGCGTGCCTAAAAAACTGGGCATCATCGGCGCCGGCGTCATCGGCCTTGAACTCGGCAGCGTGTGGAACCGGCTTGGCGCGGAAGTGGTCGTCCTCGAAGCGCTGGATGATTTTCTGGGCCTCGCCGACCACCACATCGCCCGTCTCGCGGCGCGTGAATTCAAGCGACAGGGCTTGGACATCCGCCTCGGCGCAGCGGTGCAAAAAGCGCGAGTCAAACATGGCGTGGTGCATCTGGAATACCAACAAAAAGACGCCGCGCATACCCTGGAAGTAGAGCGCGTCATAGTCGCGGTGGGCCGCCGCCCGGCCACCGGCGAACTGCTGGGGGACGGCTGCGGCGTAAGCGTAGACCGCCGCGGGTTCATCGAAGTCGGCGACGACTGCCGCACCGCCGCCGCCGGGGTGTGGGCTGTCGGAGACGCGGTGCGCGGGCCGATGCTGGCGCACAAAGGTTCCGAAGAAGGTGTCGCGGTAGCCGAACGCATCGCCGCCGGAAACCACCACGCCGGGCACGTTGATTTCAACACCGTGCCGTGGGTGATTTACACCGCGCCGGAAATCGCCTGGGTCGGGCAGACCGAAAAACAATTGCAGGAACAAGGCGTGCCGCTGCGCATCGGCTCGTTTCCATTCGCCGCCACCGGCCGCGCACTGGCGATGGAAGAACCCGCCGGTATGGTAAAAATAATCGCCCACCAACAAACCGACCGCCTACTCGGCGTGCATATAGTCGGCCCCCATGCCTCCGAGTTAATCGCCGAATGCGTATTAGCAATGGAATACCAAGCCAGTTCAGAAGACCTAGCCCGCACCATCCACGCCCACCCAACCTTATCCGAAGCAATACACGAAGCCGCCCTAGCAGTAGACAAACGCGCCATTCATAAAGCCAATTAAACGGCGGCTAACCATAGGACAAGCCGCGACCTTAATAAGGTCCAACTCCGCTGGGATTATTTCAATCAACAACCTGATGCGCCACATCCCGGCTTTGTAATAACTTCAGTATCTGCTCGACGTGGATGCCGAGGCCGACGTTCAGGAATTGGTGTTCTTTTTGTTGGGCGCTTTTTTCTTGGCCGGGAACTGGGGGGCTGAAGCCGAGGGGGTAATGGCGGGTATGGGATTGCAACGCCCACACCGCGCCTTCGGCGTCGACGATGGGGCCGCCGCTTTGCCCGACCAATCCGGGGGTAGAGGTTTCGACGAACTTGCCGGATTCACCTGCATTCTCGCCCGGCATTGGTGCGACCACCACGCGCGTGAACATACCCTCGATGGGAAACAACGGCAACGGCACCGAGCCCTGGGGCAGTACGAAGGCGTTGCGTTTTTCGTTGAAGGTCGGGGTGATGCCGTGAAACGGAAAACCGAGTTTGCATAAACTGCGTCCCGGGGTGTAGTTTGCGCCCGGTTTTTTGAACACCGGATAATGCGCAACCGTATCCGCGTCGAACGGTTCGATGCGGCCAAGCGCGAGGTCGGCTGCCGCTATCGTGGTCACCTCACGCAACTGCGCGCCGTCTCGCCCCCACCACACCGAGTGATTCTTGATCGAGCCTTTGGACGGACGCTTGAAAGTGCGGACTTTGGTTTTTCTATACAGTTTATCGGCGACCGTGTCTTGCTCGAGTTGGCGAACATCGTCGCCGTATTTACCGTGTTGCGCGCTGCTTTCCTGCTGGCGTTGAATCGCGTTGATCAGGTGCTTGGTCGTCAATATCCAACCTTCGCGGTTAACGATCACGCACGCGCCGATGGAACTGCTGCACTTGTTTTTATCCGTGCGGCTGGAAATTACCACCGGCAAGGTGAAACAACTGGCGATTCGATAGGCTTCGGCGAACATGGGCGGCTTTTGCTACTGATAAATTTGCGCGATGGTTTATAATACCACCGGTCAGGGATGAATAATCAGCAGATACAAAATTACCGCCCCAATTCCCACTCCCCAATTCCCAACCCCCAATCGCCACCCAATCACATCGTGAGTTTTCCGCATCATATATTCAAGGCGTATGACATTCGCGGCATTGCCGATGGCGAATTGAGCGACCCCATGGCCGAGAAAATCGGTCGCGCGATCAGTGCCGAAGCGCGGTTTCGCGGCGTTCGAGAATTCGCAGTCGGACGAGACGGTCGCGTCAGCGGGCCGCGGGTTGTCGCCGCCTTAATACGCGGCATCCGCGCCGGCGGTTGCGATGTACTCGACATCGGCATGGTGCCGACTCCGGTATTGTATTTCGCCGCCGCGTGTGGCACAGGCACCGGGGCGCAAGTTACCGCGAGCCACAATCCGTCTGAATACAACGGCCTGAAAATGATGATCGCCGGGGTTACGTTGTTCGGCGACGACATACAAGTCATCAAACAACGGGTGATAGACGGCGATTTTTCCACCGGCACCGGCCAGTTGCAGCACCGCGACATGCTGTCCGCATACCGGCAAAAACTCGTCGAAGATATCCGCATGGCGCGGCCCTTAAAGGTGGTCGTTGACTGCGGCAACGGCGTGGCTGGCGTGGCGGCGCCGGAAGTATTTCGCGCCATCGGTTGCGAGGTGGTCGAGTTGTTCTGCGAAGTGGATGGCACGTTTCCCAACCATCACCCGGACCCAAGCCGCCCGGAAAATCTTCAAGACCTGATTGCCGCAGTCAAGCAGCACAAAGCCGATTTCGGCATGGCCTTCGACGGCGACGGCGACCGCCTCGGTGTGGTCTCAAGCGGCGGCGATATAATCTGGTCGGATCGGTTAATGCTGCTGTTCGTCGAGCGCATTCTTGCCGAACGGCGCGGCGCGGAAATTGTTTTCGATGTGAAATGCTCGCGCCTTTTGCCGCGCGCCATCACCGCCGCCGGTGGCATCGCCACGATGTGCAAAACCGGCCACTCCTTCATCAAAAACAAACTCAAAGAAAGCGGCGCGGTATTCGCCGGCGAGATGAGCGGGCATCTGTTTTTCAACGACCGCTGGGGCGGATTCGATGACGGATTGTACGCCGGTGCACGGCTGTGCGAATTGCTCGCCGCCGACCCGCGCTCCCCCAACGAAGTTTTTGCGGCGTTGCCGGACACCGTCAACACGCCGGAGTTGCGCTTGGAAATGAACGAAGGCGAACCCCATGCGCTGGTGGAAGAACTCATCGCGGCGGCCAATTCGGGCGGCTGTTTCGATGATGCTGAGGTCACCACGCTGGACGGCCTGCGGGTGGATTTCGCGGATGGTTTCGGCTTGGTGCGCGCCTCCAACACCACGCCGACCGTGATCATGCGCTTTGAAGCCGATAGCCGCCGGCAACTGGTGGCGATTCAATCCCGCTTTCGGGTGTTGCTGGAATCCACCCGCGCGGGGTTGGATTTGCCGTTCTCGGTGGACGGCGATATCTAGTTACTTTTTGAGGTACTTTGCGGGTTACTTTGCGGGCGGTTTTGGAAACCCAGAATCACTTCCAAAAATCCGGCGCCGTAACGCTGCAGTTTCACCCGCCCGACTCCGCTGAGCGTCGCCATGGCTTCGACATCGGCGGGCTTTTTCCGTGCCATATCCAGTAATGTGGCATTGGGAAAAATCACATAAAGAGGAACGCCTTGTTGCTGCGCCAGCGTAAAGCGCAGTTTTCGCAACTCTTCAAACAACAAGGTGTCGCTATCATCGAGGGAGTGATGCGCAGGGGAAGATTTGCTTGTGGTCTTTTTCCGCGCGCTGGTTTTGCGCGGCAGTTTCCGCAGGAAGATAGACTCCCCGCCACTCAACACCGAGCGGCTTTTCGGGGTCAGGCGCAGTCCGCCGAAACCATCCGGGTCGGGGGTGAGCAATCCCGCGGCGGTCACTTGCAGCAACACCGAGCGCCATTCACCCGCATCAAACTCCGTGCCGATGCCGTATACGCTCAGTTCGCGATGGCCGAAACGTGTGATTCTGTCGTTGTCCTTGCCGAGCAAAACATCGATGAGATAGGTTGCGCCAAAGCGTTGCCCGGTGCGAAAAACACAGGAAAGCGCCTTTTGCGCGGCCACGGTTCCGTCCCAGGTTTCCGGGGGTGAAAGGCAGTTGTCGCAGTTTCCGCACGGCCCGGCACGGGATTCACCGAAGTAACCGAGGATCACCTCCCGCCGACAGCCCGCGGATTGGCAAAGCCCCAGCAATGAATTCATCTTGGCGCGCTCCACGCGCTTGAATTCTTCATTGGCGTCGGAGTTCTCCAACATCTGCATAAGTTTCACCACATCCTGAAAACCATAACTCATCCACGCGCTCGCCGGCAGCCCATCCCGTCCGGCGCGTCCGGTTTCTTGATAATAGGCCTCGATGTTTTTGGGCAGATTCAGGTGCGCCACAAAGCGCACATCGGGCTTGTCAATTCCCATGCCGAAAGCGACCGTGGCGACCACCACCACGCCTTCTTCGCGCACAAATAAATTATGACTTCGCTCCCTGTCCGATTGCGACATGCCGGCGTGGTAGGCGACGGCGCGCAACCCGTGGCCGCAAAACCATTTCGTGGTCTCTTCCACGCCACGGCGCGACAGGCAATAGATGATGCCCGAATCGCCCGGGTGTTTTTGGTTGAGGAAATTCAACAATTCCTGACGCGCGCCGCTCGCTTCGTTGATTAAGTAGCGGATGTTGGGGCGGTCAAAACCGGCGATGTAAGTTTCGGCGTCATGCAGGTTGAGACGCTCGGCGATGTCGCGGCGAGTCAGGTCATCGGCGGTGGCGGTAAGCGCGATGCGCGGCACCCCGGCAAAGCGTTCGGCGAGCACCGACAACCCCAGATATTCCGGGCGAAAATCATGCCCCCATCTCGAAACGCAATGCGCCTCGTCAATAGCAAACAACGCCACCTCGATATCCGCCAGTATGTCCGGCAACCCCCCGGACAGCAGCCCTTCCGGGGCGACATAAAACAAGTCCAGCCGCCCGCCAATCAAATCGTCTTTGGTGCGCCGCCGCTCTTCATGCGACATACTCGAATTGAAACACGCCGCGCGCACCCCGTATTGATGCAGGGCGTCCACTTGATCTTTCATAAGCGCGATCAACGGCGAGATCACCACTCCGGTTCCGTTGCGCAAAATGGATGGGATTTGATAACAAAGAGACTTGCCGCCGCCGGTGGGCATAACGGCGATGGCACTGCCGCCGGCCATTATGGTTTGGATAATCTCCGCCTGATAGGGATGAAATTGGTTGAAACCGAAAGTGTCGCGCAGAACTTCAAGCGCCCTCTCGGAATGATTTTCCCCGCAATGACTTTCCATGTCGCCGCCGGGTTTATTTGGCGCCAAACCAGTTCAGGGTATGGTGCAAAGACACCACCGAGCCGACTATAAAAATAGTCGGCGCGTGGATGTCGTTGTGGTCGAGCACCGTTTGCATTTCGCCGAGGGTGCTGACATAAACTTTCTGCTGCAAGGTCGTCCCCTTCTCAATCAACGCCACCGGCAGCGACGCTTCGAGACCGACCGCGAGCAGATTTTCGCAGATCAGCGGCAGCCCTTCGAGGCTCATGTAGAACACCAGAGTTTGTCCGGGCGCGGCTAATGATTGCCAGTCCAGATCGACGCCGCCATCTCGAAGTTGGCCGGTGACGAAACGCACCGACTGCGCGTGGTCGCGGTGCGTCAGTGGAATGCCCGCATAACTGGCGCAGCCGTTGGCGGCAGTGATACCCGGAATCACTTGAAACGGAATTCCATACTGTGCCAGTTGTTCGATTTCTTCGCCGCCACGGCCAAAGATAAACGGATCGCCGCCCTTGAGACGCGCAACCCGCCGACCGGCGCGCGCATGATCGATCAGCATTCGGTTGATGTTGTGCTGCGGCACCGAATGATCGGCGCGTTGTTTGCCGACATAAATGAGTTCGGGGCCGGCGCCGAGCCGCTCCAAAATCTGCGGTGCGACCAAGCGGTCGTATAACACCACATCTGCCTGTTGCAACAACCGGAACGCGCGCAGCGTCAGCAAGTCCGGATCCCCAGGCCCGGCGCCAATCAAATACACCTCGCCGATCTGGTCAGTTGTCTGCGGAGATTCGAGTGCCTGCTCGAGCAGTTTCGATGCCGCCTCGGTGTTGCCGGAAAAAACATTTTCGGCGACCACGCCTTGCAGGATGTTTTCCCAAAAACGAATGCGCACCGAGCGATTCGGAATTTTCACTTGTGCCTGTTTGCGAAAACGCCCGACCAAGCCCGCCAGTTCGCCATAGCCGTCGGGCACGAGCGAATCGATGCGATTGCCGAGCAGCCGCGTCAAGGTCGGCGAAGCGGCGCCACTCGCCACGGTAATGGTAAGCGGATCGCGGTCGATGGTCAGCGGAAAGACCACATCGCACAGCGACACATCGGTAGCCACATTGACCGCAATGCCACACCGCCCGGCTTCAGCGGCCACCCGCCGGTTGACTTCATGGTCGTCAGTGGCGGCGACCACCAACGCGTAACTGTTGCCAACATCGCCGTCCCGGAACGGACGAACCTCAAGTTGGCCACCACCAGCATCGATCAATCCTTTAATCTCCTCGCCGACTTCACGCGCAATCAAATCGACCCGCCCACCGGCATCAATAACCCGCCGCGCCCGTTTGACGGCAACCGCACCACCGCCGACAATCAAGCAACGACGGCCGGTGAAATTATGATGCAACGGCAGGTATTTCATAATAAACGGCGGATTTTATCGACCGCTTATTCTAGCCGATTGCCAAGGCCGGACGACACCGCATAACGATAAATTCAACCCCTGTCGAGTCATTGCCAAACCTAATGACCAATTCTTTCTTTTTAATGAGCAACTTGCGCCGCGCCCAGCGCAACCCTCACACAACCACAAAAAAATAGCCGTGAAATTGACATTTACATTAAAAATCTGTTAGTTTTGCTCCGATATATGCCGTACCCTCGCCCACACACCCAGTGTGTCTGCTGACTTATCTATTGTTTGCACAATACGGAGTTTCCAATGAGAATGAAAAAGTTAACCCCGAAAAAGCCGCTCGCCAACCCCGCGAGTTCCCATATCGGCACCCATATCGGCGCAACGGTAATCGCGTTTTCGCTGTTTAGTGGTGCCGCATTGGCCGGTGGCTTTCAGATAAGTGAGACCAGCGTTACCGGATTGGCACGCGCCTTCGCCGGGGCTGGAATTTCCGCAGACGGCCCCGCCGATATGTTCCACAACCCGGCTGGATTGATGCTCGGCACCGGCAAACAGTTTGAAATCGGCATCAATGTAATCGACCAAGAATTGGAGTTTGAAGATCGTGGTTCGGCAGATCACCTATTTAATTCCGTTACCGTCTTCGGGGTCCCCGGCACGACCATGGACGGCGGCATTAGAGTGGACTCAAATGGCATCCCCATAGCCCCTAACGCCATTATCGTGGACGCAAATGACACGCCCCTAGACTCTGAGCTGGCTGGCGGCCTCCCACCCGCCCCCGACGGCGGGCCCGCCATCGGCGGCGTCCCTAACACTCCCCAGAACCCCGTAGCCAATCCCGTAGATGACGACAGCGTTATCCCTGTCGCCCCTGGCCGCCCTGGCCCTACGCCACCGCGAGTCCTCGCTTCCGACATCACGGTCAGGTTGCCTAACCCTGCCGTAGCGGTCGCAATTCCCATTCCCAACCCTGCCATAGATGAAGGTCTGACTAGTGCGGCTACCGACGGCTTCAGTCGAGATAGTATGGGACGGGTTATACCCAGTACGGTTCTTGTAGATTCTGCTGGAATGATTGTAGAGGCATTTATCGATAGGCCTTTCGATGCCACGACTGATTTGAATATACCGCCGCCCAACCCGGTTAACCCTGACGGCAGTATTATCCTTGGTTCTGGTTTTACTACGACTTACACCTCAACCGGTCGTGCAGATGCCGGTGAAACGACTGCCGTGCCGAATTTGTTCTACGCTGGCGACATCAGTAAAAACGCCCGCTTTGGCTTCGGCATCACTTCGCCATTCGGCTTCGATAACGAATATAGCCCCAACTGGGTTGGTAGATACCACGCCATCAAATCGGAACTTGAAACCCTCGAAGTCAATCCGACTATCGCCCTGCGCGTAAATGACGCCGTCAACCTCGGCTTTGGCCTCACCGTAGTCAATGCCGATGCCGAGTTCACTCGTGCGGAACTCGTCGATGATCCCGGGACTACCAGCGTAGACAACCGAGACAACCGGCTTAGCAGAATCACCGGCGACGACACCGCAGTCGGCTACACCTTCGGCATTACCGCCGGCGATAAAGATAGCCGCATCGGCTTCGGCTATCGCTCCCGGGTCGAACTCGAACTCGATGGCGAAATCGAAATTCCCTCGGACACGCTGCCGGATGGAACGCCGGCTGGAGATGTGATACCCGCCGTGTCCCAAGACGTCGATGTTGATTTTACCCTGCCGGCAACCGCCCATATCTCCGGCTTCAAAAGAATCAACGACAAATTCGACCTGTTGGCAACGATTCGCTGGACCCAGTGGAGCGATTTCGATAGGGTGGAGTTCGATTACGGCAATGCCCCTCCAACCAATGCGGAAACATCCCAGCAGCATAACTGGGAAGATTCATACACATTCAGCATCGGCGGCAACTACCGCCCGAGCGAACGCTGGATACTCCGTGCCGGCTACGCCAGAGATGCCTCGCCCATTAGATCAGCCGCCGACCGCACCGCCACCATTCCCGACCGCGACCGCGAGTGGCTGACCATCGGCGGCAGTTATCAGGCAACCTCTCGGGCGCGGATTGATTTTTCCTTCGCCCATGTGCGGACTGAATCAGGCGATATTAATCAATCGCGCACCGTAGACGTCGGGACGATAACTCAAGAGTCCATTTTGCGGGGCGAGTATGACGACAACACCACCAATGTATTTTCGGTGCAACTTCATATCCAACTGTAGTCAATAAAGTTCCGAAAGAAATATCCCGCCGCCCCGATTGCGGTAGGGGGAGGTTGCGCGTCACGCGCAACCTCCCTCGCGTCACGCACAACCCTCCACGCCTAGCGCAACCGCGTCCCCGCAAAAACCCCCTCGCGTCACGCGCAACCGCAACCCATATTAGTGTATCATCCAGCCCCTTTCTAACAACCAACGCAACCCCGGCATCCCGCGCCACGCAAACCGTCATTCCCGCATACGCGGGAATCCAGTAAAAAAACGCGGCGCAAGCCGCTTCCACATGAGAGAACCCGTGAGACGCAATCTAGTCGCCGGAAACTGGAAAATGAACGGCGACCGCGCTCTGGCGGCGGCGTTGTGTGCCGACATTATGCGTATGCTTGAGCCAACCAGCGGGGTTGATATTGCAGTATGCCCACCGCATATCTTAATTCCGGCGGTGGTCGATGTTTTCGCCGACAGCCACATCGCGGTGGGCGCGCAGGATTTGGATGCCAATGCCAACGGCGCATTCACCGGCCAGGTATCCGCGGCAATGATTGTCGATAGCAACTGCCGCTATGTCATAATCGGCCATTCGGAACGGCGCACGCTATACCACGAAACCGATCAACTGGTGGCGCGCAAAACCAAAGCAGCGTTGGCCGCCGGGCTCCACGCCATCGTCTGCCTCGGCGAGACGTCAGAACAACGCCAATCCGGCGCCACCGAACAAGTGATCGGACGACAACTGGATGCGGTGCTTGATGCGGTCATCGATGAAACCGGAGCGACAGCGATGAAAAACGCGCTGATCGCCTATGAACCGGTCTGGGCAATCGGCAGCGGCGTGAGCGCGACTCCGCAGCAGGCACAGCAGGTTCATCGCTTCATCCGCACGCGCCTCGCCGCCCGCGACCGGCATCTCGCCGAGCAATGCCGTATCATCTACGGCGGCAGTATGAAGCCGGACAATGCCGCGCAGTTGCTCGCGCAAGCGGATATTGACGGCGGGCTGCTCGGCGGTGCGGCGTTGAACGCCACCGACTTCGCCGCGATTTGCAAAGCCGCGGCGGCCTAATCAGGTCTAACCCCAGCGCAACTAAAATCACAACCGGAACATTTGATGCTAACCAACATTTTACTCGTCATACATTTAATAGTCGCAGTTGCGATTGTCATTCTGGTGCTGCTGCAACAAGGCAAAGGCTCAGACATGGGCGCAGCCTTCGGCGGCGGCTCATCGCAATCGCTATTCGGCGCGCGCGGCTCGGCCAATTTCCTAAGCCGCGCAACTTCGATTTTGGTGACGGTGTTTTTTGTCTCCAGCCTGACGCTGGCGTATCTGTATACCCGTCAAATCGATTCAACCAGCGTCACCGACGATACGCCAATAACCGATACCATTGAGTCCGCCGCCGAAACCCCGGAAGAATCAGACATCCCCGCCGCCCCGGAATAACCGGCGACCGTCCATGCACAACCTCCTTGCCGAAGTGGTGGAACTGGTAGACACGCTGTCTTGAGGGGGCAGTGGAGAGATCCGTGCGGGTTCGAGTCCCGCCTTCGGCACCAAATAAAATTGCAAAGCCCGGCTAACGCCGGGGTTTGTTTAACTGGATTCCCAGGCCCGTCATTCTCGTGCCGCCAAGTCGTTATTCCCGCGACAGCGGGGATGACGAGTTGGGGGACACGGGAATCCAGTACAACATGCCGGCGATAGCCGACTCCTTATTTGGCTTTCTGGATTCCCGATACGATGAAAAATATGGTCGCTGGCGCCCCCTATTTTTCTATCGTTCGGGAATGACGAGAAAACATGTCGGCGTTAGCCGCTCCTTAAAGGGGGGCATCATCCAATCTGCGCAAGATACCACTCGATGAAATCGCCGGTGAACGCTTCGGCGTCTGACAACGGGCCGGGTTCATAGAAGCGTGAGTTGATGCCTTTTTGATTGTCGGCGATGATTTTTTTGTCGGCTTTGCTGGTGACTTGCCACAGCCAGGTGAGTTGGTCGAGGTGGTAATCTCGGCCTTGTTCGGCGTCGGCGCGCACCAGCCAGGTGACTTCCATATCCGTTTCTTGAACGCCGCGTGGCGCGAATCCGTACAATATCGCGTGGTCGGCGTATAAAAGGCCGAAGGAAACCGTGCCGATTTGGATGTCGGCGACCCCGCCGCCGTAGTTGCCGATGTTGCCCAGCAAAGGCGCCAACGGTTTTCCATCTCGACTGCCGGTCACGAAGGGCGCATACAATGCGTTGCGGGCGTAATAATACTGCATTCGATCTTGGCATTCGCCGGACACCGTGGCCGTGTGGTAGCCGAGTTGCGCTGCTTCTTCGCACATAGCCGGACGCAACGCCGCATTGTCTTCGGGGGATTGCAGCGTATGGCAACGGGCGTATTCGGTGTGGGCCGGCGTGCAGTGGTAGCATTCCATGAAGTTTTCCACGGCCAGTTTCCAGTTGGCGGCCACGGAGTAGGTCTCCCGTGCGGCTACTTTGGTGTTGGCAAGATCATAGATTGCCAAGCCGGGTTCCAGTGCCTTGAAATCCGCCGCCAGATGCGCTGGGTTTTCATCAAAATTGACAAAAATCAGGCCCTGAAAAATCTCGCAACCAAGTGCTTTCAAGCCATAACGAGACGGATCAAAATCCGCCGCCATGCCACGCCGCGAACGAAGCCGCCCATCGAGTCCGTAAGTCCAAGCGTGGTAGGGGCAGACAAAAGTCGCGACCCGGCCGCTGGATTCGCTGCAGATGCGGGAACCTCGGTGGCGGCAAACGTTGGCGAAGGCGCGGATGGTTGCGTCCCGATCGCGGACGATGATGATGGATTCCCCGCCCAGTTCGAGCAGGAAATAGCATCCCGTTTCAGGCACCTGACTGGCGTGACCGGCATAAATCCAGTGGCGAAAGAAAATCTCTTCCAGATCTTTTTGATAAACCGCCTCGGAAGCGTAAAAACCCGCATCCAACGAAAACCCGGAGCGGTGTCCGGCGATTAGTCCCTGTAAATCCGGCGGCGAGTTTGCCGGTGAGTTAGACGGCGGCTGGTGCATAGTTGAATAGTCGTGAATGGAAATCCAAGATATAGACGACACCCGAGCCTGTCAAGGCGCGTATGCATCCAACATAGATTGCATTGTGGATAAGGACCGGCACAGGGGCGCTGTCCCTACATTAGCGGGAAACCAGAGAAAACATCTCGGCGCCAGCCGCTCCTTACCCAACTTCGCCCCTGCATGACGCCGGGGAATTAAGTATTATAGCCGCTGGTTTTTAAACCATTGAGCAGTATGACTAAACAAGCAACCGAACCGGCGATTTTGTGGTTTTCTGATCTTGGTATGGGGGATGTGGTGCGGGTGGGCGGTAAGAACGCATCGCTTGGGGAGATGATTTCCAATCTCGCCGGTGTCGGCATCCGGGTTCCTGACGGGTTTGCCACCACCGCGCAGGCGTATCGTGAGTTCATCGGTTATCGGGGATTGGATGGGCGCATTCAAGGTCTGCTCGACGGTCTCGATGTCGACGATGTGGCGGCGTTGCAAGTTGCCGGTGGGGCAATACGAAAGATGATGATCGATACGCCGCTTCCATTGACACTGGAAGAGGAAGTTCGCCGGGCTTGGACGCAGTTGACCGCGCAGGGCGGCGGGTCGGTGGCGGTGCGCTCTTCGGCCACTGCGGAAGATTTGCCCGAAGCCTCGTTCGCCGGTCAGCAGGAAACCTTTCTTAATGTAAGCGGTATCGATGCGGTGCTCGATTGCGTTCGCCGGGTGTTCGCTTCGCTGTTCAACGACCGCGCCATCGCCTATCGCGCCCACCGGGGTTTCGCCCACGCCGAAATCGCGCTGTCGGCGGGCATTCAACACATGGTGCGCAGCGACCGCGGGGCGAGCGGCGCGATGTTCACCATCGACACCGAATCTGGCTTTGAAGAAGTGGTGTTCATCACCTCCTCGTGGGGGCTCGGCGAATGCGTGGTGCAAGGCTCGGTCAACCCGGATGAATTTTATGTCTACAAGCCTGCGTTGGCAGCCGGGCGGCCCGCCATTTTGCGCCGTGCTCTCGGCTCCAAACTTATCAAAATGATTTATGCCAACCCGGTCGCCGGTGAAAACGACGGCCGGACGGTCGAGACCGTCGAAACCGTTGAGGTCGAAGCGGCGCAGCGCAACCGGTTTTCCCTTAACGACGAAGATATTACCGAACTGGCGCGGATGGCGGTGGCCATCGAGGAACATTACCGCCGCCCAATGGATATCGAATGGGGCAAGGACGGCGACAGCGGCGAGTTGTTCATTCTGCAGGCGCGCCCCGAAACCGTGAAAAGCCGCGCCAGCAAGCAAGTGCTGGAGCGCTATCAACTTGCCGAACGAGGCGAGACGCTGATCACCGGGCGTAGCGTCGGGCATCGCATCGGCAGCGGCCGGGTGCGCCTTGCGCCGAGCGTGGATGCGCTGGAGAAAGTGCGCCCCGGCGATGTTTTGGTGACCGACATGACCGACCCGGACTGGGAGCCGGTGATGAAACGGGCTGCGGCGATCATCACCAATCGTGGCGGGCGCACTTGCCATGCCGCCATCATCGCGCGGGAACTGGGTGTGCCGGCCATCGTCGGTTGCGGCAACGCCACCGAATTGCTCGAAGACGGCGTCGAGGTCACGGCTTGCTGCGCCGAAGGCGACACCGGAGTCGTATACGCGGGAATTCTGGAGTACCGCGTCACCACCACCGACCTCAAAAAAATGCCCGAACTGCCGTTCAAGATTGCCATGAATGTCGGCAACCCGGAGCGCGCTTTCGCGCTCTCGCAAATCCCCAACGCCGGTGTCGGCCTTGCGCGTCTGGAATTTATCATCAACAACACCATCGGCATCCACCCGCGGGCGCTGCTGGAAAAAGATGAAATGCCCGATGAAGTGCGCCAGCGAATCGAAGTTGGGATGGCCGGCTACGATGACCCGCGAGGGTTTTATGTCGAAAAACTCACCGAGGGCATCGGCTCCCTGGGCGCGGCTTTCTTTCCCAAGCCGGTGATCGTGCGCTTGTCCGATTTCAAATCCAATGAATATGCCAACCTCATCGGCGGCGCACACTTCGAGCCCGATGAAGAAAATCCGATGCTGGGATTTCGCGGCGCCTCGCGCTATGTTGCCGATTCCTTTCGCAGTTGTTTTGATATGGAATGCGCAGCACTCAAAAAAGTGCGGGATGAAATGGGCCTGACCAACGTGGAAATCATGGTGCCCTTTGTGCGCACCGTGGCCGAGGCGCGTCGAGTCATCGAACTGCTGGAGGACAACGGCCTGAAGCGCGGGGAGAACGGCTTGCGCGTGATTATGATGTGCGAAATTCCGAGTAATGCTCTATTGGCGGATCAGTTTCTCGAACACTTCGATGGTTTCTCCATCGGCTCCAACGACCTAACCCAATTCACCCTCGGACTGGACCGCGATTCCGCCATCATCGCGCACCTGTTTGACGAGCGAGATGCGGCGGTGAAGGTGCTGCTCAGCATGGCCATTGCCGCCTGCAAAAAAGCCGGTAAGTATGTCGGCATCTGCGGCCAGGGGCCATCGGATCATCCCGACCTCGCGCAGTGGCTGATGACGCAAGGCATCGACAGCGTGTCGTTGAACCCCGACAGCGTGGTGGAAACCTGGATGTTTCTGGCAAACCCCGAAGCGGATTCGCCCCGCACTCCCGAAAAACAAACAACGGCCACTGACGAACTTCTTTGAACAAGGAATACGACTACATCATTCTGGGCGCGGGCTCCGCTGGTTGCGTGCTCGCCAACCGCTTGTCGGAAAGCGGCGAGAATTCGGTTCTGATTCTTGAGGCGGGGCCCATGGATCGCAAGTGGTTAATCCGCATTCCCGCCGGTGTTTACAGCGTCTATAAAGACCCCGACTTGAATTGGAATTACCAGTCCGAGGTCGAGCCACACTGCGATCATCGCACCATCGAGTTGCCGCGCGGCAAGGTGGTGGGCGGCTCGTCTTCAATCAATTCGATGGTCTATATGCGCGGCCATCCGTTGGACTACGACCGGTGGGCGGCGAATTTCGACTTGCCGAGTTGGCGGTATCAAAACTGCCTGCCGTATTTCAGAAAATGCGAATCATCGGACCGCGGCGAGAACGAATGGCGCGGCGCTTCGGGCCCGTTGATGGTAACCCGTGGCAAATTGGAAAACCCGTTGTTCGACGCGCTGGAGCAAGCCGGCGAACAATCCGGGCAAGGAAATTCAGAAGACTTAAGCGGCTATAAACCGGAAGGCATCGCGCGCTTCGACAGCACCATCGGCAACGGCCGCAGATGTAGCGCCGCCGATGCACACTTGAAACCGGCGCTGACACGCGACAATGTTTGCTTGCGGGTTAACGCGTTGGTCGAAAAAATCGTGATCGAAAATAACCGCGCGGTCGGGGTGCGCTACGCCACCGCAAAAGGCACGCACACGGCGCGCGCCGGTAAGTCGGTGCTGGTCGCCTGCGGTGCCATCAAGTCGCCGCAACTGCTGATGCTATCCGGCATCGGCGCGGCTGACCGCTTGCGCGCACACGGCATCGAGCCGCTGCTCGACCTCAAAGGTGTCGGGCAAAATTTACAAGATCACTTGTTTATCAACAGCGTATTTTTATGCACCAAACCGGTCACCCTCGACTACCTCGCCAACCCGCTGCATAAACTTCGAGTTGGCGCACAATGGCTACTGACACACACCGGCGTGGCCGCCTCCAACATCTGGGAAATGGGCGGGCTGGTGTTTGGCAACGACGCGGCAGCGCATCCAAATCTGCAATACCACTTCACCCCGGTCTATAGCCGTTATCACGGACGCCGCATCGAATTGGTGCAAGGGTATCAATTGAACGCCGACCAGTTGCGTCCGGCGAGCAGGGGCACGGTCGAATTAAACTCAAACAACCCCGCCGACCGGCCGTTGGTGCGCTTCAATTATTTATCCGAACCACACGATGTGCGCGAATTGATTGAAGCGCATAAAAAGATGCAAGAGTTGATGGCACAACCCGCATTCGATGCGTTTCGCGGGCAACGAATCATTCCCGACCCCGCCGTCCAAACCGACCGAGAAATCGAATCCTTCATCCGCGCCACCGCCTCAACCGATTACCACCCGTGCGGTACCTGCCGCATGGGCGACGACCCATACGCGGTCACCGACGGCGAACTGCGCGTCCACGGTATCGAAAATTTGCGCGTAGTCGATGCCTCGGTCATGCCCGACATCATCAGCGGCAACCTCAACGCCCCAACACAAATGATCGCCGAACGCGCCGCCGATTTTATTCTCGGCCACAACCAATTGCCGCCACAACACGCGACGTTTCATTTTTTGCAACGCGCGCGCTGATTATTCGCACCGGCGATCATCCAACTTAGATTCCACCCCGCCGTTTTCTCTTCAATTTAGCCTGAATAGCCGCGATTAAATCGCACGGATCGGCGTTCATTCCATTGCAATACAACACCAACTCGATCGGGTCCAATCGCCGCTCGCCTTGTTCCACCTTGCCGACCAGCGAATGAACCACGCCAATATTCGCCGCCAGTTGCCGCTGAGTTAACTCGGCCTGCCGTCGCTGTTGCACCAACCAGCCGGTCAGTTCCCGCCACTCGCCAGAGTAGATAGATTTTCTGAATTTTTTCATTGCACCTATTTTAGGTGCGTGTTATATTGCCCCCGTTTTAGGGGCAAATCGCACTTAATTTGCACTGTTAAATTAGATGATTCAAGTACTTATCCATGATGTTCGGCAAAAAAACGCCGCGCAAATGATCCTACCGCTGAGCCGCATTGGCGTTGGCAGGAATGGAAATGATTATACCCATCGCGCCGTTTTCCAAGCTGTGCCAATCCGGGTAAGCGGATAACGCAACAAAAAAGCGGCAACAGAATAATCACTGGATTAGTCATAAGAATAGGTGCCCCCATAGACATAATAAAACCGGTATTTCGTAATCGATTCAGCTTGAAAGAGCGGATCCATACCGCCGACTGCGTTGATTTCATGCTTGAAAATATGGAGCCGGAGTCCGTGGATCTGACGGTCACTTCGCCGCCTTATGATAATTTGCGGGACTATAAAGGCTATTCATTCAATTTCGAAGCAATAGCCAAAGGGCTTTACCGTGTAACAAAGCGTGGCGGGGTGGTGGTATGGGTTGTTGGCGATAAAGTAATCAAGGGAAGCCGTACGATGACGAGTTTCCGGCAGGGTCTTTATTTTCAAGAGATTGGTTTTCAAGTTCACGATGTGATGATTTACCAGAAAAAGAATACGCCCTTTATGCGTAGCAACGCCTATACAAATTGCTATGAATTTATGTTTATTTTGAGCAAAGGTTCCCCGGCTACTTTCAATCCGCTGAAATCGGCAACCGCACGCAGCGGGTTTGAGTTGCTTACTCACAACAAACTACCGGACGGCGTGAATAAAAAAATTCGAAGGGAACTAAAAAAAGAAAAAACCAGAACCAATATCTGGCAATACGCAGTCGGGCTTGGCGGGACAACCACGGACAAAATCGCGTTTCAACATCCGGCGGTTTTTCCCGAGAAGTTGGCGGAAGATCAAATTCTATCGTGGACCAATCCCGGCGATCTGGTGTTTGATCCGATGTGCGGATCCGGAACGACCTGCAAACTGGCGTTATTGAATGACCGCAGTTGGATTGGCGTTGAGATCGCCAAAGAATATGCCGATGTTGCCAGAAAGCGAATTGAGCAAACCGCGAAACAGCGCAAAATACTGTGAGCGGTGAAGCGGATCGCTTCGTCGTTTGCAGAACTACAAGCGGGTATTTGGTCGAAGACGGCCGCCAAGCCTCCATTCCGACTCACTTTGAGTTAACGTCCCCGCCGGATGCCGCCAATTAATCGCTATCAGCCTGCCGCGCCTTGTGTCCGCCGTTGTTTTTTCTCCATGCGTATCTCCCTTGCACCCGCTTTCACTGCAATAGTCATTTCACCAAACAAAACTTGCTTTAAAAAACGGCAGGCAAACAACAGTAGTTTGTCTTCGTCGTCCATCATTGTCTTCAATTCGGTGGCGGGGATGTCGAATACTTCGGTGAAGCCGTCGCTGTTGATGAAATCGCGGAAGTTGTCCATGTCGTAACTGCACATATCGAAAAGTTGCAGCGAGCGGTCGCTTGGCTTGCCGACGGTGGGGCCGGATGATCGTTTTTTGAGGATGATGTCGCGCCATTCGCGGTTCATTTCGTCGTATTGTTCAAGTCCCTGCTCTTTGCGGTATTGGCGCACCGTCAGGCGTCTGGGTTCAAAGTGTCCCTTGCAGTGATCTTCCTTGACGACAAAATAGATATCTTCCACTTTGGCGCTGGCGGTGCGGCGCACGCCCATGGAGCCGAGGGCGTAATAGCGACACGCGCTTGGCCGGTCTTCATAGACACCGCAGCCGGCCTCGGTGAGGAACACGCATTCGCTGGTGCCGGGTTTGGTTGCCATCTTTAACCCCGGCATTTCGTGGGCGTCCATGGGGAACGGCACGGTGTGGCGGCCGACCCACTCGGATGAGGTCATCCCGGCGCGGCGTTTCAGGCGCAGGATGTCGTAGGGCATCAGGGTGATGTCGATGTTCTTGCAGCAGGCGTTGAAACACGACACGCCTTTGTGGCAATTAAACTGGATTTCGCTGTCCGGGGTGAGTTCCACCGGTTGCACCGGGCTTTCCCAGGGAATTTCGTTTTTGATATTTTCGAGGTCTTTGTATGTCATAATTTTCGCTTCAACTTTTTGGGCAAGCGTCCGTTTTCGGGGGTAAAATCAACCGCTCATAGTAACCCGTGCGCCCGCAACTGGCAATTCACCGCCGACTTCACCACGATTTTATCACCGATTTTTATCACCATCCGGCTATCATGAATCTCGAAGCGATCATACTGGCTGCGGGCGAAGGCGTACGGATGCGTTCGACCCTGCCCAAAACCCTGCACCGCATTGGCGGACGGGCGATGCTGGCCCATGTCATCCATGCGGCGGATGCGCTGGGGCCTGCCAAAATCCATGTGGTGGTCGGCGAACACCCGGAGGCGGTGAAGGCCGCCGTGGAGCGCGATCTCGCCGGTGAGGTAACCGGTGAGGCAGCCAACGGAGCAATCATCGACCGGATCAACTGGGTCATCCAGAAAAAACGGCTCGGCACCGGGCACGCCGCCCGGCAGGCGATGCCAGCGGTGGATGATTCATCTACGGTGTTGCTGTTGTATGGCGACACGCCGCTTATTTGCGCGCAAACCCTGAAATCGCTACTCGCCGCCGCCGGTGCTGAAAACTTGGGACTGCTGACCGCCGAACTGGAAAATCCGGCGGGGCTTGGGCGAATCGTGCGCGATGCGCGGGGCAAGGTGATTGGCATCGTCGAAGAAAAAGACGCCGATGATGCGCAGCGGCAAATCCGCGAATGCAACACCGGCTTCATCGTCGGCCACGCCGCACTCATCAAAGCCGGGCTCGCCAAACTCAATAACAACAACGCCCAGAAAGAATTTTATCTCACCGACCTCATCGGCCACGCCGTCGCCGCCGGGGTGGAAATCACCGCCTTGCGGGCAACGGATGCGGAAGAAACCCTGGGAGTCAATTCCCAAGCCGACCTCGCCCGGGCGGAGCGAATTTATCAAATGAAGCAGGCGCGCGGCTTGCTCGAACAGGGCGTATGCCTGCGCGATCCGGCGCGCTTTGATGTCCGTGGGCGATGCCAATTCGGGCGCGACTGCGTGGTGGACATCAATGTTATTCTCGACGGCGAAGTGGTGGTCGCCGACCGGTGCACCATCGGCGCCAACACCATCATCCGCAACAGCCGCATCGGCGCGGGCAGCGTCATCAAAGCAAACTGCGTCATCGAAGACGCGGTGATTGGCGCGCGCTGCACCATCGGCCCCTTCGCCCGGCTACGCCCGCAAACCGAACTCGACGACGATGCACGTATCGGCAATTTTGTCGAGATTAAAAAGAGCCGCGTTGGCCGGGGTTCCAAGGTCAATCATCTTAGTTATGTGGGCGACAGCACCATCGGCAAAAGCGTCAACATCGGCGCCGGAGTCATTACCTGTAATTACGACGGCATCGACAAAAACCACACCATCATCGGCGATGATGTGTTTATCGGCTCCAACAGCCAACTGGTGGCGCCGCTGACCATCGGTGCCGGTGCCACCATCGGCGCCGGTTCGACTATCACCGAAGAAGTCTTCAAAGAGACGCTGGCGGTTAGCCGAGTGAAACAAACCACCGTTGACGGCTGGGTGCGGCCAAAGCGGCCAACAACGAAGCGGCGCGCCGAAAAACCAGCCGGCGACAAAACAAAATTATGAGCAAAATAGCATGTGCGGAATAGTCGGCGCAGTAGCCCGAGGGGACGTTTTGCCGGTTCTGTTGGAGGGCCTGAAGCGGCTCGAATACCGTGGCTACGACTCCGCTGGTGTCGCCGTGATCGACCCGACCGTGACCGACCCGGCGAGACGGCTTTTGCGCACCCGCAGCGTTGGCAAGATCGTCGAACTGGAACGGGCGTTATCGAATTCCGAAACCATGCGGGGTTCCACCGGCATCGCCCATACCCGTTGGGCGACCCACGGCCCGCCGACCGAAATCAACGCCCATCCGCACATGAGCGGTGGTTCGCTGGCGTTGGTGTGCAACGGCATCATCGAAAATCACGAAGCCCTGCGCCACGCGCAAAAGGCCGAAGGCTTCGAATGCGTATCTGATACCGACACCGAAGTGGTGGTCAACGAAATCCGCCGCCACATCCGCAAAGGGCTCGACCTGCGTGAAGCGGTGCGGGCGACCGTCGCCGTTCTTCAAGGCGCATATGCCATCGGCGTGGTCAGCGCCGATGAACCCAATCGCCTGCTGGGCGCGCGTCGCGGTTCGCCGCTGGTGGTCGGCATCGGCGACGGCGAAGCCTTCATCGCTTCGGACATGATTGCGTTGATCTCGGTAACCCGGGATTTTTTCGTCCTCGAAGACGGCGACATCGTTGACATCAACGACGGCAACATCGCCATCGTCGACCAACACGGACGACCGCAAAACCGCGACCGGCACACCTGCTCGTTGTCGCCAGACGCCATCGAACTGGGCGACTACCGCCACTACATGCTCAAGGAAATCCACGAACAAGGAGTGGCCATCGCCAATACGCTGGAGGGTCGCATCACCGGTGCGCGAGTGCTGGAGGAATGTTTCGGCACCGAAGCCAAAGCGATCTTCGACCGCACCCGGGCGGTGCGTATCATCGCCTGCGGCACCAGTTACCACGCTGGCATGGTCGCCGCGTATTGGTTCGAGCGTTACGGCGTGCCGTGTCGCGCCGAGATCGCCAGCGAGTTTCGGTCGCGCATGCACGCACCGCCCGACGATTGTCTGGTGGTGACGCTGTCGCAATCCGGCGAAACCATCGACACCCTGACCGCGCTTTCGGTCGCCAAACAGCAGGGCTTCGGCGATTGCCTGACCATCTGCAATTCCCCCGAGAGTTCCCTGGTGCGCGCCTCGGATCTGGTGCTGATGACCCACGCCGGCACCGAAATCGGGGTCGCTTCCACCAAAGCCTTCACCACCCAACTAACCGCCTTGCGCTTGCTGGTCATCGCCCTGGGGCGGCGTTTCAACATGACCGAAGCGGACGAAGCCCGCCTAGTTGGCGAGTTGCGCCAACTGCCGGCAAAGGTGGAAAAAGCCATCGCGCTGGAACCGGTGATCGCGGACATCGCCAAACAATTCGCCGACAAACAGCACGCGCTGTTCCTGGGCCGTGGCGCGCACTACCCAATCGCCTTGGAAGGCGCACTCAAACTCAAAGAGATCTCCTATATCCACGCCGAAGCCTACCCCGCCGGTGAACTAAAACACGGCCCGTTGGCATTGGTGGATTCCGACATGCCGGTCATCTCGGTGGCACCCAACGACCGCCTACTGAACAAATTGAAATCCAACATCGAGGAAGTGCGGGCGCGCGGCGGGCGGCTCATCGTGTTCGCCGACCCGGCTTCGAAGATCGCCGTTGACGACAGCGTTCAGGTCATCGAAATCGCCCCGGTGGACAGCTCCATGGCGCCGATTATCTACACCATTCCGCTGCAACTGCTTGCCTATCATGTCGCGCTCATCAAAGGCACCGACGTAGACAAGCCGAGAAATCTTGCCAAATCGGTGACCGTGGAATGAACCCGGGGAGTTTGTATCGAAACATCTACGAAGTGGTCAAGCGAATCCCGCGCGGCTCGGTGGCGAGTTACGGGCGTATCGCAAGGATGGTCAAGTGCAGTGCCCGTGAAGTGGGTTACGCCATGGCCGCCACGCCGCCGGATCAAGGCATCCCGTGGCAGCGGGTCATCAACAGCAAGGGCGAAATCAGCGCGCGCAAGGAAGGCGGCAGCGATGACCGGCAGAAACAAAAACTGCTGGACGAAGGCGTGGTGTTCGATGAAAAAGGCCGGGTGGATTTCGAGCAATTCGGCTGGGTTGAATCCGAGTTGCCGGAAGATTGGTGAACGGGCAAGCAGCGGACAATTCCTTGCCCCGCATTCTCATCACCACCGGCGAGCCCGCTGGCATAGGCCCGGACATTACGCTGCAATCTGCCACGGCATCGCTTCCCGGGCGCATCATTGCCATCGGTGACCGCGCCCTGTTGACGGCGCGCGCTAAACTTTTGGGGCTGAAGGTCAAGGTGGTGGATGATGATGACGACCAATCCCACCAGCCCCACCAGCCGGGAATACTGGCGGTGATTCATCATCCGTGTAAATCGCCAGTGGTCCCCGGAGAATCAAACCCCGAAAACAGTGAATATGTAGTCGGCTGCATCGACCGGGCGGTAGATCTTTGCCTCGCCGGTCGGTTTGACGCCATGGTTACCGCCCCGGTCAACAAGGCCGTCATCAACCGCGCCGGTATCGAGTTTTCCGGCCACACCGAGTGGATCGCCGAACGCTGCCGCGCGCCGTCGCCGGTGATGATGCTGGCAAGCGGCGACCTGCGGGTATGCTTGCTGACCACCCACATCCCCTTGGCGGAGGTTGCAAGCCGAGTCACCAAAAGCCGCATCCAAGAAGTAGTCGGCGTGATTCTTGGCGACCTCCGCCGCAGATTCAACATCCAAAAACCGGTCATCGGCGTGTGCGGACTCAACCCCCACGCCGGCGAAGGCGGCTACTTGGGCCGGGAAGAAATCGATATAATCACCCCGGCCCTTGATGAACTGCGCGCCACGGGCGCCGATGTAGTCGGCCCAATTCCGGCGGACACCGCGTTCACCCCCGCCCGGCTGGCATCCCTTGATGCGGTGTTGGCGATGTATCATGACCAGGGCCTGCCGGTGAGCAAACACGCAAACTTCGGCGAAACCGTGAACATCACCCTCGGCCTACCCATCGTCCGCACCTCAGTCGACCACGGCACCGCCCTCGAATTGGCAGCCACCGGAACCGCCGACGAATCCAGCCTCAAAGCAGCCATCACGCTGGCTTGCCAGTTGGCTGGCAAATCAACAATCCGTTGACTGACCGACAACACCGCCCGCGCAAGCGTTTCGGCCAGCATTTCTTGACCGACCATACGATATTGAATCGTCTGGTCGCCGCTTTTGGTCCCGCAGATGGCCGACAGATTGTTGAGATTGGGCCGGGGCGAGGTGCGTTGACTGATTTACTGGTGGCGGAAAATGTGGTGGCGGAAAATGCGCCGCCCATCACCGTGATAGAACTCGACCGCGACCTTGCTAAAGTGCTCGAGCGGCGTTATCCACCGCAGCGGGTGAAGGTCATTCAATCTGATGTTCTCGACTTCAAATTGCGCGATGCCCTTGCCGCGAATAATCCCGCCGGTCGGCTGCGCGTAATCGGTAATCTACCCTACAACATTTCAACGCCGCTGATTTTTCATCTGCTGGAGCAGGTCGAGCATATCCACGACATGCTGTTTATGCTGCAAAAAGAAGTAGCGCTACGCCTCGCCGCCGACCCCGGCAATAAAAACTACGGCCGGCTTTCGGTGATGGCGGGCGGGGAATTGGATTGCGAATTGTTGTTCGAAGTGCCCCCCGAAGCGTTCGACCCGCCGCCGAAAATCGACTCGACGGTGTTGCGCCTAACCCCAAAAAAGCAACCGCTACGAGCCTCCAACCAGCGAGGATTTGCCGCCATCGTCGCCGCCGCATTCGGCCAACGCCGCAAAACTTTACGCAACTCCCTCAAAGCACTAGTACAACCCGAACACTTCACCCACGCCAACATCGACCCATCACTACGCGCCGAAGCACTTTCGGTGGAACAATATGTAACGCTGTCCGATGTGATGGAATAAAGGGGTCACTCATCTGCGAACGAGGAGTATCAAAACTCGTCATTCCCGAACGATAGAAAAATAGGGAGCGGCAGCGACCATATTTTTCATCGTCCCCCAGATCGTCATTCCCGAACGATAGAAAAATAAGGAGCGCCAGCGACTATATTTTTCTTCGTATCGGGAATCCAGAAAGCCAATAAGGAGTCGGCTCTCGCAGGACTGACGGGCCTGGGGAGTCGGCTGTCGCCGGCATATTTCACTGGATTCCCGTGTCCCCCAACTCGTCATTCCCGCTGTCGCGTGAATAACGACTTGGCGGCACGAGAATGACGAGTCTGGGAGTCCTCATCGGCAAACGAGGAATATCAAAAGTGCGTCATTCCCGAACGATAGAAAAATAGGGAGCGCCAGCGACCATATTTTTCATCGTATCGGGAATCCAGAAGGCTAATAAGGAGTCGGATCTCGCGGGACTGACGGGCCTGGGGAGTCGGCTGTCGCCGGCATATTTCACTGGATTCCCGTGTCCCCCAACTCGTCATCCCCGCTGTCGCGGAAATAACGACTTGGGGGCACGAGAATGACGGCGGTACGTCGTCATTCCCGAACGATAGAAAAATAGGGAGCGCCAGCGAGCATATTTTTCATCGTATCGGGAATCCAGAAGGCTAATAAGGAGTCGGATCTCGCGGGACTGACGGGCCTGGGGAGTCGGCTGTCGCCGGCATATTTCACTGGATTCCCGTGTCCCCCAAGTCGTCATTCCCGCTGTCGCGTGAATAACGACTTGGCGGCACGAGAATGACGGCGGTACGTCGTCATTCCCGAACGATAGAAAAATAGGGAGCGCCAGCGACCATATTTTTCATCGTATCGGGAATCCAGAAGGCTAATAATGAGTCGGATCTCGCCGGACTGACGGGCCTGGGGAGTCGGCTATCGCCGGCATGTTTTACTGGATTCCCGCCTACGCGAGAATGACGACGAGTATGAGAAGGTTAATAGAAGATTTTAGGCTTTAATAGAAGATTCAGAACATCTATGAGAAGATTTAGAACATCTATGAGAAGATTCAGAACATTTATGAGAAGATTTGATGCCTTAATAGAAGACTTAATAGAAGATTCCAGACCTCACAAAAAGCCAAAATCTCAATTCCCAT
This sequence comes from Candidatus Poriferihabitaceae bacterium, assembly GCA_965262585.1. Classification (GTDB taxonomy): domain Bacteria; phylum Pseudomonadota; class Gammaproteobacteria; order Arenicellales; family Poriferihabitantaceae; genus JAHRAW01. The sequence continues at coordinate 1,781,665 of OZ253546.1, forward strand.
CCATACTTCAACATCATTCACAGGACAACAATAGGCGCATATACAGGCTTGAATGCGGCGGTGATTTGTGGTCGAATGTGCGCCGCTGTTATCTTGGCTTTTGGAAAAATTTTCAACTTCAGTACGCGGCAAATTTATGGCAACAATCATTGACGGCAAGGCATTCGCCGGTAACTTGCGTGAGCGTATCGGCGTGGCGGTGGCTGGGTTGGTTTCCGAGCATGGCTTGAAGCCGGGGTTGGCGGTGGTGTTGGTTGGCGAAGATCCGGCGAGCGAGGTTTATGTCCGCAACAAGGGCAAGCAGACGGTCGCCGCCGGGATGGATTCATTCGAACACAAACTGTCGGCGGAGGTCGGCGAACTCGAGTTATTGGCGTTGGTCGAGCAACTCAACCGCGACCCTGCGGTTCACGGCATATTGGTGCAACTGCCGCTACCGGCGCATATCGACGAGTCAAAAGTCATCAACGCCATTGATGTCAAAAAAGATGTAGACGGATTCCACATCGAAAACGTCGGCAAACTCGCCATCGGCGAACCCTCCCTGTTGCCCTGCACCCCGGCCGGTTGCTTAATGTTGCTCAAAGACCAACTCGGCGATCTCTCCGGCAAAAGCGCGGTGGTGGTGGGGCGTTCCAACATAGTCGGCAAGCCGGTGGCGCTGCTGTTGCTGAAAGAAAACTGCACGGTCACCATCGCCCATTCGCGCACCCGCGATTTGCCGGCGGTATGCCGAGGCGCCGATATTTTAGTCGCCGCGGTCGGCGTGCCGGAGATGGTCAAAGGCGATTGGATCAAACCGGGCGCAGCGGTCATTGATGTGGGCATCAACCGAATTGACGGCAAACAAGGCAAGCCCCGCCTGGTCGGCGATGTGGATTTCGCCGCCGCCGAACCAATCGCCGGTGCGATAACGCCGGTACCCGGCGGCGTCGGCCCGATGACCATCGCCTGCCTACTCCGCAACACACTAATCGCCGCCTGCCACCAACACAACATTGAATTTCCGAAAGGGTTGTGAAGTGCGCACTAATTATTGGCACGGGCGTTATTAAAGTTCGTCATTCCCGAACGATAGAAAAATAGGGAGCGCCAGCGACCATATTTTTCATCGTCCCCCAGATCGTCATTCCCGAACGATAGAAAAATAAGGAGCGCCAGCGACTATATTTTTCATCGTATCGGGAATCCAGAAGGCTAATAAGGAGTCGGCTGTCGCCGGCATGTTGTACTGGATTCCCGTGTCCCCCAACCCGTCATTCCCGCTGTCGCGGAAATAACGACTTGGCGGCACGAGAATGACGGCGTAGGGAGTGGCTATCGCCGAACATGTTGTACTGGATTCCCGCTTTCGCGAGAATGACGGCGTAGGGAGTCGGCTATCGCCGGACATGTTTTACTGGATTCCCGTGTCCCCCAACTCGTCATTCCCGCTGTCGCGTGAATAACGACTTGGGGGCGCGAGAATGACGGCGTAGGGAGCGGCTATCGCCGGACATGTTGTACTGGATTCCCGCCTACGCGGGAATGACGGCGAGGCAGCCGTTCCTTAAACAACGAGTGAAGCGTAATGCTTTACCACATCATTTTTCCGAAAGCCGGGGATCGCGGTGGCGCAGTCTTGGGCCAGAGCGGCGTAGTCAATTTTTAGTAATCGGTTGCGGATTGGTTTGTTGTTGGCGGTGAATAGTATCCATTGTTTATGTTTTTCGCAGTCACCCGCATCGCTTTCGCGCCGAGCGTAATCTTGATATCCCTGACACGGCACCGCGAAATCAAAAGGTAGATCAAACATTTTCAGCGCCTGTTTGGTGTTGTTGTATTGGCGCATTTCGAAATCTGGATGGTGGATTGCCGCAGGCGTGGTTTCTCGTAGATCGCGTAGCGAACAAGGTCGGCGCGTCCATACTTGAAATTCCGCATTCACCGCATAGCCTTTACCGTCCGGCGTACAAAACGACTCATTCGCCAACGGTTTGCGGTGCAGCAAGGCGTACTTCGCTGATAGTTGACGGTGGATGGTGTATTTGCGGAAGGACACCGGCACGACAAACGCGATGAACTCGGCAAATGTGGAATGATTGAAGAACGCCACGGCCAACCGTCCGCGTTTGCCAAACGGCGGGTTGCCAATCACCGCATATTTGCGTCCCCGCTTTGGCTGCCAAGTCAGATAATCGGCGCGTATTATGCCGGTGTTATCGATTCGCGGCAGTTGGCGGGGGTCAATATCGACGCCGGTTCTTCGGTGTGGCGGGAGGGCTTGATAGAAACTGCCGCATCCGGCGGCGGGCTCGACAAACCAGTGGTTTGATAAATCGCTTCCCGCGCGCTTTGCTACGAGTTCAAATGCCCGATAGCAATCCCTCGCCACACGCGGTTTGGTGTAAAACTGGTCAAGCCCCGCACTCGCGTCCGCGCCGGTCATCGATACAAAACGTGCAGGCGTGGCGGTTTATCAATACAACGCCGAAATATACAACGCGAGTTCTTTGATCTGTGCCGCCGACAGCGGGAAGGCGATGGGATTCATGATCGTGTCCTGGCGCGTCTCGGACTTATACGCCAGAAGTTGCGCCTCGATATAGGCGGCGGGCTGGCCTGATATTCGCGGAAAAGCGGGGGGAATACCGAGCCCGGAAGGGCCGTGGCAACTCATGCAGGGCGGGATGTTATAAGGCGCATAGCCGCCCCGGTAAAGTTTGCCGCCGGCCAGTGCGTCTGCTTCCTGCTCCGGGGTGATAGCGCCTTTTGCTCCTTCCAAACTGCTGTAATAAGCATCCAGATTAGCGATGTCCTCGGCGGAAAGGGGAGCGGCCATCGCCGACATAACCGGGTCTGTGCGTTCCCCGGATTGATACTTGGTCAGTTGCGCGGCGATATAACCGGGCACCTGTCCGGCCAGATGGGGGAATTGGTCGGAGGCGCTTTGCCCGTTTGCGCCGTGGCATGCCGCACAGGTTGCCGAGGCGGTTTTGCCCGCGTCTACATCGGCGGCATCAGCCGGGTTTGTGGCTGTCAAAAAGACCGCAGCGGTGGTCGCACAAGTCAAAGAAAACAAAAGCCGAGTGGCTAAATTCGTCACTAAATTCATCGTCAAATTCATCGTTATTTCACCGGGTTGTTTTGCCCGCACAGGGCGTGGAGCGCGTACAATATGAGGCGCATTATAGCAACTTTCACCCCTCGAAAAATCGTGACTACCATTGATTTCAACCGCGCCGCCTACGTCCTAGCCGCCCACTATCAACACCAGTGGCCGCCGGATGTCGGTGCTGAGGTGGCGTTTGCCGGGCGCTCCAATGTGGGCAAGTCCAGCGCCATCAACGCCCTCACCAACCGGCGGCGGCTGGCCCGTACCAGCAAGACCCCGGGGCGAACCCGGCAGATCGTGTTTTTTGACCTTGACGACTCGCACCGCTTGGTGGATTTGCCGGGCTATGGATACGCCAAAGTGCCCCGGGATTTGCGGCGGCATTGGGAGCATTTCATGGTCGATTATCTGACCGGGCGCACTTGCCTGAAAGGGTTGGTGGTGCCCATGGACATCCGCCATCCGCTAACCGATTTGGATCACACCATGCTGCGATGCTGTTGGGAAAATGGCTTGCCGGTGCATGTCCTGCTGACCAAAGCCGACAAATACAAACGCGGCGCGGCGGGCAATGCGCTCCGGCAAGTGAACGAGCGATTGAAAGAACAACCGCAAACCACGGTGCAGTTGTTCTCGGCGGTGAACAGACAAGGCGTCGAACAAGTTGGCGAAGTGATTACCGAGTGGTTGTCGGGATGAAAAAAAACTTCACGCCCGAATATGTCCGTCTCCGATTACGATATATTTTTGACAGGTCAATCCGTGCAGCCCGACCGGGCCGCGCACATGGAGTTTGTCGGTGCTGATGCCGATTTCCGCGCCGAGGCCGTATTCGAAACCATCGGCGAATTGAGTGGAGGCGTTGACCATGACCGAACTGGAATCCACCCGGCGCAAAAATTGGCGGCTGTGTGCGAGGTTTTCGGTGATGATCGAATCGGTGTGATGTGAACCGAAGGTGTTGATGTGTTCGATTGCTTGATCAATGTCGTCGACCACGCGCACCGCAAGAATCGCGTCTAGATATTCGCTCACCCAATCCGTTTGAGTGGCGGCCATCATGCGCGGCACCAAGGCGCGCGATTTTTCGCATCCGCGAAGTTCAATACCAGCATCGAAATAACGCTGCGATAATTCCGGCAAGACCGCTTCGGCAACCGCTTCGGCAACCAACAACGTTTCCATCGCGCCGCAGACTCCATAACGCCGCGCCTTGGCGTTATACGCAACCGCCACCGCTTTGGTTAAATCGGCATACTCGTCGATATAAACATGACACACGCCGTCGAGATGTTTGATGATTGGCACCGTGGCTTCGCGGCTGATGCGTTCGATCAAACTGCTGCCGCCGCGCGGTATGATGATGTCGATATACTCCGGCATGGTAATCAACGCGCCGACCGCGGCGCGGTCGGTGGTTTCGACCAGTTGTGCGGTGGTGGTCGGCAGCCCGGCGTGTCGCAACCCGGCGTGCAACGATTCGGCGATTGCCAGATTGGAATGAATCGCCTCCGAACCGCCGCGCAAAATCACCGCGTTGCCGGCCTTCAGGCAAAGTATCGCGGCATCGATGGTCACATTCGGCCTCGATTCATAAATAATGCCAATGGTTCCCAACGGCACACGCATCTTGCCGACCTCGATGCCACTTGGCCGACGCCCCATGTCGGTGATTTCCCCCACCGGATCAGGCAACCGCGCCACCTCACGACAACCCGCCGCCATAGCCTCGATACGCCCACCATCCAACGCCAACCGGTCGAGCAACGCAGCACTCAGATGATTGCTCTCCCCGGCTTGCATATCCCTCGCATTAGCCTCCAAAATCGCCGCCCGATTGTCCAACAAACTATGCGCAATCGCCTCGAGCGCGGCATTCTTATCAGCAGTCCCCGCCTCAGCAATAACCGCCGAAGCACCACGAGCGGCTAGGCCGAGTTGTTTCATGTAGTCGCTGATGTCTGACAATTCTGCGGTGTTGCTTTGGGTGGTCATTGGGCGTAGAAAAGCGTGATGTGATAGAAGTTTATCATAGCACTTTGTTGCGCATTAAAATGTCCGGCTGGTGCTGGGGTTGTTTTCTCTGGATTCCCGATACGATGAAAAATAAGGTCGCTGGCGCTCCCTATTTTTCTATCGTTCGAGAATGACGACGCGCCGCCGTCATTCTCGCGAAAGCGGGAATCCAGTGAAACATGTGCGGCGAATGCCGACTCCCTACGAAAACCATATCTCGTAGGGACAGTGCCCCCGTGCCTGTCCTTAATAAGGAGCGGCTGGCGCCGGGTTTGTTTAACTGGATTCCCGATACGATGAAAAATATGGTCGCTGGCGCTCCCTATTTTTCTATCGTTCGGGAATGACGACCTTGCGATAGCCGACTCCCCAGGGCCGTCATTCTCGCGAAAGCGGGAATCCAGTAAAACATGTGCGGCGAATGCCGACTCCCTACGAAAACCATATCTCGTAGGGACAGTGCCCCCGTGCCTGTCCTTAATAAGGAGCGGCTGCGCCGGGTTTGTTTAACTGGATTCCCGATACGATGAAAAATATGGTCGCTGGCGCTCCCTATTTTTCTATCGTTCGAGAATGACGACCTTGCGATAGCCGACTCCTTATTAGCCTTCTGGATTCCCGATACGATGAAAAATATGGTCGCTGGCGCTCCTTATTTTTCTATCGTTCGGGAATGACGACGTACCGCCGTCATTCTCGTGCCGCCAAGTCGTTATTTCCGCGACAGCGGGAATAACGAGTTGGGGGACACGGGAATCCAGTGAAATATGCCGGCGATAGCCGACTCCCTACGCCCGTCATTCTCGCGAAAGCGGGAATCCAGTAAAACATGTCGGCGATAGCCGACTCCTTATTGGCTTTCTGGATTCCCGATACGAAGAAAAATATGGTCGCTGGCGCTCCCTATTTTTCTATCGTTCGGGAATGACGCACTGTCGCTGTGGACGGGCGGGTGCTGTCTCTACATAGAATGACGAGGTTTGATATTCAATCGTTCACCAATTCCTTTCCCATAATCCGAATCAGCATTATGAAAATGTTCCAGTTGCAAGCGCACGATAGCCTCAGGAACTCCTTGCATAGCCCCGGCAATGGTGTCCATCAGGTTGGTTTGTTGCTGCGGGGTCATCAGGCGGAACAAGGCGCCGGCTTGAGAATAATAGTCGGTGTCTTCACGGTGATTGTGGCGGGCGGCGGGGCCGGTTATTTCCATCTGCGGTTCTGCGCAGGTGGGGTCTTCTATTGGTCCGCCACGGGTGTTTGGTTCGTAATTAACCGCGCCGTCGGGGTTGTCGAAGCGCATGGTACCGGCGCGGCTATATGAATGCACCGGGCAACGCGGTTTGTTGACCGGCAATGCCGCGTGGTTCACTCCCAAACGATAGCGGTGCGCATCGGCGTACGAAACAATTCTGAACTGCAACATCTTGTCGGGGCTGTGGCCGATTCCCGGTGGCGTATTGGCGGGGGAAAAAGCGGCTTGTTCGACCTCGGCAAAATAATTTTCCGGGTTTCGATTCAAGCATAACTCGCCTGCTTCAATCAGCGGATAATCGCTGTGTGGCCAAACTTTGGTCAGGTCAAACGGGTTATAGGCGCATTTCGCGGCGTCCGCTTCCGGCATAATTTGCACGCAGAATTTCCACTTCGGATAATCCCCCTGCTCGATAGCCGTAAACAAATCACGCTGGTGGGATTCGCGGTCGGCGGCAATGGTTGTTGCCGAATCGGCGTCGCTGAGACAGGCGATTCCTTGTTTGGTCTTGAAGTGAAATTTCACCCAAAAACGTTCGCCTTCAGCGTTGATGAAACTATAAGTATGGGAGCCATAGCCGTTGAGATGGCGATAACTTTTCGGCAGCCCGCGCTCGGACATCAAAATGGTGACCTGATGCAAACTCTCCGGCGATTGCGACCAAAAATCCCACATCGCCGCCGGGTCGCGCAGGTTGGTTTTCGGGTCGCGCTTTTGCGAATGAATGAAGTCTGGAAATTTATACGGGTCGCGCACGAAAAAAACCGGCGTGTTGTTGCCCACCAAATCCCAGTTGCCTTCGTTGGTATAAACCTTGAGCGCAAAACCTCGCACATCACGCTCCGCATCGGCGGCGCCGCTTTCGCCGGCCACGGTGGAAAAGCGCAGGAAGCATTCGCTCTCGACGCCGGGTTGCAAACCGGCGGCGCGGGTATACGCACTCAAGTCGGCGGTGATTTTCAGGGTGCCATACGCGCCGGACCCTTTGGCATGCACCACGCGCTCCGGGATGCGCTCGCGATTGAAGTGGGCGTGTTTTTCAAACAACTGCCAGTCTTGCACCAACAACGGCCCGCGCTTGCCGGCGGTCAGGGAATTCTGATTGTCGGCGACCGGTATGCCGGCGGTGGTGGTTAATTTTGGTGATTTCGATGGTTTTTGAGTGGCCATGATTTGCTCCTGTAGCAATGAAAGGTTGCATGGCCGACTAGTTTAGGGGGTGTTTTCCAATTTGTAAATTTTATTGTTTTTATAGGTTTGATAGTTTTTTACTATTGTAAATGGTGCGCAGATCAAGGGATGCCCAGCCCGCAGATGCGCAAGCCGATGGTTTCGATTTCTTCCCAGATATTCTCGCGTTGCATGGGCGCGCGTCCTTTGAGCATCAAATCGGCACGCGCCAGCCGCCGTAGCAGGTTGTGGCAGCGTGGCAGGGAAAGGCGGCGCAGCGCTCCACCGAGCAGTTCGCCACGGCTACTCCACACTCCGTAACGCTTCAACAGCCCGCGAAGGTTTGCACCGGCGGCCACACCGGCGGACAGATGGCACAGCGTGCGGGTTTCTCTGGTCAGCGCCCATAAAATCAGCACCGGTTCGGCCTGATTGCGCCGCAAGCCTTGAATGATTCGCGTGCAACGATGGGCTGAACCGGCGAGGCAGGCGTCGACGAAAGCATAAACGGTGAAGCGCGCATGATCGGCGATGGCGTTCTCCACGGTCTCGGTGGTGATTTTTTCACGCGGCGACAGTAGCGCCAGCAAGTCGATTTCTTGCGCCGCGGCAAGCAGGTTGCCTTCGACAAAATGACTCAATCGCTGCGCCGCTTCCGCATCGAACTGCAAGCCCTTGTCGCGCATGCGGCGGCTGATCCACTCGGGTAATCGCGCCGCCGAAATGCCGGGATACTCCACCACCACGCCACCTTCTTCCACCTTCTTGAACCATCGAGTGTTCTGCGCGCGCTTGTCGATGGCGCCGCTAATCAGCAACAACACGGTATCGTTTCCGGCAATGGAATCCACATACTCAATTAACGCCTTGTCGCCGCCACTTCCGGGCTTGCCGGTGGGCATGCGCAACTCGATGATTTTTTTATCGGAGAACAGCGACATGGAACGGCTGTTGCCGATCAATTGATTCCAGTCGAAGCCGGGTTCCAAAGTGTAGCGGATGCGTTCGGTGAAGCCTTGCTCGCGCGCTTGTCGGCGGGTTTCATCGAGGGCTTCTTCAACGAGCAGGGTTTCGACGCCGAATAGATGGTATAGCGGCGTTAACCCCTTGCCGAGGTTGGAAGATAGCGAAGAGGGAGTGATGCGCATGCGATTAAAGTCGCGTCAGCCGCTGCAACATCCGCAGCACAGATTGCTGGCGCATTTCACTTTTCAGAAAGCGTTCTTCCTGCTCGGATTGCAACTCGCGGTTGGGGTTGTAATTGTAGGCGCGCTCCACCGCCACCGACTCGGCGGATTGCAGAAGCGTGCCGTCGGCGGCGGTAACATTAAACTCTACTCGATAGCGTAATCGATACGCGGTCGCCCGGCCTCGTGCGTCGGTGGTTAGCACCCGCCGTTGAAAACTAGCCGCAACGAGATCAATGCGCGCCGAATCTGATGCCGAATCCACCACCGCTCCTTGACGCTCCAGCGCATCGGACAAACCCGCCACCAATTCGCGGTCATCGCCGGTCACTTGCACCCGCTCCAACTCGGACGGCAGGTCGATGTCCCCACGCAAATGAAACCCGCAGCCGGTTAGTGATAGGCAGGTTAGTAGTAACATTAAATGGGGAAGGAGCGGCTGACGCCGGACGTGTTTTACTGGATTCCCGCTTTCGCGGGAATGACGGCAAATGATGAGCGGCTTGGGCCGGGCATGTTTTACTGGATTCCCGATACGATGAAAAATATGGTCGCTGGCGCTCCCTATTTTTCTATCGTTCGGGAATGACGGCGTAGGGAGCGGCTTGCGCCGGGCATGTTTTACTGGATTCCCGATACGATGAAAAATATGGTCGCTGGCGCGTCCTATTTTTCTATCGTTCGGGAATGACGGCGTAGGGAGCGGCTGACGTCTCTCGCCGTCATTCCCGCGAAAGCGGGAATCCAGAGGGGTAATGCTGGTGTAGTTAGTTTTAATAAGCATGGGGGATTTATTCATTGATTATCGGTGGTTATTGATCCCGCACGACTAGATTTACCAGTCGACCGGGTACGACGATGACTTTGTGGATTACTTTGCCGTCTGTGTGGGTGCGGATTTTGTCATCGGCGCGGGCTAGGCGTTCGATTTCCTGGTTGCCGCTGTCCGCCGCCACTTCGATTTGGCCACGCAGTTTTCCGTTGATCTGCACCGCCAGTGTGAGGGTGTCGCCGGTCAGCGCATCTTCATCAGCCAGTGGCCATTCGGCATCAATTACATCGCCATCCTCGCCCAGATCGTGCCACAGTCGGTGGGCGATGTGTGGCGTGATTGGCGCCATCACGCGGGTCATGGCAAGCAACCCTTCGCGCAACACCGCCGCGCATTCCGCGTCCGCCGGGTTGAAGCGATCCATTGCGTTTAACAATTCCATACACGCGGCGATGACGGTGTTGTAGTGCATTTTTTGGTAGTCGCGATTGGCTTTGTCGAGCATGGTATGAACCTGTCGATGCAAGGCCCGCGCCTGCGGATTTTTCAGCGCCGAAGATTGGTGGTGTTTGGTCGCAGGTGCCTTGTCCGCCACACCACTACGCCCGGCAAGCAACCACCATCGCCGCAAGAAACGATGCGCGCCGGCCACTGCGTCATCATTCCATTCAAGAGATTGAGTCGGCGGAGACGCAAACATTATAAACAAGCGCACGGTGTCGGCGCCGTAACGGTCGATCATGGATTGAGGATCGACCGTATTGCCCTTGGACTTGGACATCTTCACGCCGTCTTTAAGCACCATGCCTTGTGTCAGCAAGTTGGTGAACGGCTCATCGCTTTTTACCAACCCGGCATCGCGCAGCAACTTGTGAAAAAATCGCGCGTAGAGCAAGTGCAACACGGCGTGTTCGATGCCGCCGATATATTGATCCACCGGCAGCCAATAATCAGCCCGCGCATCGAGCATGGCATCATCGTTTCCCGGACAGCAGTAGCGATGAAAATACCAAGATGACTCGACGAAAGTATCAAAAGTATCGGTCTCCCGTATCGCCACCGCATCGCTTCCCGGCACCGTGGCGCGCAAAAATTCCGGGTCGTCCTTGAGGGGCGATTGCACCCCGGAAAAAGCCGCCCCTTCGGGCAGTAGCACCGGCAAATCCTCGTCCGCCACCGCCATAGCCTGGTCCTGCCGGTCGTACACCACCGGAATCGGGCAGCCCCAGTAACGCTGGCGTGAAACCCCCCAATCGCGCAAGCGATAGTTGATGGCGCGCTTGCCAATTCCGGCTTTTTTCAGGTGCTCGGCAATGGCGTTGAAAGACTGTTCGAAGTCCAGCCCGTCGAACGCACCGGAGTTAATCAAAACCCCTTGTTTGGTGGTAAATGCGGAGTGGTTGTAGTCGTGTTTCGGCGCGCTGTCAATAATCCCCAACACGCCGTCAATAACCCCCGACACGTCGTCAATGACCTCCGGCACGCCTTCAATAACCGGGCGGATTTCGATGCCATAGCGGATGGCAAATTCCCAGTCACGCTGGTCGTGGGCCGGCACTGCCATAACCGCGCCGGTGCCGTAGCCCATGAGCACAAAGTTAGTCGCCCAGATGGCGATGCGCTCGCCGCTTATCGGATGTTTGGCGGCGATACCGAGGGGCACGCCTTTCTTTTCCATGGTCTCGAGCGCGGCTTCGGCGGTGGCGGCGTTTTTGCATTCCGCCACGAAAGTTGCCACTCGTTCATCGTCCGCCGCCGCCTTGCAAGCCAGTGGATGTTCGCCGGCCACGAATACCGCAGTGATGCCCATGATGGTGTCGGGGCGCGTGGTAAAAACTCCGAGCCGTTCGGTTTCGCCTTCCACTTCAAACTCAAACTCGACACCTTCGGAACGGCCAATCCAGTTGCGCTGCATGGTCTTGACCGACTCCGGCCAGCCCTGCAGTTTGTCGATATCGTTGAGCAGTTCTTCGGCGTAGTCGGTGATGCGGATGAACCACTGGGAAATTTCGCGCCGCTCCACCACCGCCCCGGACCGCCAGCCACGGCCGTTCTCCACTTGCTCATTGGCAAGCACCGTCTGTTCCACCGGATCCCAGTTGACCATGGCCATTTTTTTGTAGGCCATGCCCTTGTCCAACAGGCGATTGAAAAACCACTGCTCCCAGCGATAATATTCCGGCTTGCAAGTCGCCAGTTCCCGGCTCCAGTCATATCCGAAACCGAGGCGTTTCAACTGGCCTTTCATATACTCGATGTTGGCGTAAGTCCATTGCGCCGGCGGCATGCTCCGTTCAATGGCGGCGTTTTCCGCCGGCAGCCCAAACGCATCCCAGCCCATGGGTTGCAACACATTCTTGCCGAGCATACGCTGGTAACGGCTGACGACATCGCCGATGGTGTAATTGCGCACATGCCCCATGTGCAACTGGCCGGACGGATAGGGCAGCATGGACAAGCAATAAAACTTCTCCCGATTGGGATCTTCCGTAACCACGAAAGAGCGGTTGTCCTCCCAATGCTGTTGCACATCGGCTTCGATCTCAAGGGGATTGTATTGGGTGGTCATTGGCGGGATTTATTTGTGTTTGGTAGCGGCGGCAACATCAAACTCAACATATTCCGGCGCATACTTATTCAATCGTTTTTTCATCACTTGAACCGCATCGGGGCTGCTGTCAACCAATAAAAACCGGCGGTTATTTTTCGCCGCCGCCTCGCCCGTGGACCCGCTTCCCGCAAAAAAATCCACAACCAAATCATTCTTGCGCGAGTGAACTTTAACAATCCGCTCCAGCACACCCAGGGGTTTTTGCGTAGCGTAGTTGGTTTTCTCCTTGCCGTTCGGGCTGACGATGGTATGCCACCAAACATCCGTGGGCGTTTTCCCGCGCGCGGCTTTTTCCCGACCGACAAGACCGGGCGCCATATACGGAATGCGATCCATTTCATCATAATTAAACACATAATTTTTCGGGTCCTTCACATACCAAAAAATCGTATCGTGCTTGGCCGGCCATTTTTTCGTACTCCGCGCACCATAATCATATGCCCAAATAATTTCATTCATAAAACAATCACGCCCAAACACCTCGTCCAACGCAATTTTGCAATAGTGCGCTTCCCGATAATCGATATGCAGAAAAAAACTACCATTGTCCGACAATATCCTCCACGCCTCACTCAAGCGTGGCCGAAGAAACCCCTGAAAATCATCAAAACAATCATCGTATCCACCGTGCCCACGGCTGCCAAGTTTTATCGTCTTATACCGCGCCCCCTTATACCCAATTCGATCCCCATCCGCATCCCGAACCGTCTTAATCCGCGCCCGCTCCTGCCGCTTCCCGGTATTAAACGGCGGATCAATATAAACCAGTTGAGCAACCCCATCGCCCACCGACCGAATAAACCCCAAATTGTCCGACAAAACAATTTTATTACCCATGTTCAGTTCCAACCATAACGATCCCCTTTTATTCTCAATAGGCGTTTTATAAATCCTGATTAATTGTAGCACAGCATAAGGAGCGGCTGATGCCAGCCCGTCGTCATTCCCGAACGATAGAAAAATAGGGAGCGGCAGCGACCATATTTTTCATCGTATCGGGAATCCAGAAGGCTAATAAGGAGCGGCTGTCGCCGGCATGTTGTACTGGATTCCCGCTGTCGCGGGAATAACGGCGTAGGGAGTCGGCTATCGCCGGCATGTTGTACTGGATTCCCGTGTCCCCCAACTCGTCATCCCCGCTGTCGCGGGAATAACGACTTGGCGGCACGAGAATGACGGGCCTGGGGAGTCGGCTATCGCCGGCATGTTTTACTGGATTCCCGTGTCCCCCAACTCGTCATTCCTGCTGTCGCAGGAATAACGACTTGGCGGCACGAGAATGACGGCGGTACGTCGTCATTCTCGAACGATAGAAAAATAGGACGCTTCAGCGTCCATATTTTTCATCGTATCGGGAATCCAGTTAAACAAACCCGGCGCAGCCGCACATTATTAAGGAAACAAATCCTCATACAAATCACGCCAATCCGGGTTATGGGTTTCTATGAGTTCTAATTTCCATTTGCGGTTCCATTTTTTTAGTTGTTTTTCGCGTTCGATGGCGGATTCCATGTTGCCGCAGGGTTCGTAGTAAACCAGTATTTTGGTTTTATATCTTTTGGAAAAGCCGCTGGCTTCGCCGTTTTTGTGTTGCCATACCCGGCTGAGTAGGTCGCTGGTAACGCCAATGTAAAGCGTGCCGTTGGGTTTGTTGGTCATGATGTAGATGCATGGGGATTTTTCGTCCATGGTGGAGATTGTATGTGAAAGGAGCGGCTATCGCAAGGCCGTCATTCTCGAACGATAGAAAAATAGGGAGCGGCAGCGACCATATTTTTCATCGTATCGGGAATCCAGAAGGCCAAATAATGAGTCGGCTATCGCCGGCATATTTTACTGGATTCCCGCTTTCGCGAGAATGACGGCGTAGGGAGCGGCTATCGCCGGACATGTTTTACTGGATTCCCGTGTCCCCCAAGTCGTCATTCCCGCTGTCGCGTGAATAACGACTTGGCGGCACGAGAATGACGGGCCTGGGGAGTCGGCTATCGCCGGCATGTTGTACTGGATTCCCGTGTCCCCCAAGTCGTCATCCCCGCTGTCGCGGAAATAACGACTTGGCGGCACGAGAATGACGGCGGTACGTCGTCATTCTCGAACGATAGAAAAATAGGACGCTTCAGCGTCCATATTTTTCATCGTATCGGGAATCCAGTTAAACAAACCCGGCGCAGCCGCACATTATTAAGGAAACAAATCCTCATACAAATCACGCCAATCCGGGTTATGGGTTTCTATGAGTTCTAATTTCCATTTGCGGTTCCATTTTTTTAGTTGTTTTTCGCGTTCGATGGCGGATTCCATGTTGCCGCAGGGTTCGTAGTAAACTAGTATTTTGGTTTTATATCTTTTGGAAAAGCCGCTGGCTTCGCCGTTTTTGTGTTGCCATACCCGGCTGAGTAGGTCGCTGGTAACGCCAATGTAAAGCGTGCCGTTGGGTTTGTTGGTCATGATGTAGATGCATGGGAATTTTTCGTCCATAGTGGAGATTGTATATGAAAGGAGCGGCTGGCGCAAGGCCGTCATTCCCGAACGATAGAAAAATAAGGAGCGGTAGCGACTATATTTTTCATCGTATCGGGAATCCAGAAGGCCAATAATGAGTCGGATCTCGCCGGACATGTTGTACTGGATTCCCGCTGTCGCGGGAATAACGGCGTAGGGAGTCGGCATTCGCCGGCATGTTTTACTGGATTCCCGTGTCCCCCAAGTCGTTATTCCCGCTGTCGCGTGAATAACGACTTGGCGGCACGAGAATGACGACGAGTGGGAATGTCAGGCTTGGTAGGGACATCACCCCGCGCCTGCGCCTTTATTCCAAATGAGTCGGCTGTCGCAGTTCGTCATTCTCGAACGATAGAAAAATAGGGAGCGCCAGCGACTATATTTTTCATCGTATCGGGAATCCAGTTAAACAATCCGGCGCCAGCCGCTCCTTACATGTTGTACTGGATTCCCGCTTTCGCGAGAATGACGGCATGGGGAGTCGGCTATCGCCGGACATGTTGTACTGGATTCCCGTGTCCCCCAAGTCGTCATCCCCGCTGTCGCGGGAATAACGACTTGGCGGCACGAGAATGATGGGTTGGGGCGTTAGCCGGTCATTATTGGGGGAAAATTCCGGGGTTTGGGGGTTGACAAGGGGGAAATGTGTTATATTCAGGGTGCTAGTATTTACTAACAATTAATGAGGCAATGAGGCAAATGATAGGTGATATCTCGCGGAATAGTAGGGTGCCTTATTTTGGCATTCAATTTGTTTTGTGCCTTTTTGGTGGGGCGAGGGGCGGGCGCATGGATAACCCACTCACTCACTCACCCCCTACACGAAAGCCATTCTGGCATCTCTGCACGAGGGTCCTTCCGATGAAGGGGCATAGTTGGTGGGTTGGTGTTTTGTTGCTGGGGCTGGGTTTGTTTGGCGGGGCGGCTTCGCAGGTTCATGCGCAGGACGCCAACCAATCGCCGGTTGCCATCATCGCCGAGGGGGATCGAATCACCGTGGAGTTGGGCGAGGTAATAACATTAGACGGCAGTGCCAGTCACGACCCGGACGGCACGATAGAGTCGTATCAATGGTTTCCGAGCGGCTCCTTCAATGGTCGCCTTAGCAACACTGCCTCCGCCGTAGCGAATTTTGAGGCAACGACATTGGCGCCGAGCGGTCTCCTAGGCGTGGTCTTGTTTGTCACGGACAATGATGGCGGCACAAATCAAACCACCATCCGCATAACCGTAGTCGCCGCCCCACCGGACCTAACATTGTCGTCCCCGGCTAATCAGACCTATGTAAGCCAACAACCCATCACCCCGGTGACCCTGCCGGCGGCCGGCGGCGGCAGCCGGACCAACCCGGGGCGTACCTACACGGTTTCGACGCTACCGACCGGGCTGACTTTTAACCCGGACACCCGCGAGTTGTCCGGCACGCCGACCACAGCCGACACCACCACCGTGACCTACACGGCGGTGGAATCAGATACTACGGCCATGCGAAGCGCGACTGCTACATTCACGATTGAGGTGACGGCTGCACTACCGAACCAACCGCCGGAGGCCGCGATCAACATCGTCCAGACACCTCGCCGAGTCGCCACCACCGGTAGGCTCGGTTCGACTTTTCTGGCCGGCGACCCCGTGACTTTGAGTGGCGCCGGCAGTTCGGATCCCGACGCCGACAATCTGAATTATTTATGGACTGTTGATGCCACCTATATTAATGTCTCCCCCCCCGCACCCGCTAATTTCTTCAGCACCACAACCGCCGTCGAAACGGAGTTGAGGTTACAGGTCACGCCGCCGGGTGTGGCGTCGACCTCGGGTAGCGGTATTTATATCTACGCCATTACTCTGAGAGTCACGGATCCATCCGGTGAGTCTGATGTAGCGACCACAACTATCAGCGTCCCCACCAGTTTGGTGGCGAATGCCGGAGTAGACCAAGAGGTGGCGGGCGGCAT
Organism: Candidatus Poriferihabitaceae bacterium; assembly: GCA_965262585.1. Classification (GTDB taxonomy): domain Bacteria; phylum Pseudomonadota; class Gammaproteobacteria; order Arenicellales; family Poriferihabitantaceae; genus JAHRAW01. The sequence continues at coordinate 1,798,230 of OZ253546.1, forward strand.
TACCGCTACTCTGAATGGCGGGGATAGTGTGAACCACGAAGCCGGCCTTGCTGGCAGCAGTGTGGGATATGCGTGGGCGCAGACCGCCGGGCCGGATGTGACTCTGAGCGATTCAACTATCGCAAGCCCGACTTTCACCACGCCGACTGCGACGACGGACACGGATTTGGTGTTCGAGTTGACTTTCACGAGCGAATTGGGTGATTCCGACACCGACACGGTGACCATCACGATACTCGGCACCGATCGGAACCAACCGCCCACCGCCGTGATTGCCTTACAAGGGATGACACCCAGACTTATTGTCGACACCGTTGCCGTAGGCACTTTCAATTATTTTCTGGAAGGCGACTCCGTGACCTTGAACGGCGCCGGCAGTTCAGACCCCGATGGCGTGAGTGGTGATCTGACATTTTTATGGACTGTTACCACCAGCCCCGCGGGTAATCCGACCACTACTTTTTTCAGCACCCCAAACGCCGCCAACACCGGGCTGACTTTACCGCCCACGCCGTTGTCGGCGGATGCAGGGGAGGATATTATCCGCTACGACATTACGCTGACCGTCACCGACACGGGTGGTAAGGTAGCGACAGCGTCGACAAATATCACTGTCCCCGCCCGCGTGGCGGCGGAAGCAGGAGAAGCCCAAAGCGTGGGGAGCAATGTCGAAGTTACTCTGGATGGCAGTGGTAGTAGAAACAATGGAGGCTTCTTTGCCCGCGAAGATCCGGAATATGCGTGGACGCAGACCAGCGGCAGCCCGACTGTGAGTTTGGACGATGCGACTGCCGCAAGCCCGACTTTCACCGCACCGACTGTGGCGACGGATACGGATTTGGTGTTCCAGTTGATGGTTACGGGTGATACAAGACTTAATGATTCCGCCACGGATACGGTGACCATCACCGTAGGCAACCAACCGCCGGAGGCCGTGATCAGCATCGCTCAGACACCTCGCCGAGTCGCCACCACCGGTAGGCTCGGTTCGACTTTTCTTGCCGGCGACCCGGTGACTTTGAGTGGCGCCGGCAGTACGGATCCCGGCGGCGGCACTCTGAGTTATTTATGGACTGTTGAAGCCACCTATATTAATAGCTCCTTCCCCGCACCCGTTAATTTCTTCAGCACCACAAACGCCGCCGAAACGGAGTTGACTTTACCGGTCACGCCGCCGGGTGTGGTGTCGGACGCGGGTAGCGGTATTTATATCTACGCCATTACTCTGAGAGTCACGGATTCATCCGGTGAGTCTGATGTAGCGACCACAACTATCAGCGTCCCCACCAGTTTGGTGGCGAATGCCGGAGTAGACCAAGAGGTGGCGGGCGGCATTACCGCTACTCTGAATGGCGGGGATAGTGTGAACCACGAAGCCGACTTTTCTGGCAACAGTGTGGGATATGCGTGGGCGCAAACCGCCGGGACGGATGTGACTCTGAGCGATTCAACTATCGCAAGCCCGACTTTCACCACGCCGACTGCGGAGACGACGGACACGGATTTGGTGTTCGATTTGACTTTCACGAGCGAATTGGGTGATTCCGACACCGACACGGTGACCATCACGATACTCGGCACCGATCGGAACCAACCGCCCACCGCCGTGATTGCCTTACAAGGGATGACACCCAGATTTACTACCAACATCCCTTCATCAGGCATTTTCAATTATTTTCTGGAAGGCGACTCCGTGACCTTGAACGGCGCCGGCAGTTCAGACCCCGAAGACGCGAGTGGTGCTCTGACATTTTTATGGACTGTTACCACCAGCCCACCGGGTAAGCCGACCACTAATTTTATCGGCACTCCAAACGCCGCCAACACGGAGTTGACTTTACCGCCCACGCCGTTGTCGGCGGATGCAGGGCAGGATATTATCCGCTACGACATTACGCTGACCGTCACCGACACGGGTAGTAAGGTAGCGACAGCGTCGACAAATATCACTGTCCCCGCCCGCGTGGCGGCGGAAGCAGGAGAAGCCCAAAGCGTGGAGAGCAATGTCGAAGTTACTCTGGATGGCACGGGTAGTAGACCGAATGGAGGTGTCTTTGCCAGCGAAGTTCTGGAATATGCGTGGACGCAGACCAGCGGCAGCCCGACTGTGAGTTTGGACGATGCAACTACCGCAAGCCCGACTTTCACCGCACCGATTGTGGCGACGGATACGGATTTGGTGTTCCAGTTGATGGTTACGGGCGCAACGCTTAATGATTCCGCCACCGACGATGTGACCGTCACGATAACCCCCGCTGCGAACCAACCGCCCACCGCCGATGCGGGCACCGCCCAAAGCGTGGCAGAGGAAACTGAGGTAACGCTGGACGGCACCGCCAGCAACGATCCGGACACCACCGATACGCTGACCTATTTGTGGGAGCAGACCGGCGGCAGCCCGACTGTGAGTTTGAGCGATGCGACTGCCGCAAGCCCGACTTTCACGGCGCCGAATTTGATCGAAAATACTCCTTTCACCTTCAGCCTGACGGTGAATGACGGAACCGTGGATTCGGCACCGTCTGAGGTAATTATCACCATCACCGCAACCAACGAATTGCCCACCGCCAATGCCGGTCAGCCGCAGACCGTGAATGGAGGCGTGACCGTAACCCTGGACGGTAGCGGCAGCAGTGACCCAGAAGGCCGGACGCTATTCTATTTCTGGGAGCAGACCAGCGGCGCACCGACCGTGAGTTTGAGCAGTACGACTGACGCAATGCCGACTTTCACCGCACCGACTGTGGCGACGGATACTACTTTGATCTTCAGCCTGGAGGCCGGTGACGGAGATGGCGCATCGGTGCCGCTGGCTACGGTGGAAATCACCATAAACGCAACCATCAGCACCGATGCCAGTTTGAGCGGCTTGGAATTTTCTGCGGGCGCATTAAATCCGACTTTTGACAGCGGCACATTCGTTTACACCGATAGCGTTGCCAATGACATCACCAACACCACAGTCACGGCAACCACCACCGATGACAATGCCACCATCGAAATCAATGGCGCTGCGGTTGCCAGTGGCGTGGCGAGTGGTGACATCGACTTGGTCGCAGGCGAAAACATCATCACCATTACCGTAACCGCACAAGACGCTACAACACAAAACTACACCATCACCGTTACTCGAGCCGCGCCCAACCCAACCGATTTTGTAACCACTTGGCGGGTCTCGGATGGCGAAAGCATCACTATTCCCACCACCGGTGCCGGTTATAACTATACCGTTGATTGGGGCGATGACACTCCTGACACCACCCACACCGACGCCTTAAACACCAACGCCACGCATACCTACACCACGGGGGGCGATTATGAAGTGGGTATCAGCGGCACTTTCCCACGGATTTATTTTAATGATGATGCCGTCAGTAGAACCAACATCATCGCCATCAATCAATGGGGTAATCAAGTATGGACTTCGATGGCGAATGCTTTTCAGGGTGCATTAAATCTCGCCGGACAAGCAACCGATGTTCCTGTTTTAAGTGGTGTTAGCAATATGTTTTCAATGTTTTCCGGTGCCCGTGCCTTTAACCAAGATATTGGTAGTTGGGATGTGAGTAACGTTACCGATATGTTTGCAATGTTTACCAATGCATTGGCCTTTAATCGGGATATTGGTAGTTGGGATGTGAGTAACGTTACCAATATGTCTGCAATGTTTGCCAGTGCCCGTACCTTTAACCAAGATATTGGTAGTTGGAAGGTGAGTAACGTTACCGATATGAACTCTATGTTTTCCGGTACCGCTGCCTTTAATCAGGATATTGGTAGTTGGAAGGTGAGTAACGTTACCAATATGGTATCTATGTTTTTTGCTGCCACTTCCTTTAATCAGGACATTGGTAGTTGGACTGTGAGTAGTGTTGGCAGAATGAACTCTATGTTTTTTGGTGCCACTTCCTTTAATCAGGACATTGGTAATTGGGATGTGAGCAATGCTACGCTGATGAACGATATGTTTAATGGCGCCACTGCTTTTGATCAAGATATTGGTGATTGGGATGTGGGTAGCGTTACCACTATGGCTGATATGTTTAATGGCGTCACGCTTTCGGCGGCTAACTACGATGCGTTATTGACCGGTTGGGCTGATACCAGTAGCCAAATGGCATTACGAACCGGCATTACCTTCGATGCCGGCCGTTCCCAATGGTGCACCGCTACCGCCGCCAGAAATATGTTGACTGATACCGGCGGCACTAACTGGACGATTACCGATGGTGGACAAGTCGCCGCTTGCGATGCCACGCTGAGTGCCTTGTCGCTGTCGCCCGGGGCGTTGGGTGAAACCTTTGATGCAGATACTACCGCCTACACCGCCTCGTTTGATGTTGGCACCACCAGCACCACAGTTACGGCAACCGCCACCAACAACGCTGCCACCTTCGTAATCACCGGCGTTGATGCCGATGACACCGCACTAACCGTAACCAATGACACCGAAGTCTCAGGCTTAATCGCAGGCGAAAACACCATAACCATTACCGTAACCGCCGAAGACACCACCACCACGGCAACCTACACCATCACCGTTACTCGAGCCGCACCGCCGCCCCCAAACACCGATGATTTTGTAACCACTTGGCGGGTCTCGAATGGCCAAAGCATCACCATTCCCACCACCCGCAGTGGCTATGATTATTCGGTTGATTGGGGCGATGACACTCCTGACACCACCCACACCGACGCCTCAAACACCAACGCCACGCATACCTACACCAGGGGGGGCGATTATGAAGTGCGCATCAGCGGCACTTTCCCACGGATTCATTTTAATGGTGATGCCGTCAGTAGAACCAACATCATCGCCATCAATCAATGGGGTAATCAAGTATGGACTTCCATGGAGCGTGCTTTTGGGGGCGCATCAAATCTCGCTGGGCAAGCAACCGATATGCCTAATTTAAGTATCGTTAGCAATATGGGTCAAATGTTTTCTGGTGCCACTGCCTTTAATCAGGATATTAGTAATTGGGATGTGAGTAATGTTACGACTATGCAAAGTACGTTTTCTGGTGCCACTGCCTTTAATCAGGATATTGGTAGTTGGGATGTGAGTAAGGTTGCCGATATGTTCACTATGTTTGGTGATGCCACTGCCTTTAATCAGAACATTGGTGATTGGAATGTGAGTGCGGTTAATGATATGCGATTTATGTTTAATCGCGCCGGGCTTTCCACTGAGAACTACGACTCTCTATTGAAAGGTTGGTCTACCATTGACGGCGCTGAAAGGCCATTACAAACCGGCATTACCTTCGCTGCCGGTGGTTCCCAATGGTGCACCGCTACCGCCGCCAGAAATATGTTGACTGATACCGGCGGCACTAACTGGACGATTACCGATGGTGGACAAGTCGCCGCTTGCGATGCCACGCTGAGTGCCTTGTCGCTGTCGCCCGGGACGTTGGGTGAAACTTTTGCCGCAGATACTACCGCCTACACCGCATCGCTTGCCAGTGGCACCACCAGCACCACAGTTACGGCAACCGCCACCAACAACGCTGCCACCTTCGTAATCACCGGCGCTGATGCCGATGGCACCGCACTAACCGTAACCAATGACACCGAAGTCTCAGGCTTAATCGTAGGCGAGAACATCATCACCATTACCGTAACCGCCGAAGACACCACCGTCACGGCAACCTACACCATCACCGTTACACGAGCCGCACCGCCCAACCCAAGCGATGATTTTGTAACCACTTGGCGGGTCTCGGATGACGAAAGAATAATCATTCCCACCATCGGCGGTGGCTATGATTATTCGGTTGATTGGGGCGATGACCAGTCTAACACCGGCGTCACCGGCAACGCCACGCATAGCTACACCACGGGGGGCGATTATGAAGTGCGCATCAGCGGCTTTTTCCCACAGATTTATTTTGATAATGATGCCGTCAGTAGAACCAACATCATCGCCATCAATCAATGGGGTACTCAACAATGGGCTTCCATGGCGAGTGCTTTTGCCGGTGCCTCAAATTTGGTCGGGCAGGCAACCGATGTTCCTGATTTAAGTAGCGTTGCCGATATGTCTTTGATGTTTACCAATGCATCTGCCTTTAATCAGGATATTGGTAGTTGGGATGTGAGTAGTGTTACCAATATGGAATTTATGTTTGCCAGTGCATATGCCTTTAATCAGAATATTGGTAGTTGGGATGTGAGTAGTGTTGCCCGTATGACTGGAATGTTTGATGGTGCCATTGATATTGGTAATTGGGATGTGAGTGACGTTATCAATATGAGCGGTATGTTTAGTAATGCCACTGCCTTTAATCCAGATATTGGTAATTGGGATGTGAGTAAAGTTACCAATATGAGCAATATGTTTAGTGGTGCCACTGCCTTTAATCCAGATATTGGTAGTTGGGATGTGAGTGACGTTATCAATATGAGCGGTATGTTTAGTAATGCCACTGCCTTTAATCCAGATATTGGTAGTTGGAATGTGAGTAAAGTTACCAATATGAGCAATATGTTTAGTGGTGCCAGTGCCTTTAATCAGGATATTGGTAGTTGGGATGTGAGTAACGTTACCACTATGAGAATTATGTTTGGTAATGCCACTGCCTTTAACCAAGATATTGGTAGTTGGGATGTGAGTAACGTTACCAATATGGGCGGTATGTTTAATGGCGCCACTGCCTTTAATCAGGCTATTGGTAATTGGAATGTGAGTAGGGTTATCGATATGCGTGCTATGTTTTCTGGTGCCACTGCCTTTGATCAGGATATTGGTAGTTGGGATGTGAGTAGTGTTTCCACTTTGTTTGATATGTTCACAGGCGTTACGTTTTCCACTGAGAACTACGACTCTCTATTGAAAGGTTGGTCTACCATAGACGATGATGAATCGCCACTACGAACCGGCCTTACCTTAGATGTCGGCGGTTCCCAATGGTGCACCGCTACCGCCGCCAGAAATATGTTGACTGATACCGGCGGCACTAACTGGACGATTATCGATGGTGGACAAGCCACCGCTTGCGATGCCACGCTGAGTGCCTTGTTGCTGTCGCCCGGGGCGTTGGGTGAAACTTTTGCCGCAGATACTACCGCCTACACCGCATCGCTTGACAGTGGCACCACCAGCACCACAGTTACGGCAACCGCCACCAACAACGCTGCCACCTTCGTAATCACCGGCGCTGATGCCGATGGCACCGCACTAACCGTAACCAATAACACCGAAGTCTCAGGCTTAATCGAAGGCGAAAACACCATAACCATTACCGTAACCGCCGAAGCCACCACCACCACGGCAACCTACACCATCACCGTTACTCGAGTCGCACCGCTGACCGGAAACACCGATGATTTTGTAACCACTTGGCGGGTCTCGGATGGCGAAAGAATCACCATTCCCACCTTCGGCAGTGGTTATGATTATTCGGTTGATTGGGGCGATGACACTCCTGACACCACCCACACCGACGCCTCAAACACCAACGCCACGCATACCTACACCACGGGGGACGATTATGAAGTGCGCATCAGCGGCGCTTTCCCACGGATTTATTTTAATGGTGATGCCGTCAGTAGAACCAACATCATCGCCATCAATCAATGGGGTAATCAAGTATGGACTTCAATGGCGAGTGCTTTTGCCGGTGCCTCAAATTTGGTCGGGCTGGCAACCGATATGCCTGATTTAAGTAGCGTTACCGATATGAGTGATATGTTTCGGGCCACTTCCTTTAATCAGAATATTGGTAATTGGGATGTGAGTGACGTTATCAATATGAGCGGTATGTTTAGTAATGCCACTACCTTTAATCAGGATATTGGTAGTTGGACTGTGAGTAAAGTTACCAATATGAGTAGCATGTTTGCCAGTGCCGCTGCCTTTAATCGGGATATTGGTAATTGGGAGGTGGGCGCGGTTACCAATATGAGAGGTATGTTTGGCACTGCCGCTGCCTTTAATCAGGATATTGGTAGTTGGGATGTCAGTAGTGTTACCCGTATGGGTGGCATGTTTTTCAATGCCGCTGCCTTTAATCGGGATATTGGTAATTGGGATGTCAGTAGTGTTACCAGTATGGATGGAATGTTTTCCAATGCCGTTGCCTTTAATCAGGATATTGGTAATTGGAATGTGGGTAACGTTATCAATATGAGAGACATGTTTGCCAGTGCCGTTGCCTTTAATCAGGATATTGGTAGTTGGAATGTGAGTAGTGTTACCCGTATGGATGCAATGTTTAACGGTGTCACGCTTTCCGAGGCTAACTACGATGCGTTATTGACGGGTTGGGCTGATATTGATGTAGATGCCGGTGAAACCGCACTAGAAACCGGCATCACCTTCGCTGCCGGTGGTTCCCAATGGTGCACCGCTACCGCCGCCAGAGATATTTTGACTGATACCGGCGGCAATAATTGGACGATTATCGATGGTGGACAAGTCGCCGCTTGCGATGCCACGCTGAGTGCCTTGTCGCTGTCGCCCGGGGCGTTGGGTGAAACCTTTGCCGCAGATACTACCGCCTACACCGCCTCGCTTGACAGTGGCTCCACCAGCACCACAGTTACGGCAACCGCCACCAACAACGCTGCCACCTTCGTAATCACCGGCGCTGATGCCGATGGCACCCCACTAACCGTAACCAATGACACCGAAGTCTCAGGCTTAACCGAAGGCGAAAACACCATCACCATTACCGTAACCGCCGAAGCCACCACCACCACGGCAACCTACACCATCATCGTTAATCGAGCCGCACCGCCCAACCCAACCGATTTTGTAACCACTTGGCGGGTCTCGAATGGCGCAAGCATCACCATTCCCACCACCGGCAGTGGCTATAATTATTCGGTTGATTGGGGCGATGACACTCCTGACACCACCCACACCGACGCCTTAAACACCAACGCCACGCATACCTACACCAGGGGGGGCGATTATGAAGTGCGCATCAGCGGCACTTTCCCACGGATTTATTTTAATGATGATGCCGTCAGTAGAACCAACATCATCGCCATCAATCAATGGGGTAATCAAGTATGGACTTCGATGAATCGGGCTTTTGCCGGCGCCTCAAATCTCGCCGGGGATATGGCAAGCGATGCACCTGTTTTAACTAGTGTTACCGATATGGCTGGGATGTTTTCCGAGGCCAATACCTTTAATCAAGATATTGGTAATTGGGGTGTGAGTAGCGTTACCGATATGTCTGCAATGTTTTCTGGTGCCACTGCCTTTAATCAGAATATTGGTAGTTGGGATGTGAGTAATGTTACGACTATGCAAAGTATGTTTTTTCGCACCACTGCGCTTTAATCACGGATTTATTTTGGTAATGATGCCGATCAGTAGAACGTACAGGTCATCGCCATCAATCAATGGGGTAATCAAGTATGGACTTCAATGGGGCATGCTTTTTCCGGCGCATCCAATCTCGTTGGGCAAGCAACCGATACGCCTAATTTAAGTAGCGTTGCCGATATGTCTGAAATGTTTTCCCGTACCAGTGCCTTTAATCAGGATATTGGTAGTTGGGATGTGAGTAGTGTTACCAATATGCGCGCTATGTTTGCCGACGCCACTGCCTTTAATCAGAATATTGGTAATTGGGATGTGGGTAGTGTTACCAATTTTGATGGTATGTTTATAGACGTTACGCTTTCCACTGAGAACTACGACTCTCTATTGAAAGGTTGGTCTACCATTGGCGGCGCTGAAAGGCCATTACAAACGGGCCTTACCTTCGATGCCGGCCGTTCCCAATGGTGCACCGCTACCGCCGCCAGAAATATGTTGACTGATACCGGCGGCACTAACTGGACGATTACCGATCGTGGACAAGTTGATACTTGCGGCGATACCACGCTGAGTGCCCTGTCGCTGTCGCCCGGGGCGTTGGGTGAAACTTTTGCCGCAGATACTACCGCCTACACCGCATTGCTTGACAGTGGCACCACCAGCACCACAGTTACGGCAACCGCCACCAACAACGCTGCCACCCTCGTAATCACCGGCGCTGATGCCGATGGCACCGCATTAACCGTAACTAGTGACACCGAAGTCTCAGGCTTAACCGAAGGCGAAAACACCATCACCATTACCGTAACCGCCCAAGACGCCACCACACGGGCCTATACCATCACCGCAACCGTAGGCAACCAATCGCCGGAGGCCGTGATCAACATCGTCCAGACACCTCGCAGCATCGCCACCACCGGTAGGCTCGGTTCGACTTTTCTGGCCGGCGACTCCGTGACTTTGAGTGGCGCCGGCAGTTCGGATCCCGAAGACGCGAGTGGTGATCTGACATTTGCATGGACTGTTGAAACCACCTATATTAATCTCTCCCTCCCCGCACCCGCTAATTTCTTCAGCACCACAACCGCCGTCGAAACGGAGTTGACTTTACCGGTCACGCCGCCGGGTGTGGCGTCGGACGCGGGTAGCGGTATTTTTATCTACGCCATTACTCTGAGAGTCACGGATCCATCCGGTGCGTCTGATGAAGCGACGACAATTATCAGCGTCCCCACCAGTTTGGTGGCGAATGCCGGAGTAGACCAAGAGGTGGATGGCGGCATTACCGCTACTCTGAATGGCGGGGATAGTGTGAACCACGAAGCCGGCCTTGCTGGCAGCAGTGTGGGATATGCGTGGGCGCAAACCGCCGGGACGGATGTGACTCTGAGCGATTCAACTATCGCAAGCCCGACTTTCACCACGCCGACTGCGGAGACGACGGACACGGATTTGGTGTTCGATTTGACTTTCACGAGCGAATTGGGTGATTCCGACACCGACACGGTGACCATCACGATACTCGGCACCGATCGGAACGAACCGCCCACCGCCGTGATTGCCTTACAAGGGATGGCAGCCAGAAATATTGTCGACTCCGCTACCTTAGGCATTCTCAATACTTTTCTGGAAGGCGACTCCGTGACCTTGAACGGCGCCGGCAGTTCAGACCCCGATGGCGTGAGTGGTGATCTGACATTTTTATGGACTGTTACCACCAGCCCCGCGGGTAAGCCGACCACTAATTTTTTCAGCACCCCAATCGCCGCCAACACGGAGTTGACTTTACCGCCCACGCCGTTGTCGGCGGATGCAGGGCGGGATATTATCGCCTACATCATTACGCTGACCGTCACCGACACAGGTAGTAAGGAAGCGACAGCGTCAATAGGTATCGTCGTCCCCGCCCGTGTGGCGGCGGAAGCAGGAGAAGCCCAAAACGTGGAGAGCAATGTCGAAGTTACTCTGGATGGCACGGGTAGTAGACCGAATGGAGGCTCCTTTGCCAACGAAGTTCTGGAATATGCGTGGACGCAGACCGGCGGCAGCCCGACTGTGAGTTTGGACGATGCGACTGTCGCAAGCCCGACTTTCACCGCACCGATTGTGGCGACGGATACGGATTTGGTGTTCCAGTTGATGGTTACGGGCGCAACGCTTAATGATTCCGCCACCGACGATGTGACCGTCACGATAACCGCCCCTGCGAACCAATCGCCGGAGGCCGTGATCAACATCGTCCAGACACCTCGCCGCATCGCCACCACCGGTAGGCTCGGTTCGACTTTTCTGACCGGCGACCCCGTGACTTTGAGTGGCGCCGGCAGTTCGGATCCCGACGGCGGCACTCTGAGTTATTTATGGACTGCTGAAACCACCTATATTAATCTCTCCGCCAACACCCCCGCTAATTTCTTCAGCACCACAACCGCCGTCGAAACGGAGTTGAGGTTACCGGTCACGCCGCCGGGTGTGGCGTCGGGCGCGGGTAGCGGTATTTATATCTACGCCATTACTCTGAGAGTCACGGATCCATCCGGTGAATCTGATGTAGCGACCACAACTATCAGCGTCCCCACCAGTTTGGTGGCGAATGCCGGAGTAGACCAAGAGGTGGCGGGCGGCATTACCGCTACTCTGAATGGCGGGGATAGTGTGAACCACGAAGCCGGCCTTGCTGGCAGCAGTGTGGGATATGCGTGGGCGCAGACCGCCGGGCCGGATGTGACTCTGAGCGATTCAACTACCGCAAGCCCGACTTTCACCACGCCGACTGCGACGACGGACACGGATTTGGTGTTCGATTTGACTTTCACGAGCGAATTGGGTGATTCCGACACCGACACGGTGACCATCACGATACTCGGCACCGATCGGAACGAACCGCCCACCGCCATGATTGCCTTTCAAGGGATGACACCCAGATTTATTTCCGACACCGTTGCCGTAGGCACTTTCAATTATTTTCTGGAAGGCGACTCCGTGACCTTGAACGGCGCCGGCAGTTCAGACCCCGATGGCGTGAGTGGTGATCTGACATTTTTATGGACTGTTACCACCAGCCCCGCGGGTAATCCGACCACTACTTTTTTCAGCACCCCAAACGCTGCCAACACGGAGTTGACTTTACCGCCCACGCCGTTGTCGGCGGATGCAGGGCAGGATATTATCCGCTACGACATTACGCTGACCGTCACCGACACGGGTGGTAAGGTAGCGACAGCGTCGACAAATATCACTGTCCCCGCCCGCGTGGCGGCGGAAGCAGGAGAAGCCCAAAGCGTGGGGAGCAATGTCGAAGTTACTCTGGATGGCAGTGGTAGTAGAAACAATGGAGGCTTCTTTGTCAGCGAAGTTCTGGAATATGCGTGGACGCAGACCAGCGGCAGCCCGACTGTGAGTTTGGACGATGCGACTGCCGCAAGCCCGACTTTCACCACACCGACTGTGGCGACTGATACGGATTTGGTGTTCCAGTTGATGGTTACGGGTGATACAAGACTTAATGATTCCGCCACGGATACGGTGACCATCACCGTAGGCAACCAACCGCCGGAGGCCGTGATCAACATCGTCCAGACACCTCGCCGAGTCGCCACCACCGGTAGGCTCGGTTCGACTTTTCTGGCTGGCGACCCGGTGACTTTGAGTGGCGCCGGCAGTTCGGATCCCGACGGCGGCAGTCTGAGTTATTTATGGACTGCTGAAACCCTCTATATTAATCTCTCCCCCGACCTCCCCGCTAATTTCTTCAGCACCGCAACCGGCATGGAAACGGAGTTGAGGTTACCGGTCACGCCGCCGGGTTCGTTGTCGGGCGCGGGTAACGGTATTTATATCTACACCATTACTCTGAGAGTCACGGATCCATCCGGTGCGACTGATGACGCGACGACAATTATCAGCGTCCCCACCAGTTTGGCGGCGGATGCCGGAGTAGACCAAGAGGTGGCGGGCGGCATTACCGCTACTCTGAATGGCGGGGATAGCGTGAACCACGAAGCCGACTTTGCTAGCAACAGTGTGGGATATGCGTGGGCGCAGACCGCCGGGACGAATGTGACTCTGAACGATGCAAATATCGCAAGCCCGACTTTCACCACGCCGACTGCGGCCCTGACGGACACGGAGTTGGTGTTCGAGTTGACTTTCACGAGCGAATTGGGTGATTCCGACACCGACACGGTGACCATCACGATACTCGGCACCGATCGGAACCAACCGCCCACCGCCGTGATTGCCTTACAAGGGATGACACCCAGACTTATTTCCGACCTCCCTTTCGTAGGCACTCTCAATAATTTTCTGGAAGGCGACTCCGTGACCTTGAACGGCGCCGGCAGTTCGGATACCGAAGACGCGAGTGGTGCTCTGACATTTGCATGGACTGTTGAAACCAACCCCGCGGGTAATCCGACCACTACTTTTTTCAGCACCCCAAACGCCGCCAACACGGGGCTGACTTTACCGTCCACGCCGTTGTCGGCGGATGCAGGGCTGGATATTATCTCCTACGACATTACGCTGACCGTCACCGACACAGGTAGTAAGGAAGATACAGCGTCGATAAATATCACCGTCCCCGCCCGCGTGGCGGCGGAAGCAGGAGAAGCCCAAAGCGTGGAGAGCAATGTCGAAGTTACTCTGGATGGCACGGGTAGTAGACCGAATGGAGGTGTCTTTGCCAGCGAAGTTCTGGAATATGCGTGGACGCAGACCAGCGGCAGCCCGACTGTGAGTTTGGACGATGCAACTACCGCAAGCCCGACTTTCACCGCACCGATTGTGGCGACTGATACGGATTTGGTGTTCCAGTTGATGGTTACGGGCGCAACGCTTAATGATTCCGCCACCGACGATGTGACCATCACGATAACCCCCGCTGCGAACCAACCGCCCACCGCCGATGCGGGCACCGCCCAAAGCGTGGCAGAGGAAACTTTGGTGACGCTGAACGGCACCGCCAGCAACGATCCGGACACCACCGATACGCTGACCTATGCGTGGACGCAGACCGGCGGCAGCCCGACTGTGAGTTTGAGCGATGCGACTGCCGCAAGCCCGACTTTCACGGCGCCGAATTTGACCGAAAATACTCCTTTCACCTTCAGCCTGACGGTGAATGACGGAACCGTGGATTCGTCGCCGTCTGAAGTAATTATCACCATCACCGCAACCAACGAATTGCCCATCGCCAATGCCGGTCAGCCGCAGACCGTGAATGGAGGCGTGACCGTAACCCTGGACGGTAGCGGCAGCAGTGACCCGGAAGGCCGGCAGGTGTTCTATGCGTGGACGCAGACCGGCGGTGTGCCGACTGTGAGTTTGAGCGATGGGATTGCCGCAATGCCGACTTTCACCGCACCGACTGTGGCGACTACTACTACTTTGACCTTCAGCCTGATGGTCGCTGACGGAGAGAGCGACTCGGTGCCGGCTACGGTGGAAATCACCGTAACCGCAGCACCGAACACCCCGCCGGTTGCCAATGCCGGGGTTGATCAAAGCGTGCGGGTGAGCGGCACGGTCACTTTAGACGGAAGTGCCAGCAACTCCCAGGTCGGGATAGCCAGTTATATGTGGACGGTTGCCCCGACAACGGCGGGGGCTTTTGCTGATGCCACCCTCGAACAGCCGATGTTCACCGCCGCTGAGTCGGGAACCGCCACCGTTACCTTAACGGTCACGGACAATAACAGCCCCGCCGCCACGGGTACCGACACCGTATCCATCGACATATTCCCGGAGGCAAGTGCCTATACGCTTACCAACCCGGGCACTCAGGAATATACCCGTGGTATAGCCGTGGATGTGACCCTGCCTGCGGTTGTTACCACCAGCACCAGAACAGTGACCTACGACTTGAGCGACGCCCTGCCGACCGGCTTGGCTTTTGATGGGGACACCCGCATCATCTCCGGCACTATTGGAGATCTGGGGACCTACGCTTCCCGCGATGTAACCTACACCGTTGACGACGGCTTCAGCACCCCCGCCGCCAGCGTAATCTTTGCGGTGGTGCCTTATGACGAGCCGCAGTTGCCGATTTTGACCAGTCAAATCTATACCGTGAACGAGGCAATCACCGACCTGGTCCTGCCGGTAGGCACGAGCCTCGGTGCGCCGACTCCGACCTACACCTTAACCGGCGGCATACCGACCGGCCTGTCCTTTAACACTACAACCCGCACCCTCTCCGGCACACCCACCACTGTCGCAAACGCGGTCACCTTGACCTACCGATTGGAAGACGGCAACGGCGCTTTCGGTGTAGGCACTTTCCCCATAACCATCAGTGCCACGGCGACGACGGGACCGGCTCCAACCGCCGATGATTTTGTAACCACCTGGCGGGTCTCGGATGGCGAAAACATCACCATTCCCATCGTTACCGGAGCCGGTGCGCCAACCTACAACTACACCGTGGTTTGGGGGGATGGTCAGTCTGACGCCGACGTTAGCGACGCCGCCACCCATACCTACACCGCGGCGGGCAATTATGAAGTGCGCATCAGCGGCACTTTCCCACGGATTTTCTTTAATAATAATGCCGTCAGCAGAACCAACATCGTCGACATCACACAATGGGGCACGCAACCCTGGGCTTCCATGGAGCGATCTTTTTACGGCGCAACCAATCTGCGCATGACGGCAACCGATGTTCCTAGTTTAACTGCCGTTTCCGATATGCGTTTTATGTTTGCCGGTGCCACTTCCTTTAACGCGGATATTAATGATTGGAATGTGAGCACGATTATCTCTATGGGTAATATGTTTGATGGCGCTACTTCCTTTAATCAGCCGCTTAATGATTGGGCTATGGGCAGCGTTGCCAATACGAGCAGAATGTTTATGAGTGCCAGTGCCTTCAATCAGAACATTGGTGGTTGGACTGTGAGCGGCGTTACCACCATGCACAATATGTTTAATGGCGCCACTTCCTTTAATCAAAATATCGGTAGTTGGAATGTGAGTGTGGTTACCGATATGAACAATATGTTTAATGGCGCCACTGCTTTTGATCAAGATATTGGTGATTGGGATGTGGGTAGAGTTACCACTATGGCTAATATGTTTACTGGCGTCACGCTTTCTGCGGATAACTACGATGCGTTATTGACCGGTTGGGCTGATGTAAGCGGCCAAACGGCATTAGTAACCGGCATTACCTTCGATGCCGGTGGTTCCCAGTGGTGCGAAGCCACCACCGCCAGAAATACTTTGGATGTCACAAATTCCTGGACGATTACCGATGGCATGCAAGTCGCCACTTGCGGCGATACCACGCTGAGCGCCCTGTCGCTGTCGCCCGGGGATTTGGGTGAAACTTTTGCCGCAGGTACTACCACCTACACCGCATCGCTTGGTGAGGGCACCACCAGCACCACCATCACCGCACCCACCACCAATAGCGATGGTGCCGCCTTCGTAATCACCGGCACTAATACGGGTGGCGCACTAACCGTAACTAGTGACACCGAAGTCTCAGGCTTAATCGCAGGCGTGAACACCATCACCATCACCGTAACCGCCCAAGACCAAGTTGCCTCACAGGCCTATACCATCACCGCCACCGTAGCGGGCACCGTAATCAACAACCCGCCGACCGCCGATGCGGGCAATCCCCAAACCGTGAATGAGGGCGAAGAGGTAACGCTGACCGGCACTGCCAGCAGCGACCCGGAAAGCGATACGCTGACCTATGCGTGGACGCAGACCAGCGGCACACCGACAGTGAGTTTGAGCAGTATGACCGCCGAAAACCCGACTTTCACCCCGCAGGTGACGGCGAATACTGATTTGGTCTTCAGCCTGACGGTGAATGATGGAACCGTGGATTCGGCGCCGGATACGGTGGTAATCAGCATCACCGCGGCGCCTACCTCAACCGCCGATGATTTTGTAACCACTTGGCGTGTCACGGCGGGGCAAACCATCACCATTCCCATCGTTACCGGAACCGGTGCGCCAACCTACAACTACACCGTGGTTTGGGGCGATAATGATGAGTTTGACGCCGACGTTAGCGACGCCGCCACCCATACCTACACCACGGGGGGCGATTATGAAGTGCGCATCAGCGGCACTTTCCCACGGATTTACTTTAATAATGATGCCGCCAATAGAACCAACATCATCGACATCAAGCAATGGGGCAATCAACCCTGGGCTTCCCTGGAGCGATCTTTTTACGGCGCAACCAATGTGGAAATGTCGGCAACCGATGAACCTGAATTAACTAATGTTACCGATATGCGTTTTATGTTTGCCGGTGCCACTTCCTTTAACGCGGATATTAATGATTGGAATGTGAGCACGATTATCTCTATGGGTAATATGTTTGATGGCGCTACTTCCTTTAATCAGCCGCTTAATGATTGGGCTATGGGCAGCGTTGCCAATACGAGCAGAATGTTTATGAGTGCCAGTGCCTTCAATCAGAACATTGGTGGTTGGACTGTGAGCGGCGTTACCACCATGCACAATATGTTTAATGGCGCCACTTCCTTTAATCAAAATATCGGTAGTTGGAATGTGAGTGTGGTTACCGATATGAACAATATGTTTAATGGCGCCACTGCTTTTGATCAAGATATTGGTGATTGGGATGTGGGTAGAGTTACCACTATGGCTAATATGTTTACTGGCGTCACGCTTTCTGCGGATAACTACGATGCGTTATTGACCGGTTGGGCTGATGTAAGCGGCCAAACGGCATTAGTAACCGGCATTACCTTCGATGCCGGTGGTTCCCAGTGGTGCGAAGCCACCACCGCCAGAAATACTTTGGATGTCACAAATTCCTGGACGATTACCGATGGCATGCAAGTCGCCACTTGCGGCGATACCACGCTGAGCGCCCTGTCGCTGTCGCCCGGGGATTTGGGTGAAACTTTTGCCGCAGGTACTACCACCTACACCGCATCGCTTGGTGAGGGCACCACCAGCACCACCATCACCGCACCCACCACCAATAGCGATGGTGCCGCCTTCGTAATCACCGGCACTAATACGGGTGGCGCACTAACCGTAACTAGTGACACCGAAGTCTCAGGCTTAATCGCAGGCGTGAACACCATCACCATCACCGTAACCGCCCAAGACCAAGTTGCCTCACAGGCCTATACCATCACCGCCACCGTAGCGGGCACCGTAATCAACAACCCGCCGACCGCCGATGCGGGCAATCCCCAAACCGTGAATGAGGGCGAAGAGGTAACGCTGACCGGCACTGCCAGCAGCGACCCGGAAAGCGATACGCTGACCTATGCGTGGACGCAGACCAGCGGCACACCGACAGTGAGTTTGAGCAGTATGACCGCCGAAAACCCGACTTTCACCCCGCAGGTGACGGCGAATACTGATTTGGTCTTCAGCCTGACGGTGAATGATGGAACCGTGGATTCGGCGCCGGATACGGTGGTAATCAGCATCACCGCGGCGCCTACCTCAACCGCCGATGATTTTGTAACCACTTGGCGTGTCACGGCGGGGCAAACCATCACCATTCCCATCGTTACCGGAACCGGTGCGCCAACCTACAACTACACCGTGGTTTGGGGCGATAATGATGAGTTTGACGCCGACGTTAGCGACGCCGCCACCCATACCTACACCGATGCGGGCGATTATGATGTGCGCATCAGCGGCACTTTCCCACGGATTTTCTTTAATAATGATGCCGCCAATAGAACCAACATCATCGACATCATGCAATGGGGCAATCAACCCTGGGCTTCCCTGGAGCGATCTTTTTACGGCGCAACCAATCTGCGCATGACGGCAACCGATGTTCCTAGTTTAACTGCCGTTTCCGATATGCGTTTTATGTTTGCCGGTGCCACTTCCTTTAACGCGGATATTAATGATTGGAATGTGAGCACGATTATCTCTATGGGTAATATGTTTGATGGCGCTACTTCCTTTAATCAGCCGCTTAATGATTGGGCTATGGGCAGCGTTGCCAATACGAGCAGAATGTTTATGAGTGCCAGTGCCTTCAATCAGAACATTGGTGGTTGGACTGTGAGCGGCGTTACCACCATGCACAATATGTTTAATGGCGCCACTTCCTTTAATCAAGATATCGGTAATTGGAATGTGAGTGTGGTTACCGATATGAACAATATGTTTAATGGCGCCACTGCTTTTGATCAGGATATTGGTGATTGGGATGTGGGTAGCGTTAGCGATATGACTGCTATGTTTACTGGCGTCACGCTTTCGGTGGATAACTACGATGCGTTATTGACCGGTTGGGCTGATATCAGCGGCCAAACGACACTACAAACCAGCATTACCTTCGATGCCGGAGATTCCCAGTGGTGCGAAGCCACCGCCGCCAGAAATACTTTGGAGAGCACAAATTCCTGGACCATTACCGATGGCATGCAAGTCGCCACTTGTGGCGATACCACGCTGAGTGCCCTGTCGCTGTCGCCCGGGGCGTTGGGTGAAACTTTTGATGCGGCTACCGCCGCCTACACCGCATCGCTTGCCAGTGGCACCACCAGCACCACCATCACCGCAACCACCGCCGCAACCACCGCCGCCTTCGCAATCACCGGCACTGATACGGGTGGCACCGCACTAACCGTAACTAGTGACACCCAAGTCTCAGGCTTAATCGCAGGCGCGAACACCATCACCATTACCGTAACCGCCCAAGACACCACCACACGGGCCTATACCATCACCGCCACCGTAGCGGCGGGCACCGCCAACGCCGCACCGACCGCCGATGCGGGCACCGCTCAAAACGTGAATGAGGGCGAAGAGGTAACGCTGACCGCCACGGCAAGCAGCGACCCGGACACCACCGATACGCTGACCTATGCGTGGACGCAGACCAGCGGCGTGCCGACAGTGACTTTGAGCAGTATGACCGCCGAAAACCCGACTTTCACCGCCCCGCAGGTGATGGCGAATACTGATTTGGTCTTCAGCCTGACGGTCAATGACGGAACTCAGAATTCGGCGGCGGCGGATACCGTGACAATCACCGTAACCGACCTGCCGCTGGTGGCAAATGCCGGAGCAGACCGAAACGCGGTGGTGGGCACATCCGTGACGCTGGACGGCAGTGCCAGTACCGATCCGCAAGATCGGGGGCTGGCTAAAACCTGGTCGCAGGTCGGCGCACAGACGGTGACTTTGCTCACTCCGGGCGCCAACATAGCGACTTTCACGGCACCGGCGACTGTGCCGGCGGAGCCGAGGTTGACTTTCAATCTGGAAGTCATCGCAGGCGGCGATGCAGAAACGGCAACCGATGAGGTAGTCATCACCATAATCGACGGAACGAACCAAACACCGACCGCCGATGCCGGGGTTGATCAAAGCGTGCGGGTGAGCGGCACGGTCACTTTAGACGGAAGTACCAGCGACGACACGGACGGCTCGATAGCCAGTTATCTGTGGACGGTTGACCCGACAACGGCGGGTAGTTTTAATGATAGTGGCATCGCAGAGCCGGTGTTCACCGCCTCTCAGCCGGGAACCGCCACCGTTACTTTAATGGTCATGGACAATGGCAGCCCCCCCCTCATGCATTCCGACACCGTATCCATCGACATATTCCCGGCGACCAGTGCTTATACGCTTCCCACCTTGGCCAATCGGAACTTTACCCGTGGTGTGGATGTGAATGTGACCCTGCCTGCGGTTGTTACCACCAACGGCAGAACAGTGACCTACGCCGTGAGCGGGGAGATTGTCACGCGATTGGGCTTGACCTTGGATGCGACCACTCGAGTTCTCACCGGCAATTTTGGGGATGTGGATTACACCCCCGGCGAAGTAACCTACACCGCCAATGACGGCTTCGACAATAACCCCGTCGCCACCGAGACCTTTCAGGTGACACCTTATGACGAGCCGTTGTTGCCGGATGTGGGCAATGTCTCTTATCCCGTAAGCACTCTAATCACCAACCTAACCCTGCCAGTCGGCACGGCCGGTCGCCTCGGTGCGCCGAGTCCGACCTACACCCTGACAGGCACCCTGCCGACCGGCTTGGTCTATAACAACCGCGTAATCTCCGGCACACCCACCACTGCGGCAAGCGCGGTCACCTTGACCTACCAATTAACAGACGGCAACGGTGCCGTCGCTGAAGACACTTTCAACATAACCATCAATGCCGCGGCGCCGACGGGACCGGCTCCAACCGCCGATGATTTTGTAACCACCTGGCGGGTCTCGGATGGCGAAAACATCACCATTCCCATCGCTACCGGAGCCGGTGTGCCAACCTACAACTACACCGTGGTTTGGGGGGATGGTCAGTCTGACGCCGACGTTAGCGACGCCGCCACCCATACCTACACCACGGGGGGCGATTATGAAGTGCGCATCAGCGGCACTTTCCCACGGATTTTCTTTAATAATGATGCCGTCAGCAGAACCAACATCATCGACATCACACAATGGGGCACGCAACCCTGGGCTTCCATGGAGCGATCTTTTTTCGGCGCAACCAATCTGGAAATGTCGGCAACCGATGTTCCTAGTTTAACTGCCGTTTCCGATATGCGTTTTATGTTTAATGGCGCCACTGCCTTTAATGCGGATATTAATGATTGGGATGTGAGCGCCGTTACGCAGATGCGCCATATGTTTAATGGCGCTACTTCCTTTAATCAGCCGCTTAATAGTTGGAATGTGGGCAATGTTATACTGATAAACGATATGTTTAATGGCGCTACTGCCTTTAATCAGCCGCTTAATAATTGGGATATGAGCAATGCTACGCTGATGAGCGGTATGTTTAATGGCGCCACTGCTTTTGATCAAGATATTGGTGATTGGGATGTGGGTAGCGTTACCGCTATGGCTAATATGTTTAATGGCGTCACGCTTTCGGCGGATAACTACGATGCGTTATTGACCGGTTGGTCTGCTCTAACGCTCCAAAGCAGCGTTACCTTCGATGCCGGAAATTCCAAGTGGTGCACCGCCACCACCGCCAGAAATACTTTGGAGAGCACAAATTCCTGGACGGTTAACGATGACGGACAAGTTGATACTTGCGGCGATACCACGCTGAGTGCCCTGTCGCTGTCGCCCGGGTCGTTGGGTGAAACTTTTGCCGCAGGTACTACCACCTACACCGCATCGCTTGGTGAGGGCACCACCAGCACCACCATCACCGCAACCACCGCCAATAGCGATGGTGCCGCCTTCGTAATCACCGGCACTAATACGGGTGGCGCACTAACCGTAACTAGTGACACCCAAGTCTCAGGCTTAATCGCAGGCGTGAACACCATCACCATTACCGTAACCGCACAAGACACCACCATCACCACACGGGCGTATATCATCACCGCCACCGTAGCGGGCACCGTAATCAACAACCCGCCGACCGCCGATGCGGGCAATCCCCAAACCGTGAATGAGGGCGAAGAGGTAACGCTGACCGCCACTGCCAGCAGCGACCCGGAAAGCGATTCGCTGACCTATGCGTGGATGCAGACCAGCGGCACACCGACAGTGACTTTGAGCAGTATGACCGCCGAAAACCCGACTTTCACCGCCCCGCAGGTGACGGCGAATACTGATTTGGTCTTCAGCCTGACGGTGAATGATGGAACCGTGGATTCGGCGGCGGCGTCTACCGTGACAATCAGCATCACCGCGGCGCCTACCCCATCCAACGATGATTTTGTAACCACTTGGCGTGTCGCGGATGGCGAAAACATCACCATTCCCATCTTTACCGGAACCGGTGCGCCAACCTACAACTACACCGTGGTTTGGGGCGATGGTGAGTTTGACGCCGACGTTAGCGACGCCGCCACCCATACCTACACCACGGGGGGCGATTATGAAGTGCGCATCAGCGGCACTTTCCCACGGATTTACTTTAATAATGATGCCGTCAGTAGAACCAACATCAGAGACATCAAGCTATGGGGCAATCAAGCGTGGGCTTCAATGGAGCGATCTTTTTACGGCGCAACCAATCTGCTCGTGACGGCAACCGATACCCCTGAGTTAGGAGCCGTTGCCGATATGCGTTTTATGTTTCGTGATGTCCCCGGCTTTAATGCGGCTAATGTTGGCACTTGGGATGTGAGCGGTGTTATCCGCATGCGCCATTTGTTTGATGGCGCCACTTCCTTTAATCAGGATATTAGTAACTGGGATGTGAGCAGCGTTACGAATATGCAAGCCATGTTTCAGGGTGCCACTTCCTTTAATCAAAATATTGGTGGTTGGACTGTGAGTGCGGTTGCCGATATGAATAATATGTTTAATGGCGCCACTTCCTTTGATCAAGATATCGGTAATTGGAATGTGAGTGTGGTTACCGATATGAACAATATGTTTAATGGCGCCACTGCTTTTGATCAAGATATTGGTGATTGGGATGTGGGTAGCGTTACCACTATGGCTAATATGTTTACTGGCGTCACGCTTTCGGCGGATAACTACGATGCGTTATTGACCGGTTGGGCTGATGTAAGCGGTCAAACGGCATTAGTAACCGGCATTACCTTCGATGCCGGTGGTTCCCAGTGGTGCGAAGCCACCACCGCCAGAAATACTTTGGATGTCACAAATTCCTGGACGATTACCGATGGCATGCAAGTCGCCACTTGCGGCGATACCACGCTGAGTGCCCTGTCGCTGTCGCCCGGGGATTTGGGTGAAACTTTTGCCGCAGGTACTACCACCTACACCGCATCGCTTGGTGAGGGCACCACCAGCACCACCATCACCGCAACCACCACCAATAGCGATGGTGCCGCCTTCGTAATCACCGGCACTAATACGGGTGGCGCACTAACCGTAACTAGTGACACCGAAGTCTCAGGCTTAATCGCAGGCGTGAACACCATCACCATCACCGTAACCGCCCAAGACCAAGTTGCCTCACAGGCCTATACCATCACCGCCACCGTAGAAGGCACCGTAATCAACACGCCGCCGACCGCCAATGCGGGCAATCCCCAAACCGTGAATGAGGGCGAAGAGGTAACGCTGACCGCCACGGCAAGCAGCGATGTGGACACCACCGATACGCTGACCTATGCGTGGACGCAGACCAGCGGCACACCGACAGTGACTTTGAGCAGTATGACCGCCGAAAACCCGACTTTCACCGCCCCGCAGGTGACGGCGAATACTGATTTGGTCTTCAGCCTGACGGTGAATGATGGAAGCGCGGATTCGGCGGCGGCGTCTACCGTGACAATCAGCATCACCGCGGCGCCTACCTCATCCAACGATGATTTTGTAACCACTTGGCGTGTCGCGGATGGCGAAAACATCACCATTCCCATCTTTACCGGAACCGGTGCGCCAACCTACAACTACACCGTGGTTTGGGGCGATAATGATGAGTTTGACGCCGACGTTAGCGACGCCGCCACCCATACCTACACCACGGGGGGCGATTATGAAGTGCGCATCAGCGGCACTTTCCCACGGATTTACTTTAATAATGATGCCGTCAGTAGAACCAACATCATCGACATCATGCAATGGGGCAATCAAGCGTGGGCTTCAATGGAGCGATCTTTTTACGGCGCAACCAATCTGCTCGTGACGGCAACCGATACCCCTGAGTTAGGTAATGTTAGCGATATGCGTTTTATGTTTCGTGATGTCCCCGGCTTTAATGCGGCTAATGTTGGCACTTGGGATGTGAGCGGTGTTATCCGCATGCGCCATTTGTTTGACGGCGCCACTTCCTTTAATCAGGATATTAGTAACTGGGATGTGAGCAGCGTTACGAATATGCAAGCCATGTTTCAGGGTGCCACTTCCTTTAATCAAAATATTGGTGGTTGGACTGTGAGTGCGGTTGCCGATATGAATAATATGTTTAATGGCGCTACTGCCTTTGATCAAGATATTGGCGATTGGGATGTGGGTAGCGTTAGCGATATGACTGCTATGTTTACTGGCGTCACGCTTTCGGTGGCTAACTACGATTCGTTATTGACGGGTTGGGCTGATATCAGCGGTCAAACGGCATTACGAACCAGCATTACCTTCGATGCCGGAGATTCCAAGTGGTGCACCGCCACCACCGCCAGAAATATGTTGACTGATACCGGCGGCACTTCCTGGACGATTACCGATGGCATGCAAGTCGCCACTTGTGGCGATACCACGCTGAGTGCCCTGTCGCTGTCGGGTGGGACGTTGAATGAAACTTTTGATGCGGCTACCACTGCCTACACCGCATCGCTTGATGCTGGCACCACCAGCACCACCATCACCGCAACCGCCACCAGTAGCACTGCCACCATCGAAATCACCGGCACCGCCGCCGATGGCACGGCATTAACCGAAAGTAGCGGCGTCGTTTCGGGTTTAACCGAAGGCGTGAACACCATCACCATTTCCGTAAACTCACAAGACATGACGGTCACACGAGACCACACCATCACCGCAACCGTAGCGGACACCGTAGTCAACCAACCGCCGACCGCCAATGCGGGCACCGCTCAAAACGTGAATGAGGGCGAAGAGGTAACGCTGACCGGCACTGCCAGCAGCGACCCGGAAAGCGATACGCTGACCTATGCGTGGACGCAGACCAGCGGCACACCGACAGTGACTTTGAGCAGTATGACCGCCGAAAACCCGACTTTCACCGCCCCGCAGGTGACGGCGAATACTGATTTGGTCTTCAGCCTGACGGTCAATGACGGAACTCAGAATTCGGCGGCGGCGTCTACCGTGACAATCACCGTAACCAACCTGCCGCTGGTGGCAAATGCCGGAGCAGACCGAAACGCGGTGGTGGGCACACTGGTGACGCTGGACGGCAGTGCCAGTACCGATCCGCAAGATCGGGGGCTGGCTAAAGCCTGGACGCAGGTCGGCGCACAGACGGTGACTTTGATCACTCCGAACGCCAACACAGCGACTTTCACGGCACCGGCGACTGTGCCGGCGGAGCCGATGTTGACTTTCAATCTGGAAGTTACCGCCGGCGGCGATGCAGAAATGGAAACCGATGAGGTAGTCATCACCATAATCGACGGAACGAACCAAACACCGACCGCCAATGCCGGGGATGATCAAAGCGTGCGGGTGGGCGGTGCCACCATAACGTTAGATGGAAGTGCCAGCAGCGACCCCGACACGGGCGACTCGATAGCCAGTTATCAGTGGACGGTTGACCCGCCAACGGCGGGGACTTTTGCTGATGCCACCATCGAACGGCCAGTGTTCACCGCCCTTGTGCCGGGAACCGCAACCGTTACCTTAATGGTCACGGACAATGACAGCGAATCGAATACCAACACCAACACCAACACCACAACCATCGAAATATTCCCGGCGACCAGTGCCTATACGCTGACCGCCCCGGAGACTCAGGAGTATACCCGTGAAGTGGACGTGAATGTGATCCTGCCAGCGGTCGATGACACCAACGGCAGAAATGTGACCTACGCCGTGAGCGGGGCTGTTATCACGCGATTGGGCTTGACTTTGCATCCGACCACCCGCGCCCTCACCGGCAATTTTCGGTTTGGGGAATTCGGCGTGTCAGCCACTGTAACCTACACCGCCAGCGACGAATTCGGCGAAGTCGACCGCGTAACCTTTCAGCTGATACCCTATGACTCGCCGTTGTTGGTGCTCATAGACGATGTCGAGTATCCCGAAGGCGTGCCAATCACCGACCTGATCCTGCCAATCGGCACACGCAACGGTGCGCCGCCACGGACCTACACCCTGAACGGCGCCATACCGGACGGCTTGACCTTTGATGGTCCATCCCGCACCCTCTCCGGCACGCCCACTACGGCTGCTCCTGCGGTTTCCTTGACCTTCGTATTAACAGAGGGCAACAACAGCGGTGCCATAAGCCCTTTCACCATAACCATCGAAGCCGCGCCGAATGTGCCGCCGGTTGCCAATGCGGGCCCCGCCCAAAACGCGGTGCCGGGTGCAACCGTGAGGCTGAACGCCAGTGCCAGTACCGATCCGGACGGCGAGGACAGCGCGCTGACCTATTCTTGGAGCCAACTCCCCGCCGTAAGCGGTGGGGATGTGACTTTGTCCGGAGGGAATACGGCTATGCCGACCTTCACAGTGCCGAGCACTCTGGCGGCGGGTGCTATGTTGAGTTTCAGTGTGACGGTCGATGACAGCGCCACCACCATGAACACGCACACGGCCGAGGTAATCATCACCGTAATAGCCCCCAACGCCGCACCGACCGCCGATGCCGGGGATGATCAAAGCGTGCGGGTGGGCGGCACGGTAACGTTAAACGGAACTGGCAGCAGCGACTCGGACGGCTCGATAGCGGGTTATATGTGGACGGTTGACGACTCGGCGCTGGGGACTTTTGATGATGCCACCATCGCAGAGCCGGTGTTCACCGCCACTCAGCCGGGGACGGCAACCATTACTTTAACGGTCACGGACGATGACAGCGCATCGAATACCAACACCGACAACACCCTCCAATTCGAAATATACCCGGCGGCAAGTGCCTATACGCTTGCCAACCCGGGCACTCAGAACTATACCCGTGACAAGGCCGTGAGTGTGCTCCTGCCCCCGGTCATCATCACCGGTGGCGACGCCGGCAGAACGCCGAACTACTCCCTGACCGGCACCCTGCCAACCGGATTGTCCTTTACCCAAAGTACCCGCACCATCACCGGCACTATTGGAGATCTGACGACCTACGATTCCCGCAATGTAACCTACAGAGTCGGAGACGACATCGCAACTGTGGTCAACAGCGTAACCTTTGCGGTGGTTCCCTATAACACGCCGTTGTTGTCGCCGGGTTTGACCAATCAAACCTATCCCCCAAACGTGGCAATCACCGACCTAACCCTGCCGGAAGGCATGGCCGGCCGCATCGGTGCGCCGCCACGGGTTTATGGCCTGACCGGCACCATACCGCCCGGCCTGTCCTTTACTGCAGCCACCCGCGTGCTCTCCGGCACGCCCACTACTGAGGCACCCGCGGTCACCTTGACCTACCGATTAATAGACTCCAACGGTGCTGACGATGAAGGCACTTTTGACATAACCATCAGTGCCACGTCGAACACCGCACCCACCGCCGATGCCGGGGCAGACGCAACCGTGGCTGAAGACGCGAGCGTAACCTTGAGTGGCAGCGGCACGGGAACCCCGACGCCGACCTTTGCGTGGACGCAGTTCGGCGGGGCGACGGTGAGTTTGGCCGATGCGACTGCCGCAATCACGACCTTTACCGCGCCCACTCAATTACTGGAGAATGCGTTGCTGACCTTCCGCCTGACGGCGACTTCCGGGGCGCAATTATCGACGCCTGATGAAGTGATCATCACCGTAACCGCCGGCCCCAACGACCCGCCCATCGCCAGTGCCGGGAATGACCAAACCGTGGCTGAAGGCGCGACCGTAACCCTGTTTGGTAGCGGCTCCGATCTGGAGGGCGTGGACCTGGATTATGAGTGGACGCAGACCGGCGGGGTGGCGGTGACTTTGAACGATGAGGCTGCCCAAAGCCCAACCTTCACCGCACCGCCGGATGGGTTGACGGTGGATGCGATGTTGACTTTTAGTCTGACGACCAATGACGGAGTTCAAGATTCGGCGGCGGCGAACACGGTGGTAATCACCGTAACCGCAACCAACCAAGCACCGACCGCCAGTGCCGGGGCTGATCAAAGCGCGATGCCGGGCGCAACCGTGATGCTGAATGCCAGTGCCAGCAGCGACCCGGAAGGTGAGACGCCGACCTATGAGTGGGAGCAACTTAACACCTCAGACGCTAGCCAAAATGTGAATATAGTCGATTCGACTAATCCTATGACGACTTTCACAGTACCGAACGGTCTGGCGGCGGGTGTTATATTGACTTTCCGTGTGACGGTTAGTGATTCAGCCTCCGAGTCAAACGCCGACGATGTGTTGGTTACGGTAATCTCGGCGACCCCACCGCCGGTTGCCGTTGCCGGGGCTGACCAAACCGTGGAGGTAGGCAGCCGCGTAACGCTGAACGGCAGCGGCTCTAGCGTCCCGGCAGGCGTGACGCCGGCCTATTTGTGGACGCAGGTCGGCAGTTCACCGGCGGTGACGTTAGTCACTGAGACCGCCGTAATGGCGACTTTCACGGCACCGGCGACTGTGCCGGCGGATCCTGAATTGACTTTCAATCTGCAAGTCACCGCCGGAAGCGGCGGGCCCACCGCCGATGATCAGGTAATCATCACCATAGTCCCCGTCAACCGACCGCCGGTTGTCGATGTCGGGGCGGTTGCCCGAAACGCGAGGGTCGGCGACACCGTGATGCTGGACGCCAGTGCCACCACGGATCTGGACGGCGATACGCTGGGGTATGTCTGGAGCCAATTCGGCGTCGATACCACTAGTCCGAGTGTGATTGTGAACAACTCCGCTACGGCTGTGGCGAACTTCGTAGTGCCGAGCGGTACATCAGTGGGTACCACGTTTGGTTTCAGCGTGGCAGTCACTGACGGGAAGACTACGGTATTCGGCGAATCTGTGGTAGTCACGATAATCGCCGGAACCAACCAGGTGCCGAGTGTCGTTGCCACGGGGACTCCCAGCCTAGCGCCGCCGAGCACACCCGTAACGCTGGATGCCAGTGGCAGCAGCGATCCGGATGGCGCTGACAGCGCGCTGACCTATTTGTGGACGCAAATCGGTAGCCCAAACGCTAATCAACTTGTGATTATCAACGGGGCGGATACGGATACGGCGAATTTCGTAGTGCCGAGGGCCCTGACGGGCAGTATATTCGCGGGGGCGAGGTTGAATTTCCGTGTGATGGTTACCGACCAGAGCGGTGGGGATGCTTTCGGCACTGTGGCGATCACGGTAGGTAATCCCGGGACGAACATGGCACCGACCGCCAACGCCGGAGATGACCGAACCGCGGACGAAAACACGACCGTAACCTTGACCGGCAGCGGCATCGATCCGGACGGCGATGACAGCGCGCTGACTTATCAATGGACGCAAGTTGGCGCATCGACGGTGACTTTGACGAATGCGACAACCAACACCGCGACTTTCACCGCACCGGATGTAGCGACCGATGATGTGCTATTGACCTTCAGCCTGACCGTAATCGACTCGAGCGGTTTAGGCGTTGTCGACACGGTGGTCATCACCGTCGTAACCGAGACAGTGGCGAATCAACGACCAACCGCCGAGGCCGGTCCTTCACAGACCGTGAATGAAGGCGCGACCGTAACCCTGACCAGTAGCGGCAGCAGCGATCCGGAAGGCGTGAGTCTGTTCTATTCGTGGACGCAGACCGGCGGTATGCCGACGGTGAGTTTGAGCAGTACCACTGCCGCAAGCCCGACTTTCACCGCGCCGAATTTGGCGGCGAATACTACTTTGACCTTTAGCCTGACGGTTGCTGACGGAGAGCACGAATCGACGGCGGATACGGTGGAAATCACCATAACCGCAACCAACGAAGCGCCCACCGTCGAGGCGGGCAATGCGCAAAGCGTGGCTGAAGGCGCGACCGTGACGCTGGCCGGTGGCGGCACCGATCCGGAGGGCGTGGATCCGCTGAATTATTCGTGGACGCAGGTTGGCACACCGGCGGTGAGTTTGAGTAATGCAAGCATCTCAAACCCGACCTTTACCGCGCCCACGCAGTTGGTGAATAATTTGACCTTAACCTTCCGCCTGAGGACCAATGACGGCGTAAATAATTCGGCGGCAACCGATGATGTGATCATCACCGTAACCGCCGGACCGAACGATGCGCCCACTGCCGAGGCGGGGGCCGACCGAAGCATACTGCCGGGTGCGTCCCTAACCCTGGCCGGTAGCGGCAGCGACCCGGAAAACGAGACCCTGACCTATCTTTGGAGCGTGACCATGGGCGCGGGGGGTAGTTTTGATGATGCTACCAGCCGCACCGCGATTTTCACCGCCACCAATACGCCCGGCACGGTGGTGCTGACGCTGACCGTCGAGGATGGGAGAAATCTCACCGACACCGACACCGTAATCATCACCGTAAATGCGGTGGTGAACTTACCGCCGACTGCCACTGTCGGGGCTAACCGAAGCGTGGCCGAGGGCGTGATGGTAACCCTGACCGGCGGCGGCACCGATCCGGAAGGCCAGACGCTGACTTATCGATGGACGCAGACCGGTGGGCAGACCGTGAGTTTAACCACCACGAGCCTCTCAAACCGGACTTTCACCACGCCGAGTGGGTTGCTGACGGATGCGATGTTGACTTTCCAACTGATTACCAATGATTCGACGAATGATTCAACTGCCGCGGTGGTGGTAATCACCGTAACCGCCGGAATCAATGACCCGCCGACCGCCGATGCGGGCCCCAACCAAACCGTGGGAGAGGGTGCGAGGGTGACGCTGGACGCTAGTGCCAGCGACGATCCGGAAGACCAGACGCTGACCTTTGCGTGGACGCAGACCGGCGGCACATCGACGGTAACTTTGAGCAGCACGACTGTCGAACGCCCGACTTTTACCGCGCCAAATCAATTACCGACAAATTTGACCTTGACCTTCAGTTTGAGGGTTAGTGATGGACCGAATACTTCGGCAGCAGCGAGTACGGTAGTAATCACCGTAACCGCTGGCCCCGACGATCCGCCCATCGCCAATGCCGGGCGTGACCAAAATGTGGCTGAAGGTGCGGTGGTAACTTTGAACGGTAGCGGTAGCGATCCGGAAAGCGAGCCGCTGAGTTATCTGTGGGAGCAGATTGGCGGCACACCGATGGTGAGTTTGACGAATGCGAACACCGCAAGCCTGACTTTCACCGCACCGGATCGAGCGATGCCGGAAGATGATGCGTTGACCTTCAGCCTGACTTTCCGACTGACCGTCACCGCCGGTGGAACCATGGCAACAGACCAAGTAACCGTGCGTAACCGTAGTGGCATCCCTCCCGAAGACCTCGACCCCATCACCCAAGTGGTCTTGCCGGAAGTTGCCCAAGCCCTGTCCGCCAGCATCGGCAGCGCCATTACCCGGCGCATTGAATTATCCGCCAATCCGGTGGCATCGCCCAACCTGAACTTCGGCGGCCTCAACTTCGCCGACCAAGCAAGCATAGAAAGCGTGGTAGGCGTATTACGAACCCACGGCGAAGCCATGAGCAAAGGCGACCGTGCGGTCAAAGAATTATTGTCCGGCACCAATTTTGTATTGCCGATGAATGCGAGCAATGGTGAAGCCTCCGGCGGCTTTTCACCGGCATTTTGGGGAAGCGGCGAATACCGTGAATTATCCGGCGATAGCGGGGGTTTGAACTGGGACGGTGAATTATCCGGCATACACCTCGGCTTCGATGCGCGCGTGAACCCGGACTTATTGGCCGGCGTGTCGGTCTCGTGGTTGCGGGGCGACTTTGAGTATGACGGCGCGACTGGTTTGGTAACAAATATGGATCCCGCCCAAGACAAAGGCGAATACGACATCGACCTAACCAGCGTGAATCCCTATATCGGCTGGAGCACCGGCTCCTTGGATTTATGGGCAACCGCCGGATATGGTGAAGGCGAGTTGGAAATCAAAGTAGCGGACGATGTCCGGCGTGTCAGCGACCTCAACCAACAAAGCGTCGGCATCGGCGGTAGCGGCGAGTTGTGGCGAGTGGGCGTAACCGATGTGCGACTCAAAGGCGAATTGGCGTATACCCAGTTGGAAATCGAAGGCAGCCGCGCAGTTGGTGCCGAAATCACCGCCGAGGATGTGGACGCAACCCGCGTGCGGCTTTCCATAGAATCCAAACAATCCCACCCCTTGGCGAACGGCGCACAGTATGAACCATCGGTGGAAATCGGCCTTCGCTATGACGGCGGCGACGGCGAAACCGGCGGCGGTGCAGAGATAGGCGGCGGCTTACGCTACAGCAACCCGGCAACTAGATTAACCATAGAAGGCCGCGCCCGCGCCTTAGTCGGAAGCGGCGGCAACTACCGGGAATGGGGAATCAGCGGTAGTTTGCGCCTACAACCCGGCGCAGACGGCCAAGGCCTATCCCTAGCCATAAGCCCCGGCTACGGCGAAAGCGGCACCGGAATCCAAGCACTCTGGGATCAAGGCCTACTCGACACCGACACCGCCAACAAAGAAGATCCCACCGCCACCTACCGGACCTACTTGGACGCCCGCATCGGCTACGGAGTACCCCTCCGCCACTGGGATGGCCTCTTAACCCCCTACACCGAACTAACCATCGGCACCACCGACACCTACCGCCTAGGCCTAAACTGGAAATCCGGCACCAGATACAACCTAACCCTATCCGGCGAACACCAAGATGGCACCACCCCAACCCAAGCCGTGTTGCTAAAAGGCGAAGTGAATTTCTAACAAGTCGGTTGCGCCGGACATCCTCTGCCGTCATTCCCGCGCAACTGGAATCCAGTTAAACAATCCCGGCGGAGTTGGTCATTATTGGGGG
This sequence comes from Candidatus Poriferihabitaceae bacterium, assembly GCA_965262585.1. Classification (GTDB taxonomy): domain Bacteria; phylum Pseudomonadota; class Gammaproteobacteria; order Arenicellales; family Poriferihabitantaceae; genus JAHRAW01. The sequence goes on from OZ253546.1 coordinate 1,831,922, forward strand.
TGGGCGCACACACACTGCTTACTGCAACGGCGATTTTCGGCTATAATGCGGCGCATAATTTTTGCAGGGGTGAGGGGGACAGGACCGACCGATGCCGTTTTATGAATATCAGTGCAGTGCCTGCGAGCATCGCTTGGAAGTGTTGCAGAAAATTTCCGATGAGCCGTTGTGCTATTGCCCGGAATGCGGTGAGGCCAGTTTGAAAAAACAGATCTCCAGGGCGGCGTTTCGTCTCAAAGGCAGCGGTTGGTACGAAACCGACTTTAAACACAACGGCACCAAAAAAGAACCAAAAGAGTCCAAGGACAAAGACGCTCCTTCGACCGACAAAGATGCCTCGTCGACCGATAAAAACGCCAAAAAAGACAACGCCTCGGAGAAACCGTCCGCATCCACCAAATCGGTAGAAAAAACCACCGGGAGCGATTCTTCGTGAGCGAAACTTACCCCGTATTAGACGCGCATTAGACGCATAATCGGGATGATGCGCACCCATCTCAGCGGCGACCTGACCCTTGACCACATTGGCCGCACCGTCACCCTCGCCGGCTGGGTATTGAGCCGCCGCGACCACGGCGGCGTGATATTCATCGACCTGCGCGATCGCAGTGGCCGGGTGCAGGTGGTCGCCGCCCCGGATGTGCCGCAACCTTTTGCGGTTGCCGATCAGGCGCGCAACGAATTCGTTTTGCAGGTGACCGGCACGGTGCGCCAACGTCCCGAAGGAACCGACAATCCGGAATTGTCCACCGGGAAAATCGAAGTGGCGGCGGAGCAAATTGAGTTGCTGAGCCGCGCCGAGCCGCTGCCGTTTCAGATGGACGATGACGATATTAGCGAGATGGTGCGGTTGAAATATCGCTTTCTCGACCTCAGGCGCGCGCCGATGCAAGCAGCCCTGCGCCTACGCCATCGCCTCATCGGCGAGATACGGCGTTTTCTCGATGCGCGGGATTTTGTCGATATCGAAACCCCCATCCTGACCCGCTCGACCCCCGAAGGCGCGCGCGATTATTTGGTGCCGAGCCGCACCCATGCGGGGGAGTTTTTCGCCCTGCCGCAGTCGCCGCAACTATTCAAGCAACTGCTGATGGTTGCCGGATTTGAGCGTTATTACCAGATCGCCCGGTGCTTCCGAGACGAGGATTTGCGCGCCGACCGCCAGCCCGAATTTACCCAGTTGGATGTCGAGATGTCGTTCGTGGATGAGAACGATGTCATTACCGAGATGGAGCAACTGATGCGGGAAGTGTTCCGGAGTGTGGCGAAGGTGGAGTTGCCGGAACCGATACCGCGCATGGGGTATGCCGAGGCGATGATGCGCTACGGCAGCGACCGCCCGGATTTGCGCGTGCCGCTCGAGTTAACCGAAGTCACCGACCTGATGAAAGAAGTGGAATTCAAGGTTTTCTCAGCGCCCGCTTGCGACCCGGCCGGGCGCGTGGCGGCGCTCAGAGTGCCCGGCGGCGGCCAACTTTCCCGCGCACAAATCGACCACTACACCGAATTCGTCAAACCATTTGGCGCCGGCGGGCTGGCGTATATCAAGGTCAATGATGCCGACGGTGCCTGCGGCGGACGCAACGGATTGCAATCCCCCATTCTCAAATTCCTGCCGGACGCCGCGCTGGTCGGCATCCTCGAGCGTACCGCCGCCGCGAGTGGCGATGTGATTTTCTTCGGCGCCGACAAAGCATCGGTGGTCAACGCCGCCCTCGGCGCGCTGCGGCTGGAAATCGCCCGCGATTTGAACCTGTCGGAGGTGGGCTGGAAGCCGCTGTGGGTGGTGGACTTTCCGTTGGTGGCGTGGGACCACGAAGCGCGGCGGTGGCAACCCCTGCATCACCCCTTCACCGCCCCGCGTCCGCAAGATGTGGAATGGCTGGAAAGCGACCCGGGGCGGGTGCTGTCGCGTGCCTACGATCTGGTGCTAAACGGCACCGAACTCGGCGGCGGCTCCATCCGCATTCACGACGCCGACCTGCAACAACGCATCCTCGGCACCCTCGGCATCGACCATGAACAAGCCCACGCCGAATTTGGCTTCCTACTCGAAGGACTGCAATACGGCGCCCCACCCCACGGCGGCATCGCCTTCGGCATCGACCGCATAGCCGCCCTGCTAACCGGCGCCGAATCCATCCGCGATGTAATCGCTTTCCCCAAAACCCAAAAAGCCGCCTGCCTACTGACCGAAGCACCAAGCCGGGTGGATCGGAAGCAACTAACCGAACTCGGCCTGCAACTCAAAGGCGTGAAAGCCAACCCTCATTCATAAGCGTAAATAGGGTTATAATGGTTGTTCAACTACAGGGAGTAGCCCCGTGAATATCAAACCAAACGCTTTATTTACCGGCGATAATCTTTATGTTCTCAATGGAATGAACAGCGAATGCATTGATTTGATATACCTTGATCCGCCGTTTAACAGCAAGCGCATGTATAAAGCACCGGTCGGGAGCAAGGCGGCGGGTGCGGAGTTTAAGGATATGTGGACTTGGCAGGATGTCGATGTCGAAACGCTGGAACGCATGGTAATAGACTATCCCGGACTTGTGGATTACATCCAAACCATCGGCGCAGTCCACAGCAAAGCGATGATGTCGTATATCACCTATATGGCGCAACGGCTGATTCAATGTCACCGGGTGCTGAAAATCACTGGTAGTATTTATCTGCACTGTGATCCGACTGCCAGTCACTTCTTGAAACTGATACTGGACTGTATTTTTGGCAGACAGAATTTTAGAAATGAAATTGTCTGGCACTATGGACGCTGGACGGCCAAAGCCAACAGACTGCAAAGACAACACGATTGCATTTTGTTTTATGCGAAGAGCAAACAAACGGTGTTTAATCAAATCTATACCAACCATACCGAACAATCGTTAAAGGAATATCGGTTTTTGGAAAAGCCCGATGGCAATATTCAGAAAATAAAGGGGTTGCACGATTACCAACAGTTGCATCGTATGAACGGTAGGGTTTTTAGAACTTTACGGCGCAAGGACACCAAAGGCACAGATAAAGACAGAAGTTATCTGGATCAAGTCGAGGGCGTCAGGCAAAGCGATGTTTTTGTCGGGATACCGTATCTGTCGGGCAGTTCGAGAGAGCGTACCGGTTATCCGACACAAAAACCATTGGCGTTATTGGAAATCATAATCAAGGGTAGTAGCAACGAAGGCGAAGTCGTTTTAGATCCATTCTGCGGATGCGCAACCGCAATGGTCTCGGCACAACAACACCGCCGTAAATGGATTGGCATTGATATTTCAGGGTCAGCGGCGGATGTTTTGATGGAGCGGCTGTCCGATGATGCCGGGGTGCTTAAAGATTTCGCGCCCAAAGAAAGGCTGGATTTTATTCATCGAACCGACATACCGGCGCGCACCGATATAATCACCATCAACCTAAAAAATGCCGCCGAAAAGGACGAGATACGAGATCGGTTGTACGGTGGACAGGGCGGTGATTGCGCCGGTTGCCATCGACATTTTCAGAAACAGGATTTTCACATTGATCACATTATTCCAAAAAACAAAGGCGGCGGAGACTACGCCGGCAACCTTCAACTGCTGTGTGGGAACTGCAACAGCGTAAAAGGTGATCGCCCAATGGAATATTTGCGAGCCAGAATTCATGCGCGGCGGGAAAAACTCCAGAAGGTTAGTTTTGGTTATTAATTTTGGTTACTAATGCGATGCACAGATGGCCGGCCCTAGCCAATGGGCGGATATGACGCGGATATGACGCTCGATACCATCGAGCGCACGGTTAAGCGCGACCCGGGCGGTAGCGACTATGCCGTGTCCCGCGCCAAACCGGTTTTTCGCCCTCAAATAATCACTGGCGATGTGCTGAAAGTTTTGAAAAAACAGCCCGTCGACCTAAAATTTGATGTGGTGATAGCCGACCCGCCCTACAACATCGGCAAAGATTTTGGCAACAACAATGACAATATGCCCATCGGCGAGTATGTCACATGGTGTAACGAATGGATTGCCGAATGTTTTCGCTTGCTTGCCGATAACGGATTGGTATATGTCTATGGCTTCCACGAGGTTCTGGCGCGAATCGCGGTTGAATATCCCATCGATGAGCAACGCTGGCTGGCGTGGCATTACACGAATAAAGCCGTGCCATCGTCAAAGTTCTGGCAGCGTTCCCACGAGGCGGTCTTGTGCCTGTGGAAGCCCGGCACAAAACGCCCGAATCTGGAAATCGACCAACTCCGTCTGCCCTATACCGAGCACTTCTTGAAGTGTATCGGCAAGGAACGAAAAGGGACAAAAGGTCGATACGCCCGCAGCGGAAAGAAAACGATATACAACGACAACGGCGGAGCGTTGCCGCGCGATGTGATCGAGGTTCCCGCCCTCGCCGGCGGTGCGGGGCGAGCGGAACGGTGGTTTGCCTGTCGTGATTGCGGCGGTGCAGTCAAGCCGCCGGGGGAATTAGCCGAACACGGCGGACACGATATTCTCAAACACCCCACCCAAAAGCCAATGGAATTAACCAAGCGATTGATTCAATCGCGCATCAACGGCAGTGGCCGCACGCTGATACCTTTTGCCGGGTCCGGGTCGGAGTGCGTGGTCGCGCAATCCCTCGGCGTGCAGTATCTCGGCATAGAAATTAACCCCGAATTTGCCAAGTTCGGGCGCAGTTGGTTGAAACAATCTATCGCCCAACCCCTCACCTTCGGAAGAACAGATGGCCGGCCATAGTAAATGGGCGAATATTAAATTTCGTAAAGCCGCTCAGGATGCGAAGCGCGGCAAGGTTTTTACCAAGTTGATCAAGGAGATTACCGTGGCCGCGCGGATTGGTGGCGGCGATGCGGATGCCAATGCGCGGTTGCGTTCGGCGGTCGATAAGGCACTGGCGGCGAATATGACTCGCGATACCATCGAGCGCGCGGTCAAGCGCGGCTCGGGGGGTACCGACGGCGCGGCGTTCGAGGAGATTCGCTACGAGGGCTACGGCCCGAATGGCATGGCGGTGCTGGTCGAATGCGCCACCGACAACCGCAACCGCGCAGTCAGCGAAGTTCGCCACGCTTTTACCAAGCACGGCGGAAACCTCGGCACCGACGGCTCGGTCGCCTACTTGTTCGAGAAAATTGGTTGCATGATATTTTCCGAAGGCGCCGACGAGGAGCGTATCATGGAGGTTGCGCTGGCCGCCGGGGCCGAGGACATCGACAGCGAAGACGGCATCATCGAAGTGGTTGCTTCGCCCCGGGATTACTTGCAGGTAGAACGGGCTTTCAAGGAAGTTGATCTGGTGCCGGAGGTATCCGAATTGATTCAGCGTCCGAACACCCACACCGAATTGAGCGGCGAACAAGCCGAGCAAGCCGCCCGACTGGTGGATGCGCTCGAGCAGTTGGACGATGTTCAGAACGTGTTCACCAACGCAATTTTTGTCGAGGTCGGATGATGGGAACTTCGTCATGAGAGTGCTGGGGATCGATCCCGGTTCCCGGCGCACCGGCCTCGGCGTGGTGGAGGCGGTGCGCGATGGCTTGCGTCCGGTGGCTTGGAAATGCGTGCGCATGGATGATGGGGATGTGAGCGTACGCCTGGGTGAAATTTATCGCGGTGTTCAGCAAATGATCGAGCGGCATCGCCCCGAGTCGGTGGCGGTGGAGCAGGTGTTTTTCGCCAAAAACGCCCGCTCGGCGTTGGTGTTGGGACAAGCCAGCGGCAGCGCGGTGTGTTCGGCGGTGGTAGCCGGTCTTGAGGTGACGGAATACAGTGCCTTGCAAATTAAACGCGCCGTGGTGGGCGTGGGCAGCGCCAAAAAAGAGCAGGTGCAACACATGGTGCGAGTGCTGCTCGGCCTGCGCGCACCGCCGGGGGCCGATGAAGCGGATGCGCTGGCTTGCGCAATCTGTCATATTCATACCATGCAAGTCGAAGAAAAATTGAACCGGGCTTCTCAACAATGATTGGTTATCTCAGTGGCCGGTTGATGCAGAAGCAGCCCCCGTTTTTGCTGTTGGATGTGGGCGGAGTCGGCTATGAATTGGAAGCGCCGATGACTACTTTCTACGACTTGCCCGAAGACGACCAGCCGGTTTCGTTGTTCGTGCATCTGGTGGTGCGCGAGGACGCGCAGTTGCTGTTCGGGTTTTCCGACCAGCCGCAGCGGGAGTTGTTTCGCAGGCTATTGCGCATCAACGGAGTCGGGCCGCGGGTGGCGCTGGCAATTCTCTCGACCTTGAGCACAAGCCAGTTCATCACATGCATTCACCAAGAGGATGTATCAGCCCTTATCCGCGTGCCGGGCATCGGCAAAAAAACCGCCCAGCGCATGATCCTCGACCTGCGCGACCGCATCGACTCACTCGGCGTAGTGGATGACACAGCCACCGGCAATGCCAGTTCGGTGCAGGACGCCATCGGCGCATTGCTTGCCCTCGGTTACAAGACCGCCGACGCCAACCGCGCCCTGCGCGCCGTGGAAACCGAAGGTCTGCGGCGCGAGGATTTAATCCGCAAGGCGTTGCAATACTTGAGCAAGTCCCCAAGCAATCCCTGACCGCGCATGAGCGACTTCAACCCACTGCTGACTCCCGGAGACGACCACGATTCTCCGCCGGAACAAAAAATCGACCGCAGTCTGCGGCCCGCGACCTTGGACGAATTCATCGGCCAGCCGAAGACCCGTGAACAACTGGAGATTTTCATCGCCGCGGCGCGTAACCGCGAAGAAGTTCTCGACCACGCGCTGGTGTTCGGCCCGCCGGGCCTCGGCAAGACCACGCTGGCGCACATCCTCGCCACCGAGATGGGCGCGCGCCTGCGCCAGACCTCGGGCCCGGTGCTGGAAAAGGCCGGCGACTTGGCGGCCATCCTCACCAATCTCGAGACCGGCGACATCCTGTTCATCGACGAAATTCACCGCCTCAACCCGGCCATCGAGGAAATTCTCTATCCCGCCATGGAGGATTATCAACTGGACATCATCATCGGCGACGGGCCGGCGGCGCGCTCCATCAAACTAAGCCTGCCGCCGTTCACGCTGGTGGGGGCGACCACCCGCGCCGGACTGCTGACCTCGCCCCTGCGCGACCGGTTTGGCATCGTGCAACGGCTGAATTTTTACGATGCCGATGAACTGGCGCTCATCGTCGAGCGTTCGGCGCGGCTGCTCGGTATCGAGTTCGACGAAGACGGCGTCAAAGCGGTGGCAGCACGCTCTCGAGGCACGCCGCGAATCGCCAACCGCCTGCTGCGCCGGGTGCGCGATTACGCCGAAGTCAAGGCCGACGGGCGGCTCACCGCAGATGTCTCCAACCGCGCGCTGGATTTGCTGGAGGTGGATAGTTTCGGGCTCGACACGCTGGACCGCAGCGTGTTGCTTGCCATCATGACGAAGTTTGACGGCGGGCCGGTGGGCATCGACAGCATCGCCGCCGCCATCGGCGAGGAGCGCGGCACCATCGAGGACGTCGTCGAACCGTACCTGATTCAGCAGGGTTTTTTAATGCGCACCGCACGCGGACGCATGGCCACCAAATCGGCGTGGCGACGCCTCGGCTTGGAGATACCCGGGGAAGTCGCCAGCCGCCAGCGAGAGTTGTTTTCCGAACATGAATAAGGACGGCATTTTTTCCATTGCGCTGCAGATTAATTACGAAGATACCGATGCCGGCGGCGTTGTATACTACGGCAATTACCTGGGGTATATGGAGCGGGCGCGAAACGCCTGTTTGCGGCGCATCGGCTTCCCGCCCACCCAACTCGAGCGGCGGCATTCGGTGTTGTTCGTGGTGACCGAGGCGCGGCTCAAATATCTGGCGGCGGCGCGGCTGGATGACGAGATCGAAGTAACGCTGGAGATTTTGCGCATGCGCCACGCCTCGCTGGTGTTCCGCCAGCAAGTCCGGCGGGAGTGCCGGTTGCTGGTGGACGGGGAGATCAAACTGGCGCTGGTGAATAGTGATACATTTACTCCGTGCCGGATGCCGACGGAGTTGGCCGCCGCCCTCAGCCGCTGGTCGTGCGCCGATTAATGATACGCCGATTAATGAAGTGAAAGCCGCCGCAACTTGCCATAACCACCTACTTGAATTTACCGACAACATCCAATGTCCATTGAATTAACCACTGAACAAAATGGCCTGTCGGTTATCAGCCTGATTGCCAACGCCGGTTTTTTGGTGCAACTGGTGATGCTGATCCTGCTGATTGCCTCGGTGGTCTCCTGGTTTATGATCGACCGCAAGCGCACCAGTTACAAACGCCTGACTAAAATCGCCGCCCGCTTCGAAGATGAGTTCTGGTCCGGCGGTGAAATGCACCGCATCTACAGCGACTGGAGCGGCAGCGGCAATGATGGCGGCGGCGGCAATGGCGAACCCGAAGGCATCGTCAAAATATTCATCGCCGGTTACGAAGAATACAATCGCCTGCACCGCAAACCCAACGTCAGCCGCGCCGATATGGTGGACGGTGTGCACCGCTCGATGCGCGTGGCGCTGAGCCGAGAGGTCGACAACTTGGAAACCCATTTGTCCTTCCTCGCCACGGTCGGATCCACCAGCCCCTATGTCGGATTATTCGGCACCGTGTGGGGCATTATGAATTCATTCCGCTCCATCGGCGTGCTGCAGCAGGTCACCATCGCCACCGTGGCGCCGGGCATTTCCGAGGCATTGATTGCCACCGCCATGGGCTTGTTCGCCGCCATCCCGGCGGTCATCGCCTACAATAGTTTTGCCCACACCGCCGAACGTCTCACCAACCGCTACGAAGTGTTCATGGAAGAGTTTCTGAGCATCATCAACCGCCAAGATCCGGTCAAAACAATCCAATGAGTCGCAGCAGATACGGCAGAAAAAAACGTCTCATGGGGGAGATTAACGTAGTTCCGTACATCGACGTGATGCTGGTGCTTTTGATTATTTTTATGGTGACCGCACCGCTGCTTAGTCAAGGTGTGAAAGTGGATCTGCCCCGCGCCGACGCCGAGCCCATAAAGAATGAACAACGCGAGCCGTTTGTGGTTACGGTCGATGCCGGTGGCAACTACTACCTGAACGACGACCGGGAAAAAATTGCCTCGGCGGCGGAAATAAAACGCAGCGCGGCGGCGGTGTTGCGAAGCAATCCCGAAGCGCCCTTTCTGGTGCGCGGCGATGCGTCGGCGGCCTACGCCCATGTGGTGCGGGCGATGGTGTTGTTGCAGGCCGCCGGGGTTAAGTCGGTGGGGCTGGTGACGGAATCGCCGGGGTCGTGATGTGGAAAAGGTTGAGGCCTTTCGGCCTTCTCGCAAAAGCGGTGCTGTTCACCATCGTAATCCATGGAGTGTTGCTGGCGTTTTTGTTTTACAATTTCAACTGGACCGACCCCGTCAAACGCGGCGCGCTCCAACCGATTCAAGCGGTGGCGGTGCCCGACCCGGCTATTGAAGCGGAACAGGTAGCCCGAAATCTCGAAGAACTGAATCGCAAACGCGAGGAAGAAGAACGCAAACAAAAGGAACTGCAGCGCGAGGAAAAAGAGAAACAGGAAAAACTCGAAACCGAGAAAAAGCGCAAAGCCGACGAAGCAAAGAAAAAGCAAGTCGCCGAAAAGAAACGCAAAACCGACGAAGCGAAGAAAAAACTCGAAGTCGACAATAAACGCAAAGCCGATGAAGCGAAGAAAAAGCAAGTCGCCGAAAAGAAGCGCAAAGCCGACGAAGCAAAGAAAGAACAAGATGCCGAGAAAAAGCGCAAGACTGAAGAACTGAAGAAAAAACAAGATGCCGAGAAAAAGCGCAAAGAAAAAGAAGCCAAACAGCAGCGCGCCGAAGAGTTGCGCCAGCAAATCGAAAAGGAACAGCGGGTGCAAACCCAAAATGACGCCGCCGATGCGTTGAGCGAATTGGTCGACCGCATTGCCGTTGCGGTGGAGAATAATTGGCGGCGGCCGCCCGCCAGTCAATCTGGTTTGACGGTGACCATTCGAGTTAAAGTAGCCCGTGACGGGCGGGTGATCTCGGCGAGGGTGACCCGCAGTAGCAACGACCCATTCTTCGACCAATCCGCGGAACGCGCGGTGCACAAGGCTTCGCCATTGCCATTTCCAACCGACCCCAAATACTATGAATTTATCAACGAATTTGACTTCAAGTTCAGCCCCGACAAATAGTAGCGGCGAACCCAATCGCGCTTTCACGGCGGCGGCGGTGTTACTGTGTCTGCTGATGCTGCTGGGGTTTTCCGCCCCGACTTCGGCGGTGCTGACTATCGAGGTTACTAAAAGCGTGGAAGCGGCAATTCCCATTGCCATCGTGCCTTTCGGGCGTTTCGGTTTGGACGACATCGCCGCCGCCGCCGACCTGCCAGCCAACATCATCGAGGCTGACCTTGGGCGAAGTGGCAAGTTTGAGGCGTTACCGCGCGATAATTTTCTCGCCCGTCCCAATGATTTGCGTTCGGTGCGATATAAAAATTGGCGTCTGCACAAGGTCGAGGCGTTGGTGGTCGGGCGTGTGGTGAACGCCGGTGCCGGCAGTTACGAGGTACGCTTCCAGTTGCTCGATGTGTTTCGGGAAAAACAACTTGCCGGGCAGAAATTCGTAGTGCCCGCCAAAAGCCTGCGCAAGGTCGCCCACCAGATTAGCGACATCATCTACGAGACGCTGACCGGCAAACCCGGCGCCTTTGACACCCGTATCGCCTACGTTACCGTGGAAGAGGCATCGCCGGGCAAGCAATTCCTGCTGCAGGTTGCCGATGCCGACGGCCACCAACCCAAAACCATCCTCGAATCATCGCAACCCATCCTCTCTCCGGCGTGGTCGCCGGACGGCGGCAAACTCGCCTATGTTTCGTTTGAGAAAAATCGTTCGATGATTTATGTCCAAGATCTCTGGAGTGGCCACCGTGAGCGGGTGGCCGAGTATGCCGGTATCAACGGTGCACCGGCGTGGTCGCCGGACGGCGGGCGGCTGGCGATGACGCTTTCCAAGGAGGGCAACCCCGAGATTTACATCTACGACTTGGCAAGCGACGACTTGCGCCGACTGACCCGCCACACCGCCATCGACACCGAACCGGCGTGGTCGCCGGACGGCAGGGCCATTATCTTCACCTCGTCCCGCTCCGGGACGCCGCAAATTTACCGCATCGCCGCCACCGGGGGGGATGCCCGGCGGATTACCTTCAACGGCAAATACAACGCCGGTGCCAGTTATTCCAAAGACGGAAAATCCATCGTATTGATCACCAATCAAGGCAATGGCTTCCGAGTTGGGATATACTCGCCCCAAGATCGAACCGTGACTGAATTGACCCGAACCAGCCAGGATGAATCGCCCACTTTTGCCGCCAACGATGAAATGATTATGTACGCCACCCGCTCCGGCGGGCGCAACGTGCTGGCCGCGGTTTCCCCGGACGGTCGGGTACACCAGATCATCAGTTTGCAAAACGGCATCGTCCGCGAGCCGGCGTGGTCACCGTTTAACCGAAAACAGTAGAGGATATTGCTATGCGTAAATTGCCATATTATTTCATCGTATTTTTCGCCAGTGTAATGCTCGCCGGTTGCATCGGCGGGGGCACTACGGGGTACGACCCAATCGTGGTGGAACCGGAAGTGGTCGAAGGAGTCGCCGGAGACGTCAGCACCACCGGCCTCGGCGGCGATGAAGCCACCGGCGCGGTGGAACTCGAGCAGGGTAACGACGGCGATCTGCTTGCCCAGCGGGTGATCTATTTTGAATACGACAGCAGCCAAATGAACGCCGAAGGAGAAGCCGTGGTGCAGGCCCACGCCAGATACCTGAATAGCGTCTCCAACGTCCAGGTCATCCTCGAAGGACACACCGACGAACGCGGAACCCGAGAATACAACCTCGCCCTTGCCGAAGACCGCGCCAAGTCCGTTGCCAATATAATGCAGGCATTGGGGGTAGACGCGAGCCGCATCCAGACGGTTTCCTACGGCGAAGAACGCCCGGTTACGCTCGGCCATGACGACAGCGCTTGGAGCCTCAATCGCCGGGTTGAAATTTTGTACCAATAAGCGGCACTTGAGACAACGACAATGAACCTAACCCCGGAGACAACCGGAACCATGCACGATAAAACTACCGCCGGAAAATGGTGGCTGATGGTGTTGCCATTGCTGGCGCTCAGCGGCTGTGTGCCGCCGAATTATGTGCCTATTCAGAACCAGCCCGGCCAAACCCCGGTGACCTCGGCAACTTCGGCTACAGTACAGACGCAACCCGCGCAACCCGCCGCGCAACCCAATGCCGGGACGCTGAAAGCCCTGGAGCAGTTGACCGAACTGAAGGAAGAACTCAAGAAACTGCGCAATGTGGTGGAAGAAATCGAGTTCAACACCGAAACCGCCAAGCGTCGCCGGCAGAACCTGTTTCAGGATCTGGACCGTCGGCTGCTGGCACTGGAGCGTGCCCAGCGTCTGCTGTCGCTGGGGCAACAAGGCATTAACGGCGGCGTTGGTGCTGTTCCCGGTCTCACGCCCGGTCTCGACCCCGCCCCCGGTATTGTTAACGGCACCGCAATCATCCCCGCAACGTCGGGCGACGCCAACGTTGCAATCGTGGAGAGCGTTCCCGGAACCGCAACCCTCGCACCGCCGGCGAGCACCACCCCCGGCGATAATTTCGATCAGGTCGGAGTGGTGTCTGTGCCGGAACAGGAAGCCTACGAGCAAGCGTTCAACCTGCTAAAGCAGAGCAAATATCAAGACGCCATCGCCGGGTTTCAGAACCTCGCCGATACTTGGCCGGAAAGCCAACTGGCGGATGATTCGTATTATTGGATGTCGGAAGCGCGTTATGTGAACCGCGAGTTTGAAGCGGCGTTGATGGGTTTTCGCGCCGTGGCGACCCGCTATCCCGACAGCCCGAGGGTGCCCGAAGCGTTGCTGAAGACCGGATATATCCAGTATGACATCGGCGCCTACGAAGAAGCGGCGGAAATTTTTCGCGACCTGCTCGAACGCTTCCCCGGCCATCAGGTGGCGGTGTCGGCCCAGACCCGGTTACGCCGCATCGAACAGACTATTCAACAGTAATCATCGGCGGCGGAGATCGGGGCAGGGCGGGACAATCGCGCTTGCTTTAATTCAGCCATTTCGAGCATTATCCCGCCGGAAAATCGCAAAGGGGCGTTAGCTCAGCTGGTAGAGCATCTGACTTTTAATCAGGTGGTCGCAGGTTCGAACCCTGCACGCCCCACCATTTATCATCCCTTGCAAAGCAGCGTAGCGAATTGACCATTCAGCGGAATTTTCGCGGCACGAGTTATCGCCTGACCGGCGACCCCGGGCAAAAGCCGCTGCTGGTGTTGGTTCACGGAGTTGGTCTGAACCACACCATGTGGCGCGTCCCGGTGGAATTGCTGGCCCCCGACTTTGCGCTGCTAACCTACGATTTTCTCGGCCATGGCGACAGCCACAACCCCGCCGGTGCGCGAAAAATCCGTGACTACGTCGATCAATTAACCGACCTTGTAGACCATCTCGGCGTCGAGCATTTTGCGCTGGTGGGGTTCTCCCTGGGCGCCCTCATCGCCCAGGCTTTCGCGTCGCTGCAGTATCGCTCGCCATCGCACTCGCCCTCGCGCCTGACCCATCTTGGGCTGCTGCACAGCACCTATCAGCGCACCGAGGCACAGTGCCGAGGCGTGCGAGAACGATACCGCATGACCCGCGACCACGGCCCCATGTCGGTCGTTGAGGCGGCCATCGAACGCTGGTTTTCTCCCGCCTACCGGCGCGACCAAGCCGCCGCCGTCGATGAAATTCGGGCGATTTTCGCAGCACATACCGGCGACGGTTATCTGAAGGCGTACCGCCTGATTGCGTACGCCGAAGCGGACCTGGAGCAATATCCGTTGAAGCGGGTGACCTGCCCGACTCTGGTGATTACCGGCACCGACGATGTCGGTTCGACCCCGGCGATGTCGCAAGCGTTGTGCCGCGACCTGCCCAACAGCCAACTCATCATCAACCCGGAACACCGACACATGGCACCGGTGGAACATGCCGCCGTAATCACCGAGCAGTTGAGGTCGCTACTGACCGCCACTCCTCCGATCTGCAACTAGTTTCGCGCGCCTGTTCATGCGGACGTTGGCGATGACACCAGTCGTTCCTTGTCGGCCTTGCTCAAAGTGCGCAGTAAGCACTCCCGCTGGCCGGCGGCGGAACGACTACTCTGTCGTTCGTGATACACCAAAGTCACCGGCCGCCTCGCGCGAGTGTAACGAGCCCCCGCCGACGCCCCGGAATTGTGTTCAGCCACGCGCCTTTTCAGATCGGTGGTGATCCCGGTATACAAAGAGTCGTCAGCGCACCGAAGAATGTAAACAAACCAATCTGCCATAGATAAAAGTATGCCGCACAGGCCATAAGAATAATGCACCACCATACCGCCGCCACCGCCCACAAGCAAATTCTGCATTGCCTATGATTAAACCACGGAAGGATATTGAAATTGTGTCCTCCCCAACCGCGTAGCCGAACATCATAATGAGCGGCTAACGCTTTCACTGGATTCCCGCCTACGCGGGAATGACGGATTGAAATGATTCCCCACAATTCACAAAAACATCGATGCCGGGCTACAATAACCGGATGGGCTTGTTCATCGGCGCAATCAATCGGTTTGTTCGCTTCAGGGATGTGGCGGCGATTTTGTTGGGGTTGATGGTCTTTGATGGTGGCGTCCGTGCCGATGGGCCGGGGTTGCCTGCCAACATTTGCCACGACTCGTGCGGGCCCCGCCAGCATCAGATGTGGTCGCGTTTCGAGCGTGGCGAAAGCCCGGATATTGGCGTGCTTCCCAGGGTATACGCGGGCGTTTGCCACGTCTTCGGCAACAACGTCAACCCCGATCGCGAGCACCACGTCGGCTTTATGATTGACAACGACACCGACACCGGCGAACACCGCTTGCACTTGCGCTTCAGTTTTTTCACCCCCCGCCAGCCCTACGACAAATTGACCGCGGAGCAAGCAAGGGAAAGTTTCGACGCCCCGGTTTTGCCGCTGTCGGTGCACGACGGCTACGCTTACGCTGAGGTCATCGACCAGTGGTTTTTCGCGCGCTACTGGCTGCGCCGAGACCGTGAGCGAACGCTATTGGTCATCTACTTTGGCCACCACATTACCATCCTGTGCGATGCCGGTGCGAATCGTTATTGAGTCGGTTGGATGGCAGTTGGATGGCAGTTAGATAAAAACCATACTCAGGCTGAAGCGGTCGCATTCATGGCGAGTTCGCCGCGCGCATTGGCCGCCCATAGCCGCATTTGTCCGGCGTGTTCTTTGCGGGCGATGGTGAACGGTTGATTGCCGAAAAGCGGGCTCACGGCGCGAAACTCAAATTGGTTCAACGCCGCCGCGCCGTGCTGTTCGCCGGCCATGCCCACCAGAAAGGTGGCGGTCAGAGGGCCGTGAACCACCAATCCGGGAAAGCCCTCGACATCGCGGCAGTATTCTATGTCGTAGTGAATCCGGTGGCTGTTGAAGGTCAGCGCGGAATACCGAAACAGCAGCATTGGGGAAGGGGTGATTTGCGCGCTCGCATCGGCGTCTTCGGGGGCCGGCGGCGGGGCCGCAACTGGCGTGTTTTGGTCGTGATCCTGGCGATAGACGATGTCGTGTTCCTCGGTCATTTTCAACGTCAACCGATCTAGAAATTCGTGGCGCACGGTAACAAAACACAACTCCCCGGTGCGCCCGGTTTTGCGCACCACGTTGGTAATGGTGGATTGTTTGCGGATGGATTCGCCGATGCGTATCGGCTCGATGAAGCGCAGCCGCCCACCGGCCCACATGCGCCTCGGCAACGCCACCGGCGGCAGGAATTCGCCGCGCATGGCATGGCCATCGCGATCCAACTCCCGCAACGGCGCCGCTTCGAGAAAGAACAGCCAGTGCCATGCATGGGGCAGCGGGTCGCCATCTCCGAGCGCCGCCGGTGGCCAGTGGAGGGTGGCTTGCATCCGCGCCACAGGTTGCGGGCGGATGACGTCGGTGACGGTGCGTTGCTTGCCAATCCAGCGGCATAGCACATCGGGGTCGAGGGTGGGTTCGGTGTGGCGGTCATTCATTGCGCTTTCACCGGAACGACGTAGTTCAACCCCATGCGGCCACCGTCGGGGTAGATGGTTTGGCCGGTGAGGTAACTCGAATAACTGCTGGCGAGAAACACCGCGACTTTGGCGACTTCGTCGGGTTCTCCGGGACGTTCCATGGGTGTGCGTGACAGCACTTCGCGCATTTTTTGCGGGTTGTCGGCGATGGATTGAAACATTTCGGTATGAATGGAGCCGGGGCCAATGCCGTTGACTCGCACCCCTTCGGCGGCCATGCGAATGGCGAGGCATTTGGTCCATTGGTTGACCCCGCCCTTGGCGACGACATAAGGCGCGATGGCGGGAATGGCGAGCACGGCGTTGACCGATGACATGTTAATGATGACGCCCTTGCATCCGTCCGCATCGGCTTCTTGAGTCACCATCTGTCGCGCCGCGATCTGGCCGCTGAGAAATACCCCGCGCAGGTTGACGTCGAGCACACGGTCGAAATCCTCCACTTCCAACTCGAGAATATCGGCGGCGTGGACGATACCGGCGTTGGCGATCACCGTGTCGATGCGGCCGCATTGCTCCACGGCAAAATCCATCAGCGACTGGATGGCCGCTTTGTCGGTCACATCGCAACTGCGGTATAGCGCGTGGCCGCCTCCGGCGCGAAGCCGTTCGGCGGCCTCTTCGCCGGCCTCGTCGAGCACATCGGAAAGGATTACCGTAGCACGCTCTTTGACGAATCGCTGCGCGCAGGCGAGGCCAATGCCCCGTGCCGCGCCGGTGATGACGGCGATTTTATCTTTCAACATTTTCAGTACTTTCCATTTGGATTTCGATGACCGCTGGGCGGTTGGCGCGCACCGCTTGTTCGAACGCGTTTTCAAATTCACCGGTTTCCCGAACCAGCGCACCAAACGCGCCGTAAGCCCGCGCCAGTGCCGCAAAATCCGGATTTTCCAGGGCGGTGGCGATGGGGCGGTCCGGGTAATGGCGTTGTTGATGGGTGCGAATGGTGCCGTAACTGTGATTGTTGAGGATCAGGAATACTACATTCAGGCGGTGTTGTATGGCGGTGGCGAGTTCCTGGCCATTCATCAAAAAACAGCCGTCTCCGGAAAACGACACCACCATGGATTTCGGGTGGAGGAGTTTGGCGGCGATGGCGGCGGGAACGCCGTATCCCATGGAGCCGTTGGTGGCGGCAAGTTGGGTTTTGGGGCGACAGAATTGGTAGTTGCGTTGCGCCCACACCGTGTAGTTGCCGGCGCCATTGGCGATGATGCTGCCGCTGGGCAGGCGCGCGCGCAGATACGCCATGATTTGATCCATCCGCAGACGCGCGCCCTGATCTCGCGGGCGTTGCATGAATTCGACATAGGATAGTCGGGCGGCGGCGATGCGCACGGCGCGTGCGGTATGCGCGGCTCGGGCGGTGCGAGCGGCGGAGGGGATAGTTTCCACCGCGTTGAGAAACGCTTCGGCGTCGCAGTCGATGCCGAGTTCAGCACGATACACCGAGTTCAACTCCGCCGCCGATGGAAAAACATGCACCAATTTTTTCCGACCACCCGAATCGAATTCACGTCCCTCGAACAAAGTGTAGCCGGAGGTGGTCATCTCCCCCAGCCGCGCCCCCAGCGCGATTATCAAATCGGAGCCTTTCACCAAGTCCGCCAAGTCGGGGTTGGGAGCGATGCCGAGTTCGCCGATATAGTGCGCGTGGGTGTTGTCGAACATATCTTGGCGGCGAAACGCGCAGGCCGCCGGGATGTGGTGTTTTTCGGAAAACGCCGCCAGCGCGCGGTTGGTTCGAGGTGTCCACGCTGCGCCGCCGAAAATGATCACCGGTTGCGTGGATTTTTGTAGCAATTCGGAAAACCGCTCGACGGCTTCGGGGGGCGGGGTTTTGATCGGGCGCAGCGGTTTTTCGCAGTCCGCCGCAATAACCCGGTCGCGGAGCATATCCTCGGGCAATTCAATCACCACCGGCCCCGGGCGGTCGCAAATCGCCATCGCCCATGCGTCGCATAACTGCTGCGGAATGTCCTCGGCCTGCTCAATCCGCAACACCGCCTTGGCGACACCGTCATAAACCCGGCGGTAGTCCAATTCCTGAAACGCTTCGCGCCCCCGTTCGTTGCGCGGATTCTGGCCGATGAACAACAGCAGCGGGGTGGAATCCTGAAACGCGGTGTGGATACCGATCATAGCGTTGGATGCGCCCGGCCCCCGTGACACAAAACAAATCCCCGGCTGGCCACTCAACTTGCCATAGGCCTCGGCCATATACGCAGCCCCGCCTTCCTGCCGGCACACGATAAGCCGCACCCGCCGACGGTGGTCGTAAAAAGCATCCAGAGCAGCAAGATAACTTTCACCGGGGACACAAAACACATGCTTAACCCCATAACCGACCAAGCCATCCACCAACACCTGGCCACCGCTGCGTTTGATTGATGGCATAGTAAATACACCGCCCGCCAGAAAAAACCGATTAAAAGAAGAAATCACACCAACGCCAAGCATACCCCAAATGCCCCCGCCACCGACCCCTTTATTCCTCATCCGCAAACGAGGAATATCAAAGTGCGTCATTCCCGAACGATAGAAAAATAAGGCCGCCAGCGACTATATTTTTCATCGTATCGGGAATCCAGAAGGCTAAATAAGGAGTCGGCTGTCGCCGCACATGTTTCACTGGATTCCCGCTTTCGCGAGAATGACGGCGTAGGGAGTCGGCTATCGCCGAACATGTTGTACTGGATTCCCGTGTCCCCCAAGTCGTCATTCCCGCTGTCGCGTGAATAACGACTTGGCGGCACGAGAATGACGGCGTAGGGAGCGGCTAACGCCGGACATGTTGAGAATAAAGGGGTCAGTGTGAATTAAATTGATTATACGGCCGGGAAGGATAGGGGTTTATCTAATTCACACTGACCCCTTTATTCCATCCGCAAACGAGGAATATCAAAAGTGCGTCATTCCCGAACGATAGAAAAATAAGGCGCGCCAGCGACTATATTTTTCATCGTATCGGGAATCCAGAAAGCCAAATAAGGAGTCGGCTGTCGCAGGAATGACGGGCCTGGGGAGTCGGCTATCGCCGAACATGTTGTACTGGATTCCCGTGTCCCCCAACTCGTCATTCCCGCTGTCGCGTGAATAACGACTTGGCGGCACGAGAATGACGGGCCTGGGGAGTCGGCTATCGCCGAACATGTTGTACTGGATTCCCGTGTCCCCAACTCGTCATTCCCGCTGTCGCGGAAATAACGACTTGGCGGCACGAGAATGACGGGCCTGGGGAGTCGGCTATCGCCGGCATGTCTTACTGGATTCCCACCTATACAGGAATGACGGTAATAAAGGGGTCAGTGCCCCCTTTATTCTCCGCGTACAGACCCACATTATTCTTATATTTCTTGGTAAAACTGTTTTATACTGAATGCCAGTGCGTGGGCGGGTTTTTGGTATTACGCCACGGCATTTGTTTTTATAACCCTGTTTGGAGGATTATCAAATGAGTAACTCGAAATTAGTTGTTAACAAAACCAGAAGGAAGGTGCTCAAGGGCGGCACGCTTGCGGCTGGGGCGGCGGCGGTTGGTCCGTGGGTGATTGGTTCCCATGTGCTGGCGGCTGCCGGTGAGTTGAATGTTTTGATGTGGTCGGAATATCTGACCGCCGGTTTTTTCAAGGCGTTTACGGAAAAGACCCAGATCAACATTAATTTTACCGGCATCGGTTCCAACGAAGAAATCATCAACAAGATGAAAGCGTCCAAAGGGCGCGGTATCGATATTTGTAGCCCGACTAATATGCGCTCGCCGCAGTGGTCGGAGTTGGGGCTGTTGCAGCCGTGGAATTACGGCAAGATTGACAACCTCAATAATGTCAATCCGGCGATGTTGCGGGTCGGCAATGAAGAATGGGATTTCGGCGGCAAGGGTTCCCATTGGTTGCCGCTGATCTGGGGCACCGAAGGCGTTGCCTGGCGCACCGATATGTGGTCGCCGCCACGCGCCAATGAAGTGCCAAGTTACGGCGATGTGTGGCAAGAGGATGTCAAGGGTAAAACCATGATGCGCGTTCATTCCGGCATGCTGGGCGCCGGGTTGTATCTCGAGACGATTGGCAAACTCGACCCCGGTTCGATGAAAAAAGCCTATAACGGCGAAGCGGAAATGCGGAAGATCTGGCAGGTGGTCACCGATTTTTGCGTGGCCAACAAGGCGCAGGTCAAGTTGTTCTGGAATGATGCGGATTCGCAAACCAACGGCTTTTTGAATGACGGCGTTGTGGTCGGTCAGACTTGGGACGGCCCGCCGATTTCAATGATGAACAAGGCCGACCCGGTGCAGTATCGTGCGCCCGTTGAAGGTGCGTTGGCGTGGGTTGACGGTATGGCGTTGTCCCATCAAGCCGAAGATACGGCTGCGGTTTACGAGTTCATCAACTACTGTTATGAGCCGGAAGTCGGCGGCCGTTCGATAGACGGCGGACAGGATGACAGTTGGGGCGGTAAAGGCCATGGCTACAACTCGGCGGTTCTGGGCGCGGATAAATTCGCCGACAAAAGTTACGCGAGTGTTTTTACCAGCGTCTATCCGGGCGATTCCCTTGCCAACCTTTGGCCCTGGCCGAAGGAACCGCAATGGTATGCTGATGTCCGAACGGAATTCGTCAATAAGTTTCAAGCAACCTGATGCATCGCCCGCAAGGTCCCCGATAGCGGGGGACCTTGTTGGGCATGTTGTTGATTAAAGTTATATTGAAGCCTGACCGGCGAGGAGATTTTTACCATGAGCGCTGATGTGCAACTGGAGAATGTGTGGATTAAGTTTGGTGATTTCGTCGCCGCCCGTGAGGTGAATATTCATATCAAGGAAGGGGAGTTTTTTAGTTTCCTCGGCTCCTCGGGATGCGGCAAAACAACCATTTTACGAGCGGTGTCCGGTTTTCTTGAGCCGTCCGATGGGCGCGTGTTGATTGGCGGGCGCGATATGAAAGGAATCGGTCCGAACAAGCGACCGACCGCGCTGATTTTTCAGAACTTGGCGTTGTTCCCGCTGATGACGGTGTGGGAAAACATCACCTTCGCCCTCGAGGTCAAAGGCGTCGGCAAGGCCGGACGGCGCACCAAAGCGAATGAGTTGCTCGACCTCATCGCGCTGCCCGGACAAGGCGATAAAATGCCCAACGAATTATCCGGCGGACAGAAACAACGAGTTGCCATCGCCCGCGCATTGTGCGCCGAGCCCGATGTACTGTTGTTGGACGAACCGCTATCGGCGCTCGACTTGAAACTGCGCCAACACATGCGCACCGAATTGCGCGCCATTCAACAACGAGTCGGCATAACTTTTATCTACATCACCCACGACCAAGGGGAAGCCCTGACCATGTCCGACAATGTCGCGGTGATGAGTCAAGGGATAATCGAACAAGTGTCGGATGGCAACACGGTCTACGACCAACCGGAAACCGCATTCGTCGCGTCTTTTGTCGGCGAGAACAATTTGTTTGTCGGCACGGTGTCCGAGGTTTCGGAACAATACGCCATCGTCGATACGCCATCGGGCAGCATACGCGCCCGCAACGCCAAACGAAACGGCGCGTATCAGTTGCGCGTTGGCGATGATGCCTATGTTTTTGTGCGCCCCGAGTCGTTGAAGTTTGTCAATGGCGCGGCGTTCGATAACCAGATTTCCGCAACCATCAAACAGCGAGAATTCGAGGGCAATTCTTGGAAGGTATTTTTTGATGTGAAAGGCGCGCAGCGAACTTTCAAACTTTCCATGGTGAACGATGGCGCCGATGTCGGCCATGTGGTCGACGAGGAAGTGCAACTCGGATTTTTTGCCGACACCGCGATTGCCACTCCAGTGGGCGAGTTGGCTGACGAGACCTAAGAGACGCGCCCGGCAATGATTCAATATTGGAAAAACTTTCTGCTGAAAAACGGAATCGCCATATCAGCGTTCCTGCTGGTGTCGTGCGTGATTTGGCTCGGCATGCTGATTCTGCTGCCGCAGATTTTCATGTTCGATTTCTCGTTCCGATTTAATCTACCACCGGCGGAAGTCGGCGGTGCGCGGGATGTATACACGCTGTCCCACTACAAGTTCATGGCATTCGGCAGCGAGCAGGCGACCGATTCCTACAATGTAATCGACATAGCAGTTTTTGGTCGCACCATCGCCACGGCGCTCTTTGTTACCATCTTCGATGTCATTATTTGTTATCCCATCGCCTATTATCTCGCGCATGTCGCCCGTGGCGGGTGGGCGCGGTTGATGGTGATTGCGTTAATCATTCCGTATTGGGTCAATGAATTGCTAAGAGCGTTTGCCTTTAAAATTATGCTCGGCACCACCGGCATCATCAATAGTTTTTTGATCTGGGTGGGGATTCTCGACCAACCGATAGATTTTATTTTCGAAAACTACGCGTTGTATGCCGGACTCGGTTATGCGTTCATATTGTTAATGATATTCCCGATTTATAATTCCATCGAAAGCCTCGACAAAAATCAAATCGAAGCGGCGCGGGATTTGGGCGCACCGTGGTGGCGCATCCACCGGCGCATCGTCATTCCCTATGCAAAACCGGGCATCACTTCCGGCTGCACCATGGTGTTCATGCTAACCGCAGGCGCGCTGGCGGCACCGCAAATTCTCGGCGGCCCCAGCAGTTTGTGGTTCACGCAGATCATCTACCAATGGTTTAATCAAGGAAACAACTGGCAGCGCGGTTCGGCGTATGCCGTGGTGTTGTTGATTTCAACCATCGTGCTGGTATTGGCAGCGATGAAACTATTCAAGGTGAAACTGGGCGAGGTAACCCGCTGATGATGGGCATGACATCGGAGCGGCTCACCAGAATTTTTACTATTCTTTTTGTCCTCACCTTTTTCGCTTATTTGTTCGGCCCGCTGGTTGTGATGGGGCTGTCGGCGTTCAACAGTTCTTCGTTCCCGCGAGTTTCGCCGTGGGATTGTTTCACCGTCGAGTGGTTTCAAGTTCTCGCCAACGACACCGATCTGGTAAAGGGGCTGCAAAACAGCATCATCATCGGTGTCGGCGTGGTGGTGGTCGCCATTCCGCTGGGGCTTGCCGGCGCGCTGATGCTGACTCAAGTAAGCAACCGCTTGCGCCCTTGGTATTACACCGTCATCATTTCACCGATTCTAATACCGGGCGTTGTGTTGGGCATATCGACGCTGGTTTTCTGGGACCGGCTGGGGCGCATGTTCAACGCCGGGTATGATTCGTTTTTTTACGACGGCATCTTCCTTACCATCATCGGCCAATCTACTTTTGTCGCCGCCTATGCGATGCTGATTTTTATCTCGCGATTGCAAAGATTCGACTCCGTGCAAGAAGAAGCGGCGCTCGATTTGGGCGCCACCCATATACAAACCTTCCGCAAAATTTTGCTGCCCTTTCTTACCCCGGCGATTGCCTCGGCGGGCGTGCTCGGATTTCTCGCATCCTTCGAAAACTACAACACCACCATTTTTACCATCGTCTCGAAGTCAACATTAACCACCGTGCTCGCCAGCAAAGTACGCTACGGCATAAACCCGTCTATCAGCGCGCTGGCCGTGGTAATCATCGGCTTGACGCTGGTCGGCGCGGCCTATTTTGAGGTTCTGAAACGCCGCGAAGAAAAATACCAACGCGCAGTCGCCAACATGGTCAAACAAGGCGCATCCGGGCGCGCCGCCAAAGCCGGTATCCTCGCCAATCCGGCGATGTGGTTGGTAACCACGGTGTTCATCGCCGGTTTGGGAACATTATATTTTGCCGGAACCATCGGCGTTGACGAATGCAAGGTTTTGTTGCACGAACAAAAAGCCAAAGATACCGAGCAAAGAGTCAGGGAATTTAAAATGAAACAAATGTTCAAACAAGCGGCGCCGAGCAGTGCCACGGGTGCCGCCGCCGCCGGTCAATCGGAAATACAAGCCAAAGGAACGGAAAATTACAATAACCTATTCGCGCCATCCAACCTTCAAGGGGCGGACGATTCGGAACCGGACAACACCGACAAAACCGAAACCTTCGACAGCGTGTTCGACCCGAACAACTTAAAAGAACAAACACCCGAGCAATAATCGGCGCGGTTTTATTGCGCCCACGGCAAATAATGTTCCACACTCGAAACCAACCACTGAAATGACGGGTATCGTTACCACATGCATCGGCGCTTATCCGAAGCCCGACTATGTCAAACTGCCGGATTGGTTCAGCATTGCGGCGGGCCCGGATACCGCCGAGCCGACCAAACGCTGGGCGCGCGCCATGCAACAAATGGGCGGCGATGCCGAGGCGATTATCACTCGCGGGGTTGAAGAGGTAGTCGGCGATCAGGTCGAAGCCGGTATCGACATCCCCACCGACGGCGAAATTCCGAGGGAAAACTACATTCACTATCATTGCCGCCATCTCAACGGCTTTGACTTCGACAACCTATCGAACAAAGAAGTGCGCGGCGGCACCTATAGCGCCGCGTTGCCGACCATTCGCGGCGCGGTTTCGGCGAAGGATAGTTTTTTACCGGACGATTGGCGGCGCGCGCAGCGTGGGTGCGACAAGCCGGTAAAAATTACCATGCCGGGGCCGATGACCATCGCCGACACCAATTACGATGACCATTACCACGACCCCAAAAAATTAGGCGGCGACCTTGCCGATGCGTTGAATGCGGAAGTGTTGGCGTTGGCTGAAGCCGGTTGTCGGTATATCCAAATCGATGAACCGGTATTCGCGCGGCGACCCCAAGATGCGCTTTCATACGGCGTTGAAAATCTTGAGCGCGCCTTTCACGGATGCCCCAAACAAGTGGTGCGAGTTGCGCACATGTGCTGCGGTTATCCCGACCGGCTGGACCGCGAGGATTATCCGAAGGCCGAGCGGTGCGCATATTTTCAGATCGCCGATGCCCTCGAAGATTCATCGGTGCACTGGATTTCCATCGAGGACGCCCACCGCCACAATGACTTGTCCCTGCTGGAGCGATTCCCAACCACTACTATTATTCTAGGTTCGGTTGCCATCGCCAAAAGCCGAGTCGAAGCGGTCGAAGAAATTCGCGCGCGCTTATGCACGGCGTTACATCACATCGACAAAGATCGATTGGTGGCAGCGCCGGACTGCGGGCTGGGATTGCTGGGCCGACAACTTGCGCGTGAAAAAATACGCAACCTGAGTATCGCGGCAAAAAGCATTTAGCACCGCCGTTGCTCGTTGCCGACATCGTTGTTGCCGACACCGGCACGACTATCAACCTCACCGATTAAAATCATCCACAGAGAAAGCATTATGAACGCAAAAACCGACTCCGGCACAACGCAAGTTGTGGAACTGCAACACTTCATTGGCGGGCGGCGGGTTGCCGGAACGAGCGGCCGCTTCGGCGAAGTGTATAACCCGGCGCTGGGCAGAGTTGCCAAACGAGTGGCGCTGGCAAGCAAAGCGGAAGTGGAAACCGCCATCGCCGCCGCACACGATGCGTTTCCGGCGTGGTCGGCAATGGCCGCCGGAAGACGCGCTCAAGTCATGTTCGCGTTCCGTGATTTAATCCGGCGCAACCTGGATGAATTGGCGCAGTTGCTTTCCGCCGAACACGGCAAGACCATCGACGACGCCAAAGGCTCCATCACCCGTGGCTTGGAAGTGGTGGAATACGCCTGCGGCATATCGCAAATACTCAAAGGCGAATACTCCGAAAACGTAGCCGGTGGCGTCGACAGTTGGAACATGCGCCAGCCGCTGGGCGTTTGCGCCGGTATCACGCCGTTCAATTTTCCGGCCATGGTGCCGATGTGGATGTTCCCTATGGCCATCGCCTGCGGCAACACCTTCGTACTCAAACCGTCCGAACGGGATCCGTCCTGCGCGTTGCGGCTTGCTGAGTTAATGCAAGAAGCCGGGCTGCCAGACGGCGTACTCAACGTAGTCAACGGCGACAAAGAAGCGGTGGATACGCTGCTGACGGACGCGCGCGTGCAAGGCATCAGTTTTGTCGGCTCCACCGCCATCGGCGAATACATCTACCAAACCGGCACCGCCCACAACAAACGAGTGCAAGCATTATGCGGCGCGAAAAATCACATGGTAGTAATGCCCGATGCGGACATTGACCAAGCGGTGGACGCCGTTATGGGCGCGGCCTACGGCTCCGCCGGTGAACGGTGCATGGCAATCTCGGTAGTAGTCGCGGTGGGCGATCAACCGGCTGACGCCATGCTCGAAAAACTGCTGCCAAAACTAGATGCGTTGAAAGTCGGGCCCTACACAGACGCCGCCGCCGAAATGGGCCCGGTAATCAACCCCGCCGCCAAAACCCGCATCGAAAACTACATCGCAACGGGCGTCGAAGAAGGTGCGCAACTGCTGCGAGACGGCCGCGGCACGGTAGTCGAAGGCGCGGAAAACGGATGCTTCGTCGGCGCCACCATTTTCGACAAAGTCAAAACCAACATGCGCATCTACACCGATGAAATATTCGGGCCAGTGCTTTGCATAGTGCGCGCCGAAAGTTACGAAGCCGCGGTCAAGATGATCAACGAACACGAATACGGAAACGGCGCCGCCATCTTCACCCGAGACGGCGACGCCGCCCGCGACTTCGCCAGCCGAATCCAAATCGGCATGGTCGGCATCAACGTACCCATCCCGGTACCAATGGCATTCCACAGTTTCGGCGGCTGGAAACGCTCCCTATTCGGCGACCACGCCATCCACGGCCCCGAAGGCGTCCGCTTCTACACCCGCCTAAAAACCATCACCTCCCGCTGGCCCTCCGGCATCCGCTCCGGCGCAGTGTTTAATTTCAAAGCGGGGGGGGAGCATTGATGGGTATTATTGTGCATCCATCACTCAAACGAAGAGGCGGGCAAATGCGATTAACGAAAAAAAGCCCCCACTGGGAGGGCCTGGTCGCTTGGAAGCGGTGCCTACGAAATATTCATTTCATTGGTATGAAAAGCAAATCGATAGGCCTTGGTCGGTTACACTGTAGACAACAATACACGAGAATCTAAAAATGGTCAAGCAAATTTTGGGACTGGATTTGGGCAGTAATTCCGTTGGTTGGGCATTGCTGGAAGAGAAAAACGGAAAAACCAACAAAATTATTGATACAGGAAGCCGCATTTTCAGCAAAGCGGTGGAAGAAAAAACCCCGACGCCGAAAAACCAAAAACGCCGCCAAATGCGTTTGGGCAGGCGGGTTCTCCAAAGACGCGCCAAGCGCAAGCAAAGGATGCTTAATTATTTGGTGTCACTTGATTTGCTCCCCAAAGAATTGCAGGGCAATATTCAACCGGAAAAATTGTTGAACGAAATTGGCAACCCCTATGAGTTGCGTGCAAAAGCGTTGGACGAGCGGTTGTCTCCACATCAACTGGGGCGTGTTTTATTGCACTTTGTCGCAAGGCGGGGATTTTTGAGCAGCAAAAAACAAGCGGCCGGAGATTTAGTGGACGACCCGGATACAATTTTGTACTTACAGGAACTCGAAAAAGAAAAATACGAGAGACTTGCGGCAAAAAGTAAAAACAAAAAGAAATTGGAAGCGGATGACCAAACAGAAGACGCTTTCTTCACAGCGATTGCCGGTGTTCGCCAAGCCATCGAAGAAAACCGATGCCGAACCCTGGGCGAATATCTGCACAATTTAGAAGCCGGGAAGTGCCAACGCAATCGCCTCCATGAGGGCGGCCATCTGCGCACCGACCGTGCGATGTATCAAGAGGAGTTGGATAAAAT
Source organism: Candidatus Poriferihabitaceae bacterium (assembly GCA_965262585.1). Taxonomy (GTDB): domain Bacteria; phylum Pseudomonadota; class Gammaproteobacteria; order Arenicellales; family Poriferihabitantaceae; genus JAHRAW01. Next base: position 1,859,770 of record OZ253546.1, read on the forward strand.
TTGGCAAAAACAGGTGTCTTATTTCAGTCACCTGCCTGATGATTTTATGGAGGATAACAAGGGCGTCAAAAGAATCATTTTTTATCAGCGCCCGCTCAAACTTAAAAAAGACCGTGTGGGGAAATGTTCGTTGGAGCCGAAAAACTACCGTGCTAGTACGGCACGATTGGAAGCACAACGCTTTCGTTATTTGCAAGACATAAATAACTTGGGATATTCTGAGAAGTACTCCGGTGAGCGGGTGGCACTAAACGATGTACAGAAAGAAAGATTGGTTGATTATTTTGAGTGTCACCTAAAAATTACCAAAGCCAAACTGATAAAGGAATTAAATTTAGATAAAAGAGTTGAAATAAATTTGGAAGAGAAAAACTTAAAGGGCAACATTACCGCATGTATCATCCGGGATGTGATTGGAAAGCAATGGGACGAAATGAATGACGACAAACAAAAAGCCCTGTTCGAGGATTTGCTCTCCATTAAGAAAAAGTCTGCTCTTAAAGCGCGCCTCATTAATCACTGGGGTTTTGACAGCCCAACAGCCACCAGGCTATGTTTGCTAGAATTTGAGCCGGGTCATTCCAACCATTCACTTAAGGCCATTAACAAACTATTGCCATTTTTAGAAAAAGGCATGATTTATAGCGATGCACGAGAAGCGGCTGGCTATGGGTATGGAGTTGAAAAAGTTGATCTCCGGGAAATGCTATCAGCACCGCCGGAAACAGCCAACCCAATTGTTAATAAAGGACTACACGAATTAAGGCGTGTCGTTAATGCAATCATAAAAAAATACGGCAAGCCAGACACCGTTCGCATTGAAATGGCTCGGGATTTGGAGATGAACACTAAGAGGGTAAAAGATTTTATAAAACAGCAAAATAAAAACAAAAAAGACAACGAAGCAGCCCAAGTTGCTTTCGCATCAGAAACAGGTAGAAAACATGCGTCTCGTGATGACAAAATCAAATATCGCCTGTGGATGGAGCAAAAGCAACTCTGTATGTACAGCGGAGTCTCTATTGCTTCAGCACAGTTATTTTCTAACGAAATTGAGATAGATCATATCGTACCAAAAAGCTTATGCTTGGATGACTCGTATATCAATAAGGTGGTTTGTTTTTCTGGAGAAAATCGATTCAAAGGACAAAGGACACCCATTGAGGCATGGGGCAGAGACGAGGGGAAATGGAACCAGATAACCCAGCGAATAAATAGAATCTACAAAGATCCTCCACGAAAAAAATACAGAAAATATACTACCCATCCCAAAAAGAAACAGTGCTATATGAGGCAAGAGGATATCGCACAAAAATACGGAATGTCTTCTGCACAACTAAATGATACTCGGTATATTTCAAAAGTAGCGCAAGAATATATCAAAAAATTGGGTTGCGACATCTCTGTAACCAAAGGGGCAATTGTCGCAGAGGCTCGATACTGGTGGAATTTAAACAGTTTGCTCGGTGAAACCAATAAAAAAGAACGTGCCGACCACCGACACCATGCCATTGATGCGGCGGTGATTGCCTGCATTAATCGATCGTTTCACGCGCAAGCAACCCGCGCGATTCAGCAAAGCGAAGAGACCAGACGAAAAGTTCAATTGGATACTCCATATAATAATTTTAGAATTGAGTTAAGAAGAAAACTAGATCAGGTTATTGTTTCATACGCACCACAACGAAAGATTTCAGGTAGTTTGCATGAAGAAACAGGAGCAGGGTATGTTGCGAAACATGGTGGTTTGGTGTATAGAAAATTCCTCAATGATCCAAAATTTGATCCTAAAAAAATTGTTGATAAAACGGTTAAGAAAATTGTAATAGAACATATTGAAAATTACAAAACTGCTAAAGAAGCATTTTCTGATGGTGTGGTGGTCTATCATAAAGATGGAAAAACGCCAATTAAGCGCGTAAGAGTTTTGCAATCAAGTGTAAGAACAACCAAAAAACAAACCGCGGAAGATATTCTTAAACGAAATAAATTTGGTGTAAGAAACAAACAAGGAAAAATCTTTAAGTGGATGGTTTATGGAAATACGCACCATGTGGAAATCATCCGCCACAAAGAAACAGGAAAAATAAAAGGTGAATTTGTAACGATGATGCTCGCTTCACATCGAGTTAAAGGGATTAATATGCCTAAACAACCTATGATTAGAACTGATCACGGGGAGAATTATGAATTTGTAATGGCCCTACATAGAAACGATACTGTGAGCGTCAAAAATGAGCAGGAGGGTCGGGAATTTTACCGAGTGCGGGAGATCGATATGCTGAATAACAAATTTAGCCTTAGGCGTATTTGTGCCGCTGTCATAGAAAATAAAAAAGAAGAACTGATTATGAGTATTAACAATAAGAATTTCAAAAAATACGATGTTCGTCTGCATCGTGTAAATTCCATAGGGTATTTTGTGAATGATTAAGCGCATTGTTGATATATCCGAACAGGCTTACCTCCACACAAAGCACCGGCAATTATTGATTGATAAGGATGGAAAAACAGCGGGAAAAGTCCCGATTGAAGATTTGGCGGTATTGATTTTACAACATCCGGCCATAGTGATAACCCAGTCAACCATTATCGCTTGCCAGAAAAACAAAGCCGCAATTGTTTTTTGCGATGAAAGGCACTTGCCTTATTCGGTAATACTCCCGATTTACGATGGGCACACCTTGCATCAGAAAGTAATTGAATTGCAGATAAATACCAAGAAGCCTGTAACAAAGAAAATTTGGAAACAAATTGTTCAACAGAAGATTATTGAACAAAAGAAAATATTATCTTTGACGGGGACGGACGCTCGCGTGCTTGGTCGACTAGCGTTAAAAGTTAAATCCGGGGATGCGGGAAATCACGAAGCACAAGCTGCGCAATATTACTGGCCACGCATGTTTGGGAAGTCGTTCAGAAGAGATTATCAAGCGGCCGGAGTGAACGTGTTGCTTAACTATGGATACGCTGTTATACGCGCATTGGTCGCCCGCGCCGTCGTTGCCAGCGGACTTCATCCCGCAATCGGTATCCACCACCACAATCAATATAACGCACTGTGCCTTGCGGACGATTTAATGGAGCCGTTTCGTCCTTGGGTAGATTGGATCGTTTATCAAATTTGGCTGAAAAATAAAAATACGGAAATTGACAAGGATACAAAACAAAATATGCTGGGACTTTTAAGTGAGACAGTACATATGCACAAGAAAACAATGCCGATGATGACGTCCTGCCATTATCTTGTTGCTGATTTTAAACGATGCCTGGACGGAACTTTGGATAACATCCAATACCCAACGTTGGCGAGTAGGATCTGATGGTAATCTTTGGGGGATTAAAGAGCATGTGGGTAATCGTTTTATTTGATTTGCCAGCAGACACCAAGCAAGCCCGAAAGCATTACACCCGATTTAGGAACAAACTTCTAAATGATGGTTTTGGAATGATGCAATACTCGGTATATTATCGACATTGCGCCAGCGATGAGAATGCCAACGTCCATTCGAAACGAGTAAAAGCAGCATTGCCGCCGGAAGGCGAAATACGGATCGTTAAAATAACCGATAAACAATTCGGGAAAATCGAGGTTTATTATGGAAAAAAGCGAAAACCAATCGAGAAAGCACCAGTTCAACTTGAGATTTTTTGAACAATCTTATCAAGATACTCAATAACTTCATTTAGTTACATCACAGATAGTATAACCGACCAAGGCCTACCCGCAATTCACAACCACAATGTCGCGCTGACCGTTGATGAGGAAGAGTATAACCGACCAAGGCCTACCCGCAATTCACAACCTAGGTGTATGGGGAATCGTTCAAAAAACAAGTATAACCGACCAAGGCCTACCCGCAATTCACAACGTCCATTGGCCGGACAGTTGCGATCATGTAAGTATAACCGACCAAGGCCTACCCGCAATTCACAACACGATGGCCTAAAACCAGCGAGGTTAAAATAGTATAACCGACCAAGGCCTACCCGCAATTCACAACAGTTCGTCTTTACAAGCCTTATTGAATGACAGTATAACCGACCAAGGCCTACCCGCAATTCACAACTGACAACACCCCTATTTATATATATCTATAAGTATAACCGACCAAGGCCTACCCGCAATTCACAACTCAAGTGAACAAACGGCGCATATAAATACGAGTATAACCGACCAAGGCCTACCCGCAATTCACAACGTGTTTGAGGTGACTGCCGCGATGGTTCCGAGTATAACCGACCAAGGCCTACCCGCAATTCACAACGGGGGTTGCTGCCATAATCGCAAACAAGTGAGTATAACCGACCAAGGCCTACCCGCAATTCACAACATACTTCGAGACGAGTTAACTAACACTCAAGTATAACCGACCAAGGCCTACCCGCAATTCACAACACCAGAAGTCGCATTTGCCCACAACCCAAAAGTATAACCGACCAAGGTCTATCCGCAAATCACAACTTATTTGGTGTTTTGGGTAATTGTATAAATCACCCAATGTCTATCTGCTCCCGTAAAGCAATTCCCGACACCGCTCCGGGTAATCGCTGGTAATTACATCTACGCCCCACTCGGCCATTCGTGTGATGTCTTGTTCTTCGTTGACCGTCCATGCGCAGACTTCGAGGCCGAGGTGGTGGGCTTTTTCTACCAGTGATTTGCTCAGGCCGCGGTGGTTGCATGAAAAAACATCGCCGCCTTTATTTTTTACTTTTTTTAGGTCGCCGGATCCAAATGGCCGTCTTTTTATGAAGCCGACTTTCAGGTCTGGGCGGCGTTGTTTTACGAGTTGCGCCAACTGCCAATCAAAACTTTGTACGAATACATTCTTTGACAGTTGGAGTGATTCGAGTTTGTCGAGTAGCAAAGAAATATAGTGGTCGGGTTCGGGGGTTAACGCCGGATGTCGGGGGTCGCTTTTTAGTTCGAGGTTGAGGACTGTGCCGTCGTTGCCGCTTTCACCGGCGTATCGCTGGAGCAATTTTACGCACTCATCCAAAACCGGAATCTGCGCGCCGTCCACCGCGCTTTGCCCGGCGAATTTCAGCGCCGATTTGCTGCCCGGTTTTAACCGCCCGACGTCGTACTGCCGAAGCGCATCCAGCGTCAAATCGCGCACCGCAATGGGTTGCGTAATCCACGCGCCCTGCGCGTCTCGGGTGGTATCGGCATTGAGGCGCAAATCGTGGTGCAACACGATGTGGTCATCCTGGGTCACGCATAAATCCACCTCCACGCCATCGGCGGCGTGCTGCAATGCGTATTCAATCGCCGCAAGGGTATTTTCCGGACGCCGTCCGCGGGCGCCCCGATGGCCGTGAATTGCCGGGGTCATTCAATGGTAACCGGTTGTTTTTGTGATAGCCCTACGATAAATCGAAAGTGCCAACCCTGTCAAAATAATGAGCGGCTTGCGCCCACCCGTCGTCATTCCCGAACGATAGAAAAATAGGGAGCGCCAGCGACCATATTTTTCATCGTATCGGGAATCCAGAAGGCTAATAATGAGTCGGATCTCGCCGAACACTGGATTCCCGCTTTCGCGAGAATGACGGGCCTGGGGAGTCGGCTATCGTCGGCATGTTGTACTGGATTCCCGTGTCCCCAAGTCGTCATTCCCGCTGTCGCGTGAATGACGACTTGGGGCACGAGAATGACGAGATTGTGGTTTTTTTCGTAGGTACCCATCGCGACTTGCCCTTATCCGCAAACGAGGAATATCAAAAGTGCGTCATTCCCGAACGATAGAAAAATAGGGAGCGCCAGCGACCATATTTTTCATCGTATCGGGAATCCAGAAGGCTAAATAAGGAGCGGCTGTCGCCGACATGTTTTACTGGATTCCCGCTTTCGCGAGAATGACGGCGTAGGGAGCGGCTGTCGCCGGACATGTTTTACTGGATTCCCGCTTTCGCGGGAATGACGGCGTAGGGAGCGGCTGTCGCCGGCATGTTTTACTGGATTCCAGTTGCGCGGGAATGACGGGTTGTGGAATATCTTGCCGGTGTGAATCGCAACGGCTGCGTTTCACGCCGGGAATCCAATCGTTGCTGCGTTATAATCCCGTTTCCCATCGTTCGTTTTGAGAAAAACTATGTCCTATACCGCCCCGATACGCGATTTGGTGTTTGCCGCTACCGAATTGGCCGACCTTAATGCTGTCAATCAGTTGCCGGGTTTTGAGGAAGTTACTCCGGAACTTTTGCAAACAATCCTCGAAGAAGCCGGCAAATTCGCGAGCGAAGTATTGGCGCCGATGAATCACAGCGGCGATCAACAAGGCGTGCGGTTGGAAGACGGTCGGGTGATCACCGCCGATGGTTGGGTGGATGCGTACCGACAGTTTATCGAAGGCGGTTGGAATGGCTTGCCGTTCGCCCCGGAAGTTGGGGGGCAAGGGTTGCCGTGGGTGGTGTCGACTGCCGTGGCGGAAATTTGGCATGCCGCCAACATGTCGTTTTCATTGTGTCCGTTGTTAACTCAAAGTGCCATCGAAGCCATCGATTCCCACGGCTCGGCGCAGTTGAAAGCGACCTACCTACCGAAACTCGTGTCCGGTGAATGGGCGGGCACTATGAACCTGACCGAATCCCAAGCCGGTTCCGACCTGAGCGCGGTGCGCACCCGTGCGGTCGCCGAGGGCGATCATTACCTCATCACCGGGCAGAAGATTTTCATCACCTACGGCGACCATGATATGAGCGACAACATCATCCATTTGGTGTTGGCAAGAACCCCGGATGCGCCGCCGGGGGTCAAGGGCATATCGCTTTTTGTGGTGCCCAAATTCCTGCCCGGCGAAGATGGCAACTGGACCTTGCGAAACGACATCGAGACGCTTTCCCTGGAGCATAAATTGGGCATCCACGCCAGCCCCACGGCGGCGCTCGGCTACGGCGTCAAAGGCGGCGCCGTGGGCTATCTGGTCGGCGAAGAAAACCACGGCTTGTCCTACATGTTCACCATGATGAACATGGCGCGGCACGCGGTTGGCGTGGAAGGCAACGGCGTGGCCGAACGCGCCTATCAGCAAGCGGTCGCGTTTGCCGGGCAGCGCATACAAGGACGCGCCGTGGATGCAACCACCGGCGCGCGCGTGGCGATCATCGACCACCCGGATATTCAGCGGTTGTTGTGGCTGCAGAAATGCCGCATCGAAGCGTTGCGCTCCCTTTCATTGGTGGTGGCGGGGTGCATGGATCACAGCCGCCGCCAGCCCGACCCGGCGGCGCAGACCGAAGCCCGCGAAATGGTGGATATCCTGACCCCCATCGTCAAAGGTTATGCCACCGAAATCGGCCTTGAAAATGTTTCTCTGGCGTTGCAGGTGCACGGCGGCATGGGATTCATCGAAGAAACCGGCGCCGCCCAGCACTATCGAGACCAGCGCATCACGCCGATCTACGAAGGCACCACCGGCATCCAGGCGATGGATTTAATCGGCCGCAAATTAATCCGAGACGGCGGCATGATGAACTCCAGAGTCATCGATAAACTGCACCGGGATTGCAACGCGCTTTCCGCGTCCGGCGAGGTCGGCGACATGGCCACAATCCTCGCCTCGTCCCTGCATACCCTGGCGCACACGGCCACAACCATCGTTGAAGCGAACGACAAAGATGCGCGGCTGGCGGCGGCGGTGTGTGAACCGTATTTAAGGTTATGGGGGGTAGTGGCATGCGGCTGGCAAATGGCCCGCGCCGCCGACGCCTGCGTCAACCAACAAAAAACGGATCCGTTCTACCTCGACAAAATCCGCACCGCGCAGTTTTATTTCAGCACCGAAATGCCCAAAGTAAAGTATCTAGCAGAACTTATCGAAGCCAGCGCACCCATAGTCGCCGGCGCGGATGCGCGTTTGTTTCAGGTGGCGTAGGTGTTCCTTATAATACCGAAAACGCCGTATTTCCGTGACCTCACCCAGCCCGTTGTTTGGCCGCTAGGCTGACCAGATAATCGACCACTTCCAGCAATTTTTCGTGGCTTCCGGCGAGTGATACTGAGGTGCGGTATTTGCCGTCAACGATGATGGCGGGCACGCCGGAAATGCCGTATTTTCGTGACATCACCGTGGCAAAATTGACCTTGGCTTCCACCGCAAACGAATTAAACGCGGCGATTAGCGTCTGTCGGTCGGCGCCATTTTCAACCGCCCAGTCGGCGAATTGCTCGATGGTATTCAGCGGCAGGCGCGTCTCGTGTATGGCGCGGAACACTTCGGCGTGCAACTGCTGGTCGAGGCCGAGGGCTGCGAGGGTATAGTACATCCGCGCATTGAACGCCCATTGCTCGTTGAGCACCGCCGGCACCGGAACAAACTCGGCGTTGTCCGGAATGTTTTGCCGCCATCTGGTAATGAACGGCTCGAGTTGATAACAATGCGGACATCGATACCAAAACATTTCCACCACTTCGATTTTGTCGCCGGTTTGTACCGGTTGCACCTCGCTCAGCAATTCGTAATGGCCGCCCTCGACAAACGGCGCATCCGGCTCAAGCCGCGCATCGCTTTTTACGACTGGTTCAACTTTTTCGACCTGATTGACTTTTTCGGTCTCACTGGTCGTGTCAGTCTTATCGACTTTATCGTCGACCGTATCGCCGGGTTCCGGCGACTGCGTTTCTATCGGTGGTTCATAGGGGCTACTTTCAACCAGCGGCGCGTCCTGCGCGACCTGCGTCACTCGGTCGTATAAAACTGTGCCGACGAGCAACAACACTACCGCAAACAACAAGACGATTTGATATTTTTTCATTGAGTTGGTGTCCGAATTAATGTTCGAGTTGATGCGCGTTAGAGTGCTTGCGCGAGGTCAAGTTCCGCTACCAAACGTTTCGGCGATTCGCCGTGGAAGCCCGCCGAAGTCGCCGTTACTCATGGTGATAATAACGTCATTTCCGCTGCGCCTCAATCCTATCGCGGAAATAATTTCATCGGCTTGTTCCAGCCGCAGAATCTCGCCGCCGGACTTTGCGCCCGATTGCGCGCCCGATTTAGCACCCGATTTAGCGCCAGTCGCCGCCGCATTCGAAGCCGCCGGCAACGGGCAATCCGAGTTTGCGCACAAGATCGCGCAGTCGGCCAACGCCAGTGCCTCGCCCAGCCGCGCGCCGTGGACGCCCATTTTCATAGTGTTGGAACGCGGCTCCACCACCGCGATGATGCGCGCGCCGGGATGCTTTGCGCGCACCGCGTTTATGGTGTGGCGGATGGCCGTGGGATGATGGGCGAAGTCGTCGTAGACGCACACCTCGCCGGATTCAAATAGCAGTTGCAAGCGTCGCTCGGCGGGGAGATAGGTGCTCAAATATTCAACCGCCGCCGCCGCCGATACGCCCGCCACTTCCGCCGCCGCCAGCGCCGCCAGCGCGTTTTGCATGTTGTGCATGCCCATGCATTGCCAGTTCACCCGTGCGGTAGTTTTTTCATGATGCAGTATATCGAAACTCGAACAGTCATCGCTGACAGGCACGGCGCGCCACTCGGCTTTGGCGTTATTTTTGCGGTCATCGGCAGCACTCGCCGTGGAAAAACGCACCACCTTGCTCCAGCAACCCCTATCCATAACCTGCGCGAGACGCGGATCATCGGCGTTCACCACCACGCAACCGTTGCCCGGCACGATGCGGATCAGATGATGAAATTGTTTTTGGATTTGCTCGACATCGTCGTAGATGTCGGCGTGATCGAATTCCAAATTGTTAAGCACCGCGATATGCGGGCGGTAGTGCACGAACTTGGCGCGCTTGTCGAAAAACGCAGTGTCGTATTCGTCCCCTTCCACCACGAAATATTCGCCGTCGCCGAGGCGTGCCGATTGCGCGAAGTTGCCGGGCTTGCCGCCAATCAGATAGCCCGGCGATTGCCCGGCGCATTCCAGCAGCCAAGCGAGGATGGACGCCGTGGTGGTTTTGCCGTGAGTGCCGGCGATGGCGATGACGGTGCGCTGCGCCAACACCTGTTCACGCAACCATTCCGGCGCCGAACAAAACGCCAGTTTTTCATTCAGCACATGCTCCACCAGCGGATTACCCCGCGACAGCGCATTGCCAATAATCACCATGCCGGGATCGCCGCCGAGATGCGCGGGCAGATAATCTTCCAAAACCTCGATGTTTTGCGACCGCAACAAAGTGCTCATCGGCGGATAAACCCCCGCATCGCAACCCCGCACAGCATACCCCCCGGCCCGCGCCAGTTGCGCGATGCCCGCCATGAAAGTGCCACAAATCCCAGCGATAAAAATTTTCATTATGTTGTCGTTGAAACGAATAAATTCCAAGGTTCACCGGTAACCGGACAAGCCTCGCACAAACCGCGATCATAAAATCATTTACACAACCAATGGCCGAGTAGACGCAGTGGGATGATACCATTGGTACAATGAACTCGATAAACGTAATTCGTGAAGACGGCGAACTGGCCGACTTCATCGCCGCCGTTTTGCGCGGTGGCTGGGCGGCCATGGACACCGAATTTTTGCGCGAGCGCACCTACACGCCGGAACTATGCCTGATTCAAATCGCCAACCAAGACTTGGCGGCGTGCGTTGACCCGCTGGCGGTGAATGATCTGTCGCCGCTGGGGGCGTTGTTGGATGACCCCGCCGTGGTCAAAATTTTTCATTCCTGCCGGCAAGATCTGGAAGCCATCGACACCCGCACCACCATCCACGCCGACAACTTATACGACACTCAACTGGCGGCGGCATTTTGCGGTTACGGCGATCAAGTGAGTTATGCGGCATTGGTGGAATCGGTGTGCGCGGTGCATTTACCGAAGACCCATACCCGCACCGACTGGAGCCGCCGACCACTATCCGGCGCGCAGTTGGAATATGCCCTGGACGATGTCAAATACCTGCCCGCGTTGCACCAAGAATTGCACCGCCGCCTTGAACAAAAAGGCCGCGTCGAATGGCACAAAGACGAATGCATCCGGGCGATGGACCCGGCCAACTATCGCTTCGCCCCGGAGCAAGCATGGCTACGGCTAAAAGGCATCGAGCGCATGGACAACGCCGCCCGTGCCTGCGCCCGAAAACTGGCAGTATGGCGGGAGCAAAAAGCACACCACCGCAACCTGCCACGAGGTTGGATTCTGCCGACACCAGTGCTGCTACAAATCTGCCGCCACCGCCCCAACAGCGTAGCGAAACTAGCGCAAATCAAAGAAATCGCACCGGGCACCGTCAAACACGCCGGCCACGAACTCATCGCCCTAATCGCCCAAACCGAACCCCACGATGACGCGGTCACCGAACCCCCCGGCCCGGTGTTGCCGCTAACCCCCGAACAACGCCGCCAAGCACGAGAAATCATGGACTGGCTAGACCGCCACGCCAAACAAGCCGAACTCAGCCGCTCACTAATCGCCAACCGCCAAGAAATAGAAAACTTCGTCCGAGGCAACACCAACTCACCCTTATTCAGAGGCTGGCGCAAACACCTGATTGGCGATGAATTGATGGCACGTTATTCATAAATAAAAGTAACGCAAGTTGCGCATTAATAAGGAGCGGCTACGCCGAGTTTGTTCGACTGGATTCCCGATACGATGAAAAATATAGTCGCTGGCGCTCCCTATTTTTCTATCGTTCGGGAATGACGACCTTGCGATAGCCGACTCCCCAGGCCCGTCATTCCTGCGATAGCCGACTCATTATTAGCCTTCTGGATTCCCGATACGATGAAAAATATGGTCGCTGGCGCTCCCTATTTTTCTATCGTTCGGGAATGACGACCTTGCGATAGCCGACTCCCCAGGGCCGTCATTCTCGTGCCCCCAAGTCGTTATTCCTGCGACAGCAGGAATGACGACTTGGGGGACACGGGAATCCAGTACAACATGCCGGCGATAGCCGACTCCTCTTGCCGTCATTCTCGCGAAAGCGGGAATCCAGTACAACATGTGCGGCGACAGCCGACTCATTATTGGCCTTCTGGATTCCCGATACGATGAAAAATATGGTCGCTGGCGCTCCCTATTTTTCTATCGTTCGAGAATGACGACCTTGCGACAGCCGACTCCCCAGGGCCGTCATTCTCGTGCCGCCAAGTCGTTATTCCTGCGACAGCAGGAATGACGAATTGGGGGACACGGGAATCCAGTACAACATGCCGGCGACAGCCGACTCCTCTTGCCGTCATTCTCGCGAAAGCGGGAATCCAGTGAAACATGTCCGGCGATAGCCGACTCCTTATTGGCCTTCTGGATTCCCGATACGATGAAAAATAAGGTCGCTGGCGCTCCTTATTTTTCTACCGTTCGGGAATGACGACCTTGCGATAGCCGACTCATTATTTATCGTTCGGGAATGACGAACTTTGATACTCCTCGTTTGCAGATGAGGACAGGTCGCGACCTGTCCTTACACAAACACCCCTACCAAAACTTATCCAACATACCAATCAACCCAAACCCCGCCACCATCATAGCCCCAAGCCGCAAAGTCATCCTATTCTGCGATTGCGAAATAGCCAGTTTCAACTCGGAACGAAGGAGTTGGTTATCGGCTTTGGTAGTTTGTTCAAGGCCATCTATGCGATGTCCAAGGCCATCTATGCGATGTCCGAGGGCTTCGAAATCGGCTTTGGTAGCAAGGCCATCCATGCGCTGATCCATGCCATCCATGCGATGTTCAAAGGTTTCCATGCGATGCCCAAGGGCTTCCATATCGGATTTGGTGGCAAGATTTTCGGTTAGAGACTCTCTAACCGTAGAGATCAACGCTTCAGCCAGATCACTAGTGGCACCGGCTTTGGTGAGTGATATAAAGGCTTGATGGGTATCAAGTGCTGTCATAATAGGCATTGTGCGTTTCCTTACGAATTAATCGGACACCAACTACACCACATATTCGCAGTCAATGCAAGTCGGTTATTAATAAGAAAAACATAACCCGTCATTCCCGCGCCTACCGCAACCCCACCTTCGGCAACAACACAACCAACCCCCCGCTTTCTTTCATATTTCCGGCGGCGTATTCGGCTTGCTCGCCGTGTCCCCAGAACAAGTCGGCGCGTAGGGCGCCTTTGATGGCGCCGCCGGTGTCTTGGGCGAAAACGAGTCGTTGGTAGGAGCGTTTTGAGTCGCCGGGGAAATTGGTGGACAACCATAAAGGCACGCCGAGGTCGACTACCGCCGGGTCGATGGCGATGCTGCGTCGGGGCGTGAGCGGGACGTTGAGGGCGCCGCGAGGGCCGCCGTCTCCGGGGTCATCACGCAGCACAAAAAACACATAACTGGGATTCCTAAACAACAATTCCTCGGCGCGCTTCGGATGTTCTCGTAGCCAGCGTCGAATGGTGAAGAGGGTGATTTCTTTTCGTTCGAGTTGTTGATCCGCCAACAGAAGCGCGCCGATCGACCGGTATGGATGTCCGTTTTGATCGCTGTAGTTGATGCCGACTATGCGGCCGTCGGGCAGGCGGATTCGGCCCGAGCCTTGAATGTGCAGAAAAAATGCCGCATCGCGATCGTCCACCCAAATCAATTCGCTACCGGCAAGCAACGAGCGATCCGAATCGATTTCCCGGCGCGAATAAAAAGGCAGCACTTTGTTGTCCTTGACACGCCCACGAATACGCTTGTTTCGCAAATCAGGATACAGGTCGCCAAGTTCAACGGACAACATCGTTTGCGGCGGCGCATAAAGCGGATAGCGGTAGCGATGGTCGGGAGTGAAACTGCCGTGCAGTAGCGGTTCGTAATAGCCGGTAATCAATCCGTGAGTTTTACCGGCGCGGCCATGCAGCCGATGGGGCGTGAACCACTCTTCAAAAAACCGCCGCGCATCATCGTTGCCGGGACTCGGCAGACCACCGGCCACCCGGCACAACGCCCGCCAGCCCACCTTGTCGGACATCGCCGTGCAACTATGCAACAAAGCCGGCCATGCTTCGGCATGGTGATCCTGTCGCCAGCCGTCAACCTGCCGCCACTCGATGGGTTTGCCGATACCCGCATCAGGTCGAAAACTCGCGCAAGAAGCGATGCCGATGCACAAACAGACGACAACGCAAACCCGGAAGCGGACGTTTTTAAGGAGCAACTTCACTCGCCGCCAGTTTCACACAAACAGCCAGCACTTCGGTTGCTTGGCGGATGTCGTCTGGTGATGGGAAGGTGGGGGCGATGCGGACGTTGCGGTCGTGGGGGTCTTTGCCGTGGGGGAAGGGTGCACCGGCGGCGGTGAGTTTTACGCCAACTTCGGCGGCTAGTTGTACGACCCGTGCGGCGGTGCCATCGGCGACATCCAGGTTGATGAAGTAGCCGCCTTTCGGTTTGCTCCATTGGCCGAGGCCGCCCAGTTCCCGCTCGAGAATTTCCAGCACCAAATCAAATTTCGGCTTGACCAGCGCCGCGTGTTTTTTCATATGCATCCTGAGACCGGCAAGGTCGCCGAACAATTTCAGCAGCCTGAGTTGGTTGACCTTGTCCGGCCCGATGCTTTGAACAGCGATATGCGAACGAGCATCGGCGAGGTTGTCGGCACTGGCGGACATGGCAGCCACGCCGGAGCCGGGATGGTTGATCTTCGAAGTCGAAGCAAACTGTATAACCCGATTCGGGTTGCCCGCCGCTTCACAATGCCGAGCGATGTTTTCCAGCACCGGGCGGTATTCGCCGAGATGATGTTCGGCGTAGGCGTTGTCCCACATAATCCTGAAATCCGCCGCCGCAGTTTCCATGCCAGCGAGCCGCCGAACCGTCTCGGAGTCATAACAGACGCCGGTGGGATTGCTATACTTTGGCACGCACCAGATGCCCTTGATAGCGTCGTCCCCGGCGGCAAGTGATTCCACTTGTGCCATGTCGGGGCCGTGGTCGGTCATCGGCACCGGGAGCAACTCAAAGCCGAGATGCTCAGTGATCAAGAAGTGGCGATCGTAGCCCGGCACCGGGCAGATAAATTTCCGCTTCGCCACGCCGTTCCACGGCCCGCCACCGACCACGCCAAACTGGCAAGCACGGGCCAGCGTGTCATACATCATACTCAAACTAGAATTGCCGCCGACGATAACCTCATCCCCCGCCACGCCGAGAATATCCCCGAACAATCGCCTCACCGCCGGCAACCCGTCCAGCCCGCCATAGTTGCGCGTGTCCGTACCATCCTCATCCCGATAATCCGCCCCCGGAAGCGCAAGAATCCGATTAGACAAATCAAGTTGCTGCAAAGACGGCTTGCCACGAGTCATATCCAAAGACAGCGACAACCCCTTCAAACGCGCATATTCATTTAAATCAGAAGTCATTAGAATAAAGGGGTCAGTGTGAATTAAATTGATTATACGGCCAAGAAGGGATGGAGGTTTATTTAATTCACACTGACCCCTTTATTCCATCGCAGAGGTAAAATTATGACTACCACTATGGCTCCCGTTTTTATTGCGCTTCTCTTTGCGGTTCCCCTGCTGATTATCTTGGCGGTGGGGATCTACAAGGGCAAGTAAAGGTCTGTCTACAACGCAAACGAGGAAAATCAAAAGTGCGTCATTCCCGAACGATAGAAAAATAAGGAGCGCCAGCCGCCGTCATTCTCGAACGATAGAAAAATAGGGAGCGCCAGCGACCATATTTTTCATCGTATCGGGAATCCAGAAGGCTAATAAGGAGTCGGCTATCGCCGGATTGTTTTACTGGATTCCCGTGTCCCCCAACTCGTCATTCCCGCTGTCGCGTGAATAACGAATTGGCGGCACGAGAATGACGAGTCTGGGAGTCCTCATCGACAAACGAGGAAAATCAAAAGTGCGTCATTCCCGAACGATAGAAAAATAGGACGCTTCAGCGTCCATATTTTTCATCGTATCGGGAATCCAGTACAACATGTCCGGCGTTAGCCGCTCCCCAGGCCCGTCATTCTCGAACGATAGAAAAATAAGGAGCGCCAGCGACTATATTTTTCATCGTATCGGGAATCCAGAAAAAACATGTCGGCGTAAGCCGCTCCTTATTAATGAGTCGGCTATCGCCGCACATGTTGTACTGGATTCCCGTGTCCCCCAAGTCGTCATTCCCGCTGTCGCGTGAATAACGACTTGGCGGCACGAGAATGACGGCGTAAGGAGTCGGCTATCGCCGAACATGTTGTACTGGATTCCCGTGTCCCCCAACTCGTCATTCCCGCTGTCGCGTGAATAACGACTTGGCGGCACGAGAATGACGAGATTGTGGTTTTTTTCGTAGGAACCCATCGCGACTTGTCCTCATCCGCAAACGAGGAAAATCAAAAGTGCGTCATTCTCGAACGATAGAAAAATAGGGAGCGCCAGCGACCATATTTTTCATCGTATCGGGAATCCAGAAAGCCAATAAGGAGTCGGCTATCGCCGAACATGTTGTACTGGATTCCCGTGTCCCCCAACTCGTCATTCCCGCTGTCGCAGGAATAACGACTTGGCGGCACGAGAATGACGGCGGTACGTCGTCATTCTCGAACGATAGAAAAATAGGGAGCGCCAGCGACCATATTTTTCATCGTATCGGGAATCCAGAAAAAACATGTCGGCGCCAGCCGCTCCTTATTAATGAGTCGGCTATCGCCGAACATGTTTTACTGGATTCCCGTGTCCCCCAACTCGTCATTCCCGCTGTCGCGTGAATAACGACTTGGCGGCACGAGAATGACGGGCCTGGGGAGCGGCGCCAGCCGCTCCTTATTAAGGAGCCGGGGAATCACCAGATTCAGTTTTTATGCCGTTTTTTAGCCATATAACAGGGTATTGACACGGGGTTGAGAGTGTGGGATATTCCGCCGGTGTGTGGGGTATTTCAGCATCGGGCGTGATTTGTGTTCGGTGAATTTTTTATTAATTCAGTCAGGTAATGCGACCTATGAAGTGGCAGAATTTGTTCGGAAACCAGCGCGCCGTGTTCTTGCGGTCGGTTCTTTTTACATCCCTTGAGAAGGGGGGGAGGGACAAAGTCCTGTGTCGTGGCGCCAGTTGGTGGTCGCGGTGGATTGGCATTTTGTTGCTGGGGATGGGCTTGTTTGGCGGGGTGGCTTCGCAGGCTACTGCGCAGGATGCTCCACTGGCTTTGAATCCGTTGGTTGTCTCGGGTGTCCAGATCTATTCGAGATCCTTTGCCTTGAATGCGACCCTGCCGGAAGCCACCGGTGGCAGTGGGGGATACATGTACACCATTGCTCCGAATTTTCCATCAGGGGTAAATCTTAATTCGACGACCCGTGTGATATCCGGTAGGGCGAGCGCGTCTCTTAGGGCTTTTTACGACTACACGGTCACCGACTCCGCAGGCATTACAGACACACTGAGAATTGAGATATTTTTCTCTTCCCTCGTACCATTGATATTGCCCAACGTGAACAATCAGACCTATATGGGCGGCATTGCCGTGGATGTGACACTGCCGGAGACAGAGCCGGAAGTCGGCTCGGTATCCACCTACAGTCTGTTTGGCGATCTTGATGCTATCGGTTTGTCTTTTAATGCAGGCACCCGTGCGCTATCCGGCACGCCGTTTTCGGGGACGGTGGAGGTGATGTACGTAGCCCAGAGCAGCAGCATGCGGCACGCCAGAAGAGACTTCACCATAACCGTCGAAGGCGACGGCCCCCCCATACCACTGGCTTTGTCCGCCCCGCCAGCCCAGATTTATACCCGTGAACAGGCTATCGATGTGACCCTGCCGAGAGCCACCGGCGGTGATCGTTCTTATACCTACACTTTGACCGGGAATCTTTTATCGACCCTCGGTCTGACCTTTGACCCGACAGCCCGCACCATCACCAGCAACGCCAATTTTTCTAACTACACCACCGGCCAACTGACCTACACGGTTACCGACGGCGAGAGCACCACCGAAAGTGTTTCTTTCGATGTAACCTCCTACAATCGGCCGAGGCTTCCACTAGCGGCGGTTTTTGACCCATCTCCCGACCCCCATATCGTAGGCCGGGCACTCACCGTGACCATGCCGGAAACCGTCCCCAATCAAGACGGTGCGCCGCCGTTTACCTACACCCTGATCGCACTCGGCGGCAGTGCGTTTCCGGATGGCTTGACCTTTGATGGAACCCGCGAGTTGTCCGGCACGCCGACCGAGATTGGGATATTTTCCTTACGCTACCGGATAGAGGATTTCAACGGTGCCGGAAGCGCGCGCACCTTCGACCTAACCGTCATTGCCAATCCCGACAACGAGGATCCCACCGCCGCGATAGGCATCGACCAGACACCTCGCACGACCGCCCCCAGTTTCGGTTCGTTTTTTCTGGACGGCGACACCGTGACTTTGAACAGCACCGGTAGTTCGGATCCCGATGGCGACAATCTGACTTATGCATGGTCTGTTGCCCTCACCCCCAGGGCTACCGCGCCGGCTAATTTCTTCACCACCCCCACCGCCGCCAGCACGGGGTTGGTGCTGCCGGTCACGGCGCCGGCGTCGTCGCCCCTGGGTGCTGTGCTATACGCCATTACTCTGAGGGTCTCGGATCCATCCGGTGGGTTCGCGACAGCGACGACAAATATCAGCGTCCCCACCCGTTTGGTGGCGAATGCCGGAGGTGACCGAAATGTGGGGGGCGGCATTACCGTTACGCTGGATGGCACGGAGAGCGTGAACCACGAGGGCGCCTTAGGTCGCACCGCTGTGCAATATGCGTGGGCGCAGACGAGTGGGCCGGATGTGGCTTTGAGCAATTCGACCATCGCAAGACCGACTTTCACCGCACCGACTGTGGCGGCTGGCGCGGTTTTGGTGTTCGAGTTGACCTTCACGAGCGACTTAGGTGATTCCGACACCGACACGGTGACCATCACAGTAGCCGGTAGCAGTGGCAACCAACCGCCGGTTGCCAACGCCGGGGTTGATCAAACCTTGCGGGTGGGCGCAACTGTAATATTAGACGCCGTGGGCAGCAGCGACGACAGCGGGACAATAATCAGTTATCAATGGACTCTTAACGCCCGCGCAGGTGATGGCCCCCCGCTGGGTACGCTTTCTAATGCTTCTTCCGCGCAAGCGACTTTCACCGCAAATGTATCGGCAACGATCGCGGGCGTCGTTACCTTGCGTGTTGAGGACGCTGAAGGCGAATTTAATGAAGACACCGTGTCCATCCGCACATTCCCGCCGGCCAATTCCTACACTTTGAATAACCCGGGCACCCAGCACTATACCCGTGGCCAGCCCGTGAATGTGACCCTGCAGACTGGCACCGCCGCCAGCACGTCAAATTTGACCTACGCCCTGACCGGCGATGCCCTGCCGAGCGGCTTGGCCTTTGATCGAAGTAGCAGTAACTTCAGCAGGTCCGGCGTCATCACCGGCACTTTTGGTGAACTGTCGTCCTACGACCCCCTCGATTTAAATTATGTGCTCAGCGATGATTTCGGCGTGGTCGTCAGTCAGGCCTTTCAGGTGATTCCCTACGACCTGCCGATGTTGCCGAATTTGACCAGTCAAACCTATACCGTAGGCTTGGCAATCACCGACTTGATCCTGCCGGAAGGCACTGCCGACAACCCCGGTGCGCCGACACAGGTTTATACCCTGACCGGCACCCTGCCGGACGGCTTGGCTTATAACACTACAACCCGCACCCTCTCCGGCACGCCCACCACGGTGGCGGACGCGGTGGAATTGACCTATCAATTAACAGACGGCAACGGCGCCACTGCCGAAGGCACTTTTGATATAACCATCATTGCCAATCAAGGTCTCACTGTCGATGCGGGATCCGACCAAACCGTGGATGAGGGCGTGATGGTAACTTTGGACGGTAGCGGCAGCAACGATCCGGGAGGCGATACGCTGGTCTATCTTTGGGGGCCATTCGGCGGCACATCGGGGGTGACTTTGAGCAATATGAATATCGTAGACCCGACTTTCACCGCGCCCACTGGGTTGTCGGCGGATGTGGAATTGACTTTCCAACTGAGGGTTGTTGCCGGCGGGGACTTCGGAACCGATGAAGTAGTAATCACCGTAACCGCAGCCAACCAGCCACTGGCTTTGCCTGAGGTGATGGAGCAGTTCTATACTGAAGATTTGCCCGTTAATATGACGCTGCCGGTGGCCACCGATGGCAGTGGTTCATACACCTATACCCTGACCAGCAATCGGGGGATCATCCCGGACGGCTTGAATTTTAATGGCACAACCCGTGTGTTCTCCGGTACGCCCACGCGCGGTGTCACTGCCAGTGATCACATCCTGACCTACCGGGTTTCAGACGGCATCGACACCGCCTCACGGGAGTTTAGTGTGGAGATTCTTGCTCCGCCGAATATTGCGGATGATAGACTCCCGGGTGATCAGGTCTATACCGTGGGCGTGGCAATCACCCCGCTGATCCTGCCGACTCCCAACAACCCCGGCCCCATCGTCTACACCCTGACGGGTCCGAACGGCGGGCCCCTGCCGCAGGGCTTGAACTTTAATACTTCTACTCGCACGTTATCCGGCACGCCCACTACGGCGACCTCGGGTGCGGTGGTGTTGTCCTACCGGACAATGGTCACCGCCACTCACGCCGAAAGAGTGGACACTTTCCGCGTAACGATCCAGGAAGACCCGCCGGTTGCGGTGATTACCTTCGGCGGGACGCAACAACCCCGCCGTGAAACCCTGAATATTCCACCGACTGGTTTCGATCTTTATACTTTTGTGGAAGGCGACACAGTGACTTTGAACGGCATCACCAGTACCGACCCCGACGGCGGGGGGCTGGATTATCAATGGACGATTACCCCCAGTTTTGGGAGCCCGGCGGCTACTTTCACCGCCGCCACCAGCGCCGAGACGGGGTTGACGCTGCCGGCCGTGCCTGCACTAGGTCTGATCTATGACATTACGCTGGAAGTCACGGACGACCTCGCTCGGGCAGTGTCAAAAGATATACGCATCATCATCAGACCCCTGTCGGTGGCGAATGCCGGAGACCCCCAGGGCGTGATCGTAGGCCGAGTCGTTATCCTGAATGGCAGCACTACTACAAACCACGGAGACGACTTTAACGCAATAACCTATGCGTGGGCGCAGATAGGCGGCGGACCGACGGTGGTTTTGACGAATGAGGATATGGTTGAGGCGACCTTCACGGCGCCGACTGTGACGGTGGAAACGGAATTGACATTCCAGTTGACGGCTACCGCTCAATTTAATGTCTCTACGGATACTGTGGTCATCACGGTAGTTGCCCCCGATTCGAACCAACCGCCGACCGCCAACGCCGGGGATGATCGATTCACCAGGGTTGGCGAGAGCATAACCTTAGACAGCAGTGGCAGCAGCGACGACGACGGCACGGTAACGGGTTTTCAGTGGTCTGTTATCGACACACCCGCCGGGGAGATAGGCAGGACTACGCTTGAAAACGCTACCACCTCGCAAGCGCGGTTCAGAGCAACTCATACGGGAGTGTACACCGTTTCATTGGTTGTCACGGATGATGGCGGTCTCGCTGGTGTTGCAAACACAGCAATGATCAAAGTAATACTGCCGACAAGCCAAATTAGTGTGGACAATCCGGGCATCCAACGCTATACCCGTGGAGTGGCCGTGGATGTGACCCTGTCGGCCGCCACCGTCAGCACCGTAGGCATTACTACTGGTCCCAATAATACAACTTTTACCTACGCCTTAAACGGCACCCTGCCGACCGGCTTGGCTTTTAATGGCACCACCCGCGCCATCTCCGGCACGGTTGAAACTCTGGCAACCTATGTTTCTGGCGATGTAATCTACGTGGTCAGTGACGAGATCGGCGTCGCCGCCAGCGCACTCTTTGCGGTGGAGCCCTATGACAGGCCGGAGTTGCCGGACCCGGTAGTCGCCGCTGATGCCGTTTATACCGAAGGCGAGGTAATCACCGACTTAATCCTGCCGACCGGTATTGCCGACAAAACCGGCGCGCCGCCACAGGTCTACACCCTGACCGGCGGCATACCGACCGGCTTGGCTTTTAATGCAACCACCCGCACCCTATCCGGCACGCCCACCTCGGCGGCTGGCCCGGTTACCTTGACCTACGAATTAACAGACGCCAACGGTGCCGCCGCCAACGGCACTTTTGATATAACCATCAATGCCGCGTCGAGCACCGCGCTTGGTGTGCCAAACCCGGGCCCCCGAACCATCTCGCAGAACCGACCTATCGCTGTGACCCTGCCGGAGGCCACCGGCGGCACTAGTCCCTATACCTACACCTTGAGCGGGGAGATTTTGACCAGATTTGGTTTGTCTTTTAATGCGGACACCCGCGTACTCTCCGGCGTGTTTACCAGTCTTCCGTCTCCCTTTACTGCCGGTAATTTAGTGTATACGGCGACTGACTCCGCCACCACCCCCGCCACCGCCGAAGCGACCTTTACGCTGACACCCTATCGCACACCGTTATTGAGGGCGCCGAGCGATGCCGACTATACCGTGGGTGAGGTAATCCCCAATCTGAACTTTCCGGCGGCCCTACGCCTCGGCGCGCCGCCAAATGTCTATTCCGTGCCCGAGTTGCCGGACGGCTTGACCTTTAATGCAGGCACCCGCGTGCTCTCCGGCACGCCCACCACGGCGACAGATTCAAGAGGTGTCTTCTTGTCCTACCAAGTACTAGACGCCAACGGTGCCCGAGGTACTGATAACTTCACTATAGTCGTCAATGCCGCGGCATCCACCCCATCCACCCCAGCCACCGATGATTTTGTAACCACCTGGAATGTCGAGTCGGGCGACAACATCATTCTTCCCACCACCGGCACTGGTTATAATTATTCCGTTGATTGGGGGGATGGCCAATCGAACGACAACGTAACCGTCGGCATCGGCCATTCCTACTCACAAACAGGCGAGTATGAAGTGCGCATCAGCGGCGCTTTCCCACGGTTTTACCTTAATAATAGTCTCTTTCTGGGTGGGAAAATCACCGCCATCAATCAATGGGGCAATCAAGTATGGACTTCCATGGAGCAGGCTTTTCACGGCGCAAGCAATCTGCAATTGCTGGCATCCGACCGTCCTGATTTAACTGTCGTTTCCAATATGGATTTGATGTTTGATGGCGCCACTTCCTTTGATGCGGATATTGGTAATTGGGATGTGAGTGGTGTTAGGAGTATGCGCGATATGTTTCGCGGCGTTACGCTTTCCGCTGACAACTACGATGCGTTATTGACCGGTTGGTCTGCTCAAACGCTCCAAAGCAACGTTACCTTCAATGCCGGAGATTCCAAGTGGTGCACCGCCACCGCCGCCAGAAATATGTTGACTGCCCCCGGCGGCAATAACTGGAGGCTTACCGATGGCGGACAAGTCGCCGCTTGTGGCGATACCACGCTGAGCACCTTGTCGCTGTTGCCCGGGTCGTTGAATGAAACTTTTGTTGCCGCCACTACCTCCTACACCGCATCCCTTGCCAGCGGCACCACCAGCGTCACCATCGCCGCAACCGCCACCCATACCGATGCCACCATCGAAATCAACGGCACCGCCGCCGATAACACGCCATTAACCGAAAGTAGCGGCGTCGTTTCGGGTTTAACCGGAGGCGATAACATCATCACCATTTCCGTAAACTCACAAGACATGACGGTCACACGAGACTACACCATCACCGCCAACGTAGTTAACCAACCGCCCATCGCCGATGCCGGGCTTGACCAAACCGTGGCTGAAGGCGCGACGGTAACTTTGGACGGCATCGGTAGTAGCGATCCGGAAGGCGCGAATTTAACCTATGCGTGGACAGCGGCCACTTTCTCGACGATAGCCTTGACCAGCAGCCCCACCTTCCCCACCAGAGCGACTTTCACGGCGCCCACCGAGTTGGGGCGGGATGAGATATTGATTTTCCGTCTGAGGGTCGATGATGGGGCGGATTTCACGGAAGATACGGTGGCAATCACCGTAACCAGCAACAACATGGCGCCGACCGCGGCAATCACTATCACCGAAACGCCCGGTCGTTTCGTCGCTGCGGGTCCATCTGCTCCCGATACCTATCTTTTTCTGAACGGCGAATCCGTGACCTTGAACGGCGACACCAGTTCGGACCCCGAAGACAATAATTTGACCTATCAATGGACTGCTACCAGCAGCACCATCGGTGTCGACGCCGCTACTTTCACCGACTCAACCGCCGCCAGCCCGGGGTTGCTGTTGCCGGTTTTGGATTTGACGCCGGGTCAGGCTATTCTTCAACAAGAAATTATGCTGGTTGTTGTGGACCAATTCGATAATGAGTCAGCGGAACCCGCCGCAATAAGATTGTTCATCTCCAACCGTGCGGTGGCAAATGCCGGGTCCGACCGAGATGTGATGGACGGCGACACCGTTACCCTGGATGGCGGAGACAGCATTCCCAATCATTCCTCTTTCGGCAACGGCATCGTGACTTATTCCTGGGTGCAGACCGGCGGCAGCCCGACTGTGAGTTTGGACGATGCGACTGCCGCAAGCCCGACTTTCACGGCGCCGAATGTGTCGGTGGATTTGGTATTCACTCTGACGATTAGCGACCGATATAATGACGACACGGATACAGTGACCATCGGCGTAACCGCAGCCGTCGCCAACCAAGCGCCGATTGCCGTTGCCGGGGATGACCAAAGCGCGGCGCCGGGAGCAACCGTGATGCTGGATGCCCGTGCCAGTACCGATCCGGACGGCGAAGACAGTGCGCTGACCTATGAGTGGCAGCAAATCAACACCTCAGACAATAGCCAAAATGTGGATATAGTCGATTCGACTAATCCTGTAGCGACTTTCACAGTGCCGAGCGGTCTGTCGCCGGGGGTTATATTGAGTTTCCTTGTGACGGTTCGTGATGCAAGCGATGAAACCACCGTCGGTGTGTCGGTTACGGTAACCGGCGCCGGCACCGGCAACCAAGTGCCGGTTGCCAATACCGGGGCATTTGCCCGAAACGCGAGGGTCGACGACACCGTGACGCTGAACGCCAGTGCCAGTACCGATCCGGACGGCGAAGACAGTGCGCTGACCTATGAGTGGGAGCAATTCGGCATCTCAGCCGCTAGTCCAATGGTGACTTTGAGCAATCCCAATGCGGCTGTGACGTCCTTCGAGGTGGAGATCGGTACACCAGTGGGCACCACGTTTCATTTCACGGCGAGCGTCTCTGACGGGCAGGATACGGGTACCTCCAATGTGAGAATCACTATAATCGCCGGCCCCGGCAACCCCAACGTTAATCCCATCGCCGTTATCAGGGACGGGGATACATTATTCATAAGGCGGGTGGGGAACACACTAAGGTTAGACGGCAGAGGCAGCAACGACCCGGACGGCGACGACGACGCCACGCTGGGTTATCTGTGGACGCTTGACGACCCGACTCTGGGGACTTTTGATGATGCTTCCCTCGAGCGGCCGAGTTTCACCACAACTCAGCCGGGGCTGGCCACCATTACCTTAATGGTCACGGACACTAGAGGTTCCGTAGGCACCGCCAACTTCCGCATCGACATATACCCGACAGTCAGTTCCTATACGCTGACCGCCCCGGAAACTCAGCACTTTACTGTTGGGCGGGATGTGAGTGTGATCCTGCCCGAGATTGTCGACAGCACCAGCAGCGGCAGAACAGTGACCTATACCCTGAGCGGGGCGATTGTTACGCAATTGGGTTTGACCTTGAATGCGAACACCCGCATCCTCACCGGCAATTTTGGCACGCAGGGGAGTTACCTCGGCGGCCAAGCAACCTACATCGCCCGCGATGGCCGCGGCGAAGTCGGCAGAGTAACCTTTGAAATAATACCCTATCGTGCGCCGGAGTTGCCGGTGAGTAATTTGCCCGGTTCCACCTATACCACAGGCACTCCAATCGCCAATCGGACCTTGCCAGCCGGCAGAAACGACCGCCTCGGTGCGCCGCCACAGGTCTATACCCTGACCACGGCCGGCGGCGGTGCTTTACCGGACGGCTTGTCCTTTAATGCTTCAACCCGCGTGCTTTCCGGCACGCCCACTACGGCGACTTCGGGTGCGGTGGCATTGACCTATCGATTGGAAGACGCCAACGGCGCCGCCGATGAAGCCACTTTCAACATAACCATCGAAGCCGCGGTGATTAGCGCCATTAGTATTGCAGACCCGGGCACCCAACGGTTCACGCGCTTGCAGCCTGACCCTATCGCTGTGACCCTGCCGGTTGCCACCGGCGGCGATGGTAGTTATACCTACACCCTGAGCGGGGAGATTTTGGCGCGATTGGGTTTGGCTTTTGATGCGAACACCCGCGTCCTCTCCGGTGTGTTTACAGATATTCCGGCGAACTACAACCCCGGTAATTTAGTGTATACGGCAACTGACGCCAACGACACCGGCAGCGTGACCTTTCAGGTGATACCCTATCGTGTGCCGGTGGTGCTCCCACTGAACCCGCGCGATGCCGTATATACCGTAGGCACTCCAATCGCCAATCGGACCTTTCCGGTGGCCGCCCGCCGTGGTGCGCCGCCACAGGTCTATTTCCTGAATGCCAGAGGCGGTGGTCTGCCGGACGGCCTGTCCTTTAATGTGAACACCCGCGTGCTTTCCGGCACGCCCACCACGCCGACAGGTCCACGGGGTACCACCTTCAACTACGGAATAACAGATGCCAACGATGCCTCGGACTCAACGACCCTCTTTGTAATCATCAATGCCGGGGCGGTCGAAAACACCGATGATTTTGTAACCACTTGGCGGGTCTCGGATGGCGAAAGCATCACCATTCCCACCGAAGGTAGTGGCTATGATTATTCGGTTGACTGGGGCGTTACCCCCGCTGTGTCCACCAACCACACCGGCAACGCCACCTATACCTACACCACGGCGGGCGATTATGATGTGCGCATCAGCGGCACTTTCCCACGGATTTTCTTTAATAATGATGCCGTCAGTAGAACCAACATCATCGACATCAAGCAATGGGGCACGCAACAATGGGCTTTCCTGGAGCGATCTTTTTACGGCGCAACCAATCTGGGTATGTCGGCAACGGATACACCTGATTTAAGTAATGTTACCGATGTGCGTTTTATGTTTGCCGGCGCCACTTCCTTTAATGCGGATATTAATGATTGGGATGTGAGCAAAGTGGAGCGCATGCGTTTTGCGTTTCAGGGTGCCACTGCCTTTAATCAGCCGCTTAATAATTGGAATGTGAGTGCGGTTACGAATATGCAAGGGATGTTTGATGGCGCCACTGCTTTTGATCAAGATATTGGTGATTGGAATGTGAGTGCGGTTACCGATACGCAAGGGATGTTTGATGGCGCCACTGCATTTGATCAAGATATTGGTGATTGGGATGTGGGTAGCGTTACCACTATGACTAATATGTTTAATGGCGTGAAACTTTCCGATGCCAACTACGATGCGTTATTGAAGGGTTGGGCTGATGTAAGCGGTCAAACGACACTAGTAACCGGCATTACCTTCGATGCCGGAGATTCCCAATGGTGCACCGCTACCGCCGCCAGAAATACTTTGACTGCTACCGGCGGCAATAATTGGACGGTTAACGATGACGGACAGGTCGCCACTTGCGGCGATGCCACGCTGAGTGCCCTGTCGCTGTCGCCCGGGGCGTTGGGTGAAACTTTTGCCGCAGATACCACTACCTACACCGCATCGCTTGCCAATGGCACCACCAGCACCACCATCACCGCAACCACCGCCGCCAACACCGCCGCCTTCGCAATCATCGGCACTAATACGGATGGCACCGCACTAACCGTAACTAGTGACACCGAAGTCTCAGGCTTAACCGAAGGCGAAAACACCATCACCATTACCGTAACCGCCCAAGACGCCACCACACGGGCCTATACCATCACCGCAACCGTAGGCAACCACTCGCCGGCGGCCGTGATCGACATCGTCCAGGCACCTCGCCGAGTCGCCACCACCGGTAGGCTCGGTTCGACTTTTCTGGCCGGCGACTCCGTGACTTTGAGTGGCGCCGGCAGTTCGGATCCCGAAGACGTGAGTGGTGATCTGACATTTGCATGGACTGTTGAAGCCACCTATATTAATAGCTCCTTCCCCGCACCCGCTAATTTCTTCAGCACCACAAACGCCGCCGAAACGGAGTTGACGTTACCGGTCACGCCGCCGGGTGTGGTGTCGGACGCGGGTAGCGGTATTTATATCTACGCCATTACTCTGAGAGTCACGGATTCATCCGGTGAGTCTGATGAAGCGACGACAACTATCAGCGTCCCCACCAGTTTGGTGGCGAATGCCGGAGGAGACCAAGAGGTGGATGGCGGCATTACCGCTACTCTGAATGGCGGGGATAGTGTGAACCACGAAGCCGGCCTTGCTGGCAGCAGTGTGGGATATGCGTGGGCGCAGACCGCCGGGCCGGATGTGACTCTGAGCGATTCAACTATCGCAAGCCCGACTTTCACCACGCCGACTGCGGCCCTGACGGACACGGATTTGGTGTTCGAGTTGACTTTCACGAGCGAATTGGGTGATTCCGACACCGACACAGTGACCATCACGATACTCGGCACCGATCCGAACCAACCGCCCACCGCCGTGATTGCCTTACAAGGGATGGCACCCAGACATATTGTCGACATCCCTTCATCAGGCATTTTCAATATTTTTCTGGAAGGCGACTCCGTGACCTTGAACGGCGCCGGCAGTTCAGACCCCGAAGACGCGAGTGGTGCTCTGACATTTGCATGGACTGTTGAAACCATCCCACCGGGTAAGCCGACCACTAATTTT
This sequence comes from Candidatus Poriferihabitaceae bacterium, assembly GCA_965262585.1. GTDB lineage: Bacteria > Pseudomonadota > Gammaproteobacteria > Arenicellales > Poriferihabitantaceae > JAHRAW01. The sequence goes on from OZ253546.1 coordinate 1,888,494, forward strand.
TTCAGCACCCCAAACGCCGCCAACACGGGGCTGACTTTACCGTCCACGCCGTCGTCGGCGGATGCAGGGCGGGATATTATCACCTACGACATTACGCTGACCGTCACCGACACGGGTAGTAAGGCAGCGACAGCGTCGACAAATATCTCTGTCCCCGCCCGTGTGGTGGCGGAAGCAGGAGAAGCCCAAAGCGTGGAGAGCAATGTCGAAGTTACTCTGGATGGCACGGGTAGTAGACCGAATGGAGGCCTCTTTGCCAGCCAAGGTCTGGAATATGCGTGGACGCAGACCAGCGGCAGCCCGACTGTGAGTTTGAACGATGCGACTGCCGCAAGCCCGACTTTCACCACACCGACTGTGGCGACGGATACGGATTTGGTGTTCCAGTTGATGGTTACGGGTGATACAAGACTTAATGATTCCGCCACCGACGATGTGACCGTCACGGTAACCGCCGCTCCGAACCAACCGCCCACCGCCGATGCGGGCACCGCCCAAAGCGTGGCAGAGGACACTGAGGTGACGCTGAACGGCACCGCCAGCAACGATCCGGACACCACCGATGCGCTGACCTATGCGTGGACGCAGACCGGCGGCAGCCCGACCGTGAGTTTGAGCGATGCGACTGCCGCAAGCCCGACTTTCACGGCGCCGAATTTGACCGAAAATACTCCTTTCACCTTCAGCCTGACGGTGAATGACGGAACCGTGGATTCGGCACCGTCTGAGGTAATTATCACCATCACCGCAACCGACGAATTGCCCATCGCCAATGCCGGTCAGCCGCAGACTGTGAATGGAAGCGTGACCGTAACCCTGGACGGTAGCGGCAGCAGTGACCCGGAAGGCCGGCAGGTGTTCTATGCGTGGACGCAGACCGGCGGTGTGCCGACTGTGAGTTTGAGCGATGGGATTGCCGCAATGCCGACTTTCACCGCACCGACTGTGGCGACTACTACTACTTTGACCTTCAGCCTGATGGTCGCTGACGGAGAGAGCGACTCGGTGCCGGCTACGGTGGAAATCACCGTAACCGCAACCATCAGCACCGATGCCAGTTTGAGCGGTTTGGAATTTTCTGCGGGCGCATTAAATCCGACTTTTGACAGCGGCACATTCGTTTACACCGATAGCGTTGCCAATGACATCACCAACACCACAGTCACGGCAACCACCACCGATACCAATGCCACCATCGAAATCAATGGCGCTGCGGTTGCCAGTGGCGTGGCGAGTGGTGACATCGACTTGATCGTAGGTGATAACACCATCACCATTGCCGTTACCGCACAAGACGCTACAACACAAAACTACACCATCACCGTTACTCGAGCCGCATCCGCCGCCCTACCCATCGCCGATGCGGGGCCCGGCCAAAGCGTGCAGGTGGGTATGCCGGTAACGCTGAACGGCACTGGTAGCAGTGATTCGGGAGGCGGGGCACTAACCTATCAATGGACTCAGGACAGCGGCGTGGCGGGGGCTTTCAACGATGCCACCATCGCAAGCCCGATGTTCACCGCCTCGGCTACGGCCGGGGAAGTGGTGCTTTCGCTGATTGTCACGAACGCAAGCGGCGTGGCATCGGAGTCGAACACGGTGACCATCACCGTAACCACCGACGCGCCCCTGAATTTGACCAGTCCGGGACCCCAGAGTTATACCGGTACCGCGAGCAGGACTTTGGCCCTGCCGGCGGCCACTGGCGGCGTTGCTCCCTACACCTACACCTTGACCCTCGCGGGCGGGGCTGCTTTGCCTACGGGGTTTTTTGCTATCTTGGAGAGCAGTACCCGCGTCCTCATTGGTTCTGTTGGGAGTCTGGCGTCCTTCGATCCCTTCACCCTGTTCTACTCCGTAACGGACGACGACGGTGACACCGCCGAGACTTCTTTCGTCCTCACTCCCTATCGAACGCCGGAACTGCCGAAATTGGTCGATCAAAACTATACCGTAAACGAGGAAATCCCCGCACTGATCCTGCCGACCGGCATTGCAGGCAGCACCGGCGCACCGCCACAGATATACACCCTGACCGGCGCCATACCGACCGGCTTGGTTTTTGATGGAAACACCCGCACGCTCTCCGGCACGCCCACCATCACGGGGGGGAGGCTGCCGCCGACCGTGACCCTTACATACGAGTTGGAAGATAACAACGGGGTGAAAATCGCAGATACTTTCACTATAACCATCGAGGCCGCGGCGACGAACCAGCGGCCCATGGCCGATGCCGGGGACGCGCAGACTGTAGAAGAGGGCGGTTTGGTGACCTTGAACGGCACCGCCAGCAACGATCCGGAGAACGATGATCTGACCTATTCGTGGACACAGGTCAGCGGCGCACCGACGGTGACTTTGAGCAGTGAGACTGCCGCAAGCCCGACTTTCACCGCACCGGAGTTGTTTGCGCCTACTACTTTGCGCTTCAGACTGACCGTCAATGACGGAACGCGGGATTCGCGGGTGCCGGATGAGGTGGTAATCACCATAGAAGCAGACAACGATCCGCCGACCGCTAATGCCGGACCCGACCAAAGCGTGAGTGAGGGCGTGTTGGTGAGGCTGGACGGCAGCGGCAGCAGCGACCCGGAAGACAACCAGACGCTGACCTATACGTGGAGGCAGACCGGAGGCGTGTCGACGGTGGCTTTGAGCAGTAGGCTGGTCGCAAGCCCGACTTTCACCGCGCCCACCGGGTTGACGACGCCTGCTAGTTTCACCTTCGAACTGATAGTCCGGGACGGAACGACTTTTTCGGAGGCCGATGAGGTAGTAATCACCATAACCGACGACACCACGCCAACCAACAACCCGCCGGTTGCCGATGCCGGGGTTGATCAAAGCGTGCGGGTGGGCGGCACCACCATAACTTTAGATGGCACGGGTAGCACCGACGACGACAGGATAGCCACTCATCAGTGGACGGTTGACCCGCCAACGGCGGGGAGTTTTAATAATAGTGGCGCCGAACAGCCGGTGTTCACCGCCCTTGTGCCGGGAACCGCCACCGTTACCTTAATGGTCACGGACAATGACGGCGCCTCGAATACCAACACCAACAACACCGTATCCATCGATATATTCCCGGCGACCAGTGCCTATACGCTGACCAACCCGGGCACTCAGAACTTTACCCGTGGTGTGGATGTGAATGTGATCCTGCCTCCGGTTGTTACCACCAACGGCAGAACAGTGACCTACGCCGTGAGCGGGGAGATTGTCACGCGATTGGGCTTGACCTTGGATGCGACCACTCGAGTTCTCACCGGCAATTTTGGGGTGGTGGATTACACCGGCGGCGAAGTAACCTACACCGCCAATGACGGCTTCGACAATAACCCGGTCGCCACCGAGACCTTTCAGGTGACACCTTATGACGCGCCGTTGTTGCCGGATGTGGGCAGTGTCTCTTATACCGCAGGCACTCCAATCGAAAACCTAACCCTGCCAGTCGGCACAACCGGCCGCCTCGGTGCGCCGAGTCCGACCTACACCCTGGGCGGCACCCTGCCGACCGGCTTGGTCTATAACAACCGCGTAATCTCCGGCACACCCACTACGGCGGCTGGTCCGGTTTCCTTGACCTACCAATTAACAGACGGCAACGGTGCCGAAGCCATGACGACTTTCACCGTAACCATCGATGCCGCTCAAAATCCCGGTGGGTCGACGCTGGCGTTGACCGGCCCGGGACCCCTGAGTTTTACCGGTACCCAGTCCATATCTTTGCTCCTGCCGGAGGCCACTGGCGGCGATGGTTCATATACCTACACCCTGATCCGCTCGGGCGGGGGTAATTTGCCGGGGCTTGCTACTTTCCCGGACGGTGGTCGCCTCCGCATCTTTGGTACTGTTGCGAGTCTGGGTTCCGATCCCATCACCCTGATCTACTCCGTAGCGGACGGCACCGGTGCCACCGCCGACACTTCTTTCGTCCTCACTCCCTATCGCGCACTGGCACTGCCGACATTGGCCTCTCCAGACGACTATACCGTAGGCGAGGCAATCCCCGAACTGACCCTGCCGACCGGCCTTGCCGGCCAGACCGGCGCACCGCCACAGGTCTACACCCTGACCGCGGCCGGCGGCGGTGCTTTGCCGGGCGGCTTGACTTTTGATAGCGCAACCCGCGTGCTCTCCGGCACCCCCACCCCCCCGGCGAGGGTGCCGGCGACCGTGACCCTTACCTACAGGTTGGATGAGGGCAACGGGACTAATGTCGAAGAAAATTTCACTATAACCATCGATGACCCCGCGGAGAACCAGCAGCCCACCGCCGATGCCGGGGACGCGCAGACTGTAGAAGAGGGCGATGTGGTGACCTTGAACGGCACCGCCAGCAACGATCCGGAGGACGATGATCTGACCTATTCGTGGACACAGATCAGCGGCTCACCGACGGTGACTTTGAGCAGTGAGACTGCCGCAAGCCCGACTTTCACCGCACCGGAGTTGTTTGCGCCTACTACTTTGCGCTTCAGACTGACCGTCAATGACGGAACGCGGGATTCGCGGGTGCCGGATGAGGTGGTAATCACCATAAACGCAGACAACGATCCGCCGACCGCTAATGCCGGAGACGACCAAAGCGTGAGTGAGGGCGTGTTGGTGAGGCTGGACGGCAGCGGCAGCAGCGACCCTGAAGACAACCAGACGCTGACCTATACGTGGAGGCAGACCGGAGGCGTGTCGACGGTGGCTTTGAGCAGTAGGCTGGTCGTAGACCCGACTTTCACCGCGCCCACCGGGTTGACGACGCCTGCTAGTTTCACCTTCGAACTGATAGTCAGGGACGGAACGACTTTTTCGAATGCCGATGAGGTGGTAATCACCATAACCGACGACACCACGCCAACCAACAACCCGCCGGTCGCCAATGCCGGGGCTGATCAAAGCGCGCGGGTGGGCGGTGCCACCATAACTTTAGATGGCACGGGTAGCACCGACGACGACAGGATAGCCACTCATCAGTGGACGGTTGACCCGCCAACGGCGGGGAGTTTTAATAATAGTGGCGCCGAACAGCCGGAGTTCACCGCCCTTGTGCCGGGAACCGCCACCGTTACCTTAATGGTCACGGACAATGACGGCGCCTCGAATACCAACACCAACAACACCGTATCCATCGACATATTCCCGGCGACCAGTGCTTATACGCTGACCGCCCCGGATGATCAGAACTTTACCCGTGGTGTGGATGTGAATGTGATCCTGCCTCCGGTTGTTACCACCAACGGCAGAACAGTGACCTACGCCGTGAGCGGGGAGATTGTCACGCGATTGGGCTTGACCTTGGATGCGACCACTCGAGTTCTCACCGGCAATTTTGGGGATGTGGATTACACCGGCGGCACTGCAACCTACACCGCCAATGACGGCTTCGGCAGTGACCCCGTCGCCACCGAGACCTTTCAGGTGACACCTTATGACGCGCCGTTGTTGCCGGATGTGACCGATATCGAATATACCGTGAACGAGGCAATCACCAACCTGATCCTGCCGGTAGGCACGAGCCTCGGTGCGCCGAATCCGACCTACACCCTAACCGGCGGCATACCGACCGGCTTGGCTTTTGATGGAGACACCCGCACCCTCTCCGGCACACCCACCACTGCCGCAATCGCGGTCGAATTGACCTACCAATTAACAGACGGCAACGGTGCTTCCGATGTAGACACTTTCAACATAACCATCGAAGCCGCCACACCGACTGAACTGACCTTGCCCGATCCGGGCGCTCAGCATTATGTTTTTGGTCAGGCCATCGATGTGACCCTGCCGGCGGCAACCGGCGGCATGGGCGCGAAGACCTACTCACTGGGTCGGCAGGAACGGGCATTGGCCCGCATCGGCCTGACCTTCGACCCGAACACCCGCAGGCTGACCGGCACGCCACTGCCGCGCCCGGGTGACGACCGGCATACGGTGACATACTTGGTGGACGACGCCGCCGGTGATTTCGATAGCGTTACATTTGTTGTGCGGGTATGGCCGATTCCGGTGTTGGCGGGTCCGGAGGCAGTCGTATATGAAGTCGACCAAGCGATCACCGAACTAATCCTGCCTGCCGTCAGTGGAGGCCGTGCGCCGTTCACCTACACGCTGACCGGACTCGGCGGTAGTGCGCTGCCGGTGGGACTGATCTTTGAAGGTCCAACCCGCACGCTCTCCGGCACGCCGACCGTGGTGACCCCAAGCGCGGTCCCCTTAGTCTACCGGGTAGTGGACACCAATAACGTCGAAGCCACGGCCGACTTCAGCGTGGACATCAATGACGCGGCGAATGTGCCGCCAATCGCCAATGCCGGGGTTGACCAAAGCGCGCGGGTAGGCGGTGCCACCATAACTTTAGATGGCACGAACAGCACCGACAACGTCTCGATAGCCACTCATCGGTGGACGGTTAGCCCGACAACGGCGGGGACTTTTAATGATCCCGACATCGAAGAGCCGGAGTTCACCGCCCTTGTGCCGGGAACCGCAACCGTTACCTTAACGGTCACGGACGGTAACGGCGCATCGAATACCAACACCGACACCAACACCACAACCATCGAAATATTCCCGGCGATCAGTGCCTATACGCTGACCGCCCCGGCCACTCAGCACTTTACCCGTGGTGTGGACGTGAATGCGACCCTGCCCGCGGTTGCCGACAGCACCAGCAGCGGCAGAACAGTGACCTACGCCTTGAGCGGAGAGATTGTTACGCGATTGGGCTTGTCCTTGAATGCGAACACCCGCGTCCTCACCGGCACTTTTGGGGAGGTTGTCTACACTGGCGCCGATGCAACCTACGCCGCCGACGACGGCTTCGGCGAAGTCATCAGCGTAACCTTTGAGATAATACCCTACGCCCGCCCGTCGTTGCCGGTCTCCCTGCCCGATCTCAACGGCACTGCCAACCAACTACTCTCTGAGGTGTTGCCGGAACCCAGAGTTGGTAGATTCGGTGCGCCGCCGCTGACCTATACCCTGACCGCGGGCGGCGGCGGTGCTTTGCCGACCGGTCTGACCTTTGATGGTCCAACCCGCACGCTCTCCGGCACGCCCGCCGGGCCGGGTACTTTCCGCTTGCGCTACGAAATAAGCGACCTCAACGGCGCCGAAAGCGGAGGCGACTTCGACCTAATCATCAGACCCGCCGCGCCGAACGCCGCGCCGATTGCCGATGCCGGGGTTACTCAAACCGTGCGGGTGGGCGCCACCATAACGTTAGATGGCACGGGTAGCAGCGACACGGACGGCTCGATAGCCAGTCATCGGTGGACGGTTAACCCGCCAACGGCGGGGGCTTTTGCTGATGCCACCATCTCACGGCCGGTGTTCACCGCCTCAAATCCGGGAACCGCCACCGTTACTTTAGTGGTCACGGACGATGCCATCCCCGCCCGCGCGCATTCCGACACCGTAACCATCGAAATATTGCCGCCGGGACCGGCTCCAACCGCCGATGATTTTGTAACCACCTGGCGTGTCACGGCGGGGCAAACCATCACCATTCCCATCTTTACCGGGTCCAATCCGCCAACCTACAACTACACCGTGGTTTGGGGTGATGGTGAGTTTGACGACAATGTCACCGGCAACATGACTCATACCTACACCGAGGGGCGCGATTATGAAGTGCGCATCAGCGGCACTTTCCCACGGATTCATTTTAATAATACAGCCGCCAATAGAACCAACATCATCGACATCACACAATGGGGCAATCAACCCTGGGCTTCCCTGGAGCGATCTTTTTTCGGCGCAACCAGTCTGGAAATGTCGGCATCCGATGAACCTAATTTAACTGATGTTACCGATATGCGTTTTATGTTTGCCGGCGCCACTTCCTTTAATGCGGATATTAATGATTGGGATGTGAGCAGGATTACCTCTATGGGTAATATGTTTGATGGCGCTACTTCCTTTAATCAGCCGCTTAATGATTGGGCTATGGGTAGAGTTGCCAATACGAGCAGAATGTTTATGAATGCCAGTGCCTTCAATCAGAACATTGGTGGTTGGAATGTGAGCGGCGTTACCACCATGCACAATATGTTTAATGGCGCCACTGCTTTTGAGCAAGATATTGGTGATTGGGATGTGGGTAGAGTTACCACTATGGAGGATATGTTTACTGGCGTCACGCTTTCGGCGGATAACTACGATGCATTATTGACCGGTTGGGCTGATACCAACGGCCAAACGACACTACGAACCGGCATTACCTTCGATGCCGGTGGTTCCCAGTGGTGCACCGCCACCACCGCCAGAAATATTTTGGATGTCACAAATTCTTGGACGGTTAACGATGGCGGACAAGTCGCCACTTGCGGCGATAGCACGCTGAGCGCCCTGTCGCTGTCGCCCGGGTCGTTGGGTGAAACTTTTGCCGCAGGTACTACCACCTACACCGCATCGCTTGATGCTGGCACCACCAGCACCACCATCACCGCAACCACCGCCGCCAACACCGCCGCCTTCGCAATCACCGGCACTAATACGGATGGCACCGCACTAAGCGTAACCAATGACACCGAAGTCTCAGGCTTAATCGCAGGCGCGAACACCATCACCATTACCGTAACCGCACAAGACACCACCACACGGCCCTATACCATCACCGCCACCGTAGCGGACACCGTAGTTGCCAACAACCCGCCGACCGCCAGTGCCGGGGTTGATCAAAGCGTGCGGGTGAGCGACGACATAACGTTAAACGGCAGTGCCAGCGACGACACGGACGGCACGATAGATATTTATCTGTGGACGGTTGACCCGACAACGGCGGGTAGTTTTAATGATAGTGGCATCGCAGAGCCGGTGTTCACCGCCTCTGAGCCGGGAACCGCCACCGTTACTTTAGTGGTCACGGACAATGGCGGCGAAACGGGTACCGCCGATGTAACCATCGAAATATTCCCGGCGGCAAGTGCCTATACACTGACCACCCCGGACACTCAGAACTTTACCCGTGGTATAGCCGTGAATGTGATCCTGCCGGCGGTCGACGACACCAACGGCAGAACAGTGACCTACGCCTTGACCGGCACCCTGCCGACCGGCTTGTCCTTTGATATCGGCACCCGCACCATCTCCGGCACTATTGGAGTTCTGACGGCTTACGATTCCGTCAATGTAACCTACACCGCCAGCGATGACTTCGGCACCGTCGACAGCGTAACCTTTGCGGTAATACCCTATAACACGCCGTTGTTGCCGGAGGTGACCGGTGTCATGTATACCGTGAACGAGGCAATCACCGACTTGATCCTGCCGGTAGGCACACGCCTCGGTGCGCCGGATCCGACCTACACCCTGACCGGCGGCATACCGCCCGGCTTGGCTTATAACACTACAACCCGCACCCTCTCCGGCACACCCACGACGCCGACCACGAACGCGGTCACCTTGACCTACCGATTAACAGACGGCAACGGTGCTTCCGATGATGAGACTTTCAACATAACCATCGAAGCCGCTCAAGATCCCAGCGGGTCGACGCTGGCGTTGACCGGCCCGGGACCCCTGAGTTTTACCGGTAGCCAGAGCATATCTTTGGGCCTGCCGGAGGCCACTGGCGGCGTTGCTCCCTATACCTTAACCCTGATCCCCTCGGGCGCGAGTCAGTTGCCGACGGGGTTAGGTGTTTTCTCGTCCGGTAATGGCTTATTCCTCTTTGGTAATGTTGGGAATCTGGGTTCCTACGATCCCATCACCCTGATCTACTCGGTAACGGACGACGACGGTGACTCCGCCGAGACTTCTTTCGTCCTAACTCCCTATCGAGCGCTGGCACTGCCGACATTGGTCGATCAAAGATATACCGTAAACGAGGCAATTACCCCCGAACTGACCCTGCCGACCGGCCTTGCCGGCCAGACCGGCGCACCGCCACAGGTCTACACCCTGACCGCGGCCAGCGGCGGTGCTTTGCCGGGCGGCTTGACTTTTGATGGAGACACCCGCGTGCTCTCCGGCACCCCCACCCCTCCGTTGAGGACCGTGACCCTTACCTACAGGTTAGAAGAGGGCAACGGGACTGATGTCGAAGGCAATTTCACTATAACCATCGAGGCCGGCGCGGAGAACCAGCAGCCCATCGCCGATGCCGGGGAGGCGCAGACTGTAGAAGAGGGCGGTTTGGTGACCTTGAACGGCACCGCCAGCAACGATCCGGAGGACGATGATCTGACCTATTCGTGGACACAGATCAGCGGCTCACCGACGGTGACTTTGAGCAGTGAGACTGCCGCAGAACCGACTTTCACCGCACCGGAGTTGTTTGCGCCTACTACTTTGCGCTTCAGACTGACCGTCAATGACGGAACGGAGGATTCGCGGGTGCCGGATGAGGTGGTAATCACCATAGAAGCAGACAACGATCCGCCGACCGCTAGAGCGGGATCCGACCAAAGCGTGGGTGAGGGCGATTTGGTGATGCTGGACGGCAGCGGCAGCAGCGACCCGGAAGACAACCAGACGCTGACCTATATGTGGAGGCAGAGCGGAGGCGTGTCGACGGTGGCTTTGAGCAGTAGGCTGGTCGTAGACCCGACTTTCACCGCGCCCACCGGGTTGACGACGCCTGCTAGTTTCACCTTCGAACTGATAGTCAGGGACGGAACGAATTTTTCGGATGCCGATGAGGTGGTAATCACCATAACCGACGACGCCACGCCAACGAACAACCCGCCGACCGCCGATGCCGGGGTTGCTCAAAGCGTAAATGAAGGCGACTCGGTAACGCTGAACGGCAGTGGCAGCGATGATTTGGATGGCGATACGCTGATCTATTCGTGGACGCAGACCGGCGGCACACCAACGGTGAGTTTGGACGAAACGGTTCCCGCAATGCCGACTTTCACGGTGCCGAATTTGGTGGCGAATACTACTTTTACTTTCAGTCTGATTGTTAATGACGGAACCGATCCTTCGGCAGCCGATACGGTAGTAATCACCGTAACCGCCGGCCCCAACGACCCGCCCACCGCCAATGCCGGTAATCCCCAAACCGTGGCTGAAGGCGCGACCGTAACTTTAACCGGCAGTGGCACCGATCCGGAAAGCGAGGATTCTTCGCTTACCTTTATATGGACGCAAGTCGGCACACCGGCAGTGAGTTTGACGGATGCGAATGCGGCAATCGCGACTTTCACGGCACCGGATGAGTTACTGGCGAATTTGACCTTGACCTTCAGCCTGATTGTTAATGACGGAACCGATCCTTCGGCGGCCGATACGGTAGTAATCACCGTAACCGCCGGCCCCAACGACCCGCCCACCACCAGTGCCGGGAATGACCAAGTCGTGGCTGAAGGCGCGAGGGTAACGCTGTTTGGTAGCGGCGTAGATCCGGAGGGCGAGGACCTGACCTATCGGTGGACTGGCCCATCGACGGTGACTTTGAGTAGTGCCACCGCCCAAGAACCAACCTTCACGGCACCGCCGGATGGGTTGACGGTGGATGCGCTGTTGACTTTTAGTCTGACGACCAATGACGGATTTCAAGATTCGGTGGCGGACACGGTGGCGAGCACGGTGGTAATCACCGTAACCGCAACCAACGAAACACCGACCGCCAATGCCGGGACTAACCAAAGCGCGGCACCGGGCGCAACCGTAACGCTGAACGCCAGTGCCAGCACCGATCCGGAAGGTGAGACGCCGACCTATGCGTGGGAGCAACTTAACACCTCAGACGCTAGCCAAGAGGTGACTTTGGACGATTCGACTAGTGCCATGCCGACCTTCACAGTACCGAACGGTCTGGCGGCGGGTGTTATATTGACTTTCCGTGTGACGGTTCGTGATCCAGCCTCCGCATCAGACACTGCCGATGTGCTGGTTACGGTAACCGCGCCGACCTCACCGCTGATGGCCAATGCCGGACCTGACCAAACCGCGGATACAGGCGCCCGCACAACGCTGGACGCCAGCGGCTCTACCGTCCCGGCAGGCGTGACGCCGGTCTACTTGTGGACGCAGGTCGGCGCACCGACGGTGTCGTTGTTCAATCTAGGCGCTGGCAGAGTGAATTTCACGGCACCATCGACTGTGCCGGCGGATCCTAAATTGACTTTCAATCTGCAAGTCACCGCCGGAATCGGCGGGCCCACGGACAATGATGAGGTAATCATCACCATAGTCCAGGCCAACCAAGTGCCGATTGTCGAGGCCGGGTCGGCTATCCGAGAGGCGATGGTCGGCGACACCGTGACGCTGGATGCCAGTGGCAGCCACGATCCTGACCTCGATTCCCTGACCCATATCTGGTCACAATTCGGCATCTCAGCCATTAGTCCGAGCGTGGCTTTGAACGACTTCAATACGGCTGTGGCGACCTTCGTAGTGCCGAGCGCACCAGTGGGCACCGTGTTAAATTTCACGGTGAGAGTCTCTGACAGTAAGACTGAGATTACCGCCGATGTGGTAGTCACGATAATCGCCGCAACCAACCAAGCACCGACCGCCGTTGCCGGACCTGACCAAAGCGTGCAGGTGGGTACGGCGGTAACGCTGAACGGCACGGGCAGCAATAATCCGGCAGGCGGGGTACTAATCTATCAGTGGACTCAGGACAGCGGCACGGCGGGGAGTTTCGACGATGCGACCATCGCCCGCCCAACTTTCACCGCCTCGGATACGGCCGAGGAAGTGGTGCTTTCGCTGATTGTCACGAACACAAGCGGCGTGGCATCGGTGGCGGACACGGTGACCATCAGTGTACTCAATCAACCCCTGAGTTTTGCGCCGGGCACAACCATCCAGCGTTATACGCGCGGCGAGGCTATCGATGCGATCCTGCCAGAGGCGGTCTTCGGCAGCGGTAACTATACCTATACCCTGACCGGGGATATTTTAGCGACACTCAATCTGTCCTTTGATGCGGGCACCCGCGCCATCAGTGGTGCCGGCAATTTCACGACTTATACGAGCGGCCAACTGACCTACACCGTCACGGACGACGACACTACCGAAACCGCAACCGCGTCCATCAGTGTGACATCCTACGACCAGCCGTTGCTACCGTCTCTGAGCGCTGTTAACTATATCGTGGACACACGAATGACCCCGCTGACCCTGCCGACCGGCGTTGGTAGCCGCACTGGTGCACCGCCACAGACCTACACCCTGACCGGCGGCATACCGGACGGCTTGACTTTTGATGAGTCAAGTCGCGTGTTCACCGGCAAGCCCACCACGGCGACCACGGACCCGATCACCTTGACCTATCGATTAACAGACGCCAACGGTGCTACCGCTGAAAGCACTTTCGATGTAACCGTCGCCCCCAATCAACCGCCGATCTCCGCTGCCGGGCCAGACCAAACTGTGGAGATGGGCGTGACCGTGACTTTGGATGGTAGCGGCAGCAGCGATCCGGAAAACCGGAGATTGAGTTATCGGTGGCTTCAAGAGGGTACGCCGACGGTGACTTTGAGCGATAGGGATATTGCAAGTCCGACTTTCGTTGCCCCCGGCGGGGTGGCGGCGAATACGGAGTTGACTTTCGACCTGACGGTTACCGATCTGAGCAATCAAAGCGCAACCGACCGGGTAATAATCACCTTAATCCCCGCGGTGAACGACCCGCCGGTTGCCGAAGCGGGGGTTGCGCAGAGCGTGGTTGAAGGCGAGTTGGTATTCTTGAGAGGTAGTGCCACCGATCCGGACGACGATGATTCATCGCTTACCTTTGCGTGGACGCAGACCTCTGGCATGGATGTGACCGTGGCGAATCCGGCCACCGCCACTGCGACTTTCACTGCCCCCAGCGGGTTGACGACCAATGAAGAGTTGATTTTCCAACTGGCCGTCACTGATTCGGGCGGCCTAGAAGCAACCGACACGGTGGCAATCTCCGTAACCGCCGGGACGGCAGTGGCGCAGGTGACGAATTTCCTGGCACGGAGAGCAAGCGGACGACCGAGACCGGGTCAGAGACCGGGGGTTACTTTCAGTTGGGATGCGTTTACCGGGAACGTAACGGATTTTGATTTGCAACTCCGGCCTCATATGGTGGATAACATAACTGGGACCTACGACGGCAGCATTTTCCGGAGTGTGGCTGCTGGTAATCCGGCGAGAACGGGTTTCAACCAAAATAATGCTCCGGCGGGGGATAATTTTTATCGGATTCGGGTGCGCAACGCATCGGGGGTTGGTCCGTGGTCCAATGAATCGTCTCCGACTATTGATACCCCGACTCGTGTGCTTCCGAGCGCGGTGCGAAATCTTGCGCTTGCCGAAGTTGCGGGCGGGGTGAGGTTGTCTTGGCAAGCCCCGGCTACGCTTGGGGACTTCTTCATTGGCTATACCCTAATCCGTACCGATGATGGTAGTTCGAATCGTATCTCTGAATCGTTGAGTGACACGGTTTTAACCTACACCGACACCAGCACTTTTGTGCGGGGCGTGACCTACACCTACCGAATTGACGCGGTCAATAGTGCGGGATCTAGCGCCACGGAAGTGACCTACCGCTTATCTTTGTTGCCGGAGTTGTCGGCGGCAGACCTGATTTCGATTGGTGGTAACAACCAGCAGTATCGAGTCAATCAACCGGTGGAGGTGACATTGCCTGCCGCCCGGGGCGGTGAAGAGCCGCTGGTTTATGCGCTGGAGACCGTGCCAACTGGCTTGACCTTTGACGCCGCCACCCGCGTTCTGTCGGGCACACCGACCGTTAAGATGGCCGCCGTAGACGTGAACTACACGGTCACCGATGGGGATGGCGATGTGGACACGCAGGTTCTAACTATTTCGGTGCGGGATGATGTGCCGGTGTCGATGCCTTCCGGGCCTGATATGGTGAGCGAGGGTGATCTGGTGACTTTGGATGGCACCAATAGTTTTGATCCCGAGGGCTTGGTCTTGACCTATCTGTGGACGCAGAAAGTCGGCCCGTCGGTAAGTTTGACGGATGCGGACACCGCCACGGCGACCTTCACGGTGCCGCCCGGTTTGGCTAGTGATATCATGCTTGTTTTCGAACTGACAGTTACGGATGTCGGGGGGGCAGACGACTCTGCGCGGGTAAGCATTCGGGTGGAGATGGTGAACGATGCGCCGATTGCCGATGCCGGAGTGGATCAATCGGTGGCTGAGGGACAAGCGGTGGTGACCTTGGATGGAAGCGGCAGTAGCGATGATGGTCCTTCTCTGGGGTATGAGTGGGAGCAGGTTGGCGGCGTACCGGCGGTAAGTTTGACGGGTGCGAATACCGCCACGCCGACTTTCACGGCGCCCAATCAGTTGACCACCGATGTAGAGTTGATCTTCCAAGTGATAGTCACCGACGAGGATGGGGTCCGTGACAGCGACCGGGTGACCATCACGGTTGTCGCAGTAAACGAGGTGCCGGTTGCCAATGCCGGCAATCCGCAAAGCGTGGATGAGGGCGATGAGGTAACTTTGAACGGTAGCGGCAGCGATTCGGAAGGCGGGACGCTGACCTATCGATGGACGCAAGTGGGCGGCACCGCGGCAGAGCAAGTGAGGTTGTCGAGTTCGAGTAGTGCCGGCCCGACCTTTACGACTCCGAATTTGTTGACGAACACCGATTTGATTTTCCGATTGGTGGTTACGGATCCAGGGGGAGTTCGTTCACCGGCCTCTACGGTGACAATCACGGTGCGCGCCGATAATGATGATCCGGTGGTTAATGCCGGGGATGATCGAAGCGTGACTGAAGGTGCGCGGGTGGCTTTGAATGGCGATGGTAGCCAGGATCCGGAAGGTCTGACATTGACCTATCAATGGACACAGGTTGGTAGCGATTCGATAAGTTTGACGAATGCGGACACCGCCACGCCGACCTTTACCGCGCCCCGTCAGTTGGCGGCAGATGTGGTTTTGACTTTCCGTTTGACGGTCAATGACGGAGCCAATACGCCTTTCGCCGATGTGGTGATCACGGTGACGGCTGGAGAGAACGAGGTGCCGACCGCCAATGCCGGGGTTGCGCAGACCGTGGAAGAGGGCGTGAATGTGTTGTTGGGCGCCGATGGCAGTAGCGATCCGGAAGGCGAGACGCTGACCTATCAATGGACGCAGGTTGGCAGCACTCCGAGTGTCTCCCTGACTAACGCGCAAACCATAACCGCGAACTTCACGGCACCGGTGCAGTTGCTGAACAATGTGCGGTTGACTTTCCGTTTGACGGTCAGTGACGGGACGCATACATCGCCTTTCGATGAAGTAATCATCACCGTGAATGCGGGTGCGAACGATGCGCCGACCGCAGAGGCTGGTGATGCGCAGACCGTGAATGAGAATACAACGGTAACCCTGGACGGTAGCGGCAGCCGCGATCCGGAAGGCGGGGCATTGAGATATTTGTGGACGCAGACCGGTGGCACAGCCAATGTAGATTTGAGCGATCCAGCCGTCGAAAGCCCGACCTTTACGGCGCCGGAGCAACTGGCAACGAATATGATTTTGACTTTCCAGTTGATGGTTACCGACTTGAGCAACGAAAGCGCGAGCGACTCAGTAACCATCACGGTGCGGGCGGGTGCGGACAATGCGCCGACCGCCAATGCCGGCAATGCGCAAACCGTGGATGAGGGTGAGAGGGTAACCCTGGACGGCAGCGGCAGTAGCGATCCGGAAGGTCTGACGCTGACCTATCAGTGGACGCAGATGGGCGCATCGACGGTCTCCTTGAGTGGGGCGAGTTCAGTGAGTCCGAGTTTTGTTGCGCCGGATTTGGTGGCGAACGGGGTATTAACCTTCAATTTGGTGGTTACGGATCCGGGCGGTATGTCTTCGGCGGCGGCGAGCGTGCCTATTACGGTAACTGCAGACAACGATGTGCCGATGGTGGATGCCACTGCGGCTCGAAACGTGAATGAAGGTGTGCAGGTGACTTTGGATGGCACCGGTAGCCGGGATCCGGAAGGTCAGCCATTGACCTATCTATGGGAGCAGGTTGGCGGCAATTCGGTAAGTTTGACGAATGCGACAACCAACACCGCAACTTTCACGGCGCCGAATGTGGTGACAGAGGTTATTTTGACTTTCCGTTTGACGGTCAATGACGGAACCCATGCGCCTTTCGCCGATGCGGTCATCAGGGTGCTGCCCGGCGCGAACAATGCGCCGCTGGTCGATGCCGGCGATCCGCAAACCGTGGATGAAGACGTTGAGGTAACTTTGGACGGCAGTGGCAGTAGCGATCCGGAAGGCGAGACGCTGGACTATCTATGGGAGCAGGTGGGTGGCAGTTCGGTAAGTTTGACGAATGCGACAAGCGCAATCGCGACCTTTACGGCACCGAATTTGTTGGCAAACGTCGAGTTGACTTTCCGTCTAACCGCAACCGAACCGGGCGGTGGTCTAAGCGCAACCGCAACCGTAATCATCACCGTGAGGGCTGGTGCCGACGATGCGCCAATCGCCAATGCCGGCACTCCGCAAACCGTGGATGAAGGCGATGAGGTAACTTTGGACGGTAGCGCCAGCAGCGATCCAGAAGGCCAGAAGTTGAAATATGCGTGGACGCAAGTGGGTGGCACGACCGCAGAGCGGGTAAGTTTATCGGCCACAGATATCGCCGCCCCGACTTTTACGGCGCCCAATTTGTTGACCAACACGGTATTGACCTTCAGTTTGGTGGTTACGGATTCGAGGGGTACGGATTCGGGGGGTACGGATTTGGGTGGTACGGATTCGGCGGCGGCGAGTGTGCTGATTACGGTAACTGCCGACAACGATGCGCCGATAGCCGATGCCGGTAGCGCGCAAACCCTGCCGGAGGATCAGACGGTAACCCTGGATGGTAGCGGCAGTAACGATCCGGAAGGCGAGGACCTGACCTATGCGTGGACCCAGCAAGGTGGCACGCCAGATGAGCAGGTGAATTTATCGGATCCGGCGGTTGCCAGCCCGACCTTTACGGCACCGAATTTGTTTGCAAACGCCGATTTGAATTTCAATTTGATGGTTACCGCCGGCGGTATGTCGGCGACGGCGAGCGTAGTGATTACGGTGCGTGCTACCGACCAAGGGCCGATTGCCGATGCCGGGATTGCGCAAACCGTGGATGAGGATACCGAGGTAACCCTGAACGGCAGCGGCAGTCGCGATCCCGAAGGCGGCGCGCTGACCTATGAGTGGAGGCAATTGGGTGGCGGAGCGGCAGAGCGGGTGAGTTTATCGAATCCATCGATTGCCAGCCCGACTTTCACGGCGCCGAATTTGTTGACGGATACCGAGTTGAGTTTCAGTCTGCTGGTTACGGACGCAGGGGGAGCAAAGGGTTCGGATGAGGTGATCATCACGGTGCGTGCTGACAACGATGCGCCGGTGGCCGAGGTCCGTTCGCAAACCGTGGACGAGGGCGTGGAAGTAACCTTGCGAAGCAACCGAAGCCAGGATCCGGAAGGCCGGGGGTTGACCTATCAGTGGACGCAGACCGGTGGGCCGGAGGTAATGTTGGTTGGGTCTCAGTCATCTAGCCCGACCTTTACCGCCCCGCAGTATAGGGAGAGGGATGCCAGTTTGACTTTTGAACTGGTGGTTACGGACTCCGGCGGTCTGGCTTCGGCCCCCGCCAGTGGGGTTATCACGGTGCTCAATGTTGGTGAGAACGAGACGCCGACTGCCGATGCCGGATCTCCCCCCTCCTCTCCAGACCCCGACGATCCCGACTCAGGGACTCGCTTTATACCAGTGGAAGGCGATCTGGTAACCTTAGACGGTAGCGGCAGTAGCGATCCGGAAGGCGATAGTCTGACCTATGCGTGGACGCAGACCGGCGGTACGCCGACGGTGACTTTGAGCGATGCGACTGTCGAAAGCCCGACCTTCACGGCACCGGGTGCGTTGACAACCGAGTCGCCCATAATGTTGACTTTCAGTTTGACGGTTACGGACGAGAGCGGGAATGTGTCAACTGCGGATACGGTGGTGGTCTCGTTGACCCAAATTAACGATGTGCCGATTGCCGATGCCGGCTCTGCGCAAACCGTGGCTGAAGGCGCTACGGTAACGCTGGATGGCACCGCCAGCACCGATCAGGAAGCGCAAACGCTGACCTATCAATGGGAGCAGGTGGGCACGCCGACGGTGACTTTGAACAATGCGACTGCCGCAAGCCCGACCTTCACGGCACCGCAAGTGTTGAATGATACGGTGTTGAGTTTCCGTCTGATGGTCAATGACGGGGTGCAGGATTCGAGTCCCAGCACTGTGCTAATCACGCTGACGGCCGGAACAAACGATGCGCCCACCGCCAATGCCGGCAATCCACAAACCGCGGATGAGGGTGATTTGGTAACCCTGACCGGTCGCGGTAGCGATCCAGAGCGTCAGACGCTGAGTTTTGCGTGGACTCAGACCGGCACCGAGTCGAGAGTGACTTTGAGCGATGCGACTGCCGCAAGCCCGACCTTCACGGCACCGCAGTTTGTGAATAATACGAGGTTGACCTTCAGCCTGATCGTCGGTGACGGCGTGCATGATTCGCAACCCGCCACGGTAGTAATCACCGTAACCGCCGGAATAAACAATCCGCCCACTGCCAATGCCGGTCCTGATCAATCCGTGGCTGAGGGCGCTACGGTAAACCTGACCGGTATTGCCAGTAGCGATCCGGAAGGCGAGGCGCTGACTTATCGTTGGACGCAGATCGATCACCCGATGGTGAGTTTAAGTGATGCGACCTCCGCCACGCCGCAATTCACGGCACCCAGTGGGTTGCCGGCGGAGATTACAATACCGGATCCGGATCCGCTTAATACGGGGAATATTACACTGCCGGGGGATATTACACTGAGGTTCGAATTGGTGGTTACGGACGCGAGTGGGAATAGTTCGCTGCCGGATCGGGTGCTGATCATAGTGGTGGCCGGACCGAACGCTGCGCCCATCGCCAATGCCGGCGATCCGCAAACCGTGGCTGAGGGCGATACGGTACTCTTGAATGGTCGTAGCAGTAGCGATCCGGAAGGCGATACGCTGACCTATAGTTGGACGCAAGTCGGTACGCCGGCGGTGTCTTTGAATAATGCGGACACCGCCCGGCCGACTTTTAATGCGCCGGTGCAGTTGGCGATGGATACGACTTTGACCTTCAGCCTGACCGTCAATGACGGGACGGTGGATTCGGTATCCGCCGCCACGGTAATCATCACCGTAAGCGCCGGAACAAACGACCGGCCCACCGCCGATGCAGGCAATCCGCAAACCGTGGCTGAGGGCGATACGGTAACCTTGGATGCTAGCGGCAGTAGCGATCCGGAAAACGAGTCGCTGACCTATCAGTGGACGCAGGAAGGCGGCAGGTCGGTGAGTTTGGTGGATGCGACCACCGCCACACCGGAATTCACGGCACCCATGCAGTTGGTGAGCAATATCACGCTGGCATTCACTTTGGTGGTTACCGACCCGAGAGGGGAGAGTTCGCTGTCGGATGGGGTGCGTATCACGGTGACGGCCGGAGCAAACGATGCGCCCACCGCCAATGCCGGGGCTGATCAAACCGTGCAAGAAGATAATACGATAACCTTGAATGGTGGTGCCAGTAGCGATCCGGAAAGCCCGGCCTCGGCGCTGACCTATGCGTGGACACAGACCAGCGGCACGACGGTCACCCTGATTGAGCCGAATACCGCCACCCCGAGATTTAGTGTGCCGAATTTATTGGCAGGCATCACTTTGGAATTTACTTTGGTGGTTACCGACCCGGGTGGACTTAGTTCGTCCGGGGATGCGGTAACGATTACGGTGGAGGCTACCGACGATGCGCCCATCGCCAACGCCGGCAATCCGCAAACCGTGGATGAGGGCGGGACGGCGACTTTGGATGGCAGCGGCAGTAGCGATCCGGAAGAGCAGACGCTGACCTATGCTTGGACGCAATCGGGCGGTGTGCCGAATGTAACCCTGATAAATGCAACTACGGCGAGCCCGAGTTTCGCGGCGCCGGAGTTAGTAGCGAGCGTGGTATTGACCTTCAATTTGGTGGTTACGGATCCGGGTGGTACGGATTCGGCGGCGGCGAGCGTGGAGGTAATGGTGCGCGCTGATAACGATGTGCCGACGGCAACCATCTCCGGAGCAAACCGAACCGTGGATGAGGGCAGCCTAGTAACCCTGAGCGGCAGCGGTAGCGATGTGGAAGGCCAGCCGCTGAACTATTCGTGGAGTCAGACCGGCTCCGGGCAGGCCGTGAACTTGCAGAATCCTACCACCGCAACCGCGACCTTCACGGCACCGGTGCCGGCGGCGGCGGCGGATACGGTTAGTTTGACCTTTGCTCTAATCGTCAATGACGGGGTACGAAATTCAGCACCCGTCAGCGTGGTAATCACGGTGAATGCTGTAAACGATGCGCCGGTTGCCGTGGCTGGCGATGCGCAAATAGTCGCAGGAGGCGCGGCAGTAACCCTGGACGGCAGCGGCAGTAGCGATCAGGAAGGCGCAATAACGACCTATCTGTGGGAGCAAGTGGGCGCATCGATGGTGACCCTGACCGGCGCAAACACCGCCACCGCAACTTTCACCGCGCCCACCCAGGCGACTGATGTTGATTTGCAATTCCGATTGACCGTCACCGATGAAGACACTGTCAGTCATAGCGACACGGTGACCGTTACGGTGCGCACCGCTA
The DNA here is from genome assembly GCA_965262585.1 of Candidatus Poriferihabitaceae bacterium. GTDB lineage: Bacteria > Pseudomonadota > Gammaproteobacteria > Arenicellales > Poriferihabitantaceae > JAHRAW01. Next base: position 1,910,104 of record OZ253546.1, read on the forward strand.
CGAATTTGGATCCGATTGCCGATGCCGGGCCCACTCAACTGGTGGCGGAGGGTGCGGTTGTGAACTTGGACGGCAGCAACAGCAGCGATCCGGAAAATCAGACGCTGACCTATGAGTGGTCGGTGAGTTCCATTACCGGGACGCCGTCAGTGACGCTGACTGGCAGAAATACCGCAACCCCGAGTTTCACTGCGCCGTCTAACCAGTTGGAGGATATCCGGTACGTTCTCGAACTGACGGTTGCCGATCCGAGCGGACGTGAAGACAGCAACACGACCATCGTAACCGTAGTCGCCGGGGACGATGACCCGCCGACCGCCAATGCGGGTACCGACCAAAACGTGAATGAGGGCGATTTGGTGAGACTGATTGGCACCGCCAGCAATGATCCAGAGGGCAGGACTCTGACCTATGCGTGGACGCAGACCGGCGGCGATCCGACCGTGACTTTGAGCAACCGGACTGCCGAAACTCCGAGTTTCACGGCGCCGAATTTGTTGGCGAATACTACTTTGACCTTCAGCCTGAAGGTGAATGATGGAACCAAGGATTCGGTGGCGATGGCTGATGCTGAGGTAGCAATCACCATAACCGCAGACAACGACCCACCCACCGCCAGGGCCGGTTCGCCGCAGACCGTGAATGGAGGCGATCCCGTAACCTTGGATGGTAGCGGTAGTAGTGACCCGGAACTCCAGACAGTGTTTTATGCGTGGACGCAAACCGGCGGTATGGCGGTGATTTTGAGCGATGCGACTGCCGCAATGCCGACTTTCACGGCGCCCGGTTTGGGGGTTGATACTAATTTGACCTTCAGCCTGATGGTCGCTGACGGAGTGCACGACTCGGCGGCGGCGGATACCGTGGTAATCACCATAATCACAAACAACACCCCACCGACCGCCGATGCTGGGGCTAATCAAAGCGTGCGGGTGAACGGCACGGTCATGTTAGACGGCAGTGGCAGCGACGACACGGACGGCTCGATAGCCGCTCATCTGTGGACGGTTAACCCGGGAACGGCGGGGACTTTTGATAACCCCGCCATCGCAGGGCCGGTATTCACCGCCGCTGAGCCGGGAACCGCCACCGTTACTTTAGTGGTCACGGACAATGAAGGCGCCACGCATACCGACACCGCAACTATCGAAATATCCTCGGTGCCGAATGCGCCGCCGGTAGCCAATGCCGGGGTTGATCAAAGCGTGCGGGTGGGCGGCACCACCATAACGTTAGATGGAAGTGCCAGCAGCGACCCCGACACGGGCGACTCGATAGTCACTTATCTGTGGACGGTTGACCCGCCAACGGCGGGTAGTTTTGCTGATGCCGACATCGAAGAGCCGGAGTTCACCGCCCTTGTGCCGGGAACCGCCACCGTTACCTTAATGGTCACGGACAATGACAGCGCCTCGAATACCAACACCAACAACACCGTATCCATCGACATATTCCCGGCGACCAGTGCCTATACGCTGACCGCCCCGGCCAATCAGAACTTTACCCGTGGTGTGGATGTGAATGTGACTCTGCCTCCGGTTGTTACCACCAACGGCAGAACAGTGACCTACGCCGTGAGCGGGGAGATTGTCACGCGATTGGGCTTGACCTTGGATGCGAACTCCCGCGTTCTCACCGGCAATTTTGGGGTGGTGGATTACACCGTCGGCACTGCAACCTACACCGCCAATGACGGCTTCGACAATAACCCCGTCGCCACCGAGACCTTTCAGGTGACACCTTATGACGCGCCGTTGTTGCCGGATGTGGGCAATGTCGAATATACCGTGAACGAGGTAATCACCAACCTAACCCTGCCAGTCGGCACGAGCCTCGGTGCGCCGAGTCCGACCTACACCCTGACCGGCACCCTGCCGACCGGCTTGGTCCATAACAACCGCATAATCTCCGGCACACCCACTACGGTGGCTGGTCCGGTTTCCTTGACCTATCGATTAACAGACGGCAACGGTGCTGCTACCGCTGATGAGACTTTCACCATAACCATCAACGCCGCGTCGAATGCGCCACCCACCGCCAATGCCGGGGTAGCACAGACCGTTGCCGAAAACGCGGAGGTAACTTTGAACGGCAGCGGCAGCAACGACTCGGATGCGGGGACGGGGGAGACCCTAATCTATTCGTGGGTGCACACCAGCGGCGGTAGGGTGGCAGTGACTTTGATGAAATCAAGCACCGCAAGCCCGACTTTCACGGCGCCGGATGTGACCAACGCAACGCCGGATGTGGGCACCGCAACGATTGCTTTGACCTTCACCTTGACCGTAACCGACCCGGGCAATTCGACCGATACCGACACGGTGGTCATTATCGTCGCCATACCGCCGGTTGCCAATGCCGGGGGCGACAAACCCAACGCGACAGTGGGCACCAGCGTGTTTGTGTCCGGCAGTGCCACGGGAGGATCCGGAACGTATACTTATCAATGGGACATCCTCAACGCCGAATCGGATGAGAATGCGGCTTTGGACAGCCCGACTTCAACCGTGCCGGGCCTCAGATTGCCGAGTGATTTCCCGGTGGGCCGGATGATTCAACTGCGCTTGACGGTAACCGATGGGAATGGTCTGACTGCTACCGACATCGCCGTAATCACGGCCCGTGCCCCAGTGCCCATCGCCAATGCCGGTGCAGACGCAACCGTGGCTGAAGGCGCGCCCGTAACCTTGAGCGGCAGCGGCACGGGAACCTCGCCGACCTATGCGTGGACGCAGTCCGGCGGGGCGACGGTGAGTTTGGTCGATGCGACTGCCGCAATCACGACCTTTGCCGCGCCGACTGAATTACTGATGGATGCGTCGCTGACCTTCCGCCTGAGGGTGACTTCCGAGGGGCAAAATTCGAACCTTTTGCCGGATAGTGAGGTGGTAATCACCGTAACCGCCGGCACCAACGACCCGCCCACCGCCAGTGCCGGGACTGACCAAACCGTGGCTGAAGACGCGACCGTAACGCTGTTTGGTAGCGGCTCCGATCTGGAGGGCGTGGAACCGCTGAATTATCGGTGGACGCAGGTTGGCGCATCGACGGTGACTTTGAGTAGTGCCACCGTCAAAGAACCAACCTTCACCGCACCGAATGGGTTGACGGTGGATGCGATGTTGACTTTTAGTCTGACGACCAATGACGGCGTAAATGATTCGGCGGCGGCGGACACGGTGGTAATCACCGTAACCGCAACCAACCAAGCACCGACCGCCAATGCCGGGGCTGATCAAAGCGCGGCACCGGGCGCAACCGTGATGCTGAACGCCAGCGGCTCTACCGTCCCGGCAGGCGTGACGCCGGTCTATTTGTGGACGCAGATCGGCGGCTCACCGACGGTGTCGTTGGTCAATCTGGGCGCTGGCAGAGTGAATTTCACGGCACCGGCGACTGTGCCGGCGGATCCTAAATTGACTTTCAATCTGCAAGTCACCGCCGGAATCGGCGGGCCCACCAACGGTGATCAGGTAATCATCACCATAGTCTCCGCCAACCAAACACCGACCGCCGATGCTGGGACTGATCAAAGCGTGCGGGTGGGCGGCACCCCCATAACTTTAGATGGAAGTGCCAGCACCGACACGGGCGGCATGATAGATACTTATATGTGGACGGTTAACCCGACAACGGCGGGGGCTTTTGCTGATGCCACCCTCGCAGAGCCGGTGTTCACCGCCTCTGAGTCGGGAACCGCCACCGTTACCTTAACGGTCACGGACAATAACAGCCCCGCCGCCACGGATACCGACACCGTATCCATCGAAATATTCCCGGCGGCAAGTGCTTATACGCTTGCCAGCCCGGGCACTCAGGAATATACCCGTGGTATAGCCGTGGATGTGACCCTGCCTCCGGTTGTTACCACCAGCACCAGAACAGTGACCTACGCCTTAACCGGCACCCTGCCGACCGGCTTGTCCTTTGATATCGGCACCCGCACCATCTCCGGCACTATTGGAAATCTGGCGGCTTACAATTCCGTCAATGTAACCTACACCGCCAGCGACGACTTCGGCCCCGCCGCCAGCGTAACCTTTGCGGTGGTGCCTTATGACGAGCCGCAGTTGCCGATTTTGACCAATCAAACCTATGCCGTGAACCTGGCAATCACCGACCTAGTCCTGCCGGTAGGCACGAGCCTCGGTGCGCCGGATCCGACCTACACCCTGACCGGCGGCATACCGACCGGCCTGTCCTTTACTGCAGACACCCGCACCCTCTCCGGCACACCCACCACTGTCGCAAGCGCGGTCACCTTGACCTACCGATTAACAGACGGCAACGGTGCCGTCGCTGATGGGACTTTCCCCATAACCATCAGTGCCGCGGCGCCGACGGGACCGGCTCCAACCGCCGATGATTTTGTAACCACCTGGCGGGTCTCGGATGGCGAAAACATCACCATTCCCATCGTTACCGGGTCCAATCCGCCAACCTACAACTACACCGTGGTTTGGGGGGATGGTCAGTCTGACGCCGACGTTAGCGACGCCGCCACCCATACCTACACCGCGGCGGGCGATTATGAAGTGCGCATCAGCGGCACTTTCCCACGGATTTTCTTTAATAATAATGCCGTCAGTAGAACCAACATCGTCGACATCACACAATGGGGCACGCAACCCTGGGCTTCCATGGAGCGATCTTTTTACGGCGCAACCAATCTGGAAATGTCGGCAACCGATGTTCCTAGTTTAACTGCCGTTTCCGATATGCGTTTTATGTTTAATGGCGCCACTTCCTTTAATTCGGATATTAATGATTGGGATGTGAGCAGTGTTACGCAGATGCGCCATATGTTTAATGGCGCTACTTCCTTTAATCAGCCGCTTAATAGTTGGAATGTGGGCAATGTTATACTGATAAACGATATGTTTAATGGCGCTACTGCCTTTAATCAGCCGCTTAATAATTGGGATGTGAGCAATGCTACGCTGATGAGCGGTATGTTTAATGGCGCCACTGCTTTTGATCAAGATATTGGTGATTGGGATGTGGGTAGCGTTACCGCTATGGCTAATATGTTTAATGGCGTCACGCTTTCGGCGGATAACTACGATGCGTTATTGACCGGTTGGTCTACTCAAACGCTCCAAAGCAGCGTTACCTTCGATGCCGGAGATTCCCAGTGGTGCACCGCCACCACTGCCAGAAATACTTTGGATGTCACAAATTCCTGGACGATTACCGATGGCATGCAAGTCGCCACTTGCGGCGATACCACGCTGAGTGCCCTGTCGCTGTCGCCCGGGGATTTGGGTGAAACTTTTGCCGCAGGTACTACCACCTACACCGCATCCCTTGGTGAGGGCACCACCAGCACCACCATCACCGCACCCACCACCAATAGCGATGGTGCCGCCATCGTAATCGCCGGCACTAATACGGGTGGCGCACTAACCGTAACTAGTGGCACCCAAGTCTCAGGCTTAATCGCAGGCGCGAACACCATCACCATCACCGTAACCGCACAAGACCAAATTGCCTCACAGGCCTATACCATCACCGCCACCGTAGAAGGCACCGTAATCAACACGCCGCCGACCGCCGATGCGGGCAATCCCCAAACCGTGAATGAGGGCGAAGAGGTAACGCTGACCGCCACGGCAAGCAGCGATGTGGACACCACCGATATGCTGACCTATGCGTGGATGCAGACCAGCGGCACACCGACAGTGAGTTTGAGCAGTATGACCGCCGAAAACCCGACTTTCACCGCCCCGCAGGTGACGGCGAATACTGATTTGGTCTTCAGCCTGACGGTGAATGATGGAACCGTGGATTCGGCGGCGGCGTCTACCGTGACAATCAGCATCACCGCGGCGCCTACCCCATCCAACGATGATTTTGTAACCACTTGGCGTGTCACGGCGGGGCAAACCATCACCATTCCCATCGTTACCGGAACCGGTGCGCCAACCTACAACTACACCGTGGTTTGGGGCGATGGTAAGTTTGACGCCGACGTTAGCGACGCCGCCACCCATACCTACACCGATGCGGGCGATTATGATGTGCGCATCAGCGGCACTTTCCCACGGATTTTCTTTAATAATACAGCCGCCAATAGAACCAACATCATCGACATCACACAATGGGGCAATCAACCCTGGGTTTCCACGGAGCGATCTTTTTACGGCGCAACCAATCTGCGCATGACGGCAACCGATGTTCCTAGTTTAACTGCCGTTTCCGATATGCGTTTTATGTTTGCCGGTGCCACTTCCTTTAATGCGGATATTAATGATTGGAATGTGAGCACGATTACCTCTATGGGTAATATGTTTGATGGCGCTACTTCCTTTAATCAGCCGCTTAATAATTGGGCTATGGGCAGCGTTGCCAATACGAGCAGAATGTTTATGAATGCCAGTGCCTTCAATCAGAACATTGGTGGTTGGACTGTGAGCGGCGTTACCACCATGCACAATATGTTTAATGGCGCCACTTCCTTTGATCAAGATATCGGTAATTGGAATGTGAGTGTGGTTACCGATATGAACAATATGTTTAATGGCGCCACTGCTTTTGATCAAGATATTGGCGATTGGGATGTGGGTAGCGTTAGCGATATGACTGCTATGTTTACTGGCGTCACGCTTTCGGTGGCTAACTACGATGCGTTATTGACCGGTTGGGCTGATACCAGCGGTCAAACGGCATTACGAACCAGCATTACCTTCGGCGCCGGAGATTCCCAGTGGTGCGAAGCCACCACCGCCAGAAATACTTTGGAGAGCACAAATTCCTGGACCATTACCGATGGCATGCAAGTCGCCACTTGCGGCGATACCACGCTGAGTGCCCTGTCGCTGTCGCCCGGGTCGTTGAATGAAACTTTTGATGCGGCTACCACTGCCTACACCACATCGCTTGCCAGTGGCACCACCAGCACCACCATCACCGCAACCACCGCCAATGCCGATGGTGCCGCCTTCGTAATCGCCGGCACTGATACGGATGGCACCGCACTAACCGTAACTAGTGACACCCAAGTCTCAGGCTTAATCGCAGGCGCGAACACCATCACCATCACCGTAACCGCCCAAGACACCACCACACGGGCCTATACCATCACCGCCACCGTAGCGGACACCGTAGTTGCCAACAACCCGCCGGTTGCCAAAGCCGGGGATGATCAAAGCGTGCGGGTAGGCGGCACCGTCAATTTAGACGGCAGTGGCAGCACCGACGACGACACGATAGCCAGTTATATGTGGACGGTTGACGACTCGGCGTTGGGGACTTTTGATGATGCCGCCATCGCAGAGCCGGTGTTCACCGCCTCTCAGCCGGGAACCGCCACCGTTACCTTAACGGTCACGGACAATGGCAGCCCCGCCCTCATGCATTCCGACACCGCAACCATCGACATATTCCCGGCGGCAAGTGCCTATACGCTTGCCAACCCGGGCACTCAGAACTATACCCGTGGAGAGGCCGTGAGTGTGCTCCTGCCCCCGGTCATCATCACCGGTGGCGACGCCGGCAGAACGCCGAACTACTCCCTGACCGGCACCCTGCCAACCGGATTGTCCTTTACCCAAAGTACCCGCACCATCACCGGCACTATTGGAGATCTGACGACCTACGATTCCCGCAATGTAACCTACAGAGTCGGAGACGACATCGACACTGTGGTCAACAGCGTAACCTTTGCGGTGGTTCCCTATAACAGGCCGTTGTTGTCGCCGGGTTTGACCAATCAAACCTATCCCCCAAACGTGGCAATCACCGACCTAACCCTGCCGGAAGGCATGGCCGGCCGCATCGGTGCGCCGCCACGGGTTTATGGCCTGACCGGCACCATACCGCCCGGCCTGTCCTTTACTGCAGCCACCCGCGTGCTCTCCGGCACGCCCACTACTGAGGCACCCGCGGTCACCTTGACCTACCGATTAATAGACTCCAACGGTGCTGACGATGAACGCACTTTCGACATAACCATCAGTGCCACGGCGAATGTGCCGCCGGTTGCCGAAGCCGGGGATGATCGAAGCGTGCGGATGGGCGGCGTCGTAACGTTAAACGGAAGTGCCAGCGACACGGATGGCTCGATAGCCACTCATCTGTGGACGGTTAGCCCGACATCACGAGGGACTTTTAATAATAGTGGCATCGCACAGCCGGTGTTCACCGCCTCTGAGCCGGGAACCGCCACCGTTACCTTAATGGTCACGGACAATGGCAACGCCACGCATTCCGACACCGCAACCATCGACATATTCCCGGCGACAAGTGCCTATACGCTGACCGCCCCGGCCAATCGGAACTTTACCCGTGGGCGGGCCGTGAATGTGACCCTGCCTGCGGTCACCACCACCAGCACCAGAACAGTGACCTACGCCTTGAGCGGGGAGATTGTCACGCGATTGGGCTTGACCTTGAATGCGACCACCCGCGTTCTCACCGGCACTTTTGGGGATGTTGCTTACACCGCCGGCACTGCAACCTACACCGCCAATGACGGCTTCGGCAGTGCCCCCGTCGCCAGCATGACCTTTCAGGTGACACCTTATGACGAGCCGTTGTTGCCGCCCGTGAACGGTGTCACTTATACCGCAGGCACTCAAATCACCAACCTAACCCTGCCAGTCGGCACGGCCGGCCGCCTCGGTGCGCCGAGTCCGACCTACACCCTGACCGGCACCCTGCCGACCGGCTTGGTCCATAACAACCGCGTAATCTCCGGCACACCCACTACGGAGGCTGGTCCGGTTTCCTTGACCTACCAATTAACAGACGGCAACGGTGCTTCCGATGATGAGACTTTCACCATAACCATCGAAGCCGCGCCGAATATGCCGCCCACCGCCAATGCGGGTTCTCCACAATCCGTGAATGAGGGCGCGACGGTGACGCTGAACGGTAGCGGCAGTAACGATCCTGAAGACCAGCCGCTGACCTTTGCGTGGACGCGGGTTGGCGGCAACACACCACCGGTAACTTTGAGCAGTGCGACTGCCGCAATGCCGACTTTCACGGTGCCGGATTTGTTGGCGAATACTACTTTGACCTTCAGCCTGACGGTGAGTGATGGAAGCCGGAATTCGGCGGCGTCTACGGTGGTAATCACCATAACCGCAGACAACGACCCACCCACCGTCGATGCGGGTAATTCACAAACCGTGAATGAGGGCGCGACGGTGACGCTGGACGGTAGCGGCAGTGACGATCCTGAAGACCAGAGGCTGACCTATGCGTGGACGCGGGTTGGCGGCAACACACCACCGGTAACTTTGAGCAGCGCGACTGCCGAACGCCCGACTTTCACCGCGCCCACGCAGTTGGTGAATAATTTGACCTTAACCTTCCGCTTGAGGACCAATGACGGCGTAAATAATTCGGCGAACACCGATGATGTGGTTATCACCGTAACCGCCGGCAGGAACGATCCGCCGACCGCCAATGCGGGCCCCAACCAAAACGTGGGCGAGGGTGAGAGGGTGACGCTGGACGGCCGCGCCAGCAACGATCCTGAAAGTCAGACACTGACCTATGCGTGGACGCGGGTTGGCGTCAACACACCACCGGTAACTTTGAGCAGCACGACTGCCGAACGCCCGACTTTTGATGCACCGGATGAGTTATTGACGAATGTGACCTTGACCTTCAGCCTGACGGTTCGTGATGGAACGCAGCCTTCGGCAACAGCGGATACGGTAGTAATCACCGTGAGCGCAGGCAACAATGACCTGCCGATTGTCGAGGCGGGTAATCCGCAAACCGTGGGCGAGGGTGCATCGGTAACTTTGACCGGCAGTGGCAGCGACCCGGAAGGCCAGACAGTGACCTTTGTATGGACGCAAGTCGGCAGCACATCGCCGGTGAATTTGACGAATGCGTCTACGACAACCGCGACTTTCACCGCGCCTACGCAGTTGGCGAATAATGTGCGATTGACTTTCCGCCTGACCGCAACCGAACCGGGCGGCGGTCTAAGCGGAAGCGACACAGTAATAATCACCGTAACCGCTGGCCCCAACGATCCGCCCACCGCCAATGCGGGCCCCAACCAAACCGTGGGAGAGGGTGCGAGGGTGACGCTGGACGGCAGTGCCAGCAACGATCCTGAAGGCCAGAGGCTGACCCATGCGTGGACGCAGGTCGGCAGCACATCGACGGTGAGTTTGAATAGAGCGACTGCCGTAGACCCGACTTTCACCGCGCCGGATGAGTTATTGACGAATGTAACCTTGACCTTCAGCCTGACGGTTCGTGATGGAACGCAGCCTTCGGCAGCAGCAGATACGGTAGTAATCACCGTAACCGCCGGCCCCAACGATCCGCCCATCGCCAATGCCGGGCGTGACCAAAGAGTGCTTGAAGACGTGACGGTAACTTTGAATGGTAGCGGTAGCGATCCTGAACGCGAGCCGCTGACTTATCTGTGGGAGCAGATGGGCGGCACACCGACGGTGAGTTTGACGAATGCGAACACTGCAACCCCGACTTTCACCTCACCGAGTCGAGCGATGCCAGAAGATGATGCGTTGACCTTCAGCCTGACTTTCCGACTGACCGTCACCGCCGGTGGAGACTCCACAGCCACGGCAACAGACACAGTAATCGTGAGTAACGCTAGTGACATTAGCGCCGAAGACATCGTCCACATCACCGCAGTGGTCTTGCCGGAAATTGCCCAGGCCCTGTCCTCCAGCATCGGTAGCGCGATTACCCAGCGCATTGAATCATCCGCCAACCCGGTGACGCCGCCCAGCCTCAACTTCGGCGGCCTCAACATCGCCGACCAAGCAAGCATAGAAAGCGTGATAGGCGTATTACAAACCCACGGCGAAGCCATGAGCAAAGGCGACCGTGCGGTCAAAGAATTATTGGCCGGTTCCAATTTTGTATTGCCAATGAATGCGAGCAATGGCGAAGCGTCCGGCGGTTCTTCACCGGCATTTTGGGGAAGCGGCGAATACCGTGAATTATCCGGCGATAGCGGTGGTTTGAACTGGGACGGCGAATTATCCGGCATACACCTCGGCTTCGATGCGCGCGTGAACCCGGACTTATTGGCTGGCGTGTCGGTTTCATGGTTGCGGGGCGACTTTGAGTATGACGGCGCGACTGGTTTGGTGGAGAATCTGAGTTCCGGCCAAGACAAAGGCGAATACGACATCGACCTGACCAGCGTCAATCCCTATATCGGCTGGAGCACCGGCACCTTGGATTTATGGGCAACCGCCGGACATGGTGAAGGCGATTTGGAAATCAAAGCCGAGGGCGGTGTCCGGCGTGTCAGCGACCTCAACCTACAAACCATCGGCATCGGCGGTAGCAGCGAGTTGTGGCAGATGGGCGTAACCGATGTGCGCCTCAAAGGCGAATTGGCGTATACCCAGTTGGAAATCGAAGGCAGCGACAGAGATGGCGCTGAAATCACCGCTCAAGATGTGGACGCAGCCCGCGTGCGGCTTTCCATAGAATCCAAACAAACGCACACACTCGCGAACGGCGCATTGTATGAACCATCGGCAGAAGTCGGCCTCCGCTATGACGGCGGCGACGGCGAAACCGGCGGCGGTGTAGAGATAGGCGGCGGATTACGCTACAACGACCCGGCAACCCGCGTAACCATAGAAGGCCGCGCCCGCGCCTTAGTCGGAAGCGGCGGCAACTACAAAGAATGGGGAATCAGCGGTAGTCTACGCCTACAACCCGGCGCAGACGGTCAGGGCCTATCCCTAGCCATAAGCCCCGGCTACGGCGAAAGCGGCACTGGAATCCAAGCCCTCTGGGATCAAGGCCTGTCCAATGCCGACACCGCCACCAAAGAAGACCCCACCGCCACCTACCGGACCTACTTAGACGCCCGCATCGGCTACGGCTTACCCCTCCGCCACTGGGATGGCCTCTTAACCCCCTACACCGAACTAACCATCGGCACCACCGACAGTTACCGCCTAGGCCTAAACTGGAAATCCGGCACGAGATACAACCTAACCCTATCCAGCGAACGCCGAGATGGCACCACCCCAACCCAAGCCATCCTGCTAAAAGGCGAAGTGAATTTCTAAGGGGCTAAATAAGGAGTCGGCTATCGCAAGGCCGTCATTCCCGAACGATAGAAAAATAGGTCGCGCCAGCGACCATATTTTTCATCGTCCCTCAGATCGTCATTCCCGAACGATAGAAAAATAAGGAGCGCGAGCGACTATATTTTTCATCGTATCGGGAATCCAGTAAAACAATCCGGCGACAGCCGCTCCTCGCCGTTATTCCCGAATAAGGAGCGGCTATCGCCGGCATGTTGTACTGGATTCCCGTGTCCCCCAACTCGTCATTCCCGCTGTCGCGGAAATAACGACTTGGCGGCACGAGAATGACGGCGTAGGGAGCGGCTATCGCAAGGTCGTCATTCCCGAACGATAGAAAAATAGGGAGCGCCAGCGACCATATTTTTCATCGTATCGGGAATCCAGAAAGCCAATAAGAAGTCGGATCTCGCCGAACACTGGATTCCCGTTTTCACGAGAATAACGGCGTAATGAGCGGCTGTCGCCGCACATGTTGTACTGGATTCCCGTGTCCCCCAACCCGTCATTCCCGCTGTCGCGTGAATAACGACTTGGCGGCACGAGAATGACGGCGTAGGGAGCGGCTATCGCAAGGTCGTCATTCTCGAACGATAGAAAAATAAGGAGCGCCAGCGACTATATTTTTCATCGTATCGGGAATCCAGTAAAACAATCCGGCGACAGCCGCTCCTCGCCGTTATTCCCGAATAAGGAGCGGCTATCGCCGAACATGTTGTACTGGATTCCCGTGTCCCCCAACTCGTCATCCCCGCTGTCGCGTGGATAACGACTTGGCGGCACGAGAATGACGACGCCCCGCCGTCATTCCCGAACGATAGAAAAATAAGGAGCGCCAGCGACTATATTTTTCATCGTATCGGGAATCCAGTAAAACAATCCGGCGACAGCCGCTCCTCGCCGTTATTCCCGAATAAGGAGCGGCTATCGCCGAACATGTTTCACTGGATTCCCGTGTCCCCAACTCGTCATTCCCGCTGTCGCGTGAATAACGAGTTGGGGCACGAGAATGACGAGTCTGGGGAGTCGGCTATCGCAAGGTCGTCATTCCCGAACGATAGAAAAATAAGGAGCGCCAGCGACTATATTTTTCATCGTATCGGGAATCCAGTAAAACAATCCGGCGACAGCCGCTCCTCGCCGTTATTCCCGAATAAGGAGCGGCTATCGCCGAACATGTTTCACTGGATTCCCGTGTCCCCCAAGTCGTTATTCCCGCTGTCGCGTGAATAACGACTTGGCGGCACGAGAATGACGGGCCTGGGGAGTCGGCTATTGCAAGGTCGTCATTCTCGAACGATAGAAAAATAAGGAGCGCCAGCGACTATATTTTTCATCGTATCGGGAATCCAGTAAAACAATCCGGCGACAGCCGCTCCTCGCCGTTATTCCCGAATAAGGAGTCGGCTATCGCCGAACATATTTCACTGGATTCCCGTGTCCCCCAACTCGTCATCCCCGCTGTCGCGTGAATAACGAGTTGGGGCACGAGAATGACGACGCTCCGCCGTCATTCCCGAACGATAGAAAAATAGGTCGCGCCAGCGACTATATTTTTCATCGTATCGGGAATCCAGTAAAACAATCCGGCGACAGCCGCTCCTCGCCGTTATTCCCGAATAAGGAGTCGGCTATCGCCGAACATGTTGTACTGGATTCCCGTGTCCCCCAACTCGTCATTCCCGCTGTCGCGTGAATAACGAGTTGGCGGCACGAGAATGACGATCTGGGAGTCCTCATCGACAAACGAGGAAAATCAAAAGTGCGTCATTCCCGAACGATAGAAAAATAAGGAGCGCCAGCGACTATATTTTTCATCGTATCGGGAATCCAGTAAAACAATCCGGCGACAGCCGCTCCTCGCCGTTATTCCCGAATAAGGAGCGGCTATCGCCGAACATGTTTCACTGGATTCCCGTGTCCCCCAACTCGTCATTCCCGCTGTCGCGTGAATAACGACTTGGCGGCACGAGAATGACGACGCCCCGCCGTCATTCCCGAACGATAGAAAAATAAGGAGCGCCAGCGACTATATTTTTCATCGTATCGGGAATCCAGAAAGCCAAATAAGAAGTCGGATCTCGCCGAACACTGGATTCCCGCTTTCGCGAGAATAACGGCGTAGGGAGTCGGCTATCGCCGGCATGTTGTACTGGATTCCCGTGTCCCCCAAGTCGTTATTCCCGCTGTCGCGTGAATAACGACTTGGCGGCACGAGAATGACGATCTGGGAGTCCTCATCGGCAAACGAGGAAAATCAAAAGTGCGTCATTCCCGAACGATAGAAAAATAAGGAGCGCCAGCGACTATATTTTTCATCGTATCGGGAATCCAGTAAAACAATCCGGCGACAGCCGCTCCTCGCCGTTATTCCCGAATAAGGAGCGGCTATCGCCGAACATGTTTCACTGGATTCCCGTGTCCCCAACTCGTCATTCCCGCTGTCGCGTGAATGACGAGTTGGGGCACGAGAATGACGGCGGCCCGTCGTCATTCTCGAACGATAGAAAAATAGGGAGCGCCAGCGACTATATTTTTCATCGTATCGGGAATCCAGTAAAACAATCCGGCGCCAGCCGCTCCTCGCCGTTATTCCCGAATAAGGAGCGGCTATCGCCGGCATGTTTCACTGGATTCCCGTGTCCCCCAACTCGTCATCCCCGCTGTCGCGTGAATAACGACTTGGCGGCACGAGAATGACGGCGTAGGGAGTCGGCTCTCGCGGGAATGACGGGGTTAGAAAGCGGGAATCCAGTTAAACAAACCCCGGCGCGTCTAGCGCAACCACATACACGGGCTTGTATATTTTTCCGTAGGTCCATAGGATAGCGGTATGGAGCAGGCGGATGACAAACACGACCTTGACGGGGACGGATACCGAAAAAATGTCGGCATCATCGTTTGTAATGACCGTTGTCAGGTGTTGTGGGCGAGGCGGGTAAGACGCGATGGTTGGCAATTTCCTCAGGGCGGGGTGAAGCCGGATGAGTCGGCTGTCGATGCGGCTTTTCGCGAATTACACGAGGAAACCGGCCTGCAAGCGCACGATGTTCATCTGCTCGGTTCCACCGACAAATGGCTCAAATACGAAGTTCCCTATGCCGCCAAGGCACGCAACTACGAACGCCCGTTTCGCGGACAAAAACAACGCTGGTTTTTATTCAAGTTGGTTTCTTTGGAATCGAAAGTGCGCCTCGACATTTCCGACACCCCGGAATTCGACCAATGGCGCTGGGTCGATTACTGGCGCCCACTACAACAAATCGTCGAGTTCAAAAAATTGGTATACCAACAAGCACTAACCGAACTCGAGCCGTTGATGCGACAAATTAAGTGAGGGTATTTTCGGTTGCCAACCGACCACCTACGCCCCGGCGATGGTCATTTTTTCGAGTAGGATGGAGCCTGAGCGGATATTGCGGCGGAGGTCGGTGTCGGCGCCGACTGTGGTGATGTCTTGGAACATTTGTGCGAGGTTGCCGGCGATGGTGAATTCTTGTACCGGATATTGAATCTCGCCGTTCTCAACCCAGAAACCGAAGGCGCCTCTGGAATAGTCGCCGGTAACGGTGTTGACGCCAAATCCGATTAGTTCGCTCACCACCAGACCGCGCCCCATTTCTTTGATCATGGCTTGCAGGTCGGCGTCGGTGGTCGGTTGGATTTCTAGATTGCGTATGCCGCCGGCGTTGCCGGTGGTGTGGGTTTCCAGTTTGCGTGCGGAGTAGCAACTGAGGATATAGCCTTGCAGCACGCCGTCGGTGACCAAGTCGCGGGCTTTTGTTGCCACTCCTTCGGAGTCAAAATTTGCGCCGCCGGGGGATTTTGGCAGGTGCGGCTGTTCGTGGATGCGGATGGAGTCGGGGAATATTTGCTCGTCGACTTTGTCCAACAAGAACGACGCTTTGCGGTACAAACTCGAGCCGCTGACGGCACCCGCCAGATGCCCCAGCAAACTGCCAGCCACCGAGGGTTCAAAAATCACCGGATACTCCCCGGTGCGCGCTTTTCGCGCATCCATGCGGCGCAAGGTGCGGCGCGCCGCTTCCTCGCCCACGCCCCGAGATTCTTGCAAACTCGCCGCATCGCGCGCCGAATCGTACCAATAATCCCGCTGCATGGAATCGCCGTGGCCGGCAATCACCGAACAGTCAATGCTGTGGCGGCTGCCCCGGGCGAGGCCCCGGAAGTTGCTGGAAGTGGCGTATAAACCCACCCCGTGATGGCTCGACAGCGTGGCTCCTTCGGTGTTGCTGATGCGCGTATCAAAACCGAGTGCCGCGTGCTCGCATTGGGTGGCGATTTCGATGGCTTCATCCATTCCAAGCGTCCACGGATGAAACAAATCCAAGTCGGGAAAATCGGTGGCCAGAAGGTTGCGGTCGGCGAGGCCGTTGCATGGGTCTTGCTCGGTGTATTTGGCGATGTTGCAGGCACTGGCGACGCTCTGGTGAATGGCGGATTCGGAGAAGTCGGTGGTGTCGGCGCTGCCGCTACGGTGGCCGAAATAGACCGTGACCGCAAGGCCCTTGTCGCGGTTGTGTTCCACCGTCTCCACCTCGCCATTGCGCACCGTAACCGACATTCCCTGATCTTGGCTGACCGCCGCCTCAGCCATGGATGCGCCCAGTTTGGCGGCACGCGCAAGGGCGATTTCGGCGACTTCGGCAAGGTCTCGTTCCGGCGCATTGGCCGGGCTAGGATTCCATGACTTCATCATCGAACCCGGACTACAGCGCCGCGCCGCCGACTGTCAGGCGGTCGATTTTCATGGTCGGCTGACCGACTCCTACCGGCACGCTTTGTCCGTCCTTGCCGCATACCCCGACACCGGAGTCGAGGGCCATGTCGTTGCCTAGCATGGACACCCGGGTTAGCACGTCCGGGCCGTTGCCAATCAGGGTTGCGCCCTTGACCGGGTAAGTGACCTTGCCGTTTTCGATTCGGTATGCTTCCGATGTCGAGAACACAAATTTGCCGGAAGTGATGTCCACCTGCCCGCCGCCGAAGTTGACCGCATACAGGCCGTTTTCCACCGAAGCGATGATTTCCGCGGGGTCGTGGTGGCCGTTTAACATGCAGGTATTGGTCATGCGTGGCATGGGCAAGTGGGCGAAAGATTCGCGCCGCCCGTTGCCGGTGGGTGGCATGTTCATGAGGCGTGCGTTCAACTGATCTTGCATGTAGCCGACCAATACGCCGTTTTCAATCAACACCGTGCGGCTGGTGGGCTCGCCTTCGTCATCAATGGAAAGCGATCCTCGGCGGTTTTGCAAGGTGCCGTCGTCCACCACGGTGCATAAATCGGCGGCCACTTTCTCGCCGATTCGGCCACTGAATGCCGAGGTTTTCTTGCGGTTGAAGTCGCCTTCGAGGCCGTGGCCGATGGCTTCGTGCAGCAGGATTCCCGGCCAACCCGGGCCCAATACCACGGTCATCTCCCCGGCCGGGGCATCCCTGGATTCCAGCAACACCAACGCTTGGCGCACCGCATCCAGGGCGTACTGTTCGGCGAGGTTGTTGTCGGTGAAATAGCGATAGTCATAACGTCCGCCGCCGCCCGATGAGCCTTGTTCACGGCGTCCGCCTTGTTCGGCGATGACAGTGATATTCATTCGAATCAGCGGGCGAATGTCGGCTGCCAGCAGTCCGTCCGATCTCGCCACCAAGATTACATCCCGGGCTGCCGCCAGCGAGACCATCACTTGCGAAACTCGCGGGTCGGCGTCTCGGGCGATTTTTTCGGCGTGGCGAATCAATGCCACTTTTTCATCATCGCCCAGTGAGCCAAAGGGGTCGGCGGGCGGGTAGCGCATGATGGTTTTCGGTTCGCGTCTGCGGATGGCGGTGCCGGCGACGGTGGACGGATTGCGGGCGATGGCGCGGGCCGCGGTGGCGGCGTCGGACAGCGCCGACAGGCGTAATTCATCCGAGTAGGCGAAGCCGGTTTTGTCGCCGCTGACGGCGCGCACCCCGGCGCCCTGTTCGATGCCATAACTGCCGGATTTCACCATACCTTCTTCCAACGCCCATGATTCGTGGCGTGAATATTGGAAATATAAATCGGCGTAGTCGATGCGCGGCGCCATCAAGCCGCCCAGCACGCGGTCGATTTCCGCCTCGCCGATTCCGGCGGGTTCCAGCAGAGTGTTGCGAGCGGTTTGTAATGATTGGGACATGGTTTCGGGCATGGTTGGGATAGGTTTGGTTTGTTAATGAAACAAATCGGTGCGGCGATGGGACAAACTCGGCAGTTGCGCGCGGATGCGTTGCAGTTTAACGCCAACCTGCGCCGGGAAACGGCGGCAGATTGTAACACTCCTGCCTACCGCTGAGGAGACAGCGTCAGAATGGGATGAAAAAAGTTCGGATCAAGGCAATAACCACCGCTACTTACTGAAGTTTTCGGCTCATCAGTTGCTTCCACTGCGTGCAGGCGGGTTGGCGTCCTCAATAGAAAGCCATTCCCAAAGGTCCCGCGAAGCATGCCCTGAGTAAGCGCCATTCAACCTGAAAACGGCACCCGATGAATCCTCGACACGGTCGTCGCCTTTGATTCCTGCTTTGGTAGCCACTTTTTCTGAAATTTCAGTGGTTCGCACCAGGAAACAGATATTGTTGACGGAAAGGTAGTCAGGGTAATGCTTCTCAATTCGCTTGATAACTTTGTCGTTCTCTGCTTGCAGAACAATGGCATGAATAGCCATGGTGAGGCTCCTCGGTTATTTCAGTTGCTGGTGATTTTTAACTATTATGTTCGTTATTATAAACAATTTTCAAGGTTCTGCGGCATTCTACGCCCGGGCAAATCTGCGAAAAACCCCGCAACCGCCGCCTAAAACTCGCGCGTAGCCCGAAATTCCACTTCCGGCCAGCGTTCCATGCTGAGTTGCAGGTTGGCACGGTTTGGGGCGATATAGGTTAGGGCGTCGAGGCCGTCGATGGCCAGGTGTTGCTCGTTTCGGCGGCGAAAATCGCGTTCGGTTTGGGGGTCGGTAAAATATACCCAGCGTGCGGTGGCCACCGCTACGGCTTCGAAGGTGCAGGGTACGCCGTATTCGTGTTGGAGGCGGTGGGCGACTACATCGAATTGCAAAATGCCCACTGCGCCGAGGATCAGGTCATTGCCGAGCAGCGGGCGGAACGCTTGAGTCGCGCCTTCTTCGCTCAACTGCAGCAAACCTTTTTGCAACGCTTTGGCGCGCATCGGGTCGGCGAGTCGCACGCGGCGAAACAACTCCGGGGCGAAATTGGGAATGCCGGTGAACTTCAGCACCTCGCCTTCGCTAAAAGTGTCGCCGATGCGGATGGCGCCGTGGTTGGGCAGGCCGAGAATATCTCCGGCCCAGGCTTCGTCGGCTTGCTGGCGGCGGTTCGCCAGGAAGGTGCGGGCGTTGTGGACGAGCATGGTTTTGCCGGCGCGCACATGCCGAATTTTCATACCCCGGGCGAATTTCCCCGAGGTCACGCGCAAAAAAGCGATGCGGTCGTGGTGGGCCGGGTCCATGTTGGCTTGTATCTTGAACACAAAACCGGTGAAAGCGTTTTCATCGGCGGCAACGGCGCGAGGCTGCGCCGGGTGCGCTTGCGGCGGCGGTGCCAGTTCCACGAATTTGTCCATCAATTCATCAGTCCCGGCGCGGTTCAGGGCTGAGCCGAAAAACACCGGCGAGAGTGCCCCGGCGCGATAGGCGCGTTGGTCGAATTCATGGCCCGCGCCTTTCACCAGTTCGATCTCGTCTCGCAGTTGCGCCGCAAGGTCGCCGAGGGCGGCGTCCGCTTCGGCGTTGTCCGGCCCGTCGATGAGGCACGCTTCGCGCCGCCCCCCGCGCCCGGCAAACAAATGAATCATGCCGTCATACAGCCGATACACGCCGACGAAAGCCTTGCCCGAACCAATGGGCCAGGTCATCGGTGCGCACTTAATTTTCAGCACTTCCTCGACCTCGTCCATGACCTCCACCGGGCTTCGCCCCTCGCGATCCATCTTGTTGACGAAGGTCATCACCGGCGTATCGCGCAGCCGACACACCTCCATCAATTTGACCGTGCGTTGCTCCACGCCCTTGGCGATGTCGATGACCATGAGCGCCGAATCCACCGCCGTCAAGGTGCGGTAGGTGTCCTCGGAGAAGTCGACATGGCCGGGGGTGTCGAGCAAGTTAATGACGTGCTCTTTGTATTCAAACTGCATCACCGACGAAGTCACCGATATGCCGCGCTGCTTCTCCAGTTCCATCCAATCCGAAGTGGCGTAGCGCGAACTCTTGCGCGCTTTCACCGCCCCCGCCAACTGGATCGCGCCGCCGTATTGAAGCAGGCGTTCGGTCAGGGTGGTTTTACCGGCATCGGGGTGCGAGATGATGGCAAAAGTGCGGCGGCGTGCGACTTGGTCGCTGAGGGTGGACATCAAAATTCGGCGGTGAAGGTGGCTGCCGGTAACACCGGCGGGAGCGCGATTATACGACCAAATGCGGTCGGTTAAAGCAACACGATGGCGGCCATTTGCCGGCCGTATGCCGATTCGCCCCGCCGACAATTTGCGCGGTAACTGAAAAACCGTGCCGGGTCGGCGAAAGTATCATCGGGAAGCACTTCGAGGGAGACGATACCGGCGTGGGCAAGGCGCATGCGCACATAGCGCGACAGGTCGAAATACTGGTGACCGTGCTGGTTGCCATGCTGGGCATCGGCTTTGCCGCCACCAAAACAGTCCGCGCATGGCAACGGGGAATCTCGTTGGAATCTCGCAAAAAATTCCGCTCCGACTTGGTATGAGGCGAACTGAATCGCCGGGCCGATGGCGCACACGATACGCTGCGGCTGCGCGCCCAACTGAATCATGGTTTCAACCACCGAGTCGGTCACCCCCAGCAACGCGCCCTTCCAACCGGCGTGTGCCGCGCCTATAACCCGCGCCACCGGGTCGGCGAACAACACCGGCGCGCAGTCCGCCGTGGTTATTCCAAGCCCCAGCCCGGGCGTGGCGGTGACCATACCATCGCCCGCGAATAACTCGGCGGGGTCGGTGTCGGTTTCGATGATGCGAACGCGCTTGCCGTGAACTTGCCGGTTGGTAAAAATTTGCGCGGCACCCAAATCATCCACCACCCGCCGACGATTGGTCTCCACCGAAGTTTCCAAATCGCCGGAACATCGCCCACAGTTAAGAGACGCAAAAACCCCCGTGGACACGCCACCACCCCGGCCATAAAACCCGTGACGAACAAAACCCGGCACTTCAAGCAGCGCACCGGTAAGGCAGGGCAGGGCGGACATCTGTGAAACATAGCAATAATTTGTGGGAATATCTATGTGTTGCGCGAGGTGCGAGGGGACGGGGGGTTGTGCCGGTCCTTGGTAATGCGCGGTTACGCCGAAAAAGCACCACCAGTCGGGCGCACATGAGAATACCAACGGGCTGATACGGCAATATTTTTTCCTAAACTATGATTTTGCGGTCATCAGAACTTCGCAACTGGCTGCGTAAATGCCGTGGCATGAAAACACCGAATAAGGCACTATTCGGTATAACTCCCGCTGTTGCACTTGAAGGGCGCATACACGCGCTATAAATGTTGGTGCGGGCGGGATAGTATGGGCTGATTATTTGCGTTGTGAGGTAGACGGTGGCGGAAACAACTTCGAAGACGGACTCAAAGGCGGTGCCTAAGCGTCCGCAAAAGTCGAAAAAAACTAGCGGTGGGACGACTCCGTCTCAGGCGCATCGAAAGGGCGTGCGCGAAGCCGCCGGGGGTGGCAAGCCGGGGCGGACGGTCATCGCCGGTGTTGTCATCATCGTGCTGGTGGTGGCGGGCGGCTATTTGTGGCAGCAGCGTGCGCTGAGTACGCGCATTGAAAGCGACCAACAACTGGCGCGGGTCGACGCTCGAATCGGCGGTGTGGAAGAACGTTTGGATGCCGTGCCGACAGACCGCGAGGTGTTTGGTGAGCGATTTGATGAGCGGTTGAGTAACGCCGAAAAAAGTTTCAACGAAGGAACCGAAAGGATGCGCGGTGAAATGCAGGTGTTGAACGATTCCGTGGCTGCGTTGCGCGCCGAATTGGGGCGTAGTGTTGGCCGCAGTGGTGACCACTGGATTTTGGAAGAGGCCGAACGATTGCTGGTGATCGCCAACCAACACTTGCAGTTATCCGCCGATGGCGAACTCGCCGGTGAGGCGTTGACGCTGGCTGACGGCCGCCTGCGGCGACTTTCCGATTCCACTTTTGGGCCTGCCCTTGCCCCGGTGCGGGAGATGATCGCCGATGAAATCGCAGCACTCAGCGATGTGGCAACGGTGGATGTGGCCGGCACGCTGACCGCGCTTTCCGCGCTCGCCCACAGTGTCGGTGACTTGCCGTTGGTTGGCGATGTGCCGCTGACTGATGATGCACCGGCGCGCTCTGAGGAGCAGGCCGATGACGATTCGTCGCTGGTGGCGGCTGCCAAAAATTTATTCGCCGATCTCGGTGCGTTGGTGCAGGTCGAAACCGATGGTATGCCGACGCCGATATACTCCGCCGAACTGCGCCGGATAATTTTGGAAAAAACCGGATTGATTCTCGAATCTTGCCAACTCGCGTTTCTGAGCAAGCGGGAGGATGTGTATGCGGCGCGCATGGAGGCGGCGAAAAATCAGGTGGCGGCAAACTTCGACACCGAATCCGCCGAGGTTGGCGCGTGGCTTGCGCGGTGGGCGGTGTTGGCGGCGGTTTCCCCGCAGGCGGAATTGCCGGATATTTCCGCTTCCCTTCGGGCGTTGCGTGAGGTGATGGACGCCGGGAATTGATTCGGTGAAACTGATCGTTACCCTCATCATCACCTTCGGGGTGGCCGTTGGCTTCGCGCTGATTGCCATGGAAGACCCCGGCTATGTGGTGCTGGCGCGCGCGCCCTATACGGTGCGGTTGCCGCTGGCGTTGTTCGTGCTCGGGCTGCTCGCGGCTTTTGCCGTTCTGTACTTGCTGTTCAACTTTATCGCCGCGGTGCTGCGCGCGCCGCGCACGATGCGTGAATGGCGACACCGGCGCAATCAGATGCACGCGCAAATCCACACTATGCGGGGGTATGCCGACTTGATTGAAGGCGACTGGACGAAGGCCGAGAAAAAACTTCTGACCCATCTGCCTCACAATCAAGCGCCGCTCCTCAACTATCTCGGCGCCGCCTATGCAGCCCAGCAGCGCGGCCATCTGTTGCGTCGGGATCAATACCTTGCCGACGCGCTGGCGGAGCACCCGGAGCAGCGGCTGGCCGTCAACCTGACCTCGGCGCGGCTGCATTATCAGGCCGGTGAAATCGCCGAGTGCCGGGATGTGCTGGAAAAACTCAGGCGCATGGCACCGAAAAATGTGCCGGCGGCGCGGTTGCTTGCCGATGCGTATCGCCGGCTGAATGATTGGAATTCACTGGCGGCGTTGATGCCGTCCCTCGCCCGGCTCAAGGCGTTCCCGCCGGAGCAGTTGGCGGCATGGGAAAAGCAGGCTTATGAACACTACCTTTCTTCGCCGGCGTTGCTTCAGGGAGACGGCAACCGCTCCGTGGAAGCCTTCAAATCCTTGCCCTCGAATCGGAAAAAAGACCCCGTAGTCATCGCCGTCTACGCCCGGCAATTGCTCAGGGTGGGGGATCATATACTGGCGGAAAAAACCCTGCGCCTGGCACTCAACCGAGGATGGGATGCAGAACTCGCCGACCTATACGGCAAAGCCGAAACCGCTTTCACCGATGACCAGATCAAACTCGTCCAGTCGTGGATCAAAAAATACGGCGCCCACGCTGACCTGTCGCTGGCCCGGTTGTATCGCCGCGACCGGCAGTTGGAGAAAGCCAAAGAGTTATTCAGCCGCGCCATCTCCGGCGGCCACCACGAAGCCTGTGCCGAACTCGGATCCTTGCTGGAGGAAATGGGCGACAAAGACGCTGCTTTGCTTTGCTACCGCCGGGGTATGGCGGCTTTTAGACCGGAGTCGAGCGACTCTGGGCCGCCGTCAACCGGAGAGTTGGTTGCGCTGGATGCGAAAGAAGCGGATGTAATGCCAGTGGTGTTGCGCTAGGCGGCTTGCGCCGCAAAGGAGCAACTTGCGCCGCTGTGGTCAATCCCGTGGTGCGTAAGTAAAGGAGTCGAAGAAGAAACGTTCGGGGTGCATTCCCATTGCGGTGAGGCCATCGCGTACTGCTTCGATCATGGGAGGGGGCCCGCTGGCATACACGTCTACATCAGCGAAGTGTTTATATGCGGCGAGCACGGCGTCGTGCACCCAGCCGGCGGCGCCGTGCCATTGGTTGGAGGTGGCTTCGGATAGCACCGGCGTATAGACGAAATTTTTATGTTCTCGCGCCCATTGTTCGGCGAGTTTAGTGAGGTATAAATCCTGCTCGTCACGGGCTCCCCAGAAGAGGTGAATCTGCTGTTCAGGATGGTCGTTCAGGGCTTGTTGCACCAGCCCCTTGATGGGTGAAAATCCGGTGCCGCCGGCGATCATGATTATCGGTCGGTCGGCTTCGGACTGCAGTAGGTAAGTGCCAAAAGGGCCTTCCAAACGCAGCAAGTCGCGCTCGCGCATGGCGTTGAAAACTCTGGGCGTGAAATGGCCGTCCGGCACATGGCGGATGTGCAATTCCAGCCCTTCATCGATGGCTTGCTGTGGCAGGTTGGCGATGGAAAAACTGCGCCGCTGGCCGTCCTTCATGATGATGTCGATGTACTGCCCCGGAATGAAATTAAATTCCTGGGATTTGGGCAGTCGCAGGAAAACGCGCATGACATCGTCGGCCAGTTTTTCCAGTCGCGCCACCCGGCACGGCAACATCTTGATTCGTATATTTTGCCCGGACATAACCTCTTCGACATCGATCACCACGTCCTCAAGGGGAACGGCCTGACACAACAACACTTTGCCCTGCGCGATTTCTTCGTCGGTGAGCGTGTCTTGTTCGTATTCCCCGTAGTCCACCTTGCCCGACACCAGCGTTGATTTGCACGCGCCGCAAACACCGCTGCGGCAGCCGTAGGGAAATATGCGGTTGTCGCGCAACGCCGCGTCGAGGATGGTTTCGCCCGGATGGACGCTGAAGCGGCCGTCGTTGCGCTGGTTGGTAACTTCGATGGGCATTTTTAAGGGTAACATTGGGGCGTTTTGTAAAGCGCGGATTGTACCTGTTTTGTTGGCCCGTATTGTGCCCCGTTATCATGCCGGAATTGCCCGAAGTGGAGACCACGCTGAACGGTCTGCGCCCCCGCCTGCTGGGGTCGCGGATTGTGCGGCTGGTGGTGCGCGAGCGGCGGCTGCGCTGGCCCATCGAAGTGGGTCTTGAGCGCAAAGTCCGCGGTCACACGGTCACCGGCATGCGGCGTCGGGGCAAGTATATGGTGATCGATCTGGAGCGGGGCGGGCTGCTGGTTCATCTCGGCATGTCGGGTTCGTTCCGGGTGCTGACGCCACGCAATTCTGAAACTGGCGATATGGCCGCCGTCGAAACCGCCGTCGAAGCGCATGATCATTACGACCTAATCACCGACCGCCACATCATCCGCTACCGCGACCCCCGGCGTTTCGGTTGCTTGCTGTGGGCCGCCGGCGACCCGATGCAACACAAACTTATTCGCACCCTCGGCATCGAACCGCTGGAGCCGAGTTTCACCGGAAAGTTTATGCGCCGCGCCGCAAAGGGGCGCAAGTTGGCGGTGAAAAGTTTGCTGATGGACGGCCGGGTGGTGGTCGGAGTCGGTAACATCTATGCATCCGAAGCACTGTTCGACGCCGGTATTCATCCGGCACGCGGCTGCCACCGCATTTCCGAAGCGCGTTATCAGCAACTGGTCGAATCGGTGCAAAAAATTCTAAACGCGGCCATCCTGCGCGGCGGCTCAACCATCCGCGACTTCTCCGGCGTAGACGGACAGTTCGGCTATTTTGAACAACAACTACTGGTATACGGCCGCGAAGGCGAACCGTGCCGCAACTGCAGCGTACACATTCGCAACCTCACAATCGGCCAACGCTCCACTTTTTATTGCCCGCGATGCCAGCGATAAGTTTGTTTTTGATTACATGAGGGACATAAGAGTTGCCAAGTTATCACCGGTATATATCGTGCGTTTTTTGCAGTCGCTGTATTATTCATATGCAGATAATAATCCAAAGGCAAATTTTCTGTCATACTATCAGCCCGATTTCACCGAAAACGCGATGAAATACGATAACATTCTCGCAACCATCGGCGCGACCCCGGCGGTAAAACTTAACAAACTCGGCGGCGACCTCGATTGTCATTTGTGGGTCAAACTCGAATCGTTTAACCCCGGCGGTTCGGTCAAAGATCGTCCGGCGTTGCGCATGATTGAAGACGCCGAGGCCGATGGCCGTCTCAAGCCGGGCGACGCCATCGTCGAGCCGACTTCGGGCAACACCGGCATCGGGCTTGCCATGGTCGCAGCGGTCAAGGGCTATCGCGCGATTTTCACTATGGCCGAGGATATGAGCGAGGAGCGCAAACAGATTTTAAAAGCATATGGCGGCGAGGTGATTTTAACGCCAGCCGACAAGGGAACGGTGGGCGCCATCGAAGTAGCGCGGCAACTGGAAAAGGAAAAAGGATATTTCTTTGTCGGCCAGCACTACAACCCGTCCAACCCGGCCTCCCACGAGCAAACCGCCGATGAAATCTGGGCGGATTTTGGCGTCAATCTGGATGCGGTGGTGTTAACCACCGGCACCGGCGGCACGGTCACCGGGCTCGGCATTCATTTGCGAAAAAAACACCCGGCGGTGCGAATCATCGCCACCGAACCGGCGGATTCACCGATTCTCTCGCGCGGCATCGCCTGCAAACATAAAATCATGGGCACCGCTCCGGGTTTCATCCCCGACACCCTCGACCAGCATGCCTACGACGAGGTGATTCAAATCACCACCGAACAAGCCTATACCGCCACCCGCAACCTCGCGCAACAGGAAGGCATTTTCGCCGGTATTTCCTGCGGTGCCGCCACCCACGGCATGCTCGAAGTCGCCGCCCGTGCCTCGTTCAAAGGCAAAACACTGCTGGCGATTTTGCCGGACACCGGCGAACGATATTTAAGCACCGATGTTTGGGATTGATGTTTGATGTTATCGAGAGTTCTAACTTGCCCTGTCTTCTGCGACCAAGTCTTCTGCGAAATGCTCGCATCGATACTATATCCGTGTCGCCACAAACCGCGCAAACCTACAAGGTATAAATGAAAGGAGCAGTGGCCGCCGGTCATCGCCTGACCGCCGAGTCCGCCGCGGAAATTCTGCGCGCCGGTGGCAACGCTTTTGACGCCGCCATCGGCGGGTTTTTCGCCGCTTGCGTAACCGAGCCGGTGCTGGCTTCCCCGGGCGGCGGCGGGTTTTTGCTTGCCCGCGACTGCAACGGGCAAAACCGGGTGTTCGATTTCTTTACCCATACGCCCGGTGCCGCGCCCGGTGATGACGCTGATTTCCATCCAGTCACCGTGGATTTCGGTGCCGTGCTCCAAGAGTTTCACATCGGCTTCGGTTCCTGCGCAGTGCCCGGCACGGTGCGCGGAATGTTCGACGTTCATCGGCGTCTCGCCACTTTGCCGATGCGGGAATTGATTCAACCGGCAGTGGAACTGGCGAGAAGCGGGGTGGCGGTTAATCCATTTCAATCTTATTTGCTGGAGTTGGTGTCGCCCATCTACCGCACCGAATCCGCCCTGCCGCTGTTCGCAAGTTCGAATCATCCGGGCAAACTGATGCAGCCGGGCGATGTTTTTTACAACCCACAACTTGCCGATATGTTGGAAGCATTGTCCCGGGAAGGCGAGGCGCTTTTTTACGAGGGCGAAATCGCGGCGCGGATCGTCGAGCAATGCCGACAGGGCGGCTATCTCACCCGTGAGGATCTGAAAGAATACCGCGTTTGCCGACGCACGCCCCTGGAGATTCCCTACCGAGGGCACCGCCTGATTACCAATCCGGCGCCGAGTGCCGGCGGGCTGCTCATCGGCTTCGGGCTTGAACTGCTCGGCGGGGTGGATTTTACCGCCGCCGACAAATCGTCTTCGTGGGGCACTGGAGTTCACATCAACACGCTCATCGAAACCATGCGCGCGACTTCGGAGGCAAGGAGTCGGCATTTTTGCGATGGCCCGAGCGAAGCGTTATTGAACCCCAAATTACTGGCGCAATACCGCCGCCGAGTGCTGGGGCGCACCCGCGCCTTCCGGGGAACCACCCACCTCAGCGTTATCGACGCCGACGCAAACATCGCCTCGCTGACCGTCTCCAACGGCGAAGGTTGCGGGCGGTTGATGGCGGACACCGGGTTCATGTTGAACAACATGCTGGGGGAGGAAGACGTCAGTGGCCCCGGCGGCTTTAATCAGTGGCAACCGAATCAGCGGATGTCGTCCATGATGGCGCCCGGCATTCTGTTGGCCGATGACGGAGCGGTAAGCGCGCTGGGATCGGGGGGTTCGAAGCGGATACGAACCGCGATCCTGCAGGTGGTCTGCAACCTCGTAGATTTCGATATGGACTTGGAAGCCGCGATCACCGCCCCACGGGTTCATATCGAAACCGACACCCTGCACCGAGAGCAAAATTTCCCCGCACAAACGGTGCAGTCTCTGGCGCGGGACTTCCCCGACCATCATGTGTTCGAAAAGCCCAATATGTTTTTCGGCGGCGTGCATGTCGCCCACCTAAACCGCCACGCCCAATTATCAGCAGTCGGCGACCCCCGCCGGGACGGTATCGGTGTAGTGGTTTAAGGAGCGGCTTGCGGGGGTGATCAGCAACGGTGCGTGAGGAGGAATTTTTTCAGTGGTGTGAGCACCCGCTCCGGGGCTTCGATTAGGATGGAGTGTTTGAGGTCGTCGAGAATCACTAGTTCGGCGTTTGGCAGGGCTGAGGCTATCGCCGTGTTCAAACGGGGGTTGCAGGCACCGTCCAGCGCGCCCGTCAGCACCAGGCACGGGCCGGTAATCTCGCCCAGCCAGGGCTTCATTTCGGTTTCGGCGTAGATTTCGAACACGCTCAAAAAAACTTCCCCGGGGGTGTCGAGCACCTGCCGAATGCGTGCTTCCACGGCATCCGGCCGGGCGGCGATAAACTCGCCGGTGTACCATCGTTCCACCAACGAGCCGACCACCGCTTCGACGCCACGGGTTCGCATGGCCTCGCCCACCGCCCGCAGTTTGGCCCGGTCATCGGCGTTCCTTCCCGCCGCCGTGCTCAGCAGCCCCACCGACAACACGCGCTGTGGATAGCGGCGCGCGTAGGCCGGCGCGATCATTCCGCCGAGGGAATGCCCGATCACGTGAATGCGGTGATGGCCCAATCGGCGTCGCAGCCCTTCGAGGTCGTCGACGAGTTGCTCGAGCGTGTAAGGCGGCTCTGCAATCGGGCTTTGGCCGTGGCCGCGCAGGTCGTAACGAACGCAGGTGAAATCCTGCTCCAGACCGGCGATGAGGCCGTCCCACACGGTCTTGCGCGAGCCGACTCCGTGCACCATGTAAAGCGGCGGCCCGCGTCCGTCTACCCGGTAACTGACTTCCACCGCGCTCATGCCGGGTTTCTGCGAAGCATATCGGCGGGCCGGGTTTTGCCGATGAAGTGCGGCATGACCTGCTCGGCAAACCGCTGAATGGTTTCCATGGTCTCTTCCTGGCCGACGCCGAAATTGAAATTCAGGATGAAGCGGTCGACTCCGGCCTCGGCGTATGGGCTGAGTTGATCGACCATCTCCTCGGCGGTGCAGATATGCAAGTTGCGGGCGGTTTCCTCAATGGAGACTTTACGCGGAAGCGGTGCGACCAAGCCGCGCTCAACGATGCCGTCGCCGGTGAACACATTGTCAAACTGGCCGTAATAGCGATGCGCGATTTCGGTTTTGGCTTTTTTGTCGGCGGCGTCTTTGACCACAAACGCCACCCGCGACAGCGACAGCGTCAATCCTTGTCCGCGCTCGCCGAGCTCCGCTTTGCCGCGATGAAAGGCGTCGACCTGCTCGCGCATCTGCCGGTGGCTGCCCGACAGCGGCGTGGTCTGGATGTGGAAACCGCGTTTGACGCAGTGATAAATGGCTTCCGGCGCGAGTACCCCCATCATGATGGGCGGCCCGCCTTTGCGAGACGGGCGCGGCATAATGGTCAGCGCTTCGAAGCGGTAGTACTTGCCGTTCCAGGCGACTTCCTCTTCGCTGAGCAAGGCTTGCAGCACCGCCAGGGACTCGTCGAATTTCTCGCGGCTGGTTTCCATGGGCACGCCGAGGCGCTCCATCTCAAAGGCAAACGCGCCACGGCCAACGCCGAGCATCAAGCGGCCGTCGGTGAAAATGTCGGTGCATACCAGTTGGCCGGCGAGAATCCGCATGTCGTGGAGGGGCAGCACAACCACGGAAGTCATGATTTTGATGCGCTCCGTCAAGCCGGCGATTTTGACCGCGAACTGCAGCGGTGCCGGCATCAGCAGGATGTTGATCAAGTGGTGCTCGGTGATGGAAACCGCGTCGAACCCCAGGCGCTCCGCCATCACCGCTTGGTCGATCATGTTTTGATACAGCCGCCTGCCGCCGAGTTCATGGCCGGGATAATAGGCCGACAGTTGAACGCTGAAATCCATGGTGTGCCGAATGGGTGTGGTGGGAATTTAGATGAATGGTAATTCGGTGAGGGATGCGGGGATGTGTCGGCTTTCTTTTACCACTTGCACCGCATCGCCGGGGGAGAATTCTTGGGCGATTAGGGCAAAGCCGATGTTTCGTTCGAGGCGGCGTGACCAGATGCCGTTGGTCATGTCGCCGACTTTGTGGCCGTCGGCGAGAATGTCATACCAAACCGGGTGGGGTTGGGTCGGTTCCGGGTCGGCGAGGATTAGGCCGAGTTGGTGGCGTGCGATTCCTTGTCGGTGGATTTGGCGGAGGGCTTGAATTCCGATTACCTCGTCTGCAACCTCAAGGTCTACATATTTACCGAGGCGAACCTCGAACGGGTTGGTGGTGTCGTCGGTGTCGCCGCCCCAGGACAGGAGGCCGCTTTCGATGCGTTCGATGGAGTTGGGGCAGCCGGCGGTAATGTCCCACGGTCGGCCCGCTTCGTGGACGATGTTCCACAACGCCGTGCCTTGTGCGCCGTCCATGAGGTATATCTCGAACCCGCCCTGCTTGGACCAGCCGGAGCGGGCGAGGATGAGCGGGATGCCTTCGATATCGGCTTGGCGAAACCAGAAGTATTTGAGTTCCCGCACCCAGTCGCCGAATATCGAGGCGATTACTTCCTCCGCTTTTGGGCCCTGCACCGCCATGGGCGAGACATCGGGTTCAGTGATGGTGACTTCGAGGCGGCGTTCTGCGGCGATGGCCCGTGCCCAGAAAAGGATGTTGGAATCGGCGATGGAAAACCAGTATCGGTTCTCATTTACCTTGAGCACGATGGGGTCGTTGATGACGGTGCCGACATGATTACAGAGGGCGATGTATTTTCCCCGTCCGGCATCGCATTGGGAAAGATCCCGGGGCGAAAGAATTTGCGCCAGTTGGGCTGCGTCTCGGCCACTGATTTCGACCTGCCGCTGTGCCGCCACATCCCATTGCGAGACGCCGTTTAGCAGTTGCCAGTATTCTGCTTCGGGATCGCCGTAGCCCGATGGCAACAGCATCTGGTTGTAGGTGGTAAAACTGGCGACGCCCGCGGCCACCGTGGCGTCAAAATAGGGCGAGTGGCGCACCCGAGTATGCGGTGTGATCTGAAACATAGTGTTTGGCTTGGTTGACGGGCGGATGATAGCCATCCAAAGGAACGGCTTGCGCCGGACGTGTTTTACTGGATTCCGCCTACGGGAATGGCGGGTTGAAATAATGCCTACAATAAATACGGTGGCGTGCCACCGTGGGTTGTTGGTATGACGTTGGTTGTGGTCGGGGTGAGAGGATTTGAACCTCCGGCCCCTGCCTCCCGAAGGCAGTGCTCTACCAGGCTGAGCTACACCCCGATTATGACCTGTTGACTATTTCAGTGACCTCGTTGGACGGAAAACTCCGCCAAGTGGATCAGTGCTTCTTTGTACGGTGATTCTTCGATGGCGGCGAGTGCCTCGATGGCCGCCGCCGCCCGCCGCTTCGCTTGCCCGGCAGTGTACGCCAGCGCGCCGGTGGATTCAACGATGGCGAGGATTTCTCCGATGTTTTCGCGCCCGCCGTTTTCGATGGCCCGGCGCACCGCTTGTTGCTGTTTCTCGGTGCCGTGGCGGAGCGCGTAGATGAGCGGCAGGGTCGGTTTGCCCTCGGCCAGATCGTCGCCGGTGTTCTTGCCGAGGTCGCGGCTGTCGGCGTTGTAGTCGAGGATGTCGTCAATCAACTGAAAGGCGGTTCCAAGGCTCAGGCCGTAGGATGCCAACGCCGCGCATACCGCAGATTCCCGCTTGCCGAGCACCGCGCCAAGCCGTGCCGCCGATTCAAATAACTTGGCGGTTTTGCGGTGGATGGTTTCGAGGTATGCCTGCTCGGTGGTGTCCGGCGAGCGGGTGTTGAGCAACTGCATGACCTCGCCCTCGGCGATTGCGTTGGTGGTCGCCGCAAGGATTCGCATGACTTCCGGGTTGCCAATCTCCACCATCATCTCGAACGACCGGGAATAAAGAAAATCCCCCACCAGCACGCTGGCCTCGTTGCCCCACACCTGATTGGCGGTGGCCTGCCCACGGCGCATCGCCGAGGCATCCACTACATCATCGTGCAGCAGGGTGGCGGTGTGAATGAATTCGATGACCGCCGCCAGCAGGATGTGCTCATCGCCCCGATAGCCGCCGGCTTTGGCGCTCAGCAGCAAAATCAGCGGCCGCAGTCGTTTGCCGCCGCTGTTGATAAGATGCGCTCCCAGCGTACGAATTAGCGGGATGTCCGAATTCAGGTGCTGCCGGATTGCGCCATTCACCGCCTCCAGTTCCAGATGTACCGGCGAGGATGCGGATTCCAACAGGTGTTTGGGGTCGGCGGCCGGGGCGACCGGGGTGTTTGAAACATCGGCGGCGGCGGTGGCCGTAGCGCGGTTTGTCATTGCGTTGCAGTGGTGGTTGCCGATGGCTATTGTAGCCGACCCGGCGCAAATAACGGCCACCGCCGGTCGCGAGTTTTGGTACAATCGCGGCGGGGTGAAATCCAATCTTGTAGAAAACCTGCGGTAGCAAACCTGCGGTAGCAGACCCGCTGTAGCAAACCCGCTGTAGCAACTAGTAACGGAGTCGGCAAAATGTCGTTCAGTGATCGTGATGGTGTAATCTGGCTTGACGGGGAATTTGTTCCCTGGCGGGAAGCACAGGTGCATGTGTTGACGCATACCCTGCACTATGGGCTGGGGGTGTTCGAGGGGGTGCGCGCCTATAAAACCGAGCGCGGGACGGCGATTTTTCGCCTGCGCGACCATACCGACCGCCTGTTTCGTTCGGCGCATATTCTCAACATGAAAATCCCCTACGATGCCGAAACCTTGATGGAGGTGCAGCGGCAGGTGGTCAAGGACAACAACCTGACCTCGGCGTATATTCGGCCCATGGCGTTTTACGGCTCCGAGGGAATGGGCATTCGCGCCGACAATTTGAGCGTGCATGTCACCATCGCCGCGTGGGAGTGGGGCTCCTACCTCGGCGAGGAAAACATGGAAAAAGGCATCCGCGTGCGGGTTTCTTCCTATGCCCGGCATCATGTCAACGTCAGCATGTGCCGGGCTAAAGCCAACGGCCACTACATCAATTCCATCCTCGCCCTGCAAGAGGCGGTGGACACCGGCTATGACGAGGCGTTGCTTTTGGACACCGACGGCTTTGTCATGGAAGGCACCGGCGAGAACCTGTTCATCGTGCGAGACGGCGTGATCTACACCCCGGACTTGACCTCGGCCCTGGACGGCATCACCCGCAACACGGTGGTGCGACTTATCGAAGACGAGGGGCTGCCGTTGGTGGAAAAACGCATCACCCGCGATGAGGTCTATATCTGCGACGAAGCGTTTTTCACCGGCACCGCGGCGGAGGTGACGCCAATCCGTGAACTGGACAACCGCCGCATCGGTGCCGGTGGCCGCGGCCCGGTGACCGAAAAACTCCAACGCAGGTTTTTCGACGCCGTGTATGACCGCATACCGGAACGCCGGGAGTGGCTGACTTATGTCTGAGCCCGGGCCCAAGACGGACAGCACGGACAGCGACCAGCCCAACGCCCGGCAGCGGGTGGAGGTAACCGCCGCCGACCTGCCGTTGCACTGCCCGATGCCCGGCAAGCGGCTTTGGGATTCCCATCCGCGGGTTTATCTGCCCATCGAAAAAAACGCCGAACAAACCTGCCCTTATTGCGGCACGCGCTACATCCTCGCCGGTGCGGTGGGATCGTCCCACTAACCCCGGCTTAATGCCCGCCGTCATGCCCGCCGCCGAGTCCGGCCCATGAGCAAGGTGCTGGTGGTGGGGCCTTCTTGGGTCGGCGATATGGTCATGGCCCAAAGCCTCTTCAAGGTGCTCAAGCAAGTTGCCCCCGGCGACCAAATCACCGTGCTGGCGCAGCCGTGGAGTCGCCCGATTGTGGCGCGCATGCCCGAAGTCGCCGAGACCGTGGAGTTGCCCGTGGGACACGGCGTGCTTGGGTTGGGGGTGCGGCGGCGGCTCGGGCATACACTCAGGGCGACGCGCTTCGACCGTGCCATCGTGCTGCCGGGTTCTTTTAAGTCGGCACTGGTGCCGTGGTTCGCTAAAATCCCCCGGCGCACCGGCTATCTCGGCGAGCAACGCTATGGGCTGCTGAACGACATCCGCACCCTCGACCGGCGGGCCATGCCCATGAATGTGCAACGCTTTGTGGCTTTGGGGCTGCCGAAATCGGCATCAGCATCGGTGTCGTCATCGGCATCTGCACAAATCCCCCATCCGGCGCTGGTGGTGGACCGGGCGCGCGCCGCCGATAGCGCAATGCGTTTTGGGCTTGGAAGCGATGCGCCGGTGGTGGCGCTTTGTCCCGGCGCCGAGTATGGGCCGGCCAAGCGCTGGCCGATGGAGTATTTTGCCGAGGTCGCCAATCGACAACTGCAACAGGGCCGGCAAGTGTGGCTGTTCGGCGCCGAAAACGACCGCGAAATCGCCGCGCGCATCAACGATCTTTGCCGGGGACGCTGCGCCGACCTCAGCGGCCGCACCACCCTCGGCGAAGCGGTTGATCTGATGTCGCTGGCACAGTATGCGGTCACCAACGACTCCGGGCTGATGCATGTTGCCGCCGCCGTCGGCTGCCATGTAATCGCCATTTACGGGTCATCCAGCGACGCCTTCACCCCGCCGCTCACCGACCGTTGCGACCGCCTCACCCTCGGCCTCCACTGCAGCCCCTGCTTCCAGCGGGAGTGCCCGCTCGGCCATCTGCATTGCCTCAAAGGGCTGCGTCCGGCGATGGTGCTGGCGATGTTGAAGTGAGGCGTTTGACCCGGCGGGGGCGGGGGTTGGGCGTAACTGCTTGAAAAGATTACTGGTGCAAAAAAGTTTTGACGAGGCCCACATATTGATATAGTATTTGCGATTCGCCACCAGATGTAGTGGTTGGCGGGGAAAATCTTTTGTGGCTAAAACGCGGCGAAAACCGAGGGTTGGCTGGAAAAAGTAATGGAGTTTCTAGTTTTTGACCACGGAGGGCAGAGTACAAAGAGCGCGCAACATTGACACGAACCTGCCACAGCGTGAGGAATAAAAAGCATGAAACCGGCCAACGCTATTGCCGATCCAAACACCGAAGACAAGCGGGTCGAACGCTTGGAACTGCAACCCACCTCGTTGGATATATGGGATAAAAAATACCGCTTGAAAACCATGGACGGCGAGCCGCTGGACGCGGATATTAACGCAACTTATGAGCGAGTCGCCCGCGCTCTGGCGGATGTTGAAGTTGGCGAACCCGAGAAACGGGAGTGGTATGAAAAATTTGTCTGGGCGTTGCAAAACGGCGCCACCCCCGCCGGACGCATCATTTCCAACGCCGGTGCGCGGCAACACAAGCCCGCCACCAGCACCATTAATTGCACCGTGTCGCGCACCGTTCCGGATTCCATGGACGGCGTGCTGGTCTCGGTGCACGAAGCCGGCCTGACCCTGAAGGCCGGTTGCGGCATCGGCTACGAGTTTTCCACCCTGCGCCCCAAAGGCGCTTTCGTCAGCGGCGCCGGCGCTTACACTTCCGGCCCGCTGTCTTTCATGGACATCTTCGACTCGATGTGTTTCACCGTCTCCTCCGCCGGCGGGCGGCGCGGCGCGCAGATGGGCACCTTCGACATCAGCCATCCCGACATCATGGAATTCATCCGCGCCAAACGCGCCAACGGCCGGTTGCGCCAGTTCAACCTGTCGTGCCTGATTACCGATGAGTTCATGCGGGCGGTCAACGACGATGCCGAGTGGAAATTGTCGTTCCCGGCCACGGCGCGGGAATTTGAAAGCGACGCTCATGAAATCGTGTGGCGTAACTGGCCCCACGACGCCAACTACATAACCAACGATCTGGGACAGACCGCCTGCCGGGTGTACAGTTCGGTGCCGGCAAAGCGATTGTGGAACGTGATTATGAATTCCACCTACGATTACGCCGAGCCGGGGTTCATTCTCATCGACCGCATCAATGAAATGAACAACAACTGGTTCTGCGAAAACATTCGCGCCACCAATCCCTGCGGCGAGCAACCGCTGCCGCCTTATGGTGCGTGCTTGCTGGGCTCGGTCAACCTGACGAGATTCGTGGAAAATCCGTTTTCAGACGAGGCGCGATTTGACTGGGAAAAATACCGTAAAGTGGTTTCCATTTTCTCGCGCATGCTCGACAACGTGGTGGAAGTGAACGAGTTGCCCCTCTCCCCCCAGCGAGACGAAATCAACGCCAAGCGTCGGCACGGCATGGGGTTCCTCGGGCTCGGCTCGACGCTCACCATGCTGTGCATGCGATACGGCGACCAAGCATCCCTCGAGTTCACCGAGCGGGTCGCAAAGGAGATGGCCGTGGTGGGTTGGGAGACCGGCCTGCAACTCGCCCGGGAAAAAGGTTGCGCGCCGATTCTTGAGAAGCAATTCACGGTGACCACCGAAATGCTGGGACTGCGTCCGGAGATGGCGGCGGACGGCTACAAGGTCGGCGACCAGATCAAGGGCGCGGTGCTGATGGGCCGGTATAGCCGTTACCTGCAGCAGTTTCCGGCGGAATTGCGGGACGCCATCGCCGAGCAAGGTTGCCGCTATACGCACCACACTTCCATCGCCCCGACCGGCACCATCAGCCTGTCGCTGGGCAACAACGTCAGCAATGGCATCGAGCCGTCGTTCGCGCATAAGTACAGCCGCAACGTGATTCTCGAAGGCAAAAAATCCAAGCACAAAATGGACGTGTATTCCTATGAATTGCTGGCCTATCGGTACTTGGTCAACCCGCAAGCGACGCCGTCCGCCGATGACCCGCGCAATCAGTTGCCCGATTATTTTGCCGTCGCCGATGACATCACCCCGAGGCAGCATGTGGATGTACAAGCGGCGGCGCAGAAGTGGATCGATTCTTCTATTTCCAAAACCGCCAACGTGCCGACCGATTTTGCCTTTGAGGATTTTCAGGACATCTACCAATACGCCTGGGAAAAAGGACTCAAGGGATGCACCACCTTTCGCTTCAACCCGGAGGTGTTTCAAGGTGTGTTGGTCAAGGATTCGGATCTGGAAAACACCTTCTACCGGTTTGCCATGGACAACGGCGAGAGCATTGAAGTGAGAGGCAACGAAGAGATCGAATACGACGGCGAAACCCACACCGCCGCCAATTTATTCGATGCATTGAAAGAAGGCTATTACGGCAGATTCTAGGTCGTAACTGCGAACCGCGAACCGTGAACATCTGATCAGGAAACCAATCATGAGCACAAAAATTCAACACAAAATTGTCGGCTACGATGTCGTCAAACCCGAAGACAAAGCCGACAAAACCACCGCAGCCTCCGCCCCCGAAAACCGGAAGGCGAGCAGTCCGATGAGTAATATCATGCACATGCACGAGAAGGTCGAGCGTCCGGAAATGCTCATCGGCAGCACCTACAAGATCAAGACCCCGGTGTCCGAACATG
The DNA here is from genome assembly GCA_965262585.1 of Candidatus Poriferihabitaceae bacterium. Taxonomy (GTDB): domain Bacteria; phylum Pseudomonadota; class Gammaproteobacteria; order Arenicellales; family Poriferihabitantaceae; genus JAHRAW01. The sequence goes on from OZ253546.1 coordinate 1,948,277, forward strand.
CGTTTTACATCACCATCAATGACATCGTGCTCAATCCCGGAACGCCCTATGAAAAGCGTCGCCCCTTCGAGATGTTTATCAACTCCAAGAACATGGATCATTATCAGTGGATTTCCGCCCTGACCCTGATTGTGTCGGCGGTGTTCCGCAAGGGCGGTGATGTCACTTTCCTGGTGGAGGAATTGCAAAGCGTGTTCGACCCGAAGGGCGGGTATTTCCGCAAGGGCGGCAAATTCATCCCCTCGCTGGTGGCCGAAATCGGCGACGCCATCGAATCCCACCTGAAAATGATCGGCCTCATCGTCTCCCCCGGCCTCGACCAACACCAGCAACGACTCATAGACGAAAAGCGCAAACAGTATGAACAACAGCAAGCCATCAAAACCGACCCCGACGACCCCGAAGCAAGCACCTTTCCCGAAGGCGCAGAGTTATGCAACAAATGCCTCAACAAAGCCATGATCATCATGGATAACTGCCTGACCTGCCTGAACTGCGGGGAGAGTAAGTGCAGTTAGGGCCGGGCAGTTAGGGCGGCGTTGCAGGAGAGAATGATGGAAAGGCCAATCAATATCGCGGCGGAGTTCAGCCTCAACGAACAAGCAGTTTTGTATCATGGAAGTTGTGGGGATATGCTGAAAACGATTCCCGAAAGATCCATTCAGTTGATCGTTACCTCGCCGCCTTATAATATCGGCAAAGAATACGAACAAAGGACGAAATTAAGCAATTATATTGAGCAGCAGTCGCGGTTGATTAAAGAATGTGAGCGCGTTCTTACGGACTCCGGGAGTATCTGTTGGCAGGTGGGTAATTTTGTTGAGAACGGCTCAATTATTCCACTGGATATTGCGCTATATCCGATATTCGCCGAATTGAACCTCGTTATGCGAAACCGAATTGTTTGGCACTTTGAGCATGGCTTGCACTGCTCGAAGCGCTTTTCCGGGCGATATGAAACGATTATTTGGTTTACCCGCAAGACCAAGGAATATGTTTTTAATTTGGATCCTGTGAGAGTTCCCCAAAAGTATCCCGCAAAAAAATATTTCAAAGGCCCCAAAGCCGGGCAGTATTCCTGCAATCCGCTTGGGAAAAACCCCGGCGATGTGTGGGTTGTTCCCAATGTAAAAAACAATCATGTAGAAAAAACCGAACACCCATGCCAATATCCGGTGGAGTTGGTCGAACGCCTTGTTTTGTCAATGACCAACGAAGAGGATTGGGTTTTAGATCCGTTTCTGGGAACCGGAACATCGATTATTGCCGCCCTCATGCATAACAGGCGGGGTGCCGGTGCGGAAACCGAAGGGAAATATGTGAAGTTGGCAAAAGACCGCATTATAAAAGCCGGCAATGGAACCCTAAAAACCAGACCTATGAACAAGCCGGTGTATGATCCTAGGGAGAATGGAAATAAACCCGTCGAAGCACCGTGGAAGAACGGTGAGGATAATGGGGTTGTTCAATTAACACTGCTTGGGAAAAGCGCGCAGAGTGAAAATCGTTGAAACTTATTCGCACTTGAACGGACTCGAATACCTGCTCGTTCATAAACCCAAATTGTGGGAGGAAGTTAAATCTATTATTAAGAAAGTTGACGGGACATCCTGCAAAACCAAGGTATCAAAAGAAAAAACCAAGGAAGGACGTTTATTGTACAGCCCCATAGAAATGAATAAATCCTTCAAGATTCTTTTGGAGGTAAAAAAATGGGAAGAAAATCGTGTCAGTTACTGGGTGACAAAAGATGAAAAATTGATCCGAAAAACACTTTCCATGCCACCTGAAGAACAAAAGGAGGCGATTAATCGCGCTGGCTTGTCACCGATACTCAGTTATAACCAAACCGACTATGTCAAGGGCAGGGTCGCGGTTGAAGTGCAATTTGGTAAATACTCGTTTGTTGCCTACGATATATTCGTAAAACACTTGGCATTTTATGTGCGCGACCAGATCGATGTTGGCATCGAAATACTTCCGATGAAAGCACTACAATCACAAATGAGTTCGGGCGTGGCGTATTACGAAGGGGAATTGTATAACGTCATTCGACAGGGAAGGGGGGTACCGGCGGTGCCGTTAGTAATCATTGGAATCGAAGTGTGACTCTACCCCACATCAAGTCTGCGCTTGCAACCGTCCCGGTGACAGCGAGCATTGGCCACGGTCGGTGTTGGCGACTATTTTGATGCGGAGAATTTCGGATAGTTCGTCGGCGCCGCCGATATAGGTTCCATTGAGCCAGATTTGCGGTACGGTTACCGGGGTTTTTGGGCCGATGATGGGCTTCACTCTGGCTAGCATTTCGTATAAAGCGCGTGGTTCTTTGACGACATCGTGGTAGGTGTAGTTGGTGCCAACTTGGTCGAGGTAGCCTTTGGCGCGGGTGCAGTGCGGGCAGGTTGCCTTGCCGAACAGCACATCGCGGGTAACTTTTGATCTCAAGACGTGGGCTTCGATCACCGCCTGAGTCAGGACGCCTCGGTTTAATGCTTTGCCTTGACTGATGATGCGCCGGTCTACCATGACGATGGGCGCGTGCCAGCCGCCTTTGGGCAGCGGTTTCCACCAGTGGCTGAGCCAGTCCAGCATCTCGAGGTGCACCGGAATTCCTTTCAGTTCATTTTCGAAGGTGTCGGTGATGACATCCCCGGTGAGCGAACATTCGCCGCAGGGAATCGACACCTTGAACGGCCCAAATTCCCCGGCCCAGCGGTAGACGGTCACGTTGACCGGTGGTGTTGTCACGGTTGTACTCATAATTTTATTCGGCTACTTTGATTCAGTCGCCATTCTAAACCAAATCCCCGGTTTTTGCGGATGAAGCCCGGCCCGGTTCCCGCAATGATTCTATCGCACGGCACCGGGCAGCGGCGCGGGTGCCGTATAATAACCCCGTATCGCCCCCCGGACCCAAGGCGGCGCGATTTGTGCTACCACAATTTTCGCAAACCAAAACGGAAACCACCAAATGTTCAGCAAGAAAGACGATCCGGCGCACCATGACCCGGGCGATTCCGTGCGCACGGCGCATAAAATTCACGCCGACAACCTGCGCGTTCTTGGAATGCTGGGGCGGGATTACCTCAAGGAAAGAAAAGTCCGGCGGCGGTGGGGGCTGCTTTTCAAGTTTCTGCTGGCTACTTACCTCGGCGCGGCGTTGTTTTTGTATTACGCACCCGCCGACCAGTGGTTTCCGATGCCGCACACCGCGCTGGTGGAACTCAGCGGCATCATCGGGCCGGAGGCGGAGAGTTCGGATAAAATCAATCAAAGCCTGCGCCGGGCGTTTGCGGCCGGTGACGCTGGCGGCGTGGTGCTGAGAATCAACAGTCCCGGCGGGTCGCCGGTGCAGGCCGCGGAAATCAATGCGGAGATTCGCCGCCTCAAAAAGCAGTATCCCGACAAGCCGTTTTATGCGGTAATCTCGGACATCTGCGCTTCGGGGGGATATTATGTTGCGGTGGCCGCCGATAAAATTTACGGCAATCCGGCCAGTTTGGTGGGTTCCATCGGCGTGCGCCTGGACGGTTTCGGTTTCGTCGAATCCATGAATAAACTCGGCATCGAACGCCGCCTGCTGACCGCCGGGAATAACAAGGCCATGCTCGACCCATTTTCGCCGCAGCAAGGCCATCAAGTGCGGCACGCCCAATCGGTCCTTGACCGAATACACCGGCAGTTCATCGACGCGGTCAAGCAGGGGCGGGGCGCGCGCCTTGCCGAACACGCCGACTTGTTCAGCGGCCTGTTCTGGAGCGGGGAACAGGCACAAGTGCTTGGGTTGATTGATGAATTTGGCAGCCTCGACGAGGTCGCCCGGAATGTCATTGGCGCTCGCCGGGTGGTGGATTATACCGTGGAGGATTCCTGGCTGGAGCAGTTCCCGGTGTGGTTGGGCGCCGCGATTTCCCGGATGCTGACGCACGGCAATTTTGTCCTGAAATGAAAAATCATACCGGCATCGTCGGCGTACATAGTTCGTTTTTATGAGCACACATCCAAACAACACCGTCTCCGATGCCCGCGCGCTGGCGGCGTTTTCGGTGGGCGCGTTATTTTTCGCTCTGGCTTTCGTGCAGCGGGTTGCGCCGAGCGTCATGACCACCGAGTTGATGCGCGACTTTGCGGTGGGCGGGGCGGCGCTGGGTACGCTCTCGGGCTGGTACTTTTACGCCTACGCCAGCATACAACTGCCGGTCGGCATGCTCAACGACCGTTTCGGCCCGCGCAAACTGATGAGCGTTGCGGTGGCGGTGTGCGCCGTCGGTTCGTTCGGTTTCGCCCTTAGTGAATCGGTGCTGGCGGCTTCCTTTTTCCGCGCCATGGTTGGCGCCTCGGTGGCGTTCGCCTTTGTCGGCACGCTGACCATCGCTGGCTACTGGTTTGCCCCGGCGCGCTTTGCGATGCTGGCGGGAATGGTGCAGAGCATCGGCATGTGCGGCGCCATGCTCGGACAAGCACCGCTGCGCTACGCAGTGGAGCAATTCGGCTGGCGCACCGCGGTCGGCTCCATGGGCGTGGCGGCGGCGCTGCTGGCGGTGCTGATATTTTATGTGGTGCCGCGCCGCCCGCAGAACCACGAAGCACACGACCACGAACCGCAGTCACTCGCCGCCGGCATGCTCTCGGTGGTCACCAATCCCCAGAGTTGGGCATGCGCCGGAATCGGTTTTGGCATGACCGCCATCATGCTCGCTTTCTCCGGGCTGTGGGCGGTGCCGTGGCTCAACAGCGTTCACGACTATCCGGTCTCACGCGCCGCCTGGGTGGCGTCGCTATTGTTCTTTGGCTGGGCCCTCGGCGCGCCGGTGATGGGCTGGCTGTCCGACCACACCGGCAAACGCAAGCCGGTGTTGTTGATTGGAATCCTCTGCAACACGCTGATTTTTTCGGTGGTGTTGTTTGGCGGCTTCAGCGCGCTGCCGGTCATGGCATTTTTGTTTTTCATACTCGGCATCAGCGGCTCGATGATGACCGTGGCTTTCGGCTCCATGCGCGAAGTCAATTCGCCACGCCACAGTTCGACCGCCATGGGTCTGGTCAATATGTGCGTGGTTGGTTCCGGGGCGGTGATGCAACCGTTGATCGGCTGGATGCTGGACCTCAACTGGGACGGACAAATCGTAGCAGGCGCGCGCATCTACGGCGCCGACGCCTACACCACCGCATTCAGCGTCCTGATTGGCTCCAATCTGCTGGCGCTGGTGTGCATCCTGCTGCTACGCGAAACCTACTGCCGCCCGCTGGCGGAGTTGGATAGTAAGGCAAGGTAGGCGACGTCCCATTTGGTTCTATGCGCGGCTATAAAAAAACACACTACTGAAAATCATTCCACCGTCAGCACGCGAATCAAATTGGTGCTGCCGGCTTGGTGGGAACTGCCTGCGGTCAGGATTACCAGATCGCCGGGTGCCACATAGCCGAGTTCTCCGGCGCGTGACATGGCGAATTGGAGTTTGTCTTCATCGGTGCCGGCGGCGGCGTAATGGATGGCGTGCACCCCCCAGTTTAGGGCCAGTCGGCGAACCACCTGTGGCGATGAGGTGATTGCCAGAATGGGGCTTTCCGGGCGGTATTTGGAAATCAGCCGCGAGGTGCGGCCGGTCTCGGTCAGCGCCAGAATGGCGGCGGCGTTCAGGTGGTTGGCCATGGTGATGGCGGCCTGGGCCACGGCTTCGGTGACTTCGTCGGAAGGGTTCGGGTTGATCTGCTGGAGGTAGCCGTATTGCTTTAGCCCGGCTTCCGCTTCGATGGTCAGGGCCACCATGGTGCGCACCGCTTCCACCGGACGCAACCCGGCGGCGGTTTCACCGGATAACATGACCGCCGAGGTGCCGTCAAAAATGGCGTTGGCGACGTCGGAGACCTCGGCGCGGGTCGGGCGCGGGTTGCGCTCCATGGAATCCAACATCTGAGTGGCGGTGATAACCGGTTTGCCGTTGGAGACGGTGGCGCGGATGATGCGTTTTTGGATGGTGGGGCCTTTGCCCATCTCCAGTTCCACCCCCAAATCGCCGCGCGCTACCATGATGCCGTTGGCGGCGGCGATGATGCCGTCGATGTTGTCCACGCCGGCGCGGTTTTCAATTTTAGCGATGATCGGAATGTCGGCGCCGAGTTCCTTCAGTTGCGCATGTAGCGCGCGGATTTCACCGGCGTTGCGTATGAACGAGGCGGCGATATATTCCACTTCATTGGCGACGGCGAATTCGATCTCGCGGGAATCGTCGGGCGCGAGGCGTTCATATGCATCGCTGTTGTCCGGCAGGTTGACGCCCTTGCTGTCGCGCAGAACGCCGCCGCATTCGACCCGGCATTGAATATCCCGGCCGCTTGCTTTGGTGACGATGAGTTCGATCTGCCCATCGTCAATCATCACCCGATCGCCGGTTTTGAGGTGGCCGGAAAGGTCGGGGTGGGTGGTGGATACGCCGTGCTCGTCGCCGCAGCGGCCGTCTCCGTATAACGAATAAACTTGGTTTCGTTCCAGCAGAAGTTTGCCCTTCTCCAGTTTGCCGGTGCGGATTTCCCGGCCACGGGTGTCCACCATGATCGCCACCGTGGCGTCCAGCGACTGCGCCGCCCGGCGGATGCGTTGCAGGGTGTCGGCGTGGGACTCGGTGCTGCCGTGGGACATGTTGAGCCGGGCGACGTTCATACCGGCGGCAATCATCTCCCGCAGCGTTTCGTCGTTGTCGCAGGCCGGGCCGATGGTAGCGATGACCTTGGTCTTTCTAAATTTTTGGCGGGGCTTCAGCGTGGAATTCCGTTGCGAGGATGTTGCGGGATTATAGTATGATGCGCAGCACAAACCCACACCTGCTGCATACTTCATGGCGCAAAAAATGACCAAGGGAAGGCGCTGGTTCTACCTCCTGTTCCCCCTGCTGTGCTTCTTCGTATTCGCCTGGCCGCCATACCGGCTGGCCGGCTGGTATTGGCCGGAGGGCTCGGCTATCGGTCTGGAATACGCGGTGCTGATCTGGCTATTCGCCACCACCGCCCTGTGGTATTCGTTCCGCAGCCCGAACATGCGGATACGCTATGTCATGGTGCATTGGATGGGCGTCAGTTTCATTCTCTTCGTCTTGACGCTGGCATACGAGGTGATGCGCGTGGTTGCGCCGGTGGACGACCACGCTGCGGTGCCGTGGATTCTCGGCATCGCCACGCTGTTGGTGGTACTGGCGGTGATCGCATCCCACTTTCTGAGCGTTAAATACCTCGAATTCGGTTCCGAAAAAATTACCCGGCCACACCGCATCGTGCAGATCAGCGACGTCCACATCGGCTCGCGACAGGGCGGCTACCTGACCCGGATCGTCAACCGCATCAATCTACTGAAGCCGGATGTGGTGGTCATCACCGGCGATCTGGTGGACTCCGCAGCGGTTGGCCACGATGAACTCAAATGCCTCAAGCGGCTGTCCGCCCGGACTTTGTTTAGCATCGGCAATCATGAACGCTATGCCGATCTCGACAAGGTGCTCGCCCTGCTGACCGAACTGGGAGTCGAGTCGCTGCGCCAGCGTCGGGTCATCGCCGGTGAACTGCAGGTTATCGGCATTGATGATGCCGACGAGCATGATCAGGTGGCTTGCATGCTGCCGACCATTCAAGATCGCAGCGATCATTACACCGTGCTTTTGTATCACCGGCCGCTGGGCTGGGAGGCGGCGGTGGAGCACGGTGTGGATTTAATGCTCAGCGGGCACACCCACAACGGGCAGATTTTTCCGTTCAACCTGCTGGTGAAGCGCCAATTCCGCCGCATCAGCGGGTTATACAGCGAAGGCGGCGGGCATCTCTATGTTTCGCCGGGCACCGGCACCTGGGGGCCGCTCATGCGCCTCGGTTCGTTTAATGAAATTACTTGCATCGATGTAATGCCAATCACATCGCCGACATCGTTATAGGCACCGTTATAGCCGACGCCACGCTCACTCCGGCAACGGAATTTCCTTTGTCGTGGCGTTGGGTGCGGCAGGCACTTGGTATCCCCGAAGCACCGCCGGGCGGGCGGCGATGGCACGATACCAGCGTTCGACATTGGGGTATTCCGCAAAATCGATTCCCTGCCATTCGAAGCGCGAAATCCACGGCCACGAAGCGATGTCGGCGACCGAGTATTCCCCGGCCAGATATTCACGATGCGCCAGTCGCTCATCCATGACATCGTATAAACGTTGCGCTTCAATGGCGTAGCGTTTTTCCGCGTAGTCGCTGGTCCCCCGGTTGTAGTGAAGGAAGTGGTGGGCTTGGCCGAGCATTGGGCCGAGCCCGCCCATTTGAAACATCAGCCATTCCATCGTCCGCCAGCGAGCGGCCTCGTCCGTGGGCAGGAAGCGACCGCTTTTTTCGGCGAGATACAGCAAAATGGCGCCGGACTCCATCATCGTCCTGCCGTTGTCGTGGTCGACGATGGCGGGAATTTTGTTGTTGGGACTGATTTTCAGAAAATCGTCATGGAACTGCTGGTCGTTGCCGATGTCGATCGCATGCACCGTATACGGCAGTTCGATTTCCTCCAGCATAATGGAAACCTTTCGCCCGTTGGGCGTGCTCCAAGTGTACAGATCAATCAACGGTGGCCTCCGGGGATGGCGAATTTTTCGGGGGAGTGCGGGAACGCAAGGGCTGATTGTGGCACAAGCCGCACAGTGTCGGCGCAAATTTCGCATAAATTTCTAGGCAAGCGGCCTGACTTTATGCGGCGGTTTCGTGGTATCTTATGGTATCTTTATATCCCATATTTCGGCAACCACCCAGCAGGCTGCGCTATGAATAACACCACAATACTCCAAACCGCCAAAGCGGTCGTCAGTTGGGCGATCACGCTCTGGATATGCAAGGTATTCCTCACATCCTTGCCCTATAAATTCTCCGGCCACCCGGACACCCAACACATCTTCGGCACCATCGGCGAATGGCTGAAAGGAATTCTGGGGCAGGGCCTCGGCGCATGGTTCATCGATTCCGGCGCCTATCTGGTGGGCAGTTTCGAACTCCTGACCTCGCTGGTGCTGCTGTTGCCGGCGTTGCTTTGGGTCATCGCCAAAGTCGGCTTAGGCGACTTGGGTGCGCGGGCACGCTTCCACGGAGTCGGCGGACTCATGGCCGCGGGGGTGATGTCCGGCGCGGTGTTTTTCCATTTATTCACTCCGCTGGGAGTGGAGGTTTTGCACCAGGGCAAGAGCGACGGCGGTTCGCTGTTTTACGCCGCGGTTTCCATCCTGGTGCTTGGCCTCGCGCTATTCGTGATCAACGTCGGGGACTTAATGAAAACAAGGGGCGAACGATAAGCATTTTTCTCGCCCCAGACGCCCCACAATTCCCGGTGTCGGCCATTGGCCACAGTTTCTATGAAGGTGGCCGATGAAGGTGACCAGCGTAATGGTGATCGTCTATATTTCCTGCTGTATTCGCATTGCCACCCGGCCGTGTAAATACTTTCAGTTAAACGCGCCGTTTTTCGACACCGAGAAGGGGATTTTCTCCAAGATCGACATCGACCGCCTGATACCATCGGCCTGGCGGCTGGCTCAGGCGTACGATGATGGCGCACGAATGCCGGATCGTTATCCGGTGTTCGTCAAACCGGAATGGAGTCAGAACGCCAAAGGCGTATACCGCGCCGCCGATGCCGTCGAATTGCGCCGTATCCGCGAAAAAATCAGCGGGTCGCGGGTCAGATATATGCTTCAGGAAGGCGCCGTGGAGGCCAACGAATACGAGATTTTTTCCATTAGTCACCACCACGATCCGAAGCGATGGGCGGTGCTCACCATAACCCAAGCGTGCAACTCCGCCGAACTCCACCCGGTCAACAGCATCTATAATCCCAACACCCACTACCGCGAAATCACCGCTTCATTTTCCGCCGCGCAACTCGTTCAACTGTGGGCGCTGGTGTGCCGCATCGGTCGATTTGGAATATCCAGAGTCAGCGTGCGCGCCGATTCCATCGACGACCTGTTGCGCGGGAAGTTTCATGTCATCGAAGTCAATTTATTTCTGCCCATGCCCATTCACCTGCTCGACCGGCGCAACTCGCGCATGGATATTCTGCGTTTCGTGGCATCCGGCATGATGCGCCTCGCCCTGGCCACCAAATACCGCGACAAAACTCCCGACAAACCGATATTCATCAAGAGCATGTTATACAACCGCAGCAGCGGCTTGCTCAATTTCCTGAGGGCGCAATTTTGAGAAAACTGAATGCGTGGCTTTACCACTTGCTCAGCGCGCGTTACATGCACGGCTGCACCAGTTACAACACCCTGCTGGTCCGCAAGAATTGCCGCTCAAAAGCGCAAGGGCGGGAAGTGTTTGCGCGCAACGACGTCCCCCACGCTCGCGGCATGATTTTTTTGTTGCCGTGGAAGGTGCGCGAGTTTGTCCGTGAGCACGGCTTTCCGGTGGTGGTAAAACCCAATGTAAGCGGCTATTCCCGTGGCAGTTATTTTCCCATCAACAATTTCCGCGAATTGTGGCGTGGGATATTGCTAGCCAAGGTGTGGTGGCCGACCACGGTAATCGAGCAATACCTCGCCGGCGCCAACTACCGCGTGCTGACCACCGGCGAACACTTGGTTTCGGTGATCCGGCGTTATCCGCCATTCGTCATCGGCAACGGCAGCGACAGCATCAGCGCCCTCATCGATGAAGAAAACCTCGTGCGCGCGCGCATGAAACTGCACCCGACCATTTATCCCATCCGCAAGAGTGAACAGGTGATCGCCCACCTGAAAAAACAAAACATGGGATTGGATTCGGTGCCGGAAAAAGATTGCCAAGTGGAACTGTTCCACCGCGTTGCGTTGGCTCCGGGGGGCGTGGTGGAGATCATCGACCAGCGCACCATCCCGCAAGATAACGTCGAATTATTCACCGCCGTGGTGAAAATGTTCGACGCCAACCTACTCGGCATCGATGTTATTTTTGAGAAGGGAATCGAGACTAGTTACAAAGAGCAGAAATGCATATTCATCGAGGTCAACTCCCGGCCCTACGCCGAAATGCACCACTTCCCGCGCTACGGAAAAGTCGAAGATTTATCCGTCCACTACGCCGAACTTGAGCAACTCGACATTCCCGACAAGGATATTTTTTAGGACGTTTTTGATGGGACACCACTCGCGAATTTTTTATCTATACCTGGGTCTGCACTCGCTGCTCATCGGGATTTTCCCGTTTTTTATTCCGGTGTATCTGTGGAAGGAAGGCTACAACCTCGGCGAGTTGTCGATTTTTATCGCCATCGCCGGGTTCGGTTTTTGTCTGGGGCTGTGGGTCTGGGACCGGTTGCGGCTGAAAATCGACCTGAGTTCGATGATTGTGCTATCGCTGCTTCTGGAGATGCTACTGCTGCTCAACGTGTACATCCTCAACATGGACATGACGCTGTCGGTGCTGGTGTCGCTGGGGATTTGTTACGGCGTTTACAACTGTTTTTTCTGGACCACCCAGCGCGCGCTGTTTTTTGAAATCATCGAGCCGGCCAATTCCGGCCGCAAATACGGCAACTTCCAAATATTCGTCGGCGCGCTCCTCCAAATCGGCATCCTGCTCGGCGGGTTGCTGCTGGAGCGCGCAGGCTTCGTCTATATCGTGGTGCTGTCGGCGGTCGCCGCAGTCGCCGGATTCATGGTTTTGCTGGTCAACAAACCCGAATACCCCGACACCCTCAACCATACCGAAGCCCTGGGCTTGCGCGAGGTACTCAAATTCACCGATAAAGACGCCTCGCGACCGATTTTTATCCTCGACGGCATTTATCTTTTTCTGGAAAGTTTTTTCTGGTTACTTTCGCTATTTCTCATCGCCCATGAAAGTTTCACCCGACTGGGCATCATGATAATGGCGCTGGCGGTGATTTTCGGCATCCTGTTTTACCTGCTCAAAAACACCATCGACCGGCTCGGCAGAAAACCGATGTATCAGTTAGCGGTGGTGCTATACGCCCTCTCGTGGGTATTGCGCGCACTGACCGATGACAAAGCATCGCTGGAATTGCTGTTCATCCTGCTGGTGGCGATCACCTTCAACACCTCGATATTCCGATTGGTAATGAACAAACGTTTTTATGACATCGCAAAACTCACCCTCTCACACCGCTATCTGGTACTCAAAAGTTACTATTCCCAAGCCGCCATTTTTGTCCTATTCCTGCTATTCGGCTGGGCGGTATTACACTTTGAATACGATGCCACAGTGCTAACCCCAATCTACTGGGCCGCCGCCCTGGTTGCACCGGTGTACTTAATCTACGGCGCAAAACGCTATCGTTGAATTGCCCCCGGCGGGACTCAATGCGCCAACGCCAAATCGGCGGCAATGGCGAAACCGATTCCTTCGGTGCTTTGTTCGGCGATTTTGAAGGTCATAATGCCGACCAAATTTCCCTCGTTATCGAATAATCCGCCCCCCGAAGAACCCGGCGAAATGGCCGCATCGGTTTGGATATAGCGCGTGCCGTCAAGCGTCCGCAGTTGCGAAACAAGCCCGGACGAAAGCGATAAATCGTACCCTTGCGGCGCCCCCAGACCATACACATCCTCGCCCACCGTGAGGGTGTCATAACGCCGCACCGCCGCCGGCACACCCCACAAACCGTCCACATCCAACAAGCAAAAATCTTTCGCCACATCAGCACGGCGAATACTGGCGGAAAAACTGCGCTCGGTATCCGCCCGGCGACCAACCGATTTATACACGGCAATCTCGCCGCCCTCATCAACCACATGGCAATTAGTCGCCACGACATTCGGGCGAATGATGACACCGCTGCCCTGCCCATCGCCATTGATCACAACCACCACCGAACGCCAAGCATTCTCAAACACTTTCGCGGCAATATTCACCGCTTTGGGCGCAACGGCAATGGCGATTTGCTCGCCGATGGTGGGCTTTTCCGTGGCTTGTTCCACACGATCATCAATCGCTTTCAACCGCCGCGCCGCCTCTTTCTGCGCGGCACGGATTTCGCTTTGTGATAGATACTCTCGCCAATTCTTCTTCCGCAAACTATCAGCGGCGAGTTCCTCGCCATTTGCTTTGGCGATGGAATACCAAATATAGGCTTCATACTCATCCGTGATAACGCCTTCGCCGTTCCAGTATGAAACACCCAAATTATATTGCGCGCTTGCATATCCTTGTTCGGCCGATTTTCGAAACCACCGCACCGCCTCGCGCTGGTCTTTGACGATGCCTTTGCCGTTCGAGCATGCCAAGCCGAAATTAAGTTGCGCACCCGCTTGCCCTTGCTCCGCTGCTTTTCGAAACCACTGCACCGCTTTGTGCCGGTCTTTGGCGATTCCTTCGCCGGTCCAGTATGCGATGCCCAAATTATATTGCGCGTCAGCCAGATATTGTTCCGCTGATTTTTGATACCACTGCACCGCTTCGTGTTGGTCTTTAGCGATTCCTTCGCCGTTCCAGTATGCAACGCCCAAATTATTTTGCGCTTTCGCAAGACCCTGTTCTGCTGCTTTTCGAAACCACTGAATCGCTTCGTGCTGGTTTTCGGCTACGCCTTCGCCGAACCAGTATGCGGCACCCAAATTAAATTGCGCATTCGCATCCCCCCGCTCCGCTTTCGCACGCAATTCCTTGCTTGAAGTTTGCGCGCCCGAGAAGGGTGCCATCATCCGCGCCAAAGCGGCCACGAGCAACCCACGAAGTATTTGCATTTTCATTTTTCTTCCAAGTCCCGAAAAAAATTATCCCACAAATATCAAAATCCAGAGCAATACGATTTGGATGCTGTTGACTAGTCGCCAGCCAGTCGGCGTTCTCGTGGGGTGCGGCGGCGATGGCAATATGCACATCGCCGACGGGTTTATTCTACGCCCTTGTCAATCTCATCCAACCGCCGCGCCGCCTCTTTCAGCGCAGCACGGATTTCGCTTTGCGATAGACGCTCTCGCCAATTCTTACGTAAGACATCAGAGGCGCGTTCATCGCCACTTGCCTTGGCGATGGAAAACCAGATATAGGCTTCATATTTATCTGTGATAACGCCTTCGCCGGTCTCGTATGCAACACCCAGATTATTTTGTGCGCTTGCATGTCCTTGTTCCGCCGATTTTCGATACCACCGCACCGCCTCGCGCTGGTCTTTGGCCGTGCCTTCGCCGAAGTCATATGCAACACCCAAATTATATTGTGCGTTCACATGTCCTTGTTCCGCTGCTTTTCGAAACCACAGCACCGCCTTGCGCTGGTCTTTGGCAATGCCATAGCCGAACCAGTATGCGTGGCCCAAAGAAAATTGCGCGTCCGCATACCCCTGTTCCGCTGCTTTTCGAAACCACCGCACCGCCTCGCGCTGGTCTTTGTCGATGCCTTCGCCGCGCCGGTATGCGTTGCCCAAAGAAAATTGCGCAACCGCAAGCCCTTGTTCCGCTGCTTTTCGATACCATCGTACTGCCTCGCGATGGTCTTCGGCGATGCCTTCGCCGTGATCATATGCTGAGCCCAAAATAAATTGCGCTCCCGCAATCCCTTGTTCCGCCGATTTTCGATACCACCGCACCGCCTCACGTTCGTCTTTAGCGGTGCCTTCGCCGAACCGGTATGCGAAGCCCAAAACAAATTGCGCGTTTGCATATCCTTGTTCCGCCGCTTTTCGATACCACCGCACCGCCTCACGCTGGTCTTTGTCGATGCCTTCGCCGTGATCATATGCTGAGCCCAAAATAAATTGCGCTCCCGCAATCCCTTGTTCCGCTGCTTTTCGATACCACCGCACCGCCTCACGCTGGTCTTTGTCGATGCCTTCGCCGTTCCAGTATGCGTTGCCCAAGTTATGTTGCGCTCCCGCATTCCCTTGTTCCGCCGCTTTTCGAAACCACCGCACTGCCTCACGCTGGTCTTTGGCGATGCCTTCGCCGGTCGAGTATGCGTAGCCCAAATCAAATTGCGCTTTCGCAAGCCCTTGTTCCGCTGCTTTTCGAAGCCACCGCACCGCTTCGCGTTGATCTTTGCCGATCTTCTCTCCGCCGGACCAGTATATAGTGCCCATAGCATATTGTGCACTCGCACTCCCTCGCTCCGCCAATGCACGAAGTTCATCAATTATTGAATTTTGCGCAACCGAAACAGGCACCATCATCGCCATCAAAACGACCACAACTAACATCCGAAACATCTTCATTTCATTTTTCTCCAAGTTCTAAAAAAACCTACTCCACAAATATCAAAATCCCGAGCAATACGATTTGTTTGTGGAGTTTAGGGTCACCAGTGGCGAGTTTTCCGTGGCTTACTCGACGCGCTTGCCAATTTCCTCCAACCGCCGCGCCGCTTCTTTCTGCGCGGCGCGGATTTTACTTTGCGATAGATACTTTTGCCAATTAGCCTCACGCAATTTATCAGCGGCGGGTTCAATGCCGTTTGCCTTGGCGATGGAAAACCAGATATAGGCTTCATACTCATCCGCGATAGTGCCTGCGCCGTTCCAATATAAAGCACCCAAATTAAATTGCGCAGCAGCATGCCCTTGTTCCGCCGCTTTTCGAAACCACCGCCTCGCCTCGGGCTGGTTTTTGGTGATGCCTTCGCCGGTTAAGTATGCGGCACCCAAATTAAATTGCGCGCCTGTATGTCCTTGTTCTGCTGCTTTTCGATACCATCGCACCGCCTCACGCTGGTTTTTAGTGATGCCTTCGCCGTTCGAGTATGCATTGGCCAAATTAAATTGCGCTTCCGCAAGCCCTTGCTCGGCTGATTTTCGAAACCATCGCACTGCCTCGCGTTGGTCTTCGGCGATGCCTTCGCCTAAGTTATATGCGATGCCCAAATTATATTGCGCTTTCATATTCCCTTGTTCGGCTACTTTTCGAAACCATCGCACCGCCTCGTGCGGGTTTTTGGCAATGCCTTCGCCGCGACCATATGCGATGCCCAAAGTAAGTTGCGCATCCGTATGCCCTTGTTCTGCCGCTTTTCGGAACCACCGCACCGACTCGCGCTGGTTTTTGGCAACGCCTTCGCCGTTTAAGTATGCAGCACCCAAATAAAATTGCGCTTCTGCATCCCCCCGCTCTGCTTCCGCACGCAGAGCCTCGATTTCCTCGCTTGAAGTTTGCGTGTCCGAGAAGGGCGCAATTATCCGCTTCAAAGCAGTAGCCACCACACGAGATATCGGTCTTTTCATTTTTTGTTATTCCAAGTCTCGAAACAAGTTATCCCACAAATATCAAAATCCCGAGCAATACGATTTGGATGCTGTTGACGAGGACGCTTTGTTTGTGGAGTTTATCGAACTGGGCTTTGTCTTGGGGGGAGTCGCTGGCCAGCCAGCGTTCTCGTGCGCCGGTTATTTTGGGGTTGAGTATCTGCCGCGCATACAGGTAGCCGCACAGCACGAGGCCCATGAGCATGAACGCCGGCGAGCGGTTGTATAGGGCGACCAGCATGCCGATGCCGGACAGGGTGATGCCCCACAGGTAGAATCGCGGGAACAGGTCGTTCAAATACCGCCCGGCGTTTTCGGCGTCGAGTAGTTTATGCACGGACGGCGCCACCAGCACGGCAAAAAACACCATGGAGCCGAAGAGTAAGGCCGAGATGAGGGAGAGTGGAGTGATCATTGTGGGTTACGATAAAGTAGGCACGATGGTGCGGCGGGTGTCTTCGCTACCATAGTATCGTTCGGCGGTTGAACCAGTCTCAAGTATAGCCGATTGATAGCGTGGTAGGGCAGCCGGGATTGTTTAACTGGATTCCCTGAATTCACAAACGAAGCGCAACACTCTGCTACGGTATTACCATGGGAAATCACTACAAACAGATCACCCTTGAAGAGCGCTGTGAAATGGCCTACTTACTCACCAAGGGACACTCACTCCGACAAATCGCGGCAGCTCTGGATCGCGCGCCATCTACGGTGTCGCGAGAACTGAATCGCAATGGCTCTGCAACCAAGGGCTACGAGAAAGACTATGCCGACCTGAAAGCCCGGGCGCGGCGATGGCAAGGCTCTATGCTGGACCGCGATGAGGTGCTGCGCGAGGAAGTTTTGGATTTGCTCAAACACGACTGGTCGCCCCAACAGGTGTCCGCCGGACTTGCCCGAAAGCACCAGCGGCCAGTCATTTCCTACGAAACCATCTACCGCTTCGTCTATGCCCAAATTGCTCGTAAAAAAGAATATCCATGGCGCCATTATCTGCCCCAAGCCCGATCAAAACGAAGCCGCCGCCGGCACAAACTGAACGGCAAAGCACCCGCTATATCCCAACGCCGGCCACTCTCTGAGCGGCCAGACACCGCCACCGACCGACAAACCCCCGGTCATTGGGAAGCCGACCTGATGCTGTTTAGCGCCTACGGTCAAGCCTTGCTGGTTGTCCAAGAACGGCACTCCCGCCTGCTGCTCGCGGCGCGCCCCGCCGGCAAATCCGCGGCGCCCATCGCCGAACTTATCGGCGACCTGCTGGCACCGCTGCCACCCACATGGCGGCAAACCATTACCTTCGATAACGGCACTGAATTCGCCCGCCATTACCACCTCCATGCCCTCGGTATTGAGACCTTTTTCTGCGACATCAGAGCGCCCTGGCAAAAGGGCGGTGTTGAAAATTCCATCGGTCGCTTGCGCCGGAACTTGCCCCGAAAAACCGACCTGAAAACCCTCTCAGATGAGCACTTTACACGCATCATACAAGCGCATAATAATACCCCCCGAAAGTGCCTCGGCTATCAAACTCCCGCCGAGGTTTTTAGAAACCATGTGTTGCGCTTCAAATGTGAATGTGCATTCCCGCTTTCGCGGGAATGACGACGAGTGGGGCTACGATTGCTATCGGTGTGCGAATAATTGGTCGAGGAAATTGATGAACCAGGCGTGTTGGTCGGTGTCGTGGCGGGTTGCCAGTGCATTTTGTTGGGGGCGGGTTTGTGCGCCGGGGGAATCAAAAAAAGCCCATTCGGAATCTTGCCAGCGGTGGAAAATTTCTTCGGTGACCTCGGGATGAAACTGCACTGCGTAGGTGGATGGGCCGTGCCGGAACGCCTGATTGGGGCAACTTTCACCGCTCGCCAGCAGGGTTGCTCCGGACGGCAAGTCGAACTGATAAAAGTGCGCTTGAGTAACATACAGCGGCTGCGGCATCCAGGATTGACCGTGCGCGGTCGGGGTGATTCGATAATAGCCGAACTCACATTTCCCATCGTCCATCGGGGCAACCTTCGCGCCCAGGGCATGGGCGATCAGTTGCGCGCCGAGGCAGATGCCGAGTAGCGGAATCCCGTGCGCGTGGCAGTGGCTAATCCAGGCAATCTCATCATGCAGAAACGGATACTTTTCCATCTCATCGACGTTGTGGGTGCCGCCGTATATCACGCTCCCGGCCAGGTCGTCTGCGGGGTCGCCGGACAAATCGCCAAGAGCGTCACCGTTCACCGGATAGCACCGCTCCAATTCATAGCCCCGTTTTTCGAGATGAGTGCTGACGCGATCGTCCGGCGGATTTTCATGGTGGTCGACGAGGACGATGCGCCCGCCGGTTTTTTGCGGTGTTGCTTGATGCATGATTTTGTTCTGGGGCGGTGGCGGTTACTCCTGGGAGTCGGTGGTATGGAAACCCGCCGGTGCTTGGCCGTAACCGCCTGTGCCTTCGCCGAAGAAAAATCCGCTCATGTGTTTTTCCACTTGTTCCAGCGTGCTCGGGTCGGAGGTGTTGAGGCCGTTCTCATTGATGATGGCGGTCAGGCGCGTCAGCCACTGCAGCCAGCCGGGCTTCGATACATTCTCGAATACCCGTTGACCCAGTTCCCCGGGCCACGGCGGGGAGTCGAGGGCTTCGGCTTGCTGATTCAGTACGACGCAGTGCACGGTTCTGGGCGGCATTTCATATTCACGGGTTGGAATCGATGCCGATTATAACCAATATTCCGCTCTATTATCTTGGCCCATCATCCCGCCCCATTCCGGTTGCGGTATACTGGCGCAAACCACCTCGCCATCCGTGCCTTCAATGAAACCATTATTCTCCATTCGCCCGGCCGTTTATCTCGCCGCGCTTGGGTTGTTGTTGTTCGGCGGGCGCGCGCTGCTTGCGGATGAGGGCTTCGATTACTGGCGGCACACCAACCCGGATTCGGTGGCCGCTGTGGATCACGCGCCGTGGAACGATTTACTGTCGCGCAATGTCCGCATCAGCGAGGACGGCGTCAACCGCTTCCCCTATCAATCCATCGCCCCTCAAGACCGCGCCCGGTTGGATGCGTATATCGCAATGCTGGAAGAAGTCGCGGTGACCGATTTGGCCGCCGAGGTACAGTTGGCTTACTGGATCAACTTGTATAACGCCATCACCATACGGGTGATTCTCGATCACTACCCGGTGGATAGCATCCGCGATATTCGTTTTGTATGGCATACCCGTGGGCCGTGGAAGAAAGAACTGGCGACTGTCGAGGGGCGGGCGCTCAGTTTGGATGACATTGAGCACCGCATCGTGCGCCCGATTTTTGGCGACAACCGGGTGCACTACGCGCTCAACTGCGCCTCTATCGGTTGCCCGAACTTGCAGCCGCTCGCGTATACCCGCGACAACTTGGATGAATTGCTGGAGACCGCGGCCCGTGAGTACATCAATAATCCCAGAGGAGTGCGTTTTGATGATGACGACGAGTTGATCGTTTCCAGTTTGTTTAAATGGTATGCGGAAGATTTTGGGCAAGACCAGCGGCAGGTCATCGCACATCTCAAGCAATACGCACAACCGCCACTGCGCAAGCAACTGGAGCGTGCCGATGAAATAGACGAGTTTTTTTATGACTGGTCGTTGAATGACGGCTGAGCGGTGAACCGGTGATCCATCAACGCTTCGTTACCGTGATAATTCCGGCCCTCAACGAAGCCGCTTCCATCGAGCAGGTGCTTCGAGAAATCCCCCCCGGCATTGATCGCGTTATCGTCGTCGACAATGGTTGCAGCGATGACACCGCTGCGTTGGCGCAGGCTTGTGGTGCCACCGTGGTATGGGAACCGATGACCGGTTATGGCGCCGCGTGTCAGGCTGGCATCAAGCAGGCTGGCGGGGATTTAATCGCGTTCATGGATGCCGATTACAGCGATTATCCCGCAGACCTCGATAAGGTCGTCGAGCCGGTCGCCGCCGGACGGGCTGATCTGGTAATCGGCGCCAGAGTTCCGCAGCATTCATCGGCGTTGCCGCCGCACCAGCGATTCGGCAACTGGCTGCTCTGTCATATAATCGCTTTGCTATACGGCGTCCGTTTCACCGATCTCGGACCGATGCGTTGTATCCGCCGTGATGCGCTCGAGCGGATGCAGATGATTGACCGAGATTATGGCTGGACTGTAGAGATGCAACTGAAAGCGGCGCGCATGGGGCTCAGCGTCATCGAAGTGCCGGTGTATTGCCGCAAGCGTATCGGCAAATCCAAAATCTCCGGCACCATCCGCGGCTCGCTGGGGGCCGCTTGCAAGATTTTTTATTGGATCTTGAAATTGTCGATACGGAAACGCTAGGGATTTTTGTGACGGGTTTTTAACAGGGTTTTTTAACAGGGTTTTTTAACTAGATATCGCCAGCCATCCACGCCGAGTGCCGCCGCCACCACAACCAGTTGAGTGTAATACGCCCACGACGCTATCTCGTAGGCGTCGAGGCCGGATTCCATATAGTTCAACCCGGATACATAAGAAAGCGGCACGGCGATTGCCAATGCCCACGGCCAAACCTGCGGGCGCAGTACGGCAAAGGGCAGCAGCCAGATTACATACCACGGATTGACCACCGGGGACAGCAACAGGAACACGCCGAACACCCATTCCCCCCGTGCGAAAAAATCGGGTGATTTTTGCCGCGCCCGGCGAACGAAATAAAACAACCACCACAAGCCGAACAAGGTGTAGCAGATGACCCGCGCTGGCAGGTCGCCGAAAAATCCGGTTATGGGCAGGAACAAGCCGGGGTTGAATTGCCATTGCCGCAAAAATACGCCGAGCACGGCAAGGTCGGTTGCGCCCTGCAGCAGGAAGGGCAAGTACAAAAGTGCCACAATCGCGGCGCATAACAACCAGTAACGCCGCGCCAACCGCCACAACAAGAACGGCAACATCAAGACCGCGAAGACCTTTGCGGCGCATGCCATCGCCATCAAGACGACGGCGACCAGCGGGTTGAGTTTGCGCAGGTGAAACGCCGCCACCACCAGCAACACGCCGATAATATCCGGGTGGGCGGTGAAACTGATTTCTTTGACGACCAGCGGACACCATGCGTATAGCAAGACATAACGGGCCGGCGCATGGCGGCACAGCAATAGGATCAGCGCGACATCAAACAGCGACAGAGTTAGTTGCAGGGCTTTGACGTTTACCGGCGCCACCAAGTGCAACGCGGCGAACACATATTGCAGTAGCGGGCCGTAAATGGTCGGCAGATGCGGGTTGTTGACTCGGCTTAGCAGAATCTGACATTCGGTTGGCAGGGGATTACCGGCGAACATCGACTCCGGTGAAACGCCGAAGGGGGTTCCCGTGGCGACAAAAACGCAGCCGTCGAGCAGATACCGAAAATAGTCGTCTTCCAATATCGGTGTGCCGTAAATGCCGATGGCACGGAAGATGATCGCCCACAGGATGACCGCGCCATAGGTGATTTCTCGGTTGCGCAAAGCACACCAAAACCAGTAGCCGAACATCACTATGGCAATATAAAAATGCGCGCCGAGAAAGGCGAAGACACCGACCCGCCCGGGCAGGTTGGATAACCAAGCGAGATACAGGTAGCCCAGCGCGCAGCCGCCCCCCGCCACCGCCGTCCATACCGCATCGGCGGAGGGCAAACGGCGGAAAACCGACCGAAATATGCCCTCGGTCATGGCGACAGGGGCTGGTTATAGACGCGCATGCAGGCTATAGTCACGGAACCTCGCCGAAAAAAACAGGTCATTGGCGCATATCGATTATCAGGTGATTACGATGAAAAAGATAACGTTTATTCTATTGTGTTTGTTGCTGACGGGTAGCCTTGCGCTTGCCTCCGGCGGCGGTTCTGGTGGCAGTAGCGGCGGCGGTTCTGGTGGCAGTTCCGGCGGCGGTTCCGGTGGCAGTTCTGGTGGCGGTTCCGGTGGCAGTTCTGGCGGCGGTTCCGGCGGCGGTTCCGGCGGTAGTTCCGGTGGCGGTTCCGGCGGTAGTTCCGGTGGCAGTTCCGGCGGTAGTTCTGGCGGTAGTTCTGGCGGCAGTTCCGGCGGCAGTAGCGGCGGCAGTTCTGGCGGCGGTGGCGGGGGAACTGCGGCCCAATCCGGCAACTACGACATTGGCAAGGCGGTGTTCTTCTCAAAACTACACTGCGATGCCTGCCCGCTGTCCAATCTTGAACTGGACGAGTCGGCGGTATCTTCTATCCTGCCGTCGCTAAAATCCGGCGGCGACCTCGGTAAATTGTTAAGTTACCGGGAAAGGTATGCGGTTAGATACTTTCTCAAAAGACGGTTTAATCTGTGAGAGTGTATTGCCGCTGTGTTTGCCTTGAGTGTTCAGGCTAAATAATCAGGCGGTAGCGGCGATGCGTTTATGCAGTTCCTCTTGTTGTTCACGCCACGCCAACGCCGCGGGATCGAGGTCGCAACTCGCCGGGGTTTCCGTTTCGTAGTACTGAAAGCGGTCTTCGCCGCGCACCAATAGCGCGCTGAAGCCCGGCAGTTTGGTCTGGCGCACATGGGGGGCGATGTATTGGATGTTGAGGCCGATGCGCCGGTCGCCGCTGCGGTTGGGCAGAGAGGAATGCAGAGTCCAGCCGTGGTGAAAGGACGCCTGACCCGGTTTGAGCGGGCAATATACGGCATCCGATTCGTTCACCTGACGCACCTTCTGACTTTGGAACAGCACGTTGTTTTCATCCGCCTCGGAAATGTCGTGCTCCCGACGCCCGGCGGCATGACTGCCGGGGATCATGCGCATACAACCGCTTTTTTCATCGGCCATCGACAACGCCAACCACACCGACACCTGATCGTCGCAGTCGAGTCCCCAGTAAGTAAGGTCTTGATGCCAACTGACATGCGCCGGGGTGTGCGCTTCCTTGATGATGTAGGTGGTGTTGTATAACAAGATATCCGGCCCAAGAATTTGCTCCGCGATGTCGAGCATCCCAGGGTGAGTCGCCAGTTCCCAGGGGGAGCGCAAAATGGTGTGCATCTTGGCCATGTAGTGGGCCGGCCCGATGTGCTGTTCGGCATCTTCCACGCTGCGGCGGTGCGCCACGGCTTGTTCCTCGTTGAGGATGTCCAGCGGGGATAAAAACCCCAGTTGCTGGTAATCGCTTTTCAGATTGGCGGGCATATGGAATCCTCGCGGGATGGTTGGTGAAAATCCTAGCACAGAAAGGAGTAAGTCAATCAGAATTTGCCCCGGCGAAAGGTTTCCCCGGCGGGGATTCCGATACAATTACTGGCCTTTTTATCCGTATTGAGTGCGTTCAGCGATGCCCGAAAAAACAACATGCCCGTGGTGCGGAGACGACCCGCTATACCGGGAATACCACGACCGGGAATGGGGCGTGCCGCTTCACGATGATTTGCGGTTGTTCGAGATGCTATGTCTCGAAGGCGCGCAAGCCGGGTTGAGTTGGATTACCATTCTGAAAAAGCGCGAGCAATACCGTGCGGCGTTCGATCACTTCGACGCGGTAAAAATGGCGCGTTACAACAAGCGAAAAATCACCGCGCTGCTGAATAACCCCGGCATCGTTCGCAACCAACTCAAGGTCAACGGATTTGTCAACAATGCGCGCGCGTATTTACGGCTGCTCGATTCGGGAAGTACATTGGATGAATATTTATGGGAATATGTCGACGGCGTGCCGGTGCAGAATGCATGGCGGTTGCCTACGGATGTTCCGGCCACCACGCCGTTGTCGGAGCAACTTGCCAAAGACTTAAAGAAAAAAGGCTTCACTTTCGTCGGCAATACCATTTGTTACGCCTTTATGCAGGCGGTCGGTTTGGTCAACGATCATCTTACCGACTGCTATCGCTACCGCCAACTGGGCGGCGCGAAGTGAGCGTGAAGTGAGCGTGAAGAGCAGCGCATCGAAGCCGACACAAACCACGCCCGCATCCGCGCTGCCGTATATCCTGGTGCTGTTGTGCGGAGTGGTTTGGGGTATGACTTTTTCCCTCGCGCGCATCGCCACCTCGGGGTCGGGGCATCCGGTCGGGCTGGCATTTTGGCAAGCATTCGGCGGCGGTTTGGTGCTGCTCGTTTTCTGTTGGTCACGACGCCGTTGGCCGAAGTTGAATGGCACCAACTTCAGGCATTCCTGCGTAATCGCATTCGTCGGCACGGCGGTACCCGGCACGCTTTATTTTTACGCCGCGCCGAATGTACCCGCTGGCGTACTCGCGATCACCGTGGCATTGGTGCCGATGCTGACCTATGCGATCTCGTGGCCGCTCGGCATAGACCACTTCGGGCGGCGGCGTTTGTGCGGAATCCTGATGGGATTCATCGCCATCGTTTTTTTAGTCGCGCCCGACACCAGTTTGCCCGACCCGTCCATGGCGCGTTGGTTGATCCTGCCATTGATCGCTTCGATTTTTTACACCATCGAAAACATCTATGTCGATGTGTGCATTCCGCACGATTCCGACCTGGTCGGGCTGCTGACCGGCGCATTGATGATCGCGGCGCTGATGCTAGCACCGGTGATGTATTTCGAGGACGCGTTCTACCCGATCAACTGGCCGCTGGATGATGTCGAACTCGCGCTTTTGTCGATGATGGCGATCAGCAGCGTCGCCTATCTGATGTTTTTATATGTGGTAAAAATGGCGGGCGCGGTGTTCGCCAGCATGGCCGGTTATGTCATCACCATCGCCGGGGTGTTCTGGGGTCTGGTGTTCTTCGCCGAACGACATTCGCTCTGGGTATGGGCGGCGTTAGTATTGATGCTACTCGGCATGCTCCTGGTCACCCCCCGCCGCCGCACCCCAGACCTCGGCGCGCACGGCTGAGCGCGTTATTTCGCCGCGTTATTTCACCGCGTTACTTCACCAGCAACTTATTAATTCGCTTAACATAATCACCCGGGTCTTTGAGCGTTGCGCCTTCCGCTAGTGCGGCGTGGTCGAACAACACATTGGCCCACTCTTCGATCAAGTCACCCTCGGCGTCGATCTGTTTGACAATGGCGTGCTGCGGGTTGATTTCTAAAATCGGTTTGCTGTCCGGTGCGTCCTGGCCGATGGCTTGCAAAATGCGCGCCATGTTGCCGCCGATGTCGTGGCTGTCGGCCACCAGACAAGCGGGCGAATCCACCAGTCGGTTGGAAATCCGCACTTCTTTAACCTTATCTTCAAGCACCGACTTGATTTTGTCCACCAGCGGTTTCATCCGCGCCGATTGCGGGTCGGCTTTTTCTTCACTGTCTTCGGCGGGGCTTTTTTCGCCCGTCAGTTCACCGATATCGAGGTCGCCTTTGGCAATCGATTGCAGTGGTTTTTCCTGATAACTGTTCAGGTGGCCGACCACCCATTCGTCAACCGAATCGGATAGCAATAACACCTCGATGTCGTTCTTGCGGAACACCTCGAGATGTGGAGACGATTTCGCCCCCGCGTGGCTGTCGGCGGTCACATAGTAAATCGCTTTTTGTTTTTCCGGCATCCGGGTGAGATAATCTTCAAGCGAGACACTTTGCGTGTCGTCGTCCACATGCGTGGAAGCGAAACGCAACAGTTTGGCGAGCGCGTCTTTGTTTTCAGAATCCTCGATCATCCCTTCCTTAATCACGCGACCGTATTCTTTCCACAACGCCGCATATGCATCGCTGTCGTTGGCGGCGATTTTTTTCAGTTCGTTCAGAACTTTTTTGACCGAAGCGGCGCGGATTTTGTCGATCTGTTTGTTTTGCTGCAGAAATTCCCGCGACACATTCAACGGCAGGTCGGCGGAATCCACCAAGCCGCGCACGAAACGCAGGTAATTCGGCATTAATTGCTTGGCATCCTCGGCGATGAAAATCCGCCGCACATAAAGTTTGATGCCATGCCGTTGCTCGCGATCCCACAAATCGAACGGCGCCTTCGATGGGATGTAGAACAACGAGATATACTCCATTTTCCCTTCAACCCGGTTGTGTAGCGTGACCGCCGGCGGCTGCGAATCATAGGTAAGCGCGGTATACAAAGCGTTATATTCATCGGCGGAAATCTCGGTTTTTGGACGCGCCCACAACGCCGATCCATCGTTGACGGTTTCCCATTGCGCTTCCTGTCCGGCAATTTCCTTTCCATCGTCATCGCGCTCCAGTTCCTTTTGCATTTGGATTGGCAGCGAGATGTGATCGGAATATTTTCCGATGATGGAGCGCAGGCGATAATGCTCCCTAAATTCCTTTTGCTCGGGTTTCAGTTTGAGGATGATTTCGGTGCCACGCTCGCGCCGCTCGATGGTTTCAAGGGTGTATTCGCCGCTGCCGTCGGAGACCCATTTAACCCCTTCAGATTCCGGCGTTCCGGCGCGGCGCGTCAGCAGCGTAACTTCCCCGGCCACCAGAAAAGCCGAATAAAACCCGACCCCGAACTGGCCGATGAACGAACTGTCGCGCGCTTCATCTTTGCTCATCTGTTCGATGAATTGGCGCGTGCCGGAGCGGGCGATGGTGCCGATATTCTCGATCACTTCATCGTGACTCATGCCGATGCCGTTGTCGCGAATGGTGATGGTTTTTTTCTTGTCGTCGATGTCGATCCAAATGCCGAGTGCTTGGTCGTCTTCGTATAAGTTTTTGTCGGTCAGCGCCAAAAACCGCAGCCGGTCGCAGGCATCCGAAGCATTGGAAATCAACTCACGCAGAAAAATTTCCTTGTTGCTGTAGAGCGAATGGATGATGAGGTGCAGCAGTTGCTGAACCTCGGTTTGAAACGCATGGGTTTCAACGGCGGTTTTGACGGTCATAATAATGGTCGGTGCAGGTTGGAGTGATAATTCGAGCAAACGCGGAAAAAATGGGGATGCCACGCCGATTTTCAACCCCCACGGCGGCCAAATGACGACCTTGCGATAGCCGACTCCCCAGGCCCGTCATTCTCGCGAAAGCGGGAATCCAGTACAACATGTCCTGCGACAGCCGACTCCTTATTAGCCTTCTGGATTCCCGATACGATGAAAAATATGGTCGCTGGCGCTCCCTATTTTTCTATCGTTCGGGAATGACGCACTTTTGATATTCCTCGTTTGTCGATGAGGACTCCCAGATCGTCATTCTCGTGCCGCCAAGTCGTTATTTCCGCGACAGCGGGAATAACGACTTGGGGGACACGGGAATCCAGTGAAACATGCCGGCGACAGCCGACTCCCTACGCCGTTATTCTCGCGCAACTGGAATCCAGTACAACATGTCCTGCGAGATCCGACTCATTATTAGCCTTCTGGATTCCCGATACGATGAAAAATATGGTCGCTGGCGCTCCCTATTTTTCTATCGTTCGAGAATGACGCACTTTTGATATTCCTCGTTTGTCGATGAGGACTCCCAGATCGTCATTCTCGTGCCCCCAAGTCGTTATTTCCGCGACAGCGGGAATGACGACTTGGGGGACACGGGAATCCAGTGAAACAAGTCCGGCGACAGCCGCTCCTTATAATAACCGGCTCCGGCGGGCATTTAATCGCGATTTGTGGCTTGACTATCCGGCAATCGCTTCAATATAATGGCTGAGACTTTGTATTTGTGGAAACCTTTCAACGGCGCATTATTACGAGGAACATTTACCATGAACTATCACAGCACAATCAATAACATGAATTCCCCTGACGGCCTGTCGTCCGTCCCCTTTAATTCGGGGGGGGGGGGGGGGGCAATAGTGCTCGGCGTTTCGGCGTTGCGCTACTGATTGGATTTACTCTTTTCCTCGGCTGGTCGATAGAGGCCAGTGCACAGGAAGCCGTCAGACTACCAAATCCGAGTGGAGTCGGTGCCAACCCCAACACGAACTTCATCGTTCTGTACTACCCGACTAACCAGGCGATTACCCCCCTGACCCTGCCGACGGGCAGCGGCGGCTCCGCCCCTTTGACCTACAGTATATTTCATGTTAACACCGGAGCCACAGGCATATACGACCAGTTGGGGCTGACCTTTAACCCGACCACCCGCGTTCTGTCCGGCACGCCGACCACGGCTACCTCCGGCCCGACACCCGCAGATGGTTTTCCAGCCGGCTATGGTGCGTCTGACGGAACCGGAAGTTCACAAGCCTTCGCCTTGATACAAATGTTTGTCTTCATCTGCGAAGCCGGGAAAGAGGGAAACATCAGCGGCACAGTTCCTTGCTATGTTGATTTGGCTGTATCGACGTTGTCCGATGTGAACTATGTCGCCGGTCAGGCGATTACCCCCCTGACCCTGCCGGAGGCCACCGGCGGCAGCGTAAACATCTCCCCCACAATCGTCACCCAACGGACTTATACATTGGCACCGTTGCCGGATGGCCTGACCTTTGACGCAACTACCCGCGTCTTATCCGGCACGCCGACCACGGCCGGCAACATCACTCCGGTATACGGAGTGACCGACACCCTAAGCGGGAGAACACTAACCCCGACCGCTTCTTTCACCGCCACGGTAGGAGCCGGGTTGGGCGCGTCTGCGCCGGGTGCTCAAACCTATCCGCGCAACGCGGCGATCACCGCTTTGACCTTGCCGGAAGCGGCCGGCGGCACAGGTCCGTATACCTACACTCTGACCGGGCCGAGCGGTGGTAATTTGCCAGCCGGATTGGCTTTTGCCACAGGCACCCGCATTCTGTCCGGCACGCCGACCACGGCAGGCGTCACCGAGTTGACCTACACCGCCACCGATGCGAACAGCATCATGGACACGGCGACCTTCACAGTGACCATCACTACAACGATGTTCACCGATACGGTATCTGATCCGACCTATGTCATAAATGAGGCGGTCAATTTGACTTTGCCGGGAGCGGTTGGCGGCACAGGTTCGTATACCTACACCCTGACCGGGCCGAGCGGTGGTAACTTGCCGGTCGGATTGGCTTTTGCCACAGGCACCCGCATTCTGTCCGGCACGCCGACCACGGCCGGCAACACCGTGTTGACCTACACCGCCACCGATTCGGTCGGCAACAGCGACCCTGCGACCTTCACAGTGACCATCACTACAACGATGTTCACCGAGATGGTGGCTAATCAAACCTATACTATAGATAGGGCGGTCAATTTGACTTTGCCGGGAGCGGTTGGCGGCACAGGTTCGTATACCTACACCCTGACCGGGCCGAGCGGTGCTGCCTTGCCAACCGGATTGGCTTTTGCCACAGGCACCCGCATTTTGTCCGGCACGCCGACCACGGCCGGCGTCACCGTGTTGACCTACACCGCCACCGATGCGAACAGCAACAGCGACACGATGACCTTTACCGTCACAGTAGCCGAGCCCGCCTCCGGCCCGGACCCTGAAGATATCAGGGCCATCAACGAGGTATTTATCTCCGAATTGGCGACCACCATGACCGGCCAGACTTCGGGCGCCATCACACAACGCATCGCGCAAACCAGATCCGGTAGTGGCGGCGGCGTAACCCTTGCAGGCCAGTCTTCTTTTGCTGACTTGGCGACTACCCATGGCAAATCTCTAACCGAAGGCACGAGTGATATGAAATCCATGCTGAACGGTTCCGGGTTTGCGTTGCCGTTGAATGCAGTGGGAGGTGGTATTGGCGTGTATTCACCGGCTTTTTGGGGCAGTGGTGGGTATGAAGAGATTTCTGGTGAGAGTGATCTCACTGACGGCAAACTGGATTGGGACGGCGATGTCTCGAGTTTTTCGGTGGGGGTGGATGCGCACCTACGCAATAATTTGCTGGGCGGTGTGGCGATAACGCGCAACGAGGCGGATTTGGAATACGATGTTACCAACGATGATGACAAAAGCGACTACGAATTGACCATGACCAGCGTCAATCCGTATCTGGGTTGGAGAGTCGGGCAGTTAGACTTTTGGGCCACGGTTGGCTACGGCACCGGTGATTTGGATACCACCGACATCGACAGCGATGTGGACATGCGATCCTTCGCCGGTGGCGGTGGCGGCCAAATAATGGCACTCGGCAATGGCGGCACCTTGCGTCTCAAAGGCGAAGTCTCGCAAACCTGGGTAAATGTGGACGCCGACCGCGCAAACAATATTCGCTCGCTGGATGTGGACGTCAACCGAGTTCGAGTATCGCTGGAAGCACGCCAGCCCTGGGCGATAAGCCACGCCACCAAATTGCAATCCACCCTGGAAGTAGGCGCGCGCCATGACGGCGGCGACGGCGAAACCGGCACCGGACTTGAATTGAATGCCGGTCTTCGCTATCACACTCAGAGGCTGACGCTGGAAGGCAATATCCACACCCTGCTAGGCCGTGAAGACTACGACGAATGGGGCATAAGCGGCACCATCATCCTGCAATCTGGCAAAGATGGACAGGGTTTGTCGCTAAGTCTAAGCCCCGGCTACGGCGAGGCTGGCGATCGCAAGTTGTGGGATAACGGCCTGCCGGAAGACAGCATCGCTGAGACTGATTACGAAATGCGCCTAAACACCCGCATTGGCTATGGCATATCCGCTCCTCATGGTTGGGATGGAATGCTAACCCCATACAGCGAAATGACCCTCGGCACCACCAACAGTTACCGCTTCGGCATCGGTTGGGAAATTAACCGCTATGGTTTGGATTTGGTTGGGGAACATCGTCAAGGTGGTGAGAATGCTGCTTTGGTTAAGGGTGAGGTGCGGTTTTAGATTCCCTCTCGTCATCCGCAAACGAGGAATATCAAAAGTGCGTCATTCTCGAACGATAGAAAAATAGGGAGCGCCAGCGACCATATTTTTCATCGTCCCCCAGATCGTCATTCCCGAACGATAGAAAAATAAGGAGCGCCAGCGACTATATTTTTCATCGTATCGGGAATCCAGAAGGCCAATAAGGAGTCGGCTGTCGCCGGCATGTTTTACTGGATTCCCGCTTTCGCGAGAATGACGGCGAGAGGAGCGGCTATCGCCGGACATGTTTTACTGGATTCCCGTGTCCCCCAACTCGTCATTCCCGCTGTCGCGGAAATAACGACTTGGCGGCACGAGAATGACGGCCCTGGGGAGTCGGCTATCGCAAGGTCGTCATTCTCGAACGATAGAAAAATAAGGAGCGCCAGCGACTATATTTTTCATCGTATCGGGAATCCAGAAAGCCAAATAAGGAGTCGGCTGTCGCAGGAATGACGGCCCTGGGGAGTCGGCTATCGCAAGGTCGTCATTCCCGAACGATAGAAAAATAGGGAGCGCCAGCGACCTTATTTTTCATCGTATCGGGAATCCAGTGAAACAATCCCGACTCAGCCGGACCTTATATAAGGAGCGGCTTACGTCGTTTCGGACAGGCACGGGGGCCTGTCCCTACGAGGGCGGAACGGACAAAACTTCAATACCCATCCGTGCTTTAATATCATCCACAGGGCAATAGGGGGGTGGGCGCAGACGGTTCATTGACGGCGGCGGCCAATATCCGTATAGTTTGCGGCCTTGGCCGTGGTCGAAGCCGATACAATTCGGTGTTTATTGCGGCTAGTATCGGAGCCAGTATCGGGGTATAGCGCAGCCTGGTAGCGCGCCTGCTTTGGGAGCAGGATGTCGGGAGTTCAAATCTCTCTACCCCGACCAATTTTCGCTTATTCGTTGCGCCCGTAGCTCAACCGGATAGAGCAACGGCCTTCTAAGCCGTAGGTTACAGGTTCGAATCCTGTCGGGCGCGCCATGCGCATTGGCGGTTTCTGCGCAGATTCTCGTATACAATATATGGCGGGAATCGAGATTGCGGAAGCAAACTCGAATCGAAAGAATATGGTGAGCGTAGCTCAGTTGGTAGAGCCCCGGATTGTGATTCCGGTCGTCGTGGGTTCGAGTCCCATCGTTCACCCCAAGTTTTTTTCGGCGGATTATGACGGGCCGTTAGCTCAGTTTGGTAGAGCAGCTGACTCTTAATCAGCGGGTCGTAGGTTCGAGCCCTACACGGCCCACCAGTTATTCGGCGAATATACGGTGTAGAAATATTTGTGTGCGAGAGTGGCGGAATTGGTAGACGCGCTGGATTTAGGTTCCAGTGGGGCAACCCGTGAGAGTTCGAGTCTCTCCTTTCGCACCATTCGCAGGGCGTCGAATGAGCGTTTGATTTGATAAATTTAAGCGAGGTGCCGCGAATGCGGCGGTGGGCATAATGCAAATATCGGTTGAAAAAATCGGCGCCATCGAGCGGCGGGTGACGGTGTCGATCCCCGGCGACGAGGTTGGCAGGGAAATCGCCAAGCGTCTGCGCGAGGTCGCCAAGCACAAGCGCATTGACGGATTCCGCCCCGGCAAAGCACCGCAAAACCTGATCGAAAAACGCTACGGCGCGCAGGTGACCGGCGAGGTCGTCAACGAAACCATCAACTCCAGTTACCGCCGGGCACTGAGCAAGGAAGAGATCGTGCCGGCTGGTCTGGTGTCCATCGAACCCAAGCCGTTTGTCGCGGGCGACGATCTGCAATATGTCGCCACCATCGAGTTGTATCCCGAAATTCCCTCGCCGACTCTGGCCGGGCGGACCATCGAAAAACCGGTATGCGCGGTTACCGACGAAGATATTGCGCGCACCCTCGAAGACATCCGCAAACGCCACGCCGATTTCGTCGCCAAAGACACCGACAAGGAAGGAAAATCCCAACACGGCGACCGCCTGACCATCGATTTTGTCGGCAAGATAGACGGCCAACCGTTCACCGGCGGATCGGCGGACGGGCATCAATTCGTGCTCGGAGAAGGGCATGTGTTCGAGGGTTTTGAAACCGAATTGCTCGCGGTTGCGGTTGGTGATTCCAAGCAAATAGCGATCACTTTTCCCGAGGATTATCCGGGTGCCGATATCGCCGGCAAGGCGGCTGAATTTGCGGTCACGGTGACCTCGGTGGAGCGGCGAATCTTGCCGGAATTGGATAATGCGTTCGCTGAAAAACTCGGCATTGCCGAAGGCGGTATGGAAAAAATGCGCAAGGAAATCGTGGTCAGTTTGAATCGTGAGTTGGCGACTCGGCTGCGCACGGTGATTCGTGCGCGGGTGATGAATGAGTTGATCGCGGTCAATCCAATCGAGGCGCCGAAATCGCTGGTGGATTCCGAAATCGAACGGCGGGTGTCATCGGTTAAGGAACGGATGGATGCGCTCGATGCGCCGCAGCAGGAAGGCGTGCGCGAGCGTTTTGCCGTCGAGGCGCGCGAGCAGGTAACCCTCGGATTGATCGCACGCGAGATCATCGAAAAATCTGAAATGAAGGCCGACTCGGCACTGGTTCGGGAACGAATCGAGGAGATGGCGAGCGGCTATGATGACGGCGAGGCGATGATTAACTGGTATTATTCCGACCCGGAGCGGTTGCGGCAGGTCGAATCGATAGCGTTGGACGAGCAAGTGGTGGCGCGCATGTTGGAAACCGCCACCGTTACCGAAAAAAAGGTATCATTGCAGGAATTGATGAACCCACGCGGCGATTTCTGAGTCACCAGTTGTCCATTTCGCCGTTATCCGTTTTTTTTATCCCTACTCAATCACACAAATTCAACCCCATGCCAACCGACCAACCCTTGCCTCCGCGCAACTTGAATCAGATTCCGATGGTGGTCGAGACCACCGGCCGCGGCGAACGCGCATATGATATTTATTCCCGGCTGCTCAAGGAGCGGGTGGTGTTTTTGGTCGGGCAGTTCGAGGATCAGATGGCCAACCTCATCGTCGCCCAACTACTATTCCTCGAATCGGAAAATCCGGAAAAAGATATTTCTTTGTATATCAACAGCCCCGGCGGAATGGTTTCATCGGGCCTCGCGATCTACGACACCATGCAGTTCATCCGCCCCGATGTCAGCACCGTGTGCATCGGTCAGGCGGCCAGTATGGGAGCGGTGATTCTGGCCGGCGGCGCGCCGAAAAAACGCCACGCGCTGCCCCATTCCAGGGTGATGATTCACCAGCCCATGGGCGGTTCCCAGGGTCAGGCGTCCGACATTGAAATCCACACCCGGGAAATCCTCGGCGCACGGGAAAAACTCAACCGTATTTTCGTCGAGCACACCGGCCAGCCCATCGACCGAATCCAGCAAGATACCGACCGCGATTATTTCCTGAGCGCCGCCGAGGCCACCGAATACGGCATTATTGACTCGGTGTTGAGCAAGCGCGAAGGAGCGTGAGTAACCAAATAACGCACAAATAAAGGTTGAAAAAAACCGGCAAACCCTGCAATCTTGGGGTCTGTTCCGTAATCGCGCCTATCATTAAATGCCTGAAGATAGCCCTACCAAGAGCGAAAAACCCCTGTATTGCTCGTTCTGCGGCAAGAGTCAGCACGAAGTACGCAAGTTGATCGCCGGTCCGTCGGTGTTCATCTGCAACGAATGCGTCGATCTGTGCAACGACATCATCCGTGAGGAAACCGGCGATGATGGGAATGCCGAGGCACGTGCCAGCGGGTTCCCCACCCCTCCGGAAATTCACGCCATCTTGGATGAATATGTCATCGGCCAGCAGAACGCCAAAAAGACGCTTTCGGTGGCGGTCTACAACCACTACAAGCGCATCGAAAACGAAGAAGCGGTGGGCGAGGTGGATATTTCCAAGAGCAACATCCTGCTCATCGGCCCCACCGGTTCGGGCAAGACGCTGCTGGCGGAGACTCTGGCGCGACAACTCAACGTCCCCTTCACCATCGCCGACGCCACCACGCTCACCGAAGCCGGTTATGTCGGCGAGGATGTCGAGAACATCATTCAGAAACTTCTGCAAACCTGCGACTACGAGATCGAAAAAGCCCAGATCGGAATCGTCTATATCGATGAGATCGATAAAATCTCACGCAAAGCCGACAACCCGTCCATCACCAGGGACGTCTCCGGCGAAGGGGTGCAGCAGGCATTGCTGAAGTTAATTGAAGGAACCGTCGCATCCATCCCGCCTCAGGGCGGACGCAAGCATCCCCAGCAAGAATTCCTGCAGGTGGATACCCGCAACATTCTGTTCATCTGCGGCGGTGCTTTCGCCGGTATGGAAAAAGTGATTCAGGAGCGCACCGAAAAATCCGGCATCGGCTTCGGCGCCGACATCCGGGAAAAATCTGCCGATGAACGCGCCAACGAGTTGCTCCAGGATCTGGAGCCCGAGGATCTCATTAAGTATGGCTTGATCCCGGAATTTATTGGCCGCCTGCCGGTGGTGGCGATCCTCGAAGAGTTGGACGAGGACTCACTCATCCGGATTCTGACCGAGCCGCGCAATGCGCTCACCAAACAATACGCCAAACTCCTCAAACTGGAGGGCGTCGACCTGGAGTTCCGTGCCGAAGCGTTGCGCCGGGTCGCCAAAAAGGCCATGGAGCGCAAGGCCGGCGCCCGTGGCTTGCGGTCGATTCTCGAAAGCGCCCTGATGGAAACCATGTACGAGTTGCCGTCCATCCACGGAATCAAGAAGGTGATCGTGGACGAGTCGGTCATCACCGAGGGTTCGCGGCCGCTGTATGTCTACGAGGAAGATAAGGAAAAACGCTCTGCGGGGGCTTCTTCTTCCTGATTCAACGGCTTGGCGACCCGCTACGAACCGAGTTGCTGCTGTGATATGCTCGTTGAAACATACTTGAAACATGCTTATTGAAATGGCCGGTCGGCGGCCTTACTTTTAAGTATCTGGCCCGGTCGCCATTATCCAGTTACCGCTTTTACCCTTACGGAGCCCCGTTCATGCCTGACCCTATCCAGCCCCCCATCATCGACCTGCCAGTGCTGCCGTTGCGGGATGTGGTGGTCTTTCCCCATATGGTGATCCCGCTGTTTGTCGGTCGTGCGCGCTCCATCAAGGCGTTGGAGGCGGCGATGAAAGAGGGCAAGAATATCTTGCTGGTGGCGCAAAAGGACGCCTCCCAGGATTCTCCCAACCCCACCGATATCTACCGGGTTGGTACCGTCGCCTCCATCTTGCAAATGCTCAAGATGCCCGACGGTACGGTCAAGGTGCTGGTGGAAGGGGAACAGCGGGCGAGCATCATTCGCTTTACCCACGAGCCGGACGATGACGAAATCGGGTTTTCCTGTGAGGCGCAGCCGGTGGATGACGATTATGAATCCTCCCGCGAATCCGAAGTGCTGGTGCGCGCGGTGTCCGCCGAATTTGAAAAATATATCAAACTCAATCCCAAAATTCCGCCGGAGATTTTGACTTCCCTCGCCGGTATCGAACACCCCGGGCGAGTCGGCGACACCATCGCCGCGCATCTCAATCTCAAAAACGAAGCCAAGCAGAAGATTCTGGAACTGCTCATTCCCGCGGAGCGCCTCGAGCATATTCTCGGCGTTATGGATTTGGAGATCGACCTGCTGCAGGTGGAAAAACAGATTCGCACCCGGGTCAAAAAGCAGATGGAAAAAAGCCAGCGCGAGTATTACCTGAACGAGCAGATGAAGGCCATTCAGAAAGAACTGGGGGATATGGAAGACGTGCCCAACGAGACCGACGAACTGGCGAAGAAGATCGCCGATTCCGGCATGTCCAAAGAAGCCCTGGAGAAAGCCGAGAGCGAACTTAAAAAACTGAAAATGATGTCGCCGATGTCAGCCGAGGCGACCGTGGTGCGCAACTACATCGACTGGTTGCTGGCGGTGCCGTGGAAAAAGCAAAGCCGCACATACAAGGATTTAGCCAAGGCCCAAAAAATACTCGACGATGACCATTACGGCCTTGAAAAGGTCAAAGACCGCATCCTCGAATATCTGGCGGTGCAGCAGCGAGTGAAAAAATCAAAGGCGGCGATACTGTGTTTGGTGGGCCCCCCCGGAGTCGGCAAGACCTCCCTCGGCCAATCCATCGCGCGCGCCACCAACCGCAAATTCCTGCGCATGTCCCTGGGCGGGGTGCGCGATGAAGCGGAAATCCGCGGCCACCGGCGAACTTATATCGGCTCAATGCCGGGCAAGGTCATTCAGAATCTCGCCAAGGGCAAAACCCGCAACCCGCTGTTCATGCTCGACGAAGTGGATAAAATGTCCATGGATTTTCGCGGCGACCCGTCCTCGGCGTTGCTCGAGGTGCTCGACCCGGAGCAAAACCACACCTTCGGCGATCACTATCTGGAAGTCGATTACGATCTCTCCGATGTGATGTTTATCGCCACCGCCAACACCCTCAACATCCCCAGCCCGCTGCTCGACCGCATGGAAGTGATTCGAATTTCCGGCTACACCGAAGAAGAAAAATGCGAAATCGCCGACCGCTACCTGTTGCCGAAACAGCGCATCAACAATGGCTTGAAAGAAAGTGAAGTCAGCGTAAGCGCCAAAGCCATAAAGGAAATCATCGCGTCTTGGACCCGCGAAGCGGGGGTGCGCAACCTGGAGCGGGAGATCGCGAAAATTTTCCGTAAAGTGGTGAAAGAATTTTTGCTCAACAAGAAAAAGAAAACCGTCCACATCACCCCGGCGCGTCTGGAGAAATATCTCGGGGTCAAAAAATACCGCCACAACGGTGTCGAACAGGAAAACAAGGTCGGTCAGGTGACCGGGCTGGCGTGGACCGAAGCGGGCGGTGAGTTGTTGCGCATAGAAACCGTGGTCATGCCCGGCAAGGGCAAGCACGTATACACCGGCAAACTCGGCAATGTCATGCAGGAATCCATCACCGCCGCCATCAGCGTGGTCAGAAGCCACAGCGTGCAATGGGGCATCACCGCGGATTTCCATCAAAACCGGGACATCCACATCCACGTTCCCGATGGCGCGACTCCGAAGGACGGGCCGAGCGCCGGTATCGGTATGTGCATCGCCATCACTTCGGCCCTGACCGGAATCCCGGTATGGGCGAACATCGCCATGACCGGGGAAATCACCTTGCGCGGCGAAGTGCTGCCCATCGGTGGGCTCAAGGAAAAATTGCTCGCCGCCCACCGCGCCGGTTTGAAAACGGTGTTGATCCCCCACGAGAATTCCCCCGAACTGCAGGAGATTCCGGAAAAAATTCGCCGCGAACTCGATATCAAACCGGTGAAATGGATTGACGAAGTGATCGAGTTGGCCCTTGAAACGACACCTCACGCCAAAACCGAACCGGGCAAATCGGCAACAAAAAGCCGGCGCAGTAAAAAAGAACAAACCGGATCCAACCTAACCGCTCACTAGCCCGAACTCGTGTGTGACGATGAAACGGGTTCCGGGTTGCGCGGTTGACTTGGGTAAATTCTTTTTATATCATACAGTTACGCTAAAAAGTATTCCTGAAATATAGAAATGGCGCAGATTTCACACCCGCCTCGCCGAAAAAATGCCGAGGCAATTTTTAATAAATGCCTACAAAATGAGGTTGCTTTTACCCTCTCGCTTTTATTATGATTGCCGGGTTGCAAAGGCGCGGGCATGAGTGAATCTGCTTCCAAGTGCGCCATTAGGTTAAGTTAATTTCATTCATCAAACTCCAAGTAACGAGGAACCAGTACTATGAATAAAGCTGAATTGATTGAGACAGTTGCATCGCGTGCAGAACTGACAAAAAGCGATGCATCGAGCGCAGTGGAAGCCGTATTTGACGCCATCACAAAAACCTTATCCAGTCGTGGCACGGTTTCACTGATCGGATTCGGAACTTTTTCCACCAGCGACCGCGCAGCGCGCACCGGACGCAATCCGCGCACCGGGGAGACCATCAACATCGTGGCCACCTGTGTGCCTAAATTCAAGGCCGGCAAAAGCCTGAAGGAAGCCGTAAACTAGCGCGCCTTTTCCGGGCGCTTAGCTCAGTTGGTAGAGCGTCGCCCTTACAAGGCGAAAGTCGCAGGTTCGAGCCCTGCAGCGCCCACCATCGTTATAGGAGCGGTAGTTCAGTTGGTTAGAATACCGGCCTGTCACGCCGGGGGTCGCGGGTTCGAGTCCCGTCCGCTCCGCCATACCCAAAAATGCGAGACCGACGTGTCTCGCATTTTTTTTTACTGGCATCCGCCAACCGGGATTAGGTATAATTCCCGCAACACAACAGCGCAATCTATGCCTTACCCAACACTCGAGAAAATTCCATGTTAACGCAAATTCGAGAACGGGCCACAGGCTGGCTGGCCTGGGTGATCGTCGTTTTGATTACCATCCCATTCGCACTGTGGGGAATCCAGTCGTACTTCGAGAATTCCTCGGGCGCCCCGGTGGCGACCGTGAACGGCGAAGAAATCCCCCTGTACGATTTTCAGAACGAACTGTCTCGGCAGCGTCGGATACCCGTCCCGCAGGCTGACGGTAGTCTGAAGATGGGGGGGCCGGATGATCCCGCCATGCGCGCCGAGGTGGTCGAATCGATGATTAGAAACCGGCTGGTAACCCAATACGTGCGCGAGCACAATTACCGCCTCTCCGACGACGGACTCAAACAGCGCATCGAAAGCGAATCGTCGTTTTTGCGAGACGGCAAGTTTGATCCGGCCCTATACCGCGACCTGCTGCGATCCAACGGGCTCACCCCCCAATCCTACGAAGCCACCACGCGGCAAAACGCAGCCGCTCAACAACTGGTCTCTTCGCTGATCGATTCATCCTTCGCAACCGAGCAGGAAATGAACCGTCTGCTTGCCCTGCAAACGCAAACGCGAAAAACCGACTATATGATTTTGCCGGCCAACCGCTTCGAAGATGAAATCGACATCGACGATGCCGAAGCCGAACAATACTACCGCGACAATTTATCCGCCTACGAAGCACCGGCGCGTATGAAAGTGAACTACATCGAACTCAGCGTTGAAAATCTGGCGCAAGGAGTCGAGCCTTCGGACGCGGAAATCAGCGATACCTATGAACAAAGTAGCGAACGCTACAAGCACGCCGAGATCCGCAAGGCCAGCCATATCTTGTTCAACACCGAGTCTTCCGAGAGCGACGCCGAGCGCGATGAAATCCTAGCCCGCGCCGAAGAGGTGCTGGTCGAAGCGCAGGCCGGTGCCGACTTTGCTGATTTGGCGGCGCGCCATTCCGATGATCCCGGCTCCAAAGAAAAGGGCGGCGACCTCGGCGTGGTAGCCCGCGGCCAGATGGTGCCGCCGTTTGAAGAGGCGGTGTTCGACATGACCGATGGTGAAATCCGCGGGCCCATTGAAACCCGTTTCGGTTATCACATCATCAAGTTGACGGAGTTGACCGAAGAACAACAGAAGTCCCTGCAGGAAGTGCGCGAGGAAGTGGCCGTGGAAGCCCGACGCATTCAAGCCGAGAACCAATTCGCCGAACTGGGCGAAGCATTTCGGAATTTGGTGTTTGAGGATCCGGAGAGTCTCGCCTCGGCGGCGGATGAAATCGGGATGACCATCCAACAGAGCGACTGGTTCACCCAAAGCAGCGGCGATGGAGTGCTCGCCGAAGCGCCGGTCAGGGATGCGGCGTTTGGCGAGGACGTGCTCAACGACGACTTAAACAGCCCCGCCATCGAACTCGGATTCGACCGGATGGTGGCGGTTCGCAAGGCGGACTACGAAGCGGCACACCCGAAGTCCTTTGAGGAAGTGCGAGACGAAATCAAACAACACCTAAAATTTCGCCAATCAAGCGAACAGACCAGGGAATTGGGGGGGAAACTGGTGGCCGATCTGAACGCCGCGCAACTCGGTTGGGACGATCTTCCGGCGCAGCAGAAACTGGAGATTGAGGCGCTGGCCGAGCGTCGAGACGAAGTGCCGGAAAATCTGGCGGCGCTGGGAGAGGCGGTGTTTTCCCTTCCCACGCCGGCCCCCGAAACGGTGGTATACAACGGCGTTTCCCTCAGCAACGGCGACTATGCAATCTACGCACTCAAAGAAGTGGCGCGGGGAACCCCGGAGGATGCCGATGAATCCCGGCGCACCGCTCTTCGAGAGCAGTTGTTGGCGCGAGACGGCAGCGGAATGTATCAGCGGTTGCAGGATATGATCCGGCAAGGCGCGGATGTCACCATCGACCGCCAGCAGATCGAAAATCCGCCCAGTGCTTTTCAGTAATTTGCCAGCGACCTTACTAACGACCTTTTAGGTCGCCGTTTCGCACACCGACCAGGAAATCGTCTCCCCGGCCCGCAAGGGGACGAGTTCATCCCCGTCTCCCAGCGGCCAGACATCCGCAACCCGCCAGGGTTTTTTCTCCAGCGTTAATTTTTCCCGGTTGCGCTCGAGGCCGTAAAAGTCGGCGCCATAATGACTGGCAAACCCTTCGAGTTTGTCCAACGCTTCCATGCCTTCGAACACCTCGGCATACAATTCCACCGCCGCATGGGCCGAATAGATTCCGGCGCAACCGCAGTCGCTCTCTTTGCTTCGCTTGCTATGGGGGGCGCTGTCGGTTCCCAGAAAAAAGGACCGGTCGCCGCCGGTGGCAGCCACCAGCAACGCCCGCCGGTGTCGCTCGCGTTTGAGCACCGGCAGGCAATAGGTATGCGGACGGATCCCGCCGCGAAACATCTCGTTGCGGTTGAACATCAGGTGATGCGCCGTCAGAGTCGCCGCGACCTTGTCCCCCGCTTGTTGGACAAATTGTACGCCCTGCTCGGTGGTCACATGTTCAAGGACGATCTTGAGTTCCGGGAGTTCCCGTTGCAAAGGATCGAGAACCTGTTCGATGAACACCGCCTCGCGGTCGAACACATCGACTTGGGGATCGGTTACTTCCCCATGCACCTGCAGCACCACGCCGTGTTCCGCCATGGCTTCGAGCACGGGCATCACCTTGCTGATTCGAGTTACCCCATGCTGCGAGTTAGTGGTGGCGCCGGCGGGATAGAGTTTGAAGGCGATGATGCGCGCTTGCTGCGCGGCCTCGCGCACTTCATCACGGCGAGTGTAGTCGGTCAAGTATAGCGACAGCAGCGGACAAAACGCGGTGTCGGGCGGCAACGCCGCCATGATCTCGGCGCGGTAGTCCAATGCCTGAGCGACGGTGACGATGGGCGGCGACAGGTTGGGCATCACCCCGGCGCGACCAAAGCGAGCGGCGGTGTGCCGCACCACGGCGGCCATGATCCCGCCCCTGCGCAGGTGTACATGCCAGTCATCGGGCCGGGTGATGGTCAGACTTGCGTTGATTGTTTTGCCCATGGTCGCATTATAGTTTTAAAACATATCCATGGGATCTACATCGATAGACCATCTCGCCCGCCGGGATCTTGGATCGTTTTCCATGGATTGGAGCCATCCGCGCAGCAGGTGGTGTAATTGGCGGCGATGGCCGCTGCGCACCATCAACTGGGCGCGGTAGCGGCCGGCCAGTTTTTCCATGGGGGAAATCACCGCATCCATGATTTGCACCTGATCGAAAGCGCCCTGATTGAGCATTCGCTTTCCCACCTCGGCGGTGTGCCGAAGAAATTTCAGCGCGGCGGTTTGTAGCGTGGATTCGGCACGCCACAACGCGATGTGGCTGAACGGCGGGTAATGGGCGGCGCGCCGCTCGGCAAGACAATGGTTTGCAAAACGCTCAAAATCATGTTGGCGCAGGTATTGCAAGGTTTGGTTGTCCGGGTGCGCGCTCTGGATCAGCACTTCCCCCGGCGTCTGATGGCGTCCGGCACGCCCCGATACCTGCATCAACTGCTGGAACAAGTATTCCGGGGCGCGAAAATCGATGCTGTATAAACCCTGATCGGAGTTCACCACCCCCACCAGCGTGACCCCGGAAAAATCGTGGCCCTTGGCGATCAACTGAGTGCCGATGATGATGTCCGTTTCACCGTTGCGGATGGCTTCGAGTTCTAGTTCCAGTTGATGTTGGCTGGTAATCCGGTCGCGGTCGAGGCGACAGATACGCGCTTCGGGAAATTTTTCCCGGAGACATTGCTCCAGCCGTTGGGTGCCGGCACCGGCCAGAAAAAGTCGCTCCCCGCAAGAACCGCACACCATCTCGGCGATGCCGCTGCGCCCGCAGTGGTGGCAACGAAATTGTTCGGTATCCCGGTGGTAGGTGAGGCGTGCATCGCAGCGATCGCAAGCCGCCTGCCAGCCGCAATGGTGGCATTGGGCAACGGGCGCAAATCCGCGCCGGTTGAGGAACACGATGGACTGCTCGCCGTTGCCCAGCCGTTGTTGGATGGCCTGCAGCAGGGGCATGGAGAAGCCGTCAAAGGGGCGGTGTTTCCTGAGGTCGATGAACTCGATTCGCGGCAGGGTGGCGGTGCCGGTGCGGCTTTCGAGAACCAGCAGTTGGTGTTTGCCGCGCTGTGCGTTGTGGCGGGTTTCCATTGACGGCGTGGCCGAGCCGAGCACCACCGGAATATTTTCCAAACTGGCGCGCTTTATCGCCAGATCCCGCGCGTGGTAGCGGAAGCCGTCCTGCTGCTTATAGGAAATATCGTGTTCTTCGTCCACCACAATCAGGCCCGGGAATTTGAGCGGCGTGAAGACCGCCGAGCGAGTGCCGAGCACGGCCACCGCATGGCCTTCCCGCGCCAGCCACCAAGCGCGGTAGCGTTCGCCGCCGGACAACGCTGAGTGCAACACGCACACCCCGTCTCCCAACCGCTCCCGCACCCGCGATACCAGTTGCGGCGTGAGGGCGATCTCCGGCACCAGTATCAGCACCTGCGCGCCACCGGCGATGCAATGTTGCGCCGCCTCCAGATAGACCTCGGTTTTGCCGCTGCCGGTGATGCCGTGCAGCAGGAATGAACCGAAGCGCCCGGCGCATCCGGCGATGGCCTCCACCGCCTGTTGCTGTTGCGGGTTGAGTTTCACCGGGCTGGGAGATGGGGGCATTGCCGGGGCTGCCGCCGCCGGGCGCAGGGCGGTTTCAATCAGCCCTTTTTCCCGCAGACGCCGCAACGCATCGCCGCCGGCCGGGAATAGTTTGGCGAGTGCCGCACCATCCACCCAGCCGGCCCCGACAAGGTGGCGGTAGATGCGTGCTTGCAAGGGCGCGCGGCTGAGGGAACGGTGGGTTTCGGACTCCCCGGAAGGTTGGTCGAGGGCGCAAATAAACCGACTGCTGGTCGGGTCGGCGAGGGATTTGCCTTTGCGCAGGGCTGCCGGCAGGGCGGTTTGCAACGCCTCGCCCAGCGGATGATGATAGTAATCCGCCGCCCAGATCAGCAAATCCAGCAGGGGTTCGCCAAACACGTTTTCCCCATCCAGCACCTCGCCGATAGACTTCAGCCGGCGCGCGCCTTCGGGCGGGTGATTGGAGACCACAACCCCGGTGGCGGTGCGGCCACCGAAGGGCACCTTTACCCGGCTCCCCGGCGGCAGGGGATCGCCGTCCCAGCGATAGTCGAACAAGCGTCTGAGCGGCACCGGAACGGCCACTTGCACCACACGCTTTCGCTCACCGGGCATTGGGTCGGCGATGGAGAATGGCGTCGTTGTCGGCCCGGGGGTTACTCACAGAATCTGTGGATAACTCTGTGCATAAACACTCCGGGTTTGTTGCCTCAAAATCATTTCGAGGGTCAAAGCGAGCATTGCTTAAAATTTGACCAAAATAAGAATAATATAATAAAAACAAAAGGTTATACCTGTAAAGTAAGGCGTGAAAACAGACATGAATGCTAAAGTGCGCGAAATGTGACGGCCTCGGGAAAAATGTGAATAACTTTTCCATCACGCAAGCCCGGCGTGCCGGTAGTGGCCGGTAGTGGCTATCTAAAAATTGGTTAATCAAGCGGTTAGATGGTTTTGTTTTGGTTGATGTAGAAACAAGCGGCGTAAATATTCCCCGCCCCGGCCACGCTTCGGATCACACAATGTCCTCCACCGTCACCGAAAAATTCCCGGACTTTCGTTCCACCAGATAGCGCTCCAGAGTCAGGCGGATGACCCGAAAAGCGATGTCCTCCCAGGGAATTTCCAGTTCCTCGAACAACCGCACCTCGAG
Source organism: Candidatus Poriferihabitaceae bacterium (assembly GCA_965262585.1). Lineage (GTDB taxonomy): Bacteria > Pseudomonadota > Gammaproteobacteria > Arenicellales > Poriferihabitantaceae > JAHRAW01. Next base: position 1,993,207 of record OZ253546.1, read on the forward strand.
GCTTTCCGCCCCCGCTGCGAATTGGTCCTCGCCGATGAGTTGGGCAAGGAATATTACATACACCTGATTGACATGAGGCAGGTTGTAGATGCCGTAGAGTTGTTGCCCGGCGATCTCGGCGCACGCCTCTTCTCTGGTTTCCCGGGCGGCGGCGTGCTGAATGGTTTCGCCGTTTTCCATAAAACCCGCGGGCAGCGTCCACAGCCCCTTGCGCGGCTCAATCGCCCGCCGACATAGCAATATCCGCTCCCCCCACACCGGAATGCAACCACACACCACCTTCGGATTCTGATAATGAATCTGCCCACACGCATCACACACATGGCGGCTACGGTTGTCGCCCTCCGGTATCAACAACGAAACATTCTCGCCGCAGTGGTTGCAATGGTTAATAGACATCGAATCAGGCATAAAGCAATCATAGCCGTTTTCAAGCGAACGGGGTAGCCGAGTGTTATTGCGCTAGGCGCGAGGGGGGATTGGGGTTGCGCTAGGCGCGTGTGGTTAGGGGTGGTTTTGTGGGAGACGGGGGATTGTGCCGGTTTTTGGTGATGAGCGGCTACGCCGCACATGTCTTACTGGATTCCAGTTGCGCGGGAATGACGAATTGAAATAATTTCCCCGTCATCTCCCGTAGGGACAGGCCCCTGTGCCTGTCCGAATCTGCGCAAGCCGCTTCCTTATGCCTTGTTTCCATAACCAGCGCCGGTTAGCCGATTGCCGGAACTTCTCCATGACGCCGATTGGATCGTCGGCTTGGCGGTATTGTGGTTTGGGTGGGGGTGGCCGGGCTGTGTTTTGCGATGCTTGCGGCAACCGGTGCTTTGGTCGCTCCGGCAGTTGGTGATTCAGATCGCATCACCACCGGGGCGGGAGGTGGATCGGCCGGTTGCTTGCTTTCTTGCGCCGGTTGTTGCGGTTGTTGCTGCGGCGTTGGTTTTTTATCGGCGGCGGTTGTGCGTTGGCTGGTCGGTGGTTTTTGCGCCCGCCCGCGACCGGGGCTTTCCCGTTCCTTGCGCCGTGAGCGAGACGCCGGTGGCCTTACAATAGCCTGCAACAACGCCGGTTCCACATCCCGGCGTGGCAGTGCGTGGCCGATGTTTTCCTCGATGTCCATGATGGAATACGCATAGCGTTCGCACACAAAACTGATTGCTTCGCCACTGGCGCCGGCGCGGGCGGTGCGTCCGATGCGGTGAATGTAGTCGTCGGCGTCCTGGGGCAGGTCAAAATTGTACACATGGCTGACATCCGGGATGTGCAGGCCGCGCGCGGCTACATCGGTGGCCACCAACACGTTGCGTTCGCCGCGTTTGAAGGAATCGAGGAGCCGTTCCCGTTTTTGCTGGGGGACGTCGCCGGACAGGGCACCATTGCTGATGTCGTTGGCGGATAAAACATCGGCGACTCGTTCCACCCCGTGCCGGGTGTTGACGAATACCAGAATGCGTTCGTGGTTGTCCCGTTTCAGCAGGTTCACCAGCAACGGTAGTTTTTCCTCTTCCGCCGGGTAGAAACTGTATTCGGTGACCTGATCCACCACCACCGCATCGCTTTCAATCTTGATTTCCTCGGGATTGTTCATGTGTTCATAGGCAAGTTCCATCACCTTGAACGACAGGGTCGCCGAAAATAGCAGGTTCAAGCGGCTTTCCGCCTTCGGCATGCCCCGCAGTAGAAAGCGGATGTCGCGGATGAAGCCGAGGTCGAACATTCGATCCGCTTCGTCCAGCACCGCCACCTGAGCGTGTCGGAGGTCGTACAAGCCCTGTTTGAAAAAATCGATGAGGCGGCCCGGTGTGCCGATGAGAATATCCGTGCCTTCGGCGAGCATGGCTTTTTGCTCTTCATAGCCGGTTCCGCCATAAACCAAGCCGAGGGTGAAGCCGGTGTGGCGGGACAAAACTTCGGCATCCCGGTAAATTTGGATCGCCAGTTCCCGGGTCGGGGCGAGAATCAGTGCCCGTGGCTGGGTGGGCTTACGCTGGGATTGCGGCGGGTGGGTCAGCAGATAGTGGCAGCAGGCCAGCAGGAAGGCGACGGTTTTGCCGGTTCCGGTCTGGGCCTGACCTGCGACATCCTTGCCCGCCAGGGCTGATGGCAGGCAGGCCGCTTGAATCGGCGTGCAGTACTCAAAACCGGCATCCTGCAGTCCCTGTTGCAGGGACTCCTCTAAGGTGAAGTCGGTAAATTTTTGATCGGTAAGATGGCTTTGTGGCATATTGGTTCCTGGCCGGGTTGGTTACGGCTTGCGTGAGGTCGGTTTAGTGGGGTTAGTTTAGTGGAGTCGGTTTATTTCGAAAAAGCACTTGATTCATGGTGGCCATTTGTTGCATAGTTCACGGCTTGGACGGGTCGGACAAGACGGCCTGACCAAATAACCCGACCAAACAACCTGACCAAATAACCTGAACCGCCCATTATATTATGTCTTCCAAAATTGTTCATATCAGCGATGCATCCTTTCGGGAAGAAGTCCTGGATGCGAACGGCCCGGTGCTTATCGACTACTGGGCGGAATGGTGCGGCCCTTGTAAAATGATTGCGCCGGTTCTTGATGAGTTAGCCGAAGAGTATGTCGGGCGGGTGAAAATCGTCAAACTCAACATTGACGACAATCCCGAAACTCCGCCAAAATATGGAATCCGAGGCATTCCCACCCTGATGCTTTTCAAGGACGGCAATGTAGAAGCCACCAAGGTCGGGGCGGTCTCAAAATCCCAACTGGCGGATTTTATTGAAAACAACATCGACAATCGCTAATATAGCAACTAATATAGCCACTAGTATAGTAATGTATAATAGTGTATAGCACAATATACAGCAGTAAAATCTCCGCAGGTATCGTGTATCCAACGTATATCCAACTTAACTTATACTGGACATCCGCACTCAGACAGTTTATGATAACCTAATAATTTTCCCGTAATGCAGTCGCTCAGGCTGCCCGTACATCTAACAACTCCCACAACTCCCCAACCCTTTCAACACGCATTCTGGACCAGTTGCCTGTGCTTCTCGCAGGTGCGCCGTTTGCAACAACCATTCTGTTCCATGGCCATCAGTCTAACCGAACTCAAATCAAAATCCCCCACCGAATTAATGGAGGCGGCGCGCGCGCTTAGCCTCGACAACATCACTCGCCTGCGCAAGCAGGATCAGATTTTCGCCATTCTCAAGGCTCAGGCGAGAAAGGGTGAAAAGATCAAGGGCGAAGGCGTGGTTGAAATCCTTCCGGACGGATTTGGTTTCCTGCGCTCGGCGATGTCTTCCTACCTCGCCGGGCCCGATGACATTTACATGTCCTCCAGTCAACTCCGGCGTTTTGGTCTGCGTACCGGCGATACGGTGTCCGGGCAAATCCGCCCGCCGAAGGATTCGGAAAAATACTTCGCGCTACTCAAGGTCGAGGAGATTAATATGCAGTCACCGGAAGAGGCGCGCCGCAAAGTCTTATTTGAAAACCTCACTCCGTTGCATCCCGATGAATGCCTTAAACTGGAGCAGGACAACGGTTCTACCGAATCGCTGACCGGGCGGACCATCGACTTAATCGCCCCCATCGGCAAGGGCCAGCGCGGGTTGATTGTGTCGGCGCCCAAAACCGGCAAGACGGTGATGTTGCAGCAAATCGCGCAATCCATCGCCGCCATCAACCCCGAAGTGGTTTTGATGGTGTTGCTGATTGACGAGCGCCCCGAAGAAGTGACGGAAATGGTGCGCACCGTGCGCGGTGAAGTGGTGTCTTCGACCTTTGATGAACCCGCCGCCCGGCATGTGCAAGTGGCCGAGATGGTGATCGAAAAAGCCAAACGGCTGGTGGAGCACAAAAAGGACGTGGTGATTCTGCTGGATTCCATCACCCGGCTGGCGCGCGCCTACAACACCGTCGCCCCGGCTTCGGGAAAGGTGCTGACCGGCGGCGTTGATGCCAATGCTCTGCAACGTCCCAAGCGGTTTTTCGGCGCGGCGCGCAATATCGAGGAAGGCGGCAGTTTGACCATTCTCGCCACCGCGCTCATCGACACCGGATCTAAAATGGACGATGTCATTTACGAGGAATTCAAGGGCACCGGAAACCTCGAAATCCATCTCGACCGGCGCATCGCCGAAAAGCGGGTTTATCCGGCGATCAACATCAACCGCTCCGGCACCCGCCGCGAAGAATTGCTCACCGACCCCGCCGAACTGCAGAAAATATGGCTGTTGCGCAAACTCCTGCACCCCATGGACGATATGCAGGCGGTGGAATTTCTCATCGACAAACTCAAAGCCACCAAGTCCAACGACGAATTCATTAAGTCAATGAATCGCTAAATCGCTGAGATCCGCCCCTTGATAGGCAATCGATTTTTTCCTATCATCGCCGCCCCAACCCATCACACAGAGTTCCCAATGAAACCCGGCATTCATCCGCAATATACCGACCTCAAGGTGGTATGCGCTTGCGGCAACAAATTTGAGACCAAATCCACCCTCGGCACCGAATTGCAGGTGGAAATCTGCTCGGCTTGCCATCCGTTCTACACAGGCAAGCAGAAAATCGTCGACACCGCCGGACGGGTGGGCAGGTTCAAGGCGCGTTATCAACGGAAATAAGGCCGCCGGTGGCGAATCACGCCGGCGCCGGATGCGCGTTTTCCCGGCGGCGTTTTCCACAGATGCCGGCAATCCAATGCGCTCCGCTGTCCGCTTCGGTTTTATTCTCTGTTTCTTCGGGCTGGTTGTTGCCGCTAGCACCGTCGCCGATGCCGACCAGACACGCTCGGCCACGGTGCGAAAAGTGCTTGACGGCGACACCGTGGAACTCGCCAGCGGTGAAAGAATCCGCCTACTTGGCATAGACGCCCCCGAAGGAAATAGCAGAAACCGGAAAGTACCGGCGCAGCCGTTCTACATCGAAGCGCGCGCGGCCCTCGTTGCGCTGGTAGATAAAAAGCAAGTCGTGCTGAGCGAAAGCCAACGGTTGGTGGATCGCTACGGCAGAACCCTCGCCTATTTGTATTTGCCCGACGGCACCGATGTTCAGCGGCAAATGTTGCAAAGCGGACACGCCATGATGACTGCGTATCCGCCCGACCTCGGCCACATCGAAATCTACGCAAAAGCCGAAGCCGAAGCGCGGCAAAATGGTGTCGGCCTCTGGGGTGATCCGTATTTTGCGGTGCAGCCCCTCGCGCGAGGGCTGCCGAGAAAGGACGGGCCGGTTCGCATCTCCGGCACCATTACCTCGGTTTCGCTTGCCGGCAGGTATATCAAAATCATCGTCAGCGAAAGTTTGACGCTGCATATTTATCACGCCGCATGGCAGCGATTTTGGCGCGGCGCGGACGCGAAAAACTGGGTTGGCAAGCGCGTGGTTGCGCAGGGAAGAATAAAATCCAAATCAAAAAGAATGGCCATCACGCATCCGATCATGCTCGACATCGGCGAAGCACCATGAACAACGCCGAACTATTCGAACAAGCCAAGCGCGTCATCCCCGGCGGCGTGAATTCCCCGGTGCGCGCGTTCAAATCGGTGGGCGGCGATCCGGTTTTCATTGCCGGAGCCGAAGGCGCATATGTGTTTGGCGAAGACGGCCGGCGGTATGTAGATTATGTTGGCTCATGGGGGCCGATGATCCTCGGCCACGCCGATTCCAGGGTTATCAGGGCGGTGGCGGAAACCATCCCGCGCGGGCTCAGTTTCGGCGCGCCGACCCTCTTGGAAACCGAAATGGCCGAACTGATTTGCGCGCGGTTGCCGTGGGTGAAGCAGGTGCGAATGGTTAATTCCGGTACCGAGGCGGCGATGAGCGCCATACGGCTGGCCCGCGGCCATACCGGACGCGACAAAATCGTCAAGTTTGAAGGTTGCTATCACGGCCACGCCGACGGCTTGCTGGTCAAGGCGGGTTCCGGTGCGCTGACTTTCGGCGTGCCCACTTCCCCCGGCGTGCCCGCGTCCATGGCCGAGCACACGCTGACCGCGACTTTCAACGATGCGACTTCGCTGGAAGCGATTTTTTCCCGGGTTGGCGGGGAAATCGCCGCGGTCATCATCGAGCCGGTGGCCGGGAACATGAACTGCATTCCGCCGCTACCGGGTTTTTTGGAAGGCGTGCGTAAATTGTGCGATGACGCCGGGAGTTTGTTGATCATGGATGAAGTCATGACTGGCTTTCGGGTCGGCGCACAAGGCGCGCAAGGCGTATACGGCGTGACCGGCGACCTCACCATTCTTGGAAAAATTATCGGCGGCGGCATGCCAGTGGGCGCGTTCGGCGGGTCGGTGGAAATCATGTCCAAACTGGCGCCCGAAGGCAGCGTGTATCAGGCTGGCACGTTGTCCGGAAACCCGGTCGCCATGAGCGCCGGGCTGTCCACACTCAAGGCCGTGGCGGAATCTGGCTTTTATGATGAACTCGACGCCAAAACCGAATGCTTGGTGGCGGAATTGCTCAAAGCGGCGGCGGAAACCGGTGTTTCGTTGCGCGCCAACCGCGCCGGGTCGATGTTCGGGTTGTTTTTCAGCGACGCACCGGAGGTGAATTCGTTCGCCGATGTAATGGCCTGCGACGCCGACCGCTTCAAGGCATTTTTTCACGGCATGCTGGAACGCGGAATCTACTTGGCACCGTCGGCCTTTGAGTCCGGGTTTGTCTCGGCGGCCCACGGCGATGAAGAAATCAGGCAAACCGTTGAAGCCGCAAAAGCCGTGTTTGCGGGGTGGTAGCCGGGTGCGGTATGCTGTCGCTCGATGTTCTCGGTAAACAATCATTATGCAATACGATTTAATCTTTAACAAACTAATGGGTGCCGCCGGCCAGCACGATTGGGTCGTGCAGGTATTTTTGGTCATATTTTTGGCCATGCTGTGCAATTTGGTGCTGCGCATCGGGTTAAAACGCTTGCGCAACAAACTCAAAGCCACTCCCAACTTGTGGGACGAAGCGGTGGTGTCGGCGGTGCAGGGGCCGGCCATGCTGCTGGTGTGGGTGGTGAGCTGTACCTTTGCCGCCGACCTCGTCTACGCCGAAACCCAAGCATCGATATTCAACGCCGTCGAGCCGGTACGTCAAGTCGGTGTCATCAGCGCCATCACCTGGTTCCTGATACGCCTGACACGCCGACTGCAACGCAACATGGTCACGCGCAACCGGTCCGCGGGAAAGCAAGTGGACGCCGCCACGGTGGACGCCGTGGGTAAATTGTTGCGGGCTTCCATCCTCATCATCGCGACGCTGATGGTGTTGCAAACCCTGGGGTTCAGCATATCCGGCATACTCGCTTTCGGCGGCATCGGCGGCATTGCCATCGGTTTTGCCGCCAGAGATACGCTGGCCAATTTCTTCGGCGGATTGATGTTGTATCTCGACCGCCCGTTTGCGGTGGGCGACTGGGTGTGTTCCCCGGATCGTGAAATCGAAGGCACGGTGGAATACATCGGCTGGCGGCTGACCCGCATCCGCTCCTTCGACAAACGCCCCATCTACATCCCCAACGGCGTGTTTTCCACCATGACCATCGTCAATCCGTCACGCATGACCCATCGACAAGTCTATGAAACCATCGGCATCCGGTACCGCGATGCGGACAAAATGGAGGGGATTGTCGCCGAGGTTCGGGAGATGATCGACGCGCATCCGGAAATTGACCATGAGCAGACCGCCATCGTTAATTTCAACGCCTTCGCACCTTCTTCGCTGGATTTTTTTGTGTACGCGTATACGCGCACAACGGCGTGGGTTCGCTTTCACGAAGTCAAGCAAGACCTACTGCTGAAGATCAACGACATCATCAGCGCCCACGGCGCCGAGATAGCGTTCCCGACCTCAACCATGCATTTACCCGAGCCAATTCAGATCGAGCGAGACGCCAAATAACCGCAACCCTCCCGCACCCCGTTGTTTGGGCTATAATCAAAGGCGGGGGTAAACACGATGGGTAATGAATTTTTCTACATAGACGAAAACGGTAAAAAGCAGGATGCGTGGATACACGAAGAGTTATTGGACGAAGGTAACGCCGATTTAGATTTGCAGCAAACCGAATTCCTTATACAGGAAGCGCGGGAAGACGGCGACTTGCCGGGTTTGCGGAGGGCTTTGGCAAGGTATCAAGAAAAATTGAAACGATACGGGAGGGCGAAATGAAATTAATTCTTATGGGCGGCCCCGGAGCGGGCAAAGGCACCATCGCCAAACTATTATCCGCCATTGACGGGTCGGTGCAGATTTCCACCGGCGATATTCTGCGCGGTGCGGTGGAGGCGGAGAGCGAACTGGGGCGGCAGGCCGGGGAGCATATGCGCCGTGGGGAACTGGTTCCCGATGACTTGATCATGGCGTTGATGGAGCACCGGCTGCAGCAGATCGACTGCGAACACGGTTTTTTGCTGGACGGTTTTCCGCGCACCATCCCTCAGGCGGAAGCACTCAATCGCCTTCTCGAAAAACTGCATATCGTCCTTGATATGGTGGTGAATATCGACGTCCCCCGGGCGGTGCTCATGGAACGCCTGACCACCCGCCGGACTTGCGAGAATCCCGAATGCCAGGAAATTTACAATCTCAAAAGCAAGCCGCCTAAGGTGGAAGGAATTTGCGACAAGTGCGGCAGTGCCGTGGTGCAGCGTGATGATGAAACCGAGGAAGCCATCGGCCATCGGCTGGCAGTCTACGAGGAGAAAACCGCGCCGCTGATTGGGTTCTACGAAAAACAGGGCTTGCTGATTACCACCCAATCCACCTCCAGCGAAACGGTGCTGCGGGCGGTAACCGAGCGGCTTGGGTCAACATAACCGGCGCCGGCCGCTGAAGTTGAAAACTTACCGCCGGATCACCAGCACCTGGGCGTTGATGCCTTCCTTGCGGATGTATTCGGTTTCGATGATTTCTTGCACCGTGAAGTGGTGCCGTTCGGCTTCGGCGCGCAGGACGGCTTCGAGGTTGTGCTCGACCCACGCACCGGCGTTCACCGTGATCACGCACGGGCCTCCGGGTTTCACGCAGTTGACCGCGTTGTGCAGGTCGGCAAGGTGCGGCGTTCCATATGAAAATAATCCGACGCTGATGAGCGCGTCATAGCGGTGCTCGGATTCCAGCGGCCGGGTGACATCGTGGCGGTATAGCGTGCGGTATACATCGCGCCGCGTTGCGACCTCGAGCATTTCCGGCGAGAAGTCGGTGCCGTCAATGCATGTGTAGCCGAGATTTTTCAAGGTCGCTCCCACCAGCCCGGTGCCGCAACCCATGTCCAGCAAGTCGGCATTTTTGTCGGCGACGATGTTGGCGAAGATTTCGCTACTGCGAAGGTGCGCCACATAACCGAGGTCGTCGACCAGATCGGATTCATAGGTTCCTGCCCAGCGGTCGTATTGCGCCTGTTTGTCGCCCTGAAAGGTGTAGATTTTGGCCAGACGATCGTCCACCTTGTCCATGTTTAGTTTCTGCTGGCTCATTAATTATCTCCGCAATTATTTGCCGCGTTTCATGGGTGGGACGGGCAAGCCGACGGTTATTCCATTCCCAATTCGTCCATGACCTTGCGCGCGGCGCGAAAACATTCCAGGGATTGAGGCACGCCGCAATAGATGGCGATTACATGAATGATGGCGCGTAACTGTTCTTTGGTGACGCCGTTGTTGATGGCACCTCGGCAGTGAATTTCCCATTCGTGCATTTTGCCGAGGGCGCCGATCATCGTCAGGTTCATCATCGATCGGGTTTTCGCATCGATGCAGTCGTCGCCCCAGCCGAAACCCCAGCACCATTCGGTCATTGTTTCCTGGAAGGGTCGGGTAAAGTCGTCCGCCGCCGCCAGATTTTTTTCCACATAGTCGGCGCCCAGAGTGGCTTTTCGCCGCGCAAGACCGAGGTCAAATCGTTGTTGGTCCATGGTTGTCTCCGCAGGTTGAGATAGTGATTGGATTATGTCATTTATATCAGAGTCGTGCCCGTGATTCATGCCCGCGCCAGTTTGTTGTGCGGATCCCGAAGCGGTTGTTCCATCACCACCGCCCGCCGTGGCGTTCCCAGCACCAGCACTTCGAGTTCGGTTCCCAAGTCCGCGGCCTCGGGTGCAACATAGGCGAATCCCAGATAATGCCCGACCGCATAGCCGTAGCCCCCCGAAGAAATCCGCCCCACCATGCGCCCCCGATGCCACACCGACTCCGCGCCGAGGGGATCGGCCTTCGGTTGTTCCCCCGCCGGTTCATCCAGTTGCAAGTAAACCAGCGTCCATTTGCGCGCCGCCGCAACGGTTGCCTCGCGCCCCTGAAATTCGCAGTTGCGGGCGAAACGCAAGATGCCAGATTCCGCCATGGTGACTTCATGGGTTAGTTCGTGGCCGGAACGATAGGCTTTTTCCATGCGCATGGCGTTCAGTGCCGCGGAGCCGACGTGCACCAGATCCCCGTCGGCGGCGGCGATCAACGCCCGGTAAATCGCAGCCATGCCATGCATCGGGCTATGCAGTTCCCAGCCCAGTTCGCCGGTGTAGGTAACGCGCATGGCGCGCACGTTATCTATGCCGGCCACGGTGATGAGGCGGGTGGTCAGCCACGGGAAAGCGGCGTTGTCGAGGGGTGCGTCGGTGCATTGGGCGAGGATAGCGCGGGATTCGGGCCCGGCAAGCATTTGCACGCCATAGGTCTCGGATACATTGTTGAAGCACACGGCTTCTCCCTCGCGCACCTGCCGTTCCATCCAGTTGAGGAGTGCCGCTTCCCGGGCGGCGGCGTACACCAGATAATAATGATTGTCGCCGAGCCGGGCCAGCGTCCCTTCGCCTTGGATGCGGCCGTGGTCACAAATCAGATAAGTGAGGGCGATGCCGCCGGTTTTTTGCGGCAGTTGGTTGGAAGACACGCGCTGCAGAAAGCCCACCGCATCGGCACCCGACACTTCGATTTTAGCGAAGGCACTCAAGTCGGCGATGCCAGCGTGGGCGCGCAGTCCGTCGACTTCGGCGCCGATGATGTGGTGCAGTTGCGAACGCCGGAAACTATAGATGTGTTGCCGAGGTATCCCGTTCACGGCATACCATTGCGGGCGTTCCCAGCCGAATACGTCTTCATAAACCGCGCCTTTTTTCCGCAGCACTTTATACAATGGCGAAGTCTTGGAATGGGAAGGGCGGCAGCCCCGGCGGTCGAAGGCCGGGTAGGGGGTTTCGTGGCGCAGCAAGTAATCTTCGGCGGCCTTTTCCAAGCGGTATTGGTCGTCGATGGCGGCGCCGAAACGGCGCGGATCAAAACTTCGCAGGGAAATATCCACTTCGCCGTGCACCATCCACCGCGCCAGATATTTCCCCGCCCCCGGCCCCCAGGCGATGCCCACTTGCGCGCCGCAACACAGCCAGAAATTTCTTGGCCCGCACGGCCCGAGCAGCATGTTACCGTCCACCGGGTGGGTGATGGCGCCGCGCACCACGCGCTTGATGCCGAGGTCGGCGAGTACCGGCATGCGCGCCATGGCGTTTTCCAACCACGGCATGATGTTCCCGTAATCCGCTTCGAAGAGTTCGTTTTCCGATTCCCAGGGCGTGCCGTACTCCCACACCGTTTTGGGGTTGGCTTTTTCATAGATGCCGATGAGCCCGGATTTTTGCTCCATGCGAATATAGCCCGAGACCTTGCGGTCGTCCCGAATGACCGGCAATTCGGTTTTCAGGTCGGCGAATTCCGGCACGGTTTCGGTGATCAGGTAATGGTGAAGTAGGTTGGCGATGGGCAAGTCGAGGCCGACCCATTGCCCGATCTGGCGGGCGTAGGTGCCGCCGGCATTGACTACCCTGTGGGCGGTGATGTCGCCTTGTTCGGTGTGTACGAGGTATTCGCCATTGGGCCGGATGGTAATGCCGAGGGCGCGGTTGTTGCGGATGATGGTTGCGCCCATTTGCCGAGCACCGGCGGCCAGGGCGAGGGTAACTCCGGCGGGGTCGACGTGGCCGTCATGAGGTGTGTAAAGCGCGGCCTTGATGCCATCGAGATTGTAGAAGGGATGAAGTTGCGCGATTCGTTCCGGGCCGACGATTTCCATTTCATTGGCTAGGCCCTTGCCCACCGACAAGGTATATCCCAGCCAGTCCACTTCATCGTCTTCGTATGCAACCCGCAAACTGCCGCAATCGTGCCAGCCGCAAGACTGGCCGGTTTCTCGTTCAAGAGTCGGGTATAGGGCGGTGCCGTAGGCGGCCATTTTGGCGAGCGCATAATGGCTTACCGAATGGGTGATTTGCCCCGCCGCATGCCAGGTGGAGCCGCTGGTTAATTCCCCTTTTTCAAGGAGCACCAAGTCGCTTTGCCCCTCCTTGCACAGGTGGTAGGCCAGCGAGCAGCCCATCACCCCGCCGCCGATGATGACGATTTCTGCTTGAGTTTTCATGATGAAGGCATAGTTGGGGTATACTTTTTCAAGGTATGATTTCCGAGTTGCCTCAGGGGAATCTCAGGGTAATTTAAAGGCGGGGGTATTTTAACCATCGTTGTTACCCGCTTGAAACCGGTATCGAAATGCAAAATCACCAATCCGCCGCCGTGCCGATCACCGGCTTGCCGGGGAAATACTTCACCGACCACGAGATTTTCCGGCGCGCCCGGGAAAATATATTTTTCCGCACTTGGCAGTATGCCTGCCACGCCAGTCAGGTGCCCGTTGCCGGCGATTATCTCAGTTTCTCCCTGTTCGATCAGGACATCTTTGTGATGCGCGACCGCGACGGCCGCCTCGGTGCGTTTTACAACGTGTGCCGACACCGTGGCCACAAACTGGTGGAGGGAAGCGGCAACCGCAAAACCATCGTCTGTCCATACCACGCCTGGAGTTATGAACTGGACGGGCGTTTGCGTGGCGCTCCGAACGCGCACAAAGTCGCCAACTTCGATGTCCGAAAAATTCGCCTTGCTGCGGTTGCGTTGGAAGAGTTTCTCGGTTTTGTATTCGTCAACCTCGACGCCGAAGCGCCGCCCATGGATAAATGTTATCCCGGCGTACGCGAAGCCATCCTGACGCTGTGCCCGGATTTTGGAACGCGCCTGTTTGCTCACGAGTATTCGGTCGATGAAGGGTGCAACTGGCTGATCGCGGTGGAGAATTACAACGAATGTTACCACTGCAAGGTGGCGCATCCCGATTTTGCACGGGGGGTAATCGATCCCCATACCTACAACATCGCGCCCTTCGGCGAAGGGTATACCCTGCGCCATACTTCGCAAGCGAGCGCAAGCGGGCAAGCATGGTACGACGTCTCCGGCTCCGACTACGGTGCTTTCTATCTATGGCCGTCCACGAGCATCCAGTTGTGGCCGGGCGGCGTGCTAAACGGTTATTGCTGGCGGCCGCTTTCCGTTGAAGACACCGAAGTGCGGCGTTTGTGGTATTCCTCGGACGGCAAAGTCAGCGGGCAAATGCAAAAGATTATCGACCTCGACCGCGAGACGGTTTTCGCCGAAGACCTCAGCCTCGTGCGCAGCGTGCAACGCGGGGTAAATAGCCGTGGTTTCGCCCCCGGCCCGTTGATAATCGACCCGGACGGCGGTATCGACAACGAACTTTCCACCGCCACCTTGCACCGCTGGATGCGCGAAGCGGTAGACCGGCAATCTGCGTGACGGCATCCCCGGACACCATGCGCGCGGTGCTGCTGAGCGGCCACGGCGGCCTCGATAAACTGGACTATCGTGAACGCTGGCCGAAGCCCGTCCCGCAACCGGACGAAGTGCTGGTTCGGGTGCGTGCGTGCGGATTAAACAACACCGACATCAATACCCGCACCGCATGGTATGCCCAATCAGATTCTTCAGCGGATGGCGCATGGGGCGGGGCGGCGATTTCCTTTCCGCTCATTCAAGGCGCCGATGCGGTGGGTGTGGTGGAATCTGTCGGCGGCAATGCCAACCCAAACTTGCTTGGGCGGCGGGTGATGATTGACCCGTGGTTGCGGGATTGGAATGCGCCGTTGAATCTGGATAAATGCGGTTATTTCGGTAGCGAATGCCACGGCGGTTTCGCCGAATACACCACCGTCCATCAACGCAATGCGCATCCGATTGAATGCGACCTCAGCGACGCCGAACTCGCAACCTTTGCCACTTCCTCCATCACCGCCGAACACATGCTCACGCGGGTGCAAGTGGGCATCGGCGATGAGGTGCTGATTACCGGTGCCTCCGGCGGCGTCGGTTCGGCGTTGATACAACTGTGCAAACGCCGTGGTGCAACGAGCATCGCGTTGTGCGCAAAAGCCAAGGCCGAACGAGTGCGCGAACTGGGCGCCGACTTGGTGCTGGCCTATGCATCCCTCGATAAATTTGACCTGCGGGCGGCTTTGCGCGAGGAACTTGGACACGGGCAAGTCAGCGTGGTGGCCGACCTCATCGGCGGCGACCTCTGGCCGCAACTCATCAACGCCCTTGCCCGTGGTGGCCGATACGCCTGCGCCGGTGCCATTGCCGGGTCCATGGTGACCCTCGACTTGCGGATTTTTTATTTACGCAACCTGCTGTTTGCCGGTGCCACCGTCACCCCGCCGGGCTTGTTTGCCGATCTGGTGCGGTATATCGAACAAAGTAAAATCCGTCCGCTCCTTGCCGCCACCTATCCACTGGCGCAGTTGCGCGAAGCCCAACAGGCGTTTATGGACAAGCGGCAAGTCGGCAATATCGTGGTTACTATGGAAGATGCGCCGTGAAGATTAAGCGCGTGTCGGTATACCAAAAAACCCTGCCGCTGGAAAAACCCTACCGGCTTTCCGGCGGTCGGCTGTTGTTCGAAAATCTCGATTCCACTTTTATTCGCATGGAAACCGACACCGGCATCACCGGCTGGGGCGAGGGTTGCCCCTGGGGGCATACCTATCTTCCGGCCCACGGCGCCGGGATTCGTGCCGCTGCACAGTTGCTTGCCCCGGCGCTGATGGGCTTCGACCCGCGCCGGTTGGATCAGGTGAACCGCCAAATGGATATAACTTTGCCCGGCCACGAGTACGCCAAATCGCCCTTCGATATTGCCTGCTGGGATATTTTCGGGCAGTCGGCGGGCATGCCCATCGCCGACCTGCTGGGCGGCGGTTACGATGAACCCACCTTCATCACCTCCAGCATCGCCACCGACACACCGGCGCGAATGCTGGCCGACATGCAACGCTATCGTGACCGTGGCTACCGCCGTCATTCGGTGAAAATCGGCGCGGACACCACGCTGGACATCGAACGCATCCGTTATCTCGAGGCCAAGCGCAATGAAGACGAACGCATTTATTACGATGTCAATCGCGCATGGCTGCCCGCCGAGGCCATCGAGGTGATGAATGCGGTGCGGGATTTGCCCGTGGTGATCGAGCAGCCCTGCGAGACTCTGGAGCAATGCGCGGTGGTGCGTGCGCGTACGCTGCAACCAATATCCATCGATGAGCGTCTGGAAACCCCCGCCGACATGCAGCACATCATCGCCTCGGGTATCGCTGAAATCGTCAATATAAAAATCAACCGCTGCGGTGGCCTGACCAAATCCCGGCGTATTCGGGATGCGGCGTTGTCGGCGGGTATGCGGATGCTGGTTATGGAAACCGGCGGCAGCGTCATCGCCGATACCGCGGCCCAGCATCTGGCTCAGTCGGTCCCCGTGGAAAACCGCCTCGGCACCTGGTTGTGTCAGGAAATGCTGACCGTGGACACCGCCCCCGGCCGGGGCGCGCGCAATACAGACGGCGTCAGCGCCATCCCGCCGGGCATGCCGGGGCTCGGCGTGGCACCGGATGAGGCGGTTCTTGGCGCGCCGGTGGCGGTGTATGAATGACTCGCCCCCACCAGAAACCCGCGGCCAAACCAACGCCGAGTTGTTCGCCATCGCCGAACAATGTCTGCCCGGTGCCGGGCTTGGCGGCTATGCGCTGGCTAAAGATATTCGCCTGGTGTTTTCCCATGGCCGCGGGTCGCGGATGTGGGATATGGATGGCAACGAATACATTGATTATGTCGGCGGCGCCGGTGCGCTGATCCTCGGCCATTCCCATGCAGCGGTTATGGAAGCAGCCCGACAACAGATGGCGAAAGGCGCGCACATGTTCGGCTCCCTCACCGCCCCCGCCATCCAACTGGCCGAGCGGCTGGCGCGGGACATTCCTTGCGCCGGAAAAATCGCCTACGCCACCACCGGTTCCGAGGCCACCGCCTACGCCATGCGCCTGGCCCGGGCTTTCACCGGGCGCGACAAAATCCTCAAGTTTGAAGGTGCCTACCACGGCAACCACGACTACGCCATCGTCTCGACTTTCCCCAAAGAAACCGGACACTATCCGGCCGGCGTTGCCGATTCCTTCGGCCAGCCGGCGGCCACCACTTCCACCATGCTGGTAGCACCCTACAACGACCTTGCGGCGGTCGGCAAAATCATCGCCGAACATGGCCGTGACATCGCCGCCATCATCGCCGAAGGCGTGCAACGCATCATCCCGGCGAAGCCTGAATTTCTCGCCGGCCTGCGAAAATTGTGCGATGCCCACGACATCCTGCTAATCCTCGACGAAGTGGTCACCGGTTTCCGGTTGGAATATGGCGGCGCGCAGGCATGGTATGGAATCAAACCCGACCTCGCCACTTATGGAAAAGTGGTGGGCGCGGGCGGTCCTTTGTCGTGCGTGGCCGGGGAGTCGGAAATCATCGACCAGTCCGACCCCAACCGCAAGGGCGAGGATAAATACACCTATTTCAACGGCACCCTGCACGGCAATCCGGTGGCGGCGGCGGCCACGCTGGCGATGCTCGACGAATTGTCCGCCACCGGCGTTTATGCGCGCATGAACCAATACGCCGGTGAGTTATGCCGGGCCTGCCGGGAAGTGTTGGCGCGGCATAAGATACCGGCCATCGCCCACCACACCGGATCGCTGTGGCAGATCTTGTTTATGCCCGAACCCCCCACATGCCATACCGACCTGCTGGCCGGCGATCAAGCAGCCATGCGGCGGTTGGACACGGAACTGATCAAGCAGGGGCAATATGTACTGCCCGGGGTGCGGCGGTTTGTCTCGGCGGTCCACGACCAATCCGACCTCGAAGAGACCGTGCGCGGACTGGATGCGGCTTGCCGGGCCTTTAACAAAACCGGCTGATCCCGCCCGCCCACTTGGGGGGCAAGCGGGCGCGGGGGTGTGGGGAAAGGACAGACTTCCTTAGAAGCGAATCTCGCCTTTGAGCAGGATGGCGTTCTCCGCCGGGTTGGTGTTGGACTGGTAGTGTTCACCGACCAGATCCAGGCCGTAGCGGGACATATCCCAACGGATGCCGAGACGATAACTGTCGGTCTCGGCGAGGGTCATTTCACTGTATGGTGTCAACATTCCCGCATGACTGCCGAGGGTGGTTGACAGGCCGTAGCCCAGCCGGGCATCCAGACGCATACCGTAATCGGTTTTGGCTTGGGTATCCTCCGGCAAGCCTTTATCCCACAACGCCTGAATGCCGCCGCCGCCCTCGCCGTAGCCGGGTTGCAGGCTCAACGACGAGCCCTGGCCGTCCTTGCCGGGTTGCAGACGAATGGTACCGTTTATGCCCCATTCGTCGTAATTATCCCGCGCAACCAGCGTGTGCACCCGGCCTTCCAGCGTTATCCGGTGGGCGGGATTGCCGTAGCGGATGCCGGCGTTCAGTTCCAGGGCGACTCCGGTCTCCCCATCGCCGCCGTCATGGCGTACGCCCGCTTCCAGCAGCGGTTCCAGCCACGCCTCGTTTGCCAGGGCTTGTTGTGGGCGGGTTGCTTCCAGCGATACGCGTACGCGGTTGATGTACACATCCTCGCCAACAATGTTGCCGGTAGGGTTGCCGTCCACGTCTATCGAGGCCTGGGATAGTTCGCCTTTGAGGCGCAACGTTCCGCCATTGCCGAGATCCATTATCTGGCCGCCGACTCCGGCGGCAACGGTTTGCATGTCCACGTCGGTGGAGGTTCGCGCCTGACCGGTTGAGGTGATTTCCAGATCACCCGTGCCGTAGCCCACCGTGGCCCACAAATCCACCCGCCCGGCACGCCAGCCCAGATAGGGGTTGACGCTGGTCATGGACAATTCATAGTCGCCTACGATGGGAGTGGCGCCGGTAATTTTATAGCCCAGGTCGCTTTCGCTGCGGGTTACCGCCACGCCGCCCAGCAGGTCAGCCCGCAGGCGGGCGTCCACGCCGAGGGAAATGCTCGCCACGTCTCCGTCCCAATCGGTGGTTCCGCTTTCATCGGATAAATCCAGGTAGTCACCGCTGCCCCAGAAAGCAACCGAGGACAGGCCGTTAGCCGCCCCATCGCCGGCGTTCAACGGCAACACAAATCCGGAACCGGCCAGCAGGTTTTTCAGGTTGTGTGTGTCGTCGGTCAGGGTCTGGCCGTGGGTGGATGCGATTGCGGCGAGGGAAGACTGGCCGGCGAGGGTCACGCTAGCCGGAGCGAGGTTGTCGCTCTCGGCCTGTCGGATACGCCGGGAAATGGCGGCTGAAGTCTGCCCGGCAATGGCGCGTGTCAATTTGGGCAGGATAACCCTGTTGAGGGCGGAGTTGAGGGCGGTGGCTTCGCCGGATTCTATCGTCATGGTGAAGGTTTGGCTGTCGGTGACGGGTACCGTAGCACTGTCGGTGACGGTGTAGGTGACGGTGTAGGTGACGGGGTCGTCGGCCGCCGGGGTCGAGATTCCGAAGATGGCGCGGGAGGTGGCGTCGAAACCCAGCCCGCTTGGCAGGGATTCGGATCCGGGGCTGAAAGTCAGCCCTTTTGGAATGGCTCCGGAGATGTCGTAGGTGAGCGAAGGAGTGCCGCCAGTGGCCGCAGGCAGGGTGAAGTCAATCTCCTCGCCGACTACATAGGTCTGGTCTGGCGGATTGGGCAGCACCAGAAGCGAGGGTGCGATCACCGTTATGGTGAAAGTTTGGTCGGTGGTGACGGGCGGCGTGTCGCTGTCGGTGACGGTGTAGGTGACCTCGACGTCGGCGTCGATCGCCGTGGTCGGGGAGCCGGAGATGCTGCGGGTGGTCGTGTCGAAGCTCAGCCCGTCTGGCAGGGTTCCGGTGAGGGTGTAGAAAAACGAAGGAGTGCCGCCGGTGGCATCAGGCAAGGTGAGGTTGGCCGTCTCGCCGACTACAAATGTCAGGGCCGGTGGAACGGGCAGCGCCAATGTTGTGTCCACCGTTATGGTGAAGGGTTGGCCGGTGGTGGCGGGCGTCGTCGCGCTGTCGGTGACGGTGTAGGTGAGGGTGGCGGCGGCGGCCGTGGTCGTGGTTCCGGAGAGGGTGCGGGTGGTCGTGTCGAAGCTCAGTCCGGTTGGCAGGGTTCCGGCGAGGGTGTAGGTATAGGGACTGACGCCGCCGGTGGCGTTATCAGGCAGGGTGAGGTTGACCGTCTCGCCGACTATGAATATCGGGTTTGGTGGAACGGGCAGCACCAACACTGGGTTCACCGTTATGGTGAAGGGTTGGCTGGAGGTGACAGGCGTCGTAGCGCTGTCGGTGACGGCGTAGGTGAGGGTGACGGCGGCGGCGGCCGTGGTCGTGGTTCCGGAGAGGATGCGGGTGGTCGTGTCGAAGCTCAGCCCGTCTGGCAGGGTTCCGGTGAGGGTGTAGGTATAGGGATTGTCGCCGCCGGTGGCCTCAGGCAGGGTGAGGTTGACCGTCTCGCCGACGACAAATGTCCGGTTTGGCAGTTCGGGCAATGCCAACGCTGTGTTCACCACCGTTATGGTGAAGGGTCGGCTGGTGGTGGTGGGCGTCGGAGCGCTGTCGGTGACGGTGTAGGTGACCTCGGCGGCGGCGGTCGCCGTGGTCGTGGTTCCGGAGATGGTGCGGGTGGTCGTGCCGAAGCTCAGTCCGTCTGGCAGGGTTCCGGTGAGGGTGTAGGTATAGGGATTGACGCCGCCGGCGGCCTCAGGCAGGGCGAGGTTGACCGTCTCGCCGACGACAAATGTCTGGTTTGGCAGATCGAGCAGCAGCGGCGGTATCAGACTAATACCTATCGTCACGTCTCTAACCTGGGCACGACTCATGATTCTAAATTCAATACCATGAACACTACCGGCGGCTGTACTGCTTGTAACAGTTTCTGTAGTTAGTGTGATGGGAGGGGATAGGTAATTTGGGTCGTGGGCGGCGTTCATACCCGGCCGGAATGAAGTATCAGGACCATTTGAAAACCGATAGAACACAATGTCAGAGGAAGATTGTTTCATGAAAGTCAGTCGAATGGGGTTAATGCTTGTAGTATAGATTCCAAAACGAGACAATACTCCATGCCCTGAATCAGAGTTGCTATCGAGGCTAATGGGTGGTGCTCGAAGTGGAGTTGTGTCTACGGTAAATATGTATGCAGCCTGACGGGGACCGTAAGTTGTATGAGCATCTATACATTTTTCGAATACTCCTTGTGAACGAACTAACCAGACTGCCGTAGTTCTCCCGTCAGGCAAAAAGTTAAAACTGCCTCTCTTTATGAATACGCTCCAATCCCCCTGCTCTCCCCGGCCGGAACCGCTGAGTTCATTAGAAGTCTGGTGATATGTAGGACTGTTCCTATTATTCCTAGGATCATTCTGCGCCTCAGATATACTACTATATGGGCCATAAAAATTAACCCTTACAGTCCTGCCCCACCGACTTCCCACGTGGGTGCCGGGTTCGCCTTCGCCGCTTGTGCATCTGTGCCTGATGTATGTACCTGTAAATGTAAAATCACCATTTAGGTTAGTGACATCATTGTTAGCGACATCACTTCGAATTCCTGAATCACTATCTGCCGCGAGGCGTGCGGGAGAGGGATTTACGCGCTGTGCTTCTGCCTTATGAGGCAATAACACAAAGGACAGCAATAACGCTCCGGTTACTCCGATTACTGACATCTTCGTGTTCATTTTGACACCTCGATTGGTGGGGGGTTTATGGGCGGCTTTATACCTTATAACGCCTTTTCTTTCAATATTATATCTTTCCGGGCCGGCGAATTCAACCGCGCCCGGCGAGCACCGGAACCAATTTTTTATCCAGACCCGTTGTCGGACCGGCACCGGCGGTGGTTCCAGCCGAACACCATACCCATGAGTATCACCGTGGCGATGCCGACTCCGAGGATGGAAGTCCAGCCGGTGGTGTAGAGCATGACCCCGGCGAGACTTGCGGCGAGGAAGTTGCCGAGGTTGGTGCAGAACTCGTTGAGGGGTTGCGCCAGCGCGCCGCGTTTGGCGATGGCCGGGGTGAACAGCAGCGTGGTGCCGCCGAGGAAGGTGAAGTTCCAACCGACGCCGAGCAAGGTCAGGCCGACATGGAAAGCGAGCACCGTGTCGGACAAAAACAGGACGCCGAAGCACACCGCGTATACGACAAAACCCGCGTATACGACCCGCACCGCGCCGATGCGGTCGATCAAATAACCGGAAAAGATAAACGGCACGAACATACCGAGCAAGTGGTTTTGCATGACGAACGCCGCGGTCACCAGCGAATGTCCGTGAATATCGGTCAGCGTTAGCGGCGTCGCATTCATCACCAGCGACATAATCGCGTAGCCCGCCACCGAGGCGATGGCGGCGCGCAGAAACAGCGGCGAGCGCAACAGTGCTTTGACGGTGCGCAACAAGCGGCGCGGGGCGGCAAAAATTTCCGGTGGCACCGGCGGCGCGCCGAAGGGGGTGGCGAGAATCAGCAGCAACGCCACGCAGTTGATGGCGATGGCGGCGAGGCCGAAAGAAGCGAGCGCATCGAGGCCGGTGAGTTGGTGCACGACGGTGCCGAGGTGCGGGCCGGAGACGGCTGCGACTATGCCGCCGCCGAGTACCACCGAGGCGGCGCGGCCATGATTTTCCTTCGGCGAAACTTCCAACGCCGCAAAGCGCAAGTAGGTTTGAATGGCGACCATCAATCCGATCATCAGCCCGGCTACGACGATGGCGAAAAAATTGCGGTAGTGGACGCTGGCGATGATGAGCAAGCCGCCGACCATGCCGATTATGGTGCCGCATGCGAAACCGGTGCGGCGTCCGTAGCGCGCCATGAACAGCGACGCCGGGATGACGAATAGCGTGATGCCGGCGACGAAGGCGGCGAGCGGCAACGTGCTCCATGCCGGGTTCGCGGCGTAGCGATTGCCAATCAATCCCGCGACCAGGAAAAAGCCGACCACGGTGCTCATCATGCAGGCGTTGATGCCGCCCATGGCGAGGATGGACAGCCACGGCGTGCGCGTTGCGGCGGCTTGATTCATTGATTTTGCCTGAGTAACATGGGTAAAAGGATTCGGCGCGGTTCGCTCAAGGGCGCACGGAATGCTCGGCGAAGGTCACGCCGTGCCGTTGTGCGCGCAGGCGCGGGTCGGCGGATTTGATGCATACCGGGTCGCCGCGCAGAATTTCAAAACAGCGTTCGAGGGTTTCCAGTTGCAGTCGGTGCATGGCTTCTTCGGTGTAAAAGGTGAGGTGGGGAAACAGGATGACGTTATCCATTTGATACAGTTCGCCGAGCGAATGCCCGCTCGTTGAAAGCGGTTCGCGGCCATAAACATCGAGGGCGGCACCGGCGATTTGTTTGCTTTTCAAGGCGCGCAACAACGCCATCTCATCGACGATGGCGCCGCGGGCAGTGTTGATGAGGAAGGCAGTCGGTTTCATGGCGGCGAGTTGTTCGTCGCCAAGCAGGTGGCGGGTCTCCTCGCTGAGAGTCGCGTGGATGGAGACGAAATCACACTGCCCCAGCATGGTTTTCAGGTCGTCCATTTTTTCAATGCCGCGCGCCCGCAAGGCGGATTCGTCGACCTTGGGATCATACCCCAGCACCCGCATCCCGAAGCCAACTCCGGCCATGCGCGCAAGGCTGCATCCGATACGCCCGGCGCCCACCAGCCCGATGGTTTTTCCGGCCAGATCCTGGCCCGCCCAGCGGGTTGTGGGCCACGCCCAGCCGCCTTGTTGCATGGTGCGGTGGATGGGGAGCAGTTTTTTGGCGAGGGCAATGAGCATGGCAAAGGCGCCTTCGGCCACGGTTTGTTCGGCGTATTCGGGGATATTGACCACCGGAATTTTCCGAGATTTGGCGGCTTCGATATCGATGGCGTCGATGCCGACGCCATACTTGACGATGCCTTTCAATCGGGCGGCGCCTTCGATTATCCGGGCGGTGATGGGGGTGTAGCACATCAAAATCACATCGGCGTCCCGGGTCTCCCGCGCCACATGCGCCTCGCTGACGCCGTCCTCCAGCAGCACCAGATCAACCCCCGAATCCACCAGCACTTGATCCAAGTGGGGGCATTCCAGTCGTTCATCGGTGCGCACGACCTTGGCCGGACGGGGGGATTCGCGTTTTTTCATCGCATCATTCTTGCCCGGCGGCGATGGCAATGCAAGTGCCGCCAACTCGCCGCCGGACGGCACGCTCAGGGGATGTGATTCCAGTATAATGGCAGGGTTTTAACCCATTCACCCGCCGATGAACACGCCCATAAATATGCCCATAAATATACAAGCGGCCATTGAACAAAAACTGGCCGCCCTGCGCCCGCAATTTCTCCGTGTGGAAAACGAAAGTCACCGGCACAACGTGCCACCGGGATCGGAATCGCACTTCAAGGTCACCGCGGTATCCCCGCAGTTCAACGGCAAAACCTTGCTCGCCCGCCACCGCATGGTCAATGAAATTTTGTCCGATGAATTATCCGGCGGCGTGCATGCGTTGGCGTTGCATACCTTGACCCCGGACGAATGGACAAAGCAAGACGCGGTCGCCGATTCACCTCCGTGTCTGGGTGGTTCGGTGGCGGAGAAGCCCACTAAAAAAGCCACACAAGAATAATGATCGCCCGACCGCTTCAACCCCACTTTTCATTGGTATCTTTTGTATGAGTGATGATTCCAATCGCGAAGGCGTTATGCAGCACATCCGCCGCCGCATCGCCGACGATCAATGCATCATTCTCGACGGCGCCATTGCCACCGAACTGCAGCGCCTTAACGCCACGGGTTTTCAGTTAAGCGATGACGCACACTGGGGGTTCGATGCGTTGCACAACTCACCGGCGGCGGTGCTCGATGTGCATGAATCCTACCTTGCCGCCGGTGCGGAAATTCTGACCACCAACACCTACTCGGTTCTCGAAGCGCCGTCCTACACCGGCAACCACGACATCGAACAGGGCCGCCCGGCCCATTGGATCGACATGGCAAGAGTCGCCATCGAATTGCCCCGCAAAGCCATTCAGCAAGTTGGCAGGGAAGGCACGGCGGCGGTGGCCTTCAGCATCGGCGGCGACATCGAAACCACAACCCAGCAGACCACCGTCGAGTTGCTGTTGCGGCTGTTCGAACAGCATCCGCCAGACCTGATTTTGTTCGAGACGATTTCCATGATCGAAGACCACCTGACCATCGCCACCATCGAAATGCTGGTGGAACAGGGGTGGCCGGTGTGGGTGAGTTTCCGGCGTTGCCGACAGGGGCTGTGCGGCATCCACGGGCAACTGTGGGGCGGCCCCGAAGGCGACCGCTTCGGGCGGCTGGCGCAACGTCTGGAGCGAATCGGCGCCGGTGCGGTGCTCATCAATTGCCTGCCCATGGAGCGAGTGGCCGGGACTTTGTCATGGCTTCGGGATTTCACCGACCTGCCGCTGGGGGTGTACCCGAATGTCGGACACTATGTGGAATCGGGCTGGAAGTTTGACCCGCAGGTCGACCCCGAAGCATTCGTCGAGCAGGCGTTGTCGTGGCGTGCCGAGGGCGCGCAAATCATCGGCGGTTGTTGCGGCGTCGGGCCGGCGGAAATCGCGTTGACAAACCAGCGATTGGCGGGCGTTCCACGCGGACGCAAGGGCGCACTCGATTCCTCATCCGGCGATGGGTTAACTCCCCGGGAAGAACAGAAAGAACAGATTATCAACCACTGGCAAGACGCCAAAGGCCGACAACTGTATCCGTTGCAGTTGCCATCGCTGGTCGTCGACCCCGGCGTGTTCGTGCCCACTCAGGGCAGTTACTTAATCTGGAAGTTTTTGTTCAATGAAAACATCGGCGCGAATCGTCGCTGCCTCGATGTCGGCTGCGGCATCGGCATCTTGGCGATCCAGTTGGCGTTGAACGGTGCCACCGAAGTAACCGCCGTGGACATCCAGTCGCAAGCCATCGAAAACACCATGACCAACGCCTTCCGCAACGGCGTCGCCGACAGAGTCATCGGGCTTTCCGAAGACCTGTATTCATTCACCCCCCGGCAAAAATTCAACCTCATCGTCGCCAGTTTGTACCAGATGCCCACCGACCCGCGTGGCCAATACAGCAGCCACCGGGATGTGGATTACTGGGGCCGCAACCTGCTCGATCACTTCATCTCCGAACTGCCCAACTACCTCGAAGAAGACGGCACCGCCTACCTCATGCAGGTTTCCATGCTAGGCGCCCACCGCACCGAAGCGCAACTCAAACAAAACGGCTACCAAGTGCGGGTCGTAGACTTCAACCTCTACCAGTTCAACCCGGTCTTCAACGAGCACCTCGAACAAATAAAACGAGTAGAAGAATTGTCCGACGCCTACCACTTCTCCTTCGGCGAAAACGATAATGTCATGGTGATGTATCTGCTGGAGGTTCGCCGGTCAAGCGAGGGATAATCCGGCGGTTGTGTGGTAGAATTTCGCGGAATCTATACGATCGGCATGTATGAAAACTTCGTGGAATTTCATAAAAACCGCAACGAAGATAATCTTTAATTGAAGAGTAAATCAAATGACCGTCGCCGACAAAATTAAGAATGCGCTGGGAAAATTCGGGCCGATGTGCGATGGCTGTCTTGTTAAAGTAACCAAGTTGAGTCAACGTAGTGCGGTCAATGCTGAATGCAATTTTATGATGTACGGCGATGAACTGGACAGGGAGAAAGAAGAGAAGTGTCCGAGGTGTGGGCGCGATAATTTTGTTAACTACCTAAATTAAAATGTCAGCGGTCACTTCCACTACAATATGTCAGCCATAGAAATCGCCACCAAACCGGGCAACCTCCGCAAGGCACTTGCTTTTGTTGCGTTATGTCCGATGTTGCTTCTGGCATCATTCATAGCGTCGGCTGGGGAGACCACGGATTTGCACGATGCGGTGGTTCGAAAGGATTACAATCTGGCGGCGGCGCTGATTGCCGGCGGCGCAGAGGTCAATGCGGTGGACGATGCCGGCAATACACCGTTGCATTATGCGGCGCAACAACACACCGATAAAATTGCGGCGCTGCTGATTGCCAACGATGCGCAGGTGAACCGCCCCAACCGCACCGGGTGGACGCCGTTGCACTTTGTGGTTCTGAACGACTATATCGAGACGGCGGCGCTGTTGATTGCCGAAGGCTCGGACGTCAACGCCGCCGGTGAGGGGCGGTGGACGCCGTTGCAGGGTGCGGCGTGGATGAACGCTCACGGGGTTGCCGCCATGATGATTGAAAACGGCGCTCGGGTAGGGATTACGGACCCGATCGGCAACACTCCGTTGCACTACACGGCGCTGCGAAACGGTCGTGCGACCGCGGAACTGTTGCTCGCCAACGGCGCGGACGGCGACGCCGAAAACAACACCGGCGACACGCCGCTGGATATCGCACGGCGCAAAAAACACCGGAACATCGTCCGGTTGTTACAATAGGCTTGCGTCGGCGCGTTATCCATTACGCCCGACGCACATAACAATTCATTATTCAACTCAAACCAAACGAAACCATCATGTCAGACATAGAAATCGCGCAAAACGCGCCCATCAAGCCCATATCAGAAATTGCAGCCAAACTGGATATTCCCAACGAGGCGTTGGTGCCTTTCGGGCATACCAAAGCCAAGGTCAACCTCGACTTTATCGAATCTTTGAGCGGGCGCCCGGACGGAAAATTGATTCTGGTAACCGCCATTACCCCGACGCCAGCCGGGGAGGGCAAGACCACCACCTCCGTGGGATTGACCGACGGCCTCAACAAACTCGGCAAGAAAGCCATGGTGTGTCTGCGCGAGCCTTCCCTCGGCCCCTGTTTCGGCATGAAGGGCGGGGCTGCCGGTGGCGGCTATGCGCAGGTGATTCCCATGGAGGACATCAACCTGCATTTTACCGGCGACTTCCACGCCATAACCTCGGCCCACAGCCTGCTGTCGGCGCTGATTGACAATCACATTTACTGGGGCAACGAAGCGCAGATTGACACGCGCCGGGTGGCGTGGCGTCGGGTGGTGGACATGAACGACCGCTCGTTGCGGCACATCACCAGTTCTCTGGGGGGCGTGGCCAACGGCTATCCGCGGGAGGACGGGTTTGACATTACCGTGGCCTCCGAAGTGATGGCGA
The DNA here is from genome assembly GCA_965262585.1 of Candidatus Poriferihabitaceae bacterium. Taxonomy (GTDB): domain Bacteria; phylum Pseudomonadota; class Gammaproteobacteria; order Arenicellales; family Poriferihabitantaceae; genus JAHRAW01. Next base: position 2,020,515 of record OZ253546.1, read on the forward strand.
TTTTCTGCCTGGCGCGGGACGCCAAAGACCTCGAGGAACGTCTTGGCCGCATCGTCATCGGCTATACCCGCGATCGCGTGCCGGTGCGCGCCGAAGCGGTGCTGGCACCCGGGCCGATGACGGTTTTGCTCAAAGACGCCATCGCGCCGAATCTGGTGCAGACCCTGGAGCACAACCCGGCGTTCATTCACGGCGGGCCGTTCGCCAACATCGCCCACGGCTGCAATTCGGTAATCGCCACCCGCGCGGCTTTGAAACTGGCCGACTATGTAGTCACCGAAGCCGGCTTCGGTGCCGACCTCGGCGCGGAAAAATTCTTCGACATCAAGTGCCGCAGCGCCGGCCTTGCTCCGGATGCGGTGGTGCTGGTGGCCACCGTGCGCGCGCTGAAAATGCACGGCGGCGTTGCCAAAGAAAATCTTGGCAAGGAAAACGTGCGCGCGGTCGCCGATGGCTGCGTGAATCTTGCGCGCCACATCGAAAACATCAAGTCCTTCGGCCTGCCGGTGGTGGTGGCGGTCAATCGTTTCAGCGCTGATACTGACGCCGAGATGGCAGCGGTGCGCGAGGTGGCTAGCAGTTGCGGAGTAACCGCCATCGACGCCGAGCACTGGGCTGACGGCGGCGCCGGTGCGGTGCAACTGGCCGAAGAAGTGGCAAGCATGGCCGACAGCGGCGCGGGCAATTTTTGCACCGCATACCCCGATGAAATGCCCCTCTGGGACAAGATCAAAACCGTGGCCACCAAACTATACCGCGCCGCCGACATCACCGCCGACCAAAAAATCCGCAACCAAATTCAAGATCTGCAGGACGGCGGGTTCGGCAATCTGCCGGTGTGTATCGCCAAAACCCAGTACAGTTTTTCCACCGACCCGAATCAGAAAGGCGCCCCCAGCGGCCACATTCTCCCAGTTCGGGAAGTCAGGCTATCCGCCGGCGCGGGATTTGTAGTGGTGGTCTGCGGCGACATCATGACCATGCCCGGCCTACCCCGAATACCCTCGGCCAACCGCATCCGCCTGAACGCCCAAGGCGAAGTCGAAGGTTTGTTTTAACCCTGAAACCCGAACCCAAAAAAACCGCACCACCGGCAGATTGCCGGGCCCGGTGGTTCAGCGGCAAAGTATCGCCGGGAAAGCCGTTTCCAAGCACATCCAAGCCCATGTTTCTATCACCATTATTGCTGGTTGCGATTTCTGCCATTGGCGTACTAATTGGCAGCATCGGAATCGGTGGCGTGTTGCTTGTGCCGACTTTGAAGTATGTGGGCGGAATCCCGTTGCACGGAGTGATCCCGGCTTGTGTGCTGAGCTATATCGCCACCGGTGTCGTGGGGGCGATTATTTATGCCCGCCACGGCACAATTAATTGGCCGTTGGCGGGCAAACTATGCGCCGGGGGGCTGCCGGGTGCCTACTTGGGCGCATTCCTGCTGCCGTATTTTTCTGCGATCGCTCTGGAGTTCGGTATTGCCGTTTTGCTTCTGGCGAGTGGCACATATGCGTTGTTGCGGAACAAAGTACAGCCGGCCGATACGCTGCAAATGCCGGGAGTTATGCTGGTTTTCATCGGTTTTTTTACCGGCATGGGTTCGGCGCTGACCGGCACCGGGGGGCCGATGTTGCTGATTCCTATTTTAATCTGGTGCAAACTGCCGGTACTCCCCGCCATTGGTCTGGCTCAGGTCATTCAGATACCCATATCGGTAATGGCCACGCTTGGAAATTTTGCGCACGGACAGGTAGACCTGCAGTTGGGTCTGTGGCTTGCCCTGCTACTGGCGGGAGGCGCCGTGCTGGGCGCAAAACTGGCGCATGTTCTACCCGTTTCGTTTTTGCATAAACTGGTGGCAACGCTGTTGGTTGCGGTGGGTTTGTTTATGCTGGCGCGGCTGATATCCGGGTCATGGTTCGGTTTATTGGTCGAATAATTGTCCGAAGCCTTGTACTTCGAAGGGGCGTTGCAGGAGTTTTAATGTGTGCCACATGATTGCTTGATTGCTGGTGATGACCGGTTTGTTGAGTTTTGTTTCGATGTTGTGGACGACTTGGGCGGAGCGCAGGGCGGTGCAGGAGATGAACAGGAGGTCGGCGTCTTTGTGGCAGGCGGTGAGGGCGGCGTCGAAAATGGAATCGTGACTGACGCCGGTCATGTCGGTGTCGTCGGCGATGCCGAAGCCGTCAACGTTGAGCACTTCGATGTCGCGGCTGTGGAAGAACGCCACCAGTTCCCGGTTGACGGATTCGATGTATGGGGTGAGGATGGAAATTCGTCGGGCGGAAAAACACGCCAGCGCCGCCATCGCCGCGGTGACCGGCGTGGTGCAGGGCAGTTCGCCGAGGTCGGCGCGCCCGGCCCGCAGCAGTTTGATTACTTCACCTTCGCCGATTACTGCGGTTCCCGAAGTGCAGGCGTAAATCAGTACATCGATCGCAACCCCCGGCACTAGGCCGCTTGCTGCGCGGGTGATGTCCGGGGCCATGGCCATCAGGTTTTCCACGGTGGTGGGGTTGCGGTTGTGCACGCGGTTGGTGAAAATTTCAACGCCGTCCGGTGCCATTCGCCGCAGGTCCGACTCGCTGTTGAGGTCGGTGCCCAACGCTACCAGGCCGATGCGGCCGTTCGCCCCGATTTTATCCGGCGCGCCCGAAGGCGGATGTTGTCGGTATTGGGTTTCAGTTTTCATACTATGCAACGGTTTCCCACTTCCCATCGATGCTCAGGTATTCGCGCCCGTCTTTGCGGTAGAAACTTTGTTCGCCGCTTTCTTGCAACACGCGCAGCATCTTTGGAAGCGGTGTTGAATTTTCCTTGCACCATGCCTTCAGCGCGGGTGCGCCCAGTTGGTCGATCATCTCGAACGGTCCTCGTTGCCAACTGAATCCCCAGCGCATGGCGCGGTCGACGTTGACGATGTCATCGGCGATGTCCGGCACCAGATCGGCGGCGTAGCACAACGTAGTAGCGAGCAAATCCCGCACAAAGCGGCAGTTGGCGCTGTCACCCGTGAACAAGCCGTTCAGGGTTTGTTCTTGTTCCGGCAGTTCAACGGGTTGCGCCGGACGCCAGCGGTCGCCGTCCAAATCGAAAACTTCCATGGTCTTGCTACCGTCGTCGTGGCGGGTGAGTTTGTAAAATCCGCCGCCGGTTTTGCGTCCGAGTTGGCCACGGTCGTGGAGGCGTTGTACATGATCGGTGAAGGCGGTGAATTTCCGGCCCGCGTCATCCGCCGACAGGTTAGCGGTCAGGTTTTTGCCGACGTTGTGCATGACATCCAGGCCGATGAGGTCGATGAGGCCGTACAATCCGGTGGCGGGCAGGCCGAGTGGTGCCGAAGTCAGGGCATCCACGGTTTCGATATTCAGGCGGTCTTCGCGCATGGCTTTTTCCGCGATGTGCAGACCGGCAAGCATCCACAAACAGCCGATGCGGTTGCCGATGAAGTTGACCGTGTCTTTGGCGTATACCACGCCTTTGCCGAGATCTGAACCGAGGAAGTCGACCAGTGTGGCGATGACTTCGCTGCGGGTGTGTTCGCCGGGCACCAATTCCACCAGTTTCATCACGTGGGCGGGGTTGAAAAAATGCGTGACGGCGATGTCTTGTTGCAAGCGTTGGGGCATGTCGGCGTAGATGTCTTTGAGGGGGATGCCCGAGGTGTTGGTGGTGATGATTGATCCTTCGGCGCGCACTGTCTCGACCCGGGAGAACATGTCCCTCTTGACTTCCAGGTTCTCGACGATGGCTTCGCAAATCCACTGGCAAGTGGCGATTTTATCGAGGTCTTCGGCGAACGATCCGGTCACGATGTTATCCAGCAGTGCGGCATCCCGCAGCACCGGCGACCGCCCCGACACCAGTCTTTCTTTGGCCGCATCACATGCCGCCCGGTCCATGTCGAGCAGCAATACCCGACAGCCCGCATTGGCGCAGATTCCGGCAATGCCGCCGCCCATTACACCGGCGCCAAGCACCGCAACTTGTTTGATTTTAGTCATGTTAGTAAGTATTAGAAGTTAAAAAAAATTGTCAGTGGCGGCGTTACGGCTGGCGTTGCAGCGTGCCCTCGCGCATCATTTCCCGCAGTTTGAATTTCTGGATCTTGCCGGTTGAGGTCTTGGGCAGTTCCATGAAAATCACTTGTTTGGGTCGTTTGTATCCGCTCAGATGTTGGCGGCAGAATTCGATGATCTCGTCTTCATCGGCGGATTCGCCGGGTTTCAATTCGATAAACGCGCACGGCGTTTCGCCCCATTTTTCATCGCGCTTGGCGACCACCGCCGCCGCCGCCACTTTGGGATGTCGGTATAGCACCGATTCCACTTCGATGGAGGAGATATTTTCGCCGCCGGAGATGATGATGTCCTTGAGGCGATCTTTGATTTCGATGTAGCCGTCGGCATGCACCACCGCCAGGTCGCCGCTGTGAAACCAGCCATCCTTGAACGCCTCGGCGGTGGCTTCGGGATTTTTGTAGTAGCCCTTCATGGTGGTGTTGCCGGACAGCACGATCTCGCCGATGCTCTTGCCATCCGCCGGTACCGGTTGGCCGCTTTCCACGTCGTGCACCCGCGCAGATTCCATCATCGGCAGGCGTACCCCCTGCCGGGATTTGAGTTCGGCTTGCGCCGGTTTGTCGAGGCTTTCCCATGCCTCCTGCCAATCGCAATACATCACGTGGCCGTAAGTCTCGGTCAGACCATAGACATGGGTAACATTAAAACCGAGTTGCTCGATTTTTTCCAGCACTTTGCTCGGCGGCGGCGCACCGGCGGTCATGACTTGCACGGTGTAGTCCATGCTGCGTTGTACTTCCGCCGGGGCATCGGCGAGCATGGAGAGGATGATGGGCGCCGCCCCGAAGTGGGTAATTTTGTGCCGCTCGATGGCGTCGAAAATCACTTCCGCACGAATCAGGCGATTGCACACCAGCGTTCCCCCCATCACCGCCATAGTCCAGACATGCCCCCAGCCGTTGCAGTGGAACATCGGCACGGTATACAAATAGCGCGGGTGTTTGGGGATTTGCCATGCGGCGATGGTGCCCATGGCCATCAAATACGCGCCGCGATGGTGGTAGACCACGCCCTTGGGGCGGCCACTGGTGCCGGAGGTGTAATTCAAGGTCAGCGCATCCCACTCGGATGCGGGATAGCCCCAGTGGGCATCAGGGTTGCCGCCGGCCAGCAGTTCTTCGTAATCCATAACGCCGAGTTTTTCGCCGTTTCCTTTGGGCGGTTGCGCTTGCGTGTCGATGATGTCAATCACCAGCGGCGGGTTTTTTAGTTTCGCCAGCGCGCGCTTGACCACCTCGGAGAAGTGGCTGTCGGTAATCAGCACACGGCAGTCGCTGTGTTCCAGAATATACGCCACGGTATCCGCATCCAGCCGGGTGTTGATGGCGTTGAGCACGCCGCCGGCCATGGGCACGCCGTAGTGCGCCTCCACCAATTCCGGGGTGTTGGCCGCCATCATCGATACGGTGGCGCCGCTGGTGACGCCGAGGCCGTCGAGCGCGGATGCCAGTTTTTTGCACCGTTGGGCGACCTGTTTCCAGGTGTATTGTCGCTGCTGATAAACCACCCCCGGATGATGGGGATAGGTGTCGGCGGCACGGCGCAAAAACGAAATCGGCGACAGTTCGACGAAATTGAGTCCGGGAAGCGGTGGCAGGTTGTGGTGATTTTCGCGCATGTGTCGCTGGGATGTTATTTGTGATTGTTATGCGGGATTGTTATGCGGGATTGTTACTTGGCGGGCCGGGAAAATTCGCGCCCGGAGACGAGTTGTTCAAAAACCTTGTATTCGGTTTCGCGCATCCCCAGTGTCGCATAGGTTTTTTGCGCTATGTGGTTTTCGCGTTCCACATAGAGGCGGAAACCGCAGACGTTTTCGGCCTGTTCGGCCCGTTGCTTTACATGATTATACAGCAGTCGGTAAAGCCCCCGGCGACGCCATTCGCGGGTCACATAGACGCTCTGAATCCACCACAACTCGCCGTTCCGCCAGTCGCTCCATTCGCGGGTTACCAACAGCGAGGCCACCAGTTCCCCCCGTGCTTCGGCCACCACATAAAACCCACGGGCGGGATTTTCGAACACCGCCTTGACGCCGCTCAAAACGACCGCCGGTATCAGCGCCAGGTTTTCGGTCTCCATGGCGATGTTACGGTTGAAAGCGGCCAGCGTATCGGCGTCGGCGAGGGTGGCGTTTCGGATAGTGGTTTCTTGAGGTTCATGCATGGCTTGTGTTGTGCAAAAGTGACGGCAAGTGACGAAGTTACCGGTTAGCGCAATCCGTGAAGTTCAATCAGATACAACAGTACCGGTATGGATAGCAGCGAAAAAGTGGTGGACAAAAAGACCGCTGTGGTGGCCATCGCCCGGGCGGTATTGTAACGCTCGGCGAAGATAAAAACATTGACTCCCACCGGTTGCGCCGCCAGCAGGGTGGCGACCATAGCCCATAACGGGGCAATGCCAAAAACATAGCGGCAACTAACCCATACCACCACCGGAAACACCACGCATTTGGCGAGGATGATCACCGAAGTCTGCTTCAGGTGGCCGGCAATACCGTATCCGGTCAAGGTTGCGCCCAGCGCAAACAGGGCGCATGGCGTGACCGCATTTTGCATAAAAGCGGCCAGCGCATCCAGCGGTGCGGGCACTGTCAGGCCGAGGCGGTTGAAGGCTATCCCGGCGATGATGCCGATGATGAGGGGATTGGTGAAGATTCCCCCGGCGATGTTGGCAAGTTTTCGGCGTATCGCCGTACTGCGCCCGTATTCCAGGGCGATGGTGGTGACCGTGAACGCGCTCAGGGCGTGGAACGCCAGCAGAATGAAAAACGGAATCGAGCCTTGTTCGCCGAAGGTGAGTAGCGCCAGCGGCAGCCCGAGCAGAATGGCGTTGCCGTAACTGAAGGAAAAGCCGGTGATGACCTGATCCGGGAAATCTCGCCGAAATACCAAGCGGCTGACGAGCATGCCGCTGAAATAAAAAATCGCCATCGGCAGGTAATAACCGAGCACCAGTTGCCACGGAATTTCCCCGTCCGGCCCGGCGTGGGCAAGGGTTCGGAACAACAGCAACGGCACGGCAAAATTGTAGACAAATTTTGCCAGACCCTCGGCGTTTTCCCGGGAGAAGTATCCCAAGCGGGTGGCAAAATAACCGAGTAGTCCAAGCCCGAATACCGGGATGGAGATCTCAAAAACGGCGTTCATATGGTGTGCAATGGGTTTTGCACACTACATCACAATCCACCGGCAATTGAAAGCAGCGGATGCGCCGCCGCAGAAGCGGAGCGCGCGGCGAAAGCCATTTCGCCGCAACACTTCGCCGCGTGGAGTCTGAAACTTCAGTTCAACACCGAAGGCCAGTTTTTATCCCCGGTCGAGATCAAATTGTCCATATCGCTAGCCCATTTGGTGTTGATTTTTTTGTTGTAATTCAAATACAACTTGTCGTTGTGCACGGTCCACAGCAGCGGGTCGCCACTGGCTACGCTGCCCTGGGAGACCGCCCATGCGCAATAGCCGCCGTATTGCGGCGCATACTTTTCCGGGTCGCTGACGAATTTATCGAGATTTTCCTGACTGGCGAACAACCAGTCGGCGTCCTTATAGCGGGTCGTGAAGGCTTTTTTGCCCTTGACCGGCTTGCTCTCGCTGAAATAGGCGGTCACATCATACCCGCCGGCACCGTTGTTGCTGAAATACGAAGTGTATATCGGGTCTTCTTTCGCCAAAGCGGAAGTCGACAGCGTCATGGCGGCCAGTACAAACGAGACGGCCAAAGTGCGTAAATTTTTCATGGGTGTCTAAACCTGTTGATTGAGGGTTGGTAGATAATTTTTGCCACGCCGGAATTATACCAAAAACGGTCAACTCCGCGTGGCGGTGATGTTAATTATGACTCGGTTGGTTGGGTAAAGTTCCCGCCAACCGTGATTGCGCGGACGATGGTCATTCGGGTGCCTCTGCCGACAATTTCGCCGGTAATTCCACCGGCACTTCCGCCGCCGAATCAGGAGCCGCAAGGGAGATATTTTCAATTTTGTCCAAGGGCTTTTCCAGTGCGCGGGTGCGGGTGGTTACCAATTCCTTAAAATCCCCGGACAATCCGTCAATACGGCGACCCATTTTGTCCATTTTGTCGACGTACTTTGTCCATTGGTTTCGGAATTGCCCGACCAGATCCATGACTTCCGAGGCGCGTTCGTTCATGGCGAAGTTGCGCGTTGCCTGATGGATGAGGGACAGCATGGCGTATAGCGTCAGTGGCGAGCACAGCAGGACACGTTTCCCCAGCGCGAAGTCGATGAGGTCGGCGTCTTCGCGGTTGATGAAGCCGTAAATAGATTCGTTGGGAATGAACAGCATGACGTATTCCAGCGTCCCTTCGGCGGGGTTGATGTATTCGCGGCCGCACACCGATTGGATGTGGCTGCGCACGTTTTTCAAGAATATCCCTTTCTCCCGATTGCGTATCTCTTCATCTTCGGCGGAGAGATAAGTTTCATAATGAGCGAGGGGAAATTTCACGTCCATGTTCAACTTTTTTTCCTGAGGGAGAATAAAAGTGAAATCAGGCCGCTGCCCGGATTCCACCGGGCTTTGTTTGATGTAGTGAACTTTTTCCATGAGACCGACAAAACGCAGGATGTCTTCCACTATGCGCTCGCCCCACTGCCCGCGTTGTTGCGAAGACGACAATATCTCCCGCAACCGCGCGGTGTTTTCGGTGAGCGCTTCGGTGGTTTTTTGACTGGTGTCGATGCTGGATTTCAATTCGGTGGACTGCTTGTGGATGTTGTCCAGTTTTTCATTCATTCCCAACAAACTCTTGTCGATGAGGTTTTTCTTTTCATCCAAGTCTTTTTCCGAACTTTCCTTGAGCGACCTGAATTGCTCGCCGGCCTGTTTGAGAAATATCTCGGCGTTGCGGCCGGCGATGTCGGCGGCCATGGCCTTGAAGGAATTTTCCATCTCCCCGCGGATTTCCTCCAAACGTTTTTTCTCCGTTTCGAATTGCGTTTGCAGGTTTTCCAGATTGGTTCGGGCGGCGACTTCGGCCTCTCTGGCGGCGCGCAACTGATCCTCCAAGCGGGTGACTTTTTCGGCATCGTCGGCGGGGGCGGACTTCGAACGAAGCCACCAGCCGATGCCGAGGCCGGCAATCAGACTGATGAGGGCAATAATGGCTTCCGACATTTGATTCTCGTGGATGGACGGTGAAGGGTAGGGCGGCGAATTATAGCCGGGAAAAGGCCGGGTGTCTTTTGCGCTTGTAAAGAAGGCGCGTCTTTCCGATAATACGGCCCGGTTACCGAGTGGTGCCGCTTGATTATCGGGGCGAATTCTTGTTTGATAGCGGCCACCGAACCATCTATTCATCACCGAACCCATTCCAGTCAATGACAAGCAAAAGAGCAGGGGGCAGAGAAGCCCGCAAGGCGTTGCGCGCGGCGCCGCTGACGGAAGAGAACAAGCCGGTGCGACCCGGGGAAACCGGCGGGCGGTTTTTGCCCCTGACCGAAGAAGATATCCGGCGGATTGACCAAGCGTCGTTCGACCTGCTTGAAAACGTCGGCTTTTCCCGTTCGATTCCATCCTGCATCGAATTGATCACCAAAGCCGGTGGCAAGCATACCAAAGACGGCCGGCTACTGCTTCCCCGCGCACTGGTGAAAGAGGCGCTCGACAAAGCCGCCCGCAACATCACCCTGCACGGACAATCGCCGCAATACGACCTGCATCTGAGCGGCAACAAGGTGTATTTCGGCACCGCCGGCGCCGCCGTGCACGTGGTGGATGACTGGAAAGATCATAAAAAATATCCGGGCAAGGGCGCGTACCGCGAATCCACCCTGCAAGACCTGTACGACGCCGCACGGCTCGTGGACCACCACGAACACATCCACTTCTTCCAACGCTGCATGGTGGCGCGGGACGTTGAAAGCCCCCGCGCCATGGACCTCAACACCACCTACGCCTCGGTGTGCGGCACCACCAAACATTGCGGCGTCAGTTATGTGGACCCGGCGCATGCCGAGGAAGGCATCAAAATGCTGCACCGCATCGCCGGCAGTGAAAAAAAATGGCGTGAGCGGCCCTTCGCCAGCGTCTCCTGCTGCTTCGTGGTACCGCCGATGCGCTTTGCCGAAGACGCCTGCCGGGTATTGGAAGTGTGCGTGCGCGGCGGCATGCCCATCTTAATGCTGGCGGCCGGTCAGGCCGGCGCAACCAGTCCGGCCTCGCTGGCCGGTGCGGTGGCGCAAGAATGCGCCGAAGTGCTTGGCGCGCTGGTGTATATCAATTTGATTGAGCCGGGCCATCCGGCGATTTTCGCGCCGTGGCCGTTCGTGTCCGACCTGCGCACCGGCGCCATGAGCGGCGGCAGCGGCGAACAAGCGGTGCTGATGGCGGCCTGCGGACAGATGGGGCGTTTCTACGACCTGCCCACCGGCATCGCCGCCGGCATGGCGGATTCGAAAATCCCCGACGCCCAGTCCGGCGGCGAGAAGGGCTACACCCTGGCGCTGGCCGGACACAGCGGCGCCAACCTCATATACGAGGCAGTCGGCATGCAGGCCAGTCTGCTGGGTTTTAGTTTTGAGGGCGCCACCATCGACAACGATTTGCTCGGCGCCATCAACCGCAGCGTGCGTGGCATTGAAACCGATACCGATGCGCTCGCGGTGGAAGCCATCACCGATGTTTGCCTCAACGGCCCGGAACACTTCCTCGGCCACGATTCGACCTTGTCGAGAATGCAGCGGGATTATGTCTACCCCATAGTCGGCAACCGCCTGACCCCGGCCGAATGGCGAGAAATCGGCGCCAACCCAATCAATGTCCCGGCCCGCGAAAAAACCCAAGAAATCCTCGCCACCCATTTCCCCGACCACATCAACGACGAACTCGATGCGCGTTTGCGCGAAGAATTTGATATTCAGTTGCCGCGTGAGCAGATGAAGGCGAAATAATAAAAATAGCAGAGTGGCATTTATGTATAATCACATACACTCACCAGCATCACAAACCCTTCACCCCTACACAAATACTAATGAATAGTTTGTCCGCGATAATGCGATCACTAAACGATCCTTCGGTTTGGATTGTTATCCCTTTAATCCTTTTCCTTCTTTGGAAAGCCTCTGCTTGGAAGACGAATGTCGAAAACAGATTATCCAATGTCGAAAACGGATTATCCAATATTGAGAAAGTCGTAGAAAAACTCTCCAAACAAGTGGATGCGCTTTATAATGTAATTATGGAAAAATACGGACGTTCTGTGGATCAATCCAGCAGCCCGGTAACGCTAAGCGATTATGGAAAAGACATCGCCAGCAGAATAGATGTCGAAAAAATAGTTTCTGTATATGCCGATAAATTGCACCGTGAGACAAAAAATATGAACGCCTATCAGATACAGGAGCATTGTTTTGATTTTTGCAATAACAAGTTAGTGCAAGATTTAGAGAAGAAAAATAAAGAATTTTTTGAAAAACTATATGAGGTTGCATTCGCAGACGGGGTGGACATAGAGAAAATCATGCGAGTTGTCGGTATCGAATTAAGAGATCGGGTGCTCGAAATGAAAGGTCTATTACACACGGAAGTAGATCAACATTCTCCATCGCCAGGTGAATCGTAAATAGCCGGGATAAAAGGTTTTTCTTTGTCAACCAACCCGAAAACACTCCCAACCCAGTCCCGCGTAGTCATCATCGGTGGCGGCGTGATGGGCGCGGGTTTGCTTTATCATCTCGCCGAGGAAGGTTGGAGTGATTGTTTGCTCATTGAAAAGGGCGAACTCACCTCTGGTTCCACTTGGCACGCCGCTGGGCTATGTCCGAATTTTATTGCCGATTACAACATGGCGAAAATTCACGACTACGGCGTGCGGCTGTATCCCAAACTGGAAGAACTTACCGGGCAATATGTCAGTTGGCACGGCTGCGGTGCCATTCGTTTTGCATTAAAACCCGCCGAAGTGGAATGGTTTCATCGGGTTGCCGCCGTGGGCAAAATGGTTGGCTTTAATTGCGAGGTTATCGACCCCGCGAAAATCAAACAGTTGAACCCGCTGGTCAAGACCGATGGCGTATTGGCCGGGGCGTGGACTACCGGAGACGGGCATGTCGACCCCGCCGGGGTATGCAACGCCATGGCCAAAGGCGCGCGGCGGATGGGTGCTACCATCGTCACCAACACCCGCGTCACCGGCATCAACCGACGCCCTTCGGGGGAATGGGAAGTGGTGACCGATGCGGGGGTTGTGGTGTGCGAAATGGTGGTCAACGCCGCCGGTTGTTATGCTCGGCAGGTGAGCCAGATGGTGGGCGTCGACATCCCCATCACCAACATGAAACACACCTATATCGTCACCGATACGGTGCCGGAATTTGCCGACAGCGATGAGGAAATGCCGGTCATGCGCGACCCCTATCCGTCGGCGTATTTTCGCCAGGAGCAAAAATCGGGACTCATCGGCATTTACGAGACCGTCAATTCCGAGGAATGCTGGCCGCATCGTGGCGGCTGGCCGGAATGGGAATCCGAGAACGAATTGTTCGACGCTGATTTCGACAACCTGACCCCGTATATCGAGCGCGTCATGGAACGCATGCCGGCGTTGGCCGAGTTGGGCATCAAGCGCGTGGTGTGCGGCGCCATTCCCCACACCCCGGACGCCAACCCGCTGCTTGGCCCGGCGGCGGGGTTGCACAATTACTGGCATTGCAACGGTGCATCTATCGGCATCGCCGCCGGTGCCGGTTCGGGGAAATACCTCGCCCAGTGGATGGTGCACGGCGACGCCGAAATCAACATGGCCGGCGTCGACCCGCGCCGCTTCGGCCATTACGCACCCGGCGACTACACCAAAGCCAAATCCCACCAAGACTACGAGCATATGTACGCGCTGCATTTGCCCGGCGAGGAACGCCCGGCTTCCCGCAAACAACGCATCACGCCATTGTATGAGCGTCTCGCGGAACAAGGCGCGGTGTATACCGAAGCCAACGGCTGGGAGCGACCCAAATGGTTTTCCGTGGACGGCCGGGTTGAGGAACCGGGCTTCCGGCACAACAATATAATGGAAGTGGTGGCGGCGGAATGCCGTGCCGTTCGGGAACGGGTTGGGGTGCTGGATCTTTCCAGTTTCGCCAAATACGAAGTGACCGGTCGGGATGCGCAGTCCTTTTTGAATCGCGTCACCGCCAACCGCCCGCCGACCCGAGACGGCGGCATATCGTTGAGCCATTATCTTTCCCGGCAAGGGCGAATCATCGGCGAGTCCACCGTCACCCGGTTGCCCGGAAACCGCTATTACATTCTCTCCGGAGCCGCTTGCGAAGACCGCGATCTGGACATTCTCACCCGTGGCGTGGAGGATGGCGAAGAGGTATCCGTCGCCAATGTCACCGATGAAATTGGCGTGCTGGTGGTGGCCGGACCGAAATCCCGGGACACGCTGGCGGGGCTGACAGACGCCGACCTCGGCAATGAATTATTCCCGTGGCTGAGCGCGCGGGAAATCGAGATTGCCGGTGTGCCAGTGCGCGCTTTGCGGGTTAACTATATCGGCGAATTGGGATGGGAACTGCATTGCCCGATGGAAAATTTGTTGGAATTATACGAAGCGGTGTATGCCGCCGGTGCGCAACACGGCATCGCCAACTTTGGCGCTTATGCGGTCAACTCGTTGCGAATGGAAAAAGCCTACAAAGGCTGGGGCGCGGAACTCACCAATGAAATCACCCCGGTGGAAGCCGGTATCGAACGTTTCTTCGCCGAAGATAAGGGCGACTTCATCGGCAAACAGGCGACTCTGGCGGTGCGTAAAGGGGACATCGCGCAAAAACTGGTTTATCTGGTGGTGGAATCCGGAAACTGCGATATAGCCGGTGGCGAGCCGGTGTTCCCAAGCGGAGATGCGCAACATTCCATCGGCGTAACCACTTCCGGCGGCTACGGACATATCACCGGCAAAAGCCTCGGCTTCGCTTATGTGGAGACGGCATTTTCCCAACCCGGCAGCGAACTCACGGTTGAATTGCTCGGTGAATTGCGCACCGCCACGGTTGCCGCCGAAGCGGTATGGGATCCGAAAAACCAAAGGCTGCGCAACTGATAGGTTTTTAGGTGTTTTTTCAGGTCGGCGCAAATAACGTCATGGGTTGATTGACGTTGCGCAGTTCAAATGTTCCCAACGGCCGCCAGTCGCCACCGGCGAGGTTGCGGAATACTTCGGACACGACTATTTCCTCATCGAGGATGCGGCATTGAGCGGTGACCCGGGCGGCTTCGTTGGCGGCGGGGCCGATGACGGAAAACTTCAATCGGTCGGCGGTGCCGATGTTGCCGAACATCACCGTTCCCGGATGTAAGCCGATGCCGAAGCCGAGGGGTTCCTCGTCACGCTCGTGGCGTTCTCGATTAAATTCGGCGAAACGAGTTGAGGCAAGGTTGGCGGCGGCGAGGGCGGTGCGGCAGGCTTGCGCCGGGCCGTCGAACTTTTCGAAGGTAAAAATAGCGAGCACCGAATCGCCGATATAGTCGAGGATTTCGCCGCCGGATGCCTGCACCGCACCGGCGGTGCATTCAAAAAAGCGGTTTAGCAATTCAAGGAACGCATCGGTGCCGAGGGATTCGGCGAGGCGGGTGGATGACCGCAGGTCGGCGAACCAGATAACGGCTTCGATGTCCTCGCCATCGCCACGCTGGATCTGCCCGGCAAGCACTCGTTGGCCGGCATCGGCACCGAGGTAGGCGGAGACCACATCCCGGGCCAGGGTCTGGTGCATGGCGAGACGAACCACCACCGCGAGTCGCGATTGCAAGCGTCGCAGGTCGGTTGCTTCGTCGTCGCTCCAGCCGCCGGGTGCTTCCCCGCACCACGACATAACCACGCCGTCTTCCCGTTCGATGGCCGTGACCGGGTCGCCGAATGGGGTCAGGATGGCGAGGTAATCCGTGGCGCCGAGGGTTTTTAATTCGCGGATGAACGGATAGTCTTCCATGCCTTCGCCGCGATGGATGCGCAGGCGGTATTCGGTGATGCGGCTTTTCAGCATGTGGTTCAGGGGGCTGTTCAGCCAGGCGTCGGAGGTGCTGTTGGCGCGCCCGAAGGCGGCCCGTTGCAACCCTCCGCCGCGGCTCCAGGTAAACGCGGTGCCGCTGTATATGGGGTGCAGTATCCGCACGGTGACATGAAAGCGGTGCAACGCATAACCGGTTTCCACCAACCTTTCGGCGATGCCGGTTACCAGATCGCCGAGTTGGAAGTCGGCCAACGCCTGCCCGAGCAACCAATCGATGATCGGGCGAATGGTGTCGTTCTGATTGGTGTTGGCGGTCATGGCGCGCCAGTATAACATCGCGCGCGTGCTGTTGCTGGATTCAGGTACAATGGGCGGTTGAGTGAATGACGAATACTAACAACATTTATTTTGGAGAAAACAACCAATGAGCAGACATATTCCCAACATGCCCGGTGTGAAATTTATTCATAAAGCGGCTAAATACTGGCGTGATGATTGTTTGCTTGGCGAGGGTTCTGTGTTTAGCGACGAGAATCTTTGGAAGGGAGAATATTTTGAACATGACCTTCAGGAACACTACATCAAAAGATTAAATGATGGCGGAGATGAGTCAGACTTTATTAAAAGAATGAAAATACAGATGGACGGAGCAAAGCCTGAAGTAAAAAAGTTAATGGCTGAGATTTGGTGGATTATAAATTTTTCATCATCAAACAGCGGGCCGGCAAACAAAAGGAATCGTTGCAAAGAAATTTGGAGTTGGTCGGGAAGCGAATTGCCCGCAGGGAAAGTTCTGGAAGATCAATATCTCAAAGGTATTGTGAAAGTTGGTGCGGCGTTAAACGTACTTATGTGGGCCGAGTTGCTTACTTTTATACTAATTATCGCGGAATGGAAAAAACTTGATTCCAACGAGCAACACCAACTAGCAAAAAATTCCATCAGTTTTTCCCGACAACTTGATAAATGGCTGTCGGAATTTGACGAAATTGACTGGCTGGTTCCCTTACTAACAAACAAGAAAACTAAGAAAAATTGGCTATGCAAAAAACGGATAATTCGCCATATATTGAACTACTTGCTTTTTCCTGATGACTTTGAAAGAGTATTTAGTGGGCAGAAAAAAAGGGAAATTGTAAAATACTATAAGGGTATGAACCGCACCCAATTAAAAGATATGGCATGGCCGGAAATTGATGAATTGTTGCGGGAAGTACGAAGTGAGCAAGAGAAAAAACACGGCAGGAAAGATCTGGACTTTTTTGCGCCTCCTCTAAATGACGAATGGATGAACAGGAAAAAAAAACCCAAAGAACCCAAAGAACCCAAAGGGAAAAAAGTTATGAATCCCGCTTCTTCACCCCTCAACCGCATCTTCTACGGCCCGCCCGGAACTGGTAAAACTTATCGCACTATTGACGAAACTTTGTTAATTCTTGATCCAGAATTCTACGAGAGAAAGAAAACTAACCGCGAACAACTGCGCGGCCGTTTTGAGGAATTAAGAAAAGAAAAACGAATTGAATTCGTAACCTTCCATCAGAGTTTCGGTTACGAAGAGTTTGTCGAAGGCATTCGACCTTTGTTGGGTGAGGAGGGGCAAGCACAGGAATTATTATATGAAATCAAAGACGGCGTATTCAAACGTATCTGCGGCAACGCTGAAAATGCCGATAAACCACATGTCTTGATTATCGATGAAATCAATCGTGGAAATATCTCAAAAATATTCGGCGAATTGATTACGCTGGTCGAAGAATCCAGACGGGCGGGTAACGCCGAAGCGACCACGGCCACATTGCCGTATTCGGGGGAATCTTTTAGCGTCCCGGCAAACCTTTATCTGATTGGCACGATGAACACCGCCGACCGCTCCATTGCGTTGTTGGACACGGCGTTGCGGCGGCGGTTTGAGTTTGTGGAAATGATGCCGGACAGCACGAAATTAAAGGGCATCGTTTTCGAGGATTTGGATATACCCGCCTTGCTGACGGCGATAAACCGACGCATCGAAGCGTTGTATGACCGCGACCACCAGATCGGGCACACTTATTTTTTACCGCTGGAAAAATCCCCGACCATTGAAAAATTGGCGAGCATTTTTCGCAATGCGGTATTGCCGTTGTTGCAAGAGTATTTCTATGACGATTGGGAAAAAATTGATGTGGTGCTGAATGGAAACGGTTTTGTTACTTCCGATGATATGCCGGAGATGCGCGAGACGGTTTTTGTCGACCGGGAAAAGAAGATTTGGCGAATTGGTGATCAATCGGTGTTTGAGAATATCCGCAAATACAAAAAGATTTACAACGGCAATACCGACAACGAATCTTCCGCAGATGACAGCATCGAATAAGCATTTTACTTTACGCGAGTTTCAATCCCTCGGGTGGGGAACAAACAGCGGCCAGGATGTGGTGATTGCAAAAAACGACTTCGACGACATCTGGGGTTTTGTACTCGCGCATCGGGAAGATGAAAAAAGCCGCCGGGTAATGACACCGGGATATAAAAAACTGACTGCCAATAATTATGTCGGCATTCTGCAAACCCGGCGCGGCGCCACCGTGGAAATTCTGCCAAAGATCGACCTCGGCGGCGCGAGCGAAAATGCGGGCCTTGAAAAGGAAATTTTTCTGAGAATGTTGCGCACCTGGCGCAACGGCCCGTTCCGAAATATCAGCGAAGCCGATGTTCGCGCGTTGCGTTATTTCCCGTTACTCGAGGGGTTTATTGCGATGTTCACCGGGGAATTACTGGCGCTGACTCACCGTGGGCTAGCGCGCCACTACACGCCCATCGAGGAAAATCTTCGCGTGTTGAAGGGCAAACTTATTTTTTCCGAACAACTGCGTCACAACCTCGTCCACCGGGAGCGGTTTTATGCGCGTTACGAGGAGTTTTCGGTGAATCGCCCGGTCAACCGGCTGTTGAAATCGGCGCTGTTGTATCTGCAACGACTAAGCCGCGATACCGCCAATCAAAACCGCTTGCGGCAGGCGCGGTTTTATTTTGACGAAGTGCCGGAATCTGCAAACATCGCCGCCGATTTCCAGCGCGCACGCATCGATCGCACGATGACGCTTTACGAAAAATTGTTTCCGTGGGTGCGGCTGTTTTTGCAAGGCAGTGCGCCAAGCACCTGGCGTGGTGGCAACTTGTCGATGGCGTTGTTGTTTCCGATGGAGCGGATTTTTGAGGATTATGTCGCGGACCGAGTGCGCCGGGAATGGAGCGATTGGGATGTGCGTACGCAGGAAAGCAAGCATTGGTTGGTGAAAGGAAAAAGTTTTGCTTTGCGACCCGATATTGTTGCGCGGCGCATGGATGGTAAAGAATTGCGCATTCTCGATACCAAATGGAAGCACCTGAAACCCGACCAAAACAATCGTTGCAAACCGAGTCAGGCTGATGTCTATCAGATGTACGCCTACGGCAGAAGGTATCAAGAAAAAGAATCAACGGAATGTATCTCGCCGGTCCCGCTACTCTGCCTGCTTTATCCGCGTACTTCAGAATTTACCCGCCCGGTGGATTTTGATTTTGGCGGCGGCCGGCGGTTGCGCTGTGTGCCGGTGAATTTGGCTGATGAAAACGCTTCGATTATTTCTTTCGCAAACCCTGACCGCATTCCTGCTTTCGCAGAAGCAGTGGCGTAAGTGGCGGCGGGGCGACAAGCAACCTATAAACCCATGCTAGGGTGCTTGTTGTTGACACATAATAAAAACAAATTTATAGTAGTCAACAATAATTTTTTTAATAAAACAATTCTCCAAAATGCAGGCCCAACGCGGATATAAGTTATGGTGAAACGTTCCGGTCGTAGCAAGACCAGGCCCGGCTTTTCGTTGGCGCAACCCCCGGTGCGGCAAATCCGCAATCCTTATTCTCCCATCGAGGTGCTGAAGGAGGAAGATGTCGAACTGATTCACGACGCCTCGATGCGCATTCTTGAAAACATCGGTCTGCAGATCGTCAACGACGAGGCACGCGCGCTGATGCTCGAACACGGCGCAACCGTGGACAAGGACACCGGCTATGTGTGCATCCGGCGGGATGCGTTGATGGAAAAAATTGCCACGGTGCCGTCCGAGTTCACTCTGCATGCGCGCAACCCCGCCTATAATTCCACCTACGGCGGCAATCACATCAATTTCAGCATCGTCTCCAGCCCGCCCAACTGCTCCGACATCGAAGGCGGACGCCGCACCGGAAACTTTGCGGACTACTGCAAATTCTTGAAACTGGGGCAGACCTTTAACGTGGTGGCGACGCTGTCGGGCTATCCGGTCGAGCCCATTGACCTGCCGGTGCATACCCGCCATCTCGACGCGTATCTGGCCTTCATTACCCTGACCGAAAAACCATGGCATGTATACAGCCTCGGCAACGACAAAGTGGAAGACGGTCTGGAGATGATGTGCATCGCACGCGGCATCGACCGGGAACAGTTGATGCGCGAGCCGAGCCTCTCCACCGTGGTCAACACCAACTCACCGCTCAAGGTGGACAAGCCGATGCTGGACGGCGCCATGCACATGGCGCGCCACCGCCAGCCGGTGATCGTGACGCCGTTCACGCTGGCCGGCGCCATGAGCCCCATCACCCTGGCCGGTGCGCTGGCCCAGCAAAACGCCGAAGCGCTGGGGGTCATCGCGATTACCCAGATGGTGAATCCCGGCGCGCCGGTGATGTACGGCGGATTTACTTCCAACGTCGATATGAAATCCGGCGCCCCCGCTTTCGGTACCCCGGAATACGCCCGGGCGGTACTCGCCGGGGGGCAGTTGGCGCGCCGCTACCGCATTCCGTATCGCACCTCCAACGTCAACGCCTCGAACTGCGTGGACGCTCAGGCGGCGTGGGAATCCGAGATGTCGCTATGGAGCGCGGTAATGGCACACGGCAATATGATCAAACACAGCGGCGGATGGCTGGAGGGCGGCTTGTGTGCTTCGTTTGAGAAACTGATCATTGACATGGAAATGGTGCAGATGATGGTGGAGACGCTGCAGCCCATCGTGGTCAATGAAAAAACTCTGGCGCTGGACACCATCCGCGAGGTCGGCGCCGGCGGGCATTTTTTCGGAACCGCCCACACCAGGGAGCGTTACCAAGACGCTTTTTATGCGCCCATCGTTTCCGATTGGAGCAACTTTGAAACCTGGCAGGAAAACGGCGAAAAAACCGCCACCCAGCGGGCCAACACGCTGTATCAGGAAATACTCGCGCACTACGAACCGCCGCCCCTGGACCCCGGAATCCGCGAGCATCTCGAAGAATATGTAGCCAAACGCCGCCAAGAGATTAAGCCAGACTGGTGAAATACGAGCAGCGCGCCACCTTAGTTCCGCGAGCGGAGTCGCGGAGTCATAGCGGACAGTGTATAATGCCGCCACATCAATGGTTGTGGAGGATCAGACAATGATCATATATCCGGATATCGAATTACATAACGGCCAGTGCGTCAATCTCAAACATGGCGGCATTGAAGACCCGAAAGTTTTTGACATTAAGCCGCTGGATGTGGCGAAGAAATTTGAACAAGCCGGGGCCGAATGGCTGCATCTCATCGACATCGACAGCGTCTTTGAAAAAGAAGGCGGCAACAGCGACCTCATTCGGGAAATCATTCGCAAGTCGAATATCCCGGTGCAGGTGGGCGGCGGCATCCGCTCTTCCAGCGTCATCGACGGCTGGTTCAAGGACGGCGCCGAGCGGGTGGTGCTGGGTACCGCCGCGGTTTCCGACCAGCGGCTGGTGGAGGAAGTGTGCGTCAAACACCCGGAGAAAATCATGATCAGCATAGACGCCCGTGGCGGCCGGGCGGTCTCCCACGGCTGGAAGCATACTTCCACCTTTACCGCCCTGGAGTTGGCGAAAAGATTCGAGCGTTCGGGGGCGGCGGGGATTATTTACACCGACATCGACCGCTACGACGAACTGCCCGAAAGCAGCATGGCCAACACCACGCAGATGGCGGCGGATTTGGATTGCCCGGTGATCTCCAGCGGCACGGTGCGCAACCTTGACGATGTTTCCATGTTATCCCAACTGCCCAACATCGCCGGAGCGGTGATTGGCTGGGCGCTGTTTTCCGAGTCGATCACTCTGGAAGACGCGCTGCAAGTTGCCCGGCAAAAGACCACCACCGCCGCGTTCATTTAGTTGGTGGTTTGATTGGTGATTTAGTACGCCGGCAGACCATATCTTTGCGGCGCAAACTCCAAGAGCGAATCGATGATCAGGTCGGCCGCCGGGTAATGTGCCTTGTCCATATTGGGATCGGGCACCGCCACCACCCGCATGTGCGCGGCAACACCGGCTTCAAGGCCTAGCGGCGAATCTTCAAACACCAGCGTTGACGCTGCCTCGCCGCCAAGCCGAGAAGCGGCGAGGAGAAAAATATCCGGCGCCGGTTTGCCCTGCGCAATGGCCGGGTCATCGCCGCTTACCACCAAATCAAACAACTTGAACCACGACCCGTGCCGGGTGGTTTTGATCTCATACAAATCCCGCGCCGAACTGGTGGCTACTGCTATGGGGATGCCGTGGCGGTGTAGATGGCGCACCAGTTTTTCCGCGCCGGGCATCGCCTCGCAAGCGGCAAAGCCATCCCGCAGCAAGCCGTTGCGTTCATCCAGATACGCCTGAGCACTAATCGGCAGCGCCAACGCCTCCACCAGATAACGGGCGGAATCCATCGCCGGACGCCCGATCATGTTGCGTTTCAAACTCCAGTCAAAGGTCTTTCCGAAACGCCCGACAATTTTTTGGGTAACCACGGTGTAGATGCGCTCAGTGTCCAGCAGCAACCCGTCCAAGTCGAACAAGACTTGAGTTATGGGAATCGATTTATCGGAAGGTGGTGGCATCAAATTATGTTCTCCAAGTCAGCGCGCCGAAAAAACTAGCACCGCATTTTTTCGCCGGTGGGATCGTATAACGGCGTTGCCGTAAGCGTTGCCGGATACAAGTCACCGAGAATTTCGATTTCGAATTTCTGCCCGTGGGTGGCCAGTTCCGCCGGGACATAGCCGAGGGCGACGCTTTTTTGGCAATAATGCGCGTATCCGCCAGAGGTTGCGTAACCGACGCATTCGCCGTTGTGGAAAATGGCTTCGTCGTGGGATACATCGAGGTCATCGGTATCCACCACCAGCGTGACCAGTCGTATCGTAGCATCGCCGCGCTTTTGTTTGAGGAACGCTTCACGGCCGATAAAATCCGCTTTCTTATGGTCGGCGACGAAGCGCCCCAGTCCGGCTTCTATGGCGTTGAAGTCCGGGCGGTAGTCCAGCGTCCACACCCCCCAACTTTTCTCCAGCCGCAGCGACATCATCGCCCGGGCGCCGTATAACCGCAGTCCGAGGTCTTCACCGGCGGCTTCGATGGATTCGAATAGTTTCAACTGGTAGTGGGGTGCGCAGTAAATTTCATAACCGAGTTCGCCGGAAAACGACACCCGCGCCAAGAGCGCCGGAATATCCCCCACGCTGGCGTAGCGAATATCGCGGAAACGTAACCCTGATTCGGAAACATCCTCGTGGGTAATGCGCGACAGCAAAGTACGCGCCCTGGGGCCGGAGATGGCTATGCCGTGCCACTGGTCTGAAGCGTTGTGGTAATGCACGCTGCCGTCTTCGGGCAAGTGCGCCTCAAACCAGCGTCGGTGCATTTCCTGGGCGGCACCGGAGCCAAACAGCAGGAATGAATCGTCCCCAAGCCGCGCCACCGACAGGTCGCCGTATAGACGGCCTTTGGCGGTCAGCAACGGCGTCAGCGCAAGCCGCCCACGCGCCGGCAGGTTGGCCGCCAGCATGGTATCCAGAAACGCCTCGGCACCGACTCCGCAAAATGCGTGTTGGGCAAAGTTGGCGATTTCCACCGCGCCCACCGCCTCGCGCACCGCCCGCACTTCGGCGGCGACAAACTCAAAGGCATTGGAGCGTCTTAGAGTCGGCGTTTCGCGGGCATTTTGCGGAGAATCCGCGAACCATAAAACATTTTCCAGCCCGAACCCGACTCCCATGACCGCGCCTCGGTTGCTCATGCGGTCGTATAACGCGGTGGTTTTTTGGCGGCGTCCGAGGGGCAGTTCTTCGTTGGGATAACTAATCAAAAATCGGCGCGTGTAATTCTCCGCGGATTTGATGGTGCCGTATTCGTGAGTGGCGAATTCGCCGAACCGGGCAATGTCCATGGCCCACACATCCACCGAAGGCTCGCCCTCGATAATCCATTCGGCGAGGCACAGCCCAACTCCACCGGCCTGACAAAACCCCGCCATTACCCCCACCGCAACCCAGTAATTTTTCATCCCCGGCACCGGCCCGATCATGGGATTGCCATCGGGGCCGAAGGTGAATGGCCCGTTGACGACATTCTTTATTCCAGCGTGTGCCAGAGCCGGAATGCGTTGAAACGCCAGTTCAAGACGCTCCGACACCCGCTCCAGATCGGGTTCCAGCAATTCGTGGCCGAAGTCCGGCGGCGTGCCCGCCACCATCCATGGAGTCGCATTGGGTTCATAGGTGCCGAGTAGCAGGCCGTGGTGTTCCTGGCGAAAATAAAGATTGGCTTCGTAGTCGATTGCGCAGGGCAACTCAGCGGCGGCTTGTTCGATCTCGGCGATGGTTTCGGTGATGAGGTAATGATGTTCCATGGGCTGCACCGGCAGGTTCACCCCGGAAAGATGCCCCACTTCCCGTGCCCACAGCCCGGCGGCGTTGATCAGCAGTTGCGCGTTGATCACGCCTTCGGGAGTGACGACATCCCAACTGCCGTCCGTGCGTTGGCGGGTTTCCAGCACCGGCGTGTGGCAACGCCAGTCGGCCCCCAGGACTTTGGCGGCTTTGGCGTAGGCGTGGGTGACACCGGACGGGTCGATGTGCCCGTCGAGGGGATCATACAAGGCGCCGAGATAGTGCTTGGGCTCAATCAGCGGGTGCATTTCCGCCACTTCCCGCAAGGAAACAAACTCCTGATCGAGGCCCAGATAGCGCGCCTTGGAGCGTTCTTGTTTCAGGTAGTCGAGGCGTTCGGGGCTGGAGGCGAGGTAAAAACCGCCGGTCTTGTGATGGCCCACCGACTGCCCGGAGAGTTTTTCCAGTTCCGGGTAAAGGCCGATGGTATAGCCCTGAAGTTTGGAGATGTTGGGATCGGAACTGATGGTGTGAATCTGCCCGGCAGCATGCCAAGACGACCCCGAAGTCAACTCCGAACGCTCCAGCAACACCACTTCCTTCCAACCCATTTTGGCAAGATGAAAAAGAATGCTACAACCGACCACACCACCGCCGATGATAACCACACGGGCGTGAGAAGGGAGAGGCATGCGCGGAGTAGTCATATTGTTTATTCACATACCGGTAAAACAATATCCAAAGAGACAACGCCGATTAGTATACCGAATTTATGCGGCCATCATTCTTGTAGATATACGCAAAGCGGTGCCAACGAATGGGGGATTATCGGTGGCCAATACGAACACTACGCCGACATTCAACTGGTATAAATTTGGACTAATGCGCCTGCCAGTGCATGGGTTTCATATGCCTATAATGTCGCACCGCATAACCATTGGCCGGTTTCAATATTGGAAATGCGCTTTTGGTCTATAAATGGTATCAACCAACCTATGATTTTAGACCACTGGTAGGTATTATGAAGACTTCTTACCACCGAGGAGAACTGAAACATGAAAAACACCAATCGATGGGCGATGGCGGCGGTGCTTACGCTGTCCTTAGCCTGGGTGAATACAGCAAACGCGGAAGGTTGCGGTTCGGACGACGCGATCATCATCCCCACGCATAACTGGTCAAGCCAGATCGTTATGTCCCACGTAGTCGGCCAACTGCTCGAAAAACTAGGCTGCAACGTAGAATACACTTCCACCGATAGTCAGGCCGTATACGAAGCGGTGCGCATCGGTGATGCGACTATTGAACTCGAAGTTTGGGAAGGTTCTTTCGCCACCTCGTTTAACACCGCGCTCGACAAAGGCGGTATTCTCGACGCTGGCGACCACGAGGCTATCACCCGCGAAGAGTGGTGGTATCCGTCCTACGTTGAAGAGTTATGCCCCGGCCTGCCGGACTGGCAAGCCCTGTCAGGTTGTGCGGAGCAATTTGCGCGGCCCGACTCCGGCGGCAAGGGTGTATACGTTGATGGGCCGGTGGAATGGCTGCACGACGTCGCGCGAATTGACGCGCTCGGCATGAACTTCACGCAAATCAATGTGGGCAGTGCCGCGGCATTGTGGGCCGAATTGGAATCCGCAGCCAAGAAGAACACGCCGATCGTTATGTTCAACTGGTCGCCGAACTTCACTGATGCTTTATACGGCGGTAGTTTCATCGAGTTCCCCGCTTTCCATGAAAAATGCAAAACCGATGCCTCTTGGGGGATCAACTCTGACGCAACCAACGATTGCGGAAGCCCGGCCGGCGGTTACCTGAAGAAAGCCGCGTGGCACGGCATGCCGAGCAAGTGGCCGGCCGCCTACAAAGCGTTGACGCGCGTCAGTTTCACCACCAACCAGATTGGCACCATGGCGGTGTATGTCGATGTCGACGAGATGGAACACGATGAAGCCGCCGCCAAGTGGATTGACGAGAACGAAGGTATCTGGAACTCGTGGCTGTACGCATCGCAATAAGCAACCGCCGCGCGATTGCAAGTAACGCTGCAGATAGTTCTGCAAGCAATTATTGACCTCCTAATGCCGCCATCAGGGATTCCTGGTGGTGGCATTTTTTTTTACCGCCGCCAATAAATAGCGAACCAATAATAACGGGCGGGCGTAAAGCCGTGGTAATCTTATCGGCACCACATAACCCATTTGGAAACCAATAGTATGTCGCAACCCGTAATTTGCTGCCGGTCGTTATACAAAGTGTTCGGCGTCAACCCCTCGGATTTGGTAAAAAACGAATCTGGCGTGGTTGATCGATCCGGCCTCGAACGCGAAGGGGTGGTTTTTGCGGTGGACGATGTTTCGCTGGAAGTACACGCCGGTGAAATACTGGTGGTGATGGGGTTGTCCGGTTCCGGAAAATCCACGCTGGTGCGTTGCCTCTCTCGCTTGATTGAACCCTCCGCCGGTTCGGTGGAAATCGAAGGCAGCGACTTGCTTGCCATGTCGGAGAAGGAACTCATTGAACTGCGCCGTAGCAAGATGGGAATGGTGTTCCAGCATTTTGCCCTGCTGCCCCATCGAACGGTGTTGGAGAACATCGCGTTTCCCCTGCAAATGCGGGGCATGAAGCGCAAGGATTATGTTGCGCGTGCGCAAAAAATGATTACGTTGGTTAGCCTCGACGGCAAGGAAAATAATTTCCCCCGAGAATTGTCCGGTGGTCAGCAGCAGCGAGTCGGCATCGCCCGCTCTCTGGCAATAGAGCCGGACATCTGGTTTCTCGATGAGCCGTTCTCGGCGCTGGACCCGCTCATCCGCAAAGAAATGCAAGATGAGTTTTTGCGCCTGCAGTCGATTCTTAATAAAACCATCGTCTTTATCACCCACGATTTCGACGAAGCCCTCAAGTTGGCAGACCGCATCGCCATCATGTTTCACGGCAAAGTGGAACAGATCGACAAACCCGAAAACATCGTGCTCAACCCGGCAACCGATTATGTACGCAAATTCACCGGTGATGTACCCCGCGAAAAAGTACTGAGCGCCGGAGCGATTATGGATGCTCCAAATCAAACCGAACAACTGGCGGAGCGGCAGGTTAATGCCAAAGACCGCATCGACTCGGTTGCCGAATACATACTCGGGCAAACCCGGCCGGTGGCGGTAGTGGATGACAACGGGAAGGTGGTGGGGGTTTTACATCAAGACCATGTGCTAAAAACTCTTTTTCCTGAAAATGCGCCGGAAAGCGCACCGGCGGGGGAATCCGGGGAATCGACCCGATGAGGGAATTGCTGGCGCGCGGACTGCGCCCGAAAAAACGAGTGGCTGGCTACCTCGTGCTGGGGTTGGTGGTCGCTTTGCTGGTGGCCGGCAAAGGCTTTGACTTGATGCCCCGATTTATCGATGAACTGCCCCAGCACTCGGAAAAAAGTAGCATCGACACGCTGGGCGACGCCGGCAAGCAAGCGTACACTGAACTCGTCCCCGTGGATTTGATGCTGGACAAGGTGTTTTATTTCGTACTCGATGATCTGGGGTTTTCCACGGTCACGCGGTTTATCTCCCGCAGCCTCAAAGGGCTTATCAACATATTCGACAACCTACTGCTCGGCGGCAACAAGGGCTTCGGTTTGGACGGCACGCCGTGGAGCGTGATGCTGGTGATTTCCATGGTGCTTGGCTACGCCCTGCGCGGCTGGAAACTATCGCTGTTGTGCGGCGGCACGATGATGTACTGCGCAATTTCAGGGCTGTGGAAATTCACCATGCAGACCCTCGCCCTGCTGGCCGCCGCGGTGCCCGTTTCCATCCTCATCGGATTGCTATTGGGGATACTCGCGTATAAAAGAAAATCCGTTGAAGCCGCGCTGCTGCCCATCATGAGCGTTGCCCAGACCTTGCCGCATTTCGCGTATCTGATTCCGGTGGTGGTTTTTTTCGGCATCGGACACCAGACCGGCGTGATCGCCACTATTATTTTCGCGGTACCGCCCATGGTGCGCCTGACCCTTTTGGGGCTACGGAAAGTGCCGCCGGAAATCCTCGAGGCGGGAAAAATGGCCGGCTGTACGCATTGGCAATTGCTGACCCGCGTGCACTTGCCAAGCGCGCGTAATGAAATTCTGCTGGGGGTTAATCAGGTCATCATGCAATGTCTGGCCATGGTGGTGATCGCGGCGTTCATCGGTGCTTCCGGCCTCGGATACCGTCTGCTACACAAACTCCAAACCCTCAAGATCGGGCAGTCCCTGGAGATCGGAATCGCCATCGTGTTGTTGGCGGTGGTTCTGGATGGCCTGTCCCGGGCCTGGGCGGAAAAGAAGCGAGATTACACCGCCAACCTACCCTTTCATGTTCGTTTCAAGTATCCCATGCTGCTGGTTGGTCTGACGGCGGTTGCGTTGACGGCATCGAATTATTTTCCGATTCTCGACAAGGTGCCGAAGGAACTGGCATTTACCTACGCCAGCACCTGGGATGCGCTGGTGGACTGGATCGTCATTAATTGGTCCGACGGCCTGACCTCCTTCCGTTATTTTCTGCTCCTCAATATCCTCACCCCGTTGCGGGATTCGCTCTTGTATATGCCCTGGATTGCCGTGCTGGTGTTGATTGGCGGGCTGGGGTTAATCCTCGGTGGGTGGAAGTCGGCGATGCTGACGCTGGGGTTTTTTGCTTTTGCCGCCCTGACCGGCTGGTGGGACCGGGCGATGATCACCGCCTACATGGTAATTTTCGCCACCTTTATCTGCATTTCCATCGGCGTGCCATTGGGAATCTGGAGCGCCATGAAAGAAGACCGTGCCAGAAAGGCGCTGTTCTGGTGCGATACGTTTCAGACTTTTCCGTCTTTCATTTACATCCTGCCAGTGATTATGCTTTTTCAAGTGAACGACCTTTCGGCGATACTGGCGGTAATCGTTTATGCCATCAATCCGGCCATTCGCTATTCCATCGAAGGGCTGCGCAACGTGCCCCGTGAATTACACGAGGCGGTCACCATGGCCGGATGCAACCGCTGGCAGCGCTTAATCCAACTACAACTTCCGGTGGCCGTTCCGCACATCATGCTGGGGATTAATCAAACCATCATGTTTGCGTTTTCCATGGTTATTATCGCCGCTTTCGTCGGCACCATCGACCTCGGCCAGCAAATCTTCAAGGCGTTGTCGGAAACCAACATCGGCAAGGGCGTGGTGCTCGGGCTGTGCGTGTCGTTCATGGCGCTGGCGGTTGATCACCTGGTCACCCGCTGGTCTCGAGAGCGTCGGCAACTGCTGGGGATGGGCTGAAACGATGGAACGCCTGATTGCCTATCTACCGGTATTGGTGTTGGTGCTGAGCGTCGTAGCGTTGTTGTTGGCAACCGCCGCCAACCGAAAACGACAACTGGTTGGCATCACCGATGGCCTCTCAAAAATGTTTCACTTCGGTTTTGCCGGAAGGGCGGGAGTGAGGAAATGGTTTTCATTACAGCGCATGGTATTTTGGTTGATTGCGTTGCTCCTGCTGTCCTACTTGTGGACTTATCAACGGGTGCAGGAAGCCATCGCCGACCACCTGACAGAAAGCGGCATCGAGGAAGTCAAAGTCGGCAGTTTGATTATTCCCTGGTCGGCATTTTTTCGCTCCGCGTATGTGGCCG
Organism: Candidatus Poriferihabitaceae bacterium; assembly: GCA_965262585.1. GTDB lineage: Bacteria > Pseudomonadota > Gammaproteobacteria > Arenicellales > Poriferihabitantaceae > JAHRAW01. The sequence goes on from OZ253546.1 coordinate 2,049,863, forward strand.
ACACCGGCTTTTCAAGATCGAAAAAACGCATCCGCACCGAGGTCTCCATCCGAGGGCATTTATGGTCTGGATTCGACGCCCACATGGACGAAGTGGGGCTGGCCGGTGTCAACAAGATTACCGGCAAGAAATTCGTATTCTCTTATCTAACCGATGTAAAAATTCTGCGCCCGGTCATCAACCGATATATGAAGCAACTGATTCGCAACAAACAAATCGACCAATACGAAATCGAAACCTTCGACAACCGTGGCCCCTATATCATAGTCGCGCTGAGTGAAAAAAATCGCGATAAAGACGCCAATCAGGTGGCGGCTTCGCTCGCGCAAAGCGTGCACACCAATCTGACCAAAACCAATCAACTGAAAGTTAATCAAGTGGTCATAAAAGTGGTTGACCCCGAACCTTATTTGGCCAACAAAACGATCACCGTTGTCGGACGAGGAACGGCCGGCAACTACTAAACCTCAAGCGCGGGTTTCTTTTTTACGCTCACCGCTCCCGCAAAGAAACCCCCGTTTCATGGACGACTCCGGCGTCGAGTAATTCATTTATTTCCGGCCACCACATTTTGTCCGGCGGTTGCTCAAACATTTTGCGCAAAAACGCCATAGGGATGCCCTGCGCCGCGAACAACGCTTGGTCTTTGGCTTGCTCCGCATCGATGTCGATGACCGGCAGGGCTGCGTAGGTTTTGTACTGGTGAAATCCGAGCCGGGCGTTGTCGCCCAGCGTGCGGCGGGTGCCGGCGACAAACGCGGTGGTGCAGGACGACACGCATTGCTCCAGCGAGTGGGTTGCCAACTCGTTTTCCCGGATTAATCGCGCCAGCCCCCGGCCTTCGTAAATTTGTCCGCCGCCGCTATCCAGAATAATGCCGCTAACCCGCGGATGGGCGTCGAGCAACCGGGAAACCTCGCTGGTAATGCCGACCTCGAAGGGCCCGCGCAGGTGGATAAGCGTGTTCCCATCAATCAGGTCGAGTTGATAGGCACGCGCAATAACGGGGGGATCGGCGGGCTGCAAACTGTGCCGGTAGCCGAGCAGTGACTGATAACTGGAGAAGGCCGCCACCAGAGTTGCGGCGAGGCTCAACACCACAACCCCCTGGGCTGCCACCGCCCAGGAACGATTGGCGCGATTCTTGATGTGGCGTTCGCAAGCGCGAATCACGCCGACCACCTGCCACGGATAGACCACCATGTAAACGATGAAGAAAAAGCCGATTACTGCGGCGGTAACCGTCCATTCCCCTCGCAGATACGGCGGCAGGGTAAAACGCTCGAGAGCATTGAGCACCCCAAAAAGCATCAGGAAGTTAACCCAGAAAGACCACGCCAGAGAACACTCGCCCCTCCAGTGCCGCCGAATGTAATCAAGGCCCGGGTATTTCACCGAAGTTGCCCGTGCTTTACCGGCGCTTTACCGGCACTCGACTGCCGCTTTGACCGCCGCCAAATCATTGGCTACCCGCTGCATTTTTTCTTTGCGTTGCATGATCCCTTGCAGGGATTTCGGCAGCGGCACCTGCGCGCCGCAGGCTTCGGCCACGGCGTCGGCGAATTTCGCCGGATGCGCGGTGGCGAGGGCCACGGTGGGCACGCCAACTTCGGAAAATTCCCGCGCCGCCGCCACGCCGATGGCCGAATGCGGATCCAGCAGTTCCCCGGTCTGCGCGTATACCCGATTGATTTGCGCGCCGGTCTCGGCGTCTGAAAGGCGATGGGCGAAGAACAATTCATCTGCTTTTTCGCGAACTTCGCGTTCCACGCTGAACTCCCCGTGGGCGGAGAATTGTTCCATCAGGTCGCCGACCCGGGCACTGTCGCGGTCGAGGAGTTCGAACAAATAACGCTCGAAGTTGCTGGAAATCTGAATGTCCATACTGGGCGAGATGGTGGCGTTAATGCCGCGCTGCTTCATCTGCCCGGACGCAAAGAAGCGAGTCAGGATGTCGTTGCTGTTGGAGCCGATGATTAAGCGGTTGATGGGAAGCCCCATTTTTCGCGCCGCGTAACCGGCAAAAACATTGCCGAAATTGCCAGTAGGCACGGCAAAATTAACCGCACGCTCCGGTGCTCCGAGTTCCAGCGCAGCGTAAAAATAGTATACCGTCTGGGCGGCAATGCGCGCCCAGTTGATGGAATTGACCGCCGCCAGCGTGTGTCTTTTGCGAAATTCGGCGTCGTTGAACATTGCCTTGACGAGGTTCTGGCAGTCGTCAAAATCGCCGTCCACCGCCAGGTTATGAATGTTGCGGTCCGCCACCGTGGTCATCTGGCGACGCTGCACTTCGGACACCCGGCCGTGGGGATGCAACATATACAAAGTTACCGCATCGAGCCCGCGCACCGCCTCGATGGCGGCGGAGCCGGTGTCGCCGGAAGTGGCGCCGATAATAGTGCAAGTCTGCCCCCGCCGGTCGAGGAAGTAACCGAATAGTCGACCAAGCAATTGCAACGCGAAATCCTTGAACGCCAGAGTCGGGCCGTGGAAAAGTTCCAGGGCGTATAACGAATCGTCCAACTGCTTGAGGGGTGCCACCTTCGGATGGGAAAAATTGCCATAGGCCTCCTCGCTCAAGCGTTCCAGTATGTCGGCGGGAAGGCAGTCGCCGCTGAAGCGCGCCAAAATGCGAGACGCCAGTTGCGCGTATTCCATGCCACGCAATTCCCGCATTTCCTTTTCACTAAAAGTCGGCCAAACACGCGGCAGATATAACCCACCATCGACGGCAAGCCCCTCCAGAGTGGCTTGCTCAAAGTTCAAAATCGGCGCATTGCCGCGGGTGCTGATATAGTGCACTTTGCGAATCGGACGGGAGCGATGAGGCAAGGGATTCTATCACTTTACAGGCATATCGGGGCACTAGGCGCGGGGAAGTCGGGTGGTTTTGTGTGTAGGGACAAGTCATTGTGCCTGTCCTTATAAGGAGCGGCTTACGCTGGACATGTTTTACTGGATTCCCGCCATTCCCCACCCGTCGTCATTCCCGCGAAAGCGGGAATCCAGTCGAACAAACCCGGCGTAGCCAGACATTTTAATGCGCAACTCCGCTTCGAGGTTGCGTTTACCAATGCTTGCGATTCACTTTACTTCGTTGTCGGCAAAAATATCCGGCAATTCTTGCAGTGCCATTTTGCCGAGGGGGGTTCGGGGTAATTCATCCACCAGCGCGAAGCGGGTGATGCGGTTGTGGGGGGATACCAGTTGGTTGAATGTTGACAGGGTTTTGCGGGCGGTTGAGGGTGGGTCCGTTTGTTCGGCGAGTTGCATGGCCAATACGCATACCGGTTTCATGTCAATTTCCAGCACCCCGGCTTCTTTGATCGCGGGGTCGCGTTCCAACAGGGTTTCCAGTTCTTCAGGATATACATTTTTGCCCGCCTCGGTCACGATCAGGCGTTTGGAGCGGCCGGTCAGGAAAATTCGGCCCTGGGCATCCAGCCGACCGATGTCGCCGGACTTGAACCAGCCGTCTTGCATTGCTTCGGCGGTCTGCCGGGGGTCTTCGTAGCCGAGCATTACGTTTGGCCCCTTAATCCATACTTCACCGCTGCCGCCGTCATCGGGGTTGTGAATTTTTACCCGAACTTTATCCACCGGCTTGCCGACGCTTTCGCGGGCGGCGTCGAAATTTTCCTGGATGCTGGTTAAGGGCGAGGTTTCGGTAAGCCCATAGCCCTGTCGCAGCGGCAGGCCGAGGTCGTGGTAATAACGACTGATGCGTTCGTCGAGGTGGGAGCCGCCGCTGACCCATGCCTTGATTTGGCCGCCGAGTTTTTTTCGGATTGGGGCATTGATGCGCCGCCGCAACGACACCGGTGCCAACTTCATCAGCGCGCGGTATGCCGCTATCGCCGCGCCGCCTTCCTTGAACTTTTTCTCCAGCCCGTGCATGACGTTTCGGTACAACCTCGGCACCGCAATCATCACCGAGATATTTTCTTGTTGCAGGGTTTCCAGAATTTCCGCCGCCGCCAATACCCGAGGGGTGACGATGGCGGCGCCGTGGTATAGCGGCAACAACAAGTTTCCCAGCAGCCCCATGGCATGGGAAAACGGTAGCAGGGCGATAAACCGGTCTTGCGCGGTGAAATTTCCGATGCGGCAGGCGGCGAGCATGTTGGAGATAAGATTGCCGTGGCAGAGCCGCACCACTTTGGGGTGACCGGTGCTGCCGGAGGTATAAATTCGCGCCGCCAGATGATCGGCGTCATGCTCCGTTGGCATGTCGCGTTCTTTGCATATGGCTTCATCTTCGCCGGCCATGGAAATTGCCACGGCGGACGGATGCTCGACGGCGGATTCGTGCGTGAGTAGAATCTGCGGTGCCAACGCCGCCGTTTGTTTGGCGATTTCGTAGTCGCTGTTGCCGATGTGGATGGGCGCGATGTTAGCGCCGATTTTCCATGCGGCCAGCGTCGCCACGGTGAACTCGGGGCCGTTGGGGGCGGTTACCCCTACGGTGTCGCCGTCTTTGATGCCGAGTTGGCGGAGTTTGTGGGCGGTGGTCAACACCGCATCGTGTATCTCCCGGTAGGTCACCACCCGCCGCCCGTCCTGGGTGCGGCAAATCCACGCCGGGTTGCGGTGATATTGTTGCAGGGCTGGCTGCAACATTGACCATAGATTTTTGGCTGGCGTGTCGGGCATGGTTGAGTGCCGGGTTTGGGCTGAGTTTGGCGTAAGCAGAACAATAACCGGTGTGGTATTTGCAGTATAGCGCACCATAACCGCCTCATAACCACCCACAACCACCCCAAATCGCCGTTTTCCGCCGTATAATGCGTTCATGCACAAGTTAATCGTGTCGTTGCCAGAGCGCGCAGCCATAGAAAAACTGGTGGGCGATGCGTTGCGGGAGGACATCGGCGACGGCGACATCACCGCCGCTTTGGTGGATGAATCGGCATGCGCCCGGGCGCGCTTGTTGTGTCGGGAGTCGGCGGTGTTGTGCGGGGCTTCGTGGTTTGCCGAGGCGTTTCGTCAGGTCGATGAAGCAATCGAAATTCATTGGCTGTGCCATGACGGCGAGCGCCTTGAATCCGACACCGTGGTGTGTGAAATCAAAGGACGCGCGCGCGCCATATTGAGTGCTGAACGCACCGCCATCAATTTTTTGCAGACGCTTTCCGGCACCGCCACCACGGCGCGATACTACGCCGACGCCGTGGCTGATACCGATACCCGCATCGTCGACACGCGCAAGACCATTCCGGCAATGCGCGTTGCGCAGAAATATGCCGTCGCCACCGGCGGCGCGCACAACCACCGCATGGGATTGTTCGACCAGATTTTAATCAAGGAAAACCACATCGCCGCCGCCGGTTCGGTGGCCGAGGCACTTCGCCGCGCTCGTGCCGCTGCACCGAGTCATGTGCGCATCGAAATCGAAGTGGAATCTTTAGAGCAGTTGAAGCAGGCACTGGATGCCGGTGCCACCCGAATCATGCTGGATAATTTTGATTTGGAAACCATGCGCAAGGGCGTGGCTTTATCCGGGGGCCGTGCCAAACTGGAGGCGTCGGGCAATGTGTCGCCGCAGCGGGTGCGGGAAATCGCACAAACCGGCGTAGATTACATTTCCATCGGAGCGCTGACCAAGCACCTCAAGGCCATCGATTTTTCCCTGGGCTTCGATGCGCTCTGATTAGTCCGCCGTGCCGCGCGCTTGGTGGCGGCGGTGGTCTTTTTTCAGTTCAGTAATCAAGTGCTGCAAATCCGCCGGTACCGGTTGATGCCATTCGCGTATTTCGCCGTCGGCCGGATGACGCAGCGACAAGTGCGTGGCGTGTAGTGCTTGGCGCGGGAAGCAGCGCAGGGTCTCGGTGAATTGGGGGTCGGATTCCGGTGGTAGCCGCCCCCGTCCGCCGTAGAGTTTGTCGCCGACCAGCGGGAAGCCGCGCCAGTTCATGTGAACCCGTATTTGGTGGGTGCGGCCGGTTTCCAGTTCGGCAACGAGCAGGCAGTGCGCGCGAAATTTTTGCTCCACGCGGATGTGGGTCACGGCCAGCTTGCCGGAGTGGGTTACGCACATCCGCAGGCGATCCCGCGAATGCCGCCCGACTGGCTGTTCGATGCGCTCGCCCGCCACCATCACGCCGTTCACCACGGCGAGATAACGCCGCTTCATGCTGCGGTCGGCGAGTTGCTCGATCAATCGCTGCCGGGCGGCTTCGTTGCGCGCGATAACCAGCAGGCCCGAAGTATCCTTATCGAGGCGGTGCACGATTCCGGCGCGGGGCAGGGCGCGCAATGTAGCGTCTACATGCAGCAATCCGTTCAGCAAGGTATGGTCTGCCTGCCCGGCGCCGGGATGAACCACCAAACCCGCAGGCTTGTTGATTACCAAAATATCGTCGTCGCGATGGAGAATGTCGAAATCCATGGGTTGCGCCGGCCACTCTGCCAGTTGCGGCGGCGGCACGGAAATTTCCACGGTCTCAGAACCAGTCAGGGGAAATCGCTGCTTGACCGGCTCGCCGTCCACCCGCACCCGGCCCTGTTTCAGCCACTGCTGGATGGAGGCTCTGGAATGATCGGGCAGCAGTTCCGACAAGGCTTTATCCACCCGGACACCGGCAAACTTCGGCTCAATGTCCACAAAAAAATGCCTGTCGGGATCGGTCATGGTGATTTTTGGTGGCTTGCCACGCGGTTTGTATGTCTATCCGGTTGCGATTTGTGGCAAAATGGCGGGTTGTGGGCGGTGGTTCTTCCGGGCGGCACTTTGGGTGCTGCAGAGTACGCGGGCACGCGCCTCAACTTTATCATTTTACGACGGATTCATATTCAAATGCTAACTCGAAACTGGGTCATCGCCGCGCTTGTTTTCACCCTGCTGTCAGGGTGCTCGTTGTTTAAGAAGGACGAGGAAGAAGACTTTACCGCGGAACAGATGTACGCCGAGGCCAAACAAAGTCTCGACAAAAAGAACTGGCGCACGGCGGTGGAGCAACTGCGCGAACTGGAGGCTAAATATCCCTACGGCGTGCACGCTGAACAGGCGCAACTCGACACCATCTATGCGCACCACCGCGCCGACGAAACCGGCCTTGCCATCGCCGCCGCCGACCGCTTTATCAAACTGCACCCAACCCACCCGGCGGTGGATTACGCCTACTACGCCAAGGGACTCGCCAACTATCAGGAAAACAACTCCCTGTTTGGCCGCCTCACCGGGCGGGATGATCTGAGCGACCGGGACGCCAGCATCACCCGCGATGCGTTGAATGCGTTCAACGATGTTTATAATTTATTTCCCGCCAGCCGCTACGCCGCCGATGCGCGGGCGCGGGCGCGCTACTTGCATGACTCGTTGGCCCGGCACGAACTGGCGGTGGCCGCCTATTACTTCTCCCGCAATGCCCATGTGGCGGTGGTCAACCGCGCCAAAGGAATAATCGAAGACTATGGCACCACGCCTTCGGTGGAAGAAGCGTTGGCGTTGCTGGTGTTCTGCTACCGGGAAATGGAACTCAACAAGTTATCCGAAGACGCTCGCCGCGTGCTGAAACTCAACTTCCAGAAAAGCGAATATCTCGGTAGGCGTGGCAGGGCGGTGTTGGTGAAGAAACTGCAAACCCACGGCTTGCTCAAGGAAGAAGACGAGGACGCGGGGTTTTTGTCGCCGATATTGACCAAGTTCGGCAAGCAGCCGTAGTCGTAGTCGCAGTTCAACGCATGCCGCTCCTCTTTCAAGACTTGCCACTCAAGACGCGCTCAGCCTCGGCGTATTTTTCTGCGGTGCGGGCGATAATTTCCTCGGGCAGGTCTGGCCCCGGCGGGGTTTTGTCCCATTCCAGCGTCTCTAGGTAATCGCGCACGAATTGTTTGTCGTAACTGGGCGGACTCATGCCCGGGCTATATTGCTCGGCGGGCCAAAAGCGCGATGAGTCGGGGGTCAGCACTTCGTCAATCAGGTGCAACACGCCCCGGTCATCGAAACCGAATTCAAACTTGGTGTCGGCGATGATGATGCCCCGTTCACGGGCGTACACCGCCGCCTCGGTGTAGAGGCGGATGCTCAGATCCCGAACCTGCGCGGCGGACTCGGCACCGATGAGATCAACGGTTTGCTCGAAAGAGATATTTTCATCGTGGTCGCCGACCTCGGCTTTGGTGGATGGGGTGTAGAGTGCTTCGGGCAACTGCGATGCCTGTTGGAGGTCGGGCGGCAGGGCGATGCCGCAAAGGGCGCCGGTGTTTTGATAATCCTTCCAGCCTGAGCCGATGAGGTAGCCGCGCACGATCGCCTCGATGGGCAACGGCTTCAGTTTTTTCACCACCACGGCACGGTCGCCAAGCCGCTTGCGTTGTTGCGCATCCGGCACCACTTCGGCCAGCGGTATGCCGCTCAAGTGATTGGGCACCTGATGCCCGGTTCGGCCAAACCAGAAGTTGGCGACCCGGGTCAGTACTTCGCCCTTGCCGGGAATCGGTTGTGGAAGCACCACATCAAAGGCGGAAATCCGGTCGCTGGTGACAATTAGCAGATGCTCCGAGCCCACCGCGTAGATGTCCCGCACCTTGCCACGGTTGAGCAGTTTGAGATGCGGGAGTTCGGCGTAAAAAAGTGCTTGGTTCATGGGATGAATTTTCCGGGCAATGCCGTTTGGTTATTTGGTGGGTACTTCGATTGAATAGGGTTGACGAAATCCTCTGGGCAGCAAACGGCCACGCTGTGAACGGGTGCCGACATAATTATCGAACTCGGCGGGCTTGAGGTTGAGATAGCGTTTGCCGCTGGCGATGCGCAGCGATTCCCCTTCGCGGAAAACCGCAAGGTCAACCACGCGCTCTTCCCCGGCCCGATATTGGGCACTGGGAATGTTGATCAACTTGATGCCCTTGCCTTTGGATCGCCGCGCCATATCACCGACGGGGAAGATCAGCAGCCGCCCGACGTTGGTGATGACGCCCATCCAGTCGTCCTCATAATCGAATACCCGCTTCGGCACCAGCACACCGCCCTCCGGCGGCACGCGCAAAGCCGCCTTGCCAGCCTTTGTGTGGGTTTGCAACTCGCCGAGGCGCGCCACAAAACCGTAACCGGCATCGGTGCTCAGCAAGTATTCGGTGTCTTCGCCGCCCATCATCAAGCCGCAGAAAATCGCCCCGGCCGCGGATTTGAAATTGCTGCTCAACGGCTCGCCAAAACCGCGCGCCGAGGGCAGCGTGTGTGCCGCCAGCGTGTAACTGCGGCCATTGGAGTCGATGGCGATGAGCAAGTCGTTGGTTTTGCCGCACACGGCGCATAGAAATTGGTCACCGGCTTTGTAATTGAGCGTCGCCCCGTCCGTCTCGTGGCCCTTGGCGGCCCGGATCCAGCCCTTGTGAGACAAAATCACCGTCACCGCTTCGACGGGCGTCAGTTCGTGGTGATCCATTGCTTTGGCGGCTTGCCGTTGTGCCAGCGGCGAACGGCGCGGGTCGCCGTATTCCTCGGCGTCCGCCAGCAATTCATCGCGCACCAGATTTTTCAATTTTCTTTTGGATTTCAGCAGCCCCTCGAAGTGCTTTCTTTCCAACTCTAATTGTTCCCGTTCATTGCTGATTTTTATTTCTTCCAGCCGCGCAAGGTGGCGCAGTTTCAATTCGAGAATCGCTTCGGCCTGGGTCGAGTCCAACTTGAATTGCCGCTGCAAAACCAACTTGGGTTTGTCTTCATTGCGGATGATCCGAATCACTTCATCCAAGTTGATAAAGGCGATGAGCAACCCTTCGAGGATATGCAACCGCTCGACCACTCGGTCAAAGCGAAAGCGCAAGCGGCGGGTGACCGTTTGGATGCGATAGTCCAGCCATTGACACAGCAATGTTTTCAGATCAAACACCGCGGGCCGCCCGTCGAGCCCGATCATATTGAGGTTGACGCGGTAACTTCGCTCCAGATCGGTGGTGGCGAACAAATGCCGCATCAGCGCCTCGGCGTCCACCCGGTTGGAGCGCGGCTCGAGCACCAGTCGGGTTGGGTTTTCGTGGTCGGATTCGTCTCGGAAGTCGGTCAGCATGGGCAGTTTTTTTGCGACCATCTGCGCCGCGATTTGCTCCTGAACCCGCGCCCCGGATACTTGATACGGCAGCGCGTTGATGACGATGTCATCGCCTTCTTTTTGCCACACCGCACGCTGGCGCAGGGAGCCGTTGCCGGTGCGGTAGATTTCACGAATATCGGCGGCGCCGGTGATGATTTCCGCTTCGGTGGGAAAGTCCGGGCCTTGGATGTGTTCGCATATTTCCTCGAGGCTGGCCTTCGGGTTCTCCAGCAGGCGGATGCAGGCACTGGCCACTTCCCGCAAGTTGTGGGGCGGGATGTCCGTGGCCATGCCCACGGCGATTCCGGAGGCGCCGTTCAGCAGCACGTTGGGGAGGCGCGCCGGAAGTAGTTTGGGCTCGTTCAGCGTGCCGTCGAAGTTGGGCGTCCAATCGGTGGTTCCTTGCCCCAGTTCCTCCAGCAGCATCTGCGCGTAGCGAGTCAGGCGAGATTCGGTGTAGCGCATGGCGGCAAAGGACTTGGGGTCGTCCTGACTGCCCCAGTTGCCCTGGCCGTCGATGAGCGGGTAGCGATAACTGAACGGCTGCGCCATCAACACCATCGCTTCATAGCAAGCGGTGTCGCCGTGGGGGTGAAACTTGCCCAGCACGTCGCCCACGGTGCGGGCGGATTTTTTGAATTTGGCGGTGGCGTGCAGGCCGAGGTCCGACATCGCATAAACGATGCGCCGTTGCACCGGCTTCAACCCGTCGGCAATGCTCGGCAGGGCGCGGTCGAGGATGACATACATCGAGTAGTGCAGATATGCACGCTCGGTGAACTCCGCCAGCGGCAGGGTTTCCAGAATTGGCGGGCGGTGGGGTTTCGGGGCGGTGCCGGATTGGGTTTTTGTCGGCATGCGATTGCGGGGATGACGGTGAAGGTGAGACGCGATTATAACGGAGTCAGAATCAGCGCCGGTCTATTTCTCCAGCAATCGCGGCATCAACTCCACCAGATTGCAGGGTCGGGTGCGGTGGTCCAGTTGCACCGAGATCAATTTATCCCATGCCAGTTCGCATGCGCCGGTTGAGCCGGGCAGCACGAATACATAGGTTCCGTTGGCAACGCCGGCGAGGGCGCGGGATTGTATGGTCGATGCGCCGATATGCTCATAGGAAAGCAAGCGGAATACTTCGCCGAATCCGTCGAGGGTTTTATCCAGAAGCGGGGCGACCGCCTCGGGGCTGCCGTCGCGCCCGGTAACGCCGGTGCCGCCGGTGGTGATGACCGCGTGAATATCGGCGCGCGCGATCCATTCGGCTACCACCGCGCGAATTTGGTAGACATCATCCGGCACGATTTGTTGGTCGGCCAACCGATGCCCGGCGGCGGTCAGTCGCTTAGCCAGCGCACGCCCGGATTTATCTTGCGCCTCGGTGCGGCTGTCCGAAGCGGTCATAACCGCGATGTTGATCGGGATAAATTCTAGTTTGCCGGCGGCCATGCTGGTTGCCCCTCAAAGTTTTAAACAATGGTATATTATCAGGCATACTGAAAGCGATGAATACCGCCCAGCCATGACCGTTCACATCAAATGTTTTGCCGGCCTGCGGGAACAACTCGGCATCGACTCCCTGGAGATTGAACATCACCGGGAAATGATGGTTTCCGACCTCTGGCGGGCGGTCACCGATCAGCCACCGCCGGCCAACTTGCTGTGTGCGCGAAACCATGAATATGTGGGCTTCGACCAGCCAGTCAAAGACGGCGATGAAATCGCCTTCTTCCCGCCAGTGACCGGGGGATAGGGAAAAGCCATGCTGATAGAAATCCGCCCACAACCCTTCGACCCGTGGCAGGAAATCAGCCAATACCAAAACAACCACCTTGCCCCCGGCGGGTTTGGCGCGTGTGCGGTATTCGTCGGCAGCATGCGCGATTTCAATTACGGCGAGCAAGTCAACCGCATGACCCTCGAACATTACGCCGGCATGACCGAACGACAACTAACCCGCCTCGCCGAAGAAGCCATAGCCCGACACCACCTGATTGATGTGCTACTACTACACCGCATCGGCGACCTACACCCCAATGATCCCATAGTGCTAGTAGCCACCTGGTCCGCACACCGCGCCGAATCTTTCACCGCCTGCCGCGAAATAATGGAAACCCTAAAAAGCCACGCAACTTTCTGGAAAAAAGAAACCTTAGTCGACAGCGAACGCTGGGTCGAGGGAAATACGCCGGGGTAGTGCGCTAACCGTGGGAACAGGATAAGAAAGCAGTTTGTGCCGCATAGGACAGGCACAGGGGCCTGTCCCTACAAAGAAAAACATAACCCCGTCATTCCCGCGAAAGCGGAAATCCAGTAAAAAAATGCCCGGCGCAGCCGCTCCTTTGCGGCGCAAGCCGCTCATCACTAAGAACCGACACTGCACCCCCGTCCCCCCACAAAACCACACCTAACCACGCGCGCAGGGGGGCTCCCCCCCGCATTGTGCGTCACGCGCAACCGCCCTCGGTCCACGCACAACCCCCCCGCGCCTAGCGCAACCCCGCCCCGGAGTTTCTTCGCATTACTTGGTATTATCGCGCATTGATTTTCCGTGGAGTCCACCATGCCCAACCTCGCTGCCCCGTCCGCTGAGGGCGACCTCAACCTTTCCGCCCGGCGCAAGGCCTGGGGCGAAGAACACATCGACCACGAAACCGCACAATTACTCGACGAGGACGCACGCTATTTCTTGCATCAGTCGTTGTCCACGCCCTGCCTGAACGCGCTCAGGGGCAGCCACGGCATCCATCTCGAAGACTTGCAGGGGCGGCAGATCATGGACTTTCACGGCAACAGCGTCCATCAAGTTGGATACGGCAATGCGCGCGTGATCGAAGCGGTCAAGGCGCAACTCGACCGCCTGCCCTTCTGCCCGCGCCGCTACACCAACCACGCTGCGGTGGACCTCGCCCGGCGGCTGACCGAACTGGCGCCCGCCGGACTCGGCAAGGTGTTGTTTTCACCGGGCGGCACCGGCGCCATCGGCATGGCGTTGAAACTCGCGCGCTTCGCCACTGGCCGCCACAAAACCGTGTCGATGTGGGAGAGTTTCCACGGCGCCTCGCTGGACGCAATTTCGGTTGGCGGCGAGGCGTTGTTTCGCAAGGATGCCGGCCCGTTGCTGCCCGGCTGCGAACACATCCCGCCACCGACCCGCGGCCACTGCCATTTCCATTGCACCGACCAGGCGCACAGCGGATGCACCGATTATCTCGACTATGTACTCGCGGTGCAGGGAGATGTGGCCGCGGTCATCGCCGAGCCGATGCGCTGGACTACGGTCGAGCCGCCACCGCCGGGCTACTGGCGACGCGCACGAGAAATTTGCGACCGCCACGGCGCGCTGCTGATTTTCGATGAAATTCCATCGGCACTGGGGCGCACCGGCAAGATGTTTGTGTGCGAACATTTTGATGTGGTGCCGGATATGTTGGTGGTCGGCAAAGGTTTGGGCGGCGGCGTCTTTCCGATGGCGGCGCTGCTGGCGAAAAATGAACTCGACATCGCCGCCGAACGCGCCCTCGGTCACTACACCCACGAGAAAAGCCCGGTCGGCTGCGCCGCGGCGTTGGCCACCCTCGACTGTCTGCAGGAAGACGACCTAATAGCCTCGGCAACCCGGCTCGGCGACCACGCGCTAAAACGTCTCAAAGAAATGCAAACCCGCTATCCCCTCATCCACGAAGTACGCGGGCTGGGGCTACACCTCGGCATCGAATTACGCCGCAACGACCACCCCGCCTGCGACGAAGCCGACTCAGTGTTGTACCATTCCCTAACCCGCGGCCTCAGTTATAAAGTAGGCGGCGGCTGCGTACTAACCCTATGCCCGCCGCTGACCATCGCCATAGAAGAACTAGACCGCGCGCTGGATATTGTTGAAGCGGGAATTGCATCGGTAAACTAACCCGCTCGCACAACCCCGATGGCGGGCAATAAATGTCAACTGCGTAGGGACAGGCACGAGGGCCTGTTCGAAGCGGCGTAAGCCGGGCCTTAAATCATCCCCCGCGGCCCGTTTTATCGGTCGCTTCGATATTTTCCACTTTGGCGGTGGCGGCGAGGCCGCATACATCGGCGTTGGCTTGATTGCGGTCGAGTAGTCCTTTGGCGATTAGCGATAGTCCGCCGGAATAAAACGCTGCTGCCACTACCGCCCCGGTCTCTAGCAAGCGGCTGTTGTCGGCCTCGATTTTTGGCTTCGCAAGGGTGCCTCCCAGCCGCACGAATTTCGCCAGCGACGATGGATTGATACCAAATCCCTTGCGCGCTTTGGGGGAGATGAGGATTTTCAGCGACTCGTCACTCAGGTTGATGTCGCCCCCGCCCAGCAGCGTTACCCGATCGGTTTTCATCGCCAGACCGCTTTTGCTGACGGCCACTCCAGATTCGATGTCGAATCTCAAAACGCCGCACTCGATGTTGATGTATTCGCCGATGGAGCGAAAAGGATTAATGATGGTTACGAGATTGGTGAAAATATCCCCGCCGACAAAGTTCAGGGTCTCGTTTTTCATCCGCGCATCATACAATCGCAGAAACACCCGCCCGCCGCCGTTGGTCGCCAGATCCGCCATGGATGCCCCGCTGGCGGTGAATTCAATGTCCGAATCAAAAGTCCCGCTGTCGACGAAATGGTCCTGCTGAAACGCCACCAGCCCTTCGGTGTCGAGATTTTTCCCGTGCATTTTGAACTCGGCGGAAAACGGCCGCACGGTGCCATCAACCATCAGGCTCATGTCCACATCTCCCTGCCCCATGCGGCCGTTGACGGTTTGCCGGAATGTGCCGTTATTTAGCCGCATCTGCATGCGCATATCGTGCAGGCTGATCAAATGGTTGCCGGCCTCGGTGGCGGTTAGATTAATGCGCCCGTTGAGTTTGTGAATCCAGTCGGTATGAATAGTGGCGCCGGAAAAAAATCGGGTTTTCCCGGTTGCCGGCGCCAGTATTTCCCGAAAATCGAACCGCTCGGAGCGCAGATCCGCCTCGACCTCAGGCACCGCCCGCCCGTCTCCCGGCCACTGCCATACCATACTGCCGTTCACATCATTTTCGCCGATTTTCACATCCACGGCGAAGCGGCTGTGATTGGCGCCGGCGGCCACCATAACAACGCTGCCGGAAACCGGGTTGTGGGGATTGAAACTGGCGGCGGCCGGCCATTCCAGCGCGGCAACGCTGGGTGCATCAAATTTCAGTTCTATATTGTTGATGGCGATGGGGTCAAGGCGGTCAATGTCGCCGTGCAGCAGCATCGTCGCCGTATCTGAATCCAGCGAGACTAGGATATTTTTGATGCTGACCTCGCCGTGCCGTGCCGCCATATCCATAGACATGTCCAGCGTCCCGCCCTGTGGACGCGGAATATCCCAGTTGAGCGGCATATGTGAAACCGCCATACCGCTGATATCCGCGTGCAAACTCGCATCCAGCGGCGCAAAAGCGGTCACTTCCCCGGCGAAGGACGCCCCGCTTCCCGCTTCCGGCGAGGTTGCTTGGAAATCCCGAATCCCCCAATCCGTAGCACTCAGGGAATACACATTCCCCGACGCCTTGAGGGGTATCACCGCATCCAGAAGCCTCGCCGACCGGGATTCGGCAAATAGTTCGTGCACTGGCTCGGGGGTAGTGAGAGTCATCTCCACCTTAAAATCCGCGTTCATGGATGCACCGAGATTGCGAATTTCCCCATCAGCGGCGAGTTCGACGGGTTCACCGGCCACCGATGCGGTGATGTCGGTGAAATGCAGCGCCCCGGCTTCATCGTCCTCAAACCGTGCCATAGCCCGCACCGGCCCGCTATGGGGCAATGCCCGGCCCGCCAGAGGTGGCAACTGTTGCAAGCCGTCGGCGCGCCCGCTGATGGCGAGGTCGATGCCGCGCAAGCGGTTTAACTCAGCGATGGTGCCGTTCACCGAGAAGTCGGCGCCGTAAACCCGGACGTTGAGTTGGTCCACGGTTGCGCGCAGGGAATCAGTGCTGAAATCGAGCGCGGCTTCCAGTTTGAGGTCCGACAACGGCGGCAACGCGGCGTCGAATAACGGCTGAAGGTATCTGCCGTCTTCGGCCTCGGCGATGATATAAAGATGTCCCGATGGCCGGTTGGTGAGTTCATTAATCGCCCCCGCCACCTTGATTTTCAGGGTTTCCCGTTCCAGCGATAGTTTCACATCGTTCAACCGCCAGCCACCCCGATCCCAGATCAGTTCGGCCTCGGCGGCCAGCGGGCCGATGGGGGATAACGCCCGCCCCGGCAATTCCTGCGCCACGCCGGAATGGCTGAAGGCTAATGAAACCGGCAATGATCCACGCCATTCGCCGTCCATGAAACCGATGGTGCCACGGGCGCGGGCGGACATACCGGCGTTTTCCAGTTTACCTTCCTCAATGCGCAGGTTCATATCTTGCGCCGAGCCGCTCAGCCGGGCGGTGAGGCCGACCGTCAGTTGCGCATCTGCATCCACCCCGGCGGCGGCGGTCAGCCACCCGGGCAGGGTATGGTCGAGGTTTCCCAGCGTGGATAATTTCAAGTCCATGCCCGCGCGCGCGGTCACTCGGGCGATTTCCCCGCTGAAGGTGCTATGCAAGCCCCATTCCGTGGATTGTAATTCGATTTCTCGCAGTGCCAGCGTGCGGAGTGTTTGCGGCTGCAACAACCGCGCCCGGCCATGGACTATGCCGAGATTCGGCAACTTCCTCCCCGCCAACTCGGACAATTTGGCGGTATGCGCGACCTCCAAGTCCAGCATCAGGTCGATGTCGCGCCAGGTCAGCAAATCCCCGGCGTGGCCGGTGGCGCGGACATGATTATCCGGGTCGCCGACCCAGCCGGTTATGGACAACGGGGACGCTTGAAAAGTCACCAAAGTTTCCAGATTGGCAACAGTCGCGGATGCGGTAATCGGGGTTTCTTCGACCGCACCGCGAAAATCAACGGCTATCGGTTGGCCACGCCCGGCACTCTCGGCGCGCGCCCGATCAATGCGTACATCCCAGTGGCGATAGGGCGTGGCGATGTTGATTTCACCGTCCTTGATTTCCGCACCGGACACATCCAGCCGCCGTAGCCATGTGGTATTGGCGGTTTTGGAGCGCGTGCCGGAACCGAAAGCGCCAAGGTTATAAACCCCCGCCGAGTTTCTTTCGACCCACAGCCGGGGCCGTTCCAGGACGATTTCCTCGACGCGTAAATCACCGCGCAGCAAGGCCCACAAATTCACGCTGACCACCGCCTTGTCCACCTCCAACGCCCACGGCTGTGACGCCCAGTCGGCATTGGGATAGCGGATAGATTCGGCGGACAGCCGGGGCTTCATTCCGGCTGCCAGTTTTAAATCGCCGTCGATGATTAGTGGCCGTCCGGTGCGCGATTGGACGGCGTCGCTGATCTGTTCTTTATACTGATTTGCATCAAAAATCAGCACCAAAAATCCAACCAACAAAAGCGGTATCGCGAGAATCACCGCCCCCGCCCCGGCAGCCCATTTCCACCGAACGCTCATCAAGGAACCAACGCCAACGCCTCGAGTCCGGCGGTCTCCGCCATACCGAACATCAGGTTCATATTCTGCACTGCTTGTCCGGCGGCGCCCTTGAGCAGGTTGTCTATCACCACCAGCACCACCACGGTATCGCCGCCTTGGGGACGATGAATCGCGATGCGGCAGGTATTGGCACCGCGCACGCTACGGGTATCGGGATGCGCACCGGCGGGCAGAACATCGACGAAAGGCTCCGCCGCAAATCGCTGTTCATACAATGCCTGCAAATCCACCTCGGTTTGCAGGAGGCGGCCGTATAAAGTGGCGTGGATACCACGGATGATGGGGAGTAGATGGGGGGTGAACACCAGCCCCGCCGGGCGGCCCGCCAGTCGCTCCAGTTCTTGTTCCATTTCCGGCAGATGCCGATGGCCAGGCACGGCGTAGGCTTTGAACGATTCGGCGGCCTCGCCGAGGGCGGTTGCCAGACTGGCTTGCCGACCGGCACCGGAAACCCCGGATTTGGCGTCGGCAATCAGGTGATCCAGGTCAATCAGGCGGTTTTCGATGAGGGGCAGATAACCCAGTTGGACGGCGGTGGGATAACAGCCGGGATTGGCAACCAGTTGCGCTTTTCGAATCGCTTCGCGGTTGACTTCCGAAAGGCCGTATACCGCTTGCTCCAATAACGCCGGGCAGGCGTGGGGCATGCCATACCATTTCTCCCACAGATGCGCATCACTAATCCGAAAGTCCGCCGACAAATCAATCAGTTTGACACCGGCGTCCAGCAGTTGTGGCGCATACTTCATCGCCACGCCTTTGGGAGCGGCACTGAACACCACATCGCATTGCGCCAACGCCGATTGCTCCGGGAGCACGAACGCAAGATCAACCGCACCGCGCAACGACGGGAAAGTTTCCGCCACCGCCGTGCCGGCCAGCGTGCGCGAAGTGATGCATGTCGGCGTGGCGTGGGGATGGCGCGCCAGCAGACGCAGCAGTTCCAGCCCGGCGTAACCGGCACCGCCGATGATGCCAGATTTGATCGGTTTGGGTTTTGTATTCATGGACGCTGAAAAATAAAAAAATCTGTGGCGATGGTGTTGTCGGGGCGGTTACTCGATTATTCGGTTACCCTGTTACAATGACCGGAACATCAGACAACGCCGCCCGAAAAAAATTAACTGACTATCTTGTAGTCTACTCTTATTTCCGCCAAAATTATAACGCCCACCCAGATGCGATCCCGCTATTCCCACCTCACGGAAGAAATCGCACGGCTGACCGCCGCGTATCATCGCCCCGCCGGTGCGGTGCGGTTGGTCGCCGTCAGCAAGCGGCATAGCGTAGACAAGGTGGTGGAATTGGCGCGTCTGGGACAGCGGGATATGGCGGAAAATTACTTGCAAGAAGGCGTGGAAAAAATCCGGGCGGTGGGACAAGAGGTTGGCAAACCGCTATGCTGGCACTTTATCGGCCACATCCAAAGCCGCAAATGCCGCTTGATTGCGGAGCATTTCAGTTGGGTGCATACCGTTGACAGCCTCAAAGTTGCGAATAAACTAAACCATGCCCGGGCGGAAGCCAAAACGGAAGCCATAGCGGAAACTACGAACAGCGACCCGTTACAAGTGTTCATTCAACTCAACCTCCACGGCGAAGCGTCAAAATCCGGCGTCTCCGAAGCGGAACTGCCGGCCCTCGCCGAAGCGGTGGCCGAATTACCCAACCTACGCCTGCGCGGCCTGATGATTATTCCCAAAATTGAAAAGACCCTGGAAAAACAGCGCATCGTGTTTCGCCGCTGCCGGGAATTGCGAGACGAATTGAATGCGCGAGGTTTCGACCTCGACCATCTTTCCATGGGCATGAGCGACGATCTAGAAGCGGCCATCGCCGAAGGCGCCACCATGGTCAGAATCGGCACCGCCGTATTCGGCCCACGCCCGGCGAATCAGCCGAGTGGATTGGCAGATTAATTAACATGAACCCATCCATCCCAATCGCCTTTATCGGCGGCGGCAACATGGCCCTCAGCATAATCGGCGGGTTGGTCAATTCCCATTGGCCCGCCGACAAGTTATCGGTGTCGGACCCGCTCGCCGAGCGTCGGCAGGAATTGACTCAGCGGTTTGCCCTGAATGCTTTTCAAGACAACGCCGAATGCGCCGGGCGAGGCGAGGTCGTGGTGCTGGCGGTAAAACCCCAGTTCATGAAGTCGGCGGTGAATTCGATCTCAGCGGTGTTGCAACGACAAAAGCCGCTGGTCATATCCATTGCCGCTGGAATTCGCGGTAACGATATACTGGATTGGGCTGGCGGGACGCTCGCGCTGGTGCGGGCAATGCCCAATACTCCGGCGTTGGTCAACGCCGGTATTGCCGGATTATTCGCCAATGAATCGGTCACCGCCGAACAGCGCACCATAGCGCAAACCATTCTGCAAGCCGTGGGGGAGACGGTGTGGGTGGAACAGGAATCACTCTTGAACGCCGTCACCGCCGTATCAGGAAGCGGGCCCGCCTATTTCTTCAAACTCATGGAATTGCTGGCGGACGGCGCAGTGCATCACGGGCTCGACCGAAAAACCGCCGACTCGCTCGCCATACAAACCGCCCTGGGCGCGGCAATGCTAGCCAAGCACAGCGAACAAACCCCGGCGGTGTTGCGCCGCCGAGTCACCTCTCCCGGCGGCGCCACTCAGGCGGCCCTCGAAAAAATGCAAGCCCTCGGCATGGACGACGCCGTAGCCCAGGGCATCACCGCTGCGCTGGAACGCTCCGAGCAACTCGGCAGCCAATTCAGCGGCAACTCCGGCGCATCCTAATGCCCTACTTCCAAAACGCCCTGGCGACGCTCGGTGAAACCATCGTCGGTCTTTATCTGGTCGCGATGGTGCTGCGCTTTTTGCTGGAATTACTGCGGGTTGATTACCGCAATCCGCTGGTGCAAACCATCGTCACCGTTACCAACCCGCCGTTACGAGTGATGCGCCGCTTCGTGCCGGGATTATACGGATTCGACCTCGCCGCACCGATCCTCATCTGGCTCCTCGAACTAGCCAAACTGGTGTTGCGATTGTGGGCCACCGATTACTCATTCAACTGGAGCGGCGCGCTGGTGTTAAGTTTCGCCGAAGGCTTGAACTCGGTGGTGTGGATCTTCCTCCTTGCGATTTTAATCCGCGTAATACTGAGTTGGGTCGCACCCGCCACGAACCACCCGGCAGCGCGCGTCATCTACGGCCTAAGCGAACCGGTAATGCGGCCCTTCCGCCGCCTCCTCCCCTCCTTCGGCGGGCTGGATCTGTCGCCCATATTGACCTTAATGACCCTGCGATTCGTGCAACAACTGCTGCTAACCCCCCTCACAAATTTCGGCGCCGGTTTGCTTTGAATGCGCGGCTAACGCCGGTGCGTCGTCATTCCCGAACGATAGAAAAATAGGGAGCGCCAGCGAGCATATTTTTCATCGTATCGGGAATCCAGAAGGCTAATAATGAGTCGGATCTCGCCGAACACTGGATTCCCGCTTTCGCGAGAATAACGGCGTAGGGAGTCGGCTGTCGCCGGGCATGTTTTACTGGATTCCCGCTTTCGCGAGAATGACGGCGTAGGGAGTCGGCTGTCGCCGGCATGTTGTACTGGATTCCCGTGTCCCCCAACTCGTCATCCCCGCTGTCGCGTGAATAACGACTTGGCGGCACGAGAATGACGGCCTGGGGAGTCGGCATTCGCCGGACATGTCTTACTGGATTCCCGCTTACGCGAGAATGACGAAGCGGGCTAGCGCAACTTCAATACACCCTGCACACGCCCACGGGCGAGCCATGCAAGGCCGAGAACGGGGAGTCCTAGAACGGTGGTTAATATGAAGAATCGGTCGTAGCCCATAATCTCGACTATGGCGCCGGAGTATCCGCCGAGGGTTTTGGGGAGTAGCGTCATCAGCGAGGTGAAGATGGCGTATTGAACGGCGGTGAAGCGGATGTTGGTGAGGGCGGATAGAAACGCCACGAATGCCGCGCTGGCGAGGCCCGCGGACAGGTTGTCGGCGCTGATGACGAAGTACAGCATGGGCAGGCTGTGGCCGGCGGCGGTCAGTGCCAGAAACAGGAGGTTGGTGAGCGCGGAAAGCAGCGCGCCCAGTAGCAGGATTTTCACGACATCATAGCGAAACACCAGAACGCCGCCGAGAAATCCACCGGCGATGGACAAAAACAGGCCATAGGTTTTGGAAACCGTGGCGATCTCGATCTTGGTGAATCCCAAATCCTGATAAAACACATTGGAAATCACCCCGAGGACGATGTCGGAAATCCGATAAATGCCAATCAAAAGCAGCAACAGGCAGGCGGTGTCCCGGCCGTATCGCTCAAAAAAATCTTTCACCGGCCGCACATAACTTTGCGTCACAACCGCCGCCTCCGCCCAACCCAGATGAATCAAGCCGTAGCACACCGCCGCGCTGAAACCCAACGCCAGAGATAATCTCAGAAATTCCACCGACAATCCCGCCAGCGCGCCGCCGATGGCCTGGGAAAGGATCGCTTTCAATTCACCGGCAACCCCGGAGGTGAACGCATAAGTTAGAACAAATCCGGCCACGGACAATATAAACAGGCGCAGTAATTGCATGGAATGTTTTACCGTCCGGGTGGGCGACTGAGTAGGCAAATCATCGGATTTTTTATCGGCGATGGGGGATGGTTCGGAAATCACCAGCGTGGCAGCGACCCCGATGGCCATCGCCACGGCCATCCACAGATAGGCATTGCGCCATGCCGGGTAGTGATAGTTTTCCGTGGTGGTGCCGTAATAACTCGCCACAAACAGCACCCCGGCACCGGCCACCAGCATGCCAATCCGGTAACCGGCGATGTACGAAGACGACATCATCGCCTGCAACTTCGGCGGGGCGGATTCGATGCGGTAGGCGTCGATAACGATGTCCTGAGTGGCGGCGGAAAACCCCAGCATCACCGCAAACACCGACATATATACCAGCACCTGCGGTCCCTCCTGCGGGTTTTGGGCGGCCATGCCGAGAATCGCCATAATCACCAGCAACTGCGCCAACAGCATCCAACTGCGACGCCTACCCAGCCAAGCACCCAGCAACGGCAGCGGCAACGTATCCACCAGCGGTGCCCATACAAACTTGAACGAATAGCCGAGTGCCGCCCAACTGAACATCGTCACCACCGAACGCTCCACCCCGACTTCCCGCAGCCACAATGACAGCGAGGAAAATATCAACAGCAGCGGCAACCCGGAAGAAAATCCGAGGAACAGCATGGTGAGGACACGCGGATGAACAAACGCCGCAAGCGTGTCCCGCCAATGGGTGGATTCGGTAGGCGTAGGCGATGTCATTTGCTATTATTTTACGGACGGGGTGGAATGGTTTAGATTCAATTATAATACACCCGCCCGCCAACCGGACTGCGTGAGTATTCATCCAATGAACCCCTTGAAATCTGAATTTGTCGAGTTATGCCTCGCCGCCGAAGTGCTTCGTTTCGGCGAATTCAAACTCAAATCCGGGCGGGTCAGCCCGTATTTTTTTAACGCCGGATTATTTAACCACGGCGCTTTGCTGGGGTCGGTTGCGCAGCATTACGCGCGCGTGATTGTCGAGAATGTCGGCGGCAATATCGACGGCGATTTCATGCTCTTCGGCCCCGCCTATAAGGGCATTCCCCTAGCCGTAGCCACAGCGTTGAAACTGGCCGACGATCACGGCCTGAATGTCGGCTGCGCCTTCAATCGCAAAGAAGCAAAAGACCACGGCGAAGGCGGCGGGCTGGTGGGCGCGGCACTGACCGGCAAGGTGGTAATCATCGACGATGTCATCACCGCGGGAACCTCAATCGGCCAATCGGTTGCGGCAATCCGGGCAACCGGCGCAGTGCCCCATTCGGTGGTAATCGCCCTCGACCGCGAGGAGATTGTAGAGCAGCAGCCAAAGCAACGGGAATGCTCGGCGGTGCAATATGTGCAACAAGAATACGGCATTCCGGTACACGCCATCATCACTTTGCGCGACTTGATTGAATACTTGGAGAATGATGAATCGGCGGGGGAATTTGCTGCCGCTATTAAGGTTTATCGGGAGAGGTATGGTAGCGACTGATGGTTGAGGAGCGGCTGGCGCCGGGGTTTGTTTTACTGGATTCCCGCCTACGCGGGAATGAAGACGGGTGGGGAATGGCGCGCCCGGAGAGATTCGAACTCCCGACCCCCTGGTTCGTAGCCAGGTACTCTATCCAACTGAGCTACGGGCGCGTGGTTTGTTTGTGTGGGTTGGCGGAGAGAGAGGGATTCGAACCCTCGATGGGGCTACAAACCCCATACTCCCTTAGCAGGGGAGCGCCTTCAACCACTCGGCCATCTCTCCGTTGTTAGTGTCGCTCAACTTCCCGGTTTAGCCTGCTATCAAGCGTTGTTGGGGTCCGCTTCTTCCGCCGAAGGTTGGGATTCATCATAATCCGCAGAGGCATCATCGTTATTTCCCGCGCCAACTTCCGCCCGGTTTCCCGGTTGATCGGATTCGCTCTCGTTCCCGTTCTCGCTCTGGCCCTCGTTCTCGTTCTTGCTCTGGCCCTCGCTTCTGGGTGTTTCACCGGTCTGTTCGTGCTTTATTTTATAGTAGATTTCCTCTCGGTGGACCGGAATATCTTTGGGGGCGTTGATTCCAATGCGCACCTGAGTGCCACGCACTCCCAGCACAGTAAGACGTACTTCATCGCCAATATAGACGGATTCACCGATTCGACGGGTAAGGATTAACATTTGCTCTGCTCCTGTTGTGGATATACTGCTATTTTTTGCATCAAATTCGTCGGCTTGTTGTCGCCCTGACACCCCGATGCCCAGCCGTAAAAATATACAATTTCGAGGCAAAGAACAACCCTTTTATATGCATCCATCCCCATAATGAGCGGCTGCGCCGCTTTGGACAGGCACGGGGGGCATATCCCTACTAGGTTGACTGGTTGTTGGCAATTTTGATATAATCTGGCCATACTTGGATATCTCCCAAAATGCGTGGGGAAAAAGCATGAGGGAATGGACGCATGCCGGTATTGTCCGGTGATATTTTTTGTGGCTACCTATTTGTAGCATCGTGGTAGAACGGATCGTATTCGCAACTGGCGGGCGGATGACTTTTGTTGTCTGGCCGGCGGTTATTCGTGAACATTAAACAACCTGAAAAGACAACCTGAAACCTCACAATGAGAACCCAACAATGCCCCCCCCCCCCCCCCCCCTCACAATTAAGTAACCGCAGACCCGCTGGCCACGGCTTATCGCTCGTGGGTTTGTTGTTCGGGTTACTGGCAATGCTGATAGTTCCCACCGCTCATGCGGTGCACGAATTTGTATTCACTTGGACCACCTCTACGCCGAACGAACGAGTCGAAATCCCCATCTTTGAGGGTCAAGCTGCAGATTATGCCTACAATATTGAGTGGGGCGACAGCGGTCCCGCGTTTGTCGGACAAGTTGGCCGAGCCAGTCATGTGTATGTCACCCAGGGCGAATATCAAGTGCGCATCAGCGGCAATTTTCCGCGGATTTATTTTAAAGATAGTCCTCATATAAATCAACTCATCTCCATCGACCAATGGGGCGAAATACCATGGACTTCGATGGCGGGTGCTTTTGACGGTGCCACAAATCTCGCCGGGCAAGCAACCGATACCCCGAATTTAAGTAATGTTACCGATATGTCCAACATGTTTTCCAATGCCAGTTCTTTTAATCAGGCTATTGGCGATTGGGATGTGAGTAATGTTACCAATATGTCCGACATGTTTTCCAATGCCAGTTCTTTTAATAATGCTATTGGCGATTGGGATGTGAGTAAGGTTACCGATATGTCTAACATGTTTTCCAATGCCCGTGCTTTTAATCAGGCTATTGGCGAGTGGGATGTGAGTAATGTTCCCGATATGTCCGGCATGTTTTCCAATGCCCGTTCTTTTAATCAGGCTATTGGCGAGTGGGATGTGAGTAATTTTACCGATATGTCCGGCATGTTTTCCAATGCCCATTCTTTTAATCAGGCTATTGGCGAGTGGGATGTGGGTAATGTTACCAATATGTCCGACATGTTTTTCGAAGCCACTTCTTTTAATCAGGCTATTGGAGAGTGGGATGTGGGTAATGTTACCGATATGACTCAGATGTTTTTCGAAGCCAGGGCTTTTAATCAGGATATTGGCGATTGGGATGTGAGTAACGTTATCGACACCAAACTCATGTTCGTAAACGCGCCTTCTTTTAATCAGGATATTGGCAAATGGGATGTGAGTAGTGTTACCAATATGACCAACATGTTTAGCGGAGCCCATGCTTTTAATCAGGATATTGGCGGTTGGGATGTGAGTAGTGTTACCAGTATGGGCGGTATGTTTGGCGGAGCCACTGCCTTTGATCAAGACCTGGGTGATTGGGATGTTGGCAGGGTTAGCAATATGTCCGGTATATTGGGTGGTGCTCCGCTTTCCGTGGATAACTACGATTCGTTGTTGACGGGTTGGTCTACCATAGTCGCCGGTGAATCGCGCCTACAAACTCGAGTTCAATTCACTCACCCTTCCCTTCAATATTGCTCCGCCGCCGCCATCAGAGGCAGGCAAACTTTGATTGACAATCCGAATATCTGGAATCTCACTGATGGCGGACTAAGCCCGGACTGCTCCGACGATGCTAGTTTAAGTGCGCTGTCCCTGTCGTCCGGGCAATTCAATGAAACCTTTGCTACCGATGTTGCCGCATACACTACGTTCGTTAAAAGTGATGTCGTCAACATCACCGTCAAAGCAACCCCCACCCACGCCAGCGCCACCTTCGACATCACCGCCACTACCGCAGGTGGCACACCACTCATCATTACCGACAGACTAGTTTCGGGCCTCAACCCAGGGGTAAACCACATCACCATTACCGTTGCCGCACAAAATGACGCCACACAGGACTACACCATCGTGGTTATACGAGATGCACCCCCATCTTCGGATGACTTTGTAACCACCTGGCGCACCACTATACCGGGCGAAAGCATCACCATCCCCATCACCATTGGCGGCGGCGGTTATAATTATCTAGTTCATTGGGGCGATGGCGAGAGTACCCGCAACATCACTGGAGAAGCCACCCATGTTTATGCCCAGCCGGGCGAACATCGGGTGAGCATCAGCGGCACTTTCCCGCAGATCATTTTTCATGCGGATGACGATGCAACTCAACTCATCGCCCTCAACCAATGGGGAACTCAATCATGGAAGTCGATGGAGCGTGCTTTTGCCGGCGCCGAAAATATGGTCGGGTTAGCAACCGATACCCCTAATTTAATTGATGTTCGCAATATGTTCGGCATGTTTGGTGGCGCCGAACTCTTTAATCAGGATATTGGTCATTGGGATGTGACCCAGGTTACCGATATGACCGGAATGTTTGCTAACGCCTTTGCCTTTAATCAGGACATTGGTAATTGGAATGTGCTCCGGGTTACCACTATGCGGGGTATGTTTGCCCGGCGCGTGGGCAGTACTACAACCATGGCCTTTGATCAAGACCTTGGTGGTTGGAATGTCAGGCGTGTTACTGACATGGCCTTTATGTTTGCAAACTCTGGGCTTTCCGTGGATAACTATGATGCGCTGTTGGAGGGTTGGTCTCAATTACCACTAACGCAAGGCGTGGTGTTCGATGGCGGTAATTCCACCTATTGCTTCGCCTTAGCCGCCAGGGATATTTTGACTGCCGATGACGGTTTTAACTGGACGATTACCGATAGAGGGCTAGGCGAATGCTCCGCCGATGCCGACCTAAGCGGCTTGTCGCTGTCGCCCGGGTCGTTGATTGAAACCTTTGAGACCGATGTTCTCGACTACACGGTATCGATTGACAACACCATCACCGAAACCACAATTACGGCAACCCGCTCCGACGGCAGTGCCAGAATCGAAATCACCGGCACTGATGTCTATGGCAACGCATTACCTATGACCGGCGGAACCTTTACCGGCTTAAGCCTCGGCAAAAACACCATCACCATTGCCGTTACCGCACAAAACGGCACTACCACACGGACCTACAGCATCGCAATTACGCGATTTACGATCCCAACTATAGATGATTTTGTTACCACTTGGGTCCTCACCGGGAGTACCAGAAATATCAGCATTCCCTTCGCAGGCGGTGGTTATGATTATTCCGTTGACTGGGGCGATGGCGCATTCACCAGTGGTCATAGGGGACTTGCCGAGCATACTTATGCCAGTGCAGGCACCTATCAAGTGCGCATCAGCGGCACTTTCCCGCGCATTGCTTTTGGAGGTCAATCGAACCTCAGATTCATCGACCAATGGGGCACTCAACAATGGACTTCAATGGCGGATGCTTTTAATGACGCCACCTTTGTCAACGGGCGAGCATCTGACACCCCTGATTTAAGTAATGTTACCGATATGTCTTTTATGTTTCGTCAAGCCGGTTTCTTTAATCAGGACATTGGTGATTGGGATGTGAGCAAGGTTACCGATATGACTCAGATGTTTACGAGTGCCTTATCCTTTAATCAGGATATTGGTGATTGGGATGTGAGTAATGTTACAACTATGCAACGCATGTTTAATGTTGCCGTAAATTTTAATCAGAACCTCGGTGATTGGGACGTGAGCAGTGTTCAAAATATGGCGAATATGTTTGCGAACAATGGGGTACTTTCCACGGCTAACTACGATGCGCTGTTGCGGGGTTGGGCTACTATAGATAGCGATGAATCACCACTACGACCAAACGTTGCCTTCCATGCCGGCTCTGCCACCTATTGTGAGGTAACCGCCCGAGGTGTTTTGACTGACGACGCCGGTAATAACTGGGACATCACCGATGGCGGACAAACCACCAGCCCTTGCTCCGCCGATGCCAACCTAAGCGACCTGTCTTTGTCGCCCGGGGAATTAAATGAAACGTTTAATACCGATGTCCTCGACTACACCGCATCATTTGAAAATATTCTCACCGCCACCACAATCACCGCCACCCCCAGAAATGAGAAGGCCGTGTTCAGAATCACCGGCATTGCCGCAGATAACACACCACTGGCGGTAAGTGACACAACCGTTTCGGGGCTCACCGTAGGGGCGAATGACATCACCATTACCGTTATCGCACAAACTGGCGTCTCGCTGGATTACACCATCACGGTTACCCGTGCCGCATCCGCCATTGCGACTTTGAGCGGTTTGGAGTTGTCCGGCAGCGAATTAGATCCGCTCTTTGAAACTGGCACATTGGATTACACCGCCGGCATTGCCAATGATGTCACCAACGCCGTAATCATCGCCACCCCCACAGATCCCACTGCCAGCATCGCGATCACCGGCAGTAACTCAACTGACACAAAATTACCCGTGAACGGCATGACTGTTTCGGGCCTCAGGGTAGGGGTGAATGACATCACCGTTACCGTTACCGCACAAAACGGCATTGCTCAAACTATCTACACCATCACGGTTACCCGAGACCAGTCTAGCGTTGCGACTTTGAGTACTTTGGTGTTGTCTGACGGCGTATTAGATCCGGTCTTTGACAGCGACACGCTTGAATACGCCGCCGGTGTCGATAATGGTGTTGAGATGCTTACCGTTACCCCGACTGTTACCGATGATACGGCTACGATTATGGTAAATACCGTTGCCGTGAATAGCGGCGAGGCGAGTGACGCCATCGCCCTGACCACCGGGGCAAACACCATCACCATTGTCGTCACCGCCGAAGACGACACCATAAAGACCTACATCATCATGGTTACCCGGGCCCAGTCTAGCGTTGCGACTTTGAGTACTTTGGTGTTGTCTGACGGCGTATTAGATCCGGTCTTTGACAGCGACACGCTTGAATACGCCGCCGATGTCGATAATGGTGTTGCTATGCTTACGGTTACCCCGACTGTTAGCGATGATACGGCTACGATTACGGTAGATACCGTTGTCGTGAATAGCGGCGAGGCGAGTGGTGACATTGATTTGACGGTAGGTGATAACACCATCACCATTGTCGTCACCGCCGAAGACACCACCACCATAAATACCTACATCCTCACGATTACCCGACTCCGATCCAGCGATGCCAGTTTGAGCGAATTGTCCCTGTCGACCGGGGAGTTGAATGAAACCTTTGCTCCCGCTACTACCGGATACACGACCTCGGTTATCGAGACAATCACCAGCACCACAATCACGGCAACCCCCACAGATCCTAATGCCACCGCCGCAATCACCGGCACTGCCGCAGATGGCGTCACACCATTAACTATAAACGACACCATCGTTTCGGACCTCACCGTAGGGGCGAACACCATCACCATTACCGTCACCGCCGAAAACGCCACCACACAGGCCTACACCATCACCTTCACGGTGAACACTGCACCGACCGCCAATGCGGGCCTCGACCAAAGCGTGGATGAGGGCGTGATGGTGACGCTGGACGGCAACGCCAGCGATGATCCTGAAGACCAAACGCTGACCTTTCTATGGACGCAAGTTGGCGCATCGACGGTGAGTTTGACGAATGCGGCTATGACAACCGCGACTTTTACCGCCCCCACGCAGTTGCTGACGGATTTGATGTTGACCTTCAGCCTGACCGTCACCGAACCGAGCGGGCAAACCGGAAGCGACACGGTAATTATCACCGTAACCGCCGGAATCAATGACCCGCCGACCGCCGATGCGGGCGCTGACCAAAGCGTCGATGAGGGTGTGATGGTGACCCTGGACGGCAGTGCCAGCGATGATCCGGAAGACCAAACACTGACCTTTGCATGGACACAGGTTGGCGCATCGACGGTAAATTTGAGTAGCACAACCGCCGAACGCCCAACTTTCACCGCACCCACGGAGTTACTAACGGATTTGACCTTGACCTTCAGCCTGACCGTCAATGACGGAGTGAATATTTCAGCGGCGGCGGATACGGTAATCATCACCATAACCGCAGGCAACAACGACCTGCCGATTGTCGAAGCGGGTAATCCACAAACCGTGGCCGAGGGTGCATCGGTAACTTTGACCGGCAGCGGCACCGATCCGGAAGGCCAGACATTGACCTTTCTATGGACGCAAGTCGATACTTCGACGGTGAGTTTGACGAACCCGACTATGACAACCGCGACTTTCACCGCGCCCACGCAGTTGGTGAATAATGTGTTATTGACTTTCCGCCTAACCGCAACCGAACCAAGCGGCGGTCAAAGCGGAAACGACATGGTGGTAATCACCGTAACCGCCGGAATCAATGACCCGCCCACCGCCGATGCGGGCCCTGACCAAAGCGTGGATGAGGGCATGATGGTGACGCTGGACGGTAGTGCCAGCGATGATCCTGAAGACCAGACGCTGACCTTTATGTGGACACAAACCGGCAGCACATCGACGGTAAATTTGAGTAGCACAACCGCCGAACGCCCGACTTTTGATGCGCCGGATGAGTTGCTGACAGACTTGACTCTGACCTTCAGTTTGACGGTTAGTGACGGAATGAATACTTCGGCGGCAGCGGATACGGTGGTAATTACCATAACCGCCGGGCCAAACGACCCGCCGATTGTCGAGGCGGGTAATCCACAAACCGTGGGCGAGGGTGCATCGGTAACCTTGACCGGCAGTGCCACCGACCCGGAAGGCCAGACGCTGACCTTCTTGTGGACGCAGGTCGACACCTCGACGGTGAGTTTGACGAACCCGACTATGACAACCGCAACTTTTACCGCCCCCACGCAGTTGGCAAATAACTTGTTATTGACTTTCCGCCTAACCGCAACCGAGCCAAGTGGCGGTCAAAGCGGAAGCGACATGGTAGTAATCACCGTAACCGCCGGAACCAATGACCCGCCGACCGCTGATGCGGGGCCCGACCAAAGCGTCGATGAGGGCGCGATGGTCACGCTGGACGGCAGTGCCAGCGATGATCCTGAAGACCAGACGCTGACCTTTGCGTGGACTCAGGTTGGCAGCACATCGACGGTGAGTTTGAGTAGTGCGACTGCCGAACGACCAACTTTTGATGCACCGAATGAGTTGCTGACCGATGTAACCCTGACTTTCAGTTTGACGGTCAGCGATGGAATGAATACTTCGGCAGCGGCGGATACGGTGGTCATCACCATAACCGCCGGCCCGAACGACCCGCCGATTGTCGAAGCAGGTAATCCACAAACCGTGGCCGAGGGTGCATCGGTAACTTTGACCGGCAGTGCCACCGACCCAGAAGGCCAGACATTGACCTTCCTATGGACGCAGGTCGATACGGCTACGGTGAGTTTGACGAATCCGACTATGACAACCGCGACTTTCACCGCGCCTACGCAGTTGGTGAATAATGTGCTATTGACTTTCCGTCTAACCGCAACCGAACCGGGCGATGTTCAAAGCGGAATGGACATGGTGGTAATCACCGTAACCGCCGGAACCAATGACCCGCCGACCGCTGATGCGGGCCCCGACCAAAGCGTCGATGAGGGCGCCATGGTGACATTGGACGGCAGTGCCAGCGATGATCCAGAAAACCAAACACTGACCTTTGCATGGACGCAGGTTGGCAGCACATCGACGGTAAATTTGAGTAGCGCGACTGCCGAACGCCCGACTTTTGATGCGCCGGATGAATTGCTGACAGATGTAACCTTGACTTTCAGCCTGACGGTTAGCGATGGAATGAATACTTCAGCGGCGGCGGATACGGTAATTATCACCGTAACCGCGGGCCCGAACGACCCGCCGATTGTCGAGGCGGGTAATCCACAAACCGTGGCCGAGGGTGCATCGGTGACTTTGACCGGCAGCGGCACCGACCCAGAAGGCCAGACGCTGACCTTCTTGTGGACGCAGGTCGATACCTCGACCGTGAGTTTGACGAACCCGACTATGACAACCGCGACTTTTACCGCGCCTACGCAGTTGGTGAATAATGTGTTATTAACTTTCCGTCTAACCGCAACCGAACCGAGCGATGTTCAAAGCGGAATGGACATGGTGGTAATCACCGTAACCGCCGGAATCAATGACCCACCCACCGCCGATGCCGGACCCGACCAAAGCGTCGATGAGGGCACCATGGTGACGCTGGACGGCAGTTCCAGCGATGACCCTGAAGACCAGACGCTGACCTTTGCATGGACGCAAGTTGGCGCATCGACGGTAAATTTGAGTAGCGCGACTGCCGAACGCCCGACTTTTGATGCCCCGGATGAGTTATTGACCGATGTAACCCTGACTTTCAGTCTGACGGTCAGTGATGGAATGAATACTTCGGCGGCGGCGGATACGGTGGTAATTACCATAACCGCGGGCCCGAACGACCCGCCGATTGTCGAAGCGGGGAATCCACAAACCGTGGGCGAGGGTGCATCGGTAACCTTGACCGGCAGTGGCACCGACCCGGAAGGCCAGACGCTGACCTTCTTGTGGACGCAGGTCGATACCTCGACGGTAAGTTTGACGAACCCGACTATGACAACCGCGACTTTTACCGCCCCCACGCAGTTGGCGAATAATGTGTTATTGACTTTCCGCCTGACCGCAACTGAACCAAGCGGCGGTCAAAGCGGAAACGACATGGTAGTAATCACCGTAACCGCCGGAATCAATGACCCGCCGACCGCCGATGCCGGCCCCGACCAAAGCGTCGATGAGGGCATGATGGTCACGCTGGATGGCAGCGCCAGCGATGATCCTGAAGACCAAACGCTGACCTTTGCATGGACACAAACCGGCAGCACATCGACGGTAAATCTGAGCAGTGCGACTGCCGAACGACCGACTTTTGATGCGCCGGATGAGTTACTGACGGATGTAACCTTGACCTTCAGTTTGACGGTTAGTGACGGAATGAATACTTCGGCAGCGGCGGATACGGTAATTATCACCGTAACCGCCGGCAACAATGACCCGCCGATTGTCGAAGCAGGTAATCCGCAAACCGTGGGCGAGGGTGCATCGGTAACTTTGACCGGCAGTGCCACAGACCCGGAAGGCCAGACATTGACCTTCTTATGGACGCAGGTCGATACCTCGACGGTGAGTTTGACGAACCCGACTATGACAACCGCGACTTTCACCGCGCCTACGCAGTTGGCAAATAATGTGTTATTGACTTTCCGTCTAACCGCAACCGAACCAAGCGGCGGTCAAAGCGGAAGCGACATGGTGGTAATCACCGTAACCGCCGGAACCAATGACCCGCCGACCGCCGATGCCGGCCCCGACCAAAGCGTGGGAGAGGGCGTGATGGTGACGCTGGACGGTAGTGCCAGCGATGATCCTGAAGACCAGACGCTGACCTTTGCATGGACGCAGACCGGCAGCACATCGACGGTAAATTTAAGCAGCGCGACTGCCGAACGCCCGACTTTTGATGCGCCGGATGAGTTATTGACAGACTTGACCCTGACTTTCAGCCTGACAGTCAGCGATGGAATGAATACTTCAGCGGCGGCGGATACGGTAATTATCACCGTAACCGCCGGCAACAACGACCCGCCGATTGTCGAAGCGGGTAATCCACAAACCGTGGGCGAGGGTGCATCGGTAACTTTGACCGGCAGTGCCACCGACCCGGAAGGCCAGACATTGACTTTTCTATGGACGCAGGTCGATACCGCTACGGTGAGTTTGACGAATGCAGCGATGACCACCGCGACTTTTACCGCCCCCACGCAGTTGGTGAATAATGTGTTATTAACTTTCCGTCTGACCGCAACCGAGCCGAGCGGCGGTCAAAGCGGAAACGACATGGTAGTAATCACCGTAACCGCCGGAACCAATGACCCGCCCACCGCCGATGCGGGCCCCGACCAAAGCGTCGATGAGGGCGCGATGGTGACGCTGGACGGCAGTGCCAGCGATGATCCAGAAGACCAAACGCTGACCTTTGCGTGGACTCAGGTTGGCGCATCGACGGTGAGTTTGAGTAGTGCGACTGCCGAACGTCCGACTTTTGATGCACCGGATGAGTTATTGACGGATTTGACTCTGACCTTCAGTTTGACGGTTAGTGACGGAATGAATACTTCGGCGGCGGCGGATACGGTCGTCATCACCGTAACCGCCGGCCCGAACGACCCGCCGATTGTCGAAGCGGGTACTCCGCAAACCGTGGGCGAGGGTACGCCGGTAACTTTGACCGGCAGCGGCACCGACCCAGAAGGCCAGACATTGACCTTCTTGTGGACGCAAGTCGATACCTCGACGGTGAGTTTGACGAACCCGACTATGACAACCGCGACTTTTACCGCGCCTACGCAGTTAGCAAATAATGTGTTATTGACTTTCCGTCTGACCGCAACCGAACCGGGCGATGTTCAAAGCGGAAACGACATGGTAGTAATCACCGTAACCGCCGGAACCAATGACCCACCGACCGCTGATGCCGGCCCCGACCAAAGCGTGGATGAGGGCGTGATGGTGACGCTGGACGGCAGAGCCAGCGATGATCCGGAAGATCAGACGCTGACCTTTGCATGGACTCAGGTTGGCAGCACATCGACGGTAAATTTGAGTAGCGCGACTGCCGAACGCCCGACCTTTGATGCGCCGGATGAGTTATTGACTGATTTGACTCTGACCTTCAGCCTGACGGTCAGTGATGGAATGAATACTTCAGCGGCGGCGGATACGGTAGTAATCACCGTAACCGCCGGCAACAATGACCCGCCGATTGTCGAAGCGGGTAATCCGCAAACCGTGGGCGAGGGTACGCCAGTGACTTTGACCGGCAGCGGCACCGACCCGGAAGGCCAGACGCTGACCTTTGCATGGACGCAGGTCAATACCTCAACGGTGGTTTTGGCGAATGCGACTACCACCACCGCGACTTTTACCGCCCCTACGCAGTTGGTGAATAATTTGTTATTGACTTTCCGTCTGACCGCCACCGAGCCGAGCGGCGGTCAAAGCGGAAACGACACGGTAATTATCACCGTAACCGCCGGGCCGAACGATGCGCCGATTGTCGAGGCGGGTGATCCACAAACCGTGGGCGAGGGTGCATCGGTAACCTTGACCGGCAGCGGCACAGACCCGGAAGGCCAGATACCGCTGACCTTTATGTGGACGCAGGTCGGCGCATCGACGGTGGTTTTGATGAATGCGGCTACGACAACCGCGACTTTTACCGCGCCCACGCAGTTGGCGAATGATTTGTTATTGACTTTCCGCCTGACCGCAACCGAACCAAGCGGCGGTCAAAGCGGAAACGACATGGTGGTAATCACGGTTACACGAGCCGCACCATCCCTATCCGGCGATGCTACTTTGAGCGACTTGACGATGTCCACCGGCACATTGTCGCCAAACTTCGACAGCACTATAGACGCTTACACCGCCGACGTCGATAATGAGGTTACGATACTTACGGTTACCCCGACTGCCACAGATGATACGGCTACGATTAGGGTCGATGGCGGTGGAAATTCCGGTGCCAACGTTGTGGCGAGTGGCACGGCGAGTGGCGCCATCGCCCTGACCGCAGGCAAGAATACCATCACCATTGCCGTTACCGCACAAGACAACACGCCAAAAAACTACACAATAATGGTTATGCAAAAGCCAACAGTGCAGATCGATAACCTGATCGATAACCTGACCGAGCACCTGGCGGTGAATGAGTTCATTTTGCCGGATGCCGCTCGTGCCATAGTGGATAATATAGTTCAAGCGGTCGGCAATAGAATTAGCGCTTCTGATTCGAACGCTGCGGTTGGAACGGGCAGTTTCCAATTCGGCGGCGGCAATTCCCTGCACGGAATTTTAGTCAACAACGGCCGGGATGTTCAAAACGATTCCTTTGACTGGAAAAAACTGATGGGTAATTCATCGTTTGTGATGCCGCTTAACGCCGTTGATAGCGACGGCAACACAGTCGGCAACACCACGATTTGGGGCAACGGAAGTTATGTCAACCTCTCCGGCGGGGGTTCCGGCGAGGTGAAATGGGATGGCGATTTGGGCGGAATTATTCTCGGCATCGACACCAAACCACACTCCGATTTATTGCTCGGGTTATCGGTTTCACAAACTGCCGGTTCATTCGATTACACCCATATCGATGGCGACAAAGGCACCTACAAAACCGACCTGACCAGCATTACTCCGTATGTGGATTGGAAATCTGGTAACTTTGATTTATGGGCGACCGCTGGCTATGGAATCGGTGAAGTTGAAATTGACCCGGACGCTGCTAATAATCCCGAAGTCACCGGAGACGCCAAACTAAAAATGTTCGCCTTCGGAATTAACAACACCATAACCCCAACTGCCGAGACGATACAACTTCGCCTCAAAAACGAAGTATCCACGGGCCAGTTTGAAGTCTACAGTGCAGGTGGTGCTCATGTGAGCGTATCGCGATTACGAATGGCCATCGAAGGCAGCAAAGAATATCAAAACGAAATCGGCAATAGATTAACCTCGACCGTTGAAATGGGAATGCGATACGACGGCGGAGACGGCGAAAGCACCGGCACAGGAATAGAATTAGGCGGTGCCGTGAGCTATAACAACGGCCACGGAATGCGCATCGAAGGCCGAGCACATTGGTTGGTGGCACATTCGGAAGAAATTGACGAATGGGGTGTATCCGGTTTAGTCGGCTTAGGCAACGGCATCGCCTCAAAATCCGGCGGCCTATCCTTCACCCTATCCACCGGCTGGGGCGCCCAAGCAAGCGGTGCGCAACGGCTATGGGATCAGGATGTATCCCAATTCTCCGCCACTCAAAACCAAGCCGCCGCCTATCTAGAAACCGAACTGAGTTACGGCATGCCCACCTTCTCCGGCCGTGGGTTGATAACGCCGTATAACCGCATAAGAATGACAAACGATGGCACAAGACACTACCACTTCGGCACCCACTGGAACCTCGGCACAACCGCCAGCCTAAATCTAGAAGCCGGCCATGAAATAAACCCAGATGGTGAGCCAGCCAACAGCATAAAACTAACCGGCAAGTTGGCATTATAAAGAGCGGCTACGCCGACATGTTTTCACTGGATTCCCGCCTACGTGGGAATGACGGGTTATATTTTTCTTCGTAGGGACAGGCCCCGTGCCTGTCCAGATTGCCACCGGCAATCCCACTCCGCATAATGAGCGGCTTACGCCGCTTCGGACAGGCACAGGGGCCTGTCCCTACGAAGCCTGACAGTTATCGGTCACCGCCATTCCCCACCCATCATCATTCCCGCGCAACTGGAATCCAGTCGAACAATCCCCGGCGTAGCCGGACATCATAATGAGCGGCTTACGCCGCTGTGGACAGGTCGCGACCTGTCCCTACGGGGTGGCGAGTGAGGAATTATTTCAATTCGTCATTCCCGCGAAAGCGGGGGAAAATCGCCGGGAGCGGTTGCAGGTTTAAGTATGTTATTCCATAAAAAAGGCCCCGCCGTAGCGGGGCCTTTGCAATATAGCGTTGACCGGGCGTTTACATCATGCCGCCCATACCGCCCATGCCGCCGCCCATGTCGGGCATTGCCGGGGCCGGCTTGTCTTCGGGGAGTTCGGCCACCATTGCTTCGGTGGTAATCAGCAGGCCGGCAATAGAGGCTGCGTTTTGCAGCGCCGCGCGGGTTACCTTGGTGGGGTCGAGAATGCCCATTTCGATCATGTCGCCGTATTCGCCGGTGGCGGCGTTGTAGCCGAAGTTACCGGTGTTCTCCGCCACTTTGTTGAGGATGACGGAAGAGTCTTCGCCGGCGTTGGCAACGATCTGGCGCAACGGCTCCTGCAGGGAGCGCAGCGTGATCTTGATGCCCATATCTTGGTCGGCGTTGTCACCGGTGACCTTGGCGACGCTTTTGGCGCAACGCACCAGCGCCGAGCCGCCGCCCGGAACAACTCCTTCCTCCACCGCCGCACGAGTGGCGTGCAGGGCGTCTTCTACGCGGGCTTTTTTCTCCTTCATTTCCACTTCGGTGGCAGCGCCGACCTTAATTACCGCTACGCCGCCGGCCAGTTTGGCCACGCGCTCTTGCATTTTTTCGCGGTCGTAGTCGCTGGTTGCCTCTTCGATCTGGGTGCGGATCTGGTTGACCCGCGCCTCGATGTCGCCGTGGCTGCCGGCACCGTCGATAACGGTGGAATTTTCTTTGGAGATTTGGATGCGCTTGGCTTGGCCGAGATCATCGAGGGTTGCGCTCTCGAGGCTCATGCCAACTTCTTCGCTAATCACCTGCCCGCCGGTCAAAATCGCGATGTCTTGAAGCATCGCTTTGCGGCGGTCGCCGAAGCCGGGTGCCTTGACCGCACACACCTTGACGATGCCACGGATGTTGTTGACCACCAACGTTGCCAGTGCTTCGCCGTCTACATCTTCGGCGATGACCATCAACGGGCGGCTCGATTTGGCGACCGCTTCGAGGGTCGGCAACAAGTCGCGGATGTTGGAGATTTTTTTGTCGTAGATCAGCACATACGGGCTTTCGAGATTGACCGCCATGCTGTCTTGATCGTTGATGAAGTAAGGCGACAGGTAGCCGCGATCGAACTGCATGCCTTCGACCACTTCGAGTTCGTTTTCGAGGGTGTTGCCTTCTTCGACGGTGATCACCCCTTCTTTGCCGACTTTCTCCATCGCCTCAGCGATGATGTTGCCGACGTTGGCATCAGCGTTAGCCGATACCGTGCCTACTTGGGCGATTTCCTTGTGGTCAGCACAGGGACGGGAGAGTTTCTTGAGGTCCTTGACCGCCGCCACAACGGCTTTGTCAATTCCGCGCTTTAAATCCATGGGATTCATCCCGGCGGCTACCGCTTTCAGGCCTTCGTATACGATGGACTGAGATAGCACGGTGGCAGTGGTGGTGCCGTCGCCGGCGTCGTCGGAGGTCTTGGAAGCTACTTCCTTGACCATCTGCGCGCCCATGTTTTCAAGTTTGTCTTTGAGTTCGATTTCCTTGGCCACCGAAACACCGTCTTTGGTGACGGTGGGGGCGCCGAAGGATTTATCCAGCACCACGTTCCGGCCTTTGGGGCCCAGGGTTATTTTTACGGCGTCCGCCAGGGTGTTGATGCCCCGCAGCATACGCGCACGCGCGTTTTCGCCGAATACGACTTCTTTTGCAGCCATTGTTTACTCCTCGTTAAAAATTAGTAGGTTACTGTGTGAATCAGCCTTCGATGACACCCATGATGTCATCTTCGCGCATCACCAGTATTTCTTCGCCATCGATCCTGACTTCGGTGCCGGAATATTTTCCAAACAGCACCTTGTCGCCGACTTTGACGTCGAGACCTCGTTGTTCGCCGTTATCGAGCACCTTGCCGTTGCCCACCGCGAGAATCTCCCCTTGCATGGGTTTTTCGGCTGCGGAATCGGGGATCACAATGCCACCCGGGCTGGTTCGCTCGTCTTCGATGCGTCGAACGACGACGCGGTCATGAAGCGGACGGATATTCATACGCTCTTCTCTCCTCGTGAAAGTTGAAGGTAAAACGAAAATTTTGGCGGCGCCGGGGATTTTGCCCCATTATTAGCACTCGCCGCGTGTGAGTGCTAATAATAGCGTCTGAATTTCATAAATCAATGGTGTATGGAGAAAAAATTGCCAAAATGTCGATATTTTTCCCCGTCGACGGCGTTCACGGGCCGAAAAATGCTTATTCTTCGTCGACTTTCCGGTAATCCGCATCGATGACCCGCCCGTGTTTGGCGGAGGACGGCGTGGCCGGGCCGACCGTGGATTTCATGATGGCGCCGAATATTCCGCGCGCCATTACCTGGCCGATAATCTTTCGCCGCAACGGCGGAATCAGCAATATGAAGCCTACGGCGTCGGTAAAAAATCCCGGCGTCAGCAGCAGCGCACCGGCGGCAAACAACACCAGCCCTTCCAGCATTTCCAGTGCTGGCAGGTTGCCGCGCGCCAACTGCATCTGCACCCGGACGAAGGTGGAAAACCCCTGGGCGCGCACCAAAGCCGCGCCAAGCACCGCGGTGAACACCACCAGCAGAATGGTCAGCCCGGCGCCGACCATGCCGCCGACCTTGATCAAAAAATAAATTTCCGCCACAGGAACCAGCAGAAACATCAGGAAAAAGAATTTCATCAAACCGCCTCCGCCATGCGCGTTTTTGGAAACAGACCGTGCGCCTGGGATGATGGGCACGGGGAATCCGCCGATATTTCTCGACAACGGGCCCCATTCGGCAGGTAGCCACTGAAACTAGTTTTACGAAAAGACTTCAATATCGGATAAAATGAGCGTGCTCAATAGGTATTATATGGGGAGTGCGCGGGAAAATTCCAGAGACTGGCGCCGCCGGTCTCGAACTATCGTGTCCGGTCTTATTCCCCCCGGACGCCGATCTTCACCACCAGCCGCTACGATGAAAACCAAACTGCTACTGCCATTATTATTTTTCGGCTTTTTTTGCGCCGCCGCCAACGCCGGCCACGACAAAGCCCCGACGCTGCTGCCCGCAGACCAAGCCTCTGCTGTCAGCACCGTTGCGGCAGAGACTGCAGAGACTGCGGGCACCTTGGAACAACTGCGCGCCCTCATCGGCGCGGACTTTGAGCAGCCGGAATTTCTCGATGTGGACGACGCCTTCCAACTTGAGATTACCGGCGTTGCGCCCAATCGCCTTGAGGCGGCGTTCACGGTCGCCGATGGATATTATTTGTATCGCGACAAAATCCACTTCAGCAGCGAAGGCGAAGTACGCGTGGTGGGAGATGAATTGCCTGCCGGGGAGGTCAAGAAGGATGCGTATTTCGGCGAAATCGCGGTGTTCAAACACGACTTCTCAACGCCCATCACCTTGCAACGCCCCGGCCCGGCTGCCGTACTCAACCTCCACGCCACCTATCAGGGATGCGCGGAAGATGGCATCTGCTATTCACCGGTCGCCAAAACCTTCACCCTGAAACTGCCGGAAATTATCTCAAGCGCGTTGGCCGAGGACAGCGGAGACCGGCAACCGACCCCAGACAACGCCGCCTTCTCCACGGGTTTGCCCGGCATCCTGCTGGGCGCATTTCTGGCCGGATTGCTGTTGACCTTTACCCCGTGCGTGTTGCCGATGCTGCCGATCCTGTCCGCGGTCATCGCCGGCCAGGGGGCGAACATCACCAGAGCCAAAGGGGGCACTCTGGCATTGGCCTATGTGCTCGGCACCACGGTGCCGTATGCCGCCATCGGTGCCCTCGCCGGTGCCACCGGGGAGCAACTGCAGGCGTATTTCCAGAACATCTGGGCAATCGGAATTTTCGCGGCGGTGCTGACGGCCATGGCACTCTCCATGTTCGGCGTTTTCACCGTCCGAATGCCTTCATTTATTCAATCGGCATGGCAAAACAAGGCGCGCGGCTTGAGCGGTTCGTTGCCGCCGGTGTTTGTACTCGGCGCCGTGTCGGCGGTGATCGTCAGCGCCTGCGTATCGCCGGTTTTAATCTCCTTCCTGGGGGTCGCCATATCCGCGGGCGATCCCTGGCTCGGCGCATGGATGATGGCGGTGATGGCACTGGGCATGGGGCTTCCGCTAATCGCGCTGGGGCTGGGCGCAGGCCATATTCTCCCCAAAGCCGGGCAATGGATGGAAACCGTCAACCACCTATTCGGCGTGCTACTCATCGCGGTTGCGATTTATTTGCTGGGTGCCTTGCCCGAGGTGCCGGTGCTACTACTGTGGGGGGCGTTTTTTATCATCCTCGGCGTTTATCTGGGCGCGACCCAACCAGCCCCGAAACAAGTTAGCGGATGGCGGCAATTCATGAAAGGCCTGGGCGTAGTCCTGCTCATTTGGGGGGCGGCTGCGTTGATCGGGGGATTTTTGGGTGAACGAGATCTGCTCAAGCCGCTGCCCGCCGGGCTGTTTTCCACCGCCGACCCGGAAGCCGCGCAACCCGGTGGGGCGCAATCGGCATCGCTTTTTACCCCGGTCGGCAATGTCGCTGAACTAGAACGGCAATTCGCGCACGCCGCCGATGAAAACAAACTGGTGCTGGTGGACTACTATGCCGACTGGTGCGTGGACTGCGCGCGCATGGAAAAAACCACCTTCCGCGACCCCGGCGTGCGGGAAATTTTGCAAAACAATTTCGTCTCGCTACAAGTGGACGTAACCAACCCCCGCCGCAAAGATGCCAAAGCGTTGAAAAAACGCTACAAAGTATTCGGCCCGCCGGCGGTTCTGTTCTTTGATCGAGACGGCGTTGAACTCAAAGACCAACACTTCTACGGCTATCGCAACAGCACCGATTTCCACGCCCTGATCACCACTTTATCGCAGTGAAATCCTCATGAAAAAACGAACCATAAAACACTTGTCGGTGGTCGGGCTGTGCCTGATTGCGCTAGTGCTTGGCGGCTACGCTGGCTGGCGGAACACGCAGCCAGAGCAGACCGCGGGCGGCCCGACTTCCGCCACCCTCGCACAGATCGAACTGCCAGACATCCAAAAAAACCTGCGCAACGGCGAAGAATGGCTCGGCAAAGTGGTAGTAGTCAATCACTGGGCAACCTGGTGCCCGCCCTGCCGCGAGGAGATTCCGCTGTTGATCGAATACCAGCAGCGATTTGGCAATCAAGGCGTGCAAATCATCGGCATCGCCCACGACCTGCTGGACACCGCCCGCGCCTATAGCGACAGCATCGGCATCAATTATCCATCGCTAGTCGCCATCACCGGCGGCGGCGAACTCATGCAACAACAAGGCAACCGACCAAGCGGCCCACTCCCCTTCACCGCATTTTTCGACCGCCAAGGCAACCTCGCAAACTCCCGCCTCGGACAACTATCAGCCTCGGAACTGGAAAGCATTGTTGCGCCGTTGTTGTAGCATTCAGTTACTATTCATGAATGCCACCAAACGTGACTGTTTCTTATTCGTCCTTACAAGCAAAAAGGTAGTTTGTGGCCACACAAATATTACCACTGTATTGGTCGTAAACACTTCGACCGCAAGGCTCACTCAATAAATTCGCTTTTTTGCCTTCGTAATTGGCGCATCCAGATTGTGCTATTCGTTTGACATCCAGACCCCCGCCGAGGTTTTTACCAACCATCTGTTGTGCTTCAAATATGAATGCACAATGACCGGTTATTTTTCGGCGGAGATGTACACGATCCAACTGGGATCATCCTCGCCCTCATCGGTGGGGAAGTATTCGCTGTTGCCTTCGCCGGTTTTCTCATCGGTGCCTTCCCAATAAACCGTGGAACGACTGAACCCGGCTTCTGCCAGCAGGTCGCGGATTTCCGGCAGCGTCCACATCCGCCATTCGTAGGAGAACGCGCGTTTTATTTTCGAGCCGTCTCGGAATTTGAAATGGATATGGCACAGCGCCTCGAAGGTGATGGGGTTGAATTTGGCTTGATCCCAGAAATAAGTAAAGCCGTCGCATTTGGTTTTCTCGCGGATGCTGCGCCAGGATTCGTGGCCGCCAAAATTATCCAGCATAAGAATACCGTCGTCCGCAAGACCGGCGT
This sequence comes from Candidatus Poriferihabitaceae bacterium, assembly GCA_965262585.1. Taxonomy (GTDB): domain Bacteria; phylum Pseudomonadota; class Gammaproteobacteria; order Arenicellales; family Poriferihabitantaceae; genus JAHRAW01. The sequence continues at coordinate 2,093,897 of OZ253546.1, forward strand.
GGGCGGCGCTGAAATAGGCCCGCAACTGTTCCCGTGTCTTCAGTAACTGGTAACTGAAATTCATCGCTAAGATGATGTCCGCCCCGGTGTTGTCGGCCTCCAGTACATCCTGCTGCATCAATTGCACCCGGGATTGCTGGTCGGCGTTCAGTTTGGCGATGTTCTCCTTGCGTCCCCAATCAAGCACTTCCGCGTCGAGGTCGAAACCGGTGGCGGTGTTGGCGGGCCGCCGCCGCACCCATTCGCAACTGGTGTTGCCGGTGCCGCAAAAATCCTCGCGCAGTTTGGATGCCCGGTGGCCACGAATTTCGAGGTAGGTTTTATCGACCATGTCGATTTCGGATTCGACGCACTGCACCGCCAGTTGATACAACCGGTGTCGGTCGGCGGTGTCGGCCATGGTTTGGCCAGATTGCGTTTTATTGCGGTGTTTGCGGTGTTTGCGGGTCATGGAAATTTATCTTTGGTGAGTTTTCGTTTTCGCAGGGAGTTACAATAGCGGCGTATTGTATCGCCTTGTATTCATTATGACCAGCAAACAACTGTTGTTATTGCGCCACGCCAAATCCGATTGGGACAGCGGCACCGCCGGCGATTTTGAGCGACCATTGAGCAAGCGTGGCAGGCAAGACGCACCGCGAATGGGAGACTGGCTTGCGCAAAACGGCTACCTGCCGGAGCGCATCATCGCCTCGCCTTCGGCGCGAACCACCGAAACCGTTGAACTGGTATGCGCGGCACTGGACGAAGCGGCGGGAAACGAAAGCACCGCCGAGCGAGTGATTTACGAACAGCGGCTGTATCACGCCAGCGGTGAGCAGATCCGCAAAATTGCCACGGAGCAGTTGCAAAATTTCGACCGCGTGCTGGTAGTCGCCCACAACCCCGGAATGGAACTGGCCCTACACGCATACTGCCCAACCGCCAAGCCCTTCGCCGACGGCAAACTCATGCCCACCTGCGCACTCGCAGTCATCGAATTCCCCCAAGACACCGCCACCGGAAAACTACAAGCACTGAAACGACCCTCGGATTTGTAGGAAATACGGGACGGCACAGGCAAGATTGTCCCATCGCGACCTGTCCTTATAAGGAACGGTTTATTCTTTCACATAGGCAATTTTTTTACCCTGCAGGTTATACGCATCTTCAATGCATTGATTTGCATCTCGAATTAAATCTGGTTGAATTTTCAATAACGCCATCAGACGTTTTTCCGCTTCCTCATTGGTTTCAATGCGCCCGTCTTGCAAAATATGCTTGACAGTGCATTCCCGGCGAAGTTGTCGTGCCACTAAAATTGTTCGGTGGCAAATGACAGGGTCTTTCTCGGCGCACATCAGAACAATCGCGTGTTTTTTCATGCCTTTTCTTAGGCGCGCCAATCCTTGTTGGAATAGCGGATCGTTTTGTAGTTTGGCAAACTCGATTTTTCCATTTGCATAGCAATCGGCGTTATCGCTGCGCGCCCCCAATTCTTTGCCCAGAAAAATATAAGCGATGCCGTTGGCTTTTATTTCTTTGGAAATACACTCGCGATTATATTGCGGGTTGTAACGGCTGTATGGATGCGACCGGACATCGCACACGGCATCGATGCCATGCTGTTTTAGCAGATCGATAAAATGCGCGACGGCATGCGTGGAATGGCCGATAGTGTATAACGCGGCGGTCGTTTTTGTTATTTCCATTTTTGTTTAATCATCTCCGCACACTTCTCCCCAATCATAATTGTCGGTGCGTTGGTGTTTCCTGAGGTGATGTTGGGCATGATGGATGCGTCGGCGATGCGGATGTTTTCGAGGCCGTGAATTTTTAGTTGGTGGTCGACTACTGCCATCGGGTCGGTGGTGGGGCCCATTTTGCAAGTGCAGGCGGGGTGGTAGATGGTGGTGGCGGTGTTGCGGGCGTGTTCGAGTAGTTCATCATCGGTTTGCAGATGAATGCCGGGGTCGAATTCTTCGGTGATGAAGTTTTCAAGCGCGGGCATGGCGGCGATTTTTCGCGACACTTTCATACCGGCGACGGCGGTTTGGCAATCCGCTTCGGTGGACAAGTAATTGGGTTGCAGGGAAGGATACGCATCAGGATACGGCGAGTTGATTTGCACACAGCCACGGCTGGTTGGCCGCAGTTGGCAGACCGACGAAGTGAATGCGGAGAAGGGATGCACGCCCTCGCCGGGGTTGTCCGAACTCAGCGGTTGGAAGTGGAATTGAATATCCGGCCTGCCGGTGTTGGCCACGCCGGAGTGGGTGAAGATAGCCACTTGACTCGCCGCCATGGTCAACGGGCCGGTTCGAAACAGCAGATATTCCAGCCCCATCATCATCTTTCGCAACGGGTTGTTGATTTCGTCATTGAGGGTTCCCCGGCGGCATTTATACACGGCGCGGATTTGCAAATGATCTTGAAGATTTTGGCCAACGCCGGGCAAGTGGTGAACCCTGGGAATTTCAAACCGCCGACACAGGTCGCCGTCGCCGATGCCGGAGAGTTGCAAGAGTTGCGGCGAGCCGATGGCACCGGCACATAACACGGTTTCGCAGGCCGCCGTCGCCGTGTTGAGCCGCCCCCGTTCGAGATATTCAACGCCGGTCACGCGCCCCCCTTCGGTGGTCAGGCGGGTGACTTGCGTGCCGGTTTTGACGGTCAGGTTGGGCCGCTTCAAGGCCGGTCGCAAGTAGCCCACGGCGGTGCTGCAACGCTTGCCACGGTGGGCGGTCAACTGAAAATAGCCGACGCCTTCTTGCGCGGCACCGTTGATGTCGTCGTTTGCGGGAATACCGGCCTGCACAGCGGCGCGCATGAAAGCGTCGGTAATTTTTCGGCGGATGCGAATATCGGACACTTTTTGCGGGCCGCCGACGCCGTGGAATCTGTCTTCCCCCCGCTCCTGATCCTCGGATTTTTGGAACAAGGGAAGCACATCCTCAAACGACCATCCCGGATTGCCCGCCGCCGCCCAGTTGTCATAATCCTCGGCCTGCCCGCGCACATACAACAGCCCATTCAGCGAACTCGAACCCCCCAGCACCTTGCCGCGCGGCCATTTAATCCGGCGGCCGTTCAAGCCCGGTTCCGGCTCGGTGACATAGCACCAGTCGAATTTGGGGTTGTGCATGGCCTTGAAATATCCCACCGGAATATGAATCCACAAACTGGTATCGCGCCGCCCGGCTTCGAGTAACAGCACACGCCGGCCGGGGGATTCACTCAGCCGATTCGCCAGCACACAGCCGGCCGAACCGGCGCCGACGATGATAAAATCAAATTGATTATCAGTTTTGAGCATGTTTAAGCAGCGGATTATTGTGGATTACCGCTTGATTATAGGTGTTTCGTGCCCATTTTCAGCGGTATAATAGCCGCTAGTGTCGTATCACAACTTTATGGACCACCCACCATGCAAACCGATCTGAAAATCTCCGGCAACGCCGTGAACCGTATCAACGAACTGCTTGCGGTCAAGGAAAATCCAGATTTGAAACTGCGGGTTTTCATCCGTGGCGGCGGGTGTTCGGGATTCCAGTATGGCTTTCAGTTCGATGAAGAACCGCAAGAGGACGATGTTGCCATTCGCCACGACGGCGTCGAAATGCTGGTGGACATGCTCAGTCTGCAATACCTCTCCGGGGCGGAAATCGACTATCAGGACGACTTGCTGGGCAGCCGCTTTCTGGTCAACAACCCCAACGCATCCACTACTTGCGGATGCGGTTCTTCGTTTTCGATTTGAGTTCTGAAATTTTGTTCTGACTTGCGTTTTTGATTGAATTAGCAGGATCGCGGTTGAGCTTCGCCCGCCCGCCCCCACATTTCCGCCACCCCCAGCGTTGAATTGACCGCGAATCGAGATTTGCCCATGGATAATAGTGACACCACCGACACCGACACAACCAAATCCACCCTGCAGGACGACGTTGCGCCTGAATTGGAAAGACCGGAACAAGCGCCTAATGGAGCCGCATCAGTGGACGGCGCGCAGGCCGATGAACAAACCGATCCGCAAGCCGCCGAAGCCTTGCCTACCGAAGCCCTGTCTGCCGAAGAATTGCTTGAGCGTTTGAACGACACCGAAGCCCAAAATGCGCAGATGAAAGATGGGTTGTTGCGGGCCCGGGCGGAAATCGAAAACATCCGGCGGCGCTCGCAAAATGAAGTCGTGGCGGCGCGCAAATTCGCCATCGAAGGGTTTGCCCAAGAGTTGCTCGGTGTCAAAGACAGCCTCGACCGGGCATCTTCGGTGGAACTCGACGAAGGTGCCGGCGAAGCGGTGCAAAAAATGAAGGAGGGACTCAGCCTGACGCTGAAACAACTGGATCTCGCCCTGACGCGATTTGCGGTGGTCGAAGTCGAGGCCGGGCCCGGCGTGCGCTTTGACCCGGAGCATCATCAGGCCATCAGCATGACGCCGTGCGGGGATATCGAGGCCGACCACATCGTCTCGGTGGTGCAAAAGGGCTTCCGCTTGAAAGAGCGGTTGTTGCGCCCGGCGATGGTGGTGGTGGCCGCCGCTGCGGAGAACAAATAATCGAAGTGACGGAGTCGCAAACCCTTGTTATTCATCGCGCCGCCCTTATATCTCGGCCTATATCAAAGGCGTTTTCCAGTCATTTAATATCCCAGTTACTAAATTCCAGTATCCGATCAAGAGGACCCTGAACCATGTCAAAAATCATCGGCATTGACCTTGGCACCACCAACTCCTGCGTGGCGGTGATTGAAGGCGACAAGCCCAAAGTCATCGAAAACAGCGAAGGCGATCGCACCACGCCGTCCGTAGTCGCCTTCACCAAAGACGGCGAAGTGCTGGTCGGACAGGCCGCCAAACGCCAATCGGTAACCAACCCGACCAACACCGTATTCGCGGTCAAACGTCTCATCGGGCGTCGTTTTGACGAAGAGGTGGTGCAGCGCGATATTGACCTGATGCCGTATAAAATCGTCAAAGCCAAGAACGGCGACGCCTGGGTGGAAGCCGGTGGCAAGCAGATGGCGGCGCCGGAAGTTTCTGCGCGCATCCTGCAGAAAATGAAACAGACCGCCGAGGATTATCTGGGCGAGAAAGTTACCGAAGCGGTGATCACGGTGCCGGCATATTTCAACGATTCCCAGCGTCAGGCGACCAAAGACGCCGGCCGCATCGCCGGACTCGAAGTCAAACGCATCATCAACGAACCGACCGCGGCGGCACTAGCCTACGGCCTCGACAAGAGCAAAGGCGATCACAAAATCGTGGTATACGATCTCGGCGGTGGCACCTTCGACGTCTCGGTTATTGAAATCGCCGAAATCGAAGGCGAATATCAGTTTGAAGTTTTGTCCACCAACGGCGACACCTTTCTCGGCGGCGAAGACTTCGACCGTAGATTGATCGACTATCTCGCCGAGCAGTTCAAGAAAGATCAGGGTATGGATTTGCGCGGCGATCCGCTGGCCATGCAACGCCTCAAGGAAGGCGCTGAGAAAGCCAAGATCGAATTGTCTTCTTCGACGCAGACCGAAGTGAACCTGCCCTACATCACCGCCGATGCCAGCGGCCCCAAGCATCTCCACATGAAGTTGACCCGCGCCAAACTCGAATCGCTGGTGGACGACTTGTTGCAACAAACCCTCGGCCCATGCAAGACCGCGCTCAAGGACGCCGGCTTGAACGCATCCGAAATTGACGACATTATTTTGGTGGGCGGGCAGACGCGCATGCCCAAAGTGCATGAAGTCGCGGCCAATTTCTTCGGCAAGGAGGCGCGCCGGGATGTCAATCCCGATGAAGCGGTGGCGGTTGGTGCGGCGATTCAAGGCGGCGTGTTGGGCGGCGAGGTCAAAGACGTCCTGCTGCTCGATGTAACGCCGCTTTCCCTCGGCATCGAAACCCTCGGCGGGGTAATGACCAAACTGGTGGAAAAGAACACCACCATCCCGACCAAAGCGAGCCAGACTTTCTCCACCGCCGATGACAATCAGGGCGCGGTTACGGTGCACGTGTTGCAGGGTGAACGCGAGGTCGCCGCCGGTAATAAATCACTTGGCCGCTTTGACCTTACCGAAATTCCACCGGCACCGAGAGGCATGCCGCAGATCGAAGTGTCCTTCGACATCGACGCCAACGGCATCCTGCATGTTTCCGCCAAGGACAAGGCCACCGGCAAGGAAAACAAAATCGTCATCAAGTCAAGTTCCGGCCTCTCCGACGGGGAGATCGACAAGATGGTTTCGGACGCCGAAGAGCACGCCGACGAAGACCGCAAGGCGCGCGAGTTGGTGGACACCCGCAACCAGGGCGAAGCCATGATTCACGGCGCGCGCAAGTCGATCACGGAATTGGGCGACAAACTCGACGCCGATGAAAAACAGAAAGTTGAAGACGCCGTCGGCGAATTGGAAGAGGCACTCAAGGGCGATGACAAAGACGCCATCACCGCCAAAACCGAGACCTTAACTCAAGCCAGCCACAAACTCGCCGAGCAGTTGTATGCTCAAGCCGAGGGCGCAGATCAACCCCCACCCGGCGGCGAAGCAAAAGCCGAATCCGCCGATGATGTGGTGGACGCCGAATTTGAAGAAGTCGGCGACAAGGACGATAAGAACAAGGAAACCTAAACCGGTTTTGGTACGATAAAAGTTGTCCCAGGCGAAAAGCGGGATCTGCGGATCCCGCTTTTGGTGTAATCCCACCGCGCACAATCACACAGCATGGCTAAACGAGATTACTACGAAGTTCTGGGTGTCGACCGAGACGCCGACGCCGGTGAACTGAAGAAAGCCTATCGCCGTCTGGCGATGAAATATCATCCCGACCGCACTCGGGACGACGCCGATGCCGAGGTTCGTTTCAAGGAAGCCAAGGAAGCACATGATGTGCTCAGCGATGCCCGCAAACGATCGGCGTATGACCAGTTCGGCCATGCCGGTTTGGATTCGTCCGGCGGCGGGGCGGGCGCAAGCGGCGGCGTTGGCGACATTTTCGGCGACATTTTCGGCGACATTTTCGGCACCGGCGGCCACGGCGGCGCACGCCGTCGCAGCCGTGGTTCGGACTTGCGCTACAGCCTCGAGTTGACTCTGGAAGAAGCGGTATTCGGCGTCGAAAAGAAACTCCGCGTGCCGAAGATGGTCAACTGCGCCACTTGCAGCGGCTCCGGCTCCCGTCCCGGCTCCAAAGCCAAAACCTGCACCACTTGCAACGGTCAGGGCCAAGTGCGGATGCAGCAGGGTTTCTTTTCCGTTCAGCAAACTTGCCCGCAATGCCGAGGTCAGGGCAACGTCATCACCGATCCGTGCGCATCGTGCAAGGGCGTTGGGCAAGTGCGAGATGAGAAAACCTTGTCGGTGAAAATTCCCGCCGGGGTGGATGAAAACGACCAGGTCAGGCTTGGCGGGGAAGGCGAAAGCGGCGGTTCGGGCGTTACGCCGGGGGATCTTTATGTGCAGGTGCGCATCAAGCCCCACCAGATTTTTAATCGCGACGGCGACAGTTTGTATTGCGAAGTGCCGGTGAGTTTCGCCACCATGGTGCTCGGCGGCACCCTCGAAATTCCCACCCTGTCGGGGCGCGCCAACCTCAAGGTGCCGTTGGGCAGCCAGTCGGAGAAAGTGTTCCGGCTTCGGGGAAAGGGCGTTCGCAATGTGCGCAACGGCCACCAGGGCGATTTATACTGCAAGGCAGTGGTGGAAACCCCAATCAACCTGACCGCAAAACAAAAAGAATTAATCAAAGAGTTTGAAAAAACCCTCGCCACCGGCGGCAAACGCCACGCTCCCCGAAGCAGTTCCTGGACAGATAAAATAAAAACTTTTTTGGATGAGTTGGTGACATGATTTCTGTTAGCCTTTCTTTCAAGTACACACTTCAAGCAGATTAAAAATGAAAAAATTTGTTTTTGCAAACAGAAACGTGGACAAAATTGAAGTCAATGACGTTGGTATCATTACTGATGAAGATGATGAATCTTTGTGTGTCTTTTTTGTCCGTCTGTGGGAAGAAAGTATACTGGAGAGGAAAAGTTGTAGCGATTTTAATGTTGATGAAACCGGCGACAATTACCAAAACAAGATTTGTAACGTCTGTCACAAAATAAAACCTACCGAAGAGTTTGCCATAAATCAAAGCAATAAAGGGAAGCCTGTATTGCGAAGGCCGTCTTGCAAGTCGTGCCGGATGAATATAGACGGTGTAAATATCCCCTCATCCGTGAAGTCGGAGTGGGAGAAAGACAGACCACATAAGGAACCCTTCCAATGTCCGGTATGCGACAAAAGGACGATTGCTGATGTGACTAGTAGGGTCGTGCTCGACCATAATCATAAAACCGGCAAAGTACGAGGCTGGATTTGCGATAGTTGTAACACCGGTCTGGGGCGTTTCAAAGACGATCCGGTCATCGCTCGTCATATGGCGGACTATATCGAGGAGAAAACTTAAAACCCGTAATCATCCAGTCGCTGCTTGGCGATTTTCACATACTGTTTCGATATATCACAACCAATATAATGTCGTCCATGCACTGCTGCCATTTTGCAGGTTGTGCCTGAACCGCACATCAAATCAAACACAACATCGCCGGGGTTAGTCCACGACAAAATGTGATCTGCCGCCAACTTTTCTGGAAAAATTGCCGTATGTTGAAAAGCAATTTTGTCACGTGTGGAACCGCCCATTCCGACCGCGTACTCCCAAATGTTGGTAAGCGTTTTAGTTGGTTTCAACTCTTTCAACACCTTTTTGTTGATACCGTCCGCCCCCTTATTATGTACTACCATCTCTTTGCCATTCCGCACAGTTCCGGTTTTGAGCGGGTTGAAAGTTGCCGGTGAACCTTTGCTCAACACAAACATAAACTCATAGCAATTGGTGTAGGCGTTGCTACGCATAAAAGGGGTATTTTTCTTTTTGTAGATCATCACATCATGCACATTGAAACCAATATCTTGGAATCCAATCGCCTGCCGAAAACTAGTAAGCGTCTTGTTGCCCTTGACAATTTTATCACCAACAACCCAAACAACCATGCCACCTTTCTTGACGACTTTGTATAGTCCGCTTGCAACACCAGTGAAGTCAAATTCATACTGATTGTAATCGCGCAAATTATCATACGGCGGTGAAGTTACCACCAAGTCAACAGATTCAGGTATCATCTTTTCCATCACATCAACTGCATTCCCGCAAACAATTTCATTCAAAAATGGAATGTCGCGATTTGTGCTACAGTTAACGAGTTTTAATTTTCTTTGTGTTGCCATTGTTTTGCGATGATAAATAGAATATATGGAGTAGATGTAACGGTCAAAATTTTACCACATTTTCTGATGTGGTGGTCAATTTTTTTACTCATCATATGATCGGACGATGTTTCTAAATTTCCGCTACAATCACCCACAGCCAAGTACTCATTGAACTCATCCAAAAGTTCTAAAGCCCTCGCCGCCGATGGTGTTTTTCATCAATCGGCGGAGGGGTTCACTCCTCGTGTCGCTCAGCAGGAAATGGCGGCGGCGGTGGAGGATGCGCTCGGCCATGGTGGTGCGTTGGTGGTCGAGTCGGGCACCGGCACCGGCAAGACTTATGCCTATCTCGTGCCGGTTGTGTTGAGTGGGCGGCGCACCATCATCTCCACCGGCACCAAACACCTCCAAGACCAAATATTCAACCGCGATTTACCGCAAGTGGGCAAGGTCCTCGGCAAGCCGGTGGATGCGGCGTTGCTCAAGGGGCGTGCCAATTATGTATGCCGTTATCGCCTCAAGTTGCAAACCGGGCAAAGCGATTTGATTGGCAAGGCCGAGACCGAATCCTTCCGTTTGGTTGAACAGTGGGCGGCGACTACCCAAAGCGGCGATATTTCCGAAGCCACCGACCTCAGCGAAGAATCACCCTTGTGGCAGCGGGTTACCTCCACCGCCGACAACTGCCTCGGCGGACAATGCCCGGATTTCAAGCAGTGCTTCGTGGTGAAGGCGCGGCAACAAGCCATGCAGGCGGACATTGTGGTGGTGAACCATCACTTGTTTTTTTCCGACTTTACGCTGAAATCCGAAGGCTTCGGCGAATTGCTGCCCCAACACGATGCGGTGATATTCGACGAAGCCCACAGCCTCGCCGAAACCGCTTCGGTTTTTTTCGGTTTCACGATTTCTGGCGGACAGATCGTTGATCTGGAGCGGGACGTGGAGGCGGCTGAAAAGGCCGAACAAAGCGGCGTTGATTTTTCCGCCGCATCGGGGCTGCTTAAAGAATCGCTGAAGGATGCGCAACAAGCGAGCAAGCGTTTCATCGGCCAGTCCGTTGATTTTGCCGCCCTGCAAAACAGCGAGTTTAACGACGCCTGTCAAGGATTGCGGCAAGCCCTTGAAGGGCTGACACAAGCCCTCGCCGCCGCCGCCCCCAGCGGAGACGGCTTGCGACGCTGCCACGAACGTTGCCTGCTGATTCAAGAGCGACTCGACACTTGGCTAAGCGGCGGCGACAGCAACTTGATCTGCTGGGCCGAGATTGGCGAACGCCGGTTTCTTTTTCACGGCACGCCGTTGCAAATCAGCGATCGTTTCACCGAGATGATGGAGCGCAAGTCAGCGGAGTGGCCGGCGGCGTGGATTTTCACTTCGGCGACGCTGGCGGTGCGCAAAGACTTTTCCGCGTTTTGCAACCGACTGGGGCTGCAGGATGCGCACACCCGACGCTGGGAAAGCCCGTACGATTTTGCAAAAAACGCGCTGCTGTATCTGCCAACGGACATGCCGGACCCGCGCCAGATTGGGTTTGATGAAGCCCTGGGTAACCTCATTACCGAGGTCCTCAACGCAAGCCGTGGCCGCGCCTTTTGCCTGTTCACCAGTTACGAAATGATGAACCGGGTGCATCGGCGGCTGTGCGATCATGCAGACTGGGGCGACTGGCCGGTTCTGCTGCAGGGGCAGGCGCCGAAAAGTGAATTACTCAAGCGCTTCGACGAGCACGGCCATGCGGTGCTATTCGGCACTTCGAGTTTCTGGGAAGGGGTGGATGTGGTGGGCGAACACTTGTCCTGCGTCATCATCGACAAACTGCCGTTTGCGCCGCCGGATGATCCGGTGCTGAAAAGCCGCCTCAATGCGTGCGAACAAGAAGACGGTAATCCGTTTATGGATATTCAAGTTCCGCAGGCGGTGATTGCTCTGAAGCAAGGCGCCGGGCGTCTGATTCGCTCGGAAACCGACCGTGGCGTGCTGGTGCTGTGCGATCCGCGAGTGGTCTCGAAGGGGTATGGCAGATTGTTCCTCGGCAGTTTGCCCGGCATGGCGCGCTCCCGCGATATAAATGATGTGCGGGCGTTTTTTGGTGCTGAACCGCTTGAATCGCAATGAGCAAAACCGAACTCAAAATACTCGCCATCGACACCGCCACCGAAGCCTGTTCAGTAGCCTTGAATCTGGGCGGAGAAATCACCCACCGCTCTGAAATCGCCCCCAAAAGCCATTCCAAATTGGTGCTGGGCATGGTGGAATTTTTATTACAGCAATCCGGCCTTGAACTCCGGCAGTTGGATGCGCTGGCGGTGGACGTCGGCCCCGGTTCATTCACCGGCGTGCGGATTGGCATCGGCACCGCCCAGGGGTTGGCCTACGGCGCCGGGCTCAAGGTCGTGCCGGTGGGATCGCTGGAAACGCTTGCCTACGATGCCGCCCATGAAACCGTGCTGGCCGCCATTGACGCCCGCATGGGGCAGGTATACTACGGCCTGTATGCTAATCCGGTCGCTCCCCAAGCGGGCTTGCCGGAAGCAATTCCAGAAGCAATTATCGAACCCGCGCTGGCCTCGCCGCAACATCTGAACGCCGGCCAGCGGTCGGGAATCGTCGGGGTCGGCAGTGGCTGGGATCGCTATGCGCCGGTTTTACTGGAGTCGCTGAATGGGTCACTAAATGAGTCAGGGGCGAAGTGGTTGGCGGGGCGCTATCCCGATGCGCAAGCGGTATCGCGGATTGCCGCCGTGCGGGGGATGCAAAGCGCGTGTTCACCGCTGGAATTGACCGCCAGTTATATCCGCGATGAAGTCGCCACGGTTAGTGCCGAGCGATAACAGGCCGTAATCAAACCGTAATCACTTCGCTACCGACAAAACCACATCGCTGACGAAGCGCGTGCCGAAGTATGCCAACGCCAGAATGGCGAAGGCGGCGATGGTCCATCGTGCGGCGACTCGGCCCCGCCAGCCGAAAATCCTGCGCCCCAGCAACAACCCACCAAAACCGCCCCAAGCCAGCAACGCCAGCAAGATATGGTGATTGAACAGCAACAGCGAACCGTAGTTTTGCTGGGTATTGAGCATGCCGGTGGCGAGGTTCACGGTCAAAAGAACAAAGCCCAGCAGGGTTAGTTGAAACAGATTGGATTCCATGGTTTCCAGAGCCGGTAACGCCGGAAAAAAACTCCCCGGATTGGGTTTGTGCAGTTGCCGTTCTTGAATCCACAAAATCAGTGCTTGCGCGAAAGCGATGCTCAGAACGCCGTAGGCGGGAATGGCGATGGCGATATGCCGCCCGATGCCGCGCGGCAGGTTTTCCAGCAACAATGCCTCGCCGGGTAGCAGCCAGCCGATTATCAAACCAAGCAACCCCCACGGCATCACAATCAAGCCGAGGTTGAGGGTTTGCTTCACCATAGACGCCGCCAGAAACAGCACCACGGTCATCCACGCCACCAGCGACACGACGTTGCCGAGTGCCAAATTGAGCGCGCCGCTGCCGCCGCTACTACTGCCGCTGCCGCTAAGATATAATTGCGTATACAGATGCAAGGCGTGCAGGCAGACCGCCGCCGCCACCAACAGCCGAATGGCGGTGGCATCGGTTGCTTTGGAGGCCGCGCCAACCGTTGCGCGCCGCCAGATTAACCAACTGACGGCGACATAAAGGCCAATCGCAACGGCAACATACATCGCTATGGGCATTTGAATACGCAATGGTGAAAGGATTGAAAGTTCGATTATACACCGCCCCCACGGCGGGTCTTGCCACTATCACGGCTACTATCACGCATACGCCATGTTCGACCAACTCAGCGACCAATTAAAGCAGACCTTCCGCAACCTGCGCGGCAGGGGGCGTTTGTCTGAGGAAAACATTGCCGAAGCCATGCGCGAAGTTCGCGTCGCGCTTTTGCAGGCGGATGTGTCCCTTGAGGTCACGCGGAGTTTTATCGAGCAAGTAAAAACCCGCGCCCTGGAGCGCGAAGTGCTGGGCAGTTTGTCCCCCGGGCAGGCGGTAATCGCGGTGGTGCATCGGGAACTGGTCAGCCTGATGGGGGAAGCCAACGATGAATTGAACCTCGCCGCGCAACCGCCGGTGGTGATTCTGGTGGCCGGGTTGCAAGGCGCCGGCAAGACCACCACGGTCGGCAAACTGGCCCGATTGCTGACACAACGACATCGCAAAGATGTGCTGGTGGCCGGCGCCGATGTGTATCGACCGGCGGCTATCGAACAGTTGCGGCTGCTCGCCACAGATGCCGGGGCGCGATTCTTTACCAGCGACCAGGGACATGATGCGGTGGATATCGCCGCCGCATCGGTGGCCGAAGCGCGCAAGTCGGCGGCGGATGTGGTGATCATCGACACCGCCGGACGGCTGCACATGGACGGCGAAATGATGACCGAAATAAAACGCATTCACGCAGCGGTAAATCCGACCGAGACGCTATTCGTAGTCGATAGCATGAGCGGACAGGACGCGGTTAACAGTGCGCGCGCCTTCGATCAGGCGTTGTCGTTCACCGGCGTAGTGCTGACCAAAACAGACGGAGACGCACGCGGCGGGGCGGCATTATCGATTCGCCATGCCACGGGAAAACCAATCAAATTTATCGGAGTCGGCGAAGGCTTGGACGCCCTCGAAGCGTTCCACCCGGAGCGAGTCGCCTCAAGAATTTTGGGAATGGGCGATGTGCTATCGCTGGTCGAAGAAGCCGAGCGCAAAGTCGATCAAGATCAAGCCAAAAAAATGGCCGCCAAAATAACCAAAGGAAAATCCTTTGACCTCGAAGATTTTCGCGACCAGTTGATGCAGATGGAAACAATGGGCGGCATGTCCGGGATTATGGACAAACTCCCCGGCATGGGGCAGGTGCCACAAAAAGCCCTCAACCAATTCGGAGTCGGACAAACCGCCCGCACCATCGCCATCATCAATTCCATGACCCCCCACGAAAGACACTTCCCGGCAGTCCTACGCGGCTCACGCAAAAAACGCATCGCAAACGGCGCCGGCGTGCAAGTGCAAGAAGTCAACCGTCTGCTAAAACAGTTTATGCAAATGCAAAAGATGATGAAGCGAATGAACAAAAAAGGCGGGATGAAACAAATGATGGAACAGATGCAACGAGGCGGAATGCCGGGGGCCGGGTTTTAGTGGGATTTGAGTGGCAAGCCGGGGTGAACTACAAGGTATAATAGCAACCGGATTTTATCGTTTATCAATATCGGGACTGGAAAAGAAAAACAACACTTCATGTCGCTAATCAAACCTTATTTGTGGTGGGGGAGTAAAGAAAAAATTATGTACGCCAAGAGAATCCAAATCAAAAACTACGGCCCCATTGAGGATATTGATATTACTTTTCCTTTCGATGGTGAAAACCCTAAACCTATTTTGTTGGTCGGTGAAAATGGGTCGGGGAAAAGTATATTTCTGTCGCATATTGTTAACTGCTTAATGTTGGCACAAAGCGAGGTATATCCGAACAATAGTGAAGTAAAAAAAGGGAACGTATATAAACTCCTTTCTCCATCCTACATAAAGTCTAAAAATATTTTTTCCTGGTGGAGAGTTGAATTTGGAAAAGAACTGTTTTGGGAAGAAATGGTATTGAGTAAACTGAAAAAAAATTTTAGGGAAAAACCTAATATAGTATCAGCCGAGATATGGAACCAAATGAAAGACACCGGTGCGTTTGGTTTTCATACCAATATAAATTCCAATCAACAAATCATTGATACCGTAAAGAACCTTTTTCAAACTAATTCTGTCCTTTATTTTCCACCTAATCGGTTTGAGGAACCAGCATGGTTGAATGAGAAAAATTTGCTGGCTAAAGTCGAGTATATGGAAATGACTAAAATCACAGGATATACCAACCGCAAGATTATCAATTATTCGCCACTTCGTGATAATCAGAATTGGTTGTTTGAAGTTTTATATGACCGCGCTGTTTTTGAAATTCAGCGTAGACAAGCGAGTGAGAAGCCTAACTCTTTTACGAATCCTTGGGTTTACCGAGGGATGGCAACACAGATTGCTAATTTGGTTCTCCACATAGTTAGGCAGATTTTTCAAGCAGATAAAACATTGCGATTTGGGATTGGAGAAAGACACAACAGAAGAATTTCTCTAATGCAAAACGATAGACCTATTGTCCCCAATATTTTCCAATTATCCAGCGGAGAAACCGCTTTATTGAATCTGTTTCTATCAATTTTACGGGATTGTGATTTATCTGACAAATCATTGGCAGATACTAATAGTATTCAGGGAATTGTTATCGTAGATGAAATTGATTTACATCTGCATTCTACTCATCAACATGAGATACTGCCGACATTGATAAAAATGTTTCCGAGAGTTCAATTTATTGTTACGACACATTCTCCGCTGTTTGTGCTTGGAATGGAAAAAACTTTCGGTAAGGATGGTTTTGCACTTTACAGTCTTCCGCGAGGAAACCAAATTGACCCTGAGCAGTTTGGAGAATTTGGAAGTGCCTACAATTCTTTTAGAGAAACGGAAAGATTTTTAGAAGATACGCAGGATGCAATTAAGAAATCCAAAAAACCTGTCCTATTTATGGAAGGTGCAACCGATATAAAATATTTACAAAAAGCCGCTGAATTGTTTGATGAGACGGAATTATTTAATAAATTTGAAATAAAGGACGGCGATGATCATCGTGAAACAAGGGGAGGCGGTTCTGGCAAATTGGATAAAATATGGAAACATTTTGACTCCAAGCTTGCTTATATTACCCCGCAAAAAATAGTTTTGCTTTATGACTGTGATGTCGGTATTCGATATAGTTCTAAGGGAAATATATTTAAAAGAAATATTCCCCAACAAGAAAATCATCCGATAAAGGCAGGCATTGAAAATTTGTTTTCTCAAGCAACTTTATCAAAAGCAATAGAGCATAAAATCGAATTCATAGATATTGAATCTCAACATGAGGGAATGGTGAGAGGGCAAACGGCAGAAATACCCGAAAAGTGGACGGTCAATACAGACGAAAAAAGAAATCTCTGTGATTGGCTGTGTGAACATGGCACACAAGAGTACTTTCAATACTTTGAGGCAATATTTGATTTATTGGAATCTGTCCTTGATGATGGTGGTACCGATAGTCAACAACCCCCACAGGGTAGTGACTAATGCCCTCATCACCCTTGAAACCATCGCCGAATTCCTCTCTAAAAAACAACACTTCGTTTCACTAATCAAACCTTATTTGTGGTGGGGGGAGTGATAGAATTGCAACATGGCTTTTGATCTAAACATCAAGAATATCGGCAAACTTACCAATGCGAAAATTCGCATCGGACAATTTACCGTGTTTGCGGGGCCGAATAACACTGGTAAAAGTTTTGTCTCTAAGATTATGTATTCGATTTTTGATGCAATGAATGCAAACCATGCCGAGGTGTATGTAAATAAACTAACCCAGCCTATTCGAACTAGATTAAGTCTACTGACAGAGGGGGCAATGTTTGGAGATAATTATTCAGTGACTGCATTGAGTGAGGAGATTGAAAAGTTAGAAAATTTGGTTAAGAAATCCCCAGCCGGCGACGCCGTAGAACTGGAGAAAATCATACCTGATATTGCCGCCAGAGTAGAAAGTATGCAGACAATGCTTCCCGCCATTCATTTACATCTGCAGCCTACAACAGACTTGCGCCAAGGTGATCACCTATCTTCCAAGTCGATAGATAGCATTTTGGATGACGTACACCGATTGTTGAACGATTTGAAAAAAGTACTCGAGAGTAAAAATGCGAACGAATTTATTGTTTCCGGGATAGGCTATAAAATCAAAGAGAATCTGTTTGAAAATTTTCAAGTGCCCAGGCTATCCGATCTGATGGGTGCGGAAAACCAGCCGTCTGAAATTGTCATCGATGGACTTGGAAAATTTGAGCTTTCGAACAAGGATGTCGGTTTTAGTATAAAACACGCTGGATTTCGACAATTCCAACAATACTCCAATGTAATTTATCTGGAATCGCCCGTTTACTGGAAGTTGAAAAACGCTTTGGATATCTTTCGTATGGAACGAGGGTTTTTATCTAGTCGCAGGGAACGACTCATCGGGGTTCCGGGGTATTTTTATGATTTGGCAATTAAGTTAAAGTATGAATACACCGGTGATATGGCCTTCCCGGAATTGTATGAAAAATTGACCAGCAAAAAAGTTATCGATGGAAAAATCGCGATTTCCGAAACCGGTGATTTGTCGTTTCAAGAAAATGGCCGTAGTTTCTCGTTGCCCGTCACCGCCATGGGGGTTGCCAACCTCGGCATTTTGGCATTGTTAATTGAGCGTAAGGTGTTGGACAAGGGTTCTGTTCTTTTTATTGACGAACCGGAAGCGCATCTGCACCCGGCATGGCAGGTGGTTATGGCTGAGACTCTGTTTGAACTGGCTAAGGGCGGCGTCAAAGTCGTTATTGCCACCCACAGTGCCGATATTCTCAAATGGTTGGAAGTACATGTAAAAAAGAATCCCGAAGACGAAAATCTCATCGCCTTGAATAAATTCCCCGCTGATGAAAATGAACCCGAGGAGCAAGATTTTGAGGACAAGATAGCGGCAATCAAGCAAGAGTTGACCAAACCTTTTGCGGATTTATATACGGCGGGATTATGAATTCTCTTGAGCAGTTCATCGAGCCAATAAAAGTTGCCAAAAAACCGATTGGCGACGAATATACGGCGTACAAAATGGATAGTACCATTGAAAACAAGAATATGAGAAAAGCGGTTGGCTTGGGTACTTGTCATTGTTGTGATTATTTTCAATTAAAAAACGACACTGTTATCCTTATTGAAGAAACCCAATTAGCGAAAAGAATAAAAAATATCAAGGAACAGTATGATTATCTGAATGACAAGGATACGACAGAAATTGTCAATAGTAGTCTCCAAACAAGAATGCAATTAAAGACTTATGGTTCAATGTTAGTCTTGTGCCGACTTGCGAAGCAATTTTCTAATGAAAAGAGTCTGATTGGAATTAAAAAATATCACTTCTGGCTTGTTGCCAGCAGTATTAATTCAAGAGATGAGAAAAGACACTTTGATTTTCTAAAAGATTCTTTGGGAAAGAAGTTAAAAGATGTTTTGGGTAAAACTTTGTTGGATGGTGTGGAGGTATTTTCCTCTGATATTCTGAAAAATAAACTTTCAGGGAAATGACTCCCCTTCCTGAAATTGGATATTTTTCTTTCGTCTCGCCAATCAAATCTTATTTGTAGTGGGGTAGGTGAACCAAAACCACTATATCGCACGGCAATTTGACTACCAGCGGCGATGGAAAGTTTCGGTTGCTTTGCTGATGTTTAATCCCGAATCGGCGCCTTTGGGTGAATATCGGCAATACTGGTGCGATGACCCTGGGGATATTTTCCGTGCTGGGTAATGGGGTTTGTGTGGCGGCCTCGCCGGGTGGCCAAGCCCGGCGGGCGATCTGCCGAAAAAACTCTGCGCAAATTTCGGCTTCCCTGTTTATTTACCGCTTGATTTACCGCTATACTCCGCCCTCGCCCGTTTTTTGAAACGGGTTTCCGCTGATTTTTTCGACAAGTTTTGGAATACGAAGGTGTGAAGTGGCAATAACCGGCGCTGATATTCTCATCCGCTGCCTGCAAGACGAGGGCATTGAATTCATTTTTGGCTATCCCGGCGGCGCGGCGTTGCATATTTATGATGCATTGTACCGCCAGGACAAGGTCAAGCACATCCTGGTGCGGCACGAGCAGGGCGGCACGCACGCCGCCGATGGCTACGCCAGGGCGACCGGGAAGCCGGGAGTGGTGCTGGTAACTTCCGGGCCGGGGGTGACCAACACCGTTACCGGGCTCGCCACCGCCCATATGGATTCGATTCCGATGGTGGTGATTACCGCACAGGTGCCGTCCACCTTAATCGGCGACGATGCGTTTCAGGAAGTTGATACGGTTGGCATCACCCGCCCGTGCGTCAAGCATAATTTTCTGGTGAAGAACGTCAACGACCTGGCCGCCACGGTGAAGAAGGCATTTTATATCGCCACCTCCGGTCGTCCCGGGCCGGTGGTCGTCGATGTGCCCAAGGACATCACCAACGAGGTCGCCGAGTATTGCTATCCGAAGACGGTCGAAATGCGCTCGTATCAGCCGCGCACCACCGGGCATGCGAAGCAGATCGCACGCGGCGTCGATGTGTTGCTTTCGGCAAAGTGCCCGATCATTTACACCGGCGGCGGCGTGGTGCTTGGCGATGCGCAAAAGCCGCTGCGGGAATTGGTCGACATGCTCGGTTTTCCGAGCACCACCACGCTCATGGGGCTTGGCGCCATTGCCGCTTCCAATCCGTATTTTCTGGGCATGCTTGGCATGCACGGCACCTTTGAATCCAACATGGCGATGCATGATTGCGATGTTATGCTTGCGGTGGGCGCACGCTTCGACGATCGGGTAACCGGTGATCTGGAGAAATTTTCCCCCGGCACGCGCATCGTGCAGATCGATATCGACCCGTCTTCGATTGGTAAAAACGTCGCGGTCGAGGTGCCGATTGTCGGTCATTGCAACGATGTGCTTGGCGAAATGGTAAAACTGGCCAAGCCGCGCCTCGACGAGATCGACCGCCCGGCGGTGGATGCATGGTGGGGGCAAATCAAGCAGTGGAAGGCGGTCGATTCGCTCGCTTATTCCTACAGCGATAAAGTCATCAAGCCGCAGTATGTGGTGCAGAAGATGATGGAGATTACCGGCGGCAATGCCTTTGTAACGAGCGATGTCGGCCAGCATCAGATGTGGGCGGCGCAATATTACGGCTTCGAGCAGCCGCGCCGCTGGATCAATTCCGGCGGCCTCGGCACCATGGGCTTCGGCCTGCCGGCGGCCATGGGCGTGCAACTCGCGTATCCCGATGAAACCGTGGCGTGCATCACCGGCGACGCCAGCATCATCATGTGCATTCAAGAATTATCCACCTGCAAGCAATACGACCTGCCGGTGAAAATCATCAACCTCAACAACCGTTACATGGGCATGGTGCGCCAGTGGCAAGAATTTTTCTACGACCGCCGCTATTCCCATTCCTACATGGACGCGCTTCCCGACTTCGTCGCATTGGCGGAAAGTTTCGGCCATGTCGGCATGCGCGTCGACAAGCCGGCGGAGGTCGAGGGCGTGCTCCGCGAGGCGTTCGCGATGAAAGATCGACTGGTGTTTGTGGATGTGCTCACCGACCCGACCGAAAACGTCTATCCGATGATCGCCGCCGGCAAAGGGCATAACGAAATGCACTTGAAACCGGGACAGGAAGACGAGGTCGAGCGGGAGTTGGCATGATGAGGATGCTTGATGCGTAGAATTATTTCACTGCTGCTGGAAAACGAAGCCGGTGCGCTCTCGCGGGTCGCCGGGTTGTTCTCCGCACGCGGTTACAACATCGAGTCGCTGACAGTCGCACCCACCGACGACGATTCGCTGTCGCGCATGACCATCGTTACCAGCGGCACCGATCAAGTCATCGAGCAGATAACCAAACAACTGAACAAATTGATCGAAGTGGTTAAGTTGATCGACCTGACCGAAGGCCACCACATCGAACGCGAATTGATGTTGCTCAAAACGGTTGCCGTCGGTAACGAGCAGCGCGAAGAAATTAAGCGGTTGAACGATATATTCCGTGGCCGCATCATCGATGTAACCGATTCCACCTACACCCTGGAACTGACCGGCAGCAGCGAGAAGGTGGATGCGTTTCTCGGCGCGCTTGCGCCGTTTGATATTATCGAAGTAGTACGTTCCGGCATATCCGGTATTGGCCGCGGAAAGCGCGCCTTGAAAATATAACCTTATTAATAGCATCTGGTTAATAACAGATGTAAACCACATTGGGAGTTACCAAAATGAAAATTTTTTATGACAAAGACGCCGACCTTGATCTCTTAAAAGGTCCCAAAATCGCAGTCATCGGCTACGGTTCCCAGGGACACGCGCACGCTAGCAACCTACAAGACAGCGGCGTTAATGTCGTAGTTGGATTGCGCTCCGACTCGACATCACGCGCCAAAGCAAAAAACGCCGGATTGGAAGTCGCCACTGTCGCAGATGCGGTCGCGCAAGCGGATTTGGTCATGATGCTCTGCCCGGATGAATTGATGGGCGCGATTTACCAAGCCGAGATCGAGCCCAACTTAAAACCGCACACCACCATCGCCTTTGCGCATGGTTTTAACATTCACTTCGGCTACATAAAACCCGACACCGGACGCGATGTCATAATGATCGCCCCGAAAGGCCCCGGACATTTGTTGCGCTCCACTTATGCGAAAGGCGCGGGCATTCCATGCCTGATCGCAATCCACCAAGACGCCAGCGGCAACGCACAAAAAACCGCGTTGTCGTATGCCGCCCACATCGGTGGCGGGCGCGCCGGTGTCATTCAGACCACCTTCAAGGAAGAAACCGAAACCGATTTATTCGGCGAACAAGCGGTATTATGCGGCGGCGCGACCTCGTTGGTGCAAGCCGGATTCGAGACGCTGGTGGAAGCTGGGTATGCGCCGGAAATGGCATATTTCGAATGCTTGCACGAACTCAAACTGATCGTTGACTTAATGTACGAAGGCGGCATCGCCGACATGCGCTATTCGATTTCCAACACCGCCGAATTCGGCGACCTGACCCGCGGCCCGCGCATCGTCAACGAGCAAACCAAAGCCGAGATGAAAAAAATCCTAACCGAAATCCAATCCGGCGAATTCGCCCGCGAATGGATGGACGAAAACGCCAGCGGCGGAAAACGTTTCCCAGAATTGCGCAGCAAAGGCCAAAAACACCAAATCGAAGAAGTCGGAAAAAAACTACGCTCAATGATGTCGTGGATCGGCGAGAGCAAGGTGATTGATAAGTCCAAGAACTAATGGTAATATATCAACGTCGCCGTCATTCCCGCGAAAGCGGGAATCCAGTTAAAAAAATTCAGGATTGATCGTGATCAGTTCTGCACCGAAACCAATTACTTTGTTGAGGATTTAGCATGAATGATTTTGAGCGAGCGCAGCAAAGTGAGCGCGGAAGTAATTTGTTGGAAAAAGCAACAAAGCATTGTAACAACGGTAATTATACAAAAGGTTTTGCAAAGAGTTCTGAAGCCTTGGAGATATTTTTATCTATTAAGGAAGAGGACAAAAAAATAATTGCCTGTAATCTGCTTAAGCAGATTGATAAACATGGTGATTTCGATGTTAAAGAACAGTTGAAGAGTAAGGATATAAATTATGAAAGAGTATGCCCGCTAACAAAGGCCGAAATTGATGCGGAATTTTTGAGGTAATCGGAGGAGAGAAACTGGTGAATTTCCCACACTGCGTTGCCGCAAAGGCCAAAAGCACCAAATCGAAGAAGTCGGAAAAATACTACGCTCAATGATGTCGTGGATCGGCGAGAGCAAGGTGATTGATAAGTCGAAGAACTAATGCGTGCAATCTTTAATCAACCGATCGAATGACACTAAAGCCCAGCACCATATTTACCGGTGATAATCTTGCCATTATGCGCGGGATAGATGATGAGAGTATTGATTTAATCTACCTCGATCCGCCATTCAATTCGAATAGAAATTATGCCGCACCGATTGGCAGTGCGGCGGCGGGGGCGGCGTTCAAAGATACTTGGACGTTGTCGGATGTTGATACTGCATGGCACGGCGAACTCGCCGACAAAGAACCGGGTATTTACAGCGCCATTGCCGGGAGTGAAAACACGCACGGGAAAGGAATGAAAGCCTATCTGATAATGATGGCGATAAGATTGCTGGAAATGAAGCGCATTTTGAAGTCGACGGGTAGTATTTATCTCCACTGCGATCCTACTGCCGGTCATTATCTGAAAATATTGATGGATGGAGTTTTTGGAAAAGACAATTTTAAAAACGAAATTGTGTGGTGTTATACCGGCCCAAGCAATACCAAAAAATACTTCCCTAAGAAGCACGACACTATCTTTTTTTATACCAAGACGGATAAGTGGGTGTTTAACCCGGACGCACTTCGAATCGAATACCAGAAGAGGGAGACGGGAAAAACCAGCGGGATATTCAAGCAGTCTGCAACCCTGGATGCCAGAGGAAAAATCCCCGAAGATTATTGGTTGGAAAAGCGAGATGGCATGACACCGGTTGGAAGAATAAAAAATGAACGAGTGGGTTATCCAACGCAAAAACCCCTTGCGTTATTGCAACGCATAATCAAAGCCAGCAGCAACGAGGGCGATCTCGTTCTTGATCCGTTTTGCGGCTGTGCCACGGCGTGTTTGGCGGCACAAATCGAACATAGAAAGTGGATAGGCATAGATATATCTGCACGCGCATACGAGTTAATCAATGTGCGCCTTAATAAAGAACTCGGCGGCATATTTGCCAAGCCGATTCATCGAACGGATATACCGCAACGCAAAGGCCAAAAACCATCAAAAGACATCAAACATAAATTATTTGGGCAACAAGAAGGGCGATGCAATGGATGCGGAGGAGTTTTTAACTTTCGCAATTTTCAGATTGATCATATCGTTCCCACGGCAAAAGGTGGCGCAAATTCCGATGACAACTTGCAATTGCTTTGCGGGTGGTGCAATAGCAAAAAAGGTGACCGACCGATGGAATACCTGATCGCCGAGATCAAGAGTGAAGACACATATAGTCGGCGACCAGTATAATAGTTATATGATTACGTTTAACTATCCGATTCTCGCCACTGAAGGCCGCATTCATCTCATCGTTGCGGCGTTGTGCGGTGTCGTTGCGACTTGGTTATTGGGCTACTGGTCCATTCCCGTATGGTTGCTGGTGCTGTTCGTGTTCCAATTCTTCCGCGACCCCAAACGTCGCATCAGCGAGCAGCCCGGCGCCGTTGTCAGCCCCGCCAGCGGGAAAATCGTTGCGGTGGGGGAGGCCGACAATCCCTATCTTGAAGGGGTAAAATCCATCAAGGTGAGTATTTTTATGAATATATTTTCGGTGCATTCCAACCTGATTCCCGCGGGCGGGATCGTTGAACAATGCTGGTATCGCCCCGGCAAGTTTTTTAACGCGGCGTTGGACAAGGCTTCCAGTCACAACGAGCGCAACGCCATCTGGATCAAAACGGACACCGGCGAGGATGTCGTCAGCGTGCAGATCGCCGGCCTCATCGCGCGGCGGATTTTGTCCTATGTGAAGCCGGGGGATACGGTTGTAACCGGCCAGCGGTACGGGTTTATCCGCTTCGGTTCGCGGGTTGACTTGTATCTGCCCATCGGCACCCGGTTGGTCATCCAACTGGGGCAGTGGGTTGATTCGGGCAACGACGTGATTGGTTTTACCGAAGCGGCGACGTGAAGCCCGAGCGCATGGCTGACAAAAACGACAAAAGCAGCGTCCCCAAAAGCCGCGCCCCCAAGAGCCGCGTCCCCAAAGGAAAGGGCAAGGGCGGCGGCCAAAAAGGCATCTACTTCCTGCCGAGTTTGTTCACCACCGCCGGGTTGTTCTTCGGTTTCTACGCCATCATCCAGGCCACCCACGGAAACTTTGAGCACGCCGCCATCGGGCTGCTGGTCGCCATGATCATGGACGGCCTCGACGGGCGAGTCGCCCGCTGGACCAACACCGCCTCGGACTTCGGCAAAGAATACGACAGCCTCGTAGACCTCATCGCCTTTGGCCTGGCGCCGGCGCTGGTGATGTATTTCTGGTCGTTGCAGGTGATTGGTAAAACCGGCTGGCTGACCGCGTTCCTGTATGCCGCCGCCACCGCGCTACGCCTCGCCAGATTCAACACCCTGACCATCAAAGACAGCCGTTATTTCCACGGCATTCCCTGTCCCGCCGCCGCCGCATTCGTAGTTTTCTGGGTATGGAATTTCCATGAATCCGGCATTGACGGCCGCTCCATGCCCTGGATCAGCGCCGCCGCCACGCTGATTCTGGCGGTGCTCATGGTCAGCAACCTGAAGTTTCGCAGTTTCAAGGACTTCGATCTCATCAACCGCATTCCCTTCGCCATCCTCATCGCCTTTGTGGTGACCTTCGCACTGATTTTCTTCGACCCCCCACGGGCGCTGTTCCTGATGGCTTTCGCCTACGCCGCCTCCGGCCCGGTTGGCTGGCTGCTACGCTGGCGCCGTGGCACCATTGATACCCCGGCGTTCCTGCCGGACAACGACGATGACGACGAAGACGATCCCCCCGACAAACCCGACCCGGGATAAAATCCCCCGTGCGTGTGCGCTCCACAATGCCAGAAGCATACTGGACTTATGGCATGCTGATGCAGCACATTGGCTTTCGAGTGCGTGACTTCCACACTGTCGCTTCTTTTGCGACAAAGGAGGCACACATGAGATTCTCAACCCGGCAGAAGCGCAACGCCCTGCTATTTTTGAGAAAAACATGGGCTACAAGCAACCCTGGATTACACTGGAATGATCGGCTCAACCCTGTATGCCTGGCGCGCTTTCAACGAGCACTTGCTGCACTATTTGCCGCTACAACAGCGAACGCCCGCACCTCGGATTAGACTGCCTGACACCCTGTCAGGCCATCGCCAAACAGATACGGATTTGTCCAATATGTGGTGACATCATACACTTTGGGGATGCCACCTTATCCCTCGGACCGATACCAATACGGTAGTCGGCCGGCATTCGTGAGTAGCCGGGTCCCTCGCCTCATATTTCAATCTGCGGGCAATTCACGGACAATCAGTGGGCATTGATGTGTTTGGTCGCGGATACGCGCGAACCGAATGCTGTTCTACGCAGTAATCACAGGCATCTCTCTCGCGGCCCGACGGGTGAGCAACTCGC
Source organism: Candidatus Poriferihabitaceae bacterium (assembly GCA_965262585.1). GTDB lineage: Bacteria > Pseudomonadota > Gammaproteobacteria > Arenicellales > Poriferihabitantaceae > JAHRAW01. The sequence continues at coordinate 2,119,978 of OZ253546.1, forward strand.
AACCATCCTCGGTGATGACCAGATTTTCTTCGTGTACGATCATCTTGCCAGGCTGGTATTCCATGCCGGGTTCAATGGTCATGATCATGCCCGGTCGCAGCTGCGTGGTATCACCGGGCATATTCGAGGGCGGCTCGGTCAAATGCAAGCCAAGGCCATGCCCCGATCGCCCGACGTTGTTTCCCGGTGCTGTGCCCGCTGTTTCCAGAACCTTGTTTTGTGCAACCCACAAGTCCTCTGCGGTGATGCCGGGCCTGGCCGCATCAATACCCGCCTGGGTTGCATTCCACACGATTTCGTGAGCGCGCCTTGCGGCATCGTCTATATGTCCGAATGCGATATTCCGATCGAAGTCGCAGAAATAAGAGTCGAACTGCAAACCGGTATCAATAAACATGATTTGCCCGTCGGTTTGCGCGGTTTCCTGCGGGCCGGCGATAACTTGCGAATAGCCACCGGGTCCGGAGCAAATCGATACGAAAGGGGCATTATCGGCACCGCATTCGAATGCCGCTTTGCGAAATCCCCGTGCGATATCCACCTCTGTATCGCCGTAATTCACCCGCCGCAAAAACAGATCGAAAGTGTCGTTGCCGATTCGGCAGGCCTCGCGCACCTTGCCGATTTCAAGTTCCGACTTCACCATGCGCAATCCCCAGATCAAGGGCGATGCATCGACAAACTCGATACCCTGTATTTGACTGCGCAGGCGGTCGAAATCGATGATCGGCATGCGAATGATCGATTCGCGGCCCATTTCCCAGCCGATCCTGCCAAAGCGGCGCGGAAGGGCGCTCAGCGTGCGGTCGAGCAAACTGACGCCATCATCTTTGGGGCGGGGTGCGGGCCAGGTGCGAATATCCGTGACCCAGGTCGTTTCCATGGCCGGCCCGCCGATGGTCGGCACCACTGCTATGGGCATGCCATCCCGCGGTACAACCAGGAAAAAGGGCCTGGTCGGACTTTCCCAGAACTGCGAATTGAAGCCCGAAAAATAACGAAAATTCTGAGGCATGGAAAGCACAATCCCGTCCATTTCGGCGGCCGGCATGACGGCTTGGGCGTTGCTGACACGTGTTTCGAATTCTCTGGTGGGAAAGCCTCGTGGCGTGGTATCTAGTGGCATGGGTAAGGCACCTTTGGTTTGTTTTTCAATATTGCAACGCTCTGTTAAATCTTGAGAACGCCCCTGTCGTAGTGCGTCAACATCTCGTAACCATCTTCGGTAACGGCCAGCACATCACAGTGTCTGAACCCACCCACACCCGGCAAATATATCGCGGGTTCGACGGTTATCACCATGCCCGGCTCGAGCAGGTTGTCGTTATAGGATCTGATCTCTCCCTTTTCCTCCCGCCCCCAGAATGCGCCCATGATGCCGCATGAATGTCCTGGGCCATGCAACTGATTCTGATCGTATCCCTCCCTCTCAAGCACTTCGATACAACGCCGGGCTACGTCACCACATCTTACACCGGATTTCACCGCCTCGATTCCACGCGCCTGAGCCTCGACCATGGTTTCGAACGGCTTTCTAGCATCCTCGCGCACAGGGCCGATCGACAGGGTGCGCTCGGGCGAGACGTAATAACCACAAGTCTGCGACAACACATTGAAGTTTACGATCTCCCCCCGTTCAAGTTTCTTGCTGGTGGATACGGCATGCGGGATGGAACTTCTGTGCCCAGACGCACAGGTAACCAGGGTGCCAAAGCTTTCGAGTCCCGGAAATTGTTCTGCCAGCGCCCGGTCCGTAGCCACCATCGCCTCGTTGGAAATTTCCAATTCCGATTTCCCCTCCGCCATGGCTGCCATGATTACTTCGGTGCCCACCGTGGCTATCTTGCCGTTGGTTCGCAGCAAGTTCACTTCCTCCGTCGATTTCACCACGCGTTGTTCCATCAGTGTGGTTGAGATGTCAATAAACGCCGACCCCGGTAGGGCCCTCCGGAGTGAATTGAGTACGTTGACCGGCATTACGTCATTTTCCACGCCGATTCTGCCGAGCGCATAGCCGCGCTCGGCAAGCAGTTTTTTAGCCGTTCCCACCAGTCCGGCTAGCGACGAGCCTTCATCGCCATAGAAGTGTGCGTCTGCTATCCAGCTGTAGATGGGCACCCGCTCACGCTCCATGATGGGCGCGATGATTTCGGCGGGTCCGTTAACCGGTATTATCGTAAAGTTGAAACGCCCCATGGGCAGCATCCAGAAGCCAGCGTAATACAGATTGCCGTGATAGGATGAAGCGATAACCACGTCTACGCCCTGATCGGCCATTATTGTCTGCAACCGTTCGACACGGCCCTGCATTTCTGCTTTGCTGAATATCATCGTGCATTCCTCATTCAACTGAATGTTATTTTTCACTCAACAAGGGTAAATCGCCCGGTGGTATTGGAACTGGTATGGATCGTACAGTTCATGATTTGACGCGAGCACCCCCGGGGTCGTACATCGGCCGCAGGCTGGCCTGCGCCGGAATTTTGCGCCCGGCAACCATAATCTCGTAATTTCCCCCGGTCAAGTCATCGGCACCACCGCCTTCGGGAATGGAAACCATACCCAGGCCAACCGCGCCACCGAGAGAATGGCCGTAACTACCCGTTGTGACCATGCCGACGACTTGATTGTTCCTGTAGATCGGCTCATGGTGATAGATAAACGCGTCCGGGTCCTTTAGCAGGAACTGCATAAGGCGGCGCTTGCCCCCTTCCTTTCGGCGTTTGAGAAGCGCTTCACGTCCGATAAATCCGCCGGGCTTATCCGGCTTGCAGGCAAACAGGAGCCCAGCCTCGACCGGCGTATCATGCGTGCCCATGTCGTGCCCCCAGTGACGGAAGGCTTTTTCGACGCGCAAGGACTCCGCAGCATGGAAACCGACCAGCGCTGGCGGCGGCGCTTTCTTGCCCGACAGCAAATCGTCAAGCAAAGCGCCCGCGAACTCGGTCGAGACGAATATTTCCCAGCCGAGTTCGCCCTGGTAGGTTATTCGTTGCGCCCGTGCATCAATACGCCCGACCTGAATGTCCCGGAAGGTGCCGAAAGGGAATATCTCATTGGACAAGTCGGCCTCGACAAACCCGGACAGGAAATCTCGCGCACGCGGCCCCATCAAGCCGACCACCGCTTGGCCGGCCGTGATGTCGGTAATCGTCACGCGCGCATCCTGCGAAATATGGCGCCTTAACCATTGTAAGTCGCGCTGCGCCGTGCCCGCGCTCGTCATGATTAGAAACTGGTTTTCATCCAGGCGGGCTATCGTCAGGTCCGCCTCGATACCGGCGTTTTCGTTGAGCCACTGCGTATAGACCACGTTGCCGGTCGCGCAATCGATATCGTTAGCGGAGATATATTGCAGTTGCGACACCGCATCCGGTCCTTCGATTTGGAATTTGGCGAACGACGAAAGATCAATCAGCCCCAGATCGTTCCTGAGCGCAAGGTGCTCCTGTCGCCAATACTTCATGAAAGGCGCTCTGCCAAAGGCATGCTCGTACTTGGGTTCAACTCCATCGGGTGCGAACCACATCGGGCGTTCCCAGCCGCTGCTTTCCCCGAACACGGCACCCCTGGCCTTTAGCTGGTGATAGAACGGCGAGCGGCGCAATCCGCGCCCGATTTGGCGTTGCTTGTACGGCCAGTGCATTTGATAGAACAGGGTCAGTGTTTCGGGAACCCGCTCAATCAGGTATTCGTGGTTCGCCTGAAAGTTGTCGAACCGATTGATATCCACGTCGGCGAGGTCCATTGGCGCGCTGCCCTGCATTATCCAATCGGCCAGTGCCTTGCCGGCACCGGGGCCGCTTTGGATGCCTGTTGAATTGAACCCGCCGGCGACGAAATAGTTGACGCACCCGGGGACGTTCCCCAAAACATACTTGCCATCGGGCGTATAGCTTTCCGGGCCATTGAATAATGTGCGTATTCCGACATCCTGAATGGCCGGAACACGCTCAAGCAGCATCTCGAAAAGTGGATCCAGATGTCCGTCGGGAACGGGCAATTCGCCAAACGAAAAATTATCGGGAATGCCGCCGGGCGGATTCCATGCTATCGCATTGGGTTCGGAAAACCCGATCAGCAGCTTGCCCGCGTCTTCCTTGTAATAAACCCCTTCGTCATAGACGCGAAGCACCGGCAAGCCGGACGGCAAGCCAGCGACCGGACCGGTGACCACGTAGAAATGCTGATTGGCCTGGATGGGCAATTTGACGCCGTGGCGGCTGGCAAATTCCCGGGCCCAGACTCCCGTGCAATTGACGACGAAATCGGCCGTAATATCGCCTTCATCGGTCTCAACCCCGCGCGCCCGTCCGCCCTCCATGAATACTCGGCGAACCGTGATGCCTTCGCAGATAACCGCGCCGTGATTTCGGGCGGCTTTGGCCAACGCCATGGTCGTGTCAATCGGATTGGTTTGACCGTCATTGGGAAAATACACCGCACCGACGGCCCCGTCAGTGTTGAGCAGGGGCCACAGCTTTTGTAGTTCATCGGGTGTGATTTCGCGGACCTCGATGCCTTGCCCCAGAGCGGAATCCCGTTTACGGCGGAGTTCCTCCATCCGTGCGTCATTCAACGCCACGGCAATGGACCCGTTCCGCTTAAATCCGGTCGCCTGACCTGTCTCCCGCTCCAGATTCTCCATGAAAGCCAAACCGTATTTGGCGAGTTCCGTCATGGCGGGAACAGCCTGCATTTCGCTGACCAATCCGGCGGCGTGCCACGTCGACCCGCAGGTCAGTCTGTCTCTCTCGAGCAACAGGACGTCACTCCAACCGGATTTGGCGAGATGATAGGCAATCGAACACCCGACGATGCCTCCGCCAATAATAATCACCTTCGTTGACCGGGGAAGCTTTGTTTTCATATGAAGAACTCTTTCCGGCAGGCCGGGCAAAATTAATAGCTGGTGCCGGATTTGGACATATCGTGCTTTTCATCTCCCTTCAAAGGAGGGTTGAAAACACAGATGACACGGATGTCCTCCGTCGCACGGATTCGATGGAGATCATGATTGTCCAGCACATACATGACGCCGGGTTCGAGGTCGTAGACCTTGTCTGCCGCTACATCCGTAATCGAACCTCTGCCTTCGATACAATAAACCGCTTCCAGGTGATTTTTGTATTGAATCTGTAAATCTGTCTCGGTTTTGATGATCGTGTCGAGCAAGGCGAATCCCATGTTGTCCGATTCAATCAACAGGCGTCGGCTCTGACCGTTGCCCCAGTTGACATCGCGTTCGGTTCCGATTATTTCATTCAGGGTTCTTATAAACATATTCTTCCTCGCAGGTTGTTGATGTGAAGGTTGTTCAATACGTCAGTACGCCGACGGCATCAGGTGCTTTGGAGGCGGCGTTGACCGTCTTCGTCAGCCAATGCCAAAACGAAAGCGCGTATGAACGCGGGACATACACGTCGAATTCGTCGTTCACGTCCCCGGTCCGGTGTACCAGAACGGGAATCTGGTGAATTATGGTTTGCGCGAAACCCGGTGTGAACACATCTTCGGCGAAATCCACAGCAGCACCCCGCGCCAAAAGCGCGCGCGCATCGCGGCCGCTGATGCGAATTCTCATCCGGCTGTGTGCAAGTTCGGTGACATTCCCATCCTCCCCGGAAATCAATTCCGACAACCCAGGGAAAAGCGGCTTGTTCTCGGACACGATCATGATTTTCCGCGGTGCGATATGGAAAATGGTCGTATGTTCCGAATGATCGGCGGCACGGAACGTCCGGGGGACTTTCATGTTGAGAAATTCCGCCACGGTACCGAAAATTTTTGTCTCGGTGTCGCGCCATGCGGACACGAAAACAAGATCAGCGAAACCGTTTTCGAAGCAGGAAAGGTTGGCAGATAGTTTGACGACGCCAGACATCACTGATGCAAGAGCTGAACGGGGATCAGGCACGAGCTTTCTCTCCCTGCGGGTCGTAGACGTGCGGTGAAGTGACATGGGCGACTACGATCGTGTCATCGATCGAATCAACGATGTTGACCGTGGTTCCGATGCGAGCGCGCCCGCTCGACAGCAAAGCCAGTGCAATGTGCGACCCGACGACGGGGCTAAATGCGACGGCGGTTATAACGCCGAGGCCGTGTCCTTGCGGTTTGTCCTTGCGGTTAAAGAGAAGCGATCCGCCCTTGATGATTGCGTTCGGATCGACCGGACGCAAGCCGACAAACTGCCGGCGGTCCGCCGCCAACAGCGCCTCCCGCTGAGCCAGAACTTGGCCGACATAGGGTTTTTTCGTACTCCCCATTGCGGCCAGACCGATATCATCGAGTGTCGTGCGGCCCGTGATCTCGGACCCCGCAACGTGGCCCTTTTCGACCCGCAAGGCCCCCAACGCCTCAATGCCGCAAAGTGACAAATCAAATTCTTCGCCGGCGGCCACCACTGCTTCCAGAAGCTCCTCTCCGAAACCGGCGGGAGTGTAAATCTCGTAACCCAGTTCGCCGGTAAAGGTGATGCGGATCACGCGGACCGGCAGATCGGCCATGGCACCCTCGACCGCCCCCATGAACGGCAATCCTTCCCGCGAGAAATCTAGATTGCCGTCCACACTGCTCAACAAATCCCGCGCATCGGGGCCGGACACGGCGATTGCAGCCCATTGATCGGTGACCGGCGTAACCTCGACCTTCAGATCGGACCATTCCGCCTGCAACAAGAACTCGAGATGGCTCATCACGGCACCGGCACCCGCGGTCGTCACCGTCATGAAATAATGATGTTCGGAAATGCGGGTGGTCGTACCGTCGTCGAACACCATTCCGTCATCGCGCAGCATGACACCATAACGCGCCTTGCCGACGGGCAGCGTTTCCCAGCCGTTCACATACACCCGATTGAGAAATTCCGCCGCGTCCGGGCCCTGTACATCGATCTTGCCCAATGTCGATACGTCGACGATTCCGACACCCTTGCGCAACTCCCGGGCCTCTCGGATATATGCGGCCTCAACATCTTCCCCCGCCTTCGGATAATACCAGGCACGATCCCAAAGGCCTGTTTCGATGAATACCACGCCGTTATCGAGTTGCAATTGGCGCATTGGAGTCTGGCGACGGGGCTCGATATCGGGGCCGGTCTCGAATCCCGCCAAGGCACCAATGGACACCGGAGTAAAAGGCGGGCGAAAAGTCGTCATGCCGACTTCTGGAATCGGCTGTTCTCGATATTCCGCCAGGAGGGCAAGCGCGATCAGATTGGCGCCCTTACCCTGATCGGGAGCCATGCCCAAAGTGGTATAACGCTTGAGATGCTCGACCGACGCGTAACCTTCGCGATAGGCCTGCGCTATGTCCGACGATTTCACATCGTGCTGGAGATCGACGAAGGCCTTTTCCGCAGGTCTACCATTGGGGTAGCGTACTTCCCAAACCGGTTGTAACGGGGTTTCCCAGTCATCACTCAAATCCGGGGCGGGCACCCCCCGAGTGCCTTGTTTTTCCGCGAAACCACAGTTCCTCGTAGCCGCCAGACCTTTGGCGCATCCGTCAACGATGCAATCAAGCGTCGATATGTACCCGTTGGCCGACCCGGCGACCAAAATCCCGTCCGCTGTCGTTTCTCCGGGAACGAAGGCCGCCAGGGTTTCATCGTAAACCGGATTTATGCCTCGTTGACTCAGAATGTGTAGCGATGGCGTCCAGCCGCCGGAGAGGCACAGGATATCGCAGAATCTGACCGCAGCCTCGGCCGAGGTCTTTCCCGTTGCCGGGTCGTATTCCGCGACCTCAACAGACGTTACTCGTTTAAAGCCGTTCACTTTCCGAACCGCGGAACCGGGGCAAACCGACACGCCGCTACGTTCCGCGTGCTTGCGTGCCCGCGCCGGCCCGTAGGGACGGGCATCCACCAGCGTCACCGACGCACCGGCGGCGGAAAGCTCGACTGCGGCGTCGTAAGCACTGTCATTGTTAGTGAAAATCACAATGCGCCGGCCAACCAGCACACCGAAGTTGTTCAAGTAGCCGCGCGCGGAACCGGCCAGCATGACACCGGGCAAATCGTTTCCGCCCAGAACCATGGGACGCTCCAATGCGCCGCATGCGAGGATCGTTTGCCGGGCACGAATGGTCCACATGCGATGCCGTAGTATGCCTTCCTCCGATGTCGCGACGTGATCACCCACACGTTCGACAAGACCGAAGGTGCCGTGATCATAGGCACCGTAAACAGTGCAGCGCTTCAGGATGCGAGCGTTCCCGGCCGCTTCCAACGCGGCGACCCGGTCCGCGATCCAATCATCGGCCTTGCCGCCGGCGGGAGTGTTCAGCAAAGCACCGCCCGGCGCGCCGGATTGTTCGGCCAGGATTACCCTGGCCCCTGTCCCGGCGGCGGATATGGCGGCCTCCAGGCCCGCCGGGCCGCCGCCAACCACCAACACGTCACAAAATCCGTTGACCTTTTCATAATAGTCCGGGTCATCTTGTGTGGTTGCCTTTCCCATACCGGCGGCCTTGCGGATGAAACGCTCATAAAACATCCACGATTTCCGGGTCGGACCCATGAACGTCTTGTAATAGAAGCCGGCACCCAAAAAGCGTGAAAATCGATCGTTGATCGACATGAAATCGAATTCAAGCGAAGGTCGGCAGTTTTGGCTGCTGGCGATTAGTCCATCATAAAGATCGACCAGCGTCGCCTGGGTATTGGGTTCGTTTCGCGCTCCCCGGTTGAGGGTCACCAGCGCGTTCGGGTCATCCACGCCCAGCGAATAAATTCCTCGCCGCCTGTGATATTTGAAGCTTCGCCCAACGAGGAGTTTGCCGTTGGCCAACAGTGCCGATGCAAGCGTGTCGCCTGAAAATCCGGTCATTCTTTTTCCGTCGAACGAGAACTCCAGCGTTGTACTGCGGTCGATCCGCCCATGGTGTTTCAGGCGTTCCGGTCTTGCGTTCATCGGATCGAACCTTCGGATACTGGCACCGCAAGGGGTGTATCGGCGGCCAGGCGAACGGATAGAATTTCGTGCGAGACCGTGTTCCGTTCGATGACGATCCATTGACGGCAACCGCCGGTGTGCTGCCAGAATTCTCGGTGCGGTCCGCGCGGATTGGCGCGCAGGAATACGAAATTTGACCACCGGTCGATGTCGGTGTCATCGTGTGCCGGGCGTTGACGCGCCGCGTCACCGCCGTATGCAAATTCTTTGTGGTCGCGTGGACCGCAGCAAGGACAGTTAATTCTCAATGGTCGGCTTCCTTTCTCAATGGTGACCCGGAACCGGGCCGGCGCCACTTTCATTGATAACCGCTCCCCGGCGGAACCGGTCCAGCGTGTAAATCGCGCTTAAAGGATGCGGCGTGTCATTCGCGATCGTGTGGGCGAGGCACCATCCCGCGCCCGGGATCGCCTTAAAGCCGCCGTAACACCAACCGGCACTGATATAGAGTCCGTCAACGGGAGCCTTGCAGATAATCGGGCTGCCATCCATGGTCATATCCATAATCCCGCCCCATTGACGCAACACCCGTAGCCGCGACAGACACGGCATCAAAGCCTTGCCTATGCTTAGAACGTGCTCTGACTTGGGCAGGTTTCCACGCTGCGCATAGGAATTGTAGCCGTCCAGACTCCCGCCCAGCACCAGCCCGCCCTTGTCGGATTGGCTGATGTAAAACAGCATGCCAAACGACGCGACGACGCAATTGACCAATGGTTTAATGGGTTCAGTTACGAATGCCTGCAACACATGGCTCTCGATCGGTAGCTGAAAGCCCGCCTTTTCCGCCAGTACGCTCGAGTTTCCCGCTACCGTCATGGCGATCTTGGGGGCGCGAATTTGCCCGCGCGTGGTTTCGACGCCAACGATTTTGGAACCATCCCAGATATAACCAAGAACCTCGCATTTCTGGATAATGTCCACCCCTTGCCGGTCTGCGGCGCGTGCATACCCCCAGGCAACCGCATCATGACGTGCGGTCCCGGCTCGGCCTTGCCAAACGCCACCGAGAATCGGGTAGCGGGCGTTTTTCGACAAATCCAGATACGGTGCCCTTTTACGGATTTGTTCGGGCGTGAAAAATTCGGCATCGACTCCGTTCAAACGCATTGTGTGCACCCGTTGGCGTCCGGCGTCAAGCTGGCCATAGGAATGTAGCAAGCCCATATACCCGCGTTGGGAAAACATTGTGTTGAAGTTCAGTTCCCGGCTGAGGTTCTCCCACAGTTTCAGCGAAAATTCGTAGAACTGGGTATTTCCGTTTTCCATGTAGTTGGAGCGGACGATCGTGGTGTTCCGTCCGGTGTTTCCGCCGCCCAACCAGCCCTTTTCCAGGACTGCTACGCGCCGAATGCCGTGCTCTTTGGCGAGATAATACGCCGTCGCCAAACCGTGTCCGCCAGCACCGATAATAATAATATCATAAGCGGATTTGGGGTCGGGATTCCGCCACGCGGGCCCCCAGCCCTGATTACGCTTGACTCCCTCAAGGAACACTCTGACGCCAGAATATCTTGCCATGTCGACCTGTCTCTTCTACCTATGCGGACTATGCGGATGAACGCGGATGAACCTTGTAAAGGCGACCCTAGGCCATCCGCGCCTGGCGTTCGCTCGGAGTGGCGTGTTCCGTCCCTCTCATGAAAAGGGTGTGAGATTTATTGAACTGAGTCATTGTCGGTCGCGGACTCGTTATTGACCTGATTATTCTGTGCAGAATGCCTTGACAATCGCCGCCCGGCAATTGATATTAACTGCATTTTCGGCGAGAAAAACTCAACAGGATGCGCATCAAATCAAAAAAACCGTTGCCTTCAGTGAATGCCTTGCGTTCATTTGAGACAACGGCGAGACTCGGGAGCGTAACCCGGGCGGCGGACGAGCTTTGCGTGACCCCGTCGGCTGTCAGTCACCAGATCAGGAAACTCGAGGATAGTGTTGGGCACCCATTGATCGAATTTTCCGAAGGGGGGGGGCACTTGACCGAATGGGGAAACATTTTGGCACCCGGTTTGACCGACGGATTCTTGCGCATACGTGAAGCCGTAAATCTTCTCGAAGACCGTAGCGGTGTCAGTACTTTGACAATTGTTGCGCGTCCGTTTTTCGCGTCTAAATGGCTGTCACCACGGCTTGGCCGTTTTTTGGAAAATCATCCCGATATTGCTCTTCAAATGCGCTACATGTTGGAGAAACACAGCGAGCCAAGCGACGTTGCAGATGCTTCGATCGAATGGTATCGGGACGCGCCGGAGAACTTGAATTCAATTCAGCTGATGCCTGCGGCGTTAACGCCGGTATGCAGCCCCGGCCTAGCGTGGGAGTATGACCAACAAAACCTGCCCGAATGCCTCAACGATCAAGTATTGTTGCGCGAAGCCCATGGGGATTTTTGGCAGGACTGGTTCATAGAAACCGGCACGCCGGATTTCAAACCCGAACATGCGATTTTTTTGGACGACGGTTCCATCCGGTTGCTTTCGTGCATTTCGGGAAAAGGTGTCGATTTGTCGGTTGCCAACTTTCTGGACCGGGAATTTGCCGATAACCTGCTCGTCGAGCCCTTCCCGAATCACCGCCTTCATGGGTATTATTTCCTGATTCTCCCGAAATTCCCGTCGCCAAAAGCCGTCGCGTTCAAGGAATGGATTCTGGAAGAGATTTCAAACTTTGATGAATCCTCGCAACCATAGCTCTGTGGTTCCGTAGCAAACGCCCCGGGCGGCGAACCGGCCGGCGTATTTCCCAAGCGCGAAGTGAAAATTAATTCGGCGGTAGCAGCGACTCTCCGGGCCGGGAAAAAATTTGTCCGAAGCCACGGATTTCATCCTTGATACCGGCGCGGCGTAAACAACTCCAAAACTGTGCCTGGTTGCTCGTAATAACCGGCTTGCCCGTAGTCTGCTCGATTTCTTCGGCAACCTCCAGCGCGCGGATTCCACCGCAAGACAAGAATATTGCTTGCGCCTCGGGGCGGTCGATTTCGCAGGCGAAGGTTTTCCAGTACGCAGGCGTCACGCGCCCCATCTCGGTGCCGGTCTCGAGATTGAGTCCTTGAATATCAAGCACCTCGAATCCCTTGTCGACGAGGAAATCGGCCTCGGCGGTATTGACCTCGTCAAGATACGGTGTGCCGACCACGATCCGGCGCGCGCCCAGTTCACGTAAGGCGTCGACGACACCGGTCACAAGGCACATGGGTTGTGCCCAGGGAGCTCCCTTTTGAATTTCTTGCATGACCCGCTCTTCACCGATGACAATCGATCCGCTGGTGCAACTGTAGCTGATTACATCCGGTCTGGTGTCCGGTTGAATACGCAAAGCGGCGTCGGCCATGTGCTCGATGTGGCGTGACAGCGTTTCGTTCGTAGTGTAATCCTCGGTTTTGAGCCGCGTAATGTGGACTGCGACACCTTCCGGTGCCATCGCGAAAAAATCCGACTCGGCGGCCAAATCCGTCGACATCAAAATAAATCCGAGCCGCGCCCGGTTGTGTTTACCTTTGTCCAGGACCGGTTGCCAGGATTTTGAGGTTACGACTTCGCCTTTCTTAAACATGTATATATTCTCTCCCCGATGAAATTATCCCGCTTCCTTGACGGCGCTTAAAAATTGCTGCGTCCGTTCTTTCCGCGGGTTTCCGAAAAGTTCGGCCGGAGGCCCCTGTTCTTCGATTTTTCCAGCGTAAAAAAAACACACGCGGTCCGATATGTCGCGCGCAAAGCCCATCTGGTGGGTTACCATAAGCATCGTAAGATTATGCTCCGACACCAGCTGGCGGATAACATTTGTAACCTCGCCGATTACCTCCGGGTCGAGCGCCGATGTTACTTCGTCGAAAAGCATGACTTTGGGCCGCATGGCAAGCGCCCGGGCAATCGCAACGCGTTGCTGTTGTCCGCCCGACAGACGCGATGGATGCTGATCCTTTTTTTCGATCATTTCGACCATTTCCAGCAAATCCTCGGATCGCTCCCTTGCTTCGGACTTTGTCATTCCCAGCACTTGAACCGGGCCTTCCATGCAGTTCTCCAGCGCCGTCATGTGCGGAAACAGGTTGAAGTGCTGAAAGCACATCCCAATGTCGAAACGCCGCTCGCGCTGGTAACGGGAATTTGCCGACACAATTCTTCCGTTCGCTGGCATATGAGTTAAGGGCTTACCATCCACATAGATGCATCCGCCGTCGATTTTTTCCAGTGTCATGAGCATCCGCAATACCGTTGTCTTGCCGGATCCCGACGGCCCGATGATCGACACCATCTCGCCCTCGGCGACGTCCAAGTACAGGTTGTCCAATACGACCAGAGAGCCATACGCCTTCCGTACATTGTCGAACCGCACCATGGGAGCATCGTCCCCCGTGAGTTCAAGCGGATAATTGGTCATGTCTTCCATTTTCTACATTCCAAGCTTGCGGCGGATGTAATTCTCAAAGACTCGGATAAGCCCGGCGGTGGGAAGAGAGATTGCCAGAAATATTAACCCCACGATAGTGTAAGGTTCCAAGAATCGGTAATTTTCAGACCCGATGGCCCCGGCGGCATGGATGAGTTCGGCGACACCGATAACGGAAAGCATCGGAGTATCCTTGAATATGCCGACAAGATAATTGCCCATACCCGCCAGAGCGGACAGCAGTGCTTGAGGAATAATGACACGCCTGTATTTTTGAGCCGCGGTCATGTTCAGGGCGGTCGCAGCCTCCCATTGTCCGCGTGGTACGCTTTCGAGTCCGCCACGGTAGACTTCGGAGAGGTAGCTCGAATAATGAAGTCCGATCGCGATCATGCCCGACATCCAGGGACTCAGACGAATTCCGAATTGAGGTCCGACATAAAAGACGAAAAAAATCTGCAGGATGAGCGGCGTAGAGCGGATGAATTCGACCACCTCACGGACAACGAGCGTGAGCGTCCGATAAGGTGTGCGTTGCGCCAGCGCCAGCAGCAGGCCAAGCACCAGCGCAATGGCGTATCCGGCCCCTGCGGCGATTAGCGTATTGCTCGTCGCCTGCACGAGCCGCGGCAGAATCTCCCAAACGAATTCCCAGCGCCAGTCAAACATGGCTCATCCCCTTCCCATCCTGCGCGCCATGACCCGTTCCAGCCAACGCATGAAGGGCGTAACAAAAAAGCGCGCTAGGATGTAGTAGATGATCAGCGCGGACCCGAAAGCCTGGACCGAAAGAAAAGTGGAGCTGTTGATCTGCTTTGCCTCAAACATAAGATCTACGACCGAGATGAGAGAGACCAACGCGGTTCCCTTGAGAATCTCGATCAACAGGTTGCCCCATGGTGGCAGCATGTTCACGAGTGCTTGCGGCAATATGATTCGGCGCATGCGTTGGGCTGGACTCATGTTGATCGCGAGAGCCGCTTCCCACTGTCCCTTCGGAACCGAGAGAACTCCGCCCCGCACCAACTCCGCTCCATAAGCCCCGACGTTCATTCCGACCGCTATAAATCCCGCGGTGAACTTCTCGATCGTTACGCCAAATAAGGGGAAAACGAAAAAAATCCAGTAGAGCTGCACCAGAAGAGACGTACCTCGGAACAGTTCGATATAAGAAATCGCGGCCCAGCGGAGCACCAAATTGCGGGATAGTTTGAGAAGCCCCATGAGCAGGGAAATGGCGATGGTAAGGAGTGCCGCGAGAAAAAACTGCGAAATGGTTGTCGCGGTGCCGGACAACAGACGAGGCCAGTATTCGGCAACAAAATCGAGCAGAGTTATGTCTTCCCCCCGGCATGTGAGGCGGAAGCGTGGCGGGCTCTTTGGCCCGCCACGGAGTTTGCATCAACGGTTGGCACAGACCCATTCGGCGGTAACATCGCCGGGAAGGTGTGACTTCGTATAACCGTATTTGGAAACGGCGGCCAACATTTCGTCCGACCCGACAAAGTCGGTCAGTGCCGCGTTGAACTCAACCATGAAATCGGCATCGGCGTCACTGAAACCGATGCCAGCCCAGTTCTTCGTCCAGTCCGGCAAGTCGGCGGGATCGGTAACCTCGACGGCACCGCCCGATTTCTCGGCGAGATCAAGAGCCTCAAAGTAGGTCAAGCCGCCCGCATCCGCGCGGCCAGCCTGCATCGTGGCGAGGATTTCGGTGGGGCCGGGTACCTGCATGATTTTGGAGTCCTTCATGCCTTCCTTTTTCGCTGCTTCAACCGTGTTGTAGCCGGCTCCCGTGACCAAAGTGGCATTCCCGGCAACGATATCTTTGTAGTTGTTGATATTTTTCGGATTTCCGGCGGGCACGAGAAACGCGTCGCCAAAGTTGCCGACCGGTTCGGAAAACGCAATATTCTTGCAGCGACTGTTCAGAATGTACATGCCGCCCGTGATCATGTCGTATCTGCCCGCCTTGAGGCCGGGAATCAATCCGGCCCAATCGGTTACGACGGGATCGATGTTGGTATGGCCCATTTTCTTCAGCGCCCCCAACGCGATCACATTCATGAATCCTTCGGGATTGGCGTTCTCGCCCGGAAAAGCCCAAATAGGAATATTCGCGAAGCCAAGCCGAATGCTTTTACCCGATTGAATGCGATCCGTGAGCGGCCCCGCCATCAACGGGCTTGAACCGACTACTAGTGCGAAAACGGCCGCTAGAAAACTCTTTACTATTTTGAGTGTCATTTGATACCTCCTAATTTGATCAGTCTTGTCGACCATATACTACTTGCCGCGTATGGCTTCCGCTATTGTGAGTTTTTCTGGCATTGCAACGCGCATCGAACTTTTATGCAGTTGCCAGTATCTCAACCTAGTGAATGATCCGATTAAAGTAAGCTTAATGACAACTGATATTTGCTTCATATTTTTTGAGTAAAACTCAATAACTACCATTGAATTGCGGTTAGCTTTGTACTGCGGCATTAAATTCTTCGATCATACCGTCCCATACGGGCACGATTTCCATCAAACCGTCCCAGAAGCCGGGATCGCGGCGGGCATCGAAATCCTCGATCGATACGCCCTGTTGCTCAACCCAAGTATAGTAGCCGAGGTTGAACATGCGTTGGCGGTCGTGGCGGCCCATTTCGAGTGTGTGGTCGGTGGCGGTGCCAAGCAGATAGCGTCCGAATATTTCGGCTGCGGCGAGTTCGTCGAAATTCGAGGCGAAACGACTGGTTAGGGTTTTCTCGAGTTCGGTGCCGTACATTTCGGCACTGTCGGTGGCAACGGTCAGAACCACGTCGTTACTCTCGAGTTGATGGTATTTGGCGTATTTGATCGCACCGATAACATTGGCGATCGACGACAGGCCCAAGTTGCCGAGGCCCCGCAGGGTGCCGGTGTCGATTCCGATACGTTTCGTCAAAAACTCGTGCCCCGCAGGCGTGTTGAACAATAGGTTCAGCGAATCCGACGCCTCGTCCGATACGCCAATGGCAAAATCGGTATTCAAGACATTGTGAATAAACGGCACATGCTTGTCGCCGATGCCCTGGATATTGTGCTCACCATAACCGTTGTAGAGCAACGTCGGGCACTGCAGTGCCTCGACCACGCAGATATCCGCGCCGAGTTTCGATTTCAGGTAATCGCCGGCGGCGATGGTGCCGGCCGACCCCGACACGGAAACGAAGGCCCGCACATTGAGCGCAGATGCCCCGTCGAGCGAGCAAAAAATACGCTCGAACGCGGGGCCGGTGACCGCACGGTGGACGATATAGTTGCCGAACTCGTTAAATTGGTTGAGAATGATGTTGTCCGGGTCCTGCGCGAGTTGATGGCAAGCATCGTAGATTTCCTTGACGTTACTTTCGGTGCCGTAAGTGCGCACGATGTCTTGTGGATTCTGCACCCACTGTTCGAGCCAGTTGAAACGTTCCCGGCTCATGCCCTCGGGCAGTACCGCCGCGCTGCGGCAGCCGAGGATTCTCGATATTGCCACGCCACCGCGGCAATAGTTGCCAGTGGACGGCCATACCGCGCGGTTTTTATCCGGGTTGAAGCGGCCGCTGATCAGCCGTGGCACCAGGCAGCCGTAGGCGGCGAGCACCTTGTGTGCCCGGATCATTGGAAAGCGGTTACCCAGTGCGATGACGATTTTCGCGTCGACGCCGGTCAGCGACGAAGGTAAAACGATATGTTCGGGTACCTCGGTGAAACCGCGGCGCGTGGCATCGTTATGCCAGTGCACGCGAAACAGGTTGCGTGGGTCCGGTGCGTCCGGATCGACCTGCGGCAATTCCTGTTTCAACGCATCATCGATGCTAGACGGGTCGGCAAGCTCCGAGAGCCTGGGCAAACGAATCGAGGATTCGCGAAACCGTTCGACAGTTTGCCGGTAGGTGGCCGCATCAATGATGTCGCGTTCGAGCCGTATAGTCATGTCGTATTTACCTTTCAACGAGATCAGGAGTACCGGGCGTTAACCGATACCTGATTTGTCCAATATGTAGTGGTATCATATCATACGCTTGCATTTCCCCTCACCATAAGGTAAATTATCGCCGTGTCTACCGCGACCACCACCAGCGACACCGCCCGCCGCACCGGCTGGATTTCGGCTTCGCAGACCGCGGGCATGCCAGCCGGCCGATTCCGTGCGTGCGCTCTGCGCGTCGTCCGTCTGTTGCTACTGCGCCTGCGCGCGCACTAGTATTCCACCTTATCTCCCGTAGTTCCGAATTCCGCCCGCCACCGATTCCAACCGGCGGGGCCGAAATTCATCCCGACACTCAATTTTGGCGAGTCATTGAGGCGAAAGAACATGAAAGACAAATTAATTATTTTTGACACTACCTTGCGCGATGGCGAGCAAAGCCCGGGCGCATCCATGACCTTTGATGAAAAAATCAGGGTGGCGCGGCAACTGGAAAAAATGCGCGTTGACATCATCGAGGCGGGCTTTCCAGCCGCCAGCCCCGGCGATTTCAAGGCCGTCCAAACCATCGCCGAACTGATTGCCGACAGCGTCGTCTGCGCGCTGGCGAGGGCCAATTCCAACGATGTGGAAAAGGCCGCCGAAGCGGTCCGTCCGGCGGCGGCTTCGCGCATCCACACTTTCATCGCCACTTCTCCCATTCATATGAAGCACAAACTTCGCATGGAGCCCGAGCAGGTTCTGGAGCGCGCGGTGGCGGCGGTTAAGCAAGCGCGCAACCACACCGATGACGTTGAGTTCTCCCCGGAAGACGCCGGGCGTTCCGACCACGACTTCCTGTGCCGCATCATCGAAGCGACCATCGATGCCGGTGCCGGCACCATCAACATACCGGACACCGTGGGCTACAACTTGCCCCACCAGTTTGGCGCCCTCATCGGCGAATTGCTGGAACGCATTCCCAACGCCGACAAGGCGGTGTTTTCCGTGCATTGCCATAACGACCTCGGGCTGGCGGTGGCCAACTCGCTGGCGGCGGTAATGGCCGGTGCCCGTCAGGTGGAATGCACCATCAACGGGCTCGGCGAGCGCGCCGGTAATGCATCCCTTGAAGAAATCGTCATGGCGGTGCGCACCCGGCAAGACCAGTTCGCCTGCGACACCGACATCGTCACCACCCAGATCGTGCCCGCAAGCCGTCTGGTGTCGAGCATCACCGGCTTCCCGGTGCAGCCCAACAAGGCCATCGTCGGCGCCAACGCTTTCGCCCACGAAGCGGGCATTCACCAGGACGGCGTTATCAAGGCCCGCGAAACCTATGAAATCATGCGCGCCGAAGATGTCGGCTGGGCCGCCAATCGCATCGTTTTAGGCAAACATTCGGGACGCAATGCGTTCACCGAAAGGCTGAAGTTTCTTGGCTTCCAGTTCGAGTCTGACGAGGAATTGGACCGCGCCTTTGCCCGTTTCAAGGAATTGGCGGACAACAAGCACGAGATTTTCGATGACGACTTGCAGGCGTTGGTGTCGGACACCGCCGACAGCGCGGCATCGGCTCGTTTTACCTTGAAATATCTGGAGACCACATCCACGACCGGCAAAACCCCCACCGCCAAAGTGATCATGGAAGTGGACGGAAAAGAAGTGAGTGCCCGGGAGCAGGGCAACGGAACCGTGGATGCGACTTTCAGCGCTATCGAATCCATCGTCCAGTCCGGCAGTTTGCTGCAACTTTATTCGGTCAACAGCATCACCTCGGGCACCGATGCTCAGGGGGAAGTGGGCGTGCGGCTGGAGCGGGAAGGGCGCATCGTCAACGGCCACGGCGCCGACCTCGACATCATCATCGCTTCGGGCAAGGCGTACATCAATGCGCTCAATAAGTTGTATGACAACGAAGTCCGAGTTCACCCGCAACTGGCGCGGGCGATTTAATGCCCGCGTGATTGCATGATGGACAACCACTCCCAACGCCAACGCGAAATTCTGCGAAAGATTGGCGTGGAAGTATGGAAATCGCGGGCTGCGGAACCGGTTGAAAACGAGAAACTGGCCGCTTCTCCCGACGCCGAGTCGGATGCGCATTCTGTCGCCGCACCAGTTGCCGAGCAGGTGCCTACGCAAGCGGCCACGGACGAAAGTGCCGTGAACGCCGCCGCCGATGAATCCCTGACGCCCATCGAGCGGGAGGTGTCGGCGTGTCGCAAATGCGAATTGCACCACAGCCGCACCCATACCGTGTTTGGTTGCGGCAACCCCAATGCCGACTGGCTGTTGGTCGGCGAAGCGCCCGGAAAAAACGAAGACTTAGAAGGCGAACCGTTCGTCGGGCGCGCCGGAAAATTGCTTGATAGCATGATCGCCGCGCTCGGAATGACGCGCGAGGAGGTATTCATCGCCAACGTGCTCAAATGCCGCCCGCCCGACAACCGCGACCCGCAGCCTGACGAAATCGAACAATGCGAACCGTATTTACACCGGCAACTGGCGCTGATCAAACCCAAAGTGATTGTCGCCCTCGGCAGAATCAGCGCTCAGGCGTTGCTGAAAACCAGCGAGCCGCTGAGCAAACTGCGTGGCAAGGTGCACCAATACGGCGCCGACAACATCCCGCTGGTGGCCACCTATCATCCCGCGTATCTGCTGCGTAGCCCGGGGCAAAAGGCCCGGGCGTGGGAAGACCTGTGGCAGGCGAAGACCATCGCCGAGCAATAGTCCTCCTCGGCAAAGAATAAACGAGGGGTTTCGCTTACTCCCGCGAATGCTTGAACTTGGCAAAAATCTCGGCGCCGGTCAGGTCTTTGGTTTGCTCGGCAAAACTGTAAAACGAAGGTTTTTCATCGATGAATACCTGATGGGAAAAAACCAAGTCCTTATAATTTTCGAAAAGCCCCGGCGGCATCATGTGTTGTCGGCGTTCTTTCAACCGATAAAACAGATGCGTTCCGCACCGCCCGCAAAAGCCGCGCTCGGCCCACTCGGACGACTCAAAAACGGTTATGTTTTCTTCGCCCTCAAATAAAACATCGTCACCGCAACCAATCGCAAAAAAAGGCCCGCCATTCCATTTGTGGCACATATTGCAATGGCATACGCCGACCTGTTGGCTGGCGTTTTTTGTGGTGATGCGTACCGCTCCGCACAGGCATTGGCCGGTCTGTTTAGTTATCGGTTGTTCAGTTGCCTTTTGGTCAGTTGAATGAGCCATCGTTATTCTCCCGCCGTTGAAAGTTGAAATCATACACCAACCCCCGCCAACCCTTCCTCGTGAAAGCGTGGCTGGCCTGGGCGGTTCGTTGAAATTGGCGCTCCCTAGGGGAATCGAACCCCTGTTTCCGGCGTGAGAGGCCAGCGTCCTGACCGCTAGACGAAGGGAGCAATCGGATCGAATGAATGGTATCATCTAGGCTCTTTCACCGCACGCCGGTTTACCATCCGCTGGATAAGGAATTCGCCTGTTTTGACTCAGGTTCACTACCACGCCAACGACCTCGGGTTTGACCGTAACTGGATCAGCAACGCTGCGTTGCAGGTGGTCAGTGGCTTGCAAAAAGCCGGATTTGACGGTTATCTGGTGGGCGGGTGCGTGCGCGATTTGCTGCTGCACCGGCATCCCAAGGATTTCGACATCACCACCGACGCCAGCCCCGAGCAAGTCAAGAATCTGTTCCGACGCTCGCGGATTATTGGTCGGCGCTTCAAACTGGTGCATGTGCGCTTTGGCCGGGAGGTCATCGAAGTGGCGACCTATCGCGCCAAGCCGGGGCGCACGCGGAATCCCCGAGGCGGGGGTGCCGCCGGTCGCCAGTCGGTTTCCGATAGCGGGCGCGTGGTGGACGACAACGTTTTTGGCACCATCGAGCAAGACGCCAGACGCCGGGATTTCACTATCAATGCGTTGTATTACGACCCCAACAAGGAGTTGGTGGAAGATTTTCTCGGCGGCGTGAAAGACGCCCGCAAAAACATCCTGCGCATGATCGGCGACCCCAGGGAACGCTTCACCGAAGACCCGGTGCGCATGCTGCGGGTGCTACGCTTTCGCGCCAAACTCGACCTAACGCTGGACAACGGTCTGGATGTGGCCATCGCCGAGTGCGTGGAATTGCTCGAAGGTATCCCGGCGGCGCGCCTCTTCGATGAAGTGCTGAAAATGTTTCACCACGGCCACGCCCGCAAAAGTTGGAGCGAATTGCGCATCCACAATCTGATCGACAAGTTGTTTCCAATGACCGCGGTAGCCATCGGCCAAGCCGGGGACAAGGCCGGCGACAAAGCCGCCGAATCTTTGATTGAAATCGCCCTGGAGAACACCGACCAGCGTGTCGGACAGGGCAAGCCGGTGATTGCGGCGTTCCTGTTTGCGGTGCTGCTGTGGCGGCCGTTTCAGGCGGAATTGGCTCTCCGTCCCGGCATGCCGTTCGGCGAAGCGGCATGGGCGGCGGGGGATGCGGTGTTTGCCCGGCAAGCCCGGCGCGTAGCGGTGCCGCGCCGGGTCAGCGCGGCGGTGATAGAAATCTGGGAAATGCAATCCGAACTCGAATCTCGCCGACCACGGGCGGTGATGCGCCTGCTGGCGGGCCGGCGGTTTCGCGCCGCCTATGATTTTTTGCTACTGCGTCGGCGGGTCGGTGAAGGTCCCGAGGAAGCAGCCGAATGGTGGACCGGGATTCAGGAGTGCAACGCCGAACAGCAGCAACAATGGATCGAAAATTTGCGCACCAATCAGCCACCGGCGCGCCGCCGCAAAAGCGGTCGGGGGGGCGGAAAGGTATCTTCCGAGGCCAACGCCTGAATGCGCCCGCGTATGAATATTCGCCGGGCCCGTTAAGTGTCGCAGTATTTCAAGGTGCATCCGCATTCCCCCCAGCCCCGGCTCATCCATCAGGCGGTGGAAATCATCCGCGCCGGTGGGGTCATCGCCTATCCCACGGATTCCAGTTACGCCCTGGGTTGCGCCATCGGCAACAAAGAAGCCATGGAACGCATCCGCCGCATCCGCAAAGTCGGCCCCGAACATAATTTTACGCTGGTAGACCGGGATCTTTCGGAACTGGGCAACTACGCCAAGGTCAACAACGACACCTACCGCCTGCTGAAGCGCTTTACTCCCGGCCCCTATACCTTTATTCTCGCCGCCACCCGCCAGGTGCCTCGGCGCCTGCAACATCCCAAGCGCCGCAGCATCGGGTTGCGGGTTCCCGACTACCCCATCGTGAATGCTTTGCTCGCACAGTTGAGTGAGCCGCTGATGAGTTCCACCCTGATCATGCCCGGCGAAGAATTACCCCTGAACGACCCGGCGATCATCCGCGAGCGGCTGGAGCACGCCGTGGATTTGGTGATGGACGGCGGCCCCTGCGACCGACAGCCGACCACGGTCATTGACATGCTGTCCGGCATCCCCGAAGTGCGCCGGGAAGGCAAAGGGGATATCGCGGCTTTCGTGTAGCGGAATTATCCTTTGACATCGTATTGAGATCACCTTGACATCACCAGACAACCAGCAGGCGGAAGCCGACAACCGCCCAAACAACCGCGTCCTATCCGGTATGCGTCCCACCGGTCGGTTGCATCTCGGCCATTATCACGGGGTGCTGAAAAACTGGGTGCGGTTGCAAGGCGACTACGAATGTTTTTATTTCGTCGCCGACTGGCACGCCTTGACGACCCATTACGCCCATCCCGAAACCATGCGCGAGTATGTTTGGGATATGGTTATCGACTGGCTGGCGGCGGGGGTGGATCCGCAGCAGGCGACGCTGTTCATTCAATCCCAAGTTCCCGAACACGCCGAGTTGCACTTGCTATTGTCCATGGTGACGCCCCTCGGCTGGCTGGAGCGCGTGCCTAGTTTTAAGGAGCAGCAGCAGAAACTGCCCGGCACAGACCTCGCCACCTACGGGTTTCTGGGCTATCCTCTGTTGCAGTCCGCGGACATCCTGATGTATCGCGCCGGGCATGTGCCGGTCGGCGAAGATCAGGCACCTCATGTTGAACTGACCCGGGAAATCGCGCGGCGTTTCAATCATTTTTTTGGCCGTGGCGAAGATTTTGAGGGGCAGGCCGACGACGCCATCCGGCGCATGGGCAAGAAAGCCGCCACGACCTACCGGCGGTTGCGGCGGCAATTCACCGAGCAGGGCGACCGGGAAGCCCACAACCGGGCGCGGGAATTGGTGGAGTCCGGGCAAAGCCTCAGCCGCCGGGATAAAGATCGCTTGCTGGGGTATCTCGAGGGGCGCGGGCAATCCATTTTGCCGGAACCGCAAACCTTGCTCACTGAAATGGCAAAAATGCCGGGACTGGACGGCCAGAAAATGTCAAAATCCTACGGCAATACCATCGCCTTGCGGGACGAACCCAAACGGGTCGAGCAAGCCATCAAGGCAATGCCCACCGATCCTGCCCGGGTGCGGCTTACCGATCCCGGTGACCCGGATAAGTGTCCGGTGTGGCAGTTGCATTTGGTATACAGCGATGCGGGTGTGCGGGATTGGGCGTCCGCCGGTTGCCGCGCCGCTTCGTTTGGCTGCCTCGAATGCAAAAGGCCGTTGATTGACAAGGTGCTTGAGGAGCAAAGCGTGTTTCACGAGCGCGCCCGTGAATACCAGAACGATCCCGTCCGGGTGCGTGGGATAATTGAAGAGGGCAACCACAAAGCCAGAGAAGCCGCGCAGGAGACCATGGAAATCGTGCGCGCGGCGGTCGGCGCGGTTTATCGATAATGACCATTGCGGATGAGTAAAACTACCCACAAAGCGTTGCCGACACAAAATCCGGAACCGGAGATCGGTGCCGGTGCCGGTGTTGATACCGGTGTCGATGCCGATGAATCGCCGGCGACGGTGCTGGTCAACGGCGAAAAACTGGATAAATGGCCGCAGGATTTGTATATCCCGCCGGATGCGCTGGAAGTTTTTCTCGAGACTTTTCAGGGGCCTCTCGATTTATTGCTTTATCTAATCCGCCGACAGAACCTCGATATTCTCGATATTCCGGTGGCGCACATCACCCGGCAATATATGGACTATGTCGAACTCATGCGCCACTTCCGCCTGGACCTGGCGGCGGAATATTTGCTCATGGCGGCCATGCTGGCGGAAATAAAGTCGCGAATGCTGTTGCCTCATCCGGCTGATGAAGACGAGGAAGATGAACAAGACCCGCGCGCGGCATTGGTGCGGCGGTTGCAGGAATACGAGCGCTTCAGCCAGGCGGCCCGGGATCTGGATGCGCTGCCGAGGATGGAGCGGGAATTGTATCTGGTGGCGGCGGGATTCGACCAGCCCGAGCCGGTTAAGGTCGAAGCCACGGCTTCCCTCAACGACCTGATAGTAGCGTTTCGGGATGTGCTCGACCGCACCGAGCAATACAAACACTGGCGCGTTGGCCGCGAGACGCTGACCGTGCGGGAGAAGATGGCACTGATTCTTGAGCGCATTCAAACCAGCCGCTTCCTGCGCTTTGAGAATTTGCTGAATTTTGACGAAGGCAGGCCGGGGCTAGTGGTAAGTTTCATGGCGATTCTGGAACTGGTGCGCGACCGGCAGTTGGTGGTCGTGCAGAACGAACCGTTTGCGCCCATTCATCTGAAAAGCGTCGCAGACGGGGCGACCTAAATGATGCTGACAAATTTTTCATCGCCCGTTGCAGTGGGCGCGCCCATCATCCATAAATATGTCCATCCATAGATATGTCCGCTGAACTGAAAAAAATCATCGAAGCGGTGCTGTTGGTGTCGGATTCGCCGCTGAGCGTGGCGCGGATTCAAGATTTGTTTGCGGATGACTCGCAACCATCGTCGGACGATGTCAAGGAGGCGATCCAGCAATTACAACAAGAATGCGAAGCGCGCGGCGTCGAACTTCGCAAAATCGGCAATGCCTACCGCTATCAGTCGCGCCCCAAATACGCCGAATGGATTGGCAAATTGCACGCCACCCGCCCGCCGAGGCTGTCCCGGGCGTTGCTGGAGACCCTCGCCATCATCGCCTACCGCCAACCGGTCACCCGTGGCGATATCGAGACTATCCGTGGCGTGGGCGTGACCACGGAAATTGTGCGGCGGTTGCTGGAGCGCGAATGGATCAAGGAGGCTGGCGTGCGCGACTTGCCCGGCCATCCGGCGTTGTTTGCTACCACCGCCGAATTTCTTTCCTATTTCGGCCTTGAATCCTTGAAGGATCTGCCGCCGTTGCCCGAACAGCGTGAACTTGGCGAAATCGCCGGCGACATCGCCGGGGAGACGAACACGCCGTTTCCGCCGGAAGTGTTGGCCAGCCTGGGGAACCCGGTGGATTTGCCAAGCGATGCTGAAACCACCGCCGAAGCAACCCAAGAAACCACCGCCGAGGATGCCGTTCCTCAATCATCTGCGGAATCGGATGCTCAAACGGAACCGCATTCACCCGCATCAGAAGAATTGATGTCGGAAGAATTGATGCCGGAAGAACCAGGGCAGGCGCAGCCCGAATCTTGATGGCGACACCGTCCCGGGCGGGGCAGCGGCTGCATAAACACCTCGCGGATCTGGGGGTGGAGTCGCGGCGCACCATCGAACGCTGGATCGAGCAGGGAAAAATCAAGGTCGATGGCCGGGTCGCGCAACTCGGCGACAAGGTCAGCCCCGGCAGCCGCATCACCGTGGATGGCCGCCCGCTGCGGGTGAATGCCGCACCCCGGCGGCAGCGCGTCATTCTCTACCACAAACCCGAAGGCGAAATCAGCACCCGCAAGGACCCGGACGACCGCCCCACGGTGTTTGCCCACTTGCCCAAAGTGAAGGGCGAGCGATGGGTTTCGGTGGGACGCCTCGACATCAATACCCGCGGGCTGATTTTGTTCACCAACGACGGGGAACTGGCCAATCGCCTGATGCACCCGCGATTCGGTCTCGAAAGGGAATATCTCTGTCGGGTCTACGGAAATGTGGACGCCGCCGCCGTTCAGCGGCTGCAAACAGGCATCATGCTGGATGGAAGTTGCGTTCAGTTTCAGCAGGTGCGGCGGCATGACAAGAGCGACTCCCGCAGCAGGAATAGTTGGTATTCGGTGGTGGTCAGCGAAGGTAAATACCGCGAGGTTCGGCGCGTTTGGGAGGCGGTCGGCTGCCGACTCAGTCGTTTAATTCGAGTGCGTTATGGCACTGTGGTTTTGCCAAAAACCTTGAGGGCGGGGCAGTGGGTGGAATTGAAACCTGCGGAGATTTCCGAGTTGTTGCGGTCGCCGACGGACGAAAAACCGCCCGGCAAAAAACCACTTGGTAAAAAACCACTTGGTAAAAAACCACTCAGTAAAAAGCCACTCAGTAAAAAGCCACTCAGTAAAAAGCCACTCGGCAAAAAACCACCCGGCAAGAGACGCAAGGCTAAATTATCAACAGGTAAAAAGGGATCACCAACGCCGCGTAAATGAGCGGTGCGTATAACAATGTGCGCCGTATCAGCCATGTTTGGTGTGATCTGGCGTTGTCGTGCTCGCCGGTTTTGGCGATGGATAGGGTGAGCAAAATAATGGGGAGCGACATAAAAACCGCGTGTCCGGCGGCGCTGTTTTGCAGCGCGGCAAAGACCAGTTGCTGGTCAAAATAGCTTCCGGTTTCGCTCTGCAACGCCATGAAAAGCGCATTGCCGCCGACGTTTGACCCGGTGGTGTAGCCGCTCAACATTCCGAGTAGGGGGGAAATAAATGTGATTTCCGACAGTTGCAGGTTGATGATGCGGGCGGCGATGTCCTTGAATATCCCGCTTGCCCGGTGGAGTTGGGCAAAAACAACAAACATCATGATGCCTGCCACCGGATAAACGGAGCGTTTGACGCCGTGGTAAAACGCATGGGTATGCCGCCGGTATTTTTCGGAAAAAGCGAAAATGAAAATAACGGTCAGGAAAATAAATACGCCGGGGCTGGTGAAAACAAACAGTTTGACGCTTCCGTTTTGCAGACTGAAAAAATCTTGCAGGGTTTCATAGACGACGGTAATTCTGGAGAGCCCTATCAAGGCAATCAGCAGCAGATAGGGGGCGAATAAACGAATCAACGGCGGCCGGGCACGGACAAACCCGGACAATAAATCTCTTCCGCTGCGCAGTAGTTCGAAGAGCAATATCGCGGCGGCGGTGGTGAGCCCGGCATAGACGCCGGCGAGTTCCGCCGTGGTGTAGAAGTTATAGAACACCAGACAGCACGACAAAAGCACGCCCGACAGCAGCGGATAGAGAAAACCGGAATACCATTTCGCGCCGCTTTCCCGGCAAATCATGCCCACCAAAAATCCGATGACCGGAAAAACCGCGAAACTCGTCAAACTGGTCATGACCGCCAACGGATCAAAAGGCAGTGCCGATATTTGCGAGCCAATCAGGGTGGCCAGTGCCAGCGTTCCCCAGGGCATGATGTTCATGCTCAGCAAAGATAAAATCAGTGCCTTTCGTAGGCTGAACAGTTGCACCAAGACCGGGACGGTGAAAAACAACGAAACCCCGAATCCGGTCAGGGATTCGAGCATGGGCGCAACGCCGAGGACGATAATGGATGCCATTTTGACGGCGGGCAATTTTACGGTTTCGATGCGCGCGCCGATTTCTTTTATGGTTCCCGATGCTTGCAACAGTTCATTTAGAATCTGGCCGGGAATGATGACCAATGCCACGGAAAAGGTCAGGATGAGAACGATGGGAAAATCCTGCGCAATCAGGGAATGGAGGTTGAGGGTATACTTAGGGTCGTAAAAAATAACCGCGAGTACCGCTAAACTTCCGATGATGGAACTGACGATGGCACCCCTTTTCAGAACAAGGCAGGCCATTAGCGCAAGCAAAGGCAGGGAGGGGAAAAAGAGGTTAGCCATGAGATTTTACAAAATTGATTGCCGGTCGTCGAAACCCGATTGCCGGGTGATGCATCGCGGCGGCATTTTCCCATATATTTGGGTTACCCGCCATTTTGCCGCCGGTGGTATAGTCGCTGAAAAATGAACAAACAACTATTCGAAAGTGCGGCGGTCGGGCATTACGCCAATCCCAATAAGGCCGGTGCGGTTGATTATCCGTCGTCGTTACGGCGGAATTTTAGCCTTGCGGCGAGCGCCGAAGCAGCCCGCGAAATTTCCGCCTGGCCGAACTACCGGCCAACAACCCTCGCCCGGTTAAACGATCTGGCGACCCAATTCGGATTGGGTGCGGTCTACTACAAGGACGAAGCCGGCCGCTTTGGGCTGGGCAGTTTCAAGGCACTGGGCGGGGCTTATGCGGTGCTTCGCCTACTGCAGCAAAAAATCCTAGCGCAGACCGGCGAACTCGCATCGGCGTCAGACCTCGAATCCGGAAAATTCCAGGAACTGGCCACAGATGTTACCGTGGTAACTGCAACCGACGGCAACCACGGCCGTTCCGTGGCATGGGGTGCTGGCCGTTTCGGATGCCGTTGCCGCATCTACATCCACGCCGGGGTCAGCGAGCGTCGAGCATCTGCGATGCGGGAACTGGACGCCGAAGTGATTCGCATCCGCGGAAACTACGATGAATCAGTTCGCCGGGCGGCCGCTGACGCCGCCGACAACCACTGGCAGGTGGTTTCGGATACTTCCTACCCCGGCTACACCGACTTGCCGGCTATGGTGATGGCCGGCTACAGCGTGATGATGGAGGAAATTTTCGGACAAAACATGCCGCAGTTGCCGGACGATGTTTCCCTGACCCACATATTTGTGCAGGGCGGAGTCGGCGGGCTGGCGGCGTCGGTGGCGGCCTGGTTGTGGGAGAAATTGGGCGTCCACCGCCCGAGGTTCATCGTCGTCGAGCCGGAACTCGCCGACTGTTTGTTCCAAAGCGCGGTGCACAACCGCGCCACGGACGTGTCCATCACCCGCGAGACCATCATGGCGGGCTTGTCCTGCGGCGAGGTATCGAAGTTGGCATGGGAAGTGTTGTCCCCGGCGGCGGACGATTTCCTCACCATCAGCGATGATTTAGTCGCGCCGGTCATGGCGATGCTGGCACACGATGCGCAAATAGAAGCCGGCGAATCCGCCGTCGCCGGCCTCGCGGCGTGTCTTGCGGCATGCGCCAACCCGCCCCTCAAAACCGCCCTCGGCCTGACCGCGCACAGCCGCGTACTGGTACTAGGCACCGAAGGCGCAACCGACCGGGAAATTTACGATGCTATTGTCAGCCAGCAAGCAGCCGCGCCGCCATAGTAACGATTTGCATCGCTTGCACTCAGTCTTCCCGCTGTTCGCGGAAGCGTGGATAGGCGACCATGCCCCAAGTGTTTGATTCAGGATCGTTGTCTATGTCGGCCTGCATGATGTTCAGGATGACCGGCACCAGGGACGCCATGATGCGGCTACCGTCGCGCAGTTGCGATTGCCCCCAACTCTCGGCGAAGGTGGTGCCGCCGTGGAAAATCTGGTTGCGCAGCGTGTAGAGGCGGTAGAAAATTTCTATTAGAACTTTGTCTATGTTATTTTTCCTCAGCGCAGACTCCACGCGCCTGTTGTAATTGCGAAACGCATGGCGCCATTCCGCATCGGTTTTTGTGTCCTGCACGAATTCCCAGAACGGGCGAAACACATATTTATTTTTAAGCAGAATGCGAATCGGACCGGAGAAGGTATTCCAGACGATATCCGCAATTTCCCCGCGCTTATCGCGCCTTACGATTTCGCTAAGAAATTTTTTGAAACGAGTGGATTCACCAACATGAACGTCGCTCGTGTTGCCGGTATAGGCACCGATGGTTTCGGCGCCATATGCTGCATTGAACGCAATCCACAGAAAGATAAACTTCTCGTGGGGGATGTTGGTCTGGTTGCTTTTGTCAAGCCAGCTACGCGCCCGCCGTATCCGGTCCAGGTTGTGTCCCGCCATAGACATTTTGCGGTTATCCGTTCTCGAGGGCATTAATCACGCGTACGCCGAATTCATCGGTGCTGACCATGGTGATGTCGGAGCCGGGTTTGGATAAATCCGGTGTTGAATAGCCGTCGGTGAACACCGACTGCATGGCGCGCCAAAGATTATTTGCTTCTTCTTCCATGCCGAAACTCATCTCTAGCATCATGGCCACCGAGCCGATCATGGAATAGGGGTTGGCGATATTCTTGCCGGCGATGTCCGGGGCGGAGCCGTGGGATGGCTCGTAGTACGCTTTGTTCGGGCCGATGCAGGCGGAAGGCATGAGGCCGAGGGAACCGAGAATGCCACCGGCCTGATCGCTCAGAATATCGCCGAACAGGTTTTCCATAACCATGACATCAAACTGCCCGGGGTTGAGGCAAAGATAGGTTGCGGCGGCGTCCACCAGCACGTTGTGCACTTGCACTTCGGGAAAATCCTGCCCCACTTCTGCGACCACTTCGCACCACAGGACGCTGGATTTCAATACATTGCTTTTGTGTATGCTGTGCAGTTTTTTCTGTCGTTTTTGCGCGGCTTCAAACGCCACCCGGGCGATGCGTTCGATCTGAAATTCGTCGTATCTGAGTTCTTCCGATACATAGCGTAGCCCCTCCGCATCGACGCCGACTTCCTTTTTACCGAAGTATACGCCCCCCACCAATTCGCGGATGATTAAGATGTCCACCCCGTCGCCAATGATGTCGGCCTTGAGTGGTGAAAAATGCGCCAGCCCCGCCGGCAGGCGTACCGGGCGGAAGTTGGCGTAGGTGTCGTAGCGTCGGCGCATCGGCAGCAGCCCGCCCCGTTCCGGCTGCTGGTCTACCGGAATTTCTTTGGAGGCTTCCACGCCAAGCCCGATGGGGCCTTTGAGGATGGCGTCGGCGGCATCGCACACCGCCTTGGTTTCATCGGGAAAACTTTGGCCGGTTTCGAACCATGCACCGGCACCGAACGGCGCCGGAATGAGTTCGAATGAGACCTCGTTGCGCTGCTCGATAAAGCGCAATGCCTTGATCGCCTGGCGCATGATTTCTTCGCCGATGCCATCGCCGGTGAGCACGGCGATTTTATAATTAGTCATGGTTGGTTGCCGAAGTGGATGCGTCGTCGGCATCATCGGGCCAATTCGGCTCGCGTTTTTCAATGAACGCATCGATGCCCTCGCGGGTTTCCGGCAGCATCATGTTATCCGACATGGTGTCGGTGGCACCGGCGTAGGCGTTGGACAAGCCCTGTTCCAGTTGCGCGTAAAACCGCCGCTTGCCGATTTGAATAACGCGCGGTGGTTTCGAGGCGATGTTGTCGGCCAGTTGGGCGACGGCGTTATCCAGTTCACCGGCCTCCACCGATTGATTGATGAGGCCGTATTGCAGCGCGGTTTCGGCGTCGATGAAGTCCCCGGTGAGCAGCATTTCCATTGCCCTCTTGCGCGAGATATTGCGGCTCAGCGCCACCGCCGGCGTCGAACAAAACAACCCGACGCGAACGCCGGACACGGCAAATCGAGCGGTGTCGGCGGCCACGGCGAGATCGCAACTCGCCACCAACTGACAGCCGGCGGCGGTGGCCATTCCCTGCACTCTGGCGATAACCGGCTGCGGCAGGGTGGTCAGTTTGGTCATGATACCGCTGCACTTGGAAAACAAATTGTGCTGGTAGGAATGATCATCGTGGCGGCGCATCTGCTTCAAGTCGTGGCCCGCGCAAAACGCCTTGCCGTTGGCGGCCAGCACCACCACGCGGATGCTTCGGTCGCCGGCAATTCGATCCAGCCCCCGCTCGAGTTCATCCAACAACGCTTCCGACAGGGCGTTGTATTGAGCGGGGCGGTTAAGGGTCAGCGTGGCGATGCCGTTTTCGCTTTCGCACAACAGCACCGTTTCGGTTTGGGAATGTTGGTCGTTCATAATAAGTCAGGGTTGTGTGTGCGAAAGTTGCCGGCGGCGGTTTATTGCGAAAGTTCCACCATGTGTTTCACCGCCGCCTCGACCTCGGCGTCGCTCAACGCCGGATTCCCGCCTCTGGCGATCATGACGCCGGTCTCGCCCTGAAAACCGTTGATGGCGTGATCCACCAGCACCGCCATACCCTGCGCAACCCGCGTAACCCAGGCGTCAACATCGCCAGTTTTCGGCGCCCCGGCAATGCCGGAATCGTGGCAGACCGCGCATACGGACTTATAAACCGCTTCCCCATTCACAGGCGCATCGGCGGCACTTGCGACAACCACCCCGCCGCCGGATTCCACCACGTTCAATTTGCCCTCGGGCACGGTGCGGGCTTCAATAGCCTCGGAGGTATTGTGCCCCGCCACCGCAGTCGTGCACATCACCAGCGTAGTTAGAGCGGCCGCTAAAAGCCGGGCAAGAAGGGAGGGGTTCATTGGTTTCATTAGATATGTCATTGGATATTTCATTAGATATTTCATGGATAGGTCGCTATTGGTTTTTCAGAATGATGGGTGTCCGCCACCGGCAGATTCGCTTTTAGGGAGACGATGAGATTGCGGCATTATATTTTAGAAAGTTGCGCCCGGCAATTACGATTCGGTTGTTCCGTACGAGTCGGGTTCTACTTCCATGATGCGGGTTGTTTTGCCGCCGTGTACGCTGGGTTCGAAGCACCATTTGCGCCGTAATAAATCCAGTGGTCCGAGAATGGATTCCGGCAAGTTCAGAAGTTCCACCAGCACCGCCCGGTCGAGGTCGTGGCGGATTTGGTCGTGATAGGCTTCGTTGGCGGGCTGAAAATGCTTATCCTTGAAGCGCGAGAAAATACGCGCCGCAAGTTTGTGTTGTTTGGCACTGAGGTCGCGGGTGTCCAATATCGGCAAGTCGGGGAGTTGGCTTATGGTTTTTATGGCTCTGCCACCTTGTTGTCGAGAGGCCGAATGCCACCATAACAACAGCCCCAGCGTGGAGTTCGCCCACAACATTATCGCCGCTTCGTGGGTTGCGTGCTTTGGGCGGACATTGGGCCATGCCCTTCCGCCGATGGTCGGCATCGGGGTCACGCAGGCGGCGAGGCTATTCGCACCCAACCCGAAATCCAGATTGAAATGCAAGGTGGAGCAGGTCTCCCACACCGCATTGGCGGCTTCCCGCATGCCCGGACGCACCCGCCCTTGCATCTCCGGTTCGACGATGAATGAACGTTCGAGGTCGGAACGGTGCGACCACAAGCACGGATAGGTCGGGATGTCGTGCAGTGTTTCCATATCAAACGGGCCGCGCGCGCTGCCGTCGGGATGTTTCCCGCTAATATCACGGTGGACTAAACCGCGCTCGGCGATGTCGCCGAGGCGGGTGATGGGTAATGCATGCTTGGGGGTGTGCGGCAGGTTCAGGATGCTTTTTTGCAAGTCCGTGGCGGTGGTAATCAAAGTATGATCCAGCACTCCGATCGCGCCGCCCTCCAACAAACTGCCGAAGGTAATTTCGCCCAGATAATCGCCGCCCGCCGAAATTCTGCCGTTTGCTTGGACGCTTTCTTTGCAGATGATGCGCGCCATCACCGAGGCTTGCACCGCATTATCCGGGCGTTTTCGCAGCGAGACAAACTGCGTTTGTGTGAGTTCGTCTTCACGCTTGGCGGCGCGTTTTTTGCCAATCAACAACACCTCGGCGATGGCGGTGTCGGCGGAAAAAGAGGTGGTTTTCACGCCGCTGGAAACGATCGAGACCAGCGTGAGGTCGTCATAATGCGCGGCGACAAACTGCCGACTCTTGGCCCATGCGGTGCCTCGTGCGAAAGTGGCCGGCAGCACCAATGCCAGCACCCCGCCGGGCTTGAGTTTCTGGTGCGCGAGGTCGATGAAGTTGGAAGCGAGACCGGCATTGCCATGCCCGGCGTGCTCCGGCAACCTTGCGTTTATTTTCCGCAATCTTGCGGACATCGCTCGTTGTTCATCTTCGCTGGTGGAAAATCCGGCAAATGAAGGTACCGGTTTGTCGGTGATTTCGTGGTTGGTCGGACGGGTGAAGGGCGGGTTCATGATGACCAAATCGCAACTGTTGTGTTCCAACGAAAACATGGCTTGAGTATCTTTGCTCTCAAGTTTTTGTTCTCTGCGGCCACCGAGGCGTTTTTGGTGTTGTAATAAATCCCGCGAGGCTTCTTGCTCGATTAAATCTAACGCCCCCAGGGACAGCGCATCGCCGCCGTAGGGCAGGGTATGTACTTTGGTGTCGTCAAAGGTAATGGTGGGATGAACGCCGGACAAAATGGAAACCGCCAAATGAACCCCGGCCGGCATAATGTCAGTCGCTATCAGGGACTGTTCCATCATCTGCTTGTGGATGGCAGCGTCGTCATGTCCGGCGCGGCGATGGCGTGCCAATACCGCGTGATACGCCGCCGCCAACAAGGTGCCGGTGCCGCAGGCGAAGTCGGCCAGACAAAGCGCCGGGGCGGTGCTTTCGTCGGTGTAGTCCACCCGCATTTTGTCGGCGGCAATTTCGGCCAGCAGCATCGCCGATTCCGGCAAGGTATAGAAAGTCGCCAGAAATTTGCGGTCGGTAATCAAGCGTTGAAACATCCGCCCGTAAATATCGTGTGAGCCAATGATGCCCGAAGCGAAAAATTTCGTGGTAACTTTAGCCAACAAGTCGAGAATTTGAGGCGCAATTATCGGCGGGATTACCGACAGCACCCGGCGCGCGATGTCAAATACCGGGTAGTAGTTAATTTCGTCCATAATCCGCTCCCATTCGATCATCACCTCATCGGTTATCAATCTGCCGTGAAACTGCAACTGCGGGAAGTCGCGGATGTTGTTCGTGCCGGCAAGAATTTGGTGAAAAGTCAGCGCATTGGCAATAATTGCCATCGCCATGCGCGTAGTCTGCAGACCCGTGGACTGGTGTAAAATCTCGGCGATTTTTACTTCCACATCCGGCTTGTCTCTGGTTGCATCGATCAAGCGTGCGCCCGCCGCGCTCACGCCGCCTTCTAAAATTTCTAAACTCTCGGCAATTAACTTCTCGGAAATGGCGGCGTTTTCAATCACCGCAACCAAATCATCGACGCTGCCCTGCAGCCATTTTTTCCGGGGCCAGCGATGCACGGGAGTATGGGGAGCGCCGGGGGCATCGCTGGAAAGCAGGCAGTATTCTAAACGGCTGTTGATGATAGCCTCTTCCAACTGTGCCGCGACCACTTCTTTGATTTCTTGCGGCACCCGCACCGCAATCACTTGTTCGATGGTCTGTTCAGTGGTGCGCACCACGCGCCCAAGCCGTGCGATGGCATCCGCTTCCACCGTGTATGCCGGCAGGAACTCAACTTCGACGATGACGGGAACCAAGGAATTGATTAAGATGTCCGGGGTTCCGGTGCCATGCAGGGCACTCCCCGCTTCGGCCACAACAACATTATTCTTCCGCCATCGCGGGTTTTTGTGCCGCAAAATTTCGGCTAACTTAGCGTTGAAAGTGGTTTCGCGGATGACCGGCATACTCATTTCCCTGAATGGTGCTCTGAACGGCACCCTGAACGGCGAACGGGCTACATTGTAAGGCAAACGCCGCCACCACGCGAGAAACCGGACCTTGGCATTATGAGAGATCATCCAAATATCAGAGATAAAGCCCTCCTGATCCGCGCATGGAAAGCCGGGGTGGAAAGCGTTGGCGGGGAGCGGGTGACCCGTGCCGCCATTGCCGGGGATCGAATCGAACCGATAACCCATTTGCTGGCGGTGGGCAAGGCGGCGTCTTCGATGTGTGCGGGGGCGTTGGATGGCTTTGCTAAAAACGGACGGGGGCTGGTGGTGACCAAGTATGGGCATTGCGATGATGCAATCGCCGCGCATCCGCGGGTTGCGGTAATCGAGGCGGGGCATCCAACGCCGGATGAGAATAGTTTGCGGGGCGGTCGGGCGGTGGATGAATTCGTGCGTTCGGTGCCGCCCGGGGAGCGGCTGGTGATGCTGGTGTCCGGGGGTGCTTCGGCGTTGGCGGAAGTGTTGCCGGAGGCGGTGGGTCTGGAAGTATTGCGGGAGATTACCGGGGAACTGCTGGCAAGCGGTTGTGACATCACGCAAATCAACGCTGTGCGAGTTCGGCTTTCTTCCATCAAGGGCGGAAAATTGCTGGGCCGGTTCGGTGGCCGGTCGGTGCGCGTGTATGCGATTTCCGATGTTACCGGTGACGATATTGCTTTGATTGGCGGCGGCATCGGTGGTATGAATCCACCGCTGTCATCAGTAGACCCGTTGCCGCCGAAGATTGAAAAATTACTGGGCCGCTTTGAGCACGACCAATCCGGTCTCGCCGATTGCGGTGCGTTTGCCTATCACACGGCAATCATCGGCTCCAACCGCATCGCTCGTGAAGCCGCAGATCGATTCTTGTGCGCGCAGGGAATACCGGTCGTTACCAACGCAGAATCCCTGAACAAGGACATACACGCCGCCGCCCAACAAATCGCCGCCGAGTTGTTCAGCGGGCCGGCGGGTGCGTATATCTGGGGCGGCGAGCCGACGGTGGTTTTGCCCGCAAGCCCCGGCGTTGGCGGACGCAATCAAAGCCTCGCTCTGGCGGTGGCCGGGGAGATTCGCGGGCGAAAAATCTCGGTGCTGGTGGCCGGCACCGACGGCACCGATGGTCCCACCAACGCCGCCGGCGGACTGGTGGACGGCGACACCTTCGACGCCGCATCGGGCGCGAGTAACGCATTGCAAAAAGCCAACGCGGGAATATACCTCGCAAGAATTGCCGCTTTGTTCAAACCCGGCCCCACCGGAACCAATGTAATGGATCTGGCCATCGCGATAAAACAATAACCACGCCGCCGATGGTTTTTAATCTCAGGCCACTTCCGCCTGATGGCCTTTTTTGATTATCCACGCCTTGCGGTCTGGTGCGCGTTTTTTCGACAGCAGCATGTCCATGATCGAACGGGTTTGATTGTCTTGAGACACTTCCAGTTTCACCAGTCGACGGGTGGCGGTATTCATCGTGGTTTCGCGTAACTGCAGCGGGTTCATTTCCCCGAGCCCTTTGAAGCGTTGCACGTTGACTGTGCCGCGAATTTTTTCCGCTGTGATGTGCGCCAGAATCTTTTCCTTTTCGGCATCGTCGAGCGCGTAATACACATGCTTGGCGACGTCGATGCGATACAGCGGCGGCATCGCCACGCATACCCGGCCGTCTTTGACCAGTTTCGGGAAATGCCGTAGAAACAGCGCGCATAGCAAGGCCGCAATATGCGCTCCGTCGGAGTCGGCGTCGGCGAGGATGCACACTCGCCCGTAGCGCAGTCCATCGGTGTCGTTTGAGCCCGGATCGACCCCCAGAGCGATGGCGATGTCGTGCACTTCCTGGGATGACAGTACTTCCGAAGAGTCCACTTCCCATGTATTCAGAATCTTTCCGCGCAACGGCATGATCGCTTGAAACACCCGGTCGCGCGCTTGCTTGGCCGAGCCGCCGGCGGAATCGCCTTCCACCAGAAACAGTTCGGTCATCTCCAAATCATCGCTGGTGCAGTCCGCCAGTTTGCCCGGCAGGGCAGGGCCGCCGGTAATCTTCTTGCGCTTGACCCGCTTGCCAGCCCGCAGTCTTCGCTGGGCGTTGTCGATGGCGAGGTGCGCAATTTTTTCGCCTTCGTCGATGTGCTGGTTGAGCCACAAACTGAACGCATCTTTGATCACGCCCTGCACAAACTGGCCGGTCTGCCGAGACGACAAGCGATCCTTAGCTTGACCGCTAAATCTCGGTTCGACGACGCGCACCGAGAGCACATAAGCGCAGGTATTCCAGACGTCTTCGGGGGTTAGTTTCACGCCCCGGGGCAGCAGGTCGCGGAACTCGCAGAACTCACGGATGGCATCCAGCAGGCCGCTTCGAAAGCCGCTGAGGTGGGTGCCGCCTTGAGTGGTTGGAATCAGGTTGACATAGCTTTCGGCAACCGAATCACCGCCGTCGGTGATCCACGCCACCACCCACTGAACTTCGCCGTCTTTTTCCTTGTGTTCGCCGGTGAACGGCACCGACGGCACCATCTCCGCCGCGCCCAGCGAGGTACAAAAATAATCCAGCAGCCCGTTGTGGTATTGCCATTGTTCATCGTTATCGGGGTTGTTTTCATCACAAAAAGCGACCCGCAGCCCGGAGCACAATACCGCCTTGGCGCGCAGCGTTCGTTTCAGGCGGCCGATGTGGAATTTGGGCGAGTCGAAGTACTGCTCATCCGGGGTAAAGCGAATCACCGTGCCCGTAATTTTCTTGGCCACCGTGCCAGTGACCTTGAGTTCGGATACGCGCTCGCCGTGGGCGAAAGCGATGTGTCGCTGCTCGCCGTCTCGCCGGACCCAGACTTCAAGGCGGGTTGACAGGGCGTTCACCACGGACACGCCGACGCCGTGCAGGCCGCCGGAAAACCGGTAGTTCTTGCCGGAGAATTTACCGCCGGCGTGGAGCCGGGTGAGGATCACTTCAACGCCGCTCAAGCCTTCTTCCTTGTGAAGGTCAATCGGCATGCCACGGCCGTTGTCGGATACGGTCAGCGAACCGTCCGGATGCAAGTGCACCTCGACGCAATCGGCGTGTCCGGCGATCGCTTCATCCACGCTATTGTCGATGACCTCGTGGGCGAGGTGGTTGGGACGGTCGGTATTGGTGAACATCCCCGGCCGCTTGCGCACCGGTTCCAAGCCGGTGAGCACCTCGATGGCCGAGGCATCGTAGCGATCAGACATTAGCGGCGGAGCGGTTTCATTCGTTGTAGTATGACCTGTGGCGTGACTTGTGGCGTGACTTGTAGCATGACGCGATAATAACCCATTCGCCGCCCGCGCCGGTGCCGTGGCGAGAAATTACCCGCGCAAAGTTGCACACTTTCCTGCATGCCCTACGCCTACTACAAAAAACTCAACCGCCGCCAGCAGGCGATTTACCGGAAAAGCGACCGCATGGAAACCTTTGCCATTCCCGGCGGTGCTGATTTCGCCACGCCAAGCGCGGCCTTGCGAGATGCGCTGGAGGCCGCACATCCCGGCCCCATCGGGGTGGGGCAAGCGGCCGGGTGTTTGTCGACGGCGGTGACGGAAGTGCTGGGGGCGCCGCCGCTTACCGTCAAGATTGGCAAACGCCGCCCCGGCGATAACCGCAGCGAACTGCACGGCCTTTACCAACCCGCCGACAACGACGACCCGGCCCGCATCACGGTGTGGATGTATACCGCCCAACGCCGCCAGGTGGTTAAGTTCCGCACCTTCCTGCGCACCCTCGCCCACGAGATATGCCACCACCTCGACTACGAATTACTGGGCTTGGAAGAATCATTCCACACCGCCGGTTTCTTCAAACGCGAGTCCTTTCTCTACCGCCGCTTGCTCGGCGAAGATGTTATTTCATGAGTAGGTATTGTGTATTGTTATATTGAATGTTTTGTGGTATACCCTCGCTTGCGCACACACGTTTGCGAAACTCGATTGTATCGCAGATGATTTCCAGATGACTTCAGCAAAAAATGCAATGTTGACCACAAACACACTGACACAGATGGCGGCTTTCTTTGTTGACAAAGAAGGTGAACCCATCAGTGTCCTGAAGTTAGTTAAATTGGCGTATCTGGCGGATCGCGAAGCGATGTGCCGTTATGGTTTTCCCCTATCACTCGACAACATGGTTTCTATGCAACATGGCCCGGTACTGTCCCACATGCTTAACCTCATTAACGGAGATGTAGCAAAGGTCGAGAGCGATGTGTGGGATCAATGGATATCCGCCCGTGAAAACGACAAAGTTGCATTAAAAAAACAGTTTACTCGTAGCGACCTGGATTATATTAGCGAAAATGATTTGGTAGTTCTGGAGGATGTGTGGAAGAAATTCGGGCACATGGATCAGTGGCAGTTGCGGGATTATACGCACGATAAATGTTCCGAATGGCGTGCCCCGGTCAATTCGGGAAGCCGGTCAATGCCGATCGATGAGATTGATGTATTCAGAGCGGTAGGAATAGAAGAAAAAGTAGCACTTGAATTGGCCAAAGAAGTTAGAGCCGAGAGAGCGCTGGATATTGCTTTCTCGCAACCGTGAGTTTCCGGGTTGTTCGCCGGGCGGCACTTCTTATTCCCTCCAATCCTCAGGGAGATTTAGCGCAAAAACACTTGTTTGTAATTATGTGTGACCCGGACCCGCAAGGATATGTGTTGTTGGTATCCGCTTCCACTTACAAAGAAGGACGCAAAGGCCATGATGATACCTGCTTGCTGGAGCAGGGAGATCATCCTTTCATAAAACACAGGAGTTATATTAAATACAGATTGGCTAGGCAAGAGCCTGCGGATAAACTGAAACAGGAAGTAGCCAAGAAGTTGTACGTCGCCCAGGAAATGATTGACGATGATGTGTTTCAAAGGATACTCGAAGGATTTGGCCGATCCCGTTTAGTTAGTCAATTTGTTTTCAATTATCTTCCGCCACCCAATCCATTCCGTTAAGAGAGCGATAGTTCCGAATACCTGCTATTCTGTTACCCCCTTTTTCCCTGAACCGGTTGCCGGTTGGAATACGATATGTCTTCGAACAAACAAAATCAATCCCCGGACTTCGAGAAATCGTTGGCAGAGTTGGAGGAAATTGTTCGGCGTATGGAGCAGGGGGAGCAGTCGCTGGAGCAGACGATGAAGGATTTTGAGCGCGGTATGGTGTTGTCGGAGCAGTGTCGCAAAAGCCTCGAAGCAGCCCGACAGCGGGTGGAAAAACTGGTCGAAAAACACGGTGCCTATAAACTGGAGCCCCTCGAAGACGACCGGGGTGACGAGTAGTTGAGCGACTTTGAGTCCGTTTGGGGGGCTTGCCGGGAACGAACCGAACGCGCATTGGCATCGCGCTTGCCCGGCCCGGCGGATTCGGCGGAGCGATTGCACCAAGCCATTCGCTATGCCTGCCTGAATGGCGGCAAGCGATTTCGCGCCACGCTGGTATACGCCTGTGGCGAGATCGCCGGTGCCACACCGGAGCAACTGGACGCACCGGCGGCGGCGGTGGAGATGATTCACGCTTATTCCCTCGTTCACGATGATCTGCCGGCCATGGACGATGACGATCTTCGCCGTGGCCGACCGGCCTGCCACATCGCCTACGACGAGGCCACCGCGATACTGGCGGGGGATGCGTTGCAAGCCCTTGCTTTTGAAATTCTGTGCACCGACCCGGTGCTGGCGGTTCCCGCCGAGCGCAGGTTGCGGATGATTGAGACGCTGGCGCACGCCGCCGGGCCCGGCGGCATGGTCGGCGGGCAAGCGTTGGATATGGCTGCCGGTGCCGGTTCCGATGCCGGTTCCGAGACGCCGGATCCACGATCGGCGCAAACCCCGGCATGCTTGCAGCGCGTCCATGAACTAAAAACCGGCGCCCTGATTCGCGCCGCCGCTCGTCTCGGGGGGCTTACTGCGGCGCGGGTTGACGAGAAATTGCTCGCCCGCCTCGACCAATACGCGGCCAGCATCGGGCTGGCCTTTCAGGTGGTTGACGACATTCTCGATGTGGCCGCCGCCGATGAGGCCGTCGCCGACGAGGCTTTGGGGAAACGGCGCGGTGCCGACCGGCGCATGCAAAAGGCCACTTATGTATCCGTGCTCGGCTTGAAAAGGGCCCGCGCCGAGGCGCATAAATTATGCCGGAATGCCCTCGAA
This sequence comes from Candidatus Poriferihabitaceae bacterium, assembly GCA_965262585.1. Classification (GTDB taxonomy): domain Bacteria; phylum Pseudomonadota; class Gammaproteobacteria; order Arenicellales; family Poriferihabitantaceae; genus JAHRAW01. The sequence goes on from OZ253546.1 coordinate 2,161,828, forward strand.
ACCGCCGCCGCGCTGGGGGATAATGCAGGGTTCCTTCAACAACTCGCGCATTTTGTGGTGAACCGAAATTTTTGATGTCAACGAGCACTTTATATCCGTTGCTTTCCGGCATCGACAGCCCCCTGCAACTGCGGCGGCTGGAGCAAAAGCAACTGCCCGAATTGGCCGAGGAAATCCGCCGGTTTCTGATTGAGGTTACTTCGCGCACCGGCGGGCATCTGGCTCCGGGGCTTGGAACGGTGGAACTGACTCTGGCGTTGCATTATGTGTTCGACACCCCCGGCGACCGGCTGGTGTGGGACATCGGCCATCAAGCCTATCCCCATAAGTTGATCACCGGGCGGCGCGACAGTTTTGACACCATTCGCCAGCACAAAGGTCTGTCGGGATTTCTCAAGCGCAGCGAGAGCGAATTCGACACCTTCGGAGCCGGCCACGCAGGCACCTCGATAAGCGCGGCCCTCGGCATGGCGGTGGCGGCGCGCCTCGCCAACCCCGACCCGGGCAAAAAAGAACGGGATGTGGTGGCGGTAATCGGCGACGGCGCGCTCACCAGCGGCATGGCCTTTGAAGCGTTGAATAATGCCGGGGATCTGGACGCCGACCTGCTGGTGGTTCTCAACGACAATGAAATGTCCATTTCCCGCAACGTCGGCGCCATCTCCAATTACCTCGCGCGCATTCTTTCCGGGCGTGCCTACACCAGCGTGCGCGAAGGCAGCAAGACGGTGCTCAGCACGCTGCCGCCGCCGGTTAAGCATCTGGCGCGGCGTTGGGAAGAACACATGAAAGGCATGGTGATGCCCGGCACCTTGTTCGAGGAACTCGGTTTTTATTACATCGGCCCCGTGGACGGGCATAACCTCAACGCCGTGATTGCCACCCTGAAAAACCTGCGCGGCATGAGCGGCCCGAGGTTCTTGCATGTGGTGACCCAAAAAGGCAAGGGGTTCAAGCCCGCCGAGGGCGATCCCTGTGTCTATCACGGGGTAACGCCGTTCAATCCGAACACCGGAAAAATGGAAAAGAAGAAAAAAGGCCGAACCTACACCGATGTGTTCAGCGACTGGCTATGCGACATGGCGGCGCTCGATGAAAAACTCATCGGCATCACGCCGGCCATGCGCGAGGGCTCCGGGCTGGTGCGGTTTTCCGGGGATTATCCGCAACGTTATTTCGACGTCGGCATCGCCGAGCAGCATTCGCTGACCTTCGCCGCCGGGCTGGCGGTGGAAGGGTTCAAGCCGGTGGTGGCGATTTATTCGACCTTCCTGCAGCGTGCCTACGATCAACTCATCCACGACATCGCCATCCAACACCTCGATGTCATGCTCGCCATCGACCGCGCCGGGCTGGTGGGGGCCGATGGCGAAACCCACGCCGGTAGTTACGACTACGCCTACCTGCGGTGCATACCGGGGCTGGTGATCATGGCCCCGGCGGACGAGGCCGAATGCCGTGATATGCTGTACACCGCCTACCAGCATCCGGGGCCGGCCACGGTGCGTTATCCCCGTGGCAGCGGGCCGGGGGTGAAAGAACGGGCGGCGATGCGCGCCCTGCCCATCGGCAAGGCGGAGATTCGCCGCTATGGCGATGCCGGCAATGACCTCGCCATCCTTGCGTTCGGCAGTATGGTGGCGGCGGCGGTGCAGGTCGGGGAGGCACTGGGTGCGACGGTGGTCAACATGCGCTTTGTCAAGCCGCCGGACGAAGACTTGATCGTGGAAATGGCGGATACCCATGCCCTGCTCGTGACCCTTGAAGAGCATGTAATCGCGGCGGGTGCCGGCTCGGCGGTTAACGAAGTGCTGAGGCGGCACAACCGCGTCGTTGAAGTGGTTAATCTCGGCCTGCCCGATGAACACATCGGCCACGGCACCCAGCAAGAACAACTCGCCGGTTGCGGCCTGGATGCGGACGGCATCAAGCGCAGCATCCTGCGGGAGATTTCCGAGCGCGCCGCCACCGGGATAACGCACCGCAGCCGAGTCAAAGCGGTACAATCCTGAGCGCATCCGCCAACCAACGCTAACCCGATCTTTATCATGTCAAGTCAACCCGCCATTACGCCCATCGCTGATGTTCAAGGCCGTGCGGATGCGCGTAATATCGCCATCGACCAAGTCGGCATCAAGGATATACGCTATCCGGTTCAGGTCGCCGACCGCAGCGGCGTGCAGAACACGGTGGCCTCGGTCAGCATGTATGTGGCGCTGCCGCCGCACTACAAAGGCACGCACATGTCTCGTTTTGTGGACGTGCTGCACGACCACCGGGACGCCATCTCCGTCTCCTCATTCAACGGCCTGCTGGCGGATCTCAGCAAGCGATTGAATGCGCCCCAAGGCCGAATCGAACTGACCTTTCCCTACTTCATCAACAAGCGCGCGCCGGTCTCCGGGGTGCATAGCATGATGGATTATCAGGTTACCCTGAGTGGTGAAATTGACCACGAGCGGTGCGATGTCGCGCTCAAGGTCGAGGTGCCGGTGACCAGTTTATGCCCGTGCTCCAAGGAAATTTCCGAATACGGCGCTCACAACCAGCGTTCCCATGTGACCGTCGAAGTCCGATGCCGGGAATTTCTATCCATCGAAGAGTTGATCGAATTGGTGGAAAGTCAGGCCAGTTCCGAACTTTACGGCCTGCTCAAACGCTCGGACGAAAAATTCATCACCGAGCGGGCTTACGACAATCCCAAGTTTGTCGAGGACATGGTGCGCGATGTGGCTGGCGTGTTCAACGCCGATGCGCGCATCACCGGCTACAAAGTCAGCGTCGAGAACTTCGAATCCATCCACAATCATTCCGCTTACGCGCACATCAGTTGCGATAAAAGTGGCGTATAGAAACTAGAATCACACGCCGCCGCTAGGTTTTTTCGGCGTTTCTGGCGATATCGCGGAGCAGGTCAAGGGCCAGGGACAGCACTTTTTCATCCTTCGGGCGGTCGGTGTACACCACATAGGCGGCGCGGCGTGCGGTGGCCGCGCCGTGTACCAGATGCAGTTCGCCGTTGGCAACCAGCGGCTCCACCATGCGCAGTGGAAAATAGCCCGAGCCGCCGTTTTGCAGGATGTACTGCAATCCCAATGCGCCAAGCCCCACCGAGACCGCGGGAGTTTCCATATCAGGATACGCTGCGCCGTGCTGCGCCCGGAAAGTGTCACCCCAGTCCACGAACACGTAGTCCTCGACCCAGCCCGCAGAGACTTCGCGCGGTTCTTTGGCCGCCATCACCAGCGTCTCCTCAAATAAATCCTCAATCACCAACCCGGCGATCTGACGGGGCTGGTACATAACGCAGATGTCCAGCAGGCCGTCGGCCAACTGGCGCATCAGGCTGTGGGAATAGTCGGCCTGCACCTGCAACGCCACGTTCGGTGCCTGACGCCGCATCCGTGGCATCCAGTCGAGAATCAGCCGCTCCCACAAACTCACCTGAGCACCCAACGCCAGCACCGTGCGATAGCCTTCGGGCAGCGCGATTTGCTGCCGGGACTGTTGCCACAGCCGATCGATGCCCTCGGCGTAGCGTCGGAATCGCTGCCCGGCGGAGGTCAATTCCACACCGCCGCGCCCGCGCGTGAACAGCGGCCTTCCAAGTTGCTGCTCCATAGCCCGCACCCGTCCGCTGACCGTGGACTGGGTGACATTGAGGGTCTCGGCGGTGCGGCTGAAACTGCCGCTGGCGGCGATCTCGAGAAAGGTGCGGATGTGGTCGAATTTCATGGTCGTATGGCAACCTGCTGCAATCGGATTTTCCGATAATATACATCAGAAAAAACCGCTTTCCAAATGGTATTTATCGATGCAGAGTGCCCGGATGGTTACCGCTTCCGCCACACTGACCGATGACCGCCCGCACTCCGGCATAGCCCTGTGCGTGTTCGGGCTTTTCCTGTTCGCCCTGCAGGACATCATCATCAAGTCCTTCAGCGACACTTACTCGGTCCTGCAGATCGTCTTCATCCGTGGCGTGGTGGCGCTGGTGCCGATACTCATCGCCGTGCGCCTGACCGGCGGCTGGCATGGCCTGTTCGCCCACCAACCAAAACTGCTGCTCATCCGCGGCTTTTTCGGATTCTTCTCCTATCTGACCTACTACATGGCCATCGCCGCCCTGCCGCTCGTGGAAGTCGTTACCATCGTCTTCTCGGCACCCATTCTGGTCACTATTATGGCGGCGATTTTACTCAAGGAACCGGTGGGAGTGCGGCGTTGGATCGCATTGTTCGTCGGCTTTCTGGCTATCGTCATGGTAGTCGGGCCGAGCGGCGATCTTCTCCATCTGGCCACGCTTCTGGCGATGATTGCGGCCTTCGCCTACGCTTGCTCAATACTGCTCACGCGCTTCATCCGCGCCGACGACCGCCCATGGACTATCACCTTATACGCCACATGCGCGTTTGTCATCGGCAGCATCGTAGCCAGCGTGTTGGTCGGCATATTTGGCGCCATGCTGGTCACGGAAAATCCGGCCCTGCAATTCCTGCTACGTCCGTGGGTGGTGCCACCCGTCGAGGACGGCCTGCTCATGATATTCCTCGGCCTGAACGCCGCCCTCGCTTTTTACTGCCTGATAAAAGCCTACTGGGTATCGCCGGCCAGCATCGTGGCGCCCTTTGAATACACCTACCTCATCTGGGCGGTGCTGTTCGGTTATCTGATCTGGGCTGAGGTGCCGCAAGTCACGAGTATCTTCGGCGTGACGCTGTTAATCATGTGCAGTTTTTATATTTTCCGCAAAGAGTTGCAACTCAGCAAAGCCGCAAACGGCCACAACCCCCAACCCAAATCGCTGCTACGGGTTTTTCGCGGCTGATTTTTTCAGGGCTGCCCGGCGCAAGCCGCCAATCGAGGTAGGCAAAACCACCCCACCCCCTCTGGCAACGGCAACAAATAAAAATTGTCATTCGCCATGATGATGTGTTATATTTTCCGCGCCACTCTATCGATAAACCCCTATGCCAACTGCCGTATTAGATAGCCGCCAAGAATTTACGATCTGCCGCTTTCCGACGAGTAGGCGGGGGCGATTGTCTTTGTGGTTCGCCAAAGGCGACAGCGAATCTCTGGCGCAGATATAAGACCCGTGTTTGCTAAATTTATGAAAGTACGTTTCTCTCATCACCAGTTCACCATTCCGGCTATCGCCCCGGCTATCGCCTTAGACCATACTTCGACTATTACCCCCCCCCCCCCCCCCCCCCCCATCTAGAAACTACGGCTAGCCTCAAGGCCGCTATCCAATCTCTGCGGGCTGAGTTAACACTTGGCCTTTCTCAATCAGTTCCTTACCGCGCAGTTCCTCGCTGCGCAGTTCTTCGCCACGGGCATATTCTGGTGGAGGCGGCGGGGTTAGGGCCAAAGCCGCCCGGCAAAGGAGCGGCTACGCCGTGCCCGGACAACCACGGGGAGTTGTCCCTACAAGGTCACCGGCTTTCCCAAATTCGTGCGCCCGCGGGAATGACGGTGCTTTATAAACCCGCAAGCCAGAAGCCTGGCCAAGAAGCATCCTTACCAACAAACAACCAGAGTTTAAAATTATGAATATCCAACTAAAAAACCGTGATTTCACACACGCATTCGGTAGCCTTGCCGGTAGTTTCGGGCGGGCATCGCAAGCCGGTGCGCAAGTGGGGGGTAAATTGTGGAATATCGCTTTTCGCTTGCTGCCATTGTTGGTGGTTTGCGCCTTTTTCCCGCTCTCGGAAGCGCATGCCCAGACCGCTTTGACCGCCAACGCCGGGCCTGACCAAACCGTGGATGTGGGGGATCTGGTAACCCTGACCGGCAGTGGCACGGCGATAGGTACTCCGACTTTTGATTGGAGGCAGGAGAGCGGCTCGCTGACGGTGACTTTGGGCTTCGCAGCATCCCCAACAACCGAAACCCGGACTTTCACCGCGCCCACGGTGACGATGGATATGGTGTTGACCTTCCGCCTGACGGTCAGGGGTATGGAAACCGCCAGCGGCCCGAACACTAGCGTAACTGACGATGTGGAGATTACCATAGCCGCTCCCGGCAACGAGGTGCCGACCGCTTTGACCGCCAACGCCGGGCCTGACCAAACCGTGGATGTGGGGGATCTGGTAACCCTGACCGGCAGTGGCACGGCGATAGGTACTCCGACTTTTGATTGGAGGCAGGAGAGCAGCTCGCTGACGGTGACTTTGGGCTTCGCAGCATCCCCAACAACCGAAACCCGGACTTTCACCGCGCCCACGGTGACGATGGATATGGTGTTGACCTTCCGCCTGACGGTCAGGGGTATGGAAACCGCCAGCGGCCCGATCACTAGCGTAACTGACGATGTGGAGATTACCATAGCCGCCCCCGGCAACGAGGTGCCGACCGCCAATGCAGGGGTTGCGCAAACCGTGAATGAACGCACGCTGGTAACCTTGAACGGCAGTGGTATAGACCCGGAAAGCCAGCCGATAACCTATTTGTGGACGCAGACTGGCACGCCGATGGTGAATTTGAGCGATACCACCGCCCAAAGCCCGACTTTCACTGCCCCGAATGTGGCCGCTGCCACCACATTGACTTTCAGCCTGACGACCAATGACGGACTGAATAATTCCGCACCGGACACCGTGGTGATTACCATCAACCCAATCCAACCACTGACTGCCAACGCCGGGCCTGACCAAACCGTGGATGTGGGGGATCTGGTAACCCTGACCGGCAGTGGCACGGCAATAGATACTCCGACTTTTGATTGGAGGCAGGAGAGCAGCTCGCTGACGGTGACTTTGGGCTTCACAGCACCCCCAACAACCGAAACCCGGACTTTCACCGCGCCCACGGTGACTACGGATATGGTGTTGACCTTCCGTCTGACCGTCAGGGGTATGGAAACCGTCGGCGGACCGAACACTAGCGTAACCGACGATGTGGTGATTACCATAGCCGCTCCCGGCAACTCCCCCCCGTCCGCCAACGCCGGAACTGACCAAAGCGTGACCGTGGGCACGACGGTAACCCTGAGCGGCGCCGCCAGCGGCGATCCGGACGAAAGCGATATCCTGACCTATCTGTGGGAGCAGGTCAGCGGCACGGTGGTGACTTTGAATAATGCGGCAGCCATAACCCCGACTTTCACGGCACCGGGCGGTGCGGCGGCCAATCTGACCTTTCGCCTGACCGTCACCGACCAGTCCGGTGCCAATGATAGCGACACGGTGGTCGTCATAGTGAGGGTCGCCGGCAACGCGGCACCAACCGCCAATGCCGGGCCTAACCAAAGCGTGACCGTGGGCACGACGGTAACCCTGAGCGGTGCCGCCAGCGGCGATCTGGACGAAAGCGATATCCTGACCTATCTGTGGGAGCAGGTCAGCGGCACGGTGGTGACTTTGAATAATGCGGCAGCCATAACCCCGACTTTCACGGCACCGGGCGGTGCGGCGGCCAATCTGACCTTTCGCCTGACCGTCACCGACCAGTCCGGTGCCAGTGATAGCGACACGGTGGTCGTCACAGTGAGGGTCGCCGGCAACGCGGCACCAACCGCCAATGCCGGGCCTAACCAAAGCGTGACCGTGGGCACGACGGTAACTCTGAACGGCACTGCCAGCGGCGATCCGGACATGGGCGATATCCTGACCTATGCGTGGACGCAGACCGGCACGCCGTCGGCCGCGGAGATGGTGGCTTTGAGCAGTGCGACTGCCGCCAGCCCGACTTTCACTGCCCCGAATGTGGCCGCTGCCACCACATTGACTTTCAGCCTGACGGTCAATGACAGCACCGCTGATTCCGCGCCGGATACAGTGGAGATCACCGTAGCCCCCCCGGCCCCGCTGACCGTCAATGCCGGGCCTGACCAAACCGTGCCTTATGGTTCTACGGTAACCTTGACCGGTAGCAGTAGCGGTGGCGCGGGCGGCACGGCGACCATTCTATGGATGCAGACCGCTGGTGCACCGACGGTGACCTTGACTGATAAGGATGCCCTCACGGCGACTTTCGTTGCGCCTGATCAGGCGTTGGATGCGATGGGTATGCCGGATATGACTGTGGATGATCCGGTGTTGACCCTTACCCTGATGGTCACCATCGGCGCAGAGAGCATGAGCGACACGGTGACCATCACCGTGAGCAGCGATAGCCCGGCCAGTGCTTTCGTCTCCCTAAACGATGCGATCTTGCCGGAAGTCGCTCAGGTGATCTCGGCAAGTATCGGCGGGGCGATTGCGCAGCGCATTGAATTGCCGTCAAACAAAGTACCATCGGCGAGCCTCAACTTCGGCGGCACGGAGACGCTGGCAAGTGCCTTGCAAGCCCACGGTCAATCGATGACCGATGGCGACCGCACGGCTAAAGAATTATTGTTCGGTTCCGATTTTGTGTTGCCGCTGAATGGCGGCCTTGGCGGTGTGTTTGATGGGATGTTCGACGAATATTCCCCGGCCTTTTGGGGCAGCGGCGAATACCGCGAATTATCCGGCGAGAGCCGCAGACTGGATTGGGACGGCGAATTTTCCGGCTTACACCTCGGCGTTGATGGGCGAGTGCGTGAGGATTTATTGGTAGGCCTGGCGGTATCGTGGGTGCGCGGAGATTTCGACTATGAAAGCTCCGGCAATCCAACGATGAACCTCGTCAAAGGCGAATACGACATCGACATGACCAGCGTGAATCCCTATGTTGGCTGGAGCGTAGGCGCGCTGGATTTATGGGCTACCGTCGGATATGGCGAAGGCGATTTGGAGATAAAACCCGCCGGCGCGACACGGCGTTCGAGGGACCTGACCATGCGCACCCTCGGAGCCGGCGGCGGCACTCAGATATGGCAATGGGGGATAACCGATGTGCGCCTCAAAGGCGAGGTATCGAAAACCGATTTGTCAATCGAAAGCAGTTCCCAGATTATCTCCCAAAATGTAGACGCAACTCGCGTGCGAATATCGTTGGAAGCCAATCAACCATACAAAGTGCCGGACGGCGGAACGATTGAGCCATCGGTGGAAGTCGGCGTGCGCTATGATGGCGGCGATGGCGAGAGCGGCACCGGGATCGAGATAGGCGGCGGATTGCGCTACAACGCCCCAGTCCTTCGCCTAAGTGTAGAAGGCACCGTCCGCGCCCTGCTGGCACATAGCGGCGACTACGAAGAATGGGGCATCCAAGGCACCCTGCGCCGCACCTCCGGTGCTGACGGCCAAGGCGTATCATTCAACCTAAGCCCCGGCTACGGCGAGACCGACACCGGCCTCCAAACCCTATGGGATCAAGGTCTCACCCCCACCGAAAAAGCCGAAGACCCAACCACTAACTACCGAGCATACCTGGACGCCCGCATCGGCTACGGCCTCCCCTCCCGCCACTGGAACGCCATATTAACCCCCTACAGCGAACTAACCATCGGCACCACCGACAGCTACCGCCTGGGCCTAAACTGGAAATCCGGCACCACCAACCTAACCCTATCCGGCGAACACAAAACCAGCCTCGGCACCCCCAGCCACGCCGTATTGCTAAAAGGCGAAGTGCGGTTCTAATAAGCAAGGTTCAATAGAGGGCAAGGACGCCCTCTCCGGGAGAGGGGCGGGGGGCGGGCCAACCCCGCCCAGTGAGACAAATGCGGCCAAGCCGCTCCTTAGTTGTCCGGCTTCGCCAAATGTGACAGATCCAAGCAAGCCAAATTAAAAGGAATACTACTGGCAGGAAGCCAACCAACGCATCACGTTTGTTACCTCACAGTTTTGACATCGCGATTTTTAATGGTGATGGTGTTTTCATGCCACAACCACCACCACGGCGGTTCGATTCCATTATAATTGCGTCAGTTTTTGACCACCTTTGCCCCGCATGATGTCGACCATGGAAGCCCCTGACTTTTTCGAAAATCCCATGGTCGAGGCCAGGGACATTCATTTTGCCTTCGGGCAACGTAGCATTTACAGCGGCCTGGACCTCGTCATTCCACGCGGCAAGGTGACCGTGATTATGGGTCCCAGCGGCTGCGGCAAGTCAACCTTTTTGAGTCTGGTGGGTGGCCGCTTGCATCCGCACCAAGGCAGTTTGTTGTTCGATGGTGCGCCAGTTCCGCCCCGAAACAGCAACCGGCTGTTCGATATGCGGCGCAAAATGGGTATGCTGTTCCAAAGCAGCGCATTGCTCACCGATCTTTCGGTGTTCGACAATGTCGCTTTTCCGCTGCGGGAACAAACCGATTTGCCGGAGGCGTTAATTCGCATTCTGGTGCTGATGAAACTTGAGATGGTCGGCCTCAGGGGTGCGCGGGGGTTAATGGCCGCGGAGTTGTCCGGCGGCATGCAGCGGCGGGTTGCGCTGGCGCGGGCGATTGCGTTGGACCCGGCTATGATTATGTACGACGAGCCCTTCGTCGGCCTCGACCCGATTTCCATGGGGGTCATCGTCAAACTAATCCGCGAATTAAACGACGCGCTGGCATTGACTTCGGTGATCGTCACCCACGACGTGGTCGAAGGCCGTAGCATCGCCGATTACCTATATCTGCTCGGCGACGGCAAAGTTATCGGACAGGGGCCGCCGGAAGAAATGACCGACAGCGACCTGCCGCAGGTGCGACAGTTTATGAACGGCCTGCCAGACGGCCCGGTGGGGTATCACTATCCCGCCGCCGGGTACCGGGCGGATCTGGCCGGGCGAAGTTGATGAAATCTCGGTTATGAATCTGCTGACCGGCATCGGCGCCTGGGCGATTGCTTTTGCGGCCCGGCTGGGGGCGGCGTTTCTGTTTCTGCTGCGGGCGCTGGGCGGTGCGGCACGTGCCTTGCCGCGCTTCTCGCTGGTGGTGGAGCAATTGTATGCTGTCGGCGTTTTGACCCTGTTGATCATCGTGGTGTCGGGGCTGTTCGTCGGCATGGTATTGGGCTTGCAGGGTTATTATCAACTGGTCAATTTCAGCGCCGAATCGAGCCTTGGTCTGGTGGTGGCGCTGTTTCTGGTGCGCGAACTGGGGCCGGTGCTGACGGCGCTGCTGTTTGCCGGACGCGCCGGTTCAGCCTTGACCGCTGAGATTGGCCTGATGAAGGCCACCGATCAATTATCCGCCATGGAAATGATGGCGGTGAACCCCATGGTGCGAGTGGTGGGGCCGCGCTTTATCGCCGGCCTCATCGCCATGCCGCTATTGGCAGCCCTATTCAGCGCGGTCGGCGTGCTGGGCGGCTATTTGATCGGCCACGGCCAATTCGACGTCGATGCCGGGGTATACTGGTCGTCCATGCAAAACGGCGTGGATTTGGTGGATGATGTTTTGAATGGGGTAATCAAAAGCGCGGTGTTTGGCTTTGTGATTACCTGGGTGGCGTTGTTTGAAGGCTACGCCGCACCGCCGACCGCCGAGGGCGTCAGCCGCGCCACCACGCGCACCGTGGTGACATCGTCGCTGGCGGTGCTCGGCGGGGACTATGTTTTAACCGCATTAATGTTTGGAGGCTTGTAGTGGCACAAGAAATCGGGCAACGAAAGAGCATTGAAATCTGGGTCGGCGTTTTCATCATCGCCGGATTGGCGGCGCTGACTATGCTGGCGGTGCAGGTGAGTAACGCCGGTGCCGGTGGCGACACCTTCCGCATCACCGCGAATTTCAACAACGTCGGCGGCCTCAATGAAAAGGCGCCGGTGATGATTGGCGGCGTGCGCGTTGGGCGGGTCGGTGAAATATCCATCGACAAGGAAAACTATCGCGCGGTGGTGGGGATGGACTTGGATGTGAGTTACGACAACCTGCCCGGCGACACCAGTGCTTCCATATTGACCTCCGGGCTACTCGGCGCGCAGTTTATCGGCTTGCAGCCCGGTGCCGATGACTTCTATCTGGAGGATGGCGACCGCATCGACATCACCCAGTCCGCCATCCAACTGGAGTCGTTAATCAGCCAGTTCATGTTCAGCCAAGGCAAGCCTGAAGGCGGTGAGAAGCAATGACTCTAACCCGAACCCTGATGCGAACTTGTATGCTGGCTTGCCTACTGGTGTCGGCGTCGATATCATCATCAGCGTCATCGGCGGAAAAACCGCAGATGATGATCGAGCAGACGGTGCAGACCTTGCTCGATGAATTCACCGACCGGCGGGCGGCGTTGGAGACCGACAAGGGCCAACTGTTTGCGCTGGTCGAGGAAGTCGCGGTGCCGCTGTTCGACTTCACGCGCATTTCCAAACTGGTGCTGGCGAGCCACTGGAGGCAGGCCAGCAAGCAGCAGCGCGAAGAATTTGGCGAGCAGTTCAAGAAACTGCTCATCGGCACCTACGCCACGGCGCTTTTCCGGTATACCGGCGATGAAGAAATGACCTTCATAGGCTCGCAAATAACCGAGCGCAAGGGGCGCAAATTCGCCGTGGTTAATTCCAAAGTTACGCTCAGCGGCGGTTCGCCCATCGCGGTGGATTACTCGATGATTCTAGACCCGGACGATGGCTGGAAAATCTACAACCTAACCATCGGCGGCATTAATATGGTCACCAACTACCGCAACACCTACGCCGCCGCCATCGACAACCTCGGCATCGACGGCATAATCGAATCGATGAAAACCGCCAACGCCAAACAGTTATGACGCAACCCGCCATCACCGGCGAGGGCAACCACATCGCACTAACCGGCGACTTGACCATCCACACCGTCCGCCGATTGTTCGACGGGATGCCGCCATTCCATGCCGGGGAAGTCACGGTCGACCTCGAAGCGGTACGCGAAGCCGACAGCGCCGGACTCGCGTTGCTGGTACACTGGTCAAATCTGGCCAAATCATCGACCAGCGAATTGGTATTCACAAATATCCCGGCGCAGTTACGAGAGATGGCAAAAATAACCGACCTGCAAGAATTGTTTGAGTAACCACCACCATGACAACCCCCGAACAAATACAAAATTGGATTGAAGCCGGTTTGCCGAACGCCGAAGTCAGCGTCGAGGGAGACGGGCATCATTTCGAGGCGGTCATCGTCACCGCCGATTTCGCTAGCAAATCACTAATCGAGCGCCACAAAATGGTATACCACGCGCTCGGTGATAAAATGCAAGCGGAGATCCACGCGCTATCGATGAAAACGCTGACACCGGAAGAGCACCGTGCGCCCGCGCCCGGCTGACCGGCAACCCATTTAACTATACGAGGAAACCAAAATGTCCATCCAGGAACACCTGAAAAAAGTAGTCGAGAGCAACGAAGTAGTTTTGTTTATGAAAGGTACGCCGGATTTTCCCCAGTGTGGGTTTTCCGGGCGCACTGCGCAGATTCTTAAGGCGTGTGAGACGCCGTTTGCGTCTGTGGATGTGCTGGCCGATGATATGGTGCGTCAGGGCATCAAGGAATTTTCAAATTGGCCGACCGTGCCGCAGTTGTATGTGCGTGGCGAATTCGTCGGTGGTTGCGACATCATGACTCAGTTGTATGAGAACGGCGAGTTGCAAAAAATTCTGAAACCGGAGCAAGCGCAAGCCTGACGCCGCCAGCCGCTACCCGCCGCTTTCCTCGCCCGCCGCCGTTTCGTAGGCCGTGCGGTATTTGCGCGCAACCCATTTGTGAAAATGATGGGTTGGCGCATCCATCGCCGGCGAGAAAACTCCGCCGCGAAAACCCGCCGAACTTCGTCCCAGTTGCAACTCTTCCACCGCGCCGATGTCTTCGTCAAAAACTTTCCGCCAGGCTTCGATGTTGGATTTTCGGCCGGGTAGGTAGTGGTCGGCGGTGGCGCCTTCGCCGATATAAAATATCTTAACATCTTCGCGAACCCGGTTCGGCCCGAGGGGATGGATGATGAGCGCGTAAAAATGATTCACTTGATACCCCAGCAGCAAGTTGGGGTAGAAGGTTGGGTATTCGGCGACTTCGTGCTTGTCTTCGGGCCAGTCCGGGAAAACCGGCAGGTTCTCCCCGCCGTCGAACACCGGGTTGAAGGTGTTGGTGCCTTGACCGGCGAAGTCGTCGGAAATCATCATGCAGTAATGGCGGTCGAGGGGCGAGTAGGTATTCAGCGATGGATGAATCCACGGTAGGTGATAGGCTTCGCAGTAATTTTCCACCGCCAGTTTCCAGTTGCAGTTGGCTTCTATGGAGAAGCCGGCGTCCGATTGCGGGGGGCTGATGACTGATGCACCGTCGGCGCCGATGTAGTGCCGGTAGCGGTCGATGAGTGGCGCCGCGTGTTGGTCGAACTCCGGCGCATCAGCGCTCAGGTTGATGAACAAAATCCCCATCCAGCAGTGGGAACGCACCGGCTTAAGGCCGTGTGAATCGACGCAAAATCCTTCGATCCGATTGTTTCCGGGGCCGCCGATGTGAGGGGTTGCTTTGAGGGCGCCGCTGAGGTCGTAACTCCACGAATGATACGGGCAAATCAGCAGCCCGTTGGTTTTTTTCGCCTCGCGCACCAGCCGCATTCCACGGTGGCTGCAGACGTTGTGAAAAACCGCCGGGTTGCCGTCTGGGCTGTGCACGATCAGCAGCGGCAAGCCCATGAAGTCCACCGGCGTGACCACGCGCTCGCTGCGGTGGTCATCACAAAAAGCCAGTGCCGTCCAGGTTTTGGCGAACAGGTGGTCGCGCTCGAAGCGGTAAAATTCCAGTTCGGTGTAAGCGGCGTTGGGCATGCCTCGGGCGTCGGCGATGGGGCGCTCCACCGAGGCAAGGTGGTCGAGGGAGACGGACTGCATCAAGGTCGGTTTCATGGCATCTGCCGGATTGTTTGCCGTGGTCAATCATTGCATTATTCGGGCCATCCGGCAAGTTATTTTTGCGCGGTTGGCCACCGGTGCGGGCATATTGACATCACCGCCGGATGCTGGCAACATTTTTCCAACTTATCATCCACCACCCGAAGGAGAACACCATGAAAAATCCACGCCTTTCACGCCGCACCTTTCTGGCCGCCGGCGGTGCGGTCGCCGCCGCTGGCTTCCATCTGCCGGTATTCGCCGAGGAAAAGAAACTCAATTTCTATAATTGGGACACCTACATCGGCGAGACCACGCTGGACGATTTCAAGTCCGCATCCGGCATCGAAGTCAAAATGGACCTATTCGGAGATAACGCCGAGTTATTCGCCAAGATGCGCGAGGGAAATCCCGGCTACGATGTGATCGTGCCCACCAACGATTTTGTCGAGCGCATGTGGCGGGCGAATTTGCTGCAGCCCATCAACCACGGCGCGATTCCCAATTTCCGGAAAAACATCGGCAAACTCTTTCAAGACGCCGACTTCGATCCCGGCCGAAAATACTCCATGCCCTATATGTGGGGAACCATGGGCATCGGCTACCGCAAATCCAAAGTCGCGCGCCCCGACTCGTGGTCGGCGGTGTGGGGCGAGCAGTCCGATCAGCACGCCGGTAAAATCGGCTGGATCAGCGAGCCGGGTTCCATGCTGGGCATGGTCATGAGTTATCTCGGCTACTCGTTCAATTCCACCAACCCCGATGAAATTCGCCTCGCCGCCGATCAGTTGATCAAGTTCAAGAAAAATGTGAAGGGCATTTTTGAGGACAACGGGCAGGATCTACTGGCTTCCGGCGAATGTGATCTGGTGGTGGAATGGAACGGCGACATCGCCCAACTCATCAACGAAGATCCGGACGTGGATTACGTCATCCCCAAAGAAGGCGGCTACTATTGGCAAGATTGCCTGTGCATTCCCGCGGGCGCACCACACCCCGAAAATGCGCACGCTTTCATCAATTACCTTCTGGGTGCCGAAATCGGGCGCGATCTGGCGGAGTATATCGAATACGCCACTCCCAACGACGCCGCGCGCGAACTCATGGACGATTCCTACAACAAAAACCCCGCCATCTTCCCGCCGGATGAGGTGTTGGCGAAACTGGAGCCGTCGCTGTATCTGGGCGAACAACGCGCCCAACTCATCGACGAAGAATGGACGCGGATTTTGGCTTCGTGAATCGCTTCCTTGGCGCGGGACGTCTCGGCGTCCTGCGTCAAAGGGGGTTTCCGGTTACCACGGATAAAGCATGCCCCGGATAAAACATGATAGAGCCGAACAGATGAAATAAGCGCGTTGGTTTTATTGGTATCAGTTATAGCGGAGTGAAACAAAATGGAGAATATGCTGATTAAAGGCGACAACGCACAAGCCCTGCGCTATCTTTTGCGGGAATGCAAACTGGCGGGAAAAATTGATCTGGTCTACATTGACCCCCCGTTTTCCACCAATGGTAAGTTCACGATTACCAACGGCAGGGCAACCACCATCAGCAATTCTAAGAACGGCGAGGTTGCTTATTCCGACAAACTGACGGGTGTCGATTTCATTGAATTTTTGCGGGCGAGATTGCTTCTGTTAAGAGAGTTGTTGTCCGATGAAGGTTCTATCTATTTGCATATTGACTATAAAATCGGACACTATGTAAAAGTGATGATGGATGAGGTTTTCGGCATGGAAAATTTTAGAAATGACATCGCAAGGATAAAGTGCAACCCCAAGAACTTTAACCGAATTGGATACGGAAACATCAAAGACTTGGTTTTGTTTTATTCCAAATCATCGAAGCCGATTTGGAATGAACCACGGCAGCAATACACAAAAAAAGACATTGAAAAGTTGTTTAAGAAAACCAAGGACGGAAGAAAATACACTAGCGTGCCGATTCACGCTCCGGGTGAAACCGAAAAGGGCAAATCCAACCAACCGTTCAAAGGTTTGTCGCCCCCCGAAGGACGGCATTGGCGGGCCGATGTGGAAACGCTTAATCGGTGGGATGCGGAAGGTTTGATAGAATGGTCAAACACCGGTAATCCGCGCAAAATTCTTTTTGCCGATGAACAAACGGGCAAAAGAGTGCAGGATATTTGGAAATACAAAGACCCCCAATATCCGACCTATCCCACGGAAAAGAATCAGGATTTGTTGGATTTGATAATTGCAACCTCTTCCAACCCCGGTAGCATGGTGTTGGATTGCTTTTGCGGATCGGGTACCACCCTGAAAGCCGCGCACTTGTCCAACCGCAAGTGGATTGGCATCGATCAATCGGAACATGCCATCAAAGCAAGCATTGAAAAAATTGCGTCTCCCGGCGAAGATACGTTTATGCCAAAGCCAAAATATACGTTTGTGGATAGGGAATTCGATGACCTGACAAACAAACATGCTCAGGCCGGGTAGGCATGATGTTGTGCTGATTCTTTCGCTCGTGGAACCGAGGGCAAATAGTGCAAGGCGAACACTGGCGCGCTAACCCCGGAGTCTTTGCCGCCATCGGGCTGCCCGGCATGCTGTGGCTGGTGGTGTTTTTTGTGGTGCCGCTGGGGTTTATTTTCGGGCTGAGTTTTTCCGACAAGGTCGGCATCATCGGCCACGATCTCAACTGGACCGGCGGCAATTATCTGCGCGCCTTTGAGCCGATTTATCTCGGCATCTTCGCCAAGTCGCTGGTCATCGCCATCATCGCCACCGTAGTTTGCCTGCTGATTGGCTATCCGGTGGCGTTGGCGGTGGCTTTCGCGCCGCAGAAAATAAAAATGCCGCTGCTGCTCGCCATCACGCTGCCGTTCTGGATCAACATTCTCATCCGCACCTACTCGCTGATCGCAGTGTTTAGAACCCGTGGTTTTCTGAATTTCGCCGTGGAGTGGTTGTGGGACATCGGCGACTCGCTGCTGCGCGCCGTCGGGTTTGCCGGAACCGGGCAATACCAGCCGTTGGAATTGCTCTACACCAACGCCGCCGTGGCACTGGGGATCGCCTATGTTTTTCTGCCGTTTATGATCCTGCCTTTATACGCCGCCATGGACCGCTTTGACCGCTCCTATCTGGAAGCAAGCATGGATTTGGGCGCCGGCCACTGGCGCACTTTCGCCAAAATACTGTTGCCGCTGACCATGCCCGGCGTCATCAGCGGCGTGATGATCGTATTCGTGCCGGCCCTCGGCGCGTTTTTCATCGCCGACATGCTCGGCGGTGCCGACAGTCAGTTGATCGGCAATGTCATCGAGCGGCAGTTCCTCGGTGCCAACAACTGGCCGTTCGGCGCCGCGCTATCCTTCCTGCTGATGTATCTTACTTTCGCCGCCATCGCCCTGCGGCAACTGCAGTCAACCAAAGCCGCGTCCGGCAACGGCGACTAATCCGGCCCGTCAAAAAAATGATTGGCAACCTCACCCGCAACCGCACCCGCAACAAGCGGGCCCCCGACTTGCTCG
The DNA here is from genome assembly GCA_965262585.1 of Candidatus Poriferihabitaceae bacterium. Classification (GTDB taxonomy): domain Bacteria; phylum Pseudomonadota; class Gammaproteobacteria; order Arenicellales; family Poriferihabitantaceae; genus JAHRAW01. The sequence goes on from OZ253546.1 coordinate 2,179,998, forward strand.
ACTACGCCGGGCGATGGTGGATGCGCGGCTTCCTCGGCGTCTTCTTCGTCATGCTATACGCCCCCATAGTCGCGCTGGTGGCGTTCAGTTTTAATGATTCCAAGCGCAACATCGTGTGGCACGGATTCACCACAAAATACTACTTAAAAGCCATGGAAAACGATTCGCTGATTTCCGCTTTCGTCAATTCGCTGACCATCGCCATAGTCAACATGATCGTTAGCGTGATTTTGGGCGTGGCCGCCGCCATTTTTCTGTGGCGCTTTCGCTTTCCACTGCGCTTCGCCGCCGATGGAATCCTGTTCCTGCCCATCGTCATTCCCGAAATCTGCATGGGCGTCGCCATGTTGGTATTCTTCAATCAATGGTGGCCTCGGGATTTGGTGTGGCCGCTCAGCCTCGGCAACATCATGATTGCCCACATCACCTTCACCTTTCCGTTCGTTGCGGTCATCGTGCGCGGGCGACTGGCTTCGGTCAACCGCGAATTGGAAAAGGCGGCCATGGATCTTGGCGCCGGCGAATGGCAAGCCATGCGCGACATTCTGCTGCCGCAAATCCGCCCGTCCATCATCGCCGGCGCGCTCATCGCCTTCACCCTGTCGCTGGACGACTTCGTCATTACCTACTTTACCGCCGGCCCCAACAGCATCACGCTGCCGGTCAAAATCAATTCCATGGTACGTTTTTCGGTGACCCCGGAAGTCAACGCCGCATCCACCGTACTCATCGTCATCACCATCGCCGCCGCGATTCTCGCCATGTGCTTCCAAAACTCCAAAAAGATTTAGTCCCAAATCGGAACAAAAACCATGCCCCGTGTACTCATAGAAATACGCAACATCAGCAAACTCTTCGGCCACGAAGCGGCGGTCGACGAAGTTTCGCTGGACATCTACGACCAGGAATTTCTGGTGCTGCTCGGCCCTTCGGGATGCGGAAAAACCACGCTGTTGCGCCTCATCGGTGGCTTTGAAAATCCCACCACCGGCGGCATTTCCATGGAAGGGCGCGACCTCACCGGGCTGCCGCCCAACAAGCGGCCAGTCAACATGGTGTTTCAATCCTACGCGGTTTTCCCACACATGAACGTGCGCGACAACATCGCCTACGGCCTGCGCATAGACGGCGTCGAAAAGAGCGAGTGCGAGCGGCGGGTCGCTGAAGCGTTGGCGTTGGTGCAACTCGATTCCCTTGCCGAACGCTATTCCCATCAATTATCGGGCGGGCAGCGGCAGCGGGTGGCGTTGGCGCGGGCATTGGTGAAACGGCCACGAGTTTTGTTGTTGGACGAACCGCTGTCGGCCCTCGACGCCAAACTGCGCGAGACGATGCAAAACGAATTGGTTAAACTCCAGCACACCGTCGGCATCACTTTCGTGGTAGTCACCCACGACCAAGACGAGGCGCTTTCCATGGCCGAGCGAGTCGCCGTTATGGAAAGCGGTCGCATCCGACAACTGGACACGCCGCGCAATTTATACGAAGCCCCGCAAAACCGTTTCGTCGCCGATTTTGTCGGGCGCATGAACATCCTGCCGGCGCACCCGGTCGGCGGTGACCGCTACGCCGTCGAAGGCCTCGGCGAGTTGTCCATCGCCGGTGGGTTGGATAAAAAGACCGACTCGCCCCCACCCACCTTCGTCGCCATCCGCCCGGAAAAACTTTCCATCGCCTCATCAAAACCCGCGGATGACAACACCCACTCGGTCGCCGCAACCATAGACAACGTCGCCTACTACGGCGGCGAAACCGTACTCACCGTAAAAACCGCACCCGGCACAACCCTCACCATCACCATCCCCAACAGCCGCCGCAACGCCCCGGCCGCCGCAGTCGGCGAACAAGTAGTGGTATGGTGGCGGGCAGAGGATGTGATTACGCTGGCGGAATAAAAAAAAAGAGTATTTGCATATCTATTGCGCGTGGACGCGCAATGCGGGGGCAGGTGTTTTTGTGTGTAGAGACAGACACCGATGCGCAACAATTTACCTACGCCGTAGCAAAACATAAACCGCCCCGGTGCCGCCGTCTTTCGGCAGGGCGGAGCAAAACGCTTTCACTTCGGGTTGCCGTTTCAGCCAGTCCAGCGTGAATCGTTTTAGCACTCCGCCGGCCCCGCCGCTGTGCAATCCTTTGCCGTGGATGATCAATATCGCCGAATCTCCGGCCTCGCCGGCGTCGAGTAAAAAGTTGGCGAGGAGTTTTTGTGCTTCGGCGGTGGTGTGGCCGTGCAGGTCGAGGGTTGCGGTGAAGTCATAATCGCCGCGTTTCAGCCGCCGGGTTATTTTTTTCTGCAGGCCGCTACGGGCAAACTCGACATATTCGCCCTGGTTGGTCTTGTCGGTCATCACGCCGCCGGCAGCGGATTCGGCGGCGGGTGTTTTTCGTCTATGGATGGCTGGCCTGGGCACGGCTGGCTTGAGCACGGGTGGCTTGGGCTTGTTGTGCGGCTTGCTACTCAGGTTGTTGCGTGGGCGTTTAGACGGCTTGACTTTTATCTCCGCCATCGCCTTGCGGAACAGGTCGCCATCATCCTGCGGGTCGCCGTTTGAGTTGTCGTTTTTACCGGCCACTTTGTTGCCACGGTCGCCAAAGCACTCAGTGTGTTTTCAGATAGCGGTCCGCATCGAGCGCCGCCATGCAGCCGCTGCCGGCTGAGGTTACCGCTTGGCGGTACACATGGTCCATGACATCGCCGCACGCGAATACGCCTTCGATGCTGGTGCGGGTGGCGTCGCCATCGGTGCCGCCTCGGGTGATTAAATAATCGCCTTTCATCTCCAGTTGGTCGCGGAACAAACCGGTGTTGGGGGTGTGGCCGATGGCGATGAAGACGCCCATGAGGGCAATGTCGCGGGTGCCGTGGTCGTTAACGTTTTTGATGCGCATGCCGGTTACGCCGCTGTCGTCGCCGAGGACTTCTTCCAGCGTGTGATTCCATTCGATGGTGATGTTGCCGCCGTTGGCTACGGTTTTGGCAATCAGGTGATCCTGTAAAATCGCTTCGGCGCGCAGTTCATCACGGCGATGCACCAGCGTCACACCGGCGGCAATGTTGGATAGATAAAGCGCTTCCTCCACCGCGGTGTTGCCGCCGCCGATTACCGCAACTTCCCGGCCCTTGTAAAAAAATCCATCGCAAGTCGCACAGGCGGAAACCCCTTTGCCCTTATAAAATTCTTCCGAGGGCAGCCCCAGGTATCTGGCCGATGCGCCGGTGGCGATGATCAGGGCATCGCAGGTATAAACACCGGAATCGCCGCTCAATGTGAACGGGCGGGTGGTCAATTCGGCGGTGTGGATGTGGTCGACAATCACTTCGGTTTCAAAGCGTTCGGCGTGGTGCAACATTCGCTCCATGAGTTCCGGGCCCTGCACCCCTTCGGCGTCTCCCGGCCAGTTGTCGACATCGGTGGTGGTGGTCAACTGGCCGCCTTGTTCGATGCCGGTAATCAAAGTTGGTTTCAGGTTGGCGCGCGCCGCATAGACCGCAGCACTATAGCCCGCCGGCCCGGAACCAAGAATCAACAAGCGAAAGTGCCGATGTAAGTTCTTGGGCAAGTTCTTGGGCAAGTTATTACTATCGGGCATCACGCGGTTGCCTCCGATTTTTTCAAACCTCGATAATAGGCCATCAAAATCTCGGCCACTTCGGGGCGGGAGAACTCCGGCGGCGGGGCGATGCCGGACGCCAACATTTCCCGCACCCGGGTGCCCGACAGCAGCACGAAATCATCCATGTCATGGTCCGGCGCCTCGCACATCATCACTACCTTATCTAGTTTTTTCGAATAAGCGGTATGGTCGGCGCAGAAAATTCCAATCTCGAGCGCGCCCGTGGGAACTTCTCGATCGAAAATAGTTTGCGCGTCGAATGCGCCGTAGTAATCACCAACACCGGCGTGGTCGCGGCCAATGATGAAATGAGTCGCCCCCATATTCTGGCGAAACAGCGCATGCAATACCGCCTCACGCGGCCCGGCGTATAACATATCGAAACCGTAGCCGGTAATCATTACGCTGTTCGGCGGGAAATATAAATCCGCCATTTTGCGAATCGCCGCGTCTCGCACTTCCGCCGGAATGTCGCCGGGTTTGAGTTTTCCGAGCAACATATGGATCACGCAACCATCGGCGCCGATGCGCTGCATGGCAATACGGCACAATTCCTCGTGGGCGAGATGCATCGGGTTGCGCGTCTGAAATGCCACGATTTTGCGCCAGTTACGCGCCTCGATTTGTTCGCGGATTTGTACCGCCGTGCGAAAGGTGTCGGCATACTCAGACGCGAAATAACTGAAATTAAGCACCCGAATCTCGCCTGACATCGCGATTCGACCCTGAGCCAGAAACTCGGCGACGCCGGGATGTTTGGCATCGTCGGTGCCGTATACCTTTTCGCAGATCAACGCCATTTCCGCCTCGCTGAACCGCTCCACCGCCGCAACCTCGAGCACCGCCAGCACCGGATTACCGGCGACATTGGGATCGCGCAAGGCGACCGCCTCACCGGCGGCGGCAATCTCTTTTGCGGATTCGACCATGCACAACACTGGCACCGGCCAGAACAAACCGTCTCGGGTATGCATCCCATCGGCGACGCTGAGCGCATCGTCCTTGCTCATAAAACCACGCAACGGCGTAAAATACCCGCCCCCCAACATAACCACGTTGGCCGCCCCAGATGAACTCATCAGCACCGACGGCATCGCCTCCGCCCGCTCCACAAGCGCGGCGTTTTCCGCCGGGTCGGCGACATACAACGGCTGCAATGTAGCCGCGCCGTGAGGTTTAATCATCGGGTTTTGCGACGCATGCGTACCGCATCGGCTATTTCGGCGAGCATTTTTTCGGTGGTGTCGATGTCGATGCAGGCATCGGTAATGCTCTGCCCGTAGACCAGTGGTTTTCCGGCCACCACATCCTGCTTGCCGGCCAGCAGATGGCTTTCAATCATCACGCCGATGATGCGTTGTTCGCCGCGCGCAATCTGCGAGGAGACGTGTTCGCATACGTTGATTTGGTTTTCCGGAATTTTCTGGCTGTTGGCGTGACTGAAATCGATCATCATGCGCGCCGCAAGACCAGCGGCACGCAATTTTTCGCCGGCTTCGTTAACGCTCACGGCATCGTAATTCGGGGTCTTGCCGCCGCGCAGAATGATGTGGCAGTCGGGGTTTCCGGTGGTCGTGTAGATCGCCGAATGCCCGGCTTTGGTCAGCGACAGGAAATGATGCGGGCGGCTGGCGGCGCGGATGCCGTCCACGGCGATGTCGAGGTTGCCGTTGGTGCCGTTCTTCAACCCCACCGGACAGGACAGCCCGGACGACAACTCACGGTGCACCTGACTCTCGGTAGTGCGCGCGCCGATGGCGCCCCATGAAATCAAGTCGGCGACATATTGCGGCGTGATGATGTCGAGATATTCGGTGCCGGCGGGCACGCCGATGTCGTTGAGATCGAGCAGCAGTTGGCGCGCCAGCGCGAGGCCCTTGTTAATATCGAAGGTGTCATTGAGATCCGGGTCGTTGATCAATCCTTTCCAGCCCACCGTGGTGCGCGGCTTTTCGAAATAAACCCGCATCACAATCAGCAGGTCGGCACGGTGTCGCTCAATCAGCGGAACCAGCCGCCCGGCGTAGTCGAGGGCCGCCGCCGGGTCGTGGATCGAGCAAGGCCCGGCAATCACCAGAATGCGGTCATCTTGCCCCTCCAGAATGTCGTGGATGGCGCGCCGGGTATTAACCGTGGTCTCCACCGCTTTTTCGGTCACCGCAATCCGCGCAATCAACTCGGCGGGGTTGATTACATGGTCGATGGCGGCGATTCTTAAATCATCAGTTTTGGCGAGGTTCACTATGTTTTCCGGGGTAGTTTAGGTCAGACCGGGCGAATACCGGCGTAAAACGCGAAAGCACGGATTGTGTGCCTGCTTTGATAAAGATGTCAAATGAAAGCCGCCACCCGCTACCGGCTGACATCTGGTTTTGACAGGCCGGCGTTGAATGGCTACAATCGCCGGTTGCCACTCGGGCATTTTTCGGGACATCACCAAGAGGACAGCATGGCCGTACAAAAAAGTCGCAAAACGCCGTCACGGCGCAATATGCGGCGGTCGCACGATTCGCTCAAAGATTCAACCCTTTCGATCGACCCGGTTAGCGGGGAATTGCACCGTCGCCACCACATCACCGCCGACGGCTACTATCGCGGCAAAAAGATGGTTGGCCGCCCCCAAGAGTAGTTGCTTGGCTTTGGTTGATTACCGCCGCGTTGATTACTGTTGCCTCACGGCGCCAACTGACCGCACATGATTACCCTCTCGATCGATGCCATAGGCGGCGACCGTGGGCTCGAAGCGACTATCCCGGCGGCGCTTGAGATTATCGCACGCCATCCCGACGTCAGTTTGATTTTAGTCGGCGACCCGCAGCGCATTACCCGGCATCTGACCCAGGCCAGCCCGCGTACCGATGTGCGCACCAGCCCGCGATTGCAAATCGAGGCCGCCAGCGAGTTGGTGGAGATGGATGAATCGCCGGCGGTGGCGCTTCGCAAGAAGAAGGATTCATCAATGCGAGTGGCGATCGATCTGGTGCATAGTGGCCGCGCCGATGCCTGCATTAGTTCCGGCAATACCGGCGCGTTGCTGGCGACCGCACGTTTTGTCCTGAAAACCATTCGCGGCATCGACCGCCCGGCGATTTGCGCCGGTCTGCCGCGCATCGGCGGGCGAACCACTTATGTACTCGACCTCGGCGCCAATCTCGACAGCCCGCCGGATATTTTGTTTCAGTTTGGGCTGATGGGCGCGACCCTGATCAACTGTCTCGAAGGCAAGACCAACCCGTCGGTCGGCCTGCTCAATATCGGCGTTGAAGATGTCAAAGGCAACGACACCATCAAAGCCACCGCGGAAATTTTCAAGCGCAGTGCCTTGAACTATGTCGGCTACATCGAGGCCGATCAGATTTACGCCGGCGACACCGATTTGGTGGTGTGCGACGGCTTTGTCGGCAATGTTGCGCTCAAGGCGACCGAAGGCGTGGCGCAGATGATCATGGCGGCGATCAAGGAAGAGTTCAGCCGCACGCCGGTGACCCGCTGTTCCGGGTTGTTAGCCAAGCCAGTGCTCGATTCGATCAAGCAGCGGCTTGACCACCGCAGATTTAACGGCGCCAGTTTGCTCGGCTTGCGCGGCACCGTAATCAAGTCGCACGGCAGCGCCGATGCGTTTGGATTCCGCTGCGCGCTCGAAGTTGGCATCGCCGAAGTCAAACAAGGATTGGTGCGGCAGATCGAGAGTTCGCTGACACAACTGCCGGATTCATCTGCGCTCGCGCTGTGAAGTTTTCGCGGATCATAGGCACGGGCGGATACCTGCCCGAGAAAATCCTCACCAACAAGGATCTCGAAGCCATGATCGACACCAGCGAGGAATGGATTAAATCGCGCACCGGCATCAGCGAACGCAGGATTGCCGCGGATGATGAATTTACCGTCGACCTTGCCGAACAAGCGGCGCGCAAGGCCATCGAAGCGGCCGCCGTTGGCACCGACGAGATCGACCTGATCGTGGTCGCCACCACCACCGCCGACCAGGTTTTCCCCAGCACCGCCTGCTTGCTGCAGCATCGCCTCGGCACCTCCGGGCATCCGGCGTTCGACATACAAGCAGTGTGCGCCGGTTTTCTATACGCGCTGGACATCGCCGACAAATTCATTCGCAGCGGCGCATCCCATTGCGCGCTGGTGGTCGGCGCCGAAACATTTTCACGAATTATCGACTGGACTGACCGGCGCACCTGCGTGCTGTTCGGCGACGGTGCCGGCGCGGTGGTTCTCAAATCCGGCGAGCAGCCCGGCGTGTTGTCCACGCACTTGCACAGCGACGGACGCTACAAAGATTTACTGTGCGTGCCGGTCGGGGTATCGCGCAATTTCAGCAAAGTGTGCGCCGGAACCGCATACACCACCATGGAAGGCGGCGAGGTGTTTCGCTGGGCGGTAACCGCGATGAGCGACATCATCGCCGAGACCCTTGCCGCCAATGACCTAAGCATCGAAGACATCGACTGGCTGATTCCCCATCAAGCCAATCTCCGCATCATCAACGCGGTGGGTATGCGCACCAAAATACCCAAAGAAAAAGTGGTGGTGACCGTCGAGCGGCACGGCAACACCTCGGCGGCGTCGGTGCCGCTGGCCCTCGATCAGGCGGTGCGCGATGGCCGCGTAAAAGCCGGGCAGCGTATCCTCTTGGAAGGATTCGGCGGCGGCTTTGTATGGGGCTCGGCGTTGATAAAAATGTAACACCGCAGGCGAACTTTGCATAACCCGACCTTTTCATAACCCAAGCATCCCTCAAAACATGAACCAACTCACGGCAGGACGAATATGTCTGGTAACCGGTGCCAGCCGTGGCATCGGCAAAGCCATTGCGCTGGCGCTCGGCAAAAATGGCGCCACGGTGGTGGGAACCGCCACCACCGAAGTCGGCGCCGAGCGCATCAGTGAATACCTCCGCGCCGCCGAAATCCACGGCGCCGGGCGGGTGCTGGATGTGACCGACGCCGGCACCGGTCAATTTCTCGGCGAGGTCGGCGAATCTTTCGGCGCGCCGGCGGTGCTGGTCAACAACGCCGGTATCACCAGAGACAACCTGCTGCTGCGCATGAAGGAAGAGGAGTGGGATGAGATCATCGACACCAACCTGAAATCCGCATACCGCCTGTGCAAGGCGAGCCTGCGCGGCATGACCAAAGCCCGCTATGGCCGGATCATCAATGTCGCCTCGGTGGTGGCGGCCACTGGCAACGCCGGGCAAAGCAACTACGCCGCCGCCAAAGCAGGCATGATCGGATTCTCCAAATCCCTGGCCCGGGAAGTCGCCACCCGCAACATCACGGTCAACGTCGTTGCGCCGGGTTTTATCGACACCGACATGACCGCCGCCCTCACCGACGAACAGCGCGCCGCCCTGCGCACACAGATCCCCCTCGACCGGCTAGGCACCCCGGAAGATGTCGCCGCCGCCGTAGTTTTTCTGGCATCCGCCATGGCCGACTACATCACCGGCGCCACCATTCATGTAAACGGCGGCATGTTTATGCCTTGATTGATGGCACTTTATTCATCAGCGCCGCCCATTCCGGGATGAATTAGATCAGCATCTGATCTACTATAATTAATACCGCCCCCACCAAGGATTGGCCGGAAAAACCCCCAAACAAATGAATGAATCTTGTTAACGAATTGGTGAACCTATAATCGCCCGGAAGTCCACATATGAAATCCATCCTCCGCCGTTTCTCGATCCTACTAACCGCATGCCTGTTGCACGCCGCGCACGCGCAAACACCCGATGTGTTTTTACTCAACACCTACGACGGCACGCAGAATGTGGTCGGCTGGGTAATGAGCGAAAAACTGGACGGCGTGCGGGGGGTATGGGACGGCGAACAACTGATCAGCCGTGGCGGCAATGTGCTGCACGCACCGGCGTGGTTCATCCGGGATTTTCCGCCGTTTGCGTTGGACGGCGAGTTATGGACTCGGCGCGGGGATTTCGAAAACATCGTTTCGATTGTGCGCAGAACCCATCCCGATGAACGCTGGAAACAGGTGGGGTATCATGTTTTCGAAGTGCCGAGGCAGCCCGGCGGGCTGTTGGAGCGGTTGGCGGTTTTGGAGGATTATTTACGCGAACATCCGCTCGCGCATTTGCGAATCGTCCCGCAAACCCGGATCACCGACCCATCCGAACTCACCGACTTGCTCGCCGAAATGACCACAAGCGGCGGCGAAGGCGTAGTGGTGCGCGACCCCACTTTGCCCTACCGCACCGGCCGGTTATCCTCGGCGTTGAAAGTGAAAAGTTACCTTGACACCGAATGCGTGGTGCAAAAAATACTCCCCGGCAAAGGCAAATACACCGGCAAAATGGGCGCGCTCCAATGCCGGATGGCGGATGGGCGGCTGGTCAAAGTCGGTTCCGGATTCACCGACAAAACCCGCGCCCAACCACCCGCCGTGGGCAGCGTGATCACCTTTAAGTATTATGGCCTGACACAAAAAGGCAATCCTCGGTTTCCCGTGTATTTGAGGCGTAGATCGGGATGAAGGAGCGGCTTGTATGACGCGGGTAAAGTACTCATCTGAGAGGGTTTTCAGGTTGGTTTGCGCGGCAAGTATCGGCGCAGGCGGCGAGGAGCAAGCGGGAGTGTCGTTTCCGTCATCGGTGAAGTTGCACTTATGAGTTGAATTCAAGGCATACATAGGCTTGAATGGATGCGGTCGAAGCCTTACAATCGCGCCCGGTCGGGGCCATAGCTCAGCTGGGAGAGCGCAACACTGGCAGTGTTGAGGTCGGCGGTTCGATCCCGCCTGGCTCCACCAGTTTGCTCCACCAGCTTCAAGCTCCACCAGTTTCACGCACCAGCAAGCAAACCCGTCAACCCGCAGTCCCCATCGTCTAGTCGGCCTAGGACACTGCCCTTTCACGGCGGCAACAGGGGTTCGAATCCCCTTGGGGACGCCAGGTTTGTTTTGTGTCGGAGTTTTCCGGCACCCGTCGGCGGCTATGAGCCGGGCGGGGCGGTGGCGGCAAATGCTTCCACTTGGTTGGCGGCGGCGAGCAGGGTGCGGAGGTTGTCCAATCCGTCAAGGTTGATGCGCTTGCGAAACAGCGCCCAGCCGAGGAAGCAGGCGCAACGCAATGTTCCATCGTGGGTGATGTCCAGATTTCGGGCAGAAGCGAAGCGTTGGTCGAGTGCCTTGAGGCCGCTTTCGATGCGGTTTTTCTGGCGGCCCAGATACTGGATCTGCTCGGGGCCGAAGCCTTCGTTTTCCAGTACGAACATATTGATGGCGCTGTCCAGCAGCGTGTTGGTCATGGCGAAGATTTCATAATCTTCAAGGTCGGCGAGAAAACGCCCGGTGGATTTTTCCCGAATATGTTTCAGAATCGAACTGGAGTCGGTCAGCGTGAGGTCGCCGTCGGTGAGGAACGGCACTTTGGCGGTGGGCGATTTTTCTAGGCTCATCGCATAATCGGTCTCCACAAAATCAAAGTCGAGACCCTCTTGTGCCAACGCCACGCGGCAATGGCGGACGAAGGGCGAGGTATAACTGCCGTAAAGTTTCATGAATAATTCCTGTTGTATGGTCGGTGTGGGAAATAACCGCAAAAGTGTAGCAGAAATAGCAGTTGCAGACACCGCAACCCCGAACCGGTCGCGTATTTATTGGTCTCAACTCGTATTCGCGCACAAATCCGCCGATAAACCCACCGCATAAGTTCACCGTGACGCCGATGATGAAAAAACTGCTTACCCTGTTGATGTTGATGCTGCCACCGGCTACCGTCTCCGGTGCGCCGGAGATCATCCAAAGCCCCCTCGACCCCAGGGCATACCGCGCTCTGGAACTGGATAATGGGTTAAAGGTGCTGCTGGTATCCGACCCAGCCACCGACCGTTCCGCCGCTTCGCTGGATGTACACATCGGCAGCGGCAGCGACCCGGACGAGTGGCAGGGACTCGCCCACTTTCTCGAACACATGTTGTTCCTCGGCACCCAAAAATATCCCGAGGCGGGGGAATACAAAAAATTCATCGACGACCACGGCGGCAACAACAACGCCTACACCTCGTTTTCCCACACCAACTATTATTTCGACATCAGCGCCGATCATCTGCGCCCGGCACTGGATCGATTTTCGCGATTTTTCATCGACCCAACCTTCGATGCGACCTTCGTCAACCGCGAGCGCGCCGTGGTGCATTCCGAATATCAGGCGCGGCGCAAAGATGAAGGTCGCCGGTCGTGGTCGGCGCGGCGGCGGTTGATTGATCCCCGACATCCGGCATCGCGTTTTGTGGTGGGCTCTGAACACACCCTGCGCGACCGCGATGGCATAAGCGTCCGGCAAAAACTCATCGAATTTTATCGCCGCCACTACTCCGCCGACCTCATGACATTGACGGTGGTGGGTAAAGAATCCCTCGACCGACTCGATGAATGGGTTGCGGAATTATTTGTCGAGGTTCCCGACCGAGATGCCGATGCCGAATTGTTTACGCAACCGTATCTCAACCCGCAACTACACGGGTCGCGGCTTAATGTCGCGCCGCAAAAGGATGAATTACGCGCCAGTTTCATGTTCCCCATTGCCGGTATCGAATCTTTTTATCGCAGCAAACCCCTCGGCTACATCGCCAATTTGGTGGGCCATGAAGGCGAAGGCTCGCTGCTGGCATTGCTCGAATCCCTGGGCTGGGCCGAAGGGTTGAGTGCCGGCGCCGGTTATACGGACAAGGCGCAAGGCGTGTTCGAGGTATCCGTTCGGTTGACCGAATCGGGCCTTGAACACCTCGATGAAATCGGCTCGCTGCTGTTTCAATACATCGAATTAATCAGAACAGAAGGGGTTGAATCCTGGCGTTACGATGAACAGCGAAAACTCGCCGCCATCGCTTTTCGTTTCGCCGAAAAGCCCGGCGCCGGTGCCACCGCTCGGCGGCTGGCGGCCGGGCTGCACCGTTATCCACTCGCGGATGTGCTGCGCGGGCCGTATATGATGGAAGACTACCGGCCCGAATTGATCACCGACCTGCTGGCCCGCCTGATGCCGGACAATGTATTTTTGCAGGTGCTTGCAAAGGGCGTCGAAACCAGCGACAAAACGCCGTTCTACGAAGTTGATTATGGCATCGCACCGATTCCTCCGGCGACTATTGCGCGGTGGAGTAGGGCGGGAAGCAAGGACGGTCAAGACCAACGCCTGACATTGCCCGCCGCCAACCGGTTTATTCCCGAACGCCTGCATGCCCGCGCTTTAGCATCAAACGAGGCGTCGCCGGATGCGGCGGTTCCCGAACGGCTGGATGAGCATCCGGGAATGGTTGTTTGGTATCGCGGTGATCCGCAATTTGGCACGCCACGAGCGGCGTTTTATTTCAGCATCAAGTCGCCCCTTGCCGGCGGCAGCGCGCGCAGTCTGGTGCTGGACGAGTTGTTTGTCAGGATGGTGAACCGGCAACTTGACACCGCCACCTATGCGGCGCGCCTCGCGGGTCTTGGCTATGAATTGTATCGGCACAGCCGTGGGATTTCGGTGCGCATCAGCGGCTATGAAGACAAGCAACCGGCGATGCTGGAAACGTTGCTGGAGGCACTGCTCGAAACCAAATTCGATGCCGCGCAATTAACGCTGGTTAAGGATGAGTTGCGGCGGGAATGGAAAAATGTTTCTTTGGAAACGCCGTCCAATCAAGTGGTGCATGAATTGTACCGATTGCTCCTGCATCCCTACTGGAGCGAAGCGGAGCGTCTCGCAGTGCTGGATGAAATGGGCGTGGATGATCTGAAAGATCACGCCGCCGAATTGTTTGAGAAAATTCACATCACGGCGTTGTCCCACGGAGATGTTACGCGGGCGCGGGCTGTATCTATGAGCGAGATGCTGCGCACGGCTTTTGCCAACTCGGAGTTTATCGACGAAGTGGAGCGGAACCGGGTCAGAATGCTCGACGACCACGGCGCGTATCTTCGCAGTCTGGATGTAGACCACGACGATTCGGCGCTGGCGATTTATTTTCAGGGCGGTGGTAAAAGCACTTTGGAAAGGGCGAAAATGCTGCTGCTGGCGCGGTTGGCGGAGTCGCCGTTTTTTTTCAACTTGCGAACTACCCACCGGGTTGGCTATCTGGTGCATGCCACGCCGCTGAATATTCTCGAAGTGCCGGGGCTGCTGTTTTCGGTGCAGAGCCCAACCCATAACCCGGCGCAGATCAAGCAACTCATCGACGAGTTTCTGGAATCGTTCGGGGAAATGCTGGAACAGATGGATGCCGGGGAGTTTGCGCGGGTGAAACAAGGTTTGACCGACCGCATTCTGGTTCTCGATAAAAAACTAGTTGACCGCACCAACCGCTATTGGCGGGAAATCGACCGCCGTGAATTAACCTTTGACACGCGCCGCCACATCGCCGAAGAGATTGCCGGCCTAAATCAAAATGATATTCTCCGGTATTTCCGGCAGGTGACTAAAACCCAGTTGCGCAAGTTGATGGTGCAGTCACCGGGGCGGCGTCCGCAAGCCGCCGGCGGAGCGATTGACGATTCGCATGACGATTCGCAATACACTCCGGTTGGCGACGCCGTACAATTCCGCAAAAGTGCGCATTCATTTTTCCCGGCCTATCGATGAACAAAGACGACTCGTTGAACCATCTAGTTACGGATTTGGGCGTACAACTCAGCGAACTAAATCGCAACGTGGCCACGGTGGAGTCCTGCACCGGCGGCGGGGTTGCGCAAGCGATTACTTCCGTGGCCGGCAGTTCCCAGTGGTTCGATCGCGGCTATGTTACTTACAGCAACCACGCCAAATCGCAAATGATTGGCGTGCCACCCGACCTCATCGAAAATTGCGGCGCGGTTAGCGTGGAAGTGGCGGCGGCAATGGCCGAAGGCGGCCTCCACTGCAGCGAAGCGAATTACTGTGTCGCGGTAACCGGCGTCGCCGGGCCGGGGGGCGGCAGCGCGGCAAATCCGGTGGGCACGGTGTGTTTTGCGTGGGCCGGCGGTGGCAGGGAAACCCGATCCGAACGGGTGCGCTTCGACGGCGACCGCCACCAAGTCCGCGAACAAAGCATAGCCCGCGCCATCGGCGGGTTGCTGGAGTTGCTTCGTACCGCGACCTGATTCGGCCCGATAATGGTTTACAATGCAACGCCAACCACGGCGTTTGAGCGTGAACTATCTGGAATTTGAAAAGCCCATTGCTGAACTGGAAGAAAAAATAACCGAGTTGCAGCGGGTCAGCAAAAGCCGGGAATTAAATCTCGACGACGAGATTGAAAAACTGCGCACGCGCAACGGCGAACTGACGCGGGATATTTTTGCCAAACTCGGCGCATGGCAAATCACCCAGATTGCGCGCCACCCGCTGCGCCCGTATACCCTCGATTACATCGCCCGCATGGTCACCGATTTCCACGAACTTCACGGCGACCGGATGTACGCCGATGACCCGGCGATAGTGGCCGGATTGGGGCGCATGGACGGCCGGCCGGTGGCGATCATCGGCCACCAGAAAGGCCGCGACACCCGCGAACGCACGCGGCGGAATTTCGGCATGCCCCGCCCCGAAGGCTACCGCAAAGCGCAGCGCGTTATGAAACTGGCGGAGCGTTTTCAACTGCCGGTGATCACGTTGATCGACACCCCCGGCGCCTATCCCGGAGTCGGCGCCGAAGAAAGAGGGCAGAGCGAAGCCATCGCCAGATCCCTGGAAGTCATGATCACGCTGAAGACGCCAATCATTACGGTGGTCATCGGCGAAGGCGGCTCCGGCGGCGCCCTCGCCATCGGCGTTTGCGACAAACTGCTGATGCTCCAATACTCCACCTACGCGGTGATTTCCCCGGAAGGGTGCGCCTCCATCTTGTGGAAAAGCGCCGACAAGGCCGCCGATGCCGCCGAGGCGATGGGCGTAACCGCGCCCGAATTATCCGCCGCCAAATTCGTCGACCAGATCATCGCCGAGCCGTTGGGCGGCGCGCATCGTGATTACGACTCCATCGCCGCCGATGTCCAATCGGCGCTGCGGGCGTCCATCGATGAGTTTTCCGAAATGGATGCGTCTGAGTTGCTGGCGAGACGCTATGAACGCCAGATGGATTTTGGTTTGTTTGAAGTCAAAGCGTGACCGGCGCGGGTGTTTGACTCAAATGCTTGATTCAAATGTTTGACTCCGGGGCTTTGTGTCGCGTCCTGTTTGAGGAATTGGAGTTGCCGGTGCGGTCGGATTTTGCGCTGGCCTATAGCGGTGGGCGCGACTCTCATGTACTGCTGCACGCCCTGTGCGCGGCGCGTCTGGAATCGGATTTCACGCTCACCGCCTTACATTTCGACCACGGCCTTGCCCAGCAATCCGCCGAATGGGCGCGGCAATGCGAAGCGGTTTGTCGGCAATGGCAGGTCGCCTTTGTCAGCCACCGACAGCCGCTCGCCAAAGCACCAGGAGAAAGCCTCGAAGCCCAAGCGCGGCAAAGCCGTTACCGATGGTTTGCGCAAACCCTCAAGCCCGGTCAGGTGTTGCTTACCGCCCACCACGCCAACGATCAGGCGGAGACGGTGTTGCTCAACCTGTTGCGCGGCGGCGGCGTTCGGTCGCTGGCGGGGATTCCACAACAGCGCGTCCTGTCGGCGGAAAAATCCACGCGGGTAGCGCGCCCCTTGCGATCTTTCGGCGGGGAAGCGTTGGCCGAATACGCCCGCCGCCACCAACTTTCCTGGATTGAAGACCCCTCCAACCACTCATTAGAATTCGCTCGCAACCGCCTCAGGGAATCGGTCATCCCGCTGCTGGAACAGCACTGGCCCGGCGCCATCCGCTCGCTGGGGAATGCCGCCGAAAACTGCCGTGCAGCCGCCGGGTTCATCGACGAGATGACGGAGCCGCTTTTGCAACGCTGCGAGGCGGCTTCAATGCGCGGGGTGTTTTGCCGGGCGCCGCCGCTGGACGGGCGCGCCTTGAAATCCCTGGGCCGCTTTCAGATCCTCGCTTTACTGCGCCATTGGATCCACCGCCACGGCCGCCGCTCGCCGTCTTCGGGGCAACTGGAAACCTTGTTCCGGCAAGTGTTCGAGGAGCAAAGCACCGCCGCCAAAAGCGCGAGCAAAAGCGCCAGTGTTTGCTGGGATCAATCGGAACTGCGGTATTTCAATGAGCATTTATACCTAATCTCGCGGCTTGCCGATAAGCCCCGCACGCCCGTTGAATGGGATTTGCGGGAATGCGACCTCGGCAATAATCTACGCCTCGAAATCCACGAAGGCGGCGACCTCGACCCGCAGCAACTGCGCGGTAAAGCCCTGCAACTGGTGTGGCGCAGCGGAGGCGAACGCATGACCCTCCCCGGGCGCAAGCACGGCAGCGAATTGAAAAAACTCTTTCAGCAACACGCGGTACCCCCCTGGGAACGAGACTCGCTGCCGCTGCTGGTGGCGGATGGCGAGGTCGCCTGGGCGCACGGCGTGGGCGCCGGCTCGGTTTGCCACACCAAAGACCACGGCGACAATGAAGGAATTCGTGAAGGAATTCGTCAAGGAATTAGCCTGTGCTTTGTGGCCGGCGGCGATTGAGCGTTGCCCGCGGGTTTGATAAACTACGCTCCCGTCCGGGGAACGCTTTCCGGTTTGGCCTTGTTCAAGTCCGCCACTAAAACGGCTTCGCTCGCATCACTTAACTTAATGAGGAAAATCATGAAAGATAGCAAACCAAAACTTTATAAATTTGGCGATATTGCGCACCGTTTGGAGACGCTGGAACCCGGTAAAAGTTATATCAAGCCATTTGTAACCAGTGCTGTGAGTGATACTATGTGTGGCGGGTTAAATTTTTTGAATCAAGTGTCAGTTCCCTGGGAGTTAACTTGTGATGAAATTATTTATTGCATGGAAGGCACATTCAGATTAACTTGCGATGGTGAGTCCTATATTTGCAATCCGGGTGATGTTCTATACGTCCCAAAAGACAACTCAATTGCTTACGAATGTGATGAAAAATGTGTGATATTTTATGCAGCCTATCCGCATGATTGGAAGCAGCAAGCAGGGATTACTTTTGTCCCTGGGATAGACCCGGAAGATATGCCACAAAACTAAATGCTGTTGCCATGACCAAATTTGTTTTCATCACCGGTGGGGTGGTTTCTTCACTGGGCAAAGGTGTCGCCGCCGCTTCGCTGGGCAGCGTTTTGGAAGCGCGCGGCATCGACATCACGCTGCTGAAACTTGATCCCTACATCAACGTCGACCCCGGCACCATGAGCCCGTTTCAGCACGGCGAGGTATTCGTCACCGAAGACGGCGCCGAAACCGACCTAGACCTCGGCCACTACGAACGGTTCGTGCGCACCACCATGGGCAAGGGCAATAATTTCACCGCCGGGCAGGTCTACGAGCGTGTCATTCGCAAAGAGCGGCGTGGCGATTATCGCGGCGGCACGGTGCAAGTAATTCCCCACATCACCGATGAGATTAAAGAATGCATCCGCACCGGTGCCGCTGGCGCGCGAATCGCGCTGGTGGAAATTGGCGGCACCGTGGGCGACATCGAATCGCTGCCTTTTCTGGAAGCGATTCGGCAGATGCGTATCGAGATGGGCAAGCGCAACACGGTGTTCCTGCACCTGACGCTGGTGCCGGAGTTGCGCGTCGCCGGCGAAATCAAAACCAAGCCAACCCAGCACTCGGTCAAGGAGTTGCGCTCCATCGGTATTCAGCCGGACATCCTGCTGTGTCGTGGGCACGATCCGCTGCCGAAGTCGGCGCGCCGCAAAATCGCCTTGTTCACCAACGTCGAAGAAGAAGCGGTGATCTCCGGTGCCGATGTCGACAACATCTACCGCATCCCGGAAATGTATGTGCAGGAAAAAATCGACCGCATCATCACCGACCAGTTGCGCGTCAAGGCCGGGCCGCCGGACATGTCCGAATGGCAGCGGGTGCTACGACGCAGTCGCTCGCCGAAGCATGAAATCACCATCGCCATGGTGGGGAAATACATCAGCCTGACGGAGTCCTACAAATCCCTTAGCGAAGCCCTCACCCACGCCGGTATCCAAACCCGCACCCGCATTAATATGGACTATGTGGATTCCAGCGACATCGAAAAGCAAGGCACCGGGTTGCTGGCACACGCCGACGCCATTCTGGTTCCCGGTGGCTTCGGCAAACGCGGCATCGAGGGTATGGTGATGGCGGCGGGATACGCCCGCGAAAACAAGGTGCCGTATCTTGGCATTTGCCTCGGAATGCAGGTGGCGGCCATCGAATACGCGCGCAACAAAGCCGGTCTCGCCGGCGCTCACAGCACCGAATTTAAGCGTAATGCCGCCGACCCGGTGATCGCCCTCATCACCGAATGGGTGAACGACGATGGCGATCTGGAGTTGCGCGATGAGAACACCGATCTGGGCGGCACCATGCGCCTCGGCGCGCAAGATATTCACCTCAAAAAAGGTTCCAGATACCACCGAATTTATCGCACCGACATCATCCGCGAACGCCACCGCCACCGCTACGAATTTAACAACAACTACCTGAAACAACTCGAAGAATCTGGGCTGGTGTTTTCCGGTTTTTCCGCCAACGGGCTGGTGGAAGTGATCGAGTTGCCCGACCACCCGTGGTTTGTCGCTTGCCAGTTTCACCCGGAATTTACCTCCAACCCCCGAGACGGGCATCCGATGTTCACCGGTTATGTCAACGCGGCGTTGGCGCATCATCAAAACGGCCAACGAAAAAAGCGTGCTCAACGGAGTACCGAACAATGAACCTGCCGAATTTTACGGCCACCGGGCGCTCGCCATTTTTCCTGATTGCCGGCCCGTGCGTCATTGAATCCGAGCAGATGGCGATGTCAAGCGCGGCGCGATTGAAAGAGATCACCTCGTCCCTCGACATTCCGTTTGTCTACAAATCTTCCTTCGACAAAGCCAATCGTACTTCCGCCGCTTCGGAGCGCGGCCCCGGACGCCAACGCGGGCTGGAGATTCTCGACAAGGTGCGCCGTGAACTCGATGTACCGGTGCTCACGGATGTGCATACCGTGGAGGATGTCAAAGCCGCGGCGGAGGTGGTGGACGTCCTGCAGACCCCGGCCTTCCTGTGCCGTCAGACCGATTTAATCGAAGCAGCGGCGAAATCCGGCAAGCCGGTCAACATCAAGAAAGGACAGTTTCTGTCGCCCGATGAAATGCGCTATGTGGTCGAGAAGGCCGCGACTGCCAATGCCAATGCGCAGATTTTGGTGTGCGAGCGAGGCTCGTCTTTCGGCTACAATAACTTGGTGGTAGACATGCGCAGTTTGGAAATTCTCAAATCAACCGGCCGCCCGCTGGTGTTCGACGCCACCCATTCCGTGCAGTTGCCCGGCGGTGCCGGGGGGAAATCCGGCGGCCAACGGGAATTCGTGCCGGTGCTGGCGCGCGCGGCAGTCGCGGTCGGCATCGACGGCTTGTTTATGGAAACCCATCCGAATCCCGATCAGGCACTCAGCGACGGCCCGAATGCGGTGCCCCTCGATGACATCGAAGCGTTGTTAAAAAAGTTAATTGCGCTCGACCTCGTAGCCAAAAATTTGTAACCTATCATCATGGTCAACGGTAAAAACGATCCTTGCGGCCTCGCCGAAATTCGGGCGCGGGAAATTCTGGATTCACGCGGCAACCCGACCGTCGAAGCCGAAGTCCGAACCTGGGGCGGAGTCGGCGTAAGCGCCGCGCCGTCCGGCGCATCCACCGGCTCGCGTGAAGCGTTGGAACTGCGCGATGGCGACCCGGCACGCTATCACGGCAAAGGCGTGCTGCGCGCCGTTGAAAACATCAACAAAAACTTCGGCGGGTATTACAAGTTGGGCCCGACCTATGCGTATAACGAGAACATCGACCGCATGTTGATCAAACACGACGGCACCGACAACAAAAGCAATCTCGGCGCGAATGCAATCCTGGCGGTGTCGCTCGCTTGCGCGCATGCGTGCGCCAACACGCTCGGCGTGCCGTTGTTTGTATACTTGCGAAGTTTATTTGAAGACGATTATTCTTGCTCTTCTGATGGCGAAGATTCGTTTGGCGACGAGCAATTTACCTTGCCGGTGCCGCAGATGAACATCATCAACGGCGGCGCCCACGCCGACAACGCCATTGACTTCCAGGAGTTCATGGTTTTGCCGGTCGGGTTTGATAATTTTTCAGAGGCGTTGCGTTGCGGCGTTGAAATTTTTCACACATTAAAAAGCGTGTTGCAAGAACAAGGCTTGAGCACCGCAGTCGGAGACGAAGGCGGTTTTGCACCGCAATGCAAATCCAACGAAGAAGCACTCGGTTTAATCATGCGAGCGGTCGAAAAAGCAAACTACCGCGCCGGTGAGCAAGTGATGATTGGTTTGGATGTGGCGAGTTCTGAATTTTACAAAAATAAAAAATACCATCTCAAAGCCGAAGGTTTGCAACTCGACTCCGATGCATTCGTGGATTATTTGGAAAAGTGGACGCGCAACTATCCGATCATCAGCGTTGAAGACGGCATGGCGGAAGACGACTGGGACGGCTGGGCGCAACTCACCGAAAAACTCGGCGGCAAAGTGCAACTGACCGGCGATGATTTATTCGTTACCAACACCGCGATTCTGCAAAAAGGCATCGACCGAAAAATCGCCAACTCGATTCTAATCAAGCCAAACCAAATCGGCACGCTGACCGAAACGCTGGCGGCAATCAAACTCGCCCAACGCGCAAACTACGCCACCACCATCTCCCACCGCTCCGGCGAGACCGAGGACACCACCATCGCCGATCTTGCGGTGGCTACTGCAGCCGGGCAGATCAAGACCGGTTCGCTGTGCCGTTCCGAGCGAGTGGCGAAGTACAACCGCCTACTTAAAATCGAACAGATTTTGGGGGATAATGCCCGTTATCCGGGGATGGGTGTTTTTAGCAACTTGAATCTGGGCTGAAAGCGAGGCGGTACTATGAAACTCAAACTATTCACAACCCTGTTGGCGGGACTCTTTTTCGCGGTTCAATACGCGCTGTGGTTTGGCGATAAAAACGTATTTGACCTCATTAACCTGCGACAAACCACCGAACTAACCCGACAGCAAAACGCCGACTCACAACAAGCCAACGACAAACTCGCCGCCGAAGTAATCGACCTCAAAAAAGGCGGCGAGACCATTGAAACCGTGGCGCGTTCGCAGTTCGGCTTGATCAAAAAAGATGAAACTTTTTATCAGATCGTAGAAGAATAAAACAAACCCCACCCGCCGTCATTCCCGCGAAAGCGGGAATCCAGTTAAACAATCCCGGCGTTAGCCGGACATTTTAAGGAAGTGGCTTGCGCCCAGAAACGCCGGCAACCCCCCCGTTCAACTCGTAAAGCGTTTCACCACGTTCAACAACAACCGCGAGATATTATTGTCGCCGTTGTTGTGTAGCAAACTGCCGCAGAAGGTGATGGATCCGGTGGAAAACAACTGGCCGCCGCTGTCGTTTACTTGATAAATCATGTCGGCGCGAATTAGATCCTTGGCGGGTTCTCCCGGCAAAGTGGTCAGGTGGGTGAGTTGTTCTTCCGGCACCAGCACGAAAGTGTCGGGGTGGTTTTCCGAACAGGCAAGCAAGTGGAGGTTGTCCGGCGATCCGAGACGCGAATCGGCGCGGTCTAGTTCAAAGCCTGCTGCACCGCCGCCGCTGAAGCCGAAATCGCCGATGATTTGTTCGTCGATGCCGGCAAAAATCCAAGCGATTTCGGGGTCGGTAAAGGTTTCCGGGCGGCGTCGGTAGTAAGAGCCGAGGAAGGTGCCCTGGGCGGAGAAGCCCACCCCGGCGAGTTGTTGGGGCGGCCGGTTGTTGCGACGCCACAACCCACCGTAACCGCCGTCGAAGGCGTGGTAGTACTCACCGGGTTCGGCAGCCCAGGCGCGGATTCCGCCCTCGGCCCGGCGAATCTCGATGGCGGCGTTTCCTTCCGGGTGCAACGCTACTTTCCAGTAAAAACCGTTGCCGCCGAGGTACATAAAATTGCCGCCTTGTGCGCGGTAGGCATGCAATGCATCTAGGGTTTGGATGCTGTGATACTCAGGGTGGGAGCCGGTGGTCACCGCCGGGTAATGGGCGATTGCGGCAACCCCTTCGTCGTGCAATTCTTGGTCGGTGATGAGGTCGTAGTCGATGCCGTTTTGCTCCAGCCACATCAACAAGTGCGTGTCCGCTTGCAGGTGGCGTAGGCCGGAACATTGGCCGTCGCCGAAGGTGATGTAGCCGGGGCGCAAGGTCAGCAATGGTCGGCGGTGGGAAGCGTGGCAGATGCCGCTGCCGTCGCTGTGATTGTTGTAGGTGGACAAGCCGTAATCGCGGTGCACGGCGGGGTTCCACGGATAGGCTTGCCACTCCTTTATGCGCGCAAGCCATGAAGGCGCAAAATTGGGGCGGGCATGATTGCCGTATACGGTGTAGGTGAAGGTGGATATCAGCACGCACAATTTTGCCGAAGGTTTGCCCTTCGGCGGGCACACAAAAAACGGTATGGAGTCGTAGTCATCGCCGCAGCGAATGCGAACCGCGTAAATTCCAGAGCGAAAATTATCGGGAATGGTGAAGCGGAAATCCGTCTCCCAGTTGAAGTCGTAGATATCGTCATCGTGAAAATGAATCGCGCCGTATTGCTCCTTTGCGTGCCGCCAACACATTTCCCGCGCATCCCAGTTCGGGCCGGTCATAGCCCGTGTCGGCAGGTTGACCAGGGTTCCGTGAAATTTTCCGGGACCAATGTCTTTGATGCGGGTCGAGGAAATCCTCCGGGAAAAATCCCAGTGGGCGAGTTTTTCGTTCGACCATGAATGATCATCCCACAGGATTTCTTCTTCCGTTAAAGGGCGATTTAATATCATGGGAGATTCGATTTTCCCGTTGAAATGGCCGTGCACCCCGGAGTCATTGAAAGCGGCGATGATGACGCGGTCGACCCCTTGCAACATCGGTGCTTGCGCAACTTGTATGCTTTGGACCGCCGCTTCCCGGTTGTCGTGCAACATTTTTTGGCCGACGCTCAAGGTTTGTTTGTGTCCATCAAAACTCACCCACACTCGATACCAATGTCGGGTTTTGAGTTTTTCGCCGGTGTGTATTACGGTGCGCTTGCCGTCCGTAGTACTAATCGATACTCCGCAACCGCCGTCCTCGGCGATATACAAATCTACTCCGTTGCCGGTCGCCGTGTTGTGGCAACTCAAGATGCCTTGCCGGTCGCCGTTGTCGCCGTCGCCGGGAGTGGTGGGCCAGATGTTGGCAACCAGCGTGAACCCGCCGCCGGTATGAAACAAATCGTCCACCGCCGCGCAGCCATAGGAACCGGGATAAAAGGGTTGCAGGCGAGACGCATAGGCGCCGTTGATTTCGCTGTCAACGGCTTCCTCGATCATTCCGCGCCCGGCGGGATTCGGGTCGGCGCACAAGATGCGCACAAGCGCGGCTTCATAGGGGGCTTCGTGCCCACTGCTGACCTTAAACTCGATGGTGTCGCCGGGACGCCCCGACAAGCGGTCGGTATAACCAATCAGGGATATCAATCTGCTGTATCCACGCCGGGTTGGTTGGCCGCAGATTGCAAATGCGCATAAACAAGGGGCTGCATTCCCGACGCCGCACCGAGGTGGGACGCCACGCTGATTTTTATCTGAGGATGCTGTTGTTGGATCAACGCCACTTCGGCGGGGATGTCCTCGGCGACATGCTTGCCCGAGGCGAGGAAATAAGGCAGCACGACTATTTCGGTGGCGCCGGCGGTGGCGAGTTTTGCGCCGCCCTGAACGATGGTTGGCTCGGCCATTTCCAAGAAGGCGTGTTCCACCAAATCAAACCGCCGGGAAGACTGGTCGCGCAGTTGTGCAGTCAGCGCGCGGATTTCATCGTTGGCGGATGCGCTGCGGCTGCCGTGGGCGATTAGTAATAGGGCTTTCATTGGGTGGTATTGGTTTCAGGTTTCGGCGGCGGGCATGGCGCGATTTTTGATGCATCACTTGATGCATTACGATGACCCGTGATCTCCGCAATCCAATCTCCAATGTTGTCGGTAATTATATCGGTCAATCCGCGGATGTGTTCATCGCCGTCATTCAGGCACGGAATGTAGCCGTAGTTTTCGCCCCCGGCGGCGATGAACACATCACGGTTTTCCAGGGCGATTTCCTCCAGCGTTTCCAGACAGTCGGCGCTGAATCCAGGGCATAGCACCTGCACGCCGGAGATATCGGCGGCGGCCAGAGTGCGCAGCGTTTCATCGGTATACGGCTGCAGCCATTGCCGAGGGCCAAAACGTGACTGGAAACTGATCCGCCATTCATGTTCCTGAAGTTCAAGTTCCTCGGCGACAAGCCGCGCGGTTTTCCGGCATTCGCAAGGATAAGGGTCACCGGCGTCCGCGTATGCACGGGGAATGCCGTGAAAGGACATCAACAAAACCTCGCTGCCGCCGTGGGTGTTTCGATAATCC
Source organism: Candidatus Poriferihabitaceae bacterium (assembly GCA_965262585.1). Taxonomy (GTDB): domain Bacteria; phylum Pseudomonadota; class Gammaproteobacteria; order Arenicellales; family Poriferihabitantaceae; genus JAHRAW01. The sequence continues at coordinate 2,205,069 of OZ253546.1, forward strand.
CGCACGCTGTTCGCCAGCGCGGCGATGTAGCCGGGATGGTCGTGGTAGTGGTCGACCATGCGCAGTGCCGGAATCCATCGCCGCCGAGACAATGCCGCGGCCACCGCATCGAAAGTGGAAGCGGTGGTGGTGGCGGAATATTGGGGATATAACGGCAGCACCAGCAGTTTGCGCGCACCGGCGGATTGCAGGCTTGCCAGCGCGGTGGCGATGGAAGGGTTGCCGTAGCGCATGCCTAGTTCAACACGAATGGAATTCGCGCCTAGGCTTTGCCGGAGTTTGTCTTGTTGTTGACGGGAAATTGCCAGCAACGGCGAACCGTCTTGGCGCCAGATTTTTGCATAAGCCTCGGCGGATTTGCGCGGCCGAGTGGTCAGCACCGCAAAGTGCAACACCAACCACCACCATAGCCGAGGCGCCTCAACCACCCGCGGATCCCACAAAAATTCTTTCAGAAAACGCCGCACATCACCGGGCTTACACGAATCCGGAGTGCCAAGATTGGTGATCAGCACCCCAATGCAATGCCCACCATCATGCTCAAAAGTTTCTTCACCGATAAATTTCACAACACAATGGTAACCCGTTCACCCGCTAACCTTATTATTTTTTTTTGTGCCTTCCCGGTGTCAACGAAAGCGGTAATCAGATGAGGGCAGGCGGACTACAATCTTCTCATAACTGTTCTATTAATAGAAGAAATCTTCTATTAAAAGCCCAAAATCTTCTCATAATCTTCTATTTAATAGAAGAAATCTTCTATTAATAGAACTAATCTTCTCATAACCTTCTATTAAGGTCTCCTGTTTTCTAATAGAAGCAACTAGCCCCTACCCACCAGCATAATCACAAAGATTTGAATTCTTCGTATGCGCGATTGAAATCGGCGAGGTTTTTTTCGGTGTAGGCGGTGTAGTCTTGGTTTAGGTGGGAATGGATTTCGGCGGTCATGCTCCACATGGCTTCGCGTTGGTGGGATGCGGTGCGCAGGGCTTTGAAGCGTCGCCATAGTGTTCGGTCGGGAGGGGTGCCGTAGTATTGTTCTAGCATTTCGCGTTCCAGGGTTTCGGGGAATAGGCTGTTGGAGGCGATGTTGGCGAGGTCGAAGAGGGGGGTGTTGAAACCGGCGTGTTCCCAGTCGATGATCCAGATGCGTTTGCCGTCGTCGATGAAGTTGGCGGCCAGCAGGTCGTTGTGGCAAAGCGCGGGTTCGATGGCACCTACGGCGGCTTCCAGTTGTTCGGCGGTTTTCATCAGCCCCGGCAGTAGCGGGGCGCTGCGGCAATCGCATTCGGCGAGCAATTTGTGGTAATGGCGCACGACATGAAACACCGAAAAACCCAGCACCGGCCCGCGCACTGCCCGGGTGCCTGCTTGGTGCAACGTTTTCAGCGGTGTCAGGATTCGCGTGATATTGGCACGCACTTGTTCGGCATCGAAAACGCTCCCTTCGACAAACTCCATAACCAACGCGTCTGCTTCGGCGTATAGATGGGCGGGGGCGATGCCGACAGCGGCTGCGGCGCGCCCGCAGGCGTGTTCGTTGAAGCGCATGACGTTATGCATCGGCATGTCGCCACCGATGCGCGCCACATACTTTGCCCCGGCGTCTTCGACCAAATAATTATGATTGCTCAACCCGCCGTCGAGGGGCTGTGGCTCCACCACACCACGCCAACACGGCAAGTTTCCGGCGCGTTCAAGCGATTGTGAGGCGGAAGTCATGCGCGCCTTGCGAAAATTAAAACTGCTGTTCTTCGGTGGACCCGGCGAGGGCGGTAACCGACGAGGCGCCGCCTTGAATGGTGGTGGTCACGTCGTCGAAGTAGCCGGCGCCGACTTCCTGTTGGTGGGCGACGAAGGTGTAGCCTTTGGATGCGGCGGCAAATTCCGGTTGCTGCATCTTGTCCACATAATGGCGCATGCCCTCGCCACGGGCGTAGTCATAGGCGAGGTCGTACATGTGATACCAGATGCTATGGATGCCGGCGAGGGTGATGAATTGGTAGACATAGCCGAGGGCGGCGATTTCTTCTTGGAACGAGGCGATGGCGCGGTCGTCCAGATTTTTCTTCCAGTTGAAGGACGGCGAGCAGTTATAGGCAAGCAGTTGCCCCGGATGTTTGGCTTGTACCGCCTGAGCAAATTCCCGCGCAAAGCCGAGATCCGGGGTGCCGGTTTCGCACCATACCAAGTCGGCGTAGGGGGCGTAGGATTCACCCCGGGAAATGGCTTGCTCGAGGCCGTTTTTGACTTGAAAAAATCCTTCCGAGGTGCGTTCGCCGGTGAGGAAAGGCTGGTCGCGCCGGTCGAAATCTGAGGTTAGCAAACTGGCGGCCTCGGAGTCGGTGCGCGCCAGAATCAAGGTCGGCACTCCCAGCACATCCGCCGCCAGCCGTGCGGCGATGAGTTTTTGGATGGCTTCTTCGGTGGGCACCAGCACCTTGCCGCCCATGTGTCCGCATTTTTTCACCGCCGCCAGTTGATCCTCGAAATGCACCCCGGCGGCACCGGCAACGATCATATTTTTGGCCAGTTCGAAGGCGTTGAGGACGCCGCCAAACCCGGCTTCGGCGTCGGCGACGATGGGTAGAAAATAATCCACATAACCGGGATCGCCTTCTTGCACGCCTCGCTGCCACTGTATCTGGTCGGCGCGGGCGAAGGAGTTGTTGATGCGCCGCACCACGGTGGGCACCGAATCGTAAGCGTATAGCGACTGGTCGGGATACATGGTTTCGGAACTGTTATTGTCCGCCGCCACCTGCCAGCCCGACAGGTACACCGCCTCGATGCCGGCCTTGGCTTGTTGCACCGCTTGGCCGGCGGTCAGCGCGCCGAGGCAGTTCACATAGCCCTTGGTGGCGGCGCCGTGAATCAGCGCCCAGAGTTTTACCGCGCCACGATGGGCGTAGGTGAATTCGGGTTGCACGGAACCGCGCAGCCGCACCACATCTTCGGCGGAGTATCCGCGCACGGTGTCTTTCCAGCGTGGGCTTTCGCTCCATTCCTGTTGCAGTGCGGCAATTTGTTCCTGACGGGTCATGGTGGGTTTACCTTGTGAGGTTGGGTTGGGTGGGGTAGGCCGCCGATTTTACTACATTGTGATTGGCGAACCGCAACGCCGGGTGTGAATAAACTGGCTTTATGCCCGGCAACGCAAATCTGATTGGTTTTCCCGGCTGGAGCGGGTACAGTGTGAACAAATCAATCCACCGAACACTCCGGGAGACGACCGATGCCGACTTATGTGCGTACCGACAAATGCGATGGCTGCAAGGGCCAAGACAAGACCGCCTGCGTGTATATCTGCCCCCACGACTTGATGAAACTGGATAAAGACGGTTCCGAGACCGGCCATGCGATGAAGGCATACAACCAAGAGCCAGAGCAGTGCTGGGAATGTTATTCCTGCGTCAAGATTTGCCCACAGCAGGCCATCGAATGCCGCCACTATGCCGATGTTGTGCCACTCGGCGCGCAAGTGCAGCCACTGCGTGGCACCGAGTCCATCATGTGGACTATCAAGTTCCGCAACGGCAACATAAAGCGCTTCAAGTTCCCCATCCGCACCACCCCGGAAGGCTCCGCCGACCCATTTGGCGGCAAGCCCGACGCCGACCCCGCCAACCTCGGCAACCACGCCAACTTGTTCACTGACAAGATGCATAGTTGCGATATGAGTCAGTTTGTTGTGAATTGAGGTGACGGCGTACAAGATTATTTCGGTTTGTATTGTTGCGGGAAGTGAGTTGCAGAAACACTGGCGCGACAACATGCAAAAAATTGAAACGGATAAGGGGAATTACATTAGCACTATGCCCGATAAGGGCGGATTCCCGTGGTATGAATACGTCGGCCAAGCCGTTGACGGCGTTACGACCTACGAGAGCGCAGACCATCAATGGCTGAATAAATAGCCCGAATGATAACGCCATTCTCGTCGTCATTCCCGCGCAGGCGGGAATCCAGTCGAACAACCCCGGCGTAGCCGGACATTTTAACCCGCACCATTTTTCGAGAAAATTTACTATGTCTGAACACAGTTTCTCCAACCCCGAAGTCGTCGAAGAAGAGTGCGACATCCTACTCATCGGCGGCGGCATGGCTTGTTGCGGGGCCGCGTTTGAAATTATGAAGTGGGCCGAGGGCACCGGGCTTAACATCAAACTGGTCGACAAAGCGGCGATGGACCGCTCGGGTGCGGTCGCGCAAGGCTTGTCGGCGATCAACACCTACATGGGCGAGAACGACCCGGCCGACTATGTGCGTTATGTGCGCGGCGATCTCATGGGGATTACCCGCGAAGATTTAGTATACGACACCGGACGGCATGTCGATGACGCGGTGCATAATTTCGAAGACTGGGGTTTGCCAATCTGGAAACAGAAGGGAGACGAAGGCAAAAAATTGCGCGATGGCGGCAAGCCGGTGCGCTCGGGCAGATGGCAAATCATGATCAACGGCGAGTCCTATAAATGGATCGTCGCCGAAGCCGCCAAGAAAGCACTGGGCGTGGAAAATATCCGTGAACGGATTTTCATCGTGCGTTTGATGACCGACAAAAACGACCCCACTCGGATATCCGGCGCGGCCGGTTTTTCGGTGCGCGACAACAAAATATACATCTATAAATTCAAAGCCTGTTTGCTGGCGTGTGGCGGCGCGGTCAATGTATTTCGACCGCGATCCGTGGGCGAAGGCAGCGGGCGGGCGTGGTATCCGGTGTGGAACGCCGGTTCGACTTATGCGATGGCGGCGGAATGCGGCGCCGAACTGACGCTCATGGAAAACCGCTTTGTGCCGGCGCGTTTCAAAGACGGCTACGGCCCGGTGGGCGCGTGGTTCCTGCTGTTCAAAGCCAAGGCGATGAACGCCATGGGCGAGGACTATCAGGAAAAAAACTACGAACTACTCAAGAAAAACGGCTACGACCGCTACGCCGTCGGCTACGCCATGGGCACCTGCCTGCGCAACCATCTGATGTTGATTGAAATGAAAGAAGGGCGCGGGCCGATCTTTATGGACACGCCGACCGCCATGGCCAAACTGGCCGAGACCATGACGCCGAAGGAAATCAAACACCTCGAAGCCGAAGCATGGGAAGATTTTCTCGACATGACCATCGGCCAGTGCGGCGTGTGGGCCGGCGAGAACATCGAACCCGACAAGCAGATGTCGGAGTTGATGCCCACCGAACCCTACCTGCTCGGCTCCCACGCCGGTTGCGCCGGGCTGTGGTGTTCCGGGCCGGAAGATTTGCCCGGCACGCCGGATCATTACCACTGGGGCTACAACCGCATGACCACGATCAGCGGTTTGTTCACCGCCGGCGATGGCGTCGGTGCGTCCGGGCATAAATTTTCCTCCGGTTCGTTCACCGAAGGACGCATCTGCGCAAAGAGCATGGTCAAGTATTGCCTCGACAACCCCGATTTCAAACCCGAACTATCCCGCACCAACGAGGAATTGGTCGAAGAAATCTATCGACCGGTGCGCACCTTCCTCGAACACAAAGACTACACCACCGCCATCGACATCAACCCGCATTACATCACCCCGAAGATGTTGCAATTTCGTCTGCAAAAAATCATGGATGAATATGTGGCGGGCACCTCAACTTTCTATCAGACCAACGAAGCGATGCTTGAGGTCGCCGAACGCAAAATGATCATGCTCAAAGAAGATTCCCTGAAAATGCGCGCCAAAGATTTGCACGAACTCCTGCGCGCATGGGAAAACTATCACCGCATCATCGCCGCCGAAGCGCACATGAAACACATCCAATTCCGCCAAGAATCGCGCTACCCCGGCTACTACTACCGCGCCGACTATCTGGACATCAACGACGAAGAATGGAAATGCTTCGTCAATTCAAGATACGACCGTGAAACCGGCGAATGGGAAATGAAAAAAGTCAAATGGCAACCACTGATCTCAGTAGGCGAAAAAGAACCGGAAGGAATGAAACACATGGGACCGGATTTGTAGAGTTTTGATTCCTCGCGTTTTTCCAGTGTGTTAGACTCTGGCGATATGCCTTGTCCTTGATTGCTATGTTTTGATTCCCCACGTTTTTCCAGTGTGTTAGACTCATGCTGGACACGCCAAGCATGGCCGAGTGGTTTTGATTCCCCACGTTTTTCCAGTGTGTTAGACTCAAGTTTCGAGTTTGGTTGCCGTTATTTATGTTTTGATTCCCCACGTTTTTCCAGTGTGTTAGACTTGCGGTAGCATTATTGTCGCCGTACCTAATGTTTTGATTCCCCACGTTTTTCCAGTGTGTTAGACTGGAGTATCCAACGCGCACCGCGCCCTACTGGTTTTGATTCCCCACGTTTTTCCAGTGTGTTAGACTTTTCTTAAATTCGCTGTGCCGAGTGTCCAGGTTTTGATTCCCCACGTTTTTCCAGTGTGTTAGACTGGATACTTTCGACCCCGACCTACCGCTTGGTTTTGATTCCCCACGTTTTTCCAGTGTGTTAGACTATGTATGAGGGCGTCGAGGATGAATTTTTAGTTTTGATTCCCCACGTTTTTCCAGTGTGTTAGACTGAACACCAGCGGCGGGTTGCCCGTATACTCGTTTTGATTCCCCACGTTTTTCCAGTGTGTTAGACTCCAATTCTCTGGCACTACGCTCAATGGTGAGTTTTGATTCCCCACGTTTTTCCAGTGTGTTAGACTTTTGGCCTTGCGCACGGCGACATTCCGTTCGTTTTGATTCCCCACGTTTTTCCAGTGTGTTAGACTACGTAGGAATTGCGGTAGGATACTGATATAATTGCTTTTGCACCCTGGGGAGCCGACTGCAGCTACATGCAAGATTGGGGAATCTTAACTATAGTGGCGGCTTCCCAGGCACTGCGCTTCATCCGATGAATTACCAGTTCTGAAATAAACTCAACTGGTGCGGTTGGTCTGTTTTCTTTTGTTTCCGGTAGGTCTCGCTGACAATTGCAATGGATTTGACCCATTGTTTCTCGGTCATCAGTATAGCGCGAATGTTGCCTCCTTCCGGGGCAAACAACCGTAATCTACGGGCGTGTTTCTTCATGCGCTCCCAGGATGAGCACGACCGCATATACACCGAAAACTGGAGCATGCTGTAACCATCGCCCAGCAGTTTTTTGCGGAACCTGGTTGCTTGATCACGCTCCCGTTTGGTGGTTACCGGCAAGTCGAAAAGTACCAGCATCCAGCCCATTTTTAGAGTGCTTGGAGTTGTGGTAGCCACAGGTGTCCGGTGTCTTTTTTTCCAAATGTTTTTGCAACCGAATTGATATAGGTGTCAACGCCGTCAATCAGTTTTAATTTTCTCTTGTTGTCCGGCACTTCAATGGTATTCCAGCATCCTTGGGAAAACACTATCCATTCTCGGATTGATTTTTTCGTTCCGTGGCTGCCGGTTAAATACAGGAATAATTGACAATCAATAAAGGGACGCAACGGCTCAATCAAATCATAAACCAAAGGATGATTGTGAAAGTTCGCCCGATGATGTACGCCAAACAGCGGGCTCATTCCGTGCGCAACAATAGAGCGGTGGCAAATGGCGCCCAAAACCGCATATGCATAGTTGAGCATTTGATTGACCTCACTCTCATCGTCATGCCGTCTGGTTAACCCTGCAAAACCACAATATTTAAAGTATTCGCGCCAGTAATATCGGGCGCAGGCGGATTCGTTGGGTGTTTCATTTTCCAGTTTCGATTCCAGATAAGCATGGCGAGCGCCCATGCTTTTTAATAGTCGCCTTTGGTTGTCAACCTTGGCGCGCAACAGTCGCTGCCAGACTGCTGCTTGAAATTTTTTGGTGCATCGCGCTTGATGATACGCCACATCACGTTTGATAATCTTTGGTAACGGTTCTGTTAATCCGATAGGGCGGTACTTTTTGTCGCAGTGTAAAATGAACGCGCCATTTTCCAGCAGGGCTGTTATAAGGCTATCAGTGAGTGTTACGTTCTCCGTAACAATAATTACGCCTCGAATGTCTTCCAAAGGCAACTGCTTTCGTTCGTCACCACGTTCATAACGCAACAACCCTCGTTCCTTGCGCAGGTAGATGCCCGGAGACATCAGGTGAAGCAGGTAATAACTCAATTTGGCGGAGTAATCGGGATGGAATGCGCCAAAATTTTGCTGGCCATACGATAAACTGTGCCACGCTGATCAAGCAAAAACATCTCATCTCCACCAGAAGCAAATCCTTTAATTCGATACTCTCCGCCAGGTAGTTTCTGTTTGGGTAAGTCGTTTGTTGTTACTTGATTGATATAAATTATATGGTTTTTGTTGATGTCAACAATATCTTTCTCATTTAGCGCATCGAGCCAATTATTTGTGGCGAGGTGTTTCACCAACTTGGCAACATAAACTTCTTCTTCTTTGCTGGTTTTGGTGTCAGTAATAATAAAACTCTGCGAGTCTGATGTACTGCTGTCTACCTTGTAATTACCAGTTAACGATTTGTCTTTATTTACAGAAAATTCATCCAACTCAAATGATTTCTTACGCATCAGTTCGGTATGTACTCTGATTTTTTCAAGATCACTTCGATCTATTCGGTAGTCACCGATAGGGTCATTGCTTGCAGATTGATCTTGCGGTTGCTCAGTGCTACCAATTATTACTTTTTTAGCAAGTATTTTAAATATTTTGTATTCACCAAATTTCAACCGGGCATCCCTCCCCAACTGAGTCGCGGTTATTTGATTCTGACTTGGTAGGCGAATACTTTTTCCTTGATAAAATAATCCAATAATTTTACTGGATTTTTTCTCCACTTCCTTCTTTATCGCATGGGGAGAGCGAAAGCTATGAATGGTCCTTGAACACAGTTTCCCTTTATGGTCTTTGTAAAAAAGATACCCGTGCTGAGATGTCCCTTTTCCGGTCTCTTTGTTATTAGTGTACCACTGTCCCCGCTCATCAGGGTCTTTGCTGATATTTTTAAACTCTTTTGTATTTACATACTTTACTTTTTCGTTAGGTGATTTTTTAGCACCAGCAGACATGATTCGCTTTCGACCTGGTTGCTCGGCAATAGCAGGCCGCATTCGGGTTATGTGGTGCGGATGCACATCATTCAGTTTTTTGGCAAAATAATCCGCATCTATTCCCGTGGGAAACTTAAAGAACCCCGTCTTGTTTTTATCGCGCGCCCACTGACGCAGGTAACTGATAACCATAGCGTCCAACGCATGGTGGCGGTGGTCTGAACGGTCCTTCTGATACGTTTTAGAGCCATCGCCAAGTGCTTTATAGAGTTTGTGTTTCTTTGCCACCTTGCTGGTAAGCCCACCGCTGAAAACAAATACACGCTGTTGCTCCCCCGCCGCTCCGGGCTGCCAGCCAAACTGCAAACACGCAATGTCCCTGGCGAGACGGGCAATATGAGCCGTTCCGGCCAAACCCGTATATTTTTCAATCAGGCTTTCCGCTTCTTCTCTGGTGCTGGCTAACAGTAGTTTCTTTTTGTTTTTACCTAATGACAAAGGAGTCAAGCGAGTTTTGAATGCCTCCCACTGGATAAAGTCACATTCGCAAGGCAGGCGTTTTCCTTTTTGAGTATTAACATTCGTGCTGGTCAGCACCTTGTTGTAATAAGCATCCGGGCCGCCATCTTTCGTGGGAAAAATGTGATCGATATCATAACTTTCCAGTGCCAACGGATCAAGTGCTTCTCCAGTGTATAAACACTGTTTGTTTTGTTCTTTATACAAACGGTAGCGGAGAATATTTTTGTCTGTAACGGATATACCTGACTCTTTCAGGTACTCGATTGCTTCTTTGTTGGATTTTTTGCCCTCGTTTGAGCGATTGGTATATGTTTTTTTCTCTTTGTCGCTGAGAAAATCCTCACGGATAAACTCCAAGTGGACCGCATCCGGTTTTCCATGCGCTTTGGTTCGTCTTTCCAGTTCAATGCGAAATACATTCAATCGATGCCGCAGTTCCGGCCAGTTGCAAGAATTGATAACCTTCTGAATGGCAGATTCCACATCACCATCTTCGTTGATGTAGCGTTCGGCCAGACTAATATCGGGAACATGAATAGCATCGCGGGTATCGCCCATTTTCTGAAGAAACTTAAAATCATCGGGAAGGTATTTGTAAGCAACATCGGAATATATTTGATAGCCAAACGATGATTTCGGATTTTCTTTTTCCCGAATTGCAACCAGTTGTGATAGTTCCTCATAAAAACCTTTTGGAGTTTTTTCAGAAAGAATCAAGGACTTCATTAAATACAGCGAAGGTTGGCTAAAACGACTTCTTCCGGTATGTCGGCTGGCTGGGATTTCCTCGTGCCCAATTTTCACTGTCCCATCCAAACCTTCCGCCATTTTGGCAACCTTGCTTGGGGTTAACCTGAAGCATTTGGCATATTCTTCCGGGTTGTATTCCTGCGATTTTTTCTGCCATGCCAAGTGACAGGCGTCAAATTTGTCGATTATTTGCCGCCCACTAAGCGCATGTTCCGATTTCCGCCCATGTTCATCTACTTTCTCATAACGCCAGTTGACCATGCGCAGTAAAAACCCCACTTCAATAGCAAGCGGCTTTTCCGATTTGCATACATTGAATCGGGTGATCAACGCACACTTGGAAACGATGCGATTTTCAAAGCGCGGGTATTTCTGTCCGAGGAGTCCGCTAATTTTGGTGGCGGATGGGTAACGCTTATCTATGGCATCGTTTTGTTTGCCATATAACAATTGATCGAACTTATCATCGGTTAGATGTTTGGCAAGTGCAGGGATTGCATTCATTGCTTGACGAAGTAATTGTTCAATTTCACGGGTAACCAATTTTCGGGAAGGATTACGGGCTTCATACTTACTGCCTCTTGCTTTTTGGGGTGGGGTATTCGCCTGTTGGCGTATCTGAATTATTTTTTTGTTTTGGTTGTCCCACAATCCCATTTTCCATGCGTCGTAGTAGCAGGGCAGGTGGTAACGCTCGTCGGGCGTCATTTCTTGTAATTTGTTGTTGAAATCATCAACCTGGTTTTCAGGGTTTTCGTCTTTGCTGGATTTCTGATCCTTCTCTTTTGTTCTGGCTTCTGCCTTGGATTTCCACGGCACATTCTTATCGTAGCCCCGGCGTTGAATGCCAGCATGCAAGGCTTTATAGATTTGCCAATCCGCCAAGGGTTTTCCCTCCAGCAGCATGATGCGCAACAGGCAGGATGTATAGACCGTATCATCCCCCTGACCGGGAAACTCCCTTTCCAGACGATTGTCCGCCTTTGTCTTTATGAATTTCCATCCGCCTTTTGCATTTTTTGCCTTGGTAAAGCATTTTCGTTGCAAAGGCTTTTTGCCGATGGATTCCCATAGCGATTCCAAAGCGGCCTCCCGCGCTTTGTGTGCCTCACGGGTCCTGAACTGTCTCCGGCGCTCGGCTTGCGTCTTTACTGCCCCGGCCTCTGGGTGCATAAGCAACACACCGCCGTGAATAATTTCACCGTTTTTGTTCACGGCTACGCCAAGCGATGTCATACCGACATCAAAAGAAAAATTTGTGTGGTTTTCCATGGGGTATTTCTCTTGTTTATTGGATGATTAATTATACGACAATATGCTACTCCAATTCTTCGGTGCGGAGATATGATTTTTGGCGGGCCCTACAGCCTAGTGGCCGCAAGTGATAATATCCGGGCTCCGGGCCGCGCCACGCTGGTACTATTTATGAGGATGCTTGTCTTAATTTATGCTCCCAAGCGGTGCTAAAATTGGTATGATTGCCCCGAATATGACGAAACTACTAGTTTGAAAATAACATAAAATAATGCGGCTCTCCAAATTACAAGTTTCCGGCTTCAAATCCTTTGTTGACCCTACCGATGTTTGCCTGCCGGCGGATTTGGTGGCGGTGGTGGGGCCTAATGGCTGTGGCAAGTCTAATATCATCGATGCGGTGCGGTGGGTGATGGGGGAGACTTCCGCCAAATTGTTGCGTGGCGACAGCATGGCGGATGTGATCTTCAACGGCTCGACTTCGCGGAAACCGGTGGGCAAGGCCTCGGTAGAACTCATTTTCGATAACAGCGATGGCACCGCCGGTGGTAACTTCGCCAGATTCTCCGAGATTTCGGTGAAGCGCACGCTGAGCCGGGACGGCCATTCCAATTATTTCCTCAACCGCATCAAAGCCCGCCGCAAGGATGTTCTCGACTTGTTCCGGGGAACCGGCCTCGGCCCGCGTTCTTACTCCATTATCGAGCAGGGCATGGTCAGCCGCATCGTCGAAGCGCGCCCGGATGACCTGCGGTTGTTTGTGGAAGAAGCCGCCGGCACCTCAAAGTATAAAGACCGGCGTCGGGAAACCGAAACCCGCATCGCGCGCACCCGCGAAAACCTCGAGCGAGTCGCCGACATCCGAGACGAACTCGACAAACAACTTCGTAGGCTCAAGCGTCAAGCGGGCGCGGCGCGGCGCTACAAGACGCTCAAAGAAGAACAACGCTTGGTGGACGGTCAGTTGCTGGTGCTAAATTTGCGCGCCCTGGATGAAAAACTGGTGGAGCAGGATCGCCTGTCGGCACGCTTCGAGAACGATCTGGAAGCCGTGCTGGCAGCCCAGCGGGAGGCCGAGGCGGACATCGAAAAACTGCGCCACCGGCAAGCCGAATCCAGAGAGAAACACGGCCGGGTTCAGGAGGAATACTACAATCTGGGCGCGGAAATCAAAAACCTCGAGCAGCGTATCGAACACCTCGGCGAGACCCGCCAACTTCAGAGCGAAGAACTCGAGCGGCTGCGCTCAGATCGTGAGCAGTGTCGGCAGCAGTTGGAAACCGATCAAGCGCGGCTTGGCGAACTGCGAGCGGAACAATCAGCCCTTGCCCCGCAAGATGAGGAACTGGAAGGCCGCCGCCGTGCCGAACAACAGTTGGCGGATGCCGAGGGTGCGCTGGAGAATTGGCAGAGCGTATGGGATGCGTTCAACGAACAATCCCAGACCTCGGTACGTCAGCGGGAAGTTCAGCAATCGCGCATCACCCAACTGCAACAACATATCCAACGCTCCGGCGAGCAAATCTCCCGGCTCGAACAGGAACTCGCCGATGGGCGGAAAATGGTTGCGGAGATGGATATCGAGGCGGTGCGTGGCGAAGTGAAGCGGCACGATGACGCTTGCGAACGCAGCGAGCGGGAATTGCAGAACACCGAAACGTCCATCCATTCCTTCGAACAAGAGGCTCGGCAAAAACGCGAAGAAAATGCGCAGTTGCGTGCCCGGCAACACGAAGCCCAGTCGCGCCTGACTTCCCTGCGGCAGATTCAAGCCGCCGCCCTGGAAGGCGATGACGAGGCGTTGCAAAACTGGTTGCAGGAAAGCGGCCTCGGGCGACGCCCGAAACTGGCGTCTCGTATCCGTGTGGCAGACGGCTGGCAGCGGGCTGTCGACCGCTTGATGAACGGCTATCTCGGCGCGCTTTGCGTCGAGCGACTGCCGGACGGCGTGTTGACCGGGCGACCGGATTGCGCCTTTATGCTGGTGGCGGATACGCCGTCTACGGCTGCCAATCCCGCCGCCGATGCTACCGGGCGATTGCTGGATAAAGTGGAAGCCGGTGATACCGATTTGTCCGGGTTCCTCGGCGGGGTGTACTTGGCCGAATCTCTGGACGAGGCGATGGCCATGCAGTCCGGCTTTGGAAACCGGGAATGCGCGGTTACCCGTGACGGCGTGTTGGTGGGTGCAAACTGGGTAAGTTTTGCCAGCCAAAGCCAGTTGGAAACCGGGGTGTTGGTGCGTGAAGAAGAAATCAAACAGTTGCACGAAAGCCTCGGCGACATCGAAACTCAAGTTGCTGCTGGCGACCGCGAAATCGCCGAACTGGAAAGCAAGCGTGAGGCGCAGCGACAGCAGGGGGCACAGCAACGCATAACGCTGGCGCAGTTGCGGACCGAGCGCACGGCGATGCATGCCACTCTGGGCCGGGAAGAAGCGCGACACCTTGAAATCGAGCAGCGCATTGCCACGCTGGTGAGCGAACTCGGCAGCCTCGGTGGGCATGTGCATACCGACCACGGCGAAATTCACAAGGCGCAGGAAGTACTGGAACACGCCGCCGCTCAGCAGGATGCTCTGCAAGCGAAGCGGGACGATTTATTACAGGAAAAGACGCGGCATCAAGACACCGTGACCCGCCGCAAGGATGAACTTCGGCAAGCCGGTGAGCAGGTTCATCGGCGGGCATTGCAACAGCAACGTTTGGATGCCGAACTCCAATCCACCGCCGACGGCATCGCCCGCATCGAGGAACAGTTGCGCACGGTCGCCGCGCAACTCACGCAACTGAGCGACGCGCTGAACGAGGCTGATGATCCGGTCGCTGAATTGAAGACCCGGCTGCAAGACATGCTTGGGCGCAGGGTGGAAATCGAGGGACGTTTTTCGGCGGCGGGCGATGCCGTGGCGGAGTTGGATAAGAACATCACCGACGCCAACCAGCAGCAGTCATCCGCGGTCGAGGCGGTGAGTGAATCGCGGGAAGTTCTGGAGCAGCACAGACTCGCACGTCAGGAAATTCTGGTGCGGCGCGATACTCAGGCCGAGCAGATTACCGGCCGCGGCTACGACCGACAACTGCTGGATGCGGAGATGCCGGCGGAGGCCGATGTGGATGCGTGGCATCTGCGCAACGAGGACTTGGAGCAGAAAATAAACCGCATCGGCCCGGTTAATTTGGTGGCCATCGAAGAGTTCGATGAGCAAAGCGAGCGCAAGGAATATCTCGACCGCCAGTATGCCGATTTGACCGAGGCACTGGAAACTTTGCGCAGCGTCATCCGCAAAATCGACCGCGAAACCCGCACTCGATTCAAGGAAACCTTCGAGCGGCTCAACGCCGGATTCAACGACTTTTTTCCGAAGTTATTCGGCGGCGGCAAGGCCGAACTGCGCTTGACCGATGATGACTTCCTGAACGCCGGAGTGCTGGTTATGGCGCACCCACCGGGTAAGCGCAACAGCAACATCCACCTGTTGTCCGGCGGCGAGAAAGCCCTGACTGCGGTAGCCCTGCTATTCGCGCTTTTTAAACTCAACCCGGCGCCGTTTTGCATGCTCGACGAAGTGGATGCGCCCCTCGACGACGCCAACGTCGAGCGCTATTGTGATACCCTGAAAACGCTGGTCAAGGCCAGCCAGATGATCGTCATCACCCACAACAAAATCACCATGCAGGCGGCGGATATCCTAGTCGGTGTTACAATGGGCGAGCCCGGTGTCTCCCGGCTGGTGTCGGTGGACGTTGATCAGGCGGTGGAGATGGCGGCGCAGTAGTAGCGTAGTAGTAGCGGCCCGCCCGGCTTTATTATCCCAATCCGACCTTCAATTCGTGCATCCAATCCGTGCATCCGAACCCGCCCCCAACCAACTCGTGCGGTAACATAGCGCAATGCTGAATCTGCAACTTGTGCTGGCGATCATCGGTGTGATTGTCGTGCTTCTGATCTACCTGATTTCCAGGTGGCAGAACCGACTGCGGCGTCCGACCTTGAAATCCGCCCATCCGAATAAGCATTCGGTAAGCCGAGATTTTGCCGCTGACGATATGGCGCCAGACCCTATCGGCCATAACCGCATCGGCGAACCAGTCATGACCGAAGCGCGTGCCAACCGCGATTCCATGGCCACCGCCCCCGAACCAACCCGACCGGCGGGCGACTCCGTTCTCCCCGATGGGCTGCAAGAACCCATTCACGATGCGCACACGCCGGTATTAACATCCACTCCCGAAAAAGATGCGCCGGAAAAAGACGCATCCGAAAAAGATGCGCCGGAATATCGCAACCACACGGTCGATGGTTTCGAGCAGTTAAGCCAAATCGACTACTGGGTTAAAATCACCGGCGAGCGCGATGTCGGCAGGGAAACGGTGCTCGCGCTTTACCGAAACGGCGGCGCGGATTTCAGCAAGGCGCGCAGCCTCCACGGTTTCAAAACCCCGGATCAGGTGTGGTGCGATGTGGAGCGCGAAGCGGAGGACGCGCGCTTCACCGATCTGGTGATAACCATCCAACTGGCGGACCGCAACGGTGCTATCAGCGAACGGGAAATGACTCGCTTTTCCGCGCTGGTGTCGAGGTTGTCGGAAGGCACTGGCCGCGAATTTGTCTTCATGACTCCGGTTGCAAACGCCTTGGCTCAAGCCGACGCCATCGCCGACTTCGCCCGGCGCTTCGATTCCATTTTTGCGGTCAACGTCCGCCCTCGTGAGGCCGAGTGCTTTGATGGCCCGGTCATTGACCGCTGCGCCCCGCAGATCGGTTTGGAGCGTGACGAAAACCGACACTACTCACGCTTTAAATCCATCGGCAAGGATAAGGTGGCGTTATACAGCCTTGCAGATCTAAGCGACACCGGCCGCTTCGATTTCGACAACCTGCAATCTTTCAGCACTCGCGGCCTGACCTTTTTTACCCGCCCGGCGGTCAACCGCTCGCCGGGGGCGGTTTTCGCCGAAATGGTGGACACCGCCAGAGCCTTCGCCTCGCGCATCAAAGGTGAGGTCAACTCGCCGGACCACGGCGACCTTTCTCAGGAAACAATCGATGCAACCCGCAAGTCCATCGAGCAAGTGGCGGCGGAAATGGAGCATCTGGGCATTGCCGCGGGTAGCGACGAAGCCACGCGAATATTCTGACAACGGCGATGGCGAAGCGCGCCCACAAGCCCGCCCACAAACCCATGAACGGGGAGACCGGCAAGGATATGGCGGCGCGCATTGCGACCCTCATGGAGCAGTTGGAATACCACAACTACCGCTATTACATTCTCGACCAGCCGGAAATTTCGGACAGTGCCTACGACCAACTGCTGATCAAACTCGAAGCCCTGGAAAAAGCCCACCCTGAACTGGCTTCGGCAAATTCCCCGACCCGCAAAGTCGGCGGCGGCGTGGCTAAAACCTTTTCCGAAGTCGTGCACCGGGTACCGATGCGCTCGCTGGCGAACGCCTTCGAACGCGAACAAGTGGCGGGTTTTGACAAGCGGGTGCGCGAGCGGCTGGAAGTGGAAGGCGACGACATTAAATACGTTGCCGAAGTGAAACTGGATGGCCTCGCGGTCAGTTTGCGGTTTGAAAACGGCTGGCTGGTGCAAGCGGCGACTCGTGGCGACGGCGGCACCGGAGAGAACATCACCCACAACATGCGCAAGGTGCTGGCCGGTGCTACTCGATTGAAAGGTGATTCGCCGCCCGAAGTGCTGGAAGTGCGCGGGGAAGTGTTCATGCGCAAGGACGATTTTCATAAACTCAATGAACGCCAAGACGCCCTCGGCGAAAAAATTTTTGTCAATCCGCGAAACGCCGCCGCCGGTAGTTTGCGCCAACTGGACCCGGCGGTTACCGCGTCCCGCCCGTTGAGTTTTTGCGGATACGCCCTCGGCGAGGTGGCGGGCGCGGATGCGCAACTGCCCGACACGCATTGGCAAATGCTGGAATGGATTGCGCGCCTGGGCTTGCCGGTCTCGTCCCTTGCGCAGCAGGTTACCGGGCCGGACGGCTGCCTCGCCTACTACGACGAGATGCTGGCGCGGCGCGCCGAGTTGCCGTATGACATTGACGGCGTGGTGTATAAGGTTTCGCGTCTGGATTGGCAGGATGCGCTGGGCTATACCACCCGCGCACCACGCTGGGCGTTGGCGCATAAATACCCCGCCGAGGAAGAGATTACGGTGGTGGAAAAAATCGAATCCCAAGTGGGGCGCACCGGTGCCATCACGCCGGTGGCGCGCCTCAAGCCGGTTTTTGTCGGCGGTGCCACGGTGTCCAATGCAACCTTGCACAACCGCGATGAAATCGCACGGCTGGAGGTGCGAGTCGGCGACCATGTGATCGTGCGCCGCGCAGGTGATGTCATTCCCGAAATAGTTTCGGTAATCCGGGAAAAGCGCCCCAAAGGCACCCGCAAGTTTCGCTTTCCGCAACGCTGCCCGGTGTGCAACTCCGCCATCGTGTATGCGGAAGACGGCGTGATTGCCCGCTGCAGCGGCGGGCTGTATTGCGACGCCCAGCGTCGAGAAAACCTCAGGCACTTCGCCGGACGCACAGCCATGGACATCGAAGGGCTTGGCGACAAATTGGTGCGACAACTCATCGACCAAAAACTGGCGGATAACGCCGCCGACTTATACGCGCTTTCCGTGGAGCAAATTGCCGGGCTGGAGCGCATGGCGGACAAATCCGCGGTCAATTTGATTGCGGCTCTGGAGCACAGCAAGCGCACCACGCTGGCGCGATTTTTATTCGCCCTCGGCATCCCGCTGGTTGGCGAAGCCACGGCGGAAGCGTTGGCCACCGAACTGCGAAGCCTTGAAGAATTAATGGCGGCGGACGACGAGCGGTTGCAAGCCATCCCGGACGTCGGCCCGGTGGTGGCGCAAAGCGTGGCAACCTTTTTTCGCCAACCCCATAACCGTGAAATAATCGCCCGATTGCGCGCCGCTGGCGTGCGTTGGCACACTCCCGAAGCCCTCGAAATAAAACCAGATGCCGGTAATACCACCGGCAATACCACTGGCAACACACTATTCAACGGCAAGACCGTAGTGCTGACCGGCACTTTGTCCCTGCCGCGCATCGAGGCCAAACGCCTGCTGAAATCCCTGGGCGCGCGGGTAACCACCAGCGTTTCCGGGAACACCGACTATGTGATTGCCGGCGACAATCCGGGGAGCAAAGTTGATGAGGCCGAACGCCTGCAAGTCACCGTGCTCGACGAGCAGCAATTTTTGGAAATGGCGGATGAGGATCGGAAGGCATCATGACTCCCGTCACACCGGCGGCCAAGCGGCCGGTGATTTATTTCTACCGCAAAGCAGCGTGCCATCTTTGTGAAGACATGGCGCGGGAACTCGGTGAATTTATGGGAAGCCCGGACGCCAAAACCGCCGAAATTGTCGAACGGGATATTGAAGACAACCCGAGATGGCATGCGCGTTACCGCGAATATGTGCCGGTGCTGGTGGTGGACCGTCGCGAAATCTGCCACTATTTTTTCGACCGGGATGAACTGAAGGCCGCGCTTGTGGAAAGCAATGACAAGCAATGAGTAAAGCGATGAAAAGCGTGATCCCGTTGGTGGACGGGGAATGTTATCTGGTCGAGCACTTCGTGGAAAAAACCCGCGCCGATGAATTCTTCCACGACATCCGGCAACACGCAGTCTGGCATCAACCCCGCATCCGCCTGTTCGGCAAAACCGTCGACTCGCCGCGCCTCGCCGCTTGGTATGGCGACCCCCAAGCGGTGTATGCCTATTCGGGATTGGTGAACCGGCCGTTGCCGTGGTTCGAAGCCTTGCGCCAACTGCGCGCCCGCATCCAAGCCTGCAGCGGCGCGAGTTTCAACAGCGTGTTGCTCAATCTATACCGCGATGGCAACGACGCCATGAGTTGGCATTCGGACGATGAATCCCAACTGGTTCCCGGTGCCGCCATCGCCTCCATCAGCCTCGGCGCCACCCGCCGCTTCGTGCTACGCCATCGCCGACAAAAAACCCTCGCCAGGATAAAAATTCCCCTGCATCACGGTTCGCTGCTGGTCATGCAGGGGGAAACCCAACGCCACTGGCATCACGCCGTGCCACGCACCAAACACCCGGTAGGCGCGCGCATCAACCTAACCTTCCGACTGGTAGATACACCCCCCGCCCACGCTTCACGCCCGAAGTAATCCGGACGCGCGCTGCGGTGCTGGAAACAGGACGTTTCCCGGCGCCTAGCGCAATCGCAACCCGATACAATCCGCACTTCAATATCATCATGGCACGCATACGGGAATTGAATTGACCGCGCTGGCTGTGTACACTCTTGCGCTTTCGGCAGGCGCGTAGCTCAGTTGGTTAGAGCACCACCTTGACATGGTGGGGGTCGGTGGTTCGAATCCACTCGCGCCTACCATTGCCGATTACCATTCATCATCATGCGCCTTGTCGTTGCGGACGCATGAGAAAACCCGCGAACGCTACCGAATCCGGACCGAAAATGCCTGAAATTACCCTCCCAGACGGCTCACGGCGTAGTTACGACCGCCCGGTCAGCATCGCCGAGGTGGCCGGAGATATAGGGCCGGGGTTGGCAAAAGCCGCGGTCGCCGGCAAGGTGCGGGGGGTGTTGATGGATACCGGGGATGTGATTGGTGAGGATGGCGACTTGGCGATCCTGACCTCCCGTGACCCCGATGGCTTGGAAATCATCCGCCATTCCTGCGCGCATCTGCTCGGGCATGCCATCAAGCAACTGTGGCCGCAGAGCAAGATGGCTATCGGCCCGGTCATCGAGAACGGGTTTTACTACGACATCGATCTCGACCGCCCCATCACCGACGAAGATCTGGCGGCAATCGCGGAGCGCATGCGGGAACTGGCCGCCAGCGACTACGCAGTGGTCAAGCGCAAGGTTTCCTGGGACCAAGCCCGCGAGACCTTCACCGAACGTGGCGAGCCTTATAAACTTGAAATACTCGACCGGGACATCGCCCGCGATGACCGCCCCGGGTTGTACCACCATCAGGAATATATCGACATGTGTCGCGGCCCCCATGTGCCCAACATGGGGTTTTGCAAGCACTTCAAGTTGATGCGGGTATCCGGGGCTTATTGGCGGGGCGACAATCGCAACAAGATGTTGCAGCGCATTTATGGCACCGCATGGCCCGACCAAAAGCAACTCACCGTGTATCTCAAGCAACTGGACGAAGCGACAAGGCGCGACCACCGCAAACTTGGCAAGCAGTTGGATTTGTTCCACATGCAGGAAGAAGCACCGGGCATGGCGTTTTGGCATCCACGCGGCTGGACGCTGTATCAGATTGTGCGCAGTTACATGCGCGAGCGGCAACTCGCGCGGGATTATCAAGAAATCAATACCCCGCAAGTGGTGGATTTTTCACTGTGGAAACGCTCCGGCCACGCCGACAAATTCGGCGACGATATGTTCTCGCTGGAATCCGAAGGCCGGTCATTCGCCTTGAAGCCGATGAACTGCCCGTGCCATGTTCAGGTGTTCAATCAGGGGCTGAAAAGTTACCGCGACCTGCCGCTGCGCTTCGCCGAATTTGGCAGTTGCCACCGAGACGAATTGTCCGGCGCGCTGCACGGGTTGATGCGGGTGCGCGGATTTGTTCAGGACGACGGCCATATTTTCTGCACCGAACAACAAATCCAGAGCGAAGTGTCGGAGTTCATCGATTTTTTGCACGAGGTATACCGCGACTTCGGGTTTGAGCGGGTGATTTACCGCCTCGCGCTACGCCCGGCCAACCGCGTGGGTAGCGACGAAGAATGGGATAAATCGGAAGCAGCCCTGGCCAGGGCGTTGCAAGCCAAGGGTTTGGAGTGGGAGGATCTGCCCGGTGAAGGCGCGTTCTACGGGCCAAAAATCGAGTTTTCCCTGCGCGATGTGATTGGCCGGGTGTGGCAGTGCGGCACCATGCAGGTGGACTTTTCCATGCCCGCCCGGCTCGGCGCGCACTACATCGCCGAGGACGGCGCCAAGCGGGTTCCGGTTATGCTGCATCGCGCCCTGCTGGGTTCTTTCGAGCGTTTCATCGGTATTTTGATCGAGCATTACGAGGGAAAATTTCCGCCGTGGCTGGCGCCGGTGCAGTGCGTTTTGCTGAACATCACCGACTCTCAGGCCATTTATGCCGCTGAAGTGCAACAAACCTTGAAAAAACAGGGTTTTCGGGTTGAATGCGACTTGCGAAATGAGAAGATCGGCCTTAAAATCCGCGAGCACACATTACAGCGCATTCCGTACCTGCTAGTGGCGGGGGATCGGGAAGCACAAACCAATTCGATTGCCGTGCGCACCAGAGACGGCCGTGACCTGGGGGCAATGCCGGTTGAGCAATTCGCCGAGCGTCTGGCCGCCGAGGTCGCCCAACACGACAATCACCAATGCGACAATGACCATTTAGAGGACTGAGACTATAGCCAAAGCAAAACAACAGCGCATCAACGATCAGATCGTCAGCGATCCGATTCGCGTTATCGGGGTTGAAGGGGAGCAGGCCGGCATCCTGCCATTGAGCGAAGCACTGGAAAACGCCCGGGAGGCCGGGTATGATCTGGTGGAGATTTCCCCCCACGCCGACCCGCCGGTATGTCGGGTCATGGATTACGGCAAGTTTTTGTACAACGCCAGCAAAAAACGCCAGGAATCCAAAAAGAAACAAAAGCAGATCACGGTCAAGGAAATCAAATTCCGCCCCGGCACCGATGTCGCCGACTATGCGATAAAATTGCGTAACCTGACTCGGTTTCTCGAAGCGGGAAACAAGACCAAGGTGACCATGCGTTTTCGCGGAAGGGAGATGGCGCATAAGGAACTGGGGCTGAAAATGCTGGAATCGGTGGAGCAGGATCTGGCCGAGATAGCGATGGTGGAGCAGGCGGCCACCATGGAAGGCCGGCAAATGATTATGGTGTTGGCACCCAGACGGGCGTAGTTAGTGCGGTAGTAGTTGGCGGGAAGTTTGCCGAGTGAGAAAGATGAGACGAGAAAGATGAGGCGAGAAAGACGATAGCAAGCGGCGGCCCGATGTGGGCTTCGTCATTGAAATTGACAGGATACCGGAGTAAAGAAGTGCCAAAACTAAAGACCAATCGAGGCGCGGCCAAGCGTTTCATGCGAACTGCCACCGGCAAGTTCAAGCGTGCGCAATCGCACCTGAATCACATTTTGACCAAGAAATCGACCAAACGAAAGCGGCATCTTCGTTCCGGCAATCTGGTCAACGCCGCCGATCGTGCATCGGTCAAACAGATGCTGCCGTATCGGTAGGGGGATAACATGCCACGCATAAAAAGAGGAGTGGTCGCCAAAGCGCGGCACAAAAAAGTTCTAAAGATGGCGAAAGGCTATCGAGGTGCGCGCAGTCGCACCTTCAAAGTCGCCAATCAAGCGGTCAACCGCGCCGGGCAATACGCCTACCGCGATCGTTGCCAGCGAAAACGCCAGTTCCGCGCTTTGTGGATCGTGCGCATCAACGCCGCCGCCCGTGAAAACGGCCTGAGTTACAGCCGCTTGATCAGCGGCCTTAACCACGCCGCCATCGAACTCGACCGCAAAGTGCTGGCTGAGTTAGCGGTCAACGACAAGGCGGCTTTCACCAACTTGGCCGAACGCGCCAAAGCGGCGTTGGTGGGGTGATGCTTTTTAAGGCAGGTAGTTAAAATTGATCTGCTGGATTTGCCGATTGTGAAATAGTGCCGTGAAGTAGTGCCGTGAAACAGTCGCGGTGAAATAGTCGCTGTGAAACCAACCGATAAACCGTGACCGAAAGCCATTCCGCCCTCGCCAATCTATCAGCCGCCGCCCGGCGAGCCATCGACGAGGCGGATTCGGCGACGACGCTGGAAGCGTTGCGGGTGCGTTATCTCGGCAAAAAGGGCGAGATTACCGCCCAACTAAAACTCATCGGCGGCCTTGAACCCGAGCAGCGCAAAGCACGGGGGAGGGAACTGAATCAAATCAAGGGCAGTATATCGGCGTGGTTGGATACGCGCCGTGGCGAACTGGAGAATTCGACGGTGGCGGCGCGCCTGCAACGGGAACAAGTCGATGTCACCCTGCCGGGGCGTGGACAGGTGGCCGGGGCGTTGCATCCCATCAGCCGCACCCTGGAACGCATGGAATCAATCTTCGAACTGCTCGGTTTTGATGTCGCCACCGGCCCGGAAATCGAGGATGAATACTATAATTTTGAAGCGTTAAACATCCCGGCGGATCATCCGGCCCGGGCCATGCACGACACTTTTTATATCGACCCGCGCACGGTCTTGCGAACCCACACTTCGCCGGTGCAGATTCGCCACATGCACCGTCATAAACCACCCATCAAGGTGATTGCCCCGGGGCGCGTATATCGCTGCGATTCAGACGTTACGCACACGCCGATGTTTCACCAACTCGAAGGGCTGGCGGTGGATGAACATATTACTTTCGCCGACCTCAAGGGCATATTAATTCACTTCGTCCATGAATTTTTCGAAAGCGATCTTGGGGTGCGCTTCCGCCCCTCATACTTCCCGTTCACCGAACCGTCGGCGGAAGTGGACATCGCTTGCGTATTCTGCGGCGGGCGCGGTTGCCGCATCTGTAAACACAGCGGCTGGCTGGAAGTGCTTGGCAGCGGCATGGTGCATCCCGAAGTGCTACGCCACGGCGGCATCGACCACAAAAAATTCAGCGGCTATGCGTTCGGCCTCGGCGTCGAGCGGCTCGCCATGCTGCGCTACGGGGTTAACGACCTGCGCTTGTTTTTCGACAACGACCTGGCTTTTCTCGAGCAGTTTTAGATGGCCCCGACCTTCCGATTCATTAGATTGAACACTTTGCCGACATGTTAGTCAGTCACGCATGGCTGCGCGAGTGGGTGGCAACCAAAACCGAGGTCGGCGAACTGGCGAAATGTTTGACCCTCGGCGGGCTGGAAGTGCAATCGGTGCAGACCGCCGGGCCGTCGCTACACAAAAAACGCGTGGTTATCGGCCGCATCATTCACAGCGTCCGGCATACCGGCGCGCACAAACTTCGAATCTGCGAGGTGGATATCGGCAGACGCGCATCGCTCACGATTGTTTGCGGCGCCGCCAATGCGCAGGTCGGCTGCCGGGTGCCAGTGGCCACGGTCGGTGCTCGGCTGCCGGGACTTGAAGTGCAGGCGCGATGCATCGGCGACATTGAATCCGCCGGCATGATTTGCTCCGCTGAAGAACTCGGCCTCGAGGAACATTCGGACGGCGTTATGGTGTTGGATGAAGACGCTCCGCTTGGCGCATCGGTGAGCGAATACCTGAACTTGGAAGACCACATTCTCGAAATCGAATTGACCCCCAACCGGGGGGATTGCCTGAGTATGCGCGGCATCGCCAGGGAAGTATGCGCCTTGAGCGGGGCGAAAATGCGCGCTTCGGCGGGCGGTGAAAAAGTCCGCGCGCTCAGTAAAGCGAAATTGCCGGTGGATCTGCTGAGCCCCCGTGCATGTCCGAGGTATGTGGGGCGGGCGGTGCGCAACATCGACCTGTCGGCGCGCACCCCGGACTGGATGACCGAACGGCTCCGGCGTGGCGGCGTGCGCAGCCTCAACGTGGTGGTGGATGTCACCAACTATGTAATGCTCGAACTCGGCCAGCCCATGCACGCATTCGATCTGGATAAACTGGTGGGCGGCATCATAGTGCGGATGGCCGACAAGGGCGAAAAACTGCAATTACTAGACGGCAACACGGTGAAATTGCAGGCCGACAGTTTGGTGATTGGCGACTATGAAAAAGCAGTCGCGCTGGCCGGAATTATGGGCGGACAGAACTCGGCGATCTCCGACTCCACCCGCCACATCTATTTTGAGGCGGCGTTTTTCCCGGCGTCGGCGATGCTCGGCAAGGCGCGCAGTTTCGGTATGCACACCGACGCCTCGCACCGCTTCGAACGCGGGGTCGACCCCACCATGCAAGCACACGCCATGCAGCGAGCGACCCAACTGCTGGTGTCCCTGGCGGGCGGCGAGCCCGGGCCGGTGAGCGATGCGCAGATGCCAAAATTTATGCCCGGTGCGGTGAAAATCCAGTTCAACCGCGCTGAAATCGCCCGCGTTCTCGGAACTTCGGTGCCTACCAACACCGTAAGCGCGCTGCTGAAAAGGCTCGGGATGGGGGTCGTCCGCAACCGCACCGGCTGGAAAGTGGCGGTGCCCGGCTGGCGTTCGGACATCACCGCTCCCCACGATCTGGTGGAAGAAGTTGGCAGGGTCTACGGCTTCGATCGCATTGCGCCGCGCCCACCGGCGGCCACCGCCACCACCGGCGGGCATCCGGAAAGCCGAATCGGGATGTCCCGCATCCGCCAAAAACTGGTGGAGCGAGGCTATTACGAGGCAATTACCTATAGTTTTGTCGATGGGGAAATTCAGCGCCGCTTGACGGGCGATCTCGGCATCCAACTGCGCAATCCCATCGCCGAAAACATGGCGGTTATGCGCCGCAGTTTATGGCCGGGCTTGTTGGAAGCGGTGCGCACCAACCTCAACCGCCGCCACCAACGGGTGCGGTTGTTCGAGACCGGCCATGTGTTCCTCAAAGGCCGCGCCACGGGCACTGCGCGCCGGGAAGTTCATCGCCTAGCGGCGGTTGCCACCGGTTCGGTGCTACCCAGGCAGTGGGGCGACCCGGCCCGGGCGGTTGATTTTTTCGACCTCAAGGGCGATGCGATGGCATTGC
The DNA here is from genome assembly GCA_965262585.1 of Candidatus Poriferihabitaceae bacterium. Taxonomy (GTDB): domain Bacteria; phylum Pseudomonadota; class Gammaproteobacteria; order Arenicellales; family Poriferihabitantaceae; genus JAHRAW01. Next base: position 2,231,321 of record OZ253546.1, read on the forward strand.
TGGCGTTGTCCGCGCACGGTGCTGAATTTCGCTTTCATAATGCCGGCGATCCCGGCCATCCGGCCCTCCACCCCGGCTGCAGCGCGCAAATCAAACTGGGGAATAAGGGGGTCGGCTACCTCGGCCAGTTGCATCCCGCCCATCAGAAATTACTCGGCATTGATGCGCCGGTATACTTGTTGGAGGTGGATTTGTCGTTCCTGGAAACCGCGCCGCTGCCGAGTTTTTCAGCGGTGTCCCGTTATCCGGCGGTGCAGCGCGACCTCGCCGTAGTGGTTGAGTCGGGGATTGCGGCGCAAGATGTGCTAAATGCTGCGCGCAAGGCCGCCGGCGACCTGCTCGTGGATTTGGAATTGTTCGATATTTACGAAGGATCTGGGATTGAAAAAAACCATAAAAGTTTCGCTTTCGGCTTGACCTTCCAATCCCAATCAAGCAATCTTACCGCTGGCGAAGTGGATGCAATAACGGCTAAAATAATCAAGGTACTGCAACGTCAACTGCGAGCGCAACTGCGAACCTGACGCGAGCCTGATGCGAACCTGACGCGAGCCTGATGCGAACCTGATACGAGCCTGACGCGAACCTGATGCGGGCATGAAGCAAACTTAATGCGAACCTGAAGCGAAACAAAATTGAAATTGAAATGACCGTTACTAAAGCAGATTTGGGAAACACCCTGTTTGGCCGAGTCGGGTTGAACAAGCGCGAGGCCAGGGATTTTGTGGAAATGTTTTTCGAAAGAATTCGATGTTCCCTTGAACAGGGAACCGCCATAAAACTTTCCGGATTCGGAAGTTTTACCTTGCGGGACAAAACCCCGCGTCCCGGACGAAACCCCAGAACCGGCGAACAAGTGGCAATATCGGCGCGGCGCGTGGTAACCTTCCGCGCAAGCCGCAAACTCAAAGACCGCGTGGCGCAAAATTCCTTTGAATTGACCCAGGGCCTGGGACGACAAGGGCGAAAAGGGCGAAAAGGGCAATGACTATGCTTGATCCGAGCAGTTTCGAGTTGCCGCCGATTCCGTCCAAGCGTTATTTCACCATCGGTGAAGTCAGCAAACTATGCGCCGTCAAACCCCATGTATTGCGGTATTGGGAGCAAGAATTTCCCCAGTTGACGCCGGTCAAACGGCGCGGAAACCGTCGCTACTATCAGCGTCACGAAGTGCAGTTGATCCGGCAGATTAAGAATTTGCTGTACGGCAAAGGCTTTACCATCAGCGGTGCTCGTTCGCACTTGCAGCAGTTGGCAACCGAAGGAAATTCCACCGAGCCGCCGGGACTCGGCGACCAGGGTGCCAAGTTGATTAACCAACTCATCGCCGAACTAGATGAAGTGCGGGATATTCTGCGCTGAAGTTTGCGGGGACGGTTAGAGTAAAGTAAAAAGAAAGAAAAATATGATTATTTCGGGGTGTAGCGCAGCCTGGTAGCGCACCGCAATGGGGTTGCGGTGGTCGGAGGTTCAAATCCTCTCACCCCGACCAATTATCCCGCCATGCACTTGGGCCACGCTTTTGATCATCCACGGAACGCCATGCACACCGTAACCAGATTCCCGCCAAGTCCCACCGGCTATCTGCACGTCGGCGGCGCCCGAACCGCCCTGTTTAACTGGTTGTACGCAAAGAAAACCGGCGGTGAAATGGTGCTCAGAATCGAGGACACCGACCGCGAACGCTCCACCGAGGAAGCCGTCGAAGTCATCTTCGAAGCACTGAAATGGCTGCGCATGGACTGGGACCAAGGGCCGTTCTATCAAAGCCAACGGCTCGACCACTACCAGCAAGCAATCCGACAACTGCTGGAAAAAGACAACGCTTACTATTGTTTCTGCGGCAAAGAAAAACTCGATGCCGTGCGGGAAGCGCAACGCGCCGCCGGCGGTAAACCCCGCTACGACCGCTGCTGCCGGGATTTGGGTCGGCGACCGGCGACCGGCGAATCCGCCGTGGTGCGCTTCAAGAATCCGCTGGCCGGGACGGTGGTTTTCACTGATTTGGTGCGCGGCAGGGTGGTGATTGACAACGGCGAACTCGATGACTTAATCATCGCCCGTTCGGACGGCACCCCCACCTACAACCTGACCGTGGTGGTGGATGACATCGACATGGGCGTTACCCATGTGATTCGTGGCGACGACCACACCAACAACACCCCGAGGCAGATCAACATTTTCCGGGCGTTGGACGCACCGCTTCCGGTATTCGCCCACGTGCCGTTGATTTCGGGGCCCGATGGCGGGCGGCTTTCCAAGCGTCATGGCGCAGTTAGCGTACTCGAATACCGCGATATGGGAATCTTGCCGGAGGCGTTGTTGAATTACCTCGTGCGCCTCGGTTGGTCCCACGGCGACCGGGAGATTTTTTCCATCGACGAGATGATCGACTTATTCGACATCAAAGACATCAACCAATCCGCCGCCAGTTTCGATCTCGCCAAGTTGCTGTCGGTCAACCAGCACTACCTTCGCCAAACGAGCGCGCAACAACTTGCCGAAGAACTCGGTGCGCGGCTCAAGCGACGCGGCATCGAAACCGATGATGGCCCGCCCCTCGCCGAGGTCGCTGAAGTCCTTGCCACGCGCGTTCAAACCCTGGAGGAAATGGCCGACCGGGCGGTTTATTTGTATGCGGATTTCGATGAATACGAACCGGGCGCGGCTAAAAAACATCTCGGTGCGGAAGCCGCGGAATTGTTGCGCGCCATGCACCATGTATTGCAAGCCGTCGAAGACTGGCAAGAGTCCGCCATCAACCATGCCATGACGCAGGTATTAGAAACCAAATCAGTAAAACTTGGCCGCATCGCCCAGCCGCTGCGGGTGGCGGTCTCCGGCATCTCAGCGACTCCGTCTATCGACACCACACTCAGATTGGCAGGCAAACGACGAACCCTCGAAAGAATCCAAAAGGCACTGGACTGGATTGCCGCGCAGAATCAGGAAACCTGAACCATCACCGGTTCACTCCCCCATCACCTCCGCATACCAACACGCAAAGTTTCCCACGCTTGGTTCCAATGCGGAAAAGCGCCCCTGACGAGCAAAGCGGGAGGCGAGGCCAGTTTGCTGGTCGCACAGGAATGGCAAGTCTTCCTCAATGGCCGTGTCAATGCGCCGGTAATAGGTTGGCGCGCGGGCGGCAAAATCATCCCTTTCCGTCGAAGCCCTGGGGAAAGCGATGGTCTGGATTACCCGGCAGCGGGCGGCGTTCACGGGATACGCCTGATACATCCACAACGAGTCGAAACAGGCGGCGAATGTGAGGTTGGGATAAACCCAGGTGTAGCGCGTGCCGGTCAGGTTGCGTCCGCAAAGATGCGGGGCCGGCGGCAGTGCATGGTCGCGGTTGTTGGCGCGGTCCTCTTTAAGCAGCGCCGCGCTTCCCGTGGTGACGCCAAACTGGGTGGTGTATTCCCCCATCACCGCATCGCAAGGCTCCGGTTCCAGATAGGTGTCGGCGATTGAATGCGGATGCACGCAGGGCAGGTGGTAGTACTCGTTGAATACTTCGAGGAACAGTTTCCAGTTGCAGTCCACCTCGAATTCCCGCACCCGGGTGGTCGTCCAGTCCTCCAACGCCCACGGATGATGCACCTCGGTAAAGTCCCCCAGCCAGTCGTCGAGTTTGCGTTGTTCGGGGTCCATGCAGACGAAGGCGAAACCATCCCGGCATTCCAGTCGGAACGCCGTCAGCCCATAGTCGGCGAGGTCGAAGCCGTTGCTGGTTTCCATGCGCGGCGCCGAAATCAGCGCGCCATCCAGATCGTAAGTCCACGCATGAAAAGGGCAAACCACGGCCTTGCAACGGCCTTCGCCGGACAACAATTTCATACCCCGGTGGCGGCAACTATTGGCCCAGGCCCGCAACCGGCCCTGACGGTCGCGCATCACCACCAGCGGTACTCCGCCGAGGTCGAGGGCGGCATAATCCCCGGCACGCGGCCAGCGGTCTTCGCGCCCAACCGCAATCCAGCCACGACCAAAGATTCGCTCCCGCTCCAGATCAAGCCACTTCTCATCGCTGTAACAAAGCGGCGGCAGGGTCATCGAATCGGCAAGGGGATGCCTGACCTTGCGGAGGCCTGCAATCAGGGCGTCGAATTCGGCGTTGTGCATGAGCGTAGCGTTGGATTCACATTCATTCGTATTCAGGGCAGCAGTTCAGCAATAGATCGGTCGAGGAGTTGGGTGAACTTGGGGTCGTTGCCCGGTGAAGCGGCGCAGTGTCCCCAGGGCGAGTGATGCACTCGAAGTTCTCCGGCGGCGATATTTTTCGCTTCGAAAGCGTTGTCTTCGGGTGGGAAATACAGGTCGTTGTCGCAGGCGATGATGATGGTCTTTGCCGTGATGGCGCGCAAGGCGGCGACAAAATCGCCATTGTGGCGGTCGTTGCGGCTGATGTCGCCGTGTTGCCATGCCCACAGTTTGGCCAGCAAGTCGTTGGCGTCCCAGTTGAGATGGTCGTTCTCCCAGTCAACCAGCAACGCCTCGACCGATTCAAAACCCAACTGGCGGTATAACCCCTCGCGGTAGAAGGTTTGAGAATAGGCCCAGCCGGCATAAACCCGCGCGAAGGCTTTCAATCCCCTGGCCGGCAACTGGGAATAATCGCCACCGTTGAATACGCAATCCGCTTGCAGGGCAGATTTCACTCCTTCTAGAAACACATGGTTGTGTGGCGAAGTGCGGGCTGATGCGCAAAACGGCAGGATCGCGTCAACCATATCGGGATATTGATTGGCCCAGTGGAACGCCTGACAACCGGCCATAGACCAGCCGGCCACCAGCGCGATGCGTTTGATTTTCAGGTGTTCGGTCAGCAATCTGTGCTGGCATCGGACGTTGTCGTGCAGGGTGACGCGGGGAAATTTCGCCCCGCAACAGGGTGGCGATGCATTGCTCGGCGAAGACGACAAGCCATTGCCGAACAGGTTGATGGAAACGATGAAATGTCGCGCCGGATCGATAGCCCGGCCCGCTCCAAAGAAGTCACGGTTGCGTATATGCGTGCCGGTGTAAAAGGTCGGTAGCAGCACCACGTTGTCCTTCGCCGGGTTGAGCGTGCCGTGGGTTTCATAGGCGAGTTGAGCACCGAACAGGGTCTCCCCCGATTGAAGAACTACATTCCCCAACGAATAGCAGTGGCAACCGGACATCGGCGGAGCGCCAGAAAATTATTCAGAAAAGTCTTCAGAAAAGCCGCAGGTATTCCCGGACTTCCCAGTCGGTGATTGCCTGATGGTAGCGTTCCCATTCATCGACCTTGTATGCCAGATAGGAGCGGTGCATGGGCTCTCCCAATACCTGTTTGGCAAGATCATCATCGCGCAGTGTTTCGACGGCTTCCAAAAGGTTGCGGGGTAGGCGTTGAGTGCCGGCGAGTTCCTGTTCGCTCATGGCATACAAATCCTGATTGAGGGGCTTGCCGGGGTCGTAGCGGTTGTCCATTCCTTCACACATGGCGGCGATGGACAAACTAAAACTGAGATACGGATTCATGCACATATCGGCGGCGCGGTTCTCGATGCAAAAGCGGCTTTGCGGCAGGCGCAACATGGCCGAGCGGTTGTTCATTCCGTAGGTCATGTGGGTTGGTGCCCAGGTAAAAACGCCGCCCTCGAAGCCGCCGACTTTGGGCACCAAGCCGTTGTAGGAATTGACCGTGGGGCAGGCGATGGCGGTGTGCGCACCACCGTGGCGCAACAGGCCGCCGACGGCGTGATACACCGACTCGTGCCACTGCCCGTCCGCGCCTTCAAACAAGTTTTTGTCGGAGTCGACGCCGCGCACCGAGATATTCATGTGCGCCCCGGAACGCCAGTCGCCGAGGGTTGGCTTGGGCATGAAAGTGATAAAGATGCCGCGCTTTTTGGCGATTTCCTTGAGCAGGATGCGCAGAAACACAAAGCGGTCGGCCATCTCCAGAATGTTGGTGTAATGAAAGTCCAATTCAAACTGGGAATACGCGCCTTCCGCCACCACGTCGTGCAAGTTCCAGCCCAGCGTTTCGAGCACGTCGATGAGTTCGCCGAGAAACGGCATGGCATCAATGCTGTATTCGACGTCGTAACCAAACGCCTGACGGCGTGGCCGCAACCCTTGTCCCGGCAGCGGGTCATCGTCAAAAGCCTTGACCGGCTGGCCGTCTTTCCAGCGCATGGCGATAAATTCCGGCTCGATACCGGCATAAAATTCATAACCCTTTTTGGCGGCGTCACGAATCGCCCGCTTCAGCGTGCTGCGCGGACAAAGATTATAGGGCTTGTCCTGCCACCACAGATCCGCCGTCATCCACGCGCAGGTGCGATCCCAGGGGCAGATGGTCAGCGTATTCAGATCCGGCACCGGAATCTGATCGGCATCCGCCGGCCCGAGTTCGGGCACAAAGGAAACGGAATGCACCGCAAACTGCGGGCCTTTGCCCATGCACAGCAATTCAAAATCACTGATGGGCACCGGCTTGGTTTTCGGCAGGCCGAGCATGTCGATCCAGCAGGACAAAATATATTTGACACCGGCGGCTTCGAGTTTCTTTTTGGCGGCGGCCACGACTTTTTTATCGGGCAGGGCCTCGGCAAGGGATTGGGGGTCGGGTGGGATCATCGTGTCTCCTCGGTGATGCGTGGTTTATGCGGTTTATGCGGCTTAGGCTTCGGCGGAAACGGGTTCGTTGAGTTCGATGGAATACCCGTCCGGATCTTTTATAAATGCCAGAACTCGCGTGCCGTGTTTCATCGGCGAAGGTTCTTTGGTAAAGGTTACGCCTTCGGATTTGAGGTATTCACCGGCGGCACGGACATCGGATACTTTGAGTGCCAGATGCCCCCAAGCGTTGCCGCGTTCGTAGGGTTCCTTTTGGTCCCAGTTGTAAGTCAATTCCAGGGTGGTGCCGTCATCCTCTCCCTGATAGCCGACGAAAGTGTTGGTGAAACGGCCTTCGGGATAGTCGGTTCTTCGCAACACTTTCATACCCAGAATGCGGGTATAAAAATCCAACGACTTGTCGAGGTCGCTGACCCGGATCATGGCGTGGTCGATGGTGAATTTTGGTTTTGAGTTGCTCGTCATTTTTGCCCCCGTGTGGATGAGTTTTGATTGGCCGTCGAATCGATGGTGAAATCATACACCAGTTCTTGAAACCGCCGCACTCCGGGTTCCCATTGCGGCGACAACCAGCCACCCTCGTCAGCCACCGGCGACCGGCGACCGAATTGTAGCCGCTCGCACATGGCGTGGTCTTCCGCGTGCACCTTCCGCCACAAGTCTCGCAGGGCGGCGACTTCCGTGGCGGGCGCATCGGCGTCTCGCAGCAAATAAATCATCCGACGCTGGCGGGTCTGTTCGGCGTTGATGGGCGTGTTGAGATGCACGCCCAACTGATCCGGGGCGTAGGTGGCGAGCACGAAAGTGGGGAACAAAGTAAGGTAACTGGAATCCACCGCCAGAGTGTCGGTGGGTGCGGCGGTTGTATGTGCGGACGATTCCGCGTTGCAGCCGAGGCAGTGGCGGTCGATAAAAGCCTTGTGATTTACCAGCGGTAAGTCGGTGGTGGTCGAATGCACAAACTGCACATGATAGGGCTCGATAAAATTCTCCATGAGAAATTTCCAGTTGCTATTGACCACGCCGAAGTCCAGCATCGCCACCGGCCTTAGCAACTTCCAATCCAGATGCGCCAGTCGCTCGGCAAGCGGTTGGATAAATTCTTCGAAACTCGGAGCGTCGCCATCCAGATTAACGAATATCCAATCGTGCCATACCGCGCAACGCACCGCCGCCAGACCGTTTTGTTTCATGTCGAATCCGGCCGGCGTTTGATTATCCACGCCGCCGAAAAATGGCGCAGCACGTAGCGCGCCTTCGAGGTCGTATGCCCAACTGTGATAGGGGCAGCGAATCAGACGCCCGGCGTTGCCCGGCGCATCCACCAGTTGCAGGCAGCGATGCCGGCAGACGTTGTGAAACGCCCGGATAACGCCTTGTTTCCCACGCACCAACAACACCGGCCGCCCGCCCACACTAACCGGACGAACATCGCCACACTTCGGCATCTCATGAACAAACCCGACCGGCACCCACGAACGCGGAAACAGCCGCTCGTTCTCCAACGCATGAAATTCTTCACTGTTGTATGCAAGCGCCGGCAGGCCGTGACGCAGGTCGCCGGGGCGGAGGAATGAGTCAAAGATTTTGTTCACGATTATTGTGGTTTCAGAAAACCCTAGCGTTTGGCCAGCAGAACTCGCGTAATCCATAGTGCCAAAGCCGCGCCACCTAATAAAGAAAACCCTCCTATCATCTTGTTTTTTGGTGATTTTCCTTTATTAGATGTGGCTTTCTTTGTGGTTGAGATACATTCGTGATGCACAATGATTCCTGCTTGCTTCATTGTCGATACTACTTTATCGGTATTCCCGATCAACTCACTAATTCCTCCTTTATATTCAAGCACTTCTGCCGCTTTCGATAATTGACCTATTCCCAAAGCACCCTCCCCATTCTCGATCCGGGACCAAGTTGGCCTACTGACTCCCACTTTCTTGGCTACGGTGGCTTGGTCCAAGCCCAGTTTCTTGCGTTTGTTAACAAGAAGAGCACCCAACACAGCGGGATATGAAGTTTCAGGAGTCATAGGGGTTGACATTTGTGAAAATGTGCATATACTTTACATTCTCTATTAATTGGCATTATTTGACATGAATAAGAATTTAAGCAAATTTTCGAGCCGTAGTAAAGGCAATCTTGACCTAGTGTTCAACTGGCACCTATTGCAATCTTGTAATTATCGCTGCCGGTACTGTTTTGCGAAGTGGGAAAATCCGGATGGTCGGGAAGTTCACCAACGCGAGATTGACATTGTTCGATTGTTGGAACAATTGGCATCCTTGATTCCAGAAATCGATGACAGAGTACGATTGAACATTGTCGGCGGAGAGCCAATGATACTATATAAAAAGGGCACGCTGGGATTCATCATCAAAAAAGCACACCGCCTCGGTATGGTGGTTTCTATGATAAGTAATGGTTCTCTGATCCGTGATGACTTTGTGGACGAGTGTGGCGAGTATTTGGAAACCATCGGCATTAGCGTGGATTCTTTGAATTATGAAACAAATACCAGTATCGGAAGAATCAGCAAAAGCGGAGGTGCGCTTTCACGAGATGATATGGAGGCATTAATTGGTAAATTGAGAACGCACAACCCAAATATAAAGATCAAAATCAATATAGTCGTTAACAGCAAAAATTATGAGGAAGATATGTCAGAATTCCTTGAATGTATAAAACCAGCCAGAATAAAAATACTCAGAATGCTTCCGGTCACTACTAGTAATCTAAAAATCAACGACGACCAGTTTCAAAAATTCTGTTCTCTCCATCAACCATGGATTGACCGAGGCATTGCCGTCACCGAAGATAATGAAGACATGGTGAATGGGTACTTAATGATTGATCCACGGGGAAGGTTTTTTCAGAACAAGCCAGAGGAAGGAAGCGGATATGACTATAGTGCGTCCATTGTTGATGCCGGGGTTCGTTCAGCGTTGGATGAAGTAGAGTTTAATCTTGATAAATACAAGAAAAGATACAGGTAAAGTGGCTGCTACCTATGTTACATATTTCTCCGGTACCGCCCGCCGACTTGATGTAGCAAGTTTGAGATTTGTCCGAGGGAGCAGACTTTGACTGCTTCCATCAGTTCGGCGAAGACATTTTGGTTTTCGAGTGCCGCTTGCTTGACTTGCTCTAAAGCATATTCGGATTGCTCGGCATGGCGGGCGTGAAATTCGCGTAGGCGTTTAATCTGGCTTTGTTTTTCTTCTTCGCTGGAGCGCGCAAGTTCCATTTTTATTTCTTGCTTTTTAGCGGTGCCCAAGAAGGTGTTGACACCGATGATGGGCAAACTGCCGTCGTGTTTGCGGTGTTCATACAACATGGACTCGTCCTGAATTTTGCCGCGCTGGTAGCCGCTTTCCATCGCCCCGAGCACCCCGCCGCGTTCGGAAATTCGCTCGAATTCGAGCAGCACTGCTTCTTCCACCAACTCGGTCAACTGTTCGATGATGAAACTGCCCTGACTGGGGTTGTGGTTGCATGCCAGCCCCCATTCGGTGTTGATGATCAACTGAATAGCCAGCGCGCGGCGCACCGAATCTTCGGTCGGAGTGGTGATGGCTTCGTCGAAGGCGTTGGTGTGCAAACTGTTGCAGTTATCGTAGATGGCGATGAGTGCCTGCAGCGTGGTGCGGATGTCGTTGAAGTCGATTTCCTGGGCGTGCAACGACCGGCCGGAGGTTTGGATGTGATATTTTAGTTTTTGCGAGCGTTCGTCGGCGCCGTATTTGTCGCGCATGGCCACCGCCCAGATGCGCCGCGCAACTCGCCCCATGACGGTGTATTCGGGGTCCATTCCGTTGCTGAAAAAGAACGACAGGTTGGGCGCGAAATCATCGATGTGCATGCCGCGCGCGAGATAACTTTCGACATAGGTGAAGCCGTTGGCGAGGGTAAATGCCAACTGCGTGATCGGATTGGCGCCGGCTTCGGCGATGTGGTAGCCGGAGATCGACACCGAGTAAAAATTGCGTACCCGGTGGCGGATAAAATATTCCTGAATATCGCCCATCAGTTTGAGCGAAAACTCGGTGGAAAAAATGCAAGTGTTCTGGCCCTGATCTTCTTTAAGGATGTCCGCTTGCACCGTGCCGCGCACGCGATTCAATGCCGTGTCGGTAATTTTTAGACGCTCATCTTCACCGGGTTCGCGCTTATGTTCGCTGCGAAAGTCGTCAATTTTCTGATCGATGGCAGCGTTCAGAAACATCGCCAGAATGATGGGCGCCGGGCCGTTGATGGTCATTGAAACCGAGGTCATCGGATCGCATAAATCAAACCCGTGGTACAGCGCTTCGAGGTCGTCTAAGGTTGCGATGGATACTCCGGAGTTTCCCACCTTGCCGTAAATGTCCGGCCGTTCATCCGGGTCGCAGCCGTATAAAGTAACCGAGTCAAACGCGGTGGAAAGACGCTTGGCTTCGGCGTGTGCCGATAGTTTTTTGAAACGCCGGTTGGTGCGAAAAGCGTCTCCTTCACCGGCGAACATTCGCGTAGGGTGTTCGTTTTCCCGTTTCAATGAAAACACACCGGCGGTAAAGGGAAAGTAGCCGGGCAAGTTTTCCAGCATCAACCATGTGAGCAGGTCGCCGTGGTCGTGGTATGACGGCAGCGCGATTTTGCGAACGCTGTTGCCGGATAGCGTGGACACGGCAAGGCGAGTGCGAACCTCCCGGTCGCGGGTTTTCACCACCAATTCTTCCGCATCGTAACGCGCCTGCATCGCCGGCCAATTTGCCAGCAGGTCGTTGTTCTCTCGACTCAGTTGTTCATCTCGTTTGGCAATCAACCGCGCAAGTTCGGGCGTCTCGTGATCGTCAGATTCTTGCTGCAGCATTGCCCGGCTGGCTTCCAGTTGTTGGCGTTGCCGGGCAATAGCGGCTTGCGCCATTGCTTCGGTTTTGTATGCCCGCACGGTGTCGGCAATCTCCGCCAGATAGCGCGCGCGATTGGGCGGAATTAGTTGGTGGCGGTCGCCGGAGTAGCGGCGTGAGACGGCGGGCAGGGTGTCTTCGCCCGGCCGCAATCCCAGCGTCTCCAAAGCGGCAAGCATTCCCTGATAAAGTGCCGTGACGCCGTCATCATTAAACCGCGAGGAGATGGTTCCATAAACCGGCATGTCTTCGGGTTGCTGAGAGAACGCTTCGCGGTTGCGTTGAACTTGTTTGCAGACATCACGATAAGCGTCTTTGGAACCGGCGCGGTCGAATTTGTTAATGGCAACGAAGTCGGCGAAGTCGAGCATGTCGATTTTTTCCAACTGGCTCTGCGCGCCGTATTCCGGGGTCATCACATACAAAGAACAATCCACCTGATCGGAAACCCCGGTGTCGCCCTGACCGATGCCCGGAGTTTCCACGATGACCAGATCAAACTCGGCCAGTTTGCAAGCGTTGATCATCAGCGGAAGCCATTTCGGCAGTTCACCGCCGCCGTGCCGATGGCGAGTCGCCACCGAGCGCATGAAAATATTCGGATGGGAAATGGCGTTCATGCGGATGCGGTCGCCGAGCAATGCGCCGCCGCTTTTGCGCCGCGACGGGTCCACCGCGAGGATGGCGATTTTAAGGTCGTCCCGCCGGCCCATGCGAAAACGTAACACCAGTTCATCGGTCAACGAGGACTTGCCAGCGCCGCCGGTGCCAGTGATACCCAGCACCGGGATACGCCGCGCCCGTTGGGTGGTGTGTTCGGGATTGTGTTCGGGGGTATAACCCGAATCGAGTGATTGGAGTTGGGCGCGTAACAATTCGCCGCATTGGTCTTTTTCAAGCGTGCTCAACAGGCGGGCGAGGGCGCGTTGGTCGCCGTTTTTTACCGCTTGCAAAGTTACCGGCGGTGGTTCATCCGCAAGGCTTGCGCGGCATTGCGAGACGGTGTCTTCAATCATCCCCACAAGCCCCATTTCCTGTCCATCTTCGGGCGAATAAATCCGCGTGACGCCGTAGGCTTCCAGTTCCGCAATCTCATCGGCGATGATGACGCCACCGCCGCCGGCAAAAATGCGGATGTCGCCGCCGTCACGCTGGCGCAGCATATCCACCATATACTTGAGGTATTCCAAGTGGCCGCCCTGATAGGAACTCACCGCAATGCCCTGCACATCTTCCTGCAGAGCGGCGGTGACGATTTCTTCCACAGAGCGATTGTGGCCGAGATGAATGACCTCGGCGCCGAGGGATTGCAGGATGCGCCGCACGATATTGATGGCGGCGTCGTGGCCGTCGAACAGGCTGGCCGCGGTAATAAAGCGGACCGGTTGCGTGATTTGCCGGCTACTCGGCGCGGGCGTGCCGGGCAACGGGGTTGGCAATTGCATACGCACAAGGTACATTACCTACACACAAACGTCAAGCCGCTTCCGGCCAATCCACCCCTCAATCCGCCACCCAATCCGCAACATGAGCAGTTACGAAAATTATTCCCGGACCGCCCGCCGATACGACTCCACGCGCATCCCGGTGGGCGTGGAAATCATCGCCGGCTGCCTGACCCGAAGCGGCGTTCCTTTGAATGAACAACACCTGCTGGACGCCGGTTGCGGCACCGGAAATTATTCGGCGGAGTTGCTCGCCAGAGTCGGGCGCATCAGTGCCGCAGACCTCAATGACGAAATGCTCGAACACGCCCGCGAAAAACTGGCGGACGAATGCAAGCGTGGCCGCATTGATTTTTATCGCGCATCCATCGACGCGTTGCCCTTCGACGATGCGGTGTTCGACGGCGTTATGGTTAATCAAGTATTGCATCATCTGGATTTTTCCGCCGACACCACCGCTAACGACTATGCAGCCTGCCATCGAGTATTCGCCGAATTCGCACGGGTGCTGAAGCCCGGCGGCGTGATGGTAGTGAACACCTGCTCGCGGCGACAACTGCGCCACGGGTTTTGGTATTACCACCTAATTCCAGACGAGACCACACAAATGTGCGCACGCCACGCACCCCTCGGCGTGCTACGGCGCATCATGAAAGAGGTCGGCATCGCGTATCAGCAATGCATCGTGCCGGTGGATGCGGTAATGCAGGGCGATGCCTATTTCAACCCTCGCGGGCCGCTGGATCAATCCTGGCGAGACGGCGATTCCATGTGGAGCACGGTGTCGGCGCAAAACCTGCACAAGATGACCACGCAACTCACCGAACTGGAGCAATCCGGCCAGTTGGAAAACTACTTCCGCAAACACGACTCCAAGCGCAAACACATCGGCCAGTTTTCGTTTTTATACGGAAAACGCAATTCCTAATGTCGTCAGCCTAATTCAATCCCCACCCGCAACCCCCTCACAACTTCGCCGCGGTTTCTCTGAGTTTGAATTTCTGTACTTTGCCGGTGGAGGTTTTGGGTAGTTCACCAAACACTACGGTTTGCGGTGCTTTGAAATGGGCGAGGTTTTGTCGGCAGTGGGCGATTATTTCTTGTTCGCTTAGGGTTGAGCCTTCCGTGGTGCGCACGAATGCGCAGGGGGTTTCGCCCCATTTTTGGTGGGGCCGGGCGACCACTGCCGCGTCGATGATTTCGGGATGGCGGTATAGGCAGTCTTCGACTTCGATGGAGGATATATTTTCGCCGCCGGAGATGATGATGTCTTTGGAGCGGTCTTTGAGTTGCAGGTATCTGTCCGGGTGCATGACGCCGAGGTCGCCGGAATGAAACCAGCCGCCGGCAAATGCGCGCGCGGTGGTTGCGGGGTTTTTCAGGTAGCCTTTCATGACGATGTTGCCGCGAAACATCGCCTCCCCCATGTCGAGGCCGTCGTGCGCCACCGGTTGCATGGTCTGCGGGTTGCGCACGTCGAGGGCTTCCAAAGCGTGATAGCGCACCCCCTGTCGTGAATTTTTTTCCGCCTTGTCGTCAACCGCCAGTTCATCCCATTGCTCGTGCCATGCGCAGATTACCGCCGGCCCGTAGGTTTCGGTCAGGCCGTATACATGGGTGACGCGGAAGCCCTTTGCTTCCATGGCCGCCAGCACCGCCGCCGGTGGTGGCGCCGCCGCAGTCATCATGTTGACTTGATGGGTGAAGTCGCGCCGCTCGTGTTCGGTGGCGTTGATTACCAAGTTCATGATGATGGGCGCACCGCAAAAATGGCTTACCCGGTGTTCGGCGATGGCGGCGTAGATGGTGGCGGAATTGACCTGACGCAGGCAGATGCTGGTGCCGGCGACCGCCGCCAGCGACCACGGAAAACACCAGCCGTTGCAGTGAAACATCGGCAGTGTCCACAGATATACCGGGTGGTGGGGCATTTGCCAGCCGACTAGGTTGCTCATGGCGTTGAGATAGGCACCGCGATGGTGGTACACCACCCCCTTGGGGTCGCCGGTGGTGCCTGAGGTGTAACTTAGGGAGATGGCATCCCATTCATCTTGCGGCGGCTGCCATTGGTATTGCGCGTCTCCGGTGGCGATAAATTCTTCGTAGGTGAGCGAGTTGGTGAGCGAATTGGTCGGCGGTTCAATGCCGTTGGCTTCGATGTGAATGAGTAGCGGTGTTGCGTTGGTTTTTTCGAGTTTCTCGAGTGCGGCGTGTGCGAGTTCGGCAAATTCGCCGTCCACCAGTAGCGCTTTGGCTTCGCCGTGGCCAAGAATAAAAGCCACGGTGTCGGCATCCAGACGAACGTTGATGTTGTTGAGTACCGCACCGGCCATAGGCACCGCGAAATGGCATTCATAAGCGGCTAGGGAATTGGGTGCGATCACCGCGACGGTGTCGTTTTTGCCGATGCCGTGTTGCGCCAATGCCGAAGCCAAGCGTCGGCAACGCTCATACACTTCGGCCCAGGTCTTTTTCACTTCGCCGTCGATGACGGCGATATGCTGCGGATACACCGACGCGGCCCGCTCGAGAAATCCGAGGGGTGTGAGGGCGGCGTAATTGGCGGCGCATTTGTCCAGACCGTGGGTGTAGAGGTCGGTCATAAAAAAATTCCGAATGCTGTGTATACTTACCCTATCAGAAATCACCCGGATCAAGCGATGCCCGCCACGCAAAAACTTCTTAAAAAACCGCTCAAAAAACTGCCGTGAATGTGCGGCCGTGAATGTGCAGAAGATTATTGCCGATGTCACCCAGTGGCTGGTTGCCCGTGCTCGGCTGATTGATGATACCGAAGCGCTGGATCTGGCAATCATCGAACGCCTGCGCGAAGCCGGGTTGCCAATCGCGCGTTATACCACCGGCGGGCAAGCATTGCATCCGCAAGTGGATGGTTTTTCGGCGGTGTGGGAAGAGGGCAAGGGAATTCAGTTCCGCGAGCATCGCCACCGCAGCGACGAGGTGGAAATGGGAAAACTCAGGCACAGCCCGATTTTTCAGGTTTTTGAACATGGCCGAGGTAGTCGCTACCGCCTGACAGACCCGCCACAAGAGAATGAATACACCATCCTCACCGAATTGCGCGACAGCGGGTTCACCGACTATGTAGTTCTGGCGTTGCCGTTTGGCGATGGCACCAACAAGTCCATGACCTTCGCCACCAATGCGCCGGGTGGGTTTGAGGACGATCAGGTCGAAATTCTCCGCGAACTAGCCCCGGCGTTGGCCGCCACCCTTGAAGTTCGGTATTTAAGACATCTGGCCGGCGTGCTGATGGATACTTATGTGGGGTCGGTTGCCGGGCGCAAGGTATTGGAAGGGGCAATCAAACGCGGCTCCGGCGAAACCATTCGGGCGGTGATTTGGTTCTGCGACATGAAAGGATTCACCGCGCTTTCCGAACGCCTTTCTGGGGAGGCGCTTTTGGATATGCTGAACAGTTACTTTGAGGTGATGACCATGGCCATTGAGGCCGAAAAAGGCGAGGTGCTGAAATTCATCGGTGACGCCATCCTCGCCATATTTCAGCCCGGCGAGGGCGGTGGTGACAGTGGCGGCAAAGACGAAAAGGAAGCCGCGGTGCGCGCTTTGACCGCTGCGCAGGCGGCGGTTCGGGGGTTGGAGGTCGTCAACGAAGAACGCCGTAAGAACCGGCAGCCGCATATTGAATGCGGCATTGCGTTGCATCTGGGGGAGTTACTGTATGGCAACGTCGGCGGGCAGCGTCGGCTCGACTTTACGGTCATCGGCCCGGAGGTCAATCTCGCCAGCCGCATCGAAGGGCTGACCCGCGACCTGAAACGGCCGGTTCTGGTGTCGGCGCGGTTTGCCGGAATTCATGGCGGTGCGTTTGAAAATCTCGGCGTGTTTTCCTTCAAAGGCGTAGCCCAAAAAGGGGCGGTGTTCGCGCCTGAGAATGGGGTATAGTAAAACACAACCAATCCCCCGAAATCGACGATGCCCGACATTCCCGTTCTGCGCAGGATTTTGCGCGACAGCCACACTATTGCCGTAGTGGGGCTCTCTGCCGACTGGTTTCGTCCGAGTTTTTTTGCCGCAAAGTATATGCAGGATCACGGCTACCGCATCATTCCGGTCAATCCCAAATATGCGGAAATCCTCGGTGAAAAATGCTACCCGGAACTGGCCGCCATTCCCGAATCGGTGGACATCGTCGATGTTTTTCGACGCCCGGAAAGCACCCCGGAACTGGCGCGTCAGGCGGTCGCCATCGACGCTAAAGTATTGTGGTTGCAACTCGGAGTCGTCAATCGGGAGGCGGAACAAATCGCGGTGGATGGTGGCCTTGAGGTGGTCATGGATTATTGCGTTAAGATCGAACACGCGCGGTTATTCGGCGGCCTCAACTTCATCGGCGTGAACACCAAAATCGTGTCCTCCCACCGCCACAAAGTCATCGCCAACTGACTATCTGACTATCTGAACACCATGAGCGATCATCCCTACGGATTCGAGACCCTGTGCCTGCATGCCGGGCAACAGCCCGACCCGGCGACCGGCGCGCGGGCAAGCCCCATTTATCAAACCGCGGCGTATGTTTTTGATGACACCGACCACGCCGCCAGTTTGTTTAACCTGCAGACCTTCGGCAACATTTATACGCGCCTCATGAACCCCACCACCGCGATGTTCGAGGAGCGCATGGCGGCTTTGGAGGGTGGGCGTGCGGCGGTGGCCGCCAGCACTGGCATGGCGGCGCAGATGACGGCCTTGCTGACCATCCTCAAGCAGGGCGATGAATTGGTCTCCGCCAATACTTTATACGGCGGCACCGTCACCCAGTTTGGCGTAACCTTCAAGCGCATGGGAATCAAGACGGTGTTGGTGGACCCGGACGACCCGCAGAATTTCGCCCGCGCCCTCACCGACAAAACCAAAGCGTTATACGGCGAGACCGTGGGCAACCCCAACAACAATGTACTCGACATAGAAGCGATTGCCAAAATCGCCCATGACGCCGGCGTGCCTTTGATAATCGACAACACCTTCGCCTCGCCCTACCTGTGCCGCCCGATGGAATTCGGCGCCGACATCGTGGTGCATTCCGCCACCAAGTTCATCTGCGGACACGGAACATCCATGGGCGGAATCGTCGTCGAGTCCGGTCAATTTCCCTGGGACAATGGCAAGCACCCGGATATGACCGACCCATCCGAGGGCTATCACGGCGTACGCTTTTTCGAAACCTTCGGTGATTTCGCGTTTACCATGAAGGCGCGTTGTGAAACCCTGCGAACCCTGGGCCCGACGATCAGCCCGTTCAATTCCTTTATGATGTTGCAGGGGTTGGAGACGCTGCCGGTGCGCATGGAACGCCATGTGGAAAACGCGCAGGCGGTGAGCGAGTTTTTGAAAAATCACGATGCGGTGAGTTGGGTGCGCTACGCCGGTGACCCGGACAATCCTTATTATGAATTGGGCCGTAAATACTTACCCAAAGGCGCCGGATCGATCCTGACCTTCGGCATCATGGGCGGCCAGCGGGCCGGGGCGAAATTCATCGAAAGCGTCAATTTTCTGAGCCACCTCGCCAACATCGGCGACGCCAAAACCCTGGTCATCCATCCGGCTTCCACCACCCACCGCCAACTCAGCGAACAGGAATTATTGCAAGCCGGTGTGGGCCCCGACCTGATTCGCATATCGGTGGGCATCGAGACCATAGACGATATTCTGTGGGACATCGACCAAGCGTTGGCGGCCTCCCAGCGTTAGTTTGCGCAATGGATGCAAGCAGTAGCGAGTCGGCGTCACGGGTATGCTTTGTCATCCCCACCTACAACGAAGCGCCCAATGTGACGCCGCTGTTGCGGCGGTTGTGCGATCTATACCCGCACGACGACACCATGTTCCTGATTGTTGACGATGAAAGCCCGGACGGCACCGCGCATCTGGTGCGGGAGTTTGCCCGTAGCGAGTGCGGCCGGGTACACCTGCTGGAAGGCCGCCGTCGTGGGCTGGGGGATGCTTATGTGCGGGGCATCAGCCATGCGCTCGAGGTACTGGACGCCGAGGTGGTCGTGCAGATGGACGCCGATTTCTCCCACGACCCGGCGGACGCGCGCAAACTGCTGGCGCGCATCCATGAGGGCGCCGATGTCGCCATCGGCAGCCGTTATGTCGCCGGCGGCGGCATCGACGCGCGCTGGTCGCTCGGACGTCGCCTGCTGTCGCGCTGGGGCAATCGCATGGCGCGGTGGATTGCCGGATTAGCGGTTGTGCATGACTGCACCGCGGGATACAAGGCGATCAAAGCGCAAGCGTTGCGCGCCGCCAAGGTTGAAAACATCCGCGTGCAGGGCTACGCCTTTCAGATCGTGCTGTTGCATCGCCTGCTGCATAGCGGGGCGCGCATCGTCGAGGAGCCGGTGTTTTTCCGCGAGCGCGAACTCGGGCATACCAAACTGGGGATGCGCGACCTGATCGAGTTTTTCTATAACGTCTGGTGGCTGCGCCTCGCCAACCACCGCACCTTCATCAAGTTTGCAGTTACCGGTCTCAGCGGGGTATTGATCAACCTCGGCTCCTTCCTAATCCTGCTGGATTTCGGCGTGCACAAACTGCTGGCGTCGCCCCTTGCCATCGAGTTGTCCATCATTTCGAACTTCTTGATCAACAACTACTGGACCTTCGCCGAACGTCCAATGGTCGGTCGCAAGCGGATACGGGGGTTAAAGTTCAACCTTGTTTCGCTGGTGACGCTGACGCTGAGTTATGGCACCTTTATCGTTCTTTCCATGCGTTTCCCGGAAGTTCGCCCGGTGCTGCTTCAGGGTTGCGGCATCGTGCCGGCGGCGTTCCTTAACTATTTCTTAAATTCTTATTGGACCTTTCGCGAAGCGGCACCGGACGGTCGTCCCCGGGACGATTAATCAGCCGTCCCCGAACTGGTTTCTGTGGCGGGTTGGGATGTCGGTTCATCCAAAAGTTTAATGGGCGGCATCTCTTCCCAGGATAAATCGGCCACCCAAAAACCAAACAAGGGAGATGCGCGCAGCCGCCGAAGGGTGATGTCGACCAAGTTGTTCAAATTTGGAGACGTTGTTTTGATGACGGGTTCACGCCATCTGGCGACTTTTTGGTCGTTGTCCCGGCGTTGCCAGATAACCAGATCGCCCCGCTGTTGCAACGCTTCGAAGCCGTCGATCTGGGGACCGGCCTCGGTAACGATGTGAGAGACCAGCGATTCCAGCGAAGCACCCGGTCGCTGCCGCTGGGCTTCCGCCAGCGTGTGGCCGGTGTAGAAAGGGACATCGTGGTGCAAATAGTAATAGCCGCCGGTATGGAAGTAGGAGGATTTATTCGCGGCATACAAAACCCCGCGCACATCTTTCTGCGCAGATAGAAACGACATCACCTCAAACATCGGATCCTGGTTGCGCAAGTAATGCACCGCTTTCTCCTTCGAGAAACTTTGGTATACCCAGTGCTGCCAGGGGAATATGTTCAGCATGGCCGGCAGGCCGAAAGCCAATACCGCAATGGCACCGTAACGGCGCATCAACGCAGATGCTTTGTGGCTGCCGTCGCCGAATCGCGACAGCGAGGATGCCAGCAACATCAGCCAGCACGGGATGAGCAGATAGATAAAGCGGTATTCGCGGTGTTCGGGAAGCAGGTGCGCTATGAGCGTTACCGCGCTGAGTAACAATATGAGCGCGTGTCGTCGGTGGATGGCGGTGGCAAAAGCAATCACCGCCGCGCCGCCGCTTGCCGCCGTTAGTTGTCCGAGTAGAAGCCAGCGGCTTGATTCGCCGGTGCGGCTGGCGTCCAGAGCGATGTTGACAAAGAAGTTGGTCAGGTAGGAATGAAATGGCGCGCCCCAGGTCTGCCATTCGAGGATGCCGACCAGCACCGTAAGCAGCAGCGCGCCGCCCCATAATGACGCCAGCCCCGAAACTAGTCCGCGCAGTTGCAGCGACCGCAGTAGCATCAGCAACAACGCCAGCGGCGCATATTGCAAGCGAATCGCGCCGCTGAGTGCCGCCAGCAGACCGACGGTGAATAAATGGCCGTTGCGTTGCGCTTTCCCGCCCACGGACAAGGCGATTGCTGTCATGAATAAGGCGGTGCCGACAAACTCGGTAAAGGGCTTGTGCGCCAGGGCAACCAATTCGTACCAGAAACAGCCGAAGATTAACGCCAGCCGGGCGGCTTGTTCGTTGACCTTGATCCGCGTGAAGCGATACATTGCCCACGGCACCAGCAACGACAGCAGGCAAAAAAGCAGTTTTACTGTGGGGATATAAATCGCCGGTTGTCCAAGCCCCAGTCCGTCCAACGCCTTCAGCACACTGGCGACCGCGCCCGGAATCAGCCAACTGCGTGCGCCGTGGAGGTATTCCCAGTATAAAACGCCGTTGCCAAAAGCCGCATAGTGCGCCGGCTCCAGATACTGCATAATCTCATCGGGATGCAACACAAAATCGCCCCACAAAGCGATTGCGGCACGCGCCGCGAAAGCCAGCACCAGCACCAGTGGCAAATATTTCCAGGTGGGTGACTGCGGCTCGTCGGTGGGCAGCAGCGTATCTACTATCCCGCGAAAGGTTATCTTCTTGGGGCGTGGCGTGGCAATCGCCTTGCGGCGTGCGTGACCGGTTCGACGCTTCGCCATTATTCCCCCGCGCCGGGTTGGTTTTTTATGAACTCCAATAGTATCTTGCGATTGCTGTGCGCCAGCGTCAGGCCCGGGTCGAGTGCCAATGCCCGGTCATAAATTCGCAACGCTTCGTTATGGCGTCCGATACCCGATAGCGTAACGCCGTAGCCGACATGGTATCTGGCGTTTCCCGGCGCGATCTCGAGTAGGGTTTCAAAGTATTGGAGCGCATCCCGGAAACGCTTTTGCCCGATTAGAAAACCGCCCAAATTATCCAGAGTCGATGGAAAGCGCGGCGTCATTTCAAGTGCCGTGCGGAAGTGTTCCTCGGCTTCGGCGGAACGCCCGAGTTTTTCAAGGGTCAGGCCGATGGCGCTGTAGTTCTTGCTGATTCGAATCCGCGGAGAAGGCTGCTCACCGGCGAGACGCAAGTCGATGCGGTAGGCGGCCAACGCTTCCTCGTAACGCTCCATATCATGATACTCCCGGCCGAGGCTGTGATGCATATAGCGAACCGTCGGGTTGTGCGAGATGATGTGTTGGTAGAAGGTCAGGTTGTCTCGGTAAACACCGGCTTGATTCCAGGTAATCGTTGCCAAAACGATCAGCACCGCCGCCGGTAGTATGAGCATAATGATTGGCGAGGCGGCTGCATCCGGCAACCGCTTCAGGGCGTGTTGGTAGGCCACGGTTGCGGCGGCGGCGAGTACCGTGGTCACTCCGATGCTGGCGAGGTATTGATATCTATCGGCGACAAAGGAATACAGCATATAGCCGTAGTCCACGAATCCGAGGCTCGGCGAGAGCGTGACCACAAAGAACAGCGCACCGGCCAATGGCCCGCGCCCGATGCGGTGACGGAATCGCCACAGCAACGCCAACACCGTCAGGCTACCAATCGCGCAACCCCAAGCCAGATAATCTCCATAACTGACTTGCCATCTCGGGTAAATCACCGCCAAGTCTCCCGGCCATATCAATTTGCCGAAATAAAACCCCACCGATCTCGCCGCGATTAGCACCCGTTCGATCAGCGAATAGTCGAACACGGTGGTATCCCGGCCCTTGTAGAACGACAGGTCGGCGGCCGTGATGGCGAGTGCCAACAAGAAGAAGGGCAGCACCTTATTCAAGTCGGCGGCCGTCACCCGGCCTTGTTTCCACCAGTGCCAGATCAACAACGCCACCGGCAGGGTCACCGCAACCGATTTGCTGATCAGGGCAAGCACGAATAACAGCAACGCCCAGACATAGTGCGCGCGCCGTTGGTTGGTTATGAAGTTGATGTAGGCGAACGCGGAGGCCAGATAAAACAGCGATGCCATGATGTCCTTGCGACCGATGACCCAGACCACCGACTCGACATGCAACGGATGCACCGCAAACAACGCCGCCGCGAACACCGCGCCGGGCACTTCCAGCCGCAGCAACAACCGCCACAACAACAGCGTAAGCGCGGCGTGCAGTAGCAAGTTAGTCAGGTGATAGCCGAGCGGCGCCAGTCCCCATAATTTGTGTTCCAGCCAGAAGGTGGTATACAGCAGCGGCCAGTAATGCCCCTCGAAATCGGTCAGCGTGCGCGGCGCAAACCAGATGTCCCACAGCCCCGACCAGTAGTGAAGCGTGCGGGCCTGGATTAGCACGACGTCGTCCCACACCAGCCCCGCCATGCTCGCGGGAAAATAACTGACGGCTATCAACAGGCACAACGCCAGCGCGGTGAGGGAGTCGGCGTTGCGCCAAGATGCCGGTGCCATGCTCGCGGATGCGCTTTTTACGGCGGGCGGGGCTGGTTTTTCCGGCCCGCGCCGTTTCTTGTTTTTGTTTTTTCTGGCGGCCATGTCAGTTTCCGCGAGTGCCGACAGGTTGTTGGCTTGGTGGCATTATTTTTCCTTATTTTGCATGGCTTGCAGGACATGCTGCCGATTGGCGCGCGCCTCATCCAGAGAAGGGTCCAGTTCGAGTGCCCGATCAAAACTTCGCAACGCTTCCTCGAGCCGGTTCAGCCCGGATAACGCAACCCCCCGGCCGGAATAAATTGGAGCGTATTGGGGATCCAACTCAATCAGGGTTTGAAAGAGTTCAAGGGCTTCCGGGTAACGTTGCTGCTTGAGTTGAAGCGCGCCCAGATGATTAATGGCAGCCCGGGATTTCCGGTCAATCCGCAGCGCGTCCCGGTAGTGCGTTTCCGCTTCATCGAAGCGCCCCACATCCTCGGAGATTTTCCCCAGACTGATAGGAATCCAGATGTACTCGGGGTCTTGCTCACCGGCGATCTGGTGGGCCTTGATGGCTTCCTCATACCGCTTTTGCACATAATATTCCCTGCCAAGATTATAGTGGGCGTGTCGCGCTTGCGGATTGAGGGAGATGATGTGGTTGTAGAAGGTGGTGTTATCCCGGTAGATGCCCGACTGCTTCCAGGTGACAGTTCCCAGCACCACCAGCACCAGCACCGCCAGTGCCCGCACGCCCATCCTCGGCGTGGCCGACAGCCCGCGTACCGCTTGTGCGGCGGCGCCGAGCAAGGCCGCGGTCACCCCGACTCCGGCCAGATATTGATAACGGTCGGCGACCAGAGAGAACTGCATGTAGCCGTAGTCCAGGAACCCCAGCGTCGGCGATAGCGTGACCACGAAGAACAGCACGCCGGCCAGCGGCCCGCGTCCGATGCGATGCCGAAAAAACCACAGCAACGCCAATACCGCCACCACGCCGATTACAAAAACCCAAGCCAGATAATCCCCAGTGCTAATCTCCCAGAGTGGGTAAATCACCGCCAGGTCGGTGGGCCACACCAGTTGGCCGGCATAAAAGCACAACGATCGCGCCGCAATCAGCACCCGATCGAGCAATGAATAATCCAGCGAAAGGACTTCCCTGCCGGTGTAATACGACAAGTCGGCGAGGGTGATGGTGAGCCCCAGCAGGAGCAGTGGGAGTACCCGCACACAGTCGGCGACGGTTATCCGCCCGTGCTTCCACCAATGCCACAGGAGCAGCGACACCGGCAGGGTGACCACGATGGACTTGCACAACAGGCCGAGCACGAAGTATACCAACGTCAAGATGTAGCGTCCCGGCTGCCGGTGTTCTATGAAGCGCAGGTAACTCAACGCACAAGCCAGAGAAAACAGCGCGGCAAGCATATCCTTGCGCCCGATTATCCAGGCGACAGATTCCACATGCAGCGGATGCACCGCGAACACCGCCGCCACAAACCACGCGCCCGTTACCCCCAGCCGCAGCAGCAGACGCCATAACAGCAGCGTGACCGCCGTGTGCAGCAGCAGGTTGACGATGTGATAGCCGGTTGCAGCAAAGCCCCATAGTTTGTGTTCCAGCCAGAAGGTCGTATACAGCAACGGCCAGTAGTGTCCTTCGCTTTCGAGGGAACTGGGCTGGAACCAGATCTGCCAGATACCGGCCCATTCTTGCACCGGCAGGGCGGTGGTGAACGCGGCGTCATCCCACACCAGCCCCCCGCCGATGGCGGGAAAATAACTGATCGCCACCAGCAGGCACAATGCTAAAGCCGGTGCTATAGCCAATGCCAGCGGCACGACATCTCTCGGTTCCCGGAACTTGAAAAGCGATTGCCATGCGGCCGGCGGCGGCATCCGGTTTTGGGGCGCATCGGCCGGTTTTGCGGACTTCGATGGCGATGCCCGTTTTGACGGCGACCGCGCTTGCTTGTGCCGGGATTTTTTTTGTAGTTTTCTGGGGGGCATGAAGTTTATGGGGTTGTGTGCCGGCCGGTATTGCGGGACAAAATCACTTCGAAACCAATTTTCGGGTTTATCGGATGGCAGTGTTACAATGCGCCACGGGTTTGGACGGGTATTGGCGGGGGCGATTATACCAAAACCTATCGCGCCCAATCAGATAAAACCAATTGAATCAGGCATCGGAAAAGCAAGCAAATGAAACCCGAACAAATGAAACCAGTGCCGGTCGTGTTGTGCGGCGGTTCAGGCACCCGCCTGTGGCCGCTTTCGCGCAGCAACCATCCCAAGCAATTCGCGCCACTACTCGGCAAAACCGGCGGCGAGACCTTGTTTCGCCGCACCATGGACCGCATCGGCGGCCTGGATTGCCACCCGGCCATCATCGTCTGCAACCGCGCCCACCGCTTTTTTGTCGCCGATGCCTTGCGCGAAGCGGAACGCAGCACAATCCTGCTCGAACCAAGCCGGCGGAACACCGCACCGGCGGCGACGCTGGCCGCCCTGTCGGCCCGGGATGCGTTTGGCGATGCGCTGCTGCTGATCATGCCTTCGGATCATCTGATTACCGCCCCGGATGCTTTTGCCGAAGCGATTGCCGCCGCCACACCGGCGGCGCAGGATGATCAAATTGTGGTTTTCGGCGTCACCCCCGACCGTGCGGAAAGCGAATACGGCTACATTCACACGGACGCTGGTGAAACGGCCGTGCGTGAAGGCAAGCGTGAAGGCAAGCGTGGCGCCGCACAACGGGTGGTGGGATTTCATGAAAAGCCCGACCAGCAAACCGCCGCCGAGTGGATCGCGCGCGGCAATTGCTACTGGAACAGCGGCTTGTTTCTGGTGAAGGCGTCGGTTTATCTGAACGCCATCGCCGAGTTTGAGCCGGATATCGGGGCGGCCTGTGAACAGGCATGGGAGAAGCGTTATGACGATCTGGGTTTTATTTGCGTGGAAACCGAAAGTTTTTCGCGCTGCCGCAGTATTTCCATTGATTACGCGGTGGTGGAGCGTGCCGACAATGTGATGATGGTGCCGGTGGATATGGGCTGGAACGATCTGGGTTCATGGAACGCACTGAGCGAAGTGTTTTCGCTGGACGGCGACGGCAACCGGGTCAGGGGGGATGTTCTGCTGAAGAACGCCACCGGCAATATCGTGCACAGCGACGGCCGGCTGGTCAGCGTGCTCGGCGTGGATGATTGCATTGTCGCGGATACGCCGGATGCGGTGTTGATTGCCGCCCGCAAGTATGCGCCGGAGATCCGAGAATTGGTGGCCGAGATGCAAGAAAATCATCGCCCCGAGGCAGACGAGCAGCGCAAGGTGTTTCGTCCGTGGGGCTATTATGAAAGCCTCCACAGTGCCGAAAATTTTCAGGTAAAGCGCATCATGGTCAAGCCCGGACACGGCCTGTCCCTACAACTGCACCATCATCGTTCCGAGCATTGGGTGGTGGTGAAAGGCAAGGCGCGGGTTACGCGGGGAGACGAGGTGTTCACGCTGGCGGAGAATGAATCCACGTACATCCCGGCACGGGTTCAACACCGACTGGAGAATGTATACGATGAGCCAGTTCGTTTGATCGAAGTGCAATGCGGCGACTATCTGGGCGAAGACGACATTGTCCGTTTGGACGACCGCTACGGCAGAGCCAAGCCGCCGGTTTAGTTGTCGGTTTAGTTGCCTGTTTAGTCGCCAACTTAGGCGCGTTTTTTCAAGGGCGTGGGTTTGCGATGTTCGTCCACGCACACATAGGTATAAGTGGCTTCGGTGACCTTCAAGTATTGTTCCCCGGCTTGTTTTCGGCGCACCCAGGTTTCGATGCTGATGGAAAGCGAGGTGTTGCCGGTGCGCACCAATTCGCAGTAGCAACTGACCTGATCGCCGACGAACACCGGCAAGTGGAAGGTCATGCCTTCGACCGCCACGGTTACCAGCCGCCCCTCCACCAGATAACTGGCGTAAATGGCCCCGGCCATGTCCATTTGCGACATAATCCAGCCGCCGAAAATGTCGCCGCTGGGATTGGCGTCGGCGGGCATGGCCACGGTGCGCAACGAAGGCGGCGCCTGTTTCGGAAATGAGTCGGCCATTAGATTTGGGCTATCAGATTTGGCGACAATTACAACACCGGATTGAAGTAGTGGCGTCCCGAAGTGATCGTGCCGGCTTGCTCCAGCAGCAGTTGGAAGTGCTCTTCGTTGTCTACAAAATTGAGGTTTTCGGCATTGACCATCAACAGCGCCGAGTGGTGGTAGTTGAGGAAAAAACGAGCGTAGGATTCCACCAGTTCTTCCAGATAATGGCGCTCCATATTGCGCTCGAACAGGATGCCCCGTTTGCGGATTCGACTCACCAGCACGTCCGCGGGTGCCTGTAGATAAATCACCAAATCCGGAGTCGGCACTTCGGTCACGAGTTGCCGGTACACTTGTTCATACAGATACAGTTCATCGTCATCCAGCGTAAGGCGTGCGAACAGCGGGTCCTTGGCAAGCATAAAATCGGCAACCCGAACCGGCGCAAACAAATCCCCCTGCCGCAACGCCTTTAACTGTTTGACCCGCTGAAACAGAAAAAACAACTGAGTCTGCAGGGCGAACTGCGACGGTGCCTTGTAAAACCGTTCCAAAAACGGGTTGTCGGCGGGTTGCTCCAGCGACAGCCCGGCGCCCAGCTTCGAAGCGATTTTCCGCGCCAGAGTAGTCTTACCCACCCCGACCGGGCCCTCCACGACGATATATTTTTTGACGCTGATGTCTTTATTTTCCGCTGATTTTTTCATGTTGATTTTGATGATACCCCGTTTCAAGGCCCGTTTTCTGATGTTCCCATGATACGCTATGCCTTTCACTTTCGGCCAATTTTTCGGCCCGCCAAATCCCGCCATGAAACTGCTATTTGACCTGTTGCCGCTGCTGATATTTTTCGCGGCGTTTAAATTCTACGACATTTACACCGCCACCGCAGTGGCGATTTTTGCCACCTTCGTCCAAGTCGGAATATTCTGGGTCCGGCAACGCCGCTTTGAAACCATGCATCTGGTGACGCTGGCGGTGCTCTCGGTTTTCGGCGGCCTCACCATCGCCCTGCAAGACGACTCGTTCATCAAATGGAAGCCATCCATCGTCAACTGGGTGTTTTCCGTGGCCATTCTGGGCACCCTGATATTCGCTAAAAAATCCGCCCTGGAATATGTAATGGGCCGCCAAATCAACCTGCCCAGCCCGATATGGCGGAAACTGAATATCTCCTGGGCGATGTTTTTTCTGGCGATGGGGTTTTTGAACCTATATGTAGCGTTTTACCACAACCCCGACTCCGACCAAGCAACCCGCACCGAAACCTGGGTCAATTTCAAAGTATTCGGCCTAACCGGGCTAATGCTGATATTCGTAATCGCACAAATGTTTTTTCTAGCGAAACACATTATCCCGAAAGAAGAAGGTTGAATATACTATTTACGCCGGACACGTCCTTTCAAGGATTCACCCCAGCATGGACTGTTGACGGAACCTGAAAGCACCATTAGTATGCAGTAGACAGGCGGGGCGTTGCCCGATTCCCGCCACTCAAAGCACTGGCAGCGGAGAAAATTCCGATGAATTATGAAGTGATGGTCACCTGTGCGGTAACCGGTGCCGGTGATACCATCGGCAAACATCCCGGAATTCCGGTTACGCCCAAACAAATCGCCAGTGCGGTGGTGGAGGCGGCAAAGGCCGGCGCCGCAGTCGCCCATATCCATGTGCGCGACCCGCAGACCGGCAAGGGTTCCCGTGACCCGCAACTGTTCAAGGAAGTGGTTGACCGGGTGCGTAGCGCGGATACGGATGTGGTTATCAATCTCACCGCCGGTATGGGCGGCGACTGGGTGCCGGCGGCGGATGACCCGGCCATGCCGGGGCCGGGCACGGACATGGTCGGCGCCCTTGAACGCCTCGCCCATGTTGAGGGATTGCTGCCGGAAATTTGCAGCCTCGACTGCGGCACGCTCAACTTCGGCAACGGCGATGAAATCTATATTTCCACCCCGCCAACGCTGCGTAAAATGGCGGCATTGACCAAGGAATGGGGGGTCAAACCGGAACTCGAGGTCTTTGAATTGGGCCACATACGTTTCGCCCGACAGATGATCACCGAGGGCTTGATCGCCGACCCGCCGATGTTTCAGGTGTGCCTGGGCATCCCCTGGGGCGCCGACCACAGCGTCGATGCGATGAAAACCATGAAAGACCATCTGCCGGCGGACGCGGTTTGGGGTGGTTTCGGAATCTCGCGCATGCAAATGCCCATGGCCGCGGCTTCGGTGGCCATGGGCGGAAATGTGCGTGTCGGATTGGAGGACAATCTGTACCTCGAAAAAGGCGTGCTAGCCTCCAACGGCCAGTTGGTGGAACGCGCCATCGAAATCATCGAACGCATGGGCGCACGCGCCATCACCCCGGCGGAAGCGCGCCAAAGACTCAATCTGCGCGGTGGCGGGTAACGCTTTCAACCGCCGTTATCAGTCTGCGTAACCCAGCCCGCGTAACCCAGCCCAACCCAACCCGGAGGGCGTTTTGGATATCACGCTAAGCCACGAAAACGAATTGCTGGTACGCACCGTGCGCGCGCTTGTGGAAGCGGAGATGATGCCTCATGAAGAAGAGGTGGATCGTCTCGGCTATGTGCCCGAAGAGTTGGGCCGGCAGATTGAAAAGCGCGCCATCGATGCGGGGTTGTACGCCGCCAATCTGCCCGAGGCGGTGGGTGGTGGCGGGCTTGATTATACGAGTATGGCGGTGGTGGAGCGCGAATACGGCAAGACCAGCCACGCGCTTCATTCGTGGGTTGGCAGGCCCACGGAACTGCTGCTGGCTTGCGAGGGCGATCAGGTAGAGCGTTATCTTACGCCTTGCGTGCGCGCCGAGAAACGTGAATTGTTTGCGCTGACCGAACCCGAAGCCGGGTCCGACATTATGTCGATGAAAACCAACGCCAAGCGCGATGGTGACGACTGGATTTTGAACGGCTCCAAGCATTTTATTTCCGCGCCGGTGTTGCCGGAGTTCGCCATCGTGTTTGCGGTCACCGGCGTCGATCAGATGCGCAACGGTCCGCGCAAGCGGATTACCGCGTTTCTAGTGGATGTCGGCATGAAAGGATTTGAGATTTCCACGGGAACCCGTTGCGTCAGTTATCGCGGCTACCATACTTTCCAACTGGCGTTTTCCGACGTTCGGCTCGCTTCCAACCAGATTCTAGGGGAAGAAGGTCGCGGCCTTGAACTCTCCGGCCAGTGGCTTGGCATGGGGCGCGTGTGGGTGGGCGCATCGTGCTGTGGCAAAGCCGAAAGGTTGTATCAGATGTCGGCGCAATGGGCCGCCAATCGCAAGCAATTCGGCCAGCCCATCGGGCGTTTTCAAGCCACCGGATTTCGCCTTGCGGATATGGCAATCGGTATTAAGACCGGCGACTTGCTGGTGATGAACGCGGTGGAAAAAGCCGACGCCGGTACTATGCAAGACACCGACGCGGCTATGGTAAAAGTTTATTGCTCGGAAATGCTCGGGCGGGTGGCGGACGACGCCGTGCAGATTCACGGCGGCATGGGGCTGATGGAGGAACTGCCGGTTCAACGCCTGTGGCGTGATGCGCGATTGGAGCGAATCTGGGACGGTACTTCTGAAATTCAGCGCCACATTATTACCCGTTCGATACTGCGACCGCTGGGCGCATGACGCCGCGCACGCGGGACAACCTGAAGCGGCTGCTGAGGCCGCGTCATATTGTGTTCATTGGCGGGCGGGATGCCGAGATTGCCCTCAACACCTGCCGGAGAATTGGCTTTGAAGGGCAACTTTGGGCGGTCAATCCACGGCGTGCATCCCTGGCGGGCATTCCCTGTTATGCCAGTGTGGATGAATTGCCCGAAGCCCCGGATGCGATTTTTCTCGCCGTGCCACCTGCCGCCGCCATCGAAGTTACGGCACAACTTGCCCGGCAAGGCGCGGGCGGGGTGGTGTGTTATACCGCCAGTTTCGCCGCGGACGGCTCTGAAGGCGGCGCTTCGGATCAGCCATTGGTGGAGGTGGCCGGCGACATGGCGGTGGTCGGCCCCAACTGCTACGGCCTGATCAACTACCTCGACAAGGTCGCGCTGTGGCCCTTCGCCCACGGCGGCGATTGCCCCGGATTCGGCGCCGCCATCATCACCCAAAGCGGAATGCTGGCTTCGGACATCACCATGAACCGGCGCTCGTTGCCGCTCGCGTATATGATCTCCGCCGGCAACCAGTCGCTGCTGGGGTTGGAGGACTATGTGGAGGTACTGTGCGAGCGCGACGAAGTCAGGGCCATCGGGCTGCACATCGAGGGGCTGAAAGATATCGAGTCGTTCAGCCGCACGGCGCGCAAGGCACTTGAACGCAACAAGCCGATGGTCGCGCTCAAAACCGGCACCTCAAAAATCGGTTCGCGCCTGACCGTCAGCCATACCGGTTCGCTTTCCGGGGATAACGAACTGTATCAGGCACTGTTCGAACGGCTCGGCATTATCAGCGTGAACAACCCGGCGCAGTTGCTCGAAACCTTGAAATACATCTGCGTGGCCGGAATCCCCGCCGGCAACCGCGTGTTCGGCTTCACCTGTTCGGGCGGCGGCGCGACGCTGCTTGCCGATTACGGCGCCGAAGCGGCGATCGAATTTCCGCAACCGTCGAAACGCGCCGCCAAAAAGATGGTGAGGCTGCTGCCCGAGATCGCCGAGGTTTCCAACCCCCTCGACTACACTACGCCGATCTGGGGTCAGGCCGATAAAGTGCGGCCGGTTTTTCAAGCCGCGTTGCGCGATCCTTGTGATGCCGCCGTGATAGTGCAAGATTTTCCGCTGCCGGGGCTCGATGAGAGCAAACCGCATTACCTAAGCGACACGCATTCTTTCATCGCAGAGACCGCCAAAGCAGGCGTACCCGCCGCGGTTTGCAGCACGCTGCCGGAGAATATTGACCGGGAGACACGCGAGATGCTAATCGCCAACAAGGTGGCGCCGTTACAAGGAATCCGCGAAGCGGTCAACGCACTCAGCACCGCCGCGTGGTATGGGCGGCAAAGAACTTTCGCGCTACGCCACCTGTCCGCTGACCTTATCAAGGCACCCGGCGGCGAGATTCATCCCATCGACGAATGGAGTAGCAAGGCCATGCTCCAATCAGCGGGCCTGAAAATTCCCCACGGGCGGCTTGTCGACAGCGAAAGCGCCGGCAAGGTCGCGCAACAACTGGGTTTTCCGGTGGTGCTGAAACTGAATTCCAACCGGGTTGCCCATAAAACCGAAATAAACGCGGTGCGCCTCGGGCTGAACAACGCCGTTGAAGTTGAGGCGGCGGCTCAAAGGATGCGCGCCGAGGTCGGTCGCGCCATTCCCGGACTTGATACCAGCCACTTTCTGCTCGAAAAAATGATCGCCCCGCCGGTGGCGGAACTGCTGCTCAATATTCGAACCGACCGCCAGTTTGGTCTGGCAATGACGCTGGCTGGCGGCGGTGTGTTCGTGGAAATAGTCGCCGACGCGGTTACGCTGTTGCTGCCGGTGGGTGAAGCCGAGATTCGCTCGGCACTTGAACGCTTGAAAATAGCACCCCTGCTAAACGGATTTCGCGGAAGCACGCCGGTCAACAAACGCACGCTCGCCAAAATCATCATGCACCTAGCAAATTACGCAACCGCAAACAAAAACCACATCGCAGAAATCGAAATCAACCCGCTATTTGTGTATGCCGAGGAAGTATGTGCGGTGGATGCACTCATGTATGTTTATGACGATACGAACGGTGCCAGTTTTTCAGGGATTGATGATAGGAACGAGTAAACAAAAGCTTCATAAGCAGCCTGTCGGAGCTATTGCGTGTCGTCTACTTTGGAGCGGGTGGGATTCGATAGCCACTTTTACTTCCCGCGCCGTGCCACAAAACGCGCATGGGCTTTATCGCTGCCGTCATGCCAGGTTCCAAAAAGTTGGTCGAGGGGGGTGGGGGTGTTGCCGTAGTTCACTTCGAAGTAGCGGTGGTGCAGTTGGTGGAAGTAGTCTCCGGTTGGCAGGGTGTTTTGCTGGTTGCCCCAGGGGAGGGCGACTTGTTGAAATCCTGAATGGGAGAACGCCGGCCCGAGGCCGAAGAAAAAGCCGGCGGCGAGGACGATGACCGGGTGTGCGGGCACCACCCACCACAGCACGAAGACGCTGAAATACAGCAGATGTTCCACCGGATGCATGGAAATCCCCGACCACGGGCCGATGTTGACGTTGCGGTGATGCAGTTCATGGGCGATTCGATACAGCGGCGGCCAGTGCAAGAGGCGATGAATCCAGTAAAAATGAAAAGTCCCCCAGAAAAATATCAGCACTGTCATGCTCAGGAGATACAACGGCGCTTCACCCCATGCCAGTTGCCGAACTTGGCCGCTTGCATACAGCCACAAGGTGACCGCCTCATACAGCGACCACACCAAAGTGCCGCTCGCCAGGCTCCAAAACATATTGTCCTTCACCTGACTGCTCCATAAAAACACGCGGTTGCCGGTGGCTGGCCAGCGCGGGTCGAATTTGAATTCCCGCTGCTGCCGGCGTTTGATATACAGCCACCAATGCAGCCCGCCCGCAACCCCACTGAGCAGCACCGCGTTACGCAGCCAGATCATCAATATCCAGCCGGGCCGCAAGGTTTCCATCTGTTGCGGGTCGGGGGTCAGGAAGTGCCATGTCGCGACCGCCAGTCCCAGGTAGAAAATGCCGTAGGGAAAGACGATGTCATGCCAGAACCAGCGCGCGCAAGCCGATATGCGTGGCGGCCAGCGATAAAGAGGCGGCACCGCAATCGGGTCCGCAGGGCGGTAGCCGCGGGAATTGGGCTGGGAGTTGGCTTGGGAATTGAGTTGGGAATTGGCGGGTGCGAATTGCTCGGACATAGTTGGATCCACTCAGAAGGTAAGCCCGCGCCTAACGCATCACGAACGGGTTGGCCATGGGTTGTTCGGAAAAATTCATCCACACGGTTTTTGCGCGGGTGTAGTCATACATCGCTTGAAAGCCGCTTTCGCGGCCGTAGCCTGAGTCTTTGAAGCCGCCAAATTCGGCGATGGGGGAGACCACGCGGTAGGTGTTGACCCACACGATTCCGGCGCGAACTGCCCGTGCGACCCGCAACGAACGGGCGCTGTCTTTGGTGAAAATGCCCGCCGCCAGCCCGTGTTTGGTGTGGTTGGCGAAGGCGATGGCCTGGGCTTCGTCGGTAAAGCGAATGACGCTGAGCACCGGCCCGAACAATTCCGTGTCCACGATGCGCAAGTCCTGCCCGGGGCATTCGATGATGGTCGGTTCATAATACAGTCCGTTGCCGGCGGGCGATTTGCCGCCGCACAGTAATTTGCCGCCTTGTTCCTGCGCAAAAGCGACTTCGCGCTCGATACCGGCAAGTTGCGCGGCGGTGCATAGCGGCCCCATCTGAGTGGCCTCGTCCAGTGGATCGCCAATTTTGATGCGGGCGGTTTGTTCAATCATCTTTGACAGGAATTCATCGGCGATGTTTTCTTGGAGATAAAGCCTGGAACCGGCCACGCAACTTTGTCCGGCGGCGCCGAAAATACCGGCGATGGAACCGTTCACCGCGCTTTCCAGATCGGCATCATCAAAGACGATAAACGGCGACTTGCCGCCGAGTTCGAGGGAAACCTCGGCGAAGTTTTCCGCCGAGTTATACAACACCTGACGGGCGGTGTTCGGCCCGCCGGTGAAACTGATGCGTTGAACCAGCGGATGCGAGGTCAGGGCGCGGCCGCAGGGGTCGCCGTGGCCGGTAACGATGTTGACCACCCCGGGCGGGAATCCGGCTTCTTCGATGAGGCGGCCAAATTCCAGCAGCGCCGCGGAGGCGTGTTCAGAGGCTTTAAGCACCACGCAATTTCCCGCCGCCAGCGCCGGGCCGACCTTGACCGCGACCAGAAAAAGTTGCGAATTCCACGGCACCACCGCCGCCACTACCCCCAGCGGCTCGCGGTTGGTGAACACAAACAAGCCCGGTTTGTCGATGGGCATCGTCTGGCCGTGAATTTTGTCGGCGCAGCCGGCGTAGTAATGAAAAAAATCCGCGATGTACTTGGCCTGCCAGCGCGTTTCCGTGAGTATTTTGCCGGTGTCAATGGTTTCCACCCGGCCCAGTTCCTCGGATTTACCGGCCAGCAGGTCGGCCAGTCTGCGCAGATGCCGCCCGCGTTCGGTGGGCGAGATGTTCGCCCACGGCCCGCTGGTGAATGCGCGGTGGGCGGCCTGTACCGCAGCGTCCACATCGCCTTCGGTGGCTTCGGGAATGTGCGCCCACACTTCCCCATTGGCCGGGTTGATGCTGGGAAATGTTTTTCCATCGCCGGCGTCAACCCACTGGCCGTCGATGAGCATTTGAAAGGATTTTGGTTTGGCCATGGTGATGCGCTCGTGATACGGTTGAATTAGAACCTCGTTGAAATATACAATATCAATTGCCGTGGACTAAATAATAATTGTTTTTTATCCTAATAGTTAGCCTTTACCTGATAAATGCTGCCATGCACAATCACGAAAAAATCAACTATGTGGAATTTCCCGCCGGAAATCTCGCCGCCACCAAAGCATTCTTTGAAACCGCATTCGGATGGTCGTTCGTAGATTACGGCGACGCATATAGCGCGTTCTCCGACCAAGGGTTGGATGGCGGATTCTACCAATCCGAGCAATGCGCGACTACGCACAACGGCAGTGCCCTGGTGGTTTTTTACAGCGACCATCTGGAACAAACCCAAGCCCGAATCGAAGCCGCGGGCGGGCGCATTGTGAAACCCATATTCACCTTCCCCGGCGGACGGCGTTTCCATTTCACCGAGCCCAGCGGCAACGAGTTCGCGGTGTGGAGTGAAGTCGGCGAGTAACGAATATACATGATGACAAATATACCGGCTAAATACACCGGGTAATACATGAAGCAATGAATCGCAAAACCAAACAAGTCATCGGCGAAGCACCGGTAATCAACGGCAGGCGGCTTTCGCTGTCTCCCGCGATTCGCGCCGGAGATTTTGTTTTTCTAACCGGGCAGATTCCGCTCATCGACGGCGTGCCGATGACCGACGGCTCCATTGAAGAACAAACCCACGCGGTTATGGGGAGCATCCGGGAAACCCTTCAACAAGCCGGGTGCGCGTTGAGCGATGTGGTCAAGGCCACGGTATGGCTCACCGAGCGTGCCGATTTTCCGGGGTTTAACGCGGTGTATGGCGAATATTTTCCCGATGCCCCGCCAGCGCGCTCGGCGTTGGTGACGGAGTTGCTGGTGGATGCGCGGGTCGAGGTCGAAGTGGTGGCGTATCGCCCGCTCGACGATGCCGATTGATCGGTTTGGTCGGGTAAAATTGTGCGTTATAGTGGTGCGCTTACAGGGCATATCTTGTTACAGTAACGCGGTATATTGACCGCAACCGGGGGACGCATTATGAAATTTCAACTGGCCATCAACATGGAGCGCATAGCCCCCGACCTCGACATGCGCGCGGTCGAACGGCATACCCTGGAGATGGTGCAGATGGCCGATGAAGGCGGTTTCAACATCGTCTGGGCCGCCGAGCATCATGCCCTTGAAATGACCATCGCGCCGAATCCGTTTCAGATTTTAACTTGGTGGGCGGCGCATACCAACACCATCCGCCTCGGCACGGCCGTTGCGGTGGCGCCCTACTGGCATCCCATCAACCTCGCCGGTGAGGCCGCCTTGCTCGATTTATACAGCGGTGGGCGGCTCGAATTCGGCATCGGTTCGGGTGCCTATCAGCGCGAATTCGACCGCATGCGACCGGGCCTCAAGCAGACCGAAGGCTGGCGTTACATGCAAGAATTGCTGCCGGTGGTCAAGGCGTTGTGGCAGGGCGACACCGAGCATAACGGCGAGTTTTGGCAATTTCCCAAATCCACATCGGTTCCCAAGCCCCTGCAAAAACCCCACCCCCCGATCTGGGTGGCGGCGCGCGCCCCGGTGAGTTTTGACTACGCCGTGGCGCACGGCTGCCATGTCATCACCTGGCCGCTGACCCGGCCCATGTCTGAGGCCGAGTTGTACCAGCAGCGTTTTCAGGATGCCCTGAAAAAACATTCCGAGGAACATCCCGACTCACCCAATTCGGATAAGTTGATATTCGCCATGATGCGCCACACCGCCGTCTACGACCGCAAAGCCGATTGGGAAATTCCGGTCAAGGCGGCACAACGCCAGTTGTCCCAGTTTGAGAACCTGTTCAAGAACCTCGGCGATGTGGAAGACGGTTTCCCCAAAGCCATCGCGTTTTCAGAATTGGCAAACCGCGAACAATACGACCCCAAAATGCTCCACGACAACCTGCTGTTCGGCACCCCGGACGAAGTGATTGCGAAATTAAAAAACTACGCGGACCTCGGCGTCGATGAATTCGTCTACTACGCCAGCCTCGGCCTCGGCCATCAAGAGCAAAAACGCTCCCTGGAATTGTTCTGCCGGGAAGTCATGCCGGCTTTTGTTTGATCAGTATCCAGCCTAATCCCGGGCAAACTTAAAGACCATCATGCCCGCCCCGGACCCCCGTCAGGTAACCCGCGTAGTTGGCATCGGCGGCGGCCCCATCGGCGCCGGATGGGCGGCGTATTTCCTCGCCCGGGGATACGATGTCGCTTGCTATCTGCACGACCCCTCCGAACAGCGCGCCTTCCACGAAATCGTCGACACCGCGTGGATCAGCCTCACAGCCCTCGGCCTCAAGGAGGGCGCTTCCCGGGAGCGCTTGTCCATTGCTTTTGACCTTGAGGAAGCGGTGTCCGGCGCCGAGTTCATCCAGGAAAGCGCCCCCGAAATACTGCCCCTTAAACAAGCCCTTTATGAACGCCTGGGAGAAATGGCGGCGGCGGACGTGGTCATCGCCTCGAGCACTTCGGGGCTTACCATGAGTGCCATTCAGGCGCGTTGCAAAACCCCGCACCGGACCGTGGTGGGCCATCCGTTCAATCCGCCTTATCTGCTGCCATTGGTGGAAGTCGTCGGCGGCGAAAAAACATCCGAGGTCGCAGTGCAATGGGCCGGCGAGTTTTACCAACTGGCGGGGAAAACCCCGCTGATTCTGAACAAGGAAATTCCGGGATTTATCGCAACTCGCCTGCAGGAAGCCCTGTGGCGTGAAGCGTTGCACATGGTGGCCAACGGCGAGGCCACCCCCCGGCAGATCGACATCGCGCTGATTAACGGCCCGGCGCCACGCATGGCAGTTTTGGGGCAATGTATGGCGTTTCATGTCGCTTGCGGGGCGGGCGGCATGGCCACCAACCTGGACCAGTTCGGGCCGGCCCTGAAACTGCCGTGGACGCGGCTTGATGCGCCCGAACTGACCCGCACACTGCGCGACCGAATGGTGGAAGGATGTAATGAGATGGCCGCGGGCCGCGATTTTCGGGAACTTGCGGCGCTGCGCGATCGAAAAATTGTCGGCGTGCTACAAGCGGCGGCGGCCGAGGGCGAGTCGTCCCCGCATAACCCCGGCACGGACCCGACTCCGGTGCGCCGGTAAAAACCACGCGCCGATGGACCTGCGCCCCGTTTTAGCCGGTTACCATTGAAAACCGCGTAAATTGGGGATACCATGCGACTACACCACCACTGATGAGGAAATAATCATGTCCAAAGACAAATCGGGTGCCAAGACGCCGGACCGGGAGACGCAGGAAAAATTCGATCTTCTCCATTCTTCTTTCGAGCGCGGTGGTATCAGCCGCCGCAACTTTATCTCCGGGGCGTTGGCGCTGGGCTTTTCCATGACCGCGGCTTCGGCGCTGGTCAACAAGGCGGAAGCGGCCACGCCCAAAAAAGGTGGACGGTTGCGCACCGCGCTGACCGGTGGCGCCACCAGCGATGTATTGGACCCCGGCCAGATTCTTGACCTGTACATGATTAGCGTGCAGTTCGGCCAACTCCGCAACGGCCTTACCGAAGTGGCCGCCGACGGGAACTTGATTCCTGAATTGGCGGAGAGTTGGGAAGCCAGTCCCGATGCCAAAGTCTGGACTTTCCAGATTCGCAAAGACGTTGAATTTCACAACGGAAAGACCCTCGATTCCAGGGATGTGGTGGATTCATTCAATCGTCATATTGGCGAAGGCACAACCTCTGCGGCCAAGGGCATTATGAACGGCGTAGATTCGTTCAAGACGGATGGCAAGAACACCGTGGTGGTCAATCTCAAAGGCGGCGACGCCGACTTCCCGTTCATTCTCAGCGACTACCACCTCGGCATCTGCCCGGCCAACGGCGACGGCACCGTGGACTGGCAGTCGGGGAACGGCACCGGCGGGTATTCCCTGGTCGAGCATGAGCCCGGCGTGCGCACCCTCACCAAGCGCAACCCGAATTACTGGAAAGAGGGCACGGCGTATTTCGACGAGAATGAAACTTTCCAGATTCCCGATCCGAATTCACGCACCAACGCCCTGCGAACCGGCGCCGTGGACTGCATGAA
Source organism: Candidatus Poriferihabitaceae bacterium (assembly GCA_965262585.1). GTDB lineage: Bacteria > Pseudomonadota > Gammaproteobacteria > Arenicellales > Poriferihabitantaceae > JAHRAW01. The sequence continues at coordinate 2,271,150 of OZ253546.1, forward strand.
CAACGTCGAAGTCAAGACCGTAAGCCGGCTGAAAAAGGTGGCGGGCATCAAGGTGGCGTACACCACCGGCAACAAGCAGATTACCCTGCCCATGCGCACCGACACCGCGCCTTTTGACGACAACAACGTGCGCCTCGCCATCAAGCACATCGTCGACCGCGAACAGTGGCTGAAAAAAATCAAGTATGGCTACGGCGAACTGGGCAACGACAGCCCCATCGGCCCGGCTAATATTTATCGCGCCACCACGGATGAAATTCCTCAACGCGCATACGATCCGGAAAAAGCGAAGTTCTACCTCAAGCAAGCCGGCCTGGATAACCTGAAAATCAAGTTCCATGCAGCGGAAACCGGTTTCGGCGGTGCCGTGGATGCGGCGCAGTTGATGAGGGAGACGGCGCGTCCGGCGGGTATTGACATCGAAGTCGTGCGTGAGCCCGATGACGGGTATTGGTCTAATGTGTGGCGGGTAAAACCGTTTAGCGCCTGTTACTGGAGCGGTCGCCCCACCGAAAACTGGATGTTCTCTCAGATATATGCGGCGGATGCGGAATGGAACGACACCTACTGGAAGCACGAGAAGTTTAACCAACTGCTGATACAAGGACGCGCGGAATTGGATTCCAACAAGCGCCGGGAGATCTATGTCGAGATGCAGCGCATCGTCCACAACCACGGCGGCGTGGTGTTGCCGCTGTTCGTGAGCGATCTGTACGCCCACACCGACAAGGTGGGAACGCCGGATGTCATCGGCAACAACTGGGAATTGGACGGCGCGAAGAACGCCGAACGCTGGTGGTTTGTGTGAGCCGGTAATCCGGCCATCACCGGGCCTCTTCCCCGGAAAAAATAAAAGGCCGGCTTTTGCCGGCCTTTTTTATCCGTGCCCCGGCGCATACATACCCGCATACATGCCATTGAAAATCTTGTAAATTTCGGATACGATAAAACCACAACGAACGCCTACGGGCGTATCGTCAACCATCACTGATGAGGAAATAATCATGACCAAAGACAAATCGGGTGCCAAGACACCGGACCGGGAGACGCGGGAAAAATTCGATCTTCTCCATTCTTCTTTCGAGCGCGGTGGCATCAGCCGCCGCAACTTTATCTCCGGGGCGCTGGCGCTGGGCTTTTCTATGACCGCGGCTTCGGCACTGGTCAATAAGGCGGAAGCGGCCACGCCCAAAAAGGGTGGGCGGTTGCGCACCGCGCTGACCGGCGGCGCCACCAGCGATGTGCTGGACCCGGGCCAAGCCCTCGATACTTATATGAACAGCGTTCAATTCGGGCTGTTGCATAACAACCTAACCGAAGTGGCCGCCGATGGGAACTTGATTCCTGAATTGGCGGAGAGTTGGGAAGCCAGTCCCGATGCGAAAATCTGGACTTTCCAGATTCGCAAAGGCGTTGAATTTCACAACGGCAAAACCCTCGATTCAAGGGATGTGGTGGATTCCATCAACCACCATCTGGGCGAAGCCTCCACTTCCGCCGCCAAGAGCCTTCTCGGTGGCGTTGAGTCGATCAAGGCGGACGGCAAGAACACCGTGGTGATCAATTTAAACGGCGGCGATGCGGACTTCCCATTCCTGATGAACGATTACCATCTCGGCATCTGCCCGGCCAACGGCGACGGCACCATCGACTGGCAGTCAGGTAACGGCACCGGCGGGTATTCCCTGGTCGAGCATGAGCCCGGCGTGCGCACCCTCACCAAGCGCAACCCGAATTACTGGAAAGAGGGCAGGGCGCATTTCGACGAAAACGAATTGGTTCATATTCCCGACCCGAACTCGCGCACCAACGCCCTGCGAACCGGCGGCGTGGACTGCATGAACAACGTCGAAGTCAAGACCGTGAGCCGCTTGAAGAAAGTGGCGGGTATCGTGGTGCGCTCGACCACCGGCAACAAGCAGATTACCCTGCCCATGCGCACCGACACCGCGCCTTTTGACGACAACAACGTGCGCCTCGCCATCAAGCACATCATCGACCGCGAACAGTGGCTACAAAAAATCAAGTACGGCTACGGCGAATTGGGCAACGACAGCCCCATCGGCCCGGCTAACATTTATCGCGCCACCACGGATGAGATTCCTCAGCGTGCATACGATCCGGAAAAAGCGAAGTTCTACCTCAAGAAGGCCGGTTTGGATAGCCTCAAAATCCAATTCTCCGCCGCGGAAACCGGTTTTGGCGGCGCCGTGGATGCGGCGCAGTTAATGAAAGAGACGGCGCGTTCGGCGGGTATTGACATCGAAGTCGTGCGTGAGCCCGATGACGGGTATTGGTCCAATGTGTGGCTGGTAAAACCGTTTAGCGCCTGTTACTGGAGCGGTCGCCCCACCGAAAACTGGATGTTCTCTCAGGTATATGCGGCGGAAGCGGAATGGAACGACACCTACTGGAAGCACGAGAAGTTTAACCAACTGCTGGTGCAGGGGCGTGCCGAACTGGACAGCAAAAAGCGCCGCGAGATTTATGTCGAGATGCAGCGCATCATCCACAACGAAGGCGGCGTGGTATTGCCGTTGTTTATCAGCGATGTTCTCGCGCACACCGACAAAGTGGGAACGCCCGATGTCATCGGCAACAACTGGGAACTGGACGGCCTCAAACACTCCGAACGCTGGTGGTTTGTATGATCCGGTAATCCGGTCGAACAACCCCGGCGCAAGTCGAACCTTTTAAGGAGCGGCTTGCGCCGGCATGTTTTCTCTGGATTCCCGCTTGCGCGGGAATGACGGGGTTGTGTTTTTCTTACAGGATTGTTGCACCATGCCCCCGTGCCTGTCCAGATTGCCACTGGCAATTCCCCTCGCCGGGCATTCCATTCAGCACCAATCCCCACCCGTCGTCATTCCCGCGTAGGCGGGAATCCAGTCGAATAATCCGGGCGGAGTTGGACCTTATTCAGGCTTTGCGGATGGTTTTGTAGGCGTGGACGTAGTCCATGCCGTGGTTATGTGGGTCTTGCATTACCAAATCGCGGTAGGCGGTGTAATAGTCTTCGATGATTTCGGTGCGTTCTTGTAGTGGCCGCATCGCGTCGAGGGCGGCGAAATAAATGCTTTCGTTCCAGGTGCGGATGGTGGGAATCAGGCCGTCGGCGAATAATTCTACATCGCCGTGTACCTTGAATTGCTGCGCGAATGGACATGGCACCACGCGGGTTTCGATGCTTTCCAGCCGCAATCCGGCGCGGTGGCAGCGGTTCTTCGAGTCGAGCAGCGGGCGGCTGAACTCGTCTACCGTGTTGTAGTATTGCGGCAGCGTCATATTCAGGTATTCGGTTGGCGTGACTCTGTCGTTATCGACAAACTCTTGCCAAATCCGGTTGAAAGTATCGAACATATTGACGCTGTCCGTGTTGCCGCCGGTGTTGCCCCCCGTGTTGCCTAGATACCGGCCCTGTTCGTCGATGCAGAAATTCACCAGCACCAGCCGCCCGCCGCGCACCAGTTCACGGGCGCGGTGCAATAAAATGGTTTCCCAATCGTTAGCCGCGTGTTCGGCGAAGATTTTCCGTTCCCGTTCGCCGGCGCCGACCATGTGGACGTGGTCGGAGATGTTTGTCGGTTTGGCACTCAGCCAGTGCATCGCGGTGGCGGAAAAGCCGAGGTTGAGCGAGTTGTCGGGAACCGCCTGAAGATAAAAAGAGTTTGCGGAAAATAACGGATAGACGCGCTCCAATTCCCCCAGCCAAGTTTGGAATCCGCCCAGTCCGTGGACGATGCCCACCAGTGCGTTGAAATCGTTGCGCGGCTGGTCGGAGTAGGTGACGGTCATGTCCGCCTGCGGAGCAAACTCGCGCACGCGCTTCAGGGTCGCCCGCACCATGTTCAGCGAGGTGCCGCCGTCTGCGCAACCCATGTCCAGCAGGCTGAAGTGCCGCAGCGACGGGCGCGGTTGCATGGCATCGATGGCGTTGATAACCAATGGTATGGCGGCGTCAATGACATCTTTCGCGCCTTTGGTGGCGAGCGAATACGCGCCGCCGCCGGACATGGTGATGTTGTCGGCGTGGGCGGTGGGCGGGTTGTGGTGCTGCGGGGTCATGCTAACTGGCTTGTCGGGCGGGTGGGGCGGGAAGAGTAGGGCGGGCAAACCCGGATTCGGGTTGCTGTGCCTACAGGGTAACGGCCAGAAAGATCACCAGTGCCACCACCAGGCCAATCGGAATCAATAGCCCCGGCCAATCTTTCGGGGCCTCTTGGCTCTTTTCCAGCATCGGCTTGATGCCCGGAAAAAACCATAGCAACACCACCAGCGCGAATACGCCCAACAGGACTTGTTCCCAAGTTTCCATATCAGCGGTGTTTTGTGTCGGACATCAGACAAGCGGAAATTTTAATGTGCGTCATATCACTGTGGTTTTTGCGGCCATGATTTTAGCGACTACGGCAAGGGTATCATAATTAACCGGGAACCATGCGAACCGCTTCATTCCGGCGGACGGCAACGCAATTCGTTGAGGTTGATGCCGAGGTCGATGTCGGTTTTCAGGGTGAACAAGGTCTTCGCCAGGCGTGCGTCTTCTCGGCCACCGTGGAGTTTGCTGCCGAGTTTGCCGGGAATGTCGTCGGCGGCTTTGAGGGCTTTTTCGAGGCTGCCATAATCATTCAGCAGTTTGGCGGCGGTGCGGATGCCGATGGCTTTGATGCCGGGAACCGATACGCTGCTGTCGCCGGCCATCGATAGCAAGTCGGGCAGTTGCTGCGGCTCCACCTGAAATCGTTTTTTAATCATGTCGTCGTCGAGATAACGCTGGCCGAAATGATCGAATACTCGGATATGCTCGCTGAGCATTTGGCAGTAATTGCGGTCGGTGGAAAGTATCACTGCGTGGCCGCCGTGTTTTGCGATCTTAACCGCAACCGTGGCGATCACATCGTCGGCTTCGTAACCGGCCAGCGAAACACACCGCACACCGATCTCACCGAAAGCATGCTCGAATTTCGGCAGCCCGTTACGCAACGCTTCGGGCATGGGCGCGCGGTTTTTTTTGTAGTCCGGGAAATGTTGGTGACGCCAGTTTTGACCGCCGTGGTCGAACACCAGTAAACAATGACTGGGAATATGCTGCTTGAGAGCGCGCCGCAGGGAAGCGGTGCAGGAAGTGATTACTCCGGCGAGGGATTCGTCTTCCTGCCTCGATTCCTCCGGCACCGCCGCGTAGATGCGCCGCACCAGATTGAGGCCGTCCACCAGTAACGCTTTCATTTCAGATCACGTCGCCGGCGGCATTTGAAGTTCCCCTTAGTCGCCGACCAGCGTCAGGAATTCTGCGCGGGTGCGGTGGTCGGCTCTGAAACCGCCGAGCATGGTGGAGGTTTTCATTACCGAGTTTTGCTTGTGTGCGCCGCGCATCATCATGCACAGGTGTTTGGCTTCGATGATCACGCCGACACCCCGCGCGCCGGTGATTGATTCCACCGCGCCGGCGATCTGATCGGTGAGGTTTTCCTGTATCTGCAGGCGTCTTGAATACATGTCGGTGATGCGCGCCAGTTTGGAAAGGCCGATGACCTTGCCCGCCGGCAGGTAGGCGATGTGGCATTTGCCGATGAACGGCAGGATGTGATGTTCGCACAGGGAATACACTTCGATGTCTTTGATCAAAACCATCTGATCGTTGTCGGAGTCGAATATCGCGCCGTTCACGACATCCTCAAGATTTTGTTGGTAACCTTGGGTCAGGTATTGCAGTGCCTTGGCCGCCCGCGCGGGGGTTTGCCGCAGGCCGTCTCGCTCCGGGTTTTCCCCGACCGCTTTCAGAATCGCGTGGTAATACCCGGCAAGGGCGTCTACATCATTCATGTCATATCTTGGCTTTGTGCGGTAAAGTGCCCATTGTATCATTTCGGCGGAAAGAGAATAATGGGATAATCCGCGCCTTTCCAGCACTCCGGCACACCACCCCGATTGGCCTTGTCCGCGATGCAAAACATCCTTGATTCCCTCGCGCAAATAGTCGGAGCGAAACACCTCATCATCGGCGATGACGGCGGCGACAGCGGCGACCATCGGCTGCGGCGGCACACCGAGGAGTTGCGTGGCCGCTATCACAGCGAATGTCTGGCCGTGGCTTTGCCGGCGGATGCCGCGCAGGTGGCAGCGGTGGTTGAGTGTTGTGCGAATGCGGCGATCAGCATCGTCCCGCAGGGCGGCAACACCGGCGCCGTGGGCGGGGCGGTGGCGCGCGCCGACCAGATCATCCTCAACCTCGGCAGGATGAATCGCACGCCGGAAGTGGATGCGGTCAACTACACCATGCGCGTACAAGCCGGCTGCATTCTCGCCGACATTCAAGAAGCCGCCAAAGTTCACGCTCGTTTTTTTCCGCTCAGCCTCGGCGCACAAGGCAGTTGCCAAATCGGCGGCAATCTCGCCACCAATGCCGGCGGAATCAACGTGCTGCATTATGGCAACACCCGCGACTTGGTGCTGGGCGTCGAAGTAGTGTTGGCCGACGGGCGTATCTGGAACGGCTTGAACGCTTTGCGAAAAAACAACAGCGGCTACGATCTAAAAAACTTGTTCATCGGTTCGGAAGGCACGCTCGGAATCATCACCGAGGCAACCTTGAAACTGTTTCCCATGCCCCGTGGACGAGTAGTCGCGCTGGCCGGATTGCAAGACCCGGACGCGGCGCTGGCATTGCTCGGCCAACTGCGCGATGCCAGCAGCGACCGCCTGACCACTTTTGAACTAATGGCCGGTATCGCGGTGCAATCCGCGGTCAAGCACATCAGCGGACAAAGCGACCCGCTGCGCAAACCGCATCGCTGGTATGCGCTGGTGGTGGCGGACAGCACCGCTGTGGAATCAGATGACCAATCGGTGCTGCGCCAACAAGTGGAGAACTGCTTGGCGCGGGCCTTGCAGGATGAAGTTTTGCAGGATGCCGTGCTCGCGGAAAGCGAAACTCAGGCGCAGCGTTTGTTGTTATTGCGCGAGAACATCGTCGAAGCACAAAAATTCGAAGGCGGCAGCATCAAGAACGATGTGTCGGTGCCGGTCGCCGCCGTGCCCGAGTTCCTGCGCCGCGCCCATGCCGCCATCAAAAAAGCCATGCCGGATGCAAGACCCTATCCATACGGACACATGGGAGACGGCAACATCCACTTCAACATCTCGCAACCGCCGGACATGAACACCGAAAAATTCCTCACCCAATGGGAATCGCTAACCCACCAGATACACGAAACCGCCCACCAACTAAACGGCTCATTCAGCGCCGAACACGGCATCGGCATCGCCAAACTGGAAGAAATGAAACGCTACAAAGACCCGCTATCGCTAGAGTTATACCAGCGAGTGAAACAAGCACTCGACCCGAAGAACTTGTTTAATCCGGGGAAGGTTAATCCGTAGTTGTTTTTTCTGGATTCCCGCCTCACTCGTCTACCTCCGTAGGGACAAGTCGCGACTTGTCCCTACGAGAGTGATGATGGGCAGGGGTGGCGGCAACGAGGAGTATCAAAGTTCGTCATTCCCGAACGATAGAAAAATAGGGAGCACCAGCGAGCATATTTTTCATCGTATCGGGAATCCAGAAGGCTAATAATGAGTCGGCTATCGCCGGCATATTTCACTGGATTCCCGTGTCCCCCAAGTCGTCATTCCCGCTGTCGCGGAAATAACGACTTGGGGGCACGAGAATGACGGGCCTGGGGAATCGGCTATCGCCGGCATGTTTCACTGGATTCCCGTGTCCCCCAACTCGTCATTCCCGCTGTCGCGGGAATAACGACTTGGGGGCACGAGAATGACGAATAAAATAATTCCTCGTCATTCCCTTGTAGGGACAAGTCGCGACCTGTCCCTACAAGAGATAGCGAATAAAAACAATTTACCCATCCGCCGCCATTCCCCATCTATCGTCATTCCCGCAAAAGCGGGAATCCAGTTAACCAATCCCGGCGCAAGCCGGACATTATGTGGGCGATGTGGTCGGTTATTGTTGCGGTTATTTCTGGATTGGAATAACGAAACTTGCCGGATACTGGCGGTGTTTGTCTGTAATTGCATCAACGATTCCAAAATCTAAAAATATGGCACTTGCAATAATTTTACCGCCCATCGTACTGGGAATTGCGCCGGCTACTGTTCGACCGTCTTCAGTGTCGCAGTCGTATTTCAATACATCATCTGATTTTCTTACCGAAATTGTTATTGGAACCGTTGTTTCCCAGACTCCTCGCTTGTTAGACAGATTACACTTCCCGCCAGATCCGTCACTGAACGAAAGTGCAATGGGCGTGTTGGCATCTTCGGTCAGGGTCGCGCAACCCGTGACCATAAAAACCAGTGGCAACAGCAGGAAAGTCTTGTTGGAACGGACAAAAAGACGACGTAAATAAGTTCGCGTCAGTTGGAAAGTGAATGAAAACATAAAATCCTCTCTTGGAATCGTGGGATGTTGTTATCCAGATCATAGATATGCCGGGACGGTCGCCAAACAATCCAAGGGTAGTCTCTCCGCTTATTTCTAGCCAAACAGTACTGTGTTCAGCAGACGACCAGACACTTGGGTATTAGCGATGCGGCATACTACCGTATCCGCACCCATCAGGGCAAGTTCTATGAGGAATAATGATCCGGCTTGCGCGGGAATGACGAGTTGGAATAATTCCCCTTTCGCCGTCATTCCCGCGAAAGCGGGAATCCAGTAAAACAATCCCGGCACAAGCCGCCCCTCATGCAAACGGCCACACCAGCAAAATCATTGGAACCGAAACCACGATTACCAGGATTTCCAGGGGTAAGCCCATGCGCCAGTAGTCGCCGAAGCGGTAGCCGCCGGGGCCCATGATTAGGGTGTTGTTTTTGTGGCCGATGGGGGTTAGGAAGGCGCATGATGCGGCTACTGCTACCGCCATTAGGAACGGGTCGGGGCTGACGCCGAGGCGGCCGGCGATATCGATGGCAATGGGGGCGGCGATGACGGTGGTGGCGGTGTTGTTTAGTACATCGGACAAGGTCATGGTCACCAGCATCAACAAAGTCAGCACCACTGTCGGCCCGTAGCCGCGGGCGAAATCTACCAGAAGTTGGGCGATGAGGTCGGTTCCCCCGGATTCTTGCAGGGCTAAGCCGATGGGAATCATTGATCCCAGCAGCACGATCACCGGCCACTCGATGGAGGTGTAGAGATCGCGAACCGGCACGATGTTGAAGGCCACCATGACTACGCACACCAGGGCGAGGGCGGTGGTCAAGTTGAGCAGGCCGATGCTGGCGGCGCCGATGGCGAGGCCAAAAGCAACCACCGCGATCCACGCTTTGTTACGTTGCACCACGCGCAGGTCACGCTGTTGCAACGGTAGCCCGCCGAGCCAGTTGCAGATGGCGGGTAGCCGTTCCGTGGGCCCCAGCAGCAACAGCACGTCGCCGGCCTCGATGGTCAGTTGCCGTACCCGGTCGCGGAACGATTTGCCCTGGCGGGACACGCCCAGCAGGGTTACGCCGTGCCGGTATTGCAGCCGCGTGGCGAGGGCGGTGCGGCCTTCGATGCGCGCGCCTTGTGGCACGACTATTTCGAGCAGCGATAGATCTTCGCCGATGAAGGTGTCGTGTTGTTGGGAGACGATGTATTCCAATCCGAATTCGCCGACGAATCCGTCGATGCCTTCGGCGTTCGCTTCGATGACCAGCAAATCTCCTTTTTTGATGACTTCCCCGCGTGCGTGGCCGGGGAATCGTTTGCCCCGACGCACCAATCCGATGATGGCGACATCGGCGGCTTCGGCTTGTTCGTCCAGGGCTCTGATCTTTTTGCCGATGACTACGGACTTCTCGCCGACCCGCACTTCGGCGATGTATTGCTCCACTTCGAATAACTGTTGGCCGCCGCCTCGGTCGCTGCCCGGGGCGGGGATGAGCCGCCAGCCGAAGGCCGCGATGTATACCACACCGGCCAACGCCGCCACCAATCCCACCGGGGCGAAATCGAACATTCGATACGGTTCGCCTAGGGCCTGTTCGCGGAAACTGGCGACGATGATGTTGGGTGGTGTGCCGATTAGCGTGATTAGCCCGCCGAGGATGGAGGCGAAGGACAAGGGCATGAGGCTGAGGGCCGGGCTGCGTTTGGCTTGTGTCGCGGCTTGCATGTCGATGGGCATCAGCAGGGCGAGGGCTGCGACGTTGTTCATCAACGCCGATAGCGCCGCCGCCACCCCGGACATGATGCTGATATGCATGACCAGCGCGCGGCCCCGGGCTACCACATGGCGGGCAAGCAACTCCACCGCACCGGAATTCGACAAGCCACGGCTGACGATAAGCACCAGCGCGATGATCACCGTGGCGTGATGGCTAAAGCCGTCGAAGGCGTGATTTTCCGGCACCACACCGGCCACCACCGCCACCACCAGCGCGCCGAAGGCGACCAGGTCGTAGCGGATTTTGCCCCACATCAGAAACACGAACACCGCGCCCAGCAGCGAGAACAGAATGAGTTGGTCGGTGGTCAACGGCGTGCGGCGGTGTCTTGAAACGCCATTAGAGGGCGCCGGGTGGTTTGTCGAGTGCCACCGGTGTTGAGGCTCGCCGCAGGTTGATGATGGTGACGCCGATGAGGACGCAGATTCCGCCGATGATCACCTTGACCGTCAGGCTTTCCCCCAGAAAGAAAACGCCCCCGGCCACCGAAATAAGCGGCAGCAGTAGCAGAAAAGGCATTACCCGGCTGAGCGGATACAATCCCAGCAACCGGTACCACATGGCGTATGCAACGGCGGTCATCATCACGCCAAGATAACCCACCGCCGCCCAAATTTCCACGGAGGCACTGCGGATAGCCGCTATGTGGCCGGATTCCAGCAGCCATGAGGCGATAAACAGTTGCGGGGTGGCCATCGCCGCCACCCAGGTAATCAGCACGAAGCCGCCGACCTTGCCGAGGCGTTTGATCATGATCTGCCCGACCGCCCAGGCGAAAGCACCGCCGACCACCAGCGCGATGTGAATCGAACTGCTGGAAAGTTTCGGGTCGCCGACCATGAAGACGATGCCAGCGAACGCCAGCACCAAGCCGCCCAACTGTCGCGGGCCGATGCGGTCGCCGAACACCATCCACGCCAGCAAAATCGCGAACGGAACTTCCAGTTGTACGAGGATGGCGGCGGTGGATACATCTATGCCGCCGAGGCCGGTAAAGGTCAGGCTGTATTGAAGGGTTGCGCTGATCAGCGCGACCCAGAAAATGTCCTTGAGCAACGGCCACGGCGGACGAAAAAACCACACCAGACAAAGCGTAGCCAGCGCAAACCGCAACGCCATCAACAAAATCGGCGGAAAATGCCCCATCGCCGCCTTCGCCACCACCAGCCCCATACCCCAAATAGCCGCCACCGCAACCGCCATCAGCATATCAAGAGGTTTCATAGCGGCGGTTGGTTGGTTAATCATTACTTAATACCCGTTAGTATTCCCGCCGTATTGTAAATGGGAATACCGAGCGGTTGCGTATCATCCGTGATATGGAATGAGCGGATTTCTTATAATGTCCGGCTAACGCCGGGGTTTGTTCGACTGGATTCCAGTTTCGCGGGAATGATGACGGGTGGGGGATGGTGATGGGTGGGATGTCCGGCGACGGGGATTGCCGGTAGCAATGCGGACAGGCACGGGGGCCTGTCCCTACGAAAAACAACATAACCCGTCATTCCCGCGCAACTAGAATCCAGAAAAAGGACAGGTCGCGATCTGTCCCTACGTCCGAGTATCTCCCACAATGACAACGCGGGTTTGCGCGTGTTATGTGCCGGATGATTATTCCCGGTGGTTTTTTTCAGCCGCACTTTCGGCGGCATTTTCAGATTTCAGGGAAGCCAGGATCGGGATGATGCACAAAACCACCATCGCCCAAAACCAAAAAACCGCACCGCCGGTGCCTGCCCAGTTGAAAAACGCAGACGCGCCTTCCCAGGCGGTGATTGGACTGGAATTAAACATTGCTTTTCCTCCGGTTAACTTTTGATGTGTTCGGGATAGGCGGTGTTTTCAATCTCAACATCCATGCCGACATTCTGCACCGCATCGCCGGCGCGCAACACGCCGCATTTCTTGAATATCAGCGACAGCACATAGCCGGGCACAAATCCGATCAAAATCATTACTATCATTCCCTTAAATTGACCGGCAAAACTGATTGGCGGAATGCCTTCGGCGTGGCTCGGATAACCGCCCATAAACAGGCCCACCGCCAGCAAACCCCACATGCCGCAAATGCCGTGTACTGAAACCGCACCCACCGCATCGTCAATTTTCAACTTATCCAGAAGGTTGGCGGCAATGGGGCCCAGAACTCCGCCACCAAATCCAACACAAAACGCCAAACTCGGATCCCAAATATCGAGACCGGCGGCGGCCGATATTACCCCGCACAACGCACCCGACATCATCCAAAACGGATCCCGGGTTTTCATATAACCGCCGATGATGCCGCCGGCAACGCTCATTAATATGTTGAAGCAGAACGCCGACAGCGTGGTTGGTCCGCCGTAGATGTTGACCCATTGGCCGGTGCCGTTATACAGCAGGCAAGCGGCGAAAAATCCAAAGAAGCCGGTTACGATCAGCATCAACCCGGCTTTGGTCATCGGCAAACTATGCCCTTGTATGCGGTTGGATGAACCGTCGGCGTTATACTTGCCGACCCGCGCACCGAGGTTGATCAACACGCCGAGCGCAAAGAAACCGGCGATGATATGTACCACGCCGGAAGCACCGACATCGTGATAACCCCACTTGACCACCATCCAACCGTCCGGATGCCAGCCCCAGGCGGCGGATAATACCCACGCCCCCGAACCAAGCACCACCGCCAGCACGATGAACGCCGCCATGCGAATGCGCTCGATGACCGCTCCCGACATGATCGATGCGGTGGTGCAGGCAAATAATGTGAACGCACCCCAAAACACCCCGGAAGCGTTATCCGCCAAGTTCGGCCCCATCGAATCGCCCCACGGCACACCACCGGCGCCGGCGGCAAAATCAGGCACAAAACCGTTATACATGGCCAGATATATCCACCACCCGAACATGTAAAAAGTCGGAATAACGAAAGCGAATGCGAGGATGTTTTTGGTGCCGGATGCGAGCGTGTGCTTTACCCGCGAAGCACCCATTTCATACATCAAAAAACCAGCATGAATCAGGATCATGATCGCGGTTGCCCAAAAATAATAAATCTCAAGATTTATATTCGTAGTCCAAACCAGTGAACTTTGGATTTCCGCCAAAGCCGCTTCAATTTCTGCTGGTGTCATTTTCAGTCTCCGTTGATGTTGAGTTAACCGAATTGCTCGTACATCATTTCACTACAGTTTGCCTAATCTGGGGCAAGGTAACACCAATCCGACCTCAAACGCAACTCCGTAGGGGGCGGATTTCCGGCGGCCACCCGTCCAACCTCGTAGGGACAGGCCCCCGTGCCTGTCCAAAGCGGCGCAAGCCGCTCATTAATAATGTCCGGCTTACGCCGGGATTGTTTAACTGGATTCCCGCTTTCGCGGGAATGACAAGGATCGGCTTACGCCGGGATTATTTAACTGGATTCCAGTTTCGCGGGAATGATGACGGTGGGGAAGGGTGGGTAAAGACCGGCCCGTTCAGTCATACCGGACTTTTAGTATTTCGTAAATCCGTTTCCCGGCGGGCGCGTCTACTTCGACTTCATCGCCTTCTTGTTTGTTCATGAGGGCGCGGCCGATGGGGGAGTGGATGGAAATGCTGCCTTTGTCCAGGTTGGCTTCTAGGTGGCCGACTAGTTGGTAGGTGACTTCGTTGTCCTGATGTGCGGCGTACAACTTCACCGTGGCGCCGAACACCACTCTGCCGGCCACGGCGATGCTTGCCGGGTCGATTACTTCGGCGATGGCGAGGTTCGATTCCAACTGGCCGATGCGCCCTTCGATGAATCCCTGCTGTTCCCGGGCGGCATCGTATTCGGCATTTTCCGAGAGGTCGCCGTGGGCGCGGGCTTCGGCGATGGCTTGAATGATGCGCGGGCGCTCCACGCTTTTCAGGCGCTTCAATTCGGCGCGCAACTGCTCGGCGCCGACTCGGGTTAAAATTACTCTTTCAGTATTCATCGTTTTTTTATGGCAACATTATTAGGGTTTACCCGGCGGATGGCCCGGGGCGGATGGTATGGGCTCGTAAATCAAGCGGTAAAACCAGCGCAACACACCAAATCAGTCATTCCGCTCAAGTTGTTCATGCAATGTTTGCAGGCGGGTCACCGTGATGTCGGCGGCGGCTTTGTGGGCTTCCACAGCCGCCCGCGCACCCGCCAGCGTGGTGAAATAAGTCACCTTGTGCAACAGGGCTTGCTGGCGGATTGTATAGGAATCCTGGAGGCTTTGCGCGCCGGCGGTGGTGTTGATGATCAGGTCGAATTCGTCATTCTTGATTTTGTCCACCACATGAGGCCGCCCCTCTTTGACCTTGTTAACCCGCTCCACGGTCAGGCCGGATTGGATCAAGGTTGCGGCGGTGCCCTCGGTGGCCACCAGTTCAAACCCGGCGGCGGACAGGTAACGCGCCACGCCTGCGGCTTCTTTTTGATCTTCGGTTTTGAGGCTCAACAAAACCCGCCCGGTGCGTGGAATGTCCTGCCCGGCTGCTTTTTGCGCCTTGCCGAAAGCGGCGCCGAAACTGTCGCCGATACCCATTACTTCGCCGGTGCTTTTCATTTCCGGGCCAAGCACGGTGTCCACGCCGGGGAATTTGATAAACGGAAAAACCGCTTCCTTGACCGAGTAAAACGGCGGAATCTGTTCACGCTGCGCGCCTTGTTGCGACAAACTTGTGCCGACCATGCAGCGGGCTGCGATTTTCGCCAGTGGCCGCGCGCTCGCCTTGGAGACGAACGGCACGGTGCGCGAAGCCCGCGGATTTACTTCGAGTACATAGATAGCCTCGCCCTTCACCGCAAACTGCACATTCATCAGCCCGACCACATTGAGGGCCAGGGCCAATTCGCGGGTCTGGCGGCGCAGTTCGTCTTGCAGGGAAGCGGGCAAACTGAAGGGCGGCAGCGAACACGCCGAGTCTCCCGAATGCACCCCGGCTTCCTCGATGTGTTCCATGATGCCGCCAATCAGCACTTCTGTGCCGTCGCATATGGCGTCAATATCCACTTCGATGGCGTCGTTGATGAAGCGATCCAGCAACACCGGTGAATCGAAGGACACGCCGATGGCGGAGTCCATGTAGTTACGCAGGTCGTCGTCGTTGTACACGATTTCCATGGCGCGCCCGCCGAGTACATAGGAAGGTCGCATCACCAGCGGGTAGCCGATTTCTCCGGCCAAACTCAGCGCCTCGGCGGTTTGCGTGGCGGTGCGGTTGGGGGGCTGTAATAAATTGAGTCGGTGGAGTAGTTGTTGGAAGAACGCGCGGTCTTCGGCTTGATGAATGGATTGCGGCGAAGTGCCGATGATTGGCACGCCAGCCTGCTCCAGAGCGCGCGCCAGTTTCAACGGCGTCTGGCCGCCGTATTGTACGATTACTCCGCCGGGTTTTTCAACGCGCACGATTTCGAGTACATCTTCGAGGGTCAGCGGCTCGAAGTACAATCGGTCGGAGGTGTCGTAGTCGGTGGATACCGTTTCCGGGTTGCAATTCACCATGATGGTTTCGAAGCCGTCTTCGCGCAACGCCATGGCGGCGTGTACGCAGCAGTAATCAAACTCGATACCCTGGCCGATGCGGTTCGGCCCGCCGCCGAGGATGATGATTTTGTTTCGTTCGGTGGGCGCCGCTTCGCATTCTTCGTCGTAACTGGAATATAGGTAAGCGGTGGCGGTGTCGAATTCTGCGGCGCAGGAATCCACACGCTTGAATACCGGGTGAATGCCGTGGTGATGCCGAAATTCACGCACCGCCAACTCGGTGGTTTTCAACAACAGAGCGATGCGCCGGTCGGAGAATCCTTTTTGTTTCCATGAATATAAAGTGTCATGCGCGAGGTTGCCATGTTCGAGTCCACCATGCGCGATGATTTCGGTTTCGGTTGCCACGAGGTCTGCTATTTGCGCGAGAAACCACGGATCGATCTTGCACGCATCGTAGATTTGCGACTCGCTCATGCCTCGGCGAAGTGCTTCGGCGAGATGCCACGGACGTTGCGCTCCGGGTACCCGTAGCCGGGCGGTCAAAAAATCTTCGGCGGATTCGCCCTCCGGCAACTCCTGGTCATCGAGCCCATCAGAACCGATTTCCAGTCCGCGCAAGGCTTTTTGGAAAGACTCTTGAAAGGTGCGTCCGATGGCCATCACCTCGCCCACGGACTTCATTTGCGTGGTCAGGGTGGCATCCGCCTGAGGAAATTTTTCGAAATCGAAGCGCGGAATTTTGGTGACTACATAATCGATGGTCGGCTCGAAGGAAGCCGGGGTAGCACCGCCGGTGATGTCGTTTTTGAGTTCATCGAGGGTAAAGCCCACCGCCAGTTTGGCAGCCACTCTGGCGATGGGGAAGCCGGTCGCCTTGGAGGCCAGCGCCGACGATCTCGACACCCGCGGATTCATCTCGATGATGATCATGCGGCCATTGTCCGGGTTGATGGCAAACTGCACATTCGAGCCGCCGGTGTCCACCCCGATTTCGCGCAGCACCGCGATGCTGGCGTCTCGCATGATTTGGTATTCCTTATCGCTCAAGGTTTGGGCCGGCGCCACGGTGATGGAATCGCCGGTGTGCACGCCCATGGGGTCGAAGTTTTCGATGGAGCAAACGATGATGCAGTTGTCTTTGTGATCGCGCACCACTTCCATCTCGAATTCCTTCCAGCCGAGGATGCTTTCCTCCACCAGCAGTTCGCCGGTCGGCGAAGTTTCCATTCCGCGTTGACAGATCGCGTCAAACTCTTCGGCGTTGTAGGCGATGCCGCCGCCGCTGCCGCCGAGGGTGAAAGACGGTCGGATGATGGCGGGAAATCCGACCGACTCCAGCACCGCCCGCGCTTGCTCCAGATTTTGGGCGATGCCGCCGCGCACCGTGTCAAGGCCAATGCGTTGCATGGCGTGGCGAAACAACTGGCGATCTTCGGCCTTGTCGATGGCGGCACGGTCTGCGCCAATCATCTCGACGCCGAATTTTTCCAACACGCCGTGGCGGTGGAGATCGAGGGCGCAGTTCAAGCCGGTCTGGCCGCCCATGGTGGGCAACAGAGCATCAGGGCGTTCCGTTTCGATGATTTTTTCCAGGGTGCGCCAATGCAGAGGTTCGATGTAGGTGGCATCGGCGAAATCCGGGTCGGTCATGATGGTGGCGGGGTTGGAATTTGCCAGGATGACGCGGTAATTTTCTTCCTTGAGGGCCTTGCACGCCTGCACCCCGGAGTAGTCGAATTCGCAAGCCTGACCGATGGTGATCGGTCCTGCGCCGATGATCAGCACTGTGCGGAGGTCGGTTCGCTTAGGCATCAGTGCTTTGCATCATGGAAATAAAGCGGTCGAACAGGCCGCTGAGGTCGTGGGGGCCGGGGCTGGCTTCGGGGTGTCCTTGAAATGAAAAGGCCGCTTTGTCGCGCCGTTCCAACCCCTGAATGGTGCCGTCGAACAACGACCGGTGGGTGATTCGCAAGTTCGCCGGAAGCGAGGATTCCCGCACCGTGAAGCCGTGGTTCTGACTGCTAATCAGCACCCGCCCGCTGTCGAGGTCGCGCACCGGATGATTGGCACCGTGATGCCCGAATTTCATTTTTTCGGTTTGGCCACCGCTGGCCAGTGCCAGCAACTGATGGCCGAGGCAGATGCCGAACAAAGGGATTTGTCGTTCGAGCAATTCGCTGATGGCGGCGATGGCGTAATCGCACGGCTGCGGGTCGCCGGGGCCGTTGGATAAAAATACCCCATGCGGCTGATGTTCGAGAATTTGTTCGGCGTCGGCTTGCGCCGGTACCACGGTGATGTCGCAACCGCGCTCGGCCAGCAGGCGCAGGAGGTTGTGCTTGACGCCGTAATCGCAAGCCACCACTTTGAATCGAGATGGCGGTGCCGGCCCATAACCATGCTCGAGATGCCAGACTCCTTCGTTCCACGAGTAGGCGCGTTCGCTGCTCACCGTTGCGGCGAGGTCCATGCCGTTGAGGCCCGGAAATTCCTTCGCCGCTGCCAGGGCGAGTTGCGGGTCCGGCGACGAACCGGCGGCGATGCATCCGTTCTGCGCGCCTTTGCTGCGGAGTAGCCGGGTCAGTTTGCGCGTGTCGATGCCGCTGATGGCGACCACGCCGTTGTCCTTGAGGTAATGGGGCAGGCTGGATTGGGCGCGCCAGTTGCTATGCAGGGGCGGGACATTCTTGACAATCAGCCCGGCGCAAAAAACACCCCGCGACTCGCAGTCTTCCGCCGTGGCGCCGACGTTGCCGATGTGCGGGTGGGTGAGCGTCACCAGTTGCCGTGCGTAGGACGGGTCGGTAAGAATTTCCTGATAACCGGTGATCGCGGTGTTGAAAACCACCTCACCGCTACTCATTCCATCAGCACCCACCGACACGCCCTGAAAAATGGTGCCATCTTCAAGGATGAGTAACGCCGGGTTGGTCAACGATTTCTCCTCTGTGTCGCCGACCGGACACCATCCGGGCGGGAAAATTTGCCCGCGGGAAACCCCGACAAGCCCCCTTAAAAAAGGGAGAACCCGGATTCGGCTTTCTCCCTATTGTGTCGGTCATCACAGGCCTGATTTTACCGCCAATGCACCCGCTCTCAAGTTTGCGGCAGGTATTGTAGCATTCATAGGCCCGAGTGGGCGGCCCGTCGTCATTCCCGAACGATAGAAAAATAGGGAGCGCCAGCGACCATATTTTTCATCGTATCGGGAATCCAGAAGGCCAATAAGGAGTCGGATCTCGCCGCGCATGTTGTACTGGATTCCCGCTTTCGCGAGAATGACGGCGTAGGGAGTCGGCTATCGCCGGCATGTTTTACTGGATTCCCGTGTCCCCCAACTCGTCATTCCCGCTGTCGCGGGAATAACGACTTGGCGGCACGAGAATGACGGGCCTGGGGAGTCGGCTGTCGCCGGACATGTTTCACTGGATTCCCGCCTACGCGGGAATGACGACGGGTAATGTTCGGCGTAAGCCGCGCCTTAAAACCTTACTTCGCCTTTTAGCAAAATGGCTTGGCTTGGAGTAGTGCCGTCTCGGTGTTCGCCGGATAGGGTTAGGTTGTATCTGGTGCCGGATTTCCAGTTTAGGCCGAGGCGGTAGGTGTTGGTGTTGCCGATGGTGAACTCGCTGTAGGGGGTCAAAACCACGCCCCAGCGGCGCAATGATAATCCGTAGCCGATGCGGGCGTCCAAGTAGGTTCGGTAGGCGGCGGTTGGGTCGGTTTTGTTGGCGGTGTCAGCATCGGATAGCCCTTGATCCCAGAGTGCTTGGATTCCGGTGCCGCTTTGGCCGTAGCCGGGGCTTATGGTGAGCGACAGGCCCTGACCATCTGCGCCGGGTTGCAAGCGCAAACTACCGCTGATTCCCCATTCTCGGTAGTTGCCGCCACTTCCCAGCAATGCGCGGGCGCGGCCTTCTATGGTTACTCGGGTGGCGGGGTTGGTGTAGCGCAATCCGCCGCCTATCTCTGCGCCGCCGCCGGTTTCGCC
This sequence comes from Candidatus Poriferihabitaceae bacterium, assembly GCA_965262585.1. Classification (GTDB taxonomy): domain Bacteria; phylum Pseudomonadota; class Gammaproteobacteria; order Arenicellales; family Poriferihabitantaceae; genus JAHRAW01. The sequence continues at coordinate 2,290,782 of OZ253546.1, forward strand.
ATCGCCGCCGTCATAGCGCACGCCGACTTCCAGCGATGGTTCATACACTCCGCCGTTCGCTAGTGAGCGCGACTGTTTCGATTCTACCGATACTCGCACGCTGGTTGCGTCTACGTCCTGAGCGATAATTCTGGCATCGCCTCTGGTGTTGCCTTCGACTTCCAATTTGGTGGTCAATACTTCGCCTTTGAGGCGCACATCGGTTATGCCCATTTGCCACAACTGGCTGCTGCCGCCGATGCCGATTGTGCGCTGTGTGATGTCGCTCGAACGCATGGCTTCGCCGTCTTCCCTAATCTCTAAATCGCCTTCGCTGTAACCGGTGGTCGCCCATAAATCCAAGGTGCCTGTGCTCCAGCCGAGATAGGGATTCACGCTGGTTAAGTCGATATCGTATTTGCCTTTGTCGCTTAGTCCAGTCGCCAGACCCGCCGCACCGTTATAGTCAAAATCTCCCCGCAGCCACGACACCGTCATGCCCGCCAATAAATCCGAGCGCACCTGCGCATCAACGCCGAGGTGAACGCCGGACAACTCGCCGTCCCAATTCAAACCGCCGCTCTCGCCGGATAACTCACGATATGCGCCGTCACCCCACAAGGTCGCCGAAGATTTGGTAGTTGCGGATTGATCGCCGACATTTAGCGGCACCACAAACTCGGAATCACCCAATAAGTTTTCCATGGTGCGCGTGCCGTCCGACATCGACGCGCCGTGGGTCGTCAAGACGGCGGCTAAACTGCGCTGACCGCCAACGCTGACTCCCGCCTCGGCGCGCTTGGCTTGCTCGATGCGCTGCACAATCGCACGCACCGTGTTATCGACCATGATGCGCGCGACTTCGGGCAGAATTGCTTCGTTCAGTTCGGCGATAGCGGCGGGCCGTGCCTCGTCTGCGTTCGTTACGGTGATTACCACCTCATCAGGCGTCGAAACTATCGTCCCGTCATTGACGGTCAGGCTGAAGGTCAAGGTCAAATCCATCAGCAACTCATCCGGCGCATCAAAAGTCGGGCGTTCGGCAGTCGCACTGCTCAAATCCACCGTCGGTGTGCCGCCGGTCTGCGTCCATGCAAAGGTCAGCGTCTGCTTTTCCGGATCGTTACTGCCGTTGCCGTCCAGAGTCACCGTCACGCCTTGGTTCACGGTCTGGTCAGGCCCGGCTCTGGCGGTGGGCGGGTCGTCGGTTCCGGCGGTTACGGTGATAATTACCGTATCCGCCGCCGCCGAAGGCTGCATTCCATCACGAACCGTCAGGCTGAAGGTCAAGGTTACATCCGTCAGCAACTCATCCGGCGCATCAAAAGTCGGGCGTGCGGGGATTGCATCATCCAAACTTACCGTCGATGTGCCGCTGGTCTGCGTCCACATAAAGGTCAGCGTCTGGTCTTCCGGGTCGTCGCTGGCGCGGCCGTCCAGCGTCACCGTCGCACCCTCTCCCACGGTTTGGTCGGACCCGGCATCGGCGGTCGGCGCATCGTTCGGCCCGGCGGTTACGGTGATAATTACTATGGCACTTCCGCTTTGACCGCCACCCGGTTCGGTTGCGGTCAGACGGAAAGTCAATAACAAATCATTCGCCAACTCTATAGGCGCGGTGAAACTCGCGGTTGTCGTAGCCGCATTCGTCAAAACCACCGTCGATGCGCCGACCTGTGTCCACATAAAGGTCAGCGGTATCTGGCCTTCCGGATCGGTGCCGCTGCCGGTCAAGGTTACCGATGCACCCTCTCCCACGGTTTGCGGATTACCCGCCTCGACAACCGGCACATCGTTCGGCCCGGCGGTTACGGTGATTACCACCATGTCGTTTCCGCTTTGACCGCCACTCGGCTCGGTTGCGGTCAGACGGAAAGTCAATAACAAATTATTCGCCAACTGCGTGGGGGCGGTAAAAGTCGCGGTTGTCATAGTCGGATTCGTCAAACTCACCGTCGAGGTATCGACCTGCGTCCACAAGAAGGTCAATGTCTGGCCTTCCGGGTCGGTGCCGCTGCCGGTCAAAGTCACCGGCGTACCCTCCCCCACGGTTTGTGGATTACCCGCCTCGACAATCGGCGGGTCGTTCGGGCCCGCGGTTATGGTGATTACTACCGTATCGGGTGCCGAATTATTCATTCCATCACGAACCGTCAAACTGAAGGTCAAGGTCAAATCCGTCAGCAACTCCGTGGGTGCGGTGAAAGTCGGTCGTTCAGCAGTCGCACTACTCAAATTTACCGTCGATGTGCTACCGGTTTGTGTCCATGCAAAGGTCAGCGTCTGGTCTTCCGGATCATCGCTGGCGCTGCCGTCCAGCGTCACCATGGTGCCCTCATCGACGCTTTGGTCGGGGCCCGCATCGGCGGTGGGTGGGTCATTGGTTCCGGCGGTTACGGTGATTACCACCATGTCGTTTCCGCTTTGACCGCCACTTGGTTCGGTTGCGGTTAGACGGAAAGTCAATAACAAGTTATTTGCCAACTGCGTGGGGGCGGTGAAAGTCGCGGTTGTCATAGTCGGGTTCGTCAAACTCACGGTCGAGGTATCGACTTGCGTCCACAAGAAGGTCAGTGTCTGGCCTTCCGGGTCGGTGCCGCTGCCGGTCAAAGTTACTGGCGTACCCTCGCCCACGGTTTGCGGATTACCCGCTTCGACAATCGGCGGGTCGTTGTTGCCTGCGGTTACGGTGATAATTACCGTATCCGCCGCCGCCGAAGTATTCATTCCATCACTAACCGTCAAACTGAAGGTCAAGGTTACATCCGTCAATAACTCATCCGGCGCATCAAAAGTCGGTCGTTCGGCAGTCGCGCTACTCAAATTTACCACTGGCGTGTTGTCGCCAACCCGCGTCCATGCAAAGGTCAGTGTTTGGTCTTCTGGATCGTCGCTGGCACTACCATCCAGCGTGACCATGGCGCCCTCATCGACGCTTTGGTCGGGGCCCGCATCGGCGGTGGGCGGGTCATTGATTCCGGCGGTTACGGTGATTACTACCATGTCGCTTCCGCTTTGACCGCCGCTCGGCTCGGTTGCGGTCAGACGGAAAGTCAATAACAAATTATTCACCAACTGCGTGGGGGCGGTGAAAGTCGCGGTTGTCATAGTCGGGTTCGTCAAACTCACCGTAGCCGTATCGACCTGCGTCCATAGAAAGGTCAGCGTCTGGCCTTCCGGGTCGGTGCCGCTGCCGGTCAAAGTTACCGACGCACCCTCGCCCACGGTTTGCGGATTACCCGCCTCGACAATCGGCAGGTCGTTGTTGCCGGCGGTTATGGTGATTACGACCGTATCCGCCGCTGCCGAAGTATTCATTCCATCACTAACCGTCAAACTGAAAGTCAGGGTTACATCAGTCAGCAACTCATCCGGCGCATCAAAAGTCGGGCGTTCGGCAGTCGTACTGCTCAGATTTACCGTCGATGTGCTGCCAACCTGAGTCCACGCAAAGGTCAGCGTTTGGTCTTCAGGATCATCGCTGGCACTGCCATCCAGCGTCACCATCACGCCCTCAACCACGTTTTGGTCGGGCCCCGCATCAGCGGTCGGTGGGTCATTGGTTCCGGCGGTTACGGTGATTACCACCATGTCGTTTCCGCTTTGACCGCCGCTCGGCTCGGTTGCGGTTAGACGGAAAGTCAATAACAAGTTATTTGCCAACTGCGTAGGCGCGGTAAAAGTCGCGGTTGTCATAGTCGGGTTCGTCAAACTCACCGTTGAAGTATCGACTTGCGTCCATAGAAAAGTCAGCGTCTGGCCTTCCGGGTCTGTGGCACTGCCGGTCAAAGTTACCGATGCACCCTCGCCCACGGTTTGTGGATTACCCGCCTCGACAATCGGCGGGTCATTGTTGCCGGCGGTTACGGTGATTACTACCGTATCGGGCGATGTCGAATTATTCATTCCATCACGAACCGTCAGGCTGAAGGTCAAGGTCACATCCGTCAATAACTCATCCGGCGCATCAAAAGTCGGGCGTTCGGCAGTCGCACTACTCAAATTTATCATGGGCGTGTTGTCGCCAACCCGAGTCCATGCAAAGGTCAGTGTTTGATCTTCCGGATCATCGCTGGCACTACCATCCAGCGTGACCATCACGCCCTCATCGACGCTTTGGTCGGGCCCCGCATCAGCGGTCGGTGGGTCATTGATTCCGGCGGTTACGGTGATTACTACCATATCGCTTCCGCTTTGACCGCCGCTCGGTTCGGTTGCGGTTAGACGGAAAGTCAATAACACATTATTCACCAACTGCGTGGGGGCGGTAAAAGTCGCGGTTGTCATAGTCGGATTCGTCAAACTCACCGTAGCCGTATCGACTTGCGTCCATAGAAAGGTCAATGTCTGGCCTTCCGGGTCGGTGCCACTGCCGGTCAAAGTTACCGATGCACCCTCGCCCACGGTTTGTGGCTCACCCGCCTCGACAATCGGCGGGTCATTGTTGCCGGCGGTTACGGTGATTACTACCGTATCGACCGCCGCCGAAATATTCACTCCGTCATTGACGGTCAAACTGAAGGTCAAGGTCAAATCCGTTAGCAACTCCGTGGGTGCGGTGAAAGTCGGACGTTCGGCAGTCTCGCTACTCAAATTTACCGTCGGTGTGCCAACCTGCATCCATGCAAAGGTCAGCGTCTGATCTTCTGGATCATCGCTGGCGCTGCCGTCCAGCGTCACCATGGTGCCCTCAACCACGCTTTGGTCGGGGCCCGCATCGGCGGTCGGCGGGTCATTGGTTCCGGCGGTTACGGTGATTACCACCATGTCGCTTCCGCTTTGACCGCCGCTTGGTTCGGTTGCGGTCAAGCGGAAAGTCAATAACAAATCATTCGCCAACTGCGTGGGGGCGGTGAAAGTCGCGGTTGTCATAGTCGGGTTCGTCAAACTCACCGTCGAAGTATCGACCTGCGTCCATAGAAAGGTCAGCGTCTGGCCTTCCGGGTCGGTGCCGCTGCCGGTCAAAGTTACCGATGCACCCTCGCCCACGGTTTGCGGATTACCCGCTTCGACAATCGGCGGGTCATTGTTGCCGGCGGTTACGGTGATAATTACCGTATCCGCCGTCGCTGAAGTATTCATTCCATCACTTACCGTCAAACTGAAAGTCAGAGTCAAATCCGTCAGTAACTCATCCGGCGCATCAAAAGTCGGGCGTTCGGCAGTCGCACTGCTCAAACTCACCGTCGATGCGCCAACTTGCGTCCATGCAAAGGTCAGTGTTTGATCTTCCGGATCATCGCTGGCACTACCATCCAGCGTGACCATCGCGCCCTCATCGACGCTTTGGTCGGGGCCCGCATCAGCGGTGGGTGGGTCATTGGTTCCGGCGGTTACGGTGATTACCACCATGTCGCTTCCGCTTTGACCGCCGCTCGGTTCGGTTGCGGTTAGACGGAAAGTTAATAACAGATTATTCGCCAACTGCGTGGGGGCGGTAAAAGTCGCGGTTGTTATCGTAGGGTTCGTCAAACTCACCGTTGAGGTATCGACTTGCGTCCACAAGAAGGTCAGTGTCTGGCCTTCCGGGTCGGTGCCACTGCCGGTCAAAGTTACCGATGCACCCTCGCCCACGGTTTGTGGATTACCCGCTTCGACAATCGGCGGGTCATTGTTGCCAGCGGTTACGGTGATTACGACCGTATCCGCCGCCGCCGAAGTATTCATTCCATCACTAACCGTCAAACTGAAAGTCAGGGTTACATCGGTCAGCAACTCATCCGGCGCATCAAAAGTCGGGCGTTCAGCAGTCGCACTACTCAAACTCACCGTCGATGCGCCAACTTGCGTCCACGCAAAGGTCAGCGTCTGGTCTTCAGGATCATCGCTGGCACTGCCGTCTAGCGTCACCATCGTGCCCTCAGCCACGGTTTGCGGAGTGCCGGCATCAGCGGTGGGCGGGTCATTGGTTCCGGCGGTTACGGTGATTACTACCATGTCGCTTCCGCTTTGACCGCCGCTTGGTTCGGTTGCGGTTAGACGGAAAGTCAATAACACATTATTCGCCAACTGCGTAGGCGCGGTAAAAGTCGCGGTTGTCATAGTCGGGTTCGTCAAACTCACCGTAGCCGTATCTACCTGCGTCCATAGAAAGGTCAATGTCTGGCCTTCCGGGTCGGTGGCACTGCCGGTCAAAGTTACCGGCGTACCCTCGCCCACGGTTTGCGGATTACCCGCTTCGACAATCGGCGGGTCGTTCGGGCCCGCGGTTATGGTAATTACCACCGTATCCGCCGCTGCCGAAGTATTCATTCCATCACTAACCGTCAAACTGAAAGTCAGGGTTACATCAGTCAGCAACTCATCCGGCGCATCAAAAGTCGGGCGTTCGGCAGTCGTACTGCTCAGATTTACCGTCGATGTGCTGCCAACCTGAGTCCACGCAAAGGTCAGCGTTTGGTCTTCAGGATCATCGCTGGCACTGCCATCCAGCGTCACCATCACGCCCTCAACCACGTTTTGGTCGGGCCCCGCATCAGCGGTCGGTGGGTCATTGGTTCCGGCGGTTACGGTGATTACTACCATGTCGCTACCGCTTTGACCGCCGCTTGGTTCGGTTGCGGTTAGACGGAAAGTTAATAACGCATTATTTGCCAACTGCGTGGGCGCGGTGAAAGTCGCGGTTGTCATAGTCGGGTTCGTCAAACTCACCGTCGAGGTGTCGACCTGCGTCCATAGGAAAGTCAGCGTCTGGCCTTCCGGGTCGGTGCCGCTGCCGGTCAAAGTTACCGATGCACCCTCGCCCACGGTTTGTGGATTACCCGCTTCGACAATCGGCGGGTCGTTCGGTCCGGCGGTTATGGTGATGACGACCGTATCCGCTGCCGCCGAAGTATTCATTCCGTCACTAACCGTCAAACTGAAGGTCAGAGTCAAGTCTGTCAGCAACTCATCCGGCGCATCAAAAGTCGGGCGTTCGGCAGTCGCACTACTCAAATTTACCGATGTGCCGCCGGTCTGCGTCCATGCAAAGGTCAGCGTTTGGTTTTCCGGATCATCGCTGGCACTGCCGTTCAGCGTCACCATGGTGCCCTCATCGACGCTTTGGTCGGGGCCGGCATCGGCGGTCGGCGGGTCATTGGTTCCGGCGGTTACGGTGATTACCACCATGTCCATTCCGCTTTGAACATCGCCCGGTTCGGTTGCGGTCAGACGGAAAGTCAATAACACATTATTGACCAACTGCGTAGGCGCGGTAAAAGTCGCGGTGGTCATCGCCGCATTCGTCAAACTCACCGTAGCCGTATCGACCTGCGTCCATAGAAAGGTCAATGTCTGGCCTTCCGGGTCGGTGGCACTGCCGGTCAAAGTTACCGGCGTACCCTCGCCCACGGTTTGTGGCTCACCCGCATCGACAATCGGCAGGTCATTGTTGCCGGCGCGCACGGTGATTACTACCGTATCGGGTGCCGAATTATTCATTCCATCACGGACCGTCAGGCTGAAGGTCAAGGTCAAATCCGTCAGTAACTCCGTGGGTGCATCAAAAGTCGGGCGTTCAGCAGTCGCACTACTCAAATTTATCATTGGCATGTTGTCGCCAACCCGAGTCCATGCAAAGGTCAGCGTCTGGTCTTCGGGATCATCGCTGGCACTACCATCCAATGTCACCATCACGCCCTCATCCACGCTTTGGTCGGGGCCGGCATCGGCGGTCGGCGGGTCATTGGTTCCGGCGGTTACCGTGATTACCACCATGTCCATTCCGCTTTGACCGCCGCTTGGTTCGGTTGCGGTTAGACGGAAAGTCAATAACAAATTATTCACCAACTGCGTAGGCGCGGTGAAAGTCGCGGTTGTCATAGTCGGATTCGTCAAACTCACCGTCGAGGTATCGACTTGCGTCCACAAGAAAGTCAGCGTCTGGCCCTCCGGGTCGGTGCCGCTGCCAGTCAAAGTTACTGGAGTACCCTCGCCCACGGTTTGTGGATTCCCCGCCTCGACAATCGGCGGGTCGTTGGTTCCGGCGGTTATGGTGATTACTACCGTATCCGCCGCCGCCGAAGTATTCATTCCATCACTAACCGTCAGGCTGAAGGTCAGAGTCAAATCCGTCAATAACTCCGTGGGTGCATCAAAAGTCGGGCGTTCGGCAGTCGCGCTGCTCAAACTCACCGTCGATGCGCCAACTTGCGTCCACGCAAAGGTCAGCGTCTGGTCTTCGGGATCATCGCTGGCGCTACCGTCCAATGTCACCATCACGCCCTCATCGACGCTTTGGTCGGGGCCCGCATCAGCGGTCGGCGGGTCATTGGTTCCGGCGGTTACGGTGATTACCACCATGTCGTTTCCGCTTTGACCGCCGCTTGGTTCGGTTGCGGTTAGACGGAAAGTTAATAACAAATTATTCACCAACTGCGTGGGGGCGGTAAAAGTCGCGGTGGTCATCGCCGCATTCGTCAAACTCACCGTTGAGGTATCGACCTGCGTCCATAGAAAGGTCAGCGTCTGGCCTTCCGGGTCGGTGGCACTGCCGGTCAAAGTTACCGGCGTACCCTCGCCCACGGTTTGTGGATTACCCGCCTCGACAATCGGCGGGTCATTGTTGCCGGCGGTTACGGTGATAATTACCGTATCCGCCGCCGCCGAAGTATTCATTCCATCGCTAACCGTCAAACTGAAAGTCAGAGTCAAATCCGTCAGCAACTCATCCGGCGCATCAAAAGTCGGGCGTTCGGCAATCGCGCTACTCAAACTCACCGTCGATGCGCCAACCTGAGTCCATGCAAAGGTCAGCGTCTGGTCTTCAGGATCATCGCTGGCACTGCCATCCAGCGTCACCATCGTGCCCTCATCGACGCTTTGGTCGGGGCCCGCATCAGCGGTCGGTGGGTCATTGATTCCGGCGGTTACGGTGATTACCACCATGTCGTTTCCGCTTTGACCGCCGCTTGGCTCGGTTGCGGTTAGACGGAAAGTCAATAGCACATTATTCACCAACTGCGTAGGGGCGGTAAAAGTCGCGGTTGTCATAGTCGGGTTCGTCAAACTCACCGTAGCCGTATCGACCTGCGTCCATAGAAAGGTCAGCGTCTGGCCTTCCGGGTCGGTGGCACTGCCGGTCAAAGTCACCGGCGTACCTTCGTCCACGGTTTGTGGATTCCCCGCCTCGACAATCGGCAGGTCGTTGTTTCCTGCGGTTACGGTGATAATTACCGTATCCGCCGCTGCCGAAGTATTCATTCCATCACTGACCGTCAAACTGAAAGTCAGGGTTACATCGGTCAGCAACTCATCCGGCGCATCAAAAGTCGGGCGTTCGGCGGTTGTGCTACTCAAACTCACCGTCGATGCGCCAACTTGCGTCCATGCAAAGGTTAGCGTCTGGTCTTCCGGATCATCGCTGGCGCTGCCATCCAGCGTCACCATCACGCCCTCAGCCACGGTTTGGTCGGGGCCCGCATCAGCGGTCGGCGGGTCATTGGTTCCGGCGGTTACGGTGATTACTACCATATCGCTTCCGCTTTGCCCGCCGCTCGGCTCGGTGGCGGTCAGGCGGAAAGTCAATAGCACATTATTGACCAACTGCGTAGGCGCGGTGAAAGTCGCGGTTGTCATAGTCGGGTTCGTCAAACTCACCGTAGCCGTATCGACCTGCGTCCATAGAAAGGTCAGCGTCTGGCCTTCCGGGTCGGTGCCGCTGCCGGTCAAAGTTACTGGCGTACCCTCGCCCACGGTTTGTGGATTACCCGCCTCGACAATCGGCGGGTCATTGTTGCCGGCGGTTACGGTGATGATTACCGTATCCGCCGCCGCTGAAGTATTCATTCCGTCACTAACCGTCAAACTGAAAGTCAAGGTTACATCCGTCAATAACTCATCCGGTGCATCAAAAGTCGGGCGTTCGGCAGTCGCACTACTCAAATTTACTGTCGAGGTGCTGCCGGTCTGCGTCCACATAAAGGTCAGCGTCTGGTCTTCAGGATCATCGCTGGCACTGCCATTCAGCGTGACCATGGCGCCCTCATCGACGCTTTGGTCGGGTCCCGCATCGGCGGTGGGCGGGTCATTGGTTCCGGCGGTTACGGTGATTACCACCATGTCCATTCCGCTTTGACCGCCGCTCGGCTCGGTTGCGGTTAGACGGAAAGTCAATAACAAATTATTCGCCAACTGCGTAGGGGCGGTGAAAGTCGCGGTTGTCATAGTCGGGTTCGTCAAACTCACCGTAGCCGTATCGACCTGCGTCCATAGAAAGGTCAATGTCTGGCCCTCTGGGTCGGTGCCGCTGCCGGTCAAAGTTACCGGCGTACCCTCGCCCACGGTTTGCGGATTCCCCGCCTCGACAATCGGCGGGTCATTGTTGCCGGCGGTTACGGTGATGATTACCGTATCCGCCGCCGCCGAAGTATTCATTCCATCACTGACCGTCAGGCTGAAGGTCAGAGTCAAATCAGTCAATAACTCATCCGGTGCATCAAAGGTCGGACGTTCGGCAGTCGCACTGCTCAAACTCACCGTCGATGCGCCAACTTGCGTCCATGCAAAGGTCAGCGTCTGATCTTCAGGATCATCGCTGGCACTGCCGTCCAGCGTGACCATCGCGCCCTCATCGACGCTTTGGTCGGGGCCCGCATCGGCGGTGGGCGGGTCATTGGTTCCGGCGGTTACGGTGACTACCACCATGTCGTTTCCGCTTTGACCGCCGCTTGGTTCGGTTGCGGTTAGACGGAAAGTCAATAGCACATTATTCACCAACTGCGTGGGGGCGGTGAAAGTCGCGGTTGTCATAGTCGGGTTCGTCAAACTCACCGTAGCCGTATCGACCTGCGTCCATAGAAAGGTCAATGTCTGGCCTTCCGGGTCGGTGCCGCTGCCGGTCAAAGTTACCGGCGTACCCTCGCCCACGGTTTGCGGCTCACCCGCTTCGACAATCGGCGGGTCGTTCGGGCCCGCGGTTATGGTGATGACTACCGTATCCGCTGCCGCCGAAGTATTCATTCCATCACTGACCGTCAAACTGAAGGTCAAGGTTACATCCGTCAATAACTCATCCGGCGCATCAAAAGTCGGTCGTTCGGCAGTCGCACTGCTCAGATTTACCGTCGATGTGCTGCCGGTTTGTGTCCATGCAAAGGTCAGCGTTTGGTCTTCAGGATCATCGCTGGCACTGCCGTCTAGCGTCACCATCGTGCCCTCATCGACGCTTTGGTCGGGTCCGGCATCGGCGGTGGGTGGGTCATTGATTCCGGCGGTTACGGTGATTACCACCATGTCCATTCCGCTTTGAACATCGCTCGGTTCGGTTGCGGTTAGACGGAAAGTTAATAACACATTATTCACCAACTGCGTAGGCGCGGTAAAAGTCGCGGTTGTCATAGTCGGGTTCGTCAAACTCACGGTCGAGGTATCGACCTGCGTCCACAAGAAGGTCAATGTCTGGCCTTCCGGGTCGGTGGCACTGCCGGTCAAAGTCACCGGTGTACCCTCGGCCACGGTTTGTGGATTACCTGCTTCGACAATCGGCGGGTCGTTCGGGCCCGCGGTTATGGTGATTACCACCGTATCCGCCGCCGCCGAAGTATTCATTCCATCGCTAACCGTCAGGCTGAAGGTCAAGGTTACATCGGTCAGCAACTCATCCGGTGCATCAAAAGTCGGGCGTTCGGCAGTCGCACTACTCAAATTTATCATTGGCGTGTTGTCGCCAACCCGCGTCCATGCAAAGGTCAGCGTCTGATCTTCAGGATCATCGCTGGCACTGCCGTCCAGCGTCACCGTCGTGCCCTCAGCCACGCTTTGGTCAGGCCCGGCATCAGCGGTCGGCGGGTCATTGGTTCCGGCGGTTACGGTGATTACCACCATGTCGTTTCCGCTTTGACCGCCACTTGGTTCGGTTGCGGTTAGACGGAAAGTCAATAGCACATTATTTGCCAACTGCGTGGGGGCGGTAAAAGTCGCGGTTGTCATCGTAGGGTTCGTCAAACTCACCGTCGAGGTGTCGACCTGCGTCCATAGGAAAGTCAGTGTCTGGCCTTCCGGGTCTGTGGCACTGCCGGTCAAAGTTACCGATGCACCCTCGCCCACGGTTTGTGGATTACCCGCCTCGACAATCGGCGGGTCGTTCGGGCCCGCGGTTACGGTGATAATTACCGTATCCGCCGCCGCCGAAGTATTCATTCCATCGCTAACCGTCAGGCTGAAGGTCAGGGTCAAGTCTGTCAGCAACTCATCCGGCGCATCAAAAGTCGGTCGTTCGGCAGTCGCGCTACTCAAATTTATCATTGGCGTGTTGTCGCCAACCCGCGTCCATGCAAAGGTCAGCGTCTGGTCTTCGGGATCATCGCTGGCACTACCGTCCAGCGTCACCATCGCGCCCTCATCGACGCTTTGGTCGGGACCCGCATCAGCGGTCGGCGGGTCATTGGTTCCGGCGGTTACGGTGATTACTACCATGTCGTTTCCGCTTTGACCGCCGCTTGGTTCGGTTGCGGTTAGGCGGAAAGTCAATAACAAATTATTCACCAACTGCGTGGGGGCGGTAAAAGTCGCGGTTGTCATAGTCGGGTTCGTCAAACTCACCGTTGAAGTATCGACCTGCGTCCATAGAAAAGTCAGCGTCTGGCCTTCCGGGTCGGTGCCGCTGCCGGTCAAGGTTACCGGCGTACCTTCACCCACGGTTTGTGGATTACCCGCCTCGACAATCGGCGGGTCATTGTTGCCGGCGGTTACGGTGATAATTACCGTATCCGCCGCCGCTGAAGTATTCATTCCATCACTGACCGTCAAACTGAAGGTCAGAGTCAAATCCGTCAATAACTCATCCGGCGCATCAAAAGTCGGTCGTTCGGCAGTCGCACTGCTCAAACTCACCGTCGATGCGCCAACTTGCGTCCATGCAAAGGTCAGCGTCTGGTCTTCAGGATCATCGCTGGCACTGCCGTCCAGGGTCACCATGGTGCCCTCATCCACGCTTTGGTCGGGGCCGGCATCAGCGGTCGGCGGGTCATTGGTTCCGGCGGTTACGGTGATTACCACCATGTCCATTCCGCTTTGAACGTCGCCCGGTTCGGTTGCGGTTAGGCGGAAAGTCAATAACAAATCATTCGCCAACTGCGTGGGGGCGGTAAAAGTTGCGGTTGTCATCGCCGCATTCGTCAAACTCACCGTTGAAGTATCGACCTGCGTCCATAGAAAAGTCAGCGTTTGGCCTTCCGGGTCGGTGGCACTGCCGGTCAAAGTTACCGGCGTACCCTCGCCCACGGTTTGTGGCTCACCCGCATCGACAATCGGCAGGTCATTGTTGCCGGCGCGCACGGTGATTACTACCGTATCGGGTGCCGAATTATTCATTCCATCACGGACCGTCAGGCTGAAGGTCAAGGTCAAATCCGTCAGTAACTCCGTGGGTGCATCAAAAGTCGGGCGTTCAGCAGTCGCACTACTCAAATTTATCATTGGCGTGTTGTCGCCAACCCGAGTCCACGCAAAGGTCAGCGTCTGGTCTTCAGGATCATCGCTGGCGCTGCCGTCTAGCGTCACCATCACGCCCTCATCGACGCTTTGGTCGGGGCCGGCATCGGCGGTGGGCGGGTCATTGGTTCCGGCGGTTACGGTGATTACTACCATGTCGTTTCCGCTTTGACCGCCGCTTGGTTCGGTTGCGGTTAGACGGAAAGTCAATAGCACATTATTGACCAACTGCGTAGGCGCGGTGAAAGTCGCGGTTGTCATAGTCGGATTCGTCAAACTCACGGTCGAGGTATCGACTTGCGTCCACAAGAAGGTCAGCGTCTGGCCTTCCGGGTCGGTGGCACTGCCGGTCAAGGTTACCGGCGTACCCTCGCCCACGGTTTGTGGCTCACCCGCCTCGACAATCGGCGGGTCGTTCGGGCCCGCGGTTATGGTAATGATTACCGTATCCGCCGCTGCCGAAGTATTCATTCCATCACTAACCGTCAGGCTGAAGGTCAGAGTCAAATCCGTCAATAATTCATCCGGCGCATCAAAAGTTGGGCGTTCGGCAGTCGCACTGCTCAGATTTACCACTGGCGTGTTGTCGCCAACCCGAGTCCACGCAAAGGTCAGCGTCTGGTCTTCAGGATCATCGCTGGCGCTGCCGTCCAGCGTCACCATCACGCCCTCATCGACGCTTTGGTCGGGTCCCGCATCAGCGGTCGGTGGGTCATTGGTTCCGGCGGTTACGGTGATTACCACCATGTCCATTCCGCTTTGAACATCGCCCGGTTCGGTTGCGGTCAGACGGAAAGTCAATAACAAATTATTCACCAACTGCGTGGGGGCGGTGAAAGTCGCGGTGGTCATCGCCGCATTTGTCAAACTCACCGTAGCCGTATCGACCTGCGTCCATAGAAAAGTCAGCGTCTGGCCCTCCGGGTCTGTGCCGCTGCCGGTCAAAGTTACCGATGCACCCTCGCCCACGGTTTGTGGATTACCCGCTTCGACAATCGGCGGGTCGTTGTTGCCGGCGGTTACGGTGATGATTACCGTGTCCGCCGCCGCTGAAGTATTCATTCCATCGCTGACCGTCAAACTGAAGGTCAAGGTTACATCCGTCAGCAATTCCGTGGGTGCGGTGAAAGTCGGGCGTTCGGCAGTCGCACTACTCAAATTTACCGGCGGTGTGCTATCGCCAACCCGCGTCCATGAAAAGGTCAGCGTTTGATCTTCCGGATCATCGCTGGCACTGCCGTCCAGCGTCACCATCGCGCCCTCATCGACGCTTTGGTCGGGGCCCGCATCGGCAGTCGGTGGGTCATTGATTCCAGCGGTTACGGTGATTACCACCATGTCGTTTCCGCTTTGACCGCCGCTTGGTTCGGTTGCGGTCAGACGGAAAGTCAATAACAAGTTATTTGCCAACTGTGTAGGCGCGGTGAAAGTTGCGGTTGTCATAGTCGGATTCGTCAAACTCACGGTCGAGGTATCGACTTGCGTCCACAAGAAGGTCAGCGTCTGGCCTTCCGGGTCGGTGGCACTGCCGGTCAAGGTTACCGGCGTACCCTCGCCCACGGTTTGTGGAGTACCCGCTTCGACAATCGGCGGGTCATTGTTGCCGGCGGTTACGGTGATAATTACCGTATCCGCCGCCGCTGAAGTATTCATTCCGTCACTAACCGTCAAACTGAAGGTCAAGGTCACATCCGTCAGTAACTCATCCGGCGCATCAAAAGTCGGGCGTTCGGCAGTCGCGCTACTCAAACTCACCGTCGATGCGCCAACTTGCGTCCATGCAAAGGTCAGTGTTTGGTTTTCTGGATCATCGCTGGCACTACCGTCCAGCGTGACCATCGTGCCTTCATCGACGCTTTGGTCGGGGCCCGCATCAGCGGTGGGCGGGTCATTGGTTCCGGCGGTTACGGTGATTACCACCATGTCGTTTCCGCTTTGACCGCCGCTTGGTTCGGTTGCGGTTAGGCGGAAAGTCAATAGCAAATTATTCACCAACTGCGTGGGGGCGGTAAAAGTTGCGGTGGTCATCGCCGCATTCGTCAAACTCACCGTAGCCGTATCGACCTGCGTCCATAGAAAAGTCAGTGTCTGGCCTTCCGGGTCGGTGCCGCTGCCGGTCAAAGTTACTGGAGTACCCTCGCCCACGGTTTGCGGATTACCCGCTTCGACAATCGGCGGGTCATTGTTGCCGGCGGTTACGGTGATAATTACCGTATCCGCCGCCGCCGAAGTATTCATTCCATCACTGACCGTCAGGCTGAAAGTCAGGGTTACATCGGTCAGCAACTCATCCGGCGCATCAAAAGTCGGGCGTTCGGCGGTTGTGCTACTCAGATTTACCGTCGGTGTGCTGCCGGTCTGTGTCCATGCAAAGGTCAGCGTCTGGTCTTCAGGATCATCGCTGGCACTGCCGTCCAGTGTCACCATCGTGCCCTCAACCACGCTTTGGTCGGGGCCCGCATCAGCGGTGGGCGGGTCATTGGTTCCGGCGGTTACGGTGATTACCACCATGTCGTTTCCGCTTTGACCGCCGCTCGGTTCGGTTGCGGTTAGACGGAAAGTTAATAACAAATTATTTGCCAACTGCGTAGGGGCGGTGAAAGTCGCGGTTGTCATAGTCGGGTTCGTCAAACTCACCGTTGAAGTATCGACCTGCGTCCATAGAAAAGTCAGCGTCTGGCCTTCCGGGTCGGTGGCACTGCCGGTCAAGGTTACCGATGCACCCTCGCCCACGGTTTGTGGATTACCTGCTTCGACAATCGGCGGGTCGTTCGGGCCCGCGGTTATGGTGATGACGACCGTATCCGCCGCCGCCGAAGTATTCATTCCATCACTAACCGTCAAACTGAAGGTCAAGGTTACATCCGTCAATAACTCATCCGGCGCATCAAAAGTCGGGCGTTCAGCAGTCGCGCTACTCAAACTTACCGTCGATGCGCCAACTTGCGTCCATGCAAAGGTCAGCGTTTGGTCTTCAGGATCATCGCTGGCACTGCCGTCCAGCGTCACCATCGCGCCCTCAGCCACGGTTTGCGGAGTGCCGGCATCAGCGGTCGGTGGGTCATTGATTCCGGCGGTTACGGTGATTACCACCATGTCGTTTCCGCTTTGACCGCCGGCCGGTTCGGTTGCGGTTAGGCGGAAAGTCAATAACAGATTATTCGCCAACTGCGTAGGCGCGGTGAAAGTCGCGGTTGTCATAGTCGGGTTCGTCAAACTCACCGTTGCCGTATCGACCTGCGTCCACAAGAAGGTCAATGTCTGGCCTTCCGGGTCGGTGGCACTGCCGGTCAAAGTTACCGGCGTACCCTCGCCCACGGTTTGTGGATTACCCGCCTCGACAATCGGCAGGTCGTTGTTTCCTGCGGTTATGGTGATAATTACCGTATCCGCCGCCGCCGAAGTATTCATTCCATCACTGACCGTCAGACTGAAGGTCAAGGTCAAATCCGTCAGTAACTCCGTGGGTGCGGTGAAAGTCGGACGTTCGGCAGTCGCGCTGCTCAGATTTACCACTGGCGTGTTGTCGCCAACCCGCGTCCATGCAAAGGTCAGCGTCTGGTTTTCAGGATCATCGCTGGCACTGCCGTCCAGCGTCACCATCGTGCCCTCATCGACGCTTTGGTCGGGGCCCGCATCGGCGGTGGGCGGGTCATTGGTTCCGGCGGTTACGGTGATTACCACCACGTCGCTTCCGCTTTGACCGCCACTCGGTTCGGTTGCGGTTAGACGGAAAGTCAATAACAAATCATTCGCCAACTGCGTAGGCGCGGTGAAAGTCGCGGTGGTCATAGTCGGATTCGTCAAACTCACCGTAGCCGTATCGACCTGCGTCCATAGAAAGGTCAGCGTCTGGCCTTCCGGGTCGGTGCCGCTGCCGGTCAAAGTTACTGGCGTACCCTCGCCCACGGTTTGTGGATTACCCGCCTCGACAATCGGCGGGTCGTTCGGGCCCGCGGTTATGGTAATGATTACCGTATCCGCCGCTGCCGAAGTATTCATTCCATCACTGACCGTCAAACTAAAAGTCAGAGTCAAATCCGTCAATAACTCATCCGGTGCATCAAAAGTCGGTCGTTCGGCAGTCGCACTACTCAAATTTATCATTGGCGTGTTGTCGCCAACCCGCGTCCATGCAAAGGTCAGCGTCTGGTCTTCCGGATCATCGCTGGCACTGCCATCCAGCGTCACCATGGCGCCCTCAGCGACGCTTTGGTCGGGGCCCGCATCGGCGGTGGGCGGGTCATTGGTTCCGGCGGTTACGGTGATTACCACCATGTTCATTCCGCTTTGACCGCCGCTCGGTTCGGTTGCGGTTAGGCGGAAAGTCAATAACAAATCATTCGCCAACTGCGTGGGGGCGGTAAAAGTTGCGGTTGTCATCGCCGCATTCGTCAAACTCACCGTTGAAGTATCGACCTGCGTCCATAGAAAAGTCAGCGTTTGGCCTTCCGGGTCGGTGGCACTGCCGGTCAAAGTTACCGGCGTACCCTCGCCCACGGTTTGTGGCTCACCCGCATCGACAATCGGCAGGTCATTGTTGCCGGCGCGCACGGTGATTACTACCGTATCGGGTGCCGAATTATTCATTCCATCACGGACCGTCAGGCTGAAGGTCAAGGTCAAATCCGTCAGTAACTCCGTGGGTGCATCAAAAGTCGGGCGTTCAGCAGTCGCGCTACTCAAATTTATCATTGGCGTGTTGTCGCCAACCCGCGTCCATGCAAAGGTCAGCGTCTGGTCTTCGGGATCATCGCTGGCACTGCCGTCCAGCGTGACCATCACGCCCTCATCGACGCTTTGGTCGGGGCCCGCATCAGCGGTGGGTGGGTCATTGGTTCCGGCGGTTACGGTGATTACCACCATGTCCATTCCGCTTTGAACATCGCCCGGTTCGGTTGCGGTTAGGCGGAAAGTCAATAGCACATTATTCACCAACTGCGTAGGGGCGGTGAAAGTCGCGGTTGTCGTAGCCGCATTCGTCAAAACCACCGTCGAGGTGTCGACTTGCGTCCACAGAAAAGTCAGCGTCTGGCCTTCCGGGTCTGTGGCACTACCGGTCAAAGTTACCGATGCACCCTCGCCCACGGTTTGTGGCTCACCCGCTTCGACAATCGGCGGGTCGTTCGGGCCCGCGGTTACGGTGATTACGACCGTATCCGCCGCCGCTGAAATATTCACTCCGTCATTGACGGTCAAACTGAAGGTCAAGGTCAAATCCGTTAGTAACTCCGTGGGTGCGGTGAAAGTCGGGCGTTCAGCAGTCGCACTACTCAAACTCACCGTCGGTGTGCCAACCTGCGTCCACATAAAGGTCAGCGTCTGATCTTCCGGATCATCGCTGGCACTGCCGTCCAGGGTCACCATCACGCCCTCATCGACGGTTTGGTCGGGGCCCGCATCAGCGGTCGGCGGGTCATTCGGCGCGGCGACGATGATCAGGTTGAAGTCGCGTTCGCTTTCGGCGCCGTTGAGGTCGTCTATTCGGTAGTGCAAGGAGAACATCCCCAGCGTGGTGGGCGTACCGGAGAGCGTGCGGGTGTCTTTATCTGCATCAAAGGTCAGGCCCGCCGGCAGGGTCTTGTCGTCGGCGTCGGCGCCGGTCAGGGTCAGCCTATAGGTCGGCGGCGGCGCACCGAATCTACCGACCAGGGGTTCCGGCAACACCTCGGTGAAGGGTTGATCGACAATATGGGTGATAGTGGGCAGGGCCGGAAACGACGGCCGGTCGTAGGGTATTATCTCAAAGGTTGCGCTGGCGACTTCGCCGAAGCCGTCGTCGGCGGCGTAGATTGCATTGCCGCCGGTGTAATCCACCCTCCCAAAAATACCGGAAAGGACGCGGGTGTTCGCGTTCAAGGTCAGACCCAATCGCGTGACAATCTCCCCGCTCAAGGTGTAGGTCAGCGTTCTGCCGGTGCCGGTGCCGGTGCCGGTGACCGGGGGCAGGATCACATTCACGGCCACATTACGGGTATAGTGCTGAGTGCCCGGGGCGGTCAGCGTATAGGCACTGAGTGCCGGGAATATTTCGATGTTTACGGTGTCGGTATGCGTGGCGTTGCCATCATCCGTGACCATTAAGGTAACGATGGCGGTCCCCGGTTCAGATGCGGTGAACACCGGCTGTGCGACTCCCCCATTATTAAAAGTACCCCGTGTTGTCGGGCTAGCCGTCCACAGATAAGTATCTATCATGCCGTCCGTGTCGCGGCTGGCACTTCCGTCTAGCGTCACAGTGTCGCCCACCCGCACGGTTTGATCAGCCCCGGCATTGGCTATCGGCGCGGCATTGATGGTTATGGTGAAAGTGCCGCTGTTTTCGACACCGTTGCCGTCTGTTAATTGGTAGGTCAAGGTGACCGCCGCCGCCGCCGTAGTGGGCGTGCCGGAAAGTACGCGGGTGACTGCCTCAAAAGCCAAGCCGGTCGGTATGCCGCCAGTCAGGGTGTAGGTCGGACCCGGCGCACCGATGCGCGTGCCGGTTGGCAAGGTCAGGTTGGTGATTACCTCGCCTTCGGTGTAGGTTTGATTAACCAAACTCGGCAACAACGGCGTGTCATAGGGTATCACCGCAAAGGTCACGCTGGTGACTTGGCCGAGATCGTCTCCGACTGCGTAGGTTACATTGCGGGAATCGTAGGACGGCAGCATTCCAATAGTACCGGAGATGGTGCGGTCGTTTTCAACAAAGGACAAGCCGGTCGGCAGGGTGCCGGTCAGGGTGTAGGTCAGCGTTCTGCCGGCATCGGCACCGGTGACCTCGGGCAGGGTCACATCCACGGGCACACCACGGGTATAGTGTTGAGTGTCCGGGGTGGCAAGCGTATAAGCACTGAGTGCCGGGAATATTTCGATGTTTATGGTGGCGGTATCCGTGTCGCCGTTATTGTCCGTGACCATTAAGGTAACGATTGCCGTCCCCGGCTGAGATGCGGTGAACACCGGCTGTGCGATGGCAGGATCATCAAAATTACCCCGTGTTGTCGGGCTAACCGTCCACAGATAAGCATCTATCATGCCGTCCGTATCATCGCTGGCACTTCCGTTTAAGGTCACAGTACCGCCCACCCGCACGCTTTGATCAGTCCCCGCATCAGCGGTCGGTGCAGCGTTCACCGTGAAGGTGATGGTGTAGTCCCGTGTGGTGGTGTTTTCGGCGGTGACGGTAATGGTGATGGTGTTTGCCCCTGCGGTGAGGCCCGAAACGATGGCGCCGTTTACGATTAGTGGTGTGATGCCATCTGTGGCAGTGCCGGTGATTGCGGTGGTGGCTTTGGGATGTGTGGGGATTGCCGTGATTATGGTGTCGGTGATTATTGCGGCAACCGAGGAGGTCGTGTATTCGGTAGTGGCGGGAGCAAAGGTTTCAGTCAACTCCCCGGGCGACAGGGACAATTCGCGCAAACTGGCATCGTCGGATCGGAGTCGGGTAACGGTGATGATGTAGTCCTGTGTGGTGATGGTGTCTTGTGCGGTGACGGTAATGGTGATGATGTTCGCCCCTACGGTTAAGCCCGAAACCAGTGATTCGGTTACGCTTAGTGCGGTGTTGCTTGTATCAGTGCCGGTGATTTCGATGGTGGCATTGGGCTCTGTGGGGGTTGCCGTGATTGTGGTATTGGTGGCGGCGTTGGCAACGTCGGCGGTGTAACCGAATGTGCCGCTGAGAAAGAGTGGCAACAATTCGCCACCGGACAACGCCAAGTCGCTCAAACTGGCATTGTCGGATGGGAGTCGTGTAATCGTGATGGTGTAGTCCAGTGTGATGCTGCGGTCGGCGGCGGTGACGGTAATGGTGATGATGTTCGGACCTACGGTTAAGCCCGAAACCGTGGTGTTGTTTACGGTTAGTGGTATGTTGTTTGTGTCAGTGCCGATGATTGTGACGGTGGAAGTGGACACTGCCGGGATTGCCGTGATTGTGGTGCCGGTGATGAGGTTGTCAAGCGATGCGGTGTATTCGGTAGTAAAGGAAGCAAAGGTTTCATTCAACTCCCCGGGCGAAATGGACAGGGCTCTCAGCGTGGCATCGCACCTGCCGTCTAGTCCGTCATCCACAATCGTCCAATTATTGCCGTCATCGGCTGTCAAAATATCTCTGGAGGCGGCGGCGCAATAGGTGGAATCACCGCCATCTAAGTTAACGCCTCTTTGTAGTGCGGTTTCATCGCCATCTATCGTCGCCCAACCCATCAACAGCGAATCGTAGTTATCCACGGAAAGCGTAGCGGCTTGAAACATGCCGCTCATATCGGCAACACTACTTACATTCCAATCACCAATATCCTGATCAAAGGCCACGCCACCATTAAACATATCAGCCATATCGGTAACACTACCCACATTCCAATCACCAATATCCTGATTAAAGGCACGGGCACTTCCAAACATGCCGCTCATATCGATAACACTACTCACATTCCAATCACCAATATCCTGATCAAAAGCACGGGCACTTCTAAACATATCATCCATACTGGTAACCTTACTCACATTCCAATCACCAATATCCTGATTAAAGGAAGCGGCACTGAGAAATATTTCAGACATATTGGTAACACTGCTGACATTCCAATCACTAATGTCCTGATTAAAGGCACCGGCGGCGAGAAACATGCCAAACATATCGGTAACACTGCTGACATTCCAATCACCAATGTCCTGATTAAACAAGGCAAAGCTAAACATTCGCCTCATATTGGTAACATTACTTACATCCCAACCACCAATGTCCTGATTAAAGGAAGAATCACTAAACATGCCAAACATACTGGTAACATTACTCACATCCCAATCACCAATATCCTGATTAAAGGTACTGACATCAAACATACCATCCATATTGGTAAGATTACTTAATACGGGGGTGTCGGTTGCTCTCCCGACTAGATTTGTGGTGCCGCGAAAAGCATTCTCCATCGAAGTCCATCGTTGATTGCCCCATTGATTGATAGCGATGATTTTATTTCTCTCGTTGCCCTTATCAATAAAAATCCGTGGGAAATCGCCTAGGATGCGCACTTCATGATCGCCTTGTGCGGCATACACATGCGTGGCGTTTCCGGTGACACCGGTGTTAGTAAAGCCATCACCCCAGTCAACAGAATAATTATAACCATCGCCTGTGGTGGGAATAGTGATGCGTTCATTCGCCGTGGTAGTCCGCCAGGTGGTTACAAAATCACCCAGGGCTACGGGCGGCGGGGCGGGCTCGGTTACGGTGATAACTACCGTATCCACCGCCGGATTATTCGTTCCATCATTGACACTCAGGCTGAAGGTCAACAGCGCATTCGCGGTCGTCAACCGCGTGGGTGCGGTGAAGGTCGCGATTGCCATATCCGCATTCGTCAAACTCACCGTCGGTGCGCCGCCGGTCTGCGTCCACGCATAGGTCAGCGATGCCTGTTCTTCCGCATCTGTGCCGATACCGGTCAGGGTTACCGACTCGCCCTCTTCTACGGTCTGCGCACCGCCGGCATTAGCGGTCGGCGGCGAGTTGACCGCGACTGCCTCGATGGTTATGCCGAAAATCTCCAAGTTGCTTTGAATCCTGTTGGCGTCTGTCAACTTGTAGTTATAACGAATCTTCCCGAGCGCCGTGAGGGGTATGCCGGAAAGCACGCGCGTGGCTGCGACAAAGGTCAAACCATCCGGTATCTGGCCGCCGCTGCCCGTAGGGATCAGCGTATAGGTCTGCGGCGGTGCGCCGGTGCGGCCGGCAATGCCGGTCGGCAGGGTCAGTGCGACTGACTGGCCCACGGTATAAATGACATCGGGTATGCCCGGCAGTTGCGGGATGTCATAGGGAATGATCTCGAAGGAAACGCTGTCGGTGGCATCATCGCTGTCCGTTACGGTGTAGGTCGCGAAGCCGGAGTCGTAGGACGACAACTCCGGAATAGTGCCGAAGAGGGAGCGGATTGGAGAAGCAGGATCATCGAAAAAGAAAGTGCCTAAACTCAAGGTCGTCAAAATATCTCCGGTCAGGGCGTAGGTATAGGGAGCGCGGCCGCCGGTGGCCCCCGGCAGGTCCACTCTCACGGACTGGCTACGGGTATAATTCTGGGTCCCCGGACTGGTCAAATTCAGGGGCTGCGCCTCGTTGGTTACGGTGAGGGTCACCGTGTCCGACTCCGATGCCACGCCGCTCGCGTTCGTGACAATCAG
This sequence comes from Candidatus Poriferihabitaceae bacterium, assembly GCA_965262585.1. Taxonomy (GTDB): domain Bacteria; phylum Pseudomonadota; class Gammaproteobacteria; order Arenicellales; family Poriferihabitantaceae; genus JAHRAW01. The sequence goes on from OZ253546.1 coordinate 2,314,347, forward strand.
CGAAAGCACCACTTCCCCGGCCGTATCCGAGGCGGTGAAAATCGGGGCGGCGATGGCGGGATCGTTGAAAGCCCCCGCCACGCCGCTGTCCTGAGTCCACCGATAGGTTAGTACCTCGTCTCCCGGATCACTGCTGCCAGTGCCGTCCAGTGTTACCGCCATACCCACCTGCACGCTTTGGTCAAGTCCGGCATTGGCGGTTGGCTGCACATTCGGCGCGGCATCGATGGTTACGGTGAAAGTGTTTTCGACGGGAGCGCCGTTGCCGTCTGTTAATTGGTAGGTCAAGGTGACCGCGCTTGCCTCAGTGGTGGGTGTGCCGGAGAGTACGCGGGTTGTAGTGTTATAAACCAAGCCGGGCGGTATGGTGCCGGTCAGGGTATAAACCTGTGGCGGTGCACCGGGGCGGTTGGTCCTGCCGGTCGGCAGGGTCAGGTTGTCGATTGGAGTGCCTGCGGTATAAACGAAATCGCTCAAATTCGGCAACAACGGCGTGTTATAGGGTATCACCTGAAAGGTCACGCTGGCGACGGGGTCACTGCCGAAGCCGTCGCTGGCGGTGTAGGTTGCATTGGCGCCGGTGTAGTCAACCATCCTAAAACTGCCGGTGAGAACGCGAGTGGTCGCATCCAAGGTCAAACCCAATCGCGTGACAATCTCCCCGCTCAAGGCGTAGGTCACTGTTCTGGTGCTGGTGGTAACAACCGGAGGCAAGGTCACATTCACATCCACACTACGGGTAAAGTGCTGAGTGCCCGGGCTGGCAAGCGTATAGGCATTGGCCGCCGGGAATATTTCGATGGCTACGGTGTCGGTATCCGTGGCGGGGGTGGTGCCATTGTCCGTGACCATTAAGGTAACGGTGGCGGTTCCCGGCTGAGAGGCGGTGAACACTGGCTGTGCGATGGCGGGATTATCAAAAGCCCCACTCGTTGTCGGGTTAACCGTCCACTGATAAGTATCTATCATGCCGCCCGTGTCGGTGCTGGCACTTCCGTCTAAAGTTATGGTGTCGCCCACCCGCACGCTTTGATCAACCCCGGCACGAGCCACCGGCGGCACATTCGGCGTGGCGGTTACGGTGATAATCACATCATCGGGCTGCGAATTTACCGTGCCGTCATTGCTAGTCAAACGGAAAGTCAGCATCGTATCCATCGGCAACAGAGTGGGTGCCGTGAAAGTCGCGGTTGCCGTATTCGCATCCGTCAAACTCACTGCCGGTGTGCCGACTTGCGTCCACATAAATGTAAGCGAAGAATCCTCGCTTTCCGTATCGGTGCCACTGCCGGTTAAAGTTACGGTCGCGCCTTCAGCCACGGTTTGGTCATTCCCGGCACTGGCGGTGGGCAGGTCGTTGGTTGCGGTGATGGTGATTACTACCGTAGACGGCGTCGAATTCTCGGTTCCGTCATTCACCGTCAGACTGAAAGTAAAAGTAGTATTCGCCACCAAATTAGGCACCGTGAAAGTCGGCATTGCGGGAACCGTTTCGTCCAAACTCACCGTTGGTGTGCCGCCGGTCTGCGTCCACGAATAGGTCAGCGTATCGCCATCCAAATCATCGCTGCCACTGCCGTCCAGGGTTACGATGTCGCCTTCATTCACGGCCTGCGCATTGCCTGCATTGGCGGTGGGCAGGTCGTTGGTTGCGGTGATGGTGATTACCACCGTAGACGGCGTCGAATTCTCGGTTCCGTCATTCACCGTCAGACTGAAAGTAAAAGTAGTATTCGCCACCAAATTCGGCACCGTGAAAGTCGGCATTGCGGGAACCGTTTCGTCCAAACTCACCGTTGGTGTGCCGCCGGTCTGCGTCCACGAATAGATCAGCGTATCGCCATCCAAATCATCGCTGCCGCTGCCGTTCAGCGTTACCGAGTCGCCTTCATTTACGCTTTGATCAACCCCGGCATCGGCGGTCGGCGGGTTGTTCGGCGTGGCATCGTCGGTTATGGTGATTACCACCTCATCGGCCTCCGAAAAATTCGTTCCGTCCCTGACTACCAATTCGAAGGTGAAACTAGCAGGCGTCGTCAACCCGGTGGGCGCGGTGAAAGTCGGGCTTGCGGGAACCGCACGGTTTAAAGCCACCGTCGACACGCCTCCGCTCTGCCTCCACGTATAGGTCAGCGTCTGGTTGTCTTCCGGGTCGCTGCTGCCGCTGCCGTCCAGCATCACCAAATCGCCCTCACCCACGCTTTGGTCGGATCCCGCTCTAGCGGTCGGCGGATCGTTGTCTGCTTCTATGGTGATTACCACCTCATCCGGCACCCGCGAATCCTGCGTTCCGTCATTGACGGTCAGTCTGAAGCGCAAAGTAGTAGGCGCAAACAACTCCGGTGCGGTGAAAGTCGGGCTTGCGATATTCGCATCGCTCAAAGTCACCGTCGGTGAGCCGCTGCTCTGTGTCCACGAATAGGTCAGATCATCGTCCTCCGGATCGTTGCTGGCGGTGCCGTTCAAGGCCACCAAATTGCCCTCTTCTACAGTCTGCGCCTCCCCGGCATCGGCGATGGGCTGCAGGTTCTCCGCGCCGGCCTCGATGGTTATAGTGAAATTGCCTTCGACATCAGTCCCGTTGCCCTCTTCCAACCTGTAGGTAAGGGTCACGGTCCTCAACGGAGGGGTGGGGGTGCCGGAGAGCACGCGGGTGTCTCCATCAAAAGTCAAGCCGCCCGGCAAAGCACCGCCGCTGGCCGCGGTCAGGGTGTATACCTGTGGCGGTGCGCCGGTGCTGCCGGCAAGGCCGGTCGGCAGGGTCAGTTCGGGGGTAATTGCCTCGCCTACGGTATATCTTTGATCGACCAATGCCGGCAGTGCCAGCGCGCGATAGGGAGTGAGGACGAAAGAAGTCTCGGCGGTGTCACCGTCGTCGTCCGTTACCGAGTAGATCAGGGTGATGGGATCGTAGGAACCCAGATTCCCAACATTACCAAAGAGGAATAAGCCATCACCGGACGGGAAAACACCTAACCCCGTCGGCAACTGACTCGCGCCCGAGGGGATCAGGGTTAAGGTATAGGGAGCAACGCCGCCAGTGGCCGCCGGCAGGGCCAAAGATATGCTCTGGCTACCGGTAAAACTCAGGGGTCCCGGACTGGTCAACGCCAGCGTCGACCCGCTGGGATCTTGAGCGGCTTCGATGGTTACATCGAACATCTCATCATCGAAAGCACCGTTGCCGTCTGTTAATCGGTAGGTCAAGGTGACCGCGCTTGCGACAGTGGTGGGTGTGCCGGAGAGGGTGCGGGTTGCGCTATTAAAGGCCAAGCCGGTCGGTATGCCGGTTAGGGTGTAGGGCTGATTCGAATTCGGCGCACCGAGGCGTGTGCCTACCGGCAGGATCAAGTCGGTGATTGCCTCGTTCACGGTATACATGACATCGGTCACCTCCGGCAATAACGGCGCGTCATAGGGTATTACCGCAAAGGTTACGCTGTCGACGGTGCCGAAGTCGTCGCTGGCGGTGTAGGTTACATTGACGGAATCGTAAGCCGTCAGAACTCCAATAGTGCCGGAGATGGTGCGGGTGCCGATATCAAAGGACAAGCCGGTCGGCAGGGTACCGCTCAAGGCGTAGGTCACATCTCTGGTGCTGGTGGTAGTAACCGGAAGCAGGGTCACATCCACGGCTATACCACGGGTATATTCCTGAGTGCCCGGGTTGGTAAGCGTATAGGCACTTGCCGCCGGGAATATTTCGATGGCTACGGTGGCGGAATGCGATTCGCCGTCATCGTCCGTGACCATTAAAGTAACGGTGGCGGTCCCCGCCTCAGAGGCGGTGAACACCGGCCGTGCGATGGCGGGATTATCAAAAGCCCCACTCGTTGCCGGGTCAACCGTCCACAGATAAATATCTATCGTGCCGTCCGTGTCGTCGCTGGCACTGCCGTTTAACGTTATGTCGTCGCCCACCCGCACGCTTTGAGCAACCCCGGCATTGGCAACCGGCTGCACATTCGGCGCATCTACGGTTGCGGTGATGGTGTAGTCTCGTGTGGTGGTGGTGTCTTGTGCGGTTACGGTAATGGTGATGATATTTTCGCCTACGGTTAAACCTGAGACTTCGGTGTCATTAGTCACGGTTAGGGCGTTGTTATCGGCATCAGTACCGGTGATTACGAAGGCGGCACCATCGCTATTGGTGGTAGTTGCCGTGAAAGTGGTGCTGGTGGTGCCACTGTCAAACGATGCGGTGTAGGCGAGAGTATCGGGCGCAAAGGTTCCATCCAAATCCCCGCCCGATAGCGACAGGGCACTCAGCGTAGTATCGCCACAAGCGGGGACCTGCCCGCCATCCATAACCATCCAGTTATTGCCGCCGGTATTAGTCAAAATATCTCTGGCGGCGGTAGCGGTGCACCATTTGGAATCACCGCCATGGAAAGCGACTCCCCTTTGCAATGTTAGCGCAGACCAACCCGTCAATAACGCATCGTAGTTCTCAACAGAAAGCGTAGCATCTTCAAACATGCGCGTCATAGTGGTAACACTGCTGACATCCCAACCACTAATATCTTGATCAAAGGCAGTGGCGCCAATAAACATCCGCTCCATATTGGTAACCTTACTCACATCCCAACCACCAATGTTTTGGTTAAAGGCACTGGCACCATTAAACATAAAAAACATACCGGTAACCTTACTCACATCCCAATTACTAATGTCCTGATTAAAAGAACTGGCACCCAAAAACATTGAACTCATATCGGTAACATTACTTAAATCAGGGGTATCGGTTGCTTGCCCGGCGAGATTGGGGGTGCCGGAAAAAGCATTCGCCATGGAAGTCCATTGTTGAGTGCCCCATTGATTGATGGCGACGATTTTTTGTCTATCGCCGCGATTATTAATAAAAATCCGTGGGAAATCGCCGCTGATGCGCACTGTATACATGCCCGGCGTGAAATAAGTATGCGTGGCGTCTTCGATTAGTCTGCGGTCTCTATTGCCATCGCCCCAGTCGACGTTGTAAAAATAACCCCTGCCTTCGGTGGGAATAGTGATGGTATCGCGCAGCCCGGTAGTCTGCCAAGTGGTTACAAAATCAGGTGAGGGTGGGGGCGCGGCATTGATGGTTACGCCGAAAGTTTCATCATCGAAAGCGCCGTTGGCATCTTCCAATCGATAGGTCAAGGTGACCGCATTCGTGGTCGCTGTGGTGGGTGTGCCGGAAAGCACGCGGGAGTCGCCATCAAAGGTCAAGCCGTCCGGTATGCCGCCGGTCAGGGTGTAGGTCGGACCCGGCGCACCGATGCGCGTGCCTTCCGGCAGGGTTAAGTCGGTGATTGCCTCGTTTTCGGTATAAGTGACATCGTTCACGACCGGCAACAACGGCGTGTTATAAGGTATCACCTCAAAGGTTAGGCTGGCGGTGTTGGGGATGGTATCAGTGACCGTGTACACTAAATCGCCGGGCGCATAGGAAGACAGACTTTCAAAAGTACCGGTCAGGGTGCGAGTGTCAGCATTAAAGGTCAGACCTAATCTCGTGAAAATCTCCCCGGTCAGGGTGTAGGTATAGGGACTGACGCCGCCGCTTGCCACCGGCAGAATCATATCGATAGGCCGGCCCTGCGAGAAGTGCTGGGTTGGCAGGGTGATCTGCGACAGTTCAGCGACCACCCTGATGGTCACCGTGTCCATAGAGGAATCGCCAAGCGCGCTCGTAACCGTCAACCGGAATACCAAATCCGTACCCGTGTCCACATCCGGTGCGGTGAAAGTCGGGCGTGCGATATTCGCATCGTCCAAATTCACCATTGGCTGGCCGCCGATCTGCGCCCACGCATAGGTCAGGCCGCCGAAGCCGAAGGAGCCCTCGTGGTTCATACTATCTCCGCCATTCAGGGTGAAGATATCGCCAGCCACCGTGGTTTGGTCGTCCCCGGCATCGGCCACCACTCGGGTGGGGACGGTAATTCTTATCTCTGCAGTCGCTGATTCTCTGGCTGTGTCCATGACGGTCAGAGTAATGTCATATATCACAGCACCTAGAGCATCCGGCGGCGTGGGCGGTAGTATCACCGCTGTGTCGGCGCTGCGTGGGCTGCTGAAAAAAGTATCTGGCGGGGTGATAGCCCCCCCGCCGAAGATTTCAACAGTCCATGCATAGTCCAGATCCAAGTCTTCCGCGTCCGAACTACTGCCACCTCTCAAGGTCACCGGGTCGCCGTCTAGAAAAACCGAACCTGAAACGGAGGAGGCGCGGCGAGGTGTCCCGTCGAGGACGATCATAGCGATAGGCGCCTCGTTGGTGCCGTCCGTGAACTGCACAGGATAATCCCGTACGATTGTAGTATTGCTGGAGTCGGTGACCGTGTGGTTAAAAGACCCAACCTCAACATTGTTCGGTGTGCCGGATACCACACGGGTGTTCGGATTATAAGATAATGGGCCGAAATTACCCTCAAACATAAGAGTATAGGTGTATCCCCCACTGCCACCGGTGGCCTCCGGCATGGTCACATTCAGGGCAACGCCGACCTCATAAACCTGAGTGCCCGGAGAAGGAAAATCAGGCAAAGCCAATGCCTGCGCATTAACTTGCGAAACCACCCCGCCAAACAGCCCCAGCCCCAGCAACAAAACACCAATCCACCGCCTGTTCATGGGAATGATGGCCCCGTACCAAAATATATGGGGGGCGGGAGTGAGGCGGGTATTATTATCATTAGTTTCAACTCGTCTTGTCCCAAATAGGTTTAACTAAAACCGGCGGACGGCCCACGCAACAAAGTATACTATCATCAATCAAACCCCGCCTCACCCAATCCAAATTCTACAAGGAAATCAAGTAAATAACCACCACCCCCATAGAGACAACCCCCCGCACCCGCCCAAAACGGCGTAAGTCGCCCCTTATGAGGACAGGTCGCGACCTGTCCCTACGGGGGTGTGCGTGTCATCCTTGATGTGCGCTCTACGGGCGGCGAAGAATTCTCGCAACAGGTTGGCGGCGTCAGCCGCCTTGACGCCGGCCACCACTTTGCAGCGATGGTTGAGAAATGGCCCTTCCAACAGGTTCAACGCGCTGCCGGCGGCGCCGGATTTTTCGTCTCGGGCGGCGAATATCAGCCGTGCGATGCGGGCTTGGAGGATGGCCCCGGCGCACATTACGCACGGCTCCAGGGTTACATACAAGTCGGCGTTGGCGAGGCGGTAGTTGCGCGTGGTTTTGGCGGCGTCTCGGATGGCGAGTATTTCGGCGTGTGCGCACGGGTCGCAGCGGCCAATCGGCTGGTTGTAGCCACGGCCGATGATTTCGCCATTCAGCACCACCACCGCCCCCACCGGCACTTCCCCAGCGGCCTGCGCGCGTTGTGCCAGAGCGAGGGCGCTTTCCATATATTCACGGTCGCTGTGCGCCGAAACAGCGGCGGTCGGCGGCCCGTCCATGTTCGCCGCTACTCCCACTCGATGGTGGCCGGTGGTTTGCCGGAGATGTCGTAGGTTACGCGCCCGATGCCGCGAACTTCGTTGAGGATGCGGTTGGATATGATTGCCAATACTTCCCAGGGAATGCGCTTCCAGTCGGCGGTCATGAAATCCACGGTCTCCACGGCGCGCAGTGCGATGACATATTCATGGGCGCGGTTGTCGCCCACCACTCCCACGGATTTGACCGGCAGGAACACCGCGAATGCCTGACTGATTTGATCGTATAGATCGTGTTTTTTTAATTCCTCGAGATAGATGGCGTCGGCGTGGCGCAGAAGGTCGGCAAATTCCCGGTTCACTTCGCCGAGAATGCGCACTCCGAGGCCGGGGCCGGGGAACGGATGGCGGTTGATCATGGCCGCTGGCAGGCCGAGTTCGAGGCCAATTTTTCGCACCTCGTCCTTAAATAATTCGCGCAACGGTTCGAGCAGTTTGAGCGCCATTCGTTCGGGCAGCCCGGCGACGTTGTGGTGGGATTTGATGACCTTTGCGGGGCCGTGTTTGCTGCCGGCGGATTCGATGACATCCGGGTAGATGGTACCTTGGGCGAGCCACTTGGCGTTGCTGATGGCGGCGGCTTCCAGTTCGAAAATTTCCACAAACAGGTTGCCGATAATTTTGCGTTTTTGCTCCGGGTCGACGACGCCCTTGAGGCGCGCAAGAAAGCGATCTTCCGCATCCACTCGAATCACCCGCACGCCGAGATGCTCGGCAAAAGTTTTCATCACCAAGTCGCCTTCGTTCAATCTCAAAAGCCCGGTGTCCACAAAGATGCAAGTCAACTGGTCGCCGATGGCGCGCCGCAAAAGCGCGGCGGTGACCGATGAATCGACGCCGCCGGATAAACCAAGAACTACGGCTTGCTCGCCGACTTGCTCGCGCACTTCGCCGAGCATGGTATCAATGATGTTTTTGGGAACCCAGTGGCGACCGCAGCCGCACAAGTCGTGCACAAAACGCGACAGGATTTCCCGGCCACCGACGGTGTGGGTTACTTCGGGATGAAACTGCACGCCGAAAAATTTGCGCGTCTCATCGGCGATGGCGGCATACGGAGAATTGGCGCTGGAAGCGATGACCGCGAAGCCTTCGGGAAGCGCGGTTACGCGGTCGCCGTGACTCATCCATACATCGAGTTGTGCGCCGCTTTTCCCCAGCAAAGCACCGGAGACGCAGGTTTGTACTTGCGCATGGCCGTATTCATGATGCGCGGCGTTTTCCACCGTGCCGCCGAGTTGCGCGACCAGGGTTTGCATGCCATAGCAGATGCCCAGAATGGGTCGTCCCAGGGTGAAAATCTCCGCCGGTGCGAGCGGGGTTTCATCCGCCCAAGCCGAAGCCGGGCCGCCGGAAAAGATGAAACCGTCGGCGGCAAATTCGGCGATTTTTTCAAAGTCCACATCCCACGGAAAAATTTCGCAATAAACCCCGAGTTCGCGCACGCTGCGACCGATGAGTTGGGTATATTGCGCGCCAAAGTCGAGGATGAGAATGCGCTGCCGATGCGTATCATCGCCGTGCAAGTTTTTCGGCTTCACGGCGGCGGACTTCACCACGCCCTCAACTTTGCTGGTAGTTGGACGCTTCCTTGACGATCGAAACATCATGCACATGGCTTTCCTTCATACCGGCGTTGGTGATGCGCACGAATTGCGCGCGGCTTCGCATCTGTTCGATGTCGGCGTTGCCGGTGTAGCCCATGCTGGAGCGCAGTCCGCCCATCAACTGGTGGATGATATTCGCCATCGGCCCCTTGTAGGGAACCCGCCCTTCGATGCCTTCCGGCACCAGTTTGTCGACGCTGTCCACGCCTTCCTGAAAGTAGCGATCTTTGGAGCCTTTCTGCAGCGCGCCGAGGGAGCCCATGCCACGATAGGATTTATACGAACGGCCCTGATACATTTCGATTTCCCCCGGTGCCTCGTCGGCACCGGCAAGCAATCCGCCCACCATCACCGAATGCGCACCGGCGGCGATGCACTTGGCGATGTCCCCGGAATAGCGAACGCCGCCGTCGGCGATGCACGGGACGCCGCTGCCCTGCAGCCCTTTGCACACCTCTCGGATGGCGTGAATTTGCGGCACGCCGACCCCGGCGACGATGCGCGTGGTGCAGATGGAGCCCGGGCCGATGCCCACCTTGACGCCGTCGGCACCGGCTTCCACGAGATCCCGTGCCGCCTCGGCGGTGGCGATGTTGCCGCCGACCACTTGCGCATCGGGATAGGTTTTCTTAATCATCCTGACCCGCTCGAGCACGCCGGTGGAGTGGCCGTGGGCGGTATCCACCACGATGGCGTCGACGCCGACTGCCACCAGCCGCTCGATGCGTTCATCGACATCGGCACCGATACCCACCGCCGCCGCCGCCAGCAGCCGCCCCTGCTGATCCCGACAGGCGTTGGGAAAGTCGCTGGATTTCTGAATATCTTTTACCGTTATCAAGCCCTTGAGATGGTTATCCTCGTCTACTACCAGTACTTTTTCGATGCGGTGGCGGTGGAGCAAATCCTCGACTTCCGCGAAAGTCGCGCCGGTGCGCACCGTGATCAACTGCTCCTGCGCGGTCATAACCCGGCTGACTGGCGTATCCATTGACTTCTCGAAGCGTAAGTCGCGGCTGGTAACGATGCCGATAGCCCGTGGCCCGTCCACCACCGGCACCCCGGAGATGTTGTATTTGCGCATCAAATCAAGCACATCGCGCACCCGTGCATCCTTCTCCACGCACACCGGATCGCTAATCACGCCGCTCTCGTGTTTCTTCACGCGATTCACTTCCCGGGCCTGCAATTCCGGCGATAAATTGCGGTGAATGACGCCGACCCCACCGGCCTGAGCCAGACAAATCGCGGTATCAGCCCCGGTCACGGTGTCCATTGCCGCCGAGATCAAAGGGATATTGAGGCCAAGGCCGCGGGTGAGGCAGGTTTGTAGTTTCACCTCACGAGGCAACACCGACGAACGTGCGGGTAGCAACAGTACGTCGTCGAAGGTAAGCGCCAACTCGATAGGTTCCATTGGTGAATTATACAAGAACCGGGAATGATGGCGAAACGATACCGGATGATTGGATGCGGTTACCGATATAATCCAAAACTATACCGGGTATCGCCCGCCGGGCGGACAATCCTGCCAATATCAGTCATTTTGTGAGTTAGTTTATGAGCCATTTTATCGAAATCCTCGCCGAAAGCAGCCGCCGCCGACAATCGTTGTTGTGCGTGGGGCTGGATCCAGATGCCGCAAAATTGCCGGCGGCGTTGCGGGGAGAGCGGATGCCGTTGCTTGCCTTCAACCGCGAAATCATCGATGCCACCGCGCCCTGGGCCTGTGCGTTCAAGCCACAAATCGCCTGTTACGCGGCGGTGGGGGCGGAATCCCAACTAGAGGAGACCATCGCCCATATCAAGCAACACCACCCGGATATTCCGGTGATTCTAGACGCCAAGCGCGGCGACATCGGCGTAACCGCAAAAATGTACGCACGGGAAGCCTTCGAGCGTTATCAGGCCGATGCGGTAACCGTCAATCCCTACTTGGGGGGCGACTCGCTGGAGCCGTTTTTGGATTATGCGGACAAAGGCGTATTCATATTGTGCCGCACCTCCAACCCCGGCAGCGGAGATTTTCAGGAATTGCAAAGCGATGGATTATCACTAGCCCACCGAGTCGCCACCCGCGCCGCCGAACACTGGAATAAAAACGGAAACGTCGGACTGGTAGTCGGCGCCACTTGGCCCAAAGAAGTCCGCGCCATTCGCAAACTGGCTGGCGACATGCCGCTACTGATTCCGGGAATCGGCACACAAGGGGGAGATCTGGCAGCAGTGCTGGCAAACGGCCTAACCCCCACCGGCAACGGACTACTCATCAACATATCCCGCGCCATCATAAACGCCAAAACCCAAAACAAAGACTTCGCCCAAGCCGCAGCCCAAGCCGCTGAAGGATTCTGCCGCCAGATTAACGAACATCGTAGCCCGTCTTTATAAAGAGCGGCTTACACCGGCGTTAGCCGCTCCCTACGCCGTCATTCTCGTGCCCCAACTCGTTATTTCCGCGACAGCGGGAATGATGAGTTGGGGACACGGGAATCCAGTAAAACATGCCGGCGATAGCCGACTCCCTACGCCGTTATTCTCGCGAAAGCGGGAATCCAGTGTTCGGCGAGATCCGACTCATTATTAGCCTTCTGGATTCCCGATACGATGAAAAATATAGTCGCTGGCGCTCCTTATTTTTCTATCGTTCGGGAATGACGCACTTTTGATATTCCTCGTTTGCGGATGGAATAAAGGGGTCAGTGTGAATTAGATAAACCCCCATCCCTTCTGGCCGTATAATCAATTTAATTCACACTGACCCCTTTATTCTCACGCGGGAATGACGGAATTATGTTTTTCTTGGTAGGCGCAGGCGCGGGGTGATGTCCCCACAAAGCCTGACATTCCCACTCGTCGTCATTCTCGTGCCGCCAAGTCGTTATTCCTGCGACAGCAGGAATGACGACTTGGGGGACACGGGAATCCAGTAAAACATGCCGGCGAATGCCGACTCCCTACGCCGTTATTCTCGTGAAAGCGGGAATCCAGTACAACATGTCCGGCGATAGCCGACTCATTATTAGCCTTCTGGATTCCCGATACGATGAAAAATATAGTCGCTGGCGCTCCTTATTTTTCTATCGTTCGGGAATGACGCACTTTTGATATTCCTCGTTTGTCGATGAGGACTCCCAGACTCGTCATTCTCGTGCCGCCAAGTCGTTATTCCCGCGACAGCGGGAATGATGAGTTGGGGACACGGGAATCCAGTAAAACATGCCGGCGACAGCCGACTCCCTACGCCGTTATTCTCGCGAAAGCGGGAATCCAGTACAACATGTGCGGCGATAGCCGACTCATTATTGGCCTTCTGGATTCCCGATACGATGAAAAATATGGTCGCTGACGCTCCCTATTTTTCTATCGTTCGAGAATGACGACCTTGCGACAGCCGACTCCCCAGGCCCGTCATTCTCGCGAAAGCGGGAATCCAGTAAGACAAGCGCGGCGACAGCCGCTCCTATGCGGCGCAACCGCAACCCCGCTTTCCTACCGCAACCCACCTCGACTTTTCCTACCCGCTAACTGGGATTTCATGCGGCGTTTGTCGCGGGTGTTGACTACCATCATGCGCCATGCCACTCGCACTGCGAAGTAGCCGGCGCCGGCTAGGGCGGTGCCGAAGATCAGGCAGCCGAGCCACAGGGCGGCTAATTCTTGCATCATGGTTTCGATGGTGATGGGGTTGATGGATACGCCGGTTTCGCCCAGTAGTGCTGAGCCCAGCAGGTAAGGGGGCGTGTACAAGATCAGCCAAGTGAACGGATTGGACAGCCATACCAAGACGATGGACAGCGGCAGGTTGGCGCGCCAAAGCATTGCCAGCAGGGCTGCCGGTAGCATTTCCAGGGGTATGGGCAGGTAGGCGCAAAACAGGCCGATGGCGGCGGCCCGCGAAATGGCGGTGCGGTTGATCATCCACAACGCCGGGTCGCTGAAGCGAATCCCCAGGTATCGGAAAGGGGGAAGGGATTTAATCCGCCCGGGGGAGGGCAGGTATTTTTTGATGCGTGCTCTTGGCATGGGGGCGGGAAGCCGGATAGTTTGTTGTTTGGCCGGTGCGGGGAAGCGATTAATGGTAGTATAACGCCACTATTCAAGGATAACGAACAACAACAACGATCAAGGATGATCACTATGCACCGCAGTATATGTCACTGGCCGGACGGCTGGAATAACCCCCACTTATGGTTGCTGGCGTTTTGCGCGGGCGTGGTTTCGCTCCGGTTTTTTTCGCAACTTCCGCCGTTGCCGCTGACTATTGTGGCGGTGCTGGTGTTGATGCCGTTCGCCGTTCGCCGTGCATGGCTGCGGCCGGTCGCCGCCCTCGTCATGGGACTTTGCTGGGCCAATGTCGTGGCTACGGCGGTGTCCGGCGTCACCATTGCCTCGGCACTGGAGAAAAAAGATGTGGTCATTTCCGGTCGGGTGTTCGGCACTCCAGTGGCGGCCGGCGGATACCAGCGCTTTGATTTTCAAGTGGAGCAACTGGTGTGGCGGGGCGTCGTTTGGCCGTCTCCCGGCAAAATCCGCCTGAAACTGTACCACGACCAGCCGCCAATCCTCAGTGGCCAAAAATGGCGTTTCACCGCGCGCCTCAAACAGGCCCGCAGTTATCACAACCCCGGCGCCTCGTTCAACTACGAAACCTACCTGTTTCACCACCGCCTGCGCGCCACCGGCTATGTGCGCGAGAAACCCATACCGGTGCTGCTGGAACCGCAAAGCACCTTTTCAATCACCGCTTTTCGCCAGCGCGTGGCCGGCTTCATCCGCACCTCCCTTGCGTCCGGCGAACGCGCCGGGCTGGTCGCCGCGCTGGCGGTGGGCATCCGCAACGATATGAACGCGCACACCTGGGATGTCCTGCTACGAACCGGAACCATCCATCTGGTGGCCATATCGGGCTTACACATCGGCTTGGTGTCGGGGCTGGTGTTGTTGATTGGCGGTTGGTGCTGGCGGTTTGCCGGGTCGTTGCCCCTGCGCGTACCGGCGCCGAAAGTCGGCGTCGCCGCCGGGCTGCTTGCCGGATTGGTCTATGCGCTCTTGGCCGGTATGAGCATTCCCACGCAACGCGCGGTGTGCATGCTGGCGGTGGTTGCGGCGGCGATGTTTTTCCAACGCCGCCCGTTTGGCTGGGAAACTCTGGTGATGGCGCTGGCCGTGGTGCTGGCGGTGGATCCCCTTGCGCCTCTGGCCGGTGGATTCTGGTTATCCTTCGGCGCGGTGGTGGTGCTGGTTCTGGGGGTTGTGCGCACCCGGGCCGGGCATTCACCCGACTCCAAACCGGCTTGGCGGATTTTGTACAAAATCGGCGCGTGGTCGGCCATACAAGTGGTGTTGTTTATCGGCATGGCACCGCTACTACTGGTGCTGTTTCACCGCGTTTCCATTGCCGCACCCCTCGCCAATCTGGTGGCGGTTCCGGTCATCGGGCTGATCGCGGTTCCGGCGGTATTGCTGGGATTGATGCTGTATTCCATCGGGCTGGAGGAGTTGGCGGAGTCGGTGTTTGAGGGCGCGCTGTGGGTTATCGACCGGCTGTGGGTGCTTCTTGAATGGCTTGCTTCGGCGGAGTGGTCGGTGTGGCAGCAGTCATCGCCGCCGCTGTGGTCTCTGCCATTGGCGGCGGTCGGCGTGGTGCTGCTGTTATCCCCCAAGGCTTTTCCGGCGCGCTGGAGCGGGCTGCTGTGGCTGCTGCCGATGCTGGCGTTTTCCCCCGCCACCGCCACACCGGGGCCCGGCGAGTTCCGCTACACCATGCTCGAGGTCGGCCACGGCTTGGCGTCGGTGGTGCAAACCCGCAATCACCTATTGGTCTACGACGCCGGCCCGAAGTTTGCCGGCGGCTTCGATGCCGGGCAAACGATAGTGGCACCCTTTTTGCAGCAGTTGAATGCCGAGGCCATCGATATTTTTATCGTCAGCCACGGCGACAACGACCATATTGGCGGCCAGCACGCGGTGCGGGAGCGTTTCGACGCCGGACGAATCCTGACCAGCGTCCCCGATAAAATACCCGGGTCGCAAAAATGTCACGCCGGTCAGCATTGGGTGTGGGATGAAGTCCGGTTTGAAGTGTTGTGGCCGCCCCGGGACTCCGATGAAGAGGGCAACGATGCCTCCTGCGTGCTCAAAGTCAGTTCCGAATTTGGTTCGGTGTTATTGACCGGCGACATCGGCAAACCAGCGGAAACCGTGCTCGCCAACTCCGCGCTCGACCTCAGGGCGGATGTGTTGCAAGCCCCCCACCACGGCAGCAAAACCTCTTCCGGCGAAGGGTTTTTGCGCCGCGTGCAACCCACCATCGCACTAGCCGGCATCGGCTATCTAAACCGCTACGGCCATCCCCACAAAATAGTCGCCGAGCGTTACGCGCGGCTACAAATCCCGCTCTATAACACCGCCGACGAAGGCGCCATCAACGCATCTTTTTCCGCCACCGGCATCGCCGTGCACGGCCACCGAGGCGCGCAACGCAAATACTGGCTGCTGCCGGCCAAACAACTGAGTTCGGTTGTTCGTATTGATGCGCGCTGGGGGAGTGACTACGAGCGAGGAATATCAAAACTCGTCGTTCCCTTGTAGGGACAGTGCCCCCGTGCCTGTCCTTTAATGATGAGTCGGCTATCGCAAGGTCGTCATTCCCGAACGATAGAAAAATAAGGAGCGCCAGCGACTATATTTTTCATCGTATCGGGAATCCAGAAGGCTAATAATGAGTCGGCTGTCGCCGGCATGTCTCACTGGATTCCCGCTTTCGCGAGAATGACGGCGTAGGGAGTCGGCTGTCGCCGGACATGTTGTACTGGATTCCCGCTTTCGCGGGAATAACGGCGTAGGGAGTCGGCATTCGCCGGCATGTTGTACTGGATTCCCGTGTCCCCCAAGTCGTTATTCCCGCTGTCGCGTGAATAACGACTTGGGGGCACGAGAATGACGGCGGTGCGTCGTCATTCCCGAACGATAGAAAAATAGGGAGCGCCAGCGACCATATTTTTCATCGTATCGGGAATCCAGTAAGACAAGCGCGGCGCAGCCGCTCCTTATTCAATTTCTTCTACCGCACGGATGCCGTCGGCGACGTTGACTTTCCATAGCAACCAGCCGCCGATGACGAATAGGAGGAGCAGGGAGAGTATGCTGTCGCGTTCGTTTGCGCCGGGGATTAGGAAGGGTACTGCGGTCATTAGTAGGGGGCCTAGAATCGCCGCGAATTTGCCTACCATATTGAAAAATCCGAAAAATTCGGCGCTTCTTTTTTTCGGGACGAAGCGCGCATACATAGAGCGGCTGAGGCTTTGCACGCCGCCCTGGACGAGGCCGATGGCGGTGGCGAGAAAGTAGAAATCCATCGCCGAATCGAGCCATCGCCAAGCGTATATCACCACTGCCATATACACCGAAAGCCCGATTAATATACCGCGCCGGGGACCGATTTTTTTGCCGAGCCAGCCGAAAAACAGCGCCGCCGGGAACGCCACGAACTGGGTTAGCAGCAACGCCGTGAGCAGGCTTTGGCTGGGCAGGCCGAGGATGCGGTCGCCGAAAAATACTGCCATTTTTATGATCGTTCCGACTCCGTCTATGTAGAACCAGTAGGCGATTAGAAACAGGAACAGCGTCCTCATCCGGCGCAGTTCCTTGAAGGTGACCACGAGTTCGGCGAACCCTGCGCGGATTGCTTCGATGGCGGTGGTTTGTTTTGCAGATGTATGTTTCGAGGGCGGGGTTTCGCCGACCATCATCAGTAGCGGTATGGTGAACAATCCCCACCACAATGCCACGCTGATGAAAGCCGCCGACAATGCGGATGCGGCGTCGGCGAATCCGAACCAGTGGGGCTGCGTGACCATGAGCGCGTTGAGCGCAAACAGCAAGCCGCCGCCGATGTAGCCGAGGGCGTAGCCATATGCGGAGACGACGTCGAATTCCTCCGGCTCTGAGACTTCCATGATCATCGAGTCGTAGAAGATGTTGGCGCCGGAAAAACCGATGCTGCCGACTCCGTAGAGGAGCAGCCCGGCCCACCAGATGCCGACGTGTACCCAGGCGAGGGATGCGCTCATGAGGATGCCCAGCATGGCGAACGCCGCCAGAAATTTTTTGCGGCTGCCGCCGTGGTCTGATATTGCTCCCAGCAACGGAGCGGCAACGGCGATGAGGAGGCTCGAGGCGGCCAGCGTGATGTTGAACCAGAACTGGGACTCCCCGGTATCCAAGTCGGCGGTGAGCACGCTGTAAAAGACCGGGAAAAAACCGGCGATGACAGTGGTGGCAAATGCCGAGTTAGCCCAGTCATACAATGCCCAGGCGAGTACCGGTCGGTTTAGCAGGATGCGTTTGATGGGAATGCTCCGTTGCTGGTTGTCGGGCCGGGCGTTACCGGGCGGACGTTATAAAGTATCGATAACTCGTGCCAGATAATCCCACACATACTCGGTGAAACTCCAGCGAACTTGAATTTGGAAGACCGGCTCGACACCGGGTTTATACAACAATATGCCAGCGTTGCCGAAGCGCGTTTGAGCGCATTGCGCGGCTTTGAACTCGCGTTCGTGGGTATCCAGCGGGCAGCCCCGTGCCAACACCTCGGCGGCGTTTTCGCCTTTCACTTCGAGCACCGTGTAGTAGTCGCTCACTTCGGTGGCGGCATAGTGAAGGGTTGCAAGTTTTTGCGCCAGTTGTTCTGACACGGTTTTGGCGCGCGCGATTTCGCAATGCAGCAGCCATTCATCGGGGCCAAGCCAAAAAACAATTCCGTTTTGGCACGCGGAAGTGGTGTTCGCGGTGAGGGGCAACGGCATCCCCAACACTTCGCCGGCCGTATTTAGAAACTGCGGCTCGTCGGGATCGCCGCGCAGATTAATTTTTCCGCACAAGGGAAGTTCGCGAAGGCAGATTTGACCTTCGATGGGGGTGCGACCGCCGCCGGGGGAGGTCGGTTGGAGGTCGCTCACCGGGGCGGCGTTTTCAGGCACGGGCGCGTTCCCCTTCAGGGTCGTAAAACACCGTATCGGTGACCGTCACCTTGTGGCCGGTGCCGTCCATCATCGCAACATCCAGCACCTCGCCCTTGCGCTTGAAGCCATCGGCGAGCAATGCCAGGGCGATGGAGCGACCAACGCTGGGGCTTTGGTAACTGGAGGATACATGGCCGAGCATTTTCATCGGCGGTTTGCTGTGCAGCGTCTCTACCAAGTGCGCGCCTTCGGGTAGCACGAAGTCAGGGTCTTCGGTGAGCAATCCTACCAGTTGTTTTCGTCCCGGGCGTGCGGTGTCCGATCGGGAAAGCGAGCGTTTGCCGACGAAGTCCGCTTTGCTTTTGGATACGATCCAGTCCATGCCGAGGTCCATGGGCGTAACCGTTCCATCGGTGTCCTGACCGGCGATGATGAAGCCTTTTTCAGCGCGCAAGATGTGCATCGCTTCGGTGCCGTAGGGACATATTCCATAGGGTTCACCGGCGTCCATCAGCGCCCGCCACAAGGCCAGCCCGAAGCGCGCCGGGACGTTGATTTCAAAGGCCAGTTCGCCGGTGAAACTGATGCGAAACACGCGCGCCGGAATCCCGGCAACGGTTAATTCTTGCATCGACATAAACGGAAACGATTCGCGGTCGAGGGGTTGATCGCATAATTTCTCCAGCACCGCACGGCTCTTCGGGCCATTCAACGAAGCCACCGCCCATTGCTCGGTTACGCTGGTGCAATAGACTTCGCTTTCGGGCCATTCGGTTTGCAACCATTCCTCGAGATGATTCAGCACCCGCGCCGCGCCGCCGGTGGTGGTGGTCATGTGATAATGATTTTCACCGAGGCGGGTGGTGACGCCGTCATCGAACACCATGCCGTGCTCGTTCAACATCAGCCCGTAACGACAGCGCCCCGGCGCCAGTTTACTCCACGCATTGGTATAAACCATGTCGAGCAATTTAACCGCGTGTTTGCCACTGATGTCGATTTTACCGAGGGTCGATGCGTCCAAAATTCCGACCGTGGTACGCGCCGCCAAACATTCCCGGCGCACCGCGGCGCGCATGTTCTCCCCTTGTTGCGGGAAATAAAACGGGCGCTTCCAGTCGCCGACATCCTCGTATATCGCGCTGTGCCGGTTGTGCCACGGATGCATCGGAGTGGTGCGTTTTTGCAGGAACAGGTCGCGGCGTTCATGGCCGATGATGGCGCCGAAAGTGAGCGGCGTATAGGGGGGGCGGAAGGTGGTGGCACCGAGGGCCGAGATGCCGGTGCCGCGCAGGCGGGACATCACCGTCAAGGCGTTGAGGTTGGAGGTCTTCCCCTGGTCGGTGCCCATGCCGGTGGTGGTGTAGCGTTTGAGATGCTCCACCGAATCGAAGCCTTCACGCGCCGCCAGTTCAATATCGGCCACGGTGGAATCGTTGTGCAATTCGTGGAAGTGTTTTTTCGGTCCCCGGCCAATGGGATGATCGCAAGGTAGAATCCATAATGGTCGCATCGCTTCGTAAGTCGGTTCGACAACCTCGAACGTCGACACCGGCACCGCACTTTCAAAGCCCGCAGCAACGACCGCTGCAATCCCCGCATCACTTCCCTCCCTCATGCATTCAGCAAGGCCACTGGTACCCAAGCAAGCACCGGCGCAAGTCGTGTCGCTTATGGAAGCACTGATAGCCGCATCTTTGCCGGGAAGGAAACAATGCAGTTCCTCGCAGAACACAAGTTTGCCCCCGGCTTGACTGAACAAGTGCACCGTTGGCGTCCAGCCGCCAGACGCCGCCACCAAGTCGCAGGCAATGTTGTGGGATGCGCCGCGCACCTCCACGCCGTTCGGCGAAAGTTCCATGATTTCCACTCCGTTGATTTTGCCTCGGGCGTACTGCACCGCACTTATAGTGTGGTTGGCGTGAATGGAAATACCCAGTTGGCGGACGCGGGCACTCAATTCACCCGCCGGTTCGGGGCGCACATCCACCACTTCGACTTCGGCACCAACTCGCGCGGCGTCGAGCGCGGTGTGGTAGGCACTATCGTTGTTGGTCAGTATCACGATTCGTTTTCCGGGCAACACACCGAAGCGGTTGATGTAGGTGCGCACCGCGCCGGCAAGCATCACCCCCGGTCGGTCGTTATCGGCGAATACCAATGGCCGCTCGATGCTGCCGGTTGCCAGCACAACCTGTCGGGCGCGGATTTTCCACAGGCGTTCCCGGGGCGTGTTGTCGCCACGGTTGGGGCCGAGGTGTTCGGCGACTCGCTGGTTGGCTACCAGAAAATTGCAGTGGTAGTAGCCGGTTACCGTGGTGCGGGGCAGCAGCGTCACTTGCGCCATGCCGTTCAATTTAGCAACGCGCCCGGCGACCCATTCGTCAGCGGCGAGGCCACCGATGACGGCGTGTTCTCCGAGCAGTGAACCGCCGAATTCGTTCTTCTCATCCACCAGCATCACTCGCGCACCGGTAGCACCGGCGGCGCATGCCGCTTGTAATCCGGCCGGCCCGCCGCCCACCACCAGCACATCGCAATGGGCGTGGATTTTGTCGTATGTGTCCGGGTCGGGTTGGCGCGGGGAGACGCCGAGTCCGGCTGCTTTGCGAATGAATTTTTCGTAGGTCATCCATAGCGACCGTGGCCATAGAAAAGTTTTGTAATAAAACCCGGCGGGCAAGATGCGCCACAGGCGGGCACTGATTGCACCGAGGTCGAAGGCAACCGACGGCCAGCAGTTCTGGCTGTGGGCGATCAATCCGTCATAAAGTTCGATCTCGGTGGCGCGCCGGTTGGGTTCGGTGTGGGGGCCGTTTTCCAGTTGCACCAGGGCGTTGGGTTCTTCGACACCGGCGGAAAAAATACCCCGTGGGCGGTGATACTTGAAACTGCGTCCCACCAGCGTGATGCCGTTGGCGAGCAATGCCGAAGCCAGCGTGTCGCCGGGATGGCCTTCGTATTTTTTATCGTCGTACCAGAAGCGGAGTATTTTTGCGCGGTTGAGACGCCCGCCGCCGGTCAGCCGATTGCGCTGGTTCATGACGTTTGCTCCCCGGCGTTTCCGAGTGCATCGGGAATGGGGTCGCCGGGTTTGCAGGTCGCGTAAATGCGTTCGTTGCGGGTGTCGCGAATCACCACAAACCAGCGTCGGCAGCCGTGGCTGTGCACCCAGCGTTCGTGGTGAACCCCCATCGGGTTTTTGCGGAAGAACAGGTAATCGCCCCACGCTTCATCGCTCAATTCTGCAGGGTTTTCCGGGCGCACGATATGCGCCTCGCCGTGACAACTGAACTCGGTTTGGTCGCGGTTTCCGCACCACGGGCATTCAATCAAAAACATCGTCTATCCGGGGTTTAGTGGGCGACCGCGGCGGCGGCGCCTTCGTCAATCAGCGCGCCGCTGTTAAAGCGGTTGATGGAAAACGGTGCCGCCAGCGGGTGCATCTCATTGCGCGCGATGGAGTGCGCGAATACATTGCCCGAACCCGGAGTGGCTTTGAAGCCGCCGGTTCCCCAGCCGCAGTTGAACAGCAAATTTTCCACCGGCGTTTTGGAAATCAACGGCGAACGATCCACCGTCACATCAACAATCCCGCCCCACTGCCGCAACATTTTCAGCCGGGAAAATATCGGATAGAGTTCGATCACCGGGCCGACGGTATGTTCGATGCAGTCGAAACCTCCGCGCTGGGAATAAGAATTGTATGCATCCGAACCGGCGCCGATGACCAATTCGCCCTTGTCCGATTGGCTGATATACGCATGCACGCTGCCGGACATCACCACGCAATCGAGCACCGGCTTGATGGGTTCTGAAACCAATGCCTGCAACGGATAGGATTCGATGGGCAGGCGGAATCCGGCCATTTCCGCCAGCACGCTGCAGTGGCCGGCCACCACGCAACCGACTTTTTTAGCGCCGATAAAACCGCGACTGGTGTCGACTCCAATCACTTTATTGCGCTCGATTTTGAAACCGGTGACCTCGCAGTTCTGAATGATGTCGACGCCAAGATGGTCGGCAGCCCGGGCGTATCCCCACGCCACCGCATCGTGACGGGCGGTGCCGCCGCGCCGCTGCAACAACGCTCCGAGGATCGGGTAACGACAGTTAAGATTGATGAACGGAACCATTTCCGCAACCCGCGCCGGGGTTAAAAACTCCGAATCGATGCCGTTCAAATGAATAGCGTTGCCACGGCGGCCGATTTCCTGCATGTCGTGGACGCTATGGGCGAGGTGCAACAGACCGCGCTGGGAAAACATCACGTTGTAGTTCAACTCCCGGCTCAAGTTTTCCCATAGTTTCATCGCATGTTCATACAAACCGGCGGATTCATCCCACAAATAATTGGAGCGCACGATGGTGGTATTGCGCCCGGTGTTGCCGCCCCCCAACCAACCTTTTTCGACCACCGCGACATTGGTGATCCCACATTCCGCGGCGAGATAATAAGCAGTCGCAAGCCCATGCCCACCACCGCCGACTATAACCACATCATATTCCTTCTTCGGCTGCGGACTACGCCACGCCCGCTGCCAGTCCTGATGATAATTCAGCGACTTGCGGATTAGATTAAAAATAGAATAACGATTCATTTGGATTGCTTGAGCGAATTGGTGGCGTAGTATACGCGATAGAGTATGTTTTACCGCCTTAAAACTCCACGCCTTGTGCGGCCATGACGCCGTCGTCAAATGCGTGTTTGATTTTGCGCATCTCGGTGACCGTGTCCGATGCTTCGATGACCGCCGGGGGCGCGTCTCGTCCGGTCATGATGAGGTGCAGCCATGATGGTTTTTCGGTGCGCACAAATTCGGCGATTTCTTCCCCCGCTATCCAACCATAACTGCTGCAGTAGTTGATTTCGTCCAACATCACCAAATCAAATTCCCCCGACAAGATTTTTTCTTTACTAAATTCCCAGATTACGCGGCTGGTGGCGATGTCTTGTTCGGGATTTTTCGTATCCCAAGTAAAACCATCGCCCATGACATGCCATTCGATGTTGTCGAATTTCTCCGCCGCACGCTGCTCGCCGGTCTTCCATTTTCCCTTGATGTATTGAATCACGCAAACCTTCATCCCCCAACCGGCAGCACGAAACACCACACCAAACCCGCTCGATGATTTGCCCTTGCCTTCACCGGTATGCACCAAAGTAATGCCCCGCCGCCGGTCGCGTGATTTCATGATCGATGCCCCAATAAGATTAACGGCCAACCCCAACCGCCGCCCCCTGATTTTCTGTTTTTCCCCGCCACCAGTCAATAGTTTGTTCACCGACAATCCGCTCGCCGATGAACTTTTATCTTCGTAGGGACAGCGCCCCCGTGCCTGTCCGCAACGACGAACGAGGAATTACCTAGCCCGTCATTCTCGCGAAAGCGGGAATCCAGTAAAACATGTCCGGCGAATGCCGACTCCCTACGCCGTCATTCTCGCGAAAGCGGGAATCCAGTAAAACATGCCGGCGAATGCCGACTATCTACGCCGTCATTCTCGCGAAAGCGGGAATCCAGTAAAACATGTCCGGCGATAGCCGCTCATTATTTAGCCTTCTGGATTCCCGATACGATGAAAAATATGGTCGCTGGCGCTCCCTATTTTTCTATCGTTCGGGAATGACGACGAGGGGGCGACAGCCGACTCCCTACGCCGTCATTCTCGCGAAAGCGGGAATCCAGTAAAACATGTCCGGCGATAGCCGCTCATTATTTAGCCTTCTGGATTCCCGATACGATGAAAAATATGGTCGCTACCGCTTCCTATTTTTCTATCGTTCGGGAATGACGACTAGGGGGCGACAGCCGACTCATTTAGAATCAGAACCGGGCGATGGCAACGGTGGGAGACCCAGTTCTTCCAAGAATTTGTTATGTGTGGCTGTTGCGCTTTGCGCCGCTTTTTCAATCTCCACAAGTTCGCTATGAGTCGCCGCCAAGTCGATTTCTTTCTCAGGCATTGCGGTGCTGATGTAGCGGGAGATGTTCAGGTTGTATCCTTCCTTTTTGATCTGCTTCATTGAGATTCGCTTCGAGTAACGATCCTCTTCCTTTCGGAACTGGTAAGTGTCGATGATCTTGGCGATGTGTTCTTCCGTCAGTTGGTTCTGCCGTTTCCCTTTGTCGAAATGCTTGGCGGCATTGATGAAAAGGACATCATCCGGTTGTTTGCATTTCTTGAGCACGAGGATGCAAACAGGGATGCCGGTGGAGTAGAACAGGTTGGCGGGCAGCCCGATGACGGTGTCAATGTGGCTATCTTTGAGCAGTTTGGTGCGGATACGTTCTTCGGCACCGCCCCGGAAGAGCACGCCGTGGGGCAGGATGATGGCCATCACGCCTTCGGTTTTGAGGAAGTGGAAGCCGTGCAACAGAAAGGCAAAATCGGCGGCGGATTTCGGCGCCAGTCCGTAGTTATTGAAGCGCGCATCGTCGCCTATGGCTTCCGTGTGGTCCCAGTGGTAACTGAAAGGCGGGTTGGCGACGATGGCATCGAAACAAGGTTTTTTGGCGGGGTTCAGATCGCGCAGAATGTCCCACTCATTGGTCAGGGTGTCGCCGTGGTAAATTTCGAATTCCGAGTCTTTCACCCCGTGCAGTAGCATGTTCATACGCGCAAGGTTGTAAGTGGTGATGTTCTTTTCCTGCCCGTATATCTTGCCGATGCCGCGCGGGCCCATGCGTTTGCGCACGTTGAGGAGCAGGGAGCCGGAACCGCAAGCGAAGTCGAGGACGCTGTCGAGGCGGTCTTTCTTGCCGGCGGCGGGTTCCTGACTGTCCAAAGCGACAATGGCGGAGAGTATGTCGGAAATCTGTTGCGGCGTATAAAACTCGCCCGCTTTTTTGCCGGAACCGGCGGCAAACTGGCCAATCAAGTATTCGTAGGCATCGCCGAGTGCATCGATGTCGGAGGAGAATTCCGCCAGCCCTTTGGCGATCTCCGCGATGATGTCGCAGAGTTTGGCATTCCGGTCTTCATACTTCTTGCCGAGTTTGTCCGAGTCGAGATTAATTTCAGAGAACAGGCCATCGAATGCGCTCTCAAAGGATTCGTTTTCGATATACTTGAATCCCTCTTGCAAGGTACGGAGCAGTTCGCCGTCATGGATTCGGGCCATTTCGACGATGCTGTTCCAGAGGTGAGGCGGTTGGATGACATAATGCACTTTGCGGCGCATCTGTTTTTCAAATCTCGCAATGTCGCCCGCGTTATTCGCATACCAGATGGCCAGCCGTGCGTTGCGGTCGTCACCCTTCAGTTTCGGATAATCTTTCCCTAACTCCTTCCGGGCCGCTGTTTCGTAATTATCCGAAAGGTAGCGCAGAAACAGGAACGACAGCATGTAGTCGCGGAAATCGTCCGCGTTCATCGCTCCGCGCAGTCGGTTGGCGATGCACCAGAGGGTTGTGCCCAGTTGCTTTTGGTCTTGGTCGTTCATGGTGGCTCACTCATGTGGATTGGTAGACGTAGATGCGGGATTGCTATGAAAAACAAAGTTATACTTGTCAACCAATTTGTCAAAAATTTCATTGAACATATTTATGTTGTATTCAACCAAGATGCTGTCTTCATAGCGATAAATATTTTTATGGGTGAGATAATTAACAATATCGGGAATTTTATTTGCAGGTTCATATCCGATTTTTTCTAAAACAAAACCAATTCTCCCAACACCCAGAAACGATGAAATATTTTCAAGAACCTGACGAAGAAGCGCAAAGTGGAACGCCTTTATTTCACCATCCCTTGCTTCTTTAAGAAGACGAAGAATATACAGGTGGTATAGAAGTACATCTTTATCTTCGTTTTTTAGTTCAAAATCATCTTCATTTTTCACCAACAGGGAAGTCTTGGTTTTGCCCTTATATTTCTCGCTTGTATCACCTCTCTTGAGCCAGTTAAATAGGATGGAAAACAGTCCAATGTGGTGAGTGGTGATAATAATTTTTCGTTTGTCGTGGTGAGTTTTTATGAGGTCGTATAAAGTAGAAACAGTGACAAATATATTATGATCGTCCAAACTTGACACTGGATCGTCTATAAAAAAATGACTCGATTGCTCATCGGCCCAGCCATCGACTTCAAAGAGAGCCAAAAAGAAGCACCAGACAAAAATGCGCTCCTCACCGCGAGATATTTTGATCGGTGTTTTGTTATCGCCGGCCACAAAAAATGTAATATGCTCAATGCCTTTTTCACTGTCATCGAAAGTATTCAGGTAAAAATCGTAAGTTGGATTATAGGGTTCAAGTTTTTGGCGAATTGCATTTTCGTCAAACAAGGCGTGGTATTTGTTCAGGCTACTTTGGCTCACCATTAGACGGATATTCTTTTCACTGTTCTCGATGTCATTGTCCCACACGAAAATGTCTTCGCTGAAAGCGTTGTAATAGACGCCCGCGTGAGTTCCATCATCTGTTTTGGTAGCGTTTTTATAGGCGACTGACAGCCGCGTCTTTCCTATGGCATTAAAAGCGTAGATGAGAATGATTTTCTCTTTCGCGTTTCGAAGTGTCGTGGCGATTTCAGGCAATGTCATATATTCACCTTTGGGATGGAAAAAATTGTTGCATCAACCCTTTTTTATGGGTATTGAGGGCAACGAGTTTTTGGGTTTGGGCGGCAATCAGTTTGTCCACAGAGGTCAGGCAGTCGGCGATTTTTTGTTGTTCGTTTGGGCGTGGGACTAAAATCGACATTGGTGCAAATTTAGAAATCCAATGCCGCTTATGTGCGCCCACTTCGTATGCAATCATTTGCATGATTTCATAAATGAATTTGATATTTGCTCCATTTTTTGCTTGTAGTATTTTCATTGCAGAAGATTTTGCCTTAAACGGAAAATCAACAAATTGTGTCGCGGTGGTGAAGTCATCAAAAATGATCACCGGCAAGTTATCTCTAAAAATGCCGTGCTGCTCATTTGTATAACCCAAAATAAATGTTTTTCCTGCGGTTAAAACAGGGGTTTTATACATATCGCTGTATTTAGTATCTGTAACTAGGTAATCAGTCGGTTGCTGATAATCTAATAAGTCACCCAGGGGACTTTTCTCCCATCCATCCGCACCCCGAAACTCTGGAAAACGCAGGCGGGGTTGGGTTTCATCTTCGCGGGGGAAAAGGTTTTGCATTAGCCATTTTTTATGGGCCTTGAGGGTGTTCACTTTCCGGGTTTGGGCGGCAATCAGTTCGTCTATGGATGTCAGGCAGTCGGCGATTTTTTGTTGTTCGGCGAGGGAGGGAAGCCAAATCTCAAAACTCTTTAGGCTGCTTCCACTGAGTTCTTTGAATGTATTCCCCGCCCCTAGGTCAATCAACCGGGATTTGGAATCGATGAGTGAGTAATACAGAAAATATAAATTTAGAGCATTACTGACAATCAATCCTCTGCATCCTTGGTTGATAGCCGTCGGAGATGTATTAATCGATAGGTGACCAATTGGTGCTCGGGTAGATAGTATGACGGAGTGGTTAGGCAATAAATCAGAAGAGCAGTTATTCAATCCGCTTTCCGTTATTGTCCTGTTGGTTGAATGAATGAATTGGCTTTCGGTCTTTCCCATCTCTGCGGGAGTCAACCAATTGATAGAACCGCCCCAATATTCAGGCTTTGATGTATCGGGTGTTCCGCCTTGGGTGATTTTCGAGCAAAGATCGACCAAGCGTTTCTCCTCCCATCCCCCCGCATCCCGAAACTTCGGAAAACGTAGTCTGGGCTTTAACTCAATCTCGCTGTTTTTCTTCATCGCCTTTGCCGCCTTACTGCTCATACGCACTGAGGCCGGAGATGTCGCGCCCGTGGGCCCGTTTGTTGAGCAGGGGGAGTAGGTCGTCCATGAGGGCGAGTTCCCTCGTGCTTCTGTCTTTCCAACCTTGCCCAAGCGGTTCCATCAGTTCTGTGAGTTGCTCGCCGTCGAAGATCATGTGTTGCAGGATGCCATCTACAAAGTCTTGCAGCGTGGCGGTTTTCAAGCCGTGATTACCGGCGATGTTTGCCAGTTCCGCCGTATCCTTTTCCGTCTTGAAGATGCCGTAACCATCGCTGATGGCCTCTTCGCTGAGGGCTTCGCCCTCCTTCAGGGTGTCGATGTAGGCGGTGATGTCCTCGCGCTCATCCATAAACTTGGCATCGGATTGGATGAGGCCGACAAGTTGCCCTCGGCTCATTGTCTCTTTGCCCGGTTCCTGCTGGGAGTATTTGGCGATGAGGCCCATGATGTAGTCGTAATCGATGAGGGCCGAGGCAAATAGAATGTACTCGCAATCTACTTGCTCCGAGTCCGGGCTGAGTGTGTCGTCGCCCTTGTCCCGCCGGTCCTTGAGGCGCAGGGCGGTTTCCAAATAGGCACCACGGAAGCCGAGCAGGCTTTCCTCGGACAGGATTTGCTCGATGTCGGCGGCGTTTTCCTTTGTTAGATCGGTGTATTGGTCGAGTTGGATTTTGCAGCGTTGCACTTCCTTGAAACAGTTGATGAAGGCACCACGGGCATCGTCGCCCTTGAGGTTGGGCACATCCGCCGGGGCACATTCGAGGCCCTGGGATTTCATAAATGCGTCCAAGTTCTGCACCGCGTCTTTTAGTTTGTCAATGATCACGGGTGCTTTATCCACCAACCAGATTTCACGGGCTCTGGGGTCGTCCTTTTCGCCGGAGAAGAGGGCGATGGCGGCATCGACGGCGTCCTGCTGCTGGCGAAAGTCGAGGATATTGCCGTAGGGCTTGGTGCCGTTGAGCACGCGATTGGTGCGGGAGAAGGCTTGAATCAAGCCGTGGTGTTTGAGGTTCTTGTCCGCATAAATCGTGTTCAGGTATTTGGAATCGAAGCCGGTGAGGAGCATGTCTACGACGATGGTGATGTCGATTTTGTGCTCATACTTTCCCTGCGGATCGGCCTTCCGTAAGTCTTCGTTGGAATACTGCTGATCCTTGATGCGCTTCTGCACATCTTGATAGTAGAGGTCGAACTCGCCGATGCTGTGGTTGGAACCGTAGCGGGTGTTGTAATCAGCAAGGATGACTTTGAGGGCTTTCTTTTTCTTTTCGGGCTCGACTGCGTTGTCCGCTTTTTCCTGTGGCAAGTCTTCCTGAATTTGTTGCACATCTTTGTTTCCCTCGGCGGGCGGGGAGAAAACGCAGGCGATATTGAGCGGCTGGAAATTGGGGTCGGCGGTTTGTTTTTTTGCTTGGACAGTGGCGAACAGGTCGTAGTATTCGATGGCATCTTTGATGGAAGCGGTGGCGAGTAGGGCGTTGAACTTGCGCCCGCCGCTGGCTTTATCGTGCTTGGTAAGGATGGCCTCTATGATGGCTTTCTTTGCAAGCGGCTCGCCCGATTTGGGTGGCCTTTTGCCTTCCGGTTTGAAGTAATCCACATGGAATCGGAGGACGTTTTTGTCATCGATGGCGTGGGTGATGGTATAGGCGTGGAGTTCCTTTTGGAAAAGGTCTTCGGTGGTCCGTAAAGATGCCTGCTGATTCTCAATTCTCGTAATGGTTGCGTTTTGCTCGAAGATAGGCGTGCCGGTGAAGCCGAAGAGTTGGGCTTTGGGAAAAAATTCTTTGATTGCCCGATGGTTCTCGCCGAACTGGGAGCGATGGCATTCGTCGAAAATGAATACGATGCGCTTGTCGCCTAGAGGCTTCAACTGCTCCTTGAAAGTCGGCTGATTGTTCTTCCTCTTCTGCTTGTTGCGCTTGCTGTTTTCATCCAGCGCAAGGCCCAACTTTTGGATGGTGGTGACGATCACCTTGTCGGCGTAGTTATTCGAGACAAGGCGGCGCACCAAAGCGGCGGTGTTGGTGTTTTCCTCGACGCATCCTTCCTGAAACCGATTAAATTCCTCGCGGGTTTGTCGGTCGAGGTCTTTCCGATCGACGACAAAAAGGCATTTCTCGATGTCGGGATTGTCCTTGAGGAGGGTGGACGCCTTAAAGGAAGTCAGCGTCTTGCCACTGCCGGTGGTGTGCCAGATATAGCCGTTGCCGCAGTTCTGGTGGATACACTCGACGATGGCCTTGACGGCGTAAATCTGATACGGGCGCATCACCATCAACTTCTGCTCGCCGGCGAGGAGCACCATGTAGCGGCCAATCATTTCCCCCAAAGTGCATTTGGCAAGGAAGGTCTCGGCGAAACTATCGAGATGGGTGATCTTTTTGTTGTCTTCTCCTGCGAACTGATAGATAGGTAAAAACTGCTCGTCGGCATTGAAAGCGAAATGGCGTTTATTGTTGTTGGCGAAATACAAAGTGTCGTTGTAATTACTGACAATGAATAATTGGACAAAGCAGAGCAGGGTGCGGGTATAGCCATTGCCGGAATCGTTCTTGTAGTCGACGATCTGCTCCATAGCCCGGCGCGGACTGATGCCGAGGGTTTTCAATTCTATCTGAACCACCGGCACACCGTTGAGGAGCAGAATTACATCGTAACGGTGGTGGCTGTTGTCGGTATTGATGCGGAGTTGATTGATGACCTCAAAGTTGTTTTTGCACCAGTCCTTGATGTTGATCAGAGTGTAGTGCAGTGGAGTGCCATCATCGCGAGTGAAACTGTTACGCTCACGCAAAGTGCGGGCAGCGGTAAAGACATCCGAAGTTACAATTTCATCTCGAAGCCGTTTAAACTCACCATCGGTAAGGTTAACGCGATTGAGTTCCTCAAATTTCTCACGAAAATTCCGCTCAAGCGTATCACGATCACGAATATCCGCCCGATATTCGTATTTGAGGCCACGCAACTTCTCGATGAGTTTGTCTTCAAGATGATGTTCAGATTCTGGCATTGGTTGTCTGCTTATGAATTGATTTTGTTGGGATTGTGTTGTGGGGGGGGGGCATGCTATTTCCGACTCTTAATTGCGGCAGCGATCTCGTTGATTGTATCGTAACGCCTTTGGAACATTGCTTTATCTGTGTTTACATACGCGTTGCGCGGATCGTCATGCTCCGTAGCGCTGAGTTTTGCATATAGGTCTTTGAGAGTTTGAGCCTCTGGCGGAAGCAGGGGGACGATTTTAGTAAATTCGTGGAAGTGTGATACTGGCTGACTCTTCTGTTTGAATTGATGACGCTGGTTGTTGAAAACGTGAGTGTTTACGACTGCTTCAAGCAATCGGCGCATTTTCCCAGAAAGAGTTTCTTTTTCCTCTTGTGTAGGTTCATCGACTCCACTCAACAAGGCCTCGATTTTGGTCTTCAAATCGGCAATCTTATCGCTGTATTCATCGAGTGTGACACAGCTTTCGAGCACGGACACAGACATGTAATGTTCTAACCGGGCATCCTTGAGAACTTTCTGGATTTGAATAAAAAACTCCCAGTTGTGGGTAAGGACAATAATCTGACGATTAGGGTGCCCCTGCATGAAATCGCGCAGCCGATTGCAGTAGTTTCCGATGTAGTTGTAATCGAAACTGGAAACCGGGTCGTCAAAGACGATCACTTGTTGCTCGCAGGTCTCCAACTCTGCAAAGAACAATGCAAGTGCGTGGATTCGTTGCTCCCCCTCACTCAACACCGCCTCGATCCTCTGGTCAGCCACGGAATGTTCGATAGTAACAGCCCCGTCGCCACCCACGTCCTTCAGTTTAATTCCGAATGCGTCCATCTTTTTTTCGGCAAGCGCGATATATTCTGTGTTCAGTCGAGTTTTAAAATTACCTACCACAAGCTCCTTGTGAGCCTTCTTTGCCGTAGCGGTGATCTTGCGTAGCACCGGTGTAAATTGTGGTAAGTTTGCCTCCCAAAAAGTAGCGGTTCGCGTCCGACAATACGCTTCCTTTATGAGATCGATGTTCTTTGTGATTTCTTTAGTGTAGAGCAGTGTCTGGCATTCGGTAGAGATTTCGCCCAGCTGTTTCAGAAGCTTTGCCCTGTCTTTTCCTGCATCTTCAATGAGTTTCTCTTTCTCTTCCAGATGCTTCGAAAGATGGTCGCTGAGTGCTCGAATCGTCGCTGCTGCATCTTTACAGTCTTGATCGATTTCCTCTCCCCCATTGAACCGTGTCTGAATCGCCCGCCCAGCGTTCTTAATGGCATCGATTATCTCCACGGCCAACACCGAGTCTTTTGCCCAATCGTCTGGCGTAGATTCAGTGATTATTTTGAGATTCTTTTCTGCCTCCTTGATCAGCTTACGGAGTTCAGTGATAGCCGTGTCCAGTTCGCCGGTCAGGATCTCGGCGTATTGCTTAAAGAGTTCAAGTTCACGCTCCCGTAGGTTTTGCTTGCAGAGGGGGCACTCCACTGTCTCCGGAGAATGAAGACTACAAATTTCGTTGGCTGGACGGATGAGTGCCATCAACTTGTCGAGGTTTGCGCCTGATGGAATAAGCGCCTCGGCAAGGAGTTCTAGCTTATCCTCTTTTTCCTTCAGTGCTTTCGACTGTGCTACGGGGTCGATCTCAATGAATCTTTTAGATGATCCGATGATTGGTTGGATTTCTATGTGGAGTGATCTCAATGCGGAAGCTTCTCCCATAAGGAGTTTGAGACCTTCTTCTGAAGTTGCTTTTTCGAGTTCCGCCTTACGTTTCAGTTTTTTATCTAACCCGCTCTTCTCTGAATAGGTTTCGCCGACCTTCAACTGGGCATCTAATGCGGCTGTTGTCGGACTCGTCAATTCAGCCAGCACGAAGCCCTTGAATCCGTCAAATTTGGTACGAATGCGATCAGCAAGTGTCACGAGCTGTTCTGCATTCTCGCTCTGTTTGTTTTCCAGTTCGGTGCGTAAATTTTTGCAGTGCTTCAGAGCTGTCTCAAATATATCGAGTTTGAACGGTGAAAGCTCAATGATCCTGCCAGGTTGGACAGAGTTTTGAACATTGTGAATTGCTATCCCGGTATTGAAATACTTGAGGGAAGCTGAGCGAGTACCGTAAGCAGCGGATGCCGTCCAGGATTGCGCAGACGCATCTGAAGCGAATTTATAGGTGAAAGATGGCGATGTAGTCGCAGTGCTTCGAACATTATGGAGTGGTCGGCGAGGGGCGTCATTGGATGCCAAGATTTGCAGGGCTTCGCACAAGCTGGACTTCCCGCTTCCGTTGGCTCCAAAAATGATAGTCGCTTGTTTAGGGAACGAAGCCGCTAGGGAATCGTCCAATCGTTTAAACCCATTAAACGGGCCAATCTCTTCGAGGCGTTCGCTTGCGACGGCAGCAGCTCCGGCTGGCGCAGTCGCTACTGGCGGCGCAGCTTGTCGAAGGTAACTTGCGCGTTTTGTGAATAGTTGAACAAGGATTTCAAGATCATTAGGGCCGAGAGTCGTGGTTCCAGAGGCAGAGAGATCACAAATCATCTCCAGCCAAGGTATTTCCCCAGAATGACCAAGGGCGCGAATGTATCCGATCGCATCAGGGTGAGTGGGCATGGCGTGAAAGTCTTCGGTTACATGTGGATGGCACGCTATGAATGCAAATTTTCGCAATCATCAATTCGTGAAGCATGATACAAAAAAGGTCATAAAGTCTACCTTTATTAAACTAGGCATTATCTACCTTTTGTCGAATAGTTGAAAGGATATACGCGATTTTCTTTTGTTCGGGGAAGTGGAATGCCTGCTTCTTAATTACCGCGAATGTAGTGTTTGCCTTCGGCGGCAGTTGTCAAGGATTACTTGACAACTGAATCGGGGTTCAATTTGAGCGGCGGGTTCGGCGCGAGGTTTATTGTTTTTCCGCTTATTCATCGTCTGTTTTGTTAGTCAAACTAAAAACTACATTACGGCATATATACGCGCCGGTTCATCGTAATCGATCAGAATGGTCGAAAAACTTGCTACGAATGTTGCTATGAATCATGACAAAACTGCCCAAGCAACGCACCTTCAGCATAGCACGGGTTGAACCCCCACACCTTACTGTCGAACAGATCGTTGAAAAAAAGAAAACAATTCTCCGCACGCCGGACAATCGACACCCCCAAATCAACCCCCCGCCGTTGCTTGGGTTCCTTGCGGGGGATAGATGTACAGGCGATTTCTGCGGGGTGGGCGAGGGTGCGGGTTTGGGCGGTTTTGTGGTTGGTGGGGGTGGGCATTGGGCTAGAGGATAAAGTCGTCAAAAGAAGGTGCCGATAATCGTAGCCTAGGATCTCGGCAATACAAACTCCAATCATCCCCCGTTCTTAAGAAGGCAAACCGTGCATCGTTGGCGACCTTGTGAAACGGAAGATTATCCGTTGATTGAACTGGAAAAATAAATCGACCATCGGTCGAGCACAGGAACGCAGTATCCTGATCATTAATTTTTCGCGAATGAATGACAGAAAATTCTGATGGAACATCAAGACTGAAGGTTGGAAATTCTGGCAGTGCCTCGGAATCCGAAATCTGTTCCTTAACCAACAAATCCAACCAGTTGGCGGTCTCAGCAGAAATCAATGGCGTCAGTCTCTCCACAGTTCCCGGACTCAGCAGTGCATCCCGGATGCTTTTCGGACTCAAGGTTTCAGTCACCACGTACTCGCTGAGCTCAATCGCCGATGCTCGTGACCGAATCCCGGCTAGAAAAAACTTGGAAGCCGCTTGATTCGGCAAACCCAGTTCAAGCAGTAAGCTTACAAGTTCAAGTACTTCCCTCCGTTCGTCCTCAGTATCGGGATCAAGTTTTTGGGCAACGGCGTGGAATAGCCACGACAGTTCGTAGCCATAGAAATCAGAGCAGATTTTCACCGAGTTGTTCCCAGATGTGTTCTGGATCGCCAGTAGAGGTGTACCTGCGAGCCACTGACCGCGGATGATATCAAGTTCTTCTTCTGATGGAAACGATTTGAAAATAGCCTTCGCATTCTCTCTCGCCCAATTTTCAAATTGTGAAACGAGAGCCGCTAACGCGGCATCGCTCCTGTCGTTTGACAAATAGCCATCGGCAAATTGGCGAAACAAATCTAAGTCTTGAAACGCGAGTTTCCCCACAGAAAGTGGGAGTCCAGATGAGATGATAGCTTTCCGAGCGGGAGCAGTGGGAACTTCTATTAGGATGGCCTTGGTTCGAGCTTTCAATAACAAGAGAACCGAAGCACTGCCCTCACCCCCAGCTGCATCAGCTTGGATCGCTGCTAGTGAACCCCGAAATATTTCCTCAACCCAATCAATCTGATCTCCCGATGATATGTCTAATTCTTCACACATCATGTGTAATGCCAAGAGTTGATCATCTAATAAATCTGTCAAGATTCGAACATTATCAGCATTTTGATTCAGGGTTTCATAGTTTCCATTCGCAATCAGTTCTAAGAAAACATCGAAGGACACATCTGCTTCTGTCGCAATGTGCTTCAATTTTTGAATTACTTGAAGAAGTCCGCTCTCAACCTTGTCGATCTTTTGGGAGTCGAAATACTGTTTTGCTAATGCCTTTTCGCGTCGAATATTCGATTTTGGTTTCGTGCCATCGATTGCAAAAAGAATCTTTCCCTCTCCATGTACATACGCTCGGCCAGCACGTCCACAAATGTTCCAGAAGTCGCGTTTTGTGATACGTCTTTTATATCCAATCAAGGTTTGAGATACAATTACCGATGAAACTTCGATATTTACCCCTTGTCCAAGAGTTGTTGTGGCGATGATAACCCGGGCGGCCTTTGCCGCCATGAGGGTTTCCATAGCCATCCTGACCTGAGGAGGCAGTCGATTGCTGTGACAAATAATTCCAAGTCGGGCTGCCTCTAGCTCGATACAATTATCGCCCAATTCTTCCCGGCAAGTCGCTTCAAATATCCGCCACTCTGTATTCGGCCACCCGTGATCCTCCCCTATTCTTTGTAGAGCTAACATTACTGCTTTTGCCATTGAGGACACCCATTGAGCTTGACCCGCAAAGATCAATACCGGACCGATTTCGGTAAGGCGGACAGCAGCGGCGGCAACAGCTTCGGCTTTCGACTTTGGGAATCGTCTATCTTTCATCTTGCCGGGCTCGCGTACGGAGCGAAAATCTACAAAATCCGGATTGAAACACGGGCTTTTGCTACGCCATTCAATTTGCACTCTATTTTTTGTCCAGAGAAGCATCCCAAAGCGCTCATCCGATGGCTTCCAAGATGATTGAGCCAATGCGTTCTCCTCGCCCCCAATCCAAGATGCAAGTTCTGAGGCATTCGGAAGAACTGCGGACAATAAGAGGATACGTGCTCCATGATTTCGAGAAAGTACTCGAAGGTGCTCTAAAAATAGTTCGTTTCTTATGTTTCGAGCGTTCCCTCCAAGGAGATGCCCTTCATCAATGATGATCAATTTTACGCTCTCGAACAATTCAGGAGCCGAACGCAGCATCGCCTTTATTTTCTCCGGCGTTGCAATGAGCAAGTTTGCGTCAAGTATCATTTCTCGATCTACCCTACTAAATCGAGAACCTCCATAGAGGTGTGAAATGGAATATCCAAGCACTTCTAAATATTTTCTAAAGGTCCTCTCAAGCTCAAATGCAAGAGAGCGAAACGGTGCTAAATAAAGCACCTTGGCTGTCGAATCTAACTTTAGTTCTTTGAGTATCGCTAGCTCCGCTACTCGAGTTTTTCCCGCGCTCGTTCTTAAGTTTACGACACCACCTAATTTTTCACGATCCAGAGCAAGTTCAAGAGATGCAAGTTGCGATCGCCAAAGCTCAATGATCGGTGGCTTGGACAAGGCAAGTAGGCTTACATACTCACCTACTGTAGCCTTTCCATCAGGCCCAAAGAGCGGAGGAAGGCAAATCCAAAGTGAACCTCGACCGTAGTCACCAAACATCAGTCGAAGAATTCGGGCTATCCACCAGAAACTTGGGTTGGCTTCTGCCTCACTGATGCTCATGGTATCGGCCAGAATCGAATCGACACTATTAAGCAGTTCCGATTCACCTGAGATCGCATGCTCCCAAATGAGTGCGACTGCGCGAGCAATGAGATGGTCAAGGGATTTTCGGTCTACTTCGGAAAAGTCTTCTTCGTCAAATGTTTGTTCGCGAAGAAAGACGTCGTTGATTCTCGAAATCAACTCGGTGAAGTCTTTTCTGAGAAAGCTGCCAATAATTCCAGCAATTGGCGTAATTGTCTCCGTGGCTTTAATGAGCACGAATGCTCGTGAATAATGGCCACAGGCGTAGAAAGCCATCGCTCCAATTAGGCAATGGAATCCGCTTACGCTTTCAGTTCGAGCGTTCGCACGATGAATGCTTTCAAGCAAGTCACCAGCAGAATAAAGTTGCTGGTGACCTTCAACGGGTAAGTCTTGCTCCACCAGACTACAACCGGCGCTTAGCATCCGGTAGGCTATGAAAGTGGCTTGGTCGTCGAGTCTATCCGAAAATCCCGGAAAGTGTTCCGGTAACTCATGAACCTCTTGTAGCAGTTGCTTTGCCTTTGCCTGAGAAATTAAGTTTAGAGTTGACTTCGCGCTCAACGCATTTATGATGCTTCTCGCATGCTCAACTGAGAAACTCATAGTGTATTCTCCAATCCGTCGAAGCTTGAATCTACAAGACCTTCTCCATCGGAGAGAGCCATTGAAATCACAGCAAGCCTTCGCAGAGACGAACTGGCGTGCTCCTTCACATGCCTAGGTGCCAAGTGATTGCTCGCTAGAAGTCCAACATGGTCGATCTGCAATCCATTCTTCACAAATAGACCGGCACACTCTTCGACCTTCCGTCCGGCAATTTCATTGCCCTCATTTATTAGGCGATCTGCAACGAATTGAAGAGATACAGGTAGGCCTCCTTGAGAGGATCTCTCAAGTGAGGCGACGATGTCAGCAATAACTTTCTTCGATGACTTTTTACGAAATTTCGCCTCACCTACAATTATACGAACCGGATCAGCCTCCAAATCGAAAGCCAGCACGTCGTCACCCTTCATCGATTGTTCGACATTCGGGTTGTAGCGCAGACGATAAACGGGCAAATCGATGTTGCAGGAAGCGGCCACATATTCGCAGAGAAGAACCTCCGTCCAGTTTCCCTTACGCGTCGTTGGATTCGTTGGGAACCGCGTAGGAGGAAGAATAATCCCTTGCCGAGCGAGAGCTTCCCGCCTTAGCCGGTCCCGCTCTAGATCCTCCGGTCTAGCATGATGGGTGCGAAGGTACCCCCTCATCGCTGCGACAAACTGGTTAACATCTGAGTCTGTCTCAAATAGAGCGCGGGTGGGCACGCCATGGTCAGAATGACCATCTTCGCATGAAAATCGATCGCCAATCGGATTTGGATGAACCGGATGGTCCCCTACGACATCTGAAAATTGGTGGGGGTTAGGCATATTGAGCTGTAAGTGATAATTCATGAACGCGGGTTTTCGCAGTCATCAGTTCGTGAATAAGGGTGCGGAAGAGGTCTTGTAAGACTCCTTTCTTTTCGATACTCACACAAGTCTTTTGATCAACCGCCCCTAGTGCTCTCGCCGTCTCTTCTTGATCAGGAACTGACGGGGCGGGCACTAGCATGATCTTGAAAGAATTTCGATCAAGCGTAGGTACAGATGCTCCTGTCTTGAAACGAGCAAGGTCCAAATATTCGAGAAAATAGCCAATATAGCGTGGATGGTTTCCGTGAAAATCTCGGACATATAGACTGGTATTGTGTGCCCAAAACTCCTTTTCGTGAAAAACAACTTTTCCGACTGAACCGCTTCTGTCAACGATTACTCCCGGGCCTTTACAAGTTGCAGTATCATGATAACCGATCACACCGTTTGATCCGGCTACTGGAATCTTGCCATTTCGGAATTTATTTTTAGTAAGATCCTTTCCTCGTTGGAGCGTCGAGAACTGGTCAAACTCTACCACATCCCAGCTTTCGGGGATCGCGCAGGCGGCTTTCCAGATCCATGACTCGAGGGATTTCGACTTATTCGATCCGTTTTGAGCGGCGGGTTCGGCGCGAGGTTTATTGTTTTTCCGCTTATTCATCGTCTGTTTTGTTAGTCAAACTAAAAATTACATTACGGCATATATACGCGCCGGTTCATCGTAATCGATCAGAATGGTCGAAAAACTTGCCACGAATGTTGCTATGACTTATGACAAAACCGCCCAAACAACGCACCTTCAGCATAGCACGGGTTGAACCCCCACACCTTACTGTCGAACAGATCGTTGAAAAAAAGAAAACGATTCTCCGCACACCGGACAATCGACACCCCCAAATCAACCCCCCGCCGTTGCTTGGGTTTCTTGTGGGGGATAGATGTTCAGGCGATTTCTTCGGGGTAGGCGAGGGTGCGGGTTTGGGCGGTTTTGTGGTTGGTGGGGGTGGGCATGGTGTTTAGAGAAGAAGTCAATAGTCAGCATGTAAATATCGTCTTGGTTCCCGCTCCGCTTCACGATCATACATATTGGCAAATTCCCGCATTGCGGTTGCAAATCTCGAGTATCTTTTTTCCTCGAGAGAGTCGGCCTTCTCACGATTGTGTTGAGCAAGTTCGCGTTCCTCTTGTCCTTCAGTTTGAAGGTAAGCGCCTCGTTGATTAAATAGCTCAGTTGTGTATCCCGACCGCATATCATCCGTGTTCCTGGAATCCAGTACTGTCGCAACAGATTCATGTATCCATAGCCCATTCGGGTCACTGGGTGCATGCGTTAATACATGGCCAATTTGCATTTGGGCCACCGCAGTGTGTCCCGTTTCTTCAGTAATCTTTCGTGCTTCATTTATCCAAGCATTGAAAGCAGTAGCATCAAACGTGTTGTCCTCGCATGTGCCTGGGCATATTTTCCAGTTGGTTAGAAGTATGTAGGTGTTTTTAACTAAATTTCGCTTTTGTTCGGTAGGTTCTTTGCTTTCTTCCACATCACTATTTGTTGAGCGAAAAACAATCCCAATAGCATCTGCGAAGAACGATGGGTTTGACGCAAGACGCTTCTCAAGAGTGATTGGCGACCCTGAAGAGAATTCGTCTAACCACAGAAGGAAATTCCATTCGATCTGAAACAGTGCATCCTGATCAGTGGTTGAAGATGCTTGAAGATGTTTGATCAACTCGACAGTTTGATAATTATCCAGTTCATTAAATCCGGATTCACCTTGAATCACCTCCAAAAGGGCACGTGTAGCCAATGTCTCGTCGAACAGAGATTTATTGTCCGCCACGCTAGCAAGACACATGACTGCTGATCCTGCGCGCTTATGTTCGATCAGTTTTTCGATCGCAATCGCGAAGTCATAATCCGGATTGTACGGGTTGACTTGTGCATCTCGCCAATATAGGTTTTCGTGTTCATCTCCCAGATGACTTGAAACTCTTTGCCATACTTCCTTTTCACAAGGGAGGGATTTTAAGAAAACAGCCTTTTCTTCGATAGACCAATTTTTTCCAAGAACCTCGTCAACCCAATCAAATTTTAGTTTCAAAAATCGAGTTGAAATGAAGCCGACTATTACTTGTGACGCAACATTGACTTCTGAATCGACCAATAATAATCGCAATATTGCATCTTCAACTTGATTAGACGCAATCACTCCCAAAGCTCGACCAACCTCGTAGGGAGCAGTAACACTAACAGCGAACTGTAACACTGAATCCAGATCGCCGCCGCCTAATATCGTAGTAATGGCTGCTTGCCGTGCTTCATCGAGGCGTCTGCGTTGTTCCTTGTAATCAACCTTACCAACCTTTTTGTCGAATAGGTTGGAACCTCGATTGCTAAAAAGTTGGCGATACTTTAATTTCGGCATGCTTGGCGTTATTTTATTCGAAGTATCTTTAATTTTCTGTACAGTTTCTTCGGGTAATGCCCAACCAGCGTCAGAATATTTTCTGTGACGGCGCACAATATTTTCAAGTTTTTCCCAAAGTGGAAGTCGTTTGGATTCAGGCAAGTCAACAATAGCGTCAGATGAGAGATAATCAAGAAGTTTTTCGTGTGCAGACGAAGGCAAATCTGATAAGCGATCAATGAGTTTGCCTAGTTTCTCAGTGTCTTTTTGTGCATGTTCAACTGCGAGATCTGTAAACGCGGTAATTTGCTCCCAGTATTCACTTCTGCTCATGGTATTCTTCCAATTTTGAGGAATGTACTTACGCCAAATTGGTTGATGACACCCACTTGTATGACTATGAATGCGCGGCAACAATGCCAAGAGTAGTTGATAGCCAACTTCTGGTTGCTCATGAATCACAGTTTTAATGGCCGTCTCCCTCTTGGCAAACGGTGCCATAGTTTGTACATACCAAGGAAGAAATATGTCGGCTAGAGATCGGGCGGGTCGATTAGAGTAGCCCCCCCCGGGATCAATGGATGCAATGTCTGCGAGGATTACCGAAACTCGGACGAGATAATCAGGATTCCAAGCAAGTCCTTCAAGTGCCCAAAGAAGCCCGCTTATGTAGGTCGTTCCGCCCAATCCGCCCCCTCCCTCTTGTGCAAAAATTTCGTGAAAAGGCGAATTTGGTAGATCATTGGTAGCCGATTCGACAGCGGCAAGAAATTCATCAGGTGCGGCTTCAGCAAGTAGCGGTAAATGTGAATTTAAACTAGCCCATCGGTCCCAACTCGCTTCGTTCAGTAAACTTCGGACGGCGAGAATCGCAGTGTCTTCGGCTTTGTTATGCGAACAAAAAGAGAGTGCCTCTGAGCGACTGCCAATCAGTGCGAGGGTTTCTGTGATCCCGTTCCTGATTAGATCCGAGTGCCCGAGTTCTTTCCCACGAGCGTTTGCCATAAAACGCTCATCCTTAGGTAAATCAAATTGTGGATCTCGCTCTTCCAAGATTGATATTGCTGTTGCTTTGAGGTGATCTAAATCGTCATCTGTAATATGTTTTCCCAATGCGCTCCACGCCTCTCCACGAGAGACAAACCTCCACATCTCATCAGTTTGAATAAGGGGAGAGTCCGAGCGTAGCGTGTCAGTTCTCAGTGTCTCGATCCACTCCCCATAGCCTTTTCCCAGCAGTTCCTCTATTGTCGCAATATCCCTTGTGTTCTTTCCATACCATTTCCCGACAAGCCCCGCTTGGGCTATTTGACGGGCGGTGCCCCATGTCGCATACGGTGGCAAAGTCCCCATTCCCGACAGATGTCGCATAAATGCCGATATTCGACCGCCGCCGATTCTCCCGAGTTCTCTTGCTCTAATATCTGGAAAATTGGCCTTCTTGAGAACATCTTCGATCTGCGATTGTGATGGACTTATAAGTTTGATGATTTCTGGGTTGCCACCAGCCCATGCCCCACACAGGGGTATGATTACACGGTGGCCTCCCCCAGCCGCGACAGCTTGGAGGTTGTTCTGACCTGTATCCAAGCCCAATCTTGGACTTGCCACTAAAATATGGGCTTTTCGCAGAATAGAAACCGAGTGCCATGCATTCGCATCGCTAATAAATAGACATCGATTGGCGAATTTGTTCGCCTTAGATGCTTCCAGTGTAGACAGATAGGCAGCGACGAAATCATCTACGTCTTGCTCGCTTTCCGCTAAAAGGAATAATTTTTGGGTGGAACCGCTGAACAGCGCATCAAGTGCATCGCACGCAACACTTCTCGATACCGTGAAAAGCTCCGGAGGCAAGGGCGGATCGCCGCCGGTGCGCCGGAAAAGAATTGTATTCCAATGTTCAAGAGGAGTAGTAATTCCTCCTAGACTTCGAGTGATACCTGTCTTAGTCGCCATCCAGCAGCCAAGTGCTGGAAACTCGCGCAACCAATCAGCGAGTTTGCCGCCATCAATGATTTGGATTTTTTTCCAGCCCCGATCCTTCCGTCTCTCAATCCATTCTCTTTGTTGAGATTCTTGCCAGCCCTTGGGGGCCAAGGAACGTGGAGTTACAAATATGAAAGATACCTTAGCTCGTTCCGCATCGCTGATCTCCTGTGTTCGCTTCTCAAAGTCGGCGGTTGCTTTTTTCTGAGGATCACTTCCAGTCCCAATTTCCCAGTAAGAAATTCCAACAGGGACAAACGGGAGATAGCCGGTATCTGATTCAACAAAACCGTCGCAGCCGGGCTGATTGACAGCATCTCCGTAAGGGATTCGGCATTCTGTGGCATCCGGAACAGATTGGCGCACGAGATGATAGACAAGCTCAGGAATCACCCCTTGACTTTCGCGGGTGTCGGCGTAATGGGATAAATCGTTTGGTTGAACGATGTGAGTATGATTCATATAAATATCGCCATGCGGGAATTGGTGTTGATATCGTTGATCCGCATTTTCGCAGTCATCAGTTCACGAAATAAGGTACGAAAAAGGCCATGAAGTCTACCTTTCCTAGACCATGCATTATCTACCCTTTTATCGAACAGTTGAAAGGATATGTACGATTTTCCTTATTCTTCAGCCATCACTCAATAAGGTCAAGGTTATAACACTTACCTTCAGCGGCAACTGTCAAGTAATCCTTGACAGTTGCCGCAGGGTCTAATTCACACACCAAATCACACCACACAGACAATTTACCCCCCCCTAAAACAATCCCCTATCCGACATCGAAACAAATTCACCGTCGCCGATTACTAAGTGGTCGAGCAAACGCACTTCTACTAGGTTTAGCGCCTCTTTTAGTTTGACGGTTAGTGTGGCGTCGGCTTGGCTGGGTTCGGCGATGCCGGAGGGGTGGTTGTGGGCGAGGATGAGGGCGGCGGCGTTGTACTTGAGGGCGCTTTTGACTACTTCTCTGGGGTGCACTGTGGCGCCGTTTAAGGTGCCGTAGAAAAGTTCTTGATAACGCAATACATGGTGGCGGTTGTCGAGATATACGATGGCAAAAACTTCGCGTGGTTGGTCGCGTAGTTGGTGTATCAAAAACTCGGCGGCTTGGGTTGGGCTGGTGAGTGGGCCTTCGCGTTCGAGTTTTTGCGCAAGGTAGCGTTTGCCGAGTTCTAGTGCGGCTTGCAGTTGTGCGCTTTTGGCCGGGCCCAGTCCCGCGGTTCGGGTCAGTGTGCTTTGTTCGGCGTTGAGGATTTGCCGCAGGCCGCCGTGTTCTTTTAGCAGGTCGCGACCGACGTCCACCGCCGACTTGCCCTTGATGCCGGTGCGTAAAAATACCGCCAGCAACTCGGCATCGGATAGCGAAGCGGGGCCGCTTCGGGTTAGTTTTTCTCGGGGCCTTTCATCCGCAGGCCATTGCGTTATAGGGGTGCTTACCATGCTCATTCTCCTTTGGCTTCCGTGCAATTACGCTACACTATACCACATGAACTGGCATAAAAACAAGC
Source organism: Candidatus Poriferihabitaceae bacterium (assembly GCA_965262585.1). GTDB lineage: Bacteria > Pseudomonadota > Gammaproteobacteria > Arenicellales > Poriferihabitantaceae > JAHRAW01. The sequence continues at coordinate 2,358,516 of OZ253546.1, forward strand.
GCATTTTGGTGGGCGTCTGCGGTGGCATTGCCGCCTACAAAAGCCCGGTGCTGGTGCGGCGGCTGATGGAGCGCGGTTGCGAGGTGCGGGTGGTGATGACGAGTGGGGCGAGCGAATTTATCACTCCCCTGACTATGCAGGCGGTCAGCGGGCATCCGGTGCATCAGCATCTTCTCGATGCCGAGTCCGAGTCCGGTATGGGGCATATCGAACTGGCGCGCTGGGCTGAACAGGTGGTCATCGCCCCGGCCACCGCCAATTTCATCGCCCGGCTGGCCGAGGGGCGGGCGGACGAGTTGCTATCGGCGTTGGCGCTTGCCACTACTGCCGAAGTGGTGGTGGCGCCGGCCATGAACCAGCAGATGTGGGCGCATCCGGCGACCCAGCGCAACCTTGCGACTCTGGTGGACAGGGGGGTGCGCGTGATTGGTCCGGCGGCCGGGGATCAGGCGTGTGGCGAGACCGGGCCGGGGCGTATGACCGAGCCCGAGGAAATCGCCGACCTGCTGGCCGGCGAAGGTCCTCCGCAACTGCTGGCTGGCGTCCGGGTGCTGATTACCGCCGGCCCGACCTGGGAAGCGATGGATCCGGTGCGCGGCATTACCAATCACAGTTCCGGCAAGATGGGCTATGCCATGGCGCGAGCGGCGTTGGATTTTGGCGCGCGGGTTACGCTGGTCAGCGGCCCGGTGAACCTTGAAACGCCCCATGGGGTGCGGCGCATTGATGTCGAGTCGGCGCGGCAAATGATGGATGCGGTGACGGCGAACGCAACGGATGCGGATTGGTTTATCGCGGTTGCGGCGGTGGCGGATTATCGCCCGGTCGAAGTTGCCGCGCATAAAATCAAAAAAAATGACGCGCGCATGCGCATCGAGTTGATTAGAAACCCCGACATCCTTGCCACCGTGGCGGCCATGAAAGATGGCCCGTTCACGGTGGGTTTCGCGGCGGAGACTGGGGATGTGGTCGCCAATGCGCGGAAGAAAATGAAAGCCAAGGGCGTTGATGTGATGGCGGCCAATGCGGTGGTTGCTGTCGATGGTCAAAGCGACGATTCGGATAAGGTGTTCGGTAGCGATGAAAACTCGGTGACGCTGCTGTATAAAAATGAACAGCGCGACTGCGAAGTAACGCTGGACAAAACCGACAAATATCGAATCGCGGTGCACATCATTGAGCATATCGCGCCATTGTTTGACAACCGCAGAGGCAAATGAAACGCCGGTGAAAATCGACCTGAAAATTCTCGACCCGCGCATCAACGACGAATTCGGATTGCCCGACTACGGCACCGATGGCGCCGCCGGACTCGACCTGCGCGCCTGCACCGATGCACCCGTAACGCTCGAAGCGGGAGCGACAAAGTTAATTCCCACCGGCATCGCCATCCACATCAAAGACCCCAACTACGCAGCAATGCTACTCCCCCGTTCGGGCCTCGGCCACAAACACGGCATCGTCCTCGGCAACCTCACCGGCCTCATCGACTCCGATTACCAAGGCCAAATTTTCGTCTCCTGCTGGAACCGCAGCACCACCAATTTCACCATCCACCCCGGCGACCGCATCGCACAAATGGTAATCCTACCGGTAGTGCGCGCGGAGTTTAATGTGGTGGAGGATTTTGATGAGAGTGAAAGAGGAGGTGGGGGGTTTGGGTCTACGGGGGCGAGGTAGATTGAAGTTGGTAAATGGTTTTATTTTTTACTATTTGACAAGGCTAATTTTTGTGTGGCAAAGTGATTTATATGGCTATGCATATTCCCCAAAAAAAGATAGAAGATGTGCGCGTGAAATTGCGCAAGTATGGCTGGGTTCATATGCCATCATCGGGAGAACAAGATTTTCTTGAGTTATCTGCTTTTTTGGGTAAGGTAATTCACGAGACGGATGTTGTTGTTAATCTGGAAAAAAGGGGTCTCGTTACTTCCGATAAGGCTTTGGATTTTCATACCGATCATACAATGGCAAGTTACATTGCATGGTTATGCGTAAAGCCAGCCACGAAAGGCGGCGAGACTATACTGGCGGATGCTAGAAAGGCATTTTCTCTTTTAGATTCTGAAGATCAAAAAGTTATTCAAACTGTTATGTTGAAAGAACACCAAATGTTTGAAAATGATCCGCTTCAATCTCCGTTAGTTTCAAGCGTAAATGGAACTATTAAGTTTTATTATTCATTTTGGTTGGCTGATAAAAATATGAAACCTGAACAGAGACGCGCTTTTGATGCTTTTCGCCGTGCCGTTTCTGCTATTCCGTTTCATGAGTTTAAACTATGCCGCAACGATATTCTAATTGTAGATAATTCTCACATTTTGCACGGAAGGCGTGCAATTCACGACCGAAGTCGGCGATTAAAGAGGCTTTGGATTCATTCCACTACTATCCTATGAGGACATCATGCAAACACAAACACCAGTAGTTCTGAAATCCGCCCCCTTGAATGGTAATCCAATTCCGCAATATGAAATGGAAATGCCAGTTCCTATCACGAAAGAACGTGTGGCATTTCTTGTCGCAAAGGGGATCGATAAAGATATTTCCGAGGTTGACCTGGAAATGGTCAAGATGAAACTCGGCGAGCCGAAAGAGGGTGTCGGCTGGAATAAAGAGCAATGCGAAGACGCGGAAATTGAATACAAGCGTTATTTAATGCTGTGTCGAAAATTTCCCAGCCCACACTATGCAATCGTTCCAAATAAAATAATGGATACGATGTGGCATTACCACATTCTTGATACACGGGCTTATTGTCGTGACAGCGAAGAATTGTTTGGCGGTTATTTTCATCACTTCCCTTATTTTGGGTTGCGTGGAAGTGAAGACGAAAAACAATTGAAAGAGTCTTTTGAAGAAACCAAATCTCTATACCAAAAAAGTTTTGGCGAGTCGTTGATTCGAGGCGGTGTTGGCGAAAGTGATTGTTGGCATGACTGTCAAGGCCGTTGTCACAATGAATGTAAAAATTAAAGAAAGTGTCAATTATTACAAAATCGATCAATCGGACGGCATTACTCAGGCTTTTTGGAGTCGATCCAGTAATTATTGAGTGCTCCGGTGACGCCCTTATGCTGAAACAGCATAAGGGCGTCAAAGTGTTAATCGATCAGGAAAAATTAGTTGCAGGTTTGTCTTTCAAGCGTTATTGGTTTTTTGCCACGCTTTCAGTGCCTACCAATGAGGGAACGAAGCGGTTATTTGGCCTTATTCCGTCCCAGGCCGAGGATGTAGTTCTATGGCTTAAGAAGACATACTATGAGCGCATATACCCGAATATCAATCAAGCGTCAAAACGCATCGCCGAGGCTTTATCCAAAGGCTATTTGCGTACATCGAGGTTACCAATTATCCGGCAGCAGGCTAGGGTAGTTTTTGATCGATACAAAAAGTCGCCGCAATCTGGTTTGTTGTCAGATGAAATGACTAACGCATATTCATTCATTGAAAAAATCGCTCACTGGACTGAGTCAGATGCAGATGAGTATCGAGCACACTATGTTCAACGGATGAAACTGGAACATCAATCCTATTTCAACACGATAGAATCATATCCTCTCACGGAAAAACAACAGGAAGCCTGCATTGTGGATGATGACAATAACCTGGTGTTGGCCGGTGCTGGTACTGGCAAGACCAGCGTTATGATTGGACGAACGGGTTTTTTGTTAAAGACGCAACAAGCATTGCCTAGCGAGATTTTAATGTTGGCTTTTGCCCGGAAAGCCGCCGATGAAATGCAGCAACGTATTGATAAGAAAATTGAGCAGAAGGGTGTCGCGGTTAGCACCTTTCACAAATTAGGTAAAGAGATCATCGCGCAAGTGGAAGGCGGTCAACCGAGTATTCACCCTATTGCGGAAGACGAAAAATATTTACAAAACAAAGTGAATAAATGGTTTGAGGACAGAATCAAATCCAAACCATACCTTAAGTTGTTATTGAAATATTTTGAGAATTATTTGTATCCTGTTGCGAATCCATTCGACTTCAAAACAGAAGGTGAGTATTTCGAATACATCAAAGCGAATGAAATAAGAACACTTAAAGGCGAATTAGTAAAAAGTTATGGCGAGTGCCTTATTGCCAACCATTTATTCAGGCTGGGGGTTGAATACGAGTATGAAGGCAAGTACAAATTTTCCACAATATCTACAGATTATAGCCAGTATTGTCCAGATTTCTATCTTCCTGACTATGATGTGTATATTGAATATTTTGGGATAGACCGGGAAGAGAAAACAGCACCTTATGTCGATGAAAAAGAATATCATAAAGGCATAGACTGGAAACGAAAAACCCACCTTAAATACAAAACACGGCTGATTGAACTGTTTCATTATGACAATACAGAAGGCCAGTTGCTGAGTTTGCTGACAGAAAAAATCGAAGATGTCGGGGCAGAGTTAAAATCTTTGTCTGAAGAAAAAACCGAAGATGTCGGGGCAGAGTTAAAACCGTTGTCTGAAGAAAAAACCGAAAATGTCGGAGTAGAGTTAAAACCGTTGTCTGAAGAAAAAATTCTTGCCACTCTAATAGATTTTGGTGCGGTTAGTCAGTTTGCCAAGTTGATGAGTCAGATGTTGAGGCGTTATCGGTCAGGTGGATTTAACCGAGAGAAAATTGAAGAAAAAATCAAAAAATCCACCAATCCCGAACAGTTATCAGCGGCGTTAGAGTTATTACTTCCCATTGTCAAAGATTACGAGGTGTATTTAGATCAGGATGACAGCATTGATTTTGATGACATGATCAATCGTGCTTTGGGTTATGTGGAGGAAGGTAAATTTGTGTCACCGTGGAAATATATTTTAGTTGATGAATTTCAAGACATATCTGAGCCCAGAGCAAAACTGGTAAAGGCTATTAAGTCGAGCGTGAAGGGGTGTTCCTTATTTTGTGTTGGTGATGACTGGCAAGCCATCTACCGCTTTACTGGGAGCGATGTTGCTTTCACGAGCAATTTCAAGTCGCATTTTGGGGCTGGGAAATTTACTGTTCTAGACAAGACGTTCCGCTTTAATAACAGCATTTGTGATATTGCTTCCATGTTTGTTCAGCGAAACACATCTCAATCAAGAAAAAACATTTCAACCCACAAAATTGTGAAATCGCCTGCGGTTTCACTGCTCCGGGAAACGGATCGCAAGCAGGTTGGGATAACAAACATCGACAAGCGTTTGGATGATGCGTTGTCTGCCATTAGTGCGCGTGCGAAAGTGGGAGATTCCGTTTATTTGCTGGGACGATACGGGTTTAGCGTTCCTAAAAAACAGCAATTAGAAGAATTAAGGAAGCGTCATCCGAGGCTGGCAATTGGAAAAAGTACTATCCATTCCGCCAAAGGCAAAGAAGCCGACTATGTCGTATTGTTGGGCTTGGTAAATGGTGAGCACGGATTCCCTTCCCTAAAAACCACCGATCCCTTGCTTGAGGAGTTGCTACCGCCTGCGGAAAACTTTCCATTTGCCGAAGAAAGGAGATTGTTTTATGTTGCGATCACACGCGCCAGGGAGCGTGTTTATCTGATAGTGGATATGACAAAAGCGTCCGAGTTTATTGTTGAGTTAATCAACGAATGTTATCCGTTGGAAGAAAAGGAATTTGAAGTTAGTTTGGTGCAAAAGTTATTCCAGCACATCAACTGTATTAGGTGCATAACCGGCTCTATGACCTTTCGTGAAAACACCCGCAGTAATAATATTTTCCTTGGTTGCTCAAATTACCCGCTGTGCAAAAATACAGAAGAAGTCTGTCAGAAATGTGGGCAGGCAATGGAGCACATGGACCATAGCGACCAATTCAGAGTATGCATCGATCGAAAATGCCGTAACTGGGTGCCCAAGTGCGATTTATGTGGTGCTGATTGTGTGGAGCGAAAGGGTGAGCATGGCAAGTTCTGGGGGTGTAATAACTATCGGGGAAATGAAGAGAATAGTTGTAAAAGGACAAGGAACAATATTTCTTTTGATCCTAGCCTATTGCCGGAAAATCAAGAGCAACTTGTTGGCGAGTTATAAAAAATACTCACCTCTTTACCCGCCCCGATACAAACCACAAACTACAAACTGCAAAAACCCCCACCCCCACCACCACTATAGACGGTCCCGTTGGCGTATCCAGCACCAACGACATTCCAAGTCCGCCGGTTACGGCGATGATGCCGAATAGGGTTGCGAGTAGGGCCATGGTTTCTGGGGATTTGGCGAAGTGGCGGGCGGTGGCGGCGGGGATGATTAGGAGGGAGACGATTAGTAAAATTCCGACTACTTGCATTGCGACGGCTACTACGAGGCTCAATAGCAAAAAGAAAATGGCGCGCATGCGGTTTTCGTTAACGCCGCTGACTAGGGCGAGGTCGCGTTGGACGATTAGGGATAGTAGCGGTTGCCAGATTTTTATGAGGGTTAGTAGCACGCCCAGTCCGCCGAGGTAGATCCACAAAATATCCGCGCGGGTGATGGCGAGGATGTCGCCGAACAGGTAGCCGAGTAGGTCGAGGCGCACGCCCGGTAGCACGGTTAGTAGCACCAAGCCGAGTGCCAGAGCGCCGTGGGCGAGGATGCCGAGTATGGTGTCGGCGCTGATGAAGGGGCGTTTGTTCATCAGCATTAAAAGCGACGACACGGCGATGGACACTAGCAAAATTGCGAGTTGCAGGTTGAGTTGGAAGAACAGGCCGAGGGCGATTCCGAGCAGGGCGGCGTGGGATAGCGTGGCGCCGAAGTATGCCATGCGCTGCCACACCACCAAGCATCCGAGCGGGCCGCAGAGGATGGCGACGCCGATGCCGCCGAGCAGTGCGCGGACGAGGAAATCATCCATCCGGTCGCGCCTTGTGATGGTTGCCGGGGGGCGGGTCGTGCGGGTCGCCGTGCAGGTCGTGGGTGTGATCGTGGTGGTGGTGGTAGACGGCCAGTTCGGATGCGGCGCGGTCGCCAAACAGCGCCAGGAATTGTGGATGTCGGCGCACATCTTCCGGCTGGCCGCTGCAACACAAGTGTCGGTTGAGGCAGAACACCCGGTCGGTGGCCGCCATGACCATAAACAGGTCGTGGGAAACCAGCAGGATGCCGCAATGACGCCGCTCGCGAATGGCTTGAATCAATCGGTATAACTCGGCCTGACCGGGGATGTCCATACCGGCGCCGGGCTCGTCCATGATGAGCAAATGTGGGTTGCGCAGCAGCGCGCGGGCAAGCAATACGCGCCGCATTTCACCGCCGGATACGGATTGCAGGGGCGAGTCGAGCAATTCCCGCAGGCCGGGTGCGCCGGCTTGGTCGAGGGCGTGGACGAGGGTTTGTCGGGTGGATGTGCGATGACGGAGTTCCAGTTGTAAGAAACGCCCGACTGTGAGTGGCAGCGTGCGGTCGAGTTCGATTTTCTGGGGAATATAACCGACCGATAATCCGGGGCGTGGTTGCACCGTGCCTCGGTCTGGCTTGAGCAAGTTCAGCGCGATTTTGATCAGGGTGCTTTTGCCGGCGCCGTTGGGGCCAATCAACGTAACAATTTCCCCCGCGCACACCGAAAGATCAACTTCCTGCAGGATGGTTTTGCCGTCTCGCTTCAGGCTGATTCCGGTCAGGCTGATGAGCGGCGAGTCGGCTGCCGGACGGGCATCGTTCATGGTCGGCATTGCGGACAGCGTCCGGTGATTTCAACGGTCTGGCGCAACGTTTCGAGTCCGGCGCGGGCGGCTTTGGATTCGATCATTTGTTGCAGTTCGGTGTCGTCCAGTTCCGCCACTTGTTGGCAGCCGCTGCAGATCAAAAACTGGCTGACATGCCGGTGCTGGGAGTGGGCGCAACCGATGTAGGCATTCAGGGATTGGATTTTATGGGCGAGGCAGTTTTCCAGCAGAAAATCGAGGGCGCGATACACGGTCGGCGGCTCGGCGTTGGGTTTTTCCCGGCGCAGTTGCTGCAGCAGGTCGTAAGCGGCCATCGGTCGGTGGCCGGCCCAGATTAGTTCCAGCACCCGCCGCCGGATACGGGTGAAGCGTATGCCTTTGCGCCGACAAGTTTCCTCGGCTCGCGTCATGGCCGTGGCGATGCAGTGGTCGTGATTATGATGGTTGCGGTGCGGGGCGGCGGGCATGGCAATAGTGAATGGTCGAAGTTGTTATGATATAATATAACATTATTGTATTCACATCAACCACCCATGTCGTTCGCCAAATTCGCTTTATGCCGGTTCCTGCCGGGTGTGTTGCTGCTGTTGTGTGCCACGCAGGTTCACGCCGCTCCCAAAGTGGTGGTCTCGGTGCTGCCGGTTCACTCGCTGGTGTCGGCGTTGATGGAAGGCATCGGTGAACCTCGGCTGCTGATACCCGGCGGACAATCGCCCCATGCCAGTCAGTTGAAGCCATCTCAAGTCAGCGAGTTGGCGGCGGCGGATTTGATTGTGTGGATTGGCCCGTCACTGGAGCGTAGGGTGGCGAAAATTATTGCCCAAAGACGCGGTGCGGCGCGCATTGTGACGCTGTTGGAACACGCCGAAATCACGCCATTGCCGAGGTCGCAAGAGGATGATCACGCCGATGATAACCATGCCGAAGATGACCACGACCACTGGCGTGCCGACCCGCACTTGTGGTTGTCCTTCGAGAATGCGCAGTCCATCGTCCGAATCGCGGCGTGGGAGTTGGCGGTTCTCGACCCGCCAAACCGCGAAGCGTATGAATCCAATGCCCGCAATCTTCGCGTGCGGCTGGAGCGGTTGCGGCAATCTTTGCGCGAGGAGTTACGCGAGGTGGTCGGCGTTCCCTACCTGGTTTTTCACGATGCTTACCGATATTTCGAACACGAATTTAACTTGCATCCGGTCGGATTCCTGACGGTCAGTGCGGCGCGCCCTCCCGGAGTCAAACGAATTCGCCGGATTAAACAACTCATCCAATCACAAAAAGTTCGTTGCGTTTTCAGCGAGCCGCAGTTTCAGCCCGAACTGGTGCGCACACTGGTGGCGGATACCGATGCGGCGTCCGGTGTCCTCGATCCGCTGGGTGCCGGACTTACGCCGGGGCCGGATGCGTGGTTTGCGTTGATGCGGGGGTTGGCCGATTCGCTGGTGGCTTGCTTGAAGCGTATTTGAAGCGCGCAGATTACCACTGATTACGCAATTCCCGCAGTTTCAGAAATACCGTTTTGTCGTTGGGCGTTGCTTCAAGTTTTGGATATTGCAAGCGAAGTTGCTCGATGACTTCAGGGTTTTGCAGGCGAAAGAAAGTGTTGATTTGTCTTTCCCTGCCCAGCGTGGTTATCAGCGCGTGGTTTGGATCTTGAGTCATCGCGGTATCTAATAATATCTCGGCATCGCGGTTGCCGGGTTCGCGCGCCAGCGTGAAGCGCAGGTTGCTCTCCAGATAATCGTGGCCGGGATAAATCAGCGTGTCGTCCGGCAACTTCGCCAACTGCTCGGCGAAGGTTTCGTATAACTCTTCCGGATGGCCGCCGTTGTGGCAGTTACCGGCACCGGCGTTGAACAGGGTGTCGCCGCAAAATAACGCCGGGGTGTCGGTGTGGGATAGCAGGCAGACATGGATCATGGTATGTCCCGGGGTGTCCAGCACTTCCAATTCCACGCTGGTGCCGACCTTGACGATGTCGCCGGCGGACAATCCCCGGTCCATTCCCGGTATGGCAGCGGATGCCCCGGCGTGTGCCAGCACGCTGGCGCCGGTGGCTTTGACTACCTTGTCGTTGCCGCCGATGTGGTCTTGGTGCTCGTGGGTATTGACTATTTGGGTGATTTCCCAGCCTTTATCCTGCGCCAGATTCAGGCATTTTTTATGGTCTAGCGGGTCGATGGCCAGGGCTTGGCCGGTTTGTGGGCAGGCAATCAGGTAGTTGAAGTTGCGGTAGGCATTGCCGGTCCAAATCTGCTCAACAATCATCGATAAGTCTCCAAAGGGTTCCATTAAAATAATCCCCCGCAGTATACCGCGAATGTGCAACCCTCGCCCCGATGTGGTTAAATCGGCGTATCGCAATCCTGAGGCGCCCCGCCGGGATAACGCACAGATGAACACGATTTTGGATAAACAACGGTTTTGCCGGTTGTGGAGCCATTCCGCAGGCCATGGCGAGGCACAAGACGCCGCTGCCGATGATATTTTCGAGGCACTGGCCACGCACTACCGGGAACCCCACCGCCATTACCATACTGGCGGTCATATCAACGACTGCCTGTCGCGGATGGATTTGGCGAAGGCGGCGCTTGGGCATTCCGCCAGCGTCGAACTGGCAATCTGGTTTCACGATGTGATTTACCTGACCGGCGACCCCGAAAACGAACGGAAAAGCGCCGACTGGTTTGCCGAAAAAGCCGCCGGAGTGTTGTCGCCGGAGATGATCCGGGAGGTGGATGGCTACATCATGAGCACCCTCCACCGCGAAAAGCCCGATGACGAGGGGGCGAAATTTGTCGTCGATGTAGACCTCAGCGGGCTTGGCATGGCGCCGGAATCATTCAAGCGGGACGGCGACAACATCCGCAAAGAATTTGGTGATATGAGCGAGATCGAATTCATCCGAGGGCAGGCGGGATTTTTACAAAAACTGCTGGACCGAGACAGCATCTACTTCACGCCCTTTTTCTACGACCTGTGCGAAGCCCCGGCGCGCCGCAATATCCGTGGAGTTCTGGATTCGTTACGCTGATATGAACGACCGCGAGGCTTCCTAGACGGGGTCTTCGGGCGAGTCTTCGGGCGGTTGATCCCAGGGACAATTCAGGCGCATCAAGCGCGGCGTCCCATCGCCGTTTATGGCAAAAATATGCGGCAGCGACCAGTCCGGTTTGGCGCTGAATTCGTCGCTCATATCCCACGCGCAAGCGGCACTCAACACGCTACGAATCACGCCTTTGTGGGTCACCGCCACCACCGGGCCGGTGTCCGCAACAGTCGCAAACCAGCGTAGCAGCCGCTGCCGCACCATGCGCGCACTTTCTCCGCCGGGCGGGCGAAAATCGAGGCCGTGATCCGGCGCAAGCGCGAGTGTGCGGATGCGTTCGGGAAGTTTGGTGCGATGGGTGCCTTCGAATTGCCCCCAGTTGGTTTCGATGAGGTCGGGGTGAATTTCCGCTTCGACTCGGGGGTTGAGGATGGCGGCGGTCTGCACTGCCCGTTGCAACGGGCTGGTTGCCCATCGCGCGCGCAAAAAATCGCCGCCCGGTCGGGTTTGCCGCAGTTTCGCCACCCCGGTTGCGCTCAAAGGAATATCGGTGTGTCCCTGAATCAGGCCAAGTTCATTCCATTCGGTGATGCCGTGCCGAATCAGTGCAATCCACGCCGGCGACCGCGCACTGCTCAACTGCGGATGAAACGCGCCATCCAGCCTAGCACGCGGCTGGAATCCAGCGTCATTTCTTGCAGGGAGGCGAGCGATTGCCGGAATAACGCTTCGCCGAGCAGTTCCCGGCGCGCGTGAATGCGAAATTCACAGAACGCCCGGCTAAATTCGGGATGCCCCTGAATGCCGAGCATGATGTCGTCCGCGAACATACTGATCGGGCAAAAGTCGTTTTCGGCGAGGGTGCGAAATTCCGGGGGCAGGGCGACCACTTGATCTTGATGCACCACCACTAGGTTGTATTGTCCGGGGGTGTGTAATTCGCCGTTTTTGATGTCCCCCATCCACTCCTTCGGCTCAATGATTCGAGTGCTGTGAATGCCGATGCCCCAGCCGGCGTCCGCTTTGCGCACCTCGCCGCCGAGGGCTTGGGCGATCAACTGATGGCCGAAACAGATGCCCACGGTTTTTTTACGCCGTTCCCGGCAACGCCGCACAAAATCCTCGAGTTGCGCGATCCAGGGAAGCGCATCGTAAGCACCGTGGCGCGAGCCGGAAATCAGGAATGCATCGAAATCATCCGGCGAGTTGGGCATCTCGCCCCGCTGGCAACGCATTGGCCGGATCGTCAAGTCGTGGTCTACGGCGTTGATGCCGTCTCGAAACATCTCGGCGTAGGTGCCGTATTTGGCTTGGTCAACTTCGTCAACATCATCGCACAGCAACAAGCCGACTTTGAGGTTTGGGGTGTCGTTCATTGCCGGTTATTGCCGCCAGACGGCGCCGCCCTCGGCTTCTTTGTCCAGCAATTCCACCCACTTCTCGTGTTGTTTTAGTTCCTCGTCGGTGGCGCGGATCATCGGCGTGGTGATGCCTTCGGCGGCGTCGCCGGGTTCAGCGGCTTGATGTTGTTCATGGTCGGGCAAATCCGTCGACTCGCCCAGCAGCGTCACCTGCCCGCCGGTCATTATCAGGTATACATCGGCGAGAATTTCAGCATCCAGTAGCGCGCCGTGCAGGGTGCGTTGGGTGTTGTCGACGGTATAACGTTTGCACAGCGCATCGAGGCCGTTGCGCTGTCCGGGATATTTGTGACGCGCCATGGCCAGCGTGTCGACGACGGTGCAATGGCTCTCAATCACGCCTTTGCCGAGCCCGGCTTGTTCGAATTCGTGGTTGAGGAAGCCCACATCGAAGGGGGCGTTGTGGATGATGAGTTCGGCGCCCTTGATGAAATCGAGCAGTTCTTTGGCGAGGTCGGCGAATGGTGGTTTGTCCTTCAACATATCGGCGGTGAGGCCGTGCACTTCGACCGCGGCTTCGTCGATTTCCCGTTGGGGGTTGAGGTAATGATGAAAGGTGTTGCCGTTCAAGCGTCGACCAATCATTTCCACGCAGCCGATTTCAATGATCCGATGGCCCTGAGAAAATTCCAAGCCGGTGGTTTCGGTGTCCACCACGATTTGTTTCATAGCCGCATCTCATCGATTCCCCGGTTGGCAAGCAGGTCGGCGTATTCATTGCCGGGATTGCCGGCGTGACTCTTGACCCAGTACCACGAAATATCGTGCTTGCCACGCAGGTCGTCCAGTGCTTCCCACAAGTCGCGATTTTTCACCGGCGTGCGGTCGGCGGTTTTCCAGTCCTTTTTCTTCCAGTTATCTATCCATTGCAGCGCGCCGTTTCGCAGGTATTGTGAATCGGTATGCAATTCCACTCGGCTACGGCGGCGCAGCACGCTCAACGCTTCGATGGCGGCGCGGAGTTCCATGCGATTGTTGGTGGTTTCCCGCTCGGCACCGTATAACGATTTTTTATGGTCGCCGAAACGCAGCAGCGCGCCCCAGCCGCCCGGACCGGGGTTGCCACGGCATGCGCCGTCCGTGTAAATAATGACTTTGTCGGACATTGGTTATGAAAACCGGAGTGAGAGTGGGAGTGAGAGTAGCACGGACTTCACGAGTTGCGCTTGGCGCGCACCAGTTTGAGTTCGACGCGGGCCGCCGGCTGGGCCATGCCGGGAAGCAATCGCTGCCATCGCAACTTCGTTGCCCCGCGACCGCTAACGGCGATTTCCTTTTTGCGCCCGACAATCACATATACCGCCCCTAGCCCGGGCCACCAGCGTGCGCCGACTTGGTCTATGAACGCCAGTTTGCGCCGCCACTTGTCGTTTTGCAACGGTGGCCGGTAGGCCATCATCGCCGCCCCCACCAGTTCAAAACCGAGCAGCGACAACCAATCTTGCACGCGGCCAACGCGGTGATAACGGCCATTCCACGGCGCACGATTGGCGGCTTTCATCATCAGCCGCATCGCGCCCCACAAACTCAGCCCGTTGAAGCCGGTGATTACCACGCATCCTTGCGGCACCAGAATCTGATTCACCTCTCGGAGTACGCCGTGGGGGTCTTCGCAGAAATCCAGGGTGTGGGGCAGCACGATCAAGTTGTGGGTTTTGTCGCCAAAGGGCATGGCCGAGGCCGTGGCTATGGCGCACAAAACCGCGCCGTGGTCGGCTTGGCAATCGTCTCGCAAGGCGCGTTCGCCGACGAAAAAACGACCATCGCTTTCGATGCCATCGAGAAAATTGACCGATGGCAACCCGGCTTGCAAACTCCTCGGATAGTAATCGGAAGGCACCAGTTTTCGGCAGTGAAAGCGTTCCTGTTCGAGCAGGGATTGCCCCAGGGACGATTCAAACCAGTCGTTTATACCAGCGTTCGGGTTGGCGTTCATGTCCATACTCATGTCAGCACTCATGTCCGCCGTGGGCGCAAGTGGGCATGCCATTTTCTTTCCACCAGTTTGAACAACCCGACAATCAGGAAGGTCAGGCAAAGGTAGAAGAACCCGGCGGCGATGAACGATTCGAACGGTACGAAATGCCGCGAGTTGACGATTTTTGCGGCGCCGAATAGGTCGACGACGGTGATGACTCCGGCGATGACGGTGCCGTGTAGCATGAAGATGACTTCGTTGCTATAGGCTGGCAAGCCACGGCGGAAGGCACTCGGCAGGGTGATGCGCCGCAACACGGTGGCCGCGGACATGCCACAAGCGCGTGCCGCTTCGATTTCACCGACCGGGGTTTGTTTGATCGTTCCGCGAATGATTTCCGCGGTGTAGCCGGCGGTGTTCAGCGCGAAGGCGATGAGCGCGCACCAATACGCTTCCCGGAACACCGCCCACAAAAAACTTTCCCGCAGGAAATCAAACTGAGGGAAGCCGTGGTAGATCAAGAACACTTGCACCAGCAACGGTGTGCCGCGCATGACATAAATAAAGCCGCGCGGAAATGAATTGACCAGCGCGCGCTTGGATGCCGCCGCCACGCCCAAAGGAATCGCCAAGGCGAGGCCGAAGAGCAAGGCGAGAATTAGCAATTCGATGGTGATCTGCAGCCCCGAAAGATAGAGCGGCAGGTTGTCGATGATGACGGCGAAGTCCATGGCGGCGGGTCGTGTTTAAGTTGTGCGCACGCCGACGCTGTAGCGGCGGTCGAGGTAGCGAAGGCCGATGTTGGATAACGCCGTCAGCAGCAAAAACAGCACCGCCACCAGCAGGCCAAACAAAAACGGCTGGCGCGTGGCACCGCCGGCCTGTCCGGCTTTGAACACCATGTCGTGCAGGCCGATTACCGAGACCAGCGCCGTGGTTTTCATCAATACCAGCCAGTTGTTGCCGAAGCCCGGCAATGCGTGGCGAATCATCGCCGGAAGGGTGATGCTAAAAAAAACTCTTGCCGGGGTCATGCCGAAGGCGTTGCCGGCTTCGATCTCGCCACGCGGCACCGCCAGTATCGCGCCACGAAAGGTCTCGCCCATGTAGGCGCCGAAAATGAAGCCGAT
Source organism: Candidatus Poriferihabitaceae bacterium (assembly GCA_965262585.1). Lineage (GTDB taxonomy): Bacteria > Pseudomonadota > Gammaproteobacteria > Arenicellales > Poriferihabitantaceae > JAHRAW01. The sequence goes on from OZ253546.1 coordinate 2,373,670, forward strand.
GGTGATTACGCCGGCGGCGAAAGGGCTGACATCAATGTAGCCCCATCCCAGGGCATCGGTGAGTTGGTTGATTAAGATTTGGCCACCGAAAAACAGCAGCGTCATCAAAACCAGATCCGGTATGCCACGAATCAGGGTGGTATAGACGCCGCCCACGGCGCGGGCGGCGAATGAGTTGGAGAGTTTGGCGGCGGCGGTCAGCATGCCGAGTATGCAGGCGATGAGAAGCGAGAGCAACGCCACGGTGATGGTCAGCACCATCCCGGAAAGCACAAACGGCAAGTATTCGATTACCTGATACACGGCGCAACGATTTGCTTCGATGGCGGCGGCCGGGTCATGGTTTTAACATCATGGTTTTAATATCATGATTTCAACTCGGCGCCGTGGTCGAACAAAGGACTGGTTTAATAACTTAATAAATATCGAAATCAAAATATTTATCGTTGATTGCTTTGTACTTTCCGTTTTCGCGGATGGTGCGAATGGCTTGGCTGAATTTCTCCGCCAGATCGGTATCGCCCTTGCGAACCGCAACGCCCACGCCTTCGCCAAAATACTTCGGGTCGTTGTAATTGGGGCCGACGAACTCAAAATCCGCGCCTTGTTCAGTGGACAGGAAGCCAATGTCTATGACCCCCGAATCCGCCAGCAGCAAGTCCACGCGCCCGGCTATCGCGTCTAGGTAGGCATCATCCTGAGTGCCGTAGCGTTTGATGGTGACCGAGTCGCCAAATTCGCCGGTGATGAAATTATCGTGGATGGTTGCGCGTTGCACGGCGACGGTTTTGCCCGCCATCGATTCTTTGGTGATTTCGATGCCGGAGCCTTTCTTGCGAGCGAATCTTGCCGGCGTGTTGTAATACTTATCGGAGAACGCGACTTTTTTCTTGCGCTCTTCGGTGATCGACATCGAGGCGATGATGGCGTCGTATTTGCGCGCCAGCAACGCCGGAATGATGCCGTCCCAGTCTTGGGTTACCAGCGAACATTTAGCGCCCATGGTTTTGCAAAGTTCGAGCGCGATGTCGATATCGAAGCCGACCAATTTGCCGCTTTCGGTAATCGAACTGAACGGCGGATACGCGCCTTCAACGCCGATGCGAATTTCTTTCCATTCGGCGGCAGTTGCCGGGGCGCTGCTAAACAGCATGAGCGCGAACAAGGGTAAAAGTAGTTTTTTCACGATGAGTCTCCTAGTATTAAGTGAATGCGATTGGTAAAAGGATGCTGCGTGTTTCGCGTGATTGTAAAACATGCTGCATGTATTGACAAAATCTACTGCCGCCGGCCAATCTGGACGGGGGCATGGTGAATACAACTTTTCTCATAAAATGTTCTCATAAAATCTCTAAAATCTTCTCATAAACCTTCTCATAGATGTTAAAATCTTCTATTAAACCTTCTCACAAATGATTAAATCTTCTCATAAATGATAAATTCTTCTCATAAACCTTCTCATAAATGATTAAATCTTCTCATAAACCTTCTCATAAGTTCTAAATCTTCTCATAGCCTTCTCATAGCCTTCTCATAGCCAAGCCGCGTGGCTATTTCAGGGTACCCGCCAGAAACTGTCGGAAACGGTCGGATTTCGGTTGCTCAAATACTTCCTGCGGCGGCCCGTCTTCTTCCACCAGTCCTTGATGCAGAAACAACACGCGGTTGGAAACATCCCGCGCAAATCCCATTTCGTGGGTGACCACCAACATGGTCCGGCCTTCTTCCGCCAGACTGCGAATTACCCGCAATACTTCGCCGACCAATTCGGGGTCGAGTGCCGAGGTGGGTTCGTCAAACAACAATATTTCGGGTTCCATCGCCAGCGCGCGCGCGATTGCCACACGCTGTTGCTGGCCGCCGGACAGATGAGTCGGGTGGTAATCCTTGCGTTCGATCATGCCAACCCGATTCAACACCGCTTCGGCGCGCTCGATGGCTTCCCGCCGGGGTAGTTTCAGCACCGAAATCGGCGCGGCGATGATGTTTTCCAGCACCGTCATGTGCGACCACAAATTGAACTGCTGAAACACCATACCGAGTTTGCTGCGGATGCGTTCGACCTGACGCCGGTCCGCGGCCATGCGTTCGCCGCGATGTTCCTTCATGCGAATGACCTCGCCGTGCACGGCGATTTCCCCCGAAGTGGGCGTCTCTAATAAGTTGACGCAACGCAACAACGTGCTTTTTCCGGAGCCGCTGCTACCGAGCATGGAAATAACATCGTGCTGTTTCGCGGCAAGGGAAATTCCTCGCAGCACTTCCAGCGCGCCGAAATTTTTATGCAAATCCGTGATGGTCAGCACGGGCTGGGAATCATTCATGGGGTTTGTGGATTATCAATATGTGCGCAGTATATACCGCTTGTCGGGAGCGGGCAACGAGGGCTAGGGGTATGAATAAAAGAAAGAATAATTAGTTTTTATTTTATTAGATTTAAAAATCCAACTCACTCCACCCCGCACACGGCGCAAACCGCTCGCCGTATTGTTCGTGCAACGCGCCGAGTTTTCGCAGCAGGTTGTCCGCCCCTTGCTCGGCGATGTAGTGGATTGGCCCGCCCCGAAACGGTGCGAAACCGGTGCCGAAAATCAGTCCGGCGTCGAGGTGGTCGGGTTGCGCGACTATGCCTTCGTGCAGGCACGCCACCGCTTCGTTGAGATACCGAAAGATCAGCCGGTCGCGGATGCTCGCTTGAGTTCGGGCGTTGCTTCCGGCGGCGGTTTTTTGTGGCTTGCCTTTGACCCATCGGTAAAAACCTTCGCCACTTTTTTTGCCGAGTTTGCCGGCATCGACTTTTTGCCGCAATACTTCGGGCACTTCGCCGCCGTAACTTTCACAAAGGTTTTGCGCGACTTGCAGGCAGATGTCGAGGCCCACGGTGTCCGCCAGAGTGACCGGGCCCATGGGCATGCCGAATTTCATCGCTGCTTGGTCAACGACCGCGTTTGGTACGCCTTCGTGCACTAGTTCCACGGCTTCGAGAAGGTATGGCATGAGGATGCGGTTGACCAAAAATCCCGGGCAACTTTTGACCGTCACCGGCAGGCGACCAATGCGTTCGGCGAACGCCGCCGCGCGCTTGACCGCACCGGCATTGGTTTGCGCACCGCGAATAATTTCCACCAGTTGCATTTTCGCCACCGGATTGAAAAAGTGCAGCCCCACCAGTCGCCCGGCGCCGCCCGAAGAATTTCCCAACGCCTCGCCAATGGTCTCCAGCGGGATGCTCGAAGTGTTGGTGGCGAGTAGCGCATCGCGCCGGGCGATGGCTAGCACTTCGGAAAACACCGCAATTTTGGCTTCGGCGTTTTCGACGATAGCCTCGATGATGAGGTCGGCACGGCGCGCCCCGTGACCGCCGGGGTCGGGCTGGAAGCGGTCCATGGCCAGTTGCACCAGCCGGGGGGATTTCAGTTTAAGTTTGAACAGCCGGTGGGCGCGCCGGATTGCATTGGCGAGGGCGTCGGGATTTTGATCGTGCACCGTTGCCATGAGGCCGCGCAGGGCGCACCACGCGGCGATGTCGCCACCCATAACCCCGGCGCCGATGATATGCACATGCCGAAACGGTTGGTCGGTTTTGTTCTGGTTGGTTTTGGTTTGGCCGGTTTTTTTGAGGCCCTCGCGCAGGAAAAACACCTTCACGAGGTTGCGCGAGGTCGGCGTGGTGATTAGTTGCGCCACCGATGCTTGTTCGGCTTTCAACATGTCGTTGCGGTTGCCGCCGTGTTTCCGCCACAGGTCAATCAGTTGGAACGGCGCGGGGTAATGCGCCGGGTCGACTCTGGCGGCAATTTTTTTGCGCAATATCCAAGCCAGCACAGCCCGCGCCGGTGCGGTGTTGAGCAGTTTTTTCCAGTTGCCGATTTGGGGTTTAATTTGGGAGATGGTTCGGGTTATGAATGACTGCGCAAGTCGCCGCTTCATGGCTTTTTGGTCTAGCACATAGCGCGCCGTGCGCTCCAGTTGTCGGTGCGGCACGGCGAAGTCCACCATTCCCATGCGCCGCGCGGCGGTGGGAGAGACGCTGCGCCCGCTCAACATTAAGTCCATGGCGGCGAGCGCGCCGACTGTTTCAATCAAGCGCGCGCTGCCGCCGAATCCGGGATGGATTCCCAGCATCACTTCGGGCAAGCCGAGGCGGATGGACGGGTCATCGCACACCACTCGGTAGTCGCAGGCAAGCGCCAGTTCGAGGCCGCCGCCCAGGCAATGGCCGTTGATTAGCGCCACCGTGGGCATGGGCAACGCTTCCAAGCGATTCATTACCTGGTGGGCGCGGGCAAGCATTTCCGCCGCGCGGGGTTCGGATTCGATGGCGCTGAATTCACCGACATCGGCTCCCACGATAAATCCGCCGGTTTTGGCTGAACAAACAAGCACCGCATCGGGTGCCGCCTGTTCGATTTCGGCGAGGGCGTGATTCAACTCGTCAATGACCACTGCGGACAGCACATTCTGGCTGCTCCCCGGTTTGTCCAGGGTCAGGCGGCAAAAGCCATCCGATTTTTCGATACGCCAGTTTTTGAGTTTAGCCATGCGCTTGTTGTGTCGGGTTATGTCGCGTCTGGGTTGCGTTCGATGAGCATGGCGCCGCCCTGGCCGCCGCCGATGCACAAGGTGGCAATGGCGCGTTGCCATTGTTCACGCGCAAGCACATTGAGGGCGTGCAGCACGATTCTCGCGCCGCTCGCGCCTACCGGATGGCCGAGGCTGATGCCGCCGCCGTCGAGGTTGAGGCGTTCTTGATTCAGTTCGCCGAGGGCGCCGGGCAAGCCCAGTCGTTCACGGCAATAATCATCGGATTGCCACGCCGCAAGGCAGCCCAACACCTGCCCGGCGAAGGCTTCGTTGATTTCCCAGTAATCGATTTGCTCAAGCCCGAGGCCGTGTCGCTGCAGTAGCGGGGTTGCGGCGTGTACCGGGCCGAGGCCCATTTGCGCCGGGTCGAGGCCCGCCCAGTGGCAGTCGAGTAATTGCCCGCGCACGGTCAGGCCGTATTGCTTCACGGCCGCTTCGCTGGCCAGCACCAGCCACGCACAGCCATCGCTAATCTGCGCGCTGTTGCCGGCGGTCACCCGCCCCGCCGGACGGTCGAACACCGGCTTCAAACCAGATAGTTTTTCGACGCTGGATTCCCGGCGCAGGCCGCTGTCTTCGCTATAACTGTTGCCGTTGGTATCGAAAATGGGGACTATTTCGTGGTCGAAAATCCCGCCATCGGCGGCGGCGGCGAGACGCTCGTGGCTACGCACCGCAAACGCGTCCATGGCTTCTCGGCTGATGCCGAAATGCCATGCGACCTCCTCGGCGGTCTGCCCCATGGAAACCCCCGCCACCGGGTCGGTCAGCCCTTTAAGCAAGCCAATCACCGGCTTCAGCGAAGACGCTTTCAGTTGCGCCAGAGACTTCACTTTGCCCGGCAGACCGGATGCCCGCGCCCATCCCGCCAGCCAAGTCACGAACTGCCGACTGAACAGTACCGGCGCGTGGCTCATGGATTCGGTGCCCCCGGTCAGCACCAAATCGGAGCGCCCCGAGGCGATATTGACGGCGGCACAATCCAACGCTTGCATACCGCTTGCGCAGTTTCGCGCCACCGTCCATGCCGGAGTGGACTCGCCACAACCGAGCCGCAACGAAGCAACGCGCCCGATGTTGGCCTCTTCGACGCCGGGGCCAACGCAACCAAGAATGACTTCATCAAAATCGCCGGGCGCAAACGGCTGACGCGCCAACAACGGCCGCCCGGCGGCCACCGCCAGATCAACCGCCGCAAACGCCCCGGGCGCACCCGACGCCTTAAGAAACGGCGTCCGGCAGCCGTCAATAACATAAACATTTCGACCGTTGTGCATAGCAAATCCCAAAAAGGGCAAGGTGCTGGCATTATAGCGCATTGCGCCGACACCGATGCGGCTTGCGCCGCATAGGACAGGCATAGGGGTTTGTGCCTATTTAGCTTTCTGGATTCCCGATACGATGAAAAATATGGTCGCTGGCGCTCCCTATTTTTCTATCGTTCGGGAATGACGACGCGCCGCCGTCATTCTCGTGCCGCCAAGTCGTTATTCCCGCGACAGCGGGGATGACGACTTGGGGGACACGGGAATCCAGTAAAACATGCCGGCGAATGCCGACTCCCTACGCCGTCATTCTCGCGAAAGCGGGAATCCAGTACAACATGTGCGGCGATAGCCGCTCCTTATTCGGGAATAACGGCGAGGAGCGGCTGTCGCCGGATTGTTTTACTGGATTCCCGATACGATGAAAAATATAGTCGCTGGCGCTCCTTATTTTTCTATCGTTCGAGAATGACGGCCTTGCGATAGCCGACTCCTTATTTGGGAATAACGGCGAGGAGCGGCTGTCGCCGGATTGTTTTACTGGATTCCCGATACGATGAAAAATATAGTCGCTGGCGCTCCCTATTTTTCTATCGTTCGAGAATGACGACCTTGCGATAGCCGACTCCTTATTCGGGAATAACGGCGAGGAGCGGCTGTCGCCGGATTGTTTTACTGGATTCCCGATACGATGAAAAATATAGTCGCTGGCGCTCCTTATTTTTCTATCGTTCGAGAATGACGACCTTGCGATAGCCGACTCCTTATTCGGGAATAACGGCGCGGAGCGGCTGTCGCCGGATTGTTTTACTGGATTCCCGATACGATGAAAAATATGGTCGCTGGCGCTCCTTATTTTTCTATCGTTCGAGAATGACGGCCTTGCGATAGCCGACTCATTATTCGGGAATAACGGCGAGGAGCGGCTGTCGCCGGATTGTTTTACTGGATTCCCGATACGATGAAAAATATGGTCGCTGGCGCTCCCTATTTTTCTATCGTTCGAGAATGACGGCCTTGCGATAGCCGACTCCTTATTCGGGAATAACGGCGAGGAGCGGCTGTCGCCGGATTGTTTTACTGGATTCCCGATACGATGAAAAATATAGTCGCTGGCGCTCCCTATTTTTCTATCGTTCGGGAATGACGGCCTTGCGATAGCCGCTCCTTATTCGGGAATAACGGCGAGGAGCGGCTGTCGCCGGATTGTTTTACTGGATTCCCGATACGATGAAAAATATGGTCGCTGGCGCTCCCTATTTTTCTATCGTTCGGGAATGACGACCTTGCGATAGCCGCTCCTTATTCGGGAATAACGGCGAGGAGCGGCTGTCGCCGGATTGTTTTACTGGATTCCCGATACGATGAAAAATATGGTCGCTGGCGCTCCCTATTTTTCTATCGTTCGAGAATGACGGCGGCTGGCGCTCCTTCCGCACGGCTATCTATATTTCCGCAAGGCCTGTTGGGTGAAATCGCTTAGCAGCAGACGTCCGCTGATGGCCGCGCGTTGGGTTAGTAATTCATCCCATTGTTCAGTTCCCTGCCAAAAGGTTTGTTTTATTTCGTGCATTGCTTGGGGGTTGTAGGTTGCCAATTTTTTAGTTAATGCTTGAACGGCGGCGTCGAGTGCGGGGATGGAATCTAGTACTTGGGCATACAGCCCTTTTTGTCGTGCCCATTCGGCGGGGTAAAAAGAATCGGCGTCTAGGGTCAGTTGCGACATTGCGCTTACGCCCAATTTACGCTCCACCGCAGGGCCCACTACGAAGGGGCCAATGCCGATATTCAATTCGCTGAGTTTAACCGCCGCCTGTTTTGTTGCCAGACAATAATCTGCGGCCGCCGCCAACCCGACCCCGCCGCCTACGGCCTTTCCTTGCACCCGTGCGATGATTAATTTGGGGCATTTGCGCATGGCGTTGATGACCTCGGCGAAGCCGCTGAAAAAATCCTTGCCGCTTTCGGCGTCGTCAATGGCCGCTAACTCATCGAAACTGGCACCGGCGCAAAAGGTTCGCTCGCCGCCGCTTCGCAGGACGATAACCTTAACCCCATCGTCATCGCCGGCCCGCACTACGCAAGCGGCCAGTTTTTTCAGAATATCTCCGGGCAAACTGTTGTGCGCCGGATGAAAAAATTCGATGCCGGCAACGGCGTTTTCGGTGCGCTGTTTTACATAGGGCTGGGGCATGGTCGGCTGGGTTTGCGGGGGGGCGTATAAGGATAAACTGTTGGTTGGGTGGGTGCAAATGTGGGTTGCGGTTGCGCTAGGCGGGGGCGGGAATCTGGTGGTTTTGAGGGGGGCAGGGCATCGTGCCGGCCTTTATAATAAGCGGCTTACGCCGTTTTGGGCGGGCGCGGGGGCTTGTTTCTACGGGGGTGGTGGTTATTTGTTTGATTTCCTTGTAGACTTTGGATTTGGTGAGGCGGGGTTTGATCGATGATAGTAAGTTCCGCGAGCCATTCGCCGGTTTTAGTTGAACCTATTTGAGGCAAACGAGTTGAAACCAATGATGATGATACCCCCCCCCCCCCCCCTCTCTATTTTGGCACGATGCCATCATTTCCGTGAAGGGGCGGTGAAGCGGGTGCGGCGGCGGGTTGGTGTTTTATTGCTGGGGCTGAGTTTGTTTGGCGGGGTGGTTTCGCAGGTTAATGCGCAGGCGACCAACGAGCGGCCGGTTGCCGATGCCGGACCGGATCTAACCGTGGAGGTGGGCGAGGAAATAATATTAGACGGCAGCGCCAGTTTTGACCCGGACGGCGAGATAGTGTTTTATCTATGGTTTGAAGGCGGTTTACTTCCCGGTGTATTTGTCGGCGCCCGAAATGGCCCCACAGTGACTTTTCGGATAACGTCTGCAAAGACTGGTGCTGTACTCTTGTCTGTCAGGGACAATGGAGGCTTATTAAATCAAAATGCCGCACTCATAACCGGAAAGACCGTACCGGCACTAACGTTGCCGACCCCGCCTAACCAGATATACATAAGCGAACAACTCATCCCCGTCGTGACCCTGCCGGAGTCCGGCGGCGGTAGCAGGGACTACCCGGCGCGCACCTATACGGTTTCGGGGCTGCCGCCGGGGCTGACTTTTGATCCGGCCACCCGCGAGTTGTCCGGCACACCGACCATGCCCGGCGATACCACCGTGACCTACCGGGTGACGGAGCCGGATACTACGCTCATGCGAAGCGCGACTGCTATGTTCACGATTGAGGTGTTGCCGCCGCTATTGGTTTTGCCTACCCCGGACGACCAGCACTTCACACGTGGCCAGTCTATCGATGTGACCCTGCCGGAGGCCGGCGGCGGTGTCGGTTCTTATACCTACACCCTGAGCGGGGCTGTTTTAGCGACCCTCAATCTGACCTTTGATGAGACAACCCGCGCCATCACCGGCAGCGGCGATTTTCGCAGCAACCGGGTGGGGGATCATGTCTACACGACCGGCGAACTGACCTACACCGTCACGGACGGCGCGAACGAAACCGAAAGCATTACCTTCGATGTGACATCCCATGACCGGCCGTCATTCCCGGACTTGGAGGATGTCGCCCATACTGCGGGCATACCATTCGCCCTGACCTTGCCGGAACCCCGCCGCGATGGTGTCGATCGCTTTGGTGCGCCGCCGCAGACCTATACCCTGACCGCGATGGGCGGCGGTGCCCTGCCGGACGGTTTGACCTTTGATGGAACCCGCGAGTTGTCCGGCACGCCGACCACGACCGGGATATTCCCCTTGAACTACCGGATAGACGACTTCAACGCCGCCCAAAGCAATCGCGACTTCAACCTAATCATCAATCACCCGCTGCCCCCAGCCGAAGATTATTTTGTAACCACTTGGCAGACTTCCGGGCCGGACGAAACCATCACCATTCCCACCCAGGGCGAGGGTTATTTTTACACCGTCGACTGGGGCGATAGCACTACTACCCGCGCCCACACCAACGCCGCCACGCATATTTATTCCACGCCGGATACATATGTAGTGCGCATCAGCGGCGATTTCCCACGGATTTATTTTAATAATAGCGGCGATAGACAAAAGATCACTGCCATCAATCAATGGGGCAATCAACCCTGGACTTCCCTGGCGAATGCTTTTTCCGGTGCCACCAATCTCGCCGGGCAAGCAAGCGATGCCCCTGATTTAAGTGGTGTTACCGATATGAGTTCAATGTTTTCCGGTGCCAGTGCCTTTAACCAAAACATTGGTGGTTGGGATGTGAGTAAGGTTACCAATATGGAGCAGATGTTTAATGGCGCCACTGCCTTTGATCAAGATATTGGTGATTGGAATGTCAGCAAGGTTACTAATATGGTGCGGATGTTGGAAGGCGTGGAACTTTCTGTGGAGAACTACGATGCGTTATTGACCGGTTGGGCTGATATAAGCACCGGTGAAACGGCATTACAACCCGACGTTACTTTCCACGGCGGCAATTCCACCTATTGCGCTGTCACCGCCAGAGATGCTTTGACTGATCCGCCGAATAACTGGACGATTACCACGGATGGCGGACTAGACGGCAGTTGCGATGCGACTTTGAGCGACCTGTCGCTGTCGACCGGGCGGTTAAATGTAGCCTTTGATGCGACTATTACCGCATACACCGCTTTCGTTGTTAATGACATCGAAAGCACCACAATCACGGCAACCACCACCGAGGACACCACCGCCTTCGAAATCACCGGCACTGCCGCAGATAACCTCACACCATTAAGCGTAATCGACACCACCGTTTCGGATTTAACCGAGGGCGATAACCTCATCACCATTACCGCAACCGCACAAAACGGCGTTGCCACACAAGTCTACACCATCATTGTTACCCGTGCCCCATCGCCCACGCTCACGGATGATTTTGTAACCACCTGGCGGACTAGCGGGGCGAACGACACCATCACCATTCCGACCTTTCCGGGGGCAACCTATAACTACACTATTGATTGGGGGGATACTACTGCCCTATCCACCGGCGTCACCGGAGAAGCCACCCATACCTACACCGCACAAGGCGATTATGTGGTGCGCATCAGCGGCATTTTCCCGCGGATTTATTTTAATAATACAGGCGATAGACTGAAAATCATCGCCGTCAATCAATGGGGCACTCAACGATGGACTTCCATGGCGAATGCTTTTCACGCTGCCTCTAATCTAGTCGGTATGACAAGCGATGTCCCTGATTTAAGAAATGTTACCGATATGTCGAATATGTTTAATTCTGCCGCCAGATTTAATCAGAATATTAATGATTGGGATGTGAGTAAGGTTACCAATATGTCGGGGTTGTTTAATCGTGCCTCTGCCTTTAGGTCGGACATTAATGATTGGGATGTGAGTAAGGTTACCGATATGTCGAATATGTTCACCAATCTCTTTAACTTTAATCAGGATATTGGTGATTGGGAGGTGAGTAGTGTTACCAATATGTCGAATATGTTCCTCGGTTCCTTTAACTTTAATCAGGATATTGGTGGTTGGGATGTGAGTAGTGTTACCGATATGTCGGCTATGTTTAGTGCTGCCACTTTCTTTAATCAGGACCTTGGTGATTGGGATGTCGGCAGGGTTACCGATATGACCAACATGCTTCGCAGCACTCCGCTTTCCATGGATAACTACCATTCGTTATTGACGGGTTGGGCCGCCATAGAGCCCGGCGAATCGGCGCTACAAGACGGCGTTACTTTCCACGGCGGCAATGCCATGTATTGCGCCGCTACCGCCGCCAGAAATATTTTGACTGGTGCGCCGAATAACTGGATCATTACCGATAACGGACAAGCCGCCGGTTGCTCCTCCGATGCCAGTTTGAGCGCCATGTCGCTGTCGCCCGGGAGGTTGAACCCAACTTTTGATACCGCTATTTTCAGGTATACCGTAAATGTTGCCAACAACATCACCAGCACCACAATCACGGCAACCGCCACCGATGACAATGCCGCCATTGAAATCACCGGCACGGATATAAGTGGCACCGCATTAAGCGTAAGCGGCGCACTGGTTTCAGGCTTAACCGCAGGCGCGAACACCATCACCATTACCGTTACCTCGCAAGATAACACCGCCATAAAGACCTACACCCTCACGGTTTTTCAAATCGCCTCGCCTTCCACAGATGATTTTGTAACCGTCTGGCGGACTTCTCTGGCGAATGAAAGCATCACCATTCCCACCTTCCCAGCGGAGACCTACGATTACATCGTTGACTGGGGGGATGGCAATTCTGCCATCAACCAAAGCGGAGACGCCACGCACATATACGCCACACCGAGCAATTATACGGTGCGCATCAGCGGCACTTTTCCACGGATTTATTTTAATAATGGCGGCGATAGACTGAAAATCATCGCCATCAACCAATGGGGCACGCAAGCGTGGACTTCGATGCAGCGGGCTTTTTTCGGTGCGCAAACCCTTGCCGGGCAAGCAACCGATGAGCCTGATTTAAGTAATGTTACCGACTTGAGTTTTATGTTTGCTGAAGCCGACCTATTTAATCAGAATATTAGTAAGTGGGATGTGGGTAATGTTACCGATATGAACCTGATGTTTTCTTCTGCCTTCATCTTTAATCGGGATATTAGTGAGTGGGATGTGAGTAAGGTTACCAATATGTTCGGCATATTTTCTGCTACCAGTTTATTTAATCAGGATATTGGTGGTTGGGATGTGGGTAGTGTTACTAATATGCGCTCCATGTTTTCTGGTACCCTGACCTTTAATCAAGACCTTAGTGCTTGGGATGTGAGTAATGTTACCGATATGCGTTCGATGTTTTTTAATAGCATTGGATTTAATCAGAATCTTGGTGCTTGGGATGTGAGTAGTGTTACCAATATGGAAAGTATGCTCTCAGGTGTCAGGCGGACTCTGGATGGGGAGTTTGGGTTGAGCGATGATAATTACGATGCGTTGTTGCGGGGTTGGTCGACGATAAGTGACGGTGAGTCGCCATTACAAAGGGGCGTTACTTTCGATGCCGGCGATTCCAAACGTTGCTTCGCCGGCGCCGCCAGAGATATTTTGACCGCCGACGACGGCAATAACTGGACCATCTCCGATGGCGGACAAGTCACCGCCTGTGGCGATGCCAGTCTGAGCAGTTTGTCTATCTCGCCGGCAATATTGAATCGAACTTTTGATGCCGCTACTACCGAATACAGCACCGTGATTGAACCTGACATCAACAGCATCACAATCACGGCAACCACCACCGAGGACGCCGCCGCCATCACCGCAATCGCCGGTGTTGATGCACAGGACACAGCGTTGGTGGTAAGCCGCGACACCGTTTCGGGCTTCACCGGGGGCACAAACACCATAACCATTACCGTTACCGCACCAGACGACATTTCCACCGAGACCTACACCATCACGGTTATCCAACCCGCCCCGCCATCCACGGATGACTTTGTAACCACTTGGCGGACTACTACGGCAAATGAAAGCATCACCATTCCGACCTTTCCGGGGATAGCCTACGACTACACTGTTAATTGGGGCGATGGCACCGCTCCCGAGACCGGCGTCAGCGGGAACGCCACGCACATATATGCCCTAGCACATGATTATAGGGTGAGCATCAGCGGCACTTTTCCACGGATTTATATTAATGGAACCGGCGATAGAAGCAAAATCAGAGCCATCAATCAATGGGGCAATCAACAATGGACTTCGATGGCGGATGCTTTTTCCGTCGCCGTAAATCTCGCCGGGCAAGCAAGTGATTCCCCCGATTTAAGTAATGTTACCGATATGTCGCACATGTTTTCTAATGCCCAGGTATTTAATCAGGATATTAGTGAGTGGGATGTGGGTGGTGTTATCAATATGTCGAGCATGTTTAATCAGGCCCGGGCATTTAATCAGGATATTAGTGAGTGGGATGTGAGTAAGGTTACCAATATGTCGAGCATGTTTTCGAGTGCGAATTCCTTTAACCAAGACATCGGTGATTGGAATGTCGGCAATGTTACCAATATGTCGAACATGTTTATCGGCGCCGTTGCCTTTAATCAGAATATTAATGAGTGGAATGTCAGTAGTGTTACCAATATGGGTGGCATGTTTTCGAGTGCGAATTCCTTTAACCAAAACATCGGTGATTGGAAGGTCGGCAATGTTACCAACATGGAGAACATGTTTTTTAGTAACTTCTTAAGTAATTCATTTAATCAAGATATTGGTGATTGGGATGTCAGCAGCGTTACCAATATGGATGGTATGTTTTTTGGTGCCGATGGCCATGCCTTTAACCAAGATATTGGTGACTGGGAAGTGAGTAAGGTTACTACTATGGTAGAAATGTTTCGGAATTCCAATTTCAACCAAAACATCGGTGATTGGGATGTCGGCAGTGTTACCGATATGGGTGGCATGTTTAACGCCGTTACGCTTTCCGTGGCTAACTACGATGCGCTGTTGTTGGGCTGGTCTACCATAGATGACGATGAATCGCCACTACAAACCGGCGTTATCTTCAATGGCGGCAATTCCCAATTTTGCTTCGCCGGCACCGCCAGAGATATTTTGACCGCCGACCCCGGTGCTAACTGGACCATCTTCGATGGCGGACAAGTCGCCACCTGTGGCGATGCCAGTTTGAGTAGTTTGTCTATCTCGCCGGCACCGTTGAATGAAACTTTTGACGCCGATACTACCGAATACAGCACCTTGATTGAACCGGACACCAACAGCATCACCATCACGGCAACCACCACCGAGGACGCCGCCGCCATCACCGCAATCGCCGGCACCGCCGCAAATGACACCACACCGCTAATCGTAAGCGGCGACACCGTTTCGGGTTTCAGCGTAGGCGATAACACCATCACCGTTACCGTTACCGCACTAGACCAAGTTACCACCGAGACCTACACCATCACGGTTGTTCAAATCGCCCGGCCATCGGCGGATGATTTTGTAACCACCTGGCGAGTCGCCGCGGGCTCAAGCATCACCATTCCCACCTTTCCGGGGATAACCTACGACTACACTGTTAATTGGGGCGATGGCCAGTCTAACACCGGCGTCACCGGCAACGCCATGCATGTATATGCCGTAGCACGCGATTATAGGGTGAGCATCAGCGGCACTTTTCCACAGATATTGTTTGATAATGGCGGCGATAGAGATAAAATTATCGCTATCAACCAATGGGGTGATCAACAATGGAGTTCCATGGCGAGTGCTTTCCTCGGCGCCGGAAATCTCGCCGGGCAGGCAACTGATGTTCCTAATTTAAGTAGTGTTGCCAGTATGAGTGAAATGTTTTCTGGTGCCAGTGCCTTTAATCAAAATATTGGTGATTGGAATGTGAGTAGCGTTACCAATATGAATGCAATGTTTAATGGTGCCAGTACCTTTAATCAGGCTATTGGTGATTGGAATGTGAGTAGTGTTACCAGTATGTCGAGTATGTTTTTGAGTGCCACTGCCTTTGATCAGGATATTGGTAATTGGAATGTGGGTAATGTTACCGATGTGACGAATATGTTTACCAACGTTACGCTTTCCACGGACAACTACGATTCGCTGTTGCAGGGTTGGTCTACCATAGAGACCGGAGAATCGGCGCTACAAGCGGGCCGTTTCTTCAGTGCCGGAAATTCCAAATTTTGCACCGCCACCGCCGCCAGAGATATTTTGACCGCCGACCCCGGTGCTAACTGGACCATCACCGATCGCGGACAAGTCGCCGCCTGTGGCGATGCCAGTCTGAGTGCCCTATCGCTGTCGCCCGGAATGTTGAATCAAACTTTTGCCGCCGATACTACCGAATACAACGCCGTGATTGAATCGGACATCACCGGCATCACAATCACCGCAACCACCACCGAGGACACCGCCACCATCACCGCAATCACCGGCGCTGATGCCGAGGGCACGGCGCTGGTGGTAAGCGGCGATGCCGTTTCGGGCTTCGCCTTTTCGGGCTTCACCGGGGGCGCAAACACCATAACCATTACCGTTACCGCACAAGACCAAGTTACCACCGAGACCTACACCATCACGGTTGTTCAAGTTGCCCCGCTATCCGATAATGATTTTGTAACCACTTGGCGGACTACATCGGCAAATGAAAGCATCACCATTCCGACCGTTCTGAGGACAACTTACGACTACGATATTGATTGGGGTGATGGCATGTCGGACACCGGCGTCACCAGAGACGCCACGCACATGTATGCCACACAAGGCGATCATGAAGTGCGCATTAGCGGCACTTTTCCACGGATTTATTTTAATAATGTCGGCGATAGACTGAAAATCATTGCCATCAATCAATGGGGCACGCAAGCGTGGACTTCGATGCATCGGGCTTTTTTCGGTGCCAACAATCTCGCCGGGCAAGCAAGTGATTCCCCTGATTTAAGTAATGTTACCAATACGTCTTTGATGTTTACTAATGCCACTTCCTTTAATCAGGATATTGGTGAGTGGGATGTGAGTAAGGTTACCAATATGAGCGATATGTTTAATAATGCCACTTCCTTTAATAAGGATATTAATAATTGGAATGTGGGTAGTGTTACCACTATGGATCGTATGTTTAATAATGCCGCTTCTTTTAATCAGGATATTGGTGATTGGGATGTCAGTAGCGTTACCGATATGGACGATATGTTTCGTACTGCCCGTGCCTTTAATCAGGATATTAATGATTGGGATGTGAGTAAGGTT
The DNA here is from genome assembly GCA_965262585.1 of Candidatus Poriferihabitaceae bacterium. Classification (GTDB taxonomy): domain Bacteria; phylum Pseudomonadota; class Gammaproteobacteria; order Arenicellales; family Poriferihabitantaceae; genus JAHRAW01. The sequence continues at coordinate 2,390,225 of OZ253546.1, forward strand.
ACCAATATGCGTTTTATGTTTCTCGGTGCCACTGTATTTGATCAAGACCTGAGTGGTTGGGATGTCAGCAGTGTTATCCTTTTGCGGGACATGTTTCTCAGCGCCGCTGCTTTTAATCAAGACCTGAGTAGTTGGGATGTCAGCAGTGTTACCAGTATGAGGAACATGTTTCGCGACGCCGCTGCTTTTAATCAAGCCCTGAGTGGTTGGGATGTCAGCAGTGTTACCGATATGTCTACCATGTTTTCCGGCGCCACTGCTTTTAATCAAGACCTGAGTGATTGGGATGTCAGCAGTGTTATGAATATGAATAGTATGTTTGCCGACGCCACTGCTTTTGATCAAGACCTGGGTGGTTGGGATGTCGGTAGTGTTAACAATATGGGAGCCATGTTGAACAACGTTACGCTTTCCGTTGAGAACTACGATTCACTGTTGCAAGGTTGGTCTACCATCGATATCGATGGCGGTGAGTCGCCACTACGAAACAGCGTTGGCTTCAATGCCGGAAATTCCAAATTTTGCACCGCCACCGCCGCCAGAAATATTTTGACCGCCGACGACGGCAATGACTGGAGGATTACCGATGGCGGACAAGTCGCCGCCTGTGGCGATGCCAGTCTGAGTGCTCTATCGCTGTCGCCCGCAACCTTGAATCAAACTTTTGCCGCCGATACTACCGAATACAACGCCGTGATTGAACCGGACATCACCGGCATCACAATCACCGCAACCACCACCGAGGACGCCGCCGCCATCACCGCCACCATCGGCGCTGATGCCGAGGGCACGGCGCTGGTGGTAAGCGGCGATGCCGTTTCGGGCTTCGACTTTTCGGGCTTCACCGAGGGCGCAAATACCATAACCATTACCGTTACCGCACTAGACCAAGTTACTACCGAGACCTACACCATCACGGTTGTTCAAGTTGCCCCGCTATCCGATAATGATTTTGTAACCACTTGGCGGACTACATCGGCAAATGAAAGCATCACCATTCCGACCTTTCCGGGGATAACTTACGACTACGCTGTTGATTGGGGTGATGGCATGTCGAACACCGGCATCACTGGCGATGCTACTCACCTGTATGCCACACAAGGCGAGCATGAAGTGCGCATTAGCGGTGTTTTTCCACAGATTTTTATTGATGGTGGCGACGGGAAAGATAAAATCATCGCTATCAATCAATGGGGCAATCAACAATGGGCCTCCATGGTAGATGCTTTTCGGGGCACCTTAAATCTAGTCGGGCTGGCAAGCGATGTTCCTGATTTAAGTAATGTTACCAATATGAGGAGAATGTTTGCCAGTGCCAGTGCCTTTAACCAAGATATTGGTGAGTGGGATGTGAGTAAGGTTACCAATATGGATAATCTGTTTTTCCAAGCCAGTGCCTTTAATCAGAATATTGGTGATTGGACTGTGAGCAATGTTACCAATATGAGCAATATGTTTACTTCTGCCAGTACTTTTAATCAGGATATTGGTGATTGGAATGTCAGTGGTGTTACTGATATGTCGAACATGTTTAGTAGTGCAACTGCTTTTGATCAGGACCTTGGTGGTTGGGATGTCGGCAATGTTACCACTATGGAAAACATGTTGAACAATGTTACGCTTTCCGCTGAGAACTACGATTCACTGTTGCAAGGTTGGTCTACCATCGATACCGCCGCCGATGAATTGCCACTACAAATCGGCGTTCCCTTCGATGCCGGAAATTCCCAATATTGTACCGCCACCGCCGCCAGAAATATTTTGACCGCCGACCCCGGTCCTAACTGGAACATTACCGATGACGGACAAGTCGCCGCTTGTGGCGATGCCAGTTTGAGTGCCCTGTCGCTGTCGCCCGGGGTTTTGAATCAAACTTTTGATGCCGCTACTACCACCTACACCGCTTCGGTTGCCACTGACATCGAAAGTATCACCATCACGGCACCCACCACCGAGGATGTCGCCACCATCACCGCAATCACCGGCACTAATATAAGTGGCACAGCGTTAGTGGTAAGCGGCAACACCGTTTCGGGTCTCACTATAGGCACAAACACCATAACCATTACCGTTACCGCACAAGACCAAATTGACACCGAGACCTACACCATCACCGTTACTCGATCCTCATCCACCGCATCCACGGATGATTTTGTAACCACCTGGCGCACTACCGGGATGAATGACGCCATCACCATCCCCACCTTTTTGGGGGCAACTTACGACTACTTCGTTGATTGGGGCGATAGCACTACCAGCACCGAGAACGGCGACGCTGCGCATATTTATGCCCTGCCAAACAGTTATGAAGTGCGCATCAGCGGTACTTTTCCACAAATTCGTATCTCCGCCGGAACCGGAGACGGAGTACCCGGAGAACGAAGTGCTATTGCAGAAAAAATCATCGCCATCAATCAATGGGGCACTCAACAATGGACTTCCATGGCGAATGCTTTTTCCGGTGCTACAAATCTAGTCGGACTGGCAAGCGATGCCCCCGATTTAAGTAATGTTACTAGTATGGTAGGTATGTTTACTGGTACCCGTGTCTTTAATCAGGATATTGGTGGTTGGGATGTGAGTAAGGTTACCAAGATGGGGCGGATATTTAGAAATGCCTCTGCCTTTAATCAAGATATTAGTGAATGGAATGTGAGTAATGTTACTAGTATGAGCGGTATGTTTGATGGTGCTACTGCCTTTAATCAAGATATTGGTGGATGGGATGTGAGTGATGTTACTAGTATGGACGATATGTTTATTGATGCTACTGCCTTTAATCAAGATATTGGTGATTGGAATGTGAGTAAGGTTACCGACATGAATGGCATGTTTCGCAGGGTTACGCTTTCCACGAAAAACTACGATTCGCTGTTGCGGGGTTGGTCTACGATAGATTCAGACGAAACCGCATTACAAACGGGCGTTGTCTTCGGTGCCGGCAATTCCACCTATTGCGATACCGCCGCCAGAACTATTTTGATGGCTGATGACGGCGCTAACTGGACCATTACCGATGGCGGGGAAAGCCCCACCTGTGGCACTGCCAGTTTAAGCGATTTATCTGTCTCGCCCGGAGGGTTGGGTGAAACCTTTGCCACCAATACGCTCACCTACACGGCAACGGTTGAAGGCAATATCACCGAAACCACAATCGCCGCAACCACCACCAACGGCAGCGCTTCCATCGTAATCGCCGGCACTGATACCTTTGGCACGGCATTAACCGTAACCGAGCAACTGGTTTCGGGCTTAACCGTTGGTGCGAATATCATCACCGTTGCCGTTACTTCAGCAGACGGCAACGCCACACAAACCTATGCCATCACCGTTACTCGAGCCGTCCCTCCGCCCACACCCGCCGATGATTTTGTAACCACTTGGCGGACTTCCGGGGATAACGAAACCATCACCATTCCCACCGAAGGTAGTGGGTATGATTATTCGGTTGATTGGGGCGATAACACGGCTATTTCTACCAACCAAACCGGCGACGCTACGCATGTTTATGCCACGGCAGGCGAACATGTAGTGCGCATCATCGGCGCTTTCCCACGGATTTATATTAATGATGAAGGCGATAACGAGAAAATCATCGCTATCAATCAATGGGGTAATCAAGTATGGAATTCAATGGAGAATGCTTTTTTTGGCGCCGTAAATCTGATTGGGGAAGCAACTGACGCCCCTGAGTTACGTAGGGTTGGCAGTATGATGGGTATGTTCCAGCGTGCCAGTTCGTTTAATCAGGCTATTGGTGATTGGGATGTGAGTAATGTTACCAATATGGGTAATCTATTTTTCAATGCCAGTGCTTTTGATCAGGATATTGGTGGGTGGGATGTCGGCGGGGTTACGGATATGTCGCGAATGCTTCGTGGCACCGCGTTTTCTACGGCTAACTACGATGCATTGTTGCGGGGTTGGTCTACTATAGATAGCGGCGAAAGCGCATTAGTAAGCGGCGTTATCTTTGGGGTCGATAACGCCACCTATTGTGCCACCGCGGCTAGAAATTCTTTAGCGAGTGCGCCGACTAGTTGGGATATTTCCGATGCCGGACAAAGCACCACTTGCACCGCTAATGACGATGCCGGTTTGAGTGGTTTGGCGTCGTCGCCCGATGCTTTGGCTGAAACCTTTGCCACCGATACGCTCACCTATACCGCATCGGTTGCCCATGTTACTAGCAGTGCCACAATCACGGCAACCGCCAGCGATAGCAATGCCAACCTTGTAATCACCGGCACCGCCGCCAATGGCACCACGCCATTAACCGAAAGCAGCGGCGTGGTTTCGGGTTTAACCGCAGGCAATAACACCATCACCATCACCGTTACCGCACAAGACGGCACCACCACGCAAGCCTATACCATCACCGTTGATCGAGATGCCCCACCATCCCCGGATTATTTTATAACCACATGGCAGACTTCCGGGGCGAATGAAAACATTACTATTCCGACCTTTGCGGGGCCAACTTATAACTACGCCGTTGATTGGGGCGATGATACGGCTATGTCCACCGGCGTTAACGGAGACGCCACCCATATCTACGCCGAGGCGGGCGATTATGAAGTGCGCATTAGCGGCACTTTCCCACGGATTTATATTAATGATAGCGGCGATAAAGATAAAATCATCGCTATCAACCAATGGGGCAATCAAGTATGGACTTCGATGGAGGATGCTTTTTTCGGTGCATCCAATCTGGTCGGGCTGGCAAGCGATGTTCCTAATTTAAGTAGTGTTACGGTTATGACTGGAATGTTTTCCAATGCCAGTGTCTTTAATCAGGATATTGGTAATTGGAATGTGAGTAAAGTTACCGATATGGATTTTATGTTTAATGGTGCCACTGCTTTTGATCAAGATATTGGTAATTGGACTGTGAGTAGCGTTACCAATATGAATTCTATGTTTAGAGATGCCACTGCCTTTAATCAGGATATTGGTAGTTGGAATGTGAGTAGTGTTACCGATATGAACAGTATGTTTAGAGATGCCGTTGCCTTTGATCGGGATATTGGTAGTTGGAATGTCAGTATCGTTACCAATATGAGCAATATGTTGAACGGTGCTACGCTTTCTGTGGCTAACTACGATGCGTTGTTGCGGGGTTGGTCTACTATCGATGACGATGAAACCGCATTACAAAGCGACCTTACTTTCGATGCCGGAGATTCCACCTATTGCGCCGTCTTCGCCAGAGGTAGGTTGACCGATGCGCCGAATAGTTGGACGATTACCGATGGCGATTCAAGCCCCGATTGCGTCATCGGCACCGATGCCAGTTTGAGTGCCCTGTCGCTGATGCCCGGTATTTTGAATGAAACTTTTAATACCGCTACTTTCGCGTATACCGCAGACGTTGCCACCACCATCACCAGCACCGCAGTTACGGCAACCCTTACCGATGACAATGCCGCCATTGTAATCACCGGCACCGCCGCAAATGGCACTACACCGCTAACCGAAACCAACGGAATGGTTTCAGGCTTAACCGAAGGCGATAACATCATAACTATTACCGTTACCGCACAAGACGCCACCACCACAAAAAACTACACCATCATCGTTACTCGATCCCCGCCACCATCCACAGATAATTTTGTAACCACCTGGCGGACTGCCGGGGCGAATGACACCATCACTATTCCCACCACCGGCGACGGCTATAATTATTCGGTTGATTGGGGCGATGACACTATATCCACCGGCGTCACCGGCAACACGACTCATACCTACGCCGAACCGGGCGATTATGAAGTGCACATCAGCGGCACTTTCCCACGGATTTTCTTTAATAATGCCGGTGATAGAGAGAAAATCATCGCCATCAATCAATGGGGCAATCAACAATGGACTTCGATGAGGGGGGCTTTTTCCGGCGCCACAAATCTAGCCGGGCAAGCAACCGATGAACCTGATTTAAGCAATGTTACCGATATGGCTGGAATGTTTTCCCAAACCAGTGCCTTTAATCAGGAGATTGGTGATTGGAATGTGAGTAATGTTACCGATATGGCTGGAATGTTTTCCCAAGCCAGTGCCTTTAATCGGGAGATTGGTGGTTGGAATGTGAGTAAGGTTACCGATATGAACGGAATGTTTTTTAGCGCCACTGCCTTTAATCAGGTTATTGGTAATTGGAATGTGGGTAAAGTTACCGATATGAGCAATATGCTTCAGGGTGCCGTTGCCTTTAATCAGGACATTGGTAATTGGAATGTGGATGCGGTTACCAAGATGGATGGTATGTTTCTTGGTGCCCGTGACTTTAATCAAGATATTGGTAGGTGGAATGTGAGTAATGTTACCGATATGGAAAATATGCTTTCCAATGTCACGGCTTTTAATCAGAACATTGGTAATTGGAATGTGAGTAGTGTTACCAATATGAGAGGTATGTTTAGTGGTGCCTTTGCCTTTAATCAGAACATTGGTAATTGGGAGGTGGGCGCGGTTACCAATATGAGAAGCATGTTTAGCAGTGCCGCTGCCTTTAATCAGGATATTGGTAATTGGAATGTGGGTGCGGTTACCAATATGGAATTTATGTTTAATAGTGCCGGGTCCTTTGATCAGAACATTGGTAATTGGGATGTGAGTGCGGTTACCAATATGGGTGGTATGTTTAATGATGTCACGCTTTCCGAGGCTAACTACGATGCGTTATTGACGGGTTGGGCTGATATTGATGTAGATGCCGATGAAACCGCACTACAAACCGACATCACCTTCGATGGCGGTAATTCCCAATGGTGCACCGCTACCGCCGCCAGAAATATTTTGACTGATACCGGCGGCAATAACTGGACGATTACCGATGGCGGACAAGTCGCCGCTTGCGATGCCACGCTGAGCGACCTGTCGCTGTCGGACGGGTCGTTGGGTGAAACCTTTGATGCCGCTACTACCGCATACACCGCAGTGATTAACGACATCAGCACCACAATCACGGCACCCACCACAAATGCTGCCGCCACCATCGCAATCACCGGCACTGCCGCAGATGGCAACACGCCGCTAACCGTAACTAATGACACCGAAGTCTCAGGCATCACCTCAGGCACGAACATCATCGCCATTACCGTAACCTCACAAAACACCGACATCACACAAACCTACAGCATCTCCACAACCGTAGCCCTGTCATTGCCCCAGCCGGACGCCCAGCATTATGTTTTTGGTCGGGCCATCGATGTGACCCTGCCGGAGGCAATAGGCGGCGCGGGGATGCTGGATTACACACTGGGGCCGGAACTGGTATTGGGCCGCATTGGCCTTCTGACCTTTGACCCGGACACCCGCAGGCTGACCGGCACGCCAATGCCGGGACCGGGTGACGACCGGGTTACGCTGATGTACTCGGTGAGAGACGCCGCCGGTACTATCGATAGCTATACATTTAGTGTGCAAGTGTGGCCGATTCCGTTGCTGTCGAATCCGCCGGCAATCGCCTATGAAGTCGGCCAGGTCATCCCCGAACTGACCCTGCCAGCCGCCAGTGAAGGCCGTCCGCCTTTCACCTATACGCTGACCGGGCCCGGCGGTGGTGCGCTGCCGGCGGGACTGACCTTTGCGGAAAACCGCACGCTCTCCGGCACGCCGACCACGGTGACCACGGGTGCGGTCGCCTTAGTCTACCGGGCAGTGGACGCCAATAGCGTCGAAGCCACGGCCGACTTCAACGTGAGCATCGCTTCGCAGAACACCCCGCCGGTTGCCGATGCCGGGGATGCGCAGACCGTGGGTGAGGGCGTGACGGTAACGCTGAACGGCGACGCCAGCAGCGATGCGCAGAGCAGTGATCTGACTTATGCGTGGACGCAGAGCGGCACACCGGCGGTGACTTTGGACGATCCGAGCGCCCAAATGCCGACCTTCACGGCGCCGGATGAGTTGCCGGCGAATGTGACATTGACCTTTAGTCTGATTGTCAGTGACGGGGTGCTGTTTTCGGCGGCGGATACGGTGGAAATCATGGTGGACGCCGGAACCAACGACCCGCCGACCGCGGTGATTACTATCGCCGAGACACCCAGTAGTCGCGACGATGCGAGTTCATCTGCTCCCGAGACCTATCTTTTTCCGGACGGCGCATCCGTAACCTTGAGCGGCAGCGACAGTTCGGACCTCGAAAGCGAGAATTTGACCTATCAATGGACTGCTACCAGCAGCACCACCGGTGTCGCGGACGCTACTTTCACCGACCCAACCGCCGCCAACCCGGGGTTGATGCTGCCGGACTTGGACTTGACGCCGGGTGGGGCTATTCTTCAACAAGAAATTATGCTGGTTGTCTCGGACGAATCCGGTCTGGAGTCAGCGGCGGCACAAATAAGAGTGTTGATCTTCAACCGTGCGGTGGCCGATGCCGGGGCTGACCAAACCGTGATGACCGGCGCCGCCGTTACCCTGAATGGCGGAGACAGCATTCCCCATCACAACTCTGTCGGCAACGGCTCCGTGACTTATTCGTGGGCGCAGACCGGCGGCATACAGACGGTGAGTTTGGACGATGCGACTGTCCCAAGCCCGACCTTCACCGCACCGGCTGTGGCGGCGAATTTGGAATTCACTTTGACGATTACAGACCGACATAATACCGACACGGCGACGGTGACCATCATGGTAATCAACCAACTACCGATTGCTGACGCCGGGCCTGATCAAAGCGTGCGGGTGGGCGGCAGCGTAATGTTGGACGGTAGCGGTAGCAGAGACAACGACGGCTCGATAACCAGATATAGGTGGTCGGTTAGCCCGACAACGGGGGGGACTTTTGATAGTACTAGGGCCGAAGAGGTGGTGTTCACCGCATCTCAGGCAGGGACCGCCACCGTTACTTTCATAGTCACGGACAATGACCGTGCCACGAATACCGACACCGTAGCCATCGAAATATTCCCGGCACTCAGTGCCTATACGCTGACCGCCCCGGAGACTCAGCACTATACCCGTGATGAGGCCGTGAATGTGACCTTGCCCGAAGTCACCACCACCAGCACCAGAGATGTGACCTACGCCCTGAGTGGGGATATTGTCACAACATTGAATCTGTCTTTGGATGCGACCACTCGCGTCCTCACCGGTACTTTTGGGGTGGTGGATTACACCGGCGACGATGTAACCTACACCGCCAGCGACGACTTCGGCGTCGTCGCCAGCGTGACTTTTCAGGTGATACCTTATGACACGCCGGAGTTGCCGGACTTGGGCGATGTCACTTATATCGCAGGCACTCCAATCACCGATCTGATTCTGCCGACCGGCATTGACGGCAACACCGGCGCACCGCCGCAGACCTACGCCCTGATTGGCACCCTGCCGGCTGGTTTGTCCTTTGATGCAGACTCCCGCACACTCTCCGGCACACCCACCACGGTGGCCGACTCGGTCACCTTGACCTACCGATTAACAGATGCCAACGCCGCCGTTGTCGAGGACACTTTTAGCATAACCATCGATACCAACCAACCGCCCACCGTCGATGCGGGACCCGACCAAACCGTGGATGAGGGCATGATGGTGACGCTGGACGGCAGCGCCAGCAGAGATCCGGAAGGCCTGGATCTGATCTATCAGTGGTCGCAGGAGGGCGGCACACCGACGGTGACTTTGAGCGATGCGGCAACCGCCACGGCGACCTTCACCGCGCCCACAGGGTTGGCGGCGGATGCGGAGTTGACCTTTAGTTTGATGGTCAATGACATGGTGTCGGCACCGGTCGCTGAAGTAGTAATCACCGTAATCGCGAGAAACACCGCGCCGGTCGCGGTGATCACTGTCGCCGAGACACCCAGTAGTCGCGACGATGCGGGCCCATCTGCTCCCGAGACCTATCTTTTTCTGGACGGCGCATCCGTAACCTTGAACGGCAACAGCAGTTCGGACCCCGAAGGCGAGACTTTGACCTATCAATGGACTGCTACCAGCATCATCCCCGGTGTCGCGGACGCTACTTTCACCGACCCAACCGCCGTCAGCCCGGGGTTGATGTTGCCGGACTTGGACTTGGCGCCGGGTATGGCTATTCTTCAACAAGAAATTATGCTGGTTGTCTCGGACCAACTCGGTCGGGAGTCAGCGGAAACACAAATAAGAGTGTCCATCTTCAACCAAGCGGTGGCCGATGCCGGGGCTGACCAAACCGTAATGACCGGCGCCGCCGTTACCCTGAATGGCGGAGACAGCATTCCCCATCACAACTCTGCCGGCAACGGCTCCGTGACCTATTTGTGGGCGCAGACCGGCGGGTCGGATGTGAATTTGGACGATGCGGCTGTCGCAAGCCCGACTTTCACCGCACCGAATGTGGCGGCGAATTTGGAATTCACTTTGACGATTACGGACAGATATAACACCGACACGGACACGGTGACCATCATCGCAACCACCGACCCCATCGCCAACGCCGGGGATGACCGAGATGCGGTGGTGGGCACACTCGTGACGCTGGATGGTAGCGGCAGTATCGATAACGGTGCGAGTCTGACCCAAGCGTGGACGCAGATCGGCGGCGTGCCGACGGTGACTTTGCTTACTCCGAACACCAACACATCGACATTCACGGCACCGGCGACTGTGCCGACTGATCCTAGATTGACTTTCCGTCTGGTAATCACCGCCGCCGGAACCGGCCTCACGAGCGAGGACCAGGTAATCATCACCATAATCGCCGTACCCAACCAACTACCGACCGCCAACGCCGGGTCTGATCAAAGCGTGCGGGTGGGCGGCACGGTGGTGTTGGACGGTAGCGGTAGCAGAGACAACGACGGCTCGATAGCCAGTTATCTGTGGTCGGTTAGCCCGCCAACGGGGGGAGATTTTGATGATCCTGCCGCCGTGGGGCCAGTGTTCACCGCCAATCAGCCGGGGACCGCTACCGTTACCTTAATGGTCACGGATAATAGAGGTGGTGTGGATACCGACACCGTATCCATCGACATATTCCCGGCGACCGATGCCTATACGCTTGCCACCCCGGCCAATCAGAACTTTACCCGTGCGCGGGCCGTGAATGTGACCCTGCCCGAGGTCACCACCACCAGCACCAGAACAGTGACCTACGCCGTGAGCGGGGAGATTGTCACGCGATTGGGCTTGACCTTGGATGCGACCACTCGAGTTCTCACCGGCAATTTTGATAGTGTGGTATTCACCCCCGGCGAAGTAACCTACACCGCCAATGACGGCTTCGACAATAACCCCGTCGCCACCGAGACCTTTCAGGTGACACCTTATGACGCGCCGTTGTTGCCGGATGTGGGCAATGTCTCTTATCCCGTAGACACTCTAATCGACAACCTAACCCTGCCAGTCGGCACAACCGGCCGCCTCGGTGCGCCGACTCCGACCTACACCCTGGACGGCACCCTGCCGACCGGCTTGGTCTATAACAACCGCGTAATCTCCGGTACACCCACCACTGCCGCAAGCGCGGTCACCTTGACCTACCAATTAACAGACGGCAACGGTGCTTCCGATGATGAGACTTTCACCATAACCATCGAAGCCGCGCCGAATGTGCCGCCGACCGCCAATGCCGGGGTTGATCAAAGCGTGCGGGTGGGCGGTGCCACCATAACTTTAGATGGAAGTGCCAGCAGCGACCCCAACACGGGCGACTCGATAGCCACTTATCTGTGGACGGTTGACCCGCCAACGGCGGGGACTTTTGCTGATGCCGACATCGAACGGCCAGTGTTCACCGCCCTTGTGCCGGGAACCGCCACCGTTACCTTAATGGTCACGGACAATGACAGCGCCTCGAATACCAACACCAACAACACCGTATCCATCGACATATTCCCGGCGACCAGTGCCTATACGCTGACCGCCCCGGATGCTCAGAACTTTACCCGTGGTGTGGATGTGGATGTGATCCTGCCTGCGGTTGTTACCACCAGCACCAGAACAGTGACCTACGCCGTCAGCGGGGAGATTGTCACGCGGTTGGGCTTGACCTTGGATGCGACCACTCGAGTTCTCACCGGCAATTTTGGGGATGTGGATTACACCGTCGGCACTGCAACCTACACCGCCAGCGACGGCTTCGGCGTGGTCGCCACCGAGACCTTTCAGGTGACACCTTATGACACGCCGTTGTTGCCGGATGTGGGCGATGTCGAATATACCGTGAACGAGGTAATCACCAACCTGGTCCTGCCGGTCGGCACGAGCCTCGGTGCGCCGGATCCGACCTACACCCTAACCGGCATACCGACCGGCTTGGCTTTTGATGCAGACACCCGCACCCTCTCCGGCACACCCACCACTGAGGCAAGCGCGGTCGCTTTGACCTACCGATTGGAAGACGGCAACGGTGCCGTCGCCATGACGACTTTCAACGTAACCGTAGCCACCCCGACTGAACTGACCTTGCCCGATCCGGGCGCTCAGCATTATGTTTTTGGTCAGGCCATCGATGTGACCCTGCCGGCGGCAACCGGCGGCATGGGCGCGAAGACCTACTCACTGGGTCGGCAGGAACGGGCATTGGCCCGCATCGGCCTGACCTTCGACCCGGACACCCGCAGGCTGACCGGCACGCCACTGCCGCGCCCGGGTGACGACCGGCATACGGTGACATACTTGGTGGACGACGCCGCCGGTGATTTCGATAGCGTTACATTTGTTGTGCGGGTATGGCCGATTCCGGTGTTGGCGGATCTGGAGGCAGTCGTATATGAAGTCGACGGGGCGATCACCGAACTAATCCTGCCGGCCGTCAGTGGAGGCCGTGCGCCGTTCACCTACACGCTGACCGGACCCGGCGGTAGTGCGTTGCCGGTGGGACTGATCTTTGAAGGTCCAACCCGCACGCTCTCTGGCACGCCGACCGTGGTGACCCCGAGCGCGGTCACCTTAGTCTACCGGGTAGTGGACACCAATAACGTCGAAGCCACGGCCGACTTCAGCGTGGACATCAATGTCGCGGAGAATGTGCCGCCAATCGCCAATGCCGGGGTTGACCAAAGCGCGCGGGTGGGCGGTGCCACCATAACTTTAGATGGCACGAACAGCACCGACAACGTCTCGATAGTCACTCATCGGTGGACGGTTAGCCCGACAACGGCGGGGACTTTTAATGATCCCGACATCGAAGAGCCGGAGTTCACCGCCCTTGTGCCGGGAACCGCAACCGTCACCTTAGTGGTCACGGACGGTGACGGCGCATCGAATACCAACACCAACACCAACACCACAACCATCGAAATATTCCCGGCGATCAGTGCCTATACGCTGACCGCCCCGGCCACTCAGCACTTTACCCGTGGTGTGGACGTGAATGCGACCCTGCCCGAGGTTGCCGACAGCACCAGCAGCGGCAGAACAGTGACCTACGCCTTGAGCGGGGAGATTGTTACGCGATTGGGCTTGTCCTTGAATGCGAACACCCGCGTCCTCACCGGCACTTTTGGGGAGGTTGTCTACACTGGCGCCGATGCAACCTACGCCGCCGACGACGGCTTCGGCGAAGTCATCAGCGTAACCTTTGAGATAATACCCTACGCCCGCCCGTCGTTGCCGGTCTCCCTGCCCAATCTCCACGGCACTGCCAACCAACTACTCTCTGAGGTGTTGCCGGAACCCAGAGTTGGTAGATTCGGTGCGCCGCCGCTGACCTATACCCTGACCGCGGGCGGCGGCGGTGCTTTGCCGACCGGTCTGACCTTTGATGGTCCAACCCGCACGCTCTCCGGCACGCCCGCCGGGCCGGGTACTTTCCGCTTGCGCTACGAAATAAGCGACCTCAACGGCGCCGAAAGCGGAGGCGACTTCGACCTAATCATCAGACCCGCCGCGCCGAACGCCGCGCCGATTGCCGATGCCGGGGTTACTCAAACCGTGCGGGTGGGCGCCGCCAACATAACGTTAGATGGCACGGGTAGCAGCGACACGGACGGCTCGATAGCCAGTTATGAGTGGACGGTTAACCCGCCAACGGCGGGGACTTTTGCTGATGCCACCATCTCACGGCCGGTGTTCACCGCCTTAAATCCGGGAACCGCCACCGTTACTTTAGTGGTCACGGACAATGCCATCCCCGCCCGCGCGCATTCCGACACCGTAACCATCGAAATATTGCCGCCGGGACCGGCTCCAACCGACGATGATTTTGTAACCACTTGGCGTGTCGCGACGGGGCAAACCATCACCATTCCCATCTTTACCGGAACCGGTGCGCCAACCTACAACTACACCGTGGTTTGGGGTGATGGTGAGTTTGACGCCGACGTTGACGACGCCGCCACCCATACCTACACCGAGGGGCGCGATTATGAAGTGCGCATCAGCGGCACTTTCCCACGGATTTTCTTTAATAATACAGCCGCCAATAGAACCAACATCATCGACATCACACAATGGGGCAATCAACCCTGGGCTTCCCTGGAGCGATCTTTTTTCGGCGCAACCAATCTGCGCATGACGGCAACCGATGAACCTAGTTTAACTAATGTTACCGATATGCGTTTTATGTTTGATGGTGCCGCTCGCTTTAATGCGGATATTAATGATTGGGATGTGAGCAGCGTTACCCGCATGCGTTTTATGTTTCGGGGTGCCGGGGCTTTTAATCAGCCGCTTAATGATTGGGATGTGAGTGCGGTTATGAATATGCAAGGAATGTTTAATGGCGCCACTGCCTTTAATCAGCCGCTTAATGATTGGGATGTGAGTGCGGTTACCGATACGCAAGAGATGTTTCAGGGTGCCACTGCCTTTGATCAGGTTCTTAATGATTGGAATGTCGGTAGCGTTACCACTATGCAAGATATGTTTCAGGGCACCACTGCCTTTAATCAGGCTATTGGTAGTTGGGATACGAGTAAGGTTACCGATATGGCTTCCATGTTCAGGGACGCCAGCGCATTTAATCAGGACATTGGGAATTGGGATACGAGTAAGGTTACCGATATGGCTTCCATGTTCAATCGCGCCGGCGCATTTAATCGGGACATTGGTGACTGGGATGTGAGTAAGGTTGGCAATATGACGGTTATGTTCAGTAGTGCCTCCGCCTTCGATCAAGATCTGGGCCGTTGGGATGTAAGTGCTGCTAACAATCTGAGTCTTATGCTCGCCGGCGTTACGCTTTCCGCTGACAACTACGATGCGTTATTGACCGGTTGGTCTACCATTGACACCGGTGGCGGCGAAAGCGCATTACGAACCGGCCGTGCCTTCCACGCCGGTAATTCCCGGTGGTGCACCGCCACCGCCGCCAGAAATGTTTTGCGTGGTGCGCCGAATAACTGGACCATTATGGATGACGGACAAGTTGCCGGTTGCAACGTTTCCACGCTGAGTGCCTTGTCGCTGTCGCCCGGGGATTTGGGTGAAACTTTTGCCGCAGATACCGCCGCCTACACCGCATCCCTTGCCAGTGGCACCACCAGCACCACCATCACCGCAACCACCACCAATGCCGATGGTGCCGCCTTCGTAATCAGCGGCACTAATACGGATGGCACCGCATTAACCGTAACTAGTGACACCCAAGTCTCAGGCTTAACCGCAGGCGTGAACACCATCACCATCACCGTAACCGCCCAAGACCAAGTTGCCGAACAGGTCTATACCATCACCGCCACCGTAGCGGGCACCGTAGTTGTCAACAACCCGCCGGTTGCCGAAGCCGGGGATGATCAAAGCGTGCGGGTGGGCGACACCGTCAATTTAGACGGCAGTGGCAGCAGCGACGACGGCACGATAACTTATCTGTGGACGGTTGACCCGCCAACGGCGGGGACTTTTGCTGATGCCACCATCGCAGAGTCGGTGTTCACCGCAACTCAGCCGGGAACCGCCACTGTTACTTTAAGGGTCACGGACAATGGCACCCCCGCCCTCGCGCATTCCGACACCGTAACCATCGAAATATTACCGGTGCCGACGGGACCGGCTCCAACCACCGATGATTTTGTAACCACCTGGCGTGTCGCGGCGGGCCAAAGCATCACCATTCCCATCATTACCGGAACCGGTGCGCCAACCTACAACTACACCGTGGTTTGGGGGGATGGTGAGTCTGACGCCGACGTTAGCGACGCCGCCACCCATACCTACACCCTAGCAAACGATTATGAAGTGCGTATCAGCGGCACTTTCCCACGGATTTTCTTTAATAATGATGCCGTCAGTAGAACCAACATCATCGACATCAAACAATGGGGCACGCAACCATGGACTTCCATGGAGCGATCTTTTTTCGGCGCAACCAATCTGGGCATGACGGCAACCGATGTTCCTAGTTTAACTGCCGTTGCCGATATGCGTTTTATGTTTAATGGCGCCACTTCCTTTAATTCGGATATTAATGATTGGGATGTGAGCAGTGTTACGCAGATGCGCAATATGTTTAATGACGCTACTTCCTTTAATCAGCCGCTTAATAATTGGAATGTGAGCAATGTTACGCTGATAAACGATATGTTTAATGGCGCTACTTCCTTTAATCAGCCACTTAATAATTGGGATGTGAGCAATGTTACGCTGATGAACAATATGTTTAATGGCGCCACTGCTTTTGATCAAGATATTGGTGATTGGGATGTGGGTAGCGTTACCACTATGGCTAATATGTTTACTGGCGTCACGCTTTCGGCGGATAACTACGATGCGTTATTGAAGGGTTGGTCTACTCAAACGCTCCAAAGCAGCGTTACCTTCGATGCCGGTGGTTCCCAGTGGTGCACCGCCACCACCGCCAGAGATATTTTGGATGTCACAAATTCCTGGACGGTTAACGATGGCGGACAAGTCGACACTTGCGGCGATACCACGCTGAGCGCCCTGTCGCTGTCGCCCGGGGATTTGGGTGAAACTTTTGCCGCAGGTACTACCACCTACACCGCATCGCTTGATGCTGGCACCACCAGCACCACCATCACCGCAACCACCGCCAATGCCGATGGTGCCGCCTTCGCAATCACCGGCACTAATGCCGATAACAACGCACTAACCGTAACCAATGACACCGAAGTCTCAGGCTTAATCGCAGGCGCGAACACCATCACCATCACCGTAACCGCCCAAGACCAAGTTGCCTCACGGGCCTATACCATCACCGCCACCGTAGCGGACACCGTAGTTGTCAACACGCCGCCGACCGCCAATGCCGGCAATCCCCAAACCGTGGCTGAAGGCGCGACCGTAACTTTAACCGGCAGTGGCACCGATCCGGAAAGCGAGGATTCTTCGCTTACCTTTATATGGACGCAAGTCGGCACACCGGCAGTGAGTTTGACGGATGCGAATACGGCAAGCGCGACTTTCACGGCACCGGATGAGTTACTGGCGAATTTGACCTTGACCTTCAGCCTGATTGTTAATGACGGAACCGATCCTTCGGCGGCCGATACGGTAGTAATCACCGTAACCGCCGGAGACAACGACCCGCCGACCGCCAATGCCGGCAATTCGCAAACCGTGGCTGAAGGCGCGGCCGTAACGCTGTTCGGTAGCGGCATAGATCCGGAGGGCCAGACGCCGACTTATATGTGGACGCAGACCGGCGGGGTGGCGGTGAGTTTGAACGATGCCACCGCCCAAAACCCGACCTTCACGGCACCGCTGGATGGGTTGACGGTGGATGCGCTGTTGACTTTTAGTCTGACGACCAATGACGGATTTCAAGATTCGGTGGCGGACACGGTGGCGTCCACGGTGGTAATCACCGTAACCGCAACCAACGAAACACCGACCGCCAATGCCGGGACTAACCAAAGCGCGGCACCGGGCGCAACCGTAACGCTGAACGCCAGTGCCAGCACCGACCCGGAAGGTGAGACGCCGACCTATTTGTGGGAGCAACTTAACACCTCAGACAGTAGCCAAGAGGTGAGTTTGACCCGGTCGACTAATGTCGAGACGACCTTCACAGTGCCGAACGGTCTGGCGGCGGGTGTTATATTGACTTTCCGTGTGACGGTTCGTGATTCAGCCCCCGCGTCAGACACCGCCGTTGTGTTGGTTACGGTAACCGCGCCGACCTCACCGCTGATGGCCAATGCCGGACCTGACCAAACCGCGGATACAGGCGCCCGCACAACGCTGGACGCCAGCGGCTCTACCGTCCCGGCAGGCGTGACGCCGGTCTACTTGTGGACGCAGGTCGGCGCACCGACGGTGTCGTTGTTCAATCTAGGCGCTGGCAGAGTGAATTTCACGGCACCATTGACTGTGCCGGCGGATCCTAAATTGACTTTCAATCTGCAAGTCACCGCCGGAATCGGCGGGCCCACCGCCGATGATCAGGTAATCATCACCATAGTCCAGGCCAACCAAGTGCCGATTGTCGTGGCCGGGTCGGCTATCCGAGAGGCGATGGTCGGCGACACCGTGACGCTGGATGCCAGTGGCAGCCACGATCCTGACCTCGATTCCCTGACCCATATCTGGTCACAATTCGGCATCTCAGCCATTAGTCCGAGCGTGGCTTTGAACGACTTCGATACGGCTGTGGCGACCTTCGTAGTGCCGAGCGCACCAGTGGGCACCGTGTTAAATTTCACGGTGAGAGTCTCTGACAGTAAGACTGAGATTACCGCCGATGTGGTAGTCACCATAATCGCCGCAACCAACCAAGCACCGACCGCCGTTGCCGGACCTGACCAAAGCGTGCAGGTGGGTACGGCGGTAACGCTGAACGGCACGGGCAGCAATAATCCGGCAGGCGGGGTACTAATCTATCAGTGGACTCAGGACAGCGGCACGGCGGGGAGTTTCGACGATGCGACCATCGCCCGCCCAACTTTCACCGCCTCGAATACGGCCGGGGAAGTGGTGCTTTCGCTGATTGTCACGAACACAAGCGGCGTGGCATCGGTGGCGGACACGGTGACCATCAGTGTACTCAATCAACCCCTGAGTTTTGCGCCGGGCACAACCATCCAGCGTTATACGCGCAGCGAGACTATCGATGCGATCCTGCCAGAGGCGGTCTTCGGCAGCGGTAACTATACCTATACCCTGACCGGGGATCTTTTAGCGACACTCAATCTGTCCTTTAATGCGGGCACCCGCGCCATCAGCGGTGCCGGCAATTTCACGACTTATACGAGCGGCCAACTGACCTACACCGTCACGGACGACGACACTACCGACACCGCAACCGCGTCCATCAGTGTGACATCCTACGACCAGCCGTCGCTACCACCGACTCTAGCCGATGTTAACTATATCGTGGACACACGAATGACCCCGCTAACCCTGCCGACCGGCGTTGGTAGCCGCACTGGTGCACCGCCACAGACCTACACCCTGACCGGCGGCATACCGGACGGCTTGACCTTTGATGAGTCAAGTCGCGTGTTCACCGGCAAGCCCACCACGGCGACCACGGACCCGATCACTTTGACCTATCGATTAACAGACGCCAACGGTGCTACCGCTGAAAGCACTTTCGATGTAACCGTCGCCCCCAATCAACCGCCGATCTCCGATGCCGGGCCAGACCAAACTGTGGAGATGGGCGTGACCGTCACTTTGGATGGTAGCGGCAGCAGCGATCCGGAAAACCGGAAATTGAGTTATCGGTGGCTTCAAGAGGGTACGCCGACGGTGACTTTGAGCGATAGGGATATTGCAAGCCCGACTTTCGTTGCCCCCGGCGGGGTGGCGGCGAATACGGAGTTGACTTTCGACCTGACGGTTACCGATCTGAGCAATCAAAGCGCAACCGACCGGGTAATAATCACCTTAATCCTCGCGGTGAACGACCCGCCGGTTGCCGAAGCGGGGGTTGCGCAGAGCGTGGTTGAAGGCGAGTTGGTATTCTTGAGAGGTAGTGCCACCGATCCGGACGACGATGATTCATCGCTTACCTTTGCGTGGACGCAGACCTCTGGCATGGATGTGACCGTGGCGAATCCGGCCACCGCCACTGCGACTTTCACTGCCCCCAGCGGGTTGACGACCAATGAAGAGTTGATTTTCCAACTGGCCGTCACTGATTCGGGCGGCCTAGAAGCAACCGACACGGTGGCAATCTCCGTAACCGCCGGGACGGCAGTGGCGCAGGTGACGAATTTCCTGGCACGGAGAGCAAGCGGACGACCGAGACCGGGTCAGAGACCGGGGGTTACTTTCAGTTGGGATGCGTTTACCGGGAACGTAACGGATTTTGATTTGCAACGCCGGGTTCATGAGGTGTCTGATGGGGTGAATGGGACCTACGACGGCAGCATTTTCCGGAGTGTGGCTGCTGGTAATCCGGCGAGAACGGGTTTCAACCAAAATAATGCTCCGGCGGGGGATAATTTTTATCGGATTCGGGTGCGCAACGCATCGGGGGTTGGTCCGTGGTCCAATGAATCGTCTCCGACTATTGATACCCCGACTCGTGTGCTTCCGAGCGCGGTGCGAAATCTTGCGCTTGCCGAAGTTGCGGGCGGGGTGAGGTTGTCTTGGCAAGCCCCGGCTACGCTTGGGGACTTCTTCATTGGCTATACCCTAATCCGTACCGATGATGGTAGTTCGAATCGTATCTCTGAATCGTTGAGTGACACGGTTTTAACCTACACCGACACCAGCACTTTTGTGCGGGGCGTGACCTACACCTACCGAATTGACGCGGTCAATAGTGCGGGATCTAGCGCCACGGAAGTGACCTACCGCTTATCTTTGTTGCCGGAGTTGTCGGCGGCAGACCTGATTTCGATTGGTGGTAACAACCAGCAGTATCGAGTCAATCAACCGGTGGAGGTGACATTGCCTGCCGCCCGGGGCGGTGAAGAGCCGCTGGTTTATGCGCTGGAGACCGTGCCAACTGGCTTGACCTTTGACGCCGCCACCCGCGTTCTGTCGGGCACACCGACCGTTAAGATGGCCGCCATAGACGTGAACTACACGGTCACCGATGGGGATGGCGATGTGGACACGCAGGTTCTAACTATTTCGGTGCGGGATGATGTGCCGGTGTCGATGCCTTCCGGGCCTGATATGGTGAGCGAGGGTGATCAGGTGACTTTGGATGGCACCAATAGTTTTGATCCCGAGGGCTTGGACTTGACCTATCTGTGGAATCAGATCCTCGGCACCACGGTAAGTTTGACCGATGCGGACACCGCCACGGCGACCTTCACGGTGCCGCCCGGTTTGGCTAGTGATATCATGCTTGTTTTCGAACTGACAGTTACGGATGTCGGGGGGGCAGACGACTCTGCGCGGGTAAGCATTCGGGTGGAGATGGTGAACGATGCGCCGATTGCCGATGCCGGAGTGGATCAATCGGTGGCTGAGGGACAAGCGGTGGTGACCTTGGATGGAAGCGGCAGTAGCGATGATGGTCCTTCTCTGGGGTATGAGTGGGAGCAGGTTGGCGGCGTACCGGCGGTAAGTTTGACGGGTGCGAATACCGCCACGCCGACTTTCACGGCGCCCAATCAGTTGACGACCGATGTAGAGTTGATCTTCCAAGTGATAGTCACCGACGAGGATGGGGTCCGTGACAGCGACCGGGTGACCATCACGGTTGTCGCAGTAAACGAGGTGCCGGTTGCCAATGCCGGCAATCCGCAAAGCGTGGATGAGGGCGATGAGGTAACTTTGAACGGTAGCGGCAGCGATTCGGAAGGCGGGACGCTGACCTATCGATGGACGCAAGTGGGCGGCACCGCGGCAGAGCAAGTGAGGTTGTCGAGTTCGAGTAGTGCCGGCCCGACCTTTACGACTCCGAATTTGTTGACGAACACCGATTTGATTTTCCGATTGGTGGTTACGGATCCAGGGGGAGTTCGTTCACCGGCCTCTACGGTGACAATCACGGTGCGCGCCGATAATGATGATCCGGTGGTTAATGCCGGGGATGATCGAAGCGTGACTGAAGGTGCGCGGGTGGCTTTGAATGGCGATGGTAGCCAGGATCCGGAAGGTCTGACATTGACCTATCAATGGACACAGGTTGGTAGCGATTCGATAAGTTTGACGAATGCGGACACCGCCACGCCGACCTTTACCGCGCCCCGTCAGTTGGCGGCAGATGTGGTTTTGACTTTCCGTTTGACGGTCAATGACGGAGCCAATACGCCTTTCGCCGATGTGGTGATCACGGTGACGGCTGGAGAGAACGAGGTGCCGACCGCCAATGCCGGGGTTGCGCAGACCGTGGAAGAGGGCGTGAATGTGTCCTTGGGCGCCGATGGCAGTAGCGATCCGGAAGGCGAGACGCTGACCTATCAATGGACGCAGGTTGGCAGCACTCCGAGTGTCTCCCTGACTAACGCGCAAACCATAGACGCGAACTTCACGGCACCGGTGCAGTTGCTGAACAATGTGCGGTTGACTTTCCGTTTGACGGTCAGTGACGGGACGCATACATCGCCTTTCGATGAAGTAATCATCACGGTGAATGCGGGTGCGAACGATGCGCCGACCGCAGAGGCTGGTGATGCGCAGACCGTGAATGAGAATACAACGGTAACCCTGGACGGCAGCGGCAGCCGCGATCCGGAAGGCGGGGCATTGAGATATTTGTGGACGCAGACCGGTGGCACAGCCAATGTAGATTTGAGCGATCCAGCCGTCGAAAGCCCGACCTTTACGGCGCCGGAGCAACTGGCAACGAATATAGTTTTGACTTTCCAGTTGATGGTTACCGACTTGAGCAACGAAAGCGCGAGCGACTCAGTAACCATCACGGTGCGGGCGGGTGCGGACAATGCGCCGACCGCCAATGCCGGCAATGCGCAAACCGTGGATGAGGGTGAGAGGGTAACCCTGGACGGTAGCGGCAGTAGCGATCCCGAAGGTCTGACGCTGACCTATCAGTGGACGCAGATGGGCGCATCGACGGTCTCCCTGAGTGGGGCGGGTTCAGTGAGTCCGAGTTTTGTTGCGCCGGATTTGGTGGCGAACGGGGTATTAACCTTCAATTTGGTGGTTACGGATCCGGGCGGTATGTCTTCGGCGGCGGCGAGCGTGCCTATTACGGTAACTGCAGACAACGATGTGCCGACGGTGGATGCCACTGCGGCTCGAAACGTGAACGAAGGTGTGCAGGTGACTTTGGATGGCACCGGTAGCCGGGATCCGGAAGGTCAGCCATTGACCTATCTATGGGAGCAGGTTGGTGGCACTTCGGTAAGTTTGACGAATGCGACAACCAACACCGCAACTTTCACGGCGCCGAATGTGGTGACAGAGGTTATTTTGACTTTCCGTTTGACGGTCAATGACGGAACCCATGCGCCTTTCGCCGATGCGGTCATCAGGGTGCTGCCCGGCGCGAACAATGCGCCGCTGGTCGATGCCGGCGATCCGCAAACCGTGGATGAAGACGTTGAGGTAACTTTGGACGGCAGTGGCAGTCGGGATCCGGAAGGCGAGACGCTGGACTATCTATGGGAGCAGGTGGGTGGCAATTCGGTAAGTTTGACGAATGCGACAAGCGCAATCGCGACCTTTACGGCACCGAATTTGTTGGCAAACGTCGAGTTGACTTTCCGTCTAACCGCAACCGAACCGGGCGGCGGTCTAAGCGCAACCGCAACCGTAATCATCACCGTGAGGGCTGGTGCCGACGATGCGCCGACCGCCAATGCCGGCAATCCGCAAACCGTGGATGAGGGCGATGAGGTAACTTTGGACGGTAGCGCCAGCAGCGATCCAGAAGGCCAGAAGTTGAAATATGCGTGGACGCAAGTGGGTGGCACGACCGCAGAGCGGGTAAGTTTATCGGCCACAGATATCGCCGCCCCGACTTTTACGGCGCCCAATTTGTTGACCAACACGGTATTGACCTTCAGTTTGGTGGTTACGGATTCGAGGGGTACGGATTCGGGGGGTACGGATTTGGGTGGTACGGATTCGGCGGCGGCGAGTGTGCTGATTACGGTAACTGCCGACAACGATGCGCCGATAGCCGATGCCGGTAGCGCGCAAACCCTGCCGGAGGATCAGACGGTAACCCTGGATGGTAGCGGCAGTAACGATCCGGAAGGCGAGGACCTGACCTATGCGTGGACCCAGCAAGGTGGCACGCCAGATGAGCAGGTGAATTTATCGGATCCGGCGGTTGCCAGCCCGACCTTTACGGCACCGAATTTGTTTGCAAACGCCGATTTGAATTTCAATTTGATGGTTACCGCCGGCGGTATGTCGGCGACGGCGAGCGTAGTGATTACGGTGCGTGCTACCGACCAAGGGCCGATTGCCGATGCCGGGATTGCGCAAACCGTGGATGAGGACGCCGAAGTAACCCTGAACGGCAGCGGCAGTCGCGATCCCGAAGGCGGCGCGCTGACCTATGAGTGGAGGCAATTGGGTGGCGGAGCGGCAGAGCGGGTGAGTTTATCGAATCCGGCGATTGCCAGCCCGACTTTCACGGCGCCGAATTTGTTGACGGATACCGAGTTGAGTTTCAGTCTGCTGGTTACGGATGCAGGGGGAGCAAAGGGTTCGGATGAGGTGATCATCACGGTGCGTGCTGACAACGATGCGCCGGTGGCCGAGGTCCGTTCACAAACCGTGGACGAGGGCGTGGAAGTAACCTTGCGAAGCAACCGAAGCCAGGATCCGGAAGGCCGGGGGTTGACCTATCAGTGGACGCAGACCGGTGGGCCGGAGGTAATGTTGGTTGGGTCTCAGTCATCTAGCCCGACCTTTACCGCCCCGCAGTATAGGGCGAGGGATGCCAGTTTGACTTTTGAACTGGTGGTTACGGACTCCGGCGGTCTGGCTTCGGCCCCCGCCAGTGGGGTTATCACGGTGCTCAATGTTGGGGTGAACGAGACGCCGACTGCCGATGCCGGATCTCCCCCCTCCTCTCCAGACCCCGACGATCCCGACTCAGGGACTCGCTTTATACCAGTGGAAGGCATGCTGGTAACCTTAGACGGTAGCGGTAGTAGCGATCCGGAAGGCGATAGTCTGACCTATGCGTGGACGCAGACCGGCGGTACGCCGACGGTGACTTTGAGCGATGCGACTGTCGAAAGCCCGACCTTCACGGCACCGGGTGCGTTGACAACCGAGTCGCCCATAATGTTGACTTTCAGTTTGACGGTTACGGACGAGAACGGGAATGTGTCAACTGCGGATACGGTGGTGGTCTCGTTGACCCAAATTAACGATGTGCCGATTGCCGATGCCGGCTCTGCGCAAACCGTGGCTGAAGGCGCTACGGTAACGCTGGATGGCACAGCCAGCACCGATCAGGAAGCGCAAACGCTGACCTATCAATGGGAGCAGGTGGGCACGCCGACGGTGACTTTGAACAATGCGACTGCCGCAAGCCCGACCTTCACGGCACCGCAAGTGTTGAATGATACGGTGTTGAGTTTCCGTCTGACGGTCAATGATGGGGTGCAGAATTCGAATCCCAGCACTGTGCTAATCACGCTGACGGCCGGAACAAACGATGCGCCCACCGCCAATGCCGGCAATCCACAAACCGTGGATGAGGGTGATTTGGTAACCCTGACCGGTCGCGGTAGCGATCCAGAGCGTCAGCCGCTGACCTTTGCGTGGACTCAGACCGGCACCGAGTCGAGAGTGACTTTGAACGATGCGACTGCCGCAAGCCCGACCTTCACGGCACCGCAGTTTGTGAATAATACGACCTTGACCTTCAGCCTGACGGTGAATGATGGAATCCAGGATTCGGCGGCGGATGAGGTAGTAATCACCGTAACCGCCGGAATAAACAATCCGCCCACTGCCAATGCCGGTCCTGATCAATCCGTGGATGAGCGTGATGTGGTAGACCTGACAGGTGCTGCCAGCAGCGATCCTGAAGACGAGACGCTGACTTATCGTTGGACGCAAATCGGTACGCCGGTGGTGAATTTAAGTGATGCGACCTCCGCCACGCCGCGATTCACGGCACCCATCAGTCAGTCGTTGGCATCTACTATACTGAGATTCGAATTGGTGGTTAGGGACGCCAGTGGCAATGATTCGCTGTCGGATCGGGTGTCCATCACGGTGGCAGCCGGAGTAAACGATCCGCCCACCGCCAATGCCGGGGCGGATCAAACCGTGGCTGAGGGCGATACGGTAACCTTGGATGGTCGCGGCAGTAGAGATCTGGAAGGCGTTAATCTGACCTATAGTTGGACGCAAGTCGGTACGCCGGCGGTGTCTTTGAATAATGCGGACACCGCCCTGCCGACTTTTAATGCGCCGGTGCAGTTGGCGATAGATACGACTTTGACCTTCAGCCTGACCGTCAATGACGAGGTGTCGGATTCGGTATCCGCCTCCGAAGTGGAGATTACGGTGATCGCCGGAACAAACGACCGGCCCACCGCCGATGCAGGCAATCCGCAAACCGTGGCTGAGGGCGATACGGTAACCTTGGATGCTAGCGGCAGTAGCGATCCGGAAAACGAGTCGCTGACCTATCAGTGGACGCAGGAAGGCGGCAGGTCGGTGAGTTTGGTGGATGCGACCACCGCCACACCGGAATTCACGGCACCCAGTGAGTTGGTGAGCAATATCACGCTGGCATTCACTTTGGTGGTTACCGACCCGAGAGGGGAGAGTTCGCTGTCGGATGGGGTGCGTATCACGGTGACGGCCGGAGCAAACGATGCGCCCACCGCCAATGCCGGGGCTGATCAAACCGTGCAAGAAGATAATACGATAACCTTGAATGGTGGTGCCAGTAGCGATCCGGAAAGCCCGGCCTCGGCGCTGACCTATGCGTGGACACAGACCAGCGGGACGACGGTCACCCTGACTGAGCCGAATACCGCCACCCCGAGATTTAGTGTGCCGAATTTATTGGCAGGCATCACTTTGGAATTTACTTTGGTGGTTACCGACCCGGGTGGACTTAGTTCGTCCGGGGATGCGGTAACGATTACGGTGGAGGCTACCGACGATGCGCCCATCGCCAACGCCGGCAATCCGCAAACCGTGGATGAGGGCGGGACGGCGACTTTGGATGGCAGCGGCAGTAGCGATCCGGAAGAGCAGACGCTGACCTATGCTTGGACGCAATCGGGCGGTGTGCCGAACGTAGCCCTGAATAATGCAACTACGGTGAGCCCGAATTTCGCGGCGCCGGAGTTAGTAGCGAGCGTGGTATTGACCTTCAATTTGGTGGTTACGGATCCGGGTGGTACGGATTCGGCGGCGGCGAGCGTGGAGGTAATGGTGCGCGCTGATAACGATGTGCCGACGGCAACCATCGCCGGATCAAACCGAACCGTGGATGAGGGCAGCCTAGTAACCCTGAGCGGCAGCGGTAGCGATGTGGAAGGCCAGCCGCTGAACTATTCGTGGAGTCAGACCGGCTCCGGGCAGGCCGTAAACTTGCAGAATCCTACCACCGCAACCGCGACCTTCACGGCACCGGTGCCGGCGATGGCGGCGGATACGGTTAGTTTGACCTTTGCTCTAATCGTCAATGACGGGGTACGAAATTCAGCACCCGTCAGCGTGGTAATCACGGTGACGGCTGTAAACGATGCGCCGGTTGCCGTGGCTGGCGATGCGCAAATAGTCGCAGGAGGCGCGGCAGTAACCCTGGACGGCAGCGGCAGTAGCGATCAGGAAGGCGCAATAACGACCTATCTGTGGGAGCAAGTGGGCGCATCGACAGTGACCCTAGCGAACGCAAACGCCGCCACCGCAACTTTCACCGCGCCCACCCAGGCGACTGATGTTGATTTGCAATTCCGATTGACCGTCACCGATGAAGACACTGTCACTCATAGCGACACGGTGACCGTTACCGTGCGCACCGCTACGAATTTGGATCCGATTGCCGATGCCGGGCCCACTCAACTGGTGGCGGAGGGTGCGGTTGTGAACTTGGACGGCAGCAACAGCAGCGATCCGGAAAATCAGACGCTGACCTATGAGTGGTCGGTGAGTTCCATTACCGGGACGCCGTCAGTGACGCTGACTGGCAGAAATACCGCAACCCCGAGTTTCACTGCGCCGTCTGAGCAGTTGGAGGATATCCGGTACGTTCTCGAACTGACGGTTGCCGATCCGAGCGGACGTGAAGACAGCAACACGACCATCGTAACCGTAGTCGCCGGGGACAATGACCCGCCGACCGCCAATGCGGGCATCGACCAAAACGTGAATGAGGGCGATTTGGTGAGACTGATTGGCACCGCCAGCAATGATCCAGAGGGCAGGACTCTGACCTATGCGTGGACGCAGACCGGCGGCGTGCCGACGGTGACTTTGAGCAACTCGACTGCCGAAACTCCGAGTTTCACGGCGCCGAATTTGTTGGAGAATACTACTTTGACCTTCAGCCTGACGGTGAATGATGGAACCAAGGATTCGGTGGCGATGGCTGATGCTGAGGTAGCAATCACCATAACCGCAACCGACGACTTGCCCACCGCCGATGCCGGTCCGGCGCAGACCGTGAATGGAGGCGTGACCGTAACCTTGGACGGTAGCCGTAGTAGTGACCCAGAACTCCCGACAGTGTTTTATGCGTGGACGCAAACCGGCGGTATGGCGGTGAATTTGAGCGATGCGACTGCCGTAGACCCGACTTTCACGGCGCCCGGTTTGGGGGTTGATACTAATTTGACCTTCAGCCTGACGGTCGCTGACGGAGAGAACGACTCGGCGGCGGCGTCTACGGTGGTAATCACCATAATCACAAACAACACCCCACCGACCGCCGATGCCGGGGCTGATCAAAGCGTGCGGGTGAGCGGCATGGTCACTTTAGACGGCAGTGCCAGCAGCGACACGGGCGGCTCGATAGCCGCTTATCTGTGGACGGTTACCCCGCAAACACGGGGGAGTTTTGCTGATGAGACCATCGAACGACCGGTATTCACCGCCTCTGAGCCGGGAACCGCCACCGTTGCTTTAGCGGTCACGGACAATGAAGGCGCCACGCATATCGACACCGCAACCATCGAAATATCCTCGGTGCCGAATGTGCCGCCGGTGGCAAATGCCGGGGATGATCAAAGCGTGCGGGTGGGCGGTGCCACCATAACGTTAAACGGAACTGCCAGCAGCGACACGGGCGGCATGATAGATACTTATCTGTGGACGGTTGTCCCGACAACACGGGGGAGTTTTAATAATGATGGCATCGCAGAGCCGGTGTTCACCGCCTCTGAGCCGGGAACCGCCACCGTTACCTTAATGGTCACGGACAATGACGGCGAATCGCATACCGACGAAGTGTCCATCGACATATTCCCGGCGACCAGTGCCTATACGCTGACCGCCCCGGCCAATCAGAACTTTACCCGTGGTGTGGATGTGAATGTGATCCTGCCTCCGGTTGTTACCACCAACGGCAGAACAGTGACCTACGCCGTCAGCGGGGAGATTGTCACGCGATTGGGCTTGACCTTGGATGCGAACTCCCGCGTTCTCACCGGCAATTTTGGGGTGGTGGATTACACCGTTGGCACTGCAACCTACACCGCCAATGACGGCTTCGACAATAACCCCGTCGCCACCGAGACCTTTCAGGTGACACCTTATGATGAGCCGGAGTTGCCGGATGTGGGCGATGTCGAATATACCGTGAACGAGGTAATCACCAACCTAACCCTGCCAGTCGGCACGAGCCTCGGTGCGCCGACTCCGACCTACACCCTGACCGGCGCCATACCGCCCGGCTTGGTTTATAACGATACAACCCGCGTACTCTCCGGCACACCCACCACTGAGGCAAGCGCGGTCACTTTGACCTATCGATTAACAGACGGCAATCGTGCCGTCGCTGAAGACACTTTCACCGTAAACATCAATGCCGCGGCGTCGGTGCTACCCACCCCATCCGACGATGATTTTGTAACCACTTGGCGTGTCGCGGATGGCGAAAACATCACCATTCCCATCTTTACCGGAACCGGTGCGCCAACCTACAACTACACCGTGGTTTGGGGCGATGGTGAGTTTGACGCCGACGTTAGCAACGCCGCCACCCATACCTACACCACGGGGGGCGAATATGAAGTGCGCATCAGCGGCACTTTCCCACGGATTTTCTTTAATAATGATGCCGCCAATAGAACCAACATCATCGACATCATGCAATGGGGCAATCAACCCTGGGCTTCCCTGGAGCGATCTTTTTACGGCGCAACCAATGTGGAAATGTCGGCAACCGATGAACCTGAATTAACTAATGTTACCGATATGCGTTTTATGTTTTCCGGTGCCACTTCCTTTAATGCGGATATTAATGATTGGAATGTGAGCACGATTACCTCTATGGGTAATATGTTTGATGGCGCTACTTCCTTTAATCAGCCGCTTAATGATTGGGCTATGGGCAGCGTTGCCAATACGAGCAGAATGTTTATGAATGCCAGTGCCTTCAATCAGAACATTGGTGGTTGGACTGTGAGCGGCGTTACCACCATGCACAATATGTTTAATGGCGCCACTTCCTTTGATCAAGATATCGGTAATTGGAATGTGAGTGTGGTTACCGATATGAACAATATGTTTAATGGCGCCACTGCCTTTGATCAGGATATTGGTGATTGGGATGTGGGTAGCGTTAGCGATATGACTGCTATGTTTACTGGCGTCACGCTTTCGGTGGCTAACTACGATGCGTTATTGACCGGTTGGGCTGATACCAGCGGCCAAACGACACTACGAACCGGCATTACCTTCGATGCCGGAAATTCCCAGTGGTGCACCGCCACCACCGCCAGAAATATGTTGACTGATACCGGCGGCACTAATTGGACGATTAACGATGGCCTACAAGTCGCCACTTGCGGCGATACCACGCTGAGTGCCCTGTCGCTGTCGGGTGGGACGTTGAATGAAACTTTTGATGCGGCTACCACTGCCTACACCACATCGCTTGGTGAGGGCACCACCAGCACCACCATCACCGCAACCACCGCCACCAACACCGCCGCCTTCGTAATCACCGGCACTAATACGGATGGCGCACTAACCGTAACTAGTGACACCGAAGTCTCAGGCTTAATCGCAGGCGCGAACATCATCACCATCACCGTAACCGCCCAAGACCAAGTTGCCACACGGCCCTATACCATCACCGCCACCGTAGCGGACACCGTAGTTGCCAACAACCCGCCGGTTGCCAAAGCCGGGGATGATCAAAGCGTGCGGGTAGGCGGCACCGTCAATTTAGACGGCAGTGGCAGCACCGACGACGACACGATAGCCAGTTATATGTGGACGGTTGACGACTCAGCGCTGGGGACTTTTGATGATGCCACCATCGCAGAGCCGGTGTTCACCGCCTCTCAGCCGGGAACCGCCACCGTTACCTTAATGGTCACGGACAATGGCAGCGAATCGCATACCGACGAAGTGTCCATCGACATATTCCCGGCGACCAGTGCCTATACGCTGACCGCCCCGGCCACTCAGAACTTTACCCGTGGTGTGGATGTGGATGTGACCCTGCCCGAGGTCGACGACACCAACGGCAGAACAGTGACCTACGCCGTCAGCGGGGAGATTGTCACGCGATTGGGCTTGACCTTGGATGCGACCACTCGAGTTCTCACCGGCAATTTTGGGGTGGTGGATTACACCGTCGGCACTGCAACCTACACCGCCAATGACGGCTTCGACAATAACCCCGTCGCCACCGAGACCTTTCAGGTGACACCTTATGACGCGCCGTTGTTGCCGGATGTGACCAATCAAATCTATACCGCAAACGTGGCAATCACCAACCTAACCCTGCCAGTCGGCACGAGCCTCGGTGCGCCGACTCCGACCTACACCCTGACCGGCACCCTGCCGACCGGCTTGGTCCATAACAACCGCATAATCTCCGGCACACCCACCACTGAGGCAAACGCGGTCGAATTGACCTACCAATTAACAGACGGCAACGGTGCCTCCGATGTAGACACTTTCAACATAACCATCAATGCCGCGGCGTCGGTGCTACCTACCTCAACCGCCGATGATTTTGTAACCACTTGGCGTGTCGCGGATGGCGAAAACATCACCATTCCCATCTTTACCGGAACCGGTGCGCCAACCTACAACTACACCGTGGTTTGGGGCGATGGTGAGTTTGACGCCGACGTTAGCAACGCCGCCACCCATACCTACACCACGGGGGGCGAATATGAAGTGCGCATCAGCGGCACTTTCCCACGGATTTACTTTAATAATGATGCCGCCAATAGAACCAACATCATCGACATCACACAATGGGGCAATCAACCCTGGGCTTCCCTGGAGCGATCTTTTTACGGCGCAACCAATGTGGAAATGTCGGCAACCGATGAACCTGATTTAAGAAATGTTAGCGATATGCGTTTTATGTTTTCCGGTGCCACTTCCTTTAACGCGGATATTAATGATTGGAATGTGAGCACGATTACCTCTATGGGTAATATGTTTGATGGCGCTACTTCCTTTAATCAGCCGCTTAATAATTGGGCTATGGGCAGCGTTGCCAATACGAGCAGAATGTTTATGAATGCCAGTGCCTTCAATCAGAACATTGGTGGTTGGACTGTGAGCGGCGTTACCACCATGCACAATATGTTTAATGGCGCCACTTCCTTTGATCAAGATATCGGTAATTGGAATGTGAGTGTGGTTACCGATATGAATAATATGTTTAATGGCGCCACTGCTTTTGATCAAGATATTGGTGATTGGGATGTGGGTAGCGTTAGCGATATGACTGCTATGTTTACTGGCGTCACGCTTTCGGTGGCTAACTACGATTCGTTATTGACCGGTTGGGCTAATACCAGCGGCCAAACGACATTACAAACCAGCATTACCTTCGATGCCGGAGATTCCCAGTGGTGCGAAGCCACCACCGCCAGAAATACTTTGGAGAGCACAAATTCCTGGACGATTACCGATGGCATGCAAGTCGCCACTTGCGGCGATACCACGCTGAGCGCCCTGTCGCTGTCGCCCGGGTCGTTGAATGAAACTTTTGATGCGGCTACCACTGCCTACACCACATCGCTTGGTGAGGGCACCACCAGCACCACCATCACCGCAACCACCACCAATGCCGATGGTGCCGCCTTCGTAATCGCCGGCACTAATACGGATGGCACCGCACTAACCGTAACTAGTGACACCCAAGTCTCAGGCTTAATCGCAGGCGCGAACACCATCACCATTACCGTAACCGCCCAAGACCAAGTTGCCACACGGCCCTATACCATCACCGCCACCGTAGCGGACACCGTAGTTGTCAACAACCCGCCGGTTGCCGAAGCCGGGGATGATCAAAGCGTGCGGGTGGGCGGCACGGTAACGTTAAACGGAACTGGCAGCAGCGACTCGGACGGCACGATAGCGGGTTATATGTGGACGGTTGACGACTCAGCGCTGGGGACTTTTGATGATGCCACCATCGCAGAGCCGGTGTTCACCGCCACTCAGCCGGGGACGGCAACAATTACTTTAACGGTCACGGACGATGACAGCGCATCGAATACCAACACCGACAACACCCTCCAATTCGAAATATACCCGGCGATCAGTGCCTATACGCTTGCCAACCCGGGCACTCAGAACTATACCCGTGACAAGGCCGTGAGTGTGGTCCTGCCCCCGGCCATCATCACCGGTGGCGACGCCGGCAGAACGCCGAACTACTCCCTGACCGGCACCCTGCCAACCGGCTTGTCCTTTACCCAAAGTACCCGCACCATCACCGGCACTATTGGAGATCTGACGACCTACGATTCCCGCAATGTAACCTACAGAGTCGGAGACGACATCGCAACTGTGGTCAACAGCGTAACCTTTGCGGTGGTTCCCTATAACACGCCGTTGTTGCCGACGGGTTTGGGCGATAAAACCTATCCCCCAAACGTGGCAATCACCGACCTAACCCTGCCGGAAGGCATGGCCGGCCGCATCGGTGCGCCGCCACGGGTTTATGGCCTGACCGGCACCATACCGCCCGGCCTGTCCTTTACTGCAGCCACCCGCGTGCTCTCCGGCACGCCCACTACTGAGGCACCCGCGGTCACCTTGACCTACCGATTAATAGACTCCAACGGTGCTGACGATGACGAGACTTTCAGCGTAACCATCAGTGCCACGACGAATGTGCCGCCGGTAGCCAATGCCGGGGATGATCAAAGCGTGCGGGTGGGCGGCACCGTAACCTTAAACGGAAGTGCCAGCGACACGGACGGCTCGATAGCCACTCATCTGTGGACGGTTAGCCCGACATCACGAGGGACTTTTAATAATAGTGGCATCGCACAGCCGGTGTTCACCGCCTCTGAGGCGGGAACCGCCACCGTTACCTTAACGGTCACGGACGATGGCAACGACACGCATTCCGACACCGCAACCATCGACATATTCCCGGCGACCAGTGCCTATACGCTTGCCGCCCTGGCCAATCGGAACTTTACCCGTGGGCGGGCCGTGAATGTGACCCTGCCTGCGGTCACCACCACCAGCACCAGAACAGTGACCTACGACTTGAGCGGGGAGATTGTCACGCGATTGGGCTTGACCTTGAATGCGACCACTCGAGTTCTCACCGGCACTTTTGCGGCGGTGGATTACACCGCCGGCACTGCAACCTACACCGCCAATGACGGCTTCGATAATAACCCCGTCGCCAGCATGACCTTTCAGGTGACACCTTATGACACGCCGTTGTTGCCGGCCGTGGGCAATGTCTCTTATCCCGCAGACACTCAAATCGAAAACCTAACCCTGCCAGTCGGCACGACCGGCCGCCTCGGTGCGCCGAGTCCGACCTACAGCCTGGGCGGCACCCTGCCGACCGGCTTGGTCCATAACAACCGCATAATCTCCGGCACACCCACCACCGCCGCAAGCGCGGTCACCTTGACCTACCGATTAACAGACGGCAACGGTGCTTCCGATGATGAGACTTTCACCATAACCATCGAAGCCGCAGCGAATTTGCCGCCGACCGTCGATGCGGGTAATCCACAAACCGTAGCCGAGGGTGCATCGGTAACTTTGACCGGCAGCGGCAGCGACCCGGAAGGCGAGACAGTGACCTTTATGTGGACGCAAGTCGGCAGCACACCGGCGGTGAGTTTGACGAATGCGTCTACGACAACCGCGACTTTCACCGCGCCTACGCAGTTGGCGACTAATGTGCGATTGACTTTCCGCCTGACCGCAACCGAACCGGGCGGCGGTCAAAGCGGAAGCGACACAGTAATAATCACCGTAACCGCTGGCCCCAACGATCCGCCCACCGCCAATGCGGGCCCCAGCCAAACCGTGGGAGAGGGTGCGACGGTGAGGCTGGACGGCAGTGCCAGCAACGATCCTGAAGACCAGCCGCTGACCTTTGCGTGGACGCAGACCGCCGGGCAGACGGTGGACTTGCGTAATGCAAACACCGCCAACGCAACTTTCACGGCACCGGATGAGTTACTAACGGATGCGACCTTGACCTTCAGCCTGACGGTTCGTGATGGAACGCAGCCTTCGGCAGCAGCGGATACGGTAGTAATCACCGTAACCGCTGGCCCCAACGATCCGCCCATCGCCAATGCCGGGCCTGACCGAGGAGTGGCTGAAGGCGTGCCGATAACTTTGAATGGTAGCGGTACGGATCCGGAAGGCGAGCCGCTGACTTATTCGTGGACGCAGACCGGCACACCGATGGTGACCTTGAGTGATGTGACTGCCGCTATGCCGACTTTCACCTCACCGAGTCGAGCGATGCCAGAAGATGATGCGTTGACCTTCAGCCTGACTTTCGAACTGACCGTTACCGCCCCGAACGGAGCCACGGACACAGACCAAGTAATCGTGAGTAACGCTAGTGACATTAGCGCCGAAGACATCGTCCACATCACCGCAGTGGTCTTGCCGGAAATTGCCCAGGCCCTGTCCTCCAGCATCGGTAGCGCGATTACCCAGCGCATTGAATCATCCGCCAACCCGGTGACGCCGCCCAGCCTCAACTTCGGCGGCCTCAACATCGACGACCAAGCAAGCATAGAAAGCGTGATAGGCGTATTACAAACCCACGGCGAAGCCATGAGCAAAGGCGACCGTGCGGCCAAAGAATTATTGGCCGGTTCCAATTTTGTGTTGCCGATGAACGCCGGCAATGGCGAAGCGTCCGGCGGTTCTTCACCGGCATTTTGGGGCAGCGGCGAATACCGTGAATTATCCGGCGATAGCGGGGGTTTGAACTGGGACGGCGAATTATCCGGCATACACCTCGGCTTCGATGCGCGCGTGAACCCGGACTTATTGGCCGGCGTGTCGGTTTCATGGTTGCGGGGCGACTTTGAGTATGACGGCGCGACTGGTTTGGTGGAGACTCTGAGTGCCGGCCAAGACAAAGGCGAATACGACATCGACCTGACCAGCATCAATCCCTATATCGGCTGGAGCACCGGCACCTTGGATTTATGGGCAACCGCCGGACATGGTGAAGGCGATTTGGAAATCAAAGCCGAGGGCGGTGTCCGGCGTGTCAGCGACCTCAACCTACAAACCATCGGCATCGGCGGCAGCAGCGAGTTGTGGCAGATGGGCGTAACCGATGTGCGCTTGAAAGGCGAATTGGCGTATACCCAGTTGGAAATCGAAGGCAGCGACAGAGATGGCGCTGAAATCACCGCTCAAGATGTGGACGCAGCCCGCGTGCGGCTTTCCATAGAATCCAAACAAACGCACACACTCGCGAACGGCGCATTGTATGAACCATCGGTAGAAGTCGGCCTCCGCTATGACGGCGGCGACGGCGAAACCGGCGGCGGTGCCGAAATCGGCGGCGGATTACGCTACAGCGACCCGGCAACTAGAGTAACCATAGAAGGCCGCGCCCGCGCCTTAGTCGGAAGCGGCGGCAACTATCGAGAATGGGGAATCAGCGGTAGTCTGCGCCTACAACCCGGCGCAGACGGCCAAGGCCTATCCCTAGCCATAAGCCCCGGCTACGGCGAAAGCGGCACCGGAATCCAAGCCCTCTGGGATCAAGGCCTACTCGACACCGACACCGCCAACAAAGAAGATCCCACCGCCACCTACCGGACCTACTTAGACGCCCGCATAGGCTACGGCTTACCCATGCGCCACTGGGATGGCCTCTTAACCCCCTACACCGAACTAACCATCGGCACCACCGACAGTTACCGCCTAGGCCTAAACTGGAAATCCGGCACCAAATACAACCTAACCCTATCCAGCGAACGCCGAGATGGCACCACCCCAACCCAAGCCGTCCTGCTAAAAGGCGAAGTAAAGTTCTAAGGGGCTAAATAAGGAGTCGGCTATCGCAAGGCCGTCATTCCCGAACGATAGAAAAATAGGTCGCGCCAGCGACCATATTTTTCATCGTATCGGGAATCCAGAAGGCTAATAATGAGTCGGATCTCGCCGAACACTGGATTCCCGCTTTCGCGAGAATAACGGCGTAAGGAGTCGGCTATCGCCGGCATGTTGTACTGGATTCCCGTGTCCCCCAACTCGTCATTCCCGCTGTCGCGTGAATAACGACTTGGCGGCACGAGAATGACGGGCCTGGGGAGTCGGCTATCGCCGGCATGTTGTACTGGATTCCCGTGTCCCCAACTCGTCATTCCCGCTGTCGCGTGAATGACGAGTTGGGGCACGAGAATGACGACGCCCCGCCGTCATTCCCGAACGATAGAAAAATAAGGAGCGCCAGCGACTATATTTTTCATCGTATCGGGAATCCAGAAGGCTAATAATGAGTCGACTGTCGCAGGAATGACGGGCCTGGGGAGTCGGCTATCGCCGGCATGTTGTACTGGATTCCCGTGTCCCCAACTCATCATTCCCGCTGTCGCGTGAATAACGAGTTGGGGCACGAGAATGACGACGCCCCGCCGTCATTCCCGAACGATAGAAAAATAGGTCGCGCCAGCGACTATATTTTTCATCGTATCGGGAATCCAGAAAGCCAATAAGAAGTCGGATCTCGCAGGAATGACGGGGTTAGAAAGCGGGAATCCAGTCAAACAAACCCCGGCGTAGCCGGACCTTTTAAGGCGCGGCTTGCGTGTGGGGGAATCTGGTGTTTTTGTGTAGGGACAGGTCGTGACCTGTCCGCAGTGGCGGAGTTGCTCATTAAAGGGTCCGGCTACGCCGAGAACATTTAACTACTTTGCGTTGTTGTTCGTTCATACCATGCTTATAAATATCCGATCTTTTTCAGGCCGTTGCCGCCGGCTGGAATCACCGCGTTTCGACCGTGCAAATTACGCCCGTGGACTGCGCAGCGCGGGTACAATGTGTCGATGAATACTCCACCGCCAACCGCCGCCATTGATTCCAAGCGTGGGCTTGCCATGGCGCTTATGGTGCTGAGTTCGGTGGTTATCAGTTTCGGCGGTCTCATTGTGCGTAGTATGGAAGCGGCGCTTCCCTGGCAAATCAACTTTCATCGCTCGGTGGCGTTGTTTGGCGTGGTTAGCATTTTTATTTTGGTGCGCTATCGTGGGCGGACTATCTCGGCGATTGGTAACATCGGTGCGCTGGGTTGCTTGGGCGGCGTGCTGCTGGGCTTGGCCGGGATGGCGTTTGTGCAGGCACTGACACGAACCACGGTCGCCAACACGCTGTTCATCCTCGGTGCTATCCCGTTTTTCGCCGCTCTCTTTGCGCGCGTTTTGCTCAAGGAAAAACTCACTCGGGCGACGCTGCTGACCATGCTGGCGGCGGCGGCGGGGCTGTCGGTGATGGTGTTCGAGGGCATTGCCATCGGCCTCGGGGCGGGCAATGGTTTTGCGTTGTTGACCGCGCTGCTGTTCGCGTTGTATGCGGTCATCCTGCGCAGCAAACGGCAGACCGAAATGATGCCTGCGCTACTCATTTCATCGGTGGTGATTATCATCGTCTCGGCCATCGTGCAGGCCGGCGACCTGGGTATCTCAATGCGCGACTTGATGTTAAGTTTTATCTGGGGCGGGTTGCTTTCCGGGGTGGCGAATTGGTTGTTCATCTACGCCTCGCGACATCTTGCCGCCGCCGAGGCGACGCTGTTTATGATGTTGGAGTTTGCGCTGGGGCCGTTGTGGGTGTGGCTGGTGATTGACGAGCGGCCATCCAAGTGGAGCGTCATCGGCGGGCTGCTGGTTATTCTGGCGGTGGCGGTGCGCGCGGTGCTGGAGTTGATGAGCCGAGGTGGCGCACGCGGATCATCGGTGCACGCTGATGGCACTGCGCGGCCCGGGACATTTCGTCCGCCCAGTTCCCCGGTTTAGTAGAGAACCAGTTTAGTAAATAATAACCGAACGAATGCTCTCGCCTGCATGCATCAGGTCGAACGCTTTGTTGATGTCTTCCAAGCCCATGGTGTGGGTGATGAACGGATCCAATTTTATTTCGCCGCGCATGGATTGTTCGACCATCTCCGGTAATTGACTGCGGCCTTTGACGCCGCCGAAAGCCGAGCCGCGCCACACGCGCCCGGTCACTAACTGAAACGGGCGCGTGCTGATTTCCTGCCCGGCGCCGGCTACGC
This sequence comes from Candidatus Poriferihabitaceae bacterium, assembly GCA_965262585.1. Lineage (GTDB taxonomy): Bacteria > Pseudomonadota > Gammaproteobacteria > Arenicellales > Poriferihabitantaceae > JAHRAW01. The sequence goes on from OZ253546.1 coordinate 2,429,622, forward strand.
CGATGATGATGCTTTCGCCCCAACCCTTGTGGCAACATTCGAGCGCCGCGCGCATGACTTCGACATTGCCGATGCACTCGAACGAGTAATCGACGCCGCCGTCTGTCAGGTCGACGATGACTTCCTGCACCGGTCGATCGTATTCGCTCGGATTGATCACATCGGTCGCGCCGAGTTGTTTTGCCAACGGGAATTTATCCGAATTGACATCGATGCCGATGATGCGCCCGGCGTTAGCCATGACCGCGCCTTGTATCACCGCAAGGCCGATGCCGCCGAGACCGAACACCGCCACGCTCGCCCCCGGCTCGACACCGGCGGTGTTTTTCACCGCACCGATGCCGGTGGTAACGCCGCAACCGAGCAAGCAGATTTTCTCGAACGGTGCTTCTTTATTGACAACCGCCACCGACACTTCAGCGACTATGGTGTACTCGGAAAAAGTGCTGGTTCCCATGTAATGGTAAAGCGGTTTTCCGTCCAAGGAAAAACGGCTCGTTCCGTCCGGCATCAAACCTTGTCCCTGAGTTGCGCGCACCGCCGAGCATAAATTGGTTTTGCCTGACTTGCAGAATTTGCACACGCGGCATTCCGCCGTGTATAACGGGATTACATGATCCCCCGGCTTCACCGACTTTACCCCGGCACCGACTTCGACCACCACTCCCGCGCCTTCGTGTCCAAGCACCGAAGGGAAAACCCCCTCCGGATCGGCGCCGCTCAGCGTGAATGCATCGGTATGACATACGCCGGTGGCCTTGATTTGAATCAACACCTCCCCGGCCTTCGGACCTTCAAGATCAATCTCTTCAATGCGCAAAGGTTTTCCCGCCTCCCACGCAATAGCCGCTCTGGTTTTCATCGCATACCTCGTGCTGATTATTAATCGCATTGCCGCCGGACACACCGAGGCATCGCTGCGGATTTCAATTCGTACTGTATCACGGTGTATCACAGTCTCGGCATAAGCCACTCCCAATAATGACCGCCTACGCCGCTCCTTATCCGTTACAATCGCGCCGCCAATCAATACCGTAAAGCAACCCACACCGATGCCCGCCGACCTCAACAAAAAACTGGTAATCCAACTCGCCTTGTTCCACATCGGCGTGATTGCGCTGGCCAATTACACGGTGCAATTCACCGGCACCTTCGCCAACTACAACTTCACCTGGGGCATGTTCGTCTTCCCGTTGGTCATCCTCGCCACCGACCTCACCGTGCGTTTATCGAACCAACGAAACGCGCGCATCATCGTCGCCATCGCCTACCTCCCGGCCATCCTCATCAGCGCATGGCTGGCCGACTGGCGTATCGGCATCGCCAGCGGCTGCGCCTACTTGATCGGGCAACTGCTCGACATCGCAGTGTTTCAAAAAATCCGCGAACGCAGCAACTTGTGGTGGCCGGCACCACTAATTTCGACCTTATTCGCCAACCTCATCGACACCTACACATTCTACTCAATCGCATTCCACCGTTCCGCAGACCCATTCATGGCAGAAAACTGGGTCGAATTGGCAAGCGTAGACCTAGCCTTTAAGATCGTCGTTTCCATCCTCGTATTTTTGCCGGTTTATGGGGTTTTACTGAACTACTTAAAGGCGGAACTGGCGTTGAACAAATCGTCATAACGGTTCGGTTCCTTCAGTAAGAATGTCGAGATATTTATCGTACGCGAACACTTGCCCGCGTTGTTTTCCGGTTATTTCTTTGGCGATGCGCAGATGCTCCAGTCTGGCGAGTGCTTTGCTTACGGTTGGCGCGGATAAGTTAAGGGCTTTTGCCGTTTCCGGAATCTGAACAAACAGTTGCGCTTGCATGTGATCGTGCACGCGCAACATTGAGCCCGACGCCCGCCCCAGTTTCCCTATGCTTGCGCGATCTTGTTCGTACAAGCGAAGGATTTGTTGCGCGCTGGTGGTCGCTTGTTGTGAGGTTTCTTTGACACCGGTGAGGAAAAATTCGATCCACGATTCCCATGCGCCTTTTTCCCTGACTTGTTGCAACAGGTCATAGTATTCACCGCGATGGTTTTTAAGGAACAAACTCAAGTACAAGATCGGTTGCTGCAATGCGCCGCCGGCATACAACAGGAAGGTAATTAGCATACGCCCGATTCTGCCGTTGCCATCGAGGAACGGGTGGATGCTTTCAATCTGCACATGCGCGAGCGCGGCCTTGAGCAGCAACGGTATCGAGGCATCCGGTTTGTGAATGAACTTTTCCAGATCGCTCATGCAATCGTTCACCACGTTCGGCGGTGGCGGGACATACCGGGCGTTACCCGGCCGTGTTCCGCCGATCCAGTTTTGACTACGCCTGAATTCGCCGGGTTGTTTATCGCTACCCCTGCCTGTTGCCAACAATTTTCCGTGCACCTCCTTGATTAACCGATTGCATACCGGCATTCCTTCTTGCAGTTTCTGTATGCCGTATTGCATCGCAGTAACATACAACGATGCTTCCAAGAGATCATCAATCGGCACATCGGACTCGCCCTCGACATCGAAGCGCAAAAGATCGGCAAGCGAAGATTGTGTCCCTTCTATTTGCGCCGACAACACCGCTTCCTTGCGCGCATACATATAGACGAACATTTGCGGGTCGGGCAGCGTGGCGTTCATGCCATCGAGGCGACCAAGCGCCAGATTGGTTTCTGCCATCAAGGTCTGGAGCGGCCCGAGGCGCAACGCCGGAACCGGCGGCAAAGGCGCCGGAATAAAAGCGCGCACCTCCTCACCCATCGTCGAATTTACGATGTGGCGTCCGGTTTTGCGAATTGGATTTGAGTGAGTCATTATCGTAAGTATCCTTACGTTAGCCAACGGTTAAGTAAAGAATAACACATTATTGTTTACTTACGCCAATATAAAGAAACTTAAACCGCTATTCTTTTCTTAAATCCCCCCAAAATCCTCACCCACGCACTCCCGCCCTGCAGGGCCTCGGCTACTCGCGTAAATCTCCCCGTTGCGCATAAGTCAAATCGAACACCGTATTCGTCATCCAGCGTTTGAAGTCTTCGTTGTCTGCAAACTGTTTGAATAATTCCGTATCGTCTTTGAACAAAGACTGCATCACGCGCTCCAGAGTCTTGTTAAGTTCAACGCGCGCGTTTGTTTTATCAGAGTTTGTTATGGCATTACGATACGCCCGATCAGAGTTCACGCGATTTGGGATGTCTTGAGTGATGAGTTTTTCAACCCGGTCTTTGTCGTTCCATTTAATATCCCCGAAGAGGCTGTTGAAAGTATTGATGATGTCTGACAGAGATTCCATTTCCGGCTCGGATAGGCCATGGCCGTTACTGAGTGGTAACGATTCAATTTCGCTGTCTTGGTCGGGGAGTCCTATCTCATTCATCGCCTGCTTCTCGACGCGGTAAGTCTCCATGTCTATGATTTCCAGAATCCCTTTGGACAAATCATCCTCGATTGGTGCCGGCAGTTTCAGTACGAGAAAATTCAAAAAAATGGACAACTTCTCCCATTCGGGGTTGGCGTACGGCAAGATTGAAGAAAGAAATCCGTAAGTTCGTATGAATATTTTCGTTTTGCCCTTGAAGTCCACCTGACGGTCTTCGTCCAGGTGTTCTATGTAAACCGCCACGCAGGCGTCAAGGATCGAATCGAGTTGGTCGCGCTCGGCCCCGTCGAGATACCGTTTCACCAGATCGGTGATTTGCTCCTGAGAATAAACCTGGTGGCCGTCGAGATCGGCCTTCAAGTCGTGCAGTTTGTTGGGGTCGGTTTCGTCCGCGAGAATGGTTGTGCGGTAATAATCAGCGAACGAATTTTGGATCGTATCCGTGTCATTCATAAAATCTAACACAAAAACATCGCTTTTCTTTGGGTGCGCTCGATTGAGCCGAGATAGCGTCTGCACCGCCTTGATGCCGGAGAGGGTTTTATCCACATACATGGTGTGCAACAGTGGCTCATCGTAGCCGGTCTGGAACTTATCGGCGCAGATTAGAAAACGGTAGGGGTCTTCCTGGATTTTCTCGGCGATCTTGCTGGACGGAAAACCATTGAGAGACGCCTCTGAGACATTTGTGTCGCCATAACTATGCTCGCCGGAGAAAGCGACGATGGCCTCGTAGTTGCTCTTGCGCTCGGTCAGATAGTCGCGGATGGCGTGGAAGTATTTGATTGCCCGGCCGACGCCGTTGGTCACCACCATGGCGCGAGCCTGACCGCCGATTTTACCTTGGGCTAAAACTTGCGTATGGAAATGGTCCACCATAATCTCGGCCTTGAGCCGTATCGCATGTTTGTGACCTTCAACATAGTTCCGCAACTTTTTATTCGCCCGTTTGCTGTCGAACTCAGGATCATCCTCTATGGTCTTGATCAATTTATAATAACTGTTGACCGGTGTATAGCGCGCCAGCACATCGAGGATAAAGCCTTCTTGAATGGCCTGCTTCATTGTGTAACTATGAAAGGGCAAATGCTTGGTTGTGCCATCCGCTTGCGCATCCGGCTTGCCAAAGATTTCTAGCGTCTTGGGCTTCGGTGTAGCGGTAAAAGCAAAATAACTGGCGTTGGGCAGCAAGCGGCGTCCTTCTATCAATCGGTTAATCTGGTCTTCGAAAGTTTCACTATCTCCCTCCCGCCCGCTTTCGGAAAGTGCCCGTGCAATCGCCGCCGAAGTTTTCCCGCCCTGACTCGAATGCGCTTCGTCAATAATGATGGCAAAGGCGCGGCCACGCTGCTGGTTGCCGATCTCATCGAGAATGAACGGAAATTTCTGTACCGTGGAGATGATAATCTTTTTGCCGCTTTCGATGAATTTGCGCAAATCCCCCGAACGCTTGGCATGACCGACCGTCGCACCCACCTGCGCAAATTGCTTAATCGTATCGCAGATCTGCCGATCGAGGAGGCGTCGGTCGGTAACCACGATGATCGAATCGAATACCAGATTGCCGTCTTTAGTAAGGTCGATAAGTTGATGCGCCAGCCAGGCAATGGAATTGGACTTACCGCTACCCGCCGAATGCTGAATCAGATAGCATTGGCCGGCACCTTCTTGTTGGGCATCGGTCAGTAGTCGCCGCACGACGTCGAGTTGGTGGTAGCGTGGCCAAATCTGAGTACGATTCTTATTGCCGGTCCGTTGGGTTGCCTCCACCACGACCTGAGCATAATTTTCAATGATATTGGTCAGGCTCTCACGGGTCATCACTTCCCGCCACAGATAGTCCGTCTTGAGTCCATCAGGATTCGGCGGGTTGCCCGCACCATCGTTCCAGCCGCGATTGAAAGGAAGAAACCATGAGTTATTGCCCGTTAGATCCGTGCAGAAGTACGCCTCATTCTCATCCACTGCAAAATGCGCCACGCAACAACCAAACTTGAATAGCGATTCGCGTGGACTGCGATCTTTTTTATACTGCTGTATCGCATCATGCACAGTCTGTCTGGTGAGATTGTTTTTCAATTCAACAGTGAAGACCGGCAGGCCGTTGATAAAAAGCCCTATGTCGAGTGCCCGATGAGTCTCGTTAATGCTGTAGCGCAACTGCCGGGTAACGCTGAAGCGATTTTGTTCGAATAGTACTTTAGCCTGCGCGTTCCCGGCCGAGGGCGTACCATAGAAAAGGTCGATATGGTGTGCGCCGTGGCTGATACCGTTGCGAAATACATCTATCGTACCGCGCTTCAATATCTCTTTCCGCAGCCGATCAAGGAACTTGCGTCGAGGCGGGCCGTCTTCGGAAAGCGGCAGGGATTTGGCGGTCTCGGGTTGGGTGATTCGTAGAAAGGCTGCCAGTTGCACCAAATCAACACAGTATTCACGATCATAGTCATGGTGATTACCCGCGCTCCAGCCTGCACCACCGGGGTCGTTCGGTGGCTCGTTCGCGGTCGGGCCCGATGGCGGGTCGCAGGGGACACCGGACAGTATCTCGCAGACCAGTCCTTCAAGATTGCGTTCGGTGGTGTCGGTGGTCATGTTTGGTTTAACTCATAAAAAGGACAATGCGCGCATTGAGCGAGGGTTGCTTATTCAAACTGCTCCGTTAAGTTTGACGCTACCCAGTCTTTTTGTGCTAACACATCGTATGCCAACTTAATTTGACGTGGTGAAAACTTCTTCTTTCGCTCACCCCATTTATGTGTCATGGAAATCACCTCATCAATATTGCGAGGAGATTCTTTATTCAAAACCCAATGCACCGTAGACAGCAATTCCATACCGAAAGGTGATTCAAATCCCTCGATAAGGTGAAAAACCTTTTCAAGACGCTGGAGGGTTTCAGGGGTATCGTTAAGAAATTTCTGTGCGTCATCAAGCGCACCCGGAACCAGTTTTAACTCTTTACCCGGTGAATCGCCGCCATCGGCGTAACCGGACACCAAATGTCCTTCAATAGCATGGAGTACATGCCCAAGATTATTTGCATAGGGACCATATAAAGCTTTTTCATATTTCAGTCTCAACGGTTCACCTGCAATCTGTGTGAAGTACATCAACTTGTGGACTTCCAGCAAAGTCACGAACGGGTCGAGCAAACCCGCAAGATAACCATGCATTAAACTGACGAGTGCGGCTCTTCCCGGGGTCATGGTCGGAACCTTGCGATTGCGCGTCATCTTATTTGCTTCCGGTGCGCCTTTTGGTTTATAGACAATTATCTGAACTTCTTCCATGTCTCGAAACGCGGTTTTTATGCAAGCAAGAACCTGTTCCCAGTCCAATCCACCGAGACCGCTACCCAGTGGTGGAATGGCAATGGATTGAATTTTGTGTTTCTTGATCTCTTCCACCAGTGCTTGCAGGCCGGATTCAATATCCTCTATCCGACTTTCTCCGCGCCAATGTCGCTTGGTTGGAAAATTGATGATGTAGTGGGGATTGGTATATTCACCGGTCTTGAAAGTGAACATCCGTCCGGGTTTTACTTCTTGGTGCTTGCAGGCGGCGGCATAGGCTTTGAAGTTTTCAGGAAATATTTTTTTGAATTGAAGCGCGATACCGCGCCCCATGACGCCGACGCAATTCACCGTATTGACAAGCGCCTCGGTGCGTTCTGTCAGAATATCACCACTCGTGTATTTAATCATTTTGATGGTACCTCGCTGTTTAATAATACCATTCTGGGATCATCTCGATTGGTGGCCGGTGACCATCAACCGGCAAAGCATTGGTGGCCTGTTGGTGAACTATATTCGAGTATACGCCGATACGCTCAACCAAATGCCATGGAAAGTAGAGTTCTAACAGAAATTCTGCTTGCTTTCCGTATTTGTGAAGTTTCCAATCATTTGCCTGCACGGCTTCCCAATCAATTTCACTCAAATACTTTCGGTCACAATAATCTTCAAAATAATATGAACTCGCATTTGAATTGGTGAAAGCCCAGCGTTGTTCATTTGCCTCCGCCCACTCGACAGATGCATGAAAATCGGCCTCCAGATGCACAATAGGGCCTTGCCCGCCCCGGTAGACAAGATCAACGTGGTTAGATTGGTAAAGTAAATAGAGCATGACCGATCGGGGGCAAAAATAGAACGGAACGCAATCGCCCACACGCAAATTGGAATGACTTGGTAGTGGTAGGTGAAGTCTCCGTTCCTTGATATTGTTTATACCGATGTCGGTGCCCGGTGAGTTGTGTTTGACCATTACTGCATCGCAGCAAAGACCACCATCAGCGGCAATCGAAGGCAATCGGTCTACATGAACAATATGATAGATTTTCGGCCTGGCGGGCACCGACAAAGTCACTTGTTTTGGTCCTCCGTTTCATTCGGCAACTGCGCCGCCACTTTGCGCACATCGATTTTACCGGTAACCACATCGGCAATCAGGCGGGTGCGATATTCACGCAGGAGTTCGATTTCGCGACGGGCGCGGGCGATGGTGGTGTCTATATCGGTGGTGGCTTTGTCGAGGTATTCGACAATGGCGGCTTGTTCGGCGATAGGAGGGAGACTTACATGAAATGTACCAAGTCGACTTTCAGAAATTGCCGGATAGGCAATTCCAACTGACTCTGCAGTCACACGGTCAGTAAATGAATTGCTCTGCGCGAGGTAACTTACAAATTTTGGCGATGTACCTTGTCGCGGTGTAAGAACAGCAAACCCTGTTGAAGCAATAAGATTATCCTCGGTATTGTTCGCATACCAGACTGCTTTTAAGTATGTCCGAACGGTTGAGACGATTGTGTCGTCGTTTCTAACGACACGCCGTGCTCTTGAAGGTGCATTCTCAAACAGAATTCGTTGTGGGTCTTGTGTGAGAATGCCGGTACCTACTGATCCGATGTCTAGATAATCAAACTCAAATTTGGCATCGGTGTCTTCGGACAACACAGCATCGTTCATTCTTACCCAGTGCTTAAGAGGAACTACTTCCCAATGCTTCGGCACATCCCCCAGCCACTCTACACCGGAAAATTTAAGCGAAACATCAGGATCAAGTCCACGAGTAACGGCGTGATGAATGATGGCCTGCTTCTGCTCATCCAGCAGGCCAATCAACTTCTCTTTCGCTCGCACAACCTGCCGTACCCGCCGATCTACATAATCCAAATACCGCACGATGGCGGCTTGCTCGACGAGGGGTGGGAGAAGCGTTGGAATATTACGAACCTTTTCGGCATTTAGGTTTGCTTGTGTACTTGTGGTGGACAACCGAACTACATGCAATCGAAGAAATTCAAGGTAATACAGGCAGTATTCTGCATTAAATTTCCCTTTTTGAGGCTGTATCCCAATGATTGCTTGATTTATAGTAGCATCAATTTCTAATATTGAGACTGTACCTATGCTTGCATACATGGAATATAAAATTGTCCCGGCTGGTAGTAACTCTAAGCCCTTTGATGCTTTGCCTGCTTCTGTGATTGCTTTTTGGGTGTGGCGGATGCGCTGCTGACCGGTCATGTCAGCGATCAATAACCAAGGAATACCTTCACTTGGCGAACAATAAAAGCTTTCCACACCAGAGTGTGGTGTACCCCCGGAGTAAAAGCGTGTTACACAATACTTGAGTGGTCCAACTTCCCAATGCTTCGGCACATCCCCCAGCCATTCAACACCAGATTCTTTCATCGCAGGGTAGGGAACGAGGTTGTTTGTCATTAGTTTGTTTCTTCGCCGATACTAGGCAACATATTTTTTAGAGCATTCCGAAACTCCTCACTATTTTTTACACATTCTATGACCGCTGCCTCGTAATCATTTCGAGATTGATAATGCAAAGTTTCTGCAATTTTATTGAAAGTTCCACTTTCTCGAACGGGATAGTTGGTTATCAAAGCATCAATATCCTTTTCTTGTAAGAAGTTTTGAAATCTTTCTTTTTCTTCGCCAAATGGAGATGGAAAACTCATTTTAATTGTTTCAGTGGGGTTTGTAAGAATATCTTTCCAATCTGGAATTTTATTAATCGCTGCTCGTTCAATTTTATGGCAACATCTCCGAGCCGCCAACCTGTCGGCATGTCCAGATAAAACTTGTAACGCACAATCAGTAGTTTGTGACAATAAGTCATTTGCATCCTTGTTTAGTTCTTTCGCCTTATTTGTCGCAATAACAGTGCGTGCTTTTTCTCCATAGATTAAAGATTCTATGGAAAATATTGGTAACACAAATATGTTGTCATTTTTTAGGGCATCAATCTCTGATTCACTTCGCCCATCATTGTCAATGATGCCATAGGCTGAAATCCAATGGAGGTTAGGGTTTTTCTTCAACCCGAGAACAGTCCGAATAACTTCAGAACACCCTCCTACCGGGTGCACTGTAAAATCAGGATAAATTACTTCGTAGAGTCGGCGGTCTAAACTGTTTGCTGTTCCCTCAACAAAGAGGACTTTCTTTCTTCCGCCGAGGATCGCTCGTCTTGTGTCATTTGGAATCTCATCGTCCGATCGCAGCAAATTGGCATCCCATGCTGTTGGTTCGGCACCAGTCCAACAACATTCATGAAGCACCAGAACTTGGGCTTCACCTACTGTTTCCACTAAAGATAGTTCATGGGTGAAAATAACGAATGCGCAATCAGATCTTTCAGAAATCAACGCCGACAGCATTGGCGATGCGATTGCACGATGGAGATGTTGTTCCGGTTCATCTATAAAAAATATTGTCCCAGTGGGAGAAGATAAAACATGACAGGATAGAATCAATGCATTTCGTTCTCCATCGGAAATCTGTGATGCTTCAAAAGTTTTCCCATTCTTGGTTGCTAGGATTTGTTGGGTTGTACTTAATGAAATTTCAGTATTGAACAAACTATGTGCAAAGATATTGTTGAGTTTTTCTAGTGGACTATTTTGTTCCTTAAATTCCTTTTCCAGATTCGTGAGTTTCTCTTCCCTATTGTCGTTATGTTCAATAATCGCTCGTCGTGCCTTTCTCCCAAGTGCATTTTCACTTTCAACTAAGTCAAATAGAGCGTTACTAATCATGGCATCTTGATAAGGATCTGTGTATCTAGATTGGCTGATTCTTTGAGAAATCGCATAGTACTTTTCCGTCTCGTCACGTTGACTTGGAGATATGTTTACGGCGCTTGATTCCATCCAGTTTCTCCGGTGCGCGCGAAGTATTTTTATGTTATCACCTTCAGTTTTTGCCCAATGCGACAGAAGTGCAGATTTTCCTGACCCGTTAGGGCCAACCACGAATAGTTTTGAGCCCTTGCTTAAACTAATAGGCAGTGTCGATTCATCCAGAGTAGGAATTTCTAACTGTATTAACGGTTCTTCTGTCATTTTTGTTCTCCTCCTGTAATTTCTTCTAGCAACCCTTTGCTTTCTTTTTCCAACGCCAAGATATCAGCGCGGATTTCCTCCAGCGAACGCATTGGCCGTGGTTTGTAGAAGTACCGAGTGAAACTGATTTCGTAGCCGATTTTAACACTTTTCGGGACATACCATGCGTCGGGAGCGTAAGGCAGCACCTCGCGTTTCAGAAAAGCATCAATGCCGCCTTCTTCCAGCAGCGGAATCTGCTCGGTGTCGCGCAAGTCGGTGTCGGGTGCGTATTCAACCACGGCCGGTTTGGCGTTGCTGGTGGTTTTAACTAAACCGCACAGGGGATTGGGTTTGACGCCTTTTGTATGGATTTTTGTGATGACCGGCGGGGCGTCTTCGGTGCGCTCGGCGGTTTCTTTGAGTTTCTTGATTTCGCCGGCTTTGTAGGCACGCTTCGGATCAATGCCTTTGATGCGCAGCGGGCGTTCAATGGTAACTTTCCAGTAACCAAATTCTTTGTTGTTGAATATTTTGCTTTGTTCGGTTTCTTTGAAAGCGAGAAAGGTGTCGCAGATGCGTTTGATGTATTCATCGGACAACTCGCAGTTTTTCTTGCCCAGATTTTTACGCAGCGGCTTGTACCATTCCGTTGCGTCTATCAACTGCACTTTTCCCTTGCGGTGCGCCGGTTTACGGTTGGTCAGCACCCAGATATAGGTGGCGATGCCGGTGTTATAAAACATATTGAGGGGCAGGGCGACGATCGCCTCGAGCCAGTCATTTTCAATCATCCAGCGGCGGATGTTGCTCTCGCCTTGTCCGGCATCACCGGTGAACAGTGAACTGCCGTTGTGTACTTCGGCGATGCGGCTGCCAAGTTTGGTGCGGCGTTTCATCTTGCTCAGCATGTTGGCGAGGAAAAGCATCTGGCCATCGCTCGATCGCGTAACCAGCGAATACTCCGGGTTACCCGCGTGTTCAATCATAAAACGCGAGTCATTGATGTCGCCCTTGCCGCCCATGCGATGCTGGTCGCTTTTCCAACTTTTTCCGTAGGGCGGATTGCTGAGCATGAAATCAAACTCGAGTGCCTGGAAAGCATCATTGGCAAGTGTCGAGTGTTTCGCTCCGCCAACAATGTTTTCCGCCGCTGCACCTTCTCCTTTGAGCAGCAGGTCGGCTTTGCAGATGGCGTAGGTCTCGGCGTTAATCTCTTGTCCATAGAGGTGGATGGATACTTGCTTGTCATGCTTATTAGCAAGGTCTCGCAACGTTTCCTCGGCAACGGTCAGCATACCGCCCGTGCCGCAGGCACCGTCGTATAGCAAATAGGTGCTGGATTTTATAGCATCGGCAATCGGTAGAAAAATCAACTGTGCCATCAGTTTGACGGCATCGCGCGGCGTCCAGTGTTCGCCTGCCTCTTCGTTGTTCTCTTCGTTGAAACGGCGCACCAGTTCTTCAAAGATTGTGCCCATGGCGTGATTATCGAAGCCCGGATGTTTGACCGAGCCGTCATCGTGGAGGACTGGATACGGACTCAGGTTAATGTCCGGCGACAGGAATTTTTCGATGAGCGTGCCGAGTGCATCCGCTTCCACCAGTTGAGGGATGTCGTTGCGAAACTTAAAGTTTTTCAGGATGTCCTGCACGTTCGGTGAGAAGCCGTCGAGATAGGCGATGAAGTCGGCCTTTAATTGTTGCTGGGTGGCGCGCGACTTCAAGTCACGGAGCGTGAACATTGACTGGTTGTAGAAAGCCTGCCCCGCGGCTGTGCACAGGGAGGCATCCTGTTGGTCTATCCCACTCTCATCCAGTTGAGATTTCATGTCGAGAACCTTCTGTTTGGTCGGTTCAAGTACCGCGTCCAGTCGGCGTACTACCGTCATCGGCAGAATTACATCGCGATATTTACTGCGCACGAAAAGATCGCGTAGCACATCATCGGCGATGCCCCAGATAAAATTAGTTATCCCGCTCGGGTCGGATTGTTTCATTGGTTATCCACGGTTATTTTTGATTGGAGCATTTTAGGTATGGGTTGCGGGCGGCATCACGGCAAGCATCCGCCGCCAAGCCTGTGAAGACCTCACCCCGCCCACTCCCGCCAGCCCTGCAACGCTGGGAAGTATAAACCTAATTTGATTTCGGTCGGTTGTAACTGGGTGACGATGGCGGCGTATTGGGATAGTTGGTTTTGGTGGCGGTCTACTTCGCGGGTTAGGAATGCTTCGGGGTTGGCGCCTTCGTGGCGGCTGGATTTGAAGTCGATGATCCAGCGGATGCCTTGTGGGTCGGTGAAACTGCGGTCGATGATGATGTGTACGATTTTGCCGTCAACGGTGCCGCTGAGTGGCCATTCGCTTTTGATGTCGCGGTGTTCGGCGGAGAATATCCACGCGGCTTTGGGGTCGTTGCGGGTTTGTTCGATGGCCTCGGTTACTCGCGCAAGGGCGGCTTCAAGGTGCGGCCCGTAAATGCCGTTTTCCATGAGCAGGGTGCGGCAGTGGGTTTGTTGTTCATCCGCTGCTTGCCCGCACCAATGTTCCCAGCCGTGGTCGTCTACGCGCTGCAAAATTTGATGAATGACGACTCCGGCGACTCGCGCGGTTTCACCGGCCCAGGAAAATTCGATGGCTTCGGTTTCATCCGCCGCCGCATCGGTGGTACCGGTCCCGGTGAGTATGCCTTGCGGCAACGACGGCGGTCGCCATTCCTGCGGCAGTTTTTGCACGGGTTGGGGTTGGAACGGAACGGGTTCGTTTGTATCTATGACCTCGCCAACCTCGCCGTCTTCAGCATCATTGGCGGCGGCCGCTTCAGCATACTTTTCACGCAACGCCGGCCACAGCAGCGACAGCAGGGAAGTGGGGGTCGGTGTCGCGAGTTCGCCATTGGTTTCCCGGGCGCTGCCGAATAGGTGCAGGGTTTTCTTTGCGCGGGTGCAGGCGACGTACAGCAGCCTGCACAATTCATTGTGGGTGTGGATTTTTTCCAGATGCTCGAGGTAGGGATAAAAGGCGTCGTCTTGTTCGGTGCTCGATGGCAGCGGCGCGGTTAACAGTTGTCGGGGTAGTTTGTGCCAACGCAACAAGGTTTTTTCTGGGCTGCGCGGGCGGCGGTCGAGACGCGGCAGGAATACGGTGTCGAATTCCAACCCTTTGGCTTTGTGAATGCTCAGCAACTGCACCCGCGCATCGGCGCCGCCCCGTGCCCAAAGATTGTCGGTGGCTTGTTTCAAATTGTCGGCGGTAATCTCTATTCCGCCGGATTCCATTTCGCTGAGTAGGTCGAAGTATCGTTGGCAGTCATCGAGAGCGGATGCTTCGACGGTGGCCGGCCCGCCGAGACAAAGCCACGCGGCTTCGACGTTTTGTCGGATGCCAATTCGGCCACGGCGGCGAAGTGCCGGGGCGAGGGAATCGGCCAGGTGTTTCAATCTCGCCCGGCCTTCTTCGGACAAGGTCGCCAGCACCGCATCATCCCGCCAGCGTTCCAGAATCGTTGCGGCGTGGTTGGTGGCGGCGAGGACGGTGAGGTCGTGAAGACTCAACCCACACCACGGCGCGCGCAGCAGGCTAAGCCAGGCGATGCGGTCGGCGGGCTGGGCGAGGGCGCGGGTGATGGCGAGCAAATCCCGAATGGCCGGGCGGTCGTTGAGTTTTTCCATATCCACGGCTTGAAACGCAACCCCTTGTCGGCGAAGGGCGGCGGCGATGTCGTGCAAATGCCCGCGACTGCGTCCCAGTATGGCGATGGATTGTTCGGGTTCCTGTTGTTGCGCCTGCTTGACCAGAGTCGCCACGGCCTCCGCTTCACGCGCGGCGTCTCGGTCGATGGCGGCGTGAATGTGAACCGCGCCGTTTGGGTCGGTGGTGTGTGCCGTGGCGTGCGCATAACTGACCGCGCCGTTGATGATGTCGTCCCGGGGCGGCATAACGCCCTGAAAGGTTTGGTTGAACCACTCCACCAACGCCGGTGCGGAGCGGAAGTTGGATTCAAGGACAATGGATTCGGGGTGTAAGTCTCCCAGCCCGACCTGCTGGACTTGCAAGAAATTGGCGACCTCGGCTTCGCGAAAGCGGTAAATGGACTGCATCGGATCGCCCACCAGAAACAATGTGCGCCCGTCTCCATTCTGCCAACCGGCGGTCAGTTTGATGAGCAGATCGAGGTGCGCGCTGGAAGTGTCTTGAAACTCATCCATTAGCACATGCCCGAGGCGGTAATCGAAGGCCAATGCAAGGTCGGACGGCGCATCCTCTTCGCCGAGCGCCAACGCCGCGCGCTGGGTGAGTTCGATATAGTCGGCTTGATTTTGAGATTTGAAGAGAAGCCTCAGTTCCGCCGCCGCCAGCGGTAGCAAGCGCATCAAGGCATCTATGGAGCGCCATTGTGTATCGCTGAATTTCGCCCCCGGTAGCAGGCGCGCGGTTGCCAATACATCCACCAATTCGTCCATCAATTCGGTTTGTTCGGATAACCCGTCCAGCAGCGCGAGCATGCGCGTTTTTACGTCCCGGTCTGAGTCGCTATCCACGGGAAAGCCCTGGTTTTTGTTCACGGTCTTTCGCAGTGTGCCGGTCCCGGTCAACAGTAAATCTGCGATGCCACGCCATTGCTCGATGTAGCGGTGATTGGCTTCGGGGAAACTTTGTGCGCCGTGCAAGGCCGATACCTTTGTAACCTTGCCGGCGGCTTGCAATTTGCCCGCCGCAAAAGCACCCAATTCGGCCAGTTCCGTTTGCAATGATGGCGGGATTATCGCTACCGCACGCTGCAATTCCGCATCCACCACTTGTTGCCACATCGCTTCAAGGTGCGCGCGGTCGGGTAGCACGGGCAGCCCGGTCAGGCGCATCCACTTGTCGCGTTTCGCCAGCATGTCGGCGAGCAGGGCGCGCGCTTTGTTCCAATCGGCGTCCACCACCGCCAGCAAATGTTCACAAGCATCCGCGCAATCGGAGTCTTGATCGACATGTTCCAGAGCAAGGTTTGCCGCCCGGCGGTATAGCGGTGCGGCGGCGTCCACGATCTTCGGTGGCGAACCGAAGCGCGCCGACCACGGCATCTGCCGCACCAGTTCATTACAAAAAGCATCGATGGTTTGAATCCGCAGCCGCCGGGTGTTGGCGGTGATACGCCAGTTATGTCGATGGTCGTTGGCTAGCGCGGCATCGGCGATGGCGAGGATTTCCGGGTTGTCCTCCGGGTCGCCATTTTCCTTGATCCGCTTGAGCGCGTTGCTGATGCGCAAGCGCATTTCCGCGGTGGCCTTTTTGGTGAAGGTGATGGCGAGGATTTGCTCCGGTTCATCGACCTTGGCAAGTAACGCCAGATAGCGGCGCACCAGCAATTCGGTTTTACCGGATCCGGCGGGTGCCTGAACGATGAACGATTCCTTCGGGTTGAGGACGCGTTGTCGTTGCGCGTGGTCGGGGGGCAGGGCCATGGTTGAAATTTAGTCTTCCGAGTCGCCGCCGATGCGACACAAGCCGTGCAGGTCGCACTGCGCGCAGATGCTCGGGTTGAGCGGATCGACGCGCGCTTCGCCGTCGAGAAATTCCCGCGCCAATTCGGACAACGCCGCGCGCCAATGCGCCATCAATTCATCCCAGTCCGCAAAATCGTTTTTCAGCGTGCTGCTTTGCAGCGCATGCACTTTGGGGGCGAACTCCGCTTCACGGGCGACTCCGTTGAAACCGCAATCCCCCCGGCGCACCCGTCCGTAGGCAACGGCTTCCACGGCGGTTTGCCGTGCCAGTGCATACAACGGCAACTGCGGGGATTGCGGACGCGCGCCGCCCCAGTTGGCGAGGCTGGCCGGGAGGCCGGTTTTATAGTCGATAAGCGCAAGGCCGCCGCTTTCCATCTGATCGATGCGGTCCATCTTAAAGGTCAGTTCCAAGCCGTTCAGGTCGAGGGTGGTTTCGGTTTCGGTTTCGCCAATCACAAACGCACCGGGGCGTTGTTTTTCCATCTCCAGCCATTCGGCAACGGTCGCGCTTGCCCAGCGGATTTGGGTTTGGTGGAAGCGTTCCCCGCAACCGCTCGACACTCGATAGCGTCGCGCAGATTGTTCAACGGCGGCATCGACAATTTCTTGCAGTCGTTCGGGCGGTAACTCGTGCAGTTCCTTTGATGAGTGAATTTCCTGCCAGACCAGTTGCAGCGCATGATGAATCAGCGTGCCGCGTTCCCCGGCCCCCAGCCCTTGTTCGTTTTGCTCGATTTCCCGTGCCCCGAGGCGGTGTATCGCAAAGGCGCGAAACGGGCACTTGGCTTGATTTTCAATCAACGAAATGCCGCCCTTGACCGCACCTGCAGCGCAGGTCGGCCCGTGGGTATCGATGAACGCCAACAGTTCGGGTTTGCTGCCGTGGATGAAGGCTGCCGGTGTGTCGAAGTCCGCCGCTGTGACATCCTGCGGGTTGTCGAATGTCGCCGCCAGCGCGCTCGGCTCCGTTGCGACTTCATCGACCTGTTGTGGATATGAGAGGACGACTTCCGTGCCGCTTGCGATGAGCCGTTGTTGCTGAGTGGCGGCGTATTCGTTATTGGCTTCCAGCGATGCGTCAAAAACCCCGGCTTGGCGTTGCAGGGGGAGGGCGATGAACGGATTGGGGCGCTGCGCCGGTGGCCAGTGGGCTTCCACCAGTTCGCCAAACCAGATGCCGTCGAATTGCTGTCCGGCGGCCTCCACAACGCCGAGTACCTGAACCTGCGTGTCCCCGGCTTGTACCTGAAACGGCTGCTCGTCAACCCTACGCCGCAGCCATCCCAATGCCGTGGCGGCGTTCATCGGCGCGCCGGTGAGGTCGAGCAGGGCGAGGTTTCGCAGTTGTCGGCGAAAGGCGCGCCCGGCTTGAAATTCATCGCTGTCCAGTCCGCGCTCGCCGGGCCATCCCAGGGCATCGAGCCATTGCCCGAAGTGTTGGGCCCAGTGGGCGGCGGATTGAGATTTGCCGCTATCTTCGAGCAGCGGCAGGGCGGCATTCAAGGCTTCAATCAGCAGTGGGCAATGGGGGCCGTGGGCGTTGCGTTGGTCGGGGGCAGATTGGTCGGGGGCGGGCAACTCTTTGAGAAACTGCCGAAAACGAATTTGCCACGGTAACCATCGGCGACACCACGCTTCCAGTTTGGCGCGCGCCACCGCTTCCCGGTCGGCGCCGTGAATGAAGGGCGAGCGCATCAGTCGGCAGAGGGAATCCACCGGCAACAATCCGCCCGCCATCGGCGCAAGCGCATCCATTGCAGCCCGCGCCACCGCATAACTGCCAAGATTTTTCCCCAGCGAGAGATGCCAGGGCAGGTCGGTGCTCAAGCCGGGTTCGGCGAGTTGTTGCGGGCATAGGAGTTGGTGCAATGCGTATTCGATGGCGGTGGCGGATTTGTTGAGATCCGGGGCGATGATGGCGAGGCGGGCGGTGGGATTGGCGAGCAGTTTTTCCCGCGCCCAGCGCGCCGCGCTTAACCATTGAATAGCCTCGTTGGGATAGCGGTGAAATTCAACTTTTTGGTTGATCGGTGTATCCGGCGCGCCGATTTGGATGGCAACGCCGGATTTTTGTAACGTCTCGATGAATGCGTGTTGCTGAGGGAGTAGGTGGTCGAAACCGGCCAATTCGATGTTGGCCAATTCAATGCTGACAAATCCAATAGACCCGGCAAACAGGCCCGGCGGGTAGCCGTCGTCTCCGAACTGGTCGCGCAAACGCTCGCGCAACCGATCCGCCAGACAATGCGGATCAGTCCAGTTGTTGGTCGCGCATAGTTGCTGAAATTGCCGCGCCCAGCGCACCATGCATTGATGATCTTCCCGAGGGGATTGGGCGCATTGTTCGAGGTCGATGCGCCATGCGTTGAGGATTCGCCATGCGCCGACTGCGGTTTTGGCGGTGGCGTGGATATTCCACAACGGCTCATCGCCGCGCATCCGGCGATGAATGTCGGCGCGGATGATGTCTTCCCACGCCGCCACAACCTGCGTTTCATCCAGCAAGGTTGCGCCCGGCGTGGTGCCGAGGTTTTGCCAGATACGCCGCAGCCAGTTATCCCACGACAGTACATCCGCGCTTTCCCATGCCGTTTTGCCGAGGGAAAGTTGATGCCGGTCGAATTGCGCCCGTAGTTCGTGCGCAAGTCGTGCGGTGGCGGTGATGACGGTGTTGGCGTTTAGCGGTTGCGTGATGGCCGGGGCGGGGGAATCCAGTGGAATAATCCCGGCGTAGCCGGTCATTATGCGGTTTATTTCGAAATTCGCCCAAGCAGGGCTTCCATATGCCCGGCAAGGTCGAAGTCGAGGCGGGTGATGCCGCCGGATTCGTGGGTGGTCAAATCGACGCGAACGGTCTTGTAAACATTGAACCACTCAGGATGGTGATTCATTTTCTCCGCCACCAGAGCGGCCCGAGTCATAAAGCCAAATGCTTCGATAAAGTTCCTAAAAATAAAGGTCTTATGAAGTTTTTCGCTAGTAATTTCCCACTGTTCGACAGCGTCTTTATTGAGCCGCTCGAGGGATTGGCGAATGGCTTCGGCGGATAGTTTTTCTTCGGGCATGGTTTTGGGTAGGGTAATAAATTTGAGTATGTAACAGTGTCATTATACAGCCTGCCAACTACGCCATTGGCGTCAGTCCGCCATCAATCCACAACTGCCCGGAGATGGCCGGGTTTTCGATGAGCAGGCACACCGCAGCGGCGATCTCATCGGGCTCGATTATTCGTCCGAGGGGAATCAGCGGCTTGATGTGGTTTTCAAAATGGCCTTCGGGCAGTTGTTCCAGCATGGGCGTGTTGACCATTCCGGGGTGGATGATTTTGCTCTGCACGCCGTAAAACATACCCTCAATGTTGAGCGTGTTGGCGGCGGCGTTGAGCGCGGATTTGGCGCAGGCGTAGGAAATCTGCCCACGATTGCCGCGTGAGGAAACCGAGCCTATCAACACTGCCGAGCCTTGAATGGCCTCCTCCGTCTGCCATTTTTTCAAACCAGATTCACTACGCTGCTCGGCGATGCGCGCCAGCATTTGCATAATCCAATACACCGGATGCAGCAGGTTCACTTCCAAAACCTTGCGAAAAACCTCCTCGTCATACAACTCCGCCTTGCCGGTGTCGCGGTTCATCTTCACCGCCAGAGCGTCGCGCAAAATCCCGGCGGCGGGAACGCAAATGCGCACCACATCGCCACTGGTTTCCATCTCAGCAAAAACTTCGGCGCGAAAATTGGAGTCGCACACATCGCCGCAAAACGCCCGTGCCACTTGCGTCCCGGTTTCGCGATTCACCGCCTCGGCACTTTGCGCGCAACCTTCTGACACATCCACTATAGCCACGGCGCGCGCGCCTTTTTGCGCCAGTTGCCGTGCCACCGCAAGGCCGATGCCGCCGCTCGCCCCGGTAACCACCGCCACCTTGTCTTTGATTTTCATAGTGCCGCAATCTTCATAATCAAGACTCGCTTGCCGCCCCGCACAAAGCGCGAATCTTCGCCACCAGAGCGGCGTTGATGGCGCGCGGGCCGAGGTTTTTGCGATTGTCGTGGCGGCGTTGTCCGGGCAGGCGCACGCCGTCCAGCGCGTCAAGGCGGGCAAAAAACTCTGCGGCGTGTTGTTCCCAGCCCGAGCCGGCGATGCGTTGTGGCGACAACGCCAGCAAGAACTCGCCGCCACGCGGTGGGCCGCCGTCGTGATTATCGGCTTCCCGTGCCTCGTAACTAAATCGTTCGCCGAGCAACCCCGCCGCCAGCAGTTCGATCATCAGCGAAATAGCCGAGCCTTTATGCCCGCCAAACGGCAGCAACACGCCGCCGTCGGCAATCTTCGCCGGGTCGGTAGTCGGCGTGCCATCGGCGGCAAGCCCGGTGCCGGGGGGAACATCGTGGCCGTCCCGTGCCGCGATCTGTATCTCGCCCATAGCCATGGATGCGGTGGCCATGTCGTATACCACTGGAGTATCGCCGGGGCGCGGCCACGCAAAAGAAATCGGGTTAGTGCCGAACAGCGCAGTCGCGGCACCCGCCGGAGCCACCATCGGCATATAAGCAGTGCAAGCGAGTGCCGCAAGGCCACGTTCCGCCAACGCCTCGGTTTCATGCCACAACGCCGCAAAATGATGAACGCGCACCACGGCAAGCACCGCAACCCCGCACTGTGTCGCGGCTTCAGCCAACGCCGGTATGCCATGCTGCAACGCTGTCGGCGCAAAGCCACCATCGCCATCCACGCGCATCAACGCCGGAGTCACCGACTCAACACGCGGCACCGCGCCGCCATTAACCTTGCCACTACGCAACGCCGCCACATAACCCGGAATCCGAAACAACCCATGCGACACCGAACCATCGCGCTCAGCATGCGTGACGGTAGTAGCCACCGCATCAGCATTGGTTTGGTCGCAACCGTTGTCGATAAGACAAGCGAGTGCGAGCGCGTGAATTTGCTCCAAAGTAAGAGTTTCAATATCCGGCATAATAATTTTCTGGTCGAGTTAAGCCACGGAACCACACCCCGCAATTATCCCGGATTTCCCCCGCCACGGGAAGACCGATTACGCTTTGCCGTCATTCTCGTGCCGCCAAGTCGTTATTTCCGCGACAGCGGGAATGACGAGTTGGGGGACACGGGAATCCAGTACAACATGCCGGCGATAGCCGACTCCTTATTAGCCTTCTGGATTCCCGATACGATGAAAAATATGGTCGCTGGCGCTCCCTATTTTTCTATCGTTCGAGAATGACGCACTTTTGATATTCCTCGTTTGCGGATGAGGACAAGTCGCGGCCTGTCCCTACGGGGGAAAACATAAGCCCGTCATTCTCGTGCCCCCAAGTCGTTATTCCTGCGACAGCAGGGATGACGAGTTGGGGGACACGGGAATCCAGTAAAACATGCCGGCGAATGCCGACTCCCTATGCCGTTATTTCCGCGACAGCGGGAATCCAATGAAACATGCCCGGCGAATGCCGACTCCTTATTTGGCCTTCTGGATTCCCGATACGATGAAAAATATAGTCGCTGGCGCGCCCTATTTTTCTATCGTTCGAGAATGACGCACTTTTGATATTCCTCGTTTGCGGATGAGGACAAGTCGCGATGGGTACTACGAAAAAACCACAATCTCGTCATTCTCGTGCCCCCAAGTCGTTATTCCTGCGACAGCGGGAATGACGAGTTGGGGGACACGGGAATCCAGTAAAACATGCCGGCGAATGCCGACTCCCTATGCCGTTATTTCCGCGACAGCGGGAATCCAGTGAAACATGCCGGCGATAGCCGACTCATTATTGGCTTTCTGGATTCCCGATACGATGAAAAATATAGTCGCTACCGCTCCCTATTTTTCTATCGTTCGGGAATGACGCACTTTTGATATTCCTCGTTTGCGGATGAGGACAAGTCGCGATGGGTACTACGAAAAAAACCACAATCTCGTCATTCTCGTGCCGCCAACTCGTTATTCACGCGACAGCGGGAATAACGAGTTGGGGGACACGGGAATCCAGTAAAACATGCCGGCGATAGCCGACTCCCCAGGCCCGTCATTCTCGCGAAAGCGGGAATCCAGCAAAAACAAGTCCGGCGTTAGCCGCTCCTTTGCGTATAATTATTCGATTTTTGTGAGGGGTTGGTATGCGGGGTGATTTTTCATTGCGGGCGTTTATGGCGGGGGTTCTTGCTGCTTTTGTTGGGTTTTCGAGTTCATTTGCTATTGTGGTGCAGGGCTTGCAAAGCGTTGGGGCGAGTCCTGTTGAGGCGGCTTCGGGGTTGATGGCGGTGACGATTTCTATGGGGTTGTGTGGGATCTTTTTGAGTTTCAAGACGGCTATGCCGATTAGCGTGGCGTGGTCGACGCCGGGTGCTGCGTTTCTTGCCACTTTGAGCCCGCCGGACGGGGGGTTTTCGGTGGCGGTGGGCGCGTTTGTGGTGACTGCCGTGCTTTTCGTGGTTACCGGTATGTGCAAACCCCTCGGACGCGCGATCTCGGCTATTCCGGCACCGCTTGCCGGGGCTATGCTGGCGGGGGTATTGCTGCCGCTTTGCCTCGCGCCTTTTGTGGCGGTGGTGGAATTTCCCTTGGCGGGGTTGGCAATCATTCTGGCGTGGGCGGTGGTCGCCCGCATCAACCGCCTGCTTGCCGTGCCAACTGCGGTATTCGTGGCGGCGGTGTTGATTGCCACCACGGTCTCCATGGACACCGCCGGCATAAACTGGTGGTCGCCGCCGGTGGTGGTGGTTCCCCAATTCACCGCATCCGCCGTCATCAGCATTGCGCTGCCCTTGTTCATCATCACTATGGCCTCGCAAAACATCACCGGCATGGCAGTGCTAAGCAGTTTCGGATACCGTCCCGACTCCGGGTCGATGTTCCGATGGACGGGCTTGTTCAGCCTCGCTTCGGCGCCTTTCGGCGGCCATGCGGTGAATTTGGCGGCCATCACCACGGCCATTTGCGCCGGGCATGAGGCGCACCCGGACGCCAAGAAACGCTATTGGGCGGCGGTGGTCGGCGGTGCCGCCTATGTGGGGTTTGGCTTTGCGGCGGTGGCGGCGGTGGCATTCATCAGTTTATCGCCGCCGATTCTGATTGCTTCGGTGGCGGGCCTCGCCTTGTTTGGCGCGCTGGCCGCTTCTCTGATGTCCGCCTTGTCTTCGGAAACCGACCGGGAGGCTGCGCTCATTACCTTCCTGATTACCGCATCGGGAGTTACTTTGTTTGGCATCAGCGGGGTTTTCTGGGGGCTGCTGGGGGGCGGGGCGCTTTATTTCTGGAACCATCGGCGAGAGTCTTGAAACTCGACCTGAAACTCGACCTTAATGGCCGTGGTTTTTTGTTATAATGCGCCGCTTGCCGAACCTGCCCGGCTGTGAGTGTCGAGAATGTTGATAATGACAGTCGCAACCAAGGGCGCGGAACGAATTTTCTTTTTCCTTATGTCCAGTGTCTATTACCGGGTCAATTCACGGAGGCCGATGTATGACCGACGAACCTGTGGATAACAAACGGCGGCGTCTGCTGACGGCGGCCACCACCGGCGTGGGGCTGGTCGGCACCGGCGGTATGCTGGTGCCTTTCGCCGGCAGCATGTTGCCGAGCGAAAAGGCCAAGGCTTCCGGCGCGCCGGTGGAAGTGGATATTAGCGACATCACGCCGGGCCGACAGATTACCGTGAAATGGCGTGGCAAACCGGTGTGGATTATTGGCCGCTCGCAAGAGGCGCTGGATTTTCTGGCTTCCATGGACGATTCCCTCGCCGATCCAAATTCAGAATTCGACCAGCAGCCCCGCTACGCCCGCAATAAATACCGCTCCATCAAAAAAGAAGTACTGGTGCTGGTGGGAATCTGCACGCACCTCGGTTGCTCGCCCAAATACCGCCCGGAACTGGCGGCGGAAGCCGACGGGGCGTTTTTGTGCGCCTGCCACGGCTCGCGTTTTGATCTCGCCGGGCGGGTATATCGCAATGTGCCTGCGCCCACCAATCTGGTGGTGCCGCCGCACCGCTATCTGTCGGACAGCGTCATCCTCATCGGCGTAGACCAGGAGCCCGCCTGATGCGCCTGATGAACTGGATCGACGAACGCTTCCCGGCCACCAAAGTTTTCAAGGAGCACCTGTCCGAATACTACGCGCCGAAGAATTTCAATTTCTGGTATTACTTCGGTAGCCTCGCGCTACTGATGCTGGTGGTGCAAATCGTCACCGGCGTGCTGCTGGCGATGAACTACAAGCCGGATGCGGAGACCGCGTTTGCCTCGGTCGAATACATCATGCGCGATGTTTGGGGCGGCTGGTTCGTGCGGTATATGCACTCGACTGGCTCGTCGTTCTTCTTCATCGTCGTTTATCTGCACATGTTTCGCGGGCTGTTGTATGGTTCCTATCGCAACCCACGGGAACTGCTGTGGATTTTCGGCATGGTCATTTATGTCGCCATGATGGCGACCGCGTTCTTCGGCTACCTGTTGCCGTGGGGACAAATGTCGTATTGGGGCGCGCAAGTCATTGTTAACCTGTTCGACACCATTCCCTGGATCGGGCCGGTTCTGGCGGAGTGGATTCGCGGCGATTATGTAATCTCCGACATCACCCTCAACCGCTTCTACGCCTTCCACTATCTGGTTCCGTTCATTCTGGTCGGGCTGGTGTTCCTGCATATCGTCTCGCTACATAAAGTCGGCTCCAACAACCCGGACGGCGTGGAGATTAAGCAAGGTCCCAAAGGCAACCAATGGAGCGCCGATGCGCCCGCCGATGGCATTCCATTCCACCCCTATTATTCGGTCAAGGACACTATGGGCGTGGCGGTGTTTATGGTGTTCTTTCTTGCGGTGGTGTTTTTCATGCCGGAGATGGGCGGCTACTTCCTGGAGCAACCAAATTTCGAGCCTGCCAATCCGCTGAAAACCCCGGAGCACATCGCCCCGGTGTGGTATTTCACGCCGTATTACGCAATCCTGCGGGCGGTGCCGAGTTTCGCCGGCACTCAGGTCTGGGGCGTGCTGGCGATGTTCGCCTCCCTTATATTGTTCTTCTTTCTCCCCTGGCTCGACCGCAGTCCGGTCAAATCGATTCGCTACAAGGGCTGGATGTGCAAAGGGTTTCTCAGCGTGTTCGCAATCTCCTTCCTCGCCCTGGGTTATCTCGGCACTCTGCCACCAACCCCGCAACTGACCCTGCTGTCGCAGATTTTTACCGCATTGTATTTCGCCTATTTCCTGTTGATGCCGTGGTATAGCAAAATGGGCAAAACCAAACCGGTGCCGGAGCGAGTGACTTAATGAAGAACATTCTGGTTGCGGTGGTTATTGCGCTGGTTATTACGCCGACTATGGCGACCGCCGCCGAGACCGAGAAAATGGAGATGGCACCTTTCAAGTCTTCGCTGAAGGACATGCCGTCTTTGCAGCGTGGTGCGCGGCTATTCGTCAATTATTGCCTGTCTTGCCATAGCGCGAAATTCATGCGCTACAACCGCATGGCCAAGGACTTGGAAATACCGCCCGAACTGGTGGTGCGTAATATGATGTTTGTCGGCGAGAAAATCGGCGACCCAATGGAAACCACCATGCCAAAAGAAGCCTCCGAAGAATGGTTTGGCGTCACTCCGCCGGATCTGTCGTTAATCGGCAGGTTGCGCGGCGAAGAATGGTTGTATAATTATTTCCGAACCTTCTATCTGGACGAAAACTCTCCCAGCGGCTGGAACAATATAGTGTTTGAGAACGTCGCCATGCCCCACGCCATGCACGAATTGCAGGGGCTGCAGCGCGCCGTGTTCAAGGTCGAAACCGACCCCGACGGCAACTCGCGTGAAGTGTTGGATTACTTCGAAAAAACCACCGCCGGAAAAATGACCGTGAATGAATACGACCAAGCGGTGCGCGACCTCACCAACTTTCTGATGTACCTCGGCGAGCCGGCGAAGATGGTGCGCATCCAATACGGCATCTGGGTGATGCTGTTTCTGGGGATTTTCGTGGTGCTCGCCCGCGCCCTCAAAAAAGAATACTGGCGAGACATTAAATAACACCAACCATCGACCGCAATCATCGACCACAATCATCAGACCACAATCATCGACTACAACCATGGCACTTCTCGAATCACCGAAACATAACGAAAACCTGTCAGCCGCTCGCCATCCGACCATGACGCTGCTGTCGGGCCCGCTGTGCCTGTTCAGCCACTGCTGCCGCATCGTGCTGCTGGAGAAAGACGTCGAGCGCAACATCCAATATGTGTCGGAGAAAGACGACCCGGCATTGCTCGGCGAGTTCAATCCATATGGCGAGACGCCGACGCTGCTGGATCGGGATCTGGTGTTATACAGCAGCACGGTGATCATCGAGTATCTCGATGAGCGTTTTCCCCATCCGCCGTTGATGCCGGTCGACCCCATCAACCGGGGCAAGACGCGGCTGATGATAGCGCGGTTGACCAGAGACTGGCTGCTGCCCGTCAACGAACTCGGCGAAACCCTCAAGCCAAAGCCCTCCGCCGAACTCAAAAAGAGCATCCGAGACGGCCTGTTGTCGCTTTCTCCACTGTTCACCCGCCATCCGTTTTTCTTGAGCACCGAATACTCCCTCGCCGATGCGTATATCGCCCCGTTGTTGTGGCGGTTGCCGGCGTTGGGGATTACCCTGCCCAAGCAGGCCGAGCCGTTGCTCGACTACGCCGAGCGGGTATTCAAACGCCCGGCTTTTAAGGACAGTCTGAGCGCACGGGAAGCGAAATTACGCTGAGCACCGCCGTGACCGACCAATCCGAACCGGGCGAAGGTTCCACCAAGCCATATCTATTGCGCGCCATCTACGAATGGGCTATCGACCATCGGCTGACGCCTCAAATACTGGTGGACGCCGGTGTCGCCGGTGTGGTGGTGCCGATGAATTGCGTCAAAGACGGCCGCTTGGTGCTGACCATCCACCCGCAGTCGGTCGAAGACCTGCAAATGGGTAATGAATGGCTACAATTTTCGGCGCGCTTCTCCGGCAAGCCCTTTGCGGTCTGCGTTCCAGTGACGGCAGTCTCGGCGATTTATTGCCGGGAAAACGGTCGGGGAGTCGTTTTTCAGGGGTCGGACGGCGACCAAAAAGTCACCCCGGAAAAACCCACCCTGAAAAAACCCGCCGCCCCACATCTCAAACTGGTTAAATAATGAAACAATTTAGAGGCACTACCATTTTATCCGTGCGCCACGGCAACCAAGTGGTCATCGGTGGCGACGGGCAGGTTTCCCTGGGCGATACGATGATGAAAGGAAACGCAAAGAAGGTTCGGCGGCTGCATAATGGCCGTGTGCTTGCCGGATTTGCCGGTGGCACGGCGGATGCGTTCACATTGTTTGAACGGTTTGAGGGTAAACTCGAAAAGCACCAAGGGCAACTGGTGCGCGCCGCCGTGGAAATGGCCAAGGACTGGCGCGCCGACCGAATGTTGCGGCGGCTCGAAGCGTTGCTGGCGGTTGCCGACCACGAAGCCTCGTTGATCATCTCCGGAAACGGCGATGTCATCGAACCGGAACACGGCGTTATGGCAATCGGTTCCGGCGGTAATTACGCCAAAGCCGCGGCCCTGGCATTGCTCGGAACCAATCAACTTTCGGCCAAAGAAATTGTCGAAAAAAGCATGGAAATCGCCGCACAAATTTGCATTTACACCAACGACCAATTGACCATTGAACTCCTTGAATATTAAACACGCCGGTGGCGAACTTAATGATTGTGGTGCCCGCTGATGACTGAAATGACTCCCAGAGAAATTGTCGAAGAACTCGACAAACACATCATCGGCCAGCAAAACGCCAAGCGCGCGGTAGCCATCGCGTTGCGCAACCGCTGGCGTCGCAGTCAGGTGGAAGAATCTTTGCGGGTGGAAATCACGCCCAAAAATATCTTGATGATTGGCCCCACCGGAGTCGGCAAGACCGAAATTTCCCGGCGGCTGGCTAAACTCGCCAATGCGCCGTTCATCAAAGTCGAGGCCACCAAGTTCACCGAAGTCGGCTATGTCGGGCGCGAAGTGGATTCCATCATCCGCGACCTCGCCGACATGGCGGTCAAGATGATGCGCGAGAACGCCATGGAAAAAGTCCGCGCCCGTGCCGAGGACGCCGCCGAAGAACAAGTGCTCGACATCCTGTTGCCACCGGCCAGAGACGCCGACAAGAGCAGCCGCAAAGGTGCCGCCCGCCAACGCTTCCGCAAGGAACTGCGCGAAGGCCGGCTGGATGATCAGGAAATAGAAATCGATGTGGGTTCGTCCAACGTCGGCGTGGAAATATTTGCGCCGCCGGGCATGGAAGAAATGACCAGCCAATTACAAGGAATGTTTCAGAGCATGTCCGACCGCAAAACCCGCAGCCGCAAGGTCAGGATTTCCGATGCGCTCAAACTGCTCACCGAGGAAGAGGCGGCAAAACTAATCAACGACGAAGACATCAAGCACGCCGCGGTGGAGCGCGTGGAACAGCACGGCATCGTTTTCCTCGACGAGATCGACAAAATAGTCGGGGGACACCACGCCGACGGCCACGCCGGGCCGGATGTATCCCGCGAAGGCGTGCAGCGAGACCTCCTGCCGCTGGTGGAAGGCACCACCGTTTCCACCAAATACGGCGTCATCAAAACCGACCACATCCTGTTCATCGCTTCGGGAGCGTTCCAACTGAACAAACCATCCGACCTCATCCCCGAACTTCAGGGGCGGCTTCCCATTCGCGTAGAATTGACCGCCCTGACCTCGGACGATTTTGTGCGCATCCTCACCGAACCAAACGCCTCGCTGACCGAACAATACCAAGCACTCATGGCCACCGAAGGCGTGCACCTTTCGTTCACCAAATCGGGCGTCAAGCGCATCGCCGAAGCGGCGTGGCGAGTCAACGAGCAGACCGAAAACATCGGCGCGCGCCGGTTGCATACCGTGATGGAGCGGCTGTTGGAAGAGATTTCTTTCGTAGCCGCCGACCAGTCCGGGGAGAAAGCGGTGATTGACGAGAAATATGTGGATGAGTCGCTCCGTGACTTGGTGGAAGATCAGGACTTGTCGCGCTACATCTTGTAGCCTCGCGCTTGCACACTTAATGGACGCGATAATCGGCGTAGTGCGGTTGTTGCTGGTGATGCTGACCATCGCCGCCGGCGCGGTGATTTGTGGGTTAGTCGGAGTGCTGGGACGCGGTGGGTTCGAGCGGCTGGCGATGGGCTGGCATCGGGCCATTTTATATTTCCTCGGAGTACGCACCCGCTATACCGGTGCCGACCTCGTCCCCGGCGCTTTGCTACTCAGCAATCACATCACCTGGCTCGACTGCATGCTGTTCGGCGCAAGATGGCCGGTGACTTTTCTCGGCACCGACGAAATCGCAAGATGGCCGGTGCTCGGTTGGATAATCCGAAGATCCGGCACGCTATTCATCGAGCGCGGGCGCGGCGCGAAAAAAGCACTTGATGAAATCGGCGGAGTATTGCAACAAGGCCGCAACGTAATCCTGTTTCCCGAAGGCAAAACCACCGACGGCAGATCGGTAATCCGCTTCCAGCCCCGACTGATACAAGCCGCCATCGACGCCCGCGCGCCGATTCAACCGGCGGCGATACGCTATTTCGATGACACCGGCGCACGGGTGGTGCGACATTCCTTCGCCGGCGACACCACGCTCTTGCAGAGCGCATGGAAAACCGTATACGGCCCCCGAATTACCGCCGAAGTCACCCTGTTCGCGCCGCTGGAATTAGATGATCAAAGGCAGGAATTGGCTGAACGGGCGGCGGGGTTAGTGCGTGAGTGGGTGGAATCTAGGGGATAATGAGCAAATCCGCCGATATTGAAACGGGAACTTCGAATAGTATTAGCACTCTAATCTATCGAGTGCTAAAATATCATTTCACCTGAAAGCGAGGAAGTTACTCAACAATGACCCGGCAAGCACCTATCGCCATTACGCTATCTCCCGGCGAGAATCTTGGTTCCTATATGCGGGCGGTCAACGCCGCGCCGATTTTGTCGCAGAAACGGGAACGTGAACTCGCCCTTCGGTATCGCAACGACAACGACCTTGACGCCGCCCGGGAACTAGTCGTATCCCACCTGCGCTATGTGGTCAAGGTGGCGCGTGGATTTATGGGCTACGGCTTGCCGCTCCCCGACCTTATTCAGGAAGGCAGCGTCGGCCTGATGAAAGCGGTTAAACGCTACGACCCGAACCGCGATGTGCGGCTGGTGTCTTTTGCCGTTCACTGGATCAAGGCGGAGATTTACGATTATGTCCTGCGCAACTGGCGCATGGTCAAAGTCGCCACCACCAAAGCGCAGCGCAAACTATTCTTCAACCTGCGCAAATCCCGCGCCCGGCTTGGCTGGATGAAAGACGACGAAGTCAGCAAACTCGCCGAGAAATTGGAAGTCGACGAAGCCACCGTACGCCAAATGGAATCACGCCTGAGCGGCGGCGATATCGCCTTCGACGCCCGCACCGATCAGGATGACGATGAAGCATACCTAGCCCCCGCCCAACATCTCGGCGACAGCCGCTACGACCCGGCAGTGGTGGTGGACAAATCAGAACAAGCAAGCGAATCCCGCCGGCAACTGGTGGCGGCACTCTCCCAACTAGACAAACGAAGCCGAGACATCGTCTCCCGACGCTGGCTGAGCGACGACAAACCAACCCTGCACACCCTGGCCGACGAATACGGCATATCCGCCGAAAGAATCCGCCAAATAGAAAAACGCGCCATGGAAAAAATGAAAGTCGGGATTAGTTTATAAGCGGGTAGTTGCTCCCTTTCCCTTTGGGAGAGGGTTGGCGAATTTGGTGGTGGTGTGGTAGGGTTTGGGGATTACAAATGAAGGCTACAATCATCCATCCACCGAAGGAGCAGTGACACTATGAAAATCCCTACCGCAGTTACCGGTTGCCTGCTCGGCGCCGCTTTGTTGTTTTCCCCGATTGTCTACGGCGCCGAGTGCGAAGAAATCACTCTGGGGTCGGCCATATCGCTGACCGGAAAATACGCCACCAACGGAATCCATGCACAAAATGGCTATGAATACGCCGTCACCAAAATCAAGGAAGCCGGTGGCATTCAAGTCGGCGATCGTTGTTATAACTTCAATGTGGTGTATTACGACGATGAGTCCAAGGGCGATCGTGGCGCCACGCTGGCCGAGCGTCTGATTAATCAGGACAAAATCCAGTACATTCTGGGTCCTTATTCATCGGGGCTGACCAAGGCCATCGCACCGGTTACCGAAAAGTATCGGATTCCCATGGTGGAGGCCGAAGGCGCGTCCCGTTCGTTGTTCAACAAGGGATACAAATACCTGTTCGCTGTGCTCTCCACTTCGGAGCAATACCTCGCCTCCGCCATCGCGCTGGCGGCGGAGAAAGCCATCGAAACCGGCAAGGATCCATCTTCGGTGACGGTCGCGGTGGCGGTGGAGAATGATCCGTTTTCGCTGGACATCCGCGCCGGGGTTCTGGAGGACGCGAAAAAATACAATATGAAGGTGGTGGTGGATGAACAACTACCACGGGATTTGTCGGACATGAGTGCCATTCTCACCAAGATCAAGGTGCGCAAGCCCGATGTGCTGATTGTCAGCGGCCATTCCAAGGGCGCGGCTACGGCGGTTCGTCAGATTGGCGAGCAGCGAATTAATGTGCCGATGATCGCGCTAACCCACTGCGAGGCCGCCGATGTGGTCGGAAAATTCGGCGCCACCGCCAATGACATTTTGTGCGCAACCCAGTGGGCGGAAACTTTGTCCTACGAAGATGAAATTTTCGGCACTGCGGCGGAATACGAACGCGGTTTCAAAGCCGCATACCCGGACTACAAAGACCGTTCGGTTCCCTACCAAACCGCTCAGGCGTCCGCCGCGGTGTATGTATTCAAGGATGCTTTCGAGCGCGCCGGTTCCCTCGACAAAGAAGCCATTCGAGATGCGTTGGCGGCTACGGATTTGTCGACTTTTTATGGCCAGATCCGGTTCTCCGAAGCGGGTAACAACATTGCCAAGCCGATGGTGTTGCGGCAGATTCAAGATGGCAAATTCAATGTGGTGGCGCCTTCGAAATTTGCCTCGCATCCCCTTAACTGGCCGCGCAAACCGCAATAGGTGCGGCGGTAAAATACAGTAATCATCGAAAGCCGCCACGCAACGGTCAAGTGCGCGGCGGCTTTTTAGTATTTACTATAATCCAATCTTGCAGGATACAGGATGGATGACAAACGCACGCAACGCATGCTCAACACGGTTGGCAAGAAAACTTTTGTTGATTGTTTTGAGGCGCGACAAAATCAGCATGCTGATTTAAGCAAAAAAGAAATCCGTAAATTGTGCCAGCCAGATTCAATGGATTGGGAAGAAAGGTCGTTGGCGACAAAAGCAAGTTCATTCAACAATATATTTCGGGAAAAGCGACACTGCTATGCGTTGAAAATATGTTGCGATGCAAAACGTATAAGCAATGTAACTCGGATAAAAGCACAATCGCTTTGTGCCAAGTACTGCGCCGATGACAAACCGGAAGGCAACTTACCAAATAAGGACAAAACTCCACGCTATTTAATTGAAATAACCATTGCGGTCTTTGAGAACAAATGAAAAATGCGCTGAAAGTTTTTGTCATTATTTCTGTGATGTTTTTGTCAACTGGTATCAGTGCACAAAAGTTTGAGGGATCAGAGTCATACGCCCCAACATTCCAAGTTCCATAATAATAAAAAAATACGACCACCCAACTAAATCCAATGGAACAAATCCTCGACAATTTATCTCTGCTGGTGGAGTTTCCGGTGATCAATATCAAGATCATCGTCGACGGGTTGATGATTGGTTCGTTGTTTGTGCTGACGGCTTATGGGTTGGCGTTGGTGTGGGGGGTGATGAATGTCAAAAACCTCGCGCAGGGCGATTTCGTCATCGCCGGTGGCTACATCGCCTGGGCCCTCGCCGGTACCGGGCTGCCGCCGTTGCTTGGAGTGCCGGCGGCTTTCGGGGTGATGTGGGCAATCGGCTGGGTAATCTATAAAGTGGTTATCTCGCGGGTCATCGAGCGTGATTTATTCACCTCGCTACTCGCCACTTTCGGACTGGCAATCATGATTGCGCAGATTCTCAACTTGCTGTTCGGTTCCGATACCCAGAGCATTAAACTCGAATACGAAACGCTGTATTTTTTCGACGAATTCGTGGATGTGCCCATCGCCAAATTGATTGGCGTGTTACTCGCCGCAACGCTCGCCACCGGGGTTATCATCTTTATGAAATCGAGCCGCATGGGGCAAGCCATCCGCGCCACCGCCCAGGATGCGCGCGCGGCACGGGTGCTGGGTATCGACACCGAAAAAGTATATGCCTTCACCTTTTCCTTGAACGCCGCCATCTGCGGCGCCGCCGGTGCCATCATCGTCATGGTGTGGCTGATCCAGCCGTTCTACGGTATCTCCTATTCCATCCGCGCCTTCGTGGTGGTCACCGCCGCCGGCCTCGGCAACCTACCCGGTGTCATCGCCGCCGGTCTCGGCATCGGCGCCTTCGAACAATACGGCGCGCACATCTTCGGCATCGGCTACCAGCAGGCGGTGGCGGTGTTGCTGTTGTTGATAGTGCTGCTGGCGCGGCTGATTCAACAACGCCGTGTGCGCCAGAGTTTGCAATAACCGATGACTGCAAGGCACACCATTTTCCATGTCGTTATGCTGCTGCTGATTGTGGCGGCGCCGTTTTTGTTTCCGGGCTTTCGCACGCAACTGGCGACGCTGTGGCTGATGATCATCGTTGCGTTGAGTTGGGACATGACCGGCGGGCAGATGGGCTATAACTCCCTCGGCAACATTTTTTTCTACGGCACCGGAATGTATGTGGCCGCCATCATCACCATCGCTCTCGCCCACGATGTCGGCGACTACACCGGTTCATCCGGCGGCGGGGTGTATGAATTCACCGAAGCGCAATACTTCACCGGCTTGCTGTTGGGAATGCTCGGCGCGGGGATTTTCTGCGCCGCATGCGCGTTCGTTATCGGCTACATCACCTTCGGATTGCGCGGGCCCTATTTCGCCATCGGCACCCTCGGTGTCGCCATCGCCGCCGGTGAACTGGTGTCCAACTGGGAGTGGGTCGGCGGCGGTCAGGGAATCGCCCTGCCGGTTTACCCCGGCGATCTGGACACCGGCAAGGTGGTGTTTTATTTCCTATTCGCCGCCACCGGCGTGGCTTTGTTCTTGTTCCTCAAATGGCTATACGGCACGCGCTTCGGCGCCGCCATCAACGCCGTGCGAGACGATGAAGAAAAAGCCGAGGCCATGGGCTTGCATACGCTACGCTACAAACTGCTCACCTGGGCCATGGCGGCGTTCTTCGTCGGCATCGCCGGTGCCATTTCGGCGTTCCAACTGATTCATTTTGAGCCGCTGGAAACCGCCTATCAGACCATCAACCTCGGCATCTTCATGGTGGTGTGCGTGCTGCTGGGCGGCAAAGGAACCTTGTGGGGGCCGGTCATCGGCGCAGTATTGTTTCATTTTTTCAAGGAAGTCACTTGGAACTACCTACTCGGCTGGCAATGGGTGGCGCTGGGTGCGCTCATCGTGGTTACCGTGGTGTATTTTCAAGATGGAGTTATGGGCTGGCTTATGCAACGCCGACCGGAGTGGTTTGGCATCCGCGTCGAAGGCCGGGAAGGCGCGGCGGAGCCTCCCCGATGAACTCGATGACGAATTCGATGACGAACTCGATCATCGAAATCAACGGCGTCAGCAAATCCTTCGGCGGGGTGGCGGCCAACAAAGACATCACCCTGTCGGTAAAAAGCGGCGGCATCACCGGCCTCATCGGGCCGAACGGTTCCGGTAAAACCACGCTGTTCAATTCCATCGTCGGCTACCACCCCATAGACGCCGGCTCGATCCGCTTTGGAAGTCGGGAGATTTCCAAACTATCGGTGCAAAAAATTGCCCGCATGGGTTTGTTGCGAACCTTCCAACAAACCCGAATCTACGGCGCCATGAACGGCGTCCACAACATGCTCATCTCGCTGCCACACCGCAAGATGAGCATACTCGATTCATTCGCCCGCAACAGTCGCGAAGAATACGAGCGCGCCGATCATCTGCTGGAATTCGTCGGCCTCTATGAAAAACGCCTGCTGCTTTCCAACTCGCTTTCTTTCGGTCAGCAGAAACTGCTCGAATTCGCCATGGCGTTGATGAACGAACCCACTTGCCTGCTGCTGGACGAACCCACCGCCGGTATTAATCCGACCCTCATCAACGGCCTCATCGAGCGCCTCAAATTGGCCAACAGCGAATTCGGCATTACGCTGTTTATCATCGAACACAACATGCGCGTCATAATGAACATGGCCGACACGATTTACTGCCTCGCCCACGGCGAAATGCTGGCCGGCGGCACACCCGATGAAATTCAGAACGACCAACGGGTAATCGACGCCTATCTGGGGGCGCACTGAGGCCGCCGTGGCAGACAAACCGAACGGCAAACAAGCAATGGTTGGCGTAGACACCGTGATTTCGGTGGAGCAGGTGGCCCGCCAAGCGGCGGCCATCGCCGAAGACATCGATGTCGCACAACTGGATGCGCTGGCGGGCGGAACGCCCTATGTCTCGCTGGAAAAACTGCGCGCCGGTTACGGGCAAATGGAAATCTTGCACGAAATAGACCTCAAGGTCGGACGCGCCCAATCGCTGTGCCTGATTGGCCCCAACGGCGCGGGAAAATCCACCGTGCTGCATGCCATATTCGGATTCAACAGCATCTTCTCCGGGGAAATTTTTATCGGCGAAGGCGAACAACGCCTAGATGTAACCGCCCTCACGCCGAGCGAAAAACTCTCCAAAGCGGGTATCGCCTACATCATGCAAGACAAATCCATTTTCCCGGGGATGACGGTGGAGGAAAACCTGTGGATGGGCGGGTTCCTGAAAAACCGCCCGGCGGAAGCCAAACGAGCCGCCGAAAAAGTCTTCGACAAATACCCGCGCTTGGCGGCACGGCGGGGACACCGCGCCAAAGTGCTATCCGGCGGAGAACGCCGCCTGCTGGAAATCTCCAGAGCATTGGTAATGGACCCCGAGGTGTTGCTGGTGGACGAGCCATCCATCGGCCTGGAACCACGCTTCATCGACCGAGTGTTCGAAATCCTAGACGACCTGCAACGCAACGAAGGCAAGACCATCATCATGGTAGAACAGAACGCCAAAAAAGGCTTGGAATTTGCCGATATAGGCTATGTCATGGTATCCGGCCAAATCGCCATCGCCGGTACCGGCGATGACCTACTGAACAATCCTAAAGTAGGGGAATTGTTTTTAGGCGGCTAGATGGAATGACAACAAACGGGAAAATTATTCAATTCGTCATTCCCGCGCAGGCGGGAATGCACATTCACATTTGAAGCGCAACACATGGTTTCTAAAAACCTCGGCGGGAGTTTGATAGCCGAGGCACTTTCGGGGGGTATTATTATGCGCTTGTATGATGCGTGTAAAGTGCTCATCTGAGAGGGTTTTCAGGTCGGTTTTTCGGGGCAAGTTCCGGCGCAAGCGACCGATGGAATTTTCAACACCGCCCTTTTGCCAGGGCGCTCTGATGTCGCAGAA
Organism: Candidatus Poriferihabitaceae bacterium; assembly: GCA_965262585.1. Taxonomy (GTDB): domain Bacteria; phylum Pseudomonadota; class Gammaproteobacteria; order Arenicellales; family Poriferihabitantaceae; genus JAHRAW01. The sequence goes on from OZ253546.1 coordinate 2,466,485, forward strand.
AAAGGTCTCAATACCGAGGGCATGGAGGTGGTAATGGCGGGCGAATTCAGTGCCGTTATCGAAGGTAATGGTTTGCCGCCATGTGGGTGGCAGCGGTGCCAGCAGGTCGCCGATAAGTTCGGCGATGGGCGCCGCGGATTTGCCGGCAGGGCGCGCCGCGAGCAGCAGGCGGGAGTGCCGTTCTTGGACAACCAGCAAGGCTTGACCGTAGGCGCTAAACAGCATCAGGTCGGCTTCCCAATGACCGGGGGTTTGTCGGTCGGTGGCGGTGTCTGGCCGCTCAGAGAGTGGCCGGCGTTGGGATATAGCGGGTGCTTTGCCGTTCAATTTGTGCCGGCGGCGGCTTCGTTTTGATCGGGCTTGGGGCAGATAATGGCGCCATGGATATTCTTTTTTACGAGCAATTTGGGCATAGACGAAGCGGTAGATGGTTTCGTAGGAAATGACTGGCCGCTGGTGCTTTCGGGCAAGTCCGGCGGACACCTGTTGGGGCGACCAGTCGTGTTTGAGCAAATCCAAAACTTCCTCGCGCAGCACCTCATCGCGGTCCAGCATAGAGCCTTGCCATCGCCGCGCCCGGGCTTTCAGGTCGGCATAGTCTTTCTCGTAGCCCTTGGTTGCAGAGCCATTGCGATTCAGTTCTCGCGACACCGTAGATGGCGCGCGATCCAGAGCTGCCGCGATTTGTCGGAGTGAGTGTCCCTTGGTGAGTAAGTAGGCCATTTCACAGCGCTCTTCAAGGGTGATCTGTTTGTAGTGATTTCCCATGGTAATACCGTAGCAGAGTGTTGCGCTTCGTTTGTGAATTCAGGGAATCCAGTAAAACAATCCCGGCGGAGTTGGACATTTTAATGAGCAACTCGCGCCGCTGTGGACAGGCACGGGGGCCTGTCCTTGTCTGCGGTTTCTTTTTTCTTTGGGGGTGGGAACATTTGTTAGAAGGTTATGAGAAGATTTCATTCATTTGTGAGAAGATTTTATTCATTTGTGAGAAGAATTCATTCATTTATGAGAAGATTCTTCTCATTGTGAGAACATTTATGAGAAGGTGGAGGTATGGCCTTGCATTGATGGCGTTAGTTGGGGCAAAGTTGTTGGGGCAAAGTTGTTGCCGTGACTCGCCCCAAAAATCGACACAAGTATTGAGGAAAAAATGAACTTTAACGCATTCATCACCTGCGCGGTGACTGGCTCTGGGAATACGGTTGGGAAGCATCCTGATATTCCGGTTACGCCGCAACAGATTGCTACGGCGGCTATTGATGCGGCCAAAGCGGGGGCGGCTATTGTTCATATTCATGTGCGGGATCCGCATAGTGGGGCGCCGTCCAGGGATGTGAAATTGTTTGCTGAGGTGGTCCATCGAATTCGTGATAGCGATACCGATGTGGTCATCAATACTACCGCCGGTATGGGTGGCGATATGGTGTTTGGTAGCGGGGAAAATCCGTTGCCGTTGGATGCCGATGGCACCGATATGGCGGGGCCGTTGGAACGGCTTGCGCATGTCGAAGAATTGTTGCCGGAAATTTGTACGCTGGATTGCGGCACGATGAATTTCGCCGAAAGCAATTATGTTATGACCAATACGCCCGGTATGTTGAAGGCCATGGCCAAGCGGGTGCAATCTCTGGGGGTGCGCCCGGAGTTGGAGGTGTTTGACAGCGGCCATCTGGTGCTCGTTAAAGAAATGGTGAGGGACGGGTTGTTGGATGATCCGTTGATGATTCAGTTGTGCATGGGCATTCCTTACGGCGCGCCGGATGATCCGAGCACGTTGTTGGCGATGGTTAATCAACTGCCCACCGGGGCGGTGTTTTCGGCTTTTTCGATTGGCCGTCATCAATTTCCTTATGTGGCCATGGCGGTGCTCGCCGGTGGCAATGTGCGGGTCGGGTTGGAAGATAATCTGTATTTGGAAAAGGGTGTGTTCGCGAGCAACGCGCAACTCGTGGAACGCGCCGTTACGATTTTGTCGGCACTCAATGTCACGATTATGGGGCCGGATGAAGTGCGTGAAAAATTGGCGTTGATAAAACGCTAGCGTACCGAGTCGGTGGAATTACAAAGCAGTCCGGCATGAAAAAAATACGCCATGTTGCGCTAATCGGCGGCGGAGTGATTGGCGCCGGGTGGGCCGCACGATTGCTGATTAACGGCATCGATGTCACCGTCTGCGATCCGTCCGCGCAAGTGGAAAAGCGTCTCGGCGAAGTGTTGGAAAACGCCCTGCGCGCATACCGCACCATGACGCTGGCGCCAATCGCTGCGAAAGGTAAATTGACTTTCACGAGTTCCCTGAGCGAGGCGGTTAGCGGCGCGGATTTTGTCCAGGAAAGCGGGCCCGAACGAATCGACATCAAAAAAGCACTCATCGGCGAAGTATGCGAACACACCGCCGCCGAGGTCGTGGTGGCTTCGTCTTCTTCGGGATTACTACCCAGCGAAATGCAAGCCGGGGTGCGTTTTCCCGAACGAATCATAGTTGGTCATCCGTTCAATCCGGTGTACCTGATACCGCTGGTGGAGATCGTTGGCGGGAAACAAACCAGCGACCATGCGCGCCAAACGGCGGCGGATTTTTACCACAGTATCGGCATGCATCCGCTGCAAGTTCGCAAAGAAGTCGACGCCTTCCTCGCCGACCGAATGATGGAAGCGTTGTGGCGTGAAGCGTTGCATCTGGTCAACGACGGGGTCGCCACCGTCGACGAAATCGATCAGGCGATTTGTTATGGCCCGGGTTTGCGTTGGTCGTTTATGGGTCGTTTTTGGTATACCGGGTAGCCGGTGGGGAAGGGGGCTTTCGGCATTTCATGGAGCAGTTTGGGCCGAGTTTGAAATGGCCGTGGACGCGCTTTGACGGACCCGACCTTACCGATGAATTGCTCGACAATTTGTCGAAGCAATCCGATGAACAAGCCGATGGCAGGAGCATTGCCGAACTGGAAAAGTTGCGGGATGATTGTTTGGTTTCGGTGATGCAAGCACTTCGTTCCCACGACCATGGGGCCGGCAAGGTGTTGAAACGTTATCAAGAAAAATTATACGCCGTCGATCACTCCAAAGTTATGGCGGATTCGGACGACATCACATTACCACTCACGCTACATCACGACACCGTCAAACCGGAATGGGTGGATTACAATAATCACATGACCGAAAGCCGGTACCTGCAGGCGTTCGGCGATGCTTCGGATGCGTTGTTTCGGTATATTGGCGTGGATGGTGATTATCATGCCAGCGGCTACAGTTACTACACCGTTGAAACTCATCTCAATTTTTATCGGGAAGCGGTGGTCGATCAAGCGTTCTATGTCAGCACGCAATTACTGGATGTAGACCCCAAACGCATCCATCTTTTTCACACCTTATACGCCACCGAAGACGACGCCATGCTCGCCACCACCGAACAAATGCTACTGCATGTAAACACCGCCGAGGGCCGCGCTTGTCCGGCTCAAACGCAAGTTCTGGAGCGGTTAAACCGCCTCATGGCCGCCCACATCTACATCCCTCGCCCAGCGCAAGTGGGGCGCGCCATGTCCACCGAATTTCGGTCGAAAAAATAGAACCACCCATGCCGTCTTTTGAATCCCAAAGCGTTCTGATAACCGCCGGAGCCTATGGCATCGGCCACGCCATCGCCACGAGTTTTCACGCCGCCGGTGCGAAGGTGCATGTGGTTGATGTCGATAAAGACGCGATCAAAAAAATGCGCGGCGACCATCCCGGCATTCACACCAGCGTCGCCGATGTCGCCGATGAAGACGCGGTGGATCTGGTATTTGAAGAACACTGCGCGCGCTTCGGTGGACTCGAAGTGATGATAAATTGCGCAGGCATCGCGGGCCCCACCGCGCTGGTCGAGGAAATCGCTTTCGCCGATTGGCGGCGATGCATAGCGGTCGGGCTGGACGGCACTTTTTTGTGCTGTCGCAAAGCCATCCCACTCATGCGCCGCGCCGGTATGGGTTGCATCATCAATATCTCATCCACCGCCGGCTGGCATGGCTATCCGTTGCGCACTCCTTACGCCGCCGCCAAGTGGGCGGTCATCGGCTTGACCAAATCCATCGCAATGGAATTGGGACCGGCGGGCATCCGCGCCAATGTGATATGCCCGGGTAGCATCGACGGTGGGCGAATAGACCGGGTCATCGCCGCCGAAGCGGTGCACAAAAATTTGAGCGAAGAACAAGTCCGGAAAAAATACACCGACGGCGTTTCCCTACGCACCTTCATCAACGCCGAAGACATCGCCGACTCGGCGTTGTTTCTCGCTTCACGGGCGGCTTCAAAAATCACCGGACAAGTCATCAATGTAGACGGCCATCTCGAAAGCATCGGCGGCCTCAATCAATAACCCGCAACCAACCAAACAAACATGAATTTTGCCCAAACTGAAGAACAGCAAATGCTGGTGGATACCGCTCGGCGTTTTGTGGAGAAGGAATTGTATCCTCACGAACAGCAAGTGGAAAAAACCGACCGGGTAGATGATGCGTTGCGCCAACAGATCATCGCGCGCGCGCAGGAAATTGGTTTGTATGCCGCGAACATGCCCTCGGAACTCGGCGGTGGCGGTCTGGATACTTTGTCGATGTGCATGCTCGACCGGGAACTGGGACGCGCTAACATGGCGTTGCAGTATACGGTTGCGCGCCCCAGCAACATCCTTCAAGCGTGCGTCTCGGAGCAACGGGAAAAATATCTTTACCCGTGCATTCGCGGAGAAAAAGTAGACTGTCTGGCAATGACCGAACCCGGCGCCGGTTCCGACTTGCGCTCGATGGCGTGCACTGCTGAAGCGCGTGGAGACGAGTTTGTCATCAACGGCACCAAGCATTTCATCAGCCACGCCGACGTTGCCGACTTCGTTATTTTGTTTGCCGCCACCGGCAGCGAAGAAAGTGCGCGCGGCCCGCGAAAAAAGATCACCGCGTTTCTGGTGGACAAAGGCACCAAAGGATTCACCGTGCGAGACGGTTACGCCAGCGTTTCCCATCGCGGCTATCACAATTTCGTGCTCGAATTTGATAGTTGCCGGGTTGCCGCCGCGCAAGTACTCGGCGAGGTAGATCATGGTTTCGAAGTCGCCAATAGTTGGCTCGGCAACACGCGCCTGCAGGTTGCGGCGATTTGTCTGGGACGCTGCGACCGTGCTTATGAACTGGCGTGTGAATACGCCGCAACCCGCCGCCAGTTTAATCAAACCATCGGCAAGTTTCAGGGGGTCGCTTTCAAACTGGCGGACATGGAAATCAAGCGTCGCTCGGCGGAGTTGCTGACCTACCATGCGGCGTGGAAGGAAGACCACGGCGGCATGAGCGATCTGGATGCCGCGATGGCCAAACTGGCGGCCACCGAAGCGCTTGCGTTTATCGCCGATGAGGCGTTGCAAATTCACGGCGGCATGGGGTTGATGTCCGACCTACCCCTCGAACGAATTTGGCGGGATGCGCGGGTGGAACGCATCTGGGAAGGCACCAGCGAAATCCAACGCCTAATCATCTCTCGGGCCATCCTCAGCCCGTTGGAAAAATCTCGGAAACGGTAGTGGGTGTTGATAGCGCGCGTCTCAACCGCTGCTTGAGTCCGCGATCCATTGCGGTCATCGGCGGAGACGAAGCGGCGCAGGTGATTCGGCAATGCCGCAAACTGGGGTTTAGCGGCGATCTCTGGCCGGTGAACCCAAAGCGGCATTCTATAAATGCGACCATGGAAGATCTGGATTGCTTTCCCACTATTGATGCGCTGCCCGAACCCCCGGACGCGGCTTTCGTCGCCATTCCCGCAAACGCCAGCATCGAAATGGTTGCCGCCTTGTCGCGCATGGGCGCCGGTGGTGCGGTGTGTTATGCATCAGGATTCAAGGAAATCGGCGGAGACGGAATCGCCCGCCAGCAACGATTGATTGAAGCCGCCGGTGCAATGCCGGTCATCGGCCCCAACTGTTACGGGTTCATCAACCTCACCTGCGGCGCGGCGTTGTGGCCCGATTATCACGGCGCGACCGGCGTGGAAAAAGGCGTGGCAATCTTTTCCCAGAGCGGCAATGTTAGTTTGAACTTGAGTATGCAGCGGCGATTGCTGCCGCTGGCGTGGCTGGTGACTTTGGGTAATCAAGCGGTAATTGGCATCGAAGAATGCATCGCGGCGGCGTTGCAAGCCCACTGCATAACCGCCATCGGCCTGCATATCGAAGGCTTGAAAAATTTACCCCGCTTCGTGGATCTGGCCGAGCAAGCGCGTCAAAAAGGCATCCCCATCATCGCCCTCAAAGTCGGCAGATCGAAAATTGGTGCGCGCATCACCATGAGCCACACCGCCACGCTGGCAGGCGAAAGCGCATTGTATGACGCGCTGTTTGAACGGCTTGGAATCGGTTGCGTAGCGACTCCCGAAGAGTTTATCGAAGCCCTGAAACTGGCATCGGTCTGCAGCGTGCCGTCCGGCAATCGCATCGCTTCGATGAGTTGTTCCGGCGGCGAGGCTACGCTGGTGGCGGACTTGGCCGGCGGACGCGCGCTCGAATTTCCCGCCCTTGAAGACGCCCACCGACAACAAGTGCAAGATACCCTCAACGACTATGTGCGAGTGGACAACCCGCTGGACTATCACACCTTCATCTGGGGCGACCGCAAACGCATGACCGACACCTTCACCGCCATGATGTCGGGAAACTATGACCTGACCTTGCTGATCCTCGATATTCCCGCCACCGATCCCACCGCCACCGACCTATGGCTTCGTGCGGTGCGGGCGTTCATTGCCGCCTGCCACGCCACCGGCGGCAAAGGGGCGTTGGTGACTTTGCTGGGAGAAAACCTCCCCGAAACAGTGGGACGCTTACTGTTGGAAAATGGAATCGCCCCGCTGCAGGGCCTCACGCAAGCATTGGCGGCGGTGGAATCTGTCTGCCACATTGGTCGGGTTTGGGGGCGCAATATCGTGCCCGTGCCGCCGGTTTTTGCGACCTTTGATGCCGATGCGCTTGTTGCCGCCGTCCCGCACCAAGAACCATTGCCAGAACCATTGGATGAATCTCAAGCGAAAAAACTGCTTGCCGCCGCCGGGTTGCCGGTTCCGGCGTCCGAATCGGTGGATTCGGTGGAAGATGCGGTTGCCGCCGCCGGGCGGCTGGGCTATCCGGTGGTGGTCAAGGCGTTGTCAAGCAGCATCGCCCATAAAACGGAATTGGGTGCGGTGGCGGTGGATCTGCGGGATGATTTGCAGGTGCGTAAACACGCCGCGCAAATGCTTTGCCACAGTGGTCGGTTGCTGGTGGAAAAGATGGTGGAAGGGGCGGTCGCCGAATTGCTATTGGGAGCGGGTTACGACCGGCAGTTCGGCTATTATCTGATTATCGGTTTTGGTGGCGCATTGGTGGAATTGATTGGCGACCGCCAACTGCTGCTGCCGCCGGTGGATGCGCCCATGATTCGCTCGGCCATCGACCGTCTGAAAACCGCGCCGCTGTTGCACGGCTATCGTGGTCGGCCGGTTGCCGATGTGGATGCGGTGATTGAGTGCGCGCTTCGGTTACACTCATTCCTTGAAAATGGTCTTAAAAACGGGCGAGATAATCCAATCGATATCGAAATCAATCCGTTGATGGTAAAGTCCGAAAACAACGGGGTGGTAGTGGCTGATGCGTTGATAACTAGAGCGCATCAGTCAAATGCGGGAGAGAAATCAATATGAGAGATAGCCATGAGTGATAAAGCAATCACAACGAAAATCAACGGCGCGGTGTTGGAAGTGGTGCTGAACCGCCCCAAAGCCAACGCCATTGATACCCCGACCAGTCAGGAAATGGGGCGAGTGTTCGCCGATTTTCGCGACAATCCGAAATTGCGGGTGGCCATCCTCACCGGCGCCGGCGAAAAATTTTTCTGCGCCGGCTGGGATCTAAAAGCGGTAGCGGAAGGGAAGGAAGACACCGCCGCCGATTTTGGAGTCGGCGGCTTCGGTGGGTTGCAAGAGTTGCCAAACCTCAACAAACCGGTCATCGCCGCGGTCAATGGCATCGCTTGCGGCGGCGGGCTGGAACTGGCACTTTCCGCCGACCTCATCATCGCTGCGGAACACGCCAGTTTTGCGCTGCCGGAAATTAACGCAGGCACCATCGCCGACGCCGCCACCATCAAACTGCCGAAGCGCATTCCCTATCACATCGCCATGGACATGCTACTCACTGGCCGCTGGGTGGATGCCGAGGAAGCGCACCGATGGGGGTTGATTAATGAAATCGTGAGCGGGTCGCGATTGATGCCCCGTGCCAGAGAGTTGGCCGACTTGCTTGCCGACGGCCCGCCGCTGGTGTTTGCGGCAATCAAGGAATGCATGCGCCTCACCGAAACGCTGTCCACGCAAGAATCTTTTGACCTGTTGTATAAAAAAATCCCGCCCACCATAAAAACTTTGTATGAAAGCGAGGACATCCTCGAAGGCGCGCGGGCGTTTAGCGAAAAACGCAAACCGGTGTGGCAAGGTCGTTAGAAAAAAAGGCCTAGAAAAAAAGGGCGCTAACAATAATGAAACTATCATCGGCCAACATCCACGCCCGGCAACACGGCGCAATGGAATATAGCCACGCGCCGGTGGATATTGATGTGGTCAGACGCTATCGGCTTGGCCGGGTGCGGGAAAAACTTGCGCAGTTGGATTACGCCGGAATTTTGTTGATCAACCCGCTGAATTGCCGGTATGCATGCGACGCCACCAACATGCAAGTCTGGACTGCCCACTACGAAACCCGGTGCGTGTTCGTTGCCACCGCCGGCCCGTTGGTTTTGTTCGATTACGCCCATCATCCGCACCTCGCCGAAGGCATTCCGACCATCGACGAATATCGCGTGAACCCTTCGTTCTACTACTTCGCCGCCGGTCCGCGCAGTGCCGAGAAGGCCGCGAAATTTGGCGGCGTTATCGCCGATCTGGTGCAAACCCACGGCGGCGGTAATTCCCGGCTGGCCATCGACCACTTGTCCCATCTCGGTTGCGATGCCATTCGCAGCCACGGCATTTCCATCCATGACGGTTTGGAGGTTATGGAAACGGCGCGTGCCGTCAAGTCGGCGGAAGAACTGGTGTTGATGCAAAAATCCATCGATGTATGCGAAATTGCCGTGCGGCGTATGCGCGAAGCCACGCAACCGGGCATGACCGAAAACGCGCTGTGGGCCAACCTGCATTATGCCAACATCGAACACGGCGGCGAATGGATTGAAACCCGCTTGCTGTCGTCGGGCCCGCGAACCTTCCCGTGGTTTCGCGAATCCTCCATGCGCAAAATCGAAGCCGGAGACTTAATCAGCCTCGACACCGACCTCATTGGTCCGTACGGCTACTGCGCCGATATGTCGCGTTCCTGGGTGTGCGGAGACGGCCAGCCCAGCGACCAGCAAAAACGAATTTATGCGTTGGCGCATGAACAGATTCAGCATAACAAATCCATCCTCAAGGCGGGTATGAGTTTCCGGGAAGTCGCGGAAAAGGCGTGGACGATTCCCGATGAATTCGTCGACCACCGATACGGTGTCCTCATCCACGGAGTCGGCCTCGCCGATGAATATCCGGCAATCAAACACATCCATGATTTTGCCGAAAAAGGATACGACGGCGTGCTGGAAGAAAACATGACGCTGTGCGTGGAATCTTATATCGGCTCGGCGCGAAGCGGGGAAGGGGTGAAACTCGAAGAACAAGTTTTGGTGGGCGCAAACGGCATCCGCCAACTGACCACCGACCCGCTGGAAACGGATTGGTTGTAATCGGCATCGGCAATAAAAAATGATTACCGTCACCGCCGCCGACCCACGCACGCCGTCCATCGCCGTCTTGATTACGCAACTGGACGACTACCAGTTGGCGTTGTATCCGCGCCAATTTTGTTATCTCGATTCGCCGGACGAACTGGCCGGTTCGGATACGCATTTTGTTAGCGCGCATGCCGGAGACGGCAATGATTCCAAAGACAATCGGCCGCTCGGTTGCGGCGCGATAAAATATGTGCACGGCGATTGTTTTTACGGCGAAGTTAAAAGATTATTTGTAGCCGCCGAAGCGCGGGGCAGGGGGGTGTCGAAAAAAATCATGGCCAACCTCGAAGCGCATGCGGTGGGAAAACAGGTCGCGTGTATTCGCTTGGAAACCGGCATCCACCAGCCCGAAGCAATCCGCTTATACGCACGGCGCGGTTATAAACGCCGTGGGCCCTTTGGAAATTATGCCGATGATCCGTTGTCGGTGTTCATGGAAAAGATGGCGGGCGAGTTATGACTCTTAACATTTTTTGGCGGACTTGAAGTTGAATTTTGATTACATCATCATCGGTGCCGGCTCAGCCGGTTGCGTGCTGGCTAATCGCTTGAGCGAGGACGCGGATGTCACCATATTGCTGCTGGAATACGGCGGCAAAGACGACAGCATTTATATTCAGATGCCGACCGCGCTTTCCATTCCGATGAATAGCGAACGTTTTGCATGGCAATTTCATAGCGAACCGGAACCGGGATTGAACAACCGCCGCATGCACTGCCCACGCGGAAAGGTGCTGGGCGGATCATCATCCATCAACGGCATGGTCTATGTGCGCGGGCACGCCCACGACTTTGATGCGTGGGTAGACAGCGGCGCCGCCGGTTGGGATTACCGCCATTGCCTACCGTATTTTAGAAAAGCCGATGACTGGAAATACGGCAGCGACGCATACCGCAGTCAAGGCGGGCCGCTGACCGTGGGCAACGGCAACGAAATGAAAAATCCATTATACCGAGCGTTCATCGAGGCCGGTGTTCAGGCGGGTTATATGAAAACCGATGATTACAACGGATATCGTCAGGAAGGGTTTGGCGCCATGCACATGACGGTGCGCAACGGCGTGCGATGGTCGACTGCCAATGCGTATCTCAAGCCGGTTATGGGACGGCACAACCTCAAAGTGGAAACCCGCGCGCTGAGTCGCCGCATTCTGCTGGAAGGAAAAAAAGCGGTCGGGGTTGAATACCAGCGAGGCGGAAAACTCGTGACCGCACGGGCAAACCGTGAAGTGATTTTGTGCGCCGGTTCGGTCGGTTCCCCGCAGTTGTTGCAATGTTCGGGCATCGGCCCCGCCGAGGTGCTTAAAAACGCCGGTGTCGAGGTTCTCCACGACTTGCCCGGAGTCGGTGAAAACCTCCAAGACCATCTGGAATTTTATTTTCAGTTTCAGTGCAAGCAACCCATCACCTTAAACGCCAAACTGAACTGGTGGAGTAAATTTTTGATTGGCGCAAGATGGCAGTTTTTCAAATCGGGACTCGGTGCCAGCAATCACTTCGAGTCCTGCGCGTTCATTCGCTCCCGCGCCGGTATCCCGGCGCCGGATATTCAGTATCATTTCCTGCCGGGTGCCATGCGCTATGACGGGCGGGCGGCTTTTGAGGGCCACGGTTTTCAGGTGCATGTAGGCCACAACAAACCCGCCAGCCGTGGTCGGATTCGGATTACCTCGCCGGATCCGCTGCACAAGCCTTCCATCTTGTTCAATTATCTGGATCGCGAAGAAGACCGCGAAGGCTTTCGCCAATGCGTACGCCTGACCCGCGAAATTATTGCCCAACCGGCCATGTCAGCCTATCGCGGAGCGGAGATTCAGCCCGGCGAAGCGGTTCAAAGCGACTCCGAGATCGACGCCTTCGTCAGCAATTCCGTGGAAAGCGCATATCATCCGGCATGCACTTGCAAGATGGGGGTTGATGAAATGGCGGTGGTGGACCCGCAAACCCGCGTGCACGGCATGGACGGATTGCGAGTGGTAGATTCCTCGATTTTCCCAATCATCACCAACGGCAACCTCAACGCCCCCACCATCATGACAGCAGAACGCGCCGCCGACCTCATCAAGGGCCGCAACATGCTACCACCCGGCAGCGCCAAAAGCGGGCTTGGGGAAAACTGGAAACAGCAACAGCGTTAAACCACCGAAATGAGCGGCTGTCGCCGGACATGTTTTTCTGGATTCCCGTGTCCCCCAACTCGTCATCCCCGCTGTCGCGGAAATAACGAGTTGGGGGCACGAGAATGACGAGTCTGGGAGTCCTCATCCGCAAACGAGGAATATCAAAAGTGCGTCATTCCCGAACGATAGAAAAATAAGGAGCGCCAGCGACTATATTTTTCATCGTATCGGGAATCCAGAAAGCCAATAATGAGTCGGCTATCGCCGGCATGTTGTACTGGATTCCCGCTTTCGCGAGAATAACGGCGTAGGGAGTCGGCTATTGCCGGCATGTTGTACTGGATTCCCGTGTCCCCCAACTCGTCATTCCCGCTGTCGCGGAAATAACGACTTGGCGGCACGAGAATGACGGCGGTACGTCGTCATTCCCGAACGATAGAAAAATAAGGAGCGCCAGCGACTATATTTTTCTTCGTATCGGGAATCCAGAAGGCTAATAATGAGTCGGATCTCGCCGCACATGTCTCACTGGATTCCCGCTTTCACGAGAATAACGGCGTAAGGAGTCGGCTATCGCCGGGCATGTTTTACTGGATTCCCGTGTCCCCCAACTCGTCATCCCCGCTGTCGCGGGAATAACGACTTGGGGGCACGAGAATGACGGCGGCGCGTCGTCATTCCCGAACGATAGAAAAATAAGGAGCGCCAGCGACTATATTTTTCATCGTATCGGGAATCCAGAAGGCCAATAATGAGTCGGATCTCGCCGCACATGTCTCACTGGATTCCCGCTTTCACGAGAATGACGGCGTAGGGAGTCGGCTATCGCCGGCATGTTGTACTGGATTCCCGTGTCCCCCAACTCGTCATTCCCGCTGTCGCGTGAATGACGACTTGGCGGCACGAGAATGACGAGTCTGGGAGTCCTCATCGGCAAACGAGGAATATCAAAAGTGCGTCATTCCCGAACGATAGAAAAATAAGGAGCGCCAGCGACTATATTTTTCATCGTATCGGGAATCCAGAAGGCTAATAAGGAGTCGGATCTCGCCGCACATGTCTCACTGGATTCCCGCTTTCACGAGAATGACGGCGTAGGGAGTCGGCTATCGCCGGCATGTTGTACTGGATTCCCGTGTCCCCCAACTCGTCATCCCCGCTGTCGCGGGAATAACGACTTGGCGGCACGAGAATGACGAGTCTGGGAGTCCACAGCGGCAAACGAGGAATATCAAAAGTGCGTCATTCCCGAACGATAGAAAAATAAGGAGCGCCAGCGACTATATTTTTCATCGTATCGGGAATCCAGAGAAAACAATCCGGCGCCAGCCGCTCCTTATTAAGGACAGGCACGGGGGCGCTGTCCCTACGAGAGTGATGACGACGGGTGGGATGCGCGGCGCAAGCCGCTCCTCATAAAAAAGGCGGCCCGAAGGCCGCCAGATTACAAATGATGAAGTTTATGGTTATGCTTTGTTGGCTGCTTTATCGTCTGCCTTGTCGTCTGCTTCATTGAAATAATCACGCGTGACCTTGAAGATCATCGGCGCGAGCAGTATCAGGCCAATCAGGTTTGGAATTGCCATCAAGCCGTTTAGCGTGTCTGACAGGTTCCACACGAAATCGACTTTTTGGTTGGCAAACCACAACGCGGCTAGCACCCAGAGGATGCGGTAGATTATCACCGACTTTTCTTTGAACAGGAATTGCCAGCAGCGTTCACCGTAATAACTCCAACCGAGGATGGTGGTGAACGCGAATACTACCAGCGCGATGGTGACGACATAGTTGCCACCGACGAAGGTTGATTCGAACGCGGTGGCGGTGATTACATCGGCGCTGATGCCGTAGATTTGCCATGCGCCGGAAGTGATGATGCAAAGCGCGGTGATGGTGCAGACTACCAGGGTGTCGATGAAGGTTCCCAACATTGCGATCAAACCTTGTCGTACCGGGTTGTTGGTTTTTGCCGCGGCGTGTGCGATTGCGGCGGAACCCAAACCGGATTCGTTGGAGAACACACCACGCGCCACACCGAAGCGGATTGCGGCGGCTACAGCGGCACCAGCGAAACCACCGGCGGCGGCTGCGGGATTAAAGGCGTGATAGAAAATCAGGCCAATCGCGGCGGGGATTTCGGTTATGTTGATAGCGAGTACCACGAGGCCGGCGCCGATATACAGCACGATCATAGTCGGCACTAATTTGCCCGCGACTTCACCGATGCGGCGGATGCCGCCCAGAATGACGAACCCGACCAATACCGCGACCACAATGCCGGTGACATATTTCGGCACCGCGAAGGTGCTGAGTAAGTTGCCGGCCATTGAGTTGACTTGAACCGCGTTACCGATTCCGAACGCGGCGACCGCGCCAAAAATCGCGAACGCATAGCCGAGGTATTTGCCCAGTTCCGGCGCGAATTCGCCGACTCCGTTGCGCAAATAATACATCGGCCCGCCGACATAGTTGCCGTTGGCATCGGTTTCACGGAAGCGCACTGCGCACACCGCTTCGCCGTATTTTGTCGCCATACCGAGCAATGCGATGACCCACATATAGAAGATCGCACCCGGGCCGCCGAGGAAGATGGCGGTGGCGACGCCGACTATATTACCGGTGCCGACTGTTGCCGAAAGCGCGGTCATCAGCGCATTGAACGGCTTGACCTCGCCTTCGCCTTCGTCGTCTTTGGAGAATAAAAGTTTGAACCCGTAGGGTATTTTGCGCCACGGGATGAAAACCAGCCCCAGCGTCAGCAAGAGCCCGGTCATGCCCAGAATTCCGAGCATGGGTGGGCCCCACGCAAAAGCATTGATTTGATTGATGATATCGTTTAAGGCGTCCATAAAAAGTTCTCCCCGCTGTGTGAGTTGTGTAACGTTGATTTATGTAACGGCTGGTTTAGGAAACGGATGTACTATATAGAGATACGGTAAACAACATTCAGCCATCGCCGAAGTTTGCAAAATTTTGGTGCAAAATTCAAGTGGTATTATCAATCCGCCGGTTGTTGCGTAAATTGCGTGGGAAGCCAAATCATACGATAAAGTGGAGACGCAACTTGACTAGTTACCTTTCAATAAAACTATATCTATTTGAAAAATAAAAATACTTCACATAAAAAAACCCGTAAACGCTCTAAAACCGCCCTCAAAAAACCATGTTGAATAACGAAATATCCATCGGTTCGGTCGCCAACCAGGCCCGTTTTCGGGTAGCATTCGGCGGCTTGTTTGGCACTGTTTACTATTATTTTCAAGAATCGCAATGACCGTGAATCTCAATGACCGCTAGGCGGAAAATTTATCTGGGCGTGAACGTCGACCACGTCGCCACCATCCGTCAGGCACGGGGAACCCCCTACCCGGATCCGGTGGAAATCGCGCTACAAGCCGAACAAGCCGGTGCCGACGGTATCACCATGCATTTGCGTGAAGACCGGCGGCATGTGGTCGAATCGGACATCGAGCGCATGGCCGACTGCACTGGAACCAAACTCAATATGGAGATGGCGGCAACCGAGGAAATGCGCGAAATCGCCCTCAGGATAAAGCCCGCCGATGCCTGCATCGTCCCCGAACGCCGGGTTGAATTGACCACCGAAGGCGGCCTCGATGTGGTGCGACAACGGGACCTGATTGCCGATTTGGTGGCGGCTTTCAGCGAGGCGGGCATCCGCACTTCATTGTTTATCGACCCCGACCTTCGACAAATAGACGCTAGTTTGGAAGTGGGCGCGCCGGTCATCGAACTGCACACCGGAAAGTATGCCGACTCCCACGACCCCGAGGCGATCCAAAAAGAGTTACAGGCGGTCATAGTCAGCGCAAAACACGCGGATCAGGCGGGGATCATCGTGAACGCCGGGCATGGCCTGCACTACACCAACACCCAAGTTATCGCCGCGATACCGGAAATAACCGAATTGAATATCGGCCACAGCATAGTCGGACGCGCCCTTGCGGTGGGATTTTTCCGGGCGGTCAGCGAAATGAAAACGTTGATGAATGAAGCACGGGCGGCTTGAAAATCAGACGATTAATGCCGCCACCGCATCCCTGCCATCGGCGGCAAGGATGTTGTAGGTGCGACAGGCGGCGGCGGTATCCATGACTTCCAGCCCGATGCGTCGACGCATCAATGGGCCGGTGAGGGCAGCATCGGGAAAAACCGTGCGGGTTCCGGTGCCGATGATCACCACTTCCGCACCGAGTTCCGCGAGTTGTTCGAAATGGCTGGTTTGCAATGCCGAAAGGTCTTTTACATCCCACAATTTCACCGCTTGGGGTGTTAAAATCAGGCTCTGTCGATACCAAGTGTCCGCGATGCGGATGCGGTAGCGTTCGCGGTCGCTTTGCGCGCCGTCTTTCAGCGGGTCGAGGGCCCAGGAATGAATCAGCAGCGAATCCGGCCGATGGTTGAGTTCAAGTTTCATAAATTTGCCTCGCGGGATTGCCCCGCGGATTGCCCCGCCACGGCATTGTATAACACCGGCAACGAATTCGTCCGATGAAAGCGGTCAATATTGGCTTGTTGGGCCTCGGCACAGTCGGCGGCGGCACACTCGCGGTGTTACATCGAAACGCCGATGAAATCAGCCGCCGCGCCGGTCGCGAGATTCGCGTGACCCGCGCTGCGGTGCGCGACCTGCAACGCAAGCGGCCATTCAACACCGACACCCTCGACTTAACCACTAACCCGCTGGAAATCGTCAACGACCCGAACATCGACATCGTCGTTGAGTTAATCGGCGGCCACGACATCGCCCGCGAAGCAGTCCTCGGCGCTATCGCCAATGGCAAGCATGTGGTCACCGCCAACAAAGCACTCATCGCGCTGCACGGCAACACCATTTTTGAAAACGCTCAGCGGCAGGGGGTAATGGTGGCTTTTGAGGCGGCGGTTGCGGGCGGCATTCCGATCATCAAATCCATCCGCGAAGGGCTGGCGGCCAATCGCATCGAATGGCTTGCCGGTATCATCAACGGCACTTCCAATTATATTCTGAGCCACATGGAAGAAGCCGCGAGCGACTTTGACGAGGTGCTACGGCAGGCACAGGAACTGGGCTACGCCGAAGCCGACCCGGCTTTTGATGTGGGCGGTATCGATGCAGCCCACAAACTCACCATCCTCGCCTCCATCGCCTTCGGCATCCCGCTGCAGTTCGAGCAAGTGTATGTGCAGGGCATCACCGACATCGCCGGTGAAGACATCGTCTTTGCCCGGGAACTCGGTTATCGCATCAAGCATCTCGGCCTCGCCAGACGCACCGCCGAAGGCATCGAACTGCGCGTCCACCCAACGCTGATTCCCCACAAGCGGCTGATTGCCAACGTCAACGGAGTGATGAATGCGGTATTGGTATGCGCCGATGCGGTGGGGCCGACTTTATATTATGGCGCCGGTGCCGGTGCCGAGCCAACCGCATCTTCGGTGGTGGCGGATCTGGTCGATGTGGTGCGCGCCATCACCACCGACCCGCAAAACCGCGTCCCGCACTTGGCGTTCCAACCCGGTTCGCTGGCAACCCTGCCAATCCTCTCCATCGAGCAGGTCGAGACCGCCTATTATCTGCGCCTCACTGTCACCAATCGCCCCGGCGTGCTGGCCGCTATCACCCGCATATTCGGTGACAGCGAAATCAGCATCGACACCATCTTGCAAAAGGGCAGGGGGCGACCGGAAGAAAACGTGACCATCATCATGCTCACCCAGCAGACCCGCGAACGCAGTATGAACCAAGCGTTGAAAAAACTAGCCAAACTGGACACCGTAAGCGACAAAATCGTGCGCATCCGGCTGGAGAAATTGTCCTGAGCCTCGCGCCCGCCCGAGTAATCAACGCAACCAACGCCATGACGCACTCTTCCAACCGCAGCCGACAAATCACCCGCCGGCAACCGCTGTGCCACCTCGAAGAGCAAACGGGCGGCGCATCCGGCTTGCATCCGCTGTTGCGAAGAATCTTCGAAAACCGCAATGTCCAAACCCCGGATGAACTCGATTATTCGCTGGAACGCTTGCATCCGCCCGCAAAACTCAAAGGCATCGAGGCGGCAACCGCGCGCCTGCAAAAAGCCATCGAAGCCGAGCAGAAAATTCTGATAGTCGGCGACTACGACACCGACGGCGCCACCGCCACCACCGTTGCCTTGCTCGGCTTGCGGGCACTCGGCGCCGGGCGGGTGGACTATCTTGCCCCCAGCCGCTTTGAATATGGCTACGGCCTGTCGCCGGAAATCGCCGAGGTGGCATTGCTTGCGGATGAACCCGCCGACTTGGTGATTACCGTGGATAACGGCATATCGAGCATCGCAGGCGTCGCCCGCCTGCGCGCCGCCGGGGTGTCGGTGATTGTCACCGACCACCATCTCGCCGGCGCGGAATTGCCCGACGCCGACGCCATCGTCAACCCCAATCAGCCCGGCTGCGACTTCCCCTCCAAAGCCCTGGCCGGGGTCGGCGTGATGTTTTACCAACTGCTATCCCTGCGCACCGCATTGCGGGAAGCCGGCCACTTTGACCTCGCACAATTCCCGGAACCCAACTTGGCGAATCTGCTGGATCTGGTGGCACTCGGCACCGTTGCCGACATGGTGCCGCTGGATTACAACAATCGCATTCTGGTGGCGCAAGGCGTTGCGCGGGTTCGTGCCGGGCGCTGTCGTCCGGGTATCAAGGCGTTATTGGAAGTGGCGGGTAAGGGCGGTTGCGATTTCGATGCGTCAGATTTCGGCTTCATCATCGGCCCCCGCCTCAACGCCGCCGGGCGCATGGACGACATCTCCATCGGCATCGAATGCCTACTCGCCGATAATCCTGATGCCGCTATGGAACATGCCCGGCAACTCGACGAAATAAACCGAGCACGGCGGCAAATCGAACAATCCATGCACCAACAAGCGGCGCGCATAGTCGCCGACATCAGCCGCCGAGACGCCGATAAAAAACGCTTCGGCTGGTGCCTGTTTGATCCCGAATGGCATCAGGGCATAGTCGGCTTGGTAGCCAACCGCATTCGCGAGAAATCCAACCGCCCGGTGATCGCATTCGCACCGGCGGACGGCGGCTGGCTGCGTGGTTCGGCAAGGTCGGTGACCGGGTTGCACATCCGCGATTTACTCGAATCTATTTCCACTCGTTGCCCCGGTCTCATCGAAAAATTCGGTGGTCATGCCATGGCCGCCGGTCTGACCATTGCCGCGGAAAACTTCGAAAAATTTTCAGACGCTTTTACTTATCAGGTCGACGCTCATTTTAAGGACACGCCTCCGGCATGGGAAATTCTCACCGACGGCGAACTCGCCGCCGAAGAATTCACCATGGAAACCGCCGAACTGGTGCGCGCCGCATCCCCCTGGGGACAGCATTTCCCGGCGCCGTTGTTTGACGGCCAATTCCGCGTCACCGACCAGCGAATAGTCGGCCAACGGCATCTGAAAATGACCCTTGCCCCGGTCAATGGCCGCGCCGCAAACGACAACTACGATGCCATCGTTTTCCGCTATATCGAACCCGATGAAGACCTGCCTCCACTTGAAACCATAACCGTGGCGTACCAACTCCGGGTGAATGAATTCAAGGGCAAACGCTCCCTGCAACTACTGGTGGAACACCTGCAACCATCCGCCATTGACGGCTAATCGCCCGGCTATTGAATGGAAAATCAGGATCACGACAACGAGTTGGTCACGCGGGTAAAGAACGGCGACAAACAGGCCTTCAACCTGCTGGTGGAAAAATATCAATACCGCATCCGCAGTTTGGTCAGTCGGCTGGTCAGGGATTCGGCGGAACAAGAGGACATCGTACAAGAAGCATTCATTAAAGCCTATCGCGCCATTGGCCGCTTTCGCGGGGACAGCGCGTTTTACACCTGGCTATACCGCATCGCCGTGAACACCGCCAAAAACCACTTGGTCGCCGCCAGACGTCGGCCACCGGCACAGGACGTTGAAATCAGCGAAGACGGCCCGATGCGCGCCCCGGAACGTTTGATTGAGACCAATACCCCGGAAGTGATCCTGCAAAACGATCAACTCGTGGCAACCATCCGCAAAGCCATCCGCGAACTCCCGGAAGAACTGCGTCAGGCTATCACCTTGCGCGAACTGGAAGGGCTGAGTTACGAAGACATCGCCGAAGCCATGAACTGCCCCATCGGCACCGTCCGCTCCCGCATCTTCCGCGCCCGTGAGGCGATACAGGAAGCAATGGCGCCGATGATGGATGGATAGACGGGGTTTGTAGATTTAAGTAGGTAATTCCCTTTTTTACCGATGCGAGTGAACTAATTCGCCTCAATGGTGACTAATAGATAGTTGGTTTCTTATCCGCAAACCCCGCCCCCTCAATCGATTCACGCAAATGATGAACGACTCAATGATGAATGAACAAGCGATGAATGAACAAGCGATGAATGAACAAGCGATGAATGAACAAATCTCCGCGCTTATTGACCGGCGGGAAAATCCCCGTCACCAGCGGGATATGTTCGACCATATCATGGCCGATGACGGCGCGCGCAAGGTGTGGCAGCGTTATCACCTGATAGGTTGCGTGTTGCGGGGCGAGGTCGATCGCACCGGCGCGGATCTCAGCGTGCGTATTCGCGCCCGGCTTGAGGATGAACCGACTGTGCTCTCCCCGATCCGGCGGCTGGCTTTGCTTCGTTCGCCCTTGCGAATGATGCCCCGCATAACGACCCGAATCCCCATATGGAAATCCGCCGGTGCGCTGGCGTTGGCGGCTTCCATTGCGCTGGCGGCGGTGATTACCTTGAACCCAATCGCACCAGAACAGGGCACAGGGCTCACCGACAACGGCGCACGCTTTGAGCAAGAAGTCGGCGAGATGCTGGCACAGCACGGGGAATTTACTTCCTCGCCGGGGCTGAACGGTCTCGTGGTATACGCCAAACTGGTCAGCAATGAACCCATTGAACGCTGATCCGGTGCGCGCCGTGATTCGGCGAACCCCGGGGCGGTTTGCGCCGCCGAATTTCCGCTCCCCGGCTCCGGTTTTGTGGGGCAATGGTCGCACCGGCAAAGCGGTCATGTTGCTGGTCATGTCGCTGTCTGTCCTGCCGATAGTGAGCACCGCCCGTGCCGAACCTGCGGACTGGCTGATGAAGATTAACCGGGCGGCATCCGATCTGAGTTTCTCCGGGGTGTTCGTATATTCCCACAACGGGCGCATCGAGACCATGCAAGTGGTGCGCCGGGTCAAGGACGATACGATGCAGGAACGCCTGTATTCCCTGAACGGCGAGGCACGAGAAATCGTGCGCGACAGCAACCGCATCTGGTGTTACATCCCGGAGCAACAAGTCGGCCTGCATGATTACCGTCAGGAATTTGCAAGCGGCTTTCCGCGCATCCTGCCCGGCGACCTTGACGGGCTTATGCGGAACTATCACTTCACCGAAGGCGACATCAACCGCATCGCCGACCGCATGGCACGGCGCATCAACGTGATTCCCAACGACGGCTACCGCTACGGCTACCGCCTGTGGGCCGACCTCGAAACCGGCTTGCTGCTGCGCTCCGATCTGGTCGATCCGGACGACCGCGTGGTGGAGCAATACCTGTTCGTTACCATCGACCTTGACAGCGAAATCAGCGACCACGCCCTGCAAGCCGTCACCAGCAAGGAAAAACTCGTCTGGTATGGCGGCGAAAAACCCCTGCCTTCAGCCGCCATCGAAGAATCAAAATGGCAATTCACCCAACTGCCATCCGGCTACCGCTTGGATAAATACATCCGCCGAATGTCGCCCAGGGAGGGCCGGGAAATCGAACACATGATATTCACCGATGGCCTGTCAACGGTGTCCATTTTCATCAAACCGGTGGATACCAGACAAAGCGGCATGGAAGGCTTGAGTCGCATGGGCGCAGTGCATGTCTATCGCAGCACCATCAACGACCACCATATAACGGTAATGGGCGAAACGCCGGCGCAGACCGTGGAATTTCTCGCCTCAGGCGTGGCGTATATCCGCTAAACCAGCCCCGCTAAATCACTCCCTCGGCAAGATTGCCTGAAACGGGTAATACGCCAATTCCGCGGGCTTGCAGTTGTCCAGCGCACCCATAGCGTCCAGCACGCTGGTTAAAAACCCCTGACCGGTGATCCTGCCGAGCGCGCCATGGACGCAGGCGGTTTCGTTGTAGTCGGCGACGCCGTCTCGCCGCCCGGCGGGATTGCACAACAGCACCGGCACCGGGTCGCCGCTATGTTCGCCGCGCATGGAGTCCGTGGAATGGTCGGCGCATACACCGACTACCAGGTTGTCGAGATTAAGTTTCCCCAATTCGCGGTCGAATCGGGCGATAAATTCCGATTTAAGCACCGGGTCCTTATCGTGGGCGGCGGTGTCCGTGCCTTTGATGTGTACGAATACCAAGTCGTGCTGATGCAGGGATTCGAGCGCGGTTCGCAGTTTTTCTTCGAGGTCGGTGTCCGGCAGGGAGGTGAACCGGGGGTTGCTGTGGCAATGAAAATCGAGCAAGCCGGCCAACCCCAGAATGGTCATCTCGCCGGCCACCGCCGCGGCCTTGAGACCGAGTTCGGCAAACAGGTTTTTCAACGGCTGATAGCCCCCCGCGCTTCGCACGATTACTCCATTGGCGGCAGGCTCGCCACGGGCGATTCGGGCGGCGTTCAGCGGATGGTTTTCCAGTATCTCGCAGGCGCGGCGAGTAAAGCGGTTGAGGGCATCCGCTGTGGCCTGAGCGGGAGCAGAGGTCTGCAAAGCCGAGTCGGGTGCGGCTTCGAGAATGCCGAGACCGATGTCGCCGCCCCCCGGATCGGTGTCGCTGACCGCCGCCGACAAACCACTGCCGCGAAACCTTAAAACCGCGCGGTGCTGGGTGGCGGGGTGGAGGCTGGCGGTGATTCCTGCGCCAACTTCCAGGTCTTGCAAAGCCGCGCATAACTCCTCGGCGTCTTCGCGGATACGCCCGGCACGGCGGTCGACAATGCGGTAGCCGTGCGCGGTTTTTTCCACCGTGGCGAGGTTGGCACGCCACAACACATCGCCGGGTTGCAATTTCAAGCCAATGCCCGCCGCCTCGATGGGCCCCCGGCGCAGGTCAACCGCTTCGGCGGGGTTCAGCCCGAATAAAATAGCGACTCCGGTGTGGGTGTCCACCGGCAGGCCCGGCAGCAGCGGGTCCATCATCCCGCATTGATGCTGCGCAACCAGCGCGTCTAGCACCGGCGTTTCGGCGGCTTCCAGGGGCGTCTTGCCGCCCAGTTGCGGGCACGGACGGTCGCCGAGTCCGTCGAGGATGAACACCAAGCCTTTAGTTTTCACTTTTTTTATTTGTATTCGGCTTTCACCGCCTTGAGGCGGCTTTTCGAATAAGTGGCGGCGATGGTCAGGGTGATGGTTTTGATGATTTCTCTGACGGTCTGTTCGCGGTCCAGGTTGTTGAGAATCTGAATATCGGCGATGTCTGCCTCGGATAGCAGCGCCGATTGCAACTGCCAGATTTCATCAATTTTTTCCAGATAACGCGCCGCCCGCCGTTGCCGGGTTTTTACTCGACGCCCCTTGATATGGCTGATTAGCGATTTCTTATCCAGCACGCAGAGGATGAACGGCGCGATTACGGCGTCGCCTTTGTCGATATGCTGCAGCAAAGTCGGGCGAATGTGAACGCCTTCGAGAATCATCGAAACCCGTTCATTCAGCGCCCGCTGCAACACCGCCTGACACGCCACCTCCACCAGTTCGGTCTGACGTTGAAACCCGTATAAGAGATTTTCATTCTCCTTGACGGCGTAGATGTCGGCGCTGTCCACGGCGGCACCGGCGGCGAATGACGAAGTGTGCAGTAGCGGCGACAGGCGTTCCGGGATGAGGATGCGCATGACCTCCCGCAGCATGTCCGTGGACTGGGTGCGCACGATGCCGAGGCTGTTGGCGAGTTCGGTGGCGACGGTGCTTTTGCCGGTGCCCGCCACGCCGCCAATCAGCACCAGCAGCGGCCGGTCGCTGTCGATGAAATCGTTCCAGATTAAATAATAATCGGCAAATTCGGGACCCAATTCCGTACCGATGGTGCGATAGGTGATGGAGGTCAATTTAGCGGTGGTGATTTTCCGCTGTTGGTCGCGGATGAGTTTGCTGTGAATGGACCGGGCAATGGCGTTGCACTTGTTGCGCGGCAGGGAGCAACTTTCCAGCCGCTGGGCGTGCATGCCTCGGGAAAAAGGCGCGCTGTGGCCATCGCTGTATACCACCTGCAAATTTTCCCGATAAATATCCTCCCGCTTGTAACGCCGCGACACCTTGCCCGGATGATATTCCGACAGCACCTCGATGGTGCGTGCGCGCAGTTCGCTGCTGGTGATTTCATCGACTTCGTCCAGTTCATCGCGGATGTCCGTTGCCAGTTTATAGGCATCGGCAAAATCCAGCCCCGCGTCTTGCAGCGAGCGCGTCAGCATTCCCCGCAAAAAAGGAACCCGCGCGCCCCCTTGTTCGTCGATTACCAGTAATCTGGCCATGGATTTTATGCTTTCAGTGCCGGTGCCCAATGATAGCAAATTTTCGGCGTCCCGGCGTTGACTACCCCGCCTATCTTTTCAGCGCCAGTTTCCCGAGTTGGTAATACAACGCGCTTCGCTGTTCATACCAATCCCCCAGAACATAGCGCCAAGCCGGTTTTTGGTCGAGTTGGAAATGGTGAACCGCCGGCCGGTGGGTGTGGCCGTGGATTAAAGTGTCCGCGCCATAACGCCGCATCAACGCTTCCACCGCTTTTTGGTTGACATCCATGATCGCCATGCTCTTGGTTTGTTTGGCAGTTTCGCTTTGACTACGCATGGCGGCGGCGGTTTCCATGCGCTGCTCCAGAGGTTTTTTCAGGAACGCCATTTTCCACTTAGACGAAAGCATTTCCCGGCGGGATGCCTGATGTTCATGGTCGTCGGTGCACAGCGCATCGCCGTGGGTAAGCAGGAAGTCGCGTCCCGATAGCGAGACCATCACCGGGTCCGGCAGCAACGTGCAACCGCTGCGCCGGGCAAAGTCCTCGCCGGCAAGGAAGTCGCGGTTTCCGTGCATGAAAAATATCTCGGTTCCATTGTCGGCGGTTTTGCGGATGGCGGCTTGCACGCCGTCGTGTCCCAGCAGTTCGCCGCCGTCATCGCCAACCCAGTATTCGAACAAATCACCGAGGATATACAATCGTTCCAATCGCTGCGCCGCGCCGCGCAGAAATTCCTCGAACAGGCGGGTGGAAGCGGGACGCTCCGGGGTCAGGTGAAGATCGGAAATAAAGGCAACAGTCATGGGGTTAGTTTTTCAGCGTGTAATCGTCAATGGCAATGCGTCAATGGCAATGCGGCGGATAGCGGTTTATTGTACCATTGCCGGGCTTCCATGCACCGCCGCCCATCCGACAACCTGATCTCGCCGCGCAATCATGAATCTGCAACTGTACGACAGTTACCGCCGCCGCCTGTGCCGGTTTGAGCCGCTGCAGGGCAAGCAGGTGGGGTTATACGCTTGCGGGCCAACGGTATACGACTACGCCCACATCGGCAACCTGCGCACCTATATTTTTGAGGACGTGCTACGCCGCACCCTGGAGTTTTGCGGCTGGCAAGTGCGGCACATCATTAACATCACCGATGTCGGGCATCTCACCTCGGACGCCGACACCGGCGAAGACAAGGTCGAAGAAGGCGCGCGGCGTGCCGGCAAAAGCGCATGGGAAATCGCCGAACAATACACCCGCGCATTCCAAGACGATTTCCATACCCTCAACATTCTCGAGCCGACTTTGTGGTGCCGGGCGACCGACCACATCGCCGAGCAAATCAACGACATCACCGAAATCGAACGCCGAGGTTTCGCCTATATCACCTCCGATGGCGTCTATTTTGATACCTCGAAACTGCCCGATTACGGCCATCTGGCGCGCCTTGACCGCGCCGGGCTGGAAGCCGGGGCGCGGGTCGAGGTCGGCGAAAAAAAACACCCCACGGATTTTGCGCTGTGGAAGTTCAGCCCCCAAGACAGCACCCGACAGATGGAGTGGGACAGCCCCTGGGGGCGCGGTTTTCCCGGCTGGCACATCGAATGCTCGGCCATGGCGGTCAAATATCTGGGCAGCAAATTCGATATTCATTGCGGCGGCAAAGACCACATCCCGGTTCACCATTGCAATGAAATCGCTCAGACCGAGGTATGCCACGGCACCACCCTCGCCAACTTCTGGCTGCACGGTTATTTTCTGGAAACCGCCACCGAGACCGAATCGGCGAAGATGTCCAAATCAAGCGGCGAATTTTTACGCCTCAAAACCCTGCAAGAACGCGGCTACGACCCGCTAAGTTACCGCTACCTGTGCCTGACCGCGCACTATCGCAGCGACCTGAAGTTCACCTGGGAAAGCCTGGACGCCGCCGTCACCGCCCTTATGCGACTGCGTAATCTGGCGTATTCATGGGGCGAAGTTGGCGAAGTTGGCGAAGCCGACGAAGCCACCATCGCGGCTTTTTCCGAGGAAATCTTCCGCGATTTGAACACCGCACGGGGGCTGGCGGTGGTGTGGGGAATGGTCAAAAGCGATTTACCGGCGGCGGTCAAAAAAGCCACCTTGTGGCGCATCGACCGAGTGCTTGGGCTTGGAATAGGGGACTGGCAGCCCGCTACCGTAGAGATTCCCGCCGAAGTTGCGGCATTGGCGAGAAGCCGCACCGAAGCCCGCGAAAACCGCGACTGGCGTGAAGCCGACCGCTTGCGCGATGCCATCCACGCTCACGGATTCGAGATTGACGATTCCGCAGGCGGCAGCCAAATTCGCCGCCGCCGGGCGGAAACCAGCCGATAACCCACCGACAACCCACCAATAACCTACCGAAAACCTGCCAATAACCCATAACTATAAGAATAACTATACAAAAATCGATATCGGGCATTGCAATCGGCCAACGCCATCGGATATAATCCGGCCTTTGTTGCGGGGTGGAGCAGTCTGGCAGCTCGTCGGGCTCATAACCCGAAGGTCGTAGGTTCGAATCCTACCCCCGCTACCATTTGCCGAAAGGCAAACTACTGCCCCGCTACAAGCGGGGTTTTAATTTTGAGGATCAGCACATAGTGGTGATCCGGTAGCGATAACAACCCGCAAGGGCGAGCGGCATTCAGTGTGGATGCCGCATGGAATATGGGCCGTTGGCCCATTTTTTATGGCCCCGGCGGGGGTGGACAGGCGATAAGACGAGGCAATTGATATGGCGGGCGACCCGGCGAAACTGCAGAGTTTACTCGAACCGTCGGTGGATGCGCTGGGCTATGAACTGCTGCACCTTGAGTTTTCGGCCCAGGGCACCAGCAGCGTTTTGCGGGTTTATATCGATGCCCCCGGCGGCATTCGAGTGGAAGACTGCGAGGCGGTCAGCCGGCAGTTGAGCGCGTTGCTGGATGTGGAAGACGCGCTGCCATCGGCTTATGCGTTGGAGGTGTCGTCGCCGGGACTCGACCGCCCGCTGGTGAAGCCGGAGCATTTTCGGCGATTTACCGGAAGCCGGGCGCAGATTGTGTTGAATGCTCCGCTAGGTGGGCGAGGTGGCCGACGCCGCTTCACCGGCGAGTTGATAGAGGTCGGCGAGGAGTGCGTGGTGATTGAAGTGGATGGCGAGCGTTATGAACTTGCCTACAAAGACATGGACACAGCGCGGCTTGCACCGGTGTTTTGAATAGGTTCTGAACCGACAATTTTGGCGGCAAAATTATGGCGATTACCAACAACGAAATCCTGCTGATGGTGGAAGTGGTTTCCCGTGAAAAAGATCTCGAAAAGGGGATCATTTTCAACGCCATCGAAGCAGCCCTGGCCACCGCCACGCGCAAGTGGCATACCGGCGAGATCGACGCACGGGTAAGCATTCACCAAGACACCGGAGACTACGACAGTTTCCGCGTCTGGGAAGTGTTGCCCGATGAAGATGAAGTGGAGTTTCCGGATCAGCAAATTCCCCTCGCCGAGGCGCTGAAAACCTATCCCGACATCACCCCCGGAGAGCGGATCGAAAAGCCCATGGACAAGGTCGAGTTTGGCCGCATCGCCGCGCAGGCGGCCAAGCAGGTGATCATGCAGAAGGTGCGCGAAGCGGTGCGCGAGCAGACCGCCGAACGCTATCAGGATAAATTCGGCGAGTTGATTTCCGGCACCGTGAAGCGCATGGAGCGGGGCAACGCCATCATCGACCTCGGCGACAGTGAAGCCATCCTGCCGAAGACCAACATGATTCCCCGCGAAGGATTGCGGCCCGGGGATCGAATTCGCACGCTGCTGCAGGAAATCGATGTCGAGGCACGCGGGCCGCAGTTGGTGCTGACCCGCCTGACTCCGGAATTTCTCATCGAGTTATTCAAACTCGAAGTGCCAGAAGCCGGCGAAGGCATCATCGAAATTATCGGCGCCGCCAGAGACCCCGGCTCCCGCGCAAAAATCTCAGTACGCACCAACGATTCCAACGTCGATCCGGTGGGTGCTTGCGTCGGCATTCGCGGTTCACGGGTGCAAAGCGTGTCCAATGAAATCGCCGGTGAGCGCGTTGATATCATCGTGTGGTCCGAGAACATCGCCGAATTTGTCATGCAGGCGCTGGCACCGGCGGAGATCGAATTCATTTATGTGGACGAAGAACTGAAAGCCATGGACGTGGTGGTGACCGAGGAAAACCTCTCCCGGGCCATTGGCCGTGGCGGGCAGAATGTGCGTCTGGCTTCGGAACTGACCGGTTGGGAATTAAACTTAATGACCGATCAGGACGCCGCGGATAAACAGGAAACCGAGCAAAAGGCGTTGGTGGATACCTTCATGACGCAGTTGGACATCGACGAAAACGTCGCCAGCATCCTCGCCCATGAGGGATTCAATTCCCTCGAAGAAATCGCCTATGTGCCGAGGCAGGAAATTCTCGACATCGAAGAATTCGACGAAGAACTGGTGGATGAATTGCGCAACCGCGCCCAGGACACTTTGTTGACCAGCGCCATCGCCTCACAGGAAGCGAAAAAGCCCGAAGATGATTTGCTGAGCATGGAAGGCATGGACGAGCAGACCGCCCGCGCGCTTGCCGAAGGTGGTGTGCGCACCATGGCCGATCTGGCGGACTGCGCGGTGGACGAGGTTCTCGACATCGTTGAAATCGACCGGGAGCGCGCCAGCGAACTGATCATGACTGCCCGGGCGCCGCTGTTTGCCTGATATTCATCGAGAAATATCCAATGGCACATATCACCATCAACACCTTCGCCAAACAGATTGGCGTCAGCATCGAGAAGTTGCTGGAGCAGTTGCAAGACGCTGGTATCGAAGGGAAAGCCAAGAACGACCTGCTGGAGGATGACGAAAAAATAAAACTGTTGCAGTTTCTGCAAGGCAGCGACGCCCGCCGTGAAGCCGGACGCCAACAAATCACCCTCAAGCGCAAAACCACCAATGAAATCAAACAGACTTCACGAACCGGGGCGGCGCGCACGATTCATGTCGAAGTCAAAAAGCGCCGGACGTTTGTAAAGCGAAGCGTCATTGAAGCCCAGCACGCCGAAGAAACCGAACAACGCAAGGCTCGAGAGGACGAAGAAAAACGCCACATCGAAGAAGCCAAAGCCAAAGCCGCCGACCAAGTTGCTGCAAAAGATGAACCGCAAGTGGTAGAAAAATCTACCCCGGAAAAAACCCAAGCCCCGGAGCAGTCGGCCAAAGAAGAACCACAACAGCCGGAACCAACCTCGCCACCCACCGAAACGCCACCCACCGAAACACCGCCCACCGAAACGCAACCCACCGAAACACCGCCCGCCGCGAAAACCGCGGATGATGCGGCACCAAAGAAACCGAAAAAAGGCAAGAAGGGCAAGTCCGCCGGAGATGCCCGGCGCACCGAGTTGCATGTAGCCAAAGGGCGCGGCGGTAAAACCCGGCGCAAACGGAAATTCAAGGTCGGTAAAATTTCTTCGACCATCTCCGATGCCCACGCTTTCGCCCGTCCCACCGAGCCGGTGGTCCACGAAGTCAGCATTCCCGAAAGCATCAGCGTCGGCGAACTGGCTCAAGCCATGTCCATCAAGGCCGGCGAAGTCATCAAAGCGATGATGTCCATGGGATCCATGGTGACCATCAACCAACTGCTCGACCAAGACACCGCCATTCTGGTGGTGGAAGAAATGGGGCATGTGGCACGGATCATGGCTCAGGAAGACCCCGAAGCCTTGCTGCTTGCCGGAGACCACGCGGATCGAGAATTGAAACCGCGCCCGCCGGTGGTGACGGTCATGGGCCATGTTGATCACGGCAAAACCACGTTGCTCGATTACCTCCGAAAAGCCCGTGTCGCCAGTGGCGAAGCCGGCGGCATCACCCAACACATCGGCGCGTATAAAGTAAAAATCGGGCAGAACGAGATCTGCTTCCTCGACACCCCGGGGCACGAGGCGTTTTCGGCCATGCGCGTGCGCGGCGGTAAAGCCGCCGACTTGGTGATTCTGGTGGTGGCGGCGGATGACGGGGTCAAACCGCAAACCATTGAGGCGATCAATCACGCCCGCGCCGCGGAAGTGCCGATTATTGTCGCCATCAACAAAATCGACCGCGAACAGGCCGATGTAAAAAAGATCAAACAAGAACTCACCGCCCATCAGGTCATCTCCGAAGATCTGGGCGGCGATGTACTGATGAACGAAGTATCGGCACTCACCGGACAGGGGGTGGATGAGTTGCTGGAATCGGTATTATTGCAAGCCGAAGTGCTCGACCTCACGGCGCGCGACACCGGGCCTGCCAGCGGCCAAGTGGTGGAAGCCCGCCTTGACCGAGGCCGCGGCCCGGTGGCAACGGTGCTGGTGCAGCAGGGTACTTTGCGCAAGGGCGATGTAGTGTTGGCGGGGCGCGAAACCGGGCGCGTGCGGGTGCTGACAGACGGGCAGGGGCAGCAGGTGAACGAAGCCGGACCATCTACTCCAGTAGAAATTCAGGGGCTGGCCGGTGTGCCGGTGGCTGGCGATGATCTTTTCGTGGTCGGCGATGAACGCAAAGCCCGGGACATCGCCTTTCAACGCCAGGGCAGGCACAAGGAAAGCAAACTCGCCAAACAGCAGAAGACCAAACTGGAAAGCATGTTCAACCGCATGAGCGAGGGGGAGGTCAAATCCCTCAACATTCTCATCAAGGCGGACGTCCGAGGCTCGGTGGAAGCGTTGTCCGATGCCATCGAAAAAATGTCCGTGGACGACGTTAAGGCCAAGGTGGTGCACGGCATGGTTGGCGGCATCACCGAATCCGACGTCCATCTCGCCGTTACTTCCGGCGCGATCATCATCGGCTTCAACGTGCGCGCCGACGCCACCGCTCGCAAACTCATTGAAAACGGAGGCGTCCAAGTCCATTACCACAACGTGATTTACGATGTTACCGACCTAGTGAAATCGGTGATGTCGGGAATGCTGTCGCCGCTCATTAAAGAACAAGAGGTCGCGCTGGTGGATGTGCGCGATGTATTCAAGGCGCCAAAAATCGGCGCGATTGCCGGCTGTTATGTACTGGAAGGCACGGTCAAGCGCAGCCTACCGGTGCGTGTGCTGCGGGACAACGTGGTTATTTTTGAGGGTGCCATCGATTCCCTGCGCCGCTTCAAGGACGATGTCAACGAAGTCCGAAATGGAATGGAATGCGGCATCGGCATCAAAAACTATAACGACATCAAGATCGGAGACCAGATCGAAGTGTTTGAAATTGTCGAGACCATTCGGCAGTTGTAGCATTCAAGGCTACGGCCGGGGCAAGTGATGCATGAAGTGGACCGAAGTCGGCGGATATCCGAACTCATTCGCCGGGAATTATCCACGCTGATTGCCCGAGAGGTCAGCGACCGGCGCGTGAAAATGGTTTCCATCACCGCCGTTACCATCAGCAAAGACATGAAACAGTCGACCGTCTATGTATCCGGCGTCGATGAGTCGACCTCCCCCGAGGAAATCGAAAAAGCCCTCAACCACGCCGCCAAATACTTGCGCTATCTGCTCGGCAAGCAGGTCAATCTCAGAACCACCCCGGTATTGCATTTCAAATACGACCACAGCATCCGTCAGGGCATGGAAATGAGCGCGCTTATCGATTCCCTCAACAAAAATGCCACGCCCGAATGAGTAAGCAACGGGGCCTTCCCGTGAATGGAATGCTGTTGCTGGACAAGCCTCCGGGACTCTCCTCCAACCGCGCATTGCAACACGCCAAACGCCTCTTGAATGCCCGCAAAGCCGGACACACCGGCAGCCTCGACCCCATCGCCACCGGCCTGCTGCCGCTATGTTTCGGCGAGACCACAAAGATTTCCGGGTTGTTTCTCGACGCCGGCAAAAGTTATTGCGTACAAATTCGCCTCGGCGCAGACACCGACACCGGCGACCGGGAAGGCAAGGTTGTGCAACAACGCCCGGTTGATTTCAACGAGCAGCAGTTGCACGACGCCCTCGATAAATTCCGTGGCGATTTTGAGCAGATACCGCCGATGTTCTCCGCCTTAAAGAAAAACGGCCAACCCTTATACAAACTGGCAAGGGCGGGGATTAGCATCGAGCGCGCGCCGCGACCTGTCACGGTCTATGCACTGTCCCTGGAAAAGTGGTGCGATGATTTACTGGAACTGAACCTCTCCTGCTCGCGCGGATTTTATGTCCGCACGCTCGCCGCCGACCTCGGTGAAGTGCTCGGATGCGGCGGCCATGTGCTGGAATTGCGGCGAACCGTGGTGGGGCATTTCACAATCCAAAACGCCATCACTCTGGCGCAACTCGAAACGATTGATTCACCGGCGCAACGACAAAAGTTTCTCCTATCCACAGAGCAGAGTCTGACGCACCTGCCGATAATCAACCTGCCGGACAACATCGCCTTTTACCTATGCCGAGGCCGCTCGGTGCGCGCACCAACGACCACGGAAGAAACCCCACAAAGCGGTCTGGTGCGAGTTTATTCAGACAGCACCGGCTTCCTCGGCCTAGCCGAAATCGCCGAAGACCAAAAGGTTGTGCCAAAGCGCTTGTTTTAGAAGAAACAACCAAAAAAGTGGCTCCCCGGGACAGACTCGAACTGCCGACAAGGTGGTTAACAGCCACCCGCTCTACCAACTGAGCTACCGGGGAACGGAACCGCGAATACTAATCCGCACGGCTGAGTAGGTCAAGGGGTTGTATGGATTGCGCTAGGGCGGAGGGCAGGGGTTTTGTGCCGGTCCTTAGTAATGAGCGGCTACGCCGGACATTACTAAGGACGCGCCTAGCGCAACCCGATTCCGAGATGCCGGATAGGCTATACTTAACCCCATTGCGGGTGTCGTATAATGGTTATTACCTGAGCTTCCCATGCTCATGATGACGGTTCGATTCCGTTCACCCGCTCCACTGGCATATCACCGAACGCATATTTCCATGCAATTCTCATTTCCGGCCCGCTGAATGGCGTGGTGGGGCAAAGTTATCGGCGGCACCTTCGGCTTCCTATTGGGCGGGCCGCTGGGTGCGTTGTTGGGGGCTTCCTTCGGCCATCAGTTTGATAGCGGCGTGAGGTCCGGCGGGTTGCGCCGCCACGCCGGGGATCAGGAGCGCGTGCAAGCCGCTTTTTTCACCGCCACTTTCGCGGTAATGGGGCATATCGCCAAGGCCGATGGCCGCGTGAGCCGCGATGAAATCGCCATGGCCCGGCAGTTGATGGACAACCTGCGGCTGGATGAATCGCAAAAGGAACTGGCCGAGTCGCTGTTTAATCAGGGCAAGCAAGCGGAGTTTGATCTGGTGGCGGTGCTGGAGCAGTTTCGGCAGGAATGTCACCGCCGTAGCACGCTGGTCAAAATGTTCATGGAGATCCAAATCCAGGTGGCACTGGCGGACGGTCGCATCGCGCCGGAAGAAAGCGAAATTCTCAAACAGGTTGCGCAAATGCTCGGCATTGCGCACGCCGATCTCGAACAACTAATCAACCTGATTCGCGGCGCTCACGCATCCCACGGCGGCGGCGAAAAAATTGCGCTGACCGATGCGTACCACATTCTCGGTGTCACCGCCGATGCGCCCCTGCCCGAAATCCGCAAAGCCTACCGCCGCCTGATGAGCCGCCATCATCCCGACAAACTGGTTGCCAAGGGCTTGCCGGAAGAAATGATTAAACTCGCCAACCAAAAAACTCACGAAATACGCTCCGCATGGCAGCGGGTTAAAAAAGCGCGATCGGATTCCTGAATGCGCACGGCATCCCGGGACGGGCGTCCGGTGCGCAGTTATGTGTTGCGTAAAGGGCGGTTAACAGACGGGCAGCGGCGGGCCCTGACGCGGTTGTGGCCAGTTTATGGGCTTGCGCTGCCGAGCGATTGCCAACCGGTAAATTTTCAGCAGATATTCGAACGCACCGCACCCACTCATCTCGAAATTGGCTTTGGTGACGGCGGCGCGTTGCTGGAGATGGCCGAAAAAAAACCCGAGTGCAACTTCATCGGCGTCGAAGTCCACCGCCCCGGCATTGGCCGATTGTTGTTGCAACTGGAAGCGCGCCGACTTACCAACGTGCGCGTGTTTTGCGAAGACGGCATTGAAGTGTTGTCGACGGCCATCGCCGAACAGACGCTGGAGGCGGTGTATCTATATTTCCCCGACCCGTGGCCGAAAAAAAAACACCACAAACGCCGCATCATCCAAAACCCATTCATCGAACTAGTCGCCACCCGACTCGCCGCCAACGGCCACTTCCATTTTGCGACTGATTGGCAGCCATACGCCGAACAAGCCCTCGAACGACTGGAACAATCCGGCAACCTAAAAAACTGCGCCGCCCCCGGACACTTTTCCCCCCGCCCCCCCACCCGCCCACTAACCAAATTCGAACGCCGAGGACGAATGCTCGGACATGAAGTTCGGGATGTGGTGATGCGAAAGGTAGAGGCATGCGCAGATTCGACATAATTTATCGACACACCTATACTATTAGAACAACCCAATATCTGGAAGCAAAACTAAATCTACGCGGGTACGTCGCTGGATTAAATTTGACCGCGCACTCACACGGGAAACAAAGTTCATGCCAAAGTGGAAACAAATTGAAGATCAATTGAAGTTTCGGGTGTCTGAATGCCCACCTACGCCTTGGGGACGGACGCAAGAGGATAACTGGGACCAACAGACCACCTTTATCTACCGTATCCATGAATGGAAGGAATTGCAGCGGAAAGTGGAAAACATGTCACCAGATATGTCGGCGTATGCCATCAATCGTTGGTTTAACTTCTGGTCTGCGCGGGCAGTAGAGGAAATTTTTTGTGCATTGCCTAGAGTTTATCCCAACCAAAATAAGTATGACAAATTAGTTGATTTCACCTTGCATGGCATTAAATTTGATCTCAAAACTAGCGTCTTCCCTAAAGGCTACCCCCGGAGTATTGAATTTGCTATGAAAAATAAAAAAGATCTTGTTTTGTGGTTGTACGAAAACCAAAGCCAAGCGCAACGCCATCACATGCATAATCGCTTGTTTATTGTGCTACATGCTAAAAATGGGGTGCACTGGCGGTTACGAGCCGATATCGAACGCATAGCACAAATTGTGCACGAGTATGTTCGCAACTTTAATCCGTCAAATTTGATTAATTTTGAGAACAATGGACATGTGGTTGTGTCGGACATAATTTGGTTTTTGGCATAGCGAGGTTGCTGTAACTAATGTGGGTAGATTGGTTTATCAAGAACCTGTCCGTGAATAATCAACCGATTCGAATAACAAGTCGTTTTGTTCAACAGAAAACTCTATAAAATTTAGCGTCTCGCAACTGCCACTATTTGTATCATTGAAAAGATGTATTTTCTCAACCATGTCACGATATGAATTGTGATTCTTATCAGTGATTTTTTTTGTTAAGAGGACAGGATGTATGTCGCTTGGCTGGTTTGGGATATAGTATTGCTGTAACCAGTCAACGTATCGTTGAATTTGACGGATATTGTCTGCGCTCGCCTCAACGGCTTTAAGCTCAATAGGTACCAGAGTTGTGCGTTCTGCTATTCGCATAGACAGTAGCAAGTCCATTCGTTGCATCCCCACTCCGCACGAAACTTCGTTGCCTAGCCATTCAATTTTAGATTCACCCAAAATTGTATCGTCCAAACTATGATTGTTGCCAAATCCAATATTTTGAGCGATATATCCTTGCAGGTGCGCTTCGAATGCTTTGCCTTTATCATGTTTTTCAATCAACCTCGGCAGTAAATTTATTCGTTCTTGTCGGCCTGTGTAGGAATAATTTTCGTCAATGGCGATTATTCGTTGACTGGCAGCATCATAGGAAAAGCATTGGCCGGAACGGCTTAGCTCGCGTCTCTGGTTCTTGTTTCTAATCAGTTGGATCAATCGCTCGGACTCGTACATGGTAATCATCGTATTACCACGATGGCCTTTCAATTTTCGATATATCAGACTCCATAGCATCTGGTTGGGTGAGCAGATATTTTTGATTTCATCCAAAGCCTCCCATTCCGTCACACCCTCCGCATACACATCAAGAGGAGTGATAAAAGATCTGAATGTCAATGATTTTCCGAGTTCTCTTTTAAGAAATTGTTCGGAGTCATTGTTATCGAGAAAAATCCCATTATCTACAACCCCAAACACGCCGAAAAACTTACCTTCATAGCCTTGTTTGGCTCGTAGATAAAAGATAATTTTGTCCGCTATCCTGATTCTGCTTCCATCGGCAATCATTGCAACAAGCATTTTCTCTACGCTATGAAACAAGGAAGATTGTGTGCAGTTATTGAAATCAACTGCATATTCCTTTGCGCCGGTGCCGATGAACAGATATTCCAAATGCAACTTAAGTGTCTTCTCGTCAACGATTAATACATGCGTAGTCATTTTTTTCTGAAAATCAGGATATATTCATGCTTGAAAATGTAAAAGCCACCGACCAACGCACGATAGCGCCACAAATTTTCCTGATTTAACTTGGCACGGTTGTTAGCCATATTTTTGATTAAAATACTTTTTAGTATTAACTTGTCTGCACGCTTCAAGGTCTCTTGCATCAAGTAAAAGCCGAGAGGCACCCACTCGCTGTTGGTATATTTATCGCCGATAACGATTGCAATGTGGCGGTCTTTTTCCAGCAAATCATAAAAATTGGCAATAATATCGCCAAATTTCTTGGTGAAGTCTTCCACAGTTGAACTGTTGGACAAATCATCAGGTTTGTCGCTGAACTTAATGATGTCGTGATAGGGTGGATGAAGAATTATGAGGTGTACTTTGTCGTGGTTTGTTTTTGCCAAAGATTTAATTACTTTGTCGCGTGTGAGTTTGTGTGCGCTATTGCCTACAATTATATCTGTCAAAGTATCATGGGTAGGGCTGTTATTATGGTCGCCATCGAAAAGACTTTTTGAGGTGTCTTCGCGCACGAGATTTTTCTGCGCAAATTGAGCAACCTCATCCAGTAGTTCGACTCCAATACCGTGTCGATTTAATCGTTTGCTTTCGATGAGCGTGGTGCCATGTCCAAGGAACAAATCCAGCACGACATCACCTTGGCGGGTGAACCTCCGCATTAGTTGGTTGGGAATTTGCGGAATGAAATTTCCGTGATAGGCGTTGTTATGCGCGCCGGATTTGTCACGGTTGCCGAGTAACCACAAACTGTCGGTTAGGATGTCATCATATTGTTTCCATTCCTGTAAATCTAAATCATTTATCCGAGGCATTTTTTAACTCCTTGTGGCGTTAACAATTAAGAGACATAAGCACATACTGAATAATGGCGTATTATACTATTTTTTCGTATCAACTAAAGCACTGGCGGCAAATCAATACCACCGATCGTCCCGACTGGCCTTAGTGCGGTTCATATATTCCTGTAACGCTTCATCCACTGCCGGGTCTATGGGGGGTGGTTGGTAGTCTTTGAGTTGCTGTTTCCATACTGCGTGGGCGCGTTGTTCGTCGTTTAGTTGGCCTTCTTCCAGCCATTGTTCGTAGGAATTGTTGTTGGTGATGTTGGATTCGTAGAAAGCGGTGGTGTAGTTGCGCAGGGTGTGGGCGGTGCCGAGGAAGTGTTGGCCGTGTTCGATTTCGCGGTAGGCGTCTAGGGCGAAAGCGTTGGTGTCCAGGGTCAGGCCCTCGAATAGTTTCACCATCATGCCGCAGCGGTCGGCGTCTTGAATAAACTTTTCGTAGCCGGTGACCAATCCGCCTTCGAGCCAGCCGGCGGCTTGCAGGATGAAGTTGGCGCCGGACAGCAGCGCCGGGAGTAGGGATTGGGCACTTTCTTGGGCGGCTTGGGAGTCGCCGGTTTTTGCCGAGGTCAGGGCGCCGCCGCAACGCAGCGGCACGCCGAGGCGGCGGCATAGTTGTCCCACGGCCATGTAGGCGAGCATGGCTTCGGGTTGGCCGAAGGTGGGGGCGCCGGAGCGCAGCGACATGGTGGTGAAAAAGTTGCCGTAGATTGCCGGGGCGCCGGGGCGTTGTAGTTGGGTCAGGGCTATGCCGACCATGGCTTCGGCGTGGGCTTGAGCGATGGAGGCCGCCGGGGTTACGGGTCCCATGGCACCGCCGAGGATGAAGGGCGACACCACCACCCCCTGACCGGCGGCGGCGTAGGTGCGCATTACGCGGGTGACGGTGCCGTCATAAACCAGCGGCGAATTGACGTTTACATTGCCGAGGATGACGCAATGGTTTTCCAGCGTCTCAGCGCCAAACAGGATGCGGCACATCTCGATGGATTCTTCGGCGCGCTCGACGCTGGTGACCGAGCCGAGGAAGGGTTTGTCCGACCAGCGCATGTGCGCGTAGACCATATCCAAGTGGCGTTTATTAACGGCGATGTCGCAAGGCTCGCAAACGGTGCCGCCGGAATAATGAATGAACGGGCTTATGTAGGCGAGTTTGATGAGATTGCGGAAGTCCTCAATGGTGCCGTAGCGTCGCCCGCGTTCTAGGTCGCGCACGAATGGCGGGCCGTAGACGGGCACCATCGCGGTGTGGCGTCCGCCGATGGGCACCGAGCGGTCTGGATTGCGGGCGACATGCATAAATTCGGCGGG
This sequence comes from Candidatus Poriferihabitaceae bacterium, assembly GCA_965262585.1. GTDB lineage: Bacteria > Pseudomonadota > Gammaproteobacteria > Arenicellales > Poriferihabitantaceae > JAHRAW01. The sequence continues at coordinate 2,505,544 of OZ253546.1, forward strand.
TGCCGAGCGTTGCACGAGATGCTTGACCAAGCCGGGGTCGAAGCGCAGGCGTTCGCCTTTCAAGTCGGCACCGGCCTCGCGGAATAGTTCGAGGGACTCCGGGTCGCCACGGATTTCGATGCCTAACTCGCTCAGAAGGATGTCGGCGTGCCGCTCAATGGATTCAAGCCCTTCCTCATCGAGCAGGTCGTAGGGCGGCAGCGTGCGGGTGATACTAGACGCTGTGGCAGCCGCTTGCGGCGTATCAGATCGGAGCCTACGCCCACGCCCACGCCGGTTTTTTCTGGGTGTTGAGGCGGTTTCGGGGGCGGTTTCGGGAATGGGTTGCGTCACAATGATTGCCGGGATTGCTGGGATTGCCGGGGAAAATGCTATCAAACCAAATTCAGGCGCAAATTGCCAGTGACCCCGCCGCTGTGGTATACTCGCCCCTCGTCAATGCGCGTTTTACTGGCGCGCTTTAATGAATATCAAACTATCGCCAAACTATCGCCATGTCCATCACCCTGACCGAATCCGCCGCCGAGCGGGTCAAAAATCGCCTCAAAACCCACGCCGGGGGCAAGGGCTTGCGCCTGAGCGTCAAAACCTCCGGCTGTTCGGGGCTCGCCTACAACCTTGATTACGCCGACGAAGTCGGCAGCGACGAGCGGGTTTTTGAAAGCCACGGCGTCAAGATCATCGTCGAAAACGAGCACTTGGAATTTTTGAAAGGCACCGAGATCGACTATGTTCAGGAAGGCTTGTCTTCAGCGTTTCATTTCAAAAACCCCAATGTCACCGAACAATGTGGCTGTGGCGAAAGTTTCACGGTCAACTAGTCCACCCCCTCCAACCCGTTTCCCCCGCCCCGCCCCTCGGCAACAGCGGTCATCAGGAATTGAGCAATGGCTGCCACCGCATTCGATTCACCCGCTCCCGTAGCGGAAAAACCCGCAATGGAAAAACCCGGAGTGGGAAAACCCGTGGCCGAAAAAAATTTCTCCATTGCCACGCTGGGCTGCAAGGTCAACGTTTTTGAATCGGAACTGATTGCACAAAAACTCACCGCACAAAATTACCGGCGGGTGGCGCAAAACGATCCCGCCGACTTGTGCCTGATCAACACCTGCACGGTCACCGCCGAGGCCGACCGTCAAGCCCGGCAACTGGTGCGGCGCGCAATTCGCAATAATCCCGATGCCCGAATCGTGGTCACGGGATGCTATGCGCAGATCGACCCGGACGCCTGTTCCGCCATTCCCGGCGTTGATCTGGTGGTGGGCAATGGCGGCAAATTGGATATTCCAGAGTTGCTGGAAAAATTAGACCATGGCCAAACCTCGCCAACCCCAATCGTACAAGTGGGTGATTTGGATAAGGAAATCAGCCTGCCCCAGCAGTTGATCAGCGGCTTCGATGGCCGCGCACGGGCTTTCGTGCAAATCCAACAAGGTTGCGATCAAGGATGCACCTTCTGCATCATCCACAAAGCCCGTGGGCCGAACCGATCTTTCCCGGCGGCAATGATTCGGCGACAGGCCGAGCGGCTGGTGATGAACGGCTACCGGGAATTGGTAATCTGCGGCGTGGACATCGGTTCTTATGGATCAGACTTTCCCCAATCCGGCGACTCGCCCGGTGACGGGCTAAACGAATTGCTGGGAGAATTGGCGACCATCGAAGGCGATTTTCGCTTGCGCTTGAGTTCCATCGACCCGGCGCATATCACCGACTCACTCATCGAACGAATGGCGACCGAACCGGTGCTCTGTCCGCAACTGCACCTTTCCCTGCAAAGCGCCAACACCCTCATACTAAAGCGCATGAAAAGGCGAGCGACCCGCGAGGTGGTATACGAACGCATCGCGAAACTGCGCCGGGCGATACCGCATCTGGTGCTGAGCGCCGACATAATGGTTGGTTTTCCCACCGAGAGCGCCGCGCATTTTGGACAGACCCTGGATGCGGTGGAGGATTTGGAAATCGCCTATCCCCATGTGTTTGCTTATTCCCCCCGCCCCGGCACTCCCGCCGCGAGAATTCCCAATCAGGTTCCCGTCGACGAGCGCAAACGGCGCGCGGCGTTGGTGCGTGAGCGTGGTCGAAGTGTGTGGCGGCGAGTCGCTGCCCGGCAGGTTGGCGCACAAACCAGAGTTCTCATCGAGGGTAGCGGCAATCGGCCTGATGGTCTTGATGGTCTAGTCCGCGCCCGTGCGGCGAATTATTTCCCGGTGATTTTCACCCCTCAGCAAGAACAACCCGGCGATTGGGCCGAGGTCGAAATCAACTCGGTGGAAGGGGATGCGTTAATTGCCCACAGGATCGACACGGGAGTACAATCCCCACCCCTGAACCCCCCTCGGCAAGCGGATCAAGCGCATTCTGCCGTTTCATTAACAACATAAAAATTTTTGGAGTACGCAATGGTTGTTGAACGCACCTTATCCATCGTCAAACCGGACGCGGTTGGACGCGATGTGATTGGCCAAATTTATCGGCGGTTTGAAGACGCCGGTCTGCGGATTGTAGCGGCGCGCATGATTCATCTGAGCCGCGCCGACGCCGAACGATTTTATGCGGTGCATAAAGAACGGCCGTTTTACAACGACCTGGTGAAATTTATGACTTCAGGACCGGTCATGGTGCAAGTACTCGAAGGGGAAAACGCCATCAGCCGCAACCGCGAAGTCATGGGTGCCACCAATCCCACCGATGCGGCGGCGGGCACCATTCGCGCCGATTTCGCCACCGATGTGGAACAAAACGCAGTGCACGGTTCTGACGCACCGCAAACCGCCGCTCAGGAAATTGAATTTTTCTTTGACGCAACCCAAATTTGCCCACGCTCCCACGGCTAGGTAACCGACCACCCCGCCTTTTCAGCGATTCCCATTATTGCCATGGCTGCCATGACCACTAACCTGATGTCTCTGGACCGCCCGTCCCTGGAATCCATGTTCACCGACATGGGCGAGAAGCGTTTCCGCGCCCGGCAGGTCATGCAGTGGATTTACCAACGTCGGGTCACTTCCATAGATGCCATGACCGACCTCGCCCGACCGTTGCGTGCGCGCCTCAACGAAGACACCGACATCGTGCTACCCGAAATAGCCGGGCAGCGATTGTCAGCGGACGGCACGATCAAATGGCTGCTCAAACTCAGCGACGGCAACTGCATCGAAACCGTGTTCATCCCAGAATCCGGGCGCGGTACTTTGTGCGTATCGTCTCAAGTGGGTTGCGCCCTCAACTGCAGTTTCTGCGCCACCGCCCGGCAGGGCTTCAACCGTAATCTGGGCGTGGACGAAATCATCGGCCAAGTGTGGGTTGCCAACCGCACGCTGGCGGCAATGCAATCGGAGTCCGCAACCCAATCGGCAACCCAATCCGAAAGCCAATCCGAAAAGTCTGGCCGGCCACTCGACAACCCGGTCACCAACGTCGTGATGATGGGAATGGGCGAGCCGCTGCTTAATTTTGACAACGTGGTTTCCGCCATGGAATTGATGATGGATGACTGCTCCTTCGGGCTATCGCGCCGCCGGGTGACCCTTAGCACCGCCGGGCTGGTGCCCGCCATGGAGCGGCTGGGCACAATCTGCCCGGTGAGTTTGGCGGTGTCTTTACACGCGCCTGATGATGCGTTGCGCGACCAACTGGTTCCCCTCAACAAAAAATATCCGATTGCCCGCCTGCTGGAGGCTTGCCGCCGTTACGCCAACGAGCAAAACCGGCGACACATTACTTTTGAATATGTAATGCTAAAAGGAATCAACGACAGCACCGAACAGGCTTTGGCGTTGGCGAAAATTCTCGGCGATCTGCCGGCCAAAGTAAACCTGATTCCGTTTAATCCCTATCCGGGCATTGCCTACGAGCGTTCGAGTTCTGCCGCCATCGACCGCTTTCGGGATGTCCTGTTGAGCCGGAACATTTTCACCGTCACCCGCAAAACCCGTGGCGACGACATCGACGCCGCCTGCGGCCAACTCGCCGGACGGGTGATCGACCGCACTAGCCGTTCCCGCCGACTTCAATCCCAAGTAGCGCAATCAGAAGTGGCGCAATCCCAAGTGGCGCAATCATGACCGGCGTCGGCGACATGAAAAACCGCCTTGCACCTTAGCCGTTCCGGCTCCCCCTGACTTTCTCCGCCGGTGATGTCTGACAAAAAATCTGCTGTGACTGCCCCCCCCAGTCCGGGTTCGCTACTGCGTACAAAACGAACCGAAAACGGCTGGTCGATGCCCGAAGTTGCGCAAGCCTTGTGCCTGTCAAATGCGCAGTTGACGGCGTTGGAAAACGATGACTACGCAAACCTGCCCGGCGAAACCTATATTCTCGGCTACTGGAGAGGTTACGCAAATCTGTTGGAAATTAACATCGATGAATCCGTTGCCGCGCACAAAAAATATCTGGGTACTATGGCTGGGGGGCGGATGCCGCGATCGCGGCGGTTTCGCGGCGAGATCGAGTTATCGAACCGCCGTCTGGGATTTTTGTCGACGCTGTTGTCGGTGGTTTTTCTACTGGGAATTTGGTACTGGCAGAGCCCGTCTCCAATTTCCCTGTTGGAGCAAGTGGATTGGCAAACTGGGGAGGTCTACGAGTCCGACGATGCTCTCGACGATGGCATCGATGATGCCGACCCGCAAGGATGGACTGATGAACTCGCGGGACGGGACGAAGCGCTTTTTCCAATTTTGCCCGAAGCGATGATCGCCCTGCCGGAGCCGAATTTTTCCGAAGAAAATGATCCCCGGCCACTGGCTTTGGAATCCGATTTGGGTGTCGAATATCAGACACCAAACCCCGCCGCCGATTCCCAAACCGCGCAAAGCGACAATCTCGTTGCATTGGCTGCCGCCGACCCGCAGCCCATCGATGCATCGATTCAATCGCCGCCGCCGGCCGTCGACAAAATCCTCTTCGTCGTCGACGAGGAATCCTGGCTTGAGGTGCGCGATGATGCCGGCAAGCGGCTTATTTACCGCACCGTGCCCGCCGGACAACACCTGACGCTGGAGGGCATGTCGCCGTTTTCGGTATTCATCGGTAACGCCCAAGGCGTCGCCGTGCATTATCGTGGCGAGCAAGTCCCGTTCACCGCCAACGGCGGCGGCGTGTTCGCTCGTTTCAAGGTCGGGGTGCGCTAACCATGGCGGAAAAACTGCAAGGGGTGCGCGGCATGAACGACCTGCTGCCCGAACAAATCGGCGTTTGGCATCGCGTAGAAGCGGTGCTTCGGGAAGTCGGTTGGGGATACGGCTATCAAGAAATTCGCACTCCCGTATTGGAAAAAACCGAATTGTTTAAGCAATCCATCGGCGACCACACCGACATCGTTGAAAAAGAAATGTACACCTTCATTGACAGCGGAGACGAAAACCTCGCGCTACGCCCCGAAGCCACCGCCAGCACGGTGCGCGCCTGCAACCAGCACGGCCTGTTGCACAACCAACAGCAGCGTCTCTGGTATATGGGTCCGATGTTTCGGCGTGAGCGTCCACAAAAAGGCCGCTACCGCCAGTTTCACCAATTCGGCATCGAAGCCTTCGGCTGGCCGGGACCCGACATCGACGCCGAAGTGATCCGCGTTGGCGCACGCATCTGGGAGCAACTGCAGATCAGCGGCATCCGCCTGCAACTCAACACCCTCGGCTCGCCGAAAATCAGCCTCGCCTACCGCATAGCATTGCAAGCATATTTCCGGCAACACCGGGAACATCTCGACCCCGATAGCCTGCGCCGTCTGGACAAAAACCCGTTGCGCATCCTCGACAGCAAGGTTGCCGCCACCGTGGAAGTGGTTGCCGAGGCACCGGACATCCTTTCATTCCTCGATGACGAGGCGCGCAAACACTTTGACGGAATGTGTCAATCTCTGGCGCGCTGTGGTATAGAATTCGCGGTCAATCCGAGGCTGGTGCGCGGGCTGGATTACTACACCGGCACCGTGTTCGAATGGGTAAGCGGCGACCTCGGCGCGCAAAACGCGGTCTGTGCCGGGGGGCGGTATGATCAACTGGTTGCACTGCGCGGCGGGCGACCGACTCCGGCGGTGGGGTTTGCCCTGGGGCTGGAGCGTGTGGTGGAATTGGTGCGCGGGCAAGTGTCGCCGGGTAATGAATTGGCAACTGCCGGCACCGATATTTATGTGACTTCCGGCGGCGATGAGGCAGGCAATCAGGCAGGCAATCAAGTGAGCAATCAGGCAGGCGAATTGGCAGTGGATGTTTCCGAAGCATTGCGGCGTGGCGGCTTTTCTGTGACCACCCATTGCGGCGGCGGCAAATTGAAAAAACAGTTAAAGCGCGCAGATTTGAGTGGCGCGCGCATCGCCGTGATTGCGGCGGGGCACGATGAAGTAGTGCAGGTCAAGCATCTGCGCAATGAAAGCGAGCAGCAGGAAATCCGCGTTGAGGCGTTGGTTGACTGGTGTCGCGATAACCTCTAACCAAGCATTAATAATGGCAGACGAAAACAGACCGCTAATCTCCCGCGACCCGGAACTGGAAAAAGCCAAGGCATGGTGGCAGGCACACGGCTGGCCCATCGTCGCCGGAATCGCCATCGGCCTGACCGCAGTGGTCGGGTTTAATTATTGGCAATCCTATGAACAGACTCGAGCGGAAAACGCCTCGATATTGTTTGAGCGACTGCGGGGTGTAATCGAAGCGGAAGCGGAAACCGAAACTGAATCCGAAACGGAAACTGAATCCGAAACGGAAACCGAATCGGAAACGGAGACGGAGACGGAAACGGAAACTGAAACCGAATCCGAAACCGAAACCGAATCGGAAGCCGAATCGGAAACTGAACCCGAACCCGACTCCGGCGCGCGCATCCAACGCATCGCCGAGGAATTAATGGCCGATTACAGCGCCACCCCCTACGCCGTCCACGGAGCATTCGCGCTGGCTAAATTCTCGGTGGACGGAGGCGACCTTGACCAAGCGGCACGGGTTTTGCGATGGATTTTGGATAATGGCGACGATGACGGCTTGATACACATCGCGCGTTTGCGTCTGGCGGCGGTATTGCTTTCCACCGGCGAAGTGGATTCGGCGGTGACCTTGTTGGATGTGGTGGACCCCGCCGAATTTGCCGCCCGCTACTACGAATTAACCGGAGACGCTCGCCTGCAAAAGGGCGACCGTGCCGGCGCGCGTAGCGCCTATCAACGCAGCATGACAGCCCTGCCCGAGAATGTCCCCGGACGCGCTCTGCTTAAACTCAAATTGGACGATCTCGGTGAATGATATGAAACGATTGCCGATTATTTTATTAAGCACCGCGTTATTGCTGGTCGGCTGCAAATCCAAAGACACGGAAACGCTGTGGGGAATCTATCATGAGCCGGTGAAACCGCAAACGTTGCCCAAGGCAGTCGGCGCATCGGAACTCAAGGTATTGTGGCGAAGAAACCTCGGCGACGGCGCCGAGCAAGGCTACGCGATACTCAAACCGGCTTACGGCACTGACGGCCTGTATGCCGCCGACCGCAACGGCAAAGTATTCAAACTCGATCCAAAAAACGGCGCGACCTTGTGGCGGCGCGACCTCGACACGGCGATTTTCTCCGCAGTCGGGGTCGGCGAATCGCTGGCGGCGGTGACCCTGGACAAAGGCACGGTGGTGGCGTTGCACGCCGATTCCGGCGAAGTGTTATGGAAGATGCCGCTCAACCGCCAGATTTCCGCCATCCCGGCAATCGGACAGGGGAGAGTGGTGGCGCGCACTGCCGGGGGAGCGGTGGTCGGCATGAGCGCGGAAACCGGAGAGATCGCGTGGTCATTTGAACGACCGGTGCCGGGCCTCAGCATTCACGGCGACTCGACCCCGGTCATCAGCGGCGATGCGGTGTTTGTGGGGCTTGCCAACGGCAAGTTGGTCGCTAACAACGTGGTCACCGGGCGCGAATACTGGGAAGCCGAAGTATCCTTCACCACCGGGCGTAACGAACTCGAACGCCTGACCGACTCGGACACCTCGCCGCTGGTCGCCGCAACAACGATATACACCGCCACCTATCAGGGAAACGTGGCGGCACTGCGCTTGCAAAACGCCGAAATAAAATGGAAAGCGGAAGCATCCTCAAGGCTGCCCATGTCTCTGGGTGGCGGGCGATTGCTGATTACCAACGAATTGGGTGAAGTGGTGGCATTCGATGCCGAATCCGGCGAGATGCTATGGACTCAAGAAGGCTTTCGCGGCCACGGAATGAGCCGCCCGCTGGTGGTGGGCGAGCGGGTTGTGGTGGGAGACGCCGATGGTAATATCTATTCCCTGAACCTCGCCGATGGTACGCTGTTGCAACGGCGTAATGTGGTGCGCGGTGCAGTGGTCGCCCTGATTCCCGGCCCGCAACAGTTCGCGGTGTTTTCGTCTCGCGGGAATCTCAGCGTGATGACGCTGAAGCCAACCGAAAATTGATGTTTCATCGTAAATAAAAAACATTCATCAGACCTCCCGTGCCTTGTTCAAATGCTCCCCGTACTTGCTTTAGTTGGACGGCCCAACGTCGGAAAATCCACCCTCTTTAACCGCCTGACCAGATCCAGGGATGCGATTGTTGACGACCAGCCCGGAGTAACCAGAGACCGCCAATACGGCCACGGCCGCATCGCATCCAAAGCGTTTCTCGCCGTCGACACCGGCGGACTGGAAGCCGAGCACGGGCCATTCGAAGACGCCGTTCGCCAACAAGTAGAACTGGCAATGGAAGAAGCGCAGGCGATTCTGTTCATGGTGGACGCCCGAGACGGGTTGGTTCCTCAAGATCGCATCATCGGCGAGCAGTTGCGAAAGAACGGCGCCAAGGTATTCGTGCTGGTGAACAAAAGCGAAGGCTTTGAAGCAGGACTCGCCGCTTCGGACTTTCAAGAATTGGGGCTGGGCGCACCCGCCGCCATTTCCGCAAAAAGAGGAGACGGCGTCGAGCAATTGCTGGAGACCATTCTGGCGGACTATGCGGAACGCGGCGAGGCCGATGAATATCACGATGACGATGACCGGGAAATTCCCATCATCACTCTCGCTGGCCGACCCAACGTCGGCAAATCCACCCTCGCCAACAAACTAGCCGGGGAATCACGGATGCTAGTCAGCGAGATTCCCGGCACCACCCGAGACAGCGTGCGGCTTCCACTTTGCATCGACGGCAAGCGCATGATATTGATTGACACCGCCGGTGTTCGCCGAAAATCCCGCGTCGATGAAACCATTGAAAAGTTTTCGGTGATCAAAGCCTTGCAAGCGGTGGCGCAATCCCATGTGGTGATTTTGATGCTAGACGCCAGCGCGGAAATCGGTTTTCAAGACGCCACCATCGCCGCTATGGTTCGAGATTTGGGACGCTCCATGGTGGTGGCGGTCAATAAATGGGACCATATCGAAGACCGCCAGCGCAACAAAATCAAAGACGAACTTGAATTAAAACTGCCGTTTCTACCCAACCCGGAAATCCTATTCATCTCCGCCCGATACGGCTCCAATCTGGCAAAAGTAATCCCCGCCGCCCTACGCGCCCACCAAAGCGCAATGACCTCCATCGCCACCTCCAGCCTCAACCGCACACTCGCCCGCGCCGTCGCACAAACCCCACCCCCCATGCAAAGCCGCCGAACAGTCCGCCTAAAATTCGCCCACCAAGCCGGAAAAAACCCCCCAATAATCATAGTCCACGGCAGCCGCGCCGAAAAACTCCCCGCCACCTACCGCCGCTACCTATCCGGCTACTTCGCCCGCACCTACCGATTAGTAGGCACCCCAGTCCGCATAATCTTCCGCTCCGGTGAAAACCCCTACTGGGACGGCACGAAACGGAAAAGACCTCAGGGAAAGAAGTCTAAACGGTAGGGAGCGGCTATCGCCGGCATGTCTTACTGGATCCCCGCTTTCGCGGGAATAACGGCATAGGGAGTCGGCTGTCGCCGGCATGTTTTACTGGATTCCCGTGTCCCCCAACTCGTTATTCCCGCTGTCGCGGAAATAACGAGTTGGCGGCACGAGAATGACGGCGGCCTGTCGTCATTCCCGAACGATAGAAAAATAGGGAGCGGCAGCGACTATATTTTTCATCGTATCGGGAATCCAGAAGGGTAATAAGGAGTCGGATCTCGTCGGCATGGCTCACTGGATCCCCGCTTTCGCGGGAATAACGGCGTAGGGAGTCGGCATTCGCCGGCATGTTTTACTGGATTCCCGTGTCCCCCAAGTCGTCATCCCCGCTGTCGCGGGAATAACGACTTGGGGGCACGAGAATGACGGCGGCCTGTCGTCATTCCCGAACGATAGAAAAATAGGGAGCGCCAGCGACTATATTTTTCATCGTATCGGGAATCCAGAAAGCCAAATAAGGAGTCGGCTGTCGCAGGACATGTTGTACTGGATTCCCGTTCGCGGAAATAACGGCGTAGGGAGTCGGCTATCGCCGGACATGTCTTACTGGATTCCCGTGTCCCCCAAGTCGTTATTCCCGCTGTCGCGTGAATAACGACTTGGCGGCACGAGAATGACGGCGGTACGTCGTCATTCTCGAACGATAGAAAAATAGGGAGCGCCAGCGACTATATTTTTCATCGTATCGGGAATCCAGAAGGCTAATAATGAGTCGGATCTTGCCGCACATGTCTCACTGGATTCCCGCTGTCGCGAGAATAACGGCGTAGGGAGTCGGCATTCGCCGGCATGTTGTACTGGATTCCCGTGTCCCCCAACTCGTCATTCCTGCTGTCGCAGGAATAACGACTTGGGGGCACGAGAATGACGGCGGTACGTCGTCATTCCCGAACGATAGAAAAATAAGGAGCGTCAGCGACCATATTTTTCATCGTATCGGGAATCCAGAAGGGTAATAATGAGTCGGCTGTCGCAGGCATGTCTCACTGGATTCCCGCTTTCGCGGGAATAAAGGCGTAGGGAGTCGGCTATCGCCGGCATGTTGTACTGGATTCCCGTGTCCCCCAAGTCGTCATCCCCGCTGTCGCGGGAATAACGACTTGGCGGCACGAGAATGACGAGTCTGGGAGTCCTCATCGACAAACGAGGAATATCAAAAGTGCGTCATTCTCGAACGATAGAAAAATAGGGAGCGGTAGCGACCATATTTTTCATCGTATCGGGAATCCAGAAAGCCCATAATGAGTCGGCTGTCGCGGGACATGTTGTACTGGATTCCCGCTGTTGCGGGAATAACGGCGTAGGGAGTCGGCTGTCGCCGGCATGTTTCACTGGATTCCCGTGTCCCCAACTCGTTATTCCCGCTGTCGCGGAAATAACGAGTTGGGGCACGAGAATGACGGCGGCCTGTCGTCATTCCCGAACGATAGAAAAATAAGGAGCGGCAGCGACTATATTTTTCATCGTATCGGGAATCCAGAAGGGTAATAAGGAGTCGGATCTCGCCGCACATGTCTCACTGGATTCCCGCTTTCGCGAGAATGACGGCGTAGGGAGTCGGCATTCGCCGGCATGTTGTACTGGATTCCCGTGTCCCCCAAGTCGTCATTCCTGCTGTCGCAGGAATAACGACTTGGGGGCACGAGAATGACGGCGGTACGTCGTCATTCCCGAACGATAGAAAAATAAGGAGCGTCAGCGACTATATTTTTCATCGTATCGGGAATCCAGAAGGCTAATAATGAGTCGGATCTCGCAGGAATAACGGCGTAGGGAGTCGGCATTCGCCGGCATGTTTTACTGGATTCCCGTGTCCCCCAAGTCGTCATTCCTGCTGTCGCAGGAATAACGACTTGGGGGCACGAGAATGACGGCGGTGCGTATCGGGAATCCAGTTAAACAATCCGGCGCCAGCCGCTCCTTATTAAGGACAGGCACGGGGGCGCTGTCCCTACAATGCCAATTCGCCAGTCAGTCTTATCGTGTTATCTATCCCACCATCGGCTTTTATTTCATGACCCGCTTCCAAGTTTAAGGTAGCGGTTGTGTTTAGGGTCCAGCGGGTGCCGAGGTGGTGGTGGGTTGTGCCGTTGGTGGTGGTTTTTAGGCGGGTGTAGGGGGTTATTAAGCCACGGCCGGAGGGGGTGGGCATGCCGTAACTTAGTTCGGTTGCCATGAAGGTGGTGTCTTGGGTTTGGGTGGCGGATAGGTCGGATATATCACCGTTCCATAGGTCTGTGCCTGCTTGTGCGCCCCAGCCGGTGGATAAACTGAACGACAAGCCGCCAGATTTTGAGGCGATGCCGTTGCCGATTCCTATTAAAGCAGATACGCCCCATTCGTTGATTTCTTCGGAGTGTGCCGCCAGCCAGTGTCCCCGGCCTTCCAAGCGGAGTCCTCGGTGGCTGCTGTATTTCAGGGCGCCGCCTAACTCTACTCCGGCGCCGGTGTTTTCGCCGTCTCCGCCGTCATATCGCATTCCCATTTCCAGAGATGAGGTTAATCTATTGCCGATTTCGTCTTGGTATTCTTTGCTGCCTTCGAGAGCCATTCGTAGGCGGGATACGCTCACATCAGCGCCGCCTACCCCTTCGACTTCAAAATTGCCCAAAGAGGCTTCGCTTTTGAGGCGGACTTTTATCGAGTTGGCAGACGGGATTAGGGTGTTGTTGATGCCGATGGCAAACATAGTTAGATTGGCATCTTCGGTTACGGCAACCCCATTGTCCGGGGCGATTTCAACTTCACCGGTTCCATACCCCACGGTCGCCCATAAATCAAAGTTACCGGATTGCCAATTTAGATACGGATTAATGCTGGTCAGGTCGGTTTCGTGAGTGCCTTTGTCGCCATCGGTATCGGTGTAATCAAATGAACCGTCAGATTGCGAAACCGATAATCCCAACAATAAATTGGAACTGAGTTTGGTGTCTACACCTAAAGTAATTCCACTCAAATCACCATCCCATTTCACTTGGCCGGAACCGCCGCCGGAGAGGTTGGTGTAGTTTCCGCCGCCCCAAATTGTGGTGTTGCCCACTGCATCGCCGCCGCCGTCAACCGCATTAAGCGGCATTGTGAATGATGAATTACCCATCATTTTTTTCCAATCTAATGAATCGTTTTGTATATCCCGACCGCCGTTGACTAAAATTCCGTGCAGAGAATTGCCGCCGCCGAATTGGAAACCACCGACTCGGCTAGATGAAGCAGCATTGGCAACTCTATCGGTGATCGCCGTAACCAGATTGCCCACTACGGCGGTGGCGGCCTCCGGCAAGATGGCTTCATTTACGGCAATCATATCGGCGATCCGCTCGGCTTCATCGGTCGGCGATTCGGGAGTCGGTTCGCCCGGGGTGGCCGTTGCGGTTCGAGTAACGGTGATGGTGTAGGGCAGAGTAGCACCGCCGGTTTGTGCGGTTACGGTAACGGTGATGATGTTCTCGCCCATGGTTAAGCCTGAAACCACTTCGCCATTTACGGTTAGTGCCGTGCTACTTGTATCGGTGCCGGTGATTGCGGCGGTGCCATTGCCGGGGGTTGCGATGATTGTGATGCTGTCGGCGGCAACTTCGGCGGTGTAACTGGTGATGCTGCTGTCAAAGTTTGGCGTCAATGTTCCGGGCGACAACGACAATCTAGTCAAACTGGCCACGTTGCAAGTGGTGCTTACACCGCCATCGGCGGTAATGGTCCAGTTATTCGGCGCACCAGTCAAAACACTTCTGGCGGCGGTGGCGCAATAGGTGGAACTGCCGCCGTGGAAGGTAATACCGCTTTGTAGTGCTGTTTCGCCGCTATCTATCGTAGACCAACCCTGCAACAGCGAATCGTAGTTAGCCGTAGAAAGCGTAATGCCGGAAAACATATCTCTCATATCGGCAACACTGTTGACATCCCAACCACCAATATCCCGATCAAAGGCAGCGGCATTATTAAACATACCGTTCATAGAGCCAACACTGCTCACATTCCAGATACCAATGTTCTGATCAAAAACAGTGGCATCAGCAAACATCGAAAACATACTGGTAACACTACTCACATCCCAGGTACTAATATCCTGATTAAAGGCACTGGCACCACTAAACATATTACCCATATCGGTAACATCACTCACCTTCCAACTACCAATATCCTGATTAAAGGCAGTGGCGCCAGAAAACATAGAACTCATATCGGTAACACTGCTCACATCCCAATCACCAAGGTCCTGATCAAAGGCAACGGCACTACCAAACGTAGCAACCATAGTGGTAACACTACTTACATCCCAATCACTAATATCCTGATTAAAAGCAGTGGCACCGATAAACATATTAGTCATAGTGGTAACCGCACCCACATCCCAATCACCAATATCCTGATTAAAGACAGGGGCATTATTAAACATTCGCCTCATATTGGTAACCGCACCGACATTCCAATTACCAATAGGCTGATTAAAGGCAGTGGCATTAGAAAACATAAAATCCATAAAGGTAACGCTACTCACATTCCAATTACCAATATTCTGATTAAAGACAGTGGCTCTAGAAAACATAGAACTCATATCGGTAACATTACTTAAATCAGGGATATCCATTGCCATCCCGACTAGATTTGAGGCGCCGAAAAAAGCCCGATGCATCGAAGTCCATTGTTGATCACCCCAGTGATTGATGGCGATGATTTTCTCTTTATCGCCTGAATCATTAATATAAATCCGTGGGAAAGTGCCGCTGATGCGCACTTCATACTCGCCCGGCGTGGTGTAGGTATAGGTGGCGTCGCCGGTGTGGTTGGTGGACACAGTGGGGGTAACGCCCCAATCAACGGAGTAGTCGTAGGTTACCCCGGTAAAGGTGGGAATGGTGATGTCCAGATCCCCCGCTGAAACTTGCCAAGTGGTTACAAAATCTTCTGTGGATGATATGGCGGCTCGAGTAACCGTGAGGGTGTAGGTTGTTGTGGCGGTGTTATCTTGCGAGGTTACGGCAACGGTGATGATGTTTGCGCCGATGGTTGAGCCTGAAACCACTCCGGCGGAAGTTACGGTTAATGCGGCGCCACTTGCATTAGTGGCGGTGATTGCGACTCTGGCATTGTCATTGGTGGTGGTTGCCGTGATGGTGGTGCTGGTTTCGGTATTGGTAACGCCTGCAGTGTAGGTGGTAGTAGCGGCGTCAAAAGTTGGATTCAACGACCCGGGCGACAGCGACAGGGCGCTCAAACTGGCAACGGATGAGCAACCGGTGGCTTGATCGCCATCGTCAATGTTCCAGTTATTCGGCGCACTAGTCAAAATAGTTCTGGCAGCGGTACCGGCGCAGTAGGTGGCATTATTGCCGGCGTCGAAGTCAACGCCGGGTTGTAGCGCCGTTTCGCCGGCGGCGGTATCGATAGTAGACCAACCTTGCAACAGCGAATCGTAGTTGGCCGTGGAAAGACTAACACTGGAAAACATTTCCCTCATATTGGTAACATTACTCACATCCCAACCACCAACATCCTGATCAAAGGAACGGGCATTATTAAACATTTGATTCATATTGGTAACTCCACTCACATCCCACTCACCAATATCCTGATTAAAGGAACGGTCACGAACAAACATTCCACGCATATTGGTAACATTACTCACATTCCAACCACCAATGTCCCGATTAAAACGGGCACCACTAAACATTTCCTCCATATTGGTAACATTACTCACATTCCAACTACCAATATCCTGATTAAAGGCATCGGTACTGGCAAACATTTCAGCCATAGTAGTAACGCTACCCACATTCCAACTACCAATATCCTGATCAAAGGCAGATGCACTGGCAAACATCAAAGACATATCGGTAACATTACTCACAGTCCAATTACCAATATCTTGATTAAAGGTACTGGCACCGGAAAACATCCCAGCCATATCGGTAACACTAGTTAAAACAGGTGCAACGATTGCCGTATCCCCGGCGAGATTTGAGGCGCCGGCAAAAGCCCGATTCATCGAAGTCCATACTTGATTACCCCATTGATTGATGGCGATGATTTTCTCTTTATCGCCTGCATCATTAATATAAATCCGTGGAAAAGAACCGCTGATGCGCACCGTATACGAACCCGGCGTGGCGTAGGTATGGGTGGCGGCGGCGGATTGGGCGGTGGACATAGCCGTGTTATCGCCCCAATCAACATCGTAGTTATAGGTCGCCCCGGTAAAGGTCGGAATAGTAATGTCCAGATCCCCCGCCTCAACTTCCCATGTGGTTACAAAATCCGTTATGTTGGTTTCGCAACTGGTGCTTTCATCGCCATCGGTGATGGTCCAGTTAGCATCGGCGTCGGCCTCCAAAACACCTTTGGCGGCGGTATTGCAAAAGGTGGAATTACCGGCATCGAAGGTAAGGCCCGTTTGTAATGCCGTTTCACCGGCGGCGGCGTCAATGGTAGACCAACCCAGCAATAACGCATCGTAGTTATCCGTAGAAAGCGTCACGCCCATAAACATACTGCTAACATTGGCAACCTTACTCACATTCCAACCACCAATATCTTGATCAAAGGAAGTGGCGCCATTAAACATACTGCTCATATTGGTAACACTACTCACATCCCAACCACCAATATCTTGATCAAAAGCAGTGGCGTCAGAAAACATACCGTTCATAGCGGTAACATTACTCACATCCCAACCACCAATATCTTGATTAAAGGCAGCATTAAACATAAAACTCATATTGGTAACAGCACCCACACTCCAACTACTAATATCCTGATCAAAAGCAGTGGCACCAGAAAACATACTACCCATATTGGTAACACTACTCACAGTCCAGCCACCAATATCTTGATTAAAAGTGGCATCCCGAAACATACCGTTCATATTGGTAACGCTACTCACATTCCAACTACCAATATCCTGATCAAAAGCAGTGGTCGCATTAAACATAGCGTTCATATTGGTGACCAAACCCACATCCCAACCACTAATATCCTGATTAAAGGCAAAGGCACCACTAAACGTACTGTTCATATCGGTAACGCTACTCACATTCCAATCACCAATATCCTGATTAAAGGCATCGGCATCACCAAACATCAAAGACATATCAGTAACACTACTTAAATCAGGCATATCGGTTGCTTGCCCGGCGAGATTTGAGGCGCCGAAAAAAGCCCGATTCATCGAAGTCCATGCTTGCTCCCCCCATTGATTGATGGCGATAATTTTATCTTTATTATTTCCACTTGCATTATTAATATAAATCTGTGGGAAAGAACCGCTGATACGGACCGTATAAGAGCCCGGCGTGGCGTAGGTATAGGTGGCGTCGCCGGTGTGGTCGGTGGACACAGTGGGGGTAACGCCCCAATCAACCGAATAATCATAACCACTGCCGGAGGTAGGAATGGTGATGTCCAGATCCCCCGTCCCAACTTTCCAAGTGGTTACAAAATCCGTTATGTTGGCGCCGCAACTGGGGCTTTCCCCGCCATCGTTAATGGTCCAGTTGGCACCGGCATCGGCCTCCAAAACACCTTTGGCGGCGGTATTACAAAATTTGGAATTGCCAGCATCGAAGGTAATGTCCGTTTGTAATGCGGTTTCACCGGCGGCGGTGTCAATGTTAGACCAACCCAGCAATAACGCATCGTAGTTAGCCGTGGAAAGCGTCACGTCATCAAACATATTGCTCATATTGTCAACATTACTCACATTCCAACCACCAATATCTTGATCAAAAGCAGTGGCACCAAAAAACATTCCAGACATATTGGTAACCCCATTCACAGGCCAACCACTAATATCCTGATTAAAGACACTGGCACCGGCAAACATTCCAGTCATATCGGTAACGCCAGTTAAATTGGGAACATCGGTTGCCAGCCCGGCGAGATTTAAGGCACCAAAAAAAGCATTCTCCATGGAAGTCCATACTTGATTACCCCATTGATTGATGGCGATGATTTTCTCTTTATCGCCTTCATCATTAATATAAATCTGTGGAAAAGTCCCGCTGATGCGCACTTCATACTCGCCCGGCGTGGCGTAGGTATAGGTGGCGTCGCCGGTGTGGTCGGTGGACACAGTGGGGGTAACGCCCCAATCAACCGAATAATCATAACCACTGCCGGAGGTAGGAATGGTGATGTCCAGATCCCCCGTCCCAACTCGCCATGTGGTTACAAAATCTTCTGTGGATGGTATGGCGGCTTGAGTAACGGTGAGGGTGTAAACCCGTTGGCTGTTGTTTTGTGCGGATACGATAACGGTGATGGTGTTATCCCCTTCGGTGAAACCCGAAACGGTGGTGCCGCTTACGGTTAATGCGGTGCTATCGGCGGCGGTGCCTGCGATTGCGATGGTGGCATTGCTATCGGTGGCGGTTGCCGTAACTGTGGCGAGGGTAACGGTAGCGGCAACCGATGTGGTGTAGGTGAGCGTGGCCGGCGCAAAAGTTTCGTTGAAATTCCCGGTCGACAGCGACAGGGCGCTTAAACTGGCATCGCTGCTGCTGCCGCAACTGGTGCTTTCCCCGCCATCGTTAATGGTCCAGTTAGCACCGTCATCGGCCTCCAAATCACCTTTGGCGGCGGTATTGCAAAATTTGGAATTGCCAGCATCGAAGGTAATGTCCGTTTGTAATGGGGTTTCACCGGCGGCGGTGTCAATGGTAGACCAACCCAGCAATAACGCATCGTAGTTAGCCACAGAAAGCGTCACGTCATCAAACATATTGCTCATATCGTCAACATTACTCACATTCCAACCACCAATATTTTGATCAAAAGCAGTGGCACCAAAAAACATTGCAGACATATTGGTAACCCCATTCACAGGCCAACCACTAATATCCTGATTAAAGACACTGGCATTGGCAAACATTCCAGTCATATCGGTAACGCCAGTTAAATTGGGATCATCGGTTGCCAGCCCGGCGAGATTTAAGGCACCAAAAAAAGCATTCTCCATCGAAGTCCATACTTGATTACCCCATTGATTGATGGCGATGATTTTCTCTTTATCGCCTTCATTATTAATATAAATCTGTGGAAAAGTCCCGCTGATGCGCACCGTATACGAACCCGGCGTGGCGTAGGTATAGGTGGCGTCGCCGGTGTGGACGGTGGACACAGTGGGGGTAACGCCCCAATCAACCGAATAATCATAACCGCTGCCGGAGGTAGGAATAGTAATGTCCAGATCCCCCGTCCCAACTCGCCATGTGGTTACAAAATCTTCTGTGGATGGTATGGCGGCTCGAGTAACGGTGAGGGTGTAGGTTGTTGTGGCGGTGTTATCTTGCGAGGTTACGGCAACGGTGATGATGTTTGCGCCGATGGTTAAGCCTGAAACCACTCCGGCAGCAGTTACGGTTAATGCGCCGCCACTTGTATTGGTGGCGGTGATTGCGACTCTGGCGTTGTTATTGGTGGCGGTTGCCGTGATGGTGGTGCTGGTGTCGGTATTGGCAACGCCTGCAGTGTAGGTGGTAGTAGCGGCATCAAAAGTTGGATTCAACGACCCGGGCGACAGCGACAGGGCACTCAAAGTAGCAACGCTTGAGCAACCGGTGGCTTGTCCGCCATCGCTGGTAATCGTCCAGTTATTCGGCGCACCAATCAAAATATTTCTGCCAGCGGTACCGGCGCAGTATATGGAAGTGCCGCCGTGGAAGGTAAGGCCCGGTTGTAATGCGGTTTCACCGGCGGCGGCATCGATGGTAGACCAACCCAGCAATAACGCATCGTAGTTTGCCGTGGAAAGCGTCACGTCATTAAACATACTGCTAACATTGGCAACCTTACTCACATTCCAATCACCAATATCTTGATCAAAAGCAGTGGCGCCATCAAACATACCGCGCATATTGGTAACATTACTCACATTCCAATCACCAATATTCTGATTAAAGGCAGTGGCACTTGAAAACATAAATACCATATTGGTAACCAAATCCACATCCCAACTACTAATATCCTGATTAAAGGCATCGGCATCAAAAAACATTTGCTTCATATCGGTAACGCTACCCACATTCCAATTACCAATATCTTGATTAAAGGCAGTGGCATCAAAAAACATCCCTGCCATATCGATCACGTTACTCACAGTCCAACTACCAATATCCTGATTAAAGGCATCGGCATCAAAAAACATACTGTTCATAGTGGTAACACTACTCACAGTCCAACTACCAATATCTTGATCAAAAGCAATGGCATTATTAAACATAAAACTCATATCGGTAACGCTACTCACAGTCCAACTACCAATATCCTGATTAAAGGCAGCGGCACCATTAAACATACTGCTCATATCGGTAACATTACTCACATCCCAATTACCAATATCTTGATTAAAGGTACTGGCACCGTTAAACATCCCAGCCATATCGGTAACACTAGTTAAAACAGGTGCAACGATTGCCGTATTCCCGGCGAGATTTGAGGCGCCGGCAAAAGCCCGATTCATCGAAGTCCATACTTGATTACCCCATTGATTGATGGCGATGATTTTCTCTTTATCGCCTGCATCATTAATATAAATCCGTGGGAAAGAACCGCTGATGCGCACTTCATAATCGTCCGCCGTGGCGTAGGTATGCGTGGCGCTGGGGTTTGAGGCATCGGTGTGGGTGGTGTCAGCAGTGTTATCGCCCCAATCAACGGTATAGTTATAGCCAGTGCCGGTGGTCGGAATAGTAATGTCCAGATCCCCCGCCTCAACTTTCCAAGTGGTTACAAAATCCATTGAACCGGCGGCCGGTGCGGCTTGAGTAACGGTGATGGTGTAGTCCCGTTGGGTGTTGTCTTGTGCGGTAACGACAATAGTAATGGTGTTATCGCCTTCGGTGAAACCCGAAACGGTGGTGCCGGTTACGGTTAATGGCGTGCTGTCGTCGGCGGCGGTGCCGGTAATCTCGCTAATGAAGGCATCGGTAGTATCGGTGGGGGTTGCCGTGACGGTGGCGAGGGTAACGGTAGCGGCAACGCTTGTGGTATAGGTGAGCGTGTCAGGCGCAAAAGTTTCATTCAAATTCCCGGTGGACACCGACAGGGCGCTCAAACTGGAATCGGATGAGCAATCGGAGGCTTGTCCGCCATCGCTAATCGTCCAGCTAAGACCGGGGTTGGCCCTCAAAATAGTTCTGGCGGCGGTGCCAGTGCAATATTGGGAATTGCCGGCATGGAAGGGAACGGCGTTTTGTAGTTGCGATTCGCCGGTATCGATAGTAGACCAACCTAGCAACAGCGAATCGTAGTTCTCCACGGAAAGCCCGGCGCTTGAAAACATGCCGGTCATCTCGATAACACTGCCGACATCCCAACCACCAATATCTTGATCAAATGCCCCGGCAACAGCAAACATGTTGTTCATCTGGGTAACATTGCTGACATCCCAATCACTAACATCTTGATTAAAGGCACCGGCACGGAGAAACATAGAAATCATATTGGTAACATTGCTGACATCCCAGTTATTAATATCTTGGTTAAAGGCACTGGCATCGGCAAACATTGCAGACATACTGGTAACATTACCTAACTCAGGTGTATCCATTGCCATCCCGACTAGATTGGATGCGCCAAAAAAAGCATTCTCCATGGAAGTCCACGCTTGATCACCCCATTGATTGATGGCGACGATTTTCTCTTTATCGCCTGCATCATTAATATAAATCCGTGGGAAAGAACCGCTGATGCGCACCATATATTCGCCCGGCATGGTGTAAGTATGCGCAGCGTCTCCGGGGTAGTCGAAAATGATAACGCTATCGCCCCAATCAACGGAGTAGTTATAACCACTGCCTCTGGTGGGAATAGTGATGTCCAGATCCCCCGCCTCAACTTTCCAAGTGGTTACAAAATCCGTTGCATTGCCGACCGGTGCGGCGGCTTGAGTAACGGTGATGGTGTAAACCCGTTGGCTGTTGTTTTGTGCGGATATGGTAATGGTGATGGTGTTATCGCCTTCGGTGAATCCCGAAACAATGGTGGCGTTTATGCCGCTTATGGTTAATGGCGTGCTGCCATCGGCGGCGAAGCCGGCAATTTCGTCAAGGGAGGCATTGTTATCGGTGGTGATTGCCGTGATTGTGATGTTGGCAACGGTAGCGGTAATCGATGTGGTATAGGTAAGCGTGTCAGGCGCAAAAGTTTCATTGAAATTCCCGGTATCCAGCGACAGGGTGCTCAAACTGGGGTCGGTGCCGGTAGGGCAATTGGGGTTTAGATTGCCATCCATAATGTCCCAGGCAAGGCCGAACTCGTCAGTCAACATATTTCTGGCGCCGGCGGCGCAATAGGTGGAATTTCCGCCATGGAAAGTAACGCCGTTTACTAGTGGCGATTCGCCGGTCTCGACAGTAGACCAACCGACCAATAACGCATCGTAGTTATCCCTAGAAAGCGTAACGCCGTTAAACATATTGGACATAAAGAGAATACCACCGACATCCCAACGACCAATATCCTGATCAAAGGCAACGGCATCTCTAAACATACTGCGCATATCGGTAACGCTACTCACATCCCAACCACCAATATCCTGATTAAAGGCAGCGGCACCACTAAACATACTGCCCATACCGGGAACACTACTCACATCCCAATTACCAATATCCTGATTAAAGGCAGCGGCACCATTAAACATAAAACCCATACTGGTAACGCTACTCACATCCCAACTACCAATATCCTGATTAAAGGCAGTAGCATCTCTAAACATATTGCTCATTTCGGTAACGCTACTCACAGTCCAACTACCAATATCCTGATCAAAAGCAGTGGCTTCTCTAAACATTTGATCCATATCGATAACGCTAGTCACAGTCCAACCACCAATATCCTGATTAAAAACAGTGGCTTCTCTAAACATAGAATCCATATCGGTAACTTTACTCACATCCCAACTACCAATATTCTGATTAAAAGCAACCGCATCATTAAACATAAAACTCATATCGGTAACATTACCCACACCCCAAGTACCAATATCTTGATTAAAGACCCTGGCATCGGCAAACATTCCAGATATAACCGTAAGACCACTTAAATCAGGCACATCGCTTGCCAGCCCGACCATATTGATTGCACCGAAAAAAGCATCCTGCATGGAAGTCCATACTTGAGTGCCCCATTGATTGATAGCGATGATTTTGTCGTTATCGCCGCTATCAGCAATATAAATCCGTGGGAAAGTGCCGCTGATACGCACTTCATAATCGCCCGCCTCGGCGTAGGTATGCGTGGCGTTGCCGTTAACGCCGGTGGACACAGCCGTGCCATCGCCCCAATTAACCACGTAGTCATAGGTTTCCGTGGTAAAGGTGGGAATGGTGATCTGTTCATCCGCCCCGGAAGTCCGCCAGGTGGTTACAAACTCATCAGCGGTTAGTGCGGCATCTCGATTAACGGTGATGGTATAAGTTTGCGTAGTGGTGCCGTTTTGTGCGGTAACGGTGACGGTGATGGTGTTATCGCCTGCGGTTAAACCCGAAACCACGCCGCTGCTTTCGGTTAATGGCGTGCTGCCATCGGCGGCCGTGCCGGTGATTACAACAGCAGCATTGCTATCGCTTACGGTTGCCACGAATGTGGTGCTGGTAGCGGTACGGAAAACCGAGGTGGTATAGGTAACCGTATCGGTGGCAAAGGTTTCAACCAAAGATCGTGGCGAAGACGTCAAACTACTCAAACCGGCATCGTCATTACCCGTGCAACCCGCATTCTGTCCGTTATCGGTAATCGCCCAACTAGTCGGCGCAGAAGATAACGAATTTCGAGCGGCGGTGGCGCAATAAGTGAGGTTATTGGCTCCAAAAATAACGCCGCTTCGTAATGCGGTTTCATCGTTATCTATAGTAGACCAACCCTGCAACAACGCATCGTAGTTCGCCGTAGAAAGCGCAGTGCCACGAAGCATCCGCGTCATATCCGTAACCGTGCCCACATCCCAATCACCAATATCATGGTTAAAAGCATTGGCTTGGAAAAACATATTGGTCATATTGGTAACGCCACTTAAATCAGGCGTATCGGTTGCCGCCCCGACCAGATTGGATGCGCCATGAAAAGCACGCTCCATGGAAGTCCATTCTTGCTCACCCCATTGATTGATCTCGGTGATTTTTAGCCTATCGCCGGCATTATTAAAATAAATCCGTGGGAAAGTGCCGCTGATACGCACTTCATGCTCGCCTGCCGTGGCGTAGATATGCGTGGCGTTGGGGTTTGAGGCGTCGGTGTGAGTGGTGTCAGGCGTGTCATCGCCCCAAACAACGGTATAGTTATAGCCAGTGCCGGTGGTGGGAATGGTAATGCTTTCGGCATCCCCGGAAGTCCGCCAAGTGGTTACAAAATCCGCTGGGTCCATGCCGCAAAAGGTGCTTTCATTGCCATCGGTGATGATCCAGTTATTCGGCGGTCCCGTCAAAGCAACTTTGGCGGCGGCATCGCAAAAGGTCGAACTACCGGCGTCGAAGACAAGGTCCGGTTGTAATGCGCTTTCATCGCCATCAATGGTAGACCAACCTTTCAATAGAGCATCGTAGTTATCAGAGGAAAGCCCGGCGCCTCTAAACATGCTTCTAACATTGCCAACACTACCCACATCCCAATCACCAATATCCTGATCAAAAGCAGTGGCACCAGCAAACATAGCATTTATACTGTTAACGTCACTCACATTCCAACGACCAATATCCTGATTAAAGGCAGAGGCACCATTAAACATTTGAGTCATATCGGTAACGTTACTCACATCCCAACTACCAATATTTTGGTTAAAGGCATTGGCAAAAGTAAACATACTGGCCATATTGGTAACGCTACTCACAGTCCAACTACCAATAGCCTGATTAAAGGTAGTGGCACCATCAAACATACTGCCCATATCGGTAACGCTACTCACAGTCCAACCACCAATATCCTGATCAAAGGCAGTGGCATTAGTAAACATACTGCTCATATTGGTAACCCTACCCACATTCCAACTATCAATATTCTGATCAAAGGCAGTGGCACCCTGAAACATAAAAGACATATTGGTAACATTACTCACAGTCCAACTACCAATATCTTGATTAAAGACACTGGCATTGGAAAACATTCCACTCATATCGGTAATCGTATTCACAGTCCAACCACTAATATCCTGATTAAAGACACTGGCATTGGCAAACATTCCAGTCATATCGGTAACCCCTCTTAAATCAGGAACATCGCTTGCCATATCCCCGGCGAGATTTGAGGCACCAAAAAAAGCACCATTCATTGAAGTCCATTCTTGAACACCCCATTGATTGACAGCGATGATTTTGGCTCTATCGACTGCGTCATTATTAAAATAAATCCGTGGGAAAGTCCCGCTAATACGCACCATATAAGTGCCTGCAGCGCCGTAGGTATGAGACTCGCCGACGGCGACGGCGGAGTCAGACATGCCATCGCCCCAATCAACATCGTAGTTATAGGTCGCCCCGCTAAAGATCGGAATAGTGATGTCCAAATCATCCGCCGGAACTGCCCAAGTGGTTACAAAATCCGTTGTATTGGGTCGGCTAATGGCGATGGTGTAGGTTTCTTCGGAGGCGTCTTGGGCGGTAACGGTAATAGTGAGGTTGTTCTCGCCCCCGGTGAGACCCTCAACCACTCCGCTACTATTGGTTACGGTTAGCGGCGTTGTGCCATTTGCGGCGGTGCCGGTGATTACAACGGTGGCATTGGTGGCGGTTGCGGTTGCCGTGATAGTGGTGCCGGTACCGGCGACGGTTGCCGTATACGCCAAAGTAGCGGCATCAAAAGTCGGATCCAAATCATCCCCGTCCGACAGCGACAAGGCACTCAACGTGCTATCGGCGCAACCGGCGATTTGTCCGCCATCGGTAATCACCCAACTAGTACCACCGGTGTCCCTCAAACTATTTCTGGCCGTGGTGGCGGTGCACCATTTAGAATCACCGCCACTGAAAACAACTCCCGTTTGTAGCGTCAAGGCATCCCAACCTTTCAATAACGCATCGTAGTTATCCGTAGAAAGCGTAACGCCGGAAAACATATTATTTGCAACGGTAACACTACTGACATCCCAACCACCAAGATCCTGATCAAAAGCGGTGGCGCCCATAAACATATCTTGCATATCGCTAACCGCACTCACAGTCCAACCACTAATGTCCTGATTAAAGGCCGTGGCATCCTGAAACGTTCCTTGCATATTTGTAACTTTGCTTACATTCCAACCACTGAGATCCTGATTAAAGGAAGTGGCGCCCCGAAACATAAAACGCAGTCGGGTAACGTTGCTCATATTCCAATGATTAATCGGCTGATTAAAGGTAGTGGCATCGGCAAACATAAAACGCATATCGCCAACGTTAGTTAAATCAGGCGCATCGGTTGCCAACACGGTCATATTGGTTGCACCGTTAAAAGATCGCTCCATGGAAGCCCATGCTTGATTGCCCCATTGACTGATGTCGGTGACTTTGGCTACATCACCGCCGGCATTAAAAAAGATCCGTGGGAAAGTGCCGCTGATACGGATCGTATACTCGCCCGCTGCACCGTAAGTATGCGTGGCTGAGTCGCTAATGCCGGTCTCAAGATCGACCCCGTCCTCGCCCCAATCAACATCGTAATTGTAGGTTGGCGGATTGGTCCCCAAGGTAAAGATGGGAATGGTGATGTCCAAATCAGTCGCCGGAATTTGCCAAACGGTCACAAAATCCATTAGGCTGGGGGGCGGTTCGGCGCGGGTAACGGTGACGGTATAGACTCTTGTGACGTCTGGTGAAGTAACGGTAACGGTGATAGCGTTATTGCCGGTGGTGAAGCCAGATACTTCAGTGTCACTGGTTATGGTCAGCGGTGTGCTGTTATCTGCAGCAGTACCAGTGATTACAACCGTGGCGACGGTGGTATCTGCGCGGGTTGCGGTAACCGTAATGCTGGTAACATCGCCTTCAACCATGACCGTGTAGTCGGACACATCGGCAGCAAAAACCGGAGCCAAAACCCCGTCCGACAACGACAAAGCACTCAAATCGGCGTCATTACAAGTGGTCGCCATTCCGCCATCGTTGACGGTCCAGTTGGCACCGTCATCGGCCTCCAAAATAGTTCTGGAAGCAGTATCGCAAAATTTCGAACCACCGGCGTTGAAGGTAAGGTCCATTCGTAGTGGCGATTCGCCGCCGGCGATGTCAATGGTAGACCAACCTTTCAATAGAGCATTGTAGTTAGCGGTGGAAAGCGTAACGCCGGTGAACATAGAATTCACATTGCTAGAACCGCTCACATCCCAATCACCAATATCCTGATCAAAGGCAATGGCATCGGAAAATAGAAAAGGCATACCGGTAACCGAACTCACATCCCAACTACCAATATCCTGATTAAAGGCAGCGGCACCGGCAAACATACTGTTCATATTGGTAACATTACCCACATTCCAATTACCAATATCTTGATTAAAGGCATCGGCACCATCAAACATAGTCGACATATCGGTAACATTACTCACATTCCAACTACCAATATCTTGATTAAAGGCAGTGGCTTGGCGAAACAATCGAGCCATATTGATAACCGAACTCACATCCCAACCACTAATATTCTGATTAAAGACACTGGCACTAAACATTCCAGACATATTGGTAACGCCACTTAAAGTGGGAACATCGGTTGCTTGCCCGGCGAGATTGGAGACACCAAAAAAAGCATTTTCCATTGAAGTCCATGCTTGATTACCCCATTGATTGATAGCGGTGATTTTGGTTTTATTATCTCCACTTGCATTATTAAAATAAATCCGTGGGAAAGTGCCGGTGATACGCACTTCATACTCGCCTGCCGTGGCGTAGGTATGAGTGGCACTGGGGTTTGATGAGTCGGTGTGGGTGGTGTCAGCAGTGCCATCGCCCCAATTAACGGTATAGTTATAGCCAGTGCCGGTGGTGGGAATGGTGATCATTTCATTCGCCCCGGAAGTCTCCCAAGTGGTTACAAAATCATCTCCGCCGGAGACTTCGACGGTTATGTTGAATTTAACTTCGTCTCTAACGTTGCTTTGAGCCGTGACCGAGTAGGTCACATCCGCCGACCCCGCAGTCGGAGTCGCGCCGGATATCGCATGGGTGGTCGCATTAAAAGACAAACCGAGAGCAGCAAAATTGCCCGTCAGGCTGTAGGTGTAGTTCGCGGCGCCGCCTCCGCCGGTGGCATCCGGCAGGGTCACATCCACGGCAGTGCCGACCACATAGGCCTGGTCGCCCGGGCCGGTCAAAACCACTGGCGGATTGTTAGTATAACTTAGGGAAAAGGTCGCCGTATCGGTATCACCGGCGGTGTCGGTGACCGTGTATCTAAAACTGTGGGTCCCAGTCACCAACCCGGGCACCATGGCGGATGTTAGCACACGGGTGTCGCTATCAAAAGACATGTTGTGAGGGTCGGCAAGAGTGTCTCCAGCCGCAGTCGGCACCAACGTGTAGGTGTATCCCCCACTACCACCGGTGGCTTCCGGCAGAGTCAAACTGAAGGGAAGGTCTCGCGACAGACCCTGATTGGGCGGGGCAGTCAAAGCCAGTGGGGCAGCCATCACCTCAATCGTGAATGTAGCAGTCGCGCTTCGCATGGCCGTAGTATCTGATTCCGCCGCCATGTAGGTCACGGTGGTGGTGTCGGCTGTGGTCGGCGTGCCGGACAACTCGCGGGTGTCCGGGTTAAAAGTCAGCCCGGTCGGTAGCGTCGAAACCGTGTAGGTGCGCCCCGGGTTGGTCCGGCTGCCGCCGCTGGCCGCCGGCAGGGTCACCGGGGTGATGGGTTGTTGGCTTACATAGGTCTGATTAGCCGGGGTCGACAATGTTAGGTCCGGTGGGGCGGCGGCGACGGTTATTTGGATGGTGGCTCGACTACTTGTGTCGCCATCATTGTCCGTGACAAGCAAGACCACGCCTAGGGGACCGCTCGTCGACAATATCGTTGCCTCAAAATTCGCTACGGCGGAGGTAGTGTTGCTAAGGCGAGCATTGAAGATGCCGCCCGGAAACCATAGATACGACGCTATCGTGCCGTCCGAGTCGCTACTGGTACTGCCGTCTAATGTTATTATCTCGCCCAACTCCACGGTTCGATCCCCCCCGACGATGATGGCAACCGGCGGTTGGTTGTCGTCCTGCGCATGAACCTGCGAAACCGCCAACATCGCCAGCAGCGAAAACAACAAACCCCGGACGATGGGTAGGAAATTATCTAGATGAGATGAGGAGGCAGTATTAGTCATTTGATAAAATTGGATAAATGTAGATGGATAAAATGCGAAAACCCCAGTCTGCCACCAAACCCAACAAACCAGAATATTCACCCGCACCCCAAATATACCACACAATCCCCCCCTTCTCTGTCAACCCCCCAAAAGCAGGAATCCAGTAAAACACGCCGGCACAGCCGCTCCTTATTCGGGAATAACGGCGAGGAGCGGCTGTCGCCGGATTGTTTTACTGGATTCCCGATACGAAGAAAAATATGGTCGCTGACGCTCCTTATTTTTCTATCGTTCGGGAATGACGACGAGCCGCCGTCATTCTCGTGCCCCAACTCGTCATTCACGCGACAGCGGGAATGACGAGTTGGGGACACGGGAATCCAGTAAAACATGTCGGCACAGCCGCTCCTTATTCGGGAATAACGGCGAGGAGCGGCTGTCGCCGGATTGTTTTACTGGATTCCCGATACGATGAAAAATATGGTCGCTGCCGCTCCCTATTTTTCTATCGTTCGAGAATGACGACGTACCGCCGTCATTCTCGTGCCCCAACTCGTCATTCACGCGACAGCGGGAATGACGAGTTGGGGACACGGGAATCCAGTAAAACATGCCGGCGATAGCCGACTCCTTACGCCGTTATTCTCGCGAAAGCGGGAATCCAGTGTTCGGCGAGACCCGACTCCTTATTACCCTTCTGGATTCCCGATACGATGAAAAATATGCTCGCTACCGCTCCCTATTTTTCTATCGTTCGAGAATGACGCACTTTTGATTTTCCTTGTTTGCCAATAAGGACAAGTCGCGGCCTGTCCCTACACAAACACCCCTACCAAATCTTATCCAACACACCAATCAACCCAAACCCCGCCACCATCATAGCCCCAAGCCGCAAAGTCATCCTATTCTGCGATTGCGCAATAGCCAGTTTCAACTCGGAACGAAGAAGTTGGTTATCGGCTTTGGTGCTTTGCGCGAGGGCTTCCAAATCGGCTTTGGTAGCAAGGCCATCCATGCGCTGATCCATGCCATCCATGCGATGTCCAAGGCCATCTATGCGATTTCCAAGGGCTTCGAAATTGGCCTTGGTGCTTTGCGCGAGGGCTTCCAAATCGGCTTTGGTAGCAAGACCATCCATGCGCTGATCCGTGCCACCCATGCGATTTCCAAGGCCATCTATGCGATGCCCAAGGGTTTCGAAATCGGCTTTGGTAGCAAGGCCATCCATGCGATGTTCAAGGGTTTCGAAATCGGCTTTGGTGGCAAGACCATCCATGTGATGCTTCATGCCATCCATATCGGATTTGGTGGCAAGATTTTCGGTTAGAGACAATCTAACCGTAGAGATCAACGCTTCAGCCAAGTCATCAGGAGCACCGGCTTTGGTGAGTGATTTAAAGGCTTGATGGGTATCCAGTGCTGGCATAATAGGCATTGTGCGTTTCCTTACGAATTAATCGGACACCAACTACACCACATATTCGCGGTCAATGCAAGCCGTTTATTAATAAGAAAAATATAACCCGTCACTCCCCCACCACCCCCTCCACCACACACAAAAACTTCCCCCGCGCCACACTTGCAACCAAAGTCTGCCCGCTACGAGTTTTATCTGCATCCATCACCACCTCACGATTTTCATCTTGAATAATTGCGTAGCCACGCTCCAGTGTATGTGCCGGGCTCATTACGTCAAGTTGGTTGGTGAGATGGTCGATGGTTTGGGTGGTGGAATGGAGGCTGGTGGTGGCGACGCTGTGGAGTTGGTGGTGTAGGGTGGCGAGGTTGCGTAGGTGTTGGGTGAGGCGAGATTGTGGCGAGAGGTAGCGAAGTTCCGCGACTTGTTCTTGAACCCGCAACTGACATTGATTGAGGCGATTTCTAGCCACATAACCGAGGGTGTCGGTCAATGCTTGATGTGCCTGCCGGGCGGTTTCAATCCGCCGTGCGGGGTGCACCAAGCGGGCGTTGGTGTAATCGATACTTTGGCCCAGAGTTTCCATGATCCGCCGGGTGGTTTTGTACAGGGCGGTGGTGGCATGGCGGATGTTGCGGCGCACTTGCGCGAGTTCCGGGGAGACGCATTCCGCCGCTGCGGTGGGCGTGGGGGCGCGCTTGTCGGCGACCATATCGGCGATGGTGAAATCTATTTCATGCCCCACCGCACTGACCACCGGTAACCCCGAAGCAAAAATCGCACGCGCCACGCTTTCGTCATTAAAAGCCTGCAAATCCTCCAGCGAACCGCCGCCACGAGAGAGAATCAACACATCCACCTCCCGCCGCCGGTTGGCTACAGCCAGTTTGTCGATGATGCCGTCCACCGCCGCATCGCCCTGCACCGGGGTCGGATACACAATCAGCCGCGCCACCGGATAGCGTTTTTTCAGCGTAACGCGAATGTCATGCAACGCCGCGCCGCTGTCCGAACTGATAATCCCAATCACTCGCGGATAAGTGGGCAGCGATTGTTTATGTTGTTCATCGAACAACCCCTCCGCCGACAATTTGCGCTTCAGTTGCTCGAATTCCCGCCGCCGCGCACCTTCCCCCGCATCCTCAAGATACGAGACAATCAACTGCATATCCCCCCGCGATGGATACACCGATACCCGCCCCCGCACCAACGCCTGCATCCCTTCTGCAGGCCGAGTCGCCAATGACTGCCGACTGTTAAACCACGCACAACGAATCAGCGAGTCCCCCTCTTTAAGCGAAAAATACCGATGCCCGGAAGCAGGTTCCGCAAGACCGGAGATTTCGCCCTCCACCCAAATCTCGCGGTAATGGCTCTCCAACAGCGCCCGCAGTTCGCCGATTAGATGGGTTACTGAGTAGATTTTTTTGGTCAAGGTGTTGTACCGGTGTGTGGAGGGTGGATTATAAATGACGAGGCTTGCGTTGCAAACAAGGAAAATCAAAAGTGCGTCATTCCCGAACGATAGAAAAATAGGACGCTTCAGCGTCCATATTTTTCATCGTATCGGGAATCCAGTAAAACAATCCGGCGACAGCCGCTCCTCGCCGTTATTCCCGAATAAGGAGCGGCTGTGCCGACATGTTTCACTGGATTCCCGTGTCCCCCAAGTCGTTATCCCCGCTGTCGCGTGAATAACGACTTGGGGCACGAGAATGACGATCTGGGAGTCCACATCCGCAAACAAGGAAAATCAAAAGTGCGTCATTCCCGAACGATAGAAAAATAGGACGCTTCAGCGTCCATATTTTTCATCGTATCGGGAATCCAGAAGGCCAATAAGGAGTCGGATCTCGCCGAACACTGGATTCCCGCTTTCGCGAGAATGACGGCAAGAGGAGTCGGCTGTCGCCGGCATGTTTCACTGGATTCCCGTGTCCCCAACTCGTCATCCCCGCTGTCGCGTGAATGACGAGTTGGGGCACGAGAATGACGAGTCTGGGAGTCCACATCCGCAAACAAGGAAAATCAAAAGTGCGTCATTCCCGAACGATAGAAAAATAGGGAGCGCCAGCGACCATATTTTTCATCGTATCGGGAATCCAGTAAAACAATCCGGCGACAGCCGCTCCTCGCCGTTATTCCCGAATAAGGAGCGGCTGTGCCGACATGTTGTACTGGATTCCCGTGTCCCCCAACTCGTCATTCCCGCTGTCGCGGAAATAACGACTTGGCGGCACGAGAATGACGATCTGGGAGTCCACATCCGCAAACAAGGAAAATCAAAAGTGCGTCATTCTCGAACGATAGAAAAATAAGGAGCGCCAGCGACTATATTTTTCATCGTATCGGGAATCCAGAAGGCCAATAAGGAGTCGGATCTCGCCGAACACTGGATTCCCGCTTTCGCGAGAATGACGGCAAGAGGAGTCGGCTGTCGCCGAACATGTTGTACTGGATTCCCGTGTCCCCAACTCGTCATCCCCGCTGTCGCGTGAATGACGAGTTGGGGCACGAGAATGACGACGCCCCGCCGTCATTCCCGAACGATAGAAAAATAGGACGCGCCAGCGACCATATTTTTCATCGTATCGGGAATCCAGTAAAACAATCCGGCGACAGCCGCTCCTCGCCGTTATTCCCGAATAAGGAGCGGCTATCGCCGGCATGTTTCACTGGATTCCCGTGTCCCCCAACTCGTCATTCCCGCTGTCGCGGAAATAACGACTTGGCGGCACGAGAATGACGATCTGGGAGTCCACATCCGCAAACAAGGAAAATCAAAAGTGCGTCATTCCCGAACGATAGAAAAATAGGACGCTTCAGCGTCCATATTTTTCATCGTATCGGGAATCCAGTAAAACAATCCGGCGACAGCCGCTCCTCGCCGTTATTCCCGAATAAGGAGCGGCTGTGCCGACATGTTTCACTGGATTCCCGTGTCCCCAACTCGTCATCCCCGCTGTCGCGTGAATGACGAGTTGGGGCACGAGAATGACGAGTCTGGGAGTCCTCATCCGCAAACAAGGAAAATCAAAAGTGCGTCATTCCCGAACGATAGAAAAATAGGACGCTTCAGCGACCATATTTTTCATCGTATCGGGAATCCAGAAGGCCAATAAGGAGTCGGATCTCGCCGAACACTGGATTCCCGCTTTCGCGAGAATGACGGCGTAGGGAGCGGCTATCGCCGGACATTATTATGGAAAACATCGGTTTTGCCGGTTTGGTTATGCTAAAATCCCTACTTGAAATTCAGCATTAGCGCGGAGAAAAGCAACATGGTAATTATTCGTTTGTCTCGGGGTGGCTCTAAGAAGCGGCCGTTTTATTCTATTTTGGTGGCGGATCAACGCCGGTCGTTGCGTGGGCGGTTCATTGAGCGGGTGGGGTTTTATAACCCTCTGGCTTGCGGGGGCGAGGAAAAATTGCGTATCAATGCCCCCCGTATGGAGCATTGGATCAGCCGTGGTGCGCAGCCTAGTGAGCGGGTGGCGCATTTGTATAAGCAATCTCAGAAAGCGGGGGAATCTCCGGCGGCGGCTTGATCGCCGAACTTGACCGACTTGCCCCGCTTGGCACAACGCCATTCCGTTGGCGGTGAAAATCAGTTGCCGGTGGTCGTGGGTAAAATCGGTGCGCCCAGTGGCTTGAAGGGTTGGTTTAATGTGTATTCCCACACTCGTCCGGCGGCGAAGATTTTGGAGTATGACCGATGGTTGCTGGCAAATCGCCCCGATGCGGATGAATGGATGGCGGTGGCGGTGGCGTCTGTCCGGCAGCAGTCCGAAAAATTGCGGGCAAAACTTGCCGGGGTGGATGATCGAAACGGTGCGGATGGTTTGGTGGGGAAATGGATCGCCGTTGATCCATCTCAACTCGCGCAACTGCCCAAAGGCGAGTATTATTGGAGCGATCTGACCGGCCTTTCGGTGGTCGATCAAGATGGCGTGGAATTGGGGATCGTTGATCACCTTGTCGAGACCGGCGCCAATGATGTGCTGGTGGTGCGGCATCCCGGCGTGGAGAATGATTCGACAGACGGCGCAGATGAACACCTGCTGCCCTGGTCGCCGGATGTGATTATTGAGGTAGACCTTGAAGGCGGGCGCATTCGGGTGAACTGGCATCCGCACGAGTAGTCGGCGGCGCAATAAAGTGAGGACGGACGGGTGAAACTGGCGGTGGTAACGATATTCCCGCAAATGTTTGATGCGGTGATAGAAAACGGCATTTCCGCGCGGGCGTTGGACAAGGGCGCGTTGAAGGTAAAGTTGTGGAATCCGCGGGATTTCACCGAAGATCGGCATCGCACGGTGGACGACCGCCCCTACGGCGGCGGTGCGGGTATGTTGTTAAACCCGGAGCCACTGGCGCGGGCTATCGATGCCGCGAAACAGGAAAATCACGGCCCGGTGGTGTATCTTTCACCTCAGGGCGAGCAACTGAATCAGAAGTTGCTGGCGGAATTGGCGGTTTTGCCGGCGTTGATATTGCTGGCGGGACGCTACGAAGGCATTGACGAACGTATTGTAGAAAGCCGGGTGGATCGAGAAATTTCCGCCGGTGATTATGTGCTGGCCGGGGGCGAGTTGGTGGCGATGTTGCTGTTGGAAGGCATCGCGCGCTTGTTGCCCGGCGTGTTGGGCAATGACGAATCGGCGGCGCAGGATTCCTTTGCGGATGCATTGCTGGATTATCCGCATTACACCCGCCCCGAGGTGTTTGAAGGGCGGGCGGTGCCCGAAGTATTGTTGAGCGGCAACCACGGCGCGATCCGCAGATGGCGTCTGATGCAGGCCCTGGGGCGAACTGAAGAACGCCGGCCGGATTTGCTTGCCGGGCGTGAACTGGATCGTGAGCAGAGTGAGTTATTGAAAGCGTATCAATCGGAGCAAGGCGATGAGTAACATTATTGATTTACTGGAAAGCGAACAACTGAAAGAAGACGTGCCCGAATTTAATCCGGGGGACAGCGTGCGGGTTCAAGTGCGCGTTAAGGAAGGCAGCCGTGAGCGGCTTCAAGCCTATGAGGGCGTGGTGCTGGCGAAGAAAAATCGCGGGCTTAATTCCTCTTTCACGGTGCGGAAAATGACCGGCGGCGAAGGTGTCGAGCGGGTATTCCAAACCCACAGCCCGCTGATTGGGGCGATTGAAGTGGTGCGCCGTGGCGATGTTCGGCGTGCCAAACTATATTACCTGCGAGAGCGAACCGGTAAAGCGGCGCGCATCAAGGAGAAAATTCGCGGGTAATCCGGGGGAGAATTTTCTCCCGTGCATCGTTGATAGTGGCGCGCATGCCAACCGAAAGCGTGAAACGAAAGAACGATCTTCTTTCGTTGCCCCTGCGCGCCGTGGTATGGGGCGCGATGCTATTTTTCGGTGTTATCGTCACCGGCTTGGCGCAGGTCGTCGAGCCCGATGCCGAGACTAATACCGACAAAACCACAACCCCGGAACTAATTCGCGTACAAAATCTGGTGCGCGCCAATGTGCTCGGCCTCGCTCAAGAAATACTGGAAACTCGCGGACCAGCGATAGAGAAAAAACCAAGCCATGAATGGCAACAATGGGAACGGCAATTATGGGCCCTGTATCGCGTACAAGGCAAATGGCAAAAGTTATACGAACGCATCGACCAACTGCCGCCGAACCTTCCGGACGCTATCCGCCGGGAATCTCAGTTGCTAGCCATCAAATCCCTGACCGCCTTGCAACGAGGAAGCGCGGCGCGACATCTCATCCGAAGCCAACTGCTGGTGGCGGATGAATCCCAGCCGCACAAACGCCGCTTGCGACAGGCGTTGATTGCCACCTATCTTGCCGACGACCTGCTGCCCGAAGCGCGCATCGCCATGCAACATTTTCGCATGGACTACGGCGCCGGTGAAACGGAATGGCTGCTACTCAGCGCCGGTGTGTTGCTTCGCTCCAATAATCCCAACGCCGCCGTCAACCTACTCGCGCCCCTCAACCAGCCATCTGCGCGATTGCTGCGTTTATATGCCCGCCTCGGCAACCGCAGCCTAACGCCGGATGAGGTCATTACCCGCGCCCTGGAATTTCGCGCCTTGCCACAAAGCGCATCCTTGGAACGCCACATTCTGGCACTGACCGCTCAAGCAAACATCGCCGCAGGTAAATTCTACCCGCTTGCCGAGGTGCTGGAAGAATATCTGCTGGCACCGCCGCCCTCAGACCCCGGTTTGAACCGGGTTTACCCGCAGTTTACGGCGGACGACTTGTTGAATGTATACGCGAGAATTGCCGAAGAGGAAGCCAATCTGGTCGGCCTGCTGGTCGGCGAGGAACAACGTTGGTTCGACCACGCCCGGCAACTTCCGCCGGAGTCCGCAGTGGCGCGCAGGTCGCTGTTTGCTCATCTGGCAGTTACCGCCCAAGACCCGGCACTTCGCCGCAACTCGGTGGACGGCTATGTCGATGCCTTAATCGACATTCGACGCACGGCATTGATTGAACGTTTGTTCGGCGCGGATACCCGCCTCGGCGCATTATCCCTCGGCGGCCAAACCGGATTGCGCCTGTCGGCTTTGGCACTCGACAATAGCGATTTCAAATTGGCCGCCGAAGCCAACGCCACCCTCTCGGAACTTCCCGCCGGAGTGGAGCGCACCGACTGGCTATTGCAAGCCGCCCGCATTGACATCTTCGCCGGTAGACACCGCCGGGGCGCCGCCAAACTGACGGAGTGGATCGAGTTCTTCGATGCTCTAGACGCGGCGCAAACCGACGCCGTCCTGCAGCCGATTTTTGACCTGCAAACCGTGGGGCGGCACGCATTGGCGTTGGAATTACTACGGCAAGTGGATGCGCGCGCGCCAACTGGAAAACATCGGCGCGAAATCGCCTACTGGCTGGCGGAGTCTTATCAAGGCAACGACCAATACCATACCGCCGCGGATTGGTTTTTGCATTCCGCATTGTTGCAGGACGATGGTTTTGATCGGTGGGGTAAAGCGGCACGTTTTCGCGCCGCCGAAGCACTCATGGACGGGCAACTTTTTGCAGACGCCCGGCGGTTATTCGAAGACCTGCTGACCGCCGCCGATTCGGATGCCAGCCGTAGTGCCTTGAAACAAAAATTACAGCAATTATGGTTACTGGAATCGAGCCCGCAACATCATCCGACACCGACACCGACACCGACACCGGAATGACCGACACCCCGCAAGCACCCGACGATGATAACCGGCGGGTGGATGAGTTCCTCGATGCGGTGTGGCTTCAAGCAGGGTTGAGCAACAACACGCTGTCGGCTTACCGCAGCGACCTTGCGAAATTCGTTCACTGGATCCACCATCAAGGCAGTTCACTGACTACCGTGGATACGCGGCTGGTGCAAACCTATTTGAGCGAACATCTGCATAATTATTCCAACCGCACCGCCGCTCGATCCTTATCCACGCTAAAACGCTTTTATCGCCACGCCATGATCGGCGGGATGATTGACGCCAATCCTTGTGCTGAAGTCGCGGCGCCTGCGATTGGTAAATCCCTGCCCAAAACCATCTCCGAATCCGAAGTCGAACGCCTCATCAACGCCCCGGACACCACCACCGACCTCGGCCAACGCGACCGCGCCATGCTCGAAATTTTATACGCCACCGGCTTCCGCGCCAGCGAAGTGGTCACGCTGGAATTGAACCAACTGGATTTGGTTGCCGGGATATGCCGCGCCGTGGGCAAGGGCGACAAGGAGCGGCTGGTGCCGCTGGGCGAACCGGCGATGGATTGGTTGCAACGTTATCTGGACGCGTCTCGCGGTAATTTGATGGGGCAAAAGCAAAGCGCGGCGGTATTCGTCACCAAACGCGGCAGTTCCATGACCCGTCAAGCGTTGTGGGGCAATATCCGCCGATACGCGCTCATCGCCGACATCCGAAAACCCCTGTCCCCGCACACATTGCGCCACGCTTTCGCCACCCATCTGCTCAACCACGGCGCCGATCTTCGCAGCGTGCAAATGCTGCTGGGGCATTCCAGTTTGTCCACCACGCAGATTTACACCCATGTCGCCGGGGAAAGACTAAAATCCTTACACCAGCGGCATCATCCCAGAGGCTAGGGCTATAATTCCGGAGCACCACGAATCCGCGCAACCTGCCGGTGACCTTTCCGGCAGCGAATCGGAACTCCATGAGGCGTGTCGCTGGGTTATCGCGCACTGCCGTGCCGATGCCGGGGAAGCATTGCAAACCGGAATGGAGACGGTGGAACTTATCAGGCCACTGGGGATGGATGCACCGGGGTTGCTTGCCGGTCTGTTGCAGCCCCTGTTGCCGGTGAATGAAAAAGAACAGGCATTACTCACCGAACGTTTCGGCACATTGACCCTCGCCCTGTTACAAGACGCCGCACGGATGCGACAACTTTCCGAGTTGTCCCGACACCCCGCTTCATCCAGACGCACCAACCCGCAAGTCAACGAAGAAAACTTGCGCAAATTGTTGATTGCGATGGTGGACGACATTCGCGTGGTGCTCATCGAACTGGCGCGCCATTTGGTTATGTTGCGGCGGCACCGACAAGAAACTTTGGAAACTCGAAAAGAACTCGGACGCATAACCCTAGAGGTATACGCACCGCTGGCTAATCGTCTCGGAGTCGGGCATATAAAATGGCAGTTGGAAGACCACGCACTGCGCTGTCTGGAAGCCGATGACTACCATCGCTTGGCGGCGGCACTGGATGAAAAACGGGCGTTGCGGGAACAATACATCGGCGAATTTCTCACCGCCGTGCAAGGCGCGTTGGAAGATGCGGGCATTGTCGGTGAGGTTCACGGGCGGCCCAAACACCTCTACAGCATCTGGAAAAAAATGCGCATCAAAGGGCTGGCGTTGGAAAATCTTCGCGACATTCGCGCGCTACGAATTCTGGTGGACAGCGTGGCCGATTGTTATTCGGCATTGGCGGCGGTGCATACTCGTTGGCGACCTTTGCCCGGCGAATTCGACGACTACATCGCCACCCCCAAAGCCAACGGCTACCGCTCCATTCACACCGTAGTCGCCGGACCCGAAGACAAAACCGTGGAAGTACAAATTCGCACCCGCGAGATGCACCGACAGAGCGAACTCGGCGGCGCCGCACACTGGCGTTACAAAGAAAAAATTCGCGCCGATGACAACATCGACCACAAAGTAGTGCGGTTGCGGCAGTTGCTGGAATGGAAAGAGGAACTGCGGGACGCTGGCACGCTGGCGGAAGAACCTACGGGCGGAGTCGCCGAACGAGTGTATGTGTTCACTCCCAAAGGCATGGTGATCGATTTGCCCGGCGGTTCAACCCCCATCGATTTCGCCTACGCGATTCACACCGAAATAGGACATTGCATTCGCGGCGCGCGGGTCAACGGCAAAATGACGCCCCTCGGCCAGCCACTGGAAACCGGCGATCAAGTTCACATCCAAACCGTCAAAGGCGGACATCCAAGCCGCGACTGGCTACGCAGCAACCTCGCCCGCACCCGCCGCGCCCGCAGCCGCATAGCGCACTGGTTCAAGCGCGCCGACTACCACCAACACCTAGCC
This sequence comes from Candidatus Poriferihabitaceae bacterium, assembly GCA_965262585.1. Lineage (GTDB taxonomy): Bacteria > Pseudomonadota > Gammaproteobacteria > Arenicellales > Poriferihabitantaceae > JAHRAW01. Next base: position 2,545,652 of record OZ253546.1, read on the forward strand.
GAAGGACGCGGCATGCTCGAACGCGAACTGGCGCGCCTCGGCCTAGAGGCTTTAAGTTACGACAAAATCGCACGCAACACGCACTTTCATAAAACCGACCACCTACTCGCCGCCATCGGCGCCGGAGATTTCAAATTATCCAAAGCACTCGCCCCATTCCGCCGCCCCGCACCACCAACTAAATCCCCGCGCCTTCGTGAGCCTACCGGTGCCAGCACCAACGCAAACCATCCCAGCAATTTCAGCGTCAGCGGAGTCGGCAATCTATTAACCCACCTAGCCCGCTGCTGCAACCCCATCCCCGGCGACCCCATCATCGGCTTCATAACCGCCGGCCGCGGAATAAGCATCCACCAACAAACCTGCCACAACATCAAAAACCTCCCCCCCCACCGCCACACCCGCCTAGTCGAAGTGCAATGGGAAACAAGAATAAAGGGGTCAGTGTGAATTAAGTTGATTACACGGCCGGGAAGTGATGGGGTTTATCTAATTCACACTGACCCCTTTATTCCATCCGCAAACAAGGAAAATCAAAATTACGTCATTCTCGAACGATAGAAAAATAGGACGCTTCAGCGTCCATATTTTTCATCGTATCGGGAATCCAGAAAGCCAATAATGAGTCGGATCTCGCCGCACATGTTGTACTGGATTCCCGCTTTCGCGAGAATAACGGCCTGGGGAGTCGGCTATCGCCGGCATGTTTTACTGGATTCCCGTGTCCCCCAACTCGTCATTCCCGCTGTCGCGGAAATAACGACTTGGCGGCACGAGAATGACGGCGTAGGGAGCGGCTATCGCCGGACATGTTGAGAATAAAGGGGTCAGTGTGAATTAAATTGATTATACGGCCGGGAAGGATAGGGGTTTATCTAATTCACACTGACCCCTTTATTCCATCCGCAAACGAGGAAAATCAAAAGTGCGTCATTCCCGAACGATAGAAAAATAAGGAGCGCCAGCGACTATATTTTTCATCGTATCGGGAATCCAGAAAGCCAAATAAGGAGTCGGCTATCGCCGAACATGTTGTACTGGATTCCCGCTTTCGCGAGAATGACGGGCATAGGGAGTCGGCTATCGCCGGCATGTTTTACTGGATTCCCGTGTCCCCCAACTCGTCATTCCCGCTGTCGCGGAAATAACGACTTGGCGGCACGAGAATGACGGCGTAGGGAGCGGCTATCGCCGGACATGTTGAGAATAAAGGGGTCAGTGTGAATTAAATTGATTATACGACCGGGAAGGATAGGGGTTTATCTAATTCACACTGACCCCTTTATTCCATCCGCAAACGAGGAAAATCAAAAGTGCGTCATTCCCGAACGATAGAAAAATAGGACGCGCCAGCGACTATATTTTTCATCGTATCGGGAATCCAGTACAACATGTCCGGCGTTAGCCGCTCCCCAGGCCCGTCATTCTCGAACGATAGAAAAATAGGACGCTTCAGCGTCCATATTTTTCATCGTATCGGGAATCCAGAAAAAAACATGTCGGCGCCAGCCGCTCCTTATTAAGGACAGGCACGGGGGCACTGTCCCTACGAGATATGGTTTTCGTAGGGACAGCGCCCCCGTGCCTGTCCTCATCCGCAAACAAGGAATATCAAAAGTGCGTCATTCCCGAACGATAGAAAAATAGGGAGCGCCAGCGACCATATTTTTCATCGTATCGGGAATCCAGTAAAACAATCCGGCGACAGCCGCTCCTCGCCGTTATTCCCGAATAAGGAGCGGCTGTGCCGACATGTTTCACTGGATTCCCGTGTCCCCAACTCGTCATTCCCGCTGTCGCGTGAATAACGAGTTGGGGCACGAGAATGACGGCGTCGCGCCAGCGACTATATTTTTCATCGTATCGGGAATCCAGTTAAACAAACTCCGGTATAGCCAGACAAACTCAACGAGCCGCTGCCGTCTTAGCGCGTTTGAGGACTTGTTTTAGATACCGTCCGGTGTGGGATTTTTTGATTTTGGCTATGGCTTCGGGGGGGCCGGTGGCTACTACATGGCCGCCGCCTTCGCCGCCTTCGGGGCCGAGGTCGATGATCCAGTCGGCGGTTTTGATTACATCCAGGTTGTGTTCGATGACGATTACGGTGTTGCCGTGGTCGCGTAGGCGGTGTAGCACGGTGAGTAACTGGCGGATGTCGTGGAAGTGCAGTCCGGTGGTGGGTTCGTCGAGTACATATAGCGTGCGTCCGGTGTCGCGTTTGGATAATTCCCGGGATAGTTTGACGCGCTGGGCTTCGCCGCCGGATAGCGTGGTGGCGCTTTGGCCGAGGGTGATGTAGCCGAGGCCGACGTCCAGCAAGGTGTCGAGTTTGCGCTTGATGACCGGCACTACGGAGAAAAAAACTTCGGCTTCTTCGATGGTCATGTTGAGGGCTTCGCTGATGGTTTTTCCCTTGTAGCGGATGCCGAGGGTTTCGCGGTTGTAGCGCGCGCCCTTGCATACATCGCAAGACACATAGATATCCGGCAGGAAGTGCATCTCCACTCGCAGTAGCCCGTCCCCCCGGCATGCCTGACAGCGGCCACCCTTTACATTGAATGAAAACCGTCCGGGTTTGTAGCCACGGGCGCGGGATTCCCGTGTGTTGGAAAACAACTCGCGGATGTGGGTGAATAGTCCGGTGTAGGTTGCCGGGTTGGAGCGGGGGGTGCGCCCGATGGGGCTTTGGTCGATGGAGATGATTTTGTCGAAGTTCTCCAGCCCGTGGACGGATTTAAAGGGTTGCGGGTTGTCGCGTATCAGTCCGAGGCGGCGCGCCACCGCCGGATACAGCGTGCCGTTGACCAGCGTGGATTTGCCCGAACCGGAAACCCCGGTCACGCAGGTCAGCAAGCCGACCGGAATTTGCGCGTCTATCTTTTTCAGGTTGTTACCGCCGGCACCGGTCACGGTGAGCGCTTTGTCGGGGTCGGCGACCATGCGCTTAAGCGGCACCGGGATGGCCTCCTTGCCGCTCAAGTAACGGCCAGTCAAGGATTTTTTGCAACGCTCCAGATCCGCCGGTCGGCCCTGAGCGACCACCATACCGCCATGCCGCCCGGCACCGGGGCCGAGGTCTACTACATGATCGGCCTGACGGATGGCCTCTTCATCGTGCTCCACCACAATCACCGTGTTGCCGATGTCGCGCAGGTGAAACAAGGTTTCGAGCAGCCGCGCATTGTCGCGCTGGTGCAATCCGATGGACGGTTCGTCCAACACATACATAACCCCCACCAGCCCGGAGCCGATCTGGGAAGCGAGGCGGATGCGTTGCGCCTCACCGCCGGACAAGGTTTCCGCGGCACGGGACAGGGATAGGTAATTGAGCCCGACATTGATGAGGAAGCCCAGCCGCGCATTAATCTCTTTGACGATTTTGTCGGCGATGTCGGCGCGCCGGCCACTCAACCGAAGATTATTGAAAAACGACAAGCAGTGATCCACCGGCAGGTCGGTCAATTCGTGAATGGCGCGATCTTCGATGAACACATGCCGCGCCGCGGTGTGCAGGCGGCTGCCGTGGCACGCACCGCACACTTTGGTGCTCATGCATTTGGCAAGTTCTTCCCGCGCTGATGCGGAATCGGTTTCTCGGTAGCGGCGTTCGAAGTTGTGGATGATGCCTTCGAAGACATGCCGTTTTTGGTATTTGCGACCCGGGCGGAGATAGACGAAGTTGATGGTTTCGCCGTCGCTGCCGTATAGCACTCGCTTCTGATGTTCTTCGCTCAGTGCTTCGAACGGAGTGTCGACGCTAAATCCGTAATGCTGTGCCAGACAAGTCAGTTGGGAATAATAATAGGCACTGCGTCGATCCCAGCCGCGGATCGCACCGGCGGCTAGAGAAAGCGAGCGGTCTTGAATGATGCGCAGCGGGTCGAAGAACTGCCGCATGCCGAGGCCGTCGCATTCCTGACAAGCACCGGCCGGGTTGTTAAAGGAAAACAATCGTGGCTCTAGTTCGTCGAGGCTGTAGCCGCAATGGGGGCATGCGAATTTGTCGGAGAACAACATGCTATCGGTAATTTCACGGGCTTCGTCCAGCAGCGCAACCCGGGCGGTGCCATCGGCAAGGGCGAGGGCGGTCTCGAAAGATTCGGCAAGGCGTTGCTGGTTGCCGTCCCGGGCGATGACGCGGTCCACTACGACTTCAATGCTGTGCTTATAACGTTTGTCGAGACGTGGCGGGTCATCCAAATCCACCGTGTTGCCGTCGATGAGCGCGCGGATAAATCCCTGCGAGTGAAGTTCGCCGAGCAACTGCTGAAATTCCCCTTTACGCTGATTGACCACCGGCGCCAGCAGCAGCAACCCGGAACCATTCGGCAACGCCATGACTTGATCCACCATCTGGGTCACGGTCTGCGCGGTCAATGCGATGCCGTGTTGCGGACAGCGAGGCTCGCCGACTCGCGCAAACAACAAGCGCAAGTAATCGTAAATTTCGGTAACCGTGCCGACCGTCGAGCGGGGGTTGTGGGAAGAGGATTTCTGTTCGATGCTGATGGCCGGCGATAGACCTTCGATGAGATCCACATCGGGTTTTTCCATAATCGACAGGAACTGCCGGGCGTAAGTGGACAACGACTCGACATAGCGTCGCTGGCCCTCGGCGTAGATGGTGTCGAAGGCCAAAGACGATTTGCCGGAACCGGACAGCCCGGTGATGATGATCAGGCGGTCGCGCGGCAGGTCAAGGTCGATGCCCTTGAGGTTGTGAGTGCGGGCGCCGCGTATTTCGATGGTTCCGCTTTTTTTGTTGATGTTCGCGCCCATGCGTGTGTCGACTCGTTGTGATCCGCCCCTTGAGGCAAACCTGATACTATACCCGCCTTTGCCGCCGCCCAACCAATAAATTGAAGCGTAGTTTTTTCGTGGCCCCCTCGCCAGCCCCCGCCCAACTCCAACCCGTCCAACCCATCAAGCAATGAATTCCCACTTTAGCGGAGTAACGAGGCGGGCGGTGGCGGCATTGGCTGGGATATTTGCGCTGCGCATGTTGGGTTTGTTCATGCTGCTGCCGGTGCTGGCTATCTACGCCGCCCAACTGCCGGACGGCACGCCGCTGCTGATTGGCCTCGCGCTCGGCATCTACGGACTCACTCAGGCGTTGTTTCAGATCCCCTTCGGCATGGCATCGGATCGCTTCGGGCGCAAACTGGTGATCAGCGTGGGATTGCTGGTGTTCATGGCCGGCAGCGTGGTAGCCGCGCTTGCCGATTCCATGACCGGGCTGATTGCCGGGCGCGCCATCCAAGGGGCTGGCGCGGTCTCGGCGGCGGTGCTGGCACTCACCGCCGATTTGACCGGCGAGGCACAACGCACCAAAGCCATGGCGGTCATTGGCGTCAGTATCGGCGCGGTCTTCCTGCTTTCGCTGATGATCGCGCCGCCGCTGCAAAGCGCCATCGGCGTGGCGGGGATTTTTTGGATGAGTTCGGTGCTCGCGGTTATGGCGATAGCGGTTTTGTGGTGGGCGGTTCCCAACCCGGGCAGATTGCCGTCCCGCCCCGAAACTACGCCAACCCGCTTCGCCGACACCCTCGCCAACGCGCAGTTACAACGCCTCAACTTCGGAGTTTTTTTCCTGCACATGATGCTGACCGCGTTATTCGTGACCTTACCGGCGTTGTTGCAAGCGAAAAGCGGAATCCCCCTGGCCGGCCACTGGAAACTGTATGCGCCGGTGTTGCTGCTGTCGGTGGTCGGCATGATTCCTCTGCTGATGCTCGCTTCCCGCAACCGTAGCGTGGGGGTGGCATTCAACGGCGCCGTGGGGTTGCTGTTCATTGCTACCGTGGCATTGGCATGGGCGGGCGGCGGGGGGATTGCGGCATTGCTGGTCGCGCTATGGCTATTTTTCGTAGCCTTCAACGCCCTCGAAGCCATGCTGCCATCGCTGGTATCGCGCATTGCCCCAGCCACCGGCAAAGGCGCCGCCATCGGTGTATACAACACCTTCCAATTTCTCGGCATGTTCGCCGGTGGCCTAACCGCCGGCTGGCTAAGCGGCCGCTTTGGCGCCGCCGCCGTCTACTGGTTTTGCGCAACGGCAGCCGGGCTATGGCTGGCAAGCACCGCCAGCGCACCGCCGAGCGGGTTTGGGAAGATTGAAGAAAAACTATAAGGTCTGGGGTTTTCTCATAGATGTTCTATTAATAGAAGAAATCTTCTCATAAACACTCTAAATCTTCTCATAAATGATCTAAATCTTCTCATAATGAGAAGAATCTTCTCATAAGTCTTCTATTAAGTAGAAATGAGCGGCTTGCGCCGGCATGTTGTACTGGATTCCCGCTTTCGCGAGAATGACGGCGTAGGGAGTCGGCTATCGCAAGGCCGTCATTCCCGAACGATAGAAAAATAAGGAGCGCCAGCGACTATATTTTTCATCGTATCGGGAATCCAGAAGGCCAATAATGAGTCGGATCTCGCAGGAATGACGAGCCTGGGGAGTCGGCTGTCGCCGGCATGTTTCACTGGATTCCCGTGTCCCCCAACTCGTCATCCCTGCTGTCGCAGGAATAACGACTTGGCGGCACGAGAATGACGGCGGTACGTCGTCATTCCCGAACGATAGAAAAATAGGGAGCGCCAGCGACCATATTTTTCATCGTATCGGGAATCCAGAAGGCCAATAATGAGTCGGATCTAGCAGGAATGACGAGCCTGGGGAGTCGGCTGTCGCCGGCATGTTTCACTGGATTCCCGTGTCCCCAACTCGTTATTCCCGCTGTCGCGGAAATAACGAGTTGGGGCACGAGAATGACGGCGGTACGTCGTCATTCCCGAACGATAGAAAAATAGGGAGCGCCAGCGACCATATTTTTCATCGTATCGGGAATCCAGTCGAACAAACCCCGGCGTGCCGGTCCTTATTAATGCGCGGTTTGGACAGGCACGGGGGGCTTGTCTCTACAAAATTAGATGGTTATTAACTACCGTACTATTCGACATTTGGATTCGCGTTGACCGGCGGGGTTTGTTAGAATCGGGTTTCTTATGGATAATTCAATCTTAAAACTGAGGGTACAATCATGGCAAAAGGAGTCAACAAAGTAATCTTAATTGGAAATCTCGGGCAGGACCCGGAGGTTCGCTATACCGCAAACGGAGCGGCAGTCGCCAACGTAAGCGTCGCAACCAGCGACTCATGGAAAGACAAACAGACCGGCGAAAAACAGGAGCGCACCGAATGGCATCGAGTGGTGTTCTTCGGTCGCCTCGCCGAAATCGTCAGCGAATACCTAAAAAAAGGCTCAAAAGTCTATGTCGAAGGAAGTTTGCGGACGAACAAATGGCAGGACAAACAAAGCGGGCAGGATCGTTATAGCACCGAAATAGTCGCCGGCGAAATGCAGATGCTGGACAGTCGGGGCGGTGGTTCATCGGATAATTTCGACCAGTCTCGAGCACCCGCGCCGCAGAAATCGGGCGGCGGTTCTGGCGGCGGTTCTGGCGGCGGCGCAAGCAGCCCTCCGGCGGAAGACTTCGATGACGACATTCCGTTTTAATTGCCATCCTTACCGCCGGGGCTGTTACATGAACGGGTGCTTTCCCCGGCGGTGAGCGAAGCGGAAAAACTGCGCGCGCAATACGCCACCGCCGGGCTTGCCCGAGACGAGGTGGATCAAGACCCGCTGGCGCAGTTCGGGCATTGGCTGAAGCAAGCCACCGAGGCCGGCATCATCGAGCCCAACGCGATGGTGCTGGCAACGGCCTCAAAATCCTGCGCGCCTTCTCAGCGTAGCGTATTGCTCAAGGGCTTCGACAAAAACGGATTCGTATTCTTCACCAACCACGGCAGCCGCAAGGCCCGGCAGATGCTGGACAACGACACCGTGTGCGCGTTGTTTCCGTGGTATGCGTTGCACCGTCAGGTGATTGTCGAAGGCCATGTGCGCCGCATCGGCGAGGATGAGTCCCTGGAATATTTTCATTCCCGCCCCAGAGAAGCGCAGTTGGGGGCGTGGGCTTCCCGGCAAAGCGAAACCCTAACCTCGCGGCAACTGTTGGAAGAGCATCTCGCCGAAATAACCGAACGATTTGGCGGGCGCGAAATACCGCTGCCGGAATTCTGGGGCGGCTATCAAATTTGCCCCCAGCGCATAGAATTCTGGCAGGGCCGCCCACACCGCATCCACGACCGAATACTCTACACCCGCAACCGCCGCTCCGAGTGGCAAGTCAGCCGCCTGTATCCCTGAACGGCAGTCGCGGATGTTGTGCCCTGAGACGGCTTGATATACTCTTCGCGCCGAGCCGAGGAGCGGTTCGCCGAGGAATCGTTGAAATAGCGCCTCAATAACCGGAGAGGTGGCCGAGTGGTTGAAGGCGCACGCCTGGAAAGTGTGTATACGTTCATAGCGTATCGAGGGTTCGAATCCCTCTCTCTCCGCCATTTCAGATACCGCCCTGAAATCTATTCTCAGGTATAAACTTATGACCGAAAGCAAGAAAGAAAAAGATCATGCGACGATGATGGATGGGTTGTATTGGTGGGGGGTGCCGACGCTGTTTCGATGTCCGCATAATCCCGATCCCGCGCAGTGCGACATCGGCTTGGTCGGTGTGCCGCACAGTACCGGCAACGGCACCACCGAACGCGACCAGCATCTCGGCCCGCGCGCGCTCAGGAATGTCAGCGCGTTGGGGCGCAGGGTTCATATGAAATTCAACATCGATCCGTGGCGGCGTTGCCGTATCAGTGATCTGGGCGATGTGCCGTTGCCGGAGGCCAATCATAACGAGAAGTGCATCGAGCATATTACGGAGTTTTACCGCAACATCGATGCCGCCGGGGTCAAGCCGGTTTCCGTTGGCGGTGACCATTCCGTTACCGGCGGCATCCTGCAAGCCATCGCCGGCAAGCAAGCGCGGCTGACAAACGGCGAAAAGGCGGTGCTGTTGCATTTCGATGCGCACACTGATGCCTTCCACAACCTCGACCACTTTCTCGGCGCGGTCAAATCCGCCGCCCACTGGGCAAGTTATCTGGTGCGAGACGGCCATGTGGATGCGAAGCACAGCGTACAAATCGGCATCCGCGGGAACCCCCGCACCTTGGACTGGCTGGAACCCAGTTTGGATCTCGGCTACGAGGTCATTCGCAAAGACGATTTAGACGAACTTGGCGTCGAACGTTGCCTGGAAATTATCCACCGCCGAGTCGGCGGGCGGCCACTGTATATCACCTTCGATTTGGATTGCCTCGACCCCACGGTTGCGCCCGGGGTTGCCAATATCGAAGCCGGTTGCGAAGGCATGCGGATGTCCGAGGTTACGCAGATTTTACAAGGGATGCGCGGCTCCAACGTCATCGGCGGCGATGTCGTGTGCATGATGCCGACTAAGGATTCTCCCAACCAGATTACCGCGCTGGTTGCCATGTCCGTCATGTTCGAGATCATCAGCCTGATCGCCGACCGCTTTACCGGAGATTGAATAGGGCGAATTGGGGGGTGTCGGATGGTTTTGTGTGGGGATAGGTTGCGATGGGTACTTATAATGAGCGGCTTGTGCGGCTGTGGACAGGCACGGGGGCTGTCTTTGCAAGGTGATAGTTTTATTGGCCGCCCTTGAAAATCATCGCCGCTTGCGCGAAAATCTGGGCAATCTTGTCAATCTTGCAATCCGTCCGCCGAATACATAATGGAACATCTTTCAATCTTATTAATTTTTCTGCTGTTTCTCTGTTTTGGGCTGCTGTCGAAACGGATTGAGGGTTCGATGGTTACTCCGCCGATGATTTTTGTCGGGGTTGGGTTGTTGTTGAGCAATTCATTTTTGGGGGTGGTTGATTTCCACATCGATCAAGACCTTCTGCATCTGCTGCTGGAAGCGACTCTGGTGCTGGTGTTGTTCAGCGATGCGGCGCGCATCAATCTTGGGGTTTTGAAAAAGGATCACAACGTGCCGCAGCGTATGTTGCTGGCGGGTATGCCGTTGACCATTCTGCTGGGTGGCATCGCCGCTTATTTTTTGCCGCTGGGGCTGACTATCTGCGAGGCTGCATTGCTGGCGGCGATTTTGACGCCCACCGATGCGGCGTTGGGGCAGGCGGTGGTCAATAGCAAGGCGGTGCCGGTGCGGATTCGGCAGGGCTTGAATGTCGAGAGCGGTCTGAATGATGGCATCGCTTTGCCGGTGATTTTGTTGCTTGCCAGCATCGCCAGTGCTATCGCCACGGAAAATACTCGCGACTGGTTTCAGTTCGCCGCCTTGCAACTCTCGTTCGGCCCGCTTACCGGTCTGGCGGTGGGTTACATCGGCGCGCGTTTTGTCAATCGTGCGGATGAACTCGGTTGGGTGTCCGAAGCCGGGCAGGGCATTCTGTCGCTGGTGCTGGCGGGGTTGAGTTTCATCATCGCCGAGGCTCTGGGCGGCAACGGTTTTATCGCCGCTTTCGTCGCCGGGCTGGTGTTTGGTAACTGCCTCAAGCGCACTTGCCATTACTTATTTGAATTCGTCGAGACCGAAGGGCAGTTGCTTACCTTGAGCGCTTTCTTCGTGTTCGGCGCTCTGCTGTTGCCCGAGGCATTGGCGGCGTTCAATATCTGGCAATGGGTTTTCGCTCTCATCAGCCTGACCTTGCTGCGCATGGTGCCGGTGGCTTTGTCGCTGATGGGGATGAATCTCAAAGTGCCTACCAAGTTGTTTTTGGGCTGGTTTGGCCCGAGGGGACTGGCGTCTCTCCTCTTCATGTTGCTGGTGTTGGACGAGACGGTGTTGCAACACGCCGAAACCATCACCCACACGGTTTTCATCGCGGTCTTGTTGAGCGTGTTTTTGCACGGCCTGAGTGCCGCGCCGCTGGCTCGCATTTATGGCAAAATCGCGTCCGGTTACCCGGCTTGCGAAGAACACCGCAAAGTCACCGAGATGCCCGCCGACATGCCTACCAAGACACCCACACAAACCCGCGATACGGCGGTCTGATAATAATCCCAACGGAAAAGTCCCCATGAAAAAACTGGAAATCGCCGACTGGAACGAGTTGCAGGATCGCAAACCGACTCACGCATTGGTCTCCAATGTAGACCTCGTTATTGTCCGTTACGATGATACTGTTTCGGTGCTATACGGTCGCTGCGCGCATCGTGGCGCGCTGATGTCAGACGGCCATATCACCGGCGACAATCTCATCTGCGGCGTGCATGGCTGGGATTATCGCTATGACACCGGGGTTAGCGAATACAACAACCGCGAACTGCTGCCGAAATTCAACGCTTGGGTGGAGCGCGACAAGGTGTGGGTGGATGAAGAGGAAATCCTTGCTTGGGAGCGCGAGCATCCCCAACCTTATAACCGCGCCGCCTATCAGGGCATCTACCAAGACCCGGTGGGCACGCCCGATGAGCCGCATGTTAAATTAATTCGCCAACTCGCCGCCGATGGTCTCAGCAAAACCGGCCACCACGGGCCCGTGGGGGCGATGGGTGTCAGCCGGCAGGAACTGCCGCTGTGGGATGATTTGCAATTTGTGGTGGGGCAACTGGCGAAGTTGCCGTTGCTCGATGATGATGCGGTTGGCAGCGAACTGGTCATCGGCCCCGGCGCCGCCAAACCCTTGAAACTGGACATCCCGTTGTTGGTGTCGGACATGAGTTTTGGTGCGCTCTCCGAGGAGGCGAAAATTGCCTTGTCCAAAGGCGCGGAACTGGCCGGCACCGGAATCTGCTCCGGCGAAGGCGGCATGCTCCCCGAAGAACAGGCCGCCAACCGGCGGTATTTTTATGAACTGGCATCGGCGCGTTTCGGTTTTGACTGGGACAAGGTCAAAAAATGTCAGGCGTTTCACTTCAAGGGCGGGCAGGGCGCAAAAACCGGCACCGGCGGACACCTGCCGGGGGCCAAGGTGATCGGCAAGATCGCCGAAGTGCGGGGCCTCGAGCCCGGTCAAGACGCCATTTCCCCGGCGCGCTTTCCGGAGTGGGATAGCATTGAACCAATCAAAGACTTCGCCGCCGAAGTGCGCGAGCAAACCGGCGGGATTCCGGTGGGTTACAAATTATCGGCACAGCACATCGAAGCGGACATCGACGCCGCTCTGGAAATCGGGGTGGACTACATCATCCTCGACGGGCGTGGCGGGGGCACCGGCGCCGCGCCACTGATCTTTCGCGAAAACATTTCGGTTCCGACCATCGCCGCGGTAGCCCGGGCGCGTCGTCATCTCGACCAATGCGACCGCAAGGACATCACCCTAATCGCCACCGGCGGACTCAGGACACCGGCGGATTTCGCCAAGGCCATGGCATTGGGGGCTGATGGCGTGGCGTTGTCCAACGCCGCGTTGCAAGCCATCGGCTGCCTCGGCATGCGCGCCTGCCATACCAACAACTGCCCGGTGGGCATCGCCACCCAGCGCAAAGACCTGCGCGCGCGCCTGCTGGTGGACGAAGCGGCGAAGCGGCTGGAACGATTTTTTGGCGCATCGGTTTCGTTGATGCAAATCCTGGCGCGGGCCTGCGGCCATACCGAATTAAATCAGTTCACGATTTCCGACCTCACCACCTTCAACCGCGACATGGCGTATCTGACCGGGGTTAAATACGCTGGTGTCACACCGTTGTAAAACGACATCGTTTGAGGCATTAAATAATGAGTGATAAAAAACTACCTGTTATAAATCAAAAGGCAGAAGATATTAGTGTTCGTTCCGGTGCACATCCCGACCGCACATATGCTCGTGAGTTGTTAATAGAAGTGGTTGCACAAGATGTAGATGGATCAGACCTTTATTTGTCGCATGATGAAGTATGGGACAAGATCAAAGATCGCTTCCCTGAAACTCAAATAGTAAAATCCGATCTTTATCAACTTGCTAGTGGACTTAAATCTTCGGGTAAATTGCCAGAAAATCATCGACGCCTAAATAAGTTTTTGGCAGATAGTCTAACCACCACAAAAGAACAATCTGAGAATATGAATTTAACTGAACTAGCCTGGCACAAAGTGGCGACATTGGACGAGTTACCGGAAGGCCGGGTAAAAACCGTGACCGCGGGTACCAAGTCCATGGCGCTTACCCACATCAACGGCAAATATACCGCCATGGACAATCACTGTCCCCATCAGGGCGGGCCGTTGGGGGAAGGTTCCATTGAAATCGGGAAGGACGGAAAGTGCTGGTTGCGCTGCCCGTGGCATGGCTGGGATTTTGATCCGGAAACCGGTCGCCCCCCCGGCGGCCACGAAGATTCCGGGCAAAAACTATACCGCGTGGAAGTGCGGGAAGACGGCATTTATCTGGGCTTGGAAGTAGAGCCGGAAAAAATCCCGACCATCTCCGACATCATGGTGGAGACCATGGTCAACTGGGGAGTGAGTTCGGTGTTTGGCATGGTCGGGCATTCCAATCTTGGATTGGCCGATGCCTTGCGGGTGCAGGAGGCCAAAGGCGGCATTCACTACTACGGCATCCGCCACGAAGGCAGCGCCGCCTTTGCCTGTTCCGGTTACGCCAAGGCCTCGGGAAAACCGGCGGCGTGTTTGACCATCGCCGGGCCCGGTGCCACCAATCTGCTGACCGGCTTGTGGGACGCCAAGGTCGACCGGGCGCCGGTGTTGGCGTTGACCGGGCAGGTTAATGTTCAAGTCTTCGGCCCCGGTACTTTCCAGGAAATTGATCTGGCGTCGGCGTTTGAGTCGGTGGCGGATTTCAGTCAGACGGTGTTGCACACCAGCAAACACGGCGAACTGATGAGTCTGGCGTGCAAGAACGCCATCGTCAATCGCCTGCCAGCGCATTTGATTTTTCCGGACGATGTGCAGACCATCGAGGCCGAGCCAAACGCAAAAGCCGGTCATCCACAAGGTCGCCTCGGCAATCACCGAATCACCCCTTCGGCGGAATCCATGGATCAGGTTATGGCTTTGCTCCGCAAGCATCACCGCCCCATCATCATCGTCGGCTACGGCGCCAAACACGCCATGGATGAAGTGTTATCGCTGGCGGAAAAACTGAACGCGCCGGTGCTTACCACGTTCAAGGGCAAAGGGCAGATTTCTGACGCGCATCCGCTGGCGGCGGGGGTGTTGGGGCGCTCCGGGACGCCCATTGCCAGTTGGTTTATGAACGAATGCGATTTAATTCTGGCGTTTGGTTCATCGTTTTCCAGCCACACCGGAATCACCGAAAAACGGCCGGTCGTTCAAGTAGATTTCGAGCAGATGGCGTTGGGTAAATTTCACGCGGTGACGCTGCCGGTGTGGGGTGAGATAGGCACCACCGCACGGCTGCTCGGCGAGCGTGTCGACGCGAAAGTCAAAACCACGGATCAAACTCCTGAAGTTGCCGAACGCTGGAAAATCTGGCGCAAAGAAAAACAAAACCGGCGAAACGACAACAGCGGCAAAGGCATCAACTCGGCGGCTATCTTCGACACCTTGACGCGCCTGATTCCCGAAGACGCGATCATCGCCGTGGACGTCGGCAACAACACCTATTCATTCGGTCGCTATTTCGAATGCGTGAAGCAGTCGGTGCTGATGTCCGGCTACCTCGGCTCCATCGGCTTTTCCTTTCCCGCCGCCATGGGAGCGTGGGCCGCCACTCAAGATCAAGATGAACTGCGTGGCCGGCCGGTGGTGTCCATCAGCGGTGACGGCGGGTTCGGGCAATACCTCGCCGACTTCACCACCGCGGTTAAGTACGACATGAACATCACCCACATCCTGCTGAACAACCATCAACTGGGAAAAATCACCAAAGAACAGCGCGCCGCGGAATGGGAAGTGTGGCAGACCTCGTTGCACAATCCCGACTTTGCCGCCTACGCTAAATTATGCGGAGCATTCGGCAAACGAGTAGTCAATCTCGAAGATTTGGATCAAGCGGTGGAGAAAGCCCTCGCCCACAACGGCCCGGCACTCGTTGAAATTATTTCCGACCCGGATTTGATCTAGTAAAAAATGACCGTCGAGCAACTGGCCGCGCTGGCTATTTTTTCTTTTGTCTCGGCAGTCACGCCAGGCCCGAACAACTTTTTTGTACTAAATGCGAGCGTTACCTTTGGCTGGCGGCGCGCACGCCCGGCATGGTTTGGGGTATGCACTGGTTTTGTGTTAATGCTGATTGCAGTAGGTGCCGGACTGCGCGAGTTATTCATCGCCTATCCGGCATCTTATTTGGTGTTAAAAGTGTGTAGCGTCGCTTATCTACTATACTTGGCGTGGCGGGTTGCAACCGCGCCGCCGCCTGAAGACAATACCGACCATTCGCATGCGGTTTCATTTAAGCAGATGGTTTTGTTTCAGTGGGTAAACCCAAAAGCGTGGGCGATGGGGCTTACGGCGTTTGCCGCCTACACGCCGCCGTCTCCATCTTTTGCGGTGGTGCTGTTGGTCGCCTGCGTGTTTGGCGCAATCACCTTTCCGTCTGTGGGCGTTTGGGTGCTACTCGGCATGCAGATTCGTAAAATCATAAACGCGCCGCGCAAAATGCGCATATTTAATATCAGCATGGCGGTGCTGTTGATTATGTCTTTATATCCAATCGTGTTTTCGCCAGCCGCCGCTTAGTTGACTTATTTAATTGGTTAACCGGGAGCAAACCAATGGCCACCATCCATTTCATTCTCGCTGACGGCAGTTGCCACGCCGTTGATTCCGGGGACGACGAGGTGCTCATGCGGGTGGCGGTGCGCAGCGGGTTTTCCGGCATTCTGGCGGAATGCGGCGGCGCGTGCAGTTGCGCGACTTGCCATGTGCATATCGACCAATCGTGGTATGACAAACTGCCGCCCAGAGAAGAAGCGGAAACGGAAATGCTCGATTTCGCCGAAGGCGTGGATGACACCAGCCGCCTCAGTTGTCAGATAAAAATCACCCCGCAACTCGACGGCTTGATCGTGCATGTCCCGGAGTCCCAATACTGAAATGAAAAAGGCGTCTCGTCCCACCGCCGAACAACCCGCGGAACAACCATTGTGGCGTCCGTCACAGGAAGCCATGCAGGAAACCGCGATGTTCCGTTTCATGCAAGGGATCGCCGCGCAACACGGCATTGCCGAAAACTACGATGCGTTGTATCAGTGGAGCATTGAGCATCGCGAAGCGTTCTGGGCGGCGGTGTGGGAGTTCACCGAAATTCAATCGAGTCGGCGTTGGGATAACGTGCTGGAAAACGGCGCGGCCATGCCCGGTGCGAAATGGTTTGCGGGTAGCCGCCTTAACTTCGCCGAAAACTTGCTGCGCTACCGAGATGATCGACCGGCCATCTTATTCCGCCGGGAAGACGGCAGCGGCGGGGAACTTAGTTACCGGGAACTGCACGCCGAAGTTATGCGAGTCGGCGAATGGTTACAATCCCTGGGCGTGCGCGCCGGTGACCGAGTCGCCGGATACTTGAGCAACGGCGTCGAAGCGGTGATAGCCATGCTCGCCACCGCCGGCCTCGGTGCTATCTGGTCATCCTGTTCGCCGGATTTCGGCGTCAAGGGCGTGCTGGAGCGGTTCACTCAGATTAAGCCCAAAGTTTTATTCGCCTGCGATGGTTATGCCTACAATGGCCGCCAATTTGAGGTGCTTGAATCCATAGCCGCCGTGGTCAATGGCCTGAATAGCATCGAACAAGTAATCATCGCGCCGTTTGGAAATTCACCGCCGGACCTTTCGGTATTGCGCAAAGCATCATGCCGGGTCATGTTGTTTGACGAGTTCATCGGCACGCAGACCGAGATGCAGTTTGCGCAACTGCCCTTCGATCATCCGTTGTATATCCTCTATTCGTCAGGCACCACCGGCGTCCCCAAGTGCATCGTCCACGGCGCCGGCGGCACGCTCATCCAACACCTCAAGGAACACCGCCTGCACCTCGACCTCGGGCGAGACGATAAATTTTTCTACTTCACCACCTGCGGCTGGATGATGTGGAACTGGTTGGTCAGCGGTTTGGCTTGCGGCTGCACTTTGGTACTCTACGACGGTTCGCCGTTTTTTCCCCGACGCCGAAGTTTATGGCAACTGGCTGAAGAAACGGGCATCACCGTGTTTGGCACCGGCGCAAGGTATATCGCGGCACTCGCCAAAGCCGACATCCGCCCCGGCGAGGAATACGACCTCGGCTCCTTGCGCGCGATTTTATCCACCGGTTCGCCTCTCACTGCGGAAAATTTTGATTATGTTTATGCGCATATCAAATCCGACCTGATGCTTTCCTCCATCTCCGGCGGCACCGACATCGTCTCCTGCTTCGTCCTCGGCAACCCCCTGCGGCCAGTATATCGCGGCGAAATTCAGGGACGTGGCCTCGGCATGGCGGTGGACATTTATGAAGACCACGGGCCGGTGCGCGGACAACGGGGCGAATTGGTATGCACCAAACCTTTTCCGAGCATGCCGCTCGGATTTTGGAACGAACCCGATCAACGCCGCTATCACGATGCGTATTTTTCGAGATTCGAAAATATATGGGCGCAGGGCGATTACGCCGAGATCACCGACCACGATGGCGTCATCATTTACGGACGCTCCGACTCCGTTTTGAATCCCGGCGGGGTGCGCATCGGCACCGCGGAAATCTACCGACAGGTGGAAAAAATCGAACAGGTGTTGGAAAGTTTGTGCATCAGCCAAGTTTGGGGGGATGATGTGCGCATCGTATTGTTTGTCATGCTGCGCGAAGGCGAGGTGCTTGACGATGAACTAAAAACGCACATCCGCAACACCATTCAGGCCAACACCACGCGCCGCCATGTGCCGAAAAAAATCATCGCCGTGCCTGACATTCCGCGTACCCTCAGCGGAAAAATTGTCGAACTGGCGGTGCGCAATGTGGTGCATGGCGACCCGGTCAAAAACACCGACGCCCTGGCCAATCCCGAAGCCCTCGAATACTTTCGCGGCTTGCCGGAATTGCGCGAAGAGTGAAGTTTTTTAACTTCCGTTAGACTTCCACACCCCTTCCCGGTGTAAATCGCCCATTACCTCGATGATGGACTCGCGCAACACCGACACCAGCGTATCGATCTGCTCGCGGGTCAGGATCAGCGGCGGTGAAAGCACATTCAGATGCCCAATGGGCCGAACCAGCACGCCGCGTCTTTGCGCGGCATCGGCGATTCGGTTGCCCACATGAATATCCTCGGCAAGCAGCGCTTTGGTTTTTTTGTCAGCGACATTCTCCACGCACATCATGAAATGACTGCCGCGAACTTCGCCGACTATGTCCAAATCTTCTAGAGTAGCCAGTTGCGATTCAAGGTAGGGGCCCACTTCCCGCACATGGCCGCAAATATCCTCGCGCTCTATGATCTCGATGTTTTTCAACCCGGCGGCGCAGCAAACCGGGTGGCCGGAATAAGTAAAGCCGTGGGTCAGCAACGCGCCTTCGGCTTGAGGCACGCTGATCACATCGTAAAAAGCATCGGACAGAATGGTGGCCGACAACGGCGCATAGGCCGATGACAGCCCTTTGGCGCTGGTGATTAAATCAGGCACCATGCCGAACACGTCCTCCGAAGCGAAGAAGTGACCGAGACGTCCGAATGCGGTAACCACTTCGTCGGCGATGTAGAGCACTTCGTATTTTCGGCACACCTCGAGCATGCGCACGTGGTAGCCCGGCGGCGCAACGATGACTCCACCGGCACCCATAATCGGTTCAGCGATGAACGCCGCCACATTTTCGGCGCCCAGTTGACTGATTTTATCGTCGAATTCTTTCACCAACTCATCGCAGAACTCGTCCGGCGACATGCCGTCCGGGCGCCGGTAGGTGTTGGGAGATGAAACGCGCTGAATCAAGCCGTCTTCGATGATGTCGAATCCCTGATGGTCAAACGCCACGCCGGTCAACGACATAGCCAGATAGGTACTGCCGTGATAGCCGTCGTAGCGGGTGATGATTTTCTTTTTAGATTTTTTGCCGAGGCGATTGAAGTAGAAATGAATCATGCGGATGGCAGTATCGTTAGCCATGGATCCGCCAGTGCCAAACTGGATATGGTTGAGCCCGGTCGGGGCAAGCGAAGCAAGTTTATGCGCCAACTCGGCAGCGGGAATCGAAGTGTGCGCGCCAAACGATGAGTAATACACCATCTTCTCCGCCTGCTCCGCCATCGCCTCAGCAATTTCCCGACGCCCATACCCAACATTGACGCACCACAACCCACCAATCCCATCGAGATACTCATTCCCCTCAGAATCAAAAACAAACGCGCCTTTGGCGTCTGTTAGTACCATGGAACCCGAGTCAGAAAAAGTGGAGAAGTCAGTCCACGGATGAACCTGATGTTCGATGTCTTTACGCCGAATATCGGCGGTGTCGTACCGTTGAGTTGATGATGTCATTGGATATTTTTCTCAATCAGTGTCAAGTTGCGCCCGGAATCTTATCGTATTCAGCCGCATAAATCACAACCGCATTACTGTCGGAGCGGTATTTTGTGATTTTCATGGTGTGGCCGCGCTTATTTTACCGGTCGCGCATTGCCTCGACAATCAGGCGTGCGAATTGTTGCTGCACCGGATCCCAGTAGGGCGACAGTACGCCGCCGTCAAACCCTTCGGATGAGCGGCCCGCCTGCATGCGTTCGATTACGCCGATGTCTTCGTGATTGAGTTCATTCCAGTTGCGAACAACTAACGCGCGCGCTTTGGCGTAGCGCGATGCATCGGCTCCCTCGCCGTTAAAGTAAAGCGCGACCGTCTCGTTGCTGTGGTTACTGCTGAGCGGCGATGCGACAAACACAACGACCTGATCGGGGAATATCTGAAAGGAAAAATTAGGAAACAGCACATACCAATCGCCGCGTTTCTTTTTATGCTCGGGCAGACCGGGGAAATACGGCAACCCCTCGCCGCGCGCCGGGTCGGTCTTGCGGAAATCGTAACCACAGAACAACACATGATCTTGAAAAGACGGTGGTGTGCGCTCGGCCATTGGGACAAAATCATTCAACCACGGGTGACACGAAAATACATGATAGGGTTCGATGAAATTTTCGATTGCCAGTTTCCAGTTGACCTTGATATCGAACTCAAGTTTTTCCGCAAACTTGAGTTCACAAAAATCATAATCGGCCAGCCGTTCGCAAATAAAACCGATGTGATCGGTGAACGCCGGCGCCCGTCCGTCTAAATTGACAAATATCCAGTCGTGCCAAACTGCGCTGCGGATTTCGATCAGGTCGGCGCGATGGCAAGCGGCCCGGTTGGTATCGTGTTGGTCGCCGCCGAAGAAATGCGGCCGCGCTAACAGCCGGCCATCGAGACGATAACTCCACGAGTGATTCGGACAGACCAAAGTTTTCCGGCCAAACTTCGCTTCCGCCACAAGTTTGGCGCCGCGATGGCGGCATACATTGTGAAACGCCCTGATTTTTTCCTCGCCGCTTTTAACAAGCACCACGGGCTGCCCGGCAACTTCCACCGGCAATAAATCGCCGACTCCCTTGATCTGATGGGCAAACCCGGCAAACACCCAGGTTTTACGGAACACGGTCTGTTGTTCAAGCGCAAAAAAATCGTCGCTTGTATAGGCCGCATTTGGCAATGATGAGCCGTCTTCGGTCGGTTGGTTGAGGCGTGCATCCAGGTCCGAATCAAAAAAGTCGGACAGGTTAAACGGCGATTTTGCCGAGGGGGTTGATGGTGTCATCTGCTATTGATTACCGCACGATAATCGTTTCCTCGCCAAGCATGTCCACGATTTTCACCGCAACTTTGCCGCCGGCACGGGGCAGGGGAACTTCGTATCGCCCTTCGATAAAATCGATTTTCCGCGCCGGAAGGTCGCTGGCCAACAATTCGGTGTTGGCGGATACATGAAACGGGTCGTTGCGGATGGCGGTTTTGATGTGGCGTTCAATGTTCTCGGAAAATCTCGAATCAATTTCATTGAGAATGTCGGCGCCGTCCCACAACGACCACATTTCGCCGATGGTCTCGTCGCCAACGCGGGTGACCACGCCGCCGATGTCTTTCATCACTAAATCAACGGCGTTGCGTTTTGCCTCCCAGTGGGCACGGGATTTCGGTAGTTGCAAGCCGACGGCAAAACGTTCGCCGCCTTCTTCGTAGGTCATGATGTCCTGGGTTTTTTCCTCGTGGGCAAGGTCGTAAATTCGCGCGCGCACATCGACTATCGGTCGGAATTGCGGATGCGCAGTTACCTCATCCACCCGCGCACCATCCACATACACTTCCCGCCCGTCCCGCAGGCCTTGCCGATATTGTTGGCCGGTTCTGATCAACTAATTAACTCCTGAAAAGGGCGATTGCAACCAGCGGCAGGGCTTGCCGGGGCAATCTGTTGGTTGACGGTTGTGGTTGACAAATGCCCGAAAAATATGCTACTAATCGAACTACTTATTATCAGTATTGTCAACATTATCAGCATTCTCGATCCGGTGGATAATCTATCATAATACCCGAAATGACAGTATCCGACATACCCACAGATAAAGTTAGCAATGACGCGATGAATAATGCGGCGAATACATGGGGACTTGAAAACGATTATGGTCGCTTGCGCGATGTGTTGCTCGGCCACCCGCAATTTTTTCGCGCGTGACTCCAGCGCGATGAAATCCGATGGCATTGACGCAATGAATCAAGCCGACCTGAAAACCGTGAAACGGTTGTCGCGGGATCCCAACCTCAACATTCACGAAACCGAGGGTACGCTGCATTTCGGTTATGCGATGCGTTGCGATGTTGCACCGTTCGATGATATTAATGTTCGGTTGGCATTGAAATATGGCGTTGACCGCGATGAATTTTTGCAGAAAGTATTGCAAGGGCATGGCTATGTCGGAAACGACCACCCGATTGGCAAATCCCAGCGCTTTTTTAATCGCGACCTGCCGCAGCGCAACTTTGACGCCGACAAAGCAAAATTCCATTTGAAAAAAGCCGGGCATGACAAATTGAAAGTGAAACTCAGCGTCGCCGATGTTGGTTTCGCGGCGACCGAACCGCGCCAAAGACCATTCGCCAAAAATAAAATGGTGCGCAAATCGTAACTTGTGGATTTGCGCACCCATCGTTCACTTCTCTTTTTAGAAACGCGATCATAATGTGTGGAATAGTCGGTTTATATTACAAATCTGCCGCCCTTGAAGGGCAACTGGGGCGGATGCTGGCGGCGATGCTGGTGCAGATGACCGATCGCGGGCCGGATAGCGCCGGGGTTGCGGTATACCGTAATCCGGCGGCGGCGGGTTGCGTAAAAATCACCCTGCAATCCGGTGACGACACCGATTGGGATGGCATCGCGGCGACCATCCGCACCGAATTGGCGGCGGATGCCACGCTTGTACCGCTTGCCAATCACGCGGTGGTGGAGTTGCAAGGGGACGGGCGACGGGCCGCCGATTGGATCGAAGCCAACCTCGACGGAGTGCGCATCACCAGCATCGGCGGCGCCATCGAAATCTACAAAGAAAAAGGTCTGCCCGGCGAATTTATCACCCGCTTCCAACTGGACAATATGTCAGGCTCCCACGCCCTCGGCCACACCCGCATGGCCACCGAAAGCGCGGTTACCACCGAGCATTCGCATCCGTTTTCCACCGGCCTCGACTTGTGTTTGGTGCACAACGGTTCGCTTTCCAATCACAACCGCTTGCGCGAAAATCTGCGCGCCGATGGCATTCGCTTTTACACCGACAACGACAGCGAAGTGGCGGCCGGTTATTTGACTTGGCGATTGTCCCAGGGCGCCACGCTGGTGGAAGCCATGGAATCTGCGCTCAAAGACCTCGACGGGTTTTATACTTTTGCCATCGGCACTCGCAACGGCTTTGCGGTGATGCGCGACCCCATCGCCTGCAAGCCCGCCATTCTCGCCGAGACCGATGAATGGGTGGCAATGGCATCGGAATACCGCGCCATCGCCCAACTGCCCGGCAGCGATAAGGCGACCATCTGGGAGCCGCAGCCGGCGAAAATATACAGTTGGGAGAAAGCGGCATGAGTGCGGCCCCTAAAAGGAAACCCGTGCCAAAGAAACTCGCGACAAAAGAATTCAACCTCGGTGGCGACAGCGTGCGCGAACTCAACCGCGCTTTGCACGACCCCGACTCCGAAGGGAAGGCCATCCGGGTAGTGAACCCGGACGGAAAACACAACGTCGCGGTCGGCGCTCGTTATGTCGGCGACATCGTCATCGACGGGCCAGTCGGCTACTATTGCGCCGGAATGAATCAGAACGCCGAAATCGTAGTCAACGGCAACGCCGGTCCCGGTTTGGCTGAAAACATGATGTCGGGAAAAGTGATTGTCAAAGGCGACGCCTCGCAGTATTGCGGCGCCAGCGCGCACGGCGGATTGCTGGTGGTCGAGGGCAACGCCTCGGCGCGCTGCGGTATTTCCATGAAAGGCGCGGACATCGTGGTGGGCGGTTCCATCGGCCACATGAGCGCGTTCATGGCACAGCGTGGTCGTTTGGTAGTGTGCGGAGACGCGGGCGACGCGCTCGGCGATTCCATCTACGAAGCGAGAATTTATCTGCGCGGAAACGCCGCGAGTCTTGGCGCCGACTGCATCGAAAAACCCATGCGCAAGGAACACCGCGATGAACTGGCGGCATTGCTGAAGCGTGCCGGGTTCGATGGAGTAAAGGTCGATGATTTTCGGCGTTTCGGTTCGGCACGTGAGTTATATAATTTTAAGATTGACAACGTGGGAGTATATTAAGTGAAACGTGCAGATTATAAAAAACTATCCAAAGAAGAGAAAAAGCGGATAAGAAAGGAGAGTGAAAAGAAAATGTGGCGCTGGATTTTTCCTTGGTATGGAAGTCGATGGTATGTGCAAGTACCATGTTGGATTGTATGGGGTATTGTGTTTATGGTTGTTGCCTTGGCAATAAATTTGATAGTGGATAAAGATGTTTCTGGTCCTTGGAATTACTTTGATGCTATATTGCTACATATTATTATTGTTGGTGTTGTGCGAGGATGTATTTGGTTAATTAAAAAGTTAATAACCAACTAGATTAATCGATAGAAATAGATAGCAAGTTAATGAATAAAAAAGTTGACCCAACGTGGCTGACCGAATCGCATTCGTTTCCGCGACCGGTAATCCGTGAAATTCAACGCGCTGCGCGTGAGGGAATTTACGATATTCGCGGTTTTGGTGCGAAGCGGAGCGTGCCGAATTTCGACGACTTGCTGCTGCTCGGCGCGAGTATGTCGCGGTATCCCCTCGAAGGCTACCGCGAAAAATGCGAAACCCAAGTCACTTTGGGCAGCCGACATGCGCGCAACCCGATTACCATCTCGACGCCAATCACCATCGCCGGTATGAGTTTCGGCGCGCTCTCGGCGCAAGCCAAAGAAGCCCTCGGTCGCGGCGCGTCTGAAGTCGGCACCAGCACCACCACCGGAGACGGCGGCATGACCGCCGAAGAACGCCGCCATTCGACCTTGTTGGTCTATCAATACCTGCCGTCTCGCTACGGAATGAACCCCGATGATTTGCGCGCCGCCGATGCCATCGAGATCGTAGTCGGGCAGGGCGCAAAACCCGGTGGCGGCGGGATGTTATTGGGGCAGAAAATCACCAAGCGCGTGGCCGAAATGCGCGACTTGCCGGAAGGCATCGACCAGCGAAGCGCGTGCCGACATCCCGACTGGACCGGGCCGGATGATCTCGAGATTAAAATTCAGGAACTGCGCGAAATCACCGACTGGAAAGTGCCGATCTATGCCAAGGTCGGCGCCAGCAGGCCATTTTACGATGTGCAACTCGCGGTCAAAGCGGGCGCCGATGTGGTCGTGGTGGACGGCATGCAAGGCGGCACCGCAGCCACTCAGGAAGTATTCATCGAACATGTCGGCATCCCAACCTTGCCGGCGACCCGCATGGCGGTCGAAGCACTCCGAGACATCGGCATGCACCGCAAAGTGCAACTCATCGTCTCCGGCGGCATCCGCACCGGCGCGGATGTTGCCAAAGCCCTGGCCCTCGGTGCCGACGCGGTTTCCATCGGCACCGCCGCACTCATCGCCATGGGTGACAACAGCCCCGAATTCGAACAAGAATACAACGCCATCGGCAGCAGCGCAGGTTACTACGACGACTATCAAGACGGCCGCGACCCGTCCGGAATCTCAACACAAGATTTAGACTTGGGCAAACGCCTAGACGCAAAAACCGCCGGCCACCGAGTCGCCAACTACCTACGCTGCCTGACCCTAGAAACCCAAACCCTAGCCCGCGCCGCCGGCAAAAGCGATGTCCGCAATTTGGAACCGGAAGATTTAGTGGCACTCACGGTCGAAGCGGCGGCAATGGCGAAAGTGCCGTTGGCGGGAACGGATTGGGTGCCGGGGGTGGGTAGGTGATAGACACAACAAATATGATAACATTTTTATTATTGATATTATTTTTGTTTTTCTCAAATACGCTTGTAGCGGAAACAGTTCCGCAAAATGCGAGCATCAATTACTCTGGTAATGGCTGGACATGTAACAGAGGCTATTATCGGGCGGGGCAAGGATGCGAGGAAGTGTTGGTGCCGAAAAATGCGGGCATAAATTATTCTGGTAATGGCTGGATATGTAACAGAGGCTATTATCGGGCGGGGCAAGGATGCGAGGAAGTGTTGGTGCCGAAAAATGCGGGCATAAATTATTCTGGTAATGGCTGGACATGTAACAGAGGCTATTATCGGGCGGGGCAAGGATGCGAGGAAGTGTTGGTGCCGAAAAATGCGGGCATAAATTATTCTGGTAATGGCTGGATATGTAACAGAGGCTATTATCGGGCGGGGCAAGGATGCGAGGAAGTGTTGGTGCCGAAAAATGCGGGCATAAATTATTCTGGTAATGGCTGGATATGTAACAGAGGCTATTATCGGGCGGGGCAAGGATGCGAGGAAGTGTTGGTGCCGAAAAATGCGGGCATAAATTATTCTGGTAATGGCTGGATATGTAACAGAGGCTATTATCGGGCGGGGCAAGGATGCAAAGAGGTGTTGGTGCCGAAGAATGCGAGCATAAATTATTCTGGCAATGGCTGGACATGTAATAAAGAATTCAAAAAACAAAAGCATTCTTGTGTGCCAATGACACAAGACGAACTTTACAAACAAAAAGAAATTGAAAAAGCTTTAATGTTAGAAATACGGCGCCGCAAAATCTATGGGGTGAATGGCGATGACTGTGAAAATGAATACAAAACAAATGCCGAAGTATGCGTGAAGATAACCAATAAAAATATAGATTGTAATGAAAGTTATTCTGGTGGTTATTATAACGATTGTGATGTTAGAATAGGATATGTTGTTTCTACAAATTATAGCGGAAACGCCTATCTTGATGTTGATGTCGAGTGCATAGTTGCAATTGAATACAAAGGCAAGCAAACATATTATTCTCAATCGGACTCGAGTAAAAAAGACGAGTCACATGATTTGTATGCGCACGACAGTGACCGTGATGCTATGAACTTCAATTTTTCTTTTAGTAACTATAATGAAATAAACAATGTAAAAATAGAGTCTGCTAAATGTGAAATTGACGATCTAAATTTGTATTAACACACAAAGACCAAGGAGTAATTCTCATGACCAACCTAACCACCATCGCTAAACAGAAAAAAATTCGCTATTTCCTTATCAGTTTTGTCGATTTATTTGGCGTGTTGCGGGCGAAGTTGGTGCCGGCGCGGGCGATTGGTGATATGCAGAAAGATGGTGCCGGGTTTGCCGGGTTTGCTTCGTGGTTGGATATGACACCGGCGCATCCTGATATGTTTGCGTTGCCCGATCCCGGTAGTTTGATTCAGTTGCCGTGGAAGCCGGAAGTGGCGTGGTTGGCGAGCGATTTGTATATGGACGGCGCGCCGGTCGAAGCGTCGCCACGGGTTGCGCTTAAACGGCAGATCGAGGAAGCGAAGAAAAAGGGATACCGCATGAAGACCGGCGTCGAATGCGAATACTTTTTGATTCAGCCGGACGGCGATGGCTCCAATCCCAGTTTGTCCGACTCGCGTGATACTCAGGCGAAACCGTGCTACGACCAATCGGCGTTGATGCGGCGTTTCGATGTGGTTTCGGCGATCTGCGACAGCATGCTCGCGCTTGACTGGCGGCCGTATCAAAACGATCACGAAGACGCCAACGGGCAGTTTGAGATGAACTGGGAATACGACGATTGTCTGGCGACCGCCGACCGGCATGTTTTTTTCAAATATATGACGCGGCAAATCGCCGAAGATCACGGCCTGCGTGCGACCTTCATGCCGAAACCATTTGCGCACCTGACCGGCAACGGTTGCCACGCGCACGTTTCGCTGTGGGACAAAACCGGCGCAAAGAATTTGTTCGCAAGCAGCCGTGATGAACTCGGACTTTCTAAACTGGCGTACCAATTTCTCGGCGGCATCATGCACAACGTCGAAGCGCTCACTTCGATCTTCAATCCGACTGTCAACAGTTACAAACGCATCAACGCGCCGCGCACGCTGTCGGGGGCGACCTGGGCGCCCAACGCGGTCAGTTATTCGGGCAACAACCGCACCCACATGATTCGGGTTCCGGACGCCGGCCGTTTTGAACTGCGCCTGATGGACGGCGCCGCCAATCCGTATTTACTGCAAGTTGGAATCCTCGCCGCCGGACTCGACGGCATCGCAAACAAACGCGACCCCGGAAAACGCCTCGATATTAATATGTATACCGAGGGCCACAAAGCCAAAGGATTAAAAAAATTGCCGTTGAACCTGTTAGACGCAATCCGCGCCACCGAAAAAAGCCAGTCACTAAAAACCCAACTCGGCGCGGAGTTGATTGACAGTTACTGCAAGTTAAAACGAGAGCAGTGGAATGAATACACCCGATCGATCAGCCAGTGGGAATACGATCATACGTTGGATTGTTAGCAGTATTTAATGCAATCCCCGCAACGCTTCGATTACTCGTGTGACTTCTTGTTCGGTGTTGTAATGCGAGAAACTGATTCGTAGCACGCCGTCTTCGCTGTTCTTTAGCCCGATGCTGTCGAGCAGGCGTTTGGCGTAGAAATGGCCGTGGCCGGCGGCGATTTGTTTTTTGGCGAGGGCTTCTGATAGTTGTTGGGAAGAATAGCGTTGTGATATTAGTGCGATGTTTGCTTCGCGGTTTTCCATGGTGTTGCGGCCGATGATGCGTAATGGCAGTTGGCGAATCGCATCGAGCAGGGGCGCGCATAGTTCGCATTCGTGTTGGTGCATGAGTTTTGAGGTCGCCAGGGTTTTTTCCTTGAGCGAGATATTCGATTCACCAAAATGATGCAGGTGACTGGCGGCGAAGTACGCGCCGAGACCGGCTAGCGCGGCGATTGCGGCATGTTCGGGGCCGGCGGTATCGAGGCGTTTTTGCGGGCTATCGCGGTTGAAATAATGGCATTGCCAATCGAGCATCGCGGCGAACTCGGGCGCGGTGTACATGACGCCGAGGTGGGTGGCGTAGGTTTTGTAGGCGCTGAAACAATACGCATCGGGGCGCAGCGCGGCGAGGTCGGGCCATTGGTGGGGCGCGAAGGAAACCCCGTCGATGATGACGCGCACGTCGTTTTCCCGGCACAGGTCGACCACTTCCCGTACCGGATTGATGGTGCCGATGATGTTCGAACTGTGCGTCATGCACAAAATTTTCACACGCGCATCGAGCAATTGCCGCAACGCATCCGCGCATAACTCGCCGGACTGTGGGTCCACCGCCCAGATCACCAGTTCGCCGCCGTTGCGCTGGCATAGCCGCTCCCATGCGCCGATGTTGGCTTCATGATCTTGCCCGGATACGATGACTTTATCCCCCGGCCCGACCAGCGCGGCGCAGGCGACCGCCAGCGTGTTGATGTTCTGCGTGGTCGAAGGGCCGAGGGTGACGGTTTCGGCGGAGACGCCGAGCAACTCGGCCATGGTTTGGCGGCCATGGTCCATTTGCGCACCGGCTGCGGCGCAAATCTCGCTGGCGCCATATGGTTGCACCTTGTTGGCGCGGTAAAAATGAAACAACTTATCGAGCACCGCACCGGCGGTATAACTGCCACCGGCGTTTTCAAAAAACGCAGTCTTGGCCGGCAGCGGTTCCGCAAAGGCGGGGAAGCAGGCGCGCACGAATTCCGAGTCGAGGCGCGGGTCGGGGCGCGGTTGGGCAGATGAATTCATCAGAGGTTTGCCGAGTTCGGGACGAAACAAGGCGCGTAAGTGTGCGCCGCCGCAAACGGTCTGTCAAATTGTAATTGCGCCGAGATTCGTTCTATAATCTTATTCAGAACAAACCTTCAGAGAAAACATCATGTTCAAAAAAATTCTGGCACCCATCGACATGCAGCATAGCCACCTTGCAGGGCGTTTGTTGAAACAGGTCGATGAAATGGCCGAAGCATTCGGCGCGCAAGTTCATGTGATCACGGTTATTCCGGGGTATGGCATGCCCATAGTCGCGGCTTATTTTCCCGCCACCGCGCAGCAGAAAGTTAAAAAAGAAATGGCGGAGAAACTGGAGAAATTCGTTCGTTCGAAGATGAAAAACAAAGCCACCACCAGCGTATCGGTGGGCAAGCGCGCGGAGAGCATCCTCAAGGTGGCACGACAACGCAAGCCGGATCTCATGATCATCGGTTACAACAAGCGCGGAACCGGCGGGGAAATGTTGCTCGGTTCGTGCAGCGCCAAACTGGCGACCCATTCGCCTTGTTCGGTGATGGCGCTGAAGTTAAGTCGAGACGGAGAGCGGTAAAGCGCGAGATTCATTATAAC
The DNA here is from genome assembly GCA_965262585.1 of Candidatus Poriferihabitaceae bacterium. GTDB lineage: Bacteria > Pseudomonadota > Gammaproteobacteria > Arenicellales > Poriferihabitantaceae > JAHRAW01. Next base: position 2,575,358 of record OZ253546.1, read on the forward strand.
GAGTCCAACGAATCCAACGACAGCAGCGATGCGTTGCCACCGGCGGCGGTGGTGTCGATGCTGACCGTGCGCTCGAGCGCGAATCCATGTAGATAGTTTGGCCCGCCGGCTTTCGGCCCGGTGCCTGAAAGCCCTTCGCCGCCGAATGGTTGCGCGCCCACCACCGCGCCGATGGTGTTGCGGTTGACATAGACATTGCCGGCCTTGATGCGCGAGCGGATGCGCTCCACGGTGGAATGGATGCGGCTGTGAATTCCGAAAGTCAATCCGTAACCGGCGGCATTGATGTCGTCCACCACCCGCTCCAAATCGGCCCCGTTGAAACGCGCGATATGCAGCACCGGGCCAAACACTTCTTCAGCGAGGTCGGCGATGCCGTTGATTTCGATGATAGTCGGGGGAAAGAAAAATCCTCCTGTTGCATTGTTTATGCCGCCACTCATCACCTTGTATCCCTTTTTGCGGCATCGCTCAACATGGCGTGTCAAATTCTCCCGTGCCGCTGCATCGATCACCGGGCCGATGTCCGTAGAGATGCGCATGGGATCGCCGACTTGCAGTTCCGCCAGCGCGCCGTGCAACATTTCACTGATGCGCTCGGCCACATCGCTTTGCAAATAAAGCACTCGGAGTGCCGAGCAGCGTTGCCCCGCGCTTTGGAAGGCCGACGCCATCACATCGCCGACCACTTGTTCGGGCAGGGCGGTGGAGTCCACAATCATGGCGTTGATGCCGCCGGTCTCGGCGATGAACGGGCGAATCGGCCCCGGGTTTTTCGCCAGTGCTTGCTGGATTTGGTTGGCGGTTGCGGTGGAGCCGGTGAAGGCGACCCCGTCAATGCGAGGATCCGATACCAGTTTCGCCGCCACCGCCGGGCCGTCTCCGGGCAGGCAATGCAACACCTCGTTAGGCACACCCGCTTGGTGCAGCAACGCCACAGCGTGGGCTGCGATCAACGGGGTTTGCTCGGCGGGTTTGGCGATGACGCAGTTACCGGCGGCAAGCGCGGCGCCAGATTGCCCGGTGAATATCGCCAGCGGGAAATTCCACGGGCTGATGCAGACGAACACCCCGCGGCCGTGCATGGACAATTCATTGCGCTCGCCGGTGGGGCCGGGGAGGGGTTGCGCCTCGGCAAAATCTCGCCGCGCCAGTTGGGCGTAATAGCGTAGAAAATCTACCGCCTCCCGCAATTCGGCAATGGCGTCCGGCAGGGTCTTACCCGCTTCGACCGTACACAAAAACAAGAACTCGTCTCGATGTCGTTGATACAAGTCGGCGGCGGCTTCGAGAATATCGGCGCGGGCGTTTCCGCCTAACTTATCCCAATGCTCCGTCGCTGCGTTGGCCGAGGTGATGGCGTTTTCGATGTCCTCGGCGCGGGCGTGATGAACCACGCCGATTTTTTCCCCGCTGGCGGGGTTAATGACCGGAATGTTTTCACTTGCACCTTGCTTGGCGGCATTCCAAGGCGGCACGGTGATAGGGTGTGCCATCCGGGATTTTGTCCGCAACTGTTGGGTGGCGCGGTAATATCGTCCCACGGTTTCGCTGTCGAAGTGGTTCATTCCGGCGGAGTTCTCGCGGTCGGGATAAAGGCGCAAAGGCACCGGGATGTTGGGATGGGATATGGGTTGGCATTGGGACAACGCCGACACCGGGTCGCGGATAATCTGTTCCATGGGCAGATGCTTGTCCACCAGACGATTGACGAAGGAACTGTTGGCGCCATTCTCCAGCAGCCGCCGCACCAGATACGCCAGCAACTCCCGATGCGGCCCCACCGGTGCGTAAATCCGGCAAGCCGCCCGATGCCGGTGCATCACCTGATCGTAGAGGATTTCCCCCATGCCGTGGAGGCATTGAAATTCGAAGTCCCGGCGTTCATCGGCGAAGATCAAAATGGATGCCACGGTGTGGGCGTTGTGGGTGGCGAACAACGGGAAAAAGCAGTCCGGTTGAGCCAGCAGTTTGCGCGCGCATGCCAGATACGAAACATCGGTGGCCGCCTTGCGGGTGAACACCGGATAGTCGGCGAAGCCGTTGACTTGCGCCTGTTTAATTTCGGTGTCCCAGTAAGCGCCTTTTACCAGCCGAATCATTATTTTTCGATTGCTCCGTGAAGCAAGGTCTTGTAGCCAGTCAATAACCGCCGGGGCGCGTTTTTGATAACCCTGCACGACAAAACCGAGACCATTCCAATTTTTCAGGTCGCGATCCAGGGACAACGATTCGAGCACCGACAACGACGGATCGAGTCGCTCGGATTCTTCGGCATCGATGGTCAGCCCCAGCCCAAACCCGCGCGCCGCCATGCACAACGATTTGATGCGCGGCAGCAGTTCATCCATGACGCGGTGGGCTTGAGCGAATTCGTAGCGGGGATGGAGGGCCGATAACTTCACCGACAGCCCGGCGCTGCGCAGCGGGTCGCCGAAGGTGTCGTTTTTTCCGATGGCGTCGATGGCCTCATGGTAGGCAGCGAGATATTTTTGCGCGTCCTCGGTGGTGCGTGCCGCCTCCCCCAGCATGTCGTAAGAATAAGCATAGCCACGGCGTTCCCTTGAGCGCGCGGCTTTGAGTCCGGCGTGTATATCCTCGGCCAGCACAAACTGCCGCCCCATGATTTTCATCGCCCGAATGAGCGCGGCGCGAATAACCGGCTCGCCACTGCGCGCCACCAATCGGGCAATCAGACGCGGGAAATGCTCGCCGATAGGGTCCGCCGCCGGCCGCTCCAGTGCCATTACTTTGCCGGTCAGCATCAGCCCCCAGGTGGATACATTGACAAAAAGGGACTCGCTGTGGCCCAGATGAGCACGCCAGTCGCCGCCGGTCAGGGTATCTTCGATGAAGGCATCGGCGGTTTGCGAGTCGGGAATCCGTAGCAACGCCTCGGCCAAACACATCAAGGCCACGCCTTCCTGACTGGACAATTTGTATTCCTGCAAAAACGCATCCAGGCCGCCCGGCCCGTGAGAATCGGCACGGATCGCCTGTACCAGTTGGCGCGCGATTTTGTCGATGCGATGGCGTTGCTGGCGACTAACCGCCACCCCCTCCAGCAACCGCGCAACACACTCGCCCTCATCCGCATGATACGCACCACGAACCGCGATCCGCAGTGGATTGTCGTCCGCAAGCGGGGCTGTTGGAATCATTGGGTTATTACACCTGTTAAATAGCGCCATCGCAAGGAAGCGGTTTGCGCTGTTTTGAGGGTATAATATCCTTGAAGTTCGAGGGTCATCAATGGCGGTGAAGGCCGGTCTCCTCGGCGGCGATACGTTGTTAACTCGGTCAGGTCCGGAAGGAAGCAGCCGCAGCAACCGATTCGAGCGTTGGGGCCGGGTCGGCTGGATCCGCCACCACAAGTAGCCACAAGCCCATCAACCAAACCACCCGCACATCAAACCGATAACCGGCAACTGCATGAGTTACCAAGCCCTCGCCCGAAAGTGGCGACCGAAAACATTTGATCAGGTGATTGGTCAGGAACATGTGGTGTCCGCGCTCGCCAACGGCCTCGACAACCAGCGTGTTCATCACGCCTTCTTGTTCACCGGCACGCGCGGGGTCGGCAAGACTACGCTGGCGCGCATTTTTGCCAAGGCGTTAAATTGCGAGCAGGGCATCGGCTCGACGCCGTGCGGCGAATGTGTGGCGTGTCGGGGCGTGGATCAGGGAAATTTTATCGACCTCATCGAAGTGGACGCCGCCTCGCGCACCAAGGTGGACGACACCAGGGAATTGCTCGACAACGTGCAATACACCCCATCTCAAGGACGCTTCAAAATCTATCTCATTGACGAAGTTCACATGCTGTCAACGCACAGTTTCAATGCGCTGCTGAAAACCCTCGAAGAGCCTCCCGAACACGTCAAGTTCCTGCTCGCCACTACCGACCCGCAGAAACTGCCGACCACCATCCTGTCGCGCTGCATCCAGTTCAATCTGAAAGCGATGGACATCGGATTGTTGGTTGCGCAACTGGAAAAAATTCTTATCGCCGAAGGGGTTGAATACGATCCCCCCGCGCTTTTGATTCTGGCGCGCTCCGCCAACGGCAGCGTGCGCGATGCGCTGAGCCTGCTGGATCAGGGCATCGCCTTTGGCAACGGCGAAGTGCGCACCGAGCAAATTCGAATCATGCTGGGTATGATTGACGATCAGTTCACTTACCAACTTCTAAATCAAGTGTGCATGGGGCAGGGGCGTGAAGCGTTGGAGACGGTCGCCGCCATGGCCGTGCGCTCGGTGGATTTCAGCACCGCTTTGGATGAAATATTGACCGCCCTGCACAACCTTTCCCTGTATCAGGTAAGCCCCCAAGCGGTGGAATGGAAAGGCATTGATTCATCCGCGCTGGTGCCGCTGGCGGAAGGGGTTGACGCGGAATTGCTGCAACTGATCTACCAAATCGCCCTCATCGGCAAGCGCGATTTGGCCCTCGCCCCGGACCCGCGCAGCGGCTTTGAAATGGCAGTGCTGCGCATGATTTCATTCCGCCCCGAAGCAGCCACCGGCCCCGGCGCATCCCCTAAAAAGCATCGAACGGGAGACGAAAGCAAGCCCCGAAGCAAAGCAAAAAGCACACCCGCGAAAGCACCGGCGCAAGTCGCCGCCGAACCGGCGGTTGATACCGCGCCCGCAACAACCGCGCCGCCCGTCTCTATGCCGAGCAAAACGGCGAGTTTGGATCCCCCCGAAGCACAAAACAACGCCGCCGCCTTGAACCTGACGCTGGAGCAACTCGGCGAGAGCGAACACTGGGCGGCTTGCATCGAGCAATCCGGTTTGAGCGCCATGGCGCGGGAACTGATGATGAATATGGTGCCCGAGTCGGTGTCCGGGAATACGCTGCACCTGACGCTGGATGCCGACCATGGCCATCTGCTTAATTCCGCCCGGGTGAAAAAAATCGAGCAGCAGTTGGCGGAACGGTTGTCGTTGCCCCTCAAACTGGAGGTGGCTGTCGAGCGGCGCGGCGCGGATGGCAAGGAAACCCCTTCCCGGCGCAAGGCACGCGCACAGCAGGAAAAACAGCAGACCGCTGAGCAAGATTTTCAGGACGATCCCAAAGTGCAAGAACTGGTAGACCTGTTTGACGGCGAAGTCGTCAGCGATTCCATTCGCCCGCCCGCGCCTTGAGCGTTGAGTATTGAACGGCGAGCGATTATGACAATTCTTTTGACCACGAGGCGACTAACAATATGAGCGGCGGACTTGGCAATCTCATGAAGCAGGCACAGGCCATGCAGGAAAACATGCAAAAGGCACAGCAAGAACTGGCCAACACCGAAGTACGCGGGCAGGCCGGCGGCGGCATGGTCGCGATCACCATGAATGGCCGCCACGATGTGCGCAAGGTCGAAATCGCCGAGGCGTTGATGGAAGACGACCGCGAAGTTCTCGAAGACTTGGTGGCGGCGGCGTTCAATGACGCGGTGCGCAAGGTCGAAGAGATGACCCAGGAAAAAATGGGCGGGCTGACCGCGGGGATGAATATTCCCGGCCTCCAACTGCCTCTTTGAGGTTGCTTGAATGGCCGACCCGCACGCCGTCGAAGCACTCAAATCGGCACTGCGGCGGTTGCCCGGCGTGGGGCCAAAATCCGCCCAGCGGATGGCGTTTCACTTGCTGGAGCGCGACCGCGAAGGCGCGCAGCAAATCGGCGAAGCGATTCAGCATGCGTTGTCTAAAATCAATCATTGCCGGCGTTGCAACAACTTCAGCGAAGTAGAAAAATGCCCAATCTGTGCATCCGGAAAAAGGGACGCATCGCGGTTGTGCATCGTTGAAACCCCAGCCGACTTGGAAGCCATCGAACAAGCCGGTGCGTATCAAGGCATGTATTTTGTATTGATGGGGCATTTGTCCCCCCTCGACGACATCGGCCCGGCGCAACTGGGAATCGACCAACTACTGACGCTGGTAAAAACCGACCCGGTAGACGAAATCATCCTCGCCACCAACCTCACCACCGAAGGGCAAGCCACCGCCGATTTCATCATCGACCTCATGCAACCCACCGGCATCGAAGTAACCCGCCTAGCCCGTGGAATGCCCATGGGCGGCGAATTAGAATATATGGATCCGGGAACCCTAAATCAGGCATTCTCCGACCGCCGAAAGTGTTGAAAATGCGCAACTCCGCAGGCTCGTCATTCCTGCGACAGCCGACTCCGCAGGCTCGTCATTCTCGTGCCGCCAAGTCGTTATTCCCGCGACAGCGGGGATGACGAGTTGGGGGACACGGGAATCCAGTACAACATGCCGGCGATAGCCGACTCCCTACGCCGTCATTCTCGCGAAAGCGGGAATCCAGTGAAACAAGTCCGGCGACAGCCGCTCCTTATTTAGTTTTCTGGATTCCCGATACGATGAAAAATATGGTCGCTGGCGCTCCCTATTTTTCTATCGTTCGGGAATGACGCACTTTTGATATTCCTCGTTTGTCGATGAGGACTCCCAGATCGTCATTCTCGTGCCGCCAAGTCGTTATTTCCGCGACAGCGGGAATAACGACTTGGGGGACACGGGAATCCAGTAAAACATGTCCGGCGACAGCCGCTCCTTATAAGGAGTGGCTCCGGCGGGCATTTAATCGCAATTTGTGTCTTGACTATCCGGCAATCGGTTCAATATAATGGCTGAGACTTTGTATTTGTGGAAACCTTTCAACGGCGCATTATTACGAGGAACATTTACCATGAACTATCACAACACAATCAATAACATGAGTTCCCTTGACGGCCTGTCGTCCGTCCCCTTTAATTCGGGGGGGGGGGGGGGGGGGGGGTAATAGTACCCGGCGTTTCGGCGCTGCGCTACTGATTGGATTCACCCTTCTTCTTGGCTGGTCGATAGAGGCCAGTGCACAGCAGGTCAGACTACCAAATCAGATTGGAGTCGGTGCCCTCCCCCACCTTAATGTCATCGCTCTGTACTACCCGGTTAACCAGCCGATTACCCCCCTGACTCTGCCGACGGCCACCGGTGGCCGTGCCCCTTTGGTCTACAGCGTAGTCGATCCTGTCGCCTTTGCCCCAGGCGTATACGAGCGATTTGGGCTGACCTTTAACCCGACCACCCGCGTTCTGTCCGGCACGCCGACCACGGCTACCTCCGGCCCGACACCCACAGGTGGTGTTTCAGCCAGATATCTCGCGGATGACGGAACCGGAAGCCGCGAATCCGGCGATAACGTAAATATGTTTGTCTCCATCTGCGAGGCCGGGAAAGAGGGAAACATCAGCGGCCTAGTTCCTTGCTTTGTTGATTTGGCCGTATCGACGTTGTCCGATGTGAACTATGTAGCCGGTCAGGCGATTACCCCCCTGACCCTACCGGAGGCCACCGGCGGCACCGGGCCCGTTTCCATCGACGTCACCACCCAACGAACTTATACATTGGCACCGTTGCCAACTGGCCTGACCTTTGACCCGGACACTCGCGTCTTGTCCGGCACGCCGACCACGGCCGGCAACACCACTCCGGTATACGGAGTGACCGACACCGTAAGCGGGAGAACACTAACCCCGACCGCTTCTTTCACCGTCGCAGTAGGAGCCGGGTTGGGCGTGTCTGCGCCGGGTGCTCAAACCTATCCGCGCAACGCGGCGATCACCGCTTTGACCTTGCCGGAAGCGGCCGGCGGCACAAGTCCGTATACCTACACCCTGACCGGGCCGAGCGGTGGTAATTTGCCAGCCGGATTGGCTTTTGCCACAGGCACCCGCATTCTGTCCGGCACGCCGACCACGGCCGGCGCCACCGTATTGACCTATACCGCCACCGATTCGTTCGGCAGCAGCGACCCGGTGACCTTCACGGTAACCATCACCACAACGATGTTCACCGAGATGGTATCTGATCCGACCTATGTCATAAATGAGGCGGTCAATTTGGCTTTGCCGGTAGCGGTCGGCGGCACAGGTTCGTATACCTACACCCTAACCGGGCCGAGCGGTGGTAACTTGCCGGTCGGGCTGGCTTTTGCCGCAGGCACCCGCATTCTGTCCGGCACGCCGACCACGCTCGGCGCCACCGTGTTGACCTACACCGCCACCGATGCGAATAGCAACAGCGGCACGATGACCTTTACCGTCACAGTAGCCGCCATGCCGGTATTTGTTGATTTGGCCGTATCGACGTTGTCCGATGTGAACTATGAATCCGGTCAAGCGATTACCCCATTGACCCTGCCGGAAGCCACCGGCGGCACCGGAACCGACCCGCTACTGACTTATACATTGACACCGCTGCCAACTGGCTTGATCTTTACCGCAACTACCCGCGTCTTGTCCGGCACGCCGACTACGGCTGGCATCACCACTCCGGTATACGGAGTGACCGACACCGCAAGCGGGAACAGATTAAACCCGGCTGCTTCTTTCACCGTTACAGTAGTTGAGCCCGAGTCCACTCTGAACACCGTCGAGATCAGAGCCATCAACGAAATATTTATCTCCGAATTGGCGACCACCATGACCGGCCAGACTTCGAGTGCCATCGCACAACGCATCGCGCAAACCAGATCCGGTAGTGGCGGCGGCATAACCCTCGCCGGTCAGTCTTCTTTTGCCGATTTGGCGACCACCCACGGCAAAGCCATGACCGAAGGCACGAGTGATATGAAATCCATGCTGAACGGTTCCGGGTTTGCGTTGCCGTTGAATGCGGTGGGGGGCGGTATTGGCGTGTATTCACCGGCTTTTTGGGGCAGTGGTGGGTATGAGGAAATTTCCGGTGAGAGTGATCTCACTGACGGCAAACTGGATTGGGACGGCGATGTTACGAGTTTCTCGGTGGGGGTGGATGCGCATCTACGTAATAATTTGCTGGGCGGCGTGGCGATAACTCGCACCGAGGCGGATTTGGAATATGATGTTACCAACGATGTCGATAAAAGCGACTACGAACTGACTATGACCAGCATCAATCCGTATCTGGGCTGGAGAGTCGGGCAGTTAGATTTGTGGGCTACGCTTGGTTACGGCACCGGGGATTTGGATATTACTGACAAAGGCGATGCCGGGGTGTCCAACGACATCGACAGCGATGTGGACATGCGAACCTTCGCCGGTGGCGGCGGCGGCCAGATAATGGCCCTCGGCAATGGCGGCGTCTTGCGTCTCAAAGGCGAAGTCTCGCAAACATGGATAGATGTGGACGGCGACCGTGCAACCAATATTCGCTCGCTGGATGTGGACGTCAACCGAGTTCGAGTGTCGCTGGAAGCCCGCCAGCCCTGGGCAATAAGCCACGCCACCAAATTGCAATCCACCCTGGAAGTAGGCGCACGCCATGACGGCGGCGATGGCGAAACCGGCACCGGACTTGAACTAAACGCCGGTCTTCGGTATCACACTCAAAGGCTGACGCTGGAAGGCAATATCCACACTTTGCTAGGCCGTGAAGACTACGATGAATGGGGCATAAACGGCACGATCATCTTGCAATCCGGTCAAGACGGACAAGGTTTGTCGCTCAGCATAAGCCCCGGCTACGGCGAGGCTGGCGATGGCAAGTTGTGGGATAACGGTCTGTCGGAAGATGGCGTTGCCGAGACTGATTATGGAATGCGTTTGAATACTCGTATTGGCTATGGCATATCCGCGCCTCATGGCTGGAACGGAATGCTAACCCCATATAGCGAAATGACCCTCGGCAATACCAACAGTTACCGCTTCGGCATCGGTTGGGAAACTAACCACTATGGCCTGGATTTGGTCGGTGAACATCGTCAGGGTGGTGAAAATGTTGCTTTGGTTAAGGGTGAGATACGGTTTTAGATTACCTCTCGTCATCGGCAAACGAGGAATATCAAAAGTGCGTCATTCTCGAACGATAGAAAAATAGGGAGCGCCAGCGACCATATTTTTCATCGTCTCCCAGATCGTCATTCCCGAACGATAGAAAAATAAGGAGCGCCAGCGACTATATTTTTCATCGTATCGGGAATCCAGAAAGCCAATAATGAGTCGGCTATCGCCGGCATGTTTCACTGGATTCCCGTGTCCCCCAACTCGTCATTCCCGCTGTCGCGGGAATAACGACTTGGGGGCACGAGAATGACGGCCCTGGGGAGTCGGCTATCGCAAGGTCGTCATTCTCGAACGATAGAAAAATAGGGAGCGCCAGCGACCATATTTTTCATCGTATCGGGAATCCAGAAAGCCCAATAATGAGTCGGCTCTCGCGGGAATGACGGGCATGGGGAGTCGGCTGTCGCCGGCATGTTGTACTGGATTCCCGTGTCCCCCAAGTCGTCATTCCTGCTGTCGCAGGAATAACGACTTGGCGGCACGAGAATGACGGCCCTGGGGAGTCGGCTATCGCAAGGTCGTCATTCTCGAACGATAGAAAAATAGGGAGCGCCAGCGACCATATTTTTCATCGTATCGGGAATCCAGAAGGCTAAATAAGGAGTCGGCTCTCGCAGGAATGACGGCGTAGGGAGCGGCTATCGCCGGCATGTTTCACTAGATCCCCCCATTCCCAAGAATAAAATTACACTAGCCGGTAAACTACCGGGCGAAGTGCTAGTATAGGGGCGGACGTGATTATCAACAACGATAGGCTTCCGGGGGTTTTGTCGGGGCATTTCGGTTTCGTTTTGCAATTTATTCTAAACATCTTGAGGAGAACAACCATGAAGTTATCTTCCACTTCCTTCGGCAGACCTGTGCGAATTGCAACATTTGCGGCGCTCAGTGCTATTTTTGTGGCGTTGCCGGTTCATGCTAAAACTTTAACCCTTGCCTATGACGCCGATCCGGTTTCTATGGATATTCATGAACAACTGTCCGGCGGAACGCTGCAACTTTCTCACATGGTTTGCGATCCGCTGTTGCGTTGGAATCAGCAACTGGGTTTCGAGCCACGGGTGGCGAGCAGTTGGGAGCGCCGAGACGATAGCACGGTGCGTTTTACTCTGCGCAAAGGGGTTAAGTTTCATTCGGGGCGTGAAATGACCGCTACGGATGTTGCGTTTACTTTTGATCGGCTCAAGAACAGCGATGATTTCAAGGGCGTATTCGCTAATTTTACCGAAGCCAAAGTCATCGATTCCCACACCATCGATCTCATTACCGACGGCCCCTATCCGCTGGTTGAACACACCGCGACTTATATCTTCCCGCTCGACAGTGAGTTCTACACCGGCACCGATGAGCGTGGCCGGGACAAGGGAGAAATCCTAAAGCACGGCGATTCTTTCGCTTCTACCAATGTCTCATGCACCGGGCCCTTCACGGTCGCATCCCGCGAGCAAGGGGTTAAAGTGGTGTTTGAACGGTTCGCCGATTATTGGGATACCGCATCCCCCGGCAATGTGAAACGCATTGTGTTCACGCCGATTAAGGAAGCCCCGACTCGGGTGGCGGCATTGTTGTCCGGTGATATTGATTTCGCCGCACCGATTCCGCCGACCGATTTGGCGCGCATCGACAGCAGCAACAAAGTGGACTTGGTTACCATGAGCGGCACGCGCATCATTACCTTTCAGTTGAATCAAAATCGCAGGCCGGAGTTTACCGATGTGCGGGTGCGTCAGGCCATTGTGCATGCGGTTAACAACGCCGGTATCGTCGAGAAAATCATGAAGAAATTCGGTACCGCCGCGGCACAGCAAAGCCCCAAAGGCTACCTCGGCCACAACCCGGCGTTGAAACCGCGTTATGACCTGAAAAAAGCCCAGGCGTTGATGGCGGAAGCCGGTTATGCCGACGGGTTTACCGTGACCATGATGGCGCCCAACAACCGCTATGTGAACGATGCCAAAATTGCCGAAGCGGTCGCCGGAATGCTCGCCAAAATCAATATCAAGGTTGACTTGACCACCATGCCCAAAGCGCAATACTGGCCCAAGTACGACGAGCGCGCCGCGGACATCATGATGATTGGCTGGCATTCCGATACTGAAGACTCGGCTAATTTCAGTGAATTTCTGGTGATGACGCCGGACGAGGAAACCGGTTATGGCCAATACAACAGCGGCAATTATGCCAATGCCCAAGTCGACCAACTGGTGCTTGACAGCGCCGGGGAAACCGACCCGGCGGAGCGCGCACGGATACTGCAAAAGGTCGAACAAATGTTGTATGAAGACGCCGCATTTGTACCGCTGCACTGGCAAGACCGCGCCTGGGCGGCGCGCAAAGGGGTGCATATCGATAAAATTGTCAATGTGATGAATTTTCCTTATCTGGGCGATTTGGTGATGGATTGACGCACATCTAAATCCGAAGCGGCGGCGCGCCATGCGTGATTGATGCGCCGCCGAAACTTCGAGTAAGACAGCGCTTCCATGTTCGCATTTCTCATAAGACGGCTGAGTCAAGCCGCGTTGGTCATGCTGGTTATCAGCATGCTCAGTTTTTCCGTTCAGGATCAACTGGGCGACCCGTTGCAGGAATTGGTCGGGCAACATGTTTCCGAGCAAATCCGCACCGAGTTGCGCGAGGAAATGGGGCTGAATGATCCGTTTTTGGTGCAGTATTGGCGATTTCTCAAAAACGCCATCAGGGGTGATTTCGGTACTTCTTATTTCTTTAAGCGTCCGGCGTTGGAAGTCATCATGGGCAAACTGCCGGCGACTATCGACCTGGTCATCGCCGCCACTTTTTGGATCATATTGTTCTCGGTTCCGGTGGGCGTGTTCGCCGCCATCAATCCGCGTCACTGGTTTTCGAATTTAGCGATGGGGATCAGCATAGTTGGCATTTCGGTTCCGGTATTTTTGACCGCCATATTTTTGATTTACCTGTTTTCGGTGGAACTGGGTTGGCTGCCTTCTTATGGGCGCGGCGATACGGTGACTTTGTTGGGTGGTTGGAAAACCAGTTTGTTCACGCGAGACGGACTCACCCATCTGCTATTGCCGAGCATCTCTCTGGCGTCGGTCATCCTGCCGTTGTTTGTGCGCATGATTCGTTCCGAAATGATGGAGGTGTTGGAATCGGAATATGTCAAATTTGCCTGGGCGAAAGGACTGCCGAAACGCCGCATCTGGATGTTGCATGCGTTCAAAAATACCCTGTTGCCGGTTATCACCGTTGGCGGCGTGCAACTCGGCATCATGGTCGCCTACACCATACTCACCGAGACGGTGTTTCAGTGGCCCGGCATGGGCTTTATGTTTCTCGAGGCAATCAATCGCGTCGATACGCCGTTGATAGTCGCCTACTTGATCGTGGTCGGGCTGATTTTCGTGATCACTAACACCGTGGTGGACATTATCTACGGCTTGGTCAATCCCATGATCAAAATCACCGGGCGGCAAACCGATGGCTAATACGCTGACCGCGACCGCATTACTGCAACGCCCTAGCCGCTGGCGGCGAATTCGTAACTCCCCGGCGTATTACAGTTTCACCCACAACCGCATCGCCATGCTCAGTGCGGCGATTCTTTTGGTGTTTTTAGTGGCGGCGTTCAGCGCGCCATTTATCGCTCCCTATAATCCGTGGGATCAAACCCAATTCGATATTATGGATTCGGAAATTCCGCCGCTCGGCGATGCGGCTGCGGACTCGCGATTTATATTAGGCACCGATGCCATGGGGCGCGATATGCTCAGCACGCTTTTGTATGGCACGGGCATTTCCATCGTCATCGGCCTCTTTGCCACCGTGCTGCAAGGATTTCTCGGTATTTCCATCGGGCTTGTGGCGGGTTATTTCGGCGGTTGGTTGGATAGTTTTTTGATGCGCCTCGCCGACATCCAGTTGTCTTTTACCACCTTGATGGTGGCCATCATTATACTCGCGGTTTTTCAGGCGACTGTCGGGTTGCGGTTTTACGAAGATTTCGCATTGCTCGTCATCGTGCTGGTCATCGGCATCGCCGAATGGCCACAATACGCCCGCACGGTGCGCGCCTGCGTGCTTGCGGAAAAGAAAAAAGAATATGTGGATGCGGCGCGAATAATGGGTCTGCCACCAGTGACGATTATTCTCCGACACATCTTGCCGAACACATTGTCTCCGCTGTTGGTGATTTCCACGGTGCAAGTTGCGAACGCCATCATCACCGAAGCGGCGTTGGCTTTCCTGGGGCTTGGTATGCCGATTACCAAACCATCATTGGGTTCGCTCATTCGCAACGGCTTTGAGTATATATTCAGCGGTTCATGGTGGATTACGGTATTTCCCGCGGTGGTGTTGGTGGTGCTGATTTTGGCAATCAACCTGCTCGGCGATTGGTTGCGCGATATGCTTAATCCAAAATTATATGGCAAATGAATAACATAACATGAAATACATTTTGCGAATTATGTTGTTGCTGTTGCCGGTGTCCGCGCACGCGGTCTGCGACAATATGTGGGATACGGCCGAGTTGGCGCAGCAGAGAAAGGAAACCATCCGCCTGACCGGGGCTCCCTTGTATTGGTTTCAGGGGATCGATATTTTGCGCCGAAAAATTGATACGCAATCCGGCATTTCGACCAACCTGTATCTGTGCGATTCATCCGTGCCTAATGCGTTTGCGTGGCGCGCCCGGGGGCAGAATAACACCGCTATTACTACCGGCATGTATCGCCTGCTTGGCGATGATTGGCAAGCCTATGCGGCGATAGTGGGGCATGAAAACGCACATCTAGTCAAAAAACACGGACTATACCGGGTGCTGCGCGGGGCGGCATTGACGGTGTTGAGCGGACACATCGACCTTCCCACGATTGCTTTCGATGCGGTCAACGCCACCTACGGCCGTGGCGAGGAATACGACGCCGATCGGTATGGGTTGGGCTATGCTTTGTGCGCGGGTTTTTCGCCCATCGGCGGCGTTCGGCTGCACAAAAAACTAAATAGCGCGAGCAGTTTTTTACACAGCCACCCGTCATCAAAATCTCGAATTAGCGCATTGCAGAAGGCCGCCGAGAAGCACTTGCGCGCGCCGAAATGCAAATAAACATGGCACTACTCAGCGTCAATAATCTGGAGGTCGTGTTCCCCCTCATGAGCGGGTCGGTGAGCGCGATTCGGGATGTCAGTTTCACGCTGGAACAAGGCGAGCGCATCGGCATAGTCGGTGAGAGCGGCGCCGGTAAGTCGGTCTCGGCGTTCGCTATTTTGAACTTGATTAGTAAGCCCGGTTATCTGGCCGGCGGCAGCATTTTATTCGAGGGTAACGATCTGGCCGCCCTCGACGAAGAAGCCATGCGCCGGATTCGCGGCAACAAAATCAGCATGATATTTCAGGACCCGATGATGACCCTCAACCCGGTGTTGACCATCGGCACGCAGATGATTGAAACCATTTTGGCGCACCGGCGGATGAGCCGTCGGCAAGCCCGAAGCATTGCGCTGGAGAAATTGCAGGCGGTACAGATTCCCTCCGCCAAAACCCGACTCGATCAATATCCCCATGAATTGTCCGGAGGCATGCGCCAGCGAGTGATCATCGCCATCGCATTGTTGAGCGACCCGCAAATTATCATTGCCGACGAACCGACCACGGCGTTGGATGTCACCATACAGGCGGAAATTCTTGAGTTGTTGTTGCGATTGTGCAACGACTTTGCGGTCGGCTTGATATTGATTACGCACGACCTGGGAGTGGTCTCTGAAGTTACGCAACGAGTTTTAGTGATGTATGCCGGGCGGATTATCGAACAGGGACCGACCCAAGAAGTCATCGCTGCGCCGATGCATCCGTATACCCAAGGACTGATTGGTGCGTTGCCCGAAAAAGCGCAAGCGGGGCAACCTTTGAATCAAATTCCCGGGGTGATGCCGTCGTTGCAGGCAATCCCAAGCGGCTGCCCATTTCACCCACGCTGTCAATACGCCGAGAAAATCTGCACCCAAAAACTGCCGCCGTTGTCGCCCGACTCCACCCGCACGGTGGCGTGCCATTTTCCCCTGGGCAATGACTGAAGCCACCGCCATGCAGACCTCAACCCCACCGAAAAATTTGCTCTCGTTGCGTGAGTTGCGCAAAGAATTTAATGTCTCCGGCGGGCTGCTCGATCAATTATCTTTTTCCCGTGGTCGAGTAGTGCGAAAAGTTGAATCGGTCAAAGCCATCAACGGAATTTCGCTGGACATTGAAAAAGGCGAGGCGTTGTGTCTGGTCGGAGAAAGCGGCTGCGGAAAAACCACCGTGGGGCGCACCATTATGGGGTTGTTGCAGCCGACCGCCGGTTCGATACATTACCGACAACATCGCATCGACTGCATGAGCCGCGCCGAGTTGTTGCCTTATCGTAAAAAAATGCAGATGATTTTTCAGAACCCCTATGCATCGTTGAACCCCCGCAAGACCGTGGCGAAGACCTTGTTGGAGCCGGTGCGATTTCATTTTCCTGAAATTTCTACCACCGCCCAACAGCAAAAAGTCGAAGAGGTAATGGACTCGGTGGGGGTTGATGTCGGCTGGGGGAGTCGCTATCCGCATGAATTTTCCGGCGGGCAACGACAGCGCATCAGCATCGCCCGCGCGTTGATGGTTTCCCCGGAATTTATAGTCGCCGACGAACCGATTTCTGCGCTGGATGTTTCCATACAGGCGCAAGTGTTGAACCTGTTGATGGAGGCGCGGGAGGCGCGCAATTTAACTTATCTATTCATCACCCATGACTTGTCCGTGGTCGAGCATTTTGGCACGCGGGTTGCGGTTATGTATCTGGGGCGGATTTGTGAATTGGGTGACACCAAAGAAGTTTTTTCAACCCCGCGCCATCCCTATACCCGCGCATTATTGAGTGCCATTCCAAAACTTGGACAAAGCAAATCGCAACACATTAAACTTAAAGGCGAAGTGCCGACTCCGATTAATTTACCGGGTGGGTGTGTGTTCCACGGTCGATGCGTTCACGCAAGCGAAATCTGCAAGCAAGTCATACCGGAATTAACCGACACCGGCGGCACAACTCGTGTGGCGTGTCATGCGGTTGTGGAAAACCGCATCTGATTCGTGGCGATGCGGATGGGCGCGGTGAAACAGCGGGTTGCCGCGTGCATCGAATACTGTGGGCTTCATTATTGCGGCTGGCAGTATCAAGACAACGCCGATTCCATTCAAGCACGGGTCGAGGCGGCGTTCAGCCGGGTGGCGGACGAGGAGATTCGCGTAATCGCCGCCGGTCGCACCGATACCGGCGTGCACGGCATCGGTCAGGTAATCCATTTTGACACGCACAGCGAACGCCATCGGCATGCGTGGATGCGCGGCGTCAATACTTACCTACCGAATGATATTTCGTTGCGCTGGACGCAGTTGGTGGAAGACGATTTCCACGCCCGGTTCAGCGCCCTCGAGCGTCGCTATCGTTATGTGATATTAAACCGCGAGGTCGCGCCTTCGTATCTGCATGGGCGGGTGGCGTGGCATTACCCGGCACTCGCGGTGGAGCCGATGCAACACGCCGCCGAGGCGTTGCTCGGGCGGCATGATTTCAGCGCTTTTCGTGCCGCCGGTTGTCAGGCGAAAAGCCCGCAGCGGGAGATTCGAAAAATCAGCATTGAACGCTGCGGCGAATGGCTGTGGCTGGACTTCAGCGCAGACGGGTTTTTGCACCACATGGTGCGTAATATTGTCGGCAGTTTGCTACGGGTTGGCGAAGGACGCGAAGCCCCCGACTGGCTTGGGCAATTATTGAAAGCGCGCGACCGCACACGCGCCGGCGCAACCGCCTCGGCCGCCGGGTTGTACTTCACCGAGGTTAAATACGAACCGCGATTTGCGTTGCCGCCACCCTCCGACCCGTGCCGATTCTGGTGATACACTCCGCTTTCGATTCATCTCCTGGCTCATGTCCCGGTAATCAAGCGATGCGAACGCGAATCAAGATCTGCGGTATGACGGATCCCGATAGCGCCCGGGTGGCGGTGGCGGCGGGTGCCGATGCCATTGGGTTGATTTTTCATCCCCCCAGCGCGCGCCATCTGGAACTCGCCCATGCCGCCGTCATTTGCCGTGCGGTCGCGCCTTTCGTTGCCACTGTGGCGGTGATGGTCAATCCGAGCGACGAACAAGTCCGGGAAATTATCCAGCAGGTCAATCCCAGCCATCTGCAGTTTCACGGCGAAGAACCGGCGGACTTCTGCGCCGCTTTTGGCAAGCCCTATATCAAAACGTTGCGGGTGGCCGAGGGCGCGGATTTGCCGGAACAGGTGAAGGAAATAGAGTCTCGCTATCCATCCGCCCAAGGCATTTTGCTGGATACCCATACCACCGACAGATATGGCGGCACCGGCACGACATTCGACTGGGGGCATTGCGCGGGCGTCATGCCCCTCCTGCTGGCCGGCGGACTAACCCCGGAAAATGTCGGCGAGGCACTTGCGCGGATGGCTCCATATGGCGTGGATGTCAGCAGTGGCGTGGAGTCCAATGGCCGCAAGGATGCGGTTAAGATTCGGCGATTTTGCCAAAAAGTTAATGATTTAATATAATATTAGGCTTTATTTAATAATCATAACTATATGAATTGGTTTGATAAAATCATCCCGCCTAAAATCAAAACCCGCGCCGGTATCGGCAGGCGTGGTGTCCCTGAGGGTTTGTGGAACAAATGCACTGCCTGTCAGGCGGTGCTTTATGGCGTGGAGTTGCAACACAGTTTGCAGGTATGCCCCAAATGCGATCACCACATGCGCATCGGCGCCGACACCCGGCTGCGGGCATTCCTCGATCAGGATGAACTAATCTGGCTGGGGGAACGGGTACGGCCGCTGGATATGCTCAAGTTCCGCGATCGCAAACGCTACCGTGACCGGCTGAGCGAAGCGAAAAAAACCAGCGACGCCAGCGAAGCGTTGCTTGCCGCCCACGGCCGACTGAAAGGCACACCCATCACCGCAGTAGCCTTTGAGTTTCGCTTTATGGGCGGCTCCATGGGCTCGGTGGTGGGGGAGCGTTTTGTGCGGGCGGCCAATTACAGCGTGGAACATCGCCAGCCGCTGGTTTGCTTTTCCGCAAGCGGCGGTGCGCGCATGCAGGAAGCCCTTTTTTCGCTGATGCAGATGTCCAAAACCACCGCCGCCATCACGCGCTTGCGGGCGCGCGGCATTCCCTACATTTCGGTGCTAACCGACCCCACCATGGGCGGCGTGTCGGCCAGTCTCGCCATGCTCGGCGACCTCATCATCGGCGAGCCCAATGCGTTGATTGGTTTCGCCGGTCCGAGAGTTATCGAGCAAACCGTCCGCGAAACCTTGCCCGAAGGCTTCCAACGAACCGAATTCCAATTACAACACGGCGCCATCGATATGATCGTCGACCGCCGGGCGTTGCGCGACACCATCGCTTCGTTACTCGCCAAACTCGGATTCAACGGCGAAAATCCGCCCGAACCCACCAACCACCGCCCAGCCGCCGGGGAATGAACGATTTCGAGGGGTATACCCTGACCGAGTGGCTGCAACACATCCAAACCCGGCATTGGCGCAGCATAGATTTGACGCTGGAGCGGGTTGCACGGGTTTGGGATAGGTTGGACGGGCGACTCGATGGCCTGCGCATCGCCGTCGCCGGCACCAATGGTAAAGGCTCCTGCGTGGCGATGCTGGAAGCGGTGTTGCGGGATGCCGGATTGAAGACCGGCAGTTATACCTCGCCGCATCTGGTTCGGTATAACGAAAGGGTGCGCATCGACGGCCGGGCGGTGGATGATGCCGAATTGTGCGAGGCGTTTGTGGAAATTGAACATGCACGGGACGGGATTCCGCTAACCTATTTTGAATTTGGCACTTTATGCGCGCTGGTGATTTTCCGGCGGCGGCGGGTGGAGGTGTCCATCCTCGAGGTCGGCATGGGAGGGCGGCTGGATGCGGTCAATCTCATCGACAATGACATTGCGCTGATTACCGCCATCGGTATCGACCACGCCCGGTGGCTCGGCACAAACCGCGAGGCGATTGCGGTGGAGAAAGCCGGAATCCTGAAAAAGAACGCGTTGGCGGTATGCACCGACCCGGCCCCGCCGCCGGGCATCGCCCGTATCGCCGCCGAGCAGAATTGCGTGTTGTTGCAGAGCGGCGTCGACTATCAGTTGGAGCAAACCGATGATGGTATCCGCTGGAGTAGCGGCCATGCGGCACTCGCACAACAATGGCGGCGGGTGGCTGGATTGCGGCAGCCCCTCGGCGGCGACCGGCAGTCGGACAACCTGGGGGGCGTGGTTGCGGTGCTGGCATTGACCAGCGCGCGCACCGGGGTTACGCCAAAGAACCTGCGGGATGGGCTTCTTAACACCCGGCTAATGGCGCGTTGTCAGGTGCTCGGTGGTGCGCCGGAAATCATCCTCGATGTGGCGCACAATCTCGATTCGGCGCGGGATCTTGCGGCCTTTCTGGGTGGTCGAAAAGTTGCCGGAAAAACCCACGGCGTGTTCGGTGCCCTCGCGGACAAGCCTGTTTCGGCGATATTCGCCGCCCTGGCCGGGGTTATTGACCATTGGTATCTGGCAACCCTGTCCGGAGAGCGGGGGCAAACCGCCGAGGATCTAAACCGCGCCCTGAAAAAACAACCGGCCATTACCGGGCACTCCGAGGCGGCAACCCTCCACGATTCGCCGGTGGCGGCTTGCCGGTCGGCTCTGGACGCAGCCGCCCCCGGCGACCGGGTGGTAATCTTCGGTTCATTTTATACGGTCGGTGATATAATCGCCCACTTCGAGCAAGACGCAGATTGGGCGGCGGATATACTCCGCTAAATTCTCCCGCAATCGTCATCCACTAAACCGACCAGCCCTTGTGAAGCCCCTTGTGAAGCCCCAAGCTTCATCCGAATACCAGATGAAGCACCGCCTCGTCGGGGCTGTGCTTATGGTGGGCGTGGCGGTGCTGGTGATTCCCTGGCTGTTGTCCGAACAAAACATCGATGGCACGGTTGCGCCTGCTACTACGACTGAGGCTGCTACTACGATTCCAACCACGGGCATAAAAAAACAGCCAGCCAATCCAGCCTCGGAAACCGCCGGGCCCGCATTGCTGGAAGAAAACGATAGCCCCGGGCTCGACTCCGATCTGAGCGCAACGCAATCGGCACCGGCCACCGCTTCTGGCGGCTGGGTGGTGCGGGTCGGTACCTATTCCAAAGCGGCCAACGGCGAATCGACCGTGGCGCTCCTCACCAAACACGGTTTCACGGCACGCAAAGCAGTCGTCAAAACCACCCTGGGCGATGACGCCACGCGCATCTGGCTCGGCCCCTATGCCGACAAGGAAACCGCCGAGGAAGTCAGCGACCGCTTGAAAATTCTAATCGGCGAAAAAGGCTATGTCACCAAATACGCACCCTGATTGCCCCCCGCCCGGCATCGTGTTCCAATCAAGCCTTTTGGGTTGCGGTTGTTGCAACCATGATTCGAGATAAATTCTCATGAGCGTGGTGGATATCATAATCGTAGCCGTCATCGTGGTTTCTCTGACGGTGGGTTTGGTTCGCGGCTTTGTCCGTGAAATGTTGTCGCTGGCGGCGTGGGTCGCGGCGCTGTGGGTAGCCTATGTGTTGGCCGTCCCCGGCGCGGTTTTCTTCGAATCTTATATCTCCCAGCCGCCGTTGCGGGTGGTGGCCGCCTTCGCGGTTATTTTTGTGCTGACGCTAATCGCCGCTTCGTTCCTTGGCCATCTGCTGGAGCGCCTGTTTACCGTGAGTGGCCTCGGCGGGGTAGATCGCGCGCTGGGAGTGTTATTCGGTGTCGGGCGGGGCATCATCATGGTCGCGCTGCTGTTGCTGATGGCCGTATTCATGGAACTGACCACCCAGCCGTGGTGGCAAGAATCCCGATTGGTGAACTACTTCACCCCGGTAGTTGACGAACTGCTTGCGCTGATGCCCCAGGATCTGGCGGCCTATTTTCAACCCAAAGGCGGGCCGATCTGATGTGCGGCGTCATCGGAATCCTTGGCCCGAAGCCGGTCAATCAGGCGTTGTATGATGGCCTGACCATCGTCCAACACCGTGGGCAGGACGCCGCCGGCATCATCACCAGCGATGGCAACCGGGTTTATTTGCGCAAGGATAACGGCTTGGTGCGCGATGTCTTTCACACCCGCCACATGCTGCAACTCAAAGGCACCATGGGCATCGGCCATGTTCGCTATCCCACCGCCGGCAGCGATTCCCGCGCCGAAGCCCAGCCCTTTTATGTCAACTCACCGTTCGGCATCGCCCTCGGCCACAACGGCACCCTGACCAACGCCGCAACCCTGCGGGAAGAATTGTTCCGCGAGGATTTGCGCCAGTTAAACACCTCATCGGATTCGGAAATCTTGCTCAATGTATTCGCCCACGAATTGCGCGAAGCCATCGGTTCTTCGAGTTTGCGCGCCGCCCCCGAAGATTTGTTCAACGCCGTCAGCGGGGTATTCATGCGTTGTAACGGGGCTTATGCGGTGGTGGTCATGGTGGTCGGGGTCGGCATCCTTGCGTTCCGCGATCCGTTTGGTATTCGCCCGCTGGTATACGGCACCATGTCGCCCGGTGAACATGGCAGCGCACGGTTTGGCGAAAGCGACAGCAAGCGCACCGCCCACATGTTTGCATCGGAAAGTGTCGCTTTGGATGTGCTTGGTTATACGCTGGAGCGCGATGTTCAACCGGGCGAGGCGATGCTGGTGGATCTCGACGGGCGCGTACACACGCAGATTTGCGCTCCCCGCCCGCAACATTCGCCGTGCATATTTGAGTATGTGTATCTGGCGCGACCGGACTCCATCATCGACGGCATCGCGGTATATCGAACGCGCATGAACATGGGGGAGCGACTGGCCCGCCAACTGAAACAAAACTGGCCCGACCACGACATCGACGTGGTTATCCCGGTGCCCGATACCAGCCGCACCGCAGCGGTGGAAATGGGGCGGGTGCTGAAACTGCCGTATCGCGAAGGTTTCATCAAAAACCGCTACATTGGCCGCACCTTCATCATGCCGGGGCAGGCCGAACGCCGCCAGTCGGTGCGCCAGAAACTCAACCCCATCGGCTCGGAATTTAAGGGCAAGAACGTATTGCTGGTGGATGATTCCATCGTGCGCGGCACCACCTCCCGGAAAATCATCGAACTGGCGCGGGAATCCGGCGCCCGAAAAGTGTATTTCGCTTCGGCATCACCGCCGGTGCGCCATCCCAATGTATACGGCATTGACATGCCGTCTTCATCGGAATTTGTGGCTCACAACCGCAGCAGCGACGAGATCTGTCGGGAAATCGGCGCCGACCGGCTTTTTTATCAGGAACTCGACGACTTGGTCGCCGCCGTTGCCCAATGCAACCCGGCAATTTCCGAATTTGATGCCTCGTGCTTCAACGGCGAATACATAACCGGCGACATCACCGATGCCTACCTGCAACGAATAGATAACGAACGCAACGACGGCGTAAAAGATGCCGCCGAAGACGAACTCGACCTCTCCGAAGTCACCAACATCGGCGCTCAGCGGGCGTGATTAACCGGATTCTTTGTAGCCCCGCCGCACCTCTTCCGCGATAATCTCCATCCCCCGCCTGACCTGCGCCGGGTTTGCGGCATAACTCACCCGAATACATTCATCCCGATGCGCCCAGGGCTGGTCGAATCCGGGGAAAAAATGCCGCCCGGCAATCACCAGCACGCCGCGCTGTTTTAATCGCTGATACAAGGTCTCGCTGGTAATCCGCATACCCGGAAACCACAGCCACAAAAAAATCGCCCCTTCCGAACTATGCACCCGCACCGGTAAATCCCCCATCAAGCCGCGCACCAGGTCGATGGCTTCCAGGGATCGCGCTCGATAGTATGGCACGATGATTTCCTCGCACAGCGATAGCAACTCGCGGCTTTGCAACAGGCGAGTGACCAGAGTCGGGCCGAATCTTCCGGGTGCCAGCGTGTGGATGGCGTTGGATCGGGTGATTTGACTGATGACTTCGGGGTTGGCAATGATGATGCCGGTGCGCGTGCCGGGCAATCCCAGTTTGGACAGGCTCAGGCAAAGAATTATTTGCTCGTCCCACAACGGCTTGGCGTGGTTGAAGACGATGGCGGGGAAGGGCGGCCCATATGCGCCGTCCACAATCAGCGGCACGCCGGCCTCGCCGGTTAGTTGCCGCAGTTTGGCGATTTCGCGGTCGGTGATTACGTTGCCGGTGGGGTTGGTGGGGCGGGAAACGCACACCGCGCCGATTCGCTCATCGATGCGCAAGCGGTCGAAGTCCACGCGGTATTTGAAAAATAAATCATCGATGTTTTCGATGACTGGCCGATTGGCGGTGAAAACCGGTTCATCACCGATGCCGACGTCGGCGTAGCCGATATACTCTGGGGTCATCGGAAACAAGATTTTTTTGAACGCGCCGCCGTTGGAATCGCGTCCGGCAAACAAATTGAACAACACACCAAACCCGGCTTGACTGCCATTGGTGACGGCGATGTGGGCGGGGCTCACCGGCCAGTCGAAGCGTTGCGCAAGCAACTCGGCCAACGCTTCGATGAAGCGGTGGTTTCCTTGAGGGGCATCGTAGTCGCCCACCATGTGTTCGAATTCCCCGGCGTTGGCGAGTAGATTTTCCATTTCCCCGCGAAACACCCGTTCCACTTCGGGAATTGCCGCGGGATTGCCGCCACCGAGCATTTGGATTTCAGCGCCGCCGTTGATGGCCGTGCCGAGGTCTTCCATCAGTTGCAGGATGCCGCTGTCGCTTTGGGAGTGGTTGGAGGATCGGGAGAATTTCACGGCAGAGGGCCGGTTTGGCTATACCGGCGATGCCGGCGTGAATTGCGCGCATCCCGGACGCAGTTTGGGTTATTCGACGACCGATGGTTCGGGTTGACTCTGGCCGGCGATAGCGCCAACGCCTGAGGATTCCAGCGTGTACAGATAATCGCTCAGGATGTGGCCGCTTTCGCGGAGGTATGCATCCGGTTTTTCTGGTTCCTCGGTGGCGGCGTTTAATGGTTGTTCGTTTTCGCGGTCGAGCACCTCCACGGACGCCACTTCCTCTTCATCCAAAGCCCGGCGTTTACGGTTTTCCAGTTCCAACCGCTGCGCGTCCCGTTCCGCTCGGTCCAGTTCGCGGGTGGCTTGATTCAGGGTGACGAATTGATTTTCGCGGCGTTCGTCGTTTATCGCTTTGGCTTCCATCAAGTATTGAAATTCCGGGCTTGCTTGCAGGCGCGTCTGATGCAGGCGACGGGTGCGGTCATATACCGCCGCGTCCGGTTGCTCCCGGAATCGGCGAAACGCGGCGTGTTTAATTTGCAACCAGGGGATCGCGTTTTGGTGAGCGCGTTCACCGGATTCGTCGTCGGCATCGGCGGTCGGCCAGATGATGTCGGGGATGACGCCACGGTGCTGAGTGCTGTCGCCGTTGATGCGAAAGAACTGCGCGATGGTTACTTTCAGGCGTCCCAAGCCGCTGCCGTTTTCGGCGTATCTGTCGAGGTCAACGAGGTGTTGCACGGTGCCTTTGCCGAAGGTCGGTTCGCCGATGATAAGCCCGCGATGGTAATCCTGTATGGCGCCGGCAAAAATTTCCGAAGCCGATGCGCTGTAACGGTCCACCAGCACCGCCAGCGGGCCGTCGTAGACGATTTTCGGGTCCGGGTCGCGGTCGATCTGCACTTGGCCACGGGCGTTTCGCACTTGAACCACCGGACCTTGCTCGATGAACAGGCCGGTCAGGGTGATGGCTTCGGTGAGCGCGCCGCCGCCGTTGCCGCGCAGGTCGATGATCAGTCCGTCTATATCTCCCGGTTGAAATTCGCCGAGCAGTTTTCGCACATCGCGGGTGGTGCTGCGGTAATCGGGCAGGTTCTTTTTCTGGCCGTCGAAGTCAACATAGAAAGAAGGCAGGTCAATGACGCCGATGGTGGATACGCCGCGCGGGGTTTCAATTTCCATGAGGCGTTTTTTCGCCGCCTGTTCGTCCAGATTGATTTTATCGCGTTGTATGGAAATCACTCTGGGCTGATCGTTTGGATCGTTTTCCCCCGGCAAAATCTCCAGCCGCACGATGGATTCCTTGGGGCCACGAATCAGTTCCACCACGTCGTCGAGCCGCCAGCCGATGACATCAACGATTTCATCCTCCCCCTGAGCGACGCCGATGATGCGGTTTTCGGCTTTGAGTTCTCGTCCGAGGTCGGCGGGGCCACCGGGAATGATGCGCCGCACCAACGTGTATTCGTTATCGGTTTGCAACACCGCGCCGATGCCCTCTAGCGACAGGCGCATTTGAATCTGAAAGTTTTCGCTGGCGCGGGGTAAAAAATAACTGGTGTGGGGTTCGATGGCGTTGCTGTAGGCGTTGACGAACACCTGAAAGACATCCTCGGAGTTGAACTGGCGGATGCGGCGCGCCATGTGGGTGTAGCGTCTTTTCAATGTGTCGAGAATGTCGGTCTCG